>CAWGHJ010000001.1:0-713077 GCA_963822385.1 uncultured Actinomycetes bacterium
GCCGACCGACGTGCACATCTGGCTCGGCTCGGGAAGAATCGAGCAGATTCGCCTGCACGAGGTGATCGCCTACTGGCGTCGACTGAAGAGCCAGTTGGCGCGAGCGATGGATCCGCCCGACGACGGCACCGCGACGGCGCCGGTGAAGTGCAGCCACTGTGAGTTCTGCGAGTTCGCGGGCACTTGCGAGCAGGTGTGGCGCGACGCCGACTCGTTGCAGTTCGTGGCCGGCATCCGCCGCGCCGAGATCGAGAAGCTGGAGTCGGCAACGGTCACCACCTTGGCGGCTTTGGCCGCGAACGCTGGCGAGGTGGCCGCGCTCCAGCCTGAGCGTCAGGCGCGGCTTCGCTCACAGGCCGCGTTGCAGTTGCGGGCACGCGGGTTGCCCGCGGACGCGGTGCCTCCGCATAATCCCCTGCCCGATCCGACCGACGACGAGCGTGTCGCCGGCTTCGCGGCGCTGCCGGCGCCGGACGACGGCGACGTGTTCCTCGACTACGAGGGTCACCCGTTCTGGCGCGCCGACCGGGGCTGTTCTTCCTGTTCGGTCTGCTCGACGAAGGCTCCGGTGGCGAGTGGAAGTACGACGCACGCTGGGCGCACGACAAGGCGAGGAGGCGACGCAGGCGCAGGCGCTCATCGAGTACTTCGCCGCCCGCCGCGCGCAGTACCCGGGCATGCACGTCTACCACTACAACCACACCGAACGATCGTGCGCTCGAGGCGACTGGCAGCTGAGCACGGCGTCGACCAACACCTACTCGCAGCAGCTGATCGAGACGGGACTGTTCGTCGACCTGCTGCGATCGTGGTGCGCAACGCCTGCAGGTCGGCGTCGAGTCGCTACGGACTCAAGCACATCGAGCGGCTCACCGGCTACGAACGCGACCACGAGATCGACCAGGGCGCAGGCGCAGTCGTGCGGTACGAGCACTACACGACCACCAAGGACGCCGCTGAGTTGGATGCGATCGCCGTGTACAACGAAGACGACGTGCAGGCCACGCTGGCGTTGCGCGACTGGCTGGTCGAACACCGCGACGAGCGGTCGAGTGGCGCGGCGGCGCAACTCGAGCTCCCCGACTCGAACTACCCCGACATCGACGAACAGGTCGCAGCGACTGACGGCATTCCCGGCCGGGACGGCCGAGCATCTGCTGGGCGATCTGCTCGGCTACTGGCTCCGCGAAGGTCGCGCCAACACGGCGAAGTTGATCGCGAAGCTCGACCGCGACGCGGATGCCAACGCGGATGACCCGGAGTGTCTCACCGGCCTGGAGTTCCGCGAGATGAGGCCTCGGTTGGGTGCGAGGGGAACGGCGTTGACCGCGCCCGCGGCGGTCTACCGCTACCCCGCGCAGACCGTCGGCAACGGCCTCGATCCATCGATGAACACTCGAGGTTCGAAGGTGTGTTGTCGCATCGATGACGTCACCGTCGGCTGGCTCGATGTGGCCGAGGTCGATCGCGATGCCCGGATCATCAGTTTCGTGTGGACAGCCAAAGCCGACGAGCGGGGCGTGCACCCCACCTCCGTGGCACTCAACACCTGGGTGCCGCCGCACCCGAAACCGTCGACACTGTCCGACCTCGCCGATCGACTGCTCGACGGCACACTCGCTCCGTCCGTGGCGGATTCCCTGCTCCGATCCAGTGGCCCGACATTCGCCCCAGGTGGAGGTCCCCCCGACGGGCGTTTCGCCGACGACATCGACAGCATCTGTCGATGGGTGTCGGAGCTCGACCATGGCTACGTGCCGATCCAAGGTCCACCCGGCACGGGCAAGACGTACACCGGCGCGCACATCATTCGAGCGCTCGTGAAGGCGGGCAAACGGGTAGGGATCACCGCGATGGGCCACGCCGCGATCGACAACATGTTGCAGGAGCTCGACGACGAGTGCGCCAAGGCGGGCGAACTCGAGCTGCTCCGAGTCGTCCGCAAGGGTGGTGAGCCGCCTTCGTTCCCGAACATCACCGAGACCGCCGACAACAAGGTGTGCGCCAAAGACCAGTTCAACGTCGTCGCCGGTACAACGTGGCTGTTCGCCAGCGACGCAATGTCGGACGGCATGGTCGACGTCCTGATCGTCGACGAGGCCGGCCAACTCGGCTTGGCCGACGCGCTCGCCGCATCACGGTCTGCGCACAACGTGGTGCTGCTCGGCGACCCGTTGCAGTTGTCCCAGGTGTCGCAGGCCTCGCACCCGGACGGCGCCGGGGCGAGCGTCCTCGAGCACGCCATCGGTCTGGAGCACGCGACCGTGCCCGATGACCGCGGCGTGTTCCTGAGCGTGACCTGGCGAATGCACCCCGACGTGTGCACGTTCATCTCCGACGAGATCTACGAGGGTCGACTCACCTCGCACTCGACGTGCTCGCTCCAGGGCACCGAGGTCGGCACTGGCCTGCGATGGTTGCAGGCGACCCACAGCGATCGCTCCACCGAGTCGATCGAGGAAGCGGCCATCGTGGTCGCGGCGATCGCCGAGCTCATCGGACGCACTTGGACCGACACGAAGGGCGTGAAGTCCGATCTCACCGCCGGCGACATGATGGTCGTCGCCCCGTACAACGACCAGGTGCGTTTGCTGCGTGCAGCGCTCGCCGATGCCCGGCTCGATGCGGTGCGAGTCGGCACGGTCGACAAGTTCCAGGGGCAGCAGGCTCCTGTGGTGTTCTTCACGATGACGACTTCGGACGCCGAGAACATGCCGCGCGACGCCGACTTCCTGTTTTCGCGCAACCGTCTGAACGTCGCGCTGAGCCGAGCGAAGTGCCTGGCCTTCATCGTGTGCACGGACGAGCTCCTCAACAGCCGCGCCCGCAACGTGGACGAGATGCGCCTGATCAGCACGCTCTGCGCAGCGGTGGACTACTGCCGCCGAAGCTGACAGCGTCCCCGTCAGGAGTAGGCCAGCGCGAGCTCCATCGCGTCGTCGGTGAAGCACTCGTCGGGGAACACCTCGGGCCCGACCAGCGAGCAGGCCCGGATCGCGAAGATGCGCGAGTCGGTGCCCATCAGTTCCGCAGCCCGCTCGCGTCGGGCGCGACCCTCCGGGGTGAAGGTGCACTCGAGTTCCGTGGTGAGGTGGGCCGACATCCTGAGCCGGCGGAGGCGCTCCATGCGTTCCTCGGCGTAGGGGCGGAATGCGTCCGTCGACCAGTCGTCGCTCTCCAGCAGCGTCTCACCGACGATGCGCACGTCGCGCAGGGCGATGCTCAGCCCGCAGCCGATCATCGGGTCGTTCCATCCCGCGGCATCACCGATGAGCACCGCACCGTCCGCCGCCGGCATCTCGGTCCACGTGTCGGTCCCCTGGAAGTACCCGCAGGGACCGGCGGGCACCGCGGTGGCGAGCGCCTCGCTGTTCGGCACGCACGACAGACGGAAGCCCTCGAGCATGTGGCGGGCCCGGTCGGGTCCGGCCGTGCGGTCGGACGGCACGCGCGCGTCGTAGAGCCGCACGTAGCCGTTGGGACGAGGGAACGCCAGGAAGTGCCGGTCGTCCTCCGTGCCGATGACGGCTGCGTCCTCCAACCAGTCGTCGGTGCGCACGAGCATGCCGCCCAGCACCAACTGCGACTCGACGCCGTCGAGCTCGATCCCGAGCGTCCGCCGCACAGAGGACTGACGCCCGTCGGCGCCGACGATCAGCCGACACTCGGCCTCCTCGACCGTTCCGTCGACCGTCCACCGAACCCGCGGCGACAGCCCAGCCGTGATCTCGACCGACTCGACGCCGCGAACGACGGTGGCACCGCAGGCGCCGGCGTGAACGTTGAGCGCGTCGCTGGCCTCCGGATGGCCGACGCAGAACGCACCGGGTGCGCCACCGGGGAACGCCGTCAGGTCGATGGCCGTCGCCTCGGCCTGGGCCGGCTCGACCAGCTCGTCGTAGCGGATGATCGACCGGCACCAGCCACCGCCGGCGTCGAGCAGCACCTGATCGACGCCGATGCGCATCATCTCGGCCGCGCCCCACGGCTGCATGTACTCGCCACGCACGCGGTCCTTGAACTCGCGCACCCGCTCGAGCACCAACACGTCGACGCCTGCGCTGGCGAGCATGGCACCAAGTGCCCCGCCGGCGATGCCGCCTCCGACGATCACCACGTCGTGTCGAGTCATGCTGCCCCCAAAGTTGTGAGGATCGAACAGTAGTGGTCGCTCGGGAGAGCGAGTGACGGACGCTGCTGCCGTCTGCTCACAGATCGAGCGTGGCGACGTCGTCCGGAATGGCCGTGGCGGCGATGATCTTCGCCTTGGTGCGCTGCAGGATGTCCCGCGGCGCGACGGCGATGGTGCGTGCGACCTGTGTGGCCGTCGCCAGCAGCTCGTCGACGGGAACGACCTGACTGACCAGCCCGATTCGTAATGCCTCCGAGGCGTCGACATTGCGGCCCGTCAGCACGAGGTCGCGAGCGATACCCCCACCGACGATCTCGCGCAACGGCCGATACACGACGTCACCGAAGGTGTGCTCGACGTGGGCGAACCGCGCCTCCGTCGACGCGATGCGCACGTCGGCCAGGACCGCCAGGTCGAAGCCGCCTGCAATGGCCGGACCGTTCACCGCAGCGACCACCGGGATCGGGCAGCGCAGCACGGTGTGGTGGAAGCGATCGCTGGAGCTCCACAGGCGACGCTGAAGTGCCGGGTCGGGGTCCGCGAACTCGGCCAGATCGAAGCCGGCACTGAACACCGGGCCGTCACCGGTGATGATGATCACCTTCACGTCGGCATCCGCGACGAGTCGATCGAAGGCATCGGACACCGCGTCGCGGAACTCGATGGAGAGTGCGTTCTTCTTCGCAGGCCGGCACAGCGTCACACAGGCGACGCCGTCGTCCAGGTGAGCGACGCGGATCACGTTCACGTTCCTCGGCTGGCGTCAGACCGCGAGCTCGACAGGACGGTCGGCGGGGTCCTTGTCGATCGGCCGCGTCCACTCGCTGTAGGGGCGATCGGTGCCGAGCACGACACGGATGTTGGTGCCCGCGAGCGTGCGATGCAGCCATCCGGCAGCGTTGCTGAGTCGACATCCCGGCTGCACCTGGATCAACGTGCCGTGCTCGTCGACCAACGAACCCGTACCGGAGATGAACTCGTACGTCGTCATTTCCGTCTCCCATCGCTGAAGCCGCCGCAGGAACTGAACGCTGCGCTGCCGGCGGACGACTGTCGGTTCATGCTTCCACAGGCGGCGCAAGGGCGCGGACGGTGGGGCGGTGCTCCAGTTCGCCAACGCGCCACAACACGAGCAGGATCACCCCGGCGACGGCCGCCGACAGGACCGCGCCGACCAGATCGCTGGACGTCTGGAAGATGGCCTTCAAGGTGATCAGGTGCACCAGGGATGCGACGAAGACCCACATCCAGACGCGCGAGCGAACGACCGCCACGGCGTGCGCGAGGAAGAGGACGTTCCACAGCACGTGCCCGCTGAACGGCCACTCGAGCGCCAGTGCCACGACGCTGAGCGGCGTGATCGCGACGAACGTGACCCACCAGGCCCGGGTGAGGAAGGAACGGAACTGGATGACGTAGGGGATGCCGATACCGAACAGCGGGAACGCGTACAGGTAGAGGGCGACGCCTTCGGTGGCGAGCGGGAGCATCGCGACGCCGGCGACCGCCATGACGATCGCCACGGTCCGCCAGCGCGGCCCGTCACCGGGCCAGGACTGGTCGATGGCGCTGGTCCCGCTTGCGAGCCCATCGGCTCAGGGCGCCAGGGCCGCGTCGACGGCAGCGAGCGCGTGGAGGCGGGTCGTGGCGTAGTACGGCACCGACACGTGCTCGGGTCGCACCAGCAGTTCGATCTCGGTGCAGCCGGCGATGATGCCCTCACAGCCGCGTTCGACGAGGTGGTCGATGGCGGCGAGGTAGCGCTCGCGGGACTCGTCGCGCACCACACCGCGCACCAGCTCGTCGTAGATCACGTCGTGGATGACGGTCCGCTCGTCGTCGTCGGGGATCTCGACGTGGATGCCGTGCAGCTGCTCCATGCGCTCGCGGTAGAACGGGCGCTCCATCGTGTACCGGGTGCCCAGCAGGCCCACCGTGCGGAGGCCGTCTCGGCTGATCGCAGCCGCGGTGGCGTCGACGATGTGCAGCACCGGCACGTCGGTGGCCGACTCGATCGCCTCGAACACCTGATGCATCGTGTTGGTGCACAACACCAGCAGCTCCGCCCCTGCCCCGGCGAGCGCACGAGCGGCGTCGGCCAGCAGCCGCCCCGCCGCGTCCCAGTCGTCGCGTTGCTGCAACGCCTCGACCTCGGCGAAGTCGAACGAGCGGATCACCAGGTCGGCCGAGTGCACCCCGCCCAGACGGGCGCGCACCTCCTCGTTGATGATGCGCTCGTACTCGATCGACGACTCCCAGCTCATTCCACCGAGCAGACCGATGCATTTCATCGATCCGCAGCGTACGGCAGCGTCGACGAGTCAGGCTGCGTGCGGGGGCAGCACCTTCCCCAACAGCGCGGCACCGGGATGCTTCGCCATGTCGGGCTCGCGGATGCGCTGCCAGGCCTCGGGAACCGTGAACAGCTCCCGCTCCAGGAAGTCGTACAACGTGTGCAGCAAGTGGGCCTGTGTCATGTCGGGTGCGCAGTCGATGAGCGTCCGCAGCGCCGTCGTGCACGGGATGCCCTTGACCACCGTGCGGTCCGACTCGGGCACGTCACCGTGGTGGAGGATGACCTCCTGATCGCCCAACATCAGCCGCTCGGTCGGATTGCCGGCGGCGTCGACGCCCAACGGCTCCCGTGGCGGCGCCGGGTACCGCCAGTCGTCGTCGTCATCCTCGTCGTCGTAGTCGTCCTCGTACAGGCAGTCGCACGACAGCAGCTGACCGCGGCAGAGGGGGCAACGCTGCAGGTCGCAGCCGGGGTGGTGATGGCCACCGCGCCTCACCCCGCAATCGCCGCACCGCGGCCCGCCCTGCCGGTCGCCGGGGCCTTTGCCGTACGGCCACAGCGCGACCCGGCGTCCCCCATGGTCGAGCGCGGTCGCGGTGCACGAGTCGGCAGTGGTCATCTCCCGATCGCAGAAGTAGCAGATGGCCATCAGCGCACCGCTTCGATGTGGGCGGCCGCGGCCGCGATGGTTCGACGAATGGACGTGTGCGACATGGGTCGCCTCCGTGGTTCGAGTTCGCTGCGGAGCCGCACCCGTGGCGGGCTCCGTTCGTGGAAGCGAGCGCTTCGATCCGTCGGCGACCTCGTGAGGTCCGCCGACAGTGGCGAACATACCGGCGCTGCCCGCCGCGCGCACCCCACTTCGGGCGGACCTACCATCGGGTTCCCCGAGCACCGAGGAGTCCCCCGATGACCTCCGACGATCAGACCTGCGGCCACCTCGCCACCATCGCCGACGTGAGTCCCTCCAGCGACGGCTGCGAGGACTGCCTGCGCATGGGCGGGCTGTGGGTGCACCTGCGGATGTGCATGAGCTGCGGCCACGTCGGCTGCTGCGACAGCTCACCGAACCGCCACGCCACCGCCCACTTCCACGACACCGGTCACGCGATCATCCGCTCGTACGAACCGGGTGAGGAGTGGTGGTGGTGCTACGTCGACGAGCTCGCCTTCGAGACCGACGACGACGAGCCCTCCCCCAGCCACCCCTGACGCATGGACGTGTACCTGGAGACCGAGCGCATGGTGCTCCGGCAGTTCACGGTCGACGACCTCGACCTGCTCGTCGCACTGGACAGCGAGCCCGGCGTGAAGCGGTACATCGACAACGACGCGCCGGTCGATCGCGACGAGCTCGCCGAGACGCTCGACTGGTGGCTCGGCTACGAGGACCGCGCTCCGGGCTACGGGTTCTGGGCCACCATCGAGGCAGCCACCGGTGACTTCCTCGGTTGGTTCCACCTCCGCCCCGAGGAGCACGCCGACCCGCTCGAGCCCGAGCTCGGCTACCGCCTGCACCGTGCGGCATGGGGCCGAGGATTCGCCACGGAGGGCTCGCTGGCGTTGCTCGACCGCGGCTTCGGCGCGTTGGGCGCGAGGCGCATCACCGCGAGCACGATGGCCGTCAACATCGGCTCGCGACGGGTGATGGAGAAGGTCGGCATGCGGCTCGTCCGCTCGTTCGACATCGACTGGATGACCGACGTCCCCGGCCAGGACGAGGGTGGCGTGGAGTACGCGATCACCCGTGACGAGTGGACCCGCAGAACTTGAGTTCGCGGTGTTCACCAGGAACTTAAGTTCGCGCGGCTGGTTCACCAGGAACTTGAGTTCGGGCGCGGGACGGCCCGACCGGGTCACGGTCGGGCCGAACGGGCGGTCGCCAGGCCGGTGATCGTGACGGCCAGGGTGGTCGCGATCAGGGTGGCGAACAGGGCGGGCGCGAGGCCCACCCCTGCGGCCAGCAGCACGCCGGCCAGCAGGAGCGGGGCGCTCGCGGCGAGGATCACGCCTCCTCTCCGTGCATCGGCACCTCCGGCGCCGTGGCGGGGAGGAACGCCATGGCGACGACGGCACCGACGAACGAGACGGCGGCGGTGAGCACCGCACCTCGGGAGAACCCGTGGAGGAACGCATCCGACGCCGCGGCACGGATGGCCTGGCCGGCTTCGGCGGGCGCAGCGTCGGCCACGGCGTAGGCGCCACCGATCGACGAGCGGGCCGTCGCCATCATCGGCTCGGGCAGCAGGCCGCCGAGTGCCGTCGTGATGCGGTCGCCGTAGACCGAGGCGAACACCGAACCGACGACGGCCACGCCGAGCGTGCCACCGAGCTGACGGGTGGTGTCGTTCACGGCCGACCCGACGCCGGCCTTCTCGACCGGCAGCGAGCCCATGATCGACTCGGTCGCCGGGGCCATGATCAGACCCAGGCCGCCACCGAGCACCACCATCGCGGTCGCGATGGTCACGTACGACGAGTCGGCGACGAGCGTCGAGTTGATGAGGAAGCCGATGCCCATCGCCGCCGAGACCGGCGGCCGACGACGTAGCGGGTGCCCACCCGGCGGACCATCTTCACGGCGAACGGTGCGGCGAAGCCCGTCGCCACCGCGAACGGCAGCGTGCGGATGCCGGCGCCCAGGGTGCTGTAGCCCTTCACGAACTGCAGGTACTGGGTGACGGTGAAGATGAAGCCGAACAGGGCGAAGAACGCCGCGGCGATGGAGGCGCTGGCCGCACTGAAGCGGGCGTTGCGGAACACCGACACGTCGAGCATGGGGTGCTCGGTGCTCAGCTCCCACGAGATGAACGCCACACCGGCGAGTGCGGCGACGGCGAAGCCGATGAGCGTGTGGCTGGTCATCCAGCCCACCTGCGGGGCCTCGATGATCGTGTACACCAGCGCACCGATCGATGCGATCGACAGCACGACGCCGCCGATGTCCAGCCGGTGCGCCGCCTCGTCCTTCGAGTTGGGCAGGATGCGCACGCCCAGCGTGATGGCCACGATGCAGACCGGCACGTTGATGAGCAGCACCGAACCCCACCAGAAGTGCTCGAGCAGGAAGCCACCGGCGATCGGGCCGAGCGCCACGGCCGCACCGGTGACCGCCGACCAGATGCCGATGGCGTGGGCCCGCTCACGCGGGTCGGTGAAGACGTTGGACAGGATGGCCAGCGTGGTCGGGAAGATCATCGCCGCGCCGATGCCCATCAGGCCGCGGGTGGCGATCAACTGCGCGGGCGTGCCCGAGAACGCGGCGAGTGCCGAGAACCCGCCGAACAGCACGAGGCCGCCGATCAGTGCCGGCTTGCGGCCGAACCGGTCGGCCAGGCTGCCCGCCGCGAGCAGCAGCCCGGCGAACACCAACGCGTAGGCGTCGACGATCCATTGCAGCTGCGTCGTGGTCGCGCCGAGCTGGCGCACCAGCGACGGCAGGGTGATGTTCATGATCGTGTCGTCGAGCACGGCGATGAACAGCGACATGCACAACACGCCGAGGATCCACCAGCGGCGCTGATGGATGGCGTCTCGGCGGACGTCGCTCGTGTGGTGGAAGTCGGCGACGGCCGTGGTCGGCACGTCGAGTGTGGTGGTGGTCATGGTCATGATTGGTCCCCTTCTGGTCGACGCCCACGTTCGACCTAAGGGGTGCGGGCGCACATCGGGCACCCACCCTCAGATCCGTCCGCCAACCGGCCTCACCACCCCGAACACGCCTGAGGTCCCTCGCGATTCGCAGTACGTTTTCCCGTCGATGCCCACCGAAGGCCGACAGTTCCTGGGTCGCCGCGACGAGCTGACGGCGATCGAACAGGCCGTCGCCGACGCGCGGGCCGGACGCCCCTCGGTGCTGCTGCTCAGCGGTGACGCCGGCATCGGCAAGTCGACGCTCATCACCGAGGCGGCGACTCGCACGGGTGCGGCGATGTTCATGGGCCGCAGCGCGCAGCTGGGCGGCGAAGTGGTCGCCCTGGCGCCACTGGTCGACCTGCTGCGCCAGGTGCAGCGGGCCCGACCCGAACTGCTCGCCGGCGAGGGAGGTACCGACGATGCCGCGGGGTCGCTGCGCGACTGGCTGTCGCCCACCACGGTCGCCGACGGCGGCGTGCTCGACGGCCTGTTCGTGCCCGTGCTGGAACTGCTCGGCCGGCTGAGCGACGACGGCCCGGTGATCGTCGGCATCGAAGACCTGCACTGGGCGGACAGCGCCACGTGGGACCTGTTCGAACTGCTCGCCCGCAACCTTGCCGACGAGGCGGTGCTGCTGGTCGGCACCATCCGCTCGAAGGGGTCGATCGTCAACGCCGCGCAACGCCGCCGCCTGGCCGAACTGACCCGCCTGGAGCGCGTCCGCCGCATCGACCTGTCGGGCCTCACCCGCGACGACGTCGCCGCGCGCATCGCCGCGCTCACCGGTGGCACCGTCGACGCCGCGGTGGTGGACCGCATCTTCCAACGCAGCGAGGGCAACCCGTTCTTCACCGACGAGCTCGCGGCTGCGCACCTGCAGGGTGACGAGATCCCCGAGGTGCTGTCCGACCTGATCTCGGCCGACCTGGACGCGCTCGACGAACGCAGCCGCGAGCTGCTCGACGTGATGGCCGTGTTCGGGTCGGAGGCACCGCACGCGCTGCTCGCCGAAGCCGCCGAACTGACCGACGCCGACGTCGAAGCCGCGGTGCGCGCACCCATCGACGCACGCCTGGTGGTCATCGACCGCGGCACCGACGCGTATCGGTTCCGCCACGCGCTGATCGGCGAGGTGGTCTACGACCAGCTGCTGCCGTCGAAGCGCAAGCGGCTGCACCGCCGCATCGCCGACACGCTGTCGCTGCACCTCGCCGACGCCACGTTCGGCCTGGAGACCTCCGGGCGGCTGGCCTTCCACCTGGACAAGTCGGGCGACCACGCCGCCGCGTTCACCGCGTTGCTCACCGCCGCCGATGCCGCCGAAGCCGTGGCACCCGCGGTGGCGCTGGAGCAGCTGGAGCGGGCGCTCGAGCTGTGGGACCAGGCCGCGCCCGCCTCGGACCACGAGCACCGCGGCGCGCGGCTGTGGCAGGCCGCCGAACTGGCCTCGGGCGCGATCGGCAACGACCGCGGCGTCGAACTGGCCCGCACCGCGTTCACGTTCGGCACCCCGCCACGCGGCGCGGCCTGGGGCCACGAACGCCTCGGCCGCTTCCTGTGGGCGTCGGGCCGCCTGGCCGAGAGCGAGGTGGAGTTCCGCCTCGCCGCCGAGCAACTGGACACCGACGCCTCCGCCCCCGGTTCCGTCGCCGCCACCGCGGGCCTGGGGCAGGCCGCGCTGATGAACACCGACTTCGCCGCGGCGCGCACATGGAGCGAACGGGTGCTCGCCGACCCCAGCGCACACGCCGACCAGCCCGGCCGCGTGGGCGATGTCGCGACGCGTGCTCGGCGTGGTGCAGGTGAACAGCGGACAGGCCGACCTGGGCGTGGAGAGCAGCCGCGAGGCCGTCGCATCGGCGCCCACCGTGCAGACGCGCGCGCTGGCCATGCTCTACCTGTGCAACGCACTGGTCGACACCGGTCGGTTCGAGGAGGTGGCCGCGGTCGCCGCCGACGGCGGGTCCGACGCCCGCCTGGCCGGCCTGGACCGCAGCTTCGGCACCTACTTCGACGCGCTGACCATGGAGGGCCTGGTGCACCTCGGCCGCTGGGACGAGGCGCAGACCGTGCTGGCCAACCGGCTGACGATCGGCATCGACGCGTTCAACGCCGGCCGCACCCGCCTGCTGCTCGCCGCGGCGTTGCTCGACGTCCGACGCGGCGACGCAGAGGCCGCCAGGGCGCACCTCGCTGACTCGCACGACCGCGTGGTCGACACCTACCACCAGGTGTTCGTCGACGCCCGCGCTGCCGAGGTGCACCTGGCGCTGCGCGAATGGCACGACGCCGCGGTCGCCGCCGAACGCGGCTGGGAACGGTCGCTCGGCAACACCGCGATGTGGACCGCGTGCTTCGCCGCACTCAGCGTGCACGCCGCGGTCGAAGGTGCGCTCGACGACCGAGCCCGTCGCATCCCGGTCGACGTGGCCGACCTGGCCGGCCGGCTGGGTGACCGGCTCGACCGGGCCGAGGACGACCTGCGCGCCGCGGGCGCACACACCGTGGACCCGCTGCCCGCCGCGCACCTCGCCACGGGGCGGGCGATGCTGACCCTGCTGCTGGCACCCGACCCCGACGCATGGGCGGCCGCGGCCGCGGCGTGGAGCAACTCGGCGACACGTGGATGGTGGCGACGTGCCGCCTGCGCGAGGCCGAGGTGGCGGTGTCGCTGGGCGACGCCGCCCGCGGCGCGGACGCGCTTCGGGCCGCGCACACGATGGCGAGCGCGCTCGGTGCCACCGCGCTGCTCGCCGACGTCGACGCGGTGGCCGGACGGACCCGCATCAGCGTCGAGGCCACCGAGGCCGTCGCGCTCGATGACCGCACGGTGGACCGCCTGGGCCTGACCGCCCGTGAGGCGGAGGTCCTGTCGCTGGTCGCGGCCGGCCAGACCAACCGCCAGATCGGCGCCGCCCTCTACGTGTCCGAGAAGACGGCGAGCGTGCACGTGTCGAACATCCTCCGCAAGCTCGGCGTGGCGAGCCGCGTCGAAGCCGCTGCCGTCGCGCAGCGCATCGGCATCAGCTGACCACCCCGACCGTGCGAGCCGGTCAGCACACCGGCGACGAACGCCTTGTGCATCGCGATCGCCGCGGTCGAGCCGTCGGCCGCGGCGAGCACCACCTGGTGCGGCATCGGTGGCGGGCGGCGCACGTCGCCCGCGGCCCACACCAGCGGGTGGGTGGTCGCGCCCGTGTCGTCGGTGACGACGTAGCCGTCGGCGTCGACCGCGCACCCCAACTCGACCGCGATCGTGCTGCGCGGCTGCACCGGCGCCTTCACGAACGCCGCCTCGGCGTGCACCACGCGGCCGTCGCGCAGGCGGACGTGGTCGAGCGTGGTGCCGTCACCGATGAGCGCGACCACGTCGGTCGCGGGCACCACGGTGACGTCGGTCGTCCACGACCGCAGCAGCCCGACCAGGTGGTCGGTGCCGGGCGCGGCGTCGATGACGACCACCGGTCGATCGCGGTGTTCCCATCCGTCGCAGAACGGGCAGTTGAACGCCGACCGGCCCCACCGCGCTGCGAGCCCTTCGATGGCCGGCAGCTCGTCGCGCACGCCGGTGGCCAGCACGAGCGACGACGCGACGACGGTCGAGCCGTCGGCGACGTCGAGCGTCACCGTCTGCTGCGCGCCCGCGGCCCGGGTGACGCCGGTGCGCACGATGTCGACCCCGTACGAGCGCAGCTCGCGCGCCGCGTCGCTGCGGAACCGGGCGGGCGACGAGCTGTCGCGGGTGGGGAACCCGTGGAACTCGTCGACGGTGCGGTTCCGGGGTGTGCCGTCGTCGACCACGACCACCGAGTGCCGCGCCCGGGCCAGGACCAGCGCCGCGGTCAGGCCCGCCGCGCCGCCACCGACGACCACGACGTCGCACCGGCGGACGCGTCGTGCGCCACGAGCGCTGACCGGCCTCGCCGCAGCTCGAACGGCGCTCACGCCGCACCCCGGGAACGGGAACGGCGACGCCAGGCGCGCAGACGGGCCAGGCGCGACGGGCGGCGGGTGTGCATCAGGGCGCGCAGCCCGCGCCGGCGCTCGGTGTCGATCATCGTGACGACGTAGGGGTTCGGGTGCATGGCGTGTCTCCTTCGGTGGATGGCACGTCGGCGTGCCACCGCCCACGATGCGTCTGAGGCCCTGACCAGCACATCGGGCACGACCCCTCAGATCTGAGGGGGGTCGCCCGATGCGCCCCGCCACCCCTTAGGCAGACGCTGACTCCATCACCACCCGAGGAGTCCACCCATGAACGTCTTCACCGCTGCCATCCGCATTCCCGGCCTCGTCGTCCGACTGGGCGGGTTCGCCCTGGTCCTGGTCGTCGCCCTGGCCATCGGCGTGCTCGCCGGCGCCACCATCGGCCCCGACCCCACGCCCGTCGACGCCGACGCACCGCCGCCCGTCGGCCAGGGGGTGCTCGCCTCCCGCGACGGCTACCGCCTCCAGCCGGCCTCGTCGCAGCTCGACCACGACGGTGGCCCGTTCCGCTTCGTGATCGACGGTCCCGACGGCCGGCCCGTCACCCGCTTCACCGCCGTGCACGAACGAGACCTGCACCTGATCGTCGTCAACCGCGAGCTGACCGAGTACCACCACGTGCACCCGACGATGGACGCCGACGGCACCTGGTCGATCGAGCTCGACGCGATGCCCGCCGGTTCGTACCGGGCCATCACCGACTTCCAGGTGACCGGCGGGCCACGGCTCGCACTCGGCGTCGACCTGTCGGTGTCGGGCACCTACGTGCCCAGCGTCCTGCCCGAGCCGTCGGCACACGCCACGGTCGACGGGTACGACGTCGACATCGCCGTCGAACGTGGTTCGGGTGGCGAGGTGACGGCGACGCTCACCGTCAGCCGCGACGGCCACCCGGTCACCGACCTGCAGCCGTACCTCGGCGCGAACGGACACCTCGTCGCCATCCGCAGCGGCGACCTGGCCTACGCCCACGTCCACCCGATCGACGAGCACGACGCCGGTCCGCCCGCCGACGGCAGCGTCACCTTCGACGCCGAGCTCGACGCAGCCGGCCGCTACGGCCTGTTCTTCGACTTCCAGCACCACGGCGTGGTCCACACCGCGACGTTCACGTTCGACCAGGGCGTCGTCACCGGCGCCACCGACATGGAGCACTGAGCCATGAACACTGCACCGACCGACACCTGCACCGTCGACCTCACCGTCGGCGGCATGACCTGCGCCTCGTGCGCCGCCCGCATCACCAAGCAACTCAACCGGCTCGACGGCGTGGAGGCGAACGTCAACTACGCCACCGAGCGGGCCAGCGTCGTGCTCACCGGATCGGCGACCGTCGACTCGGTGGTCGAGACCATCCGCTCCATCGGCTACACCGCGGCACCCGTCGTCGACCGCGGCACCCCCGCCGCGGTCGACGGCGACGCCGACACCGACGAGCCGAGCGAGGGCGAGCACGTCCCCGCCGCACTGCGCCACCGACTGATCGGCTCGCTCGTGCTCGGCATTCCGGTGCTGCTGCTGTCGATGATCAACACGCTGCAGTTCACGAACTGGCAGTGGCTGACGCTGACGCTCGCCGCACCGATCGTGGTGTGGGGCGCCTGGCCGTTCCACCGCGCCGCGTGGATGAACCTGCGCCACGGCGCAGCGACCATGGACACGCTCATCTCCGTCGGCACCCTGGCCGCGTTCGCCTGGAGTGTGCAGGCGCTGTTCTGGGGCGAGGCCGGCACACCGGGCATGAAGATGGGCTTCACGCTCAGCCTCGCCCGCGGCGCCGGCCGCGACGAGCTGTACCTGGAGGTGGCCGCCGCGGTCATCGTGTTCCTGCTCGCCGGGCGCACGTTCGAGGCCAGCGCCAAGCGCCGCTCGGGCGCCGCACTGCGCGCCCTGCTGAACCTCGGCGCGAAGGACGTGGCCGTGCTGCGCGACGGCACCGAGGTGCGCATCCCCGTCGACCAGTTGGTCGTCGGCGACCGGTTCGTGGTGCGCCCCGGCGAGAAGATCGCCACCGACGGCGTCGTCGAGCTCGGCACCTCGGCCATCGACGCCTCGCTGCTGACCGGCGAGCCCGTGCCCATCGAGGTCGGCCCAGGCGACCACGTCGCCGGCGCCACCGTCAACACGTCCGGCCGGCTGACCGTCGTCGCCACCCGCGTCGGGTCCGACACCGCGCTCGCCCAGATCGCCCGGCTGGTGACCGACGCGCAGAACGGCAAGGCGCCCATCCAGCGGCTCGCCGACCGCGTCTCGGGCATCTTCGTCCCCGTCGTCATCACCCTCGCGATCGCCACACTCGGCTTCTGGCTGGGCGTCGGCGAGACCACGGCCACCGCGTTCACCGCCGCCGTCGCGGTGCTGATCATCGCCTGCCCCTGCGCGCTGGGCCTGGCCACGCCGACCGCGCTGCTCGTCGGCACCGGCCGAGGCGCACAGACTGGGCATCCTCATCAAGGGACCGGAGATCCTGGAGTCGACCCGTCGGGTCGACACGATCGTGCTCGACAAGACCGGCACGGTGACCACCGGTCGCATGTCGCTGCTGCACGTGGTGCCGGCCGACGGCGTGGACCTGGACGACGTGCACTGGCTGGTCGGCGCGCTCGAGGACGCCTCGGAGCACCCCATCGCCCAGGCCATCGCCACCGCGGCGACCGCCCGGATGCGGCGCGCTGCCCGAGGTGCGCGACTTCGTCAACACCGCCGGGCTCGGCGTCCGCGGCACCGTCGCCGGCCGCGACGTGGTCGCCGGGCGCGGCATCGTTCCTCGCGCGACCAGGGCATCGACATCCCGGCCGACGCTGGAGGGCGCGATGATCGCCGCCCAGGAGCTCGGCCGCACGCCGATCGTCGCCGGCTGGGACGGTGCCGCCCGCGCCGTCCTCGTGGTCGCCGACACGGTGAAGCCCAGCAGCGCCGCTGCGGTCGCCGAACTGCGGTCGCTCGGCCTCGAGCCGGTGCTGCTGACCGGCGACAACGAGCGCGCCGCGCGTGCGGTCGCCCGCGAGGTCGGCATCGACACCGTCATCGCCGACGTCCTGCCGGCCGACAAGGTCGCCGCCATCGTGCGACTGCAGTCCGCAGGGCCGGGTCGTGGCGATGGTGGGCGACGGCGTGAACGACGCCGGCGCGCTGGCCCAGGCCGACCTGGGCATCGCCATGGGCACCGGTACCGACGCCGCCATCGAGGCCGGCGACCTGACCCTGGTGCGCGGCGACCTGCGCGTCGCGGCCGACGCCATCCGCCTGTCGCGGCGCACCTACGGCACCATCCGCACCAACCTGTTCTGGGCGTTCGCCTACAACGTCGCCGCCCTGCCGCTGGCCGCCGCCGGCCTCCTGAACCCGCTGATCGCCGGGGCCTCGATGGGCCTGTCGAGCGTGTTCGTCGTGTCCAACAGCCTGCGCCTCAAGCGGTTCCGCAGCACCTCCATCGACCACGTCGACGCGGCCTGAACCCCTTCTTCCCGAACCCTTCCCGAAAGGACCTGTCATGTCACTCCTGCCCCGTCAACCCAAGATCGACGACCTCACCACGGTCGCCGCCGCCTGGCGCACCGAACGTGCCCTCGCCCGCTACGCCCGGATCGTCCGCGATCCGATCGCCGAGTGGCGGCATCTCGAACGAGCCCACGTGCTGAGCCAGCCGATGCCGTGGCGCCACGTCGTCACCCACGCGGCGATGCTGCGTGCGGGCCTCCGCCGCGGTGACGCCCGCGAGATCGTCGGCCAGCTGTGGCGGCTGGCCGTCGCCGGACCCGCCTCGCTGTCGCGCCGCTACCCGCTCGGCAACACCGGCGGGGCGAACGTGCCCGCGATGCGTCCCATGCCCGTCGCCGCCGACCTGGCCGAACTGGTGGTGGCGTCATGAACCGCGCCCTGCTCCCCGCCCTCGCCGCGCTGGCGCTCACCGCCGTGGCGTGCGGTGCCTCGGACGGTTCCACCGGGTCCGTCGACGTCGCGTCGACCGAGTCGGCGGTCGCCACGTCCACCACCATCGTCGCTCGCGTCGACGTCGACCGCGCCCGCTGCCTCGTCGACCTCGACCACCATGGCGCCCGCGTCGCTCGTCCCGTCGAGCCCGTCGACCGACTCGTCGACACCACGCACGGGCGGCTCCATCTGCGTTGCGTCGGCGAGGGTGACACCACCGTGCTGCTCGTCGCCGGCTTCGAGGAGGGCCGCGAGAACTGGGCCACCGTCGAGGCCGCGGTCGAGCCGACCGCCCGGGTGTGCTCGTACGACCGCTTCGGCACCGGCACCAGCGATCCGCCTCCGGCGACGCAGACCTTCCGCACCCAGGCCGACGCCCTGCACGAGTTGCTCGACGTCGCCGATGAGCCCGGCCCGTACGTCGTCGTCGGTCACTCGTTCGGCGGCGCCGAAGCCGTCACGTTCGCTGCGCAGTACCCGGCGGAGGTCGTCGGGCTGCTGCTCGTCGACGCCAGCCCGGTCACCTGGCCGGCCGCGCTCGCTGCGGTGGCCACCGGCGACGAGACGGGAGCGATGTTGCACACCTTCGGCGTCGGACTCGCCGACCCGTTGGCGAACCGTGAGCATCTCGACGCCGTGTCGGCCTTCGCCGAGGTGGCCGACATCACGTCGCTCGGCTCGCTGCCGATGATCGTGATGACGGCCGAGCAGCGTCAGACGCCCGGCCTCGACCCGGCCGAGGCAGCGACACTGCAGTCGACGTGGAACCTCGGCCAGGAACAGTGGGCCGCGCTGTCCACCGTCGGGCGCGTGGTCACCGTCGCCGACACGAGCCACCACATCCAGATCGACCAGCCCGAGGTCGTCGTCGACGCGATCGTGGGACTCGTCCCTGCGGCCTCGTGACGTCGGCGTGACGTCGGCGCTCGGCCCTCAGGCGGGATCGACCGGAGCGCAGAAGCCGAGTTCGGCGTACGCGGTCTGCGCGACGGCGAACTCGGCCCAGTCCCACTCGGCGGGCGTGCCGGCGAGCGACGGCTCGAGCCGCGACAGCGAGATGTGCAGACCGACGACGTAGTTGTTGGCGACGGCCAGGTCGGCGTCGGGTCCGAAGTAGGTGAGCCGCAGCACCGTGCCGGTGTCGACCGACTCGAGCTCCCAGCGCATGCGCGACTCGGGCTCGAAGTGGGTGTGCTCCAGCAGCGTCGGCGGTGTGAGCTGCAGGATGGTGCAGTGGATCTCGACCGGCTCGTCACCCGAGGCGACGAAGTCCATCGACCCGCCCTCGCGGAGGTCGACCGTGATGTCGGCCGGGAAGGGCAGCCACCACTCGGCCAGGCGGGCCGGGGTGGTGACGGCGTCCCACACGTCGGCGATGGCGTAGGGCAGGTGACGCTCGAAGCGGACGACGCCGCCGTTCGGAGTGCGCTCGACGACGCCGTCGTAGCGGGAGGCGGGGGCAGTGCTCATCGGGGATCCTTCTTGGTGCGGGTGTTCTTCTTCGTCGTGGTCTTCTTCGTCGTGGTCTTCGTACCCGTCGCCGGCGTCGCACTGACCGGCGTGGCGGTGCGAGCCAGGTGGCGTTCGAGTGCGTCGAGGCGGCCGGCCCAGTGGGCGCGGTACGGCTCGAGCCAGGCGTCCAGCTCCATCAGCGGCTCGGCGCGCAGCGAGTAGAGGCGGCGCTGTGCGTCGCGGCGCACCTCCACCAGACCGGCGTCGCGCAGCACCTTCAGGTGGCGGGACACGCCGGGCTGGTGCATGCCCACCTCGTCGACCAGTTCGGTGACCGACCGCTCGCCGTCGCGCACGGCATCGAGGATGCGGCGACGGGTGGGCTCGGCGATGACCTCGAGGACGTCGAATGCGGTGGGCATGGGGGCGACTATACGCCTGATCGTATATACGGTCAAACGTATGGACCCGCAGAACTCAGGTTCGCGCGGATGTCCTCGCCAGCACTCGGGCGCCGCGGTCGTAGGTGAGGTAGTTCCACGACCAGTTCACCAGGGTGCTCACCCGGTTGCGGAAGCCCATCAGGTAGAGGATGTGCAGGCCGAGCCACATCACCCAGCCGAGCCAGCCGTGGAAGTGGCGGCCGTTGGGGAACTCGACGACGGCCTGGTTGCGGCCGATCGTCGCCATCGAGCCCTTGTCGGTGTACTCGAACGGCGTGGTGCCGCGCTGCTCGAGCGCGGCCACGATCTCGGCGGCCACGTGTCGCCCGGCCTGGATGGCCGGCTGGGCCACCTGCGGCAGCGGTGCGCCGGTCGGGCCGGGGACCGCGGCGATGTCGCCGATGGCGAACACCTCCGGGTGACCGGGCAACGACAGGTTCGACTCGACCGTCACCCGGCCGCGTTCCAGCGGCGTCCCCAACATGGCCGCGAGCGGCGAGGCCGCGACACCCGCGGCCCACACGACGATGCCGGCCGGACAACCGGGTGCCGTCGCGCAGCACCACGGCGTCGGGCTCGACGTGGTCGACCACCGCATCGAGGCGGACGGCGATGTCGCGGCGGGCAAGTGCCTGCACCGCGGCGTCGGACGAGCGCGGGTCGAACGCGCCGAGCAGACGCGGGCCGGCCTCGACCACGGTGATCGGCAGGCCGCGCAGTTCCAGCTCGGGGTAGTCCTTGGCCAACACCTTGTCGAGCAGCTCGCGCATGCCGCCCGCGGTCTCGATGCCGGTCGGGCCGCCACCGACGACCACCAGCCCCAGGTCGGGCTTCGGCTCGCCCCGGTTCACCGCGCGGCTCGCCCGTTCCAGGTCGCCGATCAGCCGGTTGCGCAGCCGGATCGCATCGTCGGCGTCCTTCAACGGCAGCGCATGCTCGTCGACCCCCGGCACGCCGAAGGAGGCCGACACACTGCCCGCCGCCACGACCAGGAAGTCGTAGGCGATGGGTGGCTGGCCGTCGACGGTGACCGTGCGGCCGGCGAGGTCGATGCCGTTCACGCTGCCCATCACGAACGACGCCTCGCGGTGCCGGCGCAGCAACGTCCGCACCGGGAAGGTGACGTCGCCGACGTCGAGGCCCGCCGTCGCCACTTGGTACAGCAGGGGCTGGAAGGTGTGGAAGTTGTTGCGGTCGATCAGCGTCACGCGCACGTCGACGTCACGCAGCGCACGCACGACCCGCGTGCCGCCGAAACCGGCGCCGATGACCACCACGTGCGGACGGGACGAACTCATGCGTTGACCACTCCTTCGCTACCTCTCCTCCACCTCTACCCGATTCTCGCCGACTGTCCTCCGTCGACGGGCAGGACCACGCCGGTGATCCACCCGGCCTCGTCGGACGACAGGAACAGCGCCGCGTTGGCGATGTCCCACGCCGAGCCCTGGCGACGCATCGGCACCATCGCCGCCCGCGCCGAGGCCAGCTCGTCGCGTTCGATGCCACGGGCCGCGGCCACCGCGTCGACGCCCATCGGCGTGTCGACCAGTCCGGGCATGATCGCGTTCGCCCGGACGCCGTACTTGGCGTTCGTGAGGGCGATGCTGGCGGTGAGCGCGTTCACGCCTGCCTTCGACAGCCCGTAGGCGGTGAGGCCCGGGCTGAACGCCACCGCGGCGACCGACGAGATGCTGACGATCGACGCGTGACCGGTCGCCCGCAGCGTGGGCAGCGCCTCACGGCAGGTGCGCCACGTGGCGCGCAGGTTGACGTCCATGATGCGGTCGTAGCCGTCGTCGGTCAGTCGGTGCGGCACGTCGTCGCCGAAGCCGATGCCGACGTTGTTGACGAGGATGTCGAAGCTGCCGAACGCGTCGTTCGCGGCGGCGCACCACCGACGCCGGACCGTCGTCGGACGCGATGTCGGCGATCACCGGCACCGCCTCGGCCCCTTCGGCCCGCACCAGCTCGAGCGTGTGCTCCAGCTGCTCGGCACTGCGGTCCACCAGCACCAGCCGAGCGCCCTCGCGAGCGAAGGTCACGGCCATCGCCCGACCGTTGCCGATGGTGGTGCCCGGCGTCTGCCCGGCCCCCACGATCAACGCCGTCCGCCCTGCCAACCGCTCACCCATGACCCGACTCCCCTCGACCCTCGACCCACCCATCAGAGCACGTCCCGCCAGCATGGAGCCGCAGAACTTCAGTTCGGGAGATCGGGTCTACGGTGGGCGGCATGGCTGATCTCGACGACGTTCGTTCGCTGCTGGCTCGCGAGCACGGGTTGTGCGTGGTGACCACGTCGCGCGCGGACGGGTCGATGCAGTCGACCGTCGTCAACGCGGGCGTGATGACGCACCCGGTGACCGGCGAGCCGACCGTCGCGCTGGTCGCCCGATCGTCGGCACGCAAGGTCACCCATCTACGTGCCCGGCCGCAGATGACGATCGCCGTTCGCACCGGCTGGGAGTGGGTCACGGTGGAAGGGCCGGCCGAGGTCATCGGACCCGACGACCCGTCGCCGCACTTCGACGAGGACGGCCTGCGGGTGCTGCTGCGCGACGTGTTCCAGGGCGCGGGCGGCACCCACGACGACTGGGACGAGTACGACCGGGTGATGCGCGACGAGCGCCGCGCCGCGGTGTTCGTCCGCCCCACGCGCATCTACTCGAACGGCTGAGCCTGGACCCGCAGAACTCAAGTTCGCGGTGTTCTCCAGGAACTTGAGTTCGCGGGGCTGGCTCCTACGGGACGAGGTGGACCTTGATGGCGCCGCTGGCTCGGTCGGCGGCGACGCGGAAGGCCTCCTCCGCGTCGGCCAGGGCGAACGTGTGGGTGACCAGGGTGTCGGCGATGTGCGGGTCGGTGCCGGCCAGGTCGGCGGCCTCGCGGAAGTCGTCGAACCCGTCGCCACGCGAGTAGCCCATCGCCGGGACGATGCTGACCTCCTTGAAGAGGATGTTGTTCGAGTACTGCACCGGCGACCAGAACATGCCGAACTCGAGCACCCGGCCACCGGGCATCGCGGCCTGCACGCACTGGTCGAGCGTCTGCTGCGTGCACACCGCGTCGAACGTGACCAGGTAGTCGGATCGCTTCGGCTGCTCGACCACTCGCCCACCGAGCGCCTCGGCCGCGTCGCGCTGGTGCGGGTGGCGGGCGACGATGTCGGCGTCCACTCCCCACGACCGCAACGCGGCGACGGTGAGCAAACCGATCGACCCCGCACCGACCACGAGCGCGCGACTGCCGGGCTCGGGTGCCACTCGGCGCAGGCCGTGCATCGCGATCGCCAGCGGCTCGACCAGCGCGGCGTCCTTCGGCCTGGCGCCGTCGGCCATCGCGTAGACGCGTGCGTCGTCGACCACGACCTCGTCGGCCAGGCCGCCGTGCGCACTCACGCCGTAGGCGTCGCCCCAGCCGGACGGGCAGGCGCTGAAGAACCCACGCCGGCACGGGTCGCACTGCCCGCACTCCCCCGTCGGGCGGATCGCCACCAGACGCCCGTCGGCCAGCCAGCCGCCGAACTCGTGCCCCATCGTCACCGGCGCCATGCCGCTGGCGACCATGTGCAGGTCGCTGCCGCAGATGCCGGCCTCGGCCGTGCGCAACACCCGGGCACCCGCCGGCGGATCGGCCACGTCGATCAGGCGGACGGACCCGGACTCGGCGATGACGGCGCGCATGCGCGGACGCTACAGCGATCGTGGACCCGCAGAACTTGAGTTCGCGCGTGTTCACCAGGAACTTAAGTTCGCGCGGGGTGGGCACGACTCTGGCCGGGGTCGGTGGGGGTCGGTACGATCGCGACATGCCGCTGCACCACGTCGCCTATGCCACCCGAGACGTCGAGGCCACGACGCACTTCTACGAAGACCTGATGGGCTTCCCGCTCATCCACACCGAACTGCAGGCCCACAACGACACCTCGTGGGTGCGGCACGTGTTCTACGACATCGGTGGCGGCGAGTGCATCGCCTTCTTCCAGTTCCAGAACGTCGGCGAGAAGCCCGACTGGACGCCCGACGTCAGCGACGGCGTGGGCCTGCCCGTGTGGGTGAACCACTGCGCGTTCGACGCCACGGCCGAGCAGCAGGAAGCCGTGCGCGCCCGCATGACCGCCGAGGGCATCCAGCCGATCATGGAGCTGGACCACGACTGGTGCCACTCGCTGTACTACGCCGACCCGAACGGCATCATGGTCGAGCTGTGCCGCAACACCCCCGGCTTCACGCCGAACCCGGCCGAGGCCCACCGCCTGCTGACGGTCGACCCGCTCGTCGAGCACAAGACCCCCGCCACCCGCCTGTAGGAGCGACGGCGCCGGTTCTGGGCGTGCTGATTCCCGGAACCCGGGAACGACACCGCCCAGAAGGCGATCTGGGAGGATTCCCGCCCAGAAACCGCCGAGGTCAGGCGGAGTGGGCGATGCCGACGGTGTAGGCGCTGAGGACCTTCGGGCCGCGCTCGTAGAACGCGTCGACCTCGGTGAGGGTGAAGCCCGCCTCGGCCAACAGGTCGGTGATCGAGCGGGTCAGGTGGCAGCCGCCGAACAGCTTCTTCTGCAGCGGCTCCATGCGGTGCTGCCAGCGCCGCACCTTGTCGTCGGGCGCCAGGCCGTGCTCGACGAAGTGCAGCGTGCCACCCGGCTTCAACACCCGGCGCACCTCGCTGAGCGCGACGGCGACGTCGGGGATGGTGCACAGCGTCCACGTCGACAGCGCGGTGTCGCAGCTGTCGTCGTCGAGCGGCAGCGACTGACCGTCGAGGCCCGTGCGTTCGACCGGCACCGTGGCGGTGGCGAGTCGTTTCGACGCCAGCTGCCAGCCGACGTCGGCCGGCTCGATGGCGGCCACCGCAGTCACGGTCGGCGGATAGAACGGCACGTTGTGGCCCGAGCCGAAGCCGATCTCGACCACCCGGCCGTGGAGGTCCTCGCACACGCGCCGCCGGATGGAGTGCGCGCCCTTGTTGCCGCACGCCAGGTCGATCATCCGTGGCAGCACCTTGTCGTCGTAGACACCCACGACCGCCACAGTAGGTTCCCGGAGAGGCCACGTTGACCGGGAGTCGGCCGAGGGGGTTGACAGCATGAACGACGAGATCGTCCTCGAGATCGACGACCCGGTCGCGACCATCACGTTGAACCGCCCGGCCACGTTGAACGCGCTCACGCATTCGATGCTGCGCGACTTCCGTGTCGCTGTGGACAGCGCGGCGCGAGATCGCCGCGTGGTCGGCATCGTCGTCACCGGTGCCGGACGCGGGTTCTGCTCGGGGCTCGACGCGTCGGTGCTGCAGGCCACCGCCGACGCCGGGTCGACCACGCGGCCGATGCCCACCGGCCCGACCTCCGCCGACGTGCCCGGGCTGTTCACATGGCTGCTCGCCGTGCCCAAGCCGGTGATCGCCGCGGTCAACGGCGTGGCCGCGGGCGGCGGGTTCGTGCTCGCCGCGATGAGCGACATCCGCATCGCGTCGACGGCCGGCTCGTTCACCACGATCTTCTCCAAGCGCGGCCTGATCGCCGAGCACGGCATGACCTGGATGGTGCCGCGTCTCATCGGCACAGGCGCGGCGCTCGACCTGCTGTGGTCGTCGCGGAAGATCGACGCCGTCGAGGCCCACCGCCTCGGCCTGGTGCAGCAGGTGGTCGAACCCGACGACCTACTCGCCGCGACGCGGCGCTACGTGGAAGACCTGGCCGAGCAGGTGTCGCCTGCGTCGCTGGCCGACACCAAGCGGCTGGTCTACGAGGGCTACGGCACGCAGGTCCGCGCGGCACTGGAGGAGATCGACGTCGTGCAGTACGCGGCGCTCGACCGCGTCGACGCCAAGGAGGGCGCGGCGGCACTGATCCAGAAGCGCCCGGCGAACTTCCCGAGGATCGGCGATGGCTGAGTTCGAGCCGCCTCGGCTGAGCGAGGTTTTCCGGACCCCACGGGGGGCTGGAAAACCTCGGTCACGGCCCAGATCGGCCCGCGGCGAGTCAGGCGTCGGCCAGGTCGGCGGCGACGGCCCGCACCGTGTCGCGCAGGTCGTCGGGCAGCGCGGCCACGGCGTCGGCGTCGAGGTCGTCGGCGAAGCGGAGCCGGTCGACCGACGGTGCCGGCGACGCCGACGGCATCCAGATGCTGTGCAGCATGAACGGTGCCCGCTCGCGGTTCGGCCCGGCCAACACGCCCACCGGACCGGCACCCACGTCGGCCGCGTCGAAGCACTCGACGCGGAAGCCGTCGTCGTTCAGCACCGGCACGACCACCCAGCCATCGCCGCCACCCGCCACGCCACCCTCACGTGGCACGAAGATGGGCGACGAGGGGAAGTCGGCCGCGGAGGGGTACTCCCAGCGCGAGTGCAGCGCCAGATCGCCACGGCGGAACGTGGCCAGGCTGGCGCGCTGCTCGGACGCCGTCACCTGCGCCTCGTCGATGCGATCGCCGTACAGGTCGAGGATGCGGCGCGACATCGCACCCGGGCGCCGCCCCTGGAACACGACGTGGTGGTGGGTGGGTTCCGTGCGACCCGCTGGGCTCCAGTCCATGGCCGACAGTTGCAGGTTCCACGTCCAGTCGAAGCGGGTGCTCGCCTCCACCGTGCCCGACCCGGCACCAGGACGGAACACCACCTCGCTGACCGTCTGCGCCGACATGGCCATCTGGTACAGGCCCAGGTAGGCCGGGTTCAACGGGTTGCCGTTCGCGTCGACATCGTCGGGCTTCAACCGGCACGCGAGGTCGGTGAGGTCCATGTGCTCGAACAACACGCGGATGCCGTCGCTGTCGTCCCAGTTCGCGTAGTAGTGACCGGTGGTCGGGCCGAACGTGGCCCGCTCGTACGGCACCTCACCACCGTTCGGCGTGGCCTCGAGCACGTCCTTGCGGACGAAGAACACCGGCACCTCGGTGTCGATCTGCACCGATCGGTCGCCGCCCATGATCTCGCCGAAGTCGGCCTTGAAGTTGCCCGAGTCGGCGAGCACCAACCAGTTCGCCGTCTGGGTGATCGTGTGCATGCTGCCGGCGACCGCGGCACCGGGCAGCCGCCACGTGCGCACCTCGGTGCCGGTGCCGTCGTAGCGCACCACCGTCGGCTCCAGCCCGGCGCGGCCAAGGCCCAGCTTCACCGTCCACATGCAGCCGCGCTCACGGTCGACGACCGGGTGCGCGGTGCTGAACACCTGGGGCAGCACGGCGCGGTTGCCGAACGAGTCGCCACCCCACGACGCGGCGCTGCCCACCTCGGCGACGAACCCGAGGGTCACCGGGTCCACCTCCACCGGCCGGCCGACGTCCCACGTGGCGAACAGGCGACCGCCCCAGCCGAGCGGCGCGGTGTTGGCCATGTTGGCGTGGCCGTACGGCGAGTCGAGGCCGAGCACACCACCGTGGAAGGCGTCGGGCGTGCGCTCGTGGATGCGCTGCACGGGCGAGTCGATGGTGCGCACCCTGAGCGCGTGCCGGTCCGCAGGTGCGCCGAACGTGCCCGGCTGCAGCGACAGCCGCACGAGCGCACCGAACCCGAACAGCTGGAAGGACAGTCGAGGGTCGACCACCGGCGCGCTGATGATCAACTCGCCGCGCAACCCGTCCGGCCACTGGCCGGCCGCCACGCACAGGTCGAGGTCGTTCCAGGTGGCGGTCAGCAGCGTCTCCGGCAGCGGCATGCCCGAAATGTAGATGCCGTCGGAGGGGGCGTTCGACGGCTGCTGATCGCCGCCGAGCGGAAACCCCCGTTTCGCGACCTGGAAGACTGGGCCACATGCAGCCGCTCGGGGTCCACCACGTCTCCATCAACGTCACCGACGCAGCGGCCGCGATCGCGTTCTACACCGAGGTGCTCGGCCTGACCGTCCGCGCCGACCGGCCCGAGTTCGACTTCGCCGGTGCGTGGCTGGACCTCGGCGATCAACAGGTGCACCTGCTGGAGATCGACGTGCCCGACCAGAAGGGTCAGCACTTCGCGATACGCGTCGCCGACCTCGACGCGGCGATCGCCGACATCCGCGGCCACGGCGTGAAGGTCAGCGACCCGCAGACCGTCGGACCCGGACGGCAGGCGTTCCTGCGCGACCCGTCGGGCAACCTCGTCGAACTCAACCAACCGATCTGACACCCGGAGGCGACCATGGCCTACAACCAACTCGACCGCATCGTCCACGACGCCGACGCGCACATCATGGAGCCGCCGACGTGGCTGCGCGACTTCGCCGATCCGTCCATCCGCGATCGCATCCGCCCGCTCGAGCTCAGTGGTGGCAACGAGCTGAAGCAGACCGGCTCGGTGGAGGAGCAACTCGCCGACCTCGACGCCACGTTCGCCCGTCTCGTCGACCGCCACCGCAGTGACGAGTACCGCGCCGTCGAGCAGGACGAGATCATGCTGCGCAAGAACTACGCGGCCACCGGCTCGTTCCTGCCCGAGGACCGGCCCCGCGCCCTCGACATGCTCGGCTTCCAGAGCCAGCTGATGTTCAACACGTTCCACAACCGGCGCCTGTTCGACTGGGAGCACGGCGACGACATGGACTTCGCATACGGCGCAGCCCGCGCCCACAACCGCGGCATGGTCGAGTTCTGCTCGGCCGATCCGCGGCTGTTGCCCACCTGCTACGTCCCGCTCGCCGACTTCGAGCGCAGCGCCGCCATCGCCCAGGAGAGCGTCGAGATGGGGGCGGCCGCGCTGCTCGTCGCCAGTGGCGCGCCGAAGGGTCACTCGCCGTCGCACCGCTCACTCGACCGCGTGTGGGCGATCGCCCAGGACGCCGACCTGCCGATCGTGTTCCACGTCGGCGGCACGGGCGACCTCATCGACCCCGCGTACTTCCAGAACGGTCTGCCCATCCCGCCCGACTTCCACGGCGGCGAGGAGAACTTCCGCTCGGTCGACTACATGGCCATCCCGTTCCCGCCCATGCAGACGCTGGCGACGATGGTGTTCGACGGTGTCTTCGACCGGTTCCCACGTCTGCGCGTCGGCGTCATCGAACAGGGCGCCATCTGGGTGCCCAGCTGGATGCGGCAGATGGAGAGCGCGTTCGAGGCGTTCGTGAAGCACGAGGAGCGGGTGCGCGGCCTGCAGATGCGACCCAGCGACTACGTGCGTCGTTCGATGAAGTTCACGCCCTACCCCACCGAGGACGTCCGCTGGATCATCGAGCAGGCGGGTCCCGAGACGGTGCTGTTCAACAGCGACTACCCGCACGTGGAGGGTGGCCGCCGTCCGATCGAGCGATTCGAGCGCAGCCTCGGCGACCTGCCCGAGTCGGTGCGTCAGGCGTTCTACTGCGACAACTTCCTCGGGCTCATGGGCGCCGGCGCACGCCATCTCGCTCACGCCTGACCTCACCTCCGCACGCCTTCGACCTGTAGGTTCGCCACTCGTGCATTCGCGTCTGGGAACCTCACTCGTCGCCATGGCCCTCGTGGTCGCGGCGTGTTCGAACAACGACACCGCCACCAGTGCGACGACGGCCGCGGCCGAGTCCACCGCGGCATCGACCACCACCGAGTCGACCGTCGCGGCCGCGCCGCCGGTGGTGACCGCGGCGACCGTGGCGATGAGCGAGACCAACGTGCTGCTCGGCACGCTGAACGTCACGACCGACATCGACGCGACACTCGAGATCACGCTCGACGACGGCGAACGCAGCCAGGTGCTCGTCACCACCGCCGAGGCCGCCACCGAGCACACCGTGCCGCTGCGCGGCCTGCTCGCCGACCGCGCCCAGACCATCTCCATCGTGCCGCTCGTGGGCGACGTGGCGGGTGAGGCCTCGACCGTCGAGGTGACCACCGAGCCGCTGCCGTTCACGCTGCCCGAACTGAATGTCGTCACCAGCGACCCGGCGGCGATGCAGCCCGGTTACACGATGTTCAACATCGTCGCCACGGCGAACGTGCTGCCCGGCGGTGCGACCGACCCGAGCCAGCCGGCCGGCCTGCTGATCGCCGTCGACGACCGCGGCGAGGTCGTCTGGTACCAGACCCAACCGCGCTTCATCGCCGACGCGCGCATGCTGGACGACGGCAACCTGTTGTACGACACCGAGGACACCGAAGTGGTGCTCAGCGACCTGGATGGCACGGTGCTGCGCCGCTGGCACACCGCGCTCCACGGCGACGAAGTGCCGCCGGACGACGCTCCCATCACCCCGGTGAAGACCGATTCGCTGCACCACGAGGTGCAACTGCTGCCCAACGGCCACCTGCTGTCGCTGAGCACGCGTCTGCACACGCTCACCACCGACACCCCGCAGTGCGGCGAGGCCCCCGGCGACTTCAACGGCGAGTACCTGCTCGTCAGCGACGTGGTGGTCGAGGTCGACGCCGAGACCGGCGAACTGGTGAAGGAGATCGACCTCTACGACCTGCTCGATCCGCAGAGCGACCCCGTCGGTCGCAACGTCTGCGGCACTGCCTTCCAGAACGACAACGTGTTCCCGGTCCCGCAGTACACGACCCCCGAGAACGCCGGTCGAGTGGTCGACTGGACGCACTCCAACGCCGTCGTGCTGGACACCGAGCGCAACGCACTGCTCGTGTCCGTGCGCCACCTGAACGTGGTCCTCGCCATCCGCTACGAGGACGACGACAACGGTCCCGCCGGTGAGCTGATCTGGGAGCTCGGCGAGGACGGCACCATCCCGCTCGACGGCACGCCGCCGTCGCACCAGCACGCGGTCGAGGTGCTCGACGACGGTTCGTTGGTGATGTACGACAACGGCAACACGCGGCCCGAGCCGCAGCAGACCCGGGCCGTGCGCATCGCCGTCGACGACAGCGACGCCGACGCGACGAAGTGGACCGCCACGCAGCTGTGGGAGTGGGCCAGCACGGTGAACGGCGATCCTGCGTTCTCGCTCGCGGTCGGCGACGCCGACACGCAGGAGAACGGCAACGTCCTCATCGTCAACGGCTTCTACGCCGGTCGGTTCGGTGGACTGCACGCGCAGATCCAGGAGGTCACCCCCGAGGGTGCCGACGGCGCCACGGTGGTCTGGGAGCTGCAGGTCGGCGGCGCCGGCGCGTGGTTCGTCTACCGCGCCGAACGGGTTGCCTCGCTGTACCCCACTCCGGTCTGACCCGACGGGGTCAGGGCACGAGGGTGTAGTGGTCGTCCTGACCGTGGAAGGAGCCGCCACCGCTGTTGGGCAGCTCGATGAACGTGCGCCCCGGCGTCAGCAGGATGGGATCGCCCTTGTCGTCGGTGAACGCGAACGGAGCGAGACGATCCTTGCGGGTCCACTTGCCGATGACCATCCGGCCGCCGGAGAACACCATCGCCACGCCCTCACCGGTGGAGCGGCCGTCGGGTGAGCGGCGGTCGGTGCTGCTCGGGTAGTAGTCCAGCCACACGATGATCACGTTGTCGCTCGTCACCTGGGTGCCGTCGGCCATCACGTGCGTGCGGCCGTCCTGGTCGCGCAGGTAGCGCTTCGACGGGGCGTCGTAGCGCCACTGCACGAAGACCCGCTCGATCTGCAGGTCGAACCCGGTCATCGGCTGTCCCGCCGCGGTGTCGTCGGCGCCGCGGTAGTGGAACTGCTGCTCGGGGCCGGAACGGTCGGGCCCGGCGTTGGTGCGCAACTGGGCGGTGTCGGCATGCGTCTTGTGCGGACGGCGCTTGTTCGGGTCGAGCTCCCAGCCCGGGCCCTTGCCCTCGGTGACGAGCAACATGTCCGAGTTGCGCAGCAGGGCGATGTTGCCCGAGTTGCCGCCCGAGCAGGCGAACACGGCACGGTTGAACGACCCCATCAGGTTGACGTCCTGCTCGCGGCACGAGCGGATCGGACCCACGAAGTCGGCGTCCTGGCTGTGGAACACGGCGGCGAATCGCGTCGGCCCGGCACCCCAGGCCTCGTAGACGATGTCGGCGGCGTTCAGCCCGGTCTGCGGACGCGCCCCCTTGTCGTTGCTGATCTTGACGACGAGCGCGACCTTCTTCAGCAGCGCCTCGTCGGTGAGCGGCAGGCCGGTCAAGGGTTGCACGGGCGGCGGCAGCGTGGTGGTCGTCGGCGCGATCGTGGTGCTCGTCGTCGGCGCGATCGTCGTCGTCGTCGTGGACGGCTCGGTCGTGGTCGCGAGCGCTGTGGTCTCGACCGCCTCAGCACCCGACTTGCTGCAGGCGGCCAGCACGGCGGCACCACCCGCCAGGGCGAACAGTCGGCGGCGGGAGACCACCTGGCTCCATGTCGCGCTGGGGGTCGCGGTGGGGGTCGATTCGTGGTCGCTGGCGCGTTCGTTCGGATTCGTCATCGTCGTGCTGCACACCCTTCTGCCCTGGTTGGTCTGCCCTGGTTGGTCTGGTCGGTCCGCCCGGAGCGGGAACCTACCGCGCGCCTCGGCGAGGGAGCGGTCACGTGTCGGACGACACCGTGAACTTCTGGCGCGGTTCGCCGTGCGACTCGTTGGGTATCTGCTTCTCACGGCCCCCATCCCCGCATCGGAGCGAGACCATGGCACAGACGAAGAACCAGCAGACCACACGTCGCAGCAACGGCAACGGACGCGCGACGCCGACCGGTGGCGTGTCGCGCGTGACGTCGTCGCGTCAGGCGTCGTTCACCGTGCCCGGTGTCGACATGGCCGCCGGCAAGCGCGTCGCCGAATGCCTGCAGGAGCGACTGGCCAGCCTGGTGGACCTGTCGCTGACCCTGAAGCACATCCACTGGAACGTGGTCGGCCCGAACTTCATCGGCGTGCACCAGATGCTCGATCCGCAGTACGCCGGTGTGCAGGCGATGGTCGACGACCTCGCCGAACGCATCGCCTCGCTCGGCGGCGTGCCGAGCGGACTGCCCGGTCGGCTCACCACCGTGCGCGCCTGGGACGACTACTCCCTGGATCGCGCCGATTCGCTCTCTCACCTCGGTGCCCTCGACGTGGTGTACACCGGCGTCATCGCCGCACACCGTCGGGCCATGGACACCGTCGCCGACGACGACCGAGTGTCGGAGGATCTGCTCATCGGTCAGACGGGCATCCTCGAGCGCTACCAGTGGTTCGTGCGCTCGCACCTGGCCGACTGGGCGGGCGGGATCGCCAATGCCGGTTCGAGTTCCGAGCTCGGCGCGGCCAAGGCGGTCACCAACAAGAAGAAGTCAGCGGCTGGTTCGGGCGCCCGCCCCGTCCGCAAGGCCGGCTGAGGCAGCAGCGGCGCCCGGCCCTGTTCCCGTCAGGGCCGGGCGCCCACTGCCACCACCAGCGCAGCGTGCCGATCGCTACAGCCGGTCGGCCGGGTAGTCCGCGTACGACGCCTTGAACACGCCCTGGTGCAGCAGCACCGTGGCCACCCGCGCCCCGTCGTCGTCGGTGAGCCGAGTGCGGGTCCAGTAGCTCTCCACCCGACGGCTCTGCCCGAGGCACACGACCTCGTGCGTCACGTGGTACGTCTCGCCGACGAACACCGGGCGATGCCGGGCGACCTCGAGGTCGATGAACAGGCCGACCGACGGCCCGCGCACCGGCAGATGCACCCCACCCTTGTGGGCGAGCACGCTGAGCATCTCGGTGGGCACCACGGCCCGACCCCACGGCGGGGCGGAACCGGGCTGGTACCACGGTGACGGCTCGGTCATCAGCCGCACCTTGTCGGCCAACGAGAACGGGTACAGGTTCCCGTTCGAGCCCTGGTACGACATCGACGTCGTCGACGAGGGCGACACCCAGCCGACCTCCAGACGGTCGACGATGAACAACTCGCCGGCGTCCTTGGCCTGCATGCGGGCGAGACGCTCGCCCAGCTCGGTCGGCTGGTCGCCCAGGGTCAGCGACGCGCTGAGCACCGGCTCACCCGTGCGCTTCACCGCGGTCCCGCGAGCCGTCGCCCGACCGGTGGGGGTGAGTGTCGCCTGCACCTCTTCGCCCTCGACCACCATCGTCTCGAAGTGGGCGCTGATGCAGCCCCGCTCGAACCACTCGCCGCCCCACAGCTCGACGGCCAGCGGGTCGAACTGGCTGAAGTGAGTCGGGCCCTCGATCGGGGCACCGGGCAGGCCCAGCTTGTCGGCCGTCGCATCGTCGTGGACGCTGGTGTGACCGTCGTACTCCTGGTCGGCCAGCATCTGCCGCGGTGCGCGGAACGGTCCGACGAGCGCATCGCCGTCGCGAGTGATCGGGGTGTCGAAGCCATCAGCCATGAGGGCATCCTCGCGCGCCGCGTCGACCGGTCGACGGGCGGGCACTCGAACGGACGCGGCTCGGGTCACCCGGCAACCGCCGGCGGACGTCCGTCTGGGCATGCACGCGACCGACCTGTCCATCGCCGACCGACCGCACCCCGTCGTTCGCGCCGTGCGCGAATGGTGGCCCGTCGTCGCGTTCGTGGCCGTCGCGTTGATCCTGCAGGAGCTGCTGCTGTCCTCGCGCTACGACGTCGGCGGCCACGCCGCCGAGCACCTCTCCAGCGCGTCGGCACCGTTCATGGCGGGCGCGATGGTGGCGATCATCTTCTGGGCGACGCCGGTCGCACGGCGTCAATGGGATGTGATCGCCACCGCCGCGCTGTGGTTCGGCGCGACCGTGCTGGTGATGTTCGGCAACCTCCGCGTCGTCGACGACCTGATCGCCACCGGCAACTCGCGCACCCCCACGTCCGCGATACCCGACGTCGCCGATCACGGCCTGGCGAACAGTGCACCGTGGTACGCGCTCGCCGCGGCGTTGCTGTTGATCGCCGCACTTCGTCGGCGAGGGCACATCGGCAACCGAGCCACCATCGGCGCCGTGGCCCTCAGCGTGGTGGTCCCTCCCTGGATCGTTCCCGGCGCGGGCGTCATCGTCGTCGCCATCGTGCGCGCGGTCCACCGGCGACGCTGAGGAACACCGATCCGACGCTCGGCCGATGCGAGACTTCCTGCACCACAGAGGGCCACATCGCCGAGAAGAGGATCGCCACCATGAGCACCGCACCTGGAGCGTCACCCGTGTCGGCCGGCAGCACCGGCTCGCAGCCCGGCGCCGGCAGCCTGCTGCTGAACATCCTGTGGCTGCTGCTGTCGGGCATCTGGCTGTTCATCGCCTATGTGATCTCGGGGATCGTCATGTGCATCACGATCATCGGCATCCCGTTCGGGCTGCAGAGCTTCAAGCTCGCCGGGTTCGCGCTGTGGCCGTTCGGTCGCTCGGTCATCGACCAGCCGCGTGGCACGGGCGCGCTCAGCCTGATCGGCAACATCCTGTGGATCCTGCTCAGCGGGTTCTGGCTCGCCGTCGGTCACCTGGTGCTCGGCGTGCTGCTGTGCATCACGATCATCGGCATCCCCCTCGGCCTGGGCAACTTCAAGCTGGCGCCGCTCGCACTGATGCCGTTCGGCAAGCAGATCGTCCGCAACGGCACCTACACGGGCCCGGCCTACGCGACGTTCTGAGCGTCCGCGGTTGGAGTCAGCCGACCGCGTGGGCGAAGCGGCGCACTGCGAGGTGCGCCTGATGGGCACCACCGACCGGGGCGAGGAACATCAGCGGGCATGCGCCGGCGATGACCTCGACACCGTTGTCGCGACAGAGCTCGACGGACTCGGCGGACATCGCGCCCGGGCTGCCGGCACCGCGGAACAGCCACACCATCGACACCGATCGCAACACGCACTCGCGCACGGCCTCGACGGCCGCCGGGCCGGTGAGCATCACCAGCACCGCGTCGATCTCGCCCAGCACGCTGCGCAGATCCGGGTGGCACTGCACACCGCCGATCCGGTCGTGACGGGGGTTCACGGGGACGACGTCGTGACCGTGGTCGACGAGGGCGCGGAAGATGGTCGAGCCGAACTTCTTCGGGTCGTCGGTCGCGCCGATCATCACGATGCGCTGCTGGGCCAGGAACCGCTCGACCAGCGCGACGTCGACCTCGGGGACGCGACGGGCACGGATGCGCACACCCGCCACCACGAAGCCCACGCCGATCGCCGCGTAGAGCGGGTGGAAGAAGCTCAGCTCGCGCAGGAACGCGAGTTGGACGGCGATCCAGGCGATGGTGGTCGCGCCGACGACGATCGATGTCGCACCGGTCGAGCCGTCGCCACGCCAGGCCTGGCGCATCAGCACCGTGTACGGCACGGCGACGAGCACCAGCAGGGCCAGCCCGCCGAGCACCGGACTGCCGAACGGCAAGCGCTCGTTCAATCGATCACCCAGCGACAACCAGCCCGAGACCAACCCCACCGCACCGAAGTACGCACCGACGGCGACGAAGCACGCCGCGGCGGCGAGCAGACGATGACGACGCGGCGGATCCGTTTCGAGACACGCGACATCAGCCATGTCCCCATCGTGGGCTCCGTGGACGCGCCGAAGTAGGGGCGTAGGTCCACCGGATCGCTGGCTCGCGGTCTCGTCGGCCCGTGTCGGCGGATACCGTGCGGCTCGATGACGCTGCGCCTCGACGACCAGTTCGCCCGGCAACTGCCCGGCTTGTGCGAACCATGGCAGGCCGCGACGTTTCCCGAGCCGCGGGTCCTGGTGCTGAACGACGCGCTGGCGGCCGAGCTCGGCATCGACCCGGAATCGTTTCGCGGCGACGTCGGTGCCCGCGTGCTGACCGGCCAGGACCTGCTGCCCGGCTCGCGCCCGGTGGCGCAGGCCTACGCCGGCCACCAGTTCGGCGGCTACTCACCCCGCCTCGGTGACGGCCGGGCGTTGCTGCTGGGCGAACTCGTCGGCCCGCCGGACGGCGAGACAGACGGCGGGATGGCCGGCATCCGCCGCGACCTGCACCTGAAAGGTTCGGGCCGCACCCCGTTCGCTCGCGGCGGCGACGGCAAGGCAGCTGTGGGGCCGATGCTGCGCGAGTACGTCATCAGCGAGGCGATGCACGCGCTCGGCATCCCCACCACGCGGTCCCTGGCCGTGTGCACGACGGGCGAGCACATCGCCCGCGACACGGGGCCGCTGCCGGGCGCGGTGTTGGCTCGCGTGGCCGCGAGCCACCTGCGCGTCGGTTCGTTCCAGTACGCGGCCAACACCGGCGATGGGCAATTGCTCGCCGACCTCACCCGCTACGCCATCGAGCGGCACCACCCCGCCGCCGCCCAGCACGACAACCCGGCCCTTGCGCTGTTCGACGCCGTGGCCGAGGCCCAGGCGTCGCTGATCGCACGGTGGATGTCGGTCGGCTTCATCCATGGCGTGATGAACACCGACAACATGACGATCTCGGGCGAGACGATCGACTACGGGCCGTGCGCGTTCATGGATCGCTACGACGACGCCACGGTGTTCAGCTCCATCGACCACGGCGGTCGTTACGCGTACGGTCAGCAGCCGCGCATCGCCCAGTGGAACCTGGCCCGCCTCGCCGAGGCCCTGTTGCCGTTCATCGCCGACACGCAGGAGACCGCGGTCGAACTGGCCACGGCATCGCTGCACCGCTTCACCGAGCGGTACTCGTCGCACTGGCTGGACGTGATGCGCCCCAAGCTCGGCCTCCGTTCCGACGGCGACGACGACGACACGGTGCACCGCGCGCTCGTCGACGACCTGTTCGCACTGCTGCAGCAACAGGGCGCGGACATGACGTCGTTCCTGCGGTCGCTCTCCGACGTGGTGCGCGGCGACGCCGAGCCGACGCGGGCGATGTGCACCGACGCCGCCGCGTTCGACGCGTGGGCGGTGCGGTGGCAGCGCGCTCGGGCCGACGACCCGCGCCCGGATCACGAGGTCGCCGCGACGATGGACCTGGTCAATCCGGTGTACATCCCCCGCAACCATCTGGTGGAGGACGCCCTCGCCGCCGCCACCGATGGCGACCTGGGCCCGTTCACCCACCTGGTCGAGGTGGTGCAGCACCCGTTCGCGAGCCGCCCCGGCACGACGAGTACGCCCGCCCGGCACTGGCCGCGGCAGCCCCCTACCGCACCTTCTGCGGCACCTGAGCAGCGGACCCGCACACGCGGCGGGCGTCTAGTGTCTTGCTTCAACTGGCAAGAACGAGTAGACATGCGCCACCCAGGCCAGGCCCTGGGCCGACCCGCACCAGGAGTTCCACGATGTCGAAGCCGCTTCCCGTCAGCCGCCGCACCCTGCTCCAGGGCGCAGGTGCCACCGCCCTGCTCGCCCTGCTCGCCGCTTGCGGCAGCGACGGCGAGGCCACCGTCACGACACCGGGCACCGGCTCGGGCCCCGCTGGCTCCACCGACACCACCACCGGCGGCACCGCGCAGGAGATCGACACGCTCACCGTGGCGTTCCCCAGCTCGATCTCGAACCTCTACCCGGGCCAGGAAGCCGGCAACTTCAACTACTACATCGCCGCTCTCATCGCCGAAGCCCTGGTCGCCCCCGACAGCACCGGCAAGCTCGTCGGCGCGCTGGCCGAGTCGTGGACCAACCCCACGCCGACCACCTACGTGTACACGCTGCGCAGCGGCGTCACCTTCAGCGACGGCTCGGCGCTCACCGCCGACGACATCGTCTACAGCGTGGGCCTGGCCAAGGACGACACCAAGTCGCCGAACACCGCCTACTACTGGGCCAACGTCGACTCGGCGGAGAAGACGGCCGACAACGAGGTCACCATCACCCTCGCCTCGCCCGACGTGGCGTTCGAGTGGGGCCCCTGCGCCGCCAACGCGATGTGGGTGACGGCCGAGCGCTTCGTCACCGCCGCCGGCGGCGAGATCGGTACCCCGGCTGCCGGCCTCATCGGTACCGGCCCGTACAAGGTCACCAGCTTCCAGCCCGACCAGGGCGTCGAGCTCGAGCGGGTCGACACGTACTGGGGCGGCAAGGCCCCGGTGAAGACCGTGAAGATCGAGTTCATCCCGGAAGAGACCACCCGCATCCTCGCCCGCCAGTCCGGCGACATCGACCTGGCCGTCAGCATCTCGCTCGACCAGGAGCAGCAGTGGAACGACGCCGAGGCCACCGACGTGCTGTTCGCCGCCGACAAGAGCTACGTCGGCATCGACTTCAACACCGCCGTCGAGCCCTTCGACGACATCCACGTCCGCCGGGCCATCGCCCTCGCCTGCGACCGCCCCACCTACGTCGAGAAGCTGCTCAACGGCCACGGCGAAGTCGCCACCGCGCTCACCGTCCCGCAGCAGATCGAATCGGTGGTCGGCGACGCCGCCCGCGACAAGCTCGCGCCCGTGTTCGACCTGGCCTTCGACCTGGAGGCCGCGAAGGCCGAGTTGGCGCTCTCGAAGGTGCCCGACGGCTTCAGCTGCAAGGTGGGCGTGTCGTCCAGCGCCCCGCAGGTGAGCCAGTTCTTCCAGGCGCTCGCCGCCACGGTGAAGGACATCGGCATCACCATCGAGGTCGAAGAGATGCCCGTCGAGCAGTGGTACGACACCATCGGCTCCGCCGACTGGGGCCTCGCGTACATGTGGTACTTCAACGCGACGGGCGACCCGGCCGAGCTGATCAGCTGGTTCCTCGCCGAGGGCAACCCGGCCTCGTACGCGAACGAAGAGGTCGCCGCGCTCCTGCAGCAGCAGCGTGAGGAAGCCGACCCGGCCAAGCGCATCGACCTCATCATCGAGGCCCAGAAGCTGGCCATGGTGGACATCCCCTACGTGCCGCTGTGGTGGGGCGAAGCCGCCACCGCGATCAAGGACGCGTACACGATCGAGGACTTCGGCCCGTACACCTGGCTCTCGCCGTGGACGACTCGCATCCTGACCAAGGGGTGAGACGCCGCTTCGCGAGGGGCTCCATCGGGCGATTCGTCGTCGTCCGGCTGGCCGCCACGCTGCTGCTGCTGTTGGCGTTGTCGTTCATCGTCTTCGGGCTGCTGCACCTCACGCCGGGCGACCCGGCGCGCAACCTGCTCGGACCGAAGAACCCGTCACCCGAGGCCATCGCCGCGATCCGCGAGAAGTACCGACTGGACGAACCGTTCCTGCGCCAGTACCTCCTGTGGTTGAACGACGTGCTGCACGGGCAGTTCGGCACGAGCATCCGCAACAACACCCCGGTCACCACGCTGTTGGCCGATCGCGTCGTCATCACGTTCCAGCTGGCGATCATGGCGTTCGGGCTCACCGTGCTCGTCGGCGTCCCCCTCGGCATCGCCGCGGCGTGGCGGGCGGGGTCGTTGTTCGACCGCACCGTCAGCGTGACGTCGATCGTCGGCGTCGGCGCCCCCACGTACGCGGTCGGCCTGCTCCTGTTGTACGTGTTCGGCGTGTGGCTCGACATCTTCCCCGTGTATGGCGCTGGCGACGGTGGCCTCGACACGTGGTGGCACCTGGTGCTGCCGGCGGTGACGCTGGCCTTCGGCATCGGCGCGCTCATCTTCAAGCTGACGCGCACCGCTGTGCTGGGTGAGTTGCAGCAGGACTACGTGGCGTTCGCGTACAGCCGCGGGTTGGCTCAGCGGCAGGTTCGCGGGCTGGTGTTGCGCAACGCGCTCATCCCGGTGGCGACGAGTCTGGGCCTGGTGTTCGGGTTCCTGTTCGGCGGCACGATCCTGGTGGAAGTGACGTTCGCATTGAACGGAATCGGCGGACTTCTCGCCAGCTCGGTGACGTTCAAGGACATCCCGGTCGTGCAGGCCATCACGTTGCTCACCGCCACCGTCATCGCTCTCACGGCACTCGCCGTCGACCTGCTCTACTACGCGATCGACCCGCGCATCCGCAAGCGAGGCCTGGGATGAAGCGCCCTCCGCTCACCCCGGTCATCGCGGCCATCCCGCTGTCGATCGTCGCCGTGTTCGTCGTCGCCGCGCCGTGGCTCGCTCCCGACGCGACGAAGCAGGACATCCTCACGGGCGTCACTCCGCCCGGCACACCGGGCCACCCCTTCGGCACCGACCAGTTGGGTCGCGACATCTGGCAGCTCGCCATCGCCGGGGCGCGCTCGGCCGTCGTCGGCCCCATCGTCATCGCCCTCGGTTCGATGGTGCTCGGGCTGCTGCTCGGCACGCTCGCCGGCTACATCGGTGGCGGGCTCGACCTGGCGTTGTCGAAGTACGCCGACCTGCTGCTCGCGCTGCCCACCACGCTCATCGCACTCGTCGTCGCCGGTCTGGTGGACGGCGGGTACTGGATCACGGTGCTGGTGCTGCTGGTGCTGTTCTCGCCGACCGACATCCGCATGGCGCGCGGCGCGGTCATCTCACAGTCGACGCGGCCGTACATCGAGTCCGCTCGCGTGCTCGGCCTCGGACGGTTCCGCATCATGTTCCGGCACATCCTCCCCAACGTGCTGCCGATCGCGTTCACCACGATGCTGCTGAACATCGCCTTCGCGTTGGTGGCCATGTCGGCGCTGTCGTTCCTCGGCTTCGGCGTCGGGCCCGGCACTCCCGACTGGGGTCGCCAGCTCAGCGACGGACGCGACCTGCTCGGCCAGAACTGGGGCGCCATCGTCGTCCCCGGTGTGCTGATCATCATCACCGCGGCGGCCATCAACCTGATGGGCGACTGGCTGCAGGAACGTTTCGAGTCGCGGGGAGCGCAGCGATGAGCGCGCTCGAACTGATCGGCCTGCAGGTCACCGGTCCGGGTGGACCGATCGTCACCCGCATGGACCTCACCGTCGAAGCCGGCCAGACCGTCGCGCTCGTCGGCGAGTCGGGGTCGGGCAAGTCGATGACCGCCAAGGCACTGACCGGCCTGCTGCCTCGCGGCGTCACCGCCACCGGCGCCGTCCGTCTGGGCGACACTGAGGTGCGCCTCGACGACGGCCCGTCGGCACTCGTCGGGCTGCGCGGCCGACGCATCAGCCTGCTGCTGCAGAACCCGTTCACCAGCCTCAGCCCGGTGCACCGCTGCGGCATGCAGATCGCCGCCGCACTGCCGTCCGAGCTGCGGGGCGACGACGCCGAGGTGCTGCGCCGACTCGACGAGGTGGACCTGCCCCACCGCGTCGCCCAGCAGTACCCCTTCGAGCTGTCGGGCGGCATGCGTCAACGCGTCGCACTGGCAGCCAGCCTGGCCGCCGACCCGCAGGTGCTGATCGGCGACGAGCCCACGACAGCACTCGACGTGACGACCCAGCGCGAGGTACTGAACCTGATCGCCCGCATCCAGCAGGATCGCTCGATGGCCGTGCTGCTGATCACCCACGACCTCGGTGTGGCGCGTGAACGGGCCGACCGCATCCTGGTGATGTACGCCGGGCGGCTGATGGAGACCGGGTCCGGCGCCGACGTGTTCACCACCCCGCGTCACCCGTACACGGCCGGGCTGCGCGACAGCGAACCACCGCTCGCCGACCGTCTGGAGCGGCTGCCCGCCATCGCCGGTTCGGTGCCGCGAGCGTGGGAGGTGCCCGACGGCTGCGTGTTCGCGCCCCGGTGCACTCGGGCCGACGACCACTGCAGGTCACAGGCGCCGCAGCTGGAGGGCGACGTCGTCCGCCACGTCGCGTGCTGGAAGCCGCTCGCCGACGGCGAACACGTGCAACCCGTCGCGGTCGCGGCCGCGTCGATCGCCGCCGAGCCCGTCGGCGAGCAGCTGGTCGTGGTCCGCAACCTCACCAAGCGGTTCGGCGCCGACACCCCGCCGGCCCTCGACGACGTCAGCATCACCATCGCCCCCGGCGAGGCGGTCGGCATCGTCGGCGAGTCCGGCTCCGGCAAGACCACGTTGGCGCGTTGCCTGGTGGGGCTGGAGACTGCCGGCACGGGCAGTATCGACTGGTCGAACGACGACGCCGGCGCCCGACGCGCCCAGATCGTGTTCCAGGATCCGTCGTCGGCGTTGAACCCGGCGATGACCATCGGCGCCGCGCTGGGCGAGGCATTGCGTGCCGGCGGCCGCGACCGCGCCGAGGTGCCCGCGCTGCTGCACCTCGTGGGCCTGCCCGCCGACTACGCCAAGCGTCGCCCGAACGCGCTGTCCGGCGGCGAGCAGCAGCGCGTCGCCATCGCCCGCGCGCTCGCGCCACGTCCACGGCTGCTCATCTGCGACGAGCCGGTCAGTTCGCTCGACGTGTCCGTGCAGGCGCAGATCCTGAACCTGATGAACGAACTGCTCGACGAGCTGGGCATCGCCCTGCTGTTCATCACCCACGATCTGGCCGTGGTTCGACAGGTCGTGCGGCGTGCCTACGTCATGCACCACGGCCGCGTGGTGGAATCTGGGGTCATGGACGAGCTGATCCGCGACCCCCAGCACGACTACACCCGCCAACTCTTCGCATCGGTGCCGGGTCGATGAGCGCGCCCGACGCCGTCCCCTCCGCGCACGAGCACGCAGCGCCGGGCGACGAGAGCGCACTCGTCCGCAGCGCGGTCGCCACGAACATGCGTCGCGCCCGCCTCGCGCACGGGATGAGCCTGCGCGACATGTCGGCCCACACCGGCCTCAGCACCGCCCTGCTGTCGCAGATCGAACGCGAGGTGGCGAATCCCACCGTGGCCGCGCTGACGCGCATCGGCCAGGCACTCGACATGACGTTCGCCGAGCTCACCCGCGCCGCGCTGAGCGCTCCGGAGATCATCCGACGCGACGAGCACGACACCGACGGGCCCCGGGCACGCATGTTGTTCTCGATGATGGAACGGCGCCGGTTCGACATCTCCGAGGGCGTGCTGCCCCCCGGCACCGCCGGTGTGGCCAGCGACCACGGTCGTGGCTCGGTCGAGCACGGGTACGTCGTCGACGGTCGCGTCACGCTGACGGTCGGCGACGACACCTACGTGCTGCAGGCCGGCGACGCCGTTCGCTTCGCGTCGTCCGTCCCCCACGCGTACAGCACCGACGACGTCGCGGCCACCCTGCTCACCGTCGTCGTCTATGCCGATGAGTGACGGGCCGATGAGTGATGGGCCGATGAGTGGCGGGACCGGCGCAGCGTCGACCCGGCGCCTGCTCGCCCGGCGCGCTCCGTTCCACGCCTCCCTGTCGCCCGACGGCGTTCGGCTGCTGCTCACCACGTCGCACGTCCCCCTCGGCGGCGACGCCGAGGTGCTGCGGACCACCGTCGTCACGGTCGACAGCGGCGTCGAGTCACCCGTCGCAGCGATAGGCGAGGGCGACCACTCCGCCGTCTGGGCGAACGACGGTGTCGGTCTCGCTTGGATCACCTCGATCGACGGTCGCGCTGCGATCGCGATCGCCGAATCGGTGGACGGCCCGGTGCGCGAGCTGGCCGATCCCTTCGAGCCCGACGCCGCGCCGACATGGTCACCCGATGGCCGTCTCCTCGCGTTCCCGGCGCGGCGAGGTGTCGCCGTGGACCGGACGACGCCGTTCCGCTGGACACGACCGATCCTCGACTTCGACGGGCTCGGCCCGCTCGACGACCCGCCGCAGGTGCGCGTCGTCGACCTCGCCACCGGCATCGGCCGCTGGCTGACCGACGACGACTGGCGCTGGAGCGGACCGACGTGGTCACCCACCGGCGATCGCCTCGCCTGCAGCGTCGGCATCGACCCCACCGGTCGCCAGAGCGGCTCGTCCCTGCGCATCGTCCACCTCGACGGCACCGTCGCCGCACCGGCCGTCCCCGGCGGTCGCGGTGTGGTGCCCGCATGGTTGCCCGACGGCCGGCTGGCCGTCCTGGTGGCCGAGCCGCGCACCGGCGCGCTCGGCGGCGCCGCCGCGCTGTTCGTCGTCGACGGCGACGACGTGCGGCGCATCGACCTACCCGACCTGTTCGGCGACGTGTACGCCGACAATCCGGCCATCCTGCCCGAGACCTACGAACACCTGCTGCTGGTCGACGCCGACGGCCGACTCGTCGTGCGCACCGGTGCACGAGGTCAGATGGGCGCGCTGCGCGTGCACCCCGACCGCGACGGTGCAGAGGTGCTGCTCGACGGCGACCGCTGTTGCACCACCGTGGCCACGGCTGCCGGGCGGTTGGTGTTCACCACGCAGACGAGTACCTCGCCGGCCGAGGTCGCCGTGCTCGAGGCCGACGGCACCGAGCACACGCTCACCTCGTTCGGCGCTGACCTGCCCGCAACGGTGCAAGTACGACGGTGCACCGTCGAACACGACGGTTGGTCCATCGACGCCTGGTTCCTGTCGCCCCTCCACGCCGTCGAGCCGCTCCCCACCGTCGTGCTGCTGCACGGCGGCCCCCACTTCACCTACGGCGAAGGATTGCACCTCGACGCGCATGCGCTCGTCGAGGCCGGCTTCGGCGTGCTGTACCCCAACGTGCGCGGCAGCACCGGCTACGGCGATGCGTTCGCCCAGGCAGTGCACGGCGATTGGGCCGAGGGCCCCGCCGGCGATGTGTTGGCCGTCGTCGACCACGCGGTGTCGCTCGGCTGGGTGGACGGAGAACGGCTCGGCGTCACCGGCAACTCGTACGGCGGCTATCTGTCGGCGTGGCTGGTGTCCACCACGGACCGCTTTCGCGCTGCCGTCATCGAGAACCCGGTCACCGACCTGGTGGCCATGTACGGCACGAGCGACATCGGCAGCACGTACTTCCCGCCCCAGATCGGCGGGAAGCCGCACGAGGTGCTCGACCGCTACCGCGACCAATCACCACTGCTGCAGGCCCACCGGTGCACCACCCCGTGCCTGTTCGTGGTCGGCACGGCCGACCGTCGCTGCCCGCAACCGCAGGCGTGGTCGATGCATCGGGTGCTCGTCGATGTGGGCACGCCCAGCGAGATGCTCGTGCTGCCCGACAGCTCTCACGAGGGCAGCACGTACGGCCCCGTCGCCGGTCGGTTGGCGCACGACGACGCGCTGGTCGAGTGGATGACCCGCTGGGTCGCCCCAACTGCGTCACCAGGAACTTAAGTTCGCGCCACGGGGGGCTCGAGGTCCAGGCGGTACGTGCGCGCCGCGGTGGTGCAGAACATCGCGTCGCGCTCGTCGGCCGAGTACGACGCGGCGATCTTCTTCAGGCCGTTCCACAGCACCGTGTAGGACAGCGAGTAGCGGTCGACCGGGAAGTTGGACTCGAACATGCACCGCTCGGGGCCGAAGCACTCGATGGTGTGCTCGTAGTACCGACGCTGTGCCTCCACGAACTGGTCCGACGTGGGCGGCCGCTCTCCCGTGTGCCAGCCGAAGCCGTTGTCGGGCATCGCCAGACCACCCAACTTGGCGACCACGTTCTGGCACTCGGCGATCGCAGCGATGTCCACCTTCCACTGCTCGAAGATCTCGTCGCGACGACCGGCGAACTGGCCGACACCGAGCGGCGTCCCGAAGTGATCGAGCACCAGCTGGGTGTCGGGCACGGCGCGGGCCAGTTCGGCGAACTCGCGGTTCTGGTAGTGGTAGTGCCACGTGTCGTAGGTGAGGCCGCGCTCGCCCAGCCGAGCGACGCCACGACGGAACGACGCGTCGGCGTACAGGCCGGCCGGGGCGCGACCGGGGATCGTCAGCACCTCCGGCTCGATGGCGTGCGACCCGGCGTGGCGGATGCCACGGAACAGGCCCTGACCCGCCGCCTCGTGGGCGTCGAGCACCTCGTCGAGGTGCGCTGCGTCGCGCAGGTCGGCGTGGGCGACGATGCCGCCGATGAGCCTCCGTGGATCGCGGGTCGCGACGCCGGCCACGAACTCGGTCTCGCCGATCGGTGCGAGATGCGCCGGCCCGTCCGGGCGATACGCGGCGCGGCACTCGACGAACACCGTGCGGACCACGTGATGGCCGCCGGCCACCGCGTCGGCCGTCAGCTCGGGCAACCCGTAGGGCATCGCACCACCGTTCGGCCAGAGGTGGTGGTGCGGGTCGACGATCCGCTGTTGCGGATCCACGACCTCCTCCTTCACCTGGCTCAGCCAGTCCTGGCTCATCGGCTCCACGGCGACCCCCTTCGTCGAGACACCACGATTCCACACGTGGACGGGGTCGGGATCCTCGAGGTCAGTCGACGAGCACGGACAGGTGCATCCCCGCGGCGTAGTGCCCCTTCTGGTGGCACCCGATCTGCACCTCGCCGGGCTGCTCGAACGTGTACGTCAGCACCTCGGTCTCACCGGGTTGCACGGTGACGCCCTCGGTGCCCATGTCGTGCTCGTGACCGGCGGGCATGCCGGCCATCTCGGCCTCGTGCTCCTGCTGCGCGGCCTCGTCGCCGACGAAGGCGTCGTGGGGCACCTTGCCGTCGTTGGTGAAGCGGAACTCGACCGTCGCGCCGGCGGGCACCTGCACTGCGTCGGTGTCGAAGGCGATGTCGGTCATCGTGACGGCGATGGATCCGCCGTCGGGCACGGGGGTGGCCGACGCCGCCGAATCGGCTCCGCAGGCGGACAGAGCCAGCCCCAGCAGTGCGACAGGGAGGACGGCGAGACGAGGGACCATCGGGTGACGCATGGAGTCGACCGTACCGACCATTTGGGCCGCGTTGGCATCGCCCGACGACGCACTCCGCACCGGACGTGCGGCATGATCTGGTGGGCGATGCGCAGGGGCGCTCGGCCACGGGGGATTCCGACACATGACCACGATCAGCCGCGCCGAGGCCATCGCCCGGCTCACCGCGCCGGGCCAGCCCTACGAGCTGCGCACCGTCGACACCGACCGCGGCCCCATCCGTGTCTTCGCCAACCTGCCCCAGACCCTGCCCGAGCTGTACGCGGCGAACGTCAGCGACCGCGAGTTCCTCGTCCACCAGGACGAGCGCTGGACGTTCCGCGACGTGCACCACCTGATCACCGGCCTGGCGCGGGTGCTGGTCGACGAGTTCGAGGTGCAGCCCGGCGACCGGGTCGCCATCTCGATGCGCAACTACCCCGAGTGGATGGTGTCGTTCGGCGCCATCACCAGCATCGGCGCGATCGCCGTGGCGATGAACTCGCTGTGGCAGACCGACGAGATGGCGTACGCGCTGCGCGACTCGGACCCCAAGGTGCTCATCGCCGACCGCGAGCGCCTGGAACAGTTCCGCCAGATCGACGACGTCGACGTGGCCGGGATCAGCACCATCAGCGTTCGCTCCCCCGGTGAGGCCAACGACCTGCACCGGCTGATCGAGGCGTTCTCGCCGACGACCTTGCCCGAGGTCGACGTGCGGCCCGAGACACCCGCGGTCATCCTCTACACGAGCGGCTCGACCGGCCACCCGAAGGGTGTGCTGTCGAACCATCGGGCCGTGCTGGGCGCCCCGTACGCGTGGGAGCTCGACGGCGCGCAGATCCAACTGCGCGCCCCGAAGACCGACGACCCGGTGGCGATCGAACCCGGCGAGTCCACCACCTACACGCCCACCGCGCTGCTCGGCATCCCGCTGTTCCACGTCATGGGGTTGCACGGTGGCTTCCTGTCGTCGTGGCGAGCCCAGCGGCGCGTCATCTGCATGACGAAGTGGGACGTCGCCGCCGCCGCCGAGTTGATCGAGCGCGAGCGCGTGACGTCGTTCAGCGCTCCCCCGGCGATGACGGGCGACCTGGTTCGCGAAGCGCAGCGCTCGAACCGCGACCTCAGCTCACTCGCCTCGGTCGGCGGTGGGGGTGCAGCCAGAGCCCCCGAGCAGGTGCGCCAGATCGACGAGACGTTCCCCGGCGTGGTGGCCACCATCGGCTGGGGCATGACCGAGACGAACGCAGCCGGCACGTACCTGTTGGGCGCGGAGTACATCGCCAATCCGTCGAGCGCCGGCTTCGCTCTCGGCCCGGTCGACCTGCGCGTCGTCGACGAAACGGGCGCGCCGCTGCCCCCGGGCGAACGCGGCGAACTGCAGGTGCGCGGCTCGATCATGTTCGACGAGTACTGGAACCGCCCCGACGCGATGGCCGAGTCGTTCGCCGAGGACGGCTGGTTCCGCACCGGCGACGTGGCCTACCTCGACGAGCAGGGCCTGCTGTTCATCGTCGACCGGATCAAGGACCTGATCATCCGCGGCGGCGAGAACATCGGCTGCGGACAGGTCGAGGCCGCGCTCCTCGCCCACCCGCACGTCGTCGAGGCCGCGGTCTACGCCGTGCCCGACGACCGCCTGGGCGAGGACGTGGCCGCCACCGTCCACGGCACGGCCGAACTGGACCTCGACGAGCTGCGCACGTTCCTGCTCGACCACCTCGCCCGACACGAGGTGCCGCGTCACATCTTCACGACGGCCGAGCCGCTGCCGCGCACCGCGACCGGCAAGCTGTTCAAGCGTCAGTTGCGCGACGAGTCGGTCGCTCGCCTGGCCCCCTGACCGGCGTCAGCCGCAGGGGCTCGGTTCGCCGAACTTGACCACGAACAACACCGCCTCGAACTCGCCGATCGGCGTACCCGCCTCGGGGACCTGTCCGACGACCTGCCAGTTGCTGTCGACCATCTGCATCCGACCCTGGCCGGTTGCGTCCTCGCTCCGCGAGAAGAAGACACCGTGGTCCTGGATCTCGTTCTGGGCCTGTTGGAGGTTCATGCACATCACGTCCGGCATCAGCGCGTCCTCCGGGCTGTCGCCTCCGAACGGATTGACGCCTCCTTCGGTGGCAGGGGGTGCCGTGACCGGTGCTGCGGTGGCCGGCGGCAAGGTCACTGGCAACGTCGTCGGCGCCGCGGTGGTGGTCACCTCGGCGACGGTGGTCGACGGTGCCGCCGTGGCCACCACCTCGGGCGTCACGGTCGTCGACGCGGGCGACACGGCAGCATCCTTCTTGCCCGCGCCGGCAATGCCGCCGATGGCCCCGATCGCCACCACACCGACGATCGCCCACGCCCAGACGGGGAGCACCGACAGCTTGCGCTTCCACCACGGCGCTGGTGACGCCGGAACCGACGTGGCGACCACGGGGGGTTGGTCGCCTGCGCTGGGGGGAGGGAAGGAAGTACCCACTGATGCCGCCCTTCGTGTCACACGGTGACGCCGCCGAGGTATCGCCGCCGACTCACGCGATGTCGCGCCGAGCCATTGTCAGGTCTAGCAAAGTGCAACGCCGCACAGAATGGACCAATGTCACGAACTCAATGCTGCTGAACAGGTACGACGTCAAGAGTTCGGCAAGGTCAACGAACTGGATTCAGAACTATCCGTCAGGCGAGATGGGTGTCGAACCAGGCGAGTGTTCGGTTGCGGGCGTCGGCGGCGAGTTCGGCGTCGTACACCGACGGGCGGTCGTCGCAGTTGAAGCCGTGCTGCCCGGCGGCATAGCGCACCACCTCGGTCGGCACCGGTCGCGCCGCAGCGATGCCACGCAACGCCTCGACGTCGTCGACGGGAATGCTCGGGTCCTGATCGCCGTACAGACCCAGCCACGGCGCGCGGAGCTGCTCGCCCAACTCCAGGCCGCTCGGGAAGCCGAACCGGCCCTGCGTCAGGCCGCCGCCGTAGAACGTGACCGCGGCCCCGAGGGCACGGGTGGCCGCCGAGTACAGCGTGACGCTGCCGCCCATGCAGAAGCCGACCATCCCCAGCCGGGTGGGGCCGTAACCGAACAGTGACAGGTACGAGATGGTGGAGTCGATGTCCATGTCGATGCCCTCGCGGGTGAGGGTCATCATCACCGGCACCGCGCCCTCCAGGTCGGTGTACTCGAACACCTCGATGTCGGCCCGGTGGTACAGGGCGGGGGCCACGGCCAGCCACCCGGATTCGGCCAGCCACTCGCACACCCCCTGGATGTGGGGGGTGACCCCGAACGCCTCCTGGATGACGATGATCGCGCCCCGCGGTGCACCGGCCGGCTCGGCCATGAACAGCGACATCGGGCCGTCGTTGGTGTCCACCGAGAGGATCCGCATGCACCCACAGTAGGCCCAACGACACCCAGTGTCGTCGTCGAATCGGAGCAGTTCTTCGAAATCAGCGCAGCGGACGACCGCCGAACTCAGGGCGAGATCAGGTCGAGGCAGGGTTCGAGCAGCTCGTCGAGCTCGTCCTGCGCGGCGCCGTTGCTGAAGCGCTCCTCCAGCGCGGCGAACTCCTCCATCGAGTACTTCGCCTCTGCCTCGGTCAGCACGCATTCGCAGTACTCGTCCTGGCCGTTGCTGCTCGTGCTGCACGAGGTGAGGAAGTTCTCGCGCACCTGTTCGGGGTACGCCTCGCCGGCCTTCGAGGAATCGCCACCCGAGTCGGACTTCGTGGCCAGATAGACGACGACGGCGATGAGCACGGCCACCACGATGATGGCCACGGCGATGAGCGGCGCCTTCGACTTCTTCGGCGGTGCGGCGACCGGAGCGACGGGCATGTCCGCACCCGGCGCGGGCGTCGGCACGGCGAAGGGAGGCGGAGGCGGAGGGGGCGGGGGCGCGGAGAACGGCTGCTCGATGGCGGCCGGGACCACCGTCTGCCCACACTGGGAACAGAACGGGGCGCCGTCTTCGAGGCTGGCACCGCAGCCACTGCACGTCGTTGACATGCGAAGAGTCTGCACTGGGCGACGGTGCAGAACAAGCACCGAAGGTCCCATCGTGCGACGTACCATCGACAGCAACGGCGCACACGGCGCACGAAGGAGCAATGACATGGCGAACGAATGGGGACCTCTGGCAGCACTCGCCGGCGAGTGGCAGGGTCAAGGCGGGCTGGACACGGCGTTCTCGCACTCCCGCGGCGAGGTGCTCGGCACCCCGTACCTCGAGAAGGTCACGCTGAAGCCGTTCGGCCCGGTGGACAACGGCAGCCAGCACCTGTACGGCCTGGACTACAAGAGCGCGATGTGGCGCGACGACGAGGAGAATCCGTTCCACACCGAGGTCGGCTACTGGCTGTGGGACTCGGCGACGAATGAGGTCATGCGTGGCTTCGTCGTGCCGCGTGGCATCACGGTGCTGGCCGGCGGCGTGGCCGCGGCCGACGCCACCTCGTGGACGATGAAGGCCGTCAACGGCACCGTCCCGTACTCGATCGGCGAGAACACCTACCTCGCCAAGAACGCGAGCACGCTGAGCTACGAGGTCACCATCACCACGTCGACCGGCAGTGGCGACGGCGACACCTGGAGCTACGACGAGACCACCATGCTGCGCATGAACGAGTTCGCCGAGCCGTTCGCCCACACCGACCGCAACACGCTGCATCGCGTCAGCTGACGTCCTCATGCGCCATCTCGCCGAACGACTCGCCGAGACGGCGCACCGCGACCGGTGCTCGGCCGTGGTCCGCGTGGACCACGGCCACGAGACCGTCGTCGACCTGGCGTTCGGACTGGCCGATCGCGCCCACGACGTACCGATCACGACGTCCACGGTCTTCGCCGCGGCGAGCGTCACCAAGGGTCTCACCGCGCTCGTGGTGATGAAGTTGGTGGAGGACGGGCTGCTCGCGCTGGACATGCCGGCGCGGCACTTGCTCGTCGGCGACCTGCCGCTCATCGCCGACGACGTCACCGTCGAGCACCTGCTCGCGCACCGCAGCGGCATCGGCGACTACTTCGACGAGGACGCGGTCGACAGCATCGACGCGTACGTGCTGCCCGTGCCGTCGCACCATCTGGACCGCATGGAGGCGTATCTGGCCGTCCTCGACGGACACCCGACGAAGTTCGCCGCGGACGACCGATTCGCCTACTGCAACGGTGCGTTCGTCGTGCTGGCCCTGCTCGCCGAACGCGCGACCGGACGACCGTACGCCGACCTCGTCGACGAGTGGGTGTGCCGACCGGCCGGCATGACGCGCACCGTGTTCCTGCGCAGCGACACCACGCCCGGCGACGTGGCCCGCTGCTACATGGCCGAGGACGGACTGCGCACCAACGTGCTGCACATGCCGCTGCTGGGCGGCGGCGACGGCGGCGTGCACACGACCTCCGACGACCTCCACGCGCTGTGGCGGGCGCTGGTCGCGGGGCGCGTGGTGCGGCCCGACACGTTCGCGCTGATGACCACCCCGCGCAGCGACGTGCCGCAGAACAAGGCCCGCTACGGCCTCGGCTTCTGGTTGGGTGCCGACGACGACACCGTGGCCCTGGAGGGCTACGACGCCGGCATCTCGGCGCGCACCATGTACCGCGTCGTCCACGGCGACGACGGCCACCGTCCTGGCCAACACCAGCGAGGGTGCGTGGCCGCTGTTGCGCGTGTTGCGCGACGAGTTGCACCTGTGATCGCCCGTTTCGACGACTTCCGCACCGGGCAGGCGATCGTGCTCGACGAGCCGTTCCAGGTCGCGCAGGCGCACACGCTCGACGAGGTGCGCCCGTTGATCGCCGCCGCCGAGCGCCACGCCCGCGACGGTGCCTGGGTGGCGATGATGGTCGCCTACGAGGCCGGGCCGGCCTTCGACGCCGCCCAGCACGTGCACGCCCCGGAACCCGGCCTGCCGCTCGCCTGGTACGCCGCCAGCCGGCATGCTCGCCACACCTCGGTCGTGCGCCGCTCGCGACGCGCCGTCACCGTGCGCGACATCGAACGACGCGGTGGCTGGGACTGGTACGGGCGGTCCGTCGACGAGATCCGCGAGATCATCGCATCGGGGTCGGCGTATCAGATCAACCTCACCGACCGGCTGACCGGAGTGCTCGAGGGCGACCCTGCCGACCTGTACGCGCGCATGGCCGGCGCGCAGCGCGGCCGCTTCAACGCGCTCATCGACCTCGGCGATCACGTGCTGGTGAGCGCGAGCCCCGAACTGTTCTTCGAGGCTCGCGGCAACGCGGTGCAGAGCCGACCGATGAAGGGCACCATCCGCCGCGCCGCGCGGCCCGACGACGACGCCGCAGCAGCCGAACGCCTCGCGGCATCGCTGAAGGACCGCGCCGAGAACGTGATGATCACCGACCTGCTCCGCAACGACATCGGTCGGGTGGCGCGCGTCGGCACGGTGCGCGTGCCGTCGCTGCTGCGGATGGAGCGCTACGAGACCGTGTGGCAACTGACCTCCACGGTCACGGGCGAGATCGACGACGACCTCGGGCTGGTCGACCTGTTCGACGCGCTGTTCCCGTGCGGCAGCATCACCGGCGCGCCGAAGGTGAGCGCGATGCACCACATCACCCAGCTCGAGCCGTGGCCACGCGGCGTCTACTGCGGGGCGATCGGCATCGTCCGACCCCTCGAGGACGGCGCGGTCCGACCGTGGAGCACGTTCAACGTCGCCATTCGCACGGCCGTCGTGCGCAAGGCCGACGGCGCGGTCACCTACGGCGCCGGCGGCGGGATCACCGCCGACAGCCTGCCCGACGACGAGAACCGCGAGCTCGAGGCGAAGTCGGCGGTGCTCACCACCGATCGGCCCGAGTTCCGTCTGCTCGAGACGATGCGCGTCGAGGACGGTCGAGTGATGCACCTGGAACGGCACCTCGAGCGCGTCGCCGATTCGGCGCATCACTTCGACTTCGACCTCGACCCCGCCCATGTGCGCGAGCTGCTCATCGCGCTCGTCGCCGACGTGGTCGGCACGTCCCGGCTGCGGCTGCTGGTGGCACGCGACGGCGCGATCGAGACCACGGTCGACTCGCTCGACCACACGCCCGGGCCGCTCCGAGTGGCGTTGGCCGAGCATCCGGTCGGCAGCCACGGCGTGTTCATGGTCCACAAGACGACGCAACGGTCGCTGTACGACGGCATCGCGTCGCGGCACCCCGGCGCCGACGACGTGTTGCTGTGGAACCACGACGGCCAGGTGGTCGAGAGCTGCCGCGCCAGCGTGCTGTACCGCCTGGGCGACCGCTGGTACACGCCGCCGCTGACGGTCGGCGGCCTCCCCGGGGTCGGCCGCGCCGCACTCGTCGACGCCGGGCTGGTGGAGGAGCGGGTGCTCACCGTCGACGAGCTGCCCTCGGTCGACGAACTGCAGTTGGTCAGTGCGCTACGCGGCCGGCGTGCAGCGCACCTCGCCGATGGGGCAGAGTGACCACGTGCACACACAGGTGATGGGCGTCGTCAACGTCACGCCCGACTCGTTCAGCGACGGCGGTCGGTACGCGCACGTCGACGCGGCCATCGCCCACGGGCTGCAGCTGGCGGCCGAGGGTGCGAGCATCGTCGACGTCGGTGGCGAGAGCACCCGGCCCGGGGCCACGCCGGTCGACCCCGCCGAAGAGTGCGACCGGGTGCTGCCCGTCGTGCGTGCACTCGCCGAGCAGGGCGTCACCGTCAGCATCGACACACGCCACGCGCTCACCGCCGAGCAGGCCATGGCCGCCGGGGCGCGGATGATCAACGACGTCACCGGATTCGTCGACCCGGCGATGGTCGCCGTCGCGGCGGCCACCGGCGCGCGTGTGGTGATCAACCACATGCCCACCGACGACCCACGCACCATGCAGGCCCACGCCCATTACGACGACGTGGTCGCCGAGGTGCGCGATTTCCTGGCCCGGCGCATCGACGACTGCCACGAGGCCGGCGTGCTGGACATCGTCATCGACCCGGGCATCGGGTTCGGCAAGCACACCCGTCACAACCTGGAGCTGCTCGCCGCACTCGACCACCTGGCCGACCTGCGACGACCGGTGCTGGTCGGGGTGTCGCGCAAGCGGTTCATCGGCGAGCTGTCGGGCGATGCACCGGCGGATCAGCGACTCGGTGGCACCATCGCGGCCGGTTTGGCCGCGGTCGCCCATGGGGCCAGCATCCTGCGCGTCCACGACGTCGCCGCGCACGTCCAGGCGCTCCGCGTCTGGCACGCCATCGCCGAAGCCGCCCGTTGACCACCGAGGCGCCCACCCTGTCCGTGGTGGTCACGACCGCGGGCCGCCGCGAGCACCTTCGCACGGTGGTCGACCAGTTGACCGCGATGCACGACACCGGCGCCGTCGAGGTCGTGGCCGTGTTCGGCGGGGGCACCGATGCGCTCCCGAACGGGGCGCCCGATTCCCCCGCCACCGCTGGCGTCCGGTGGCTGCAGATCCCGCAGTGCGACGTCTTCGCCGCCCGCGCCGCCGGCGCCGCCGAGGCACGTGGCACCTACGTCGCGCTCGTCGAGGACCACGCCGACATCGACCCGACGTGGGCGGCCCAGCTCGTGGCCGCGTGGCATCAGCACCCCGAGGCCGACGGCCTGGTGCACACCGTGCGCCTGAACCCCCGCGCCGGGGCGTGGGAGGCCGCGCTGTTCAGCATGGTGTTCGGTCCGTTCATGGGCACACCGGTCGCCAACGAGCGCCTGCCGGTCCCCGGCCAGATCTCGTTCCGTCGCTCGCTGCTCCCCGCCGGCGAGCTCACGCCGGGGTGGTTGGAGTACGACCTGATGCGCGCGCTCGTGCTCGGGGATCGCCTGGCGTACGTCGACGTCACCGCACCGCTGCACGTGCAACCGGTGACGTGGCGCGCGCCCGTGCTGGCGTTCCACGCCGGACGCGCCTACGCCGGCTGCGAGCTGCGCGACCATGCCGTCGGCCGCGTCGCCGCGCTGCGACGGATGCGCAACGAGGTGCCGCAGTTGGTGCGCGAGACGCTCGCCGGCCGACGGCGCACCACGGGCGGCGTGCTCGGTCGCCGCTATGCGCTCGCCATCACCGTGGTGCTCGGCGGCCACACCCTCGGCCAACTGCTCGGCGTCGTCACCCGGTCACCCGGCAACAGCACCGCCGCACTCGAGTGACCGGTGGCTGCGGCACGTCCTGTGCCGCAGCGTCGATGACGTCCCGGGACCCGACCACCCGTGGGCACCACGACCAGGGGCCTGCTACGTTCGGACCTGGTCGGACACGATGGGATTGGGTCCGCCGGTACCATGATCATGACCGTCGACGACGTACACCCGCCGACCCGAGGGTCGCTGTTCCGCGATGGCGATCGGCCGCGTCCCAGCGGCGAGGTGGCCTTCCTGTTCACCGACCTGCAGGGCAGCACGTCGGCGTGGGAACGCGAGCCCGAGGCGATGAACGACGTCCTCGCTCGTCACGACGAGGCGATGCGCCGCGCCATCGACACCCACGGCGGTTCGGTGTTCTCGGTCGCGGGCGACGCGTTCGGCGCCGGCTTCCACACCATCGACGAGGCGGTGCGATGCGCGGTCACGGCACAGCTCGCGCTGGCCGCCCAGCAGTGGCCCAGCGGACTGGCGCCGCGCGTGCGCATGGGCCTGCACGTCGGCCGTGCGTTCGAGCGCGACGGCAACTACTTCGGTCCCACACCCAACCGGGCCGCGCGGATCATGTCGGCCGCACACGGCGGGCAGGTCCTGCTGTCCGACGACGCGTTGCGGGCGATGGCGGCCGTGCCCGAGGGTGTCGCCGTCGAGGCGCTCGGACGGTTCCTGCTGCGCGACGTCAGCGAACCACTGGCCCTGCATCAGCTGTCGATCGCGACCCTGCGGGTCGAGTACCCGCCGCTGCAGGCGACGTCCGAGTCGTCGCGCATCCTGCGCCCGTCCAGCTCGTTCGTCGGTCGCGATCACGAGCTCGCCGAACTGGCCGTGATGGTCGCCGGCAACCCGGTCGTCACGCTCGTCGCCGCCGGCGGCACGGGCAAGACCCGCCTGGCACTCGAGCTGGCCGCGACCATCGGCCACCGGTTCCCGAAGGGCGCCGTGGCGGTCGAGCTGGCCGACGGTGGCGAGAACGACGTGGTGCCGCGCATCGCCGAAGCCGTGCTCGGCAACGACGCCGCGGCACGCACCGAAGCGGCGGGCGACCTGCTCACCGCCGTGACACGTCACCTCGCCGGACACCGGGCGCTGCTCGTGCTCGACAACTGCGAGCACGTGCTCACCACCGTCGCCCGCGTGGTCGACACCATCACGCGCCAGTGCCCCGACGTCGCCGTACTGGCCACCAGCCGCGAGCGGTTGGGGCTCACCTCCGAACGCGTCGTGCCGCTGGAGCCGCTGTCCACCGAACGGCGCGCCCACACCGTCGCTCCCGCCACCGAGCTGTTCCTGGACCGCGCCGTCTCGGCGAACCCGGCGATCGTCGTCGACGAATCGGCGCTGCAGGCCATCGAGCACATCTGCTCCACCGTCGAAGGTTCACCGCTCGGCATCGAACTCGCCGCAGCTCGGGTGCGCACGCTCACGCCTCGCCAGATCGCGGTACGTCTCGCCGACGACCTGCAGCTGCTGCGTCAGCGCCACTCGAACGCACCCGAGCGCCACCGTTCGCTCGACGCGGCCATCGCCTGGTCGTACGAACTGCTCGACGACGACGAACGGCGGTTGCTCGCCTGGAGCTCGGTGTTCGTCGGCGGCTTCGAGATCGCCGCGGCCGAGACCCTGGGCGCCGCCGCGGGCATCCCCGACGTCGTCGACGTCATCGAATCGCTCGTCGACAAGTCGCTGCTCGGCGCGCAGCACGTCGGCGCACACATGCGCTACCGACTCGCCGAGCCGATCCGCCAGTTCGCGCGCGCTCGACTCGACGAGTTCGGCGAGGTCGACCGCGCCGTCGAGTCGCACTTCGACCATTGCCGCAGTGCGGCACGCGACGCCGTCGTCCTGCTCGACGGGCACGTCGACCCGCCGCTCTTCACCAGCCTGTCGGCAGAGCTCGACAACTTCCTGGCGGCCATCCGACGTGCCGAGGACCGCGGCGCACGCAAGCCGGCGATGGCGCTGGCCTCGTCGCTCGACCTGTACTGGGCCGAGACCGGACACATCGGCGTGGCGATGCAGGTGTTCGACGAGCTCGCCCGCCGCGACCCCGACCACCCCGACACATCGCTCATCCACGTCCCCATGCTGTGGGTGGCCACCATGGCCGGCGAGCTGCCCCGAGCGCAGGACATCCGCGTGTTGCTCGAGGCGCAGATGGCCGACGGCCTGCTCAACCCGATCGCCGTCGGTGGCGCCGGGTTCGGCATCGGGTTCGTCGAGTCCGGCGGTGGCGACGCGATGGCCGCCGCCAAGGCGTGGAGTCTCGCCGCACGTGGCGCGGCCCCGTTCGTCCCGGCGCTCGCGCGTCAGGCGTACTGGAGCGCCGGCCAGTCGGCCACCGCGGCCGGCGACAACGAGCTGGCCCTCGGCCTGTACAACGCCGCCGATCAACTGCAGGGCCCGCACCCCGGGTGGTGGCCGACGTTCGTCGACACGATGCGCCGAGTCGCCCACACGTACCAGGGCGAGGACCACGTCGATGCCCTGCACCGCGGCACGATGGCGCTGGAGGACACCGGGCTGAAGATGCGGTTCGTGCTGGCCTCGGCGTTCGTCAGCCTGGCGTTGTTCCACAGCGATGCCCCCGACCGCGCCGACCACTGGTGGCGGCGCAGCATGTCCACCGCCCGCGAGATCGGCAACCTGTGGGCGTGCTGGGTGATGCTCGAGTGCGCGGCGTGGTCGGCGATGGAGCGAGGCGACGACGTCACCGCTGCGGTGCTGTGGCACGCCGGCGACACGTTCTCGTCGCAGCGCGGCTACGGCCTGTGGCCCATCGTGCGCAACGAGAGCGACCGGCGGCGCGACACCGTCCGCATGCGCACGCCATCCGCGTTCCTCGGCATCGGCGACCGACCGGCACTGACGCTCACCGAGGCCATCGACGTCGCCCTGCAGCCATGAGCTGCGGTCGCGGTGGCCGCACCGATCACTCACCGGAGACCCCATGAGCACACCGAAGAAGATCGTCATCGTCGGCGCGGGCCCGTCGGGGCTGGCGACCGCCTTCGCCCTCACCGACCAGCCCGGTTGGCAGGAGCGCTACTCGATCGACATGTACCAGTTGGGGTGGCGTGTCGGTGGCAAGTGCGCGACCGGCCGCAACCCCGACGCCAACGAACGCCTGCAGGAGCACGGCATCCACGTCTTCGGCAACATGTACTTCAACACCCTGCAGATGGTGCAGAAGGTGTTCACCGAAGTGCAGTGGGACCCGCGCGACCTCCACTGGCCCATCGAGGAGGCGTTCGAGAAGTCGGTCGTCACCTGGAACACCGAATACTTCGACCACACGTGGCACCCGTACCTCGGCTACTTCCCGATGAGCGACGGCGACCCGTGGACGGTGCCCGGCGGCAAGGTGGGCACCGAGACCATCGTGCAGAACGTGCTGTTCCTGGTGAGCCAGCACCTCGGGCTGATGATCGAGACCCACGAGAAGGCGCACGGCTCGTGGTGGCATCGGCTGTGGCATCGCGCCGAGCAGAAGTTCGCCGACCTCCTCGAAGGATGGCTGAAGGACGTCGTCGATCAGCTGGAGCGCGAGTCCACGAACCCGCACCAACCCGACCGGGCTGCGCACTCGGCGGTGATGAACATGCTCGACGGTCTGGTCGACGTGTTGCACTGGTGGGTCGACCAGGACCCGAGCAACGTGGCCGCGGCGCGAGTCGTTCACCCAGATCGACCTGGTGGTCACGGCGATGCGCGGCGCCTTCACCGACGAGATCTTCGCCGAGGACATCGATCGCATCGATTGCTACAACTATCGCGAGTGGCTCATCCACCACGGTCTCACCGACTACACCCAGGTGGCCTCGCTGCCCCAGGGTCTGCCCAACACCGCGCTCTCCTACGACCACGGCGACACGACGGCCATCCCCACCATGTCGGCCGCGGCGTTCATGACGTTCTTCCTGCGTCAACTCGTCGGCGCCGGCGCCGGCGCGTACTTCTTCAAGGAGGGCACCGGCGAGACGATCATGAAGCCGCTGTTCCGCCTGCTCGAACAGCGCGGCGTGCGCTTCCACTTCTTCCACAAGCTCACCGAGGTCGAGGTCGACCCCGCCGACACCGTGGTGCGGGCCCTGCACTTCGACGTGCAGGCGACCGTGAAGGGCGACCGCTACGAGCCGCTGCGACCCAAGCGCGGCTCGGGCGAGCCCGTGTGGCCCGATCGCCCCAACTACGAGCAGTTGGAGGAGGGCGACCGACTGCGCGACGAGCACATCGACCTCGAGTCGTGGTGGACGCCGTGGAAGGCCGTCGGCACGCGCACGCTGCACCTCGGCGCCGACTTCGATCAGGTCGTGCTGGCCACACCGGTCGCCACGCTGCCGTACACGTGCCAGCAGATCCTCGAACACCCCGCCACGCGCGACACGTGGCAGCCGATGGTCGCCAACGTGCGCACTGCGGCCACACAGGCCGTGCAGATCTGGTTGAAGGAGCCGACCTCGACGCTGGGGTGGACGACCGACGGCACCGTGCTGCCCACCGATCGTCACGTCGGCGGTGTGTACGGGCAGGAGCTCACGTCGTCGTGCGACTTCAGCGACCTCGTGGAGTTCGAGGACTGGCCGGACGACAACACGCCCAAGGGGCTCGTGTACTTCATCGGTGCGCTGCCCGACCCCGAGGTCATCCCCGACTTCGACGACCACACCTACCCGCACCGCATGAGGGAGCGGGTGCGCTGGTCGACCGTGCAGTTCCTGCGCAACGTCGACGGGCTGTTCCCGAGCACGCAGGGCAACGAGATCGATCCCCGCTCGCTGAACTTCGATCTGCTCGCCCAGCACGACGGCGGGACACGCCGCGGCGTGAACCAGTTCGACACGCAGTACTGGCGGGCGAACATCGACCCCAACGAGCGCTACACGCTGTCGGTGGCCGACACCGTGCAGCACCGCCTGCGGGCCTGGGAGAGCGGCATCGACAACCTCGTGCTGGCCGGCGACTGGACCTACACCGGCTTCAACGTCGGCAGCTTCGAGGGTTCGGTGATGTCGGGCAAGCTCGCCTCACTGACGCTCACCGGGGCGCCGACGCTCGATCAGGTGATGGGCTTCGACTTCCTGCACGAGGACGTCGAGGGCCCGCCCGCGCCGTTCCTCGACCGACCGGTCACCTGACCGGTCAACGGGGAAACGGGCGGTCAACGGGTCGGAGGGCTGAACCCGGCGACCTGCTTGTACTGCGCGGCGATCGCTTCGCGCTCACCCTCGGCGAAGACGTCGAGGACGTCGGCGAAGCCCTCCGGCGCACGTTCGTGGGCCAGGTCGAGCATCCGCTCGGGGCCGTGCTGTCGGTTCGACAGGACGATGGCCGCGGTCTTCGGGCGACGCTCGTCGTCGTAGGCGCGCAGCGCGGCGTCGATGTCGTGCGTCCCCGCCAGTTGATCGGCCAGCGTGAGCGCATCGATGATCGCCTGCGACGCACCGTTGGAACCGATGGGGTACATCGGGTGGGCGGCGTCGCCCAACAACGTCACCCGTCCGTGCGTCCACCGATCGAGGGGGTCGCGGTCCACCATCGGGAACTCGTACGTCGCCTCGGCGCCGCGGATGAGCGCGGGAATGTCCAGCCAGTCCCACACCCAGTCCTCGAAGCGGGGCAGGAAGTCGTCCAGGTCGCCGCGCTTGTTCCAGTCCTCTCTCTGGGGAACACCGGCATGCCGCCGGTCGAGTTCGGCGATCCAGTTCACCGTGCAGCGGCCGTCGGCGCCGACGTCGGTGAGCGGGTAGGCCACGAACTTGTGCGGCAGGTGACCGGCCATGAACATCGAGCGACCGGTGAGGAACGGCTCGACCTGCGACGTGGCCCGCCACAGGATGTTGCCGCTCCACTGCGGCATCCCTTCGTCCGGGTGGAAGGCGGCACGGATGGTGCTGTGGATGCCGTCCGCGCCCACGAGCACGTCGGCCGTGTCGACCACCGTCGAGCCGTCGTCGCGCCGCAGCAGCTCGACGCGCACCCGTCCGTCGGTCTGCTCGGCGAACCGCTGCACGGCGTGCCCGGCGACCACACGGTCGTCACCCAGTCGGGCCCGCGCCTCGGCGAACAACGCCATGTGGAACCTGCCGCGGTGCACCGACAGCTGCGGCACCGGGTAGCCGGCGGCCAGGCCCCTCGGCTCGCGCCAGATGAGCTGCCCGTGGCGGTTGAAGAAGCACAGCTCGGCCGTCGGCACGCCGAGCGGCAACACGGTGGGCAACAGATCCAGCCGATCGAGCTGGGCCATGGCGTGTGGCAGCACGTTGATGCCGACGCCCAGCGGTTGCAGTTCCTGGACGGACTCGTAGACCTGCACGTCGATGCCCACGGCGTGCAACGCCATGGCCGCGGTCAGCCCACCGATCCCGCCCCCGGCGATGATCACCCTCATCCCGGCGACGCTACCGCGGGCGCCTCAGATGCACTGGCTGCTACCTCAGATGCACTGGCCGCTGATGTCGGCCTTGGCCACCGGGTCGTAGACGCCGACGCACACCACGCCAGACGCGCCGCCCGAGAGTTCCGAACCGATGACCGCTGTGGACCCGGACGAGATCATGCCGCCGATCACCTTCGAGGATCGGATCGTCAGCGCGGATGAGCCGGCGCCGATCGCAGAGTCGCTGGCATCGGGGTTCGGGGTGGTCTCGATGGTCGAGTTGGAGAAGGTCGCGGAGGACGAGACCGCCCACACGGCGAATTGGAACGGCACCGGCAACACCGTGCCGTTCGGCCGGAGCGCGTCGGCAGTGATCACGACGTCGTCGAAGCGAGTCGCCGAGTCCGTCTCTGCCACTCCGATGGCCTCGTAGTTCGATGTCGCCGAGATGTGCACATTGCGATAGCGAAGGTGCTCGGTGGTGCCGACGTCGTAGACGGCGACCGCACCCGTGCTCTCCGCCGGAGAGAGCACCTGTTCAATGGAGAGGTCTCGTACCTCGGCATGGATGGGACCGGTGGCCGCGACCGTCGGCGTCGATCCCGGGAGGTTCAGGCCGTTCGCACCGAAGGTGGTCAGAGTGGTGTGGTCCGGCCCTGCGCCCTCGAGATCCACGTTGTCCTTCAAGGTGACCGCGCCGGAGAACACCCCGGGCCCGATGCGGACCACATATGGCTTCGTGGCCGAGGCGTCGACAATGGAGTTGATCGCCGCTTGGACGTTGCTGAAGTCGCCGCCGGACTTCGCCACGGTGACCACCCCAGGGCGTGCCGCGGCGATGGCCGTGCGAACAGCCGCATCCACCTGTGCCTTGGTGTAGTAGCGATCGTCGTGGTTGTGGTCCTCGTAGTAGCCCTGAATGTCGACCGACACGTTCACGGAGCCGACCGAGTTGTAGATGCTGAACTTCCCGGAGCTCGACAGCTTCACCGTCGCCAACGAACCGACCTGCGCCTCGTGTGCCGAGAACACGAGATTCACGGTGGAGGTCTTCGGCTCGCCGGCGGTGAACACGATGATCCCGCCGGTCGCCGTCGGTCCGTAGGCCGTCACCTGGGCGACGATGCTGGTCGCGCCCGTCGGAATCTTGCACTGCCCATTGATGCCCCGAGCCAGGAAGCTCGCTGTCTCGCCGGCGGTGAGGACGCCACCTCGCGTCCCGATGGTGCGCGGCGACGGCCTCGTGTCGAGCAACCGGCACGCCCGGATCGGCACGAAGGTGGACTTCGAACCCGAGCTGATCGTCGCGTTGACGACGCCGAATCCACCTGCACCGAACACCACCGCGACTGCGGCACCGATCGCCGCCCATCGAACTCGTACGTTCCCGCTCATACCCATCCTCTTCATGCGGAGCGAAAGGGTAGATGAGGCGTCGTCACGATTGGCCGCGCCCGGACCTTCAGCGACTGGCGCGATGGACCCACGCGTCGAGACGCGACGGGCCTGGAGCCGCAGAACTTAAGTTCGCGCGGGTGTGGGGCGGGTGGCTCGGTTGCGGGGAACCCGCGCGTTGGTGGGGGTGACCTCGCCGTGACAGGCGGTGCAGGTGAGGTGGGCCGGGCCGGCGTGGCCGCACTCGTGCAGCAGCACGCGGGGCGCACCGTTCGGCGCCGCCCACTTGTCGCCCCATTGCATGATCGCGATGAGCACGGGATACAGGTCGCGGCCCTTGTCGGTGAGGTGGTACTCGTGATGACCGCCCTCGATGGGCCGACGGACCAGCACGCCCCCGTCGACGAGCGTGTTCAGGCGGTCGGTGAGGATGTTGCGGCTGATGCCGAGATCGTCGCGGATCGCGTCGAAGCGGTGCAGGCCGAAGAACACGTCGCGCACCACGAGCAGGGTCCACCACTCGCCCACCAGGTCCAGCGACTGGGCGATCGAGCAGTCGAGGTGCTGCAGAGAGCTGCGCTTCATACGTCACAGGCTAGTTGCTTGACGCAACTGGAGCACGCGTGACAGGGTTGGTTGCATGACGCAACCAGATCCGACCGCCGTCGCACCGTCCGCCGGCGATGCGCGCACCGGCGACACCTGGGCGAGCACCGCCTGCATCCTCTGCGAGTGCAACTGCGGCATCGAGGTCCGCCTCGGCGGGCCCGAGGGCCGCACGTTCGACCGCATCCGCGGCGACAAGGCCCATCCGGCGAGCGCTGGGCTACACGTGCGAGAAGGCGCTGCGCCTCGACCACTACCAGAACGGTGGCGAGCGCCTCACCTCACCGTTGCGGCGGCGGCCCGACGGCACGTACGAGGCCATCGACTGGGACACCGCGGTGCGCGAGGTGGCCGACGGCCTGGCCAGGGTGCGCGACACCCATGGCGGCCAGACCATCTTCATGTACGGCGGCGGCGGTCAGGGCAACCACCTCGGCGGCGCGTACGCCACGGCCGTGCAGCGCGCGTTCGGCGGCCAGTTCCGCAGCAGCGCGCTGGCACAGGAGAAGACCGGCGAGTTCTGGGTGAACGGGAAGATGTTCGGCACCTCCATGCGCGGCGACTTCGAGCACTGCGAGGTGGCCCTGTTCGTCGGCAAGAACCCGTGGCAGTCGCACGGCTTCCCGCACGCGCGCACCACGCTGAAGGAGATCGCCCGCGACCCGAACCGCTCCATCGTCGTCATCGACCCGCGGCGCAGCGAGACCGCCGACATCGCCGACTTCCACCTGGCGCTCAAGCCCGGCACCGACGCCTGGTGCCTCGCCGCGCTCGCCGCGGTCATCGTGCAGGAGGGACTGCTCGCCCGCGCCTGGCTGGCCGACCACGCGACCGGGGTCGACGAGGTGGCCGCCGCGCTGCGCGACGTCGACGTCGACGCGTTCGCCGACCATCTGCGAGCTCGACCCCGAGTTGGTGCGTGCCACCGCGCGACGCATCGCCGCGGCCGACAGCGTCGCCGTGTTCGAGGACCTCGGCATCCAGATGGGCCTGCACTCGACGCTCGTCAGCTGGCTGGAGAAGCTGGTCTGGGTGCTCACCGGCAACTTCGCCAAGCCGGGTGCGCAGTACGTGCCCACCGCGCTGGTGAACCTCACCGGCGGCAGGCGTGGCGGGTCGGGCAGCACCCGCACGTCGCCCGTCGTGGGTGCGCCCATCATCACCGGCCTCGTGCCGTGCAACGTCATCACCGAGGAGATCCTCACCGACCACCCCGATCGCTACCGGGCGATGATGGTCGAGAGCGGCAACCCGGTCCACTCATTGGCCGACAGCACGAAGATGCGCGCGGCCCTCGACGCGCTCGACTTCGTCGTCGTCGTCGACGTGGCCCTCACCGAGACGGGCCGTCACGCCCACTACGTGCTGCCCGCGGCGTCGCAGTACGAGAAGTGGGAGTGCACCTTCTTCAACTTCGACTTCCCGCACAACGTGTTCCACCTGCGCAAGCCGCTGCTCCCGCCGTTGGAGGGCACGTTGCCCGAGCCCGAGATCCACGCCCGCATCGCCGAGGCCGCCGGCTTCCTGAACGCCGACGACATGGCGATGCTGCGCGCCGCGGCCGAGGAGAGCCGCTTGGCGTTCGGCGCAGCGTTCCTCGAGTACATGGGCGCGCATCCCGAACTCGGCGTGCTGGCGCCGATCATCCTCTACCGCACGCTCGGGCCCACGTTGCCCGACGGAGCGGCATCGGCGTCGGTGTTGTGGAACGCCGCCCACCGGTGCGCGATGACCTACCCCGACAGCGTGCGCGCCGCCGGTTTCCAGGGTGAGGGGCTCGAGCTCGGCGAGGCCCTGTTCGATGCGGTGCTGGCCTCGCCCAGCGGGCTGACGTTCAGCGTCGACGAGGCCGAGGTGAGCTGGTCGAGGATCGGCACCGACGACGGCCGCATCCACCTGGCCGTGCCCGAGCTGTTGCAGTGGCTCCGCGAGCTCGACGCCGACGGCCCGCAGGCGGACAGCGAGTACCCGCTGGTCCTCTCGGCCGGCGAGCGTCGCTCGTTCACCGCGAACACCATCTTCCGCGACCACACCTGGCGCAAGAAGGACGCGTCGGGTGCGTTGCGGGTGTCGACCGCCGACGCAGCACGGTTGGGTCTCACCGATGGCGGGCAGGCCCGCATCAGCACACCGACGGGCAGTGCACAGGTGACCGTCGAGGTGTCGCCGATGATGCGACCCGGCCACGTGTCGCTGCCCAACGGCTACGGAGTGGGCGAGCCGGGCGACGACCCCACCGTCGCCGGTGTCGCCCCGAACGAGCTCACCAGCGTCGGCCACCGCGACCCCATCGCCGGCACGCCGTACCACAAGCACGTCCCGGCTCGGCTGGAGCCCGTCGCCGGTCAGTGATCGAGGACGGGGGCGTCGTCGACGGCGAGCGGAGCGGTCGAGCCCGCCACCACCAGACCCACGCCCAGTAGGGCCGCCGTCAAGGTGAGCGCGCGCAACACACCGACGTGATCGCCGAGCAGACCCACCAACGCAGGGCCGGCCAGGAACGCCATGTACCCGATGGTCGCCACGGCGCTCACCCGACCGGCGGCGAACTTCGGGTCGTCGGCCGCGGCACTCATGCCGGTGGGGAACCCGAGTGCACACCCCAGCCCCCACAGCACCGTGCCGGCCATCGCCGTGGCGAGTGACGGACCGAAGATGACGATCAACACGCCGACCAGCGACATCGCCGCACCGGCGCGCAGGGTGAGCACCCGGCCGTGGCGGTCGAGCGCGTGCGGCCCGAACCACCGACCGATGGTCATGGCCGCGACGAACAGCACGTAGGCCATGGAACCGAGGAAGTCGCTCGCGCCGTAGCCGTCGATGGTGGCGACGCCGAGCCAGTCGTTGCCGGTGCCCTCGGTGAACGCCATCGTCAGCACGAACAGCCCGATCAGCAGCGTGCGCTTCTCCTTCCAGGCCGCCATGGGATGGCGCTTGGGTGCGTCGGGATCGGCGTCCGGATCGTGGTGCTCGGAGACGTCGGCCGGCAGGAAGTCGCGTGTCGCCCACGGCACGCCCACGCCGACGATGACCGCCATCACCAACAGGTGCGGCGTGACCGGGACGTCGAGCGCGTTCATGGCCGCGCCGATCAGCGCGCCCGCCACGGTGCCGATGCTGAACCCGGCGTGGAAGCGGGACATGATCGATCGACCGAGCTGCTGCTCGACGGCGGCGGCCTCGACGTTCTGGGCGACGTCCCAGAACCCGTTGCCGAACCCGAGCAGCAGGAACCCCGCGCCGACCACGTACACGTTGACGAGCACGCCGAGCGCGGCGATGGCGACGCCGACCTGGCAGATGATCGCCGTCACGACGATGGTGCGGGTGACGCCGAAGCGGTGCACGATCGTGCCCGACAGCGGCAACGAGATGAGCGAGCCGATGGCGATCATCAGCAGCAGCCGACCCAGCGGGCCGGGGGTCAGGTCGAGCTCGTCGCGGAACTGCGGGATGCGCGACAGCAGGCTGGCGATGCCGAGGCCGCACAGGATGAAGACGAGGGAGACGGCCCGGGTGGCCTTGACCAGCACTCGTCCCACGCTACCGAGGTTGGTCCGGGCCTAGGGTGCCGCCATGACCGCAGTGCACCACACTCCCCCGGCGAACTTCGACGACGTGCCGTTCCACGGCGCGTACCCGACCCACGTCGCGCACTGGGACGCACCCGACGTCGACGAGCCGATCGCCCTGCACGTGGTCGACGCCCCCGCGGTCGGCGACGAGCGGGGCACGTTCCTGCTGCTGCACGGCGAACCGTCGTGGAGTGTGCTCTACGAGCAGTGGATCCCCCGCCTCACCGCGCTCGGCTTCCGCTGCGTCGCTCCCGATCAGCCCGGCTTCGGCCGCAGCGACAAGCCCACCGACGACGACTGGTACACGTACGAACGCCATGTCGCCGCAGTGCGTCACGTCGTCGACACGCTCGACCTGCGCCACATCCACCTCGTCGTGCAGGACTGGGCCGGGCCCATCGGCCTGCGCCAGGCGGTGGACCAGCCCGACCGCTTCGCCCGGCTGTTCGTCTTCAACACCTGGCTGCACCACGAGGGCTACGAGTACGGCGACGGCGTGCGCTGGTGGCGACAGGCGGCGGTCGACCCCGAGCAGTTCGGTGGTGACATGCCGACCGGGCGGATCGTCGCCGGGACGATGCGTCGCGACGACCACGACCGTGCCCTCGTCACGGCGGTGTTCGACGCACCGTTCGACGGCTTCGACAGCAAGGCCGGCGCGCGTGCGTTCCCGGCGATGCTGCCGTTCGCCGAACCCGAACGCGGTGGCGCAGCGCAGCAGCAACGCTGCCACGAGGCGCTCCTCACGTGGACCCACTGCCCCGTGCACGTCGCGTTCGGCGACGCCGACCCGGTGTTCCCGTACGAGCGCGGTGAGGCGTGGGCCGAGGCCATTCCCGGCGCGACCATCGACCGCATCGAGCAGGCCGGGCACTTCGTGCAGTACGACGCACCCCTCGACTGCCTGCGCATCATCGAGGGCCACCTCGGCCTCGAGTGACCCGCGTCAGGCGACGAGGCCGGCGCGACGTTTGATGTCCATCACCACATCGGTCTTCGCGTCGGCGTAGTCCTGCACGCGCTCCCACTCCTGCTCGGACAACGAGCGCTTGGTCCGCTCGTACAGGTCGCGGTCGTCGGGATGGGCGCGCAACCAGTCGCGGAATCCGGTCATCTGGGCGATCTCGCTGCAACCCGTCTCGAACACGTGCAGGTTCACGACGCGCGGCTGTCGCTGGAACAGGCGGTGCGCGAACCACTCGGGCTCGCGCATCACGAACGTGTAGCCGGCCGCCTCGAGCTGGGGCAGGTAGGCATCCTCGTCCTCGATGTCGGCGACGCCGAGCGTGATGTCGATGATCGGCTTCGCCGCCAGGCCCGGCACCGACGTGCTCCCCGTGTGGTGCACCTCGACGGCGACCGCGCCCAGCGCGGCGACGATGATGCCGCGCTCGCGTTCGAACATCGCCGGCCATGCAGGGTCGTAGGGGTGCAGCTGCACCAGCCGCGTCGGTGGCTCGCGCAGTTCGGCGAACGAACGACACACCGGCTTGCGCCACCCGAGGTCGGCGATCTTGCCGTGCGGCGGCCAGTACGCGTCGCGGCTGTAGGCCCACCACTCGAACGGGTTGAGGTAGTAGGCACAGGTCTCGACGACGTGGCCGAGCGGCTCGCGCCGACGACGCACCGGCCACATCACCAACCCGGCACCAGCGCCGAGCGCCGCCCACAGTCCGTACAGCGGCAGGTACAGCGGCCCGAACCAACGCGCCTGCCAGACGTGCACACCCTCGTGGTCGCGCACCAGCTGCGCCCGCCGCGGTCGCTCCACGTCGGCGGCGCCGGAGATGACGTTGCCCAACGTCAGCGCGTAGCCACGCTTGAACGCCGCGCCCCGGCGGTACACGTGGTGACCTTCCCGGGTGCTCATCGCGGGCAGGAACTCGCCGCGGGTCACCGCGGCCACCAGATGGGCGAGCAGGCCCGATGCCACCGGCAGCGACGCCCACGTGCTGTCGAGCACGAACGCCAGCCACCCCTTCGCCGTCCGCCACGGGTAGATGCGGCGAATGCCGCTCACCAGCCCGTTCACCCCGCCGACGACGGCCATCGCGACACCCAGCCACGGCGCCACCCACGCGCCGGCCGACCAGCCGAGTCCTGCGCCCGCGAGCGCCACACCGAGACCTTCGAGCACGGTGCGAGGATACGACACCACCCCGGACCGCTCTCGCCGGCGCAGGTGCTACGTTCCCCGGCCATGACAGGGCCGAACGTGGGGGTGTGCTTCGATCGCACCTTCCCACCGTCATCGATCGTCGAGTTCACCGAGCGCATCGAGAGTGGCGGCCTCGACCAACTGTGGATCATCGAGGACTGCTTCTACACCGCCGGCATCAGCCTCGCCGCCACCGCGCTGGCGCGCACGCACCGCACCGTCGTCGGGTTGGGGATCCTGCCCGCCGTGGCGCGCAACCCCGCGATCACCGCGATGGAGATCGCCACGTTGGCGAACCTCGCACCCGGACGCCTGCTGGCCGGCATCGGTCACGGCGTGCAGTCGTGGATGGAGCAGATGGGGGCACGCACCCCCAGCCCGCTCACGACACTCGAGGAAGTGCTCACCGTCGTCCGACGGCTGCTCCGCGGTGAACGGGTCAGCTTCAAGGGCAAGGAGGTTCGCCTCGACAACGTCGAGCTCGACCAACCGCCCGAGGTGGTGCCGCCCGTGTTGGCCGGCGTCCGCGGACCGAAGTCCATGGCCGTCGCCGGCAGGTCCGCCGATGGCGTCGTGCTCGCCGAAGGGGCCAACGCGGCGTACATCGCCGCGGCGCGCGAGCAGGCGGGCAACCCTGCCGGTTTTCGCATCAGCGTGTTCGCCGCGCTGTGCATCGAGCACGACCGGTTGGCCGCGTATCGCTGGATGGCGCCGGTGGTGGCCGGTTGGCTGAGCAGCGCCAACCCGGCCATCGACGCCCACCCGCACGGCGTCGAGATGCGCGAGCGATTCCACGCCGGCGGCATCGACGAGCTGGTCGCGATGCCGCGCGAATGGTGGCTGGACCTCGGTCCCATCGGCACCTTCGACGACGCCGTCGAGCACGTCTACTCGCTCGTCAACGCCGGCGTGCACGACATCGCCCTGTTCCCGTGCCCCGAACTGGCGGTCGCCCGCGAGCAACTCGGCGACGCCGTGCGCCTGAAGTCCGTCCTGCGTTAGCGGGTGATGAGCGCTGTCGACAAGCACCTATCGGCAGCTCTGCGTGGTCAGACCCCGGTCTGCCGAATCCCCGTTGGCAACACCTCGAGCTCGATGTTCGAACCGCATTGGCATCCCCTTGGCTCGTCGACCTCGGGCACGAACACCTGCTCGATCAGCACATTCCCCTGTGCATCGAAGGCGCGGACAGTCCACCACTCAATAGGGGGCGTTGGGCGCCTTCGATGCGGAGGCGCCGACCACGATGCGGCCACCGGTGGCTGCAACGTGAACGACTGCTTGCTCACTCCTGGGGTCCACTCGCCCACATCAGCCTTCGTGCACTCGTTCGCGTCTCCGCAGATCTCGACCGCATCAACACCCTGGTTGATGACGACCTCGACGTGGGGTCCGGGGCACTTGCCCGTCCCGCAACTGCAGCTCGTCACAGAGGCAGCCGGCACGGCCAACGCGAGGGCTGCCAACGGAAGAAAGCCCACCCGCCGCATCGGCGCACTTTGCCCGCTCAGGACTGGCCCGTCAACCCGCACCGATCGGCAGCCCTGCACTCGCGGTCTTCGCTGGCACCGGCTGTTGCGCACAGCGCCCAGGATCTCGATCGCAGTCACGGGAAATGTCCGCTGCGGACATCTGAGGTGACAGCGATCGCCAGGGGGTGCCGGGCGCCCGCGATGGGCGCGCTCGTCACGGCGTTCGGGCCGACGAAATGGGACACACCCTCTTAGCGGGTGATGAGCGCGGCGAGCGCCGCGATCGCGACGACCAGGCCGATGGCGGCCATGGTGATGCTGCGGCTGCGCGGCGCCTGCTCGAGATCGGCGTCGTCGCGACGGGTCTCGGGCGGCTTCACCAGTGCCATCACGTTGCCCGCGAACATCGCGCCGCCGAGCGCCAGCAACAGCCAGACGATGAGGTCCTTGCCGAGGAACATGGTCCACAGTGTGCCGTCGCGGGCACGGTGTTGCACTGCGCCCCGGCGGGCCGGCCGACGGCGGACGGGCGGACGGCGAACCGGCGAGATCAGCCGTTCGAGGCGACGGCCACGGTGTACGACCACAGCTCGGCCTGGATGGGCATCGGCGCCGGCGCCGCGCCATCGCCGCCACGGTGACCGTGGGCGAACGACGGCGACGCCTTCCAGGCCTCGAACGAGGCCTCGTCGCGCCAGCGGGTGACGACCAGCCAGGTGGTGCGCTCGTCGGCCGGCTGCAGCAGCTCGAAGCCCTCGAACCCGTCGTGACCGTCGACCGCGCCGACACGTGCGGCGAACCGACGGGCGACCTCCTCACCCATCTCGGCGGGAACGGTGAGCGCGTTGATCTTGATGACGGTCATCGCGTCAGTGTGCCAGCCGATCGGCGACGATCGACCACACCGTCGGGTCCACCCCCATGCCGATGTGGGTGCTGTGCACCTTCACGTGCTCGCAGTTCGGCGACCGACGGTCGATGCACGCGTCGGGGCTGACGACGCCGTCGTTCGGGCTCCAGATGGCGGTGATCGGTACGGTGATGGGCGTCGCGTCGCGCTCGGCGATGGCCATCCGCACCTGGACCAGGACATCGGGCGAGTAGCGCCCGGCGAGTGCGGTGTAGCTGGGCCCGCCCACCACGGGGCTGCCGAACGTGATGACCCGCGACACCAGGTCGGGCCGATCGCGGGCGACCTCACGGGCCAGCACGCCGCCGATGCTCCAGCCGACCAGCGCGACCGGTCGGTCGGCGGCCGTGGCGATGACCGCGGTGCGCTCGCCCAGACGTTCGGCGAGTGCCGGCACGTCGTCGCCGACCCGGCCGAGACGGGCACTGTGCACGCGGTGACCCCGGGACCGCAGGAACCGTCCGAGCAGCGCCAGTGAATGGTCGGTCGCGCCGAAGCCAGGCACGAGCAGCACCGGACCGCCGTCACCGCGCGGCGCCGAGCCGAGGAACGGAGCGCGGAACGCGAGCCGGGCGACGTCGATGCCCAAGCGCAATTCCTTGCTGCGCTGACGCAGGTCCGGTGGCGCCAGTGGACGGGGTGCGGGAACGTCGCGGTCGTCAGCCATGCGTCATCCTCGCGGCACCGTGCGACGCTCGCGCGTCACCACGCCCCCGGCCGCTCCGGGTGTGGTCGCCGACAGGATGCCGCGCTCGCGCGCCTTCTCGACCCAGCTGACGACCGTACGCGGCGACACGTCGCGCTGGCGGGCGATGGTCTTCGCGTAGCCCCGCCCGATCTTCACGTAGCGATACGCGATCTCGGTGAGGAAGTCGTCGGTCAGACGGGTCGGCGCCGACCGCTCGACGCGGGCCGCATTCGGGTAACCGGCGAGCGGGTACTCGAAGCGGAACGGGTCGATGCCGGACGACATGAGCTCGGGCACGGTGATCGAGACGATCTCCACCGGCGTCGCCCAGCGGAACTCGCGCTGCGTCACGTCGGTGTCGATGCCCCGCGACGAGACGAAGTGCATGCCCACCAGCGCCGGCACCTCGTCGCAGAGGTCGACCGTCGCCTCGACCTTCCACACGACCGTGCCGGTCGTACCGTCGACCTCGGCGATGTCGACCACGAGCGGAAGGTCGACCACCTGTCCGTTCGCCGCCACCCACGGATGACGTGCGCCGCGGGCGCGCCGCACCCTTGACGACAGACCAGCGGGGCGGTGACGGACCATCTCGACCTTCCATACATCGGGCCAGAACCTTCCATGAGGGTACTTGGTCCCTGGTGGGCAGGGCCGCCTCCCACGACCGTGACAGATGTGTGGCAACTGTGCCGCACCCGGCGGGGAGGGTTCCCATGAAGCGACCAGTGTTGGTGACCGTCATCGGTGTGTTGGCCGTGTTGGGCGGCGTCGCCCAGGCCGCGTTCGGTGGGCTGTTGTTCGGGCTTCGCAACGACGAGACGTTCCTGGCCGACGCGAACATCACCAGCGACAAGGTGACCCCGATCGCGATCGGCGCCATCGTCATCGGCGTGCTCACGGTGATCTTCGCCATCGGTCTGTTGAAGGGCAGCCGCCTCAGCCGCGACCTGGTCGGGCTGATGGAAGTGCTCCAACTCGGTGTCGGCATCTACATCGTCGCCGCACTCGACAGCTCGCACCGCGCCACTGCCATCGGCAACATCGTCGGCGCCGTCATCGTCCTCTACTTCCTGTTCTTCACCGACAAGGCCAAGGCGTTCTTCGCCAAGTCCTGACCACCCCTCACCACCCATCGACACCCATCGAGAGGTCCCCATGTCACGCACACACCGCATCGCGCCCCTCCTCGGTGGCCTGTTCCTCGCCGCAGGCACGGTCGTCGCCATCGCCCCGATGGCCTCGGCATCCGCCGTCCCGCCGGTCGCCGGAGGCGTTCACGGGGTCGGTCGCGTTCACCTACACGGGCGCACCGGAGACGTGGACCGTGCCCGCCGGAGTGACGTCCATCGTCGTCACGACCTGCGGCGCGTCGGGCGAGAACCTGCTGATCGGCGGCTCGAACGTCAAGTTCGCCGGCAAGCCCGGGCACGGCGGGTGTGTGACGGCCGACGGTGCTGGTCGCCCCGGGTGACGTCGTCAACGTGCGCGTCGGCGGCCATCCGCGCGACGCCGGCCTCACGTCCGTCGCCTGGCCCGACGGTGGCACGATGACCTGTCCCGGCGGCGGTTGCGGCGGCGGGGGCGGCGGCTCGTCGGACATTCGCATCGGCGGTGACACCCTCGCCGACCGCGTCCTGGTCGGCGGCGGCGGCGGTGGCGGCGGCGCCGGCGCACTCGGCGGCCCGGCGGAAACGCTGGCGGCGGCAGCGGCACGCTCGACGGTTTCGGCGAGAACGGCGGCCCGGCTGTCGGCATGACCGCACCCGAGCTCGAGATCCTGGGCGGTGGCGGCGGCGCGTTCGATCAGGAGTGGAACGGCGGCTGCGGGATCGACCGGCAACGCCGACCTCACCCCGAATTGCGCGAACAGCACGCAGATCACGTGGGTCTACCCGAACGGGGAGCGTGGCGTCGCCAACGAGGGCGGCGACTCGTCGTTCGCCGACAAGGCGATCGGCGGTGCCGGCGGCGGCGGCTACTTCGGTGGCGGCTCGGGCTGCAGTTACAGCGAGGTCGGCCAGCACCGACCTCGGTCTCGTGCGGTGGCGGGGGCGGCTCGTCGTACGCCGACCCCACCCGAACCGACAACGTGCAGTACAGCCAGAGCACCACGCAGTGGTACCTCGACTTCCTGGCCGGCATCACCACCGCTGGCGACGACGGCACCGTGACCATTCGCTGGCCCGGGCCCGCCGTGGTGGTGACCACCACGATCGCAACGACCACGACGTCGCCGACGACCTCCGCGGCCCCGACCACCACGGCCGCGGTCGATACGACCGACATCGGCGCCGGCGGTGGCGGCCTGCCCGCCACGGGCTCCCGGCCTGCCGGCCTGCCCGCGGCGATCGCATTGTTCGCCGTCGGAGGCGGGCTGCTGCTCGTCGCCCGACGCAGGCCGGCCTGACCCCAAGGCCGACGGCGGCGCGGCCCGGCGGCGTCAGACGCCGCGGGCCGCGTTGCCGAACTTGGTGTACTGACCGCGGAACACCAACCGAGCGACGCCGGTGGGACCGGAACGGTGCTTGGCGATGATCAGCTCGGCCGACGCCTTGTCGGGCGAGTCGCGGTTGTACACCTCGTCGCGGTACAGGAACATGACGACGTCGGCGTCCTGCTCGAGCGAGCCCGATTCACGCAGGTCGGCGAGCATCGGTCGCTTGTCGGCGCGACTCTCGAGCGTTCGGCTCAGCTGGCTGAGGGCGATGATCGGCACGTCCAGTTCACGGGCGAGGATCTTCAGGCCACGGCTGATCTCGCTGACCTCCAACTGGCGGTTCTCGGAGTTCGAGCCGCCGCTCATCAGCTGCAGGTAGTCGATCATGATCAGGCCGATGCCACCGTGGCGCGACTTCAGCCGCCGCGCCTTGGCGCGGATCTCCATGACCGTGACGCGCGGGTTGTCGTCGAGGTACAGCGGGATGTTGTCGATGCGGTTGATCGCCCGGCCGATCTTGGTCCAGTCGGGTTCCTGCAGCCGTCCGGTGCGCAGCTTCTGCGACTCGACCTCGGCCTCGCTGGACAGGATTCGCTGCGTCAGCTCGGCATGGCCCATTTCCAACGAGAACACCAGCACCGGCTTGTGCGTGTTCTTGGCCACGTTCGTCGCGATGCCCAACCCCAACGCGGTGTTGTGCACGTAGAGATCAGCGGCGACGAAGTTGTGCAGGCCGGGCACGGTGAAGTCGATGACCCGTTCGCTGCCCGCCGGAACGATGGCGGTGATGCGGTCCCACGTGACCGCCGGTGAGGCCCACCAACGGAGACGATCGTCGTCGAGCACCTCGGCAAGTCGCGCAATGGTCTCGCGTCGGGGGCGTCGGCGATACGGATGCCAGTTGTGGCTGCGTGGCTTGCCGGCGCCGCGTTGATGTCGGCCCAGGAGCGGTCGCCCTTGGCCTTCACCACGTCGTCCCACACCTCCATCGGCAGCGTGTCGACGGTGAACTGACCTTCGGGTGTGGCGGCAGCCTTCTCGGCGACACGACGGACGGCCTCGTGTTTGCCGACGATGCCGATGTCGCGACAGAACGTCGCGAGTGAAGCACCATCCATGATCTCGACCTCGAAGGCCCGGCGGCGTGTTCCGGCATACGCGATGGACCGAGTGCGACGCTTGGACCGAATCCCGAACCTGAGCAGCAGGTGCATGACGTCGAGCGACAACTGTTCGCTGACGGTCGCGAAACCGATGCGGGCGTAGCCGGCCTTGGCGACCCACGCAGTGCCGTCGGTGGCGAACAGCAGGTTCAGGAACCGGGCGATCTGATGTCGCGGCGCGGTGAACACGGCCGCCGGGACCCGCTTGTCGTGCGCGTTGCAGCCCCATGCGCCGTGACGGCGCAACATCTCCGTGACCGGATTGATGCGGCCGCCCGATCGGCCGGCGGAGATGCGATACGTCGCCGCCTTTCCAGCCGGCGCATTCCACGTCACCTGCGTGCCGAAGTGCGCCGCAGCGGCCCGCGCCACCTCGAGCAGCTCGGGCAACCCACAGGTCAGGGCCGGCGTCGTCACGTTCGGGCCGATGGATCCGTCACCGATCAGGAGCGCCAGGAGGTCGATCTCGGCGGCGGGGAGCTCGCGGTCGCCGAAGACGGGCAGCGTCGCTGGGGCGGCGATGAAGTCGCCGACCTGCAGTTGCTCGAGCGGTCGCCAGCCGTGTTGTGAGAGCAACGGGTGTGGCGCCGTGATGCGGATCCGCCGACCGGCTCTCGTCTCGACCAGGAACAAGGGCTTGATGCCGTCGTCGAGCAGGTGACTCGCCTCGGTCTCGACCAGCGACGCCTGTTCGTCGAGGGAGAGCAGCGCGATCGCCGGCTCGCCGAGCGCACCGTCGAAGACCTCGGCCGCGGTGCGCATCGCGCCGGTGCGCGGGTCGACCATCGGGAGTGTCCCAGGCCACGCACTTTCCCATCGCTGGCCTCGCACCGATGATGTTCAGGGTGCTCGGCTGCAGGCCCGAGAGCAGTTCGTCGAGGTCGTTGAAACCGGTGGCGACGCCGGTGATGGTGTCGCCGCGTTCGAACGTCTCCTGCAGCTTGTCCATCGCGATCGGCAACAGGTCCGACAGCGGGCGGGTGGAGTCGACGACGCGGTCCTCGGCCACCTCGAACACCTTGGTCTCGGCCTCGTCGAGCGCCTTGGTGACGTCGTCGGGCTCCATGTAGGCGATCTCGGTGATCTCGCCGGCGACGCTGATGAGCTTGCGCAGCACCGCGGTGTCCTGGACGATCTTGGCGTAGCGGTGCGCGTTGCTGATCGCCGGGGTGGCGTTCTGCAACTCGTTCAGCGCCTGCGCACCGCCGATGTCGTCGAGCAGACCGTTGCGGCGCAACTCGTCGGCGACGGTGACGATGTCGATGGCGTTGCCGTTCGTCATCAGGCCGCGGATGGCCGAGTAGATGTGCTGGTGCGCGGGTTTGTAGAAGTGCTCGACCTGCAGGCCGAGCTCGGCCACCTGGCCGACGACGTCGCGCGACAGCAGCAGCGCGCCGAGCAGGCTCTCCTCGGCGTTCAGGTTGTGGGGAGGCACTCGGGCCTCGATGCGACGGGGCTGGTTCCGGTCGCGACCTTGGTCGCGCCCGTTGCCGTTCTCTCTGCGGAAGTCGGACATGGTGCACTCACCTTGCCGTGCGCGGCCTGTGGATCGCTAGGCCTGTTTTCCTGGGGACGGTCCTGTGGACAACTTTCTTGCTGGGTGAACGACACAGCCCCGGGCACCCGCCGTGTGCAGGTACGCCGGGGCTGTGGACAACCCTGTGGGTGAGCGTGAGACTCAACCCTGAACTGTTACTTCCCGACGACCTCGAGGGTGATGGGGAACTCGACGTCGTGGTGCAACTTGGCCGTGACCTGGTGGGTACCGGTGGCCTTGATGTGCTCGACGTTCAGCTTGCGACGGTCGAGCTCGATGTTCGCCTGGTCCTTGATGGCGGCGGCGACATCGGCAGCGGTGACCGAGCCGAACAGACGACCCTCGGCGCCGGCCTTCACCTTGATGGTGATGGTCGTGGCGACGAGCTTGGAGGCGACGGCCTGGGCGCTCTCACGGTCCTGCGCATCACGCAGGTCGCGAGCACGGCGCATGGCCGTGGCCTGGCTGACGGCACCGTCGGTGGCCGTGAAGGCATGACCCTTCGGCAGGAGGAAGTTGCGGGCGTGACCGTCGGACACTTCGACGATGTCGCCGCGCTTGCCGAGGCCCTTGAGATCGGAGCGGAGAATGACCTTCATGGATCAGCCCTCCTCGGTCTCGGTGGTCTCGACGACCTCGTCGGACTCGATCGCGGTGGCCTCGGTGCCCTCGACCTGCGCCGCCTGGACCTGATCGCGATCCTGACGCGGGCCGCGCTCGCCACGCTCGCCACCGTCGCGGCCACCACGACCCGTACGGGTCTGGGCGACGCGCTTGGTGTACGGCATCAGCGCCATCTCACGCGAGTTCTTGATCGCGTTGGCGATCTCGCGCTGCTGCTGGACGCTGTTGCCGGTGACACGGCGGTTGCGGATCTTCGACCGGTCGCTCACGAAACGGGTGAGGAGGTTGACGTCCTTGTAGTCGATGTACTCGATCTTGTCGGAGACGAGGATGCTCGTCTTCTTCTTGATCTTCTTCGGGTTCGCGTCTTTCGGCGAACGAGGCTTGGTGCTCTTCTTGGAACTGCTCATGATGGATCTTTCTGGAAATCTCGAACGTGGATCAGAAGGGTTCTTCGTCGCCGTACACCGGATCCGGTGCACGGTTGAACCCGCTGTTGCTGTTGCCACTGCTCTGGCCGCCGCCGGAGTTGCCCCCGCCGGAGTTGCCGCCGCCGCTGTCGCGAGCGATGCGCTCGACTTCAGCGCGGGCCCAACGGAGCGACGGGCCGATCTCGTCGGCGACGATCTCGACGACCGAACGCTTCTCGCCTTCCTTGGTCTCGTACGAGCGCTGCTCGAGTCGACCGGTGACGATGATGCGCGTGCCCTTCGTGAGCGACGCCGCGGCGTTCTCGCCGAGGGTGCCCCAGGCGACCACGTTGAAGAACGAGGTCTGTTCCTGCCACTCGTTGTTCACCTGGTAGCGGCGGCTGACGGCGAGGCCGAAACTGGCCTGGCCGCGTCCACCGGTGGTGAAGCGGAGTTCGGGATCGCGGGTGAGGTTGCCCACGACGGTGACGGTGCTGTCGGCCATGATGGCTCCTTTGCGGAAGTCGGCAGTGGTGCCGGTGAGGTCAGGCTGCGACCGTCATGCCGCGGCGAGCCGCCTCGGCATCCGGGAGACGCAGCAACTTGTGGCGGACGACGTCGTCAGCGATACGGAACGAGCGCTCGAGCTCGTCCAGAGCCCCACCGGAAGCCAGCAGGTTCAGCACGACGTAGTAGCCGTACTCCTTCTTGTTGATGGGGTACGCGTACTGACGCTTCCCCCACCAATCGGGCTTGCCGTGGATGGTTCCACCGGCCTTGGTGATGCCATCAGTGATGGTCTTCACCCAGCCCTGAGCCACCGGCTCGTCGAGATCACCATCGAGGATGACCATGAGTTCGTAAGCACGCTGCATGCGTGTGATTCCTCCCTTCGGACCCGGGGGCTTCCCGGGGCCCCGGAATGGGGCAGGGCCAATATGACCCGGCAAGTGTAGCGGCGATCCCTGAGGTCCACGTCGGGCACGTTGACAGAGGGGTGTGACGGGGTTCGAAGGGGTTCGGCGGGGTTGCGGGGACGTCGAGACGGGCGGGCTACCGTCGGCCCATGGACCTGCACCAGTGGATGCTCGCCGACCTGGCCGGCGTGCGCACCAAGTTGTTCGACCAGGTCGTACGGCTCGTCCCCACCGATCGGTGGCTCGAACCCGTCGACGGCGGCGGCAGCACCCTCACCCACCTGCTGCTGCACATCGCCCGCCACCAGGACCTGGCCGTCACCACGGTCGTCCGCGACCACGATGCGTTGTTCCTGGCTCACCGCGAGGCCCTGGGGCTGGGCGACGCCCCGATCGGCGTTGGCCTGGCCGAGAAGGAGGACCGCTCGCTGAGCGCCCTCGTCGGACCCGACGCCCTGCGCGGTTACGTCGAGGCCGTGTTCGACGCCACCCACGCGTGGCTCGAGCCGCTCGGCACGATGGTGCTCGACCACGTGCCCAACAGCGGGTACCGACTCACCCACCATGCCGGCCTCGACGAGGCCGAGTTCCCCTGGCTGTACGGCATGTGGCGCGACAAGCCGATCTGGTGGTTCGTGCAGTGGCCCGTCCTCGGCCACGGCAACGCCCACGTCGGCGAAGGCATCAGCGTCCGCAACCGCATGGGCCTCAGCCCCTTCTAGGTCGACCTCTCCCAGGCCCGAGGTTTCCGGCCGCCCGCCCGACCGAGGTTTTGCGACATCACCGGGGTTGTCGGAAAACCTCCGTCAGCCCGGAGGTGCCGGAAAACCTCGGCCGGGTTCGTCAGTTGCCGGAGGTCCAGAGGGCGCCGTCCGACGAGATCGGGCCGGGGTCGTCGGTGGTCTGCTCGCCCTCGCCGGTCGAACGCTGCCCACCCCAGATGAGCAGTTGCTCACCCGACCACGCCGCACCCTGGTCGATCACGGTGTCGAGCGGACTCGACGTCAGTTCGACGGCCGGAGTCGCGCCAACGACGACGACGGGCGCCGACAAGAACGGGTCCAACACCACGATGCCTCGATCGACGGCGATCGCTCGCGGCATGACGAGGTCCCGCTGGCCACGGACGCTCAGCGCCGACCAGCCCGTGTCGTCGAGCGACATGAGCCCGTAGCTGCCGGTGGTGGCGGTCCCCAGGGACACGACCGCGCTCAGCCGTCCTCCGTCCCACAGGGCCGCGGTGCCGTTGTACCTGCCGCCGTCGGGCTTCGGAATCCGCGGGACACGGGACCACCCCTCGTCGAGCGCGAATCGCCAGCCGCCCTCCCAGCCGCTCCAGAGCACGAAGCCGTCGTCGGTGGCGATCGGGTCGTAGACGGAGAACTGGTCGGCCGCCGACACAAACCGGCCCACGGGCAGCGCTGTCGGCGCGGTGATCTGCGACAACTCGACCCATCGATCGGCAATCGTGTCCAGGCGCCACGCGGTCAGCACGGCACTCTGGCCGCTGTCGCTCATGTCCACGCCGACGCCCAGCAACTGCCCGTTGGTCGACACCGCATCGGTGAAGCCCTTCGTCAGCGGCCCGGGCTCGAGTTCGGGAAGTGCCGACCACGTGTCGACCACAGGGTCGTACGCCTGACCACCCATGCCGGCCAGCACCACCATTCGGTCGCCGACCCACACTGCGTTCGCACCGGGATGCGCCGTCGGCGCGGGCGCGATGGTGCGCCAGCGACCGGTGGCCGGGTCGTAGGCGGCACCGTCGGACAATCCGTGCGGAGCACCGTCGGACCCGCCCCAGACGATGAACTCGGTGCCGGTCCAGACCACCGATGGCGTCTTGCGTGGTGACAGCGGCGCCTCGGGCAACTTCTGCCACGTACCTCGTTCGCTGATGGTGGTGTCGGTGGGCTTCACGTCGTCGCCTCGGTCGCGCAGCACCACCAGCCCGGCCACCACGCCCAGCACCACGACCACGGCCGCGGCCACCCACCAGCCCCGCCGTGGCGAGTACTCGGGCATGACGTCGAGTACGGGCGCGACGAGCCGGTCGAAGGACGGCGGTGCCGACGGGGTGATGGTGTCGGCGTGGTCGCGCAGCGCGGCGACCAGTTCACGTTCCAGGTCGATCACGACAGTGCCTCCCTCAGTTCGGCCAGGGCACGGTGCAGCGTGGACTTCACCGTGCCGAGGGGCATGCCAGTGGTGGCGGTGATCTCGGCGTCGGTGAGGCCCGAGTAGTAGCGCAGCACCACCAGCGCACGTCGCTCCGGGCGCAGCCGCCGCACCGCGTCGATGACGTGATCGCCCACGGGTGCCTCGGCGCCGCCGACCGCACGCAGGTGCCGGCGCCGGACGCGTTCACCCCGATGGTGGTTGCGGCAGGCGTTGTAGACGGCCGAGCGCAGATACGGCAGCGGATCGAGCACCGTGTCGCGGCTGCGGAACACACGTGCGAACGCGTCCTGCACCAACTCCTCGGCCACCGCACGGTCGTCGACCATCACGAACGCGAGTCGCACCATGCCATCCCAGTGCTCGCGATAGAGCGCCTCGAACCAGTCCTGCGCGACCGTGGTGGTCAGCTCGACCGGCAGTGCGACATCGTCCATCAATCAGGAGAACCGCTGCGCGGCGGATCGGTTCCCGCCAGTTCCCCGAGGAGGCGTTGGAAGACTGCGGTCATCTCGTCGCCGCCGTGGCCGTCGTCGACGACGATCAGCTCGCAACCGGGCCAGGCCGCGGCCAGGCGCTCGGGGCCGGCCATCGGGCCGCTCTGGTCACGGGCACCGTGGATCAACCAGCACGGCACGTCGCCCATCGACGCCGCGCCGTGCACCAGTTCGTCGGGCGCGAGCCACGAGTCGGCCGCCCAGCAGTGCGTCACCTGGCGGGCGAGCGCCAGTCGGAAACGCCGGGTCGCGGTAACGGTCCCAGGCGAACCCGTCGACCACGGGCTCGTCGTCGACGTTGACGTGCGCGTCCTCCCAGCGACACCACGCGTACGCGGCGGGCTCGTGGACAGCGGGGTCGGGGTCCATCACCAGCTGCTCGATACGCCTCGACCAGCCGCACACCGGGACGTCGCGCCGCGGCGAAGGACTGGAACTCGGCCCATGCCTCGGGGGCGTAACGATGGCCGTCCTCGGTGAGGTGGTCGATGTCCGCTCGGGAACCGAGGGTGACCGGGCCGAGCACGACGGCGACCACCCGGTCGGGATGTCGCTGCGCATACGCAGCGCCCAACACCGACCCCCACGAGCCGCCGGCCACCACCCAGCGGTCGATGCCCAACGCCTCGCGCACGGCCTCGAGGTCGGCGACGTGGTGGTCCATGTCGATGCTGCCCCAGTGCACATCGGGCTGGGACGCGTGCGGCGTGCTGCGACCCGACGCACGCTGATCGACGAGCACGGCCCGGTGCAGCCGTCCGTCGAACAGTTCCACCGCACCGGGGCCGCAGCCCGTGCCCGGTCCCCCGTGCACCCACACGACCGGCGCGCCCTCGGGGTTGCCCACCTCGCGCACGAACAGCGTGTGGCCGTCGCCCACGTCCAGCCGGTGTTCGGCGAAGGTGGTGGCCGGCCCGCTCATCGCCCTCTCGTCACTCCGCCGCGGCGCGTCGCGCCCAGTCGCCGTGCAGCAGGTGTCGCACCAGCAGCGCAGGATCGCCGCACTGGTACGCCCACGCCTGGTGCCCGCTCTCGGTGTGCACGACCACGCGGTGGTACAGGCCGCGCACCGCGCCCTCGACCTCGTCGAGGTGGGCGAGCGCGTCGTCCAATCGGGTCAGCTCGTACACCCGGCCCTTGATGCGGCCGTCGCCGCCGAACATCGCCGCGGGGTACTCGAGGCCGGTGTCGTACACGTCGCCGGCCACCGAGGTGTCCACGCCGTCGCCCACCACGAACGGTTCGAGGTGTCGCCAGCGGACTTCACCGGGACGCAGCGTGCCGTAGACGAAGAGGTGGGTGGGATCGGGCGCGGTGGCGGTCATGACGTCTTGCGCACCCGACGACTGGAGCTGCCCACCGGCAGCACCCGCAGCAGGTGGTGCCAGCGACACGACACGCACGCCTCGACGACGTACGCGGTCAGCTCGTCGGGCCGCGCGTTCAGCTGGGCGAGCTCCTTCGCGGTGGACACGCAGCGACCGTGCGCCGGCAGGCGCGAGCCGAACACGTACGTCACCAGGCGCAGGTCGGGCAGGTCGCAGATGGGGCACGGGATGGTGGCGGCGGAGCCGACGTTGCGCGCCGCGCGAATGAGCTCGGGGTGCGCGTCGCAGACCTGATCCTGGCGCAGCCGGCCGCGGCGGAACTCGTTGATCAGGTGGCGACGCGACAGACGATGGTCGACCACGGCCCCATGGCCACGAAGCGCTCCGACGCCGAACGTCATGGCGCCACACGCTATCTCGCAGGAAAGGCTCGCAGGAGCGGCTCGCACGAGCGGCCTGCACGGGTGCCGTGATCCACCGGGCAGGGTCGATCCGCGGGCCACACTGGAGCCATGAGCATCTGGTACGGCGCGAACGTCTCCGACGAGTCCGAGCTGCGGCTCTGCGGCGATCTGGCCGGCAAGCGCGTCATCGAACTGGGCATCGCGCCCAGCCCCAATTCCATCCTCATGGCCCAGCAGGGGGCCAAGGCCATCGCCCTCGACCCCGACCCGCAGGCCATCGCCGCGTTGCGCTCCACCGCCGAGCGCCACGAGGTGCGCGTCGAGTGCCACCAGGGCGACCTCGCCGACCTCGGCTTCGCCACCAGCGGTTCCGTCGACCTGGTCGTCGCGTCGCACTCGCTCACCGGCGTCGACGACCTGCCCCGGCTGCTGCGCCAGGTGCACCGCGTCCTCAAGCCCGGCACACCGTTCATCGTCGCCATGCCCCACCCGGTGGCCGCGATGTTCTCGCGCCGACCACAGCCTGCAGTACGTCTACGGCGCGAACAGCCGCACGTTCAGCGAGCTGTATCTGGCGTTCGATCGCAGCAACTTCCGCATCGACATGATGTTCGAACTGAACGATCGACGCACCCGCGACCCCATCGCTCCGTCGGTGCTGGTGATGCGGGCCCGCAAACAGGGCGTCTGACCCGCCCGCGTGGCCGCGTCAGCTCAGCGCGTATTCGCTCTCGATCAACTCCGCCGGCCGCGGCCGCCCGAACAGGTAGCCCTGGCCGTGGTCGCAACCGATCTCACGCAGCCGTGCCAACTGGAGTGGTGTCTCGACACCTTCGGCGACGACCGACAGGCCCAGCGAGTGGCCGAGGTTGACGACCGCCTCGACGATCGTGGAGTCCTCGTCGTTGATGCACAGCCCGTTGACGAACGAACGGTCGATCTTGATCGACTCGACCGGGAAACGCTTCAGGTACGTGAGCGACGAGTAGCCGGTGCCGAAGTCGTCGACCGACAGGTGCAGACCGAGGCTGCGCAGCTCGCGCAGCGTGACCGTGGCCTGCTTCACGTCGCTCATCAGTGCCGTCTCGGTGAGCTCGAGCCACAGCGCGCCCGCCGACACCCCGGCCTCGGACAGCGCCTCGCTGACCATGTCGACCAGGTTCAGGCCGGCCAACTGGCGCACGCTGAGGTTGACGTTCAACGACAGGTCGCTGAACCGCTGCGTGCTGTTGCGCCACCGGCCCAACTGCGCCAGTGAGGCGCGCAACACGGCGAACCCGACGTCACCGATGAGCCCGGTCTCTTCGGCCATCGGCAGGAACTGATCGGGGCCGAGCAGGCCGCGGTCCGGGTGACGCCACCGGGCGAGCACCTCGAAGCCGACCAGATGACCGTTGTCGAGCTGCACGATGGGTTGGTAGTAGGGCACGATCTCGCCACGTTCCAGGCCGCGACGCAGTTCGTTCGTGGTGCGCAGGGTGAGGACCGACGCGTCGTGGCTGCCGGGCGCGAACACCTCCACGCAGTCGCGGCCGCGAGCCTTCGCCCGGTACATCGCCGCGTCGGCATCGCGCAGCATCTCGCTGGTGGTGATGCCCTCGCGGTCGGACACGGTGATGCCGATGCTCGCCGTGACGAACAACTCGGCGCCGTCGACCAGCACCGGCTTGGCGATCTCGGCGCGCAGCCGCTCGGCGACGTCGAACGGGTCGTAGTTGCCACTGATGTCGCGGAGCATGACGATGAACTCGTCGCCACCGAAGCGGCCGAGCAGGTCGCGGTCGCGTACGACCGTGCGCAGGCGGTCGCTCATGGCGCGCAGCAACTGATCGCCGGCGTCGTGGCCGAGGCTGTCGTTGATGACCTTGAAGTTGTCGAGGTCGATGAACAGCACGGCGATGGAGCCGGGCGCGGCCTTGTCGATGTACAGGCCGAGTCGCTCGAGGAACCGGAACCGGTTGGGCAGCCCGGTGAGGCCGTCGTGGGTGGCCGCCCATTCCATCTGTTCGGCGGTCTGGCGTTGCTCGGTGACGTCCTCGATGTGGGCGATGGCGAGCGAGTCGCCCTCGTCGGCCATCACCGACACCCAGGTGCGGGCCCACACCGTGGCGCCGTCGCCGCGCAGGAAGCGCTGCTCGGTGCGATAGCCCTCGGTGCGTTGGAGCACCGCTTCGGCGAGCAGTTGCGCACTGCGGTCGCGCTCGAGCGGATGGGTGATGTCGTCGATGTGGCTGCCGACCAACTCGTAGCGGGTGCGGCCGAGCATCTCGACCAGTGAGTCGTTGACGTCGATGAGCGTGCCGTCCGCGACCGCGATGAGCGCCATGCCCGTGGGGGCGTTGTGGAACGCCAGCCGGAAGCGCTCGCGAGCCCGCTCGAGGCGCTTCGCCTCGGCAACGCGCTCGGTGACGTTGCGCAGCGCCACCACGACCCGGTCGGGGTCGAGGATCGGCACGTTGGCGTCGGCCTCGAGCAGCACCTCGGTGCCGTCGGCACGATCGAAGGTGAACGTGGGCGGCGTCAACGAGCCGCCGTTGCGCATGCGCCGCCACATCTCGATCATCTGGCCGCGCTCGGACTCGCGGAACAGCCCGGCGAACGTGCGGCCGAGCAACTCGTCGCGAGTGCGTTCGGTCAACGCCAGCGCGTGCGCGTTGGCCTCGCGCACTTGGCCCTTGCTGTTCAGCACGACCACCGCCTCGGGCAGGTCGTCGAGCAGCGCGCGCAGTTCCTCGTGGGCCTGCTCGAGCTGGTCGATGTTGTCGCTCAGCTGGTCGGCCCATTGCGCCGACTGGCGGAACGTCGCGACGTGTTCGGCGCCCCAGACCACGCCGGCCACGAGGCCGATGACGACGGACGTGACCGTCGCCGGACGGCTGTGGATGATGTAGTGCCAGGTGGCCGTCCACAGGGCGAGCACCACGAACGCGTTGACGACGAGCAACCGCGACAACGAGGGCCGGTGGGCCGACAGCCGCGCGCCGGCGGGCAGGCCGGCGGCGACGATGACGCCGCTCAGACCCAGGATCCATGCCGGCGCCGACACGGCCAGCGAGCGCGCCGTCGCCTCGCCACCCGCCGCGCTCTGGGCGACGTCGCCGGCGACGAAGCAGAGGATCGACAGGAACCACGTCACCCGCGCCGCGGACCGATCGACCATCAGGTGCAGCAGCAGGATGGAGGCCACGAACAGGTCGACGGCGGGGACCAGGACGATGATCACCTGGTGGGCGATCGGCAGCGACGCGCTGTCGGGGATGGACGGCGAGATGACCTCCTCCCACAGCACGAGGGTGAGGCTGAGCGTGATCACGCCCGCGTCGAGCAGGTGGACGATGGCGTTGATGCGGTCGGTCTGCAGCAGACGGCGGGCGAGGAACACCGTGAGTCCGCCACCCCAGATGATCATCCACACGTCGGTGGGGGACACCGAACGGGCGTCGAGGCCGGCCGAGGCGCCGAAGCCGAGCATCAACTGGGCCAGCGCCATGCCGAGGAACGCGACCAGGATCGGCGCCCACGAGCCCGGTTCCTGGCGCGACCAGCGCCAGATGACGGCGGCGCCGAACACCGAGAGCGCGAGCAGCACGAGGTGGGTCCAGCGATGCCAGTCGTCGAGGCCCGACATCTGCGTCGTCAGTGCCACGACCAGCATGAACGCGACGATCGCGGCGCAGATGAGGGCGAACCTGAATCCGAGCGCGGCGGAACGCACCCACATGCCCTTGTCTGTTGTCCGGCGCTCGCCTTCGCCCACAACCCACCGACCGTTCTGGTCGTGGAGCCGACCGTGTTCATGGCCGTTCCCGCTGATGGCGGCAAGTTTACTACGGAGCGTGCTCGTTCCGCCACCAAATCTTCAAGCGGTGTTGAATCTCGTCCTCACCGAGCAGGCCCTCGTCGAGGCGGATCTCCAGCAGATGGGCCAGCGCCTTGCCCACCATCGGGCCCGGCGGCATCTCCAGCAGGGTCATCACCTGCGTGCCGTCCAGCTCGGGCCGGATGGCCGCGAGCTCCTCCCGCTCGGCCAGCTCGGCGATGCGGATCTCGAGGTCGTCCATCCGGCGCGACAGCTGCAACGCCTTGCGCTCGTTGCGCGTCGTGCAGTCGCAGCGGGTGAGCACGTTCAGCTCGTGCAGCAACGGGCCCGCGTCGCGGACGTACCGGCGCACCGCCGAATCGGTCCAGCCCATCGAGTAGGTGTGGAACCGCAGGTGCAGCGCCACCAGTTCCGTGACGGCTTCGACGTCGTCGTTGCTGTAGCGCAACGCCTCCATCCGCTTGCGGGTCATCCGCGCGCCCACCGCGTCGTGGTGGTGGAACGTGACGCCCTTGCCCTTCTGGTAGCCGCGGGTGCGCGGCTTGCCGACGTCGTGGAACAACGCGGCGAGACGGACGCGACGGAAGTCGAACGGGGGCCGATCCTCGGCCTGCTCGGACGGGGGCCGCACGTTCTCCATCACCGCGAGCGTGTGGGTGAGCACGTCCTTGTGCTGGTGGATGGGGTCCTGCTCGAGGCGCATCGACGGCAACTCGGGCAGGAACTCGTCGGCCAGCCCGGTGTCGATGGCGAACCACAGGCCGGCGGTGGGGTGCGGCAGGGTGACCAGCTTGTCGAGCTCGTCGCGAATGCGCTCGGCCGACACGATGGACAGGCGTCCGTGCATGGCACGCACGGCCTCGACCAGTTCGGGTGCCGGTTCGGCGTTGAAGCGGGCGATGAACCGGGCCGCGCGCAGCATGCGCAACGGATCGTCGCTGAAGCTCACCTCGGGGGCGAGCGGGGTGCGCAGCGTGCGCGTCATCAGGTCGGCGGCGCCGTCGTACGGGTCGACCAACGTGGGCTGATCGCTCGTCAGTTCCAGCGCCATCGCGTTGATCGTGAAGTCGCGGCGGGACAGGTCGGACTCGACCCGGTCGCTGAACTCGACGTCGGGCTTCCGCGAGTCGTCGTGGTACGCCTCGGCCCGATGGGTGGTGATCTCGAAGTCGCGATCGCCCAACTTGGCGCCGATCGTGCCGAACTTCTCGCCCTGCGTCCACACCGCGTCGGCCCACCCCTTCAACGCCTTCTTGATGGCGTCGGGGCGGGCGTCGGTGGTGAAGTCGTAGTCGATCGTCGACGTGTCGGCACCCGCCAGCAGGTCGCGCACGCTGCCGCCCACCAGGTACAGCCGGTGACCGGCGTCGCGGAAGCGGGCGGTGAGCGGAGCGAGTTCCTCGAGGACCGGCTGGAACCGGGGAGGGATCACAGCAGCCCTTCGTGTTCCCAGAACTCGCGCATGTGGCCGACCGCCACCATGCCCGGACCACCCGAGGTGGTGGGCTCGATGGCCTCGCCCTGCACGTCGGCCATCTCGCGCAGCACCGTGGCCGAACTGTTCGCCAGCGCGTCGAGGTCGTAGCCGCCCTCGAGCATCACCAGCCGACGACCGGCGGGCACCAGCGACAGCAGCCTGCGGGTGAGCGGGGCGTAGTCGCCGGCGGCCAACCCGAGTTCGGTGATCGGGTCGGAGCGATGGGCGTCGAACCCGGCCGAGACGAGGACCCAGGTGGGCGCGAACGAGGCGATGCGCGGTGCGGCGAGATGGTCGAACGCATGGAGGTACACGTCGCCGGTGGCGCCGGGCGGAACCGGGATGTTCATCGTGAAGCCGCGGCCTTCCTCCTCGCCCACTTCGTCGTGCCGACCGGTGCCGGGGTACAGCGGCCACTGATGGATGCTGACGAACAGCACCCGCGGGTCGGCATAGAAGATGTCGTGGGTGCCGTTGCCGTGGTGTGCGTCGTAGTCGAACACCAGCACACGCTCGCCCTGCGCGGCCAGCGATGCGGCGACCACGGCGACGTTGTTCACGAAGCAGAAGCCCATGGACTCGTTCATCGTCGCGTGGTGCCCGGGCGGGCGCACGGCGCAGAACGCCGAGTCGCCACGGCCGGCCTGCAGTTCACGGACCGCCGTCAGCCCTGCACCGGCCGCCAGCACCGCGGCGTTCCACGATCCGGCGCTCGCGTAGGTGTCGGGGTCCAGCCGGCCGCCACCGAGCAGGCTGATGCCCTCGATGCGGTCGAGGTACCGGGCCGGATGCACTCGCTCGAGGTCCTCGCGCGTCGCGGCCACGGGATCGATCGCCACGAGCGCGTCGCTGATGCCGGCGCGTGCGGCACCGTCGAGCACCGCGCCGAGGCGCTCGGGGCGCTCGGGGTGCCGCGGCCCGGCCAGATGGTCGAGGTACGCGGCATGAGTGGCGAACAGCACGGTCACGGCGACGACGCTAACGCGAGTCCATCCCGGCACACCGCTCTGAATGGTCGGGACGTGCAGGTCGGGCTGCCCTGTTGCACCGGTTCCTCGCCCGCTACCGTCGTGGCGATGATCCACGAGGCCGACCGGCACCCCGCGGCTGCCACACCCGCGCCGGTCGTGCTGCCCCCCGACGGTCTCGTGTTGTCGGGCGCCCAGGTCACCGGCCGAGTGCGCTGCTGGCCCATGCAACCCCACGTCGCCCAACTCGTCATGTACCAGCAGACACGCCTGCCCACCGCCACCGACCTCGCCCGTTGGTGCGACGACCTGTCCCGACGCGGCTTCACGGCGGTGCGCACCAGTGCACTCGCCACCGCCGCCAGCGCGCGCGTCGAGGCCAACGGCTTCCGGGTCGTCCAGGAACTGGTGCTGCTCCAGCACGACGATCCGGCCTCGTGCCCCACGCCGGCCCACCGCACCGAGCGACTGCTCGTCGGCCGCGACGCCGACGCCGCCCGCGTCGACCAGGCGGCGTTCGGCGCTCCGTGGTCGCTCGACGGGACCGCGGTCACCGACGTCCGTCGGGCCACACCGCGCCACCGGGCTCGCGCGATCGCGACCGACGACGGCACGATCACGTCGTACGCCATCACCGGTCGGGACAGCCGTATGGGCTTCCTCCAACGCCTGGCGGTCGACCCGGCCCACCAACGACAGGGTCTCGGCGCGGCACTGGTGCACGACTCGCTGCGCTGGCTCGCCCGCTGGCGGGTGCAGCGCGTGCTCGTCAACACCCCCACCGGCAACGAGGCCGCGCTCGCGCTGTACGAACGCAACGGCTTCCACCGTCTGCCCGACGGTCTGCGCGTCTACGAACGAGTGCTCCGATGAGCAATCCGCGCCGTAGCCGCCCGCTCGCCCTGTTGGGCAGCGGGGTGATGACCGTGCTCGCGGTCACCGCGTTCCAGGCACCCGCCGTGCTCCACGCCCAGTCGGCCCAGTTGGGGCTCGTCGAGCAGACGTTCAACGTCCCCGCCGACGGCACCTTGCAACTCACCGTCACCCTGCCCCGAGGTGTGGTCCTGCCCGCCGATGGGTTCACCGTCCAGGTCACCTCGCTGCGTCCGGTCGACACGCGCGAGCAGGTCGCCAACGCGATCGACGGCGTCCTGCCGCCCGAGGTCGACACCGTCGAGCTGCTGCCGTTGGCCGTGCCCCGACCCGAGCCCGACCAACTGCGGCTCACCGTGCCCATCGAGGTCACCTCGAAGACCGACGGCGCGCTGCAGATGTCGCGGCCGGCGGTCTACCCGGTGCACGTGAAACTGCTCGAAGGCGACCTGCTGCTCGCCGAGCTGATCACGTTCGTGCACCGCATCCCCACGGCCGACGAAGGCCTCGAGGATGCGATGCCGGTGGCGATGGCCATCACCACCGTCGAGCCCGTCGTGCTCGACGACGACGCACGACTCGTCATCGACGACGACACCCGCACCGAGCTCACCACCCTCGCCACCGTGTTGGAGGCCAGCGCCATTCCGCTCGCGGTGCGCATCCCGCCCAGCGTCCTCACCACGTTGGCCGACGGCGGCGACGCCGATGCCGAACTGGCCCGCCGCCTGAGCAACGCGATGGCCGACGACGACCTCGTCTCGTCGCCCATCCTGCCGCTCGACGTGTCGCTCGCCGCCGCCGCGGAGAAGCCCGCGCTCTACACCCAGTGGCTCCGCGACGGCGAGGACAGCCTGGCCGCGGTCATCGACGCCCCGGCGCAGCGCACCAACGTGGTGGTCGACCAGCCGCTCAGCAAGGCGGGCGGTCAGCTCCTGCGCAACCTCGGCGCTCGCCTGCTGGTGATGCCCACCGACCTGTACGACTCGTTGCCCGAGACGCTCGGCGGGTTCACCGACACCACCCAACTGGTGCAGATCGAGGTCTCGCCCGGCGTCACCCTCGACGCCGCGGTGGTCGATCGCACGTTGGCGCCACTCCTCGACCAGGCCACGGCCACGCCCGAGCTGACGGCCATCCAGCACGTGGCCGACCTGCTCGCCGCCCGCCAGCAGGTGCAGGACAGCGGCGGCGATCCCCGCCGTCACGGCATGTTGCTCGGCACACCCGACCTCGGCATGCCCTCGACCACCGGGTTCGGCGCGTTCACCGAACTCCTCGCGGCGACGCCCGGCCTGCGGCCGACCACGGTCGACGACCTCGGCGTGCGCACCGATCAATTGCTCGGCGCCGAGGGCCCCGTCGTCGTGCAACTTCCCGACACGGTCGACGGCGACCTCACACCGCGCATCGATCTGCAGACCTCGCTCGGCCTCGATGCGGCCAGCACCGCGAGCATGCTGCCCGAGGACGACGGCCGCACACAGGAGTGGACGCGCCTCATCGACGTGTTGCCCACCGGCGCGCTCACCGACGGTCAGGCCGAGGCGATCGGCACCGACCTGCGCGCCGAGTTCAAGGCCCTGCGCGACTCGGTCGAGGTGCCGGTCGGCTTCTCGTTCAACTTCACCGGACGCAGCGGCACCCTGCCGATCACCCTGCGCAACAACGCCGACATCCCGCTCACGGTGCGGGTGCGGATGAGCTCGTCGAAGCTCGTTCCCGCCGACGACCAGACCGTCGTGCTGCCCCCGCAGTCGTTCCACGAGGTGCGCATCGAGATCGAGGCGCGCAGCAACGGCAACTTCCCGGTGACGTTGGAGGTGTTCACACCGCTCGGCGACGTGCGCCTCGCCCCGCCCGTGCCGCTGAAGGCGAACATCAACGCGCTCAGCGGCGTCGGCAACCTGGTCACCGGTGCCGCGCTGCTGGTGTTGATCACGTGGTGGGTGCGCCACTTCCGTCGCAACCGGCGCGGCCGTCACGCGGCCGAGGCGGCGAACCGGCACCCGTCGACCCGCACCGATGGACCCGACGGCGGTCCCGACGACGAGGCGCCGGAAGGTCTCGACGACGCCGACGAACTGTCCCCCGACGCCGCAACGAGTACCCTGCCACCTTCGTGAGCACCGAACGCGTCCGCATCGTCACCGACTCCGCCTGCGACCTCCCCCAGAGCGTCGCCGACGAGCTCGGCATCGAGATCGTCCCCCTCACCATCCGCATCGACGGCCACGAGTACGTCGACCGGGCCGATCTCACGCCGGCGGAGTTCTGGGCCAAGTGCGCCCAGTCACCGAACCTGCCCGAGACCGCTGCACCGGCGCCCGGCCAGTTCGCCGCCGCCTTCCGCAAGCTCGCCGCCGAGGGCGCGACGAGCATCGTGTGCATCAACCTCAGCGCCGCGCTGTCGGCCACCATGGCCTCGGCCGAACTCGCCGCACGCGAGGTCGCCGACGAGATCCAGGTCGCGGTCGTCGACAGCCAGCAGGCGACGATGGGCCAGGGCCTGGTCGTCAGCCGCGCCGCCCGCGCCGCCCAGCAGGGCGCCACGCACGCCGAGGTCGTCGACCTGGCCGTGTCGCTCGCCGGCCGCACCAAGGTGTGGGGCGCGCTCGACACGCTCGAGAACCTGAAGAAGGGCGGCCGCATCGGCGGGGCGAAGGCGCTGCTGGCGTCGGCGCTGGCCATCAAGCCGATCATCGAGGTCCGCGACGGCAAGGTCGAACAGGGTGGCAAGCAGCGCACGCGCAGCAAGGCCATGCAGCACGTCGTCGACAAGGTGGTCGAGGCCGGACCGATCGAGACGCTGATGGTCCTGCACGCCGACTGCAGCGACGTCGACGCGTTCGTCGAGATGCTCCGCGCCCATTACGACCGCGAGATCATCGTCGGCGACATCGGTCCCGTGGTGGGCACGCACGCCGGCAAGGGCACCATCGGCGTCGCCTTCAACACGCCCGCCTGACCGCCCTCGCGGGCGTTCGGTGTGAACATCCCGGATCATTGCCCGGAATCGGTGGCCGTTCACCACTAGTGTCCACGTGCGGACATGTCTGCCACGATCCCCGGCACGAGCCCTGCGCCGTTGCCCCCCGCCATTCTCGCCCAGCGCTACCGGCTGGAGCGTCGACTCGCGCAAGGAGGCATGGCCGAGGTGTGGCTCGGCACGGACCTGTCGCTCACCCGCCAGGTGGCCGTCAAGCTGCTCAAACCGAACCTCGCCGCCGACCCCGTGGTGGCCGAGCGCTTCCGCCGTGAAGCCATCGCGGTTGCCCAATTGAGCCACCCGAACATCGTCGCCGTCTACGACGCGATCGAGGAGACCATCGGTGGCGAACGCCGCCAGGCCGTGGTGATGCAACTGGTCAACGGCAAGAGCCTGCGTCAGTTGCTCGACGAGCAGAAGCGCCTCAGCCCCGACCTCACCATGCACATCGGTGCGTGCGTCGCCTCGGCGCTCGACTGCGCCCATCGCGCCAACCTCGTGCACCGCGACGTGAAGCCCGGCAACATCCTCATCACGCCCGACGGGCGGGTGCTGCTCACCGACTTCGGCATCGCCAAGGGCCTGGCCGGCACCGCCGACGACGACCTCACCAGCCCGAACGTGATGATGGGCACCGCCAAGTACCTGTCGCCCGAGCAGGTGCGCGGCCGCAAGCTCGACGGTCGCGCCGACCTGTACTCGCTGGGGCTGGTGCTCTACGAGTGCCTCGCCGGGCGGGTGCCGTTCCTGGGCGAGACCGACGCCGACACGGCCTTGGCGCGCCTGAATCGTGAAGCCACCGACCTCACCCGGTTGCGCCCCACGCTGCCGCTCGGGTTGGCACCGCTCATCCACAAGTTGCTCGAGCGCAAGCCCGACCTGCGTTACGCGTCGGGTGCCGAGGTCCGCTCCGAGCTGCAGCGCATCGCCGCGCAGCCGAAGACCGACCTCGACCACAGCACCGACATCCCCGTGCAACCGGCGCCCACGCCGCGGGTCACCGGGAACACCCCCACCGTCCCCACCGGCCAGGGTGCGGGTACCGCCACCGGCACACCGCGCATGCCTCCGGCGGCGCCGCGATCCGGCACGACCGGCTCGCAGCCGGCGCTGAAGGGTGGACGACCCGCGGGCTCGGCCACCCGCCCCGACCGCACGCCGCCGTCCACCGTTCGGCCGCGTCAGCAGCCCAACCGCAAGTTCGAGCAACGCTCCGGGCCCTCGATGGCGTTCGTCGGCGTGCTCCTGGCAGTCGCGTTCGTGGTCGCGCTCGTCCTGTGGGTCACCATGGGCACCGATGGCGGCACCGCACCGCTCGACACCGGCGGCAGCGGCGCCGTGGCCCAGAGCAGTGCCGCGACCACCGGTGCGCCGATCGTCGGTGGCACCGTGCTGTCGGCGCGCACCTTCGATCCCGACGGCGATGGGCAGGAGCGCGACGACCTCGCCGCGCTGGCCATCGACGGCGACCCCAACTCCGAATGGTTGACCGTCTGCTACGGCGACAAGTACCTGGGCGGCAAGGGCGGGGTGGGCCTGGTGGTCGACCTCGGCGCCGACCGCACCGGCACGCTCACCATCGCCCTCGGCAGTGCGCCGTACCAGCTACGCGTGTACACAGCGCTCGACGGAGCCACTCCCACCACCTTCGGCGCGTGGGGCAGCCCGGTGAAGTCCGCCAACGGCACCACGGCCGACACGCTGTCGGTCCCCATCACCCAGCCCGGCCGCTACGTGCTGGTGTCGTTCGTCGAGCTGGGCACGAACAACAACTGCACGAACAACCCGTACCGCGGCAGCATCCGCGAGCTGACCTTCGGGTGAGGCGTGGACACACCCCTCGACGATCGAGCGCTGGTGGCAGCGGCACAGGCGGGCGACCGTGACGCGCTCGACCGGCTGATCCGCACCCACTACGACCGCATCCACGCGGTCTGCCGACGTATCACCGGCAACGAGAGCGACGCCGCCGACGCGGCCCAGGAGGCCCTCATCGCGATGGTGCGCGGCCTGCACCGCTTCGACGGCCGTTCGGCGTTCAGCACCTGGGTCTACCGCATCGCCACCAACGCCAGCCTCGACGAGCTGCGTCGACGTCGACGTCGGCCGCTCTCGGTGGTGCACGACGACGACCGCGCCGACCTGGAACCCGCCGACGGCACGTCCGCCGTGGCGTTCGACCTCGTGGCGGACCGCGAGGTGCTCGAGGCCGCGCTGCTGGAGGTGCCGGAGGACTTCCGTGTTCCCGTCGTCCTGCGCGACGTCGCCGACCTCGACTACCAGGAGATCGCCGACACGCTGGGCGTCCCCATCGGCACCGTGAAGAGCCGCATCGCCCGTGGTCGTGGCATGCTCGGCGCCGCATTGGCACGTCACGGGAACCACGAGCCCGCTCCGCGACGTCCAACCGAGGCACCATGAGCGACGAGACCCTCTCCCCCGACCACGAACTGGCCAGCGCCTACGTCGATGGTCAGGCGACCGCCCAGGAACGGGCGCAGGTCGAGGCATCTCCCGAACTCCTCGCGCTGGTGCAGACGTACCGCACGATGCGCACGTCGTTGCAGGCCGTGCCGCCCCCTTCCGCCGCCGTTCGCGACGCCGCGCTGACCGCCGCCCTCGCCACCTTCGACTCGCTCGGCGACGTCGAGGACGACAGCCGGGTCGCAGCCACTGCGCCGCTCGCGCCAGTCGCCCCGCCTCGACCGAACGTGGTCTCGCTCGACCGCCGCCGCCGTTGGAACCACGTGCTCACCGCGGCCGCCGCCGTGGCCATCGTCGGCGTCGCCGGCGTGGCGCTCGCCGGCATGTTCAGCGGCAGCAGCGACGACTCAGCGAGCAGCGGCACCGTGCTGTCCGCCGACGCCAACACCGAGGCCGCGGGTTCCTCCAAGGTCGGGGTGGCCGGCATCGACGACACCACGACGGCGGGGAACACCCCCGACTCCGTGGTCGTCCCGTCGGTCACCGGTGGCGACACGCAGACGACCGAGACCATCGGCGTCATCGGCGGCGGCGCCTCACCCGTCCCCGAGTACAGCGAGCCCGCAGCACTGCGTTCGCTGCCCGAGCCGACCGCCCAGGTCGCTCCGTCGTTCGAGTTCGCCTGCCCGCTCGAGAGCAGCCAGGAACTCGTGCTCGAGATCACCTGGCGAGGCACTCCCGCACTGGTGGTGCGCGATACGGTCACCCGGTTGATCACCGTGCTCGACGCCCAGTGCACCACATTGGCGACCGTCCAGCCCTGAGCCCACTGGAGCCCGCCGGTGCAGATCGCACTGCTCGTCGCCACCCTCGTGTCCGCTGCCGCCAACTGGTGGTCGCGCGTCACCGACAACCGGTCCATCGAGACCTGGTCGAAGCCGCTCACCACCGCCTTGGTCATCGGGCTCGCCCTCGTCAGTGAGGCACCGACCGATCAGATCACCGTCGCGGTCGTCGCCCTCGCGCTGTGCCTGGCGGGCGACGTCTTCCTGATGGCTGCGATCGACAAGTTCGTCCTCGGGCTGGCGTCGTTCCTGCTCGGCCACCTGGTGTTCATCGCCCTGTTCGTGAAGTACGGACTGGACAGCAAGTCGTGGGCCGGTGCCGCCATCATCCTCGCCTCGCTGCTCGTCGCCTCGATCGGCCGGGTCATCGTCCAGGGCGCCGAGTACGCCGACAAGGCCCTGAAGAAGCCGGTGGTCGCCTACCTCGTCGTCATCACGGCCACGGCCGTGTTCGGGTGGTCGACGGCGATGCCGTGGGTGATCGCCGGCACCACGCTGTTCGTGGTGTCCGACAGCATCCTCGGCTGGCACCAGTTCGTCGGGCAGAAGCGGTGGATGTCACCCGCGATCATGATCACGTACCACGGCGCCATCATCTCGCTCGCCCTCAGCCTGTGGTGACCGGGCCGGATAGGCTCCCCCACCATGCCGGGTAATCCGCTCACCGATCCCAACTGGGCCCCCGATCTGGTCGACACCATCGAGCGTGTCGTCGGAAAGGTGCGCACCACCGCCACCGACAACGCCGTCAAGGCGTCGCGAGCCGTCGTCTTCGGCACCCTCATCCTGATGGCCCTGATGGTCGCCGTACCGTTGCTGGTCATCCTGTCGTTGGGTGTGCTGCGCGAGCTGCTCGGCTTCTTCGTCGACCACGCCACCGCCGTCTACCTCTCGTACCTCATCCTCGGGGGCATCTGCATGATCGGCGGCTTCGTCGCCCTGCACATGCGTCACCGTGGCGAAGGAGTCCCGGCGTGAGCCACCACCAGGTCGTCATCGTCGGATCCGGCCCCGCCGGCCTCACCGCCGCCATCTACACCGCCCGGGCCAACCTGGCGCCCCTCGTCATCGAGGGCGAGCCCAGCAGCACCAGCGATCAGCCCGGCGGGCAACTGATGCTCACCACCGAGGTCGAGAACTTCCCGGGCTTCCCCGAGGGCATCATGGGCCCCGAGTTGATGATGCGCTGCCGCGAGCAGGCAGCCCGCTTCGGCGCCGAATTCCTCACCGCCAAGGCCACGGCCGTCGACTTCAGCGAGCGCCCGTTCAAGGTGTGGGTGCGCGACGAGCTGTTCACGGCCGACACGATCATCGTGTCCACCGGTGCGCAGAGCCTGATGCTCGGCCTCGAGGCCGAATCGCGCCTGCTCGGACACGGTCTGTCCACCTGCGCCACGTGCGACGGGTTCTTCTTCCGCGGCCAGGAGATCGCCGTCGTCGGCGGCGGCGACTCGGCCATCGAGGAGGCCACCTTCCTCACCAAGTTCGCCTCCAAGGTGCACCTGCTCGTGCGCCGCGACGAACTGCGGGCCTCGAAGATCATGCAGGAGCGGGCCCACAGCAACGAGAAGATCGAGATCGTGTGGAACACCGTGGTCGACGACCTGCTCGGCGAGCACAAGCTCGAGGGCGCGGTCATCCGCGACACCGTCACCGGTGCGACGTCCACCCTTCCCGTCACCGGGTTGTTCGTCGCCATCGGGCACCGCCCGAACACCGATCTGTTCAAGGGCGTGCTCGACATGGAGGACAACGGTTACCTGGTCACCAGGGCCGGCTCCTCGTACACCAACATCGAGGGCGTCTTCGCCTGCGGCGACGTCCAGGACCACACCTACCGCCAGGCCATCACGGCTGCCGGCTCGGGTTGCATGGCCGCGATCGACTGCGAGCGCTGGCTCGAGTCCGTCGGCGGGCACTGAACCGTCACCGCTTCGCCCGTCGGGCGGAATGAGCGTCCCGTCCCGCCGGTTGGTGGGCGGTAACATCACCATCCCCAGCGAAAGGACCCGCGCCATGGCCGATGGCATCGTCACCCTCACCACGTCCACCTTCGACGAGACGGTCGCCGCCAGCGACCAGCCGATCGTGGTCGACTTCTGGGCCGAATGGTGCGGTCCCTGCAAGATGATCGCCCCCATCCTGGGCGAGATCGCCATCGAGCAGCCGGGCATCACCGTCGCCAAGTTGAACGTCGACGAGAACCCCGAGATCGCGATGCGCTTCAACGTCATGAGCATCCCCACCCTGCTGGTCTTCCACAAGGGTGAAGTCGCCAAGCGCCTCGTCGGGGCCAAGGGCAAGGGACAACTCCTGCAGGAGCTCAACGAATTTCTGCCTACTTCCCGCTGATCCCCGGACAGCGCGGCGAGGCCATCCGCGACCTGCAACGCCGCCTGGGAACTGCCGGGTTCACACCCGCCCCGGGCGCCGAGGCGGGTGTGTTCTGTGCGCGCACCGAGGCAGCAGTACGCGCCTTCCAGGACGCTCGCGGCCTGCACGCCGACGGCATCTGTGACGAGACCACCTGGACCGCGCTCGTCGAGGCCAGTTGGAAACTCGGCGACCGCCTGCTGTTCCTGACCTCCCCGAACCTGCGCGGCGACGACATCGCCGAGCTGCAGAGCGGGCTCGGCCGGCTGGGCTTCGACCCCGGCCGCGTCGACGGCATCCTCGGGCCGCGCACGTCACGCGCCCTGCAGGACTTCCAGCGCAACTGCGGCCTTCCCGACGACGCGGTGTGCGGCCCGGACTCGGTGCGTGCCATCGCCATGGTCAGCAGCCAGAGCGGCACCGGTCCCGGCGTGCAGGCGGTGCGCGAGAAGGAACGCCTGCGCCAGGGACTGGGGTCGCTGGCCGACACACGCATCGTCATCGGCCAGTACGGCGGGTTGAGTGCGCTGGCTCGCACGCTGGCCCGAGAGCTGCGCCAGCGCGGCGCGACGGTGATGCCGCTCGACGAGCCCGACCCGGTGGCCCAGGCCCTGGCCGCCAACCACTTCAACGCCCACGCCTACATCGGGTTCGAGACCACGGCCGAGGACACGTCCGTGGCCACGTTCTACCGGGTGCCGACGTTCGAGTCCGTCGGTGGACGGGCGCTGGCCGAGGGCATCGCTCGCGAGCTCGACGGCGTGGGTGGCCTGCACCCGCGCGTGCGGCATGCGCCTGCCCGTGCTGCGCGAGACACGCATGCCGGCCGTGTTGTTGACGATGGGGCCGGTGCGCACTGTCGTCGATGCCGCGCCGAGCATCACCAGCGGCGTGCTCCACGCCGTCGAACTGTGGATCTCCCGCGCGAGCTGAGACTTTATCCACAGGGTTGTCCCCCGGTGTGTGTAACCCTCAATATGAGGGTTGTCAGGCTCGAACACTCTGAGTGGTCGAAACCGTCAGATTGACTCACTTCCGGTGGTCATCTGGTGATAGATGCGCTCCAGGTCCTCCAGATCGGCAAAATCGATGACGACCTTGCCGCGGCTCGCTCCCATCGTCACGCTCACCCGTGTGGACAAGTGCTCGGCCAAGAGGTGCTCCAGCTCGAGCAGACCCGGGCGGACGCAACTTGGTGCCCTCCACCACGCCTGCCCCGTCGCCCGCGGGCTTCTTCGTCGCCGGGGTGTCGTCGGCCTCGGGCTCGGCGGCGGCCACTCCCCCGCGATCGCGCACGGCCTCTTCCAACATGCGCACCGACCAGCCCTCGCCGGCCGCACGCCGGGCCAACTGCTCCTGGAAGGCGCGGTCCGGGGTGCCGAGCAACGCCTTGGCATGACCGGCGGAGAGCCGGCCGTCGGCCAGCAACGCTTGGATGGCCGCCGGCAGCGACATCAGTCGCAGCGTGTTGGTGATCGACGAACGGCTCTTGCCGACGCGGGTGGCGACCTGCTCGTGGGTGAGCGAGAAGTCCTCGATCAACTGCTGGTACGCCGCTGCTTCTTCCAACGGTGTCAGGTCCTGGCGATGCAGGTTCTCGACCAGCGCCTGTTCGACGGAGGCGACGTTGTCGGCGGTGCGCACCACGGCAGGGATGACGGCCAGGCCGGCACGACGTGCGGCACGCCAGCGGCGTTCGCCGGCGATCAGCTCGTACGCACCCTCACCGGTGGAGCGCACCAGCACCGGCTGCAGCACACCGATCTCACGGATCGACGCGGCGAGCTCGGCGAGGGACTCCTCGTCGAAGTGCACACGGGGTTGATTCGGGTTGGGGACGATGCTCCCGACCGGGAGTTCCTCCAACCGCGGATGGTCGCCGGAGACCACTGCCGTCACATCGGCAGGAATCAGGGCACCGAGACCTCTACCGAGTCCGCTCTGCCGGGCCACCGCTCACCTCCTTGGCGACGCCTCGATAGGCGGTCGCACCTCTGGAACCAGGATCGAACGTGATGATCGGTTGGCCGTACGACGGCGCCTCGGAGAGGCGCACCGTGCGCGGGACCACCGACCGGCAGACCTTGTCGCCGAAGTGCTCGCGCACCTCCTTGACCACCTGGTCGGCGAGCTTCGTGCGAGCGTCGTACATGACGCACACGATCGTGCTCACCTCCAGCCGGGGGTTGAGGTTGCGCTTCACCAGATCCACGTTGCGCAGGAGTTGGCCCAGGCCCTCGAGTGCGTAGTACTCGCACTGGATGGGGACGAGCACCTCGGTGGCGGCGTTGAGGCCGTTCACGGTGAGCAGGCCGAGCGACGGGGGGCAGTCGATCAGCACGTAGTCGTAGTCGTCGAGGACGGCCTCGATCGACCGACGCAGGCGGTTCTCGCGACTGAACGCCGGGACCAGTTCGATCTCGGCGCCGGCCAGGTCGAGGCTCGCCGGGGCGACGAACAGGTTCTTCACGGAGGACGGCTCGATGCAGTTCTCGAGCGGCACCTCGTGCATGATCACGTGGTACATCGAGGTCTCGAGGCCACGATTGTCGATGCCCAGACCGGTGGACGCGTTGCCCTGCGGATCGAGGTCGATGATCAGGGTGCGGTAGCCGAGCTCGGCCAGGCAGGCACCCAGGTTGATGGTGGTGGTGGTCTTGCCCACGCCGCCCTTCTGGTTGGCGATGGCAATCACACGGGGGAGCGGCCGCTTCCCCTCGTCAGGTTCGGTCATCGAGGAACATCTCCTGCTCGCTGATGGGCCCGAGGAACATCCGGGCGAACGGAACCGCAGGATAGCGGCAATGCCGGTCTCGTACGTGGATCCGTAGTCCGACGCGATCTGAAGTTCCTGGAGAACACACGGACCGCGTGTTCCACGTGGAACACCTCCTGGCTGTTCTCCAGGAACTTAAGTTCGCGTACGCGGGATGTTCCACGTGGAACGTCGGGGTGGGCCTCAGGTGCGCAGGAAGGTGCGAACGCCCTGGTCCTTGCCCTGATCGGCGAGGTGCAGGCGGTCGAGCAGGGGGGCCGGCCAACGGGTCGGGTCGTCGTCAGGGGGTTCGCTGACGATCAGCACGCCGCCGGTCCGCAGCAGGGCCGAGGCCCACTTGGCGGTGATCGGGGGAGCAGCGAAGCTCCGCGCGGTGACGACGTCGAACGACCGCGGTACCCGCTCGGCGACGGCCTTGGCATCGTCGGCACTCACCTCCACCCGATCGGAGAGATCCAGCGCCGCCACCGCACGCCGCAACAGATCGGCGCGAGTGGCTCGTCGCTCGACCAACGTGATCCGCAGGGTGGGGCACCGCATCGCGATCACCAGGCCCGGGAGTCCGCCACCCGAGCCGAGATCGCACAAGGTCCCGGCCGTGGCCGGGACCTTGTGGACGTACTGTTCGGCGTGCTCGACGGCACGGCTCAGTGATGACTCGCCGATCGCGCCCCGGGCCTGGATGGCCTGGAGGGCGACGAGGAGGGCGTTGTCGTCAGTCATTCGCCGGGGTGATGACCACCCGGCGGAACGGGTCGTCGCCCTCGGAGCGGGTGGCGATGCCCTCGATCTCGGCCAGCGTGTCGTGGATGACCTTGCGATCGGCCGACGACATCGGCTCGAGCACGCGGGCGACGCCGGAGGCAGTGACCTCGTCGGCCATCTGCGTGGCGAACTTGCCGAGTGCCTCACGACGACGCTCGCGGTAGCCGCCGACGTCGACCCGCAGGCGGGTGTCGTGATCGCCGAGGCGACGCTGCGAGGCGACGCGGGCCAGATCCTGGACTGCCTGGAGGGTGGTGCCGCGCGGGCCGACCAGCAGGCCGAGCTCCTTGCCGTGCACCCGCACCTCGAGGTCGTCGCCGTCCTCGACGAGTTCGACGGTACCTTCGGCGCCGAATGCCTCGACCAGACCGGTCATGAACCGGCTGGCCTCTTCACCCACCTGACGTGCGTCCACGATCTGCTCCTCGCTGCTCTGATCCTGCTCATTCGACTTCGACCCGCCACCGGCAGCGGCGCCGTCGGCCTTCGGGGCCTTGGGAGCCCGCGGTGCACGCTGGCCGGCGTCCTTCTTCGGTGCGGACTTGCCGCCACCGGAACGAGGGGCGCGATCGCTCTTCTCCCGCGACTCCGACTTCTCGCCGGCGGCACCCTTGTCGGCCTTCTCGGCCTTGCTCGGTCTTGTCGCCACCACGCTTGCGGTCGCGGCGGTCGACCTTCTGGCGCACCTGCGCCGGACGGACACGGGCGCGGACGCGGGCCTCGCCCCGGACCCGACCGAACAGGCCGGCCTTGGGCTCTTCGAGGATCTCGAACTCGGCGTCCTCCATGTGCACGCCGAGCTGGTCGAGGGCCTTCTCCTTGGCTTCTTCCACGGTCTTCCCCGTGGTCTCTACGAATTCCATTCGATCGAACCTGTCACTTCTTCTTGGTGTCGGGACGGGCGACCTTGCCGCTGGAAGGCGGTCGGGAGGTGGTCCGTGCGGACGTGGTGGGGGTGGGCTTGTTCTTGGGCGGGGTGACCCGCTTGCTGGAGGTGGTCGACGGTGCGCCCTTGGCCTCCTTGGCGGCGATGGCGTCCTTCTTGGCCTGACTGAACAGACCACCGCCACCGCCTGACTCCTTGTGCAGCTCGCGGGCCTTCTCGCTGGCCGCTTGGGCCTGACGGCCGAGCGACTCCTCGCCCTTGTAGAAGCGGTGCGTGATGTACCAGTTCAGACCGATGCGGAACACGGCCTGGGCGAAGTAGTAGATGACGAGGCCGGTGAGATACAGGCCCATGAAGGCGGCGAACGCCACCGGCAGGTACTGCATCAGCTTCTGCTGCGTGGGCGAGACGGTGGGGGAGACGGCGGCGCGAGAAGCGACCATGCGCTGCTGCAGGAAGTACAGACCGGCGAGCACGACGACGAGGCCGACGTAGACCAGACCCTCGGTGAACGATTCGCGCATCACCGAGTAGGGACGCTTGGACAGGTCGAGGCCCCAGGAGAGCATCTCGTTGTTGCCGACCAGCGACTGGTACAGCTTGCTCGAGCTGCTCACGTACTGCGGCGCGAACACCGTCTTGCCGGCGTTGGCGGGCACGCACGCATCGGCGAAGTTGGTGACGTTCGCGCCCACACACGTGACCTCGCGGGTGAGGCCGTGCAGCACCCGGAACATGATGAAGAACACCGGCATCTGCAGCAGCAGCGGGAAGCACGAGGCCATCGGGTTGACCTTGTGCTCCTGGTAGAGCTTCATCATCTCTTCGTTGAGCTTCTGACGGTCGCCGCGGTACTGGTTCTGCAGCCGCTTCATCTCGGGCTGCAGCTTCTGCATCTCGAGCATGCCCTTGGTGCTCTTCAGCACCAGCGGAGCCGTCAGCAGCATCACCACGAGGGCGATGAGCGAGATGGCGACGATGTAGTTCTCGGTGAGGCTGTAGAACCAGGCCAGCAGTGCGGCCGGGTACTCGAAGACACCAGCAATCATGCGAGGGACCCCTTCGGGGAGATGTGCGCCTGGGCGCGGGACAGTGAGCGATCAGCGGAGGGAGCCTGGCTCGGCTCGGGCACGGGGTCCCAGCCGGACGGGCCGAACGGGCGGCAGCGCACCAGGCGGCGCACCGTCAGCCACAGGCCGCGGCGCGGTGCCGTGCACCTCGAGCGCCTCGATGGCGTAGGCGCTGCACGAGGGGGTGAACCGACACGGTGAGGGGCGACCCTCGGCGGCCTTCTGATAGCCGATGACCAGGCGGATCAGGCGCGAACGCGACCCAGCAGCTGTGTCATGTCGAACACCAGTTCGGCGCGCGATCGAGATGCGGCGATCGGCTTGGCGCCGAACAGATACTCGCCCGGCGGCAGTTCGCCGGCGGACGAGGCGTCCTGCAGGATGGCCCGCAACTGTCGACGGACCCGATTGCGCACCACCGCGGGTCCGAGCGCGCGACCCAGGGCGAACGCCACACGCGGCGGTGTGGAGTTGCCGGGAGGATCGAGTACGTACGTGCACCACAGGACTCCGGCCCGAGCGCGCCGACCCTCTGCCGTGAGGCGAGCGAACGCGCGGCGCTCTCGGATGCGCCAGATCAAGCCGACAGACGGTGACGGCCCTTGGCGCGGCGCGACTTCAGCACGGCGCGCCCGGCCCGGGTGCTCATCCGGTGACGGAAGCCGTGCTTCTTGGCACGGCGACGGTTGTTGGGTTGGTAGGTGCGCTTCACGCAGCCCTCCTCGAGCTGCTCGGAGCAGCGGTCAGGGTCGACAGATCGTTCACGACGGCGCGCCGTACATGCAGATGCACGCCGGCAACGCCAGAACAGGCGCCAAGACTACGGTCGCGCGCGCCGAAGTGGCAACCGAGGCCGTCCGTTCGGTGGAAGCCCGCGAGTTTGCTAGCGTGCGCTCTCCGCGCCAGGATGGTTGTCCACACGATGTGGACAAGCATGTGGATGTCCGTTCGTCGACAGGAAGGAGGCGCAGGTGAGTGACCATGAACAACTGTGGACAGCCGTCGCCCAACTCCTTCGTGCACAGGTGTCCGAGGCAGTGTGGTTCTCGACCTTCCAAGATGTCGTCGCCCTGGAGAGCGACGCGTCGATGGTGCGGGTGAGTGCGCCGAATGCGCACGCCCGTGACCGCATTCTGTCGCGCTACCTCCCGCTGGTGCGGGATGCCATGGAAGAAATCGGGGCCGCGCACGTCAACTTCGTCGTCGAGGTGCAGGTCGCCGAGGCCGAGCCGGAGTCGAGTTGGGCCAACGACGCGGCGCCGCGAGAGACCACCAGCCAGATGCCCGCGCCGGGTCAGGGCGGTGCGTCGTCGAACAACGCCGGCAGCACCGACGGGATGAACCCGCGCTACACGTTCGAGACGTTCGTCAAGGGCGCCTCGAACCAGTTCGCCCTGGCGGCAGCGCTGCGCGTCGCGGAGACGCCGGGTCGCAGCTACAACCCGCTGTTCATCTACGGCTCCGCCGGTCTCGGCAAGACCCACCTGTTGCACGCCATCGGCCACTACGTGCAGAGCCACTACCAGCACGACATCGTGCGGTACGTCAGCACCGAGACGTTCCTCAACGAGTACGTCGACGCGATCCGCACCAACACCACGGCCAACTTCAAGCGTCGCTATCGCGACATCGACGTGCTGCTCATCGACGACATCCAGTTCATGGAGGGCAAGGAAGGGCTCCAGGAGGAGTTCTTCCACACGTTCAACTCGTTGCACGGCGCGAACAAGCAGATCGTCATCTCCAGCGACCGCATGCCCGATGCCATCCCCACGCTGGAGGAACGCCTGCGCGGCCGGTTCAAGTGGGGCCTGATCACCGACATCCAGCCGCCCGACCTCGAGACCCGCCTGGCCATCTTGCGCAACAAGGCCGAGCGCGACCACAGCCCCGTGCCCGCCGAGACGCTCGAGTTCATCGCCTCGCGGATCACCACGAACATCCGTGAGCTCGAAGGCGCACTCATCCGTGTCACCGCGTACGCCAGCCTGAACAACGTGCCCATCAGCACCCACATGGCCGAGCAACTGCTGGGCGACCTGCTGTCCGACGTGTACGTCAAGCCGCGCACCGACGAGGAGATGCTGAGCGAGATCGCCGTGATCCTCGGGTTCAGCGTCGACGCGCTGCGCGGCAAGAGCCGTCAGCGACCGCTCGTCACCGCCCGGCAGATGGCGATGTACGTGTTCCGCGAGCTCACCGATCTGTCGTATCCGGCCATCGCCCGCCTGTTCGGTGGCCGCGACCACACCACGGTCATCCACGCCGTCGACAAGATCCAGCGCCTGATGAAGGAGCGCAAGCAGATCTACGACCAGGTGACCGACCTCGTCCAGCGGTTGAAGACGTCATGAGCGCCACCGCACGCCGCACCGGCCTGTACCACGCCTCGGCCGCCACCGAATTGACGATGCCCGCGCACGGCATGTGGACGACGTGTCGTTCGCGGGGGACAACGCGCTCTCTGTCCACCGAACTACACGCGCGTCGTTTTTCGCCTGTGCACACGTGGGGAAACGCCTGTGCACGCGTTTCTGCCGCCTACGCTGGCCGAACAGTGGGTTGTGCACAATCCACAGCCCTTATTACCTCTATTACCGATCTACAGACACCCTGTCGAGAAAGGGAACGCTGTGAAGTTCCGTTGTGAACGCGAAGCACTGGCCGAAGCACTGACCACTGCCGGGCGTGCCGCCACCGGTCGTTCCGGTGCACTTCCCGTGCTGTCCGGACTGCGTCTCGAGTTGGCGGGCGACCGTCTCACCGTGACCGGTACCGACCTGGACCTCACCATCCAGCTGACCACCGACGTCGGTGGCGAGCGCGACGGCGGCGTGGTCATCAACGCCAAGCTGGCGGCCGACATCGTCCGTTCGCTGGGCGCCGGCAAGGTGGAAGTCGCGGCCGAGGGCGACGACGTCAGCATCAGCAATGGTCGCTCGCAGTTCAGCGTCCGCCCGTTGAGCTTCGACGACTACCCGAAGCTGGCCTCGCCGACCACGTCGTCGGTCACCCTGCCGGCCAGCGAGTTCGGTGACGCCCTGCGCCAGGTCACCCGCGCGGCCAGCAACGACGAGGCCCGCCAGATCCTCACCGGCGTGCTCCTCGCGGCCGAGGGCGACGGGTTGCGCATGGTCGCCACCGACTCGTACCGCCTCGCAGTGCGCGACCTCGTCGGCCAGCAGGTCCTCGCGGCCGACCAGAAGGTCATCGTCCCCGGCCGGGCCCTCACCGAACTGCAGCGCCTCGTGGGCAGCGGCAGCGAGGTGGTCATGCGCCTCGGCGAGCGCGACGCGACGTTCGAGGTGGGCACCACGCGGCTCACGACGCGGCTCATCGAGGGCGACTTCCCGAACTACCGCCAGCTCATCCCCGCCAGCCACCCGAACACGCTCACGGTCGACCGCGAACTGCTGCTCGAGGCCATCCGCCGCGTCAAGATCCTGGCCCGCGACTCCACCCCGGTGCGGTTGCAGATGTCCAGCGACCTGCTGCGGTTGCAGGCGATCACCCAGGACGTGGGCAACGCGACCGAGGAACTCGACGCCGAGTACTCCGGCACCGACCTCACGGTGGCGTTCAACCCCGACTACCTGATGGCCGGCGTCGAAGCCTGCATCGGCGAGAAGGTCACGCTGAGCACGGTCGATGCGCTCAAGCCGGCCGTGGTGCGGGGCGACGGGCGTCGAGGACTACCTGTACCTGCTCATGCCCGTCCGGGTGCCGTAGGACGAGTCGTGACCGACCCGATGTCGGGCACGCTGTCGGTGCGCCTCATGCGCCCCGACGAATGGCCGGTGGCTCGTGCCGTCTGCATCGCCGCGTTCGACGACCCGGGCATCCCGGTGCTGCTCGACCTGCAGCGATCGTCGTGGTCGTGGCGCGACGAGCTCGCGTTCGTCGCCGATCTCGACGGCGACGTGGTGGCGATGGTCCTGTTCACACCGGCGTTCGTCGACGCGGCCGATCGCGTCGTCGACGTGCTGGTGCTCAGCCCCGTGGGCGTTCGCCCCGACCTGCAGCGCAGCGGCATCGGCGGCCGGCTGATCACCGAGGCACTGGCCCATCTGGCCTCGCGGCCCGAGCCGGTCGTGTTCCTCGAGGGCCACCCCTCGTACTACCCCCGGCTCGGCTTCCGCTCGGCGTCGGCCATGGGCTTCACACCGCCCTCGACACGCATCCCCGACGCCGCGTTCATGGCCTACCCGCTGCCGGCCTACGACCCTTCGCTACGCGGTGCCCTGGTCTACGCCGACGTGTTCTGGCGGGCCGACGCCGTGGGCCTGCGCGGATGATCGTCCGCCGTCTCGAGCTCGTCGACTTCCGCAACTACCGCGAGGCCTCGTTCGACTTCCACCCCGGCATCACCGCCGTCGTCGGTCTGAACGGCCAGGGCAAGACGAACCTGGCCGAGTCGATGGCCTACCTCGCGTCGTTGGACAGCTTCCGCGGTGCGCCCACCGAGGCCCTCATCCGCGTCGGCGCCGACACGGCCATCGTCCGGGCCACGGTGCTGCACCCCGACGGGCGGGAGGTGCTCGTCGAGCTCGAGCTCAGCCGCCAGGGCCGCAACCGGGTGCAGGTCAACAAGCAGCGCCTGAACCGCACTCGCGACCTGCTCGGCGTGATGCGCGTGACCGTGTTCTCGCCCGACGACCTGTTCCTGGTGAAGGGCGGCCCCAACGAGCGGCGTCGCTTCCTCGACGACACCCTGGTGGCGCTGGCGCTGAAGTACGACGCGATGCGCCTGGAGCTGGACCGCATCGTCAAGCAACGCAACGTGCTGCTCAAGCAGGCCGGCGGAAAGCTCGACGTCGACGCGGAGGTCACGCTCGACGTGTGGGACCTGAAGCTGGCCGAGGTGGGCGACCAGTTCGGCCACGCGCGGGCCGTCCTGGTGGCTCGCCTGGCCCCGATGGTGCAGGAGGCCTACGAGCAGCTGGCCGACCGGCCGTCGGCCGTGGAACTGCGCTACGAGCCCGCCTGGCGCCAACGCGGCCTGGTCGCGGCGCTGGCCGACGCCCGGCGCGACGACGTGCGCCGCGGTGTCAGCACCGTCGGCCCACACCGCGACGACGTCGATCTGTTCATCGGTGGCCTGCCGGCACGTACCCACGCCTCTCAGGGCGAGCAACGCACGCTCGCGCTGGCCCTGCGCCTGGCCGCGCACCGGATGGTGGCCGACAAGGTGGGCAGTGCACCCGTGCTGGTCCTCGACGACGTGCTCAGCGAACTCGACCCCACCCGCTCGTCGGCGCTGCTGCGCCACCTCCCGGAGGGTCAGGTGGTGCTGACCACCGCCGGCGTGCTGCCCGACGCGGCCCACCCGGACGCGATCCTGCGCATCGCCGACGGCGCCGTCGTGCTATGACCTGGTGGTGAGCCGCGAACCGAAGCCCCTGGGCGAGAGCCTGCACGAGGTGCTGCGGTCGCTGCGTCCCGACGACCAGGCCCGCACGCAGCCCACCGCGGCGGCGATGGGCGGTGTCTTCGGACGCTGGGAGGAAGCGGTCGGCGCGGCCGTCGCGCTGCACGTGCAACCGGTGAAGTTGGACGGCACGACGCTGGTGGTGGAGGTCGACGACCCCGGCTGGGCCACCCAGTTGCGGTTCCTCGAGCCGACCATGCGCAACCGTCTGAAAGCGGTGGCCGGAGCCGACATCGAGCGCATCGACGTCCGCGTCGCGCGCCCCGCTGAACCGGCTCGAAACGGCCGCGCACAGCCCCGCTGAAAGCCCCCGCGAAAACCCCCGCCGAAGGGGGTCACCCTCCCCCTCTTCCGCGCACCCCTCGGGTACACTGGGGACCTCTTGCGGCGTCGGTTTTCCTCCCCCCGAAGGAACCCATGTGCCGCCTCCGAATCCCCAGGTCAACGCCTGTTTTACCTCCGAACTGATCCCCTGCGGTTCCCTCAAGCGATAGAGGTGTGTGTGGCTTCCGACGCCAAGCAACCGAGTGCCGATTACGGCGCCAAAGACATCCAGGTCCTGGAGGGCCTCGACCCGGTCCGCAAGCGGCCCGGAATGTACATCGGATCCACCGGTCTGGCGGGTCTCCACCACCTCATCTGGGAGGTCGTCGACAACTCCGTCGACGAGGCGATGGCGGGCTTCTGCACGCGCATCATCGTCACCCTCCAGGCCGACGGCGGCTGCCGCGTCGACGACGACGGACGTGGTGTCCCGGTCGACCCGTACCCCTCCGGCCCGCACAAGGGCAAGAGCGCGGCCGAGGTCGTCCTCACCGTGCTCCACGCCGGCGGCAAGTTCGGCGGCGAGGGCTACAAGGTCTCCGGTGGCCTGCACGGCGTGGGCGTCAGCGTGGTCAACGCACTGTCCGAGCGCCTGCTCATCCAGGTCGACAAGAACGGCCGTCGCTACGAGCAGGAGTACGCCAAGGGTGGCCGTCCGCAGGGCAAGCTCGCCGACGTCGGTCCCACGCCCTCCAAGGGCCGTACCTCGGGCACCAGCGTCACGTTCTGGCCCGACCCCACCATCTTCGCCTCGGAGGGCACCGAGTTCGTCAGCCGCACGGTGCTCGAGCGCCTGCAGACGATGGCCTTCCTCAACCGCGGCCTCGAGATCATCTTCCACGACGAGCGCCCCGAGCGCGAGCAGGAAGTCACGTTCCAGTACAAGGGCGGCGTCACCGACTTCGTCAAGCACCTCAACGCGTCGAAGGAAGCCCTGTTCAGCAAGGTCGCCCACTTCGAGGACGAGGACGACGAGGGCGGCCAGACGCTCGACATCGCCATGCAGTGGAACACCGGCTACCACGAGGGCATCCACGGCTACGCCAACGGCATCAGCACCATCGAGGGCGGCATGCACGTGGAGGGCTTCAAGACCGCCCTCACCAGCGTGGTCAACAAGTACGCCCGGGCCAAGGGTCTGCTCAAGGAGAAGGACGACAACCTCCTCGGCGAGGACATCCGCGAGGGCATCACGGCCATCATCGCGGTGAAGCTCCGCGAGCCGCAGTTCGAGGGCCAGACCAAGGCCAAGCTCGGCAACGTGCCCATGCGCAGCTTCGTGCAGAAGGCCACCAACGAGAAGCTCGCCGAGTGGCTCGACGAGAACCCGGCCGAGGCGAACAAGATCGTCAAGAAGGCCCAGTCGGCGGCCCAGGCCCGCGTCGCGGCGAAGAACGCCCGCAACGCGATCCGCCGCAAGACCGCGCTCGCCGGCGCCGGCATGCCCGACAAGCTGAAGGACTGCAGCAGCGGCAACCCCGAGGAGAGCGAGATCTTCATCGTCGAGGGCGACTCCGCCGGTGGTTCGGCGCTGAACGCCCGCGACCCGCGCACCCAGGCGCTGCTGCCCATCCGCGGCAAGATCCTCAACGTCGAGCGTGCTCGCCTCGACAAGATGCTGAAGAACAACGAGATCCAGGCGCTCATCACGGCCATCGGTGGTGGTGTGGGCGACGAGTTCGACGTCAGCAAGGCCCGCTACCACAAGGTCATCGCCCTGTGCGATGCCGACGTCGACGGCAGCCACATCCGCACGCTGCTGCTCACGTTCTTCTTCCGCCAGATGCGCGGCCTGGTCGAGGCCGGCTACGTGTACATCGCCCAGCCGCCGCTGTTCTCCACCTTGGTCGGCAAGGAGAAGGTGTACCTGAAGGACGAGCACGCCAAGGTGCGCTTCCTCGAGGCCCACCCGAACCACAAGAACGACTTCAACCGGCTGAAGGGCCTGGGCGAGATGGACTGGCAGGAGCTCAAGCCCACCACCATGGACACCCGCACCCGCACCCTGCTGCAGGTGACCGTCGAAGAGGCCGCCGTGGCCGACGAGATCACCAGCGTGCTGATGGGCGACGACGTCGACAGCCGCAAGCAGTTCATCACCGCCAACGCCCGCGACGTACGAAACCTGGACTTCTGACATGAGCGACACCCCCACCACCACTCCCCCCGAGGGCGACGGTCCCGGCGACGACATCCAGCCCATCCAGCTGCAGGACGAGATGGAGCGCAGCTTCATCGACTACGCGATGTCGGTCATCATGTCGCGCGCCCTGCCCGACGTGCGCGACGGCCTGAAGCCGGTGCACCGCCGCATCATCTGGGACATGGACCAGCAGGGGTTCCGCCCCAACCGGGCCCACGTGAAGTCGGCCCGAGTCACGGGCGACACCATGGCCAAGTACCACCCGCACGGCAACTCGGCCATCTACGACGCCCTGGTGCGCATGGCCCAGCCGTTCAGCCTGCGCCACCCGCTCATCGACTTCCACGGCAACTACGGCTCGCCCGACTTCGGCGCCGCGGCCGAGCGCTACACCGAGTGCCGCCTCGACCCGCTGGCCATGCAGATGCTCGCCGACATCGACGAAGAGACCGTCGACATGCGGGCCAACTACGACAACACCACCGAAGAGCCCTCGGTGTTGCCGGCCCGCTTCCCGAACCTGTTGGTCAACGGCAGCCAGGGCATCGCGGTCGGCATGGCCACGAGCATCCCGCCGCACAACCTGGGCGAGGTCATCGACGCCACCATCCACCTCATCGACAACCCCGAGGCCACCGCCGACGACCTGATGCAGTTCGTCAAGGGCCCCGACTTCCCGACGGGTGGCTCGATCCTCGGCCGCGCCGGCATCATCGACGCCTACCGCACCGGTCGCGGCAGCATCAAGATGCGCGCCGAGCGCGACCATCGAAGAGGGTCGCCGCGGTGGCATGCAGATCATCGTCACCGAGCTGCCCTACCAGGCCAGCTGCTCGGCGATCGCCGGTCGCATCCAGGAGCTCGTCGACGGCGGCGACCTCGACGGCATCGCCGACGTCAACGACGCCTCGGCGGGTGGCAAGACCAACCTGGTCATCACGCTCAAGCGCGACGCCAACGCCAACGTGGTGCTCAACAACCTGTACAAGCTCACCCAGCTGCAGAGCAGCTTCCCGGTGAACATGGTGGCGCTCGTGCACGGCGTGCCGCGCACGCTCAACCTCGTGCAGGCGCTGCAGGGCTACGTCGAGCACCAGGTCGACGTCATCACCCGCCGCACCCAGTACCGACTCGACAAGGCCAAGCGCCGCGAGCACATCCTCGACGGCCGCATCAAGGCCCTCAACGTCATCGACGAGATCATCGCCCTCATCCGGGCCAGCGACGATGCGTCGGCGGCGAAGGCCGGCCTGATGGCCGAGCCGTTCGAGTTCAGCGAGATCCAGGCCACCGACATCCTCGAGATGCGCCTGTCGCAGCTCACCCGTCTGAGCCGCATCGACCTGATGACCGAACTCGACGACGTCAAGGCGCGCATCATCGAGCTGCAGAGCATCCTCGACTCGCCCGAGAAGCTGCGCGGTGTCATCAAGTCCGAGATGACGGCCATCAGAGACGAGTTCGCCACCCCGCGGGTCTGTGCCATCGGCTTCGACCCCGGCGACATGAACATCGAGGACCTCACCGACGACAAGGAACTCGTCATCGTCATGACCGAGGCGCAGTACGTGAAGGCCGTCTCGGCCGCCTCGTTCAAGACCCAGGGCCGTGGTGGCCGTGGCGTCAGCGGTGCGAAGTTGAAGGCCGACGACATCGTCCGTCACGTCATCTTCACCACCGCGCACGCCTACCTGCTGTTCTTCAGCAACCGCGGTCGCGTCTACCGCTTGCGTGCCCTCGAGGTGCCCGAGCGCGAGCGCACGGCGAAGGGCATGCCCATCGTCAACCTGCTGCCGTTGCAGCCGGGTGAGCAGATCCAGGCGATCATCGACACCCGCGACTTCGCGGCCGAGCGTTACCTGTTCTTCGCCACCCGCCAGGGCGTGGTCAAGAAGACCTCGTTCGACGAGTACGACAACGGTCGTCGCGACGGCCTCATCGCACTCAACCTGCGCGAGAAGGACGAGCTGGTGCGGGTCGTCGAGACCAGCGGCACCGACGACATCTTCATGGTCAGCAAGGGTGGCATGACCATCCGCTTCAACGAGAGCGAGGTGCGACCCATGGGTCGTGCCGCCTCCGGTGTCCGCGGCATGAAGTTGAAGCCGGGCGACACCGTGGTGTCCACCGACCTGGCCAAGGACGACACGTCCATCCTGATGATCACCGAGCTCGGCTTCGGCAAGCGGGTGCAGCTCGACAAGTTCAACGTCCAGGGCCGCGGTGGTCAGGGCGTGAAGGGCATGAAGTTCGTGCGCAACAAGGGCACGGCGGTGGTCGCCGCGTTCATGGTCGGCGACGACGACGAGATCGTGGCCGTCGCCTCCGGCGGCACCACCATCCGCACCCCCGTCCGCGGCATCCGCCACATCGGTCGCGACGCCACCGGCGTCACGATCATGGGTGTCCCCGATGGCGAGGTGGTGGCCTCGGTGGCCCTCATCCTGGCCACCGACGACGACGACGAGTGACCCCACCCGTCGACTGACCGTTGCGCTCTCGGGCGCCACCTCGCGGCATCGGCCGCCTCCCACTGAATCGAGTCCGGAGGTGGTCGATGCACGCTGGTGCACTGACGAACGACGTAGGCCGTCGCGAGCGCGGCCAGGCCACGGTGCTGCTGTTGGCGGTCGTGGTCGTGGTGGTGGTGTCGATGGTCGCGATGGGCAGGTTCGGCGCCCGTGTGGTGGGCATCGAGCAGGCCCAGGTCGCCGCCGATTCCGCCGCGCTGGCCGGTGTCGACGGTGGTCGTCCGGCGGCGGTGCGCCTGGCCACGGCGAACGGTGCCGTGCTGGTGGGGTTCGTTCGGCTCGGCGACGACGTGCTGGTCACGGTCACCGTCGATGGGGTCAGCGCCACCGCACGCGCCAGCCGCGCACCCTGAGCGTGGCGGTTCCCTTACACTCCGAACGTGGACGACGGCGCGCAGCCCCAACCCCGAGCCACCACGGCCCGCACGACCAAGCGCAGCGCGCCTGCACCGAAACAGGGCACCGACGACGGCCTGCGGCGGCGCACCACGAGCACGCGGACGGCCAAGCCGGCCACGGCCGCCACCACCGCGTCGATGATGCCCACCGCGTCGGTCCTCGACGACCCGCTGCTGCCGCCGGTCGACGAGGGCACGCCCATCGAGATCCCGCGCATCGTCCCCGCCGACCTCGACGATGTCGACACCGCGTCCGCCGACGCGGCCGTCACATCGGCGACGATCGTCGCCGAACCGGCCGCGCCCGACCACACCTCGAACCTGCCTCGACCGCCCGAGTTCACCGACGCCGACGGCACCGACGGCCTGCCCTCGCTGTACAAGCCGCGGCAGCCCGCTCGCGCGCTGCGTCCCGTCACCCTGCCCAAGGCCGGTCGACCCCGCGTGCGGCGCGTCACCCGTGTCGTGCGCACGATCGACACGTGGAGCGTGTTCAAGGTGGCGTTGTGCTTCAGTCTGTTCCTCTACGCCGTGTGCCTGACGGCCGGGGTGCTGCTGTGGCAGGTGGCCCAGAACACGGGCACGGTCGACAACGTCGAACGCTTCTTCGAGAGCTTCGGCTGGCAGACCTTCGAGCTCAAGGGCGGCACGATCTACCACAACGCGTGGGTCGGCGGTCTGTTCCTGGTGGTCGGCCTGACCGGGTTGTGCGTGCTCAGCGCGACCATGTTCAACCTCATCGCCGACCTGGTCGGTGGCATCCGGGTCACCGTGCTGGAGGAAGAGGTCATCGCTCGCGAGGATCGCGGCCTGGGCTGGCGCCGGGTACTGCGCCGCGACTCGTCCGCCGAGCCGACGACGTCCGCAACACCAGCGGCGGCCCCGCTCGCGGCTGCGTCGAGTGAGCCCACCGTGGCGACCGGCTGGGTGCCGGCCGATCCCGACACCATCGGTTGAGGGTTTTGCGGCCTGGCCGCTAGCCTGTGCAACCGTCCCTGGGGCTATAGCTCAGTCGGTTAGAGCGCATCCCTGATAAGGATGAGGTCACAAGTTCGATTCTTGTTAGCCCCACCACAACACCAGGTCGACGAGTGCAAGGCCCCCGCAAGGGGGCCTTCGTCGTTCTCGAGGTCCGCCGCCAGGTCCAGGCGTTCTGGGCATGCCCGGAACGCGACGTCGTCTTCTGGGCATGCCCAGTTGGGACGCGCCCTACATTGGTATTGCCGGCGCGCCCGGCGATCTGTCCGCGGCCTCGCTCTGGCTTTCAGGCCGGTTTCTGGTGGGTCAGTCGGTGAGGCCGTTCCGGCGGATGACGTCGGCGTACCAGTGGCCGGAGTCCTTGATGGTGCGCACCTGGGTGTCGTAGTCGACATGGACGATGCCGAACCGCTTGTCGTACCCGAAGGCCCATTCGAAGTTGTCGAGCAACGACCACACGTAGTACCCGTGCACGTTCGCGCCCTGCTCGATGGCGTCGAGCACGGCACCGATGTGGCTGCGCAGGTAGTCGGTGCGCGCATCGTCGTGCACTCGACCGTCGGGACCGGGCCCCTCCGGGTAGGCGGCGCCGTTCTCGGTGACCATGATGGGCAGGGCGGGGTAGCGGCTGCTGATGTCGACGAGCAGTTCGGTGAACGCGCCGGGCTCGATGCGCCAGCCCATGTCGGTGTACGGCCCTTCCTGCGGCATCGACACCACCAGGTCGGTGCCGCCGAACGGGGTGGGCCGGTTGATGCTCACCCGCGCGGTGTCGCCCTCCGCGGCCTGGGCCAGCAACTCGGGCGTGGCGGCGGCCACCAGGTTCGGCGAGTAGTAGTTGATGCCCAGTCCGTCGATCGGCTGGTGGATGGCGGCCAGGTCGCCGTCGAGGACGAATCCGAAGTCGGTGATGTGGGCCGATGCCTCGACGACGTCGGCGGGGTAGTGGCCCTCCAGCTGCGGCTCGAGGAACACGCGGTTGCACAGTCCCTCGGCCAGGCGAGCCGCGGCCACGTCGTCGGCCGAGTCGGTGGCCGGGCGCACGATGGCCAGGTTGTGGGTGATGTGCACCTCGGCCGTCGACGGCAGCGCGGCGCGCAACGCCTGGGTGCCCAGGCCGTGCGCCAGGTTGAGGTGGTGCACGGCGCTCAGCGATGCGGCGTGGTCGGTGACGCCGGGCGCGTGCACGCCCAGCGAGTAGCCGAGGAACGCGCTCACCCACTGTTCGTTGAAGGTGGTCCAGGTGTGCACGCGGTCGCCCAGGTGGTCGGCCATCACCTGCGCGTACTCGGCGTACCGCGCGCTCGTCTCGCGGTTCGTCCAACCACCCGTGTCCTGCAGCTCCTGGGGCAGGTCCCAGTGGTACAGCGTCAGCAGCGGGGTGATCCCGTGCTCCAGCAACGCATCCACGAGCCGCGAATAGAAGTCGATCCCCTTGGGGTTCACGACGCTGCCACCGTGGGGCAGCACGCGGCTCCACGACGTCGAGAACCGGTACGACTGCAGGCCCAACTCGGCCATCAGGGCCACGTCGGCGGGCATGCGGTGGTAGTGGTCGGCGGCGACGTCGCCGGTGTCGCCGTTGACGACCGTGCCGGGACGGTGGCTGAACGTGTCCCAGATGGACGGGGTGCGTCCGTCCTCGGCGACGGCGCCCTCGATCTGGTACGACGCGGTTGCGGCGCCCCACACGAACCCGTCGGGAAAGTGGCGCCCATCGGTCGGCGCGGCCATCAGTGGCTCCCCTCGGCCGTGGGCAGCCAGTGGAAGCAGGTGACCTCGATGCCGCTCGGGTCGGTGACGGTGACGTTGCGGTGGCCCCACGGTTGGTCGGTGGGAGGTCGGACGATGGCCACGCCAGCGGCCACCATGCGCTCGTGCACCGCGTCGGCGTCGGCGACCTGCACGCCGAGGGCGATGCCGGTGACCGGTCCCGGCTCGGCCAACTCGATGAACTCGACGCGAGCCGTGTCGCCGTAGCCGAAGATGCGGCCGCGTCCCTGGTGTTCGTCGGCGGGCCACTCGCGGGTGACGGGACAACCGAGCAGGTCACCCCAGAACTGGCAGGCCTGGTCGAAGTGATCGGTGCGGCGGACGATGCGGAGCTCCATGCCGTGCATCGTGGCACACCGCGACGTGCCTGATCCGGGGACTCGGGCGCGCGGGGATGTTGGTACGCTCCGAACGTGATGAAGACCATTCGGCGTGCCCTCGTCGCGCTCTCGCTCGCGAGCACGATCGCCGGTTTGCTGCGTCTGCGTGGCAAGGGTGGCGTGCCGCCGCAGGCCGGTGGCTGGCGCGAAGTGAACGTCCCTCCGAAGTGACCGGAGCCGCGTCGTGAGTGAGGCGACCTCGATCGTCGGTGTGGTCGGCTGCGGCGTCACCGGCAGCCGCGTCGTCGCCCATCTGGTGCACCTCGGCCATCGCGTCGCCGCGTTCGACGTGCTGCGGGGCAACGCCGTGTCGTGCACGCGACCGCGTGGCGGTGTGGTGGTCGAGCGGGTCACCGACCTCGCCGCGTGCGACGTGGTCGTGCTGTGTCTGCCGGCGCCGCACGCCGAACTGGCCACGCAGTTCCTGCGCGAGGGCACGCCGGTGGTCAGCGTCAGCGACGACCTCGACGATCTGCGCGTGCTGCTCGGACTGACCGATCTGACCCGCCGTCACGGCACGTCGATGATCATCGGCGCGGGGATGGCGCCCGGGTTGTCGGGGCTGATCGCGCGCTACCTGGTCGACCAGTTGGCCAGAGTCGACGAACTGCACGTCGCCATCCACGGCACCGCCGGCCCGGCGTGTGCCCGCCAGCACCACGACGCGCTCGGTGGTACGGCGCTGGGGTGGCACGACGACGCGTGGATCGAACCGCCCGGCGGCAGTGGTCGCGACCTGGTGTGGTTTCCCGAGCCGGTGGAGGCGCACGACTGCTACCGCGCCGCCCTGGGCGACCCGCTGCTGTTGCACGAGGCGTTCCCGACCGCGTCGCGCATCTCGGCGCGCGTGTCCGCCACCCGCCGCGACCGCATGACGTCGCGCCTGCCCATGCTCACTCCGCCGCACGCCAGCGGCGACATCGGTGCCGTTCGAGTGGAGGTCCGCGGTGCCGACGAACACGGCGGCCGGGTGACGCTCATCGCCGGCGCCGCAGCGCGCACCGCCGACCTGTCGGCCGCGGTGGCCGCCACCGCAGCGCACCGGATGATCGAGCAAGGGGTCCAGCCGGGAGTGCACACCACCGGGTGCGAGTCGGTGTCGCCGCTCGATCTGCTGCATCACGCCACGGACCTGGGCGTGAGGGTGCAGGAGTTCACCGGCGTGGCCCGAGCTACCGGCTGGTAACTTACGGGTATGGCTGTTCGCGGACGCAACGCACGCATGGTGTTGCCGTGGCTGCCGCCGGGTCGGACCATGGTGCTGCCGGGTCGCGGCGAGATGTTCTACCGCCACCACCAGCACCCCGATCCCGCCGCCCCCACGCTGCTGCTGCTGCACGGCTGGACGGCCAGTGCCGACCTGCAGTTCTTCACCGCCTACGAGACGCTGGCCGCCGACTACTCGTTCGTCGCCGTCGACCACCGCGGCCATGGACGGGGACTGCGCAGCCCGGCCGACTTCGAACTGCACGACGCAGCCGACGACGCGGCGCTGCTGCTCGAGCAGCTGGGCATTCCCCAGGTCATCACGGTCGGCTACTCGATGGGCGGCCCGATCAGCCTGCTGTTCGCCCGTCGCCACCCCGAACTGGTGCGCGGCATGGTCGTGCAGGCCACGGCGCTCGAGTGGCGGGCGAAGTGGTGGGAACGGGCCCAGTGGAAGGGTGTGGGCGTGCTCGGCGCGCTGCTGCGCTCGCGCGTGTATCAGCGCTGGATCCGCCATGGCATCCGTCGTCTGCTCGGCCCCGGCCATCCGATGGAGCCGTTCGTGCCGTGGGTGGCCAGTGAAGTGCACCGCAACGACGTCGGGTCCATCGTGCAGGCCGGTCGATCACTGGGCCGTTACGACGCGTCGGCGTGGGCCGGGTACCTGGGCAAGCCGGCCGGCTCGCTGATCACCACCCGCGACCACCTGGTCTGGCCGCGCAAGCAGCACGCGCTGGCCGCTGCGCTGCAGGCCCACGTGGTCGAGATCGCCGACGACCACCTGGCCTCGTGGACGTCGCCCGACGACTTCGCCAAGGCCACCCTGCAACTGGTGCAGCACGTCGTCCGCGAATCCGCGCGAACTCAACTTCCAGGTGAACGGCCGGCCCGGTAGAGGTCGCGCAAGAGGGCGATCTCGGCGCCGTGGTGGACCACCTCGAGCTGGGCGTGGAAGGCGAGCTCGATGCGGGCGTGGTGGCCGAACGGTCCCCAGTCGGGGCCGAGCTCTTCGAACAGGTCGTCGCCCCAGTCGGCGACGCCCGTGCGGAACGTCGACCATGCGGTAGCGAGCAGGCGCTGCGCACTGGCCGCGTCGCCCACCCACTCGGCGCCCGTCAGGTCCGTTCCCGTCGTGCCGAAGAGGCGGGCCGAATACGAGTCGAGCGCGTCGACGGCGATGTGCCAGCACCGCCACGCAATGGTGGTGAGCGGCGCCGGCTCGGGGTCGAGGTCGGAGCGGTCGGCGAGCCAGCGGCCGTCGGCGGCCCGGCGCACCGTCCACCCGTCGGCGGCGGGCTCCCACAGGTACTCGGCGTCGGTGATCCCGGCGAGGCGGGGGAGCAGCGGTTCCCAGGCGCGGTCGAGATGCTCGAGCAGTGCGTCGCGAGTGGTGTGTGGCGACCGCACGTCAGGCCGGCCCGTCGGCGTTCTTGTGGACGCGGGCTTCCAGTTCGTCGAGGCGAGCGGTCATCCGCTCGACCGCGGCGGTGAGCCGCTCGAAGTGGTCCTCCATGTCGTCGGTGGTGGGTACGTCACCCAACGACAGGCGCACGCTGGCGATCTCGCGGGCCAGGAACTCGGTGTCGGCCTGGGTGCGCTCGGCCACCTTGCGGTCGGTGTCGACCGTGCTGCGGTCGCGCTGCTCCTGCCGGTTCTGGGCGAGCAGGATGAGCGGCGCGGCGTAGCTGGCCTGCAGGCTGAGCAGCAGGGTGAGCAGCACGAGGCCACGCTTGTTCGGGTCGAACTGCAACGCCACCGGCGCGAGGTAGTTCCAGCCCGACCCACACGGCGATGACGATGGTCTGGTAGACGAGGTAGCGCGCCGTGCCCAGGTAGCGGGCGATGCCTTCGCTGAACTGGCCGAACGCGTCGGGGTCGTAGTGGACGCCGAGCCGACGGTTCTGGCGGGGGGTGGTGAGGTCTTCGCGGCGCTTCATCGCGACACCGACCCTGCATTCACCCGCCTGCGCTGGCGCCAACCGGTGGGCAGCGTGCGGTCGAGCACGTCGTCGACGGTGATCGCGCCGAGGAGGCGTCCTGCCTCGTCGCAGACGCCCACCGACAACAGGTTGTAGCTCGCCAGTCGTTCGGCCACCTCGCGCTCGAGGATGTCGGGCGTGACGGTGGGCTCCTGCTCGACGATGCGGCCGAGCTCCATGGCCGGCGGCTCGCGGAGCAGCCGCTGGAAGTGGACGACACCGAGGTACGTACCGGTGGGCGGCTTGTACGGCGGCTGCACGACGAACACCTGGGCGGCGATGCTGACCAGCCACTCGGGGTCGCGGATCTCGGCCAGTGCTTCGGCGACGGTGGACGTGGCGCCGAGGATGACGATGTCGGGCGTCATCAGCGAGCCGGCCGTGCCCTCCTCGTACGACAGCAGCCGGCGCATGACGTCGGCGTCCTCTTCGTCCATCGCCGCGAGCACGCGGGTGCGCTGCTCGCCGGGCATCTCGGCGAGCAGGTCGGCGAGGTCGTCGTACTCCATCTCCTCGAGCACGTTCACCAGGCGCTCGGTGTCGAGCCCCTCGATGATGCGCAGCTGCTCGGCTTCGGGCAGCTCCTCCAGCAGGTCGGCGAGTCGTTCGTCGTCCATCGCCTCGGCGAGCAGCTTGCGCTGCGCCAACGGCAGGGCGCGCACGACGCCGGCCACGTCGCTGGGGTGCATGTCGCGCAGGCGGGCGGCTTCGGCGGCCATCTCGCCACCGGCCGCCATGGCGAACAGTGTGGGCAACTCGGCGACGTCGACCAGGCGGTAGCTGGGCCGGCGACGCATGATGCTGCGGCGGGCGAGGCGCACCTTGGTGGGCTCCCACCAGTGCTGCTTGCCGTCGGTCGCGGGGCGCAGGGCGACGTCGCTGACGGTCTCGTCGCCGATCTTCTTGTCGATGACGTCGCGCCCGACGAGGATCTCGCCGGCCTTCGGCTTGAACGGGTTGAGGTCGACGTCCCAGCTGCGCAGACGGGCGCCGTCGCTGTCGAGCGTGCCGACGCGACCGGCGTTGACGAAGATGCGCCGACGCTGGCTGGTGGCGACGAAGCCGAGCACCCGCGGCGGGCCACCCTTCGCGCCGGGGATGACGACGATGTCCTCGATGCGGCCGATGACGGCGCCGCCGGCGTCGAGCAGCGGCAAGCGCATGATGCGGAATGCGTAGATCAGGTCGCCTGCCATGTGGCAAGGCTACCCCTCACCTGCGGTGATGGCGTGGCGACTTACCCGGTGGGGGTTACCCGACGGGGGATGCGACGCGAGCCACGGCGACGGCGGTGTCCCAGAACGCGACGCCACCGCCCCAGTCGGTCGCCGCGTCGCTGGTGAGCGAGTTGGCCACCGGTGCGTCGTTGCCGCCGTGGTGCTGGCCCCACCATCCCCATGGGACGGCGACGACGCCGGGGCGAACGCGTTCGGTGACGCGCACCGGCAGTTCCAGCGCGGCACGACGGTTCCACACGCGAGCCGGGTCGCCGTCGGCGAGACCGAGTGCCTCGGCGTCGGCCGCGCACAGCTCGAGCGCGGGCTGCGGCTCGAGCGGGCCGTGCTGGGGCAGGTGCGAGTAGCTGCTGTTCAGGAAGCGGGTCTGCTGCTTCGGGGTGAGCAGGGCGAACGGGAACTCGGCCGATGGTGCCTCGGCCGGTGCCTGGTACGTGGGCAGCGCGGGGAACCCCAGCGCGGCCATGGCATCGCTGCGCAGTTCGAGCTTCCCGCTCGGTGTGGGGAAGCCGCCCTCGGCCCACGGCAGCCGGTCGGCCGGGAACGGCGTGTCGGCGAAGCCGTCGCGACGCAGCGCGTCGATGTCGATGGAGGGCAGGCAGGTGCGCAGCGCGGACAGGTCGTCCTCGAACAGCGAGGGCTCGGTGAACCCCATCGCCCCAGCGAGGCGGCGGTGCAGTTCGCTGTTGCTGACCGCCTCGCCCGGCGGCTCGATGGCCGCTTCGTTCCAGCCGACGTGCAGGCTGCCCCACGAGGTGACCGCGTCGGTGGCCTCGATCTGGGTGGTGGCCGGCAACACGATGTCGGCGTAGCGGGCGGTGTCGGTGAGGAACTGATCGTGGACGACGGTGAACAGGTCGTCGCGCGACAACCCCCGGCGGAGGAGCTCGGTGTCGGGCACCGAGACCATCGCGTTCACGCCGATCATCACCACGGCCTTCAACGGCGGGTCCATCGTCGGGTCGGTGAGTGAACGTCCGAGCTGTGGCATCGGCAACCCGCGCGTCGTGCGACCGGCGAGCAGGTCGGGACGGGTGAGCGCGGCGTGGTCGAGCACGTCGTTCGTCCACGTGCCGACGCTGCGCGCGTAGCCGCCGCCGAGGTGCCGCCACGCGCCGACGAGCGCGGGCAGGCAGGTGAGGGTGCGGAAGAACATGCCGCCGTGCTCGTGGTGCTCGGCGCCGACGAGCGTGCGGATCGCGGCCGGCGACTCGGTGCCGTAGCGGCGGGCGAGCGTCTCGATGTCGTGCTCGTCGAGGCCCGTCACGGCCGCGGCGCGGGCCGGCGTCCACTCGGCGACGTGCGCGGCCAGGTCGTCGAACCCGACGGTGTGGGCGTCGACCCACTCGCGGTCCACGAGACCGTCGCGGATGAGCACGTGCATCATCGCCAGCATCAGCGCCACGTCGGTGCCCGGCAGCGGCTGCAGGAACCAGTCGGCGGAGTCGGCGGTGATGGTGCGCACCGGGTCGATGACCACGACCGTGGCGCCATTCGCCCGGGCCTCCTCGATGAACGGCCACAGGTGTCGGTTGGTGAGCCGCGTGTTCGTGCCCCACAGGATGATGAACCGGCTGTGCCGCACGTCGCTGGGGTCCATGCCCTTGCCGGTACCCATGGTCGTGGCGGTGCCTGCGCCGGCGACCGCGCCGCACAGGCTGCCGGTGACGCGACTCGCACCGAGGTGGTGCCAGAACCGGTCGCCGAACATGATGGCCAGCAGGCTCTGGTTGCCGGCGCTGACGTACGGCGTGATCGCCTCGGCGCCGTACTCGGCGACGATGCCGTGGAAGCGCTCGGCGATCTCGGCCAGCGCTTCGTCCCACGTGATCTGCTCGAAGCGACCCTCGCCCTTGGCGCCGACGCGGCGCAGCGGGTGCAGCACGCGGTCGGGGCTGTAGACGCGACCGAGGTAGCGGTTCACCTTGGGGCACAGCTCGCCCTGGCTGTACGGATGGTCGGGGTTACCACGCATCTGCGTGGCCCGACCGTCGTCGTCGACGGTGACCTGCCACCCGCAACTGTCGGGACAGTCGTGGTGGCAGGTACCGAGAACGATGCGCATCACTTCATGATGCCCGACAGCACCTCACCCGCGTACGCGACGGCGTCGAGATCGTAGGAATCGGGCATGTTGAAGATCAGGCCGTCGAGGCCCGCCGCCAGGTACTCGTGCACCTTCTCGGCGATGGCATCGGCGTCGCCGACGAGGAACTGGTTCTGCACGCGCAGGCGGATGTCGTCGGGCAGGTCGTCGACCTTGGCACCGCCGAGGCGGGCCGACAGCTTCGCCTGCGCCTCGTCGTGCGTACGGCCGAGGATGAGCGTGCCCAGACGTGTGCGGCAGATCTCCTTCGGGTCGCGGCCGAGGGCGGCGCAGTGGCCGTCGAGCACGGCCATCAGGTGGGCGACCTGATCCGGGGCGCCGAACACGTTGCACGCATCGCCGTACTGGGCGACCATGCGCAGCGTCTTCTTCTCGCCGCTGCCGCCGATGAGCACGGGCGGGCCACCGGCCTGCACCGGCTTGGGCACGTTCATCGCGTCGCGCACCGTGAACCACTTGCCCTCGAGCGTGGTGTGCTCGTTGACGAACATGCTCTTCACGATCTGCAGGCCCTCTTCGAGCTTCTCGAACCGCTCGGTGAACGTGCCGAACTCGTACCCGTAGGCGAGGTGCTCCTCCTCGAACCACCCGGCGCCGATGCCCCAGATGGCCCGGCCCTTGGAGATGACGTCGAGCGCCGTGATCTGCTTGGCCAGGAACGCCGGGTTGCGGTAGGTCATGCCGCCGACCATGCAGCCGAGGCGCACACGGCTGGTGCGGGCCGCGATGGCCGACAGCAGCGTGTACGCCTCGAACATGTTCTCGTCGGTGCGCCCGATGAGGGGCAGTTGGTAGAAGTGATCCATCACGTAGACGCTGTCGAAACCGCTCTGCTCCGCGGTGACCGCGATGCCGGCGATGGTCTCGAACAGGTCGGACGTGCCGACGCCGGGATAGGTGAACGAGGGGATCTGCAGCCCCATGCGGATGTTCGGGTTGGTCATGAACCCGAGGCTACGAGTCGCACGTCGATCTGGCCCATGCCCACCCGGAGATCCAGCACCATCTGCCCTGCCGGGTTCGGCACGGATGCGTCGATGGTGCGGCGGTTCGTCTGGCGGACGCCGGCGTCGATCTGCTCACCGTCGACCTGCGCCTGGCCCATGCCCACGTCGGTGAGCAGGACGAGATCCACGTCGTCGGGCACGAACACCTGCAGACGGCCCATGCCGACCTCGGCTCGTACATGCGCTGGCGTACCGTCGAGTGCCACCTCGGTGAGGTCGATGGTCATCGTGCCCGTCGACATCAGCTGCCGCGTCTCGGCCTCGGCCACCGTGGCGGGCACCACGGTGCGATCGCCGCCCGAGCCCTCCAGGCTCGGCTGGGCGACGCACAGGGCGACGAGCACAGCGAGCAGCGGGAGGAACAGGAACGGCAGCACCCAGCTGCGGTTGACGACGATGCTCACCAACATCGCCGCGAGGACGATGCTCAGGCCGACGACGACGACCCACAGGTCCTGGGTGTGCCACCAGTCGAGCGCGTTGCCGATGCCGACGACGGCGAACCACAGGACCGTCACGCCGACACCCATGCTGGTGATCGGGCGACGAGGGCGGCGCGGGAGCTGCTCGACGACGACCGCGTGCTGCTGGGTGGTGATGGCAGCGTTCGTCCCACCGACGTGCGGCGGGGGGAACGACCCGTCGGGCCCGGGCGTCATGGGAAACGACGCGGCCGCTGTCCCAGCCGGTGTCGCGCTCCGCCGGAACGTGCCGGTCGTCGACGCCCACAGCAACACGCCGACGCCGATGAGCACGGCGCCCCACGGCGCTCCGTCGAACAGGAACCAACTGCCGAACGAACCGAGGGCGGCCATCACCAGCAGGGCGGCGAGCACCACCATCAGCGGGCGACGGCGTCGGTCGCGCAGCACGGCCTCGATGGGCTGGGCCTGGGCCGGGGTGTCGGGGAGCAACACCCAGGCCGCGATGTAGACCAGCCACAGCGGCGGGAGCACGAACAGGGCGACGGCCACCGCGATGCGCGTGGTGCGCAGGTCGAAGCCGTAGGCCCGGGAGAGCCCGCTGACCACACCGCCCAACTTGCCTCCGTCGGGAACGCCCTTGGGCATCCGCGACAGCGGGGTGTGTCGCCAGCTCGTCTGGCCGGTGCCGTTCGGGCCATCGGTCCGTGTGTCGGGTTCGTGCATGTCGGTACTCATGTTCGCAGTACTCCTTCTCGACCTCCATCATCTGCCTCGGATCGCGGCCGCACATCGGGGACACACCCTGAACCGACCCTGAGACGTCCCCGATGGCAAGCGCCACGCGAGGTGCGACAATCAGCCCATGGACACCGAGGCGATCGCCTTCCCGCGCAGTGACGACGGACGCGTCGTCGCGGGCGTGGTGGCCGGCTTCGCCCGACGCCACCGGGTCCATCCGCTCGTCCTGCGCGGCGTCCTCATCGTGCTCAGCTTCGCCGGCGGGCTGGGTCTGGTGATCTACGCGTTCGGTGCCGCGGTCTCGAAGCCTGCACCGTCGTCGCCCGGTGCACCCGACCCGGTCGACGTGCGGCGCAATGCCGCGGTCGCGTGCATCGGCGCGGGGCTGATGCTGGTGGTGCGCTCCACCGGGCTGTGGCTGGGTGACGCGTTCATGTTCCCGTTGGCCGCGCTCGTCGCCGGCGCCGTCGTGCTGGGCCTGGTGCCCGGCGACGGACACGACGGTGCGGGGACCCGCCTGGCCGATGTCGTCGGCGGGCGCCATGCGCGGCTGCGCGTCGTGCTCGGTTCCGCGTTGTTGGTGGTCGGTCTGCTGATCGTGGCGACGGGCGACGGCTTGTCGCGTGCGGTGCGCGCCGGAGCATTCGCCGCGGCCGTGGCGGTGGTGGGGTTGGTGCTGCTGCTCGGTCCCTGGATCGCCCGCCTCGCTCAGGCCGCCGCGGAGGAGCGCCGGCAACGCATCCGCGTCGAGGAGCGCGAGGCGATGGCCGCGCACCTGCACGACTCGGTGCTGCAGACGTTGGCGCTCATCCAGCGCAACGCCGACGATCCCCGGCGCACGGCGACGCTGGCCCGCCAGCAGGAGCACGAGCTGCGCGAGTGGCTGTACGGCTCGGACACGGCGGTGGCCGACTCGCTCGTGGCTGCGTTGCAGGCGATGGCGGCCGACGTGGAGGTTCGTCACGAGGTGCGCATCGAGGTGGTGGCGGTGGGCGACACCGGCCTGGACGACGAACTGCAGGCGCTGGTGGCGGCCGCCCGTGAGGCGTGCGTGAACGCCGCCAAGCACAGCGGCGAACGCACGGTGTCGCTCTACGCCGAGGTCGGAGCCGATCAGGTGGAGGTGTTCGTACGCGACCGCGGGTGCGGCTTCGACCCGTCGGCCGTGCGCGGCGAGGGCATGGGCATCGCCCAGTCGATGGTCGCCCGGCTCGAGCGGGTGGGCGGCGCCGTGCGCATCGACAGCACGCCCGGCATCGGGACCGAGGTGCAGTTGCGGGTGCCACGCGCGGTGGACCCGCAGCGGGATGGCAGGGTGGCGCCGTGAGCGAAACCCCCGTGTCCGTGTTCCTGGTCGACGACCATGCGCTGTTCCGCTCGGGTGTGAAGGCCGAGCTGGGTCGGTCGGTCGACCTGGTCGGCGAGGCGGGCACGGTGCGCGACGCGATCTCCGGTGTGCTCCGGACGCGACCGCAGGTGGTGCTGCTCGACGTGCACATGCCCGACGGCGGCGGACGGGCGGTCATCGAGGGCGTGCATCGCGAGTGGCCCGAGGCGGTGTTCCTCGCGCTGTCGGTCAGCGATGCCGCCGACGACGTGGTCGCGGTCATCCGTGCCGGGGCGCGCGGCTACGTCACCAAGACCATCGACGCTGCGGCGCTGGTCGACGCGATCGGTCGGGTCCACGACGGCGACGCCGTGTTCTCCCCACGCCTCGCCGGGTTCGTGCTCGACGCGTTCTCCGGTCAGGTGCCCGCGGCCAGCGACCCCGAACTCGACCTGCTCACGCCACGCGAACAGGATGTGATGCGCCTCATCGCCCGCGGTTACACGTACCGCGAGGCGGCATCGAACCTGCACCTGTCGGTGAAGACGGTCGAGACCCACGTGTCGGCCGTCTTGCGCAAGCTGCAGTTGAGCAACCGCAAGGAGCTCACCACGTGGGCGGCCACGCGCCGCCTCACCTGATGCCAGTCGGTCCTAGGGCGTCGGCTCGCTGAGGAACCGGATCTGCTTGGCGACCTCGCCGAACCGTTCGATCCGTCCCGGGTCGCCCATCATCGCGTTGTACAGCACCAGGCGCGACGCGACGTCGCCGTACTTGTCGACCAGTGCCTGGGCCAGCCCGTCCCACGTCGCCTCGGTGCAGAAGGTGGCCAGGTGGTCGTCGGTGATCTGCGCGGCCATGGCGGCCATGTCGCCCGCCTTCTGGTGCTCGCGGACGCGCGCGGTGGTGCCGTCGAAGCCGGCCTCGTCCCAGATGAACGCGTAGTTCGGCGTGCTCCCGTAGAAGCTGAGCATCGAACGCATGACCTGGCGATCGGCCTCGCGCTCTTCGTCGGTGTCGCCGACGATGATGTTCACGGGCACGATGATCGACACGTCGCCCGGTGACCGGCCCATCTCCTGGGCGCCGCGGGCCACGTTCGGCAGGACGTGGCGGTGCAGGTAGCCGGGTTCGCCGATCGGGTGCACGTGCACGCCATCGGCCACTTCGCCGGCCATGCGCAGCATCCACGGGTTCACCGCGGCGATGTCCACCTTCGGGTCGGGCACGTCGATGGGCCCGGGGCTCCACTGCCGGTTCAGCCAGGTGAGCTCGTAGAAGTCGCCACGGTGGTCGAGCGGCTCACCGCGAAAGCCGGCGAAGCACGCCTTGACGGCCTGCACGTAGTCGCGCAGCCGCGGGCCGGGACGGTCGAACTCCACGCCGTAACGACGGACGATGTGCGTGCGCACCTGGGTGCCGAGGCCGAGCCGGAACTTGCCGTTCGTGGCCTCGTGCAACTCCCACGCCACCTGAGCGGTGACCATCGGGCTGCGCGGAAACGCCACCGCCACGCCGGTGCTCAGCTCGAGCTCGGGTGCGGCGGCGGCCGCGACCGCTGCGGACAGGTAGGCGGTGCGCCCGGCCTCGGTGAAGAGGATGCCGTCGAACCCGAAGTCGCGCAGGGCCTTGGCCGTGCCGTCCATTCGCTGCAGCGGTTGCGGGGTGAGCATGACGTCGACGTGCATGCCCGCGAGCGTACGCGTCGTAGAGTCGGCGCATGGCTGTCGTACTGCTCCACGGGAACCCCGAGACACCGGTCATCTGGGACCCGCTGCGCGCCGAATTGGGTCGCGACGACGTGTTCACGCCGCAGCTGCCCGGGTTCGGGTGCGAGGTGCGGCCCGGGTTCGGCGCGACGAAGGAGGAGTACGCGATGTGGCTCGTCGCCGAGCTCGAGCCCATCGTCGACGAGCACGGCCCGGTCGACTTCGTGGGCCACGACTGGGGTGGCGGCATCGGCATGCGCGCCGTGACCATCCGCCCGCACCTGTTCCGGACGTGGGCGTGCGACGTCCTCGGCCTGTTCCACCCCGACTACGTGTGGCACGACTTCGCCCAGATCTGGCAGACGCCCGGCGCCGGCGAGCAGTACTTCGAGCAGAGCCTGGCCGCCTCGGTGGACGAGCGGGTCGCGTTGTTCGAAGCCATCGGCATTCCTCGCGCCACCGGTGAGCAGCTCGCGGTGGCAGGCGACGAGACGATGGGACGGTGCGTGCTCTCGCTGTACCGGTCGGCGACGCAGCCGGCGATGAAGGAATGGGGCGAGCACCTCGGCCCGGCGGCCACCATCCCCGGTCTGGCGATCATCGCCCCCAACGACCCGTTCGTGCAGAGCGACAGCCTGGGGGCCGAGGTGGCCGACCGCATCGGTGCCACCAAGCACGTCCTCGAGGGTCAGGGCCACTGGTGGATGCTCGGCGACCCTGCCGCCGGCGCGGCGATGCTGCGCGACTTCTGGGCCGAGGCCTACCGGGGCGCCGAGTGATGTCCGAGCTGTCCGGCAACACCCTCGACGACGCGATGAGTGTCGTCTGCCCGCGCTGCGGCACCACGGCCGACGAACGCTTCTACGGCCCGTGCACGTCGTGCCGCGACGAACTCCGCGCCAAGTTCCTCGGTGAGGGACGCGAGGTGGAGGTGGCCGAGTACGTGCCGAAGATGAACGTCACCCCCAACGCGGTGGCCCTGAAGGACGACTGAGCAGTCCGGGTTGGGCGGCGCGTGCACCGCCCCGTCACCCGACGTTCGTTCACCGTCCGTTCACCTGATGTACCGTTCTGCCTCAAGTGTCGTTCCCGAGGTGCACGTACCGTCGGCGGTGACACTTCGACCAACCAAGGGGAGAACATCCAGATGAAGATGCGTACCAGGAGTGCGAAGCTCGTCGCGACGCTGATGGCAGGCACGCTCGTGCTGGCCGCCTGCGGCTCCGACGAGTCCACGTCGAACGGCACTGCCGCCGAGACCACCGCGGGCGGCGCAGAGACGACGGCCGGCGGCAGCGACACGACCGCCGGTGGCGGCGCGCTCAGCGCTGAAGTCCAGGCGCTCTACGACGACTGCAAGGCCAACGGCGCCAAGGTGAACCTGATCGCCCTGCCCGACGAGTGGGCCAACTACAAGGGCATCCTGCAGAGCTTCCGCGACAAGTTCCCGGGCATCGAGAACCCGGTCGCCAGCCCCGACGCCTCCTCCAAGGAGGAGATGGAAGCCGTGCAGACCCTCGCCGGTCAGGACGACATGCCCGACAGCGTCGACGTCAGCCCGGCCATCGCCCAGGAGATGGTCGATGCCGGCCTGTTCGAGCCGTACAAGCTGTCGCTCGACGCCGAGATCCCGGCCGGTCTGAAGGACGCCGCCAACAACTGGACCGCGGCCTACTACGGCATCATGGCGTTCGCCACGAACACCACGATCGTGAAGAACGCGCCGAAGTCGTTCGCCGACCTCGCCAAGCCGGAGTACAAGGGCCTCGTCGCTCTCAACGGCGACCCGCGTGAAGCCGGTTCGGCGTTCGCCGCCGTCATGGCCGCGAGCATCGCCAACGGCGGCTCGGCCGACGACATCATGCCCGGCATCCAGTACTTCGCCGACCTGAAGAAGAGCGGCAACCTGGGCGGCACCGACGTCACCAAGGAGACCGTCCTCTCGGGCGAGACCCCGATCGCCATCGACTGGAGCTACAACGTTCCCGGTCTGAAGGCCGACCTCGAGGCCGCTGGCCTCACGGTCGAGGTCAACTTCCCGAGCGACGGCATCTACGGCGGCTTCTACGGCCAGGGTGTGGTCAAGGATTCGCCGCACAACGCGTGCTCGAAGCTGTGGATGGAGCACATCTTCAGTGACGAAGGCGCGCTCGGCTACCTCGAGGGTGGCGCTGTCCCGGCCCGTATCGATGCCCTCGTGAAGGCCGGCACGGTCACCGACGACATGAAGGGCAACCTGCCCCCCGACGAGCTGCTCAGCCAGGTCGCGTTCCTGACGCCGGCCCAGATCGACGCCGCCAAGACGGTGTTGGCCGACAACTGGGGTCCGATGGTCGCCGACGCGTGATGCGTCGACCGACTGGTCCTCGATGACCGACATCGTCATTCCGACCGACGTCGACGGGGGGCGCACCGCTGGTGCGCCCCCCGCGGCGCGGGCTCGTCGCAACTGGGCGTGGGTCGGCCTCGTGCCGTTCTTCGCCTTCCTGCTGCTGTTCCTCATCATTCCGGCGATCACCGTCTTCTTCAACGCCCTGCGCACCGACGACGGCTTCTCGCTCGCCGCGCTCGGCGACGCCATCAGCGGTCAGAACTGGGATGCGTTCAAGTTCTCGATCTTCTTCTCCGCCGGTGCCGCGTTCGTCGGTGTCGTCTGGGGAACGTTGCTCGCCTACGCCGCGGCGAGCCTCATCCGCCCGAAGTGGCTGCGCAACCTGATCACCTCGTTCTGCGGCGTCGCCGCGAACATGGGCGGGCTGCCCCTCGCGTTCGCGTTCATCACGCTGCTCGGCGCACGAGCCGGCGTGCTCACCAACATTCTCAACTGGTTCGGGATCGACCTCTACGCCCACGGGTTCGACCTCGGCAACACGGCCGGCCTGATCGTCGTGTACTCGTACTTCAACGTGCCGCTGATGGTCCTCATCACACTGCCCGCCATCGACGGCCTGAAGCAGTCGTGGCGTGAGGCGTGCGCCAACCTCGGCGGCACCACGTGGACCTACTGGCGCCGGGTCGGCCTGCCGGTGCTGACGCCGTCGTTGCTCGGCGGCTTCCTGCTGCTCTTCGCGAACTCGTTCGCCGCCTACGCCACCGCCGCGATCCTCACCGACAACTCCAAGATCGTCTCGCTGCGCATCGCGTTCTTCCTCGGTGGCGACGTGTCCATCGGCGAGGACGCCACCGGCTTCGGCCTGGTGGCGTGGATGATCATCATCATGGCCATCTGCATGAGCCTCTACTGGGTGGCCCGTCGCCGCGCCGAACGGTGGCAGTCGTCATGACCAGCGCCGAGCATCCGATCCACGTGTCGATGCCGCTGGCACCGGACGGGCCACTGCCGCTCGACCCCGAGCTCGGCGAGGGCGGCCCGACGGCACCCACCGCGCTCGCGCCCCGATCGGTGGGTCGTCCGAACGCTCGCTTCGCCAAGATCGTGCCGATCATCGTCGTCACGATCAGCACGTTCTTCTTCCTGTTGCCACTGCTGACGCTCGCCCGGCACTCGTTGCAGAACGTGCCGGCGTTCCTGCTCGGCAAGGACACCCTGCTCGAGAAGTGGTCGCTCGAACCGCTGTGGCGGGCATTCGACGACCCCGACTTCATGCCGTCGCTGAAGCTCAGCCTGATGCTCGCGGTGGGCACGGTGTTCCTCACCCTGGCCCTGCTGGTGCCCACTGCGGTGTGGACGCACCTGCGACTCCCGAAGATGCGCACGTTCATCGAGTTCATCACCGTGCTGCCGTACATGATCCCCGCCATCGCCCTGGTGGCCGGCATCGTCATCGTCAAGCCGCACGCGCGCTGGTTCCTGAACAGCAACTACGCGCTCATCCCGTTCTACGTCGTGCTCGCACTGCCGTTCACGTACCGGTCCATCGACGCCGGCCTGCGGTCCATCGACCTGCGCACGTTGGTCGACGCATCGCGCAGCCTCGGGGCCGGCTGGGGTACCACGCTGCGCAAGGTGCTCATCCCGAACATGCGCACGGCCATCATCTCCGCAGCGTTCCTCACGGCGGCCGTCGTGATCGGTGAGTACACCATCGCCTCCACGCTGCTGAAGCGCACGCTGCCGCAGTTCCAGCGCGAGTACACCCAACGCGAACCCCAGGCCGGCTACGCGCTCAACCTGCTCGCACTGCTCGTCACCACCCTGCTGTTCGTGCTCCTCGGCGTGCTCACCCGCAAGCGCGACCGCAGCCGTCGGCCGTACGTGCCGCCCGCCGGCCTCGAGCCGGCGCCCACTCCTGTCCCGTCCATCAGTGAAGGCAACTCGTGACCACGCTCGACTTCATCTCGGTCCGCAAGACCTTCGGCAGCACCGTGGCCCTCGAGGGGCTCGACCTCGACGTCCACGAGGGCGAACTGATCACCCTGCTCGGGCCGTCCGGCTGCGGCAAGACCACCGCGCTGCGCATCAGCGCCGGCTTCGAGTTCGCCGACTCCGGAGCCGTGCTCGTCGGTGGCTCCGACATCACCCGCACCCCCGCCCACAAGCGGAACATGGGCATGGTGTTCCAGAGCTACAGCCTGTTCCCGAACCTGACGGTGGCGCAGAACATCGACTTCGGGTTGCGCACCCGGAAGCAGGCGTCGGCGCAGCGCGCCAACCGCGTGCACGAGATGATGGAGCTCGTCCAGCTGACGACGATGGCCAACCGCTATGCCCACCAGCTGTCGGGCGGTCAGCAGCAGCGTGTCGCACTGGCCCGTGCCCTGGCCATCCAGCCGCGTGTGCTGCTGCTCGACGAGCCGCTCAGTGCGCTCGACGCGAAGGTGCGCACGACGCTGCGCGACGAGATCCGTCGCATCCAGACCGAGCTCGGCATCACCACCCTGTTCGTCACCCACGACCAGGAGGAGGCGCTGGCCATCAGCGACCGCATCTGCGTCATGTCGCACGGTCGGGTCGAGCAGCTGGGCACGCCCACCGAGGTCTACCGTCGGCCGAGCACGGCGTTCGTCGCCCGTTTCGTCGGCTCGATGAACGAGCTCGAGGGTCACGTCGGTGAAGGCGCCGAGGTGTCGGTCCTCGGCCGACGCATCGGCGTCCCGTCCGCGGCGTCGCACCAGACCGGCACCGCCGTGACGCTGCTCGTGCGCCCGGAGGACCTGTCGTTGGCCGACGACGGCTTCCCCGGTTCGGTCGCGTCGATCACGTTCCAGGGCGCGAGCACCGTGGTGGGCGTCCGCCTGGATGTCAGCGACACGTTGGTGAGCGCCGACGTCGGTCAGGGCGCGGCCGATCACCTGTCCATCGGCGATCGCGTGTCGGTCGGCGTCCTCGGCGACCACGGCGTGGTCGAGGTCCGCTAGGTCCGCAAGGTCCGCTCGGCCTGCGGACCCTCGGGTCGCGCCGGGTCAGTCGCCGGCAGCGGTGTCGGCCGTGGGCAGTCCGCCGCCCGGGCGGAACACCGGGTCGTTCTCCTGCTTGGCCATGCGCGCCTGCATCTGCTGCATGGTGACACCCATCGCCGCGGCGGCCTTCTCGTCGCTCATGATCTTGCTCATCACCGCGGCGCTCGCCCCGGCCATCAGCTCGGTCTTGCGCTCGGCGACGTACTCGGCGGAATCGATCTGCGGGCGGATGGCACCGGTGACGGCGGGGATGACGTAACGGGCGACGAGGTCCCACGACTTGCGGGTGGCCTCGATGTTCGCCCAGTCGTTGGCGAAGCCGAGGACGACGCCGAAGCCGCCCGTGGTCTGCTGCAGGTTCAGGATGGCCTCGATCAGGTCGTCGGGCGTGCCGATGACGGCGGCGCCACCACCTTCGGCACCACCGGCGGCGACCTGGTTGTACAGCTCCTCGGGGTCGTCGACCCACTGGGCACCGGGGCGGCCGAGCACCTTCACGTTGTACTCGTTGTGCCACTTCTGCAGCCCGAGGATGGATTCCTGCTTGGCCTGCTCGCGGGTCTCGGCGATGTGCCAGCTCATCATGACCCGCCAGTTGGCGCGGTCGACGGTCTGGCCGTGCTTGGCGGCGGAGTCCTCGGCGAACTGCCACTGCGTGGGCAGCGCCTGGATGCCCTCGCTGCTGTTCGACGCGATGCTGAGCACGCCGATGCCGTACTTGCCGGCGATGGTCATGCCCGACGGCGAGATGCTGCTGGCGGTGACCATCGGCATGTCCTCCTGGTGGGGCAGGATCTGCAGGCCGGCGTCGACGAGCGTGAACCAGTCGCTCTCCATCGAGAAGCGCTCGCCGCGCATCAGGCGGATGATCGCGCCGAGGGCTTCGTCCTGCCGGTCGCGCTGGGTCATCGGGTCGATGTTCAGCATGCGCGCGTCGCTGGGCAGCGCGCCTGGGCCGCTGCCGAACATGGCCCGCCCCTGGCTGATGTGGTCGAGCTGCACCATGCGCTGGGCGACGTTGAACGGGTGGTGATACGGCAGCGACACCACGCCCGTGCCGAGCTTGATGCGGTTCGTCACCATGGCCGCCGAAGCGAGGAACATCTCGGGGCTGGCGATCATCTCCCAGCCGGTGGAGTGGTGCTCGCCCACCCAGAACTCGTCGTAGCCGAGGCGGTCGAGGTGCGTCGCCAGGTCCAGGTCGCGCTGGAACTGGAGCGTGGGACTCTCACCGATGGGGTGGTGAGGAGCGAGGAACGTGCCGAACTTGATGCGGGCCATTCGGCGAGCCTAGGAAGCGCGACTCAACCGCCGACGAGTTGGACGACCAGCAGACCCGACATCAGACTCAGGAACAGCACCGGCACCACTACTGTCGGGCTGTGTCGTCCACCCGCACCCTGCTCGCCGGTGGCTACACCAACCAGGTGTGGAAGGTGCGCCACGGTCGCGAGCTGCTGATCGAGAAGCAGTACGCCGAGCACCCGCCCGAGCCGAACCCGATGTACCCGAACCTTCCCGATCACGAGGCGGCCGCGCTGGCCCACCTGGCCGGGACGGGGCTGGTGCCCGAGCTGGTGTCGTTCACTCCCGCCGGCGGACACCACGGTGCACTGCTCGTGTACCGCTACGTGGCGGGCACGCAGTGGCGACGCGGTGTGGCCGACGTGGCGCGGCTGCTGCACGCGGTCCATTCGTCGCCCGCACCGACAGGGTTCCGCGCGCTGCACCGGTCGGCCGCCGAGGCCGCCGCCCGCGCCGACGAGGTCATCGCCGACGTGCCGCTTCCCGCCGAACGGGCACGGGTGACGGCGTACCGTCCGGCGGTGGCCGACGCCCGACCGGTGCACCGACCGTCGCTCGTGCACACCGACTGCGGCCCGGGGAACCTGGTGCGCAGCCGGCACGGGCTGGTGCTCATCGACTGGCAGTGCCCGGGCGTGGGCGACCCGGTGGAGGACCTCGCCTGCTTCCTGTCGCCGGCGATGATGGTGCTCTACGCCGCACCGCCGCACGGATCCGCGGCGGTGCAACGATTCCTGGCCGCGTACCCCGATGGCGAGACGGTCGATCGCTATCGGCGCGACGGGGCGGCGTGGCACTACCGCATCGCCGCGTACTGCCTGTGGCGCAGCCATCGACTCGCGACATCACTGCCCGAGGTGGCCGACCGCTACCGTCGGGCGTTGACGGCCGAACTGGAAGTGTTGTCGACATGGCGGACGACGTGAAGCGGATCGAACTGCACGTGCACTCGTTCTCGATGCGCTATCACCTGCGTCATCGCGACCGCACCGGGTACGACGTGTTCGCGTACATGGAGGAGATGGCGGCTCGCGGCTTCACCGGTGTGAACATCTCGGCCAACGGCGCTGGCTTCCGCGACCTGTGCGGCACGACGAACGACCACTTCCGTCTCGTCCGTGGCGCGGCCGAGCGACTGGGCTTGCGCGTCGAACTGGACACCAGCGACACCGGCGTCGAGCACATGACGCGCATGATCGAGGTGGCCGCGCTGTGCGGCGCCGACACGTTGCGCACGTACACCAAGTACGACGCACCGCTCGCCGAGGTCGTGCGCTGGACCAAGCACGACCTGCGCGAGGTCGCGCCCGTCGCGCAACGGCACGGCGTGCTGGTGGTGCTCGAGAACCACGAGGACTTCACCGGTCCGGTGCTGGCCGACATCCTCGCCGCGGTCGACCACCCGTGGGTGCAGGCCCTCTACGACTACGGGAACAGCCAGATGGTGGGGGAGGACCCGTTCGACGCGCTCGATGCGATGGCGCCGTTCATCGCCCGCGTGCACGCCAAGGACCACGTGCTGCTGCACAGCCGCGACGGGGTGGTGGTGCAGGGGGTGCCGTTCGGCAGCGGTCGGCTCGACGTGCTCGGCACCACCGATCGGCTGTACGACGCCGGTGTGCGCCGGTTCTGCTTCGAGAACGTGTGGGCCTACCGTGCCCAGTTGAAGACCCGCGTGGCGTCGTTGCCCGGCACCCCCTGCTTCGTGCTCGACGACCCGGCACGGTACCTGCACGGCGACGCGCTCGACCCCGATCAGGCCGTCCGCGACGAGCGCACCGCCTTCTCGGACGGTCTGCGCGGCTTCCACGCGATGCTCGCCGAGGGCGGGTACGAGGTGGCGAGACAGCCGATATCGTGAGGCCCGCCGCGGGGACGTAGCTCAGTTGGCAGAGCGCCACCTTTGCAAGGTGGATGTCAGGGGTTCGATTCCCCTCGTCTCCACTCCGTGACAGGACCGCCGTGTCGTGGTGTGATGTCCGACATGAACGAGGCATCACCTGCACCGTGGCCGGCGAGCGGGACCGTCATCACCGACGGGGGACTCGAGACCTGGCTGGTCTTCATCCGCGGCGTGGAACTGCCGGCGTTCGCCGCGTACCCGTTGGCCGGCACCGCCGAGGGTCGGGCGCTGCTCACCGAGTACTACGAGGCGTACGCCGCGATCGCCGCGGCCCACGGATCGGCGGTGGTGCTCGAGGCACCGCTGTGGCGAGCGAACCCCGACTGGGCCGCCACGCTGGGCCACGACCTCGAGGCACTCGCGACCTTCATCGCCGACGGCGTGGAGGTCGTCGCCGACGTCCGTGGTCGGTGGCCGGGGCAGGCGCCGTTCCTCATCGGCGGCACGGTGGGGCCGCGCGGCGACGGCTACGTGCTCGGCGCCACGATGGATGCCGACACCGCGGAGGAGTACCACACGTTCCAGGTGCAACAGATGGCTGCCGCGGGAGTCGACGTCGTCTCGGCGATCACGATGGGCTACGTGGACGAGGCGGTCGGCATCGCTGCGTGCGGCCCGGGCCGCGGGGCTGCCGGCGGTCGTGTCGTTCACCCTCGAGACCGACGGTCGCCTGCCGTCCGGCGACAGCCTGGGCGACGCCATCGCGGCCACCGATGCGGCGACCGAGGGCCACCCGACGCACTACATGATCAACTGCGCCCACCCCACCCACTTCGACGACGTGCTCGATCCGTCGGCGCCGTGGATCGGCCGCGTCGGAGGACTGCGCGCCAACGCGTCGACGTTGAGCCACGCCGAGCTCGACGAGATGGAGGTGCTCGACGACGGCGACCCGCACGATCTCGCCGAGCGCTACGTGGCGCTGCGCTCGGTGCTGCCCGCGTTGCGGGTGATCGGCGGGTGCTGCGGCACCGACGATCGGCACGTCGCGGCCATCGCCGCGGCGTGGCACGCCCCCGGCTGACCCGGCCGCACTACGTTCGCTGCATGCAACTGGATGGACGGGTGGCCGTGGTCACCGGCGCAGGGAACGGAATCGGACAGGCCATCGCGCGACGGTTCGCGCGGGCCGGAGCGAGCGTGCTCGCCGCCGACATCGACGCCGTCGCCGCCGAGGCCACGGCGGCCGGCATCGTCGCCGCCGGGGGTGTGGCCGCGTCGGCCACGGTCGACGTCGCCGACGACGCGCAGGTCGCCGCCGTGGTGGCCGCTGCGGTGGCGCGCTGGGGCCGCCTCGACGTCATGGTCAACAACGCCGCCGTCAACCTGCCCGGCCTGGTCACCGACGACGACGCCGACGAGAAGTTCGTGCGCAGCTTCACCGTCAACGTCGGTGGCGTGCTGCACGGCTGCCGGCAGGCCATCCTGCAGTTCCGTCGTCAGGGCGGCGGTGGGGCGATCGTCAACATGAGCTCTGCCAACGCGATCATCGCCGAGCGCTACCTGTCGGTGTACTCGGCGACCAAGGGTGCCATCGCCCAGTTGACCCGCGGCATGGCGCTCGACCACGCCGCGGAGGGCATTCGCATCAACGCCATCGCACCCGGCCTGGTGATGACCCGCTTCAACGACGCGCATGCCGAACGGCTCGCCGCCGACGGCATCAGCGTGTACGCGGACCCCGGTGCCGGAGTCCCGCTGGGGCGTGGTGCCCAGCCCGACGAGGTCGCCGCCGTGGCGCTGTTCCTGGCGAGCGACGACGCGTCGTACGTCACCGGTGCGCTGTGGGGCGTCGACGGCGGGGTCACCGCCGGCGTCTGAGCCGCGATCGGGCGACCGCGCTACATCTGGCCTTCGCGGATGACGTTGGCGACGACGCGCATGGTCAGCAGCGCCGAGGCGACCAGACCGGTGTAACCGAGGAACTCGTTCAACAGCAGGCCTTCGGTGAGCTCGGGCCCGCTCTCCACGCCGAGCAGCACGACGGACCCGAGCCCGAGCGCGGCGGCCAGCACGGCGAACACGATGCGGTCCACCAGCCGGGTGAGCAGCGCCTGATCGCGCGGGTCGGACAGCATCGACACCCGGGCGGACAACCGACCCGACGACGCCTGCTCGAGGATGTCGCCCAACTGGTTCGGCAGGCGGCGCAGGCGCGGCAGCTGCGACATGGCCTCGCGCTCGACGGCTTCCTTGAACGTGTCCAGCCCGCGCCGCTGCTGGACGTACTGCTCGCCGAAGGCGCGCCCGGCGTCGACGAGTGCGAAGTCGGGATCGATCCCCTTCAGCGTCCCCTCGAGGGTGAGCATCGTGCGCGAGAGCGTGCCGAACCAGTCGGGAAGGCGCAGGCCGAACTCGCCGACGATGCTGCCGAGGTCGGCGAAGGCGGCGGTGGTGATGCCCTTGCCGCGGCCGAGGTGCTCGTCGAAGAACTGTTGGATGGCGAAGTCGAGCTGATGCAGATCGACCCGGCTGTCGACGTTGATGATCTCGGTCATCGAGGTGCGCAACAGCGCGGCATCACCGGTCGACGCCGCCATCAGCATGGTCATCACCGCGGTGCGCTGCGCCGGGCCCAGCCGACCGACCGCGCCGAGGTCGATGAGGACGATGGTGCCGTCGGCCTCCATCAGCAGGTTGCCCGGGTGAGGGTCGGCGTGGAAGACGCCGTCGACGAACATCTGGTGCAGGAAGACGTCGATCAGCCGCCGCGCGATCGCGGCCTGGTCCTGGCCGTTCTCGGCGATCCACTCGAGGTCGGTGACCGGCCGTCCGGTGACGCGCTCCTCGGTCATCACCAGTCGTCCGCTCAGCTCGGTGAAGATGGCCGGCACGCGGACGCCCTCGAAGTCGGCCACCACGGCGGACAGGTCCAGCGCGTTGTTGGCCTCGATGCGGAAGTCGAGCTCCTCGAGCACGCCGTCGAGGAACTCCTGGGCCAGGTCGGTGGGCCGCACGGTGAGGCCCAGCGGCGTGTTGTGCTCGATCACCCGCGCCAGGCTCATCACCGCGGCGGTGTCGACCGCGATCATCTCGTCGAGCCCGGGTCGTTGCACCTTCACGACCACCTTGCGTCCGTCGGGCAGCGTGGCGGCGTAGACCTGGGCGATGGACGCGCTCGCCAACGGCGTCCAGTCGAACTCCGCGTAGACCTCCTCGACCGGCCGGCCGAGCTGTTGCTCGACGTGCGGTCGCATGACTCGCTCGGGCGCCGGCTCGGCGCTGCTGCGCAACTTCGACAGCTCGTCGCACCAGGTGCGTGGCAGCACGTCGCTGCGGGTCGACGCGACCTGGCCCAGCTTGACGAAGATGCCGCCCGCTTGCTCGAGCGTCCGCCGGGCGCCGGCGGGCAGGGCGAGTCGGTCGACCTGCGAACCGACCACCCCGTTCTCGCGCGCGATGCGCAGCACCTCGCGATAGCGGCGTGCCGGCCCGGCGACCTGGCGCACCTTCGTCATCGGGTTGCTGACCGTCACCAGGCCGGCCGCGTCGCCCTTGGAGAGGGTGCCCTGGGGGGCGATGAAGTCCAGGCCGAGGGCGATGATCATCGTGAACAGCGACCCGAGGACCAGCGTCAGCACGACCATCCGCAGCGTGCCCCACTGCCACCCGTTGATGTCGCCGCTGATGATGATGCCGAGCGTCCAGCCGACGACACCGGAGAACAGCAGCGAGGTCCAGCCGCGCTTCGCGCCGAGCAGGCGACCGGCCACCCAGGTGACGAGCAGCATCGCCGGGATGCCGAGCACCACCCAGACCGAGATGGCGAGCCACTGAGCGGCGATCATCACTTCCCTCTTCCCGGGATGACGGCCGCAGCAGGCTGCACGACCCGAGGGTCGGGCTTGGTGACGATGTCGCCGTCCTTGTGGTCGTACGGCAACTCGTGCAGCACGTGACGGATGGCCTCCAGGCGGGCCAGCTTCTTCACGTTCGAGTTCACCACCGTCCACGGGGCGTGCGATGTGTCGCTGAGGCGCAGCATGCGGTCGCGGGCCCTGCCGTACTCGGCGAACTTGGTGACCGACGCCTCGTCGTTGGGGCTCAGCTTCCACTGCTTCAACGGGTCGGCGGTGCGTCCCTCGAAGCGCCGCAACTGTTCGGCCTGCGACACGGTGAACCACAGCTTGAACAGGCGGATGCCGGAGTCGACGAGCTGTTGCTCGAAGCCGGGCACCTGTTCGAAGAACTCGTCGCGTTGTTCGGTGGTGCAGTAGCCCATCACCGGTTCGACGACGGCGCGGTTGTACCAGGACCGGTCGAACAACACGATCTCGCCGGCAGCGGGGAGGTGGGCCACGTAGCGCTGGAAGTACCACTGCGAACGTTCGACGTCGGACGGCTTCGGCAGCGCCACGACTCGAGCACCTCGGGGGTTGGTGTGCTCGGTGAAGCGTCGAATGGCGCCACCCTTGCCGGCGGCGTCGCGTCCCTCGAAGAGGATGCAGATCTTGGCTCCCGACGCCTGCGCCCACTGCTGCATCTTCAGCATCTCGATCTGGAGGCGCACCAGTTCGGCCTCGTACTGCTTGGATCGGGGCACCTCGCGGTCGGGTGCATGGTGCTCCATCGCGGTCAGCGTCAGTCTCTTCGCCATACAACGACCCTAGATGTTCCTGACGACGTCAGCGAACGGTGCCGATGACTCCTTCACCGACATCGCTCGGCGCCTTGGCCTGCAGACCCAGCCCGATCATCGGGAAGATGATCACCGACAGCAGGCCGGCGCCGACCATGGCCGCGGCGTTGTCGGAGCGCATCTGGCCGGACCGCACGCCGAGGTCGGCGATCACCACCAGCAGGGGCAGCCCTGCCGCCATCAACACACCGAACGCCTTCACGCTCGGCCGGGGCAGGTCGTGGCGGTACAACAGCGCCGGGAGGCCGCGGACCACCAGGAACAGCACCAGGAACATCGGCACCTTGAGCAAGGTCGCCGCGCTCTCCAGCGCCGCCAGATCGAACTTCACGCCGCTGATGATGAAGAAGAGCGGGATGAAGAAGCCGAACCCGAGCGCCTCGAGCCGGGTGTGCACTTCTCGGTGATGGTCGACGGTCTCGTCGTCGTCGTCGAAGTTCTCGTGCGCCTGCGACACCAGGAAGATGCGCGCGATCATGCCGGCCGCGAACGCACCGAGCAGCACATCGAGGTCGAAGCGGCTGGCGATGTAGACGAGCAGGACACACAGCAGAACGGCCAGCCGCACTCCGAGCTGGGCACTGGAGTGCAACGAGTCGGTGATCAGGCGGATGGTGCGCGGCCTCACCGGTCGCGTCGCGAGCCACGCTGCCGCGACCGTGATGCAGGCGAAGAGCGCCAGGACGAGCGTGGTCGTGCCGGGGTTGTCGGTCGTCAATGCCAGCGAGATGGCCACGATGGGGCCCAGCTCGCCCACCGCTCCGCCGGCCAGCACGTACGTGCCGAACCTGGTGGGCAGGATGCCGGCATCACCGAGGATCGGCAGCAGGGTGCCGATCGCCGTGGTGGTGAGCCCGATCGCGATGAACCGAATGCTCACCGTGACGCCGGTCGAGTACAGCAGGATCGCGATGGTGGTGCCCAGCACGAGCGAGCACAGCCAACTCGTGATGGCCAACTTCACCGGTCGGCCCTTCACCCGCTGCATGTCGATCTCGAACCCGGCGAGGAAGATGAGGAAGACCAGACCCATCTCGGCGAGCACCGAGATGATCTCGTTCAGCTGCGCCCAGCCGAGCACGTGCGGACCGATGACGATGCCGAGAAGGATCTCGACCACGACACCCGGGAGCCGCATCCAGCGCTTCGATGCATCCGCGATGAACGGACTCAGTGCGGCGATGGAGACGATCAACATCAGTGTGCGCAGCACTTCCGGATCCATGAACTCAGTGTAGGAAAACTGAGCGAGTCAGCGAATCTTGCGGAACACAACCATCCGACGTGTGGGATCGCACTCCGTGGGGAATACTGTCCAGCGATGCAACAATTTCGAGCACAGTTGGACGACGACACCCGTCGGCATGTAGAGGCGATGTTGCTGCTCGGTCGGCGCATGACGGGGGCGTTCGACGAACCGTTCGAGCGCGCCGGCCTCGGCGAGATGCGCGGCAACCGCAGCGTGCAGGTGCTCATGCTGCTCCACGACCGTGGGCCGTGCCGCCCCCGCGAACTGCAGGGCCCCACCGGCCTGACCAGTGGCGGGCTCACCAAGCTCATCGATCGGCTGGTCGCGGCGGGCGCGGTCGAACGCTACGACCGCGGCGGGATGGGCGACGGCCGCGCCGTCCATGTCCGTCTCACACGCAAGGGCCACGCCACCGTGCGACGACTGCACGGTGTCGTCGCCGATGTGCACGACGACGTCCGACCGCTGGCCAAGGAGATGCTCCTCCTCGCCGAGCAGGCGGGCGCGCGGCCGACGGACGAACCGCCCGAGTTCGCCGACCTGCTGTCGGTCCTGTCGCGCGCCGGCATGGTGATCCTCTCCGCGTTGGGCGACGCCGACGACAAGCCCGACCGCGACGACTTCCAGTTGCTCCTGACGTTGTGCCAGATCGATCTGCTCGAGGGGTGCCGCCCCGGGACCCTGGTCGATTCGCTCGGACTGTCGAGTGGCGGTGTCAGCAAGTTGCTCGATCGCCTCGAAGCGCACGGTTGGATCACCCGCGAGTACGGCGTGGTCGGCAGCGATCGTCGGGCAGTGGTGCTGCGCACCACACCCGCCGGCGAGCGCCGACTGCGCGAGCAACTGGCGCGGCTGCTGCCACACATCGACGAGTTCTGGAACATGGCCCACGGCCTGGCCGAGCTCGTCGACCAGCCGCGCTGACGACCGACGGCCTCGGCCGTCGTCAGATGTGATTCGCTCAGATGTATTCCTTGCGCTGCAGCCAGGTGAAGCTCAGCCAGCCCGGAAGGATGGGCAACCAGAACGTGGCCAGGCGGAACATGAACACCGCGGGCACCGCCACCGTGTTCGCCAGACCTGCGGCGACGAGGCCGGCGATGAGCGCGGCCTCCATCGCACCGAGGCCACCGGGCGTGGGTGCTGCCGTGGCGACCGCAGCGCCGACGAGGTACACCGCGCCGATGGTCGCCAGCGGCAGCCCACCGCCGAACGCCTGCGTGGCGAAGTACAGGCCCAGCAGGTAGCTGAGGGTGACGATGATCGAACCGAGCAGCAGCACCGCCAGCTTGCCGGGCCGCTTGAACACGTCGGCCATGCCGTGCACGGCGCGCTTCAGGATGGGCAGCAGCTTGGTGAGGAGGAGCTTGCGCGTGGCGGGGATGAGCATGCCGATGGCGGCCAACAGCACGGCCACGCCGACGCCGACGATGATCCACTTCGGGTCGGGCAGCTTCAGCCCACCGAATGCGTCGGTGCCGGCCCACAGCATGAAGATGAGGATGAGCGACACGTGGCCGACGAGGCCGGCGGCGGTGTTGAGGCCGACGCCCGAGACGGCGACGGGTTCGTCGACGCCCTGCTTCTGCAGGTAGCGGACGTTCAGCGCCATGCCACCCAGGCCGGCCGGGGCCAGCTTGCTGCAGAACGAGGAACCGACCTGCGTGGCGAACGTCGGGACCGCGGGCAGGTGGTTGGGGATGGCGCCGGAGAGGCTGAACGTGGCGCCGATGTAGGTGACGACCGACATCGCCAGGACCAGCGGGAACCAGCCCCAGTTGGCGTCCTTGACCTGGTCGATGATGCTCGGCAGGTCGGCGAACTGGGGGATGAGCACCCACGTGGCGATGGCCAGGACGGCCACCATGAAGATGGTCTTGCCCTTGACGCGGATGAGCGGTTCGTACTCGACCTCGTCGACCTGGCACTGCGTGATGACGGCCTGCTGCAGCTCCTCGAGCCGGCCCTTCTTGTGCTTCAGGGCGGTCTGGGTGGCGCCGCTGAGCGCCGGCATCTGCAGGCGGGGCAGCGCGGTCGCAACGGCGTCCCTGCCGAGCACCTCGACCGCGCAGGCCACGGTGCGCTCGGGCGACGCGACCACCGCGAACGAGGCGAGCATCTGGGCGACGTCGGCGGACAGCAGCAGGTCGCTCGCGGCCAGCTCGGAGAAGCCGAAGTCGATCATCCACGGGTTGCCGTCGGAGGCGATGAAGACGTTCGCCCGCCGCAGGTCGCGGTGCGCGATGCGGTGCTTGCGAAGCAGGGCGATCTGCTGCCACGTGCCGCGCATGATGTCGTCGGTGACCTGATCGTCCTCCAGGCCGTCGAGCGACGTGCCGTCGATCATGTCCTGGGCGAGCAGCATGCTGCCCGACCCCACGTCGACGACCCCACGCATGCGCGGGGTGAGGATGCCGACGTCGCGGGCGTACAGCGAGACGAGCGCTTCGTGTTCGACGGTGCGGCGCAGGCTGGAGAACGGTCGGTCGTCGCCGACGTTCTTGAGGCGCAGGAAGCGGTAGACGCGGAACAGCAGGTCGGCCGAACGCTCCTCTTCACCGAGCACCTTGACGAAGACGCCCTGACCGTCCTCGAGCGTGGCGAAGTACGGCGTGCTGCCGCGTGCGTCGACCTTGGCCTTGCGCACCGAGGCGACGGGCAGGCCGGAGTCCACCAGCGCGGCGCGCACTCCGTCGAGCGTGGGACGGCGGTCGGGTCGGCCGAGGGCGAACAGGATGCCGGCGCCGATTGCGGCGCCGACCGGAAGGGCGATGAACACGTTGATGGGGAACAGCGCGCTGATGAGCAGGCGGATGGCGATGAGGCCACCGAGGGCGATGGCCCCGGCCTTGCGCCAGCGGCGGGGCATGAACACGCCGAGGATGACGAAGCTGCACGTCAGTTGAGCGATGGTGATGGCCGAGGGGAAGACCTCGGAGTTGACCCCGGCGCGATCGCTGATCATCTCCTGCAGTGCGGTGCCCTCGGTGCGTTCGACGAAGCTCTCGATCAGCGACATCAACACGCTGGCGAGCACGTTGCCGAGCACCAGGTAGCCCAGCAGTCGCCAGTTCTTGCGCGAGACCGGAATGGCCAGGATGATCAGGCCGAGGATCGCCACGAAGATCTGCATCGCACCGTTGGTGATGCGCTGCACGCTGTGCGGCAGGAAGTCGAGCAGGTCGATGATGTCGGACTCGAACCCGCTGATCGAGTTCCGCGCGTAGCGGGTGACGAGCACCATCAGCAGCGCGACGACCCCGAACGTGACGAGGCGGAGCACGTCGCGCGGCGAGCGCTCGAACGAGACCGAGGACTCCTCGCTTCGCCCGGATCCGGTGACGTCGTCGAGTTCTGCGTCGACGGGGTGATCGGCAGTCGTGTCGTTCATGTGGCCTCGCGAGGTGCGGTGCAGTGGTCGCTCACTGCAGAAGTATGTGACCTTAGACGCCACGAGACCGTGGTGGAGTGTGCTGAACTTGCCGGGCATGACGGCCTCGCTCCACTTCGACCACCCGTGGCGAATCGCCGGGGTGGCAGGGACGGCCCTCGTCGCGTCCGGGCTGCTGGCCAAGGAGACGCCCATTCCCGGTTGGGAACTCGACCTCACCGTGTGGATCAACTCGGCGCCCGACTGGGTGGCGCACGGGCTGTACCTGCCGATGCAACTGGGCACGGTCCTCGCCCCCATCGGGTTCGCGGCCGTGATGGTGGCCTGGAAGCGCGACTGGTGGACGGCGTCGGCGTCGATCGTGGCCGGTGTGTTCACCTGGTTCGCGGCCAAGGGCGTGAAGCAGGTGGTCAAGCGCGGTCGGCCGCTGCAGTACCTGCCCGACATCCACGTGCGCGAGGGCAGCGGCACCGGCCTCGGCTTCATCTCCGGCCATTCGGCCGTCGCCGCGTGCACGGCCCTGATCGCGATGACCGTGCTGCCCCGGCGATGGCGGCCGGTGATCGTGCTCGTGCCCGTGCTCGTCGGGCTGGGCCGCATCGTCCACGGTGTGCACCTGCCGGCCGACGTGGTCGGCGGGTGGTCGTTCGGTGTGCTCGTCGGGCTGGGCACCGTCGAGTTGATGGGTCGCCTGCGCGACCGCCTGAGCGCACGACGCGGAGCGACGACATGACGCTGAAGGACCAACTGCTGGCGCCGCGGCACGTCGAGTACGAACACCCGTGGCGGCGGACGGAGTGGTGGATCGCGTTCGGTGTCGCTGCGCTCGTCCTGGTCGCTGCGGGCCTCGTCGCCCGCACCGGCGAGGTGCCCGGGTGGGAGCAGTCCATCTTCCACGCGATCAACGACCTGCCCGACTTCCTGGAGACGCCGATGTGGCTGTTCCAGTTGACCGGCCTCGTCGCCGTGCCCGCGGCCGTCGCCGTGGTGGCGCTGGTGTTCCGCAAGTGGCGGCTCGCGCTGTGCCTCGTCGCGCTCATCCCGCTGAAGCTGTTCATCGAGCGCCAGGTGGTGAAGCAGGTCGTCGAACGCCAGCGGCCGTACACCTCCATCTGCAAGGGCGACGAGACGTGCGCGAACTTCCGCGATGCGCCCAAGGAGGGCCTGTCGTTCGTGTCGGGACACGCGATCATCGCCTGGGGCATCGCCACCCTGCTGTGGCCGTACCTGCGGGGCCGGTGGAAGTGGGTCCCCGTCGGCATCGCCGTCCTGAACTCGATCGCCCGTGTCTACCTCGGTGCCCACAACCCGCTCGACGTGGTGGGCGGCGGGGCCATCGGCGTGATGATCGGGCTCGCGTTGGGAATGATCGCCGGCGTGCCGGCACCGCCTGCGGCGGCCGACCCGACCCCGCCCAACGTGGACGAGTCGGTGGTTCAGGCCTGAACGGCGGGTGACACGGCTGCCATCGCGATGGCGAGGGCGTGGCCGAGGTTCAACGAGTCGACCCCGTGGTGCATCGGGATGCGCACGTCGTAGTGCGTGCGCGCCCGTGTGGTGGGCAACAGGCCGGGGCCTTCGGCGCCCGCGATCAGCGCCACCTTCTCGGGCATGCCCATCGCGAACAGGCTCTCGGCATCGGTGTCGGGTGTGAGCGCCCACAGCTCGAAGCCCTGCTTCACCAGGTAGGCCAGCGGGTCGGGCCACGTGGCTGCGCGGGTGATGGGCAGGTGGAGGATCTCGCCCATCGACACGCGGATGCAACGCCGGTAGTACGGGTCGGCGCAGGTGGGGTCGAGGATCATGCCGTCGAAGCCGAGGCCGCGAGCCGAGCGGGCGATGACGCCGATGTTCTCGTGGTCGTTCGAGCCCTCCAGCACCACGAGGCGCTTGGCCCGGCCGACCACGTCGGGCAGCGTCGGCCAGCCACGTCGGCCGGCCGAGGCGAGGATGCCGCGGTGCAGGTCGAAGCCGGTGATCGACTCGATGATGTCGTTGTCGGCCACGTACACCGGGGCGAACCGCGGATGGGCCTCGACCACGTCCCTCATCCGCTCCCACCCCTTGGGCGAGAACAGGTACGAGCGCACGCCGAACCGCGAGGCCAGCAGCCGCTCGACGACCACCGCGCTCTCGGCGATCATGAACTCGTCGCTCTCCTTGCGGTCGCGGAGCCCCATGTAGTCGCTGATGCGCGGGTCGGCGGGATCGTCGATGTACTTGGGCTCCACGGAGGACACGCCGTGATGCTACGGCCAGCCACGGGGCACCGGAGGTTGCGAACGTGTGTTCGACCACGCGAGGATGGGCACATGACCACCACCGCCGTCCACGTGCTCGACGACCCGGCCCTCATCTGGCAGCAGTGCCTGTTCGCGTTCGAGGACCCCGCGGTGGACACCTCGTTCCAGCTCGTGCAGCGCACGATGCTCGACGACGACAGCTGGATCGACCACACGCCCGGGTGGCTGCACGGGGCCGACCTGGTGTTCGCCGAACTGGTCGCCAAGATCTCGTGGCGTCAGCGCGAGGTGGTGATGTACGACCGACTGGTGGCCGAACCGCGGCTCACCGGGTGGTGGGCCGATCGAGCCGTCCTCGACGCCGACGCCGACGCCGACGGCGAGGGCACCGAGGCACCGGAGCCGCCGCTGCCCGTGCTGCGCGAGGCCCTCGACGCGCTCACCCTGCGCTACCACCGGCCGTTCGACGCGATCGGCTTCAACCTGTATCGCGACGGACGCGATTCGGTGGCGTGGCACGCCGACCGGGAACGGTTCCACCTCGAGAACCCCGTCGTCGCCATCGTCAGCACCGGTGTGCCGCGGGCCTTCCACGTGCGCCCGAAGGGTGGCGGTCCGTCGCGCAGCTGGATGTTGGGGCACGGCGATCTGCTCGTCATGGGCGGCGCGTGCCAGCACCAGTGGGAGCACAGCGTCCCGAAGAGCTCGTCGGCCCACGAACCGCGGCTGAGCATCATGTTCCGCCACCATCTGGCCGACTGGCCGAACGGCGATCCCGCGTCGCCCTCCTGAATCCGGTCCTGGTCGACGGCGACCTCGGCGCGATACTCGGTGTCGATGACCACCGATTCCGATCGTTACGCGTTCCTCCCCGGCGCCCCCGCCTCGCCCACCATCGTGGGTGGCGACGGCGTTCACCTCGTCACTGCCGACGGCCGCCGCATCCTCGATGCCGCAGCCGGCGCGATCGTCGGCAACATCGGCTGGGGCCGTACGGAGGTCGCCGAGGCGGCTGCCGCGGCGATGTCGATGGGCTACGTCGTGCCGCTGTGGCCCACGCCGTCGCGGCTCGCACTGCACGACGAACTGGTCGACCACTGGTTGCCCGAGGGCATGAGCCACGTCTTCTTCACCAGCGGCGGCAGCGAGAGCACCGATTCGGCGCTGCGGCTGGCTCGCGCCTACCAGGTGGCCAAAGGACGGCCCGATCGGTGGAAGGTCGTCGGTCGGCACCCCAGCTACCACGGGATGACGCTCGGCACCATGGCTGCCGCCAGTCACCTCGGCCGTCAGGCCGGGTACGAGCCGCTGCTGCTGCCGTTCCCGAAGGTGCCGTGGGACGACCCCGAGCAGGTGCTGAAGGTCATCGAGCAGGAGGACCCGGCCACCATCGCCGGGTTCATCGCCGAACCGATCACCGGCGCCGCCGGTGCGTGCCTGGTGGCCGACGACGAGTACTGGCAGGTCGTCAACGACGTGTGCAAGGCCAACGACATCCTCCTCATCGCCGACGAGGTGATGACCGGGTACGGCCGCACGGGCACCACCTGGGGCCATCAGCACTTCCCGATGCAGCCCGACGTCATCGTCGGTGGCAAGGGCCTGGGCGGCGGGTACGTCCCGCTCGGTGCGGTGGCCGCCACCGACGCCGTGGCCGAGACGTTGCGCGGCTCGGGCTTCATGTACTTCACGTTCACGGGCAACGACGCGGCGTGTGCGGCGGGTGCCGCGGTGCTGGGCATCCTGCGCCGCGAGCACCTCGTCGAGCGAGCCGCCGCGATGGGCACGGTGCTCGAGGACCGGCTGCGCGCCGAGCTCACCGACCACCCTGCCGTGGTCGACATCCGCGGCAAGGGGCTGTTCTGGGGCGTCGAGCTGCGCTGCAGCCGCGACGCCGTCGTCCAGGCGGCGCTCGCCCGCGACATGTGGGTGTACCCCGCCGGTTCGGGCCCGGTGCAGGACGCGGTGATGATCGCCCCGCCGTTCGTCGTCACGGCCGACGAGATCGACCAGATCGTCACCCGACTTCGCGCCTCGCTCGACGAGGTGCACCCAGGCTGACCAGGCGCGCGACGGGCGGTTCGACGAATCGTCGGCTGCGTTTCACCGGGGGGTCACTCGTCGGTCACCGAAGCGGCACCCGTCGTCGGTACCGTGACCCGGTGATGACCCCCCACCTGCTGCCCGACATCGGTGACCCGCGTCGACTCGTACGGCTCGACGCGGTGCACAACTTCCGCGACATGGGCGGGTACCCCACCGCCGACGGCCGCTCCACCCGGTGGCGCACGCTGTTCCGTGCCGACGGGCTGTACCGGCTCACCGGCGACGATCTCGAGGTCGTGCGCGAACTGGGCCTGCGCACCGTCATCGACCTGCGCACGTTCGCCGAACTGGAGGAGCGCGGCACGTTCCCTCGCGACCAGCACCCCGTGCAGTTCCATCACGTCCCCGTGATCGACAGCACGTGGACCGCGGCTCAGGCCGACGCGATGCCCGACGATCCCGCCGACTTCCTCGAGCACGCCTACGTCGCGATGCTGGAGGAGGGCGAGGAGCGGTTGGCCGAGGCGCTCGTCACGCTCACCGCGCCCGACGCGTTGCCCGCGGTGTTCCACTGCGCGGCCGGCAAGGACCGCACCGGCATGTTGGCGATGATGGTGCTCGGCTGTCTCGACGTGCTCGACGAATACATCGTCGCCGACTACGCCTTGACGGCGGCCGGTATGGAGCGCATGCGCGAGTGGTCGGCCCGCGAGTACCCCGAGCTCCACGCCAAGATCATGGCCGGACCGTCGGTGTTCTCATCGGCGGTGCCCGAAGCGATGCTGCGCATGATCGGTCACGTCCGCGCCCGGCACGGCAGCATCCGCGAGTTCGCGATGAACGTCGGTGTCCCCGCCGACGCCATCGAGCGGCTGCGCACCGAACTCCTCGACTGAGCCGCGTACGCTCGGTCGCATGACCGGCACCATTGCACTCCTGGGCGGCGGCCCCTTCACCGCCAACGACGAACTCGACGCGCGCCTGCTCGCTGCTGCTGCCGCCGACCGCGTCGTGGTGCTGCCGACGGCCGACGCGTTCGAGCATCCCGAGCGCCTCGTCGCCGCGGCGATGAACTGGGCCGAGCGGCTGTCGGTCGAGGTCGAGGCGCTGATGGTGATGCGGCGAGCCGAGGCGATGGAGCCCGGCGCGGCCGATCTGGTGCGCCAGGCCCGCGCCGTCTACTTCGTCGGCGACCAGCCGCTGCACCTGCGCTCGGTGCTGAAGAACACGCCGCTGTTCGACGCGTTGACCGAGGTGCTCGGCAACGGTGGTCTGGTCACCGCGATCGGGGGCAGCGCCGCGGCGATGTGCGACCCGATGGTCGACCCCCGCGGCGGCGCGTTCACGCTCGGCCTCGGTCTGGTCACCGGGTTGGCGCTGGTCACCGAGGCAGAAACCTGGTCGCCCGAACGGCTGCACCGCACGCGGGCGCTGGCCAACACCCCGCTCGCCGTGCTGCGCAGCGGTGACGGGTTGGTGGGCGGTCCCGGTGCCTGGGAGCGCGTCGGCGGTGTCGAGGTGTTCGGCGACCTGGCCTGATCGGCCGGGCTCGCCGGCTCAGCCGGTGGTGGTGGTGACGGCGTCGACGGTCGTGACCGTCGTCTGCGAGCCCGTCGTCGTCTCCGTGGACGCCCCGGGCGTGATGGCCATGATGTCGACGACGAAGGTGAGACCGGCGTCGGGCGGGATGGCCTCGCCGGAGCCGTTGGCGCCGTAGGCCTTCTCGGCCGGGATGTCGATCTGGTAGCGGCCGCCGACCTTCAGGCCGACGAGCCCTTCTTCCCAACCCTGGATGACCTGGCCGGCGCCCAGCGTCAGGACCAGCGGTGCACCGCGGTCGTAGCTGTTGTCGAACTCGGTGCCGTCCTTCGACAACACGCCGACGTAATGCACGTCGATGGTGTCGCCGTTCTTGGCGGGCTCGCCCGTGCCCTCCTTCAGCGTGGTGACCTTCAGCTCGCTGGGCTCGGCGCCGGGGGCGCTGACCTCGGGCTTCGGCGGTGCCGTCGTGGTGGGCGCGTTCGGGTCCACCGTGGTGGTGGTGACGCCCAGCGACGTGGTGGTGCTCGACGACGAACTGTCGTCGTCGCGGCCGATCAGGTACACGCCACCGACGACGGCGACGAACGCCACGATGCCGCCGATCACCTTGAAGAGGACGCGCTTGGACTTCTCCTTGCGCTGCTCCTTGGCGAGTTCCTGCAGACGGATCTGACGGTTGGCCTTCTGACGTTCACGCTTGGCGGTGCCCACGAGACGAGGAGGTTACCGGACACCCGACCCTGTCACCCCGTCAGCCCCCGGCGGAACGGATCCGGCCAGGTCGGCACCGATTTCAGGGGTCAAGTTCACGCTCCGTGACGCCGATGAAGAAAGTCAGACGCCCGCGGGTGGCGTCGGCGACACGAGTGATGCGGATCAGCAGGAAGGAAACGGGACGGGGATGAGGAGGAACGAGCACGTCGGAGCCCGTGTGCTCGCAGTGACCGGCCTGATCGGCGGCACCGCGTACCTCGGCTGGCGACTTGCCGCGTCCATGCAGGATGCACCGGCCTGGTTGGCGGTGCCGTTCTTCGTCGTCGAACTGTTCGGCTTCCTCGGCGCGCTGCTGCTGGTGTGGGCGCTGTGGCCGATGCCGTTCGGTCGTCAGCCCGACGAGCGTCGTCGCTACGGCGACCCCGTCGACACCGTCGTGCGCATCGCCGCCCAGCCGTTGCACGAACTCCGGGCGACGCTGCTCGCGCTGCGTTCGGTCGAAGGTGTCGGCGACGTGATCGTGGTCGACCATTGCGGTCGACCGGACGTGGCGTCGCTCGCGCTCGAGTTCCAGGCCGTGTACGCGGCCACCGACCCCGACGATCGCAACGGCATGCGGGTGATGGTCGCGGCCGTCCGCAGCGCCGAGTTCCTGCTCCTGGAGGCGGGCGACGTGCCGGCCACCGACATCGTCCGCTGCCTGTCCGTCGATCTGGCCGACCCCGATGTGGCCGTCGCTCAGGGATTGGGAGTGTCGCTCAGCGACGACTCGCCCGAGCACGGCCCGGACCGGCGCCATGAACTGCTGTTCGAACGCAGCGCACTGAACCCGGCGCTCGGTCGTCGCGGCGTGGCCGTGTGGCTGGGTTCGGGCTCGCTGGTGCGCACTGCCGCGCTGCGCGACATCGACCTCGGTGCCGCCGCATCCGTCGAAGCACACTGGGCCGCGACGTCGGCGTTGCACGGCGCGGGCTGGAAGATCACCGCACCCTCCGACGTCCCCGTGGTCGCGCATCGCTCGCTGCGCAGCGCCGACGACGTCTACCGCGATCGGGTCCACCGCGTTCGCGGTGCCCGGGAGATGCTGTTCGGTCGTCATGGAGCGTTGCGCATCACGTCGCACACGGCGGCGCAGCGGGCAGCCGCGCTCGCCTGGGCGGTCCGCCCGATGTCGAGCCTGCGCCGGGTGGCGTTCCTCGCCCTGCTGTGCGCCGCGCTGCTCGCCGGCGAGGTGCCGTTCCACGCCGAGGTCGTGACGATGGCCGTGCTGTGGTTGCCCTACTTCGTCTACGTGTCGCTGTCGCTGGCCCTGCTGAGCGGATGGACACTCCGTCCCGGCGACCGCACCCGCTGGTCGCTGCACAACATCGGTGCCACCTTCAGCAGCGGCGTCGATCCCGACGACTCGCCGACTCGTGCACCCATCGTCAACCTGCCGGCCAGCCAGTACGGCGCCAGCCTGGTGGTGGCCACCGTGGTGCTCAGCGTCGTGCTCGTGTTGCGCGGGCTGAGTGACCGCCTCACGCACACGATGGGCACCCTGCCGCAGCCGGCGCTGCTGGCGATGGTCGCCGTGTCCTTGTGGTTGCTCCTGTTGGCGTTGGACCAACTGCGCGTCCTCGGTCGCCGTTCGCATCGGCGCCGTGCGCCCCGCATCGGTGCAGCACTGTCGGCCAGCCTCGGCGAACGCGCCGTGTCGTTGCTGGACCTCACCTCGTTCGGTGCGGGTGTGATGAGCCACGCCGGCTTCGAGGTCGGTGAAGAAGTGATCATGGAGGCCGCGGTGCCCACCCGCACCGGCGTCACCACCATCAGCGTGGCCACGGTCGTGCGCAACGTGACCGTGCTCCCGCTCGGCGAGTTCCGCCTGGGCGTGGAGTTCCGTGATCTCGACGACGCCACCGCCAACGCGCTCGCCGAGTACTGCGTCATCGAGCCGGTGTGGGAGCAGATGGGCCTCATGCCCGGCACGTCCATCACCGAGTCGCGTCCGCTCGTGCCCGTCACCTCGTGGGGCAGCGGCGACCTGTCCGCCAGTGCGGGCCGTATGGCGATGCGCATCATCTCGCTGCTGGCACTCGCCGGTGCGGTGGCCAGCGCGCTGCCCGCCCGGGCCGAGGCGTCGGCGCTCACGCCGCGGTGGAAGGGCGCCGTCGAGGCCGAGGGTGCACCGCTCGCGGGTGTCACGTTGACCGCGGTCTGCGGCACCGGTGCCGCCGAGCAACACCTCTCCACCGTGAGCGACGAGTCGGGCCGCTTCTCCATCGATCTCGTCGACGGCCCGTGCCGCGGCTACGTCGTCGCGCCGGCCGAGCACACGTTGGCCGACGAGGCCACTGCCTCGCGCATCGTGTTCGCCGCGGCGAGCCCGCTGACGCAGGACGGCACGTCGTCGGTCGGCCAATCCGCGGCGACCGCCGATGGCCTCGGCATCCTCGTCGCCCAGGTGCTCTCGGCAGGTGCGGCCAGCGACGAACACCTGCGCTCGACGTTGTCGCTCGTGGTGCTGGCACTCATCGCCACGATCGCCGGCAGTCTGCTGGTGGGGCTGCATCGACCCAAGCGGTACGCGACCGCATGACCCCGGGCTCACTCCTCGTCGAGGTCGTCACCCGACTTCGCGATGAGGAAGCCGATGGCCCGTTCGGCCTTGGGGTAACGATGGGCGAGCTTCCAGAAGTCGGCGCCGTGGCCGCGCACCTCCAGGTGGCACAGCTCGTGCACGATGACGTAGTCGATCACCCAGTCGGGGAACGGCGCGAGCCGCGTCGAGATGCGGATGCTCGCCGTGCCGTAGGTGCAGGAACCCCAGCGCGTGGTCATGTCGTCGGCCCAGCGGATGTCGCGGGGCCGTGGCAGCTGATGACGGCGCGCCAACGTGTTCGCCCGTTCGGTCAGGTCGATGCGTTCGGCCGAACGTTTGCGCCGGAAGCTGGCCGACATCTTGTCGACCCATGCGGCCTCGTCGGCCCGGCTCATCCACGACGGCACGGTGACGCGCAGGACGTCGCCGCGCAGCTCGGCACCCACGGTGCGCTTGCGCCGCGCCGACCGCACGACCTCCACCGTGAACGGTCGACCCTCGTGGACCGCGGGTTCGACGGGAACGGCGGCGGCGACGGGTTCGACCGGAGTGGCCGGTTCGACGACGTTCCGTCGGATCGAGGTCGAACAGCGTGGGATGGAGCTCGTCGTCGGCCATGGCGGGTCAGAGCGTGTCGCGGAACGCGGACGGCTCGACCAGCTGCACCTGCTCGCCGACCATCACCTGTCCGTCGGGATGGACCATGAACCACGCGCCGCCGAGGTTCGGGAAGCGCACGTCGAGGTCGCCGAGCGCACGGCAGAGCGTACGGATGAGGCCCGCGTGGCTGACCACCAGCACCTCACCGCCGGGCGACTGCTCGGCGATGTCGCGGAACGCGCCGACGGCCCGCTCGACCACGACGGCAGGCGCCTCGGCACCATCGGGTCGGCGGTGCTCGGCCAGGTAGCCGGGCCAGCCCTGCTCGATCTCGGCGACCGTCAACCCCTGCCACGGCCCGAACGCGGCTTCCATCAGCCCCGGATGGGTCTGCACCGGGCCGACGCCGATGGCTTCGGAGATGATCGCCGCGGTGTACGCGGCGCGCTGCAGGGTGCTCGCCCACACGGCGTCGAACGTGCCCAGCTGCTGGCCGGCGGCGACCGCCTGGAGCAGGCCGGTCTCGGTGAGCGGCGGGTCGGCCTGACCCTGCCAGCGCCCGACCGCGTTCCATTCGCTCTCGCCGTGCCGCAGCGCGAGCAGGCGGGTGACCGGAGCGTGTCCGGTGCGGGAGTGGACCTCGGGCATCGCCCGGAGGGTAGCGGTCGTGGTTCCGGGACGCCCACTACGCTGCACCCGATGGCCACGCTCCTGATGTTCGCTGCCGCCCGCGATGCCGCGGGTACCGGCCGGGCCGACATCGACGCGTCCACGGTGGGCGAGGTGCTGGCTCGCGCCAGGGCGGAGTACGGCGACGATTTCGCGGCAGTGTTGAAGAGTTGCCGGGTATGGGTGAACGGTGAACCGGCCGACGCGACCACTGCGGTCCGAGCCGGAGACGAGGTGGCAATCCTGCCGCCCGTGAGTGGAGGTTTCGCATGAGCACGACCGAGTTCGATCCCCGCCTGCTGCCGCTCGACGAGCTGCGCGCGCTGCGGTCGAAGCTGCAGCACGAGGACGACGCCGTCAGCTACGTGCGCCGCCTGGTGCAGGCGCGCCTCGATGTCGCCCGCGCCGAGCTGCGCCACCGTGCGGTCGGCGACAGCGACGCGAACATCACCGGCGAACTGCCGGCCATCCTGAGCACGCAGCTCACCGGAGGTCCGGCTCGGCCGCCTCGCCCCGCCGACGACTTCAGCCATCACCCACTCGCCATCGAGCTGGAGGATCTGTGCTCCGACGCCGGCAGTGCCGACCTGGCCTCGATGTCGCTCGACGAGCTGGGCGCCTACATCGCCAGCCTGCACGGCTTCGAGCAGCTGCGCTCGGCCGAACGCAAGGAGTTGTTCGTGCGCATCGACGAGCTCAGCGCCGAGCTCGTGCGCCGCTACCGCGACGGCGAGGCCGACGTCGACGGCCTGCTGGCGGACGACGATGACGACGCCGCTGACTGACCTCGGCGACTTCATCCGCACGCAGCGCGAGATCGCGCGCCTGAGCGTGCGTCGGCTGGCCGAGAACTCCGGGGTGAGCAACCCCTACCTGTCGCAGATCGAGCGCGGCCTGCGCAAGCCGTCCGCCGAGATCCTGCAGCAGATCGCCAAGGCGCTGCAGATCAGCGCGGAGACCCTGTACGAGCGAGCCGGCATCCTCGATGCCGACGCGAACGCTCGCGGCGTGCGCGAGGCCATCGCCAACGATCCACTGCTGTCACCCGAGCAGCAGCAGGCGTTGTTGAACGTCTACGAGAGCTTCGTGTCGTCGAGCCGCGACCGCTGACGCAGCACCAGCCACGCCACCACACCACTGACCACCGAGGCGAGCAGAATGGCCATCTTCGCGTCGGCCACGTGCGGCTCGTTCAGCGACCCGTCGTCGTTCACGAACGCCAGCTCGGCGATGAACAGGGCCACCGTGAAACCGATGCCGGCCGCGTTGCCGGCACCGAGCAGCTGACGCGTGGACGTGCCCTCGGGCCGGTCGGCACGTCCGGAGCGGATGGCCACCTTGGCGGCGAGCAGCACACCGAGCGGCTTGCCGACGATGAGACCGACGACGATGCCCCAGAAGATGGCCGACGAGAACGCGGTGCGCAGGCTGTCGGTGCTGACGACGATGCCGGCGTTGGCCAACGCGAACAGGGGGACGATGAGGTAGCTGCTCCACGGGTGCAGCACGTGCTCGAGCCATTCGACCGTGCTGACCGACGACTTCGCCAGCTCGGCGGTGTGCAGGGCCGCCTCGGTGGTGCCGATGTCGGCCAACTCCTCGGCGTCGACGAACTCGGGGGCGACGCGGGGGGTGACAGGCGCCAACAGGCCCATCGCGACTCCCGCCAGGGTGGGGTGCACGCCGGCCTCGTGCAACGCGAACCACACCGAGGTGCCGAGCACCACGTACACGACCATCTGGTGCACTCCGAAGCGCTGCAGGAGCACCGTGGCCACCACCGCGGCGATGGCGCCGGCGAGCCAGCCGAACGACACGCCGGTGGAGTAGAAGACGGCGATGACGACGATCGCGCCGATGTCGTCGACCACGGCCAGACCCAGCAGGAAGGCGCGTAGGCCGGCGGGTGTGTGGCTGCCGGCGAGGGCGAGCACTCCCACGGCGAGCGCGATGTCGGTGGCCATCGGCACACCCCAGCCCTTCGGCGCGGTGCCGCCGGCGATGGCCAGGTACAACGCTGCAGGCACGATCATCCCGCCGAACGCTGCCGCGACGGGCAGGGTGGCGGCGCGCCGCCCGGCCAGGTGGCCGCTGGTGAGCTCGCGCTTGATCTCCAGGCCGACCACGAGGAAGAAGATGGTCATCAGCCCGTCGTTCACCCAGTGCTGCAGGTCGAGCGTCAACGAGTGCCCGGCCACGGTGATGCCGATCTCGCTGTGCCAGAGGCGTTGATACGACGCCTTCCACGGCGAGTTCGCCCACACCAGGGCGACGATCGAGGCGAACACCAGCAGGGCCCCACCCGCGGCCTCCGTGTGGAGGAAGTCGCGCAGCGGCGACAGGGCGCGCGCGAGGGGTGACCTGCGGTTCGGCTTCACCCGGCGATTCTGGCATGGACCTGGGCCGATGCGCCGCGGGTGTCCCCAGGGCCAGGACTGGAATGTCGACCAAACGGGTAGTGTTCTCATCCGACGTGCAACAGGTTGCGGTGCTCTCGTTCCACACCTCGCCACTGGCCCAGCCGGGTTCGGGCGACAGTGGCGGCATGAACGTCTACGTGCGCGAACTGTCCTCCGCGCTGGCCCAGGCCGGCGTCGAGTGCACCACGTACACCCGCCGCACCAGCCCCGACCAGCCCGACGTGGTGCCGGTCGAGCCCGGCCACCGGGTGGTCCACATCGATGCCGGGGCGCACGACCTGCCCAAGGAAGCGTTGCCATCGGTGCTCGACGAGTTCGGCGACGGCGTCATCGACCACATGAAGAACCATGCGCCGGCCGACGTCATGCACGCCAACTACTTCCTCTCCGGGCTGGTCGCACACCGGTTGAAGCACGAGCTCGACATCCCGTTCGTGTCCACGTTCCACACCCTGGCCAAGGTGAAGGCGGAGGGCGGCGACCACGAGAGCGCGTGGCGTCACCAGGCCGAGGCCGACATCATCCGCTGCGCCGACGCCATCTGCGTCAGCTGCACGGAGGAGGAGAACCAGTTCCGGCGGCTGTACGGCAACCCGGCGGGCCGCATCGAGATCGTCGCGCCCGGCGTCGAGCACGCGTTCTTCGCGCCCGGCGAGCAGTCCGGCGCCCGGAATGCGCTCGGTCTGCCGCTCGACGCGCCGGTGCTGCTGTTCGTCGGACGCATCCAACCGCTGAAGGCCCCCGACGTGGCGGTGCGGGCGTTGGCCGAACTCGGCCGTCCCGATGCCATCCTGCTGGTGGTGGGCGGCGCGAGCGGCCAGGACGGCAACGCCGAGGAGGCGCACCTGCAGGCGCTCGTGCAGCAGTTGGGGCTCGCGGCGCAGGTGCAGTTCGTGCCCCCGCAGCCGCACCACATCCTGTCCACCTACTACCGCGCCGCCGACGCCGTGGTGGTGCCCAGCCGCAGCGAGAGCTTCGGCCTGGTCGCGCTGGAGGCCTCGGCCTGTGGCGTGCCGGTCGTCGCCAGCGGCGTGGGTGGCCTGCTCACCCTGGTCGACCACGGCGAGACCGGCTACCTGGTGCCCGAACGCGACCCTGCGCTGTTCGCCCACTACCTGCGCGAGATCATCGACCACCCGAACCACGCCGCGGCGCTCGGTCGGCGCGGCGCCGAGCGCGCCCGCCGCTACACGTGGAGCTTCGCCGCTGCCCGCCTGCGTCGCCTGTACACCGATCTCGGCGCCCGCGAACTGGTGGCCTGCGGATGACCGACTACCACCTGCCGCCCACGCTGCAGGGGTACGAGGACGCCATCAGCGGTTGGCTGCGTGGCTTCGCCGACGGCAACGAGCTGTTCGAGGCCATCGACCGCGGCGACCCCACCGAGCACGCCGAACCGCGGTGGTACGTGCGCCTGAAGGGCGACGAGAAGGACCACATCACCATCTGGTTCACGCTCGGCCAGCGCACGCTGCGCTACGAGGCGTACGTGCTGCCGGCGCCGCAGGAGCATCTCGCCGAGGTGTACGAGCTCGCCCTGCGCCGCAACGACCGGTTGGTCGGCGCGCACTTCGCGATCGGTGTGGAGGACGCGCTGTTCCTGCGTGGCGAGTTGCTGCTGTCGGCGCTGAACGAGGCCGAGCTCGACCGCATCATCGGGTCGCTGTACCAGTACGTCGAGGCCGCGTTTCCCGCGCTGCTGCGGCTCGCCTTCGCGAGCAAGTTCACCTAGATCTTGCCGACGGCGGTCGGTCGCCGTACCCAGTGAGGGTGCGGGTGGCCGGCGACGTCGGGGAAGTCGTGCCGGTCACCCGCGACGTGCTCACGTAGCCTTGCCCGCATGACTTCGTTCCGGTTGGCAGTGGTGGGCGGCGGCAACATGGGCGCGGCGCTCGTGGGTGGCCTGTTGCAGGGCGGCTGGCAGCCGAGCCGACCTCGCGATCGTCGAGCTGTCGGCGGCGCGTGCGGCGCAGCTGGGCGAGCTGTTCCCCGGTGTCGCCGTGACGGCCGAGATTCCCCCGTGCGACGCGGCGCTGATCGCGGTGAAGCCGTACGACGTCGCCGGCGCCTGCGCTGCTGCGGCGAAGGCCGGGGCGACGCGGCTGCTGAGCATCGCTGCGGGCATCTCCGTCGACGCGCTGCAGCAGGCGGCCGGACCCGACGTCGTCGTCGTGCGCGCCATGCCGAACACACCCGCGTTGGTGGGCGAGGGCGCGGCCGCGATCGCCGGCGGGACCACCGCGGAAGAGGCCGACCTGGCGTGGGCCGAGGGCATTCTCGGCGCGGTGGGCATCGTCGTGCGTGTGCCCGAGCATCAGCTCGACGCGGTCACCGGGCTGGCCGGCAGCGGCCCCGCCTACCTGTTCCTCGTCGCCGAAGCGCTCATCGAGGCGGGCGTGCTCGCCGGCCTCGCGCAGGGCCACGGCCGAGCAGTTGGTGACTCAGCTCTTCGTCGGCTCGGCCGCGCTGCTCGCCGATCGTGGCGACCCGGCGCAACTGCGCGCCAACGTCACCTCGCCCGGCGGTACCACAGCGGCGGGCCTGCGCGTGCTCGAGGAGCACGGTGTCCGGTCGGCTTTCCTCGAGGCGGTGATGGCCGCGACGCAGCGCGGTGTCGAGCTCGGAAGGGCCTGATCAGGCGGCTGTGCAGGGCATTTACCGAAGCGCGGGGTCGACTAAATCGTTTCGGAACATTCCCACTTTTTCTGCTGTGACTCTTTTCTCACGGCCGCGCGTGTGCCTATCCTTCGCGCTCGGTCGCAAGACCACCGGACGAACAATTCATCCGGATGTCGCGCTCTCCTCACGGAGGGCAGCGCCGGAGAGGGCTGGTGCCATCGGGGGGTTGGCATCGGCCCTCTGCGTTTTTCCGGTGAGGTTCACGACCGACCGGTAGGTTGCCTGCCCATGGGCCGCCGGTTCGACACCATCTCCTTCCTCAGCGATCTCGGTGTCGCCGACGAGTCGGTCGGTGTGGTGCATGCGATCGTGCGCGACCTCGCGCCGCACGTCGCCGTCGTCGATCTCGCCCACCACGTGCAGCCCTACGACGTGCGCGGCGGCAGCCTCGCCCTGGCGCGCGCCATCGGGTACGTGCCGTCCGGTGTGATCATCGCGTCGGTCGACGCCGGCCCGCAGACGGGCCGCCCGCTCGTCGCCATCGAGGTCGCCAACGGCGAAGGTGTGCTCGTCGGCCCCGACAACGGGCTGCTCGCTCCGGCGGTGGCGATGGCCGGCGGAGCCGAGCGCGCCGTGCTGCTGACCAACCCCGAGTTCCAACTCGCCAGCCCGGGTGCGCTGTTCGCGGTGCGCGACGTGTTGGCACCCGTCGCCGCCCACCTGTGCAACGGCGTCGACCTCGACGAGCTCGGCGAGTCCGTCGCCACCGAGGTGCTGCTGCCCGGTGTCGTGCCGTTGCCGCGCGACGCCGAGGACGGCGGGGTGGCGGCCGAGGTGCTGTGGATCAACCGCGTCGGCGACTGTCAGCTGAACATCGGCCTCGACGACCTGCAGCCGTGGGGCGCCGACCTGGGTGTGCGCCTGATGGCCCACGCCGGCGAGGTGTCGCGCGTCGCCGAGCGCGTCGAGCACTCCGGCCGGCTCGGTGCCGGCTCGGTGGGCCTGATGGTCGACCCGCACGGCATGCTGTCGCTCGTCCTCGACCGGCGTTCCGCGGCGGAGGAGCTGCAACTGGGCGTCAACGATCAGGTGCGGCTGGCGCCGCTCGCCGAGGGCGATCGCGGCCCGGGCGCGAGCAGCCCGGTGAGCATCACCCCGGGCACCCGGCGTCCGCAGCGGTAGCGTCACAGCCATGCGCCCCGCCACCACGCTCACGCTCGGACTGCTGCTGCTCGCGATCCTCGCCGCCGGCATCCTGTCGCTGCTGCGCCTCTGACCGGGCTCGCTCAGCGGTCGGTCTGCATTGGGCGCGAATCGTCCCAGTTCTGGGACATTCGTCGCCCGTGGGCGCGACACCTCGTGAATCTGGGCTGAATCGCGCCCAACTCCCGGCGGCTGGTCCGCGTGCTGGGCTTCTTCGGCGACCTGGTCTGACCCGCGGGGCGCGCGGGTCGGTGACCGGCGAGTAACATCGGTCTCCGGCGAAGGGGGCCGTCTCCACGTGAATCTCGCGCACATCATCGACCCGCACCCGGCGGACCGGGTGGCCATCTTCAGTCGCGGCCGTCCCACCACGTACGGCACGCTGCGCGACCAGGTGGCGCACCTGCGTGGCGGACTGGCGCGACTGGGCGTGCAGCCCGGCGATCGCATCGCCCTGCTGTGCAGCAACGGCCGCTACTTCGTCGACATGTACCTCGCCGCCCTCGGTCTGGGTGCGGTCACCGTGCCGCTCAACCCGGCGAGCCCGGGCCCCGAGATCGAGCGCGAGATCGCCACGGTCGAGGCCAAGGTCGTCGTCGTCGAACCGCTTGCGGCACACGCCTGGAGCCAGGTGTCGCGGGCCGCGCTGCCGTCGGTCGTCGCCGTCGTGGCCACCGAGGTCGACACCGTCGACGGAGCCGACGTCGTGTTCGACGAGCTGCTCACGGCCGAGCCGATGGACGCGGTCGACGTCGAGCCCGATCACCTCGCGGTGCTCATCTTCACCAGCGGCACGGCGGGTTCGCCGCGGGCGGCGATGCTGTCGCACGGCAACCTGCTCGCCAACATCGAACAGTCCCGCTCGGCCACCGAAGGGGTCAACGACACCGACGTGCTCTACGGCGTGCTGCCGATGTTCCACATCTTCGGTCTCAACGTGGTGCTCGGCCAGAGCCTGCACCGTGGCGCATGCGTCGTGCTCGTGCAGCGCTTCGACCCGTCGACGTTGCTCGACACCATCAAGGAGCGCGGCATCACGGTCATCCCCGGTGCGCCGCCGCTGTGGTTGGCGTTCAGTCACTTCGACGAGGCGCCCGCCGACAGCTTCGCCGGCGTTCGTCTGGCGCTCACGGGTGCGGCGAAGATGCCCGAGGAGGCCATGCGCCGGCTGCACGAGCGGTTCGGCATCACCCTGCTCGAGGGCTACGGCCTCACCGAGGCGGCGCCCGTCGTCACCTCGTCGGCCGGCATGGCGCAGAAGGTCGGCTCGGTGGGCAAGGTGCTCGAGGGCATCGAGGTGCGCCTCGTCGACGAGCACGGCGACGACGCCCTGCGCGGTGACGCCGGCGAGATCTGGGTGAAGGGGCCCAACGTGTTCCTCGGCTACCTCCACGAGCCCGAGGCCACGGCCAAGGTGCTCACCGCCGACGGCTGGCTGCGCACGGGCGACATCGCCGTCACCGACGACGAGGGCTACCTGTACCTGGTCGACCGGGCCAAGGACCTGATCATCGTCAGCGGCTTCAACGTCTACCCCGCCGAGGTGGAGGAAGTGCTGATGGAGCACCCCGCCGTCCGCGAGGTCGGTGTCGTCGGCGTGCCACACCCGCACACGGGCGAAGCGGTGAAGGCGTTCGTGGTGCTCGAGGCCGGTGCCACCGCGCACGAGGACACCCTGGTCAGCTGGTGCCTGGATCATCTGGCCCGGTACAAGTGCCCGAGCAAGATCCTGTTCGTCGACGAACTGCCCCGCAACGTCAGCGGCAAGCTCCTCCGCCGCTCCCTCGTCTGACCCACCCCGCGCGAACTTCAGTTCCTGGTGAACACGCGAACTTCAGTTCCGCGGCTCAGTCACTCGTCACTCGAACGGGTAGCGGACCATCCACGACTCGTGCTCCTCGGGGGTGATCGCCCGGTAGCCGAACTTCGCGTAGAGGCCATGCGCGTCCATCGTGCGCAGCGACTGCTGGCGGACGCCGGCGATGGTCGGATGCTCGATCGCCGTGCGCACCAGGAACGTGCCGGTTCCGCCACCGCGGTGCTCGTCGACCACGAACACGTCGCTCAGGAACGCGAACGTCGCCCCGTCGGTGACCTGCCGGCAGAAGCCGACCTGTTCACCCGACGGAGCGAACAGCCCGAAGCAGAGCGATCCGTCGATGGCCTGCTCCATCACGTCGCGGCTGCGGCCCTTCGCCCAGTACGACTCGTGCGCCAGCCAGTGCCAGACGAACTCGCGGTCCAGCCGACCGGTGTCGTCGCTCACCACGTACCCCGTGTCGCTGTGCCACTCCATCGGTCCCTCCCTCAGGCGACGGATCGGAGTCCGGGTGCGGCGGACTTGCGCCGCGGCGGGGCCGACGCGACCAGGAATCCGACGAACAGGATGACGATGCCGACCAGCAGCGTGACCGCGAAGGCGCGGTCCTTGCCCAGCCGGCCGGCCAGCGTGCCACTGCCGCTGAGCACCAGCGTGCCGAGCGCGATGAGCAGGTTGCCGCCCACCAACCGGCCCGGCGCGAGCACGGTGCGCTGACCGCCGAGCGACGGGTTGCGGCCGCGCCAGACGCGCCAGGCGCTCCACAACGCGCCGGCGATGATGACCACGGCAGCGACGCCCGACCCGACGGCGGCGAGCACCCGCGGGGCGACGCCGAAGATCTCCTTGCCGGTGGGCAGTTCGTCGGTGACGACGATGGGGTCGGCCGGCGCGAACCCGACGATGCCCACGGTGAGTCCGCTGAGGAACACCAGCCACCACTTCACCCGGTCGCCCACCTGTTGCCCGGCGAGCAGGTACACGGTGCCCAGGGCCAGCCAGGGAACGTTCAGCACCGCACCGGCCATGTAGAAGACGCGGAACGCGCCCAGGCCCCAGCCGGCGCTCTCGGCCCACCACAGGGCCAGCGAGCCCACGGCGAACAGGGCCAGCGACACCGTCCAGGCCAATTCGTGGGGCCGCCGGCGACGCAACCAACGGTCGAGCGTGCTCAGGCAGAATGCCAGCGCCACCAGGGAAGCAGCGGCGGCGAGTGCGGCGTTCACGGGTCGCAGGCTACGCGGTGGGTGGCGAATGACACGTCGGTTCTCACCTGCCTCTCACCGCGCTGGCTTTGTGAATGTGTGCACGAATGCCTAACGTTGGTCCCGATGTCCCCCGAGCGCACACGTCGCCGCATCCCCGACGCCACGGTGTCGCGACTGCCGGTGTATCTGCGCATCCTCGGTGAGCAAGGTGAGATCGGTGTCGAGAGCATCTCGTCGGAGGGTCTGGCCGAACTGGCCGGCGTCAACGCGGCCAAGGTGCGCAAGGACCTCTCCTACCTCGGCAGCTACGGCACCCGCGGCGTCGGTTACGAGGTCGCCTACCTCGTGTACCAGATCCGCCGCGAGCTCGGCCTCACCCACGACTGGCCCGTCGTCATCGTCGGCGCCGGCAACCTGGGCCAGGCGCTCGCCGGCTACGGCGGCTTCGGCGAGCGCGGCTTCCCGGTGGCCGGCATCGTCGACATCGACGAGTCCAAGGTCGGCTCGGTCCTCGGCGGTACCCGCGTTCGCCACATCGACGAACTGCCCCAGATCGTGCAGACCCGCCGGGTGAACATCGGCGTCATCGCCACCCCTGGCGCCGCGGCCCAGGACGCTGCCGACCGCCTGGTGAAAGCCGGCGTGACGAGCATCCTCAACTTCGCACCCGTGGTGCTCACCGTGCCCCGGGCCATCGAAGTGCGCAAGGTCGACCTCGCCGTCGAACTGCAGATCCTCAGTTACCACGAACAGCGCCGTGCCGGTGGGGCCATCCATGCCGTCCAGAACGGCACGGGCCGAACGGCGAGCGCATAGGGTGGGCGTCTCATGAGCATCGTGGTCATCGGCGTCAACCATCGCACCGGTCCCATCTCGCTGCTCGAGCGCGTCTCCGTGCCCGCCGACGGCCTGAGCAAGGTCATCAACGGCCTGGTCAGCCGCGAGAACATCCGTGAGGCCGCGGTGCTGAGCACCTGCAACCGCACCGAGGTGTACGCGGTCGCCGAGCGGTTCCACGGCGCCTACGCCGACATCCGCGACTTCTTCTGCGAGCTCGGCGGCCTCGAGCCCGACGAGCTGCACCCGCACCTCTACAGCCAGCACGACGATGCCGCCGTGAGTCACCTGTTCGAGGTCGCCTCCGGCCTCGAGTCCGCCGTGCTCGGCGAGAGCGAGATCCTCGGCCAGGTCCGTGGCGCGTGGGAGATGGCCCAGACCGAGGGTGGCGCCAAGTCGACGCTGAACCTGCTGTTCCGCCACGCACTCGAGACCGGCAAGCGCGCTCGCACCGAGACGGGCATCGGCAAGCACACCACGTCCGTCAGCCATGCCGCGGTCGACATGGCTCGCGAACTGCTGGGTTCGCTCGCCGGCCGCAAGGTGCTCGTCATCGGGGCCGGCGAGATGGGCGAGGGCATCGCCGTCGCGCTCGACACATGCCGGTGCCACCGACATCACCGTCACGAACCGCACCGCCGCGCGAGCCGAACAGCTGGCCCAGCGCGTCGGCGGCCGCATCGTGCCGTTCACCGACCTCGGCGACGCGCTCGCCGATGCCGACGTGCTGCTCACGTGCAGCGGCGCCGGCACCGTGGTGGACTACGAACTCGTCGACCGCGCTCGCGCCGGCGTGCCGTCGCCCCTGCTGGTGGTCGACATCGCCGTGCCGCGCAACGTGGCGCCCGACGTCGAGGCCGCGGCCAACGTCACCTTGCTGAACCTCGACCACCTGCGCGACTGGGCCGCCCGCGGCCTGGCCCAACGTCAGGCCGAGGCCGATCGTGTCCGCCTCATCGTCGGCGAAGAGGTCGAGCGCTTCTCGCTCGAGGTCACCGCTCGCCAGGCCGCGCCGCTCGTCGCTCAGCTGCACGAGAAGGCCGAGGCCGTGCGCCAGGCCGAGCTCGAGCGCTTCCACAACAAGCTGGCCTCGCTCGACCCCGCCCAGCGCGATGCGGTCGAGGCACTCACCACGCGGCATGGTGGCCAAGTTGCTGCACCACGCCTCGGTGCGGTTGAAGGACGACGCCGGTACCCCGCAGGGCGAGCGCAACTCCGCCGCCGTGCGCGAGCTGTTCGACCTGGGCTGAGCCCGCGCATGGGCACCCTTCGCCTCGCGACGCGCAGCAGCGCCCAGGCCACCGCGCAGTCGCAGGCCGTCGCCGATGCGCTGATGTCGGCGCACCCCGACCTGCAGGTCGAGCTGGTCTTCGTCGAGACGCTCGGCGATCAGCGCCTCGACGTGCCGTTGCACACCATCGGCGGGCAGGGCGTGTTCGTGAAGGAGGTCCAGCGGGCCGTGCTCGCCGGCCATGCCGACATCGCCGTGCACAGCGCCAAGGACCTGCCGTCCGTCACCGACGACGGGTTGCAGCTCGTCGCGTTCACGGCTCGTCGCGACGCCCGCGACGCGCTGGTCGGCGCACGGCTGGTCGACCTGGCACCGGGGGCGACGGTCGCCACCGGTTCGGTGCGTCGTCGCGCCCAGCTGCAGGCCGTGCGGCCCGACCTGCGCTTCGTCGAGCTGCGCGGCAACATCCACACCCGCCTGTCGAAGCTGCCCGACGGTGGTGCGCTGGTGATGGCCGTCGCCGCGCTGCAGATCCTGGGCCTCACCGATCGCATCGCCGAGGCGCTGCCGCTCGACACGTTCGTGCCCGCGCCCGGACAGGGCTGCGTGGCCATCGAGTGCCGCGAGGGCGACACCGCGACCGCAGCGCTGCTCGCCGCGGTCGACCACGCGCCCACCCGCGCCGACGTCGTGGCCGAGCGGGCCTTCCTGGCCGAACTGGGCACGGGTTGCTCGCTACCCGTCGCGGCCCACGCGCTCGACGGGGTGCTGCACGGGTTCCTCGCCGCCTCCGACGCCGACCGGCCCCGCCACGTGGCCCGCTCGGTGCCGCTGGAGGGCGATCGAGCCGCCGTGGCCGCCCGACTGGCCCGCGAGTTGCACGACGAACTGGGAGCCGGCTGACCCGATGGCCGGCTCGACCGCCCTGCACGGTCGCCGGGTGGTGGTGACGCGCTCGTCGGCGCAGGCCGGGTCGTTGGCCGGTCTGCTGCGCGACGCGGGGGCCGAGCCGGTGGTGGTGCCCCTGGTCGAGCAGGTGCCCGAGCCCGAGGCCGCGGCCCGCCTCGCGGCGCTCGACCCGACCACGTTCGACTGGCTGGTGGTCACCTCGCCGAACGGCGCCGACGCCTACGTCGCGGCCCATCGTCGGGCGCCCGTCGCCGTGGCTGCGGTGGGTGCCACCACCGCGTCGGCCCTGCTCGCGGGCGGTGTCGCGGCGACGCTGGTGCCGGCGCGGCAGAGCGCAGCCGGCCTGCTGGCCGAGTTCCCGCCAGGCCCCGGGTCGGTGTTGCTGGTGCAGGCGGTCGACGCCGAGCCCACCATGGCCGCAGGCCTGGCCGAGGCGGGGTGGGACGTCACCACGATCGCCCCGTATCGCACCGTCCCGGCGTTGCCGTCGGCCGGGCTGCAACTGGCGGCCCTGTCGGCCGACGCCGTGCTGTTCGCCAGTGGGTCGGCGGTGGGGGCGTGGGTGCAGGTGTTCGGCACGTCCACCCCGCCCATCGTCGTGGTCATCGGACCCCAGACGGCCGCCGCTGCCAGGGGTTTCGACCTCAAGATTTCACTCGTTGCTACCGATCATTCACTGCAAGGACTCGTGGATTCGCTGGTATCGCTGGTTTCCTCGACGGCATAGACTTCCGGACGTTCACACGACCGGGCGGGAGTAAGAACGACCAACATGAACGGCACGACGCGTGCACGCCGGTGGCTCCTCGCAGGAGTCGCCGCCTCGGTCACGGTGGTGGGCACGACCCACGTCGCCGCAGACCGTCGCGCCGCCGACGAGGTCGCGCCGCCCAGTGACACACCGGTCGCCGCGATCGTCTCGCAGACGCCGTCGGTCTCGGCCGACGGGCAGTGGGTGGTCTACGCCGGTCGGCCCACGGCCGACGACGACATCCGCACCAGCACCACGTTCCTGCAGAACCGCGCCGACGGCTCGGTGACCGAGCTCACCCCGATGGTCGACGGTGTCCGCCCCGGCGACTCGGTGTGGCCGGTCATCAGCGCCGACAGCTGCAACGTGGTCGTCGTCACGCAGATGGCCTACGACCTGTTCCGCGACGACGACGAGGGCGAGCGCTGGGACGTCTACGTGCAGCGCCTGCCCAACTGCGGTGGCACCGCCGGCCAATGGGACCTGGTGTCCACCACCCGCGGCACGGGCTTCGAGTCCAGCGCCGGCGACGACGCCAGCCCGCTGTTCCCGCCCGCCATCTCTGGCGAGGGCGCCCTCGTCGCCTACACCCACCAGTTCAGCGTGGTCACCCCCGACCTCACCGGCATCACCGTGGTCGACCTGGCCATCCCGCTCGGCGAGCCCGGCCGGGCCACCCCGGTGGCCGGCAGCCCGTCCGAGGCACCCGACACGACGTTCCGCTACCACGGCCTGCGCGAGCCGGCGCTCAGCGACGACGGCAACGTGCTCGCCTTCACGTCCGACGCCGAGGCCAGCCTGCCGCTCGGCCGGTGGGGCACCGGGCCGCAGCCCGGCGGGTTCGCCACGTCGCACGTCTACGTGTGGGACCGCACCAACCTCGATCGCAACACGAACGTCCGCCGCATCTCGCTCTCGCCGGCCGGCGAGTCGGGTGAGGCGTCCAGCCCGGCCGTGTCGGGCGACGGTCGCTACGTGGCGTTCGTGTCGACGGCCTCGAACCTCGTGCCCGGGGCCACCCTGCCGCCCTGTGCGCCCGACTGCCTGCCGCAGGTGTACGTGTACGACCGCACCGACGGCTCACTCGACCTGGGCAGCCGTGAGCCGGGCGATCCGGCCCAGCCGCCCGTCGCCGCCAACCTCGGCGCGGTGCAGCCGGTGTTGAACCGCAGCGGCGACGAGGTGTTCTACGTCAGCCGCTCGACGAACCTGTTCCCGACGCGCAGCAGCGAGCTGGGTGGCTCCGGCGACGGCGACATCGTCGTGTCGGTGCCGTCGCTCGGCACGGTGCAGCGCATCAGCACGCTCGCCGACGGCATCACGCCGGCGCCGGCGGTGAACTCGCATCCGAAGGTGTCGGCGAACGGTCGCGTCGTGGTGTTCGACACGCTGGCCGGCGCGGCGTTCGGTGCCCTTCCGGCCGATGGCCGTCAGGTCGCCACGGTCGTGAAGAACCCCGTGCTCACCCTGTCGAACCTCGACATGGGCACCGTCGCGGTCAAGTACCCCGGCCCCGAGTGGTTCCTGGTGCTCGCCAACGAGGGCCCGTCGTCGTTCATCCCGGCCATCACCGAGGTCGACAACCCGTTCTTCCTCATCAGCGGTGGCACCTGCGTGGACCAGAACACCACCCCGGTGCCGCCCGGTGGCGCGTGCACGATCAACCTGATGTTCATGCCCGACGTGCCGGGCGAGGACACCGCGACGCTCACCGTCAAGGAGTTCGGCTTCGAGGCGATCACCCTGACCGCGCAGCTCTCCGGCTTCGGCGGCGAGCCGGCGCTGGCCCCTCGCCCCGGTGGCGCCGAGGCCCACCCGCTGCTCGTCGGAGCGCGCGACGAGCCGATGGTGTTCGCCATCGACAACGTGGCGTTCAACCCGGTGAAGGTGCGGCGGATCGTCATCGAGGGCACCAACCCCGACGACTTCGTCATCGGCAACGACGAGTGCACCGGGCGTCGCGTCGACGCCGGCGCGTCGTGCAACGTCGAGGTGCTGTTCGCCCCCACTGCCGCCGGTCGTCGTACCGCGAGCGTCCGCGTCACCACCGTCGACGGCGCCTACACGACGTTCCTCGTCAGTGGCGACGCCCACTACGAGCCCAAGCTGGCGGCCAGCACCACGATGGTCGTGGCCCCGGCGAAGCTGACGATCATCGGTGCCGGGTTCGCCCCGAACGCGCCGGTGACGCTCACCTGGGCCGATGGCGCCGGTCGACCGATCACGGTGACCACCGATGCCACGGGTGCGCTGCTCGCCGAACTGATCGTCCGCCCGAACGACCGTCGCGGCGTCCGCACGATCGTGGCGCAGACGCTCGACGGTGAGATCGCCTCGGCCGAGGTCACGGTGGTCGTGCCTCGCGCCCGGCAGAACGCCGCGTCGTCCCGCTTCGACGGCTGACCGGCTGACCTGCCGGATCGACCGGACCGCTCGCGGTGTCGCGGCTGATCAGCCGGCGACGAGGACGCCGCTGATGAGGACGTTCGGGTTGCAGGCCGAACCGGTGAGGTCGCCCACCCCGGTGCACGTCGCCGTGACGACCAACTGCTCACCGGCCTGCAGTTCGATGGGCGTGCGCAGCGGCTGGTCGACGTCGACACCGAACATCACGGTCATGCTGTAGTTGAACAGCGGCGTGGTGTCCTTGGAGATGACGATCGTGCCCTGGTTCTGCTGGGGGTCCTGCACGATGATGTCGGTGATCCGCAGGGTCTGCCCGGCGGGCACCTTGTACTGGTTGGTGCCGGTCTGGCCCGACGGCACCGACAGGGGCAGGGCCACGTTGACGATGGTCTCGGCGGCACTGGGGTCGACGGTGGTGACCGTGGTGTCGTCGGGGTTCGGGGCGACCGTGGAGCCGAACGTCGTGGTCTCGGTGGGGACCGCGCCGTCGACCGCCTTCTGCGCGGCGTCGTCGATGGCCGGCTTGACCAGACCCACCCAGGCGATGCCGAGGGCGACGACCGCGGCACCGATACCGAGGAGCCGGCCGACGAGGTGCTCGGGGACGACCGGCGCCTGCACGAACGTGGCGGGCGCGGTGGCGGTGGGGCTGCCGGGCTGGTCGGCGTCGATGCGGAACGGAATGGTGCGCGAATGGCGCTGCCACTGCATGCCGTGGGTGCGCACCTTCATGCGCACCAACGTGCCCGCGCCGGGCTCGACACCCGCCGCGGGCGGGTCGAACTCACCCTCGAGGCGACCGGTGGGGTCGACCAGGTGCATGCGGCAGCTGGCGAGCGTGTTGCCGCGGTTCTCGACCATCATGTCGTAGGTGGCCGTGCGGCGTCCGCGCAGCGCCGGCGTGAGGACGTTCAGCCGACGATCGAAGCTCTCGCCGACGATGAGCGTCGTCTCGGCCGACGTGTCGGCGTCGGGATCGCGGTTCGACACGATGCGGATGCTCAACGCCGTCGGGCCGGCCGTGGTGCTGGGCAGCATCGGCGGCGCGACTTCGATCTCGACCGACTGCTGGGTGCCGCCGAACAGGGTGACGTTGGCCGGTCGCAACGTGGTCCACCCGGCGGCCATGCCGATGGGGGTGAGCGTGAACGAGTCGGTGGCGTCGGCCAGATTGACGATCGTCAACTGCAGCACCGCGACGGTGCCCGGTGCGACATCGACGTCGCCGGAGGAGAACCACGCTTGTGCTGCCATCGCCGGAAGACCCTACCGAAGTTCCTAGCGCAGCACGATGCGGTCGCGGCCCGACTTCTTGGCCTGTTGCAGTGCCTCGGTGGCGTCGGCGAGCAGGCGGTCGGGGTCGTTGGACGCATTGCCGACGGCGAGGCCGACGCTCGCGGTGAGGCGGACATGGGCGGGGACGCCGTGCCAGGTGCGCATGGCGATCAGCTGACGGACACGCTCGAGCACGGCGCGGGCGTCGTTGGGCGACGTCTCGCGCAGCACCATGACGAACTCGTCGCCACCGAGACGGACGACGGTGTCGCCACGCCGCAGGACGCGCTCCAGCACGGTGGCGACCTCCTGCAACACGCCGTCGCCGAGCAGATAGCCGTACTCGTCGTTGACCTGCTTGAAGCCGTCGAGGTCGATCACGCCGACGCACACCGGCGAGTGGGCGGTCAACACCTCGGGCAGCACGTGGGCCAGGTGGCGTCGGTTCGGCAACCCGGTGAGCGGGTCGCTCTCGCTGATGGCGGCGACCTCCAGGTGCTCGGCACCGAGGCGGACGTGCTCCCAGCGGACGCTGCACTGCTCGTCGAGGCGGCGCTGCATGCAGCGCATCTCGGTCTCCAACGCGGCGCGTGCTTCGGTGTACAGGCCCTGTGTCCACAGCACCTCCACCTCCAGCTCGTGGAGCGGGCCGAGGTAGCGGGTCAGTTCCAGCCCCTCCGCGGCGGCGTACGCCTCGTCGATGACCGCGCGCACCGATGCGTCGCGACGCATGCCCCACAGGGCCAGTGCCTCGCCGGCGATGGCGAGGGCCAGCTCCAGGCGCATGCCGTGCTCACCGGCCAGGGCGCGAGCGCGCTGGGCGTCGTCGATGGCCGAGTGGTAGTGGCCGATCTCGGCGAGCATCATCGCCCTGTGGGCGAGCGCCTCGGCGACGGCCATCGCCTCGCGGGCGCCTTCGGGATCGAGTGCCGCGGAGGCGGCGTAGAGGCCGTCGTGCAACAGCCGGTGCTGTTCGAGCGGGTCGGTCTCACGCAGCGCGGCGTCGTGGTACGCCGCCGACATGCTCGCGTACGCGAACTGACGGTCGACGTCGTTGTCGGCGAGGCGCAGTGCCCGGTCGTACAGCTCGAGTGCGGGCTCGACGAACCCGCAGCGGGCGTAGGTGACGGCCATGTTGTGCAGCACCTGGAAGTGGGCCGGGTCGTCGAGCAACCGGGGCAGGATGTACACGGCCTCGGACAGGGCCTGGGTGGCCTCGGCCCAGCGATCGGCGCGCGTGTGGTCGTCGACCAGCAGGCCCAGGGCATCGGCGAGCTCGGCCAGATGGTCGGCCTCGCGGGCTTCCTCGGCCACGACACGCGCCAGTGCGGCGGCGTCGTCGAACTGTTCGGCGGCCACCAGGCAGCACGCCTGGCGGATCTGCAGGTGCAGGCGCTGCTGCAACTCGCCGGTCTCGCCGGCGGCGGTGGCGAACAGCACCGCCGCGCTGCGGAAGTCGCCGATCTGGCGAGCCTGGACGGCTCGGTCGTGCGCGTTGCCACGCGGCGCGTCGCCGTTGTCGACGTCTGCGGTCACCTCGCGTGCGTTCACCGGGTGATTCCTCCGTGGCTGCGAATACGATGCGACATCGTGACCGGCAACTTCCCCGTCTCGCGGCCTCGCCGGCTGCGCAGCTCTGCTCCGCTGCGCGACCTGGTGGCCGAGACGCAGCTCGACGTCCGCCAACTGGTGGCACCACTCTTCGTGCGCGACGGCATCGACGCGCCGCAGCCCATCGCGTCGCTGCCGGGCGTGGTGCAGCACACCCGCACGAGCCTCCGCGACGAGGTCCGCCAGCTGGCCGACCTCGGGGTGGGCGCGATCATGCTCTTCGGAGTGCCATCCATCAAGGATTCCATCGGCTCGGGAGCCTTCGACCCTGAGGGAATCGTGCAACTTTCCTTGCAGGATCTTGCCGGGGACGTGGGCGACCGAATGGTGCTGATGGCCGACCTGTGCGTCGACGAGTACACCGATCACGGCCACTGTGGCGTGCTCGACGGTCCGGCGGGCGACCCGCGCACCTCGGTCGACAACGACGCCACGCTCGAGATCTACGGCCGCATCGCGGTCGCCCAGGCCGACGCGGGGGCGCACGTCGTGGCGCCGAGCGGGATGATGGACGGCCAGGTCGGTGCCATCCGCGCCGCGCTCGACGGTGCCGGACACTCGAACGTGAGCATCCTGGCCTACTCGGCGAAGTACGCCAGCGGCCTGTACGGGCCGTTCCGCGATGCCGTCGACTGCGCCATCGTCGGTGGTGGCGACCGCAAGGCCTACCAGCAGGACTGGCGCAACGGGGCCCGCGAGGCCCTGCTCGAGGTGCAGGCCGACCTGGACCAGGGCGCCGACATGGTGATGGTCAAGCCCGCGATGGCGTACCTGGACATCATCGCCGCCGTCCGCGCCCAGGTGAACGTGCCGTTGGCGGCGTACCACGTCAGCGGCGAGTACTCGATGATCAAGGCCGCCGCGGCGAACGGCTGGATCGACCACGACGCCGTCGCCACCGAGCACCTCACCGCCATCAAGCGCGCCGGCGCCGACGTCATCCTCACCTATCTCGCCCGTTGGTTCGCGGAGGCCCACGCATGACGACCCCCCACACCGAACGCACGCCCGATCTGCCCGCGCTCCCGCACGACCTGCCACGGTCGAACGCCGAGCTCTTCGCCCGGTCCTGCGCGGTCATCCCCGGAGGCGTGAACAGCAGCATCCGTGCCTTCAAGGCCGTCGGCGGCACGCCGTACCTGGTCGAGCGGGCCGAGGGCCCGTACGTGTTCGACGTGGAGGGGCGCCGCTACATCGACCTCGTGCAGAGCTACGGCGCGGTCATCCTCGGCCACGCCCACCCGGCGGTCACGTCGGCATTGGCCGCGGCAGCGGCCAACGGCACCTCCTACGGCGCGCCCACCCCGGGCGAACTGCTCCTCGCCGAGGAGATCCAGCGCCGCGTGCCCAGCTGCGAGCGAGTGCGGCTGATGAACTCGGGCACCGAGGCCACCAGCACCGCCGTGCGTCTGGCCCGCGGCTTCACCGGCCGCGACCGCATCGTCATCTTCCACGGCAACTTCCACGGCGCCACCGACGCACTGCTCGCCGCGGGTGGCAGCGGGGTGGCCACGCTCGGCCTGCCCGGCACCGCAGGGGTGCCCGCGGCCGCGGTCGCGAACACGATGGTCGTGCCGTACAACGTGGTGCCCGAGCTCGACGAGCAGGTCGCCGCGGTCTTCGTCGAGCCCGTCGCCGCGAACATGGGCGTCGTGCCGCCGAACCCGGGCTTCCTCGACGGTCTGCGTGCCGAGTGCGATCGCGTCGGCGCGCTGCTGGTGTTCGACGAGGTCATCACCGGCTTCCGCCTCGGCACCGGCGGCGCGCAGCAGCAGTACGACGTGCGCGCCGACCTCACCACGTTCGGCAAGGTCATCGGTGGCGGTCTGCCCATCGGCGCCGTCGGCGGACGCCGCGACATCATGGAGACGCTGTCGCCGCTGGGCACGGTGTTCCACGCCGGCACCTTGGCCGGCAACCCGCTCGCCACGGCGGCGGGGCGCGCCGCGCTCGACGAGTTGACGCCCGAGGCGTACGACACGCTGCGCACGCGTGCCGCTCGCTTGTCCGAGGTGCTCACGTCGGCCTGCGCCGCGGCCGGGCTGCCGGCGTCGTTCCCCGTCGTCGGCACGCTGGTGGGCATGTACTTCGGTGAGGGTGTGCCGCCGTCGAACTTCGATCAGGCCAAGACCACCGACGAGCGCATGTACGCCGCCTTCTTCCACGCCATGCTCGCCGAGGGTGTCGCGTTGGCGCCCGGCGCATACGAGGCGCTGTTCGTGGGCCTCGGCCACACCGACGACGTCATCGACGCCATCGGCGCCGCGGCCACCGCGCCGTCGCCGCGGTCGCCGCGGTGGCTGCAGCCCGCCCCGCGAACGGCTGACCTACGCTCACGGGGTGCGCCAGTTCCTCTCGCCCCGCTTCTGGCTGAGCCTCGGCGCGCTCGCGGGGCTGTTCCTGCTGCTCGTCGTGGTGTTCGGACGCGGCGAGTCCACCCCGGGCGCAGCGGCCTCCGACCCCGATTCGCCGGCTGCCGAGCCGCGTCACCTCGACCTGGTGTCGTGGGTGTACCTGGCCACACCGGCGCCCGGCTTCGCGTTCGACGACGGTGTCACCACCAGCGACCTGGCGCTGCAACTCGACGGCACGCGCACCATGGTCATCAAGGCCGGCACTCCCGGCGAGATCGACTGCCCCACCCTCACCCAGGTCGCCCAGTGCACGGTCGCGGCCGACCTGCTGGGCGACGCAGTGCTGTGGTTCTCGATCATCCCCGGCCCGCCCGGTCCGGTGGTGGCGCTCCCTGCCGTCGTCGAGGTGCTCGACAGCCCCTGGGTGCAGCTGGCCAATGGCTGGGTGGTGCGTCGCGCGTCGACCGTCGAGCGTTCGTGCCCGGAGGACACGTCGTCGCTCGGCGACTTCATCCGCACCTACGGCGAGGCTGCCGGGTCGACGTTCAACGTCGAGCAGCAGGAGATCGTGCGCGTCACCTGCCAACCGTCGGACACCACGTCGACGATCGCCACCCAGGGCACGGTGACGGGCACCTCGGTGATCGTCGGCACCGAGGACGACGGCACCGGCGAGTCGGGCGACAGCGTGCTGCCCTCGACGACGGTCCTCCCCGGCCCCTGACCGAACGCGCGCGAACTTAAGTTCCTGGAGAACACTCAGCGGGCGCGGTGGCGGGTGATCTCGTAGGTGGCCAGCGCGGCGGCGGCGCTGACGTTCAGCGAGCTCAGCCGACCGCGCATGGGGATGCTGACGATCAGGTCGCAGCGTTCGCGCACCAGGCGCGACAACCCGTTGCCCTCGGCGCCGAGGACCAGGCAGATGCCCTCCTTGGCCAGGTCGTCGAGGTCGAACAGGCTCTTGTCGGCCTCGTCGTCGAGCCCGACCACCCAGATGCCGGCGTCGCGCGATGCGCTGCAGCGCGGTGGGCAGGCCACCGACGAGCGACATGGGGACGTGCTCGATGGCACCGGCCGCGCTCTTCGCCGCGGTGGGCGTGATGTGCACCGCCCGGTGCTTGGGCAGCACGACACCGTGCACGCCGGCGCCGTCGCAGCAGCGCAGCAGTGCGCCCAGGTTGCCCGGGTCGGTGACGCCGTCGACGGCGACCAGGAACGGCGGGTTGTTCGGCTTGCGCTGCAGCAGCGCGGCGAGCTCGACCTCCTGCAACGGCGCGGCGAAGGCGAGGATGCCCTGCGGCGCCTCGCTGCGGGCCTGCGCCTCGAGACGCTTGCGGGCCACCTCGGTGACCTGGACGCGCATGCTGCGGGCGATGTCGACGATGTCGCCGATGATCTCGGTCTCGACCAACTCGCCCGAGACCCACACCTCCTTGACGCGACGCTTGCCGGCGATGAGCAGCTCGCGGACGGCCTGTCGGCCCTCCACCTGCTCGCCGCCCAGCGTCTTCTCGCCGGGCTTCTTGCCGGCCGGCTCGCCGGGCGCGGTGACGCGGCCGGTGCGGCCGGCGCCGCGTGACGAGAACTGGCGGCCGCTGGTGACCGCGCCGCTGCGCGCACCACCCGTGCCGGTGGAGCGCGACCCGGTGCCGGTGGGACGCGACCCGGTGCCGGTGCCGCCGCTGGACGCGCCGCTGGCACTCGTCCGTGCGCCGGGACCGCCCTTGGGGCTGCGCGGCTTGCCTGCACCCGAGGTGCGTTGCCCCTTGGGGCCGCCCGGTGCGGGCTTCTTGGGTTTCACGACCCGGTCTCCTTCACGATCACGGCGTTCGCCCAACAGGCGATGCCTTCCTGGCGGCCGAGCGCGCCGAGGCCCTCGGCCCGGCGGCCCTTGACGGTGACTGGTGCACCGGCGGCCTCGCTGAGACGACGCTGCATCTCGGCCCGGTGCGGTGCGATCCTGGGGGTTTCGCACACCACCGAGCAGTCGACGTTACCGACCTGCCACCCCTGTTCGCGCAGGAGCTGCACCGTGTGACGCAGCAGGACCAGCGAGTCGACGCCCTTCCACTGCGGGTCGGTGTCGGGGAAGTGCTCGCCGATGTCGCCCAGTCCGGCGGCGCCGAGCAGTGCGTCGGTGACCGCGTGGGCGATCGCGTCGGCGTCGCTGTGCCCGTGCAGGCCGCGGGCCCCGTCGAAGGTGACGCCACCCAGCACGAGCGGGCGGGCGGGGTCGTCGCTGAAGCGGTGGATGTCGAATCCCTGGCCGACCCTGATGTTGGCGCTGATGCTGTCGGGGTGCATGGTGCCCTCTCGGTGCCCGGCGAGTCGTTCGCGCGCCCAGCGCAGATCGTCGGGGTCGGTGATCTTGCGGTTGCGGCCACATCGCCTTCGACGACCACGACGCGACCGCCGGCCGGCCTCCACGAGCGCGGCGTCGTCGGTGGCCTCGCTGCCCGCGGCGTGGGCGGCGCGCAGGACGTCGGCGCGGAACGCCTGCGGCGTCTGCACGGCCGTCAGCTCGGCCCGCGGCGGCGTGTGCACGACGGTGCCGGCGGGGTCGATCTGCTTGATGGTGTCGGCGACGGCGATGCCCGGAATGGCCGCATCGGCGCCGTCGAGGACGGCCTGCACGACACGCGCGGAACACGTCGGCGCCCGCAAAGGGTCGTGCCGCGTCGTGCACACAGACGATGTCCGCGTCGAGGGGCACGTGGGCCAGCCCGGCGCGCACCGACTCGCTGCGGGTGGCACCCCCGGCGACGCCACCCTCGCGTTCGGCGTCCGCAGCCGGCACGACCAGCACCACTCCGTCGCCCGCCGCACGTGCCGCGGCGACGGACCAGTCGACGATCCGCTGGTGGCCGAGCAACTCGTACTGCTTCGGACCGCCGAACCTGGTGCCCGAGCCACCGGCGACCACGATGGTCCACACGTTGCACGACCGTTGCGACGACACGTGGGCGAGGGTAGTACCGTTCGGCTCGGCATGGCTCACGAAGAACTCCTCGCCCGAACCGATTTCTTCGCGGATGCACCAGCTGCCGTGGTGCGCGAGATCGCTGCCGCCGGCGTCGAGCTGCCGCTCATCCGCGGCGACGTGCTGTTCCGCGAGGGCGACGTCGCCGATGCCCTCTACCTGGTCGTCAGTGGCCGCATCGCCATCGCGATCGCCAACCCCATCGACCATCGCGAGACCGTCGTGGCATTGATGGACGCGGGCGACCTGTTCGGCGAGATGGCCATGCTCGACGACGGGTCGCGCTCGGCGATGGCCCGCGCGCTCGAGCCGTCGGTCGTCTACACCATCCCGTTCGACCCGGTCGTGAAAGCGTTCCGCAGCGACCCCGCGCTGCTGTGGGGTGTGTGCCGATTGCTCGCCCGTCGCCTGCGGGTGATGGACGAGGCGTTGGCCGACAGCGTGTTCCTCGACGTCACCGGCCGCACCGCGAAGCGACTGCTCGAGCTGTCGGGCGGCCAGGAGGCGTTCGTGCTGCCGATCACGCAGGAAGAACTCGCCGGCATGGTGGGCGCCTCTCGCGAGCGGGTGAACAAGGCCATCGCCAGCTTCATCCGCCTCGGTTGGATCGACCAGCACGAGCGGCACTACACCATCCTCAAGCGCGACGCGCTCGAGCTGCGCGCCCGGTAACCCGTTCGTCTCGCGTGCCGTCAGGCGTCGCGCCGACGGACCGACCAGGTGCCGAGCGCGAGCACGGCCAGCGACACCGCGCCGAAGTAGATGCCGGCGACCAGTCGCGACGGACCGTCGAACGGTTCGAGCGTGGCCATGCTGAAGCCGGCTCGCAGCGGCATCCACGCGGCCAGGCCGCTGTTGTCGAAGATCAGCCCCAGCAGGCCGCCGAGCAGGTTCTCGACGAGCAGCGGCCACAGGATGAGCGCGGCGATCGCCGCGGGGGTGCTGCGGATGAGCAGGCCGAGGCCGAGGCCGAGGACGGCCATGAACGTGGCGAGCACCACCGAACCGATGAGGGCGTTGTATCCGGCGTCGACCGAGCCGAGGTCGATGCTCGCACCACGCCCTTCGGCGATGGCAGCACCGCCGATGGACCCGACGAGCACCACGGTGGTCTGCACCTCCAGCGCCACGGCGACCAGCACGATGACCTTGGCGACGACCACGCGCGCTCGCTTGGGTGTGGCGGTGAACGTCGGGCGGATGGTGCCGAATCCGAACTCGCCGGTGACCGACGCGGCTGCGGTGACCCCGATGAGCAGCACTGCGACGAACGACGTGCCGGTGAGGACCTCGATGACCGAGCGGCTGTCGTAGTCGCCGCCGTCGCCGTTGAAGAACGCGGTGAGCAGCGAGATGACCAGCGGGAACGCCAGGGCGATGACGATCAGCACCCAGTGCATGATCACCGTGCGCAGCTTGATCTGCTCGGAGCGGATGAGGGCGATCACGTCGCGCTCCCGCCCTGGGTCGCCGTGCCCGAGTGGTACTCCACCGCGTCGGCCGTTGCCGAGAGGAACGCGTCCTCCAACGACCCGGTCTGGGGTGACAGTTCGTGCAGCACCACACCGTGCTGGGCGGCCATCTCGCCGATGGCGGCGGCGTCGAGATCGCGGATGTCGAGGGTCGTGTCGTCGACGGCGGTGACCGCGCCGCCCGCGGCCTGCGCCGGTGCGACCAGGTCGGCCGCCCGAGGGCTCTTCACCCGTACCCAGCGTTCGGCGTATCGGGTGACGAACTCGGTGACCGTGGACTGCTCGATGAGCCGGCCGCGACCGATGACGACCAGGTCGTCGGCGATGAGTGCGATCTCGCTGAGTTGGTGGCTGCTCACGAGCACGGTGCGGCCCTGCGACGCGAGCCACGAGAGCATGTCGCGGATCCAGCGAATGCCCTCAGGGTCGAGGCCGTTCGCCGGCTCGTCGAGGATGACGGTCTGCGGGTCGCCCAGCAGCACTCCGGCGAGCCCCAACCGTTGGCGCATGCCCAGCGAGTAGGTGCGCACGCGTTGGCCGGCAGCCGACGACAGGCCGACCAGTTCGAGCACTTCGTCGACGCGGCCGCGGCCGATGCCGTTGCTGGCAGCCAACCAGCGCAGGTGGTTGCGACCGCTGCGCCCGGGGTGCACGTACCCCGCGTCGAGCAGTGCGCCGACCTGGTGCAGCGGCCGGTCGAGGTCGCGGTACCGACGGCCGTCGAACGAGGCGCCACCGGTGTCGGCCCGGTCGAGCTCGAGCATGCACCGCATCGTGGTGCTCTTGCCCGACCCGTTCGGCCCCAGGAAACCGGTCACCACGCCGGGGCGGACCTGGAAGCCGAGATGGTCCACCGCGGTGGTCGAGCCGAAGCGCTTGGAGAGGTCGACGACGTCGATCATCCGGCGACGCTCGTGGTCGGTGTGAGATCGCCCGCGGTGTCGAGGAAGGCGTTGGCGACCGTGATCGGGTCGGTGCCGTTGGTGTTGATCTCGTGCAGCAACTGGTTGATCTTGTTCGCCGTGAGTGCGTTGTTCACCTGGGTGAGCACGGTGATGAGGTCGTCGGTGGCGACGCTCGTGGACAGCAGCGGGACGGCGGCGTTGCCGCGGACCATCGCCTTGTCGTCGAGCAGGACCGTGAGCTTCTTGCGGGTGACGATCGGGTCGAGCGACTGCACGGCCACGCAGTCCACCTCGTCGGCGTCGAGGGCGGCCTCGAGATCGGCGTCCTCGATGGTGACGACGTCCTCGAAGTCGCCGCCGTAGAACCGCTGGAACGCGGGGTAGCCGACCTCCTCGTCGGCCATCCACTCGGCAGAGCCACCCAGACGGATGGACGCCGCCGCCGAGGACAGGCTGAACAGATCGACGAAGCTGTTGTTCTCGTTGGCCGTCATCGTGGGCTGCGTGCAGGCGATGGACTGCTTGTCCTCGCCGATGGACGGTTCTCCCACCGACACGCCCTCGGGCAATGCGGCACGGATGGCGATGATCTGCTCGGGCACGCTGCGGCCGTTGGCGGACACGGGACCCGTCGCCGTCGTGGTGACCAAGCTGGTCGTGGTGGACGCGACGTCGACCGTCGACGCGGGCGCGCCCGGCTGGTCGTAGACGTAGGCGACGAGGTCCTTGGTCCAGTCGGGGACCAGGTTCACCTCGCCGGATGCGAGCGCGTCCATGTAGCCGGCGCGGTCGAGCGAGACGGGGTCCTTGCGGGCCACGCGGTAGCCGGCGTCCTCGAGCACCCGCGCGTAGATGGCGGCGAAGAGCGCGCTCTCGTCGTCACCGGCGATGGACGTGACGATCACCTTGGGGGCGACGAGGCTGCTCGTGTCGGTGGTCGCGCCATCGGAGGAACCACAGGCCGCGAGGGTGATCCCTCCGGCGGTCAGCAGTGCCAGCGCGCGCAGGGATCGGCGTGCAGAAGTGGTCGTCCGCGTCATCGGTGCGAGAGCCTACTGTCGAGGCCGGTCGCGTGACCGTCGCGGCAGCGGGCCGCCCCCTCGTCGTCCACCCCGACCTGGACGAGGTGCTGGCCCTCGTGGTCGACCACCCACATCAGCCCGGCGCGTGCGCGCACCGGAAGCCGGCGGGGCAGGACCGCGCCGAGCAGATCGCCGTCGGCGTCGCCGCCTCCCGCGGCGACGAGACCGAGGCGCGAGTGGCGCACGTGGGTGGTCCAGTGGCCGTAGCGCTGGCGCACCGCATCGGCGCGTGCCGCGGCGACGATGGTCAGGTCGTCCGCCCGGCTGGATGCGAGCGCGGCCAACCGTCCATCGATGTCGTCGATCAGCTCGGCGTCGTCGCAGACGAGCAGTCGTGGCATCGCCGGGTCGGCGTCGACCCACTCGGTGGCGCTGCGGACGACGACGTCGGCGAGGCCCCGATCGAACGTCGAACGTCGAGGCAGCACGGCCACCACCGTGCCGTCGGGGTGCGCGTCGCGCCAGGCGCTCGCCAACCGCGTCAGCACGCCGCTGCGACCGCACCGTCCACCGCCGAGCACGAGGACGTGGTCGCCCTCGGGGACGACGATCGACCGAGCGGTCCCGGTGGTGACGTCGACACCGATGGGCAGCGTCAGGTCGCCGTCGGACCGTTCCCCGAGCGGCAACGACGTGGCGGGCACGCGGTCGGGGACGACGTCGATGGGAGCGAACCGAGTGGCCGAGCGGTCCACCTCGCCGGCGAGGTCGTCCACACGGCCACCGGGCTCGATCAACTGCGCGGTCAGGCCCGACTCGACGACGTGCACCCGCCCGGCGATCGCGCCGGGGAGCAGGCGGGCCGGCACGCCCAGCCCGGCAGCGTCGTGGGCGTCGTGCAGGTGCAGCACCCAGCGATGCGCGCAGCGCGCCAGCAGGGCGCCGGGAAGGGTGCCCGGCCGGGTGGTGCCGACCAGCAGCGTGTCGCCGCCGACGTCGAGCACGTCGTCGAGTGCGTCGAACAACTCGATCGTGTCGGCGCCGTCGAGTGTCCGGCGAATGCTGTCCAACCCGTCGAGCACCACGACTCGGTGGATCCCTTCGTGCGCCGGCTGGCGCAACCGGTGCAGCAGCCTGGCCACGCGTTCGGTGTCGCGCAGCGCGACGACGACACCGCGCGGGTGTGCGTCGATCGAGTCCCAGCCCGTGTCCGCGTCGGCCGTGAGGACGTGCACGTGTGTGTCGCGCTGGGAGAGGGCCCGTGCGGCGAGGAGCCGCAGCGTCGAGCTGACGCCGCTGCCGGGGCTGCCGGCCACCACCACCGAGCCGTCCGTGGGGGACCACCGCAGCGGGACGCGCCGTTGCTGGTCGGGGTCGTCGCACCAGCCGATCGCATCGTCGGGCACCTCGTGCGGTGGCAGACGGGTCGGTAGGGGCGGCACCCACGGCGCCGGCCACTCGGTGAGCAGGGCGCGGTGCCGATGGTCGCCGGCGAGTGCCGCGGCGGCGCACACCGCGGCGATCGTGTCGGCGGCGTCGGCCAGGTGCGCGGTCTGGAACACGACGTGCTCGTCGGCTCCGAGGCGCATGACCGCGCGCCCTGGCACCCGCCGCGGCAACTGCGCCGGGGCGCGATCGCCCACCACGTCGATCGCGTCGGCGGTGTCGTGCAGCCGGAGGGCGATGCGCAGGTTGGTGTTGGCGCGGATGTCGTCGCTGATCACGCCCTGGGGTCGCTGCGTGGCGAGGAGCAGGTGCACGCCCAGACTGCGGCCGCGTTGGGCGACGCCCACCAGCGCGTGGAGGAACTCGGACTGTTCGGCGACGAGTGCCGCGAACTCGTCGACGACGATCATCAGCCGCGGCATCTGCGCGTGTGGCGCGACGCGCTGCAGGGTGGGCAGGTCGGCGGCGCCGTACTCGCGCAGCACGGCCTCTCGGCGGCGCAGTTCGGCGTGAAGGCTGCGCAGGGCGCGATCGGCGAGCGCGTCGTCGAGGTCGGTCACCACACCCACGACGTGGGGCAGCGAGGTGAGGTCGTCGAACGTCGCGCCGCCCTTGTAGTCGACGAGCACGAACTGCAACTGCGCCGGGGCGACGCGCACGGCCAGGCCGAGCACCAGGCTGCGCAGGAGCACGCTCTTGCCCGCGCCGGTGGTGCCGGCGAGCAGTGCGTGCGGTCCGTCGCGCACGAGGTCGACGTCGACGATGCCGTCGGCGGCGACGCCGATCGGGGTGCAGGGCGAGCTCTGCGCACCCGACGACGCGGCCCACCCGGCGAGCACCGTCGCGGCGTCGAGGCCGTGCGGCGCGAGCAACGTCGACAGCTCCACCGAGCGGGGCAGCCGACTCGAGGCGATCGCGTCCTCGGGGTCGCGCATCCGACCGAGGTCCGATGCCAACTCGGCCGTGGCGGCGACACCGAGTCCGGCGACGCGCACCGGCTCGGGCAGCAGCGACACGGTCGCGTCGCAGACCCAGCGCGCGGTGGGTCCGTGGCGCAGGGTGAGCACCGCGGTGCACAGGGCCGGCACGCCGTCGCCGTCGTCGACGACGGCCAGCAGCGCGGCATCGCCGAGGGCACGACGCAGGGCGCCCGTACGGGTCGCCAACGCGTCGGTCATGTCGGTGACGACCACCAGATGGGCCGCGTCGTCCCACTGCTCGAGGACGTCGCTCAGCGCTGTCTCGTCGACGATCGCCACCTCGCCGTCGGGCAACTGCACGTGGGGGAGCGTGCGCAGGCACGTCCACCGGTCCGCCTCGCGGGTGACCACCGCGATGCGCACGTCGGCGGGGCCGCACGCCGTGGCCAGCTGCAGCACGATGGCGCGTGTCACCGAGTCGGCACCCGGGCCGCCGACGGCCAGACGCGCCCCGGGTCCGAGGTCGGTGGTCACGGGAAGGTCGGCGATGTGCTCGAGGTGCTGGCCGACGGTTCGCCAGCCGATGTCGCCCATTCCCAATGACACTCGGTACGCATCGGGATGCGTCGAGCGTCGCGACCAGAGCCCCACCCCGAGCACCGCGGCGCGGGCGGATGCACACGTCGGCGCGGACGCGAGGTGGGCGCGTACGAACGCGTCGCGGTCGGCGGTGAGCGCCTGCTGGTGCGCGAGTGTCGCTGTCTCGTGTTCGGCGCGCCGCCGCTGGCGTGTCCGTCGGGCTCCCAGGTGCTGGGCCAGCCAACTGCCGATGGCGACCACGCTGCCCAACGCGCCGAACAACAGGAACATCGGTTGATGCAGGACGGTGGCCATCACCGCTGCGCCGATCAACCCGAGGAGGGCGGGCAGCAGGCCGCCGACGGCGTGTCCCTCGTCGGCCGGCGGCGCCGGCTCGGTGAGCTCGGCGGGGCTCCACGCGGGCAGGGCACGCGGACCGCGGACGACCGTGCCGTCGGGGCGGATCGTCGCCGTGGCCGGTCGCTCGTCGAGCGTCGACGTGCCGAATCGGAGCGTGCTCGACCCGACTTCCACCGTGGACCCGGCCGACACGACGGTGCGAGCGGTCATCGGTGTGCCGTCCACGCGGACCGGCAGTCGTCCGGCCAGTTGCGTGGCGACGACGGTGCCGTCGTCGAGCACGTCGAGCAGCAGGTGGTGGGGTTCCAGCGTCGGGTCGTCGCAGCGCACGTCGGCGGTGCGAGCGCGGCCGACGAGGTGGCGGCCGATGCAGAGTTCGACGGCGCCGCCCGCGTCGGGCCCGGTGTTCCAGGTGCAGTTCACGCCCTCACTGGGCACACCGTGGCGACTCACTCGGCAAGAAGAAGTGCCTGGTGAACGACGCGGTGACCGACGCGGTGAGCGGGGCGGAGAGGGGCCACGCGGACGCTGCGCCCATGACATCGCACCCTGCCCTCCTCGTCCGCCTGACCCGTGAATGGCGAGCCATCTCGCACCGTCCGTCCGTGCTGCGCCGGGCCGCCCAGTGGCCGCTCGGCGTGACGTTCGAGTCGCTCGACGATCTGGTCGCGGCCACCGGATGGCGAGATCGCTCGTCGACCGATGTGGACCCGACCCTTGCCGCACCGGGCTCGGCTGACCAGTCGGCACGGGCCAACGAGGTGCTCGGCCGGCTGGTGCTGGTGGCCCGCACCGACGAACTGGCCGCGCGAGTGGTGCTGCAACGGCTGCTCCCCGGCCTCGCCGGTGTGGCCCGACGGTGGTCGCGCCGACACGAGGGCGGCCCCGACGCGTTGGACGAGCTGCTCGCCGCGGCGTGGACGGTCATCCGCACCCATCCGGTCGAGCGCCGTCCCGATCACGTCGCCGCGCAACTGCTGCGCGCCGCCGAGTACCACGCCTTCGTCCGTCCCGGTCGGCGCATGCTCGTGGTGCAGTCGGTGCCGGGTGAGCGGCTCGACCTTCCCGTGCCGCCGGTCGACGACACGCCGGCGGCCGTGGAACTGGCCGAGCTGATCGCCGCGACCCACACCCTCACCGAACGCGACCGCGAGTTGCTGGCGCTCATCGTCGCCGGCCGATCGTCGACGGAGGTGGCGGAGGCGCTGGAGGTGAGTGTGCGCACGGTCACCAACCACCGCGACGCGATGGTCAGCCGGCTGCGTCAGACGGCGCGGGCCCTCGCTGCCGCGTGAGTGGGTGAGCGGCCGTGTCAGTGGCCGGGCTTGAACCGGCGCAGGCGCAGGCTGTTGCTGACCACGAACACACTGCTGAACGCCATCGCCGCGCCGGCCACGACGGGTGACAGCATCCATGCCATCGCCAGGGGGATGGCGGCGACGTTGTAGGCGAATGCCCAGAACAGGTTGCCCTTGATGATGCCGAGCGTGCGCCGACTGAGGCGGATGGCATCCGCTGCGGCGTGCAGGTCGGCCCGCACCAGCGTCAGGTCGCTGGCTTCGATGGCCACGTCGGTGCCGGTGCCCATCGCGATGCCGAGGTCGGCCTGGGCCAGTGCGGCGGCGTCGTTGACGCCGTCGCCGACCATCGCCACCACGCGACCCTCGGCCTGCAGTCGCTGCACCTCGGCCACCTTCTGGTCGGGCAGCACGCCGGCGATGACGTCGTCGGGGGCGATGCCCACCTCGGCGGCCACTGCCGTGGCGGTGGCCTGGTTGTCGCCGGTGAGCAGCATCGGCCGCAGGCCCAGGCGACGGAACCGGTCGATGGCGTCGCGGCTGGTGGGCTTCACCGTGTCGGCGATGGCGATGGTGCCGAGCAGCGTGCCGTCGCGGGTGACGGCCACGACGGTGCGGCCCTCGCTGTGCGCGGGGATCTGCCCCGGCTCGGCGCGACCGACCCACACGAGCGCGCCGTCGACCGTGCCCGAGGCACCGACACCGGATTGGGCGCTGAACCCGTCGGCCACCGAAGCCGGCAGGCCCTGCTCGTCGGCGGCGCGGACGACGGCCTTGGCGATGGGGTGCTCGCTGGCGCGCTCGACGGCGGCGGCGAGGCGTAGCAACTCACCTGCATCGACGGTGCTGCCGGTTTCGCCGGCATCGACCGGCGTGACGCCGACGACGTCCATGCGACCGGTGGTCACGGTGCCGGTCTTGTCGAGCACGATCGTGTCCACCTTGCGGGTGCTCTCGAGCACTTCCGGCCCCTTGATGAGGATGCCCATCTGGGCACCGCGGCCGGTGCCGACCAGGAGTGCCGTGGGCGTGGCCAGACCGAGTGCGCACGGGCAGGCGATGATGAGCACGGCGACGGCCGGACCGATGGCCTCGGTGAGGCTGCCAGTTCGGGCGAACCAGAAGCCGAGGGTGGCGGCTGCCAGCACCATCACGATGGGGACGAACACGCCGGCGATGCGATCGGCCAGTCGTTGCACCGGGGCCTTGCCGCTCTGTGCGGCCTCGACGAGGCGGGCCATCTGGGCCAGTGCGGTGTCGGCACCGACCCGGGTGGCGCGTACGACGAGCCGACCGTTGGTGTTGATCGTCGCGCCGGTGACCGCGTCGCCGGTGACGACGTCGACCGGAACGCTCTCGCCGGTGACGAGCGACATGTCGACGGCCGACGCGCCGTCCTCCACCACGCCGTCGGTGGCGATGCGCTCGCCCGGGCGGACGACGAACCGGTCGCCCACCTTCAGCGCCGCGACCGGCCGATTCAGCTCGGTGCCGTCGGCCTGCAGCACATTGGCGGTGTCGGCACCCAGGGCCAGCAATGCCTTCAGCGCGCCACCGGCTCGCCGCTTGGCCTTCACCTCGAAGTAACGGCCGGCGAGAATGAGTGCGACCGTGGTGCTGGCGACCTCGAAGTAGAGGTGGTGGCTGTCGCCGCGTGCGGGCACGAGCGACATCGGCATCTTCATGCCCAGGTCGCCGGCCGGCGTGGCGAGCAGCGCGTAGAGGCTCCAGCCGTAGGCGGCGATGACGCCGACGGACACGAGCGTGTCCATGTTCGCCTCGGCCTGCTTGAGGTTCTTCCAGGCGACCCGGTGGAAGGGCAGTGCCGACCATGCGGCCACGGGGGTGGCGAGTGCGAGCGTCAGCCACTGCCAGCCGCGGAACTGCAGCGCCGGGATCATCGACAGCAGCAGCACCGGGATGCCGAGCGCGAGTGCCACGACGAGGCGGCGGCGCAGGTCCTCCAGCCGTTCGGCGTGCGGGTCGGTGCCGTCGTCGACCGAGGACGGCAGGTGGGCGCCGTAGCCGATGGACTCGACGGCTTCGACGAGCTGATCGGCGCTGACGTGACCGGCATCGAAGTGCACGGTGGCCTTCTCGGTGGCGTAGTTCACCGTGGCGGTGACGCCGTCGAGCCGGTTGAGCTTCTTCTCGATGCGGTTGGCGCAGGCGGCGCAGGTCATGCCCGTCAGCTCCAGGTCGAGCTGGTCGAGGCCGGGCGGTGTGGCGATGCGGGGAACGGTGGGGGTGCTCATGACTGGACCACGGTGAAGGGAACGGTGAGGACGTCGCCGTCGGTACCCGAACTGCAGGAACATGCGGTAGGTGCCGGGCTGGGGGAGGCCGCTGCCGGTGGCGGGGCCGAACATGAACATGCCGACCATCTCCATCGTCGGGTGGAGGTGGACGTAGGCGAGGTCGCCCTGACGGATGGCGACGAGGTGCGCCGCCTGGCCGAGGTACGGCTCGAGGCCCTGCGCCGGTGTGCCGTCGGCGTTGATGATGTTGAAGTTCACGCCGTCGCGGATGATGCGCAGACCCTCGACGACGACGTCGTCGTCGGGTGCCGGCAGCGGCACGGCCTCGACCTGCACCTCGTCGTCGGCGTTCGCGCTGACCACGACGGGGGCGCTCTCGCCGGCAGGCGTGCTGTCGAAGACGAGGTGCCACTGACCGGGCTCGTCGAGGGTGACCTGCCACGAGCCGTCGTCGGCGATGTCGGGGTGGAGGTGCTGGAACCCGCTCAGGTCGGGTCGGACGACGATGGTGTGCAGCAGTGCTTCGTGCACCATCTGGAACTCGGTGACCCGCATGCCGTCCTTCATCTGCAGATGGAAGGTGAGCGTGCGTGGGGTGCCGTCGCCGCCGGTGACCGAGTCGGTGACCAACTGGTAGTTGCCGAACTCGAAACCGGGCGGCACGACGGACACGGGGCCATGGCTGTGGCTGTGACCGTCCGCGTGGGAGTGGCCCGGCAGCTTCTCGCCCAGCGAGTAGGCGGTGCCGAACGTCCCGAGCAGGACGATGAGGAATGCCGTCAGCCGGCCCCGGACACCCATGTCAGGCGACGACCTCGAACCCGGCTTCGTCGATGGCGGCCACGATGGCAGCGCTGTCGAGTTGGTCACCTTCGACGGTGACGATCTTGGTGTCGAGGTCGACCTGCGACGCCGGCCACGCCGGCGACCTTGCCGACTTCGCCCTTGACGGCCGCCTCGCAGTGGCCGCAGGTCATCCCCGGGACGGAGAAGGTGAGTTCGCTCATGGTGTTCTGCCTTTCAGTGAATGGTCGTGTGGGAGAGGTGGAGAGTTCCCGGGAATCGGTGGACCCGGTCAGGTGCGCAGCAGGCGTTCGACGGCCTTGGTGGCCTCGCGGACCAACTCGTCGGTGCGCTCGCCGTCGGCGGCGGCACCGGCGACGCAGTGCTGGAGGTGCTGGTCGAGCAGTTGCAGGCCCACACCCTGGAGCGCCTTGGTGACGGCGGCGACCTGGGTGAGGACGTCGATGCAGTACGTCTCCTCGTCGACCATCCGCTGCAGGCCGCGCACCTGACCCTCGATGCGGCGCAGGCGCGCCGTCAGCTGGTCCTTCTGGTCGTGGTACCCGGGCGTGGCGTGTTCCATGACACCACCATACCCCTGGGGGGTAGGTGTCGCAACCTCAGGGTCGTTCGGTGAACGTCGGCTTGCGCTTCTCGAGGAACGCGGCGATGCCCTCCTGCGCGTCGGGCGTGACGGCGGCGTTGGCCATCAGGTCGACGGCGAACGCGTAGGCCGAGGACTGGTCGAGGCCCACCTGGGCGTAGAAGCCCTGCTTACCGAGGGCCTTGCTGCGCACGCTGCCGCGGGTGGCCCGTCGCAACAGGTCGAGCGTGGCCGCCTCGAGTTCGGCGTCGGGCACGGCATGGTTGATCAGCCCCCACTCGGCGGCGGTGGCCGCGTCGATGGGGTCGCCCGTCAGGGCCATCTCGAGCGCCCGCTTCCGGCCGACGTTGCGGGCCACGGCGACCAGCGGCGTGTGGCAGAACAGCCCGCCCTTGCCGCCGGGGATGGCGAAACCGGCGCTCTCGGCCGCGACGGCGAGGTCGCAGGTCGCGACCAACTGGCACCCGGCCGCCGTCGCCAGCGCGTGCACGCGGGCGATCACCACCTGGGGGATGGTCTGCACGGTGTCCATCATCTCGGTGCACACGTCGAACAGGTGGCGAGCCACGTCGACCGAGGCCCCGGCCATGTCGCCGAAGTTGTGACCGGCCGAGAACACCGGCCCGTTGGCCGCGAGGATGACGCCCGTGGCCTCGCTGGCGCCCACGTCGCGCAGCGCTGCGGTGAGCTCGAGCATCACGTCGAGGGCGAGCGCGTTGCGCTTCTCGGGGCGGTTCAGCGTGATGGTCGTGAACGGGCCGTCGGACTCGAGGAGCAGGTGCTGGTACATCACCCTGAAGTCTCGCGCTCGACGAGCGCGAGCAGGAACGCCTGCACCGATCGGGCGTGTTCGCGGCGCCACAGGTCGACCAGGTCGACCGGGTCGCGGCTGTCCGAGTCGAGCAACCGATCGAACGGCAGCGCCGCCAACTGCGCCGCGGCGAGTGGTGCCACCGGCAGCCCGGCGCGTTCGCGCAACAGCAGCTTCAGCATCAGCTCGACGCGCACGTCGCGCACATGGCTGACGGGAGCGTCGAGCCACGCCGCCGCGGCCCGCCGCCCCGCCGCCGTGGGCGACAACGTGGCCCGGTCGCGTGTGCTGCCGGTGGGCTCCTTGCGGCGCACCAGACCCTGCGCCACCAGGCCGTCGATGGCGCGGTAGGTGAGGGGTCGGCTGAGCGTGAACACCCGGCCCAGTTCGCCGTCGGCGGTGAGCAGCGACCCGATGGCCCAGCCGTGCGACACGCCCTGCACCACCAGTGTGAGGCAGGCGCGTTCGGCGAGCGTGGGCACGCCGGAACCGTAGCAACGCCGTGTTCTTCAGTTGTCAAGGTGCTGGGGAAGTCGAGTGGGTGCGGGCGAGCGCCGCGGGTCAGGCGGCCCAGCGCCGCGGCGGTCCGGTGGTCATCACGCGTCCGGATGGTGTGTGCACCGTGAGCTCGCGGTGGGGTCCGAGGGTGAGTTGCCAGCCGCGGTCGTGGACGAGGTGATGGTGTCGGCTGCAGATCGGCAAGAGGTTGGCGAGATCGGTGCGGCCGCCGTGGCGCCACCAGTGGATGTGGTGGATGGTGCAGTGGTCGAAGCGGACGTCGCAGCCGGGAATGGCGCAGGTGCGGTGGAGGGCGCGGAGGGCTCGTCGTTGGGCGCGGTTGGCGAGTCGGGAGGTGCGTCCGAGATCCAACGATCCGGGCGCGGTGACGACGACGCCGTTGCGGACGACGATGTCGTGGACACGAGTGGTCGGCTCGTCGAGCAGGTCGTGGAGGACGCGGTCGGGGATGTCGACGTCGCGGCCCCAGTCGATGTCGGGTGTGCCGTCGGGTGTGGTGTGGTCGACGACGACGATCACTTCGGCCCCACCGGTCGTGCGTGTCCCGCTGCCGTCCTGTTCGAGCAGTTGCAGCAGGGCGTGGGCTCGCAGGAAGGCCTGCCGTTCGAGCGGATCGGTGGGGCAGCCCGGGATGGGTGGCCCGTGGTGGAGGGCTTCGACTCGCGCCGCGAGGCGGCGGTCGAACCCGAGTGTGCGGAGTGGGTCGAGGGCGAGCCGCCAGATGGTCATGCCGGTGTCGCGGTCGGCGTGGGAGGTGAGCCGGATGCCGGCCTGTTGGGCGGCGAACCGCACCTCGGCCGGGTCATCGCCCGCGTCCGCTGGTGTGGGTCGGAGTCGTTCGTAGCGGGCGACCTCGCGGGTGAGGCACCGAGAGAACTGGGCGGCCGACCCAGCGCACGCGATGAGCAGGAGGCGGGTGTGGTCGGCGGCAAGTTGTTCACGTTCGTGGGGCAGCAGCCGGCGCAGTGCGTCGCCCAAGCGGTCGAGATGCGCGACGGAGATGTCGCCGGCTGCCAGGGCATCGGCGAACGAGGGGAACACGGCGAGCACGTCGGCGCGGCGTTCGGCCCTGGTGAGCGATGCGGTGGTGGCGTGGACCGAGTCTCGGTCGAGCAGTTCGAGCGGTGACCGCCCGGCGGCGCGCAGCGCGGCGATCATCACCACCCGCTGCGATTCGGCCCAGGCGATGAGCCGGTCGACTGAACCGAACGCGGTGTCGACCGGTCCGGACAGGATGTCGTCGACCAGCAGATGCGGCAGGGCCCGGTCGGCGAGCGGTTCGTCGATGTCGGCGATGTCGGCGATGTGTGCGGCCACGCGGACCCCTCCCTTCGAATCACAGGACACGCACCGCCGATTCGGCGATGTGCGTGCGGTCGGTTGGTGACGTCCGAGGACGTGATTCGCCGGGGAAGGCAAGACGAACACTAGTTCGATCACCCGGCAATGTCAACACGGTTCGCGAACAATTCCCGGACCAACCGCGCATTGCCCAGATAGTCAACTCTTGACTATGGTGACGCACCATGACGCTCCGACGCCGTACCTTCCTCGCGCTCGCCGCGGCCCTCCCGTTGCTCGCCGCCTGCGGCGGGTCCGACGACGGTGCGACCGGGGGTGGCTCGATCACGGTGGGGGCGGCCGCCTCGCTGACCGCGTCGTTCACCGAGCTCGGTGATGCGTTCATGGCGGCCAATCCGGGCACCACCGTCACGTTCAACTTCGCCTCGTCGAGCGACGTCGTGAAGGGCATCAACGAGGGCGCCCCCACCGACGTCTTCGCGTCGGCCGACACGAAGAACATGGACACACTCGTCGACGGCGCAGGGGTGGCCGCCGACCCGCAGGTGTTCGCCACCAACGAGCTGCAGATCATCGTCGCCAAGGGCAACCCGAAGGGCATCACCGGCGTGGCCGACCTGGAGAACCCCGACCTGCTCGTCGTCGCCTGCTCGCCCGAGGTGCCGATCGGCGGCTACACCCAGCAGGTGTTCGACGCGGCCGGCGTGACCGTGACCCCGGTGTCGCTGGAGGAGAACGTGAAGGGCATCGTCACCAAGGTCACGCTCGGTGAAGCGGATGCCGGTGTCGTCTACCGTACGGACGTGATCGCAGCCGCCGACAAGGCCGAAGGGGTGGACATCCCCGCCGACATCAACGTGCAGGCGACGTACCCCATCGCCGTGACCAAGGACGCGAGCACGACCGACCTGGCGAAGGCATTCGTGGCCTTCGTGCTGTCGGCCGACGGCCAGCGCGTGCTCGCGCAGTACGGCTTCGGAGCGCCGTGACCCGACGCGACCGCGCGCAGCGCCCACCCGCCGCAGCGGTCGCCCTGGCCCTGGTCGCCATCGCGTTCTTCGCCCTCCCCTTCGCCGGGCTCCTCTGGCGCGTCCCTTGGAGCCGGCTGTGGGAGGTGCTGTCGACCGACGAGGTGTTGACGGCCTTGCGGCTGTCGCTCGTGACGTCGGTCGTCGCGGCGCTGCTGTCGCTGGTGTTCGGCGTGCCGCTCGCCTGGCTGCTCGCCCGGGTGCACTTCCCCGGTCGGCGCTTCGTGCGCGCGCTGTGCACACTGAGCATGGTGCTGCCGCCCGTGGTCGGCGGTGTGGCGTTGTTCTTCTCGTTCGGTCGTCGCGGCCTGTTCGGTCGCTGGCTCGACAACTGGTTCGGGATCACCCTGCCCTTCAGTACGGCCGGTGTGGTGATGGCCCAGACGTTCGTCGCGATGCCGTTCCTCGTGCTCACGGTCGAGGCTGCGCTCCGCCAGCACGACGGGCGCATCGACGACGCGGCGCGCACCCTCGGCGGCTCGCGCTGGTACGTGTTCCGTCGAGTCACCCTGCCCGCGGTTCGACCCGCGTTGATCGCCGGCGCGGTCTTGGCATGGGCGCGTGCATTGGGTGAGTTCGGCGCGACCATCACCTTCGCCGGCAACTCACCCGGCCGCACGCAGACGATGCCGCTCGCCATCTACCTGGCCCTCGAGTCGGACCCGGAGGCGGCGCTGGTGCTGAGCCTGGTGATGATCGTCGTCAGCTTCGGCGTGCTCGCGGGGCTGCGTGAACGATGGCTGGGAGACCCGCGGTGACCGGGCTCCACGCCCGCGTCGGCGTCCACTTCACCGAGTTCTCCGCGGCCATCGAGTTGCGGGTCGCGCCAGGCGAAGTGGTGGCGCTGCTCGGCCCCAACGGCGCCGGCAAGACCACCGTGCTGCGCGCCCTGGCCGGACTGCAGCCCATCGACGTCGGTCGCATCGTGCTCGACGACGTCGTCCTCGACGATCCGGCAGCCGACGACTCGAAGGGAGGGTTCGTCGACGCATCTCAGCGCGCCGTCGGCGTCGTGTTCCAGGACTACCTGCTGTTCCCGCACCTGTCGGTCCGCGAGAACGTCGCGTTCGGACTGCGGGCGAGGGGCACTTCGAAGTCGTCGGCGCGCCGTACGGCCGACGACTGGTTGCAGCGCGTCGGGTTGGCCGAGTTCGCCGACCGCCGCCCTGCGTCGCTGTCGGGAGGTCAGCAGCAGCGTGTCGCGCTCGCGCGTGCGCTGGCGTTCTCGCCGCGTCTGCTGCTGCTCGACGAACCGCTCGCCGCACTGGACGCGGGACACGCGGCGACGTGCGCCGCGACCTGCGCGCCCACCTCGACGGGTTCGAGGGTTGCACCGTGCTCGTCACCCACGACCCCGTCGACGCCTATGCATTGGCCGACCGCGTGGTGGTCGTGGAGGGTGGCGTCGTGGTCCAGGCGGGCACGCTCGCCGAGGTCGCCGCGCACCCGCAGTCCCGTTACGTCGCAGATCTGGTGGGCATCAACCTGCTGTCGGGCGAGGTGCTCAACGGTGTGTTCGAGGCCGAAGCGGGCGGACTGGTCGTGGTCAGCGACGAGCCGGCCGACGGCCCGGCGTTCCTGGCCATCCGTCCGCAGTCGGTGTCGCTGCACCGCTCTCACCCCGAGGGCAGCCAACGCAACGTGTGGCAGGCCACCGTGGCCGGCATCGACCACCACCACGATCGTGTTCGCGTGCGCCTGGTGGGGTCGCTGCCCATCGTCGCCGAGATCACCCCGGCGGCACTGGCGACGATGCGCATCCAACCCGGTGAGCGGTTGTGGGCCGCGGTGAAGGCCAGCGAGTTGGTCACCTACCCGCGCTGATCACCAGTCGATGTCGTTGCAGTCGCCCTCGCCGCACTCGAGTTGCAGCGTGGCGTGCGACAGCCCGAACCGTTCGGTGAGCACCGTCTGGGCCTCGTTCAACACTCGTCGGTTCTGCTGTTCGTCGCGCACCTGCACGTGGGCGCTCAGCACGTGCATCTCGCTCGTCAACGTCCACACGTGCAGATCGTGCACGCCGGTCACACCGTCGATGGTCAGCAGCGTGTGCTCGATGTCGTTGACGTCGAGCTCCGGCGGTGCGGCCTGCACCAGCACGCGCATCGCGTCGCGACCGAGACGGAATGCCCTCGGCAGGATGAACAGGCCGATCGCTGCGCCGACCACGGGGTCGACCCAGTGCCAGTCGGTGAGCCACATCACGCCGGCGGCGACGATGACGCCCACCGAGCCGAGCATGTCGCTCATCACCTCCAGGTACGCGCCGCGCACGTTCATGCTCTCGGCCGCACCGTCGCGCAGCATCAGGAACGCGACCACGTTGACGACCAGGCCGAGGACGCCCACGACGAGCACTGGCACCGAGGCGACGTCGGCCCGGTCGGGTTCGGTGAGTCGCAGGACGGCCTCCACCAGCACGTAGCCGGCGACTGCGAACAGCAACACGGCGTTCGCCAGTGCGGCGAGGATCTCGAGGCGATACAGGCCGAACGTGCGATGGTCGGGGTGATCCTGACGGTTGGCCGCGGCGATGGCGGCGAGCGCCATGCCCAGCCCGAGCGCATCGGTGGCCATGTGGCCGGCGTCGCTGAGCAGGGCGAGCGAGTTGGTGAGCAGACCGACCACGATCTGCACGACGAGGAAGGCGACGATGAGCGCGAAGGCGACCTTCAGCCGACCGGCATGTCGCGCGCCTGCTCGGACGGACGCGTGCCCGTGCGAATGTGCGTGTGCGTGTCCGGCACCGGGGCCGTGTGCATGGTCGTGACCCACACGGTGAGTGTGCCACCCGCGGGCCGGTACTGTTCGCGCATGCCCGAACTGACCGACACCATGTCCGACGCGGAGATGCACGGCATCGGCGATCGCCTCGTCGCCGCGATCGCTGCCGGTGATGCCGATGCCGTGCGCGGCATCTATGCACCCGATGCGCAGATCTGGCACAACTTCGATCAGCGCGACCAGAACGTCGACGACAACCTGCGCACCCTGGTCGACCTGCACCATCGCGCCACCGGCCTGCAGTACACCGAGATCCGCCGCTTCACCGCGCCGGGTGGGTTCGTGCAGCAGCACGTGCTCGTCGGCCAGGCCAAGGGCGGGCCGCTGCACATGCCGGCGATGATCCGATTCTGGGTGGAGGGCGGGCGCATCACTCGGCTGGAGGAGTACCTCGACACCCGCCAGGCGATGGTGCTCTACGCGACCGACTAGTGCCCCCCCAGGGACTCGAACCCTGAACCAATGGATTAAAAGTCCACTGCTCTGACCATTGAGCTAGAGGGGCGGGGGGCGGTGCAGAACCCGCCGCGAAACTGTCGCGGAGGCGCAAACGCCGTCCTGTTTGTCTGAACTGGCAGGCTAGTTGCCGTTTCGGGCGGTCGAACCGTTCAGTTCGTGCGAACTGAACTCGTCACGTGCTTCCGGGCGCGGCGATGCCGCCCTCGTGGGGCGGCTGGGTCGATCTGGGCCGGTCAGGCGGCGGTGCTGCCCGGTGGTGCCTGGGCGTTGCGGTCGCGGTGGTGCAGCGCGGACAGGGTGTTGCGGGCGATGCCCATGAAGAGCAGGTCGACGTGTTGGTTGTCCTGGCCGTAGCAGCGTGCTCGCCGGCCGGGCAGGTGGGCCTTGATCCACGAGTTCACTGATTCGGCCATCTGGCGGCGGTTGTAGATGTCGGGGTAGCGCTCGTCGTCGGGGGCGAGCGCGCGGAGGTGTTCGCCTCGGTCGGCACCGTCGATTCCGGTGGGGTTCATGCGAACCTCGCATGTAGCGCCCCACCAGCTCGGCTGGCAGGGGCTACCGGTGGGGATGCAGTAGTGCGTGTAGACGCGCGGCCTGCCGTCGGCGTTCGGGTGGTGGGTGATCTTCGTCGCGTGCAGCGGGATCCAGTGGTCGTCGCCCGCTGCGATGCCACGGATCATCGCGTGGCCCCCTGTGGCGAACACGTCGAACGACCTCTTGGTCCCGTTCCGCAGCCTGAACGTGTGCTGGTCGATGTGCACGACCTCGGTGGTCTTGCCGGTCTTGTCGTAGACGGGCACGATCGGGTGCAGCCCGAGGTCGTGGACCTTGGTGACGTCGCGCCCGCGCAGCGCCTTGTCGTAGACGAGGCCCTGCATGCCTGGGAGTCGGTCGATGATGGTTGGCAGGCTGGTGAACAGCGAGGCGATCTCGCTGTCGGTTCCCTTGGTCTTGGACACGGGGACGGTGTCGAGGATGAAGATCTCGTTCGGGTTGCCCGTGGTAGCCGACGTGATCACGAACTTGTTGCCGTAGACCTTCTCGCCGCCGCCGGTCGTGTTGTACGTGGCGTCCGGGTCGGCGCGTCGGTCGTGGAACACCTGGTGTGTCTCGCACCACGCCTTCGTGCCTGGGGTGTACTTCGACGTGGCGGCGAGCACGGTGCCATCGCTGATAATCGTGTCGCCGATCGCCGGTTCCAGCAGGGTTCCGGTGCCGCAGCCGACGCCACATCGTGCGGCGGTCTCGATTGCCGCGAGGCGGGCGACAGCGTGGAGGCGCGGAAGGTTGGGCACGAGCACCTTCTCGCGCAGCCTCGGCGCGGAGGTGGTGTTCGGCACGGGCGCGAACCTCAGTCGTTGATCGTCGGGGAACCGCTGTTCGAGTTGGCGTCGGTAGTGCGGCCACCGCCGGCCGGTGCTGAGCTCTGTCTGGACCTTGCGGGCAGATTCATACACAGGGATCAGCGCGAAGAAGAACATGTTGGCAACCACCGACTGCTGACCGGGTCGACCTGTCGCTGAGTCGTCGGGCGACAGGGCCAATGCCTCGTTCGTCAGCGCTTCGAACTCGTCCGAGTCGATGATTCCCTGGATCTGCCGCGTCTCGGCGATGCGGGCATCACGACGCTTGTCATGCTTCCGAGCCAGGATCTGGCTCTCGCTCTTCCGCTTCACGCGTCGGCCCGCCAGCGGTGGTCGACAATGTCGCAGGCGATGTCGAGCGAGCGGGTTCCGAGGAACCGGGCGACGTCCTCGATCGAGTTCGTGTGTTCGAACAGGCGTCGAGCGCGCCACGCGCGGACGCTCTCCACCGACACTTTCGGCCTGATGGAGGCGGCCCGGCAGAGGTCGCTCATCGTGTTCGATACGGTCGACGCAGCGCTCGAGGCACGGACCGGTAGCAACGGCACATCGGCGCCGCTGCTACCCGCCAGAACGTCGCTGAGTACCTGCCGTCCCCAGTTGGTGAGGCGGTTGGTTCTGGGATCGAGACGCTCACCGCCAGGAAGGGCAACCGTGCCGTCGAGGAGGTTCACGTCGGAGGTGCGGATGCGGACGATCTCCGTATTGGCTGCGCCGGCCTGCGCGAGTGCCAGCACGACGGCCCTTCGGGACGCCACCAACTCGTGAGGTGCCGCAGCCTGCAGCCGTTCCATCGTCGCATCCGTCACGGGCTTCGCTCGTCGCGACCGGACCTCGTTGATGTCGAGATCCAAGGTCGGGTCGCCCACGTCGAACCCGACGCCCCGCAGCACCCCGAAGATGTAGCGCACAGCGGCTCGCCGATTCCGCTGCGTCGAGCCAGCAGGCGCACCCCAGCGGAGGCCGCTCTTCGCAGCCCCCTGGATGAACTCATCGGTGATCTCCGGCGTGATGTCGTGGATCGCATCGACGCCGCAGTGGCCGAGGTAGCGCCAGAACCGGCCGACCTCTGTGCCTCGGACACTGCGGGTGGCAGCGCTACGCGTCGAGTCGTGCCGCAGAGCGGCGTCCACTAGTTCCCGTGCTTCCGCCACCGTTGGCCGTGGATCAATCGACACGGCGATCATCGCCAGCAGAGGAGCGTTCGATCGAGGCGTGGGGTCGCCAACCGGGAGCCAGGCGCGTTCGAACAGAGGACTCTGGTCGGCGTCGTACACGGTGGCTGCGGGCTGCATTGGAAACCACGGTAGCGGTGAGCACCCACTCCCCAGGGGAAGTCGAACTCGGGCCGAAAGACCAGTTCAGATGATGTTTTCGGTGTCTAGTAGACGTCGAAATCTTCACCACGCGTACTCGATCTCACCGTCGGCCACGACCGGCGACAACACCGGGACCGGCGCGAGGTCCGCGGCATCGGCGTCGCTGATGTAGCGCAGCCAGATGAAGCACTGCTCCGGGTCCGCCGCCTCGGGCGCGGGCCCCCACACCGCCTCCCAGAGTTCGCCCGGCAGCAAACCCCGCAGCCGCATCTTCTTCGGATCGCGACGCGACGCGTTCCGGATGTCCGACGAGATCTGCGCAGCCGTCGTCGGCCGGAACGGCTCCACCGTCCGCCTCCACAACCCGGGTTCCGCGCGGCACTCCTCGAAGAGCGACGCCCACTTCGACCGGCGCTGCCTCCGACTCGGCAGCGGCGGCACCGACGGCACGGTGTAGATCTCGTTCTCGTTCTCGTTCTCGTTCTCGTTCTCGTTCGGGTTGAGGTTTGGATTCTCGTTCATCATGTTGTTCTCCTGGTGTGTATGACCGTACTCAGTCAGAGTACAAGTGAGTAGGGTCATACACAAGCCAGAACCGCAAGATCATCTAGGGTTCTTGCCCATGGGCCGCCGAATCGACGTCGAAGACCTCGTCGGAGCCCATGAGATCGCTCAACGGCTCGGCGTCGCCCGCCCACAGGTCATCCACGAGTGGCGGAAGCGGCACGCAGACTTCCCAGAGCCCGTGGCGAGACTGACCGCGGCGCTCGTCTGGGATTGGCGGGAGGTAGATGCGTGGGCTCGAAAGACAGGTCGACGAAGAGCCTGATGCCGGCCACGCGCACCGGCTCAGCGCGCCCGCCCACGCGGCGTTGCCCAGCGCCAGCACGGCAGATCTGCGCTCTCTACTCCAGCGGCCGTCCGGCGACTCTTTGTGTCCGCATCGATCGCGAGTCAGTCGCCACAGATCGCAGCTGGCGCGGCGACAAGACGCCATGCGGCAATGATGGCGCGGCTCATCTTCGGTGCTTCCAACGCGGTCGAGCCGAAATGAGTCGCTCGCCCTGGAATGGACCACGACATGACCACCCGATCGCCTACCCAGCCACTCAACGAGGAATTGCAGGTTGAGGTACTCCCGCAGGGCGTGCGGGTAACACCAGAGCGGTTCTTTCCGCGCAGTCCGCGGCACCTGCCCATGTCGCGCGATGAACTGCGACTGACGGACTTACTCGCAGCGGCTGAGGAACTGAGCATCACCGCGCAGGCGGCGGCAGCCTCGGTGGGGTTGCTCAACGATTCGGATGCGTGGGACACCTACCCCTCGGCGGACCCAGATTTGTGGCGCTCAATCATCGACCTCCTCGTCTCCATGGACGTGACGTGGGCAATCCTCACCCCATCTATCCGCGAGATCGGCGGACTCATCGCGCACGCGTCCGACTCCGACTACGGTCGGTACGAGCACGGCGCATCGCTCGCCCGAGCGACCTTCCTACTGGAGGCGGCCGAGCAGTACGCGGTCAGCGTCGGACATCAGATGACCAACGCAGCCCTGCGAGTTTGTATCGCGGACCCGGCGACGCTCGCAAGACTCGAAGCATCGTCACATTGCAAAGGCAAGACTGCTGCTGTCCTGTCGGGCGGCGACTCGAACGAGGCGTGGCCGTTCCACAGCTGGTCCTCGCGTGCTGCCAAGGAGCTTCGGCAATCGCGACGAGCTTCCGCACGTTGCATGCTTGCAGCGAGTGCCTTGCATGAGAGTCCTCCATGGGTCGCGATGACGACTGAGCGAGGCAAATGGTTCCATCGGGTCAAGCCTGACTACCTCCTCGAGACGCCGGCGAGCTTGCACCTCGCGTCAAGGCGATTCGACACACTTCTATGCGCGCTTCGGGCAGCTGCCGTGCCGCTCAGCCGGTTCGTGTCAGCCGTGAGGTCGTCGAGCCCGACCTCGGTTGTCCAGGGCAGAACGCTGTCACTGCTTCCAATTGTGGAAGTCATCAAGTTCGTCGACGCGAAATGACAACCTTGCGTGCGGGTGCGCCGACCTCCGCGGGTCATTCAATGCCGCACGCTCGGGCACCCGGCGCACAGCGCCAGGCGCGTCGCCGTTCGTCCAGCGCGCTTATCGGCAGGTATGGGCTACCCGATGATCCGAAGCGTGACTCTCGACCCGTCCGGAAGGTCTCGCATCTGAGCGGCCAGATCGCCTCGATACCGCATCGCCGACACAGCATCCGCGTCGTAGAGGTTGTCGCTCGAGAAGTCGCCACCCAGCACGAAAGGGACCTTCGGGATCAGCCGGCGACCAGGTCGCAGCGGACCGTTCGCAACCTGCCACTCATGCGCGAGCGGCCAGCCAGTGAGAACGGTGTAGTCGTCGAGCACCCGTTTAGCCCAGGCTTCGATGTCGGCTGCCAGGTGCTCAATGAGCCCAATCTCAGGGTCAAGAAGACCCACGACACCGTTGGGGCCGATCGCGAACTGCCCACCGAACGCATCCTCGGCGAAGCAGCACCAGCCGTCCCCGAGGGCATCGAACGTCTCTCGCCACAACTCAGGCTCGTTCCACTTGGCGACTCCGAGCTCAGACGCCGTGGCTGTCGATGGGTACACGTGAAGGGCGGACTCGAATGCGTAGAAGCCATTGCACGCAAGCAGCAACACCTCCAGACCCGCAGCCAGCTCCTCGGGCCTCGCCGACTCATGAGTGAGCGGACCCGAACCGATCGCGACGAGTTGATCCACTGCGCTGCCTGACACCCGAGCAGATTGCCCCACGCAGCAGGTCGTCGCAAGCGACCTATCGACGCTCCTATGTTTGTCAAGGTGCTTGGTGCCGGTGTTTCGGGCAGGCCAGTGATGGGCCACTCGGGTGAGGGCAGGCTCTTATGAGGCCACGTGTCCGGCGGTGTTGTGCGGTGACGGGACGGCATGTCGTTCGAAGGACAACCCGAGGGTGTCAGGCAGGTATTGGGCCAGTCCCGTCACCGCGTTCTTGTTCAGCGTGGTAGCGCCTGGAAGACCTCCCGGGCGACGTAACGCTTGAGACAACGAATGACGTAACGCTTCGACTTGCCTTCTTCGCGGCGTCGTTCCATGTACGCGATCGTGCGCGGTTCGTGTTGACCGAGGCGGGTGATCACGATTCGCCAGATCGCGTTGTTCGCGTGTCGGTCGCCACCGCTGTTGAGCCGGTAGCGGCCATCGATCATCCCGGACGTCGCCGGGATCGGAGCGATCCCGCAGAGCATCGCCCACTTCGCTTCGGAGGTGATCCGCTCGGGATTGTCGCCGGCGGTGACGAGGAGCACGGCGGCGGTGTCGATGCCGACACCGAACACGTTCAACAGGTCCGGTGCAGCGGCTTTCACCAGCGGTGCGATCTGGGCGTCGATCACCGCGAGCTCGACGTCGAGGGCTTGGACTCGACGGGCCAGGATCGTCGCGGTGGTCTTCACGCCGTGCATGACGATGTCGCCACCGGGGCGTGGGCGGAGCTTGGCGGCTTCGCTGACCAGCAGCGCAGCACTCAGGCCGCCCAAGCGGGCGCGCAGTTCGTCGGGTGCGGTGAACATCAGATAGCGCAACTGGACGATCGTGCGGATCCGCGTCGAACGCGCTGACCGTTTCGCGACCAGCAACGCCCGCAGCGCTTCAGCGTGACCGTCGCCGGACTTCGCGATCCCTTCGCAACGACCCGACAGTGCGCCACGCGCCGCCTCGACCGCGTCGAGCCGATCAGACTTGCCGCGTTGGCGTCGCTTCTGCCGATTCGGGCGATCGACTTCGATGACCATCACCGCAGCTCGTGAGAAGTGGCGTGCAAGGCCGGCCCCGTAGGCACCGGTGCCCTCGATCCCGACACGTTCGATCGTGCCGAACCCAGCCATCCACGACGCCAATGACCGATGCCCGTCGCTGGTCGTGGGGAACGACTCGACACCCAGCAGGCCGCCGTTCATGTCGACGACCGCGGCGACGTTCACGTCGCGATGCGTGTCGACCCCACCCACGATCAGACGCGAGGAATCTACGATGACCATCGGCCACCTCTTTCTGAGTTGAGAGGCAGGCACGCACGTCCCGTGAAGGAGACCAGTGACCGAGCAGCTGTTACAGCAGCAGCTCGAGTCGCCCTCCGGAACGGGGCGTGTCGAACCCCGAAGTGACCATCAGCCTGACAGCCCCCGCCAACAAGCAACGGGATGCCAACCGGCAGAACCCATTCTCACTGGCAGGTATGGGCGGGTCAGTCAGGGCGTGTAGCCGGGGAGCCCGGCTTGTTCGAGGACGGCTTCGCACACTTCGGCGGCGCGCTTGGTGGTTTCGTGATCTGGGCCCGTGAAGGGAACGCCACCGTCTGGCATCGTGTTCCCGACGGTCATGCCCTGTTCCCTCAGGCACTCCATGCTGATGCGGCGAGCGGCCTCGTCGACGGTCTCGCCCGCGAGCGTGGGCGGCACACTGGCAGGAGCGGGTTCATCGCCGCCGGAAACGACGACAGCGAGCCCGCCTGTGACCACGATTGCGGCGGCGGCTGCAAGCAGCATTCCGCCTCGCGATCGCGGACCGGCCGACTCAGGATGAGTGGTCACCACCAGATCATCCAGTTCGGCATCAGTGGAGACCGAGCACTCGGCAGCTCGTGCGATGTAGTGATCTCGGAGTCGGCTCTCGATGGTGTGCTGGCTCATTGTTCGAGCTCCTCTCTCAGGGCGGCCAAGCCGCGTCGAATCAGGGATCGGACCGTCGATGGTCTTGCCCCCAATGCTTGGGCGATCTCACGGTCAGGCAGGTCCAGGAAGTAGCGCAGCGCCAGTGCGATGCGCTGCCGTTCGGGCAGCTTCGCCAAGACGTCACCGATCTCGTCCGGCGACTGCACCGTCGAGATCGGGCTGCTGACCGCGTGACGTTCCTCGACCAGGCGGTGCCGATGGTGCGATCGGCACCCATTGACCACCGTCGTTCGCAGGTAGCCGACCGGGTTGTCGATGCGAGTCCAGTTCGCGTGGACCTTGATGAACGACTCCTGGACGATCTCATCAGCGACCGCAGAGTCCCCGGTCAGGACGAACGCGAGGTGGACCATCCCGAGACGATGCGAGCGAAACAGATCAGCCGCAGTTCCAGGAACTGCACCCGGTTCGTGATCGACAGCCGACTCAGACATACACCCTCTATGACGCACAGCCCACCCTGGAATGTTGCAGCACAAACCGAGATCACCCAAACGGGCGGTCCCGACGCGACGAGAGCGAGCGCCGCGTGCACCCACCTCCCAGGTAGCGCCTAATGCCCGCTATGGGCGCCTTTGCGATGCCCAGGGGTGGAGCGGGGTGACGTTGCTCGGTGCCCTGCTTGGGGGCGACGGAGTGTGTGGGGTGGTTGGCGGGTGCCCGGGTCGGCCTGACCGATGAGGTGACGCCTGAGCGATCTCAGGTCAGTCGGTGTGGAGGGTGGACATGCGCACCGGGTGGGCTCGTTGGATAATGGCGGTGCCGATCCAGGTGATGGTTGCTGCGGTGAGGGGGATGGCGATGGCGACGAGAGCGATGGTGGTCCAATCGGGCGCGAATGGTGGTGGGGGTGTGCCGATGGTGCCGAGGGATCGCAGGACGATGGCGATTGGGAGAAGGCCGGTGGGGATGGCGAGCAGGGCGCCGGCGAGTGTGAGGTAGCCGGTCTTCTGGGCGGAGGTGCGGCGCATGGTGCGTGGTCGTGCGCCGATGGCGATGAGGACATCGCGTTCGTCGCGGTTCTCGGCAGTGGAGAGCCCGAGCCCGATGGCCACGACGAGGAGGGTGAACAGCAGGGCGGCGGCGGCGATGGCGAGCCGGATGGTCTGGGCGGAGCTCTTCGCGGCGGGGCTCGGTGCGGTGATGCTCACGTGATCGCCCGGTGACGGTTGACCCGTCGAGGTGCTGGGGCGGTCGAAGACCTGCAGGTCGCCGACGGTTCCGGCGAGGGCAGCAAGGCGGGTCATCTGGCTGTCGGTGAGGTTCTGGGGTGTGGTGATGACGGTGGCTTCGTCGACGATCTGGAGGCCGAGGCTGGTGGCGGCTTCGGGGGTGATGAGGGTGCCGAAAACACCGGCGTAGGAGCGGAGACCGTCTGCCAGGCCGACGATCTGGTAGCGGCGTGTGCCGGTGCCCTCAATGTCGATTTCGCGGGCTTGTGTGGTGCCGGGGGCGAGGCTGCCGTCTTCGGAGCGGTAGAGGTCGGTTGCGCCGATCTTGGCGAGTTGTGCGCGGTCTGCAGTTGAGAGGCCGAGCATGTCGAGCACGAACGGGTCGGCGATCACCATGGAGCCTTGCGCGTCGGTGATGGTGCCGTCGGCGGTGACGCCGGGTTGTCCGATCGGGACGGGGGCGGGGTTCCAGACAGCCACTCGGCGTGTGTGGATGGCGCCGTCGGCGATGTTCGTGACTCGGTCGAGCACGTCTGTCGGCAGCGGGATCGGGTCGAGGGCCGAGTAGTCGGCGAAGCCGTTGACCTCTGGCGCAGGCGCCGGGTAGCGCAGGTTGGTGATGATGACCGCGTTCTGCGGGTAGGGCTCGACCTGGTGGGCCGCGGTCTGTGCGGATTCGGCTTGTCGCGAGGAGATGAACGTGGACCCGCCAACGGCGATCGATGCGGCGGCGGCGATCGCGGTCACGACGGCGGCGCTGCGGGTGCGGGTGCGGGCGAGGCTGCGGGCGGAGAGCCGCCACGACGCCGAGAGGTGGGCGCCGACGCGGCCGACGACGTCGATGGTGAGTGGGGTGAGGCAGCACATCCCAGCCAGGACCCCGAAGCCTCCGACGACGGCGACGATGGCGAAGATGTTCCCGTTGGAGCCACTGGTCGATCCGGTGGCGGCGACGGCGAGCATGAACAGTCCACCGGCGAACAGTCCGAGGCCGATCGGAACGAGCCGGCGGGGTACGGCGTGGAGTGGGCGACGTCCGGCGAGCGCGGCGATGACTGGAACTCGTGCGGCGCTGCGCGCGGGGACGAGGGCGGCGATCGTGGCCGCGATGACGCCGGTGACGAAGATTACGAGCATGTCGCCGACAGCGATGTCGTAGGTGCCGAGGTGGCGGGCGATGACGCTGTCGACAATGCTGCGGAGTGCGGTGACCGCCAGCAGTCCGGCGCCGATGCCGGTTGCGGCTCCGATCGCACCGCTCCACGCGCCCTGCAGGGCGAGCGTGCGACGCAACAGCCGTTGGTTGGCACCGTTGGCGGAGAGTTGGCCGATGGTCGCGAGTTGACGGCGTGCACTGGTGGCGAACGCTGAGGCGATGATGATGCCCACGACCGCGAGCGCCAGAGCGCCGACCACCCAGCCCCACGCGAGCGTCTGGGTGGCCGATGCCGGTTGTGCGAACGACGTCCCGTATCCGATGGCGGACGCTTCGGACGGTCTGACTTCCAGACCTCCGTGTGCGGCGAGCAGGGTGGCGGTCTCGGAACTGATCGACGCGCCGGCGGGAAGGGTGATGTAGATCTGTTCGAGCCGTTGCACCGGTGCGACGCGTTCGTGGTCGAACTCGCCGAACACGAGGAAGTTGGCGTTGAACGCGTCGACCTTGCGGACGAACCCGGTCACCTTCCAGCTGCCAGCCGGTGACAGCAACGTCAGCCGGTCACCGATGCCGACACCGAACGCATCGGCGGTGTTCTCGTCGAGCGCGATCTCGGCGGCGGTATGTGGTGCCCTGCCGGCGTTGACCTCGATGAACCCGGCGAACATCGGCGAGTCCAGATCGAAGTCGGCGAACTCGACGTTGCGGCCCTTCGTGGCGTCACGGATCGACGCGTAGCCGTCCAGGTAGCGCTCCCAGGTCGAGCCCTTTGGCAGCATCCCGGTGAGCGCTTCATCGGAGAACTTGTTCGCGGGGCCCGTCGAGCTGACGTCGCCGATGTCGCTCACTTGGACCCGCAGGTCGCTCGAGCCGAAGTTGCGCTGGTAATGCTGATCCGGGGATAGGTCCTGCGTTCGGCCGATCACGCTCCCGACGGTCATCGCGAACACCGGGACCGCGATCAACAGGGTGACGAGCGCGGTGCGGCCGGGACGGCGTCGCACCTCGCGACGCGCCAGCCGCGACGCCAGCCGCCACCGCGAGACCCTCGACAACTGGTCAGGCCTGAACGCTGTCGGCTCCGAGTGATCGACCCGGGGGGCGTCGATGACGGTCACGACGTCGCACCAGTCTCATCGGCGGCATTCGCTTCGTCGACAACCCGGCCGTCGCGCAAGAACACCACCCGATCGGCCCACGACGCGAACCGCAACTCGTGCGTCACCAACACCACCGCCGTACCCCGCGCCGCTGGAAGCCCGGCGAGCAACTCGATGACCTGATCGCTGCTCAACGTGTCGAGCGCCCCGGTCGGTTCATCGGCGAGCAACAACGACCGCGCCCCGACCACAGCGCGCGCGATCGCGATGCGCTGCTGCTGGCCACCGGAGAAGTCGTCCGGATAGCGGTCCAACTGTTGCGCCAGGCCCATCAGATGCAGCGCATCGATGGCCGACTTGCGCGCGGCACGGGTGCTCACCCCGTCGAGTTCGAGGGGCAGCATCACGTTCTCCACCGCCGTCAACGACGGGATCAGGTTCAACCGCTGGAACACGTACCCGATCTGCCGGCGCCGCAGATCCGACTGCTCCTCCAACGACATGTCCGACACATCACGACCAGCAACGAGCACACGGCCCGCGCTCGGCGCCTCCAACCCGCCCGCGAGATGCAACAGGGTGCTCTTCCCGCACCCGCTCGGCCCCATCACCGCGACGATCTCGCCCGGCTCCACCCGGAACGACACACCGTTCACCGCGCGGACCTCGTTCGAGCCTGAGCCGTAGGTCTTGACGACATCGACGAACTCCAGCACCGCCGCCTGCTGCCCGGCAGATGCCGCCGTGTCGATGAACGTCGATGTTGCACTCATGATCGCCTCGTCTCCGTCGACGGCTGCTGCAGCAACCGTGCCTCGCACATCTCCAACCAGCGCAGATCCGCCTCAGCGCGCACCACCAACGCGTCAGTCATCAACTCGGCCGCCAACCCGTCACCAGACCGTGACCCGTTCCGGCTGCGCTGCTTGTTCAACCGGCGGCGGCGCTGCAACATCTCCACCACAGCCGTCCGCTGCTGCGTCACGACCGACAACGCGTGCTCGCCACCTGACCCGACCGCCATCAACACCTTCAAGATCAACTCGTCCCGTGCCGGTGGCTCGTCCGCCGGAGTGGTCTCCCACCAATCACCAAGCACCTCCACCCCGACCGGGGTGATCGCATACGTCTTCTGACCGTCCGACTCGTTGATGATCACCAACCCGTCACGTTCCAGACGCTCGAGCGTCGAGTACACCTGCCCGACGTTCAACGGCCACACCCCACCCGTCAACGCCTCGAAGTCGGACTTCAACTGGTAACCGTGCCGAGGACCCTCGACCAGCAACGACAACAACCCCTCGCGAACAGCCATAGTTGCATCGTATGCATACTCAGAATGCATACGCAAGCGATGGCTCGTCCAGACGAAGGTCGCCCGTGACGCCGCCCATACCTGTTGATACGAGTGCCTGCGCACGCCGTGCGGGGTGGTCGCCCCATCGACTATCCCGGGCCCGAGAGCATCTGCCCTCGGCTTGACCGCTTTGTTGGTGCAACGGCCCTTGCCAGGTGGGTCAGTCCCGTCACGGTGAAACGAGCGACGTGCTGCTCATCGCGGATTCGGAGGCGCGGGGTAGGTGCCACTGTGACTGGTCGATGGCGACGAGGTCATTCGCCAGACGGATTGCTTCTTCCGTGGTTTGGTCTGCGACCCACATGGTGACCCAGTGTCCTGAGGCTTCCTCCCAGATCAGGGTCGTCGCCGCACTGGTGGGGTTGGCAACTGTCGGCGCGCCCGCGTCTGAGTAGAAGTCCTGGGTCGTCACGTAGCCGTCGTGCCCGCGGATCTGTGCAGGCTCCAGCGTGCGCTCCATCATCCAGTACGGGAATCCGGCGTCGTTGCTCGCCCGGTTGTCGATGATGATCTTGGGTCCGCCGTCGGACGTGTCGACCTCGAAGGCCTGGTAGAAGCTCGGAACGGTCTGCTCCGGCTCGACGCCTGCAGCAGCCAGTTCCCACCCGGCGGGTAGTTGGCCGCTGACGCCGATGCCCTTCCCGTCGGCGACGTCGAGTGCGGCAGCAAGTTGCTGCATCTGCCCGGCGAGGGCTGCGTCGGTCTGCTCATCGACGTGGACTCCGTCCAGGGCCAGGTTGCCGAGCGCGCCGAGGGCGTACTCCACTCGAACTGTTCGGCTGTCGATGTAGATGTCGCCGGACGTGGCGGTGGTGAGATTCGTCGGCGGGGAGATCGCCGTGTCGCCCAAGTACAGGCTGAGCTCACCGACCCGGGCGATGACCCGGTCAACGACGTTGCCGTCGATGTCCCGCATCACGAACACGGCCGCTTGCAGATCCTGGCCAGCGGCCGGGCGGACGCCTTGCCCGACCAGCTTCAAGCCCTCCGGTGCGTCGGTGAGCTCCAGCGGCCGCATCGTCGGGACGGCAGCAACGGAGACGGGCGTCGTCGACGCAGCGGCCGGCCGGTCGGCTGGCTCGGCATCAGGGCGACGCTCGAGGAGCACCAATCCAGCGACACCCACCAGCGCGACCACACCAGCTGCGACCAGTCCGACACGTCGCTCTGGCCTTCGACCTTCATGCCCTTGGCTGGGGCTGTGTTCGGCCGAGAGTCGGGTGGCGGGTAGATCGCCGACGGCACGATGCATCGCGTTGGCAGCGGATTCGAGACGAGTGTCGAGATCGGTCATCGGAGGTCTCCTTTGGTGAGTTGACGTGCGAGTGCCGTGCGGGCGCGGCGAAGGTGAGTGCTGGCAGCCTCTTCAGAGATGCCGAGCACCTCGGCGATCTCGCCGACGGTGGATCGATCGAGGATGCGCAGAGTGACGACCTGGGCCTGTCGTCGAGGCAACGCCCGGATCGCCGTCCACACATGCTCGTCTTCAGCTGGCATCGGGCCAATCCTCGACGACCCGTCGTCTCTGACTCGAAGACGAGTCGACAACGCAGCGGCTTCGATCACCCGCCTCCGGAACGAGGACACCGACCGATTCGCGACGACGCGACGCACCCACATTGCGGGATTGTCGAGCTCGCTCACTCGGTCCCAACTTCGGTAGGCAGCCAGCAGAGCTTCCTGTGCGAGATCCTCGGCGATGGCGCGGTTGCCGGACAGTCCATAGGCGAGCGCGACCAGTGGCCGCAGCTGCTCGCGAAAGAAGTCGTCGAAGGAACGCTGAGGCCAGGGCTCCTGCGCTTCGTCCTCACCGATCATCGACACGTCTCGTGACACCACACCCAATCACTCGCCTGACCCGGCTCGAATCGGTACAAAGCGTGGCAGACGACGATCAGTCTCGCGTCGCCTGGGACCTGAGGGACGCGCAGCCGGTACCTCGCATGGAATCCGACAGATACGGCTCGACGGGTCGGCGTTGAGGGGGCTCGGCGCTAGGTGACGGGCTCGGTCTGAGCCCGTCTCATCCGCCAGTTGAGACCTCGGTCGGCGGGTCCTCGACGCTGTGCTGCACGCGAACGCCGGCCTCGACTGCGAGCGACCCGAGGGCGTTCTGGTCGATGACGCGAATGGCACTGAGGATCGCTGGAACCTGGTCGTCAGCCAGTTCGACGGCGATCTGGGACGATCGCCCTCGACCGAGGTCGACGAGGACCCAGACGAGGCCAGGTTGATCGGTGTTGCGCAGCACGATCGCATGCAGACCAGCTGCGTCGACGACGAAGTCCGACGTCTGGTCGAATCGGCTTCGATCGATCGGCGACACGGCGCCGGTGGTGATCGAGATGCTCGGCCCGCCAGTGGCATCGTCTCCCACGTTGTTGCGGTAGGTCGAGCGAACCTGGTCGGCGGTCACTTCCACCGACGTCAACGTCCATCCGGGCGCGGTGAGTGCGAGGTGGTAGTCGGTCGCCGTGTCGACGGACGGTTGCCCGGCCGACGTTGCGGTTCCTCCAGCGGCGATGCCGTCACTTTCTCCGGGTCCGGACTGAAGGACCATCGCCGTGCCGACCAACGCGACGAGCGCGATCAGGCCGCCGGCCCCTCGGGCGAGTACACGACGCCGCCGTCGGGCGGCGACGTGTTCGGTGACTCGCGCCAGCGGCATCGCGTTCGGTGCGCTCGTCGCGAGATCGGCGAGGCGTTGGTCGAGGTCATCGAGGGTGCTGTTCATCGCAGATGCTCCTTCAGTTGTTCGAGGCCGCGGTGCAGCGACGATTTGACGGTTCCTTCCGAGATGCCCATGGCATCCGCGATCTCGCGGGTGTTCATCTGGAGGTAGTGACGCAGCACGACCACTGTTCGCCGCTTTTGTGGAAGCCGGGCCAGGGCGTCAGCGAGCTCGGCGTTCCGGTCGTCGACGACGGCCGACTCTGCGAGGAGGTGCCGCTTGCGCATCGCGACAGCGGCTCGGCGGTTCCGCGACTTGCACTGGTTCACCACACAGGTACGAAGGAACGCGCCTGGCCGGTCCAGCCGAGACCACTTCTCGTATACCGTCGCGAAAGCGTCCTGCACGGCCTCCTCAGCCGCAGGGACGGAACCGACCAGCAGGAACGCCAGCCGCAACATGGCAGCCTGCTCGCGTACGAAGAGGGTCTCGAAGCCTTCGACCTTGTCCTCGGGGACGAGGTCGACCGACGGGCCGGATGGCTCGGTGTCGGTAATCGGCTCAAGGTCGGAGAACGTCATCACCCACAACGATGCCGCAACCACCGATTGGGTTGCTCGCGCATCTCACAAAGATCTCCGATCGCACATGGCTGCCACTCTGCTCGGGGTACGTCAGGCCTTCGGGGCGATCCAAGCCGCCAGTCGAGCGCGACCGGACCGCGCTCGACTTGAGACCGATGGCCTGCGGGTAGACGATTCTGGAGATGGGGCTGAGGTGACCGCGTGGAGCAATCGAGCCGTTGCCTCGCTCAGACCTTCGACCAGAAAGGCCACCAATTGTGCGGAGTCGCTGAGCGACAGCTGGAACGTCTCGGTACAGCGGTCGTCGTTCCACACACTGAGATTGACGAAACCGCGGTCGAGGTGCCAGGTAGCACGAAGGACCCGACCCTGGTCGTCGCTGAACAGGACGCGGCCGGTAGGAAGCTCGTACACCTCAGCAATGCTCATGGCCTCATTGTTGACCTGTGGCGAAGGCTGTCAAGGCGAACCTCGGAACGATCGCACGCGCCAGATCTGCCGATAGGTGGGGTTGACGGGCCAGCCCTGAGCGGGCATTCGGCGCTACCTGAGATTCGCTCCTCCACTGACGAAGTCGCTTCAATGCCGAAGGTCACGATCTTCTGAGGCGCTCCGAGATAGGTGCAACGTGGAGGCGGTGTTGGGCGTCTGACTGGTTGTGATTCGATTTGGCGTGGACGATGAGCAACCGGATGCGATCGGTGCGATGTACCACCGATACCGGAACCAGCTGCTCGGCTTGGCGACGCTGCTGTCGGGGTCTCGGGCGGTCGCTGAGGAAGTGGTCCAGGATGTCTTCGCGGCCGCGATCCCTCGCTGGGACTTGATCGACAACCACGAGTGGTACTTGAAGCGGGCGGTGGTGAACCGTGTGCGGTCACTCGGCCGCCGAGCGACCCGGGCCAAGGCTGTGCCACGTACGCGTGAGGCCGTGACCGGCGAGCCGTTGGTCGACGAGACCTGGCGACTGCTGCGCCGTCTACCGGTGCGTCAACGCACGGTGCTCGTGCTGCGCATCTACCTCGATCTGCCGGACGAAGAGATCGCCGAGCTCATGAACTGCCCCGAAGCCACCCTTCGCTCGCTCGCTTTCCGGGCGATCGCAACCCTCCGAAAGGAACTGACGTGAACCATTCCGTGAAGTCCGACGAAGAACTGATCGCGCTCCTGGAGCGCACCATGCACAAGGTGTCGGTGTCTGCTCCCGAGATGGAGTTCTCCACGGCAGCCGGGAACCAGCGATGGATGGCGGCGGCGGCGGCGGTGATCGTGGTCGGCGTGGGCGCCGCCGGAGTCGCCCTCAACGCTCGCCATAACGGTTCCAGTCCGCTGACTCCCGGTGCGCCGGCCACGACGCCGGTCGATACCGTCGGGCCGATCACCTCGACGACGATGTCTTCGATCGACGGCGGGTCGAGCGCCGGGACGACCACCAGCCTCCTCACCACTACCGGGACCGTCCGACCGTTGGATGCCCGCGACGATGCGTGGCGGGCAGCCGTCTACCAGCAGATGGCATCGTTCGGTTCGTGCGCGACTACCGACTACGGGGTGGGTTCCGGAGATCAGTTCAGCGCGAAGGCCATCTGTAATCACTTTTTGGACGGTCAACCGGTCGACGGGAACCTGGTGTTTATCCTCGAGGAACTGCCCGCATCAATCGACAAGAGCTCCGCAGACTGGCAACAGAAGACTGCCGGATTCGACACTGTGGGCGTGCCAGTCGGTCCTGATGCGCTGATGTTCGTCGAGACGAGCAACGGAGCGACGAGGCGAGCGGCGATCGTCACGCCCGACCACATGGTCTTCCTAGCGGCCGAGCTGATTGACGACAAGTACCTGCCTAACGGCGACCATGACCTCGCTGCAGTGGCGCAGGACCTCAACGAGGTCGCCGATTCGATCCTTGCGTCGAAGTGAACGGTTGAGAGCACCTCGCGCCGGTCGGCGGTGAGGCGACGTCGACCCGCCCAGAACTGTTGATGTTCCGGTGATCGAGTGAGGCTGGCGCGCCAGCCCTGAGCGGGCAATAGGGCGAGCCATTGCTGGTGAGCCGAGAGCCGACACAGTCGGAAGGAATCCGCACTTCGTTGCAGCATTCTGATCGTCGGTGGCATCAGCATGATGTGAGGATGCTGCAGAGCGATGAACGGGAGGAGTTGGCGATGACCACCTTCGCTGACTTCTACGAGCGAGAGCGGACGCCCGCAATCCGCCTCGCCTGGCTGCTCACTCACGACGGCTCGACAGCAGAGGACGTCGTGCAAGACGCTTTCACCCGTGTCTTTCATCGGTTCGACACGCTCGACCATCCTGCCGCCTACCTCCGGCGAGTCGTGGTCAACGGTGTCTATGAGCGCGCCCGTCGTCAGGGCCGGGAGAACCGACGGTTAGAACTCGTCGGCCGAGACACGCCCGCGACAATCGACGGGCCGACCGGCGGACTCGGCGACGCCATCTCGCAGTTGCCCTTGAACCAACGCACTGCCGTGGTGTTGCGCTTCTGGGCCGATCTCGACCACCACGCCATCGCCGAAGCGATGGACGTCCGCCCTGGCACGGTCCGCTCCCTATTGAGCAGAGCGACCGCCGAACTCCGAAAGGACATCACGCCATGAACGATCTCCACGACTCCATCCGCGACACGCTCGACCGCTGACGCCGAACGCGCACCCGACACCTCGGCTGCGTGGGCTGGCCCCGTCACGGAACTCGCCGCCACCGCCGATCGGCGCCAGCACGGGTGGATGGCCGTCGCCGCCACGATCGTCCTCATTATCGGTGGGCTGTGGGTCATCACCCGCCGCGACACGGTCGGCACCGGCACCCCCGGGGACACCACCGAGGCAGGAGATCTTGACTTCAGCGGCACCCATCGAGCAGCGATGGAAGCCGAGTTCCCGCCGGATCCCGGTGCACCAATGCTCGAGTCGGCGTTGCTGGGCTCGAAGTCGGGCACGTACGAGCTCGAGACGGCGAGTCGCCAGAGGATGGTCGCGTGCATGAACGCGGCCGGCTTCGAGTTCCCCCTGCCGACACTCACACGAGCCGCGATCCAGTCCGACGTGTCGCAGATCATCCGCCCACTGACACCGGAGTCCGCAGCCCAACACGCTTACGACGGCGCCCCATCCGTCTCGGCGGTGTCGGGCTCCACACCCGAGGCGTACCGGGCCACATTGAGCAACCTGAAGCAGCAGCTGTTCGACACGCGGCCACGCAGGAATGCCGCACACGAACGACCGAAGACATCTTCACCGACTACTCCAAGTACGAGAAGCGCCAGCGTCAAGATGGAAGAACAACGCAACAGCTTCATCGTCGCCTTCAACGCTGCACTACAGGTTCGGTCACTCGACGCTGAATGGTCGTCGTGCATGAACGCAAAAGGTTTGACGGCCAGCAACATCGCCGACGCATACGAGCTCGGCCGGCACCGCTACCAGCGGTCAAAGCGCCAGGGACATCGCCATCGCCGACGCCGAATGCCGGGCCGCCACGAACTATGAAGCGCAGTACGTCGACCTGTATCGCAACGCCGAGTCCTCGTTCGTCTACGAGCACCGTGCGCAGATCCTCGAGCTGCTGCAACTGCGCTACGGGAAACTCCGGCAGTCGGCATCCGATTAGCGCTGCTTCGGGTGGCGCAGATATGCCGATGGGCGCGGGTTGACGGGCCAGCCCCCGAACGGGCGAATGCTGAGCTTTGGTTCTCCGCGACGCTGGGACGATGGGATTCGCTGAAACGTTCTGTGGGTTCGGCGGCTCTGAACGGTCATGAGCGACGCGCAGGTGACGCCCCGGCACTCCGGTGAGTCCGTCGAGGACTTCCTGGCGTCGGCGACACCGCAGCTGCGTCGGGCATTCGTCGCCCGCTACGGCCCCGAGCTCGGCAACGAAGCATTCGCCGACGCGACCGCGTGGGCGTGGGAACACCGGGAGCAACTCGAAGCGATGGCCAACCCGGTCGGCTACCTGTTCCGAGTCGGCCAGACCTCGGTGCGCAGCCACGTCCGGCGCCGGCACCGGTTCGCGTTCCCGGTCGAGGGACGCGCCAACGACCTTCCCGCCGATGTCGAACCCGAACTGCACACCACGCTCGCCAAGTTGAACGACGAGCAACACGTTGCCGTGCTGATGGTCCACGCCCACGGCTACAGCTACGCCGAAACCGCCACCACCCTCGACATCTCGATCGCTGCCGTGCGCAACCACGTGCACCGCGGGATGCAACGACTCCGTGACCACCTGGAGGACAGACCATGACCACCCAACTCGAAGACCGCCTCCGCCACTACGGCACCACCCTCGACCACGCCGCACTCTCAATCACCGGGACCACCGAAGCCAGCAACGACGACGACGCCACCGTGATCGTCATGCCGTTGCGCCCTTCCGGATCGGCGGTGGCGGCAACCGTCGCGGCGTGCTGCCGGTCGCCGCCGCCGCTGCGTCCGTACTGCTCATCGCCGCAGGCATCTGGGCCGTCATCGGTCGCCACGCGAACGACGGACCTGTACAGGTCGGCTCCGCTCCGACCGCCGCTCAGCCGCTTCTCGTCCCGCCCGGGACCACACCGAAGGGCGCGTCGATCTTCACACCGGAGGGCCGTCACACCGCTGTCGTCACCTCCCCGACCGGGGCGCCGTACACGATCGGTCTGATGGAGAACTTCTGGGGAACGATGCCCGCCGGCACTGTCACTCGCACGATCGACAACCGATCTTTCGGGTTGCTCATCGGTGACGCAAGCGCCTCCGACATGGCCAACAACGTCTACGGCACGCTGGACCAGTGCTCGATGACGATCACCAAAGGCCCCGGCACCGCAGATCCCTGGACCGATGAAACCGTCGCTCTGCTCGGCGCCGAGAAGTCCGACAACGGTGTCATCACCGTCGACCTGCCCGCAGGTTGGACCATCGCGGTCCCCTCCGGCAGCCAGGCCAACGGGTACGACTACGCCGTCAGCAACGGCGTTGCCGGTGGGCAGACCACCATTCTCTCGACACCGTCAGCGACCGCTGCCACGGTCTTCGCCCTCTACGGGTCACCCGGACAAATCGAGCGCGTCGACTTCGACGGCCACATCGCCTGGTACAGCACCTACCCCGCGTCGAATGATGGCACGAACGCTCATCTCACGTGGGAGGCGGCCGGCAACGCCTACGACATCACCGCCCGCGACGCCACCAAGGATCAGTTGATCGCCTTCGCTCACACTCTCGTGCCGATGTCGATCGCGGACTTCGAATCCACCAACCCTGACCAGCCCTCCAACGCCACGGTCGGCAGCACCGCACCAGCCCCGGTTGGCGGTTGCCCATCGCGAGCATTGCAGGTCCGAGCAACCAACGGCTGAGACGCCACCCACCTCGGCAGTTCCCGCGATTGAACCCGCTCATAGCTGCGATATGGGCGGGGTACGTCGGTCGATCAACCCTCCTGAACAGGTACGTAACCGATTCGGCCGTTTTCGCGTAACCGGCCGCGCGACCGCACCTTGCGTACTCTAGGCCTCAGAGTTTCGCGCCGCCCTCAGAGGGGCGGGGGTCCCAGTATGCCTGCCCGGCGCCGCGAGGTGACCCGTCCGGCCACGGCGGCCGCTGGGGATCACCCTTCCCGGGGGATGAGTGGCGCTGCACCACGTCGTACCGTCGCACCGTGCGGCCATCGGGCGCAGCGGCACGACGGAGGCAACGTGAGCGACAGCATGGACGTGGGGGAGAGGGGCTCGCGCGCGGCGATCGCGGGGATCGTCTTCGCCGTGCTGCACACCATCGGCTGGGTGATGATGCAGAAGGGTCCCTCCCTGAACTCGTCGAACGAGGAGCTGATCGCCTACTACGGCGATCCCGATTCGCGGCGTACGGCGCTGGTCGCTGCGCTGTGGGTGCTGCCGTTCACCGCGATCGCGTTCGTGTGGTTCGCCGCTGCGTTGCGCGATCGATTCGTCGGACGCCGGAACCGCGAGCACACACTGCTCGCGACGGTGCACCTGCTGTCGGCAGCTCTGTTCGTGGTGTCCATCTTCACGGTCGCTGCGGCGGAACTGGCGCTCGTGTGGGCAGCCGAGACCAGCGGTGCCAACGACCTGGACCCCGATTCGGTGCGCACGATGGTCGCGCTCGGCCAGGCGATGGCCTCGCTGATGGCGCTCCGTTCTGCGGCGGTGTTCGTCGCGGTGACCACCACGCGAGCGAAGCGGTCCGGACTGTTCCCCATCTGGTACTCGGTGTTCAGCTACGCCACCGCGCTCGTCATGCTCGTGATGTTCGACCTGTGGCCGCCGATCCAGCTGCTCATGCCGTTGTGGGTGCTCGCCACCAGCGTGGTGGTGCTCAAGGAACGGCGGTTGCTCGATCTGCCCACCGGCAGCTGAGCGGAACCCTGCTCAGACGTCGACGTCGAACGTGTGGCCGAGACCGGCGAGCATCCACGCCGAGGCGGCGGGTGGTTCGAGGTTCCACGGGGCGCGGAAGCTGAGCACCTCGAGCAGCTCGACCGGGTCGCCGCCCAGGACGAACGCAGCGTCGGCGGCGTCGCCTGTTCGTACCCGGACTGCGTCACCGATGTCGACGACGGCCTGCACCGCCCCGGCGTCGATGCCGAACGAGCCGCGCTGGGTCGACCCGCGGCACAGATCGAACGCGGGCCCGAGTGCAGCCACGTAGCGCAGGGACGCGGCGACCTCATCGTCCTCGATCGTCGGGGTGATGCCGAGCGGCAGGAGAATGTCGCGCTCGTGGATCCAGCTGTCCCAGAGGGCGTGGTGGACGAGGGCGCTGACGCTGATGTGTCCGGGAGGGGCCTCGGCGAGTGCGTTCCATTCGGCGTCGGTGAAGGACGTCCACTGCGCCTCCAGCGCCGCAGTGGACGCACGCAGCTGCTCGACCAGCGCGGACGGAGCGACGGCGGGAGCCGCGGCGACCATCTGCGAGGGGGAGGCCACCGGGTCGAACGTCGCCAGGAAGCGGGTCGGCTCGCCCTTGATGCCCTGGGAAGACGAGAACGCCCAGAAGCCGTGGACGCTGTGCAGGTGCACGGCCACGTCGCGGGCAGTCCACCCGTCGCACCGGCTGGGGTGATCCCACTGTTCGGCGGTCAACCCGGCGAGCGTGTCCACCAGGCGTCGCTGCTGGCGGATGGCGGGGGCGGCGATCTCCCCGGGCGGCCCATCGAGCGAGAGGACGGGTGGGGTGTCGTACCGCGGCATGAGCTGCATGCGCAGCACCCTATGGACGTGCCGAGTCCCGAGCCGAGGCGCGGTGCGGATCGTGGGGAATCTGAGAGTCCGCTCACCCAGCACCGACGTCGTTCCGCGCTACGGTTCGCCAGCCGCCGGCGGGGAACCGGCGCGGAACGGGGAATCGTCATGTCCGATGTGCAGTGGCCGGTGCCGGGCCCGGGAACGTGGATGCAGGACGCGTCGCACCTTCCCGCGTCGACGACCGCGATCATCCAGGAGATCTATCCGGCAGGCATGGCCCAGGGCTTCGGTGAGGCGTTCGCCGAGTGGGGCACGCTGCTCGACTCGATGCAGCAGGTCTTCGTCAACGGGTTCCCCTACATGCAGCCGTTGCCGTTCGATGCGCCCGGCCCCGACGGCCCGCGCACGCCCGAGTACCTCGGCGCCGAGATCGGTCGGCGTGCCGGTGTGGCCGCGGCGGCGTTCGAGAACAAGATCTGGCGCGACATCATGCGGCGCTGGGAGAACGAGACGAAGCCGGCCGCGATCGCACAGCACCGCGCCCTCGGCGCGGTGGACCTGCCCTCGCTCGACGACGAGGGACTGCGGGCACACCTGCATGCGTGCCTCGACCATGCCGCGAAGATGTGGGCGCAGCACCACCGGCACAACGGTGCCGCACTGGTGCCGGTGACCGACTTCGTGCTGCAGGCGGCCGAGTGGGCGCAGCGCCCGCCGGTGCCGCTGTTCATGGTGTTCGACGGGTGGTCGCCCGTGTCGGGCATCGTGCCCATCGAGCTGCAGCCGACGATGGCGGCGCTGCGCGGCGACGAGGAGGCGCGGGCCATCGTCACGGGCGACCTCGACGATGCCGCCGCGGTCGCGGCGTTCCGCGCCCGACTGCCGGAGGTGGAGGAGTACATCCAGGCGTGCGGATTCCGCCTCGCTGCGGGCTTCGACCTCACCAACCCCACCATCGGCGAGCGGCCCGAGCTCATCCGTGGCCGCATCCGCGCCGCGCTCGAGCACGACCACGACACGTCGCTCGAACGTGCCGAGGAGTTGGCCCGCGAGTTGAAGGACGCCACACCGTCCGAGTTCCACGACGAGTTCGACGAACGCCTCGCCGATGCCCGGATGATGTACCGCCTGCGCGACGAGCGTGGCATCTACAGCGACGCCGCATCGGTGGGGCTGCTGCGCCTCGCGCTCATCGAGCTCGGTCGCCGCATGTTCGAGCGTGGACGCGTCGGCTTCATGTACGACACGCTCGACGTCACCGTCGCCGAGATCGATCAGCTGCTCACCGGTGCAGCCACGCCGACGGCGGCGGAGTTGAGCGCTCGCGTCGCGCGCCGCAAGGCGCTCAGCGCTGCGGGCGCGCCGCCGTTCCTGGGCGACCCGCCGCATCCTCCGCCGCCGCTCGACGGTCTGCCGCCGTCCATCATCCGCGTCATGTCCGCGTTCGGTTTCGCGATCCAGGGCATCCTCGGCGAGGCCGACGCGCCCGGCGGCGATCACGAGCTGGTGATGGGCATCGGTGGCTCGGCCGGTCAGTTCGAAGGCCCGGCATGCCTGGTGCGCAACTTCGACGACCTGTGGGAGTTGAAGGAGGGCGACGTGCTCGTCACCTCGGCGACCGGCGAGTCGTTCAACGCGTTCCTGCACCTCGTCGGCGCGATCGTCACCGACCACGGCAGCTTCGCGTCGCACGCGGCGATCATGGGCCGCGAGATGGGCTTCCCCGCGGTGGTCGGCACGGTCAACGCGACGAGCCGCATCCCTCAGGGCGCCATCGTCCGGGTCGACGGCGCCGCCGGCACGGTGGTGGTCGTCTCCATTCCCGACACCTGACCGGAGCCGCAGAACTCGAGTTCCGCGGCTCCAGGCCCGAACGGGTGGGTGCGCGGGTGTGCCTAGGGTGGGTGGTCCACCGAACACATGGGGGTGCAGCATGGCAACCACTCGAAATGCGACCACGGTCTGGCAGGGCTCGCTGTTGCAGGGCTCGGGCCAGGTGACACTCGAGAGCTCGGGCATCGGCACGTTCGACGTGTCCTGGCCGTCACGCTCGGAAGAGGCGAACGGCAAGACCAGCCCCGAGGAGCTGATCGCCGCGGCGCACTCGTCGTGCTTCTCGATGGCACTGTCGAGCGCGCTGACGAAGGGCGGTAACGAGCCGACCTCGCTCACCACCTCGGCCGCGGTCACGTTCCAGCCGGGTGAGGGCATCACCGGCATCGTCATCACCGTGCGCGGCGTCGTCCCGGGTCTGGACCGCGACGGCTTCATCGCCGCGGCCGAGGGCGCGAAGGCGAACTGTCCGGTCAGCAAGGCGCTGACGGGGACGACGATCACGCTCGACGCCGACCTCGCCGGCTGATCCTGACGACCGAGCAACACGAGCGACGCGACTGGATCGCGCTGGGGCTCGGGACGTTCATCACGCTTGCCGGCGTGATGCACTTCGCCAACCCGACGTTCTTCGACGACATCGTGCCGCCGTGGCTGCCGCCGAGCGAACGGTTCTGGACCTACGTCAGCGGCGTCGCCGAGTTGATCGTCGGGCCGATGCTGCTGGTCCCGCGCACCCGCCGGCTCGGCGCGCTCGCCGCGATCGGGCTGTTCGTCGCGGTGTACCCGGCGAACCTGTACATGGTGTGGGACTGGCGCGATCGGCCGGCCGGCGAGCAGTTCGTCGCCTGGGCGCGGTTGCCGTTCCAGTTCCTGTTCATCTGGCTGGCGTGGAAGGTGTACCGCCGCGAGTCGAACCGATCGGCCGAGGCCGACGACCGCAGCTGCTGCGACCTGATCCTCATGGAGTGGCGAACCACTGTGACAGCTCGGTGCCGCAGATCTCGTTGACGGCGTCGGTGACCGCCACGGTGTCGTACCCGTCGGGCGACCCGACCCGCTCCTCCAGCGCGGTGATGCCGGTCAGATAGGTGCCGCGCTGCTCACCGGTCAGCCCGGCGGTGTCCACGGCCCGCAGGTCGGCGATGAGTTCGCGCGCGGCGCCGAGGTCGGGCGAACGAAGCAGCGACACGGCCGGATCGCAGAACGTCGCGATGTCGGTCGTCGGTGTGTCGGTCGAGCCCCCCGGCGACCAGCGGATGCCATCGTCGGCCTCGCAGAACGACGTGCCGGACGCTTCGGTGGAGCGGCACGCGCCGTCGACCAAACGACGATTGCCGATCGGCTCTCCGAGCACGACGGTGACAGGAACTGCATCGTTGCCAGGACAGGTGTGGTCGCCCGCCGGCAACGCAGCGACCGAGATCGAGACGACGATCTCGGTGTCGGTCGCCTGCACGACGGGGTCGAGCACGTCGCCGGTGACGCCGTCGTTGCAGCCGAGCCGCGTGACCTGCACGAAGATCGTGTCGTCCGACGACACAGGCGCTTCGTCGGCCAACGCCCACGTGGCGGTCGCGCCCTCCGTCGGCGCCACGACCGTGGTGCTCGCCGGCGTCAGCCCGTCGCCAGCGCAGCCGAACGGCTGACTGCCCTCGGCCGCGATCAGCGAGCACGCGCGCTCGCTCCACTCTCCGGAGCCGAACGCATCGCGCGTCGAGTCGATGTACTCGTGGCCGGCACCGTCGCCGGTGCGCCACACCCAGGCGATCGGGTCGCCCTCGGTGCTCGTCAGTTGCATGATGAACATCGCCGAACTGCCGTCGGCCAAGGCCGCAGCGAAGCACGCCCGTCCGTCGACGTTGGCACTGTCGATACGGGTGAGGTCGTGCACTTCGTACCCGCAGAACCGTCCGTCGCCGAGGTCGAGCGCACCGTCCGGTGCTCCAGCGGGGTCGATGCCGAGGACCGCGATCGCGGCGTCGAGTGCCTTCAGGTCGTCGACGCCGTTCGGCGCGACGACCTCGTCGGCGGGTGCCAGACGAAGCCGCGACCGTGCACGCCGAGGCCGCCGTTGGCATCGCTGAGACCGCCGCCGAACGCTGAACACCACGCCGTCACCGTTGGCGATGCCCTGACCGAACTGGTCGCCGATGCCGTCGGGCAGCGTCGGGATGGTCGAGTAGGTCCCGGTGTCGACGTCGAGGATCGAGCCCTTCACGCCGAACACCGCCGTGCCGTCGGCCGACACCACGCCCATCAGATCCTCGGGTGTCGGCGTCGGGGAGCGCGGACCACGTCTGCGTCTCCAACGCGTAACTGCCACCGTTGGGCACGGTCCGTCCCCAGTTGCCCACCTCGCCACCATCGGCACCACCGCCGAACGGTGCGTACAGCGAGTCGCCGAGGCGGGTCATCGGTGCGTACAACTGGTCCGAATCGGGAATGGCCTGCCACTCCCCTGAGAACAGCGAGGCGCCCTGCACCAGCGACGGCTGGGCCGTGTTCTGCGCCTCCGTCAGGCTCTTGGCGAACAGCACGAGGGTGTCGCCGCCGTCCACGATCTGGCGGTCGTAGCTGGGGCCCAGCGGGTCGTCGGGCAGCGTGGACCAGGCGCCGTCCTGCCAGAGCTGGTCGGGGAACGCACCCACTTCGTCGGTGCCCGGGTACAGCACGAGGCCGTCGACGAACGCCGAGGCCAATCTCGGCCCGGGCGGCACCTCCGTGGGCAGCGGCACCTCGGTCCACGTGTCGTCGGCGGACGACCACCTCTGCAGGGTGGCGTCGATGCCCGACTCGTTCGTCGACGGGTTGCGCACCGACATCCAGTACACGTCGCCGTCGACAACGGCCGACGACCCGACGTACGACGACGCCTCCGGCAGGTCGGCGATCGTGCGCCACGTGTTCGTCGCCGGGTCGTACGCGGCCGCGTCGTGACGAGTCTCGCCGTACGAGAAGTAGTCGCAGATCGGGCATGGCGCCTGGTCGGTACCGGCGAACACGACGAACTCCGTGCCCGTCCACAGCACCTGCGCCTCGGCCCGGGGCAGCAGCGGTGCGGCCGGAACCTCGTGCCAACCGAGCGGGCCGACGCTCGACGGGTCGGTGGACGTCGGCGCGGACGTCGGAGTCGGTGACACGGTCTCGGGGTCGTCGCGTCCGGTCAACACCCACACGCCACCGACGACGAGCAGTACGGCAGCGGCGGCGAGGAGGGCGCGCCGCCACGGTGAGCCGGGTTCCGTGCCGGTGCCGGCGTTGCCTCGGTCCGGTCGAACGTCGAGGGCGTCGAGGTCCTCGGTGTCGGGAACGGCGAGTGGCTCGCCCCATCCGCCGATCGCGACCAGGTCGTCGCGCAGTTGTTGCTCATCCATTGACGATCTCCTTCTGCATCGCGGCCAGGCCGCGGGCCACCAACGATCGGACGGTCGAACGGCGCAGGCCGAGCACCTCGGCGATCTCGACGTCGTCGAGTCCCGCCACGTGGCGCAGCACGATGGCCGCTCGTTGCCGTTCGGGAAGGCGCAGCAGCACGTCGCGCAACTCGACCAGTCGGTCGGGTGCATCGGCGGGCGGTGGGTCGGCCGGCACCCGCTCGGCGACGGCGCGGCGGCGAATGATGCTGATGCATCCGTTCACCACCGAACGCTGCAGGTACGCAGCCGGGTTGGCCAGCTGGTCCCACCGGTCGCGCAGCCGGAGCACGGCGTCCTGCACCACTTCCTCGGCCTCGGTCCGCCGACCGAGCATGCCGTAGGCGAGGCGCACCAGCGGTGCGTACTGCTGCCGGTACAGCGCGACGAGATCGGGCGGCCACATGCGGGGCACATCCTTCACCAGTTCCAGCCGCGCCTCGTGTCCCATCAACCGGTTCGACGCACGAACGGCGCGTTCTGTTGCAGCGACGAGTCGGAAAACCTGGTGAGTTCAGTCGCGGCGCAGGCCGCGCACGATGAGTGCCGTCACCATCTCGGCGTGCGCCGTCGCGTCGAGCACACCGTCGTGCTCGTCGAACGCACTGCTCAGCGCGGTGAGCGTGTACGGCGCCTCGGCGCCGTGGGCCACCAGGAAGAACAGTGCCCGCGCCGAGATCGGATGAATGACGCCGTCGTCGACCAGGCGTTGCAGCGTGCGCGCGAACGGCATGAACGACGGCTCGAGCACGGTGCGCACGATGTGGTCGAGCCGGTCGGACCGTTGCAGGCCCTCGCTGTTCATCAGTCGGCCCAGCTCGGGCCGCGCGGCTGCGGCGACGAGGAAGGCGCGGATCATCTCGGTCAGCTCGTCGAGCGGTGTGCTCGGTCGCGGTCGTGCAGCCTGCACCCGGCCGATCTCGGCGATGAACGTCTCGAAGCCGTGGTCGACCGCGGCGAACCACAGCTGTTCCTTCGACTTGAAGCGTTGGTTGATCGTGCCGTGGGCCAGCCCGAGCTCGGTGTTCAGCGAGCGCAGCGACATCGACTCGTAGCCGTGCGCGGGCGAACGCCTCGAGCGCGGCCTGCAGGATCTCGTGGTCCTCCCGCAAGCGCGGCCGGCCGCGGGTCTCGGTGCTCATGAGTCCGAGTGTGTCAGCGCGGACAGCGCGGACTGCAACGCCGCCACCGGATCGTCGACCATGGTTGCCGTACGCCAGCCGACGTGCTGGTCGGGTCGCACCAGCACCGCGCCCTCGTCGGCGAGGTCGGCGAAGCCGGGGTCGATGAGCACCACGTCCAGCGGCACCGCGCCCTCGGCGACCACGTGCCCTGCCGCCACCCACGAGGTCGACGCGGTGAGCAGCACGAACCGGTCGAGCGGCACCAGATCGAGCGTCGACGTGCGCACACCGTCGCGATCGATCCACGCGTGCGGCAGCCGTGCTCCGGGGTGCGTGGTGGGGATGTGGTCGCGCACCGGGTTGGCGGCTTCTGGCAGGGCCGTGCCGTCGTCGAGCACCAGTCCACCCGACGACGGGTAGACGAAGCCGAGCTGCAGTCCGAGCATGTCGAAGTGCTCGGCCTGGTGCGCCGTCGCGGCTTGCACGGCGGCGCGTCCTGCGGCGGTGGTGACCGCGGTGCGGAAGTTCGCACGCGAGACCTCCGGGTCGGGGTCGGCGCCCAGCGCCACGATCACCTCGAAGAGCTGCATCGCGTTCTCCAGGCTCTTCGCCGCGTTGGCCTCGGCCACCGGGCGGCGCTCGGCGCCGTAGGTGTCGAGGAGCGACGTCGGGGCCCAGCCGTGCTGCACGGCTGCCAGCTTCCACGCCAGGTTCTGCGCGTCGACCGCACCGGTGTTCAACCCCAGCCCACCGGTGGGCGGGAAGCGGTGCGCCGCATCGCCGACCAGGAACACGCGGCCGCTCGAGTACGAGGCGGCGATCTGGCACGACATGTTCCAGGGCGTGACGCTGCGCAGCGTCAACGGTGTACCGGGGTCGGCACCGATGCCGCGACGGAACAGGGCGAGACAGCGCTCGTCGGTGTAGTCGGCGAGCTGTTCGACGTCGGGGTTCCACTCGGTCATGTACACCCAGGTGCCGTCGATGTCGTGGGCGACGTAGGTGCCACCGATGTCGGGGTCGATCATCCAGTACAGGGTGGCGGGGTGATCGCCGACGAGGTGACGGAGGTCGGCGTCGACGTGGATGGCGATGAACGCCTGCAACCGCTGCGGGCCTTCCATCTCGATGCCCAGCCACTTGCGCACGCGGCTGCCGGCACCGTCGGCGGCGACGACGTACTGGCTGCTGATGGATCGCGCCTCACCGGTGACGACGGATCGCACGGTGCTGGTGACGCCGTCGTCGTCCTGCACCGCATCGACCCATTCGCACTCGGTGAACAGTGTGGGTACGTGGTCGCGGAGGATCGGTTCCAGCCGGTGCTGCGACAGGTTGCGCAAGGGAGTGGGCGTCACGTCGAGCAGTTCCTCGACGCGGTGCTGGCCCTCGAACGGCACGCAACCCAGCTCGTCGCCGGTGAGCGAGGTCATCCACCGCACCCAGCCGTCGGCCGGCGGCCGGCACGCGGCCCACACGCGATCCATGTCGACGCCGGCGGCACGCATGATCTCGAAGGTGCGCGCGTTCACGACGTGCGCGGCGGGTGCCACCTGTGGGTCGTCCCGACGTTCCACGACCACGTTGTCGACGCCCTGCGCGTGGAGGAGCACCGAGGTGAGCAGACCGATGGGCCCGCCACCGACGACCAGGACCGTGGTGGAGGAAGGGATCGCGTCGGCGTCCATCAGATGAGCCCGTCGTAGCTGCCGCCGTCGAGGCCGATGTTCTGGCCGCTGATGTACGAGGCCTGCACCGAGCACAGGTACGCGCACATGTCGCCGAACTCGTTCGGTTCACCGAGGCGGCCTGCCGCGATGGTGGCCACCTGCTGGGCCCGTGCGTCGTCCCAGGTGATGTTCTGCAGCTTCACTGCCAGCTCGGCCATGTACCGCTGACGGTCCGTGTCGAACCGCTCGGGCAGCAGGTTGTTGATGGTGACGTTGTCGGCGGCGACCTGCTTCGACAGCGCCTTGCTGACACCGGTGAGCCCGGTGCGCGCGCCGATGGACAACCCCATCAGCGGGTGGGGCGACTTCACCATCGCCGAGGTGATGTTGACGATGCGGCCGAACTTGCGAGCGCGCATACCGGCGAGCACACCCTGGACGAGCATCAGCGGGGCGAGCATGTTGCTGTCGATCGCGGCGCGCCAGGCCTCGAGGTCGGTGTTCATGAAATCGACCGGCCTGGGCCCGGCGTTGTTGGTCACCAGGATGTCCGGCGCGTCGAACGCGGCGAGCAGCGCCTCACGGCCCTCGACCGTGTCGACGTCGGCGAGCACCGGCGTCACCGTGACGCCGTAGGTGGTGGCGATGAAGCCAGCCGTGTTCTCCAACGTGTCGGCGGTGCGTCCGTTGAGGACGATGTGCACGCCCTCGCGGGCGAGCGATTCGGCACAGGCGCGGCCCAGGCCGCGACTGGACCCGCAGACGATGGCGGTGCGGCCGGCGATGCCCAGATCCATGTCAGCGTCCTGCGGCTTCGCGAGCGGCGCCGATGGCGTCGATGTCGGCGGGCTCGAAGAAGTCGGCCTTGATGACCGACGAGTTCCACGCCGCCACCTCGAACGGGTTCCAGTCGTCGCGGAACTGCTCGGCCGCCCAGGCGTCGTCGTCGTGGATCTGGTCCATGTCGGCGTAGAGCTCGAACATGCCGCCTGCGGGGTCGAGCAGGTACCAGAACATGTTGGCGCCCACCACGTGGCGGCCCAGGCCCGTGACACTGCAGTCGGGGCGCTCGGCGACGATCTTCGACCCCGCCAGGCCGATGGCATCGGCGTCGTCCATCTCCAGCGCGTAGTGGTTCATCACCGGTACCCGAGAGGGGGCGAGCAACATGTTGTGGTGGTCGTTCGAGCAGCGGATGAAGTAGGCGAACGAGCCGAACGAGTCGGACACCTTGAAGCCCAGCCCGTCGACGTAGAACGCCCGGCTGGCCTCGACGTCGGTGGTGCCGAACACCACGTGGCCGACGCGGCGCGGCGCCTGGGGAAGTTGGTCCAGGCAGGCCCGTGACCGTCGGTCGATGCGGCTGCTGCTGCCGGGCCGGTTCGGTTCGCGTGGTGCCGGCGGGGTGATCGCCGCGGCGCCGGTCACCTCGACGATCACGTCGTGGTCCAGCACCGGGTCGGCGGCTCGCAACGTGCCATCGCCGCGTGCCGAGGCGATGCCGAGTGCGTCGAGCCGCGAGGCGATCGCGTCGAGGTCGCGTTCGGTCTCGCAGGCGACACGCATGGTCGAGACGTGTCGGTAGGCGCCCTCACGCAGGCGCAGCTGCGACGGCCGGTCGGTGGTTCCCAACACCCCCGGCGCGGTGACCTGCATGCCACGCGCCACCCAGAACTGCTCGAGCTCGGTGGGCGCCGGCACGGCCAGCTCCAGATCCATCAACGACGTCAAGCCCATGGTCGACCCCTCTCGACAGGCCCCCTGGCCGTCGGGCGATCAACCTACGCTGTTTCTCTCCATCTGTCCAGAAATAGTTGCTCAGGCGACGGTGAAGCTCGTCATCGACAGCGAGCCGTACGCGTAGCCGCCGACGAGCACCTCGGCCGGCGTCTCGGACTCGACCGCCATGCCCGCCAGGTACAGCAACGGCAGGAAGTGGTCGGGTGTCGGCGAGGCGAGCGCGTAGTGCTCGTGGTCCGCCAACTGGGTGATGTCGACGGGTGACTCGGTCATCAGCCGACGGGCGTCGGTGTCGAAGCTCGCCGCCCAGTCGAACGCACCCTCGGGCGAGTCCCAGCGGATACGACGCAGGTTGTGCACCACGTTGCCGCTCATCACGAACAGCACGCCCGAGTCGCGCAGCGGGTTCAGTCGCGCGCCGAGCTGCACGTGGTCGTCCCACGACTTGGTGGCGTCGATCGACAGCTGCACCACCGGCACCTCGGCATCGGGGAACATGTGCGCCAGCACCGACCAGGTGCCGTGGTCGATGCCCCAGCTGTCGACGTCCTTGCCGACCCAGATGGGACGGACCGCGTCGACGATCTCGTCGGCCAACGCCGGGAGTCCCGGTGCCGGATACTGATAGGCGAACAACTCGTCGGGGAAGCCGTAGAAGTCGTGGATCGTCTGCGGCTGGGCCATCGCGGTGACCGCGGCAGCGTTGATGTACCAGTGCGCGGAGACGGCGACGATGGCGCGCGGTGTCGGGATGGAGCGGCCGAAGTCGTGCCACGCCTGCGTGTAGCGGTTGTGTTCGAGCGTGTTCATCGGGCTGCCGTGCCCGACGAAGACGGCCGGCATGCGATCGGGGTTCGGCGTGCTCATGCGTGCTCCTTCAACCAGGTGGCCAATGCAGCCATGCCGTCGACGGTGAGTTCGTGGCCGGCGGGCTCGTGGCGGGCGACGACGTCGGCCCCCGACTCGCCGGTGAGGAACTCCCATGTTCGCGCCTGCAGTTCGACCGGGATGACGGTGTCGTGCGAGCCGTGCGAAAGGAACACGGGCACGCCGGTGAGGCGGCCCGGCGTGGTGGGCACGCCGGCATCGAACGGCAGGGTGCCGTTGAGGATGGCCGCGCCGGCGTAGCGGGCCGGGTCGGCCAGCAGCAGGCCGCCGGCGAAGGCGGCGCCACCGCTGAACCCGACGAGCAGCACCTTCCGATCGGGGGTCACCGCACCGTCGAGCCAGATGCGGAACCACGCCATCGTCTCGGCCAACGACTCGGCGATCGGCCGCCCGATGCCGCGGTTGGCGAACCACGCGAAGCCACCGCCCTCGGCGATCGGCGCGCGAACGGCGGTGTAGTCCAGGTCGGCGGGCAGGTGGTCGGCGAGGCCGATGATGTCGCCCTCGTGCGAACCCCGCCCGTGCAGCAGGACGACGAGCGTGGCCGAGGGGTTGCCGCGCTCGACGACCGTGTGCGGCGGGAGAGGAGGGTGAAAGGTTGCCATCGCAACTATTCTACCCGACCTCCCGCCGACACACGACCGGCGGTTCAGGATCTCAGCCAGCGGTGGTGGCGAACCGCGTCAGGCCGAGCTCCTGCTCGATGGCATGACGGGGACGGGCGCCGACCACCTGGCCGGTCAACTCGCCTGCCTGGAACAGGCCGATGGTGGGGATGCCACGGATGCCGTAGGCCGAGGCGACGGCGGGGTTGGCGTCGACATCGACCTTGACGACCTTGATGGCGTCGCCGTACTGCTGGGCCAGGGCCTCCACCTCGGGAGCGACGGCGCGGCACGGGCCGCACCATGCGGCCCAGAAGTCGACGACGACCGGCACGGTCGACTCGAGGACCTCGGTCTGGAAGGTGGTGGTGTCGTCGGCGTGCACGACGGACATGGGCTGTCTCCTTGATCGGTGGTCCGCCAGCGGACCGTGTGACGAGCTGCAACAGATACCCCCTTGGGTATATTCCCGTGTCATGATCGCCGCGGCACCGCGCCGCCCACCGTGCCGCCCACCGTGCCGCCCACCATGACGTCCTCCCCCGACCCGCGACCGCTGCCCGACCCACCGATCGACGCCTCGACCGAGCGCTCGGTCGCGTCCGGAGCGATGATCGACGACGCGCCATCGACGCGCCGCGTGCTCGTCGCGGTGGCCATCGCGCTCGCATTGATCGTCGTGGCGATCCTGGTCGGGCGGGCGCTGCTACGTACCGACGCCGAGGTGCACCCCGAGTTCCGGTTCGTCGTCGCCGGCCTCGACACCGGCACCGATGCCGAGTGGCGACCGGTCGCGGCCAAGGACCAGGGTGTGAACACCGGGCCACCGTTCCCCGGCGCGGCCATCGTGCTGCTCGGCACGGCGGGCGACCCCACCCGGGCGGCGATCGAACTGGTGTGGCGCACCGACGACGGGGCACCCGGCTACGAGAGCCTGGCCGCCTCCACCGGCATGGCACCGCTCGACACCGTCACCGGCCGTCCGACCGCGTGTGCCGACCAGGCCGACGGCACCGTGCTCTGCTACGTCGAGGAACGGCAGCGCGGACTGCAACTGCGCGCCAGCCAGGTGCCGCTCGACGAGATCCGCCAGGTGGTCGACGCGCTCTCGTTCGTCGACGACCAGCCGCGGCTCGACACCGACCGCCTGCCGGCCGATCTGCAGCAGCTCGCCGCCGGACGCCTCGGCAGCACGCGACTCGTGCCCAACGGCAACGCCGATCACCCCGGGGTCTCGAGCGTGCTGTACGTCGGTCCGGCCGAGGAGAGCGCGCTGCTGGTGGTCGGCGACGCGGCGCGGCAGGAGCCGGCGTCGAGCGGCGTGACGATGCAGTGGGAACGGCGCACCGTGGGCGACCAGGTGTACTTCGTCAGCGGTGGCGACGGCTCGGCGTACGCGATGTGGCGGCGCGACGGCAAGGCGTTCTGGCTGCGCCGATCGAACGACGACGTCGACGGGGTGCTCGCGCTTGCCGCCACCGTCCGGCCCGCGACGGCCGTCGAGTGGGCCGCGATCCCGGTGCGTCCCAGGTACGACGGTGTGCCGATCGTCACCGGCTGAACCGTCATCGCGTCCGTTCGCGATGCCGATGGATGAACATGAGCATCGAGCGCGACGGGCTCGCGCCGCGCCGTCGGCCGCGATGGGTGGTGTGGACCTCCGTCGTTGCCGTCGTCGGGGTCCTCGCAGGTGTCGGGGCAGCGCTGTGGTCGCGTCGCGACGACGATCCCGGCTACCTCGGCATCCCCATCGCCGCGGGGCCACAGCCCGACCTGCGCTGGACGCTCGATCCGATGCCCGCCGGGTGGACGGCGTTCGGGGCTGCGGAGATGGTGCAGCCGGGCTTCTCGTTCAGCTGGTCGGCGATGGGCTCGTTCTGGATGTCGGCCTACGGCACGAGCGACGATCCGCTCGCCCCCACCATCGTGCTGGGCATCGGCGACGAGCTGAACGCACAGGGACCGATGAGCACCGCGACGGTCGACATGCGGCGCTTCGAGTCGGACGGTGTCGTGGGCGTGTGCGGCACCGAGGAGTTCGGGTGGCGGCGCTGCATGGTCACCAAGGACTCGCTCCAGGTGCAGAGCCACTCGCGCGGACTGACCGACGACGAGCTGCGCACGGCGCTCGCGTCGGTCCGCTCGGTCGGTGGTGCACCGGTCGTCGCGGAGAACGACCTGCCCGACGGCCTGTCGTCGCTGGGCTCGTGGCACAACCAGGTGCCGAGCACGATCTGCGCCGTGCACGAGGGCGCCGTCGCCGCGACCGTCGGCTTCGGTGGCACGAGCGGCAAGGTGGGTCTGCAGGTCGGCCGGGCCGACGAGCAGGAGCTCGCGTTCGGGTTCGAGACCCGCGACCTGCACGCCCGGGTCGTCGATGGCGTCACGTACTACGAAGGCATCTACCTCGCGGACTACCTGCGCACGTTGGTCTGGGAACGCGACGGGCTCGCATTCGAGTTCACCGCGATCGGTCAGGTCGACGTCGACCTCGTGCAGCTCGCACAGACGCTGCGCCCCGCGTCGTCCGACGAGTGGGATGCGGCGATCTCCGCGGCTGCGACCCAGATCAGCCGTTCGCAGGAGTCCACCACGACGACCGAGTCGGCGCCGACGACATCGACGATCGATGCACCGTCGGCCGCGTCGATCGTGGACGTTCCTGTGCAGGTGACCGCGGAACTGCTCCCCGACGGTGGCGGGTTGGTCGTGCACGCGGCGGCGCCGGGCGGCGGCGACGTCCCGTTCACCCTGCTCGAGACGCCCGACGGCTTCTCCACCGCACTCGGCGACGGCACGTTCACGGTGACCGGCTTCCCGGGAGGTGTGCCCGATCAGCTCGACCTCGTCCGCGACGATCGCTGGGTGGCCGGGTACATCGTCACTTCCGACCGGCGGGCGGTGTCGCTGCGCCTGGTGCGGACCAGCGGTGAGCGCTACGTGGTCGATCTCGTCGACGTGCCCGGCGACCCGGGACGCAGAATGGCGTACATGGTGGTGCCGGCGGGCGAATTCTGGAGCGTCGATGTGATCGACGAGTTCGGCGTCGTGCTCGACCTGATCGGCAAGCCGCTCGCCTGATCGGTGCCCGCGTTGCCCGTGGCAGCCGCTCAGCCCATGTAGACGGTGTGGCGCTTGTGGACCGCGTCGCGATCCACGGGGTCGGCGGTGGCGAAGCGGGCGATCAGCTCGTGACGCAGGTCGGCGAAGGGGACCACCGCGTCGATGACCATCTCGCTGGCGAGGCGGTACAGGTCGACGTCCTCCTCGTACTCGGCGCGTCGTTCGGCCACGTAGGCGGCGCGCTCGTCGGGATCGGCGATGGCCTGGATCTTGTTGGCGTACACGGCGTTCACCGCTGCCTCGGGGCCCATCACGGCGATCTTCGCGGTGGGCAGGGCGAGCGTCGCGATGGGGTCGAACGCCGGGCCCGCCATGGCGTAGAGCCCGGCGCCGTACGCCTTGCGGACCACCACGCAGATCTTCGGCACCGTGGCCTCGGTGACCGCGGTGATCATCTTCGCCCCGTGGCGGATGATGCCGGCGCGCTCGACCTGCGTACCGATCATGAAGCCCGGCACGTCGGCCAGGAACACGAGCGGGATGTCGTAGGCGTCGCACATGAAGACGAACCGCGCCGCCTTGTCGGCCGAGTCGCCGAACAGCACGCCGCCCTTGTGCATGGGGTTGTTGGCGACGATGCCGACGACGTGGCCGTCCAACCGGGCGAGGCCGGTGGTGAGCTCGGGGGCGAAGAGCGGCTTCAGCTCGAAGAACGAGTCGGCGTCGACCAGGCAGTCGATGACGCGATGCATGTCGTAACCGGCCGCCTCGACGGCAGGCAGTTCGGCGCGGGTGAGTTCGCGCACGGGCGGTTCGGCGGAGGCGACGGGAGGCCGCTCGCGCCACCGCTCGGGCAGGTACCCGAACAGGTGCTTGGCCTGTTCGATGGCGTGCTCGTCGTCGACCGCCAGGTTGTCGCCGCAGCCCGAGACCGTGGCGTGCATGCGCGCGCCGCCCATCTCCTCCAGCGTCACCTTCTCGCCGATCACCTCCTCGGCCATGCGCGGCGAGCCGAGGTACATGGATGCATTGCCCTCGACCATGATGACCACGTCGCAGAAGGCGGGGATGTACGCGCCACCTGCGGCGGACGGTCCGAACAGGCAGCAGATCTGCGGCACCTTGCCGCTGAGCTTCACCTGGTTGCTGAAGATGCGGCCCGCGCCGCGCCGACCGGGGAACAGGTCGACCTGGTCGGTGATGCGGGCCCCGGCGGAGTCGATGAACCAGAAGATCGGCAACTCGTGGCGCAACGCGTACTCGGTGACGCGCACGATCTTCTCGACGGTGCGCGCCCCCCACGAGCCCGCCTTCACCGTGGGGTCGTTGGCCACCACGAGCGCGGGCCGACCGTCGACCCGGCCCTGACCCGTGACGACACCGTCGGCCGGCAGATCGGTGGCCATCGTGTTGGCGAGCAAGCCGTCCTCCACGAACGTGCCCTCGTCGAACAGCAGCGCCAGTCGGTCGCGCACGAACAGCTTGTGCTGCGCGGCCAATTTGTCGCCCTGGCTGTGCATGTTCCCGGCGCGCGCTCGGGTGGAGCGCGCCTCGAGGTCGTCGTGTTCGTTCACCGTGCGGCCTCCAGGCCCAAGCCTCGCGCGATCACCAGGCGTTGAATCTCGCTGGTGCCCTCGCCGATCTCGAGGATCTTCGCATCTCGGTAGAAGCGGGCCACCGGGTTGTCCTCCATGAAGCCGCTGCCGCCGAACACCTGCGTCGCGACCCGCGTGGCGTTCACCGCCGTCTCGGTGCTGTACAGCTTGGCCATCGCAGCCTGCTGCCGGAACGGCCGGCCGGTGTCCTTCAGCCGTGCCGCCGCGTAGGTGAGGTGGCGGCTGTTCTCGACGGCGACCGCGAGGTCGGCCAACTGGAAGGCGAGCCCCTGGAAACGTCCGATGGAACCGCCGAACGCCTGCCGCTCCTTGGCGTAGTCGACGGCGAGATCGAGGCACGCCTGCGCGCAGCCCAGTGCCAGCGCGCTGATGGCGATGCGTCCGTCGTCGAGGATGGCGAGGAAGTTGCGCAGTCCGCTGCCGCGTGGGCCGAGCATGTTGGACGCAGGGACACGACACTCGTGCAGCGTGATGCCGTGCGTGTCGCTGGCGTGCCAGCCGAGCTTGCGGTAGGCGGGCTCGATGATCATGCCCGGGGTGCCCGCCGGCACGACGAACGACGAGATCTCGCCGGTGTCGGTGAGGGCGGTGACGGTGACGATGGACGTGATCGGCGTGCCCGAGTTGGTGATGAACGCCTTGCTGCCGTCGAGCACCCACTCGTCGGTCGACGCGTCGAACCGTGCACGGGTGCGGGTGCCTCCGGCGTCGCTGCCCGCATCGGGCTCGGTGAGGCCGAACGCACCGAGGCGGCGGCCGTGCACCAGGTCGGGCAGCCACTGCGCCTTCTGGTCGTCGGTGCCGAACGAGTGGATCGGGTTGGCGCCGAGGCCGACGCCGGCGGACAGGGTGATGCCCAGGCTCTGGCTGACCGTGCCGATCTCCTCGATGGCGATGCACAACGACGTGAAGTCGCCGTCGCTGCCACCCCACAGCTCGGGGAACACGATGCCGAACAGGCCGAGGTCGGCCATGGCCTGCACCGCGTCGAGGGGCAGCTCGGCCGCGGCCTCCCACCGGTCCACGTGCGGCGCCAGCTCGCGCCGGGCGAAGTCGCGCACCACCTGACGGAATGCGTCGTGCTCGTCGCTGAACTCGTTCATCGTCCACCCCCTTCCGATCGGACCTTCCGAACCTAGTTCCACCTGAACGAGCGTTCAAGTGGCTGGACGGTGTTGCTACGGTGATGGCGTGCTGAACCCCGTGACCAGAATGCACCACGTGGTGGTGGCGATCGCCGCGGCGGTCGTGCCCGTCCTCGTCGTGCTGGGCCTGGCGGGCGACGGCATGTACCCCGAACGGTTCGAGGCGAAACAGGTCCTGGTCACACCCGTCGGCGACGGGGTCCGCATTCGCGAGGTGGTCGACATCGACTTCGGCAACACGCTGCGCCACGGTTATCGCCGCACCATCCCGAACGACTTCGGGGTTCCGGTCGACGTCGTCGCGTCGTCGCCCGACGCCCCCGACGACCTCGGCGTGTCCGACCTGGGCAGCGAGACCGAGATCCGCATCGGCGACCCGAACAGCACGACCGACGGCCAGCACCGCTACGTGTTGGAGTACACGCTGCCCGACGCCAACCTGTCGTCGGGGCAGTTGGCGCTGAACATCATCGGTGTCGACGAGACGCTCGAGACCGAACGATTCGAGATCGTCATCACCGGCATGCGGCTGGCCGAACCGACGTGCTACCAGGGTTCCGGCGCGTCGCCGCTGCCGTGCACGCTCGACGCCGACGGCGACCTGTACCGGGCGGTCATCGAGCCGCTCGAGGTCGGTCAGGCGCTGGCCGTCAGCGGCACCGTCACCGAGCTCACCCCGGCCGCCGACGTGCCCATCCCCGAGCTGCCGCCGCGCCGTCATCCCAGTCGTGTTCCTGCGCTCATCGCCACACCGATCCTCGGCGTGCTCGCGTCGTTCGGCACGTACCGCTGGATGCGCCGCAGCGGTCGCAATCTGGTCGGTGGCACCGGTGCCGCCGACGCCGCGTTCGGCGGGCTGCCCGGTCCTGGTCGGCTGGTCACCGACCAGCAGCTCGAGGCGATGGCGACCACCGAGTTCGAGCCACCGCGCGGCCTGCGCCCGTGGCACGGGTCGTTGCTGCTGCGCGAGAAGGTCGACAACGACACGGTCTCGGCGTGGTTCTCGGACCAGATCGCCCAGGGTGTGGTCGAACTGCGCGGCGACGCCGACGAACTGGTGGCCGGTCCGCAGCTGGCCAGCGCGCCACCGATCACCCAGCAGCGCATCGGAACGCTGCTCACCGAGGCCGGCTCGTTGCAGCTCGGCACACATCAACCGCGGTTGACGACGCTGTGGAAGCAGATCGAGCAGGAGCAGGTCGTCGCCGCCCGCGAGTCGGGCTGGTGGCAGCGCTACCCACCCGGTACGGCGTCGTCGCCGTCGCAGGCGCTCGGCGCGCTGGGGCTGATGGTGCTGGCGTTGGTGGCGTTCACGCTGTTCACCGACCTGCGCCACCTGCTGGCCGTGGCGGTCGTCGCGTCCATCCTGCTGCCCGCGGTCGTCGCGTTCGTCGCCTACCGACCGCTGCTGCCGCGGCGCAGTGCCGAGGGCAGCGCGGCCGCGTTGCGAGCGGAGTCGTTCCGCAGGTTCCTGAAGGCCAGCGAGGGCCGCCACGTCGACTGGGCGTGGGAGCACGGGCTGCTGCGCGAGTACAGCGCCTGGGCAGTCGCGCTCGGCGCCGCCGACGCCTGGGGTCGCGCCGTGGCGGCCAGCGCGGTGCCGCCGCCCGAGGTGGCCGTGAACACGATGCCGTTGCTGATGTACTCGCACGGCGCGGCGTGGCACTCGTCGTACACGACGCCCAGCAGTTCTGGCAGCGGTGGTGGGGGCGGGTTCTCCGGTGGCGGAGGCAGCTTCGGTGGTGGTGGCAGCTCGGGGAGCTGGTGACGTGACGGTCACCGCGAAGCGGTCGGGCAACCGGGCCGAGCAGATCGTCGACGCCGCCGCCCGGCTGTTCGCCGAGCGCGGCTACGGCGCGACCGGCATCGACGACATCGGCGCCGCAGCCGGGGTCAGCGGCCCGGCCATCTACTGGCACTTCAAGGGCAAGCAGGCGTTGCTCGCGGCGATGCTCACCGACGTGAGCGAGCGGTTGCTCGCCCAGGGCCGACAGTGCGTCGCCGAGGCGACCGATCCCGATGCCGCGCTGCGGGCGCTGGTGCACGAGCAGGTGACCTTCGCGATGGACCACCCCGACCTCATCGTCGTGCACGGGCGGGAGCTACGACACCTCGACACCGCGCAGGCCCATGGCGTGCGCCTGCTGCAGCGCCAGTACGTCGACGTGTGGGTCGACGTCGTGCAGCAGCGGTACCCCTCGGCCTCGAGGGCCACGCTGGCGGCCGGCGTGCAGGCCGCGATCGGCCTGATCAACTCCACTCCGTACGTCGGCAAGGTGCCGCGACGGACGCTCCAGCCGATGCTCACCGACATGGCCCTCGCCGCCCTCCACGCGGCGGGCGCGTCGCGAACTTGAGTTCTGCGGGTCCAGCGCGTGCGCGAGTTCCGGGCGACCGCGGCTACTGCAGGCCGGCGTAGGCGCCGCCGTCGACCGGGATGGCCGAGCCGGTGATGAACTGAGCCGAGTCGCTGCACAGGAACGCGGCGATGCGGCCGAAGTCGTCGGGGTCGCCGAGCTTCTTGGCGGGAATGCCCTGGGCGACCGCCTCGGGGTCGGCGTACAGGCCCACCAGTCGATCGGTGCGGTGCAGGCCCGGCTGCAGCGAGTTCACGGTCACACCCTGCCCGGCGACCTCGAGCGCGAGCGTCTTCAGGAACCCGGTCAGCCCGGCGCGAGCCGTGTTGGACAGGATGAGGTGGGCGATCGGTTGGCGCACCGACACCGACGTGATCGCGACGACGCGACCCCAACCCCGTTCGGTCATCGCCGGCACGGCGGCCTTGCACATGGCCACCGTCGAGAGCAGGTTGAGCTGCAGCGCGGGCAGGTAGGCGTCGAGGTCGGTGCTGGCGAAGTTGCCGGCCGGGGGACCGCCTGCGTTGGCGACGAGGATGTCGACACCGCCCAGGAGCGCGTTGGCCCGGGCGACCATGTCGGCCACCGAACCGGTGTCGCTGACGTCGGCGACGAGCGTGTGCACGTCGCCGACGATCGTCGCTGCCGCAGCATCGAGGCGCTCCTGCGAGCGGGCGACCAGCACCACGCTCGCGCCGTCGGCGGCCAGCGCCCGGGCGGTGCCCAGGCCGAGCCCGCTGGATGCGCCGGTGACCAGCGCGCGTCGTCCCTTGAGTCCGAGTTCCATGCGAGCACGGTACCGCGGCGTCGAGGAGGCCCGCCCGGAGACCTCGCCGACGGGTCACTGGCTAGCGTGCGGACATGAGCACCCTGCCCGACCGGATCGTCCTGCGTGAGGTCGGCGCCCGCGACGGGTTGCAGGCCGAGGCGCCGCTCACCGTCGACCAACGTGTCGACCTGATCGATGCGTTGCTCACCGCCGGCGTCACGCATCTGGAGATCGCCGCGTTCGTCAGCCCCACCGCGGTGCCGGCGATGGCCGGGGCGGCGGAGGTGGTCGACGCCGTGGGCGAACCCGAGGGTGTGGTGCGTGCCGCACTGGTGCCGAACGTGCGCGGCGCTGAGATGGCATTGGCGGCCGGCATCGACGAGCTGACCGTCACCATCAGCGCCTCTGCCACCTACAACGAGCGCAACGTGAAGATGACCATCGACGATTCGGTCGAGCAGGTGCAGGCCATCTGCGCGCTCGCCGCCGAGGCCGGCGTGCCGGTCGACGCGGTGGTGTCGTGCGCGTTCGGGTCGCCGTACGAGGGCGACATCGCTCCTGCGGCCGTGGCGATGCTCGCCGAACGATTGCGTGCGGCCGGTGCCACGGCCATCACGCTGGCCGACACGACCGGCATGGCGACACCGAAACGCCTGCACGACGTCCTCGCGCTGACGGGCATCGACGTCGGCCTGCACCTCCACGACACCCGCGGCACCGGGCTGGTGAACCTCTACGCCGGCATGCTCGCCGGCGTGCGCCGGTTCGACACGTCGGTGGGCGGACTGGGCGGGTCGCCGTTCGCCCACGGCGCCGCCGGCAACGTCGCCACCGAGGAGGCGGTCGCACTGTGCGACGACCTGGGCGTCAGCACCGGCCTCGGGGTCGAGGCGCTCATCGACGCGGCGTTGCTCGTCGAGGGGTTCATCGGCCACGCTGTACCGAGCCGTGTGGCCCACGCCGGGCCGCGCTCGCGGCGACAGTGACCGCAGGGTCCAGGGGCGAGAAGGGGAAGCGAGTGACATCGACGCCGTTGTGGACACCGTCGGCGGAACGGGTCGCCAGCACCCGGTTGCACGAGTTCGTGCGCACCGTCGCCACCGACCGGCCCGAGGTCGTCGACTCGAAGGATCTGTGGCAGTGGTCGGTCGACGAGCCGGCCGAGTTCTGGCAGCGGATGTGGTCGTTCTCCGACGTGATCGGCGATCCGGGCGACGTGGTGTTCGACCCGGTCGACGGGTCGGTGCAGCGCGGTCGGTTCTTCCCGAACGCGACGATCAGCGTGGCCGAGAACCTGCTGGCACTTCGGGTCGGCGCGAACGACGAGGCCATCGTCGCCATCACCGAGGCGGGCGACCACCGCAGCTACACCTGGACACAACTCCGTGCCGAGGTCGCCGCGTTGGCGGCGGCGCTGGCTGCCGACGGGGTGCAACCGGGCGATCGGGTCGCGGCGTTCATGCCGCACGTCGCCGAGACGATCATCACGTTCCTCGCCGCCAACGCGATCGGCGCCACGTTCACGTCCACCTCCAGCGACTTCGGTGTCGCCGGCGTCGTCGACCGCTTCGGCCAGACACGACCCACCGTCCTGGTTGCCGCCGACGGCTACCGCTACGGCGGCAAGGAGTTCAGCTGCCTCGACCGCATCGCCGAGGCCGTTCATCAGCTGCCGTCGGTGACCCGCACCGTCGTGGTCGGTGTGCTGTCGCACACGCCTCGAGTCGCCGGCATCCCGAATGCGGTCACGTGGAGCGACTACCTCGAACCGAACCGCGGTGTGCCGCTCGAGTTCCTGCGCATGCCCGCCGATCACCCGCTGTACATCCTCTACTCGTCGGGCACGACGGGGAAGCCGAAGTGCATCACCCACCGATCGCTCGGTGTGCTGCTGATGCACCTGAAGGAACACCAACTGCACAGCGACGTCCGCGTCGGCGACCGGGTGATGTACTTCACGACCTGCGGCTGGATGATGTGGAACTGGTTGGTCAGCGTGCTGGGCAGCGGCGCCACCGTGGTGTTGTTCGACGGCAACCCGTTCCACCCGTCACCGAACATCCTGTTCGACGTCGCCCAGAGCGAGCGGCTGACGCTGCTGGGCGTCTCGGCCAAGTACATCGACTCGGTGATCAAGGCCGAGCTCGAGCCGACCCGCACGCACGACCTGTCCACGCTGCGCACGGTGTGCAGCACGGGCTCGCCACTCAGCGACGAGGGCTTCCGCTGGGTGTACCGGTCACTGAAGGCCGATGTGCATCTGGCCTCGATCAGCGGCGGCACCGACCTGTGCGGCTGCTTCGTCGGTGGCGACCCCACGCAGCCGGTGTACGCCGGTGAGATCCAGCACGCCGCGCTGGGCATGGCCGTCGAGGTCTACGACGTCGATGGCCGGCCCGTCACCGAGCCGGGCGTCAAAGGCGAGTTGGTCTGCACCCGACCGTTCCCCAGTGTGCCGGTCGGCTTCTGGGGCGACGACGACGGCAGCAGGTTCCACGCCGCGTACTTCGACCGCTTCCCCGGCGTGTGGGCGCACGGCGACTTCGCCTCGCGCACCGAGCACGGCGGTTGGGTCATCCACGGTCGAAGCGACGCCACGCTGAACGCAGGCGGGGTGCGCATCGGCACGGCCGAGATCTACGCCCAGGTCGAGCAGCTACCCGAGGTGGTCGAGGCCGTCGCGGTGGGGCAGGAGTTCGACCATGACACGCGCATCGTGCTGTTCGTGAAGCTCGCCGACGGGGTGGCGCTCACCGACGAACTGCAGCAGGCCATCCGCCAGCGGTTGCGGGTGAACGCGTCGCCGAGGCACGTGCCCGCTCGCATCGCGCAGGTCGGCGACATCCCGCGCACACGCAGCAACAAGATCAGCGAGTTGGCCGTGGCCGACGTGGTGAACGGGCGCGAGGTGCGCAACACCGAGGCGCTCGCCAACCCGGAGGCGCTCGAGCACTACCGCGATCGCCCCGAGCTCGCCACCTGAGGCTGCTCGGCGTTCGGCGTTCGGCTCAGTCGTCGCCGAGGGCGAGCAGGGTGGTGCGGAGCAGTCCGGCGAGGTCGGCGCGTTGGCGAGGGGTGAGCGAAGCCAGCAGTTCGTGCTCGAACTCGACATGGGCGTGGATGACCTCGTCGACGAGCGCCACCCCCTTCGGGGTCAGGCGCACGATCACCTTGCGACGGTCCGCCTCGGATCGCCGCTCGACCAGGCCACGCTCCTCCAGCCGGTCGATGCGATTGGTGATCGCGCCCGTCGTGACCATCGATTGGCGGACGAGATCGCCCGCGGTCAGCTCGTAGGGCGCGCCGTTGCGTCGCAACGTGGCCATCACGTCGTACATCCAGCTCTCGATGCCGAAGCGAGCGAAGTTCTCGGTCAGCCGACGGTCGAGGATGCGCGACAGGCGCGAGACGCGGCCGACCACTTCGATGGGCGAGACGTCGACGTCGGGGCGCTCGACGCGCCACTGCTCGGTGATGCGGTCGACCGCGTCACGGGGTGCGTCGGCATTGCGAGTCGAACGGGCCATGGCGTGAGCGTAGTCAGGAATCTGTTGACACTCATTATCTCAATATTAAGATAGTGACCATGAAGACACACCGCGACCCGCCCGCCGGGAGGGAGTCCGGCCCGCCCTTCGGCACCGTGTTCCGCACGCTGCTCGCGCCGGTGGCCTGGGGCACGACCTACCTGACCATCACCGAACTGCTTCCCGCGGGTCGACCGCTGTTCGTCGCCGCGGCCCGTGTCGTGCCGGCCGGTCTGCTGCTCGTGCTCATCGGCACGCTCGGCAACGGGTGGCGGCCGAGCGGCCGCGAATGGGGTCGGCACTTCCTCGTCGGTGTGTGCAACTTCGGGTTGTTCTTCCCGCTCCTCACCGTCGCCGTGTACCGCTTGCCGGGGGGTGTCGCGGCGGCAGCCGGCGGGCTGTCACCGTTGCTGGTCACCACGCTCACCTGGGCCGTCGCGGGCCGCCGTCCCTCCGGGACGCAGGTGGCGGTCGGTGTCGTCGCGGCGCTGGGTGTGGCGATGGTGGTCGTCCGCCCCGGTGCGCACCTCGACACCATCGGAGTGCTGGCCGCAGTCGGGTCGAACATCGTCTTCTCGATGGCCACGGTTCTCACCAAGCGGTTCCCCGCTCCACCACACCGGGCCGCAGCAACGGGGTGGCAACTGTTGCTGGGTGGGGCCGTGCTGCTGCCGCTGGCGCTCGCGATCGAGGGTCAGCCCCCCGTGCTCACGGCCTCGAACGTCCTCGGCTTCCTGTGGCTGAGCATCGGCTGCACCGGTGTCGCCTTCCTGCTCTGGTACGACGGGGTGCGGCGCCTTCCGACAGCGGCACCGCCGTTGCTCGGTCTGGCCGCTCCCGTCACCGGGGCCACGCTCGGCTGGCTCGTGCTCGGCCAGTCGCTCTCACCGGTGCAGCTGACCGGGTTCGCCGTGTCCATCGCGGCGATCGCCTACGGCGCGACGCGGTCCTCAGCCGACCGAACGAGTTCCGGGGTGTTCACCAGGAACTTAAGTTCGCGCGAAGTGGGCGACGGCGGTGAGGCCGTCGAAGACGTCGGCGAAGCGGGTGGTCAGCGGGCTGCAGCCGGCGCGGATGAGGTTCGGTTCGCGGAAGTCGAAGAGGATGTCGTCGGCGTGCAGCGCGCGCACGACTGCCTTCGCGTCGGGGTGCTCGACGGCGACGTGGTTGCCACGTCGGGCCGGGTCGCGTGGAGTCGGGGTGGACAGGCCGAACTGGTCGCACAGCTCGATGGCGAAACCGGTGAGCGCAGCACCCTTGGCGTGGATCGCTGACATGCCGGCCTCGGCCGACAGGGCGATACCCACCTCGGCCGCGGCCAACGCCATGATCGTGGGCGTACCCAGCAGCATGCGCGAGATGTCGGCGCGGGGTCGGAACTCGGGACCCATCGCGAACTGGTCCTCGGTGGCGAACCAGCCCCAGATCGGCTGGCGGATCGTGCCCTGCAACTCACGCGCCACGAAGGTCCACGCCGGTGCGCCTGGTCCGCCGTTGAGGAACTTGTAGCTGCACCCGATGGCCAGCTGCGCACCACACGCGTGCAGGTCGATGTCGATGGCACCGACCGCGTGCGACAGGTCCCACACCACCAGCGCGCCGGCAGCGTGGGCGCGGGCGGTCTCGGCCGCGACGTCGACCAGCTCGGCCGTGCGGTAGTCGATGACGCTGCGCACGACGACGGCGACGTCGTCGAGGCGATCGAAGCCGTGCCGCACCGTGTAGCCCAACGCTTCGGCGATGCCGTCGACCACGTAGCGATCGGTGGGGAAGTCGCCCTCGCTGATGGCGATGACCGTGCGACCGGGGTTCAGCCCGATCGCACCGTGGACGAGTTGGTAGACGTTGAGTGTGGTGGTGTCGTGCAGCACCACTTCACCCGGGTGGGCACCGATGAGCGGGGCGAGCACGTCACCCACCCGCTGCGGCATGTCCACCCAGTGGTCCCACGACCGGATCAGGCCCGTGGCCCAGTCCTGCTCGTAGATCTCGGTGATGCGTTCGATGGTCCGCTTCGGTGGCATGCCCAGCGAGTTGCCGTCGAGGTAGACGACGTCGGGGTTCGGGATGTGGAACCGGTCGCGGAACTGGGCCAGCGGATCGGCGGCATCGAGGGCGAGGGCATCGTCGCGGGTGATCACGCCGGGAACTCTAGGTGGGCGCGCTCAGCGGAGATCGATGAAGCTGGCATGTCGAACGAGCCCGTCGTTCGTGAACTCGGCGATCTCGATCAGCGCCCGTAGCTCGGGGCGCACCCAGGTGGCGCCGACGGCGACGGTGCGGGGCGGCGGGGGTTCGAACGGGCACGTGGGGTCGGCCATGGCGCGCAGCCGTCGGGTGAGGTCGTCGAGCCGTCGTTGGTCGAAACCCGTTCCCACCCCACCGGCGAACGCCAGCGTGCCGTCGTCGCGCGGTTGCCCGACGAGCAGCGCGCCGAACGTCGACGAGCGGTTGCCCGTGCCGGCCGTGAAGCCGCCGACGACCACCTCGACCTGCAGCCGGTTCTTCACCTTGCGCCAGTCGGGCGAGCGCTTGCCCGGCCGGTAGACCGAGCCGAGCCGCTTGGCCATCACGCCCTCCAACCCCTGCGCCGCGGTGGCGGCCAGCAGCGCGGCCCCATCGCCCACGCGGTGCGCCGGCACCGCCCAGTTGGCGCCGGTGGGCAGGACATCGCTCAGCAGCTTGCGGCGGTCCTCGTAGGGCAGGCCGATCGTGTCATGGCCGTTCAGTTGCAGCAGATCGAAGGCGTAGAACGCCGCCTGGGTGGTGTGGCGTTGGATGCCCTCGAAGCTGGGCCGACCCTGGTCGGTCGAGCACGACGAGCTCACCGTCGATGACGGCCGACGCGGCCGCGATCGCACTCGGCAGCCCGCCGATCTCGGGGTACTTGGCCGTGACGTCGAGGGAGTTGCTGCTCTGCAGCACCAGCTTCCCGTCGTCGATGAACGCCAGCGTGCGGTAGCCGTCCCACTTGATCTCGTACGCCCACCGGTCGTCCTCGGTGGGCGGCGGCAGCGACCCCATCGCCGCCTTCATCGGCGCGATCGGGAACCGCAGCGCCATCGGAGCTCAGCCGCGCTTGGGAATGCGATCGGTGAGCACGCCGTCGGCCTGCAGCTGGTCGAGTTCGGCGTCGTCGAGCCCGAGCAGTTCCTGCAGCACGTCGCGGTTGTCCTCGCCGCGATAGCGCGGTGAGCCACCCGTGCGAATGGTCGACCCCTCGAAACGCCACGGCGCATTCGGGATGCGGATGACGCCATCGCCGCGGTCGGTGACCTCGACCACGGCTTCGCGTTCGGCGCGCCCAGTCGGTGTCGCAGACGTCGGCGACGCTGCGCAGCTTGCCCACGGCCAGCTTGTGGCGCGACATCGCGTCCTCGATGCTGTCGGCGTCGGGCATCGTCGACGCCCATTCGTCCATCGCCGCGAAGATGCTGGCCAGGTGCTCGAGCCGTCCGGCCGTGTCGACGAACCGCTCGTCGCCGATGAGGTCGTCACGACCGATGGCGAGCATGTAGAAGTCGAAGGTCTTGTTCTCGGCCGGGTGGCCGCTGACGATGACGCATTCGCCGTTCGCCGCGGTGAGCACCGGGTAGTCCATCGGGCGGAAGCTGCGGATGACGCCGGCCGGAACGTCGTCGCGCCACAGGTGATCGTGGGTGTGCTCGTTGACGTAGAGCATGGTCTGGCCCATCGACACGTCGATGCGGTCGCCGCGACCCGTGCGTTCGCGCTGGTACAGCGCGGCGAGCACGGCGGCACCCGAGTTCGAGCGCGGTGTAGACGTCGGCGTGGCTGTGCGCATCGTTGGCGTAGTGGCCACCGCGTGCGTCGCCCTGCGCCATCGTGAACCCGCTCTCGGCGCCGACCACCGGGGCGTAGGCCCGACGGTGCACCCACGGTCCGGTCTGGCCGTAACCGCTGCCCGACGCGAAGACGAGCCGTGGGTTGCGCGCGCTGAGCACGTCGTAGCCGAGGCCGAGTCGGTCCATCACGCCCGGTCGGAAGTTCTCGATGAGCACGTCGCTCTGATCGGCGAGTCGGCGGAGCAGTTCACGACCCGCCTCGTGGTCGAGGTCGATGCTGACGCACCGCTTGCCCACGTTCTGCTGGGCGAAGTAGCTGCTGATGCTGTTGACGCGCGGATAGGTGGTGCGCGTGATGTCGCCTTCGGGTGGCTCGACCTTGATGACCTCGGCGCCCAGGTCGCACAGCATGCGGGCGGCGTGTGGTCCGGCCAGCACGCGGGTGAGGTCGAGGACGCGGACGCCGCTCAGCGGTCGGGTGTCGGTCGGGTCGCTCACCTCGGGCGACGTTAGCCCCGTGCCCGTCGGCCCTGCCCGTCCGGGGCGGCGATGTGGGCGTGGGCGTCGGCGAGGTGCAGCGCGACGAGGTCCCAGTCCACGGGACCGGTGTCCAGGTAGATGCCCACCCAGCCGCGCCCGCCGACGTACGGCGGACGGAAGTAGCGCTCGGGCTCGGCGACGATGAGCGACTCCTGCGCGCCGGGCGGTGCGGCGAAGACGACGGCATTGCGGTCGTCGTGGTGGTGGTCCCACGTGGTGGCGAACTGCTTCGGTTTCGCGCCCGAGCCCACACTCCAGGCCAGCTCTCCATGGCTGGTCTTCACCGACGTGTCGGGCAGGGCGTCGCAGATGGCGCGGAGCCGTTCCCATGCAGCGGGGTCGGACGGGCGGGCGGGCGGCCGGTCGGAGGGCTGTGCGGACGGGTCCATGCGCGAAACGTAGCCTCTCGATCATGCACGACGACTCGGTGTTGGTGGAGCGACGGATCCGACGCGAGCTGGCGGAGCGGCTGATGCCGGCGATGTACTCGGCGTCGGTGCCGATGCGCGTCGAGGCGTGGGACGCGCCGGGCGAACCGGTCACCTACGACGAGGCGATGGCGGCGCTGGCGACATCGGCGCGGCCGTTCGCAGGTGGGGCAGAAGTGGAGCCGGCCCTGGGGAACGACCTGGTTCCGCTTCACGGCCGATGTGCCGGCCGAGTGGGTGGGCGCGCAGCTCGAGGCCGTCGTCGACCTCGGCTTCCACCCCGACTCGGCGGGCTTCCAGAGCGAGGGCCTGGTCTGGTCGCCGCAGGGCCCCGTGCAGGGCATCCACCCGCGCCGCACCGGGGTGCCGTTGCCCGACGCGTCGGCGGGGCCGCTCGAGCTGATCGTCGAGGCCGCGTCGAACCCGGCGTTCCCCATGGTGGGCCGACGCTTCGGGCATCTCGGATCGCTGAGCACCTCCGGCGACCAACCGATCTACACGCTCCGCCAGGCGTCCCTGGCACTGCGCGACGACGTGGTGTTCCACCTGTTGCTCGACGTGGAGGTGCTGCTCGGGCTGATGGCTGCGCTGCCGGCCGGCGACAAGCGCCGCCAGCGCCTGCTGCGCGAGATCGAGCGAGCGTTCGACGCGATCGACATGGACGACGTGCACGGCACGGCCGAAGCCGCACGGGCACTGCTCGAGCCAGCGCTGCAGGTGCACGCTCGAGACGGCGCGCACCACGTGATCGGCGTGGGGCACGCGCACATCGACAGCGCCTGGCTGTGGCCCATCCGCGAAACGGTCCGCAAGTGCGCGCGCACGTTCGCGTCGGCGACGCGGATGATGGACGACTACCCCGAGTACCGATTCGTGTGCTCGCAGGCCGCGCAGTACCACTGGATGGAGACGCAGTACCCGGCTCTGTTCGACCGCATCCGCGAGCGCGTGCAGCGCGGCCAGTGGCAGCCCGTCGGGGCGATGTGGGTGGAAGCGGACATGAACCTGCCCAGCGGCGAGAGCATCGTGCGCCAGCTCGTGCACGGCCAGCGCTACTTCGAGAGCCGCTTCGGTGCACGGTGCAACGAAGTGTGGATCCCCGACGTGTTCGGCTACCCGGCGTCGTTGCCGCAGATCTTCCGTGCCGGCGGCTGCGATCGGTTCGTCACCCAGAAGCTCAGCTGGAACAAGCAGAACCGCTTTCCGCACAGCACGTTCCTGTGGCAGGGGCTCGACGGCAGCGAGGTGCTCACCCACTTCCCGCCGGTCGACACGTACAACGCCGTCGTCTCCAGCGAGGAGATGGTGTTCGCCGAGCGCAACTTCAAGGAGCACGGGTGGAGCGACTGGTCGCTCATGCCGTACGGCCACGGCAACGGCGGGGGCGGCCCCACTCGCGAGATGATCGAACGATCGCGGCGCCTGGCCGATCTCGACGGCGCGCCGCGCCTCTCGCTCGGCACCACCGACGAGTTCTTCGAGCACGTCGAGGCCGAGATCGCCGCGGGCGCACCCGTGCCGAAGTGGAGCGGCGAGCTGTACTTCGAGATGCACCGCGGCACGCTCACCAGCCAGGCCAACACCAAGGTCGGCAACCGCCGGTGCGAGGCGCTGCTGCGCGAAGCCGAGTTGTGGTGGGCGTCGGCCGCCGAGCTCGACGGCCGCTTGCCGGCCGCGGTGGTCGACGAGCTCGACGGGTTGTGGAAGGACGTGCTGCTGCAGCAGTTCCACGACATCATCCCCGGCTCGAGCATCACGTGGGTCTACGAGGACAGCGAGCGCGAGCACGCGCGGATCATCGCCCGGCTGGAGGAGCTGATCGCCGAGGCGCTGGGCCTGCTCGCCGTCGAGCAGCCCACGGTCGCGAACGCGGCCACCCATCCGCGTACCGAGGTCATCACGGTCGACTTCCCGCCGCCGGGCCGCAGCATCACCCAGGAGCTGCACGACGGTCGTCACGCGTGCCTCGCCGAAGCTCCGGGGCTGGGCCTCGGCGTGTTGTGGGCGCAGCCCGTCGACGACGCGATCACCGTCACCGAGCACTCGTTCACCAACCGCCACGTCGCCCTGACATGGGACCTGGAGGGTTCGATCACGTCGATCATCGACGTGCGCGCCGGCCGGGAACTGCTGCCCGACGGCGAACGGGTCGCGGTCGAGCTGGCACCCGACCACCCGGTGGAGTACGACGCGTGGGACGTCGAGGCCTGGACCCGCGGGCTCGGCGCGCCGATCGGTGGTGTTCAGTCCGTGAGGGTGCTCGACGCCGGCCCGCTGGTCGCCACGTTGCAGGTCGTGCGCCAGTTCGGTCGCTCGTCGATGACGCAGCGGATCACGATGCGCGCCGAGAGCCCGCGCATCGACATCGCGTTCGACATCGACTGGCACGAGGACGAGCAGCTGCTGTCCCTGATGGTGCCGCTCGCCGTGCACGCCCGCGACGCGGCGTGCGACATCCAGTTCGGCCACGTCATGCGACCCACGCACACGAGCACGTCGTGGGACGCGGCCAAGTTCGAGGTGTGCGCGCATCGCTACGTCGACCTCAGCGAGCCGACCTGGGGTGTGGCGGTGCTGAACGACGGCCGCTATGGGCACGGCGTGCAGGACGGCGGCGTGCGCGTGTCGCTGCTGCGTGCGGCGAAGTACCCCGACCCGCTGCAGGACCACGGTCGCCACCGGGTGACCATCAGCGTCATGCCCCACGGGGCGGGGCTCGGCCAGGTCGTGCGTGAGGCCGAGGCGTTGAACCTGCCGTTGCGCCCGGTCGCTGCGGGTTCGCTTGGAGGACGTGCCGACTCCGCTCGTCACCGTGCACGGCGACGGGGTGGAGGTGAGCGCGGTGAAGCGCGCCGACGACGGCAGCGGCGACGTGATCGTCCGCCTGTACGAGTCGCTCGGCAACCGCGCCGCCACCACGGTGAAGCTGCCGTTCCGGATCAGCGACGCGCGTCGGTGCAACCTGCTCGAGGAGCCCGACCGGGCCATCGACACCGGCGACGGCATCGTCGCCATCGTCCTGCACCCCTTCGAGCTGGTCACCCTGCGCTTGCGGTAGTGCCTCATCCGGAGGGTACGACCTGGACCGAGGCAATCCGGCAGGTGCACGCTGACCGAGGCAACCCGGCAGTACCGGGGGTGCCGAGTTCCTCGAGTAGCGATGACCTGCCGGAAAACCTCGGGCGACAGCCGCGTTCAGCCGGCGAGGTGGCGGATGGCGGTGGCGGCGTAGACGGCCATGCCGTCGACCATCGCGTTCTCGTCGAAGTAGACGCGGTTCGAGTGGTTCGGCGCGGCCTTCGACAGATCGCGGTCCAACGGCGTGCCACCGAGGAACATCATCGAGCCCGGCACCCGGTTGAGCACGTAGCTGAAGTCCTCGGCACCCATCACCGGGTTCGGCATCCGCACGACCTGACGCTCGCCCAGCAGTTCGCGGGCGACGTCGAGCGAGAAGTCGGCCGAGCCGGGGTTGTTCACGGTGACCGGATAGCCGTCGTGGAACTGCACGTCGATCTGCGCGTCGTGGGCCGCGCCCACGCCCTCGGCGACGCGGCGGATGCCGTCGCGCACCTTCGAGCGGGTGCGCTCGCTGACGGCGCGGATGGTGCCCTCGATGTCCGCGGTCTCGGGGATGACGTTGTTCGTGGTGCCGGCGCTGATGCGGCCGACGGTGACGACCGACGGGTCGAACACGTCGATGGTGCGGGTGACCATCGTCTGCAGCGCCTGCACGATCTCGCACGCGACCGGGATGGGGTCGAGCGCCGCGTGGGGCTGGCTGGCGTGGCCGCCGCGGCCGGTGACGGTGATGAACATCGTGTCGGCCGAGGCCATGATCGGCCCACCCTTGGCGGCGATCCAGCCGCTCGGCAGGTTGCTGCTGATGTGCAACGCGTACGCGCCGGTGACGGGCGACTCGGTGCCGTCGGCCAGCGGTGGCAGATCGAGCAGACCTTCGTCGAGCATGAACTCGGCGCCGCCGAAGCCCTCCTCGCCGGGCTGGAACATGAACAGCACGCGACCAGGCAGGTCGGCCCGGCGCGCCGCTGAGCAGCTTGGCCGCACCGACCAGCATCGCGGTGTGGGTGTCGTGGCCGCAGGCGTGCATCGCCCCGTCGACCTTCGACTGGAACTCGAGGCCGGTGTCCTCGGGCATGGGCAGCGCGTCCATGTCGCCGCGCAGCAGCACCGTCGGGCCGGGCTTGCCGCCGTCGAGCAGGGCGGCGATGCCGCTGGTGGTCTCGTGCAGCGTGATGCCGAGCGGCAGGCCGTCGAGCGCGGCGAGCACGTTCTCGCGGGTGACGGGCAGGTCGTTGCCCAGCTCGGGCCACTGGTGCAGGGTGCGGCGCAGGGTGATGGTCTCGTCGAGCAGGTCGCGGGCCTCTTCGCGCAGGGTGCTGATCTCCATACGCGCATGCTAGGCAGGTTGCCGTGACCGCATCACCAGGCGACGAGCTGGTCGACATCGTCGACGACGACGACGAGGTGGTGGCCACCGTCACCCGCGCCGAGATGCGGGCAAAGCGGCTGCAGCACCGGGCGGTCAGCATCGCCGTGCTGTCGTCCGACGGACTGCTGCTCGTACACCGGCGCGCCGACACCAAGGACGTGTGGCCGGGCATGTGGGACATGGCGGCCGGTGGCGTGGTGGCCGCCGGTGAGCACTACGAGGACGCGGCGCGTCGAGAACTGGCCGAGGAGTTGGGGGTGACGGTCGACGCCTTCGTGTCGCTCGGCGAAGGTCGCTTCGTGGACGACGCGGTGGCGCTGATCGGCCGTGGCTACCGCTGCACGCACGACGGCCCGTTCACGTTCACCGACGGCGAGATCGCCGAGGTGCGCTGGGTCGACCGAGCCGGACTCGACGAGTTGGTCCGCACCGAGTCGTTCGTGCCCGACAACGTGGCGCTGCTGCTGCCGTTGCTGCAGCGTCCCGATTCCGGCTGGCGCTGAACGAATCCTGCCGATCGCCCCGGCTCGCCGTACCCAGTGGGGGTGAGCGTCGCACCGGGCGGCGCGCAGAGGAGAGTCCGATGACCATGTACGGCGCCAACCCCGAGCAGCTCGCCCAGCTGGGCCGTTCGCTCAAGCAGCAGATCAACAGCATCGAGGGGGTGATCAGCACCGTCAGCTCGGCCCTCGGTGGCACCACCTGGGTGGGACCCGCCCGCGACCAGTTCGAGGAGGCCTGGAACACCTCGTTCCGCACCGCGCTGCACAAGCTGAACCAGGCGTTCGACGCGGCGGGCAGCGACTGCATCGCCCGCAGCACCGACCTGCAACGGGTGATGGGTCGCTGATTCGCCTCCATCGAATCTGTACAACGAATGACCACGGATCTGTACAGTGAGGCGATGGACGTGTCCGTCACCGAACTCCGCGCCAACCTCGCCGCCTTCCTGGACAGAGTCAGGGCCGGCGACGAGCTCACCATCACCGATCGCGGCGAACCGATCGCCCGGGTCGTGCCCGCTGGGTGGGCGCAGCGACTGCGCGAGCTCGAGGCGGCGGGTGTCGTCACCATGCCGGTGTCGCCCGTGAAGTCGAAGATCTCCGAGCAGCGTCTGCCGCGGATGACCGGTTCGGTGAACGACCTGCGCGACGAATGGCGCTGAGGTGATCGTCGCCTACTTCGACTCGAGCGCGCTGGTGAAGGCCGTGTTGCTCGAGCCGGGTAGCGACCACGCGCGCAGGTTGTGGGACGACGCGAGCCTGTCGGCGTCCAGCCGGCTCGCGACCGTCGAGGTTCCTGCCGCGATGGCGGCGGCTCGGCGATCAGGGCGGCTGTCGAACGCCGGCCTGCGCCGTGCGACGGAGCTGTGGGCCGAGCGCCGCCGCGACCTCGCCCATGTCGAACTCGGCCCTGGCGTGGCTTCGCTGGGTGCCGAACTGGCGATGGAGCACCGGCTCAGTGGCGCCGACGCGGTGCATCTGGCGAGCGCGCTGCGGCTGGGTCCGGACGTGATCTTCGCCTGTTGGGACGAACGACTGCGCGCCGCGGCGATGGAGGAAGGGCTGATCCTGGCGCCGGCCGACACGCGCGACACTTGACCCATGCGCGAGACCGACGACGATCTGACGGAGCTGCAGGCACTGCTCGACCGCAGCGCGACCGCCGGTGGCCGGCACCTGAGCGACATCATCTCCGCCGAACGCCGCCTCACCGCCCGCGCGCTCTGCGACGAGCTGCAGGGGATGTGCCTGCTGGTGCTGGCGACGGTGAACTCGAAGGGGCACCCGATCACGGGTGCGGTCGACGCCTTCCTCTATCGAGGCCACTTCCACTTCGGGTCGGCGCCCGACTCGATGCGGTTCCGGCACATTCGCGCCTCACCGTTCGTCAGCGCAGCACACCTGCCGGGCGAGCACCTGCAGGTGACGGTCCACGGCCGGGCCGAGATCATCGACGTCAACGCACCCGAGCACGCAGAGTTCCGGCAGCTGCTGCTCGACAACTACGTGCCGCAGTACGGGCCCGAGTGGGAGGACATGCTCACGGGCGGTGCCCTCTACGCCCGCATCGACGCCGACCGGATGTTCACGTTCTCCATGCCGGTGGAGGGGCCGGTCGAGCACTGACCGCCTGTCACCTGCACGAACGGGCGGGCGCCTGAGCGGGTCGACCGTCGCGCTGGCTACCATCGCTGCCGTGCTGCTGCTCGAGTTCACCATCGAGCCCTTCCACGAGGGCAACCCCGGCCCGCACGTGCGCGCTGCCGTCGCCGCCGCCGAGGCGCTGGGCGTGGCCGTCGAGTTCGGGCCGTTCGGCTCGTCGTGCAAGGTGGCGCAGGCGCAACTGGCGGCCGTCTCGGGGGCCATCCTGGCCGAGGCGTTCGCCAACGGAGCCACCCACGTCAGCATGCACGCCGAGCGCGTCGGAGACCCTGCGTGAGCAGCAGCAAGCTGCCTCGCCATCCGCTGGTGTTGGCGGTCAAGCCCATCGTCGAGGCGTTGGGTGCGTCGCTGGTCGCGGCCGACGAGCGCGAGCCGGGCGATCTGCCGTTGAAGTGGGAGGGCGTCGTGCTCGCCGCCGTCCGTCCGGCACCGCTGCACGGCGCACTCGACCGGTTGATCGAGACCGTCGAGCGCGAACTGGGGGCGCCGCTCCCCACGCTGTCGCGCGAGGACAAGCAGCGGGCCATCCGCCTGCTCGACGAGCGTGGCGCGTTCACCCTGCGCCGTGCGGTCGAGGACGTCGCCGACGCGATGGGCGTCAGCCGCATCACCGTCTACAACTACCTCAACGCACTGCACCGGTAGTCGCCGTGAAGTCGTTCGACGTGATCGGCTTCGATGCCGACGACACCCTGTGGCACAGCGAGGACAGCTTCCACGCGAGTGAGATGCAGTTCGTGGAATGGGTGTCGCCGTACGTGGCCGACGGCGTCGACGTGAAGGCCGCGCTCACCGCCGTCGAGCGCAAGAACCTGCACACGTTCGGTTACGGCGTGAAGGCGTTCGGGCTCTCGGCGGTGGAGGCCGCGATCACGATCAGCGAGGGTCGGGTGCCCACCGAGGTCGTCGGTCGCCTGGTCGAGATGGTGCGCGCCACGCTCACCGAGCCGGTGCGGCTGCTGCCGCACGTGCCCGAGGTCCTGGCCGCGGTCGGCAAGCACTACCGGATGGTGCTCATCACCAAGGGCGACCTCATCCACCAGACGTTCAAGGTCGAGACCAGTGGGTTGGCGCATCACTTCGAGCACGTCGACATCCTGCTGGAGAAGGACCCCGAGACCTATCGGCGGGTCCTCGCCGATCGAGGCATCGACCCGACGACGTTCTGCATGGTCGGCAACAGCGTGCGCAGCGACATCCTGCCGATCATGGCCCTGGGCGGCACCGCCGTGCACGTGCCGTACCCGCTGCTGTGGGAGCTCGAGCACGTCGAGCACGACGAGCACTTCGCCGAGCTCGCCTCGATCACCGACCTGCCCGCCTGGCTCGGCCTCGCCTGATGCAGGGGCGCCCTACGGCATCCAGATCTGCTGGATGCCGACCACCTCGCCGTTGCGCGCGGTGAGCAGGTACGGGTACTCGACGTAGGCGAAGCCGTCGGGTGCATCGGCGGAGGGCGACTCGCCGGCGATCAGCCGGACCAGTTCGTCACTGGGGACCGCGTAGTTGTTCTGCTTCGCGTCGACCACCGAGATGGGCTCGCGGCCCTCGGGGGCGACGACGATCTCCCGTGTCGGCTCGGTGAGCACGCCGGCATCGCCGTCGCACTGCTCGGCGCTCAGCGCCTCGGCACAGCCGGGGCCGAAGAACGCCTGCGCCAGGGTGAAGTGCAGGCGGAAGCCGTCGGCGTCGACCGTGACCGTGGACGCCCAGTACTGGCCGTCGGGCAGCGGCTGGGTGTCGGTGACCTCGGCGGTGCGGTCGGGCACGGCGGGGACCGGGGCCTTGTCGTAGGGGTGGACGACGATCGGTGCGTCCTTGCAGGCGGCCAGGCCGAGCGCGGCGATCGACGCCACGCCGACCAGGAGCAGGCCGCGGCGCATCACAACCGCCGCAGGGCGACGTCGGTGACGCGGTGGTCGCGGCCCTTGCGCAGCAGCAGGCCGGCGCGCCCCTTGGTGGGGGCGATGTTCTCGCGCAGGTTGCGGCCGTTGATCTCGCGCCAGATGAACCGGGCGGTCTCGACGGCCTCGTCGTGGGTGAGGTGGGCGTAGTGCTGGAAGAAGCTGTCGGGGTCCTGGAAGACCGTCTCGCGCAGCGTCAGGAACCGCTGCACGTAGAACTCCTCGATGTCGGCCTCGTCGGCGTCGATGTAGATCGAGAAGTCGAAGTAGTCGCTGACGAACTCGGGGTTGGCGACCTCGGCCGTGTTGCCCACCTGCAGCACGTTCAGTCCCTCGAGGATGAGGATGTCGGGCTGGTGCACGGTCACCTCGCCGCCGTCGACGATGTCGTACACGACGTGGCTGTAGACGGGAGCGCTCACCTCGGCGGCGCCGCTCTTCAGCTCGCGCAGGAACTGCAGCAGGCGTCGGGTGTCGTAGCTCTCGGGGAAGCCCTTGCGGTTCATCAGGCCGCGCTCCTCGAGCACCCGGTTGGGGTAGAGGAAACCGTCGGTGGTGACGAGCTCGACCTTCGGGTGGTCGGGCCAGCGGGCCAGCAGCGCCTGCAGGATGACGGGCGAACGTGCTCTTGCCGACGGCGACGCTGCCGGCGACACCGATGACGTACGGCACCTTCGGCGACAGGGTGCCCAGGAACGCGGCCGATGCCTTGTGCAGGTTCTGCGTCGCGGCGACGTACAGGTTCAGCAGGCGCGTCAGCGGCAGGTAGACCGCGGCCACCTCGTCGAGGTCGATGCGCTCGTTGATGCCACGCAGCTGCTCGAGGTCGTTCTCGCGCAGGGTCAGCGGTGTGGCGGCGCGGAGCGCAGCCCACTCGTCGCGGTCGAAGTGGAGGTAGCGGTCGTTGGCCGTTGCCGGGTCCGGTGCGGTCACGAGGCGAAACCCTACGCTGGCGAGGTGAGCGAGGCCCAACGTGAGCCCGCGGAGGCGAAAGCAGCTGGGTGCGTTCTACACGCCGCCCGCGCTGGTCGACGCGGTCGTCGGCGAGGCCGTGTTCGCGGGCGCGGTGTCGGTGCTCGATCCGGCGTGCGGCGACGGTCGCTTCCTGCGCGCCACGGGCCTGCCGCAGCAGACCGGCGTGGACATCGACCCGGCCACCGGGTTCGAGCACGACGACGCGTTGCGCCGCGACTGGGGCGACCGACAGTTCGACGTCGTGATCGGGAACCCGCCGTACCTCAACCAACTGTCGACGCTGACGACGCGCGGTGGCCGATCGAAGTTCGGTGGTGGGCCGTACGCCGACGCCGCTGCCGAGTTCCTCGCGCTGGCGATGCGTCTCACCCGCCCGGGCGGGCGCGTCGGCCTGGTGCTGCCACAGTCGCTGCTGTCGGCTCGCGACGCGGCCGCGATCCGTGCCCAGGTCGACAGCGTCGCGGCGCTGCGCTGGATGTGGTGGACCGACGAGAACGTGTTCGATGCGAGCGTGCGCGTCTGGGCGGGCGTGTGGGAGGTCGGCGGCGAGCCGGGCCCGGTCCGCCGCTCGTTCGGCATGTCGTTCGACGCACGACCGACGATGGCCATGCCGGCCACGTGGTCCGGTCTGCTCACCGGCGGGTCGGCGGCGGTCCACGACGGCCCGGTGCTGGGCGACATCGCCACGTTCGCGGTCGACTTCCGCGACCAGTACTACGGGCTGATCGGCGCGGTGGGTGACGACGTCGACGGTCCGCCGCTCGTGACGTCCGGGCTCATCGACCCGGGCGTGTGCCACTGGGGGTCGCGGCCGGTGCGGTTCGCCAAGCAGCAGTACGCAGCCCCGCGCGTGGCGATCGAGCGGCTCAGCGCCCCGCTGCAGCGGTGGGCGGCGCAGCGACTGGTGCCGAAGATCCTGATCGCCAACCAGACCCGCGTCATCGAGGCGGTGCACGACACCGAAGGGGAGTGGTTGCCGAGCGTGCCGGTGATCACCTGCACCACCGCCGAACCGGACCGGGTGCTGGCCGTGCTGGGCCGTCCGAGCAGCGTCGAATGGGTCCATCATCACGCCGCCGGCAGCGGACTGGGTGCCGGAACTGTGCGGCTGAACCCGAAGCTGCTGGCCTCACTGCCGCTCTGATCTGGTCGCTGAACAGGTCTGGTGTCGCCCCGGGGCATTCGTCAAGATGTCCTCAAACTGACCACTGACCAAACAATAGTTGTGTGACGAACGTGTCATACGGACCGCCCGGCCCGGGCGGTCGATCACACGAAAGTCTCCCGCGCATGTCTTCACCTCGTCGTCTCGTCGCGCTCGCCGCGACCTCACTCGCCCTCGCCCTGGGTGCCGCGGCCATCGCCGCCAACGCCAGCGCGGCCATCGACACGGCCTCAGTGCTCACCTTCGACGACCTGGGCGGCACCCCGGTCGGCACGCACATGGTGGATGGCTACGGTGGATTCAACTGGTCGACCAGCGACTGGTACTCGATGTCCACCGACCCGACCACCGGCAACACCTACCTGGCCCTGGGCGGCACGGCGACATCGATCGTGTCCGCTGACGGCAGCGACTTCCTGTTCGGCGGCCTCGACGCCTGGAGCCGCCGCGGCCTCGACGCCACCGGCAGCTTCTACTTCATCCTCTCCCGCGACGGCGCGACCGTCTACGACGGCCGCAACGACCGCGACGGCCGGATGCGCTTCGTCGGCACCCCCACCACGTTCGCCCCGAACTACGCCGGTGCCGTGGACCGGGTGGCCATCGTGTTCACCCAGGGTGGAGGCGACTGGGACCACCTGGCCATCGACAACCTGCGCGTCAGCCCGGCCCCCGCACCCGTCGCCACCACCGTGCCGCCCACGACCGTCGCGCCGACTCCGGCTCCCGCACCCGCACCCGCTCCGGGCACGGTGACCACGTTCAAGCTCACGGTGAAGACGAACGGCAAGGGCTCGGTGGCGGTCAGCCGCACCGGCACCACGTTCGTCGCCGGTCAGGTGATCACCCTCACCGCCACGCCGGCCATCGGCTCGGGCTGGTTCGGGTGGACGGGCGACGTCACCAGCACCGCCCGGACCATCACCATCACGATGACCAAGGACATGGTCGTCACCGCGAACTTCAAGTAGCGCCCGCCGTCGCGAGGTCGGCCGACCCACCGGCGGCCGACCTCACGACCAGGGTGAGACGGGGCGCTCCTGCGGGACGCCGTCGACCACGATGTCGACCTTCTCGTTGAAGAAGCACAGGTGTGCCTCGATCTTGGGGATCTCGGCGATCGGTGCCGGGTAGTACCAGACGATGTCCTGCGCCACCCGCTCGGGGAGCTGCACCGACCAGTAGTGCGCGGTGCCCTTGTACGGACACACGCTCGTGGTGTCCGAGGGTCGCAACAGGTCCATGCGGACGTCGAGCTTGGGCAGGTAGTAGCGCACGGGCAGGCCGGTCTCGAACAGCAGACGGGGCCGGACGCTGTCGGCCACCTTCACGCCGTCGATGAACACCTCGACGTGGCGTGACGACTGCAGCACGTCGATGCGCTTGTAGGGGTCGCGCGCGTGCTTGAACACCTCGTCGTCCTCCTCGAACCAGGCATCGACGCGGTCCCACCAGAACGCCACGTACCCGGCGAGTTCGTCCATCCCGGCGATGGGTGTGGGATACGCCCACACCGCGTCCTCGCGTCGCTCGTCGCCGACGACGACGCTCCAGTACACGGCGTCGCCCTTGCGTGGGCAGTGGGTGGAGGTGGACGTCGGCTCGAGCAGGTCGAAGCGCACGTCGTCGCGCGGGAAGTAGTACACCGGCAGGTGCCCCTTCTCGAACACGTAGATGGCGCGGGTGGTGTCGGCGACGAACTGACCGGCGACCGCGACGCGGATGCGGCGCAGGCAGGGTTCGGTGCGGACGTCGGCGTGGGAGCCGGTGGCGATGGCCTGCAGGTCGGGGATGGACATCGGGCACTCCGTTCTCGGGGGTGAAGCGGGTCGGTGCCGATGCTCTCACGCGGTCGCGTCGGCGGCCACCGCGACGCGGAAGTCGCGCGTCGCGAGGGTTCGCCAGCGCCAGCGGTTGACACCGGCTCGCATGGTCATCCAGCACAGCTGGGCACCCCACAGCCCGGCCAGACCGAGCCGCGGCCAGATGACGGTGGCGATCGCCAACGGCGCGAACGCGACCAGGTTGCGCACTGCCTGGCGACCGAGCCAGGCCATGTCGTGGGCACCGATGAGCGCGCCGTCGAGTGCGAACGCGATGGCCCCCGGGAATTGCATCACCGCCAGGACGAGCATCGCTCCGACGATGCGCGACTGCACCGCCGGGTCGTTGCTGAACACGTGGGGGATGACAGGCGTGAGTGCCACCAACGCCAACGCCACCAGCGCCGCCGCCCACAGCGACAGGCGCACGCTGGTGTGGCCGATGCGGTCGGCCTCGCGCGGGTTGTCGGCACCCAACTCGCCGGCGACCAGCGAATGCAGCGGCACGGCGAGCGCGTCGAGCATCAGCGCGGTCAGCATGAACCACTGGGTGACGACCTGGTTGGCCGCGAGCGTCGGTGCGTCGAGATGCGCGGCGATGATGGTCGACACGTTCCACACGGTGTACATCGCCACCGACCGCAGCGCCATGTGCCAGCCCATCACGAGCAGCGGGCGGTACGCGGTCCAGGCGGGTCGCACCGGCAGCAGGTGGTCGCGGATGCACCACATGAACGCCGCGGCAGCACCCATCTGCACGACGACGGTCGTGCCGGCCGACCCGGGCACGCCCATGTGCAATCCGTACACGGCGACGATCTCGAGCACGAGGTTGACGACGTTGGCGACGACCACGATCTTCAACGGTGTACGCAGGTCGTTGTAGCCGCGCAGCACGCCGTGGCCGAGGAAGGCCAGCAGCACGAACGGCAGGCCGAGTGCGCTGATGGAGAGATACGTGGTGGCGTGGTGCAGCACCTCACCGCGGCCGCCGATGAGCCAGCACAGGGGCCGAGCCGCGAGGGCCAGGATGATGGCGGCAGGGAAGCCGATGAAGCAGCTCAGCCAGACGCCGTGCGCGGCGGTTCGTCGTGCGTCGTCGGGCCGACCAGCGCTGATGGCGTAGGCGATGTCGGGTGTCACGTACTCGAGGAACACGAGCAAGCTGATGACGTTCAGCAGCACGATGCTGGCGATGGCCATGCCGGCCAGTTGTGGCGTCCCCAACCGCCCGACGATGGCCGTGTCGACCAACACGTAGACGGGCTCGACCGCGAGCGTGCCCAACGCGGGGATGGCGAGGCGGACGATCCGCCGCTCCAGGTCCCGCTCGCTCCGATCACGACGCATCGCGCGAACTTAAGTTCTGCGGGACCGTCCGGACGACCGAGTACCGGACCGAGTACCGGACCGAGGACCGGATCGGGTGACGAACGTCAGCGGTGCCAGGGGGCCGACGGGCTGACCGAGCCCGGGGCGGTGAGCACGTCGACGCCGTCGTCGGTGACGAGCAGGGTGTGCTCGAACTGCGCCGTGCGCTTGCCGTCGGCGGTGGCGGCGGTCCAGTCGTCGTCGAAGACCATCTTGTGCTGCCAGGTGCCGAGGGTGATCATCGGCTCGACCGTGAACGTCATGCCCGGGCGCATGATCATGCTCGCCCGCTCGTCGTAGTAGTGCAGCACCTGCACGTCGGTGTGGAACTGCTCGCCGATGCCGTGACCGATGAAGGCCCGCACGACGCCCAGCTTGTTCGCCTTGGCGTGGTTCTCGATGGCGCGACCGATGTCGCTGAGCGGGCGACCGGGCTGCACGGCCTCGATGCCCTTCCACATGCACTCCTCGGTGACCGCGACCAGGTTGCGGCTGACGGGGTCGACGTTGCCGACGAAGAACGTCGCGTTCGTGTCGCCGTGGACGCCGCCGACGTAGCAGGTGACGTCGAGGTTGACGATGTCGCCGTCCTGCAGCTCGCGGCTGTCGGGGATGCCGTGGCAGATGATCTCGTTGACGCTGGTGCAGACGCTCTTTGGGTAGTGGTGGTAGTTCAGCGGGCTCGGGTAGGCGCCGCGCTCGATGGTGGCCTCGTGGACGAACACGTCGATCTCGTCGGTGGTGATGCCGGGACGGACCAGCTCGCCGGCGAGGCGAAGGATGTCGGCCGCCATGGCGCAGGCGACGCGCATGCGCTCGATGATCTCGGGCGACTTCACCCGCGGCTCGGGCCAGCGGGGTGCCGAACCGGTGAGTGCGTAGGGCGGGCGTTCGATGTGCTCGGGCACCGAGCGCATGGGGCTGATGACCCCCTGCAGGACCTTGCCCTCGAGCGGCTTGTGGCAGCGCTTGTACTTGCGACCGCTGCCGCACCAGCACGCGTCGTTCGCCTGCGGGAGCACGGTGGGCGGCTGAGTGATGAGCACGTTCGGCATTCTAAACGAAACCCTCGACTTTGTGACCTTGTGACAATGTGACGAAGGTCCCTGACAGGGGCATGGTCCGTGTGATTGCCTGGGGCGTCATGGATGAGTCCCCGAAACCCATCTCCGTGTTCCTGCTCGACGATCACGAGATCGTCCGCCGAGGAGTGCGCGAGCTCATCGAAGCCGAACCCGGTCTGACGGTGGTCGGCGAAGCGTCGACCGCTGCCGAGGCCATCCAGCGCATTCCGGCCGTGCGTCCCGACGTCGCGGTGCTCGACGTGCGCCTGCCCGACGGCAGCGGAGTGGAGGTGTGCCGTGAGGTGCGCAGCCAACTGCCCGGTCTGGCGTGCCTGATGCTCACGTCGTTCAGCGACGACGACGCGCTCTTCGAGGCCATCATGGCCGGGGCCTCCGGCTACGTCCTCAAGCAGATCCGCGGCAACGACCTGGTCGCCGCCATCCGCCGCGTCGCCCGCGGCGAGTCGCTGCTCGACCCGACCGTCACCAGCAAGGTGTTGCACCGGCTGCGTCACCCGAGCGAGGAGGACGAGCGCCTCGCCAAGCTCACGCCGCAGGAGCGCAAGATCCTCGACCTCATCGCCGAGGGTGCCACCAACCGCCAGATCGGCACCGAGCTGCACCTGGCCGAGAAGACGGTCAAGAACTACGTCTCGAACATGCTGATGAAGCTCGGCATGAGCCGTCGCACCGAGGCCGCGGTGTTCGCGGTGAAGGCCGGCGCCGGTCGTACCCAGCCCCCGAACTGATCGTCAGTCGGCGACGGGGATCTGCCAGCGCACCGACGTCCCGGCCCCTTCGGCCGAGGTGACGCTGCAACTGCCGCCCAGTCGTTCGGCGCGGTCGTGCATGTTCAGCAACCCGCTGCCCAGGCGGTGACTGCCGGGAATGCCCTCGCCGTCGTCGCTGACGAGCAGCGACAGCTCGCCCTCGGCGTTGGTGAGGGTGACTTCCACCTTCCGCGCCCGGGCGTGGCGGGCCACGTTGCTGAGTGCCTCGCGCACCACGGCCGACACCTCTGCGGTGGTGGGTTCGTCGACCGTGTCGAGCACACCCGAGAAGTGCAGCGTGGGCCGGAACCCGAGCACTCGGGCCGAATCGTCGACCAGATCGTTGACCACGACGCGCACGGTGCGGCCGGCGCTGCGCTTGCTGGCCAACCCGAAGATGGCGGTGCGCAGCTCGCGGATGGCGTCGTCCTGGTCGTCGAGGATGCGCTCGATCTTCACCTTCGCGGTCTCGGGCACCGTGGGCAGCACGCTCTGCAGCGACAGGCCCGAGGCGAACAGTCGTTGGATGACGGTGTCGTGCAGGTCGCGGGCGATGCGCTCGTGATCCTCGGCCAACAGCACGCGCTCGCGCGCCGCGGACAGGTCGGCGTCGGCCTGCTTGTTCGCGGTGACGTCGCGGATGGTGGCGATGACCACCTTCTCGCCGGCCACGTCGGCCGGTGCCAGGGAGATCTCGACCGGGAAGACCGAGCCGTCACGACGCCGCGCCGACAGGTCGAGCCCGGCGCCCATGGCGCGTCGGTGAGGATTGTGGTTGAACCCGCCGCGATGCTCGTCGTGACGGTGGCGGATGTCGTCGGGCAGCAGCATCTCGACCTTGCGGCCGAGCATGTCGTCGCGGGAGTAGCCGAGCAGCCGTTCCATCTCGCGGTTGACGAGCAGCATGTCGCCGTCGACGTTGACGATGACGACGCCGTCGGGCATCGCCTCGACCACTTCGAGCAACCAGTGGTCCTCCGTCAACGAGTCGCCAACCATCCGACACAGTGTCGCAGGTGGGTGGCCTCGTGGGCACGCTCCTGTGGTCCCGGGTCCCCGAAGATCGGAGCAGACGCTCGGGAACGGTGGTGGGTCAGGCGAGGAGTTTGCCGAAGTCGAACGTGCGCCAGTGCTCGGGGCGAAGGGTTGCGATGACGGTGTGGTCGTCGGGCGGGTTCTGCTCCGCGTACCACTTGCCCAGCGCGGGACCGAGGTAGCGGGCGGCGAGCGACTCGTGGTCCTCCCCGCTCGGGGCGAGCGTGACGGGGCCTTCGACGCTGACGTACTGGTACGGCGGGGTCTCGGTCTGCACCGTCAGCGTCGCCCGCCCGGCGGCGCGCAACAGCCGCGCCTTGAGCGAGTCGCCGTCCATCGAGATCTCGACCACGCCGTCGCGGTAGCGGTACCAGATGGGCATGGCCAGCGGACCACGCCCCGGTTCGTCGATGGCGAGGACGGCGACGTGCACGTCGGCCAGGAAGGCCTCCCGTTCGTCGCGGGTCATTGCTCCGGAGCTCATCCGCCGATGGTACGTCCTCGCCCGGGCACGGCTTGTCCGGCCGGTGCGACGTCAGGCGGCGCCCCCACCGCACGGTCGCCGGTGGCCCAGTCGGCCATCGTTCGCTCGTACGCGGCGCCCAGGCACAGCACGTCGACATCGGCGCGGGGTGCGCCGATCAGCTGCATCCCCATCGGCAGACCGCGGTCGTCGAACCCGACCGGCACGCTCAACGCGGGCAGGCCGGCGAACGTCGCGTACGCAGTGACCTCCATCCAGCGGTGGTAGGTGTCCATCTCGCGGTCGCCGATGCGTCGCGGCCAGCGGTCGTCGACGGGGAACGGCCACACCTGCGCCGTGGGCAGCACCAGCACGTCGAAGCGCGAGTAGAGGGCGACCATCGCCGCGTGGAACTCGGTGCGCACGGCCGACGCGCGGCTCACCTGCGCGGCGGTCAGCGCGAGGCCGTGGTCGATCTCCCACCGCGCCTCGGGCTTCAGCAGTTCCGCGCGCGCCGGGTCGGCGGCGAGCGGACCGAGGCCCGCGGACACCAGCAGGTGCCGCCACACCAACCATGCGTCCCACACCCGCTCGGGGGCCATCGGCAACGAGACGGGTTCGATCGTGCACCCGAGCAACTCCAGACGTCGCAGCCCGTCGGCGCAGGCGTCGAGGATGCCGGGCTCGGTCGCCAAGTACCCGTCGAGGTCGCCGAGCCAGCCGATACGAGTCCCTTCCGCATCGACGTCGAGCGTCGCCCGCGCCTCGGTGACGGTGGCGAACTCGGGCAGGTCGCCGGACAGGCACAGCGGGTCGCGGCGGTCGAAGCCGGCCTGCGTGCCGAGCAGCATCGCCACGTCGAGCACGGTGCGGCCCATCGGGCCTTCGGTGCCGAGCTGGGCGAGGTAGTGGTCGCGAGCGGGGAACGACGGCACGCGCCCCTGACTGGGTCGGAACCCGAACACGTGGTTCCACGCCGCGGGGTTGCGCAGCGAGCCCATGTAGTCGCTGCCGTCGGCCACCGGCAGCATGCGCGTCGCCAGCGCCGCGGCGGCACCTCCGCTGCTGCCACCGGCCGAGCGCGACAGGTCGTACGGATTGCGGGTGGGGCCGAACACCGGGTTGAACGTGTGCGAGCCGAGTCCGAACTCGGGCACGTTCGTCTTGCCGACGACGATGCTGCCCGCGCGCTTCATTCGGCTGACGACCAGCGCGTCGTGGTCGGGTACGAAGTCGGCGAGCAGGGGAGAACCCGACGTCGTGCGCAGGCCGCGCGTCTCCGCCAGGTCCTTGATGGCCTGGGGCAGGCCGTGCATCCAGCCGCGCGAGAACTCTGCGGCGATCTCGTCGTCGCACGTTGTCGCCTCGGCCATCAGCACGTCACGATCGCGGCGGCTGACGATGGCGTTGACGGCAGGGTTGCGCGCGTCGATGCGGTCGAGGAACGCGGTCATCACCTCGCGGCAGGAGACGTCCTGCGCGTGGATGCGTTCGGACAGTTGGGCGGCGCCGAGTTCGGTCAGGTCCACGTCGTGCACTGTGGCACGTTCAGTCGCCCTTCCGGGTCACGTGCTGCAGGCCGCGGCCGCGGCCATGAAGCTCCGCTGGACGGTGGCGTCCTGCTCCGGTGAGGTGACCTCGGCCTGGAGGATGGGTGCCAGCGCGGGATCGTCGATCACCCTTCGTGCCGCACAGAGCATTCTGCGGACATCGCCCGGGGTGTCCTCCCCGGCGGTCACTGCGGACGACTCGATGACGATGGCGAGCGTCGTGGACACCGTCGGCTTCGGCGGCAGCGTCGAGGTGGCACCACGGGCGCACAGCGAGAAGTGGACGGTCGAGCCCTCGACCGTCGGCGTGGCCGGCACACCCATCGCGCCACTCCACCACAGCACGGCGTCGCGGAACGCGTCGGGCGCACCGTTGAACGCCGCCGCGATCGCCACGCACAACGGCCCCGTCGGCGTCGTGCGGTAGGTGGTGTAGGTGCCGCTCACCCAGGTGTCCAGCGCTCCGCGCGCCATCGACCACGACAGCCACGCGTCCATCGACACGAGCACCTGCAACACGGACAGCTCGGCGTTGTGTTCGAGGACCGTCGCGCCAGCCGGGGCCGCCGCGTCGGTGGCCACCTTGTCGGGTGCGGCGATCGGTTGCCACGACCACGGGCTGATCAGCTGCTCGTCGGTCGGTGGGTAGGTCATCAGGTCGTCGACACCCGCGTTGCCCTTCGACTCGTACACCTCGTCGACCAGCTGCGGGCCGAGCACGTACGGCGCGTAGGTCAGCTCGACGATCGTCCACGGGACGGAGGCCAGCGTCGTGTCGTCGACGTCGACCGACTGCTCCTTCGTCGCCGCGGCCTGCTCCTCGGGCGGGAGGCTCTTCAGGAATGCCTGCTCGACGCGCATCGCGTCGGCCTCGGCTGCGGCGCGCATGCCCACCTCACCGGAACGTCCGAGGAGATCGAAGTGCTGCGCCTGCAGCGCGTGGGTCAGTTCGTGGGCGAGGGTCGATCGCACCGCCGGCGTGAGGTCGGCACCACGGACGATGATGCGATCGGTGGCGGGCGTGTACGCGCCGAGGGTCACGGCAGCGGCGAGGGTGGACTGTGCGGCCACGGCGTCGCGTCCGTCGGTCAGGCCGAACGCGTCGAGCAACTCGGACTCGTAGGCGCGCTGCTCGGGTGTGGGTGTGTGGGGTGCATCCTCCGAGTCGCCGAAGTGGGCCATGAAGTCGGCCGGCTCGAGGAAGTCGATGTACACGGGATGATCGAACGTGAGGCCCCGCGTCCGCTCGACGAACTGCACGATCGGCACGACGCGCGGGTCCCACGAATCGGGATGCGGGATCTGCTGTCCGACGTACTTCTGATAGCCCCACAACCCGCCGACGACCAGGCCCATCAGCGTGACCATCCAGATCAGGCGGCTCACGAACACGCCGCGGCGGCGCTGCTTGCGGTGTTGTGTGACGGGCGAGTTCGACGACGGCGAGAACAGCATGGCCGGCGTCGGTTGCGGCGACGGACGCGCCGCGTGAGACGGCGGTGCGCCGGGTGCGGTGAGTGACGCCGGGCTGGTGCCGGGCGGAAGGCTGTGCACCTCGTTGCGCTTGACGACGCGGATCGGTGGCAGCGCCGGGGCGAAGACGTCCGCAGCGCCTGCCGTGTGCTCGGTGTCCGCGGCCGGCGCGGCCGGCACGGACAGTGCTGCCGCCACGTAGGGAACAGGAGCCGGCATCGTGAGCGGCGCGGCGGGCGGCGGGAGGGGCGGGCGAGTTGCGAGGGGGCCGGGGAGTGGCCCTGGGAGCGGTCCTGCCAGCGGGCGGGGAGGGGGCAGTTCGAGGGCGCGCGCGGTCAGCGGCGGTGCCTCGAACGTGTTCCCGGGTGCAGACATACGAGCATCTATCGGCACGGATGGGGGTCGGCTTGATGGAACCGTGACGCTCCACCGCTGGTCAGCGGGGCGTCATCCCGCCGCGTCGGCGCCGAGGGTCACCCGGATCGCCTCGTACCGGTCCATTCGCCGGGGATCATGTCGAACCGTTTCAGCAGTCAGCGCCAGCTGTGGGCAGCGTGCCAGCAGTCGTTCCAGGGCCACCGTCGTCTGCAGCCGTGCCAGCGGCGCACCGATGCAGTAGTGGATGCCCTGACCGAACCCCAACGACACCAACTCGGGGCGGGTGATGTCGAACCGTTCCGGGTCGGTCCACCGCTGCGGGTCGCGGTTGGCCGCGCCGAGCGCCACCCGCACGGTGTGCCCGGCGGGTACGACCGTGCCGCGGATCTCGACGTCCTCCAGCGCCAGTCGCGCCGTGGTGGTCTGCTGGTTGGGGTGGTGGTACCGCAGGATCTCGGCGACGGCGCCGCTCAGCAGTTCGGGCCGGGCGAGCAGCATCGCGAGCTGGTCGGGGTGGCGCAACAGCAGCAGCAGGCCGCTCGAGATCATCCGCTCGGTGGTCGTCCCGGCCGCGGTGTACAGGGTGAGCAGCGCGGACAGGATCTCGTCGTCGGTGAGCGTCTCGCCACGGGCCTCGGCCTGCACCATCGCGCTCACCAGGTCGTTGCGCGGCGCGGCGCGTCGGGCGGCGACGACCTCGCGGATGAAGTCCAGCTGCCACACCAGTGCAGCGCGGCCGGCGTCGCGCTGCTCGTCGGAGGCGGTCGGATCGCCGAGGCGTTCGGTGTCCTCGAACGAGGCGCGGAACCGGTCGCGGGCATCGGTGGGAATGCCGATCATCTCCGACGCCACGGTGATGGTGAGCGGGAAGGCCAGCTCGGTGACGAGGTCGAGCGAGCCGTGCTCCAGGCCGTCGTCGATGCACCCGTCGACCAGTTCGGTGATCCGTCCGCGCTGCTCGTCGACGGCGGCGCGGCTGAAGGCCTGCTGCACGAGCTGACGAATGCGCGTGTGTGACGGCGGGTCCTTCATGTTGAACGAGTGCAGGACCACCTGCTGGGCGCGGATGAACGGGTCGTCGGGGTCGAGCGCCGCCCGGTGTCGTGGTGCGACACCGGGCAGGCTGCCCTTCTTCGTCCATTCGCTCGACAGTCGCGGGTCGCGCAGCGCTGCGGTCACGTCGTCGTACCGGGTGAGCAACCAGTAGCCGTAGGGGCTGCGGTGCACGGGGTCGTGCTCGCGCAGCCACGCCAGCGTGGGCGCGGGGTCCTCCAGGAACTCGCGTGAATGCAGGTCGAGCGGTGTCATCGGGGCCCTCCTCGGCGCCCCGCGGACCTTACATGCCGAGGATCTTGGCCTTCTGGGCCGCGAACTCTTCCTCGGTGAGGATGCCCGCGGTCTTCAGCTCGGCCAGCTTCTGCAGCTGGGCGATGGTGTCGTCGGCGCCGGCTGCGGGTGCTGCGGGCGGGGGCGGCGGCGCAGCAGCGGGCGCGGCGGCCGGCTGCTGGGCGGCCAGCTGCGCGGCGACCTGCGCCTGCACCTGGGCGTCGATGGCGGCCTGCTGCTGCAGGTCGTCGTAGGCCGCAGCCTTCTGGGCGTTCTCGTTGGCCACGGCGGACTGCTGCGCGCCGGCAGCCTGCTTCTGCTGAGAGTGGCCGATGACAGCGCTGGCGGTGCCGGCCACGACGGCCGTGCGGGCCATCGTGCCGATGAGGGTGGGGCGTCCCATTCGCATTCCACGTCGCATGTTGGTGTGCTCCTTTGAGGTCTGGTGTTCGAGGGTGTTCAGGTGAGGTGGTGGACGGCCCGGGTCAGCCGGGCATCGTGTCGGCCGCGAGCTGGGCGAGCTCGTGCGGGATGCGGCCGCCGGTGATGAGCTCGCCGCCGGCGTTGCGCACGGCCTGGGCGAACGGGATGGCCCACAGGTCCTCCCAGACCAGCAGCACGGCGGTGCTGTTGTCGTCCATGACCTCGGCGGCGGTGAGGATGTCGTCCTCGTTCAGCAGGCCGGCCTCACCGTCGAGATGGGCGAAGCCGAAGCCATCGCCCTCTTCGCCGGCGTCGTACTCGTCCCACACGATGTTGCCGGCGGTGTCCTTGGTGATGAACACGACGTCGATGAGGCGGACGGTCTTCGACTCGAGGAGATCCGACAGGGCGGGGATGATCTCGCCCTTGAACTGGTTCCCCGGGAACTGGATGATGATGAATTCGACCGGTCCGATGGCCATGGGGAGTCCTTTCTGGCGCCGGACCGTGGTCCGGCTGCGATCTGATGTGTGTCGCGCAGTATGCCACCGGCCGACGGCGGTGGTGATCACCCTGAGTGGGTGACAATCGGCGGCCGCCCAGGGCGTACCGTGTCGAACCATGAGCGACGTGTCGTCCACCGAAACCACCCCCGCCGTCGCGGCGCCGTCACGCCGACTCGGCCGTCGAATCACGGTCGGCGTGGCCGTCGGTCTGGCCATCGTGCTGTTCCTGACGGCCACCGCGGGGATCTGGGCGAAGCGCACGGTGCTGAGCGCCGACCGCGTGGTCGCCGCGGTCGACGCAGCGGCGGAGGACCCCGCGGTCATCGACGCGTTGTCGACACGCATCACCGCCGAGATCGTCGGTCTCGTCGACGTCAGCGGCATCGTGCAGAGCATCGTTCCCGACGCCCTCGACCGTCTCGGTCCGTTCGTCGAGGCCGCGCTCACCCGGGTCATCCACGACAAGGTCGCCGACGTCGTCGGGAGCCCCCGTGGCCGAGCGCTGCTCGAGAACGCGGTTCGCAAGGCCCACGACGCCGTCATCAGCGTGCTGGAAGGCGACGGCTTGGGGCTCGACGCGTTCTTCGTCAAGGTCGACGGCGAGATCCGCCTCGACACCGTGCCGCTGCTCGTCGCCACCATCGAGCAACTGCAGCAGGAAGGTGTCATCCCCGGCAGCTTCGACATCAGCGAGGTGGCACAGGCTGCCACCAGTTCGGCCGCGGTGAAGATCCTCGCCCGGGTCTTCGGCGTCTCTGTGCCCGACGACTTCGGTCAGATCACCGTGCTCAACGCCGAGCAGGTGCAGAACGCCTCCGCCACGCTGAACACTGCGCAGCGGGCCCTGTCGATCTTCCAGAAGGCCACCTTCCTGCTCGCCGTGCTCGCCTTCGTGTTCATCGGCATCGCCATGGCGCTGTCGCTCGACCGTCGTCGCACGCTGTCGCAGCTGCTGCTCGGCATCGGCATCGGCGCGTTGATCATGCGCATCGGTATCGACCAGGTGGTCGCGGCCATCGACCGGGCCATCGACCGGGCGGGCGCGAAGGCAGCCGCTGTCAACATCACCGAGGAACTGACCGATTCTCTGGCGCGGGCACTGATGATCATGGCGATCGTCGGCATCGTCGTCGGGCTCGTCGCTCACTTCGTGCGCCCCGCCGCGGACGGCAGCCACTCCAAGCTCACCGCCCTCGCCGCGGCGAAGCCCGACGTGGCTCGCATCGTCATCGTCGGCCTCGGGCTCACCGTGCTGTTCATCGCCGGCATCGGGCCGTGGGTGGTGCTCATCGTCGGCCTGCTCGTGCTCGCCGGCGTGCTGTTCGTGAACCGCCTCGCCGCACCTGCGGCGCCCGCGGCACCCTGACGGCACTCGGGTCCGCCCGAGCAACTGCCAGACTGCGGGCATGGCCGCCCCCGACGTCTCCGCATCCGTCCGTCGACTGGTGCAGGACATGCCCAAGGCCGAGTTGCACCTGCACCTCGACGGCTGTGTGAAGCCCATCGCCGCGCTCGAATTGGCGGCGGCCCACGGCGTGGACGCGCCGACCACGTACGAGGGCATGTTCGACGCACTCACCGCGCCCGTGCAGGCCGCGTCGCAGGCCGAGCTGTTGCGGGCCTTCGATCTGCCGTTGCAGATCCTGCAATGGCCCGACGCGCTGGCCCGGGTGGCGCGTGAACTGGTGGAGGACAAGGCCGCCGATCGGGTGAAGTACATGGAGATCAAGTGGGCGCCTGCGTTGCACTGCGAGCGCGGCCTGTCGATCGACGACGTCATCGAGGTGGTCGCCGATGCGACCCGCGAGGCCGCGACACGTTGCGGCGTCGAGGCGCGACTGTGCGTCGTCGGCTTCCGCGCCCACACCCCCGAGCGCAACGTGGAGGTGGCAGAGGCCGCGGTCAGGTTTCGCGACCAGGGCGTCACAGGATGGGACTTCGCCGGCTACGAGGCCGCCGATCCCGACCCCACACCCCACGCCGAGTCGTTCGAGATCGCCCGTGCCGGAGGGCTGGGCATCACCGTGCACGTCGGCGAGGTGGTCGACGACGGGTCGCTGGTGCGGCGCGCGCTGACGATGCGCCCCGACCGCATCTCGCACGGACCGTGGTCGGTGTCCGCACCCGACGTCGTCGCGACCCTGATCGAACGCGGCGTCACGCTCGACCTGTGCCCCACCAGCAACATGCAGGCGTCCACGGTGGCCACGTTCGCCGAGCACCCGTTGCCGACGCTGCTGCGCATGGGTGTGCCCGTGACGATCAACACCGACGACTTCACCATCTCGGACATCACCTTGTCCGAGGAGTTCCTGAACTGCATCGCCGGCCTGGGCATCACCCTGCCCGAGCTGTGGAAGTGCAACCTCCACGCCCTCGACGCCGCCTTCGTGGACACCCCCGACGAGAGATCGACTGCGCGACGAATTCCGCGCTTGGGCGTCCCCGATCCCCGAGCTGCATTGATGACCAAGGAGGGACGCAGGGTCGTGCAGGAGGAGCGGTAGCCGAGCCTGCGAGGCGTGCGACGACGCACGAGCCCGAAGTCCCTCCGGGCGGCCGGCGGCGAGCGCCGGAGCGGCCTCAGGGGCGGATGAGGAACTTCTGGCCGGTGGCTTGCTGGGCGTACACGGCGATGTTGGCGGGGTCGATGGCCTCGTCGAGCGTCACCTGGTGCGTGTAGTGGCTGGCGAAGGTGGTGGTCAGCTCGGCGACGACCCGCTCGCGCAGGCGCACCATGCCCTCCAGGCCCAGCTTGCCGAGGAACGGCGTGAGCAGCCAGCCGCCGATGCCCCACGACATGCCGAAGTTGCGCTGGAACTCGGTCGGGCTGCGGTCGAGACCACCGTAGATGTACACCTGCTTGTGCACGTCGCTGCCGTAGCGGTTGTACGTGGTGGCCGAGGCGTTGATGGCGGTCTCCATCGCGGCCAGGATCTGCCCGGCCAGGCGACCGCCACCGGTGGCGTCGAAGGCGATGGTCGCGCCCGTCGCCACCAACGCGGCGGTGAGGTCGTCCATGAACGTCGGCAGGCTCGAGTCGCACACGTGCACGGCGCCCTGGCTGCGCAACAGCTCGGCCTGCTCGGGGCGGCGAACGACGTTCACCAACGGCACGCCGTCGCTGATGCAGATGCGGTTGAGCATCTGCCCCAGGTTGCTGGCCGCCGCCGTGTGCACGAGCCCGGTGTGACCCTCCATGCGCATGGTCTCGACCATGCCGAGCGCGGTGAGCGGGTTGACGAAGCAGCTCGCACCTTGGGCCGGGTCGATGTCGTCGGGCAGCACCATGCACATGAACGGGCTGACGGCGCGGTATTCGGCGTAGGTGGCGCCGCCGACCATGGCGACCCGCTGACCCAGGAGCGCCTGCGCGTCGGCGTTGGCGCCGGCGGCGACGACGATGCCGCAGCACTCGTTGCCGACCGGCATCGACTCGCCGACCCGCGTTCGCAGCCCCGGCATGATGTTGGCCGGGATGGGCGCGGTGACGACCGGTTGTTCGGCCGTGCCGCCGACGGTCGCGTGCGAGATGTCGGCCATCGCCAGCAGCAGCCCGAGGTCGCTGGGGTTGATGGGTGCGGCCTCGACGCGGACGAGCACCTCGTGGTCGGCCGGCACCGGTGTCGGCGTGTCGACGATGGACAGCTCGAGCTGTCCGTCCGCCGTGACCAGCGAACGAAGTTGGCGCATCGAGCCAGGAAGCGGTGTGCCGGTCGCTGGTGGCGTGGTGTGGTCGGTCATGTCGGCTCCTCGCCGTCGAGGCGGCGCAGCAGCAGCGCCGCGCCCTGTTCCTGGGCGAGTGCTCGTGCCGCGTTGCGATGTGCCGACGACGATGCCACATCGCCGGACCGGTCGGCGACCGAAGCCATCAGACGCAGGGTCTCGGCCAGCCACCACGTCTCACGCCGGCCGGTGGCTTCGACGTGCGCGTGGTGCAGCACCTCGACGGCCCGATCGTCGTCGGCGTGCCGGCACGCGTCGCCGAGGAACGTCCAGAGTGCGCCGACGAGGGTGCGTTCATCGCTCGACCGCACCAGATCCATCGCCGCGAACGCCGAGTCGAGCCGGTCGAGCTCGCCGAGGCGAACCCGCGCCCACGCCTCGAGCAGGTCGCAGCCGGCGGGCTGGTGGGCGACGAGCCCCCCGACGGGCGCGGCGGGTCGACCCACCAGTTGGGCCAGCGCCTCGGCGGGCTCGTCGAGGACCGCGTGCACCAGTGCCTTGGTGAACGCCAGCGTCAGGTCGGCCGTGGGGTCCACCTCACGTCGCCTGGACAGCCAGGCCGCCGAGCGTCGGTAGGCGTGCTCGAGCGCTTCGTCGCGCCGGTCGAGCAGCGCTGCGTTGAAGGCCGACAGCATCGGCAGCAGCACCAGGGGCACGTGGTCGGGGCGTTCGTCCGGTCCCGCGCCGGTGGCGGCGACCGCGGTGGCGAGGTGCTGGTCGGCCTGAGCGAACCGACCCATCAGGAAGGCGGTGGCGCCGAGCATGAAGTTCGTCGTGACCAGCGCGTACGGATCGTCGGTGGTGGCCGCGATCTCGCCGATGCGAGCGAGGTCGGCCTCGAGGGTGCGCAGGTCGTCGGTGCCGTCGATGTCGCCGAACTCCAGGAACGCGTGCAGGGCGCGCGCGGCGTCGCTGCCGGTGGACGCCGCGAACCGGGCGATGCGGTCCGTGACGGCACGCACGGCGTCTCCGTCGGTGCGCTGCATGGCCCCGGACACCAGCGCCTCCAAGGCGTCGACCTCGACCAGGTTGGAGGTCGCCGTGCGGGGCACGGTCGCGAGCACGCCCAGCGCGTGCTCGGCGTACTGGTCGGCCGTGTCGAGTGCACCGCGCCAGCGCGCCACATCGGATGCTCGGACGAGCGCCGCGGCGACGGCGACGGGATCGGCGAACGACGCCGACGCGAGCCGGTGGTGGGCGATCGGTTCGGCCTCGTCGGGACCCTCGCCGCGTACGGCGATGATCGCCTCGGCGGCGCGATGGTGCAGGCGGGCGCGACGCAGCGGTGGCAGCTGCGTGAGCACGGCGTCGCGCACGAGCGCGTGGGCGAAGCGAAACCCACTCGACGTGGGGACCAGGATGCGCGTGACGATCGCCGCGTCGAGTGCGTCGAGGCAGTCGTCGGGGGCGCGTTCGCTGGCCGCCATCGCGGTGCGCAGATCGAACCGCTCACCCAGCACCGCGGCCACCTCGAGTTCGGCCGTGGCGCGGTCGGGCAGTCGGGCCAGGCGATCGCGGACGACGTCGACGATCGCGTCGGGGACGACGCTGGCGTCGGTGAGGCCTCGCTCGCCGGCCAACCGGGCCAACTCGCTGACGAACAGCGGGTTGCCGCCGGCTCGGGCCTGCACGCGGTGGGCGACGTCGGCAGAGGGGCTGACACCGGTGGTGATCTCCACCAGGCGGGCCACGCCCGCGTCGTCGAGCGGTGACAGGTGCACGCGCACGACCTCCACGGCCGTGCGGTGCAGCGCGCCGAGCGCCGGGCCGAGCACCGAGTCGGGGACCAGATCGACAGGCCGGTGCGCGGCCAGCACGAGCACCGGGCGGGTGCCGAGCCGGTCGAGCAGCAACCGCAGAACGTCGAGCGTCGCCTGGTCGGCCCAGTGGAGGTCGTCGATGACGAGCAGGAACGGGCCGGAACCGGTGTCGTCGATCAGGTCGACGAAGTGCTTCGCCATCTCGACGTGCGACGACGTTCCACCATCGCGCCCGGTGGCGAGCCGCCGCCACGGGTTGGGCCGGCCGGTGTCGGCCGTGCCGGGCGTGTCGGCGGTGTCGGCCATGGTCCCGTCGGACAATGCCCGGGCCAGTTCGATCATCGGCCACAACGACGGTGCCAGGCCTGCCTCGACGCACGCGCCCGACGCGACCGTCCACCCCGCCTCGGCGGCTGCTGCAGTGACCGCCTCGGACAACGTCGACTTCCCGATGCCGGGTTCGCCCTCGAGCAGCACCAGGTGTGGTCGGCTGCGCGCCCCGGCCAGCGCCGCGGCCAGGACGGCTCGTTCGGTCTCGCGCCCGACGAGCTCGGTCTCGGCCGACGGCACGTCGAGGACCGGTGGGGCCTCGTGCTGCACCGATGCAGCGGGCGACGCGAGCGTGGGGTCCTGCACCAGGATGCGCTGCTCGAGCGTGCGCAGCTCGGGTCCGAGGTCCAGCCCCAGCTCGTCGAGCAGCCGGTCCCGCGCCGTGCCGATGGCACGCATCGCGTCGGCCTGTCGGCCGCTGCGGTACATCGCCAGCGCCAGCTGTGCCCACAGCCGCTCGCGCAGTGGGTGCTCGGCCACGGCCGACTGCAGTCGGCCCACGATCTCGGCGTGGCGGCCCAGCGCGAGGAGGGCGTCGAACCGGTCTTCGCGGGCCGCGGCGCGTTCCTCGTCGAGGCGGACGACGATCGACGCGATCCGGTCGTCCCCTCCGATGCCACCGAGGGCCGGCCCGGTCCACAGGGCGAGTGCCTCGTCGAAGCGTTCGAGGGCCAGCGCCGGCCGACCATCGTCGGCTGCGGCGCGGCCGTCGGCCACGAGGGCGCGGAACCGGTGTACGTCGATCTGCTCGGGTGGCAGATGCAGCACGTACCCCGGGGCGGTCGACACCAGCACCTCGGGTGCGGCGCCCGCCTCGCGTGCCGGCTCGACCAGGCGCCGCAAGCGCGACACGTAGCTCTGCAACGTGCCGAGCGGGGTGCGCGGAGGCTCGTCACCCCACAGCCGATCGATGAGTCGATCGACCGACACCACCCTTCCGGCATCGAGTGCCAGGTGGGCCAACACGGCGCGTTGGAGCGGCCCGCCGAGGTCGACGGGCACTCCATCGCGGTGCAGTTCGACCGCGCCCAACACGTGCACCGTGAGCACCGAAAAGATGTACCACACGATGCACGGTCGGCGCCGCGCGTTTCAGTGCGCCAGGAGCGACAGCTGAATCTGGTCGAGGACCGCCTGGTCGGGCTGCGGGGCAACCACCGCGTCGGCGGACTTGCGGGTGATGTCGATGGCCTGGCCGACCAGGTCGCGACCGATGATCGGCGTGTGGCAGCCGGCGATCGCCGTGGCGCCCAGCGCTTCGATGCGGTCCACGGTGAGCTGGAACCGGTCGTCGTCGACCAGCTGCAGCCACGGCGACACGTACTGGTTGAACATGGTCATGCCTTCGGCCCAGAAGCCGAGATCCATGTCCGCCACGTGGGTGGCGACCTCCAGCATCGGTGCGGCGAACGAGTCGCTCGCCCAGTACACACCGGTGGTCGGGTCGTACAGGCCGCGGGTGGTGGGCGAGTCGTAGACCGGGGGGCGCACGGCCGTGAGGACGCGGTCGCCGATGTCGATCTTCTCGCCGTCGCCCACCCAGCGCATCCGCATGGGCGAGACCTCGAGGCTGGCGCCCATGCGTTCCCACATGAACCAGTTCACGATCACGGTGGCGTTCGGGGCCAGCTCCATGAGGGCGTTGAGGTTGCCGGTGTGATCGATGTCGTCGTGGCTGATGAACACCCAGCGGATGTCCTCGGGCTCGACGAGCGAGAACACGTCGGCCAGGAACTGCTCACGGTTCTCGGGCATGCCGGTGTCGACGACCATGGGCTGCGCGCCCCGGATGACCATCGAGTTCAGGGGGACCATCACGGGGGCGTGGCCTTCGCCGTTGTGGTCGTGGATGAGGAACGTCTCGCTGGCGATCTGCGTCGGGGCGAGACGGGTCTTGGTGAATGTCGTGTCCATGCCCCACACGGTGCGGGGAGCCGCTTGACGCCGGCTTGCAACCCGCTGGAACCAGTCGAATCCCTCGCGTTCTACGATGACGCGATGGCCTACGACGTGGAGCTCGCCGATCGCATTCGCGACCTGCTCGCCGGCCAGCCCGGTGTCGCCGAGTCGGCGATGTTCGGTGGGATCGCCTTCCTGGTCGACGGGCACATGGCACTCACGGCCAGCCGCGAGGGCGGCATCCTCGTGCGGGTCGACCCGTCGACCGCCGACCGACTGGTCGACCGCACCGGGGCCACCGTCGCGATCATGCGCGGTCGGCCGATGGACGGCTGGTTGCGTGTCGACGCCGGACGGTTGCGCACCCGGCGCCAGCTCGACGCATGGGTCCAGCGCAGTGTCCAGTTCGTGCGCGCCCTGCCGCCCAAGCGCGCCCGTCGCTAGGGTCGGGCGATGGACCGGCGGACGCGGACGATCGTGATCGCCGCAGTGGCGGCGATGGTGGTGCTGGTGCTCGCGGCGTCATCGGGCTCGTCGCCCATCTGGGAGGTGCCCGACGACGATGTCACGATCGACACCGTCGTGGTCGACCAGCCCGAGATCGTGCAGCCGCAGGAGCCGACCGAGGACGGCCGTCGCGAGGTACCCAGCTGGTTCGCCACGGTGACCCGTGTGGTCGCCGTGGTGCTCGCCGTGATCCTGGTCATGCTCGTGCTGGCCGCGGCGACACTCACGATGCTGCCGGGCCGGCGGCGAGGGGGTCGTCGTCGGTTCCTGCGACGTCACGTCGGCCCGCTGCCCGAGGTCGACGACGGCACGCTGGAGGTCGACGTGGGCGCGGCGCGGGCCGCGCTCACCGGCGGCACGCCGCGCAACGCGATCGTCGCCTGCTGGATGCAGCTCGAAGCCGACGCCGGCAGCGCCGGGCTGTCGAGACTCGCCGCCGAGACACCGGCCGAGTACGTCGAGCGAGTGGTCGCGACGTCGTCGGTCGACCCGGCGCCGATCGCCGAGCTGGCCGCGCTGTACCGCGAGGCGCGCTTCTCGCAGCACGAGCTGTCCGACGACCATCGGCAGCGGGCGATGGCCGCGCTCGATCGTGTGGCCGCCGCGCTGGGACACGACGTGGAGGCGTCGGCATGACGCGCGTCCGGGTCGTCCTCGTGGTCGGTGCGTGGGCGTTGCTCGTGCTGGCGCTGTGGGTCAGTGATGCGCGTCCTGCGGTGCTGGTGCTGGGCGGGATGGTCGCGGCCGGTGCGACGGCCATCTTCGTGATGCTCGACCTGACCGACGCCATCGTCGAGGTCGAGTGGACCCGTCGCTCGCGCCGACAGTCCGACGTCCGCCCCACCGACCCCCGGGTCAGCCAACTGCGACGCAAGGCCCAGGGCGCGTGGTGGTCGGGTTCGACCGAGATCGGCGACACGCTCGTCGAGTTGGTCGACGACCGGCTGCTCGCGCACCACCACATCGACCGCGCCACGGACCCCGACGCGGCGAACGCGGTGCTCGGTCCCACGCTGCGCACGCTCGTCGGCGGCCCGCGCCTGAAGTCGGCGTCGCCTCGCGAACTGAACACCATCCTCTCCGAGATCGAGGCACTGTGAACGAACACGAACCCACACCCCGCACCGAAGCACCCCCCACCGATGCTCCGGCGACGGTCGACGTCGCCACCACAGCGGTGCTCGCCCGGCAGGTGCTCGACGAGGTGGACCGCGCCGTGGTGGGCAAGCGATCGGCGCTCACCCTGGTGCTGTGTGGTGTGCTCGCCGGCGGGCACGTGCTGCTGGAGGACCTGCCGGGTCTGGGCAAGACGCTCGCGGCGCGGTCGTTCGCGCAGACGCTGGGCCTGACGTTCACCCGCGCCCAGTTCACCCCCGACCTGCTGCCGGCCGACCTGACCGGCTCGTTCGTGTACGACCAGCGCATCAGCGAGTTCGTGTTCCGCAAGGGCCCGCTGTTCACCGGTCTGCTCCTGGCCGACGAGATCAACCGCACACCGCCGAAGACCCAGGCCGCGCTGTTGGAGGCGATGCAGGAACGGCAGATCACGGTGGAGGGCGAGACGTTCACGCTCGAGGCGCCGTTCCACGTGCTCGCCACGGCGAACCCGGTGGAGTACGAGGGCACGTACCCGCTGCCCGAGGCGCAGCTCGACCGCTTCCTGCTGCGGATCAGCTTCGGGTACCCCACTCGCGACGAGGAGTGGGAGGTGCTGAACCGCCGTGTCGGTCGACGCGAAGAGGCACAGCAACTGCGCGCCGTCGTCGACGCGCCGACGCTGCTGGCCATGCAGGCGGCGGTCGAGACCGTCGACGTCGACCCCGACGTCAGCCGGTACTGCGTGGACCTGACCGTCGCCACCCGTCAGCATCCGCACGTGCAGATCGGCGCGTCGCCGCGTGGTGCGCTCGGACTGCTGCTGTGCGCTCGCGCCCATGCGGTCATCGACGGGCGCGACTTCGTCACGCCCGAGGACGTGAAGGCGGTCGCGCCGGCGGTGCTGCCGCACCGGCTGAGCATCAAGCCCGAGCTGTGGTTGACGAAGGCGTCCGGTGCGTCGGTGACGGCCGACGTGTTGGCCTCGGTGCCCACCCCCACACCTGGTGGGACCGCGGCGCGGTGAGTCCCGTCGACCGCTGGCGGCCCACGGTGGCGCACGCGCGGGCGTCGATCGTGTCGCTCGTGTTCGCGATCATCGCCGTGCTCGGCCGGCGACCCGACCTGGTGGTGCTGGCGACGCCGTTCGCCGGCGCGGCGCTGTGGGCGGTGCTGCGCCGCCCCACCGTGCTGCCGACCGTGCGGCAGGCGATCGGTCATCGCACCGTGCGCGAGGGCGATGCCACGACCTGGCACGTCCACGTCGACGACGACGAGGGGCTGGTGGAGGACGTCGCCGCACTGTTGGAGGCGCCCGAGTGGGTGGACCGCGAGCCGCTCGACGGTCAGGTGGTGGTCAGCCTGCACGACGACGGTGACGAGGGCCTGGACGTCACCGTGCGCTCGACGCGCTGGGGTCGCCGTCGCATCGGTCCTGCCCTGGTGGTGTCGTCCAGCGCGTGGGGAGCGTTCCGCTGGACCACTCGCCCCGAGTCGCACGGTGCGGCGCTGCTGACCCTGCCGCAGACCTCGCGATTCGACGCGGCCGCACCACCCGTGCACGTGCCTGGCCTGATCGGTGTGAACCGCTCACCGCGCCAGGGCTCGGGCAACGAGTTCGCGAGCATCCGGCCGTTCCAACCGGGCGACCGGTTGCGGCGCATCCACTGGGCTCGCTCGGTCCGCACCGGCACGCTGCACGTCAGCTCCACGTGGGCCGACCACGACCGTCACGTGGTGTTGCTGGTCGACGCGCTCGACGACGTGGGGGAGAGCGAGGGGATCGACGGGCTGGCGTCCAGCCTGGACATCACGATGCGTGCCGCGGGTGCGATCGCCGAGCACTACGCGCACGCGGGCGACCGGGTCGCACTGGTCCTGCTGGGGTCGCGCGGTGTGCAGCGGGTGGCGCCCGCTGCGGGGTACCGCCACCTGCGCCGGCTGCTGGAGGTGCTGGCCGACGTGCAGCCCGCCGGCGCCGTACGCGACGACGGGCGGCTGCCCCGCGGCCTGGGCGACGGTGCGCTGGTGGTGATGCTGTCGCCGCTCACCTCGGGCGCTGCGCTGCGCCGTGCCGTGACCATCGCCGACCACGGCATCTCGCTGCTGGTCGTCGACTGCCTGCCGCCCGACATCACCCGGCAGGACCCCGACGACCCCTACGTCGGCATCACCTGGCGCATCGAGCTCCTGAAGCGTGACCGCGAGATCCGGCGGATGCGGGAGGCCGGCATCGCGGTGGTCCCGTGGCGCGGGCCGGGCAGCCTCGACGTGGTGCTGCGCGACCTGCAGCATCACGCGGGCACTCGACTGCGGCGGTCGCGATGAGCGAGCAGGCGTTCCAGGACTCGGCATGGCTGCTCACCCGAGCTCGTGGCGTGGGGCTGGCGCTGCGCGTGCTGGTGCTGGTCGCGCCTCTCGTCGCGCTGCTGAGCGCCCGCCTGGCCTCGGGCCGCGTGCTGCTGGTCCTCGACGCGTGCGTGATCGTGCTCACCCTGTACTGCGTCGTCGTCCCCGACAGCCACGTCGGGCTGGTGGTCGCCGTGCTGGTCGGCGTGCGCTGGCTGGCGTCGGTCGACGACACCACTTCGCCGTGGGCGCTCGGTGCTGCCCTCGCCCTGCTGGTCTTCCACGCCTCGCTCGCCGCGGCGAGCATCGCTGCCCCCGCGGCGCGGTGGTCATCGGCGATGCGTCGACGGTGGCTGCGGCGGACCGGCGTGGTCGCGCTGCTGTGCGCGGCGACGTGGTCGGCGACGGCGGCCATCGGTCGCTACCAGGTGGCGGCGAGCTCGGCGTTGGTGCTGTCGGCCCTGGTGGTCCTGGCCCTCGCCGGCCTGTGGGCCAGGAACGTCACCCTGCGCGACGGGCGATGAGGAACGCCTGCGCCGTCGTCTCGTGCGCGAGTTGCGCGTCGCGGACCACGCGGGTGTGGACCACCAGCCCGGCGTTCGCGAGCTGACCGGCGACCACCTCGGGGTCGTGCCGGAAGGACGTGAGCGGCAGCCCCGTGCCATGCGCATCGGCTCGTTGCAGGGCGTCGCCGCTGCCTGCTTGGAACGACACCAGCACCTCGCCGCCCTGCACGAGCACTCGCGTCGAGTTCTGCAGCGATCGCGTCGATGTGCTCGGGAGCGGTGTGGATGATCGAGTACCAGCACACGGCACCGGCCAGCGACGCGGTCGTCGATGGGCAGCGAGGTCAGACGCCCCTCGCTGGAACACGATGCCGGGATGCGCAGCGCGGGCGGCGGCGACCATCGCCGGGGACACGTCGATGCCGAAGGTGTCCAGGCCATGGCCGGCGAGGAGCGCGGCGACGCGGCCAGGACCGCACCCGAGATCGGCGACTGGTCCGGTGGGTGCCTCGGTCATCAACTCGGCGAACGCAGTCAGGACGGCGCGGTCGATCGGGCCTTCGGTCCTCCCGCTGATCTCGGTGCCGACGAAGCCGAGGTACCCGTCGACGGATGCGTCGTACACGGCACGCGCCGAGTCACCGTCGTCCGGACGAACGTCATCGGGTTGGACGTGATCTGGGCCGCTCACGAACCGACACCGTATGTCGCGCCCAGGTGGACGTCCACGGCCACGCTGGCCGCTGCGGAACGGGAGGGATTTGAACCCCCGGGGCGTGAACCCTTCCGCTTTCAAGGCGGATGCAATTGGCCGCTCTGCCACCGTTCCGGCAGCGAATCTACCGGGCGGGGCCGCGGGCGCGCAGGCCGGTCACCGGATGACCGGGCGCCGCCGCACCGACTCGCGACGATCGACGCGACCCGACGTGGCCAGCACGGCGTCGAGTGCGCTGCTGCCGCACGACGACGCCCACTCGGCGAGCGTGATCTCGTGCTCGCCGTCGGTGCCGACGAACAGGACCTGATCGCCCACGTCGGCGTCCGGAACCGCGGTGAGGTCGAGCACGGTGTGCTCCAGCGAGTTCCCGAGGATCGGTGCCCGCCGTCCGCGGACGAGCACGTGCTGCGCGCCGGGCGAGCCGACCCGGCGCATCCCGTCGGTGACACCGAACGGGACGACACCGACTCGTGCGACGCCGGGCGAGAGATAGCCACCCATGTCCGGGTCCTGGGGGTGCTCGGCGACGTGGATCAACCGGGACCCGATCTCGGTGAGGACCGTCGGCAGGACGATGTCGGTGAGCGTCGGGTCGTTGAACGGCGTCAGGCCGTAGAGGGCGTGGCCGACACACACGGTGTTCGTCGCATCCGGCAGGCCCGCCAGCACGCCACTGCTGCCCCACATCTGCGTGACGGCCGGGCGCACGCCGTCGCGCTCGAGTCCGTCGAGCAGCTCCGAGAACACCCCACCCTTGCTGACGGCCCACTGCCGCCCGGCCTGGTCGGCGAACGGAAGGTGGGTGTAGATGCCGGCGATGGTGAGCCCCGGCATCGCGGCCATCTCGCGGATGACGTCGCGGGCCACCCCGACCGGAACGCCGAGACGCCCGAGTCCGGCGTCGACCTTCACGTACACCGCGGCCCCGGCACTCGCCGCAGCCGCCGCACCGGCGAGATCGACGACGGTGGGAACGAATCCGGCCTCGACCAGCGCCGGGATCTGACCCGGGGTGTACCCACCGAACAGGACGATCTCGGCATCGATGCCGGCGGCGCGAATGCTGAGCGCATCGCCGATGTGGCCGGTCCACAGCGAGTCGCATCCGGCGTCGACCAGGGCACGGCACACGCCGACGACGCCGAGGCCGTACGCGTCGGCCTTCACCGAGGCCACGACGCGCCGGTCGCCACTGCGGCGCACGAGCTCCTCGAAGTTCGCCCGCAGTACGCCGAGGTCGACCCCCACCCAGTTCGGACGGCGCAGCGCCACGTCGGTCAGCGCGCCGGTCACGTCGCCGGTCACGTCGCGGCCGACGCGAGCAGCGGCTCGTCCCTGGCGACCAGGGGCGTGAAGTCGCGGTCGTGGATGTACGCGGGCCGACGGAACGTCGTCTGCCGGTTGCTCACCGGGTTGACGATGAGCGAGAAGATCCGCCGCGGCCACGGCGACATGTTCGGTGGCGACGCGTGCACCAGTGCGTCACCGAAGATCAGCATCGTGCCGGCCGGCCCCTTCGGGCACACCAACCCGCCTCGCTCGGCGAGTGGGCCGACGACCGACGGACCGACGGTCCACAGCGGGTAGCTCGTCGTGGTGGTGTCCAGCTCGGTCGGAGGCGGGCCGTCGAGGTGCGAGCCACGCACGAACATCAGCGGTCCGTTGAACTCGGTGACCTCGTCGAGGAAGATGTGCATGTTCAGCGCGATCGGCTCGGCCAGACCGTCCTCGCGGTGATGTGTGGCGAAGTCGTAGTGCCACTGCCACTGTTCGCCGGTGAACGCCTCCTTGGCGTTCACCTTCACCTGCATCGCGTACACGGGGTCGTCGCCAAGGATCTGATGCGCGGGCACGACGAAGCGCGGGTCGTTGACCAGACGCTCGTAGAGCGGGTGGCGGCGATGGAGTTCGAACGACGAACGCACGACACCGCTCGCCTTCTCGCGGATGTTCTGCGGGATGTCGTCGGCCATCAACTCGTCCAACGCGGCGATCAGCGCGGCGACCTCGTCGGCACTGAAGCGGCTCGGGAGTGCGAGCACGCCGTCGCGATGGAACGTGTCGAGTTGGTCGGCGGTCAGCGCCATCGGATCGGACGAATCGGTGGTCATGGTGAGATCTCCTCCTGCGGCGATGGATCAGTTGCGGACGAAGTGCACGGTCGGGAAGCGCTGGCGCATGGCGCTGCTGCGCGCCGCGACCTCCGTGGGTTCGCCACGAAGACCTGCGGCGATGAGGTCGGCCAGCTCGGGCATGTCGTCGGCGGTCATGCCCAGCCGGGTGATCTCGGGTGTACCGAAGCGCAGGCCGGCCCCTTCGTCGTGCGGCAGCCCGATCGCACACGTGAGGAGGTTGGCCTCGCGCAACCGCAGCGCGGCGGCATGCCCCCCGCCTTCGGCCGACATGTCGAGCGCGAACTGATGGGTGCCGGTGGGACCGTGCACCGTGCGGAACACCGGCAGGCCGCGGGCCTCCAGTTCGCTGGCCAGCGTGACGGCGCTCTGCACCATCGCGGCCGTGTAGGCGTGGCCGTACTCGAGCCAGTCGAACATGGTGATCGCGACCGCGGCGGTCTTGGCGACGTCGAAGTTGGCGGTGAGCCCCGGGTAGGCGATGGCGTCGAGGCGCGCCGCGAGGTCGGCCCGGTTGGTGAACACCAGACCGCCAGCGGGCCCGCCGAGGCTCTTGTAGGTGCTCATCGTCATCAGGTCGGCACCCTGGTGCAACGGGTTCGGCCAGGCGCCGCCGGCGATCATCCCGCACGCATGGGCCGCGTCGAACAGGACGTCTGCCCCGACCTCGTCGGCGACCGCGCGGATCTCGGCGACCGGGTGTGGGTTCAGGTTGAGGCTCGTGCCGATGGTGATGAGTTTCGGCCGCACGCGTCGGGCGAGCTCGGCCAACCCGACGACGTCGATCGTGTAGGTCGACGCGTCGATGGGGCACTCGTGGATCTGCAGCCCGTACAGCCCGGCGGCACCGGGAGCGCGGTGGGTGACGTGCCCGCCGATGGTGGCGGGCGGCACGATGATCGCGTCGCCCGGCTGGCAGGTGGCCATGAAGGCGTACAGATTCGCGAGGGCGCCGCTGCCGACGCGGATCTCGACGTGGTCGGCCTGGAAGACCCGCCGCGCCGCCTCCGCGGCGATCACCTCGATCTCCTCGATCGCCTCCAGCCCGACCTCGTACTTCTCGCCGGCGTGGCCGAGGGAGGGTCGAGTGGTGAGTCCAGCGGCGAGCACCGCTTCGGCCCGAGGGTTCATCGTGTTCGTCGCCGGGTTGAGGTTGATGCAGTCGCGGTCGTGGATCTGGCGATTGCGTTCGACGAGCGCGTGCAACCGGTCGTCGGTGGCCCGCAGGTCGCCGAGATCGAGCTCGCGGATGATCTCCTGGCGTCGTGCGTTGGCGACGTCGCCCATCCAGGGCAGGCACGCCGCCGAACGCTCGTCTGCTGGCGTCTCGATCGTCATCTGGCGATCGTGCCATTCGCTGACCGCAATGAAAAGCGACGATAAACGACTCCTGCAGTAAGTTGCGCTGATGGTTCCCGCTCCGACCTCCCTCGAGCGCCTGCGCATCTTCCTCGCCGTCTCGACGGTCGGGACGGTCGCGGGTGCAGCCCGTTCGCTCGGCTACACCCCGTCCGCCGTCTCGCAACAGCTCGCGGTCCTCGAACGTGAGGCGGGTGTCGCCCTCGTCGAGCGTTCGAACCGTGGCGTCGTGCTCACGTCGGCGGGTGAGGTGATCGCGCGCCGGTCCGGTGAGTTGCTCGACCTGGTCAGGACCACGTTCGAGGATGCTGCTCGCGCGGCCGCCCATCAGCAGGCCACCCTGTCGATCGCCTCGTTTCCCACCGCCATCCCCACCCTGCTGTTGCCGGTTCGCCAGCGACTCGCGCCCGACATCGACATCGTGGTGGTCGATGCCGAGCCCGAGCGGGCGATCCAGCTCGTCGTCGCGCACGAGGCCGACGCGGCGATCACCGACGCCGAAGCCGTCGACCTCGGGTCCGCCGAGCTGCACCGAACGTTGATCCGCACCGATCCGCTCCGACTGGTCGTCCCCGCACGGAAGCGCGTGCGCGAACTCGCCGACTGTGCAGGCGACCGGTGGGTGCTCGGAGGTCCGCACAGTCGACACGGCGATGCCGCGCGGAGGGTGTGTCGGGCCGCGGGCTTCGAGCCCGATGTGATCGTCGAGACCGAAGACCACCGGATCGCGTTCGACGTCGTCAGGGCGGCCGGTGCCGTCACCCTGCTCCCGGAGATGGCACTCGTCGACGTGCCGAAAGGAGTCGCGATCGCTCGGTCGATCGACGTCGGCTACGCCCGGCAGGTCGAGTTCGTCACCCGATCCACGATGCGCACCAACCCTGCGATCGTGCGACTTCGGGACGCCCTCGTGTCGAGGTGATCAGCGGATGTCGCCGCGCAGGGTCTCGATCCACTGGTCGGCCTCGCGCCAGCGCACGTCGGCGGTCTCACGCACCGACGTCGCGTGCTCGCCGGCGGCCGGGTACGAGCCCAGGAACTTCACCGTGCCCTGCTTGATGCGCAGGGCGCGCATCGCATCGGCCACCAGTTCGTCGGCCACGTGGCCGTCGGCGTAGACGACGAAGCAGTAGTCGCCCAGGCCACCGTCCTTCGTGGGGCGGGACAGCAGGTTCGACAGGTTGATGCGGCGCGCCGCGAACTCCTGGAGGATGGAGATGAGGCTGCCGGGTTCGTCGGCGCGCTGGTAGATGACGAGCGCCGTTCGGTCGTGGCCGGTGGGGGCGGGGATGCCCTCCTTGGCGACGACGACGAAGCGGGTCTGGTTGCCCGGGTGGTCGGCGATGTCCGCGGCCAGGATCTCGAGGCCGTACAGGGCGGCCGACGCCCGCGGCGCCACGGCCGCCGAGCCGGGTCCGAGCTCTTCGGCCACCATGCGGGCGGCCTCGGCAGTGGAGTTGGCGGCCTTCAGTTCGGCCTGTCCCACGGTGTTGCGCAGGTAGGCGTGACACTGCGCGCTGGCGACCGGGATGCTGAGCACCACCTTCACCTCGTCGAGCGTGGTACCCGGCTTGGCCATCAGGCAGTGCTCGATGTTCAGCACCACCTCGCGCTGGATGAGCAGGTCGTGGTTGAACGCCAGCTCGTCCTGGCTGAGGTTGACCGTGCCTTCGATGGAGTTCTCGATGGCCACGAAGCCCAGGTCGACCTCGCCGTGCTCGACGGCGTCGAGCACGTCGGGCATGGTGCGGTACAGCACGTGCTCGGCCGCGGCCAGGTCGGGCTGCGTCTTCAAGGCCTGCTCGGTGAACGTGCCGAGCGGGCCGAGGAATCCGACGCGTGTCTGCGCCGTGGCGGTGGTCATGGGTCGGAAGGCTATTCCCCGCGGTCGGTGACCCCTCGCTCGGTTTCCCCGGGCACAATGGGCGGTCCATGGACGAGCAGGCTCTCGCCGAACTGATCGAAGGGGTGCGCAGCGGCAGCGTCGCGCCCGACGAGGCCGTCGCCCAGCTACGCCGCCTTCCGTTCACCGAGGTGGGCGACACGCTGGTCGACCATCACCGAGCACTGCGCCAGGGCATGCCCGAGGCCGTGTACGGCAGCGGCAAGAGCGTTGCCCAGTGCATCGAGATCGTCGGCGAGCTGCTGGCCCACGGCTCGGGGCCGGTGCTGCTGACGCGTATCTCGTCCGATACCGAGGCCGCCGTGCTCGCGGCCCACCCGGGCGCCGAGGCCAAGGCCGGCTGCCTGCTGTGGCGCCGACCGCACCCGAACCGCATGGCCAAGGTGCTGGTGGTCAGCGCGGGCACGTCCGACGTGCCCGTCGTCGACGAGTGCGTCATCACCCTGCACGCCTACGGCTTCCAGCCCGATCGCCTCACCGACGTCGGCGTCGCGGGGCTGCATCGGCTGCTCGCCAACATCGACCGCATCACCTCCGCCGACGCGGTCGTGGTGGTGGCCGGCATGGAGGGCGCGCTGGCCAGCGTCGTCGGCGGCCTCACCTCGGCCCCCGTCGTCGCCGTGCCCACGAGCGTCGGCCACGGTGCAGGGCTGGAGGGTGTCACTGCCCTGCTGGCCATGCTCGCGTCGTGCGCCAGCGGTGTCACGGTGGTGGGCATCGACAACGGTTTCGGCGCGGCGTGCGCGATCGCGAGGATGTGCCCATGACCCGTACCGCCTGGTTCCACTGCTTCGCCGGCACGGCGGGCGACATGACGATGGCGTCGCTGGTGCACGCCGGCGCCGACCCGGCCGCGGTGGCCGACATCCTCGGCGGGTTGCCGCTCGACGGCTACGCGCTGGCCTTCGAGCCCGTCCTGCGCTGCGGCATCGCCGCCACGCAGGCGCACGTCGCCGTACTCGGTGAGCACGAGCACGCGCTGCTCGACCATCACGACGACCACGACCACGATCACCACCACCACGATGACGACGGTCACGATCATGGGCACGATCACGGTCATCACGGTCACCGGCCGTACTCGGCCATCCGCGACCTCATCGATGCCGCCGACATCCCGCCGCGCGTGCGCGATCGGGCTCAGCGCACGTTCCGCCTGTTGGCCGAGGTGGAGGGCGCGATGCACCGCATGGACCCCGACGAGGTCGAGTTCCACGAGGTCGGCGCGGTCGACGCGATCGTCGACATCGTGGGCGTGTGTGCAGCACTCGAGGTGCTGGGCATCGACCGCATCGTGTGCAGCCCCATCACCGTCGGTCAGGGCATGGTGCACGCCGCCCACGGCGACCTGCCCAACCCGGCACCCGCGGTCGTCGAGTTGCTCGCCCGACGCGGCGCGCCCAGCCGGGGCATCGCCGATCACAAGGAACTCGCCACTCCCACCGGTGTCGCGCTCATGACCGCGCTGGCCGACGAGTTCGGCCCCATGCCGGCCCTCACGGTGCAGTCGGTGGGCTACGGCGCCGGCACCGCCGACATCCCCGGCCGCCCCAACGTGGTGCAGGTGGTCGTCGGCGTCGAAGCCGAGCGCCCGGTCACCCCCGACCCCGGTCAGCCGGTGCAGCTGTTCGAGACGAACGTCGACGACGCCACCGGTGAGGTCATCGCCCACACCATCGCGGCACTGCTCGCCGCCGGCGCGCACGACGCGTGGGCCACACCCATCGTCATGAAGAAGGGTCGGCCCGCGCACACCGTGCACGCGCTGTGCGACCCGGCCGTGAGCGCGGCGGTCAGCGCGGTGCTCGTGCGCGAGACGGGTTCACTCGGCCTGCGCGGCAGCGTCCTGGAGCGCTGGCCACAGCATCGCGCCGAGCACGTCGTCACCGTCGACGGTCATGCCATCGGAGTGAAGGTCACTGCCGGGCGGATGAAGATCGAGCACGACGACGCTGCGCGAGCAGCGGCAGCCCTGGGGCTGCCGCTGCGGGACGTGTTGCGGCGGGCCACCGAAGCGGCCCACCGCGAATTCGATTGAGCCGCGAATTCGATTGAGCGGCTGGTTCAGCCGGCGAGTGCGGCGTCGACGATGGTCTGCAGATCGCCGACCTCGACCTCGCCCGACACGCGAACCTTCACCTTGCCGTCGGCACCGACGATGACGAAGTACGGCCAACCCGTGGCACCGTAGGCCTTGGCTCCCTTGCCGGCAGCGCCGTCACCGGCGGCCTCGTCGACGAGCACCGGCCACGGCCAGCCCTTGTCGGAGAACCATTGCGCCGGCGGGAAGTTCACGCTGGTCGAACTGACGGCCGTGGCCACGCCGATGACCCGCAGGTCCTCGGGCACGGCGCCGCTGTTCTTCCAGTCGATCAGGCGGGGCACCTCGGCGTTGCAGTGAGGGCACCAGTGGGCCAGGAACACCAGCATGTACGCGCCGTCGGCGGCGTCGACCTTGATGGGCTGCCCGTTGAAGTTCGAGCCGTCGAGGATGGGCGCCGTCGTGCCGACCGCGGGGTCGGGGTTGGCCGCCGAGTCGTAGTCGGGGAGCGGGTCGCCGGTCACCGTGACGGGCTGGCTGGTGGGCAGGCTGCGCCAGACCACCGGCCGTCGTCTCGGTGGTGCCGTTCGATGCGGCCTCGTCGTCGCCGCCGGTGGTGGCGATGACCACGCCCACCACTGCCGCGACCACGACCACCGCGAGGGTGACCCACATCCAGGTCTTGGATCCACTGCCGCCGTTGGCTGACTTCGCAGCCGCTTTGCGACGAGCCTCAGCTCGCTGCCGGTTCGCCATCTTCTTCAGCCTCCAGGGGTTCGGGTAGGAGCAACAGGGCCAGGATGGCGGCAAAACCGCAGAACGCCATCACGGCCAGGGTGATCGAGGGGAAGCCGACCGGGCTGAGCGTCAGCTCGTCGCGGCTTCCGAACGAGATCTTGTAGGGGATCGCGCAGGGTGCGGTGGCCTTGCACTCGGCGGACTCGCCGATGACGCCACGCTCGATGAGGATGTGGTAGCCGCTGATGAGGATGCCGATGGTGGCCAACGCGGTGGCGTACCACTTGATGGCGCGGTCCTTGCGAATGGCGGCGATGAGCAGGATGACCGCGAGCGGGAACATCATCGTGCGCTGGTACCAGCAGAAGCGGCACGGGTTCCAGCCGAAGTGCTCGCTGAACGTGAGGCTGCCGAGCGTCGCCGTCACGGCCACCAGCGCCAACAGGGGCAACTGGAAGCGATAGAGGGTGTCGAGGAACCGGACGGTGGGTACGGACGCGATGAGCCGGGCCAGGATCATGGCGACGACTCCCACCGCCGCGATGATGGCCAGCACTGCTGCGATGTCGTGCAGCGTCTGGTCGGACATTCCCCCATTCTGACGCGGAACGCGCGAAAACCAATGGCAGGATGCTCGGCGTGATTCCTCCGGTGGTCGACGCCGCCTTCCTCGACAGCCATCCCGACGCCGTTCGCGCCGATGTCCGGTGGTACCTCGACGGTCGCGACGGGCACGCCGCTTACCTGGCCGAACATCTTCCCGGCGCGGTGTGGGTCGACCTCGAGGCCGCCCTCGCCCGCCACGACCTGTCGCCGTCCGAGGGTCGTCACCCGTTGCCGACGCCCGAAGCGTTCGCCGCGTCGATGTCCGCCCTGGGCATCGGTGACGACACCGTGGTGGTCGCGTACGACGACGGTGGCGGCATGACCTCGGGGCGTCTGGTCACCATGCTGCGCATGCTCGGCCGCGACGCTGCCGTGCTCGACGGTGGGCTCACGGTGTGGGTGGCCGACGGTCGCCCGGTCGCCGATGGTCCCGCTCCGCAGCCGGCCGCTGCGTCGTTCACGCCCATGCCCTGGCCGGCAGATCGGCTGGCGACGGCCGACGACGCGGTCGGGCACGCCGCTGCGGGTGGCGCGGTCATCGACGCACGCGCTGCCGAACGGTTCACGGGCGAAGTCACCCAGATCGACCCGCGCCCCGGCCACGTCCCCGGGGCCCGGAACGCCCCCTGGGCGGCGGTGCTCGATGCCGACGGTCGCTTCAAGTCGGCCGAGGCGTTGCGCGAGCACTTCGCCGCGCTCGGCGCCGACGACGACACCGTGGCCTATTGCGGCAGCGGCGTCAGCGCGTGCATGAACGTCCTCGCCATGGAGCGTGCCGGGCTCACCCCGCCACGCCTGTACGTGGCCAGCTGGTCCGGTTGGTCGTCCGACCCCGATCGTCCGGCCGAAGTGGGCCCTGCTCGGTCGTCGTCCGATGCCTGACGAACCCGACATCGAGTCCGCCGCCGAGTCCGCGGTCGAAACACCCACCGCCGCGCCTGTCGACCCGCCGGTGAAGGGCACCGGCCTCGCCGCGTTGCGCGATCTGCGCCGCACGCGGCAGCTGCACCGTCTGGGCAACATGGACTGGTTCGACGCCGCCTATCGCGTCTACCTGTTCGGCGGCGTCGGTGGCGGCCTGGTCCTGTGGATCAGTAGCTCCATCAAGGACGAGCTCGTCAGCGATTCCGTGGCGGCCGACGTGCTGCACCACGGGCCCACCATCCTCGGTCTGTTCGTCGCCATCGCGTTCATGGCCGGCATCCGCGGCGGCGCGCAGGGTGGCCCCATCGCGCTCGAGGCCGCCGACGTCGCCGTCGTCATGCTGGCGCCGGTCGATCGCCTTCGGGCCCTGCTGCGGCCCGCCGGTCAACGACTGCGCAGCGCGGTGTTCAGCGGAGCACTCGCCGGCGGCATCGTCGGTCAGCTGGCCGGCCGCCGACTGCCCGGTTCGGTGCTCGCCTGGTTCGCGTCGGGCGCACTGTTCGGCGCCAACCTGGCCGCGCTGTGGGTGGGTGCAGCACTGCTGGCTCACGTGCTGCGCCTGCCGCGATGGGTCGCCACGTTCGTCGGCCTGGCGGTCATCGTCGTGCAGTCCCTGGCCATCGCCTACGACTTCCCCGGCCCGGCCGACCCCGCCGGCAGCCTGGCGTTCTGGGGGTGGCGTGTGCACCCGGTCGACCTCGTGGCGGTGGTCGTCACCGTCGGCGCGCTCGTCGCCGGGTTCGCGCTGCTGCGCCGCATCTCGCTCGACGCCCTCGCCCGCCGCAGCGCACTCGTCGCCCAGCTGAGGTTCGCCGTCACCATGCAGGACCTGCGCACGGTCATCCTCCTGCGTCGCCAGTTGAACCAGGAGCACGCCCGTCGTCGGCCGTACGTCCGGGTGCCCGCGTCGGGCGGTGGTCTGGGGCTCACCAGCAGCACGTGGCGTCGCGGCTGGCACGGTCTGCTGCGCTTCCCGCTGCCGCGCCTGGTGCGCATGACCGCAATCGCCGCGGGCATGGGTGTGCTGCAGGCCATGGTCGTGCGCGGCACCACGCCGGCGTTCCTGGGCACGGCGATCCTCGGGTTCGTGCTCGGTCTCGAGGTGATGGAGCCGCTCTCGCAGGAGGTCGACCAGGCTGACCGCGCCGACGCGCTGCCCATCGAGCGCGGCGAGCTGATGGCTCGCCACCTGCTCGCGCCGGCGGCGGCGCTCATCCCCTTCGGTGTGGTGGCGGCGATCGCCGCGTGGCTGACGCTCGGCGGCGCGAGCGAGGCACTCGCACCGGCCCTCATTCTCGGTGTGCCGACGCTGCTCGGCGCGTCCTGTGGCGGTGTCGTCAGCATCGTCCGCGACATGCCCGACCCCTCCAGCGCCGTCACCCAGCAGACGTTCATGCCACCCGAGATGGTCGGCTTCACCACGTTCCTGCGTCTCGCCTGGCCCATCGTCGTGAGCATGCTCACCACGTGCACCGTCCTGCTGCCCCGCGCCGCACTCGAGGTCGGCGACTCCACCGTCGGCGCCGCCGTACGCGGTGCCATCGGCGCACTGCTCGTCGTCGTCCTCGTCTTCCAATGGGTGCGTCTCCGCGACCGGTTGCGTCGCAAGATCAAGTCCTTCATGGACGAGGGCAGGAACTACACCGCGCAGCAAAGGAGCTCGGCATGACCGCCGCCCTCAGCACCCATGGCCTGATGAAGGACTACGGCGACCGTCCCGCGCTCGAGGCGCTCGACCTCACCGTGCCCGAGGGCGAGCACATCGCCCTCGTCGGCCACAACGGCAGTGGCAAGACGACGCTGCTGCGGATGGCGGCCGGCTTGCTGGACCCCACCGCAGGCGAGGTGCGCATCATGGGCCATCGGTCGGGCACCATCGAGGCCCGTCGTTCGCTCAGCTGGCTCAGCGACACGCCGACGTTCTACGACGATCTGTCGTTGTGGGAGCACCTCGAGTACGTCGGTCGGTTGCACGGCGTGTCGTCGTGGCAGGGCAAGTCGGAGGAGTTGCTCACCCGATTGAACCTCGTTGATCGTCGCGACGACATCCCCACCACGTTCAGCCGTGGCCTGCGCCAGAAGGCCGCCATCGCGCTGGGCATGGTGCGCCCCTTCGACGTGCTGCTCGTCGACGAGCCGTTCGTCGGTCTCGACTCGAACGGCAAGGACACGTTGCTGGAACTGCTCGACGAGGCCGCCGCCGCGGGGGCGACCTTGATGGTCGCGACGCACGAACTGGCCTTCGTCGGCCGCGTCGGCCGGCTGCTCGCGCTGCGCGACGGTGGGTTGGTCTACGACGGTCCGCCCGCCGACGGCGACGTGCACGCGCTGGTCCTGCCCAGCTGAATCGGGCTGTGGTGAGCGGCTTCACCGAGGGCCCGGCAAGGGGCCATGAGGTGGCCATTTGCTGAAGTTCGGCTGAAGGCCGACGATTCCGTCGGGAACGGCGCGCTACTCTTCGGCCTCATGCAGGAATTCTCTTCGGTCAGCGCCTCTTCCTACGACCCCGCCGCGCTCGCGGCCAAGCTCACCGAGAAGTCGGGCGAGGGTTGGTCCGTCGTCAGCATCGTGCCCACCGGTGGCGACGTCACCGCGTTCCTGGTGCGTGACGCCGACGCTGCCGCGCCCGCTGCGGCCGCCGCCGTCGCCGAGCCGGCCGCTGCCGAGCCGGCCGCCGAGACCACCGGTGGTTTCGCCCCCACCCTGCTGGGCGGTGCGGCTGCTGCTGCGGCCACCCCCGAGCCCACGCCGGCCGTGGCCGAGCCCGCCGGTTGGGCCGTCGCCCCCGAGGCCGCGGCGCCCGCCGTCGACCCCACGCCCGCGGCCACCTCGATGGCCCCCATCGGCGACACGACCAGCTACCAGCCCGCCGCACAGCAGACCTACCAGCCCGCGGCGCAGCCCGCTGCTGCCGCCACCCCGGCCGTGCCCGCCGGCTGGTACGCCGACCCGGCCGGCCGTTTCGAGCTGCGCTACTGGGACGGCAGCACCTGGACCGAGCACGTCTCGCGCGCCGGCCAGCAGTACACCGACCCGCCCGTCGCCTGAGCCCCAGTTCGCGCGAACTTAAGTTCCTGGTGAACACCGCGAACTGAAGTGCCGGGCTCCGAAGGTGACAAGGGTCCCTGGGCCGGTCACGACCTGCCTGGGTAACCTCGCCTCATGCGCGCCACCTCGATCGGACACGCCGGCATCCTCGTCGACACGGTGGACGGCTCCATCGCCTGCGACCCCTGGTTCCTCCCGCAGTTCCATGGCTCGTGGTTCGTGTTCCCGCGCAACGACCAGCTGTCGGCCGAGTTCATGGAGCGGGTCTGCAACCCGACGTACCTGTACATCTCGCACATCCACGCCGATCACCTCGACGAGGACTTCCTGCGCGAACGGATGAACAAGGACACGACCGTCCTCATCCCCGGTTACCCCACCCGAGAGCTGGAACGCATCCTGCGCAGCTACGGCTTCTACAACATCGTCCGCACCGTCGACGGTGAGGAGCTGGCACTCGGGCCCAACCTGAAGATCGCCATCCACGTCGAGACATCCATCACCGACGGACCCGGCGGCGACAGCGCCATCGTCATCAGCGACGGCACCGGTCGGCTGGTCAACCAGAACGACTGTCGCACCAACGACCTGCAGGCGCTGCGCAACCACGGGCCGGTCGACCTGCACTGGCTGCAGTACTCCGGCGCCATCTGGTACCCGATGGTGTACCAGGAGACCCCCGAGCGCATGCGCGAGCTCATCGACGCCAAGGTCGACAGCCAGTTCTCGCGGGCGATGCGCTACGTCGAGACCATCGGCGCACGTGCTGTGGTGCCCAGCGCCGGTCCGCCCGCGTTCTTGGACCCCGATCTGTTCCAGTTCAACGTGATCGACGGCGACGAGCTGAGCATCTTCCCCGACCAGATCAGCTTCATGACCATGCTCGCCGACGCGCAGCATCGGGGCATCCTGGCCATCCCCGGCACGGAGATCGAGTTCACCAACGGCAGCGACTTCATCGTCACCCATCCGCTGCCGCAGGGCGAGGTCGACGACATCTTCACCCACAAGCGTGCCTACCTCGAGGCCTACCAGGCCGACTGGCTGCCGTGGCTCGACGACATGAAGTCGACGTGGCTGGCCCCCACGCCCGATCTGCTGCAGACCGTGAAGGCCTGGTTCGAGCCGCTCATGGCGATGGCGCCGACCGTGTGCGACGCAATCGGTGACATCGTGGTCTTCCACGCCGGCGACCTCGCCATCGCGCTGGACTTCCCGAAGCGAGAAGTGCGCGAGTGGCACGGCGAGGAGCACGGCTTCTGGTTCAAGGTGCAGCGCGAGCTGGTCGAGACCGTGGTCGCCTCGAAGGCCAACGACTGGAGCAACGCGCTGTTCCTGTCGTGCCGGTTCAGTGCGTGGCGCAAGGGCCAGTACAACGAGTACGTCTACAACTTCTTCAAGTCGCTCGACGTCGAGCGCATGCGCCGCACCGAGAGCGAGGCGCTGCGCAAGCTCGACCCCGATCGTGGCGGTATGGCCGACGAGGACATCCGCCTCGGCGACTGGATCGTGCAGCGCTCGTGCCCGCACCGCGAAGCCGACCTCAGCGTGTTCGGCGAGATCGAGGGCAACGAGTTGGTGTGCACCTTGCACGGCTGGCGGTTCGACCTCGAGACCGGCCAGTGCCGCAACGCCGACGACCGCCCCCTCCGCGTCCGCCGCGCCACCGATTGATGGTCGGGACTGGCCTCCGCTTCGCTTCGGCTGCTCCCTCCGTGTGGCGCTCGTTCGCCGCGTTGTTCACCAGGAACTTAAGTTCGCGCCGTGGGGCCTGGGGTCAGTAGCGGGTGAGGCGGTAGGCGAAGCGGTAGGTGCCGGCCGCGATGCGGTACTGGGGGAGCACGTCGGGGCCGCAGCTGGCGGTGCCGATGCCGCGGTGGGCGACGTCGAGGTGCACGATCAGTTCCTTGCGCGGCGTCAGCTCGGTGGCGGTGGACGCGGCGTACAGGTCGGCGGCCGTGAAGTGGGTGGCCGAGCAGTGCAGCGCGGCCGGCTGCAGCACATCGACGCGCAGCGACTCGTCCTTCTTCGGGTCGACCAGCTCGAACCAGCGGCAGTCGGTGCGCAGACCGAACTCCTGGGGCACGAGATACGGCGACTCGTCGGGCGCCTGCGCCCACGTGCCCAGCATCGCGCTGCGGTTGCGGTCGGGGTAGTTCTCGTGCGGGCCTCGACCGAACCAGCGGACCTCGCTGAACCGAGGGGGCAGGGCGAAGGTCACGCCGACGCGCGGCAGGTCGGCCAACGACGGCGGCACGACGACGGTGTGGTGGTACTCGATGCCACCGTCGACCTCGCGACGCTCGACGCGGTGATCGACCAGCTCGTCGGCGGGCAGGCGATCGACGCCGGCCTCGAGCCATTCGCCCAACGCCCGTCCGCCGACGCGGATGCGCTCGCGCAGTTCGGGCATCAGCTTGAAGCCGTCGTTGTCGGTGGCGGCCCGCCACAGCGACAGCTCGACCGGGCTGACGAGCAGACGGTCGATGGCCTTGGTGCCGCCGACGCTGTCGCCGATGGCCGCGACGCGGTTGCGGACCGTGCGCAGCACGACCTGGTCCCACGCGGCGAGGTGGCCCTTGGGGGCGAACCATTGATCGGCGGTGGTGTACCAGCGCACCGTGAGCTGGGCCTCGCCCGCGTCGGGTACCGCGCACGGCAGCGGCACGTCGACCGCCGACATCGGCTCGACCGCCGGCAACTTCAGCGTGCCGCGGCGGGCGACTGCGCCGTCGACGAGCAACTCCCACTCGCCGCGCAGGCCGCGCGAGGTCGGTGAACGACTGGCGGTTGGCGACCTTCAACGTGCCCTTGCGGCGGCCGGCCGCGACGGTGACGGGCCGGTACACCCAGGCCACCTCGCGCATCGCCGGGTGAGGTTCGCCGTAGCTGCCCACCAGGCCGTCGGCGACGAAGTTGCAGTCGTGCGGCGTGTCACCGAACTGGCCGCCGTAGGCCAGGCGCGACGGAGCCGTCGGGCAGCACCTGACGGATGCCGTGGTCCTTCCACTCCCAGAGGAACCCGCCCTGCAGGCCGGGGGTGGAGGTGATGACGTCCCAGTAGTCGGCGAGCGAACCGTTGCTGTTGCCCATCGCATGGCTGTACTCGCACAGGATGAGCGGGCGGGTGCCCAGCCCGTCGGCGCCGTAGGCGCGGATGGCGTCGATGGGTGCGTACATCGGGCAGACGATGTCGGTGGCGGGCAGTCCGCCGTCGACCCAGCCGTCGTGGAAGATCGCGCCTTCGTAGTGCAGCGGGCGCGACGGGTCGGCGCGGCGGATCCACCCGGCCAGCGCGTCGTGGTTGGCGCCGTAGCCGCTCTCGTTGCCGAGGCTCCACAGGACGACGCTCGGGTGGTTGCGGTCGCGCTGCACCATGCGCGCACCACGCTCGAGCCACGAACTGCGCCAGCGTGGGTCGTCGCACAGACGAGGTGTTGTAGGCGTGGCTCTCGATGTTCGACTCGTCGACGACGTACATGCCGAGCTCGTCGCAGAGGTCGAGGAACGTGGAGTCGTTCGGGTAGTGCGACGTGCGCACCGCGGTGATGTTGTGCCGGCGCATCGTCAACAGGTCGGCGCGCATGTCGGCCGACGGTGACGGCCTTGCCGCGCTCGGGGTGGTGGTCGTGGCGGTTGACGCCGAAGATCCACACCGGCTGACCGTTGACGAGCAGTTGGCGGTCGACCACCTCGACATGGGGAAGCCGACGAGCTGGTGTGTGGCCTCGAGCACCCTGCCGTCGGGGGCGAGCAGCTCGACGTCGACCCGGTAGCGGGCGGGTGATTCGGCCGACCATGCCTGCACCTTCGGCACGCGGAACGTGTGCTCGGCCGTGAAGCCGCGGAAGACGTAGGGGATCTCGTGGTGGTGCGGTACGGGCTGCACCGACGGCGTGCCGACCCGCTTGCCGGCGGGCGAGGTGAGCGTGACGCGGGTGCTGTACCCCTTCGTCGGGTCGGTGGTGAAGCGTGCGGAGGCGAGCACCTGCAACACGCCGGAACCGTCGACCAACCGGAGGTCGGCGTTGCAGACGACGTCGCCGATGCTGACCGGCGTACGCGCTTCGATCCACACGCTGCGGTGCAGACCGGCCATCCACCACTGGTCCTGGTCCTCCACGTAGCTCTGCGCGCTCCACCGCATGACCACGATGGCGAGGTGGTTCTCGCCCGACTGGACGAGCTCGGTGATGTCGTACTCGCTGGGCAGCCGACTGTCGGTGCCGTAGCCGACGAACGAGCCGTTGAGGTACACGACGTGCACGCTCTCGGCGCCGCCCACGTGCAGGACGACGCGGTGCGACTTCCAGCCGCGACCGGTGACGAACGAGCGGCGGTACACCCCGGTGGGGTTGTGCTCGGGCAGGCGCGGCGGGGGACCGGGGAACGGCATCTGCACGTTCGTGTAGTGCGGGTGGTCGCCGGTGTCCTGCACGGTCCAGTTGCCGGGAACGGCGACCGTGCGGCCCTTCGCCGGCGTGGGCCCGGTGACCGCGGTGGTGGGCACCGCGTCGGGTGAATCGAACAGGCGGAAGTGCCACTGGCCGTCGAGCGACTTGCGCGCGTCGTCACCCAGCGGCAGCGGGACGTGCATCGGCAGGCGCCCGATCGAGACGACCTCGGGGTCGGCCCATGGACGCAACGCACCCACGTGCGGCAGCACGGCTCAGCCCCCGTGGACCCAGACGGGCGTGCCGAGCGGCACCGACCCGGACTCCCAGATGAAGTCCATCGCCTGGGTACTGACCCGGACGCAACCGTGCGATGCGGGGTAGTCGGGCACGCTGGTCATGCCGTGGATGGCCACGCCACCGCGGAAGTACTTCGGCCGGTAGATCTTGCCGAGGTCGCCCTCCCACCAGCCTTCGGGACGTTCGCGGTTGGTCTTCCACAGACCGTTCGGGGTGACGGCGTCGCCCTTCTCGATCTTGGTGGGGTCCTTCTTGTTCGTGGCTTCGTACGGGATGCCGCTGCCGGTCGACGTGTTCAGCGTCCACACGGTCTTGCCGTCCTTGACGATGAACAGCAGCTGCTTGGTCTTGTCGACCTCGATGAGGGTGCCGCTGTCGGAGGCGCCGTGCGCCCGCTCGCCGAAGTTCTTCAGGTACGCGGCGGTGTCGGCGTCGACCTTGCCGCTGGTCTTCAGGCCGAGGTACTTCTGGAACGCCATGACCGCCTGGGTGGTGGCGAAGCCGTACTGACCATCGGCGCCACCGGTCCAGAAGCCGAGCTGCTCGAGCCGCAGCTGCACGACCTTGGTGGCCTCACCGCTCTTGCCGCCGACCGCCTGGATGTCGCCCTCGAACACGCCGACGACCTCGACGTTCTTCGGCAGCGTCGTGGTGGGCGCGGCCGTCGTGGTGGGCGCCGCCGTCGTGGTCGGGGCCTCGGTCGTGGTGGGGGCTTCGGTGGTGGTCGGTGCGGCCGTCGTCGGCGCCGCGGTGGTCGGCGCAGCCGTCGTGGCCGTGGTCGGCGACGTGTTCGCCGCGTTCGACGTCGAGGAACACGCGGACGCGACCGTGCCCAGCAGCACCGGTACGGCGAGCAGGAGGAGGCGGTTTCGTTGGTGGATCATGGGTGAGGGGCCCCTGGCGATCGGCGAACGTTCACACCCAGGCTAGACCCTGACGCCGTCAGAAAGTCGGCAGCTCGAACCACACCGTGAGGCCGTACTTGACGCCACTTCGCAGGGGCGTCGCCTGGTGCGGATGGGTCACCAGCGACGGCCACACGACCAGCTCGCCGATGGGGACCTGCGAGTTGTCGACACCCTGGCGGGGGAAGTCGAGCACCGCCCCCTCGTAGCCCTCGTTCAGCCGCAACGACGCCGACACCTGGGCCACGTCGTGGTGCATGCGCAGCTCTTCCTGCTGCCCGAGCGCGTACTTGATGACGAACACGTCGCGCAGGCCGTGGTAGTCGATGTACGGCCACACCGTCTGCAGTTGCGGCCAGATGCGCACGCCGAGGTCGATCTCGACGGCCTCGAACAGGCGCGGGCTGATGATCGCCAGGGACACCTCGTGTCCCGGCACGGGGTCGTGCGGTTGCGGCTCGAACGCGCCGACCGCTTCTGCAGCGCGGATGACGGTGGCGCAGAAGTCCGGGGTCCAGAACGGCACCGTGTACACCTCGGGGCCCAGCTCGGTGAGCCCTTCACGCTCGTCGATCGCCCCGTGGTAGCCGAGGATCTGCTGCAGGTCGTCGTAGGGCGGGGAGGGCTGGACGGGCGGAACGGTCTGGTGGTCGGACACGCCGCGATCGTGTCAGAGATCGTCCGCCGACCACGACCACGGCGTGGTGGGCACGCGCTCGATCGCGAAGCGGTCGACGAGCTGGTCGGCGGTGACGGCGTCGTCGGCGGCGCACAGGTCGAGGCTGGCGCCGAGCCGGGCGAGCACCCGCGACGGCGACACGCCACGGGCAGCGAGGTCGGCCAGCGTGACCGCACCATGACGCTTGGCCAGGCGGTTGCCGTCGGGGGCGAGCACGAGCGGCACGTGGGCGTACGTCGGTTCGGGCAGCCCCAGCAACTGTTGCAGCAACCGCTGCCGAGGGGTGCTGGACAGCAGGTCGTCGCCGCGCACCACGTGGGTGACGCCCTGCAGCGCATCGTCGACGACCACCGCCAGGTTGTACGCGGGCACGCCGTCGTTGCGCCGCAGCACCACGTCGTCGACCTCGCCCTCGTACCCGCCGGCGACGAGGTCGTCGATGTGGAACCGCTCGCCGTCGGTGCGCAGCCGCAAGGCCGGTCGCCGACCCTCGTTGCGCAGTCGGGTGACCTGCTCGGTCGACAGGTCGCGGCACGTGCCGGGGTAGGCGCCGTCGGGGAGCTCGCCGTGCGGTGCGTGGGCCGCCTCGCGGATCTCGCGGCGCGTGCAGAAGCACTCGTACACCCGGCCCTGCGCGCGGAGTGTGTCGATGGCGGCCTCGTAGCGATCGAACCGCTCGGATTGGCGCACCACGCGACCATCGGGATGCAGGCCCAGGGCAGCCAGATCGGCCAGTTGGCCGAGTTCGTGGTCCTCCGAGGCGGTGACGCGATCGAGGTCCTCCATCCGCACCAGCCAATCACCACGCTGCGCGCGCACCTGCAACCAGCTGACCAGTGCCGTGCGCAGGTTGCCGAGGTGCAACGAACCGGTGGGTGAGGGGGCGAAACGGCCACGCATCAGGGGTCCAGTATCCCCGGTGGCGACCTTCATGAGCACGTCAAGTTCTCGGCATGACGTGCCGAAGAAGAAGGGACACATGCGCCCGACCCGGCGCGAGTGAGCGAAGAAGGACGTGCATGCCGGATCTGGCGCTAGCAGGAGTGGAGGACGCACCCCGGTCGTTCGTGCGCGAACGCGCGCTCGAGATCGTGACGACGAACCTCACGCCGGCGCCGTTCCTGCTGCTGCCGTTCGTGCTGCTGACCAGCACGCTGCTGCGCGACTCGATGCCCAACTCGCGGCTCGGTTGGTGGGCGATCGCCGCGGTCGTCAGCACGGGCCTGCTCTTCCTCGCGCTGTATCGCTACTACCTGCGGACCGACCTGCGGTCGACGCCTCGCTCGACGGTGCTGCTGGTCGGTCTGGCGTTCGTGTCGCTGGGCATCGTCTTCGGCATGTGCCCGTGGGTGTCGGGCGATTCGGAGATCGACCTCGTCCTCGTGTTCACGCTCTTCCCCGCGGTGGCCAGCGCCGTCGGCTGCATGGTCACCATGGGTCGGCGCGACCTGTACATCGCGTTCGTGGCGCCGCTGATGGGCCTGACCACGGTCACGCTGCTCGCCTCGCCCAACCCGCGTCTGCGCGGTCTCGGCTTCCTCGCGATCTGCTTCACGGCCGGCCTGATGGTGCTGCACCACGTGGTCAGCCGGAACACGGTCGAGTCCATTCGCCTGTCGTGGCGCAGTGAGCGCCTGGTCCGCGACCTCGCCCACGAGCGAGGCGAACTGACCGCGGTGAACGCGCAGATGGCGTCGACGAACACCCGCCTCGCCCATCAGGCCACGCACGACCCGCTGACCACCCTGTACAACCGGCGAGGCACGCTGGAACTGCTCGAGCAGGTGATGAACGAGGCGACCCCCGAGAACCCGGTGGGTCTGTTGTTCTGCGACCTCGACCGCTTCAAGGCGGTCAACGACGCGCTCGGCCATCGAGGTGGCGACCGGTTCATCACGATCATCGCCGATCGCCTGCTGCGCAGCCTCGAGCCGGGCTCGGTCGCCGGGCGAATGGGCGGCGACGAGTTCGTCGTGCTGATGCCCGGCCTGAACATGCCCGCTGCCGCGGCGGTGGCGAACCGTCTCGTCGGCGTGCTCGCCCAGCCGGTGTACGCCGAAGGTCGAGAGATGCCGTCGTCGGTGAGCATCGGCGTCGCCGTCGGTCCCGAGCACGGCACGACCGCGAGCGAGCTCCTTCGACATGCCAACGCCGCCCTCTACCGCGCCAAGGCCGGCGGACGGAACCGGGTCGAGTTGTTCAACACCTCCATGCAGGACGAGCTGCTGCGCCGTCTGGAGGGCGAGCAGGCGCTGCGTCGGGCCATCGACGACGGCGAGATCATCGCCTTCTTCCAGCCCGAGATCGATGCCACCACCGGCGAGGTGGTCGGCGCCGAACTGTTGGCTCGCTGGGTGCGCCGGAACGGGCTGGTCATCCCCGCACAGGAGTTCCTGGGCTTCGCCCAGTCGGCCGCGCTGATGGATCGCATCACCGAACGGGTGATCAACAGCGCGCGCCCGCACATGCGTCGGCTGACCATGCTCGGCCTGCCCGACGACTTCCGCTTCCGCATCAACCTCGCATCGGGCCACGCCGACACGCGATGGCAGCAGGACGCAGTGGCGACGATGCTGCACGACCTGGACCCACGGGTCATCACGATCGACGTCCACGAGGGTGCCGTGACCGGCGACCTCGGTGGTGCTGCGGCGAACCTCGCCGGGTTCCGCGCACGCGGCGGCCGCGTCTGTCTCGACGACTTCGCACGCGGCGTGTCCTCACTCAGCCTGTTGCGTCGCCTGCCGCTCGACGAAGTGCGCATCGATCGCCTGTCGATCGACACCATCGGTGCCCATCCGCACGATCGGGCCATCGTCCGGTCGATCATCGCCCTTGTCCGCGAGATCGGCCTGGCCGTCACCGCCGACGGTGTGGAGACCGGCGCCCAGGCCGACGCGCTGATCGCGCTCGGCTGCACGCGACAGCAGGGCCACCTGTACTCGACCGCGCTGCCGGCTGCCGAGTTCGAGGACTTCCTGCTGGCTCGCATGGCGGAGCGGTACGCGCAGCTCGGCGCACCCGCGACGACGTGGCGCACCGACGATCTGGCAGAGTGATGCCGGTCGCGTGACCGGCGTCCGTCGGGAGCGAGCGACCACATTCCGTCCGGGGGTGTCGCATGTTCTGTCCATCGTGTGGAGTTGCCGTCGAGCCGCAGCAGCGGTTCTGCAACGCATGTGGCACCGCGCTCACCGCCGCCGCGGTGTCGCCCGGGGCGATGTTCCCGCCGCCGACCACCGACACGCCCATCGAGGACCTGTTCGACACCCGCCAGTTCCAGGTGGTCGAGCAGACCACGCCCACCCAGGAGCAGATCGGGGTGGCCTGGGAGGCCGGCGCGGCCGACTTCGCCGACACCACCGACACCACGGATGCCATCCCGCGCATCACCGAGGAAGCCACCTTCGTCGCGGCCGCGCCGCCACCGTCGGCCGGTGTCCCGTTGCGCGCCACGGTGCTGCTGCTGGCCATCGCGGCGGCTGCGGTCGCGGTGTCGTCCGCGTTCCTGACGACGTTCCGCTACCGCGTGAGCGGTGACGTCAACACGAGCGTCCGCGTCGGTCTGAACGGCATCGCCACCAACGCACGTGTCGGCACCATCATCGCCGCGGTGCTGCTGATCGTCGGTGCGGCGATCGGCATGAGTGGTCGCCGGTTCGGTACCGGGTTGGCCGGTGGCGCGGGGCTGGCCCTGGCTGGTTTCATGGGCTGGCTCGCGGGCGACGCGGCGTCGGTGATCGACACGTTGAAGCAGGGCTTCCGCGAGAGCAACCTCGCCTACACGCTGTCCACCACGCTCGACGTCGGGTTCTGGATGGCCGTCGCTGCGGCGGTCCTCGGCGGCATCGTCTTCGCCGTCTCGTTCGCCGGGGTGGGCGACGACGGTGAGCCTGCGCTGCACCCGGCGATCGGGGCGTTCGGTCTGCTCGGCGGACTGGCGATGGTCATCGGGCCGATGCTGCCCACGAAGGGCGCGACGTTCGCCGACAACTTCTCCAGCGACTCGGCCATCGGTCCGGCGCTGTGGTGGAAGGGTCGACTGTTCATCGACCTCGGCATCACCCACGCCGCGGTGCCACCGGTGACGACGTGGTTGCGGGTGCTCGTGCTCCTGCTCCTGCTGATCGGTACCTACCTCGGTTTCATCGCCGGGTCGAAGTGGGGCATCGGCATCGTGCTGGGGGCGGTGGGCATCGGGGTGTGGCAGTGGGTCACCGCCGTGCTCGAGGCAGGCGACCTGCCGTGGGGCATCGCCGGTGGTAGCCCGGGCCAGGAGGGCTTCCAGCCGAACATCGTCACCACGGTCGGGCTGGTGGTGGTGGTCGTGACCCTCGTGGTCGCCGCCGTGTTCGCCTACCTGCCGCGCAGGAACGCCGCCGCCACCTCGTGACCGCCTGCGGTCGCGGCCGCCAGGTCCGCGCCGTCGGCCAGGGCCAGCAGCAGACCGGCGGCGAATGCATCGCCCGCGCCGGTGGTGTCGCGCACCTCGGGGATGGCGATCCCGGGCACCTCGACCGCTGGCGCGCCGGCCCGCAGCACCACAGCGGGTCGAGGCCCGTGCTTGACCACCACCGCCGCGCCGCCCAGTCGGTCGGGGTGCAGTCCGTCACCGAGCACCTGCGCCTCCAACTCGTTGGCGATCACCACGTGTGGGTGCAGCGCGGCGATGCGATCGAGTGCAGCGTCGGCGCCGTCGTGCTCGAGCAGCGCGGCCGATGAGGCGTCGACCGAGACGCGGATGCCGCGCTCGTTCGCCCAGCCGGCCAGCGTCGTCGTGGTCGTCGCGAGCGGTTCGCCGACCAACGAGTAGTACGGGACGTGCAGGGTGTGCAGTCCGTCGAGCCAGGCCGGGTCGGGGTCGGTCAGCTCGACGCACGCAGCGCGGTCGGCGAGCATCGTCCGCTCACCCGACGGGTCGACCAGGACGACGATGGTGCCGGTGCGGCCGCGCCACCGCACCACCACGTCGGCGCCGACCGATTCGAGCTGCTCGGTGAGCCACCGTCCTGCCGGGTCGTCGCCGACCTGGCCGATGAAGCGGGCCCGGCCACCGGCGCGGCACGCCGCCTCGACCATGTTCGCCGCGCTGCCGCCGCGGCGGCGGGTGACCACGGACCGAGTGTCGCTGGCGACGTTCACCGCCTCGAGCAGGTGGACGACGACGTCCTCGACGAGGTCACCCACGGCACCCAGCAACGTATTCACAGTGGGTGATACTGGTCCACCGCGTACCATTCACGCCATGACTGGCGCCACGAGCGAGAGCGTGAAGGACCGAATGCAGGCCGCGTTGACGGCAGCGATGAGGGCGCGCGACGAGATCGCGCTGTCGGCCCTTCGCCAGGCGCTGTCCGCGATCGCGGTGGCCGAGACCGCGGGCGCGGAGCAGGTGGTGCTCTCCGACGAGCAGGTGCTGGCCGTGCTCGCCGTCGAGGTGCGCCAGCACCACGAGACCGCCGACGCCTTCGTCACGGCCGGCAGCCCCGAGAAGACCGAGCGCGAGCGTGCCGAGGCGGCAGTGCTCGAGGCCTACCTTCCCGCCGCGCTCGACGAGGCCGCGCTCGACGGCATCATCGCCGCCGAGATCGCCGCCGCTGCCGCCGACGGGGCCACCGGCATGAAGGCCATGGGCCGCGTCGTGTCGGCCGTGCGCGGCAAGGCCGGGCCCACCGCCGACGGCGCTGCCATCGCGGCCAAGGTCAAGGCCGCCCTCGCCGGCTGAGCTGTTCTCCAGGAACTTAAGTTCGCGCTGTTCTCCAGGAACTTAAGTTCGCGCTGTTCTCCAGGAACTTCAGTTCGCGCTGGTCAGTTGCCGAAGTCCCAGCCTTCGCCCTGGGCGTACTGGCCGAGCACGTTCTTGGCGATGAGGATCTTGTGCACCTCGTCGGGGCCGTCGGCGATGCGCAGGGTGCGCGCCCCCTGGTACATGCCCCACAGCGGCAGGTCGTTGCTCACGCCGGCCGCGCCCCAGATCTGGATGGCCCGGTCGACGACCCGCGAGTACGCCGACGGCACGTAGACCTTGATCGCCGAGATGTCGGTGCGGGCTGCCTGCAGCCCCTGGTCGATCTTCTCGGCCGCGTGGATGGTGAACAGCCGCGCCGTCTGGATGTCGATGTAGCTGTCGGCGATGGCGCCCTGGGTGAACTGCTTGTCGGCCAGCAGGCCACCGTGGACCTCGCGGTGCATCGCTCGGTCGACCATCAGGTCGAACGCCCGCCACATCTGTCCGATCGCTGTTCATGCAGTGGAAGATGCGACCGGCACCGAGCCGGTCCTGCGCGGCCTGATGCCCCTCGCCGACGCGGCCGAGCGCGTTGCTGACCGGGACGCGCACGTCCTCGTACTTCACCTCGCAGTGGTCGCTCTCCTTGCGGCCCCACACGCCGATGCCGCGGACGATGTTCACGCCCTTGGTGGCGGCGGGCACGATGATCTGCACCATCGGACCGCTGCGCGGGTCGGTCGCGTCCTTGTCCTGCACGCGGCACATGACGATGAAGAAGTCGGCGTCGATGCCGTTCGACGTGAACCACTTGTGGCCGTTGATCACGAACTCGTCGCCGTCGACGACCGCCGCGGTGGTGATGGACCGCGGGTCGCTCCCGGCGTTGTGCGGGCTCGGTCATCGAGAAGCCGGACTCCATGTCGCCGTCGATGAGCGGCAGCAACCAGTTCTGCTTCTGCTCCTCGGTGCCGTACTTCACGAGGATGCTCTGGTTGCCCGAGTTCGGGGCGACCACACCGAACAACGACGCTGCGCCGATGGCGTAGGCGAGCACCTCGTTCATGTAGGCGTGCGCCAGGAAGTCGAGGCCCATGCCGCCGTACTCCTTGGGCAGGTGCGGTGCCCACAGGCCGGCCCGCTTCACCTTCTCCTTGATCTCGGCGCGCAACTCGAGGATCGCGGTGCGTTCGTGGAACGCCTCGCCCTCGCGGCGCTCCGCCCACAGCCGACCCTCGTTGGGGAGGATGTCGTTGTTGACGATCTCGGCGGTGCGCATGCGGATGTCGTTGATCCGCTCGTCCAATGTCGGCACGGGCTTGCAGTTCATGGCCATGTCGCGACGCTACGCCTCGCCGACCGGTGCGGCGGGGCCGAAGGTACCGCCGTCCTGCTAGCTTGCCGCCGATGCGCGACGAGCGGCAGCGGCAGTTCCTGGGCTGGTGCCTCGCGGTCGTCGCGGTGCTGGCGATGTTCGTGCTGTTGGCCGCGATGCCGGCCATGCGGTCGGCCGACGATCGGCTGCGCAAGGAGGCCGTCTTCGTCCTCGCCGACGGCCACGGCCAGTTCCTGAAGTACGCGTTGATCATGCCGATGCTGGCCGTCGTGCCGTATCGCGTCGGTCGTGCCTTCGGTCTCGGCGACTGGACCGTCGACCACTTCGTGCTGCTCGTCTGGGTGCCCTGGTCGTTGCTCGTCGGGGCGCGCCTGGCGCGTCTGCGCGACGTGAAGTTCGGCGTCGGCGTCGTCACGCTCACCACGATCTCGATGTTCTCGTTGTTCGTCACGGGGTTCAACGCCGAGGCGCTGGCGTTGATGCTGGTGTCGTACGGCGCGCTGCTCGCGATCGACGGCCGGCGACTCACGACGAGGGCCGTCGGCGGCGTGCTGATGGCGATCGGCGCGGCGTGTGTCCCCGTCCAGGTGCTGGCGCTCGGTGTGGTCGGGCTGGTGATGTTGCGCCGGCGGAATGCGTGGTTCCTGCTCGCGTCCGGTGCGGCGGTGGTGATCACCATCGTCGACGCGACGTGGACCATGGGTCACCTCGCCGTGTCCAAGTACCCGCACGAGGTCGGCCACTTCAAGGACCTGCTGCCGTGGGGCGACGTCGCCAACTTCGGCTACCCGTTCGTGTTCGGCCTGGTCGGCATCCTCTTCTCGTTCGGGCGCGGGCTGCTGTGGTTCCAACCGGCGTTGTTCGTCCGTTCCGTGCAACCAGCGACCGACGTGGTGCGCACGTGGCGCCGCGCGCTGACGCTCTACGTCGTGGTGATGATCCCGGTGTACTCGAAGTGGTGGGCCTGGTACGGCGGCTTCACGTTCGGCCCGCGCTTCTTCCTGCTGGGCGTGGTGCCGGCCGCGGTGATCGTCACCGAGCGACTCCAGACCGCCGGCGGGGTCACGCGGTGGGCGGTGGGCGTGCTGCTCGCGCTGTGGAACGCATGGGTGGCGATCGCCGGCTCGGTGTTCTTCCTCACCCCGGTGGCCAATGCGCTGTGTCGTGCGGAGCAGTTCCGGTACGAGCCGGCGTGCTGGTACTTCGGCGAGTACTCGCCGTTGCTCGGTCCGCTCTGGGAGCACTGGGACCTCCGGCCTGCGGAGATGGTGTTCATGGTGGTGGCGCCGACGGTGGTGGTGGCGCTGGTGCTGTGGTTGTCGCCGCGCGATCGCTGGCGCGAGTTCACCGACTCGACGATACGCACGGTGCGGATGTGGCGTCCCTGACCCGCTGTCGGGTGACCACGGTCGGGAACTGACCGAGCGTTCCCCCAGGCCGGTGGCGGTCCCCGATGGGCGCGACAGGGCGGGCCATACTGGCCACATGCCGACCGCACACGAGCCTGGCTCCAACGAACCGCACATCCCCGACGAGGCCGAGTTGGAGGCGTTCGACGTCGACCACGACGGCCACATCGGTGTGCTGGACTCCGAGCGAGCCCGGTTGGGCGTCGTGGACGCACGGTTGGAGGAAGTGGCGGAGGAGGGCGGCGTGAAGGGCAAGATCGCCGACATCGCCCACAAGGTCATCGACAAGCTCGACAACGACTGATCCAGCGTGTCGTTCCGTCGTCCCGCCGCGGTGCTCGCCGCCACCGTCGTCGCGCTCGCGGCGATGACCACGGTCGCCATGGCGGCCGGTCAGACCACCGTCACCGCCCCCGACGCGCCGCAGTCGCCCACGGTCACGGCAACGTCCATCGCCGCCGGTCGGACGCCCCGCGCGACCGTGGCCACCGTGGTGCCGAGCACGAGCGCTCCGCACTCGACGGCGTGGCCGTCCACCTCGCTGGCCACCACCCCGACCACCGCCGAACCCGTCCCGGTGGGCCTGACGATGGCCCGCGACTCGGTGCCCGCGGCCGGCTGGTTCCACGTCACCGGTGTCGTGGCGCCGAAGGGCACCGCGATCATCCGCTACCGCAACGTGAACCGTGCCATCCAGGTGGGCCTCGCCGACCACGCGGCCGGCGCGGTGTCGTTCTGGTTCCGCGCGCCGGGTGCTCCGGGCTCGAAGATCACCATCCGCCTCGAGGCACTCGACGGCTACGCCCGTCCGCTGGCGACGTTGGGCACGATCACGCTCACGACGGGCAACGCGATGTTGCCGCTGCCGCGGAACTCGGGCTCGGGCCGCCGGATGGTCGTCCACTCCGACCAGCAGCAGGTGTGGCTGGTCGAGGCCGACGGCCGGGTGAGCGGCACGTTCCTCATGTCCGGGCGCCGTCTCCGCACCGCGTCGGGTTACGACCAGCCCGGTGTGTTCCGTGTCTATTCGAAGAGCCGCACCATGCGGTACTGCGACGGCACGTGCGGCTACGCCCACGACATGGTCCGCTATCAGCGCACGCGCAGTTCGGTCGGCACGCACAGCCTGCCCATCGAGCACGGTGCAGTGGTACAGGGTACGCAGGACCTCGGTTGGCCGTTGTCGCACGGGTGCAGCCGGCTGTCCGACGCCACGGCCCACGCGCTGTACGCCTGGGCACCGATCGGCACCGTCGTCGTCGTCCTCTAGCCGTCAGCGCCCCGGCGTCGCCGCGCGCTGAACCCGGTTGCATCCGTCGTCGTAGGGCTGCGGTCAACTCCGTTCCCGTGATCGCGCCCGACGGGCCCTGACGACCACTCTGCGTCCACTGGTCCCACGACCTCGACCACGGAGTCGTACATCGTCGTAGGACCATCGTCCTACAAGAGATGACTCATTGATCTGATTCGCTCGTTGAGGGCACAGTGAGTGCAGGAAATCGTCTCGTCGGGCACTCACCGTGACGATTTCCTCACCAGCGGGAATTCAAGTTCAACGACGGGAGCACACGACCATGTCACGGTCAACGATCGCGCGCCACGGGCGCGCACCAGCGGAGGAGGGCACCTCGGTGTCACGCCGCACCAGGGTCACGGCAGTCGCCGCGGCCACCGCCTTGTCCCTGGGCGCCCTCGGCGTCTGGGCCACCTCGGCCGGCGCAGCAGCAGCGCCGGTGCCGAGCTTCCCCGACAACATCGTGGTCTTCCCCGACCGCGACTTCGTGTCGGTCGAGGGCTACGAGGGCTACGCCGGTTCGGAGGCCACCCTCGAGGTGTTCCGCGAAGGCGTGGGCATCGTCGGTTCGGCGAAGGCCATGGTCGACGCCGGTGGCGTCGCCTTCGAGATCAACCACCCCGGCGGCTACTGCTGGGGTGCGGGCACCGGCCTGAACGTCACCCCCGACATCGTCGCCGGCGACGAGGTCACCATCATCATCGGCGGTGAGCGCCTCGGCACCACCACGGTCCAGGACGTGTACGCGGCCGACGCTGTGCTGCTGCCCGACGGCGTGACGATGACCGTCACCGGTCGCATCGCCGGCGTGCCGGCCGACCAGTTCGAGCAGCGCATCATCGAACCGGCGCTCGTCGACACCGGCCATCGGCAAGCGCGACATCCGCGCCACGCTCGGCGACTTCGTGGCCGGTCCGAACGGCGGCTACGTCTCCAAGCTCGAGATCACCGGCCCGGAGCAGCTTCACGGCCACCTACGTGTTCGACGACCCGGCCGTGGCGGCCATCGCCGCCGACGCCGGCCTCGGCGAGCGCGCCATGGCCTGGCAGGTCGTCGATGCCGACGCCAACCGTCAGGGTCTCACCATCGCCGAGTTCGGCGAAGCGGGCGGCCCCGGCTTCGGTGGTTGCCCGAACGGCCCGCTGCAGAGCGGCCCGCCGGCCCCCACGAACATCAACGCGGCTCGTGCCGACATCAACAGCACCTCGATCGCGATCAGCTGGGACCCGGCCGTGGCCATTCCCGGCACCCAGCCGATCACCGGCTATCGGGTGTGGGCGATCGACACCGCCGTCAGCGGCGGCGAGCGCATCGAGATCGGTCGCCGCATCGGCAACCCGCTCTCGACGGGCACCACCATCACGGGCCTCACCGGCGGTCACGACTACGACATCGAGGTCGTGTCGGTCAGCTCCGTCGGCGAGACGTTCCCGGCGGCGGAGGCGACCCCTGCCACCGACTCGATCATTCCGGTGATCACTGCGTCGCCTGCCGGTGGCAGCTATGCGTTGACGCAGCAGGTGAAGCTCACGGCCAGTGAGCCCGGCGTGGACATCTACTACACCACCGACGGCACCGACCCGATCGACAACCTCGGCGGGACGGGCGACACGGCCATCTCGTACACCGGTGACATCGCCATCGCGGCCAACACGACGCTGAAGTTCGCCGGGTACGACCCGTCGAACAACCCGTCGGCGACGAGCACCGAGACCTACGTCATCACCAACCTGCCGACCGCAGCGAAGACCGACATCCTCACCGCCACGCCGGCGATGCAGTCGGTGAACCTCACGTGGGCAGCCGCCGATCCGGTGGCACCGGCCACGTCGATCGTCGGCTACGAGGTCAAGGTGTACGACTCGTCGTCGGGCAGCGCGGTCGCCATCGACACGCAGTCGTTCGCCGGGCCCGGCACGGCCGGCACGGTGACCGGTCTCACCGGCAACACGCAGTACTGGTTCACGGTCGCCGCGATCAACGAGATCAACCCGGCGCCCGGTCCCGAGTCCAGCCGTATCGGGCCGATCACGGCACTCGGTCCGGTCGTGGCCAACGCCGGCCCGGACCAGAACAACGTGGTGCGCAACACCACGGTGCAGCTGGACGGCAGTGCGTCGACCACCGGTGGCACCATCACCTACCAGTGGGTCCAGCTGGCCTCGGCGACGGGTCTCGAAGTCATGGCCCCGGGCCCGAACCTGCGGACCATCGCCAACCCCAGCGCTGCGAGCACGAGCTTCCTGCTGCCGAGCTACGCGTTCGGCATGAGCAGTGGCCCGCTGTACTTCCAGCTGACGGTCACCGACACCGGCACGGGTGAAGTGCGTACCGACCGAGTGACCATCACTCCTCGGAACGACGTGGTCACTGTGGCCAGCGCTCGCTGGAAGGCGAACGACTTCCGGGTGACCGGTACGGGCGCCATCGACGGTGCGGTCATCACGGTCCGCTGGACCGTGGGCAACGTCACCAGCTCGGCCAACGTCACGGTCGTGGCCGGTGCATGGGACCTCCGTCTCCGCAACGGTGCGGCCCCCGGCAACCCCGGGCCCACCACGGTGACGGTCACCTCCAACCAGGGTGGCACCTTCGGGCCGTTCAACGTGACCCGCTGACCGCCACGCCACCCCAGCACACCCACCGAGCCGGGCCCGCCCCCGGCCGACGCGATGCCCGCCGCTCCCGCGGCGGGCATCGCCGCGTCAGCGGACCAGCCGACCGTCCTCCAGGTGGATCACCCGGTGGGCGATCGACGTGAGGCGTGGGTCGTGTCCGGCCAGCAGGCATGCGGTGCCGTTGCTCGCCGCGGCGGCGACCGCGGCGAGCACCACGTCGGCGTGCTCGCCGTCCTGATGGCTGGTCAGTTCGTCGGCCACGAGCGCGGCGGGTCGACCCACCAGGGCGCGGGCCACGGCGACGCGTTGCTGTTGGCCGAGCGACGCCTCGCCGACCAACCGATGGGCGAGGTGATCGACCCGCACCGCGGCGAGTGCAGCGTCGACGGCTCGCTGTGCGTCCGCTGGTGCGATGCCCCTCGCGAGGAGCGGCATCGCCACGTTCTCGCCGACGGTGAGCTCGGCGAGCAGGCCCAGCGTCTGTGGGACGACGGCGACGACGTCCCAGCCCGGGCTGCCGGCCGCGCCGCCCAGCCAATGGACCGCGCCCTCGTCGGGGCGTTGGAACCCGGCCAGCATCTGCAGCAGCGTGGTCTTGCCCGAACCCGACGGACCGGTGAGCACCACCACCTCGCCGGCCGCGACCTCCAGGTCCACGCCGTCGACGGGCGTGATGCGTTCGTCGCCCGACATGAACCAGCGGCGCACACCGACGGCGATCAACGGGGCGCTCGAGGGGGTGTTCGACGGCGTGGTCACGACTCGACCCTTCGCCCCTCGCGCAGCAGCACCACGACATGTCCGGCGTCGACCAGATGTGGGTCGTGACTGGCGACGACGACGGCTCGACCCGACGCGGCCACCTGCGCGAGCGCGGCGATCACCTCGTCGGCATGGTGTCGATCGAGTTCGGCCGTGGGTTCGTCGGCGAACAGCACGGCGGGCTCGACCGCCGCGGCCATGGCGATGGCCAGCCGCTGCTGCTCGCCACCCGACAGATGCGCCGGCCGGGCGTCGGCGCGGTGGTCGATGCCGAACTGGGCGAGCACGGTGAGCGGGTCGATCGCCGACAGGCCGCGAGCGGCGCGGGAGAAGCGCACCTGCTCGGCGGCGGTGAGGTCGTCGACCAGGTTCGTCACCGGGCGCTGGTGCACGTAGGCGAGGCGCTGTCGGCGCAGCCGCCGGCGGGCGCGGTTGCCGAGGACGTCGGTGTCCACCTCGCCCAGGAGGATGGAGCCGCGCGTGGGCCGGTCGAGCAGTCCGAGCGCACGCAGGACGCTGCTCTTGCCCGAACCCGACGGTCCGGCCAGGACCAGCAACTGCGCGGGGTGCACCTGCAGCGAGACGTCGTCGACGGCCGTCACCACGCGATCGGTGGTGCGGTAGTCGACGCCCAGTCCCACGACGTCGAGCACGGTGTCAGGTGCCGTCACGGAGCACCTCCGCCACGTCGACGCGGGCGCCGGCTGCCTGCGCGGCGGCGGTGCCGCCGAGCACCACCGCGACCGCGATCAGGAACACGCCGCCGAGTGCGGTCCAGGGCACCACGGTCAGCGGGTCGGGCAGCAACGACGGCAGCGGATCCACGTAGGGGCTGACGATGCGCGCGCACAACAACGCCAGCGACACACCGAGCACCACCATCACCGCGGCGAGGCCGGCGGTCTCGAGCACCAACGCCCACCAGTGCCGTCGCGGGCCGAAGCCCATGCGTCGCAGGAACGCGAATTCCAGCGCGTGCTGGCGTTGCCGCGCCGCGAGGTGCAGCACCAACGCGGCGACGACGAGCAACCCCACGAACACGCCGAGGGCGCGCACGAAGTCGAACGACCACGTCGCGAACTGCAGCACCGACCCGTCGACCGCCTGCTGACGGTTCAGGCCGAGCAGCGGCTGGGCGCCCAGTTCCTGCAGCTTCGGGCGCCATTCCTCGTACGAGCCGTTCGTCCAGGCGTAGTGGCGGAAGCCGATGGGCCCGCCGTCGACGGCAGCGATGGTGGTGACCAGTGTGGGCCGCTCGCGGTCGGCGCCGGGGAAGGCGCGCGCGGTGCCGACGACCACGACGTCGAGCGGGTCGCCCGCCTTGTTCGGGTTGCTCAGTTCCCCGGACGTGGGTGCCTCGCCGACCAGGATCGCAGGGATCGGCCCGTCACCGACCGGTTGGTCGATGCTGGAGATGAGCTCGTCGAGCGAATCGTCGGCGAACGCGTCGTCCCAGAACGCGACCGACGCGAACGACTCGGGGTCGAGGGCCACGACGTCGACCGCTGCGCCGGCGTACTCCATCTCCTGGCGCAGCCACACCTCGCTCACGTCGGGTGTGCCGGGCGGGACGTGGGCGGCGAGCAGCAGTGAGCTCTGGCCACCGACGAACACCGCCGCCTTCGCCTCGCCGGTCCGCGCCAGCGACGCGTTCATCGCCAGTCCGAACACCGACACGCCGAGCGCCAGGGTGCCGGCGCCCAGCAGTGCGCTGCCGGTGCGCGAGCCGAACTGCAGACGCCTCGCAGCGATGCGCCGCCCGAGCCGCGTCGGCAGTGTGGACGACCGCCGGCGCCCTGTCGACCAGAACCAGGCGCGCGCGGTCAGCGACGCACCGAGCGCCAGCATCGCGAGCGGCAGCAGCAGTACGGCGCTGTCGGTGTCCACCACTCGTCGACCTTCGAGCGGCACGAGTGCGTCGGGTTGCAGGTCGCGCGATGCCCACACGATGACCGCGACGAAGACCAACTCGAACGGGACGAAACGCAGCACGCTGCGGCGAGCGGGGGCAGCGACTCGCAGCAGCGAACGGCTGGACGCGCCGGCGGTCACCCCGACCAACGCGAGCCCGGCGACGGAGGCGATACCCGACGCGACGAAGGCTCGACCCAGCGTGCCGGGCTCGAGCGTGGTCGACGGCGCCCACGCGCCCATCGACCACCGGGCGAGCAGGGTGCCGAGCGCGGCGCCGCCGAGCAGTGGCAGTGCGCACTCCCACGCGGCCTTGGTGCCGATCGCCGCCGGCGACACGCCGATGGTCGACAACGCCACTCCGCTGTTGCGCCGCACCCGCATCCACAGCGTGCCCAGCACCGCGGCGAGTGCGAGCGCACACCCGACGGCCAGCAACGCGACTGGCAGCGTGGTGTCGCGCACTGCCGCGCGCACGAGCGTGGCGCGCTGCTCGAGTCGATCGATGCCGGCGTTCACGCTGTCGTTGGCGGCGAACTCCTGCAGGTCGGCGCGGAACGACTCGGTCGCGGCCACTTGGTCGCGCGCCTCGGCGATCGTCCGTGGCGCCGCGGCGAACGGGGCGATGTAGCGCGAGTACTGCAGCGATCCGGCCTGCAGCAGCACCGGGTCGGCGTCGTCGGTGAGGATGGCCATCGGAGGCGGGAAGATCTCGCCGAACAGGTTCTGCGGCACGATGGCCTTGTTCGCCGCGCACCAGTACTGATCGAGCGGACGAGACGCCAGATCGCGGAACACGCCCGCGACGACCACGGGGAGGCCCTCGCCACCACCGACCAGGATGGTGTCGCCGGGCGACGCGCCGAGTGCCGTGGCGAGCGTGTCGGGGATCCACACGTCGCCGTCGACCGACTCGCTGAGGCGTTCGACGTGGTCCAGCGCATCGGGTCGGCGGAGGAATCCGATCGCCGCCTCGGCTCCCTCGAACACCACGGGCGTCGCGCTGTAGTTGCCCATCAGGTGCTCGGGCGCGGCGAACACCGGGTCGTCGCCGATCGCCGCGGTCATGCGGTCCAGCGCTGGATCGCCGGTGCTCGGGCCGTCGACATCGGGCGGGAAGCCTCTGCCCGGCTCGACCGTGGGCGACACCGACGCCGGGCACGACTTGGCCCATTGCACCTGCACTGCGCCCGCACCGACGCTGGACACGAACAGCACCGGCGCCGCGGCCACCAACCCGACGACCGCCCCCACGAGCAACGCGGCGACGAGCAGCGACGGACGTCGCCACAGCGCGAACCAGGCCCGTCGCCACGGGGTCGTCGACAGGACCGAACGCGGCATCCGCAGATCGTCGCACACGGAGCCGGCGAGTCAGGCGCGCCGCATGCGAGCTCCGGGCGTCAGAGCTGCCAACGAATCGGGTTCAGCGGATCCGGCGAGTAGACGCAGTAGGTGCCGGTGCGAACATGACGCTCGAGGTGCGCCGCGGCGACCGGGTGGTGATCGCCGAGTCGGCCCAACGCGTAGCGAATCGACCTGGTGACGGTGGTGCGGGCACGTTCTGCGTTGCCGCCGGTGGTGCGTGGCCGTCCCCCCAACCCCATGGCGCGCTGCAGTTCGGCGATCAGGAAGTCGCGGTCGCGCTCGGCGAGCGTTCGACGGACCGGGTCGTTGCACCGTGCCGCGTCGTCGATGTCGTCCTCGACCTCGTGCAGCCGCCGTCGATAGGCCGCGCGTGCCTGGTCGTCCAGCACGGGCAAGCCTGCTGCGCCGAGCGAGCCGTCGTCGTCGGTCGCGCGGTCGCCCGATGCAGTGCCGGTGGTGCGCTGATCGACGGCGACCATGTCCAGCACGTGGAACTCCCGGGTCGGTTCGGCGAGCAACCGCGCGATGTGCCGCAGGCCCTTCATGTCGCTCATCGACACGGTGACGCCCCCGAGCGAGACGATTCGGATCTCACCCTCCAGACGGAACGTCGCGTCGGCCGTCGGCTCCACCCGATGGAGCGGCATCGTCCGCGAGCGCGATGTGGGCATCGCAGCGGTCCACCCAGCCGCCCGCGCCGAAGTCGGCGAACGCGTTCCGCGCGGCGCGCCACTCGAGCAACGATCCCTCGATGTTGCCGTCCTGCCGACGTGCTTCGGCCAGAACCGTGCGGGCGATCGCTGCCTCGTACGGGGCGCCGACCTCGGCCCAGATGGCCGCGGCGCCGGTCGCAGCCGTCTTCGCCGTCTGCAGGTCGCCCTGCAGTAGTGCTGACCCTCGCGCCGGCGAGCAGCGCGTCGGCGTGCAGCGACGGACTGGGGAACGTCGACGCGATCCGGTCGAGCGCGTCGGCCGCGCGGACCGCCGTGACCGTGTCGGCGGCGGCCGCGGCGATCTCGGCCTGGGCTGCCAGCAGGGGCGCGAGCCGGAGGTCACCGATCGGAGGGCGTTCCTTCCATGGCATCTCGAACGGATGAGCGATCTCGTCGGCGATGAGCGCCGCTGCGGTCTGCACGTCGCCCTGGGCGAGGCGCAGCAACGCGAGTCCCGGTTGGGCGGACCACATCCGTTCGTGCGCCGCGGTGAACGCTTCGTCGGCACCGTCGAGATCGCCCTTCCGGAGACGGATGTTGCCGAGTTCCACCAGCGGCCACCCGAACTCGCGCCGCATCCACGGTCGCAACTCGTCGCACGCCAGCATGGCCTCTTCCTCGGCGCGATCGCAGGGGCCCGACACGCGGAGCATCTCTGCCCGGTGCACGCGGCAGCGTCCGTGCACTCCGCCGAATGCGGCATCGTGTCGCCACCGCTCCATCACGTCGGTCCACTCGATCGCCCGCTCGTTCAGCGACAGGCCGCGGGCTGCGCAGATGAGTTCGCAGTACATCATCCCGGCAGTGAGGGCGTCGACCTCGCCCGACATCAGCATCGAGGCCACCTCGTCGAGCTGGTCCAGCCCGTCGCTCACTCGACCCTCGAGAATCGTCAATCGGGCTGCGCAGGTCCGGCCGATGACGACGGCCGGCAGCACGTCGTAGCCGGGTGCCCAGCTCGATGGCCGTCGTCGACCATTCGCGCGCTGCTGCCGTGTCGCCGCACAGAAAGCGCTCGTAGCTGCGCACCGTGGCGACGAGTGCGTGCGGCGGTGTGTCCGGGTGGTTCGCCAGCAGCCGCTCGGCGCGACGCAGCCAACCGCGGACCGATGCCATCAGCCCGGTGTCGATCAGCAGGAACATCGCCAGCATCACGGCCGCACGGGCCGCCTCGAGGTCGTCGCCCTCGGCGAGCCGCAACTCGTGGAGGGTCTCCCACGCCGCGAGGCAGCCGTCGAAATCGGCCGCACCGTACCGGGCGTGGGCGCGCACCTCCCAGACCTCGGCCATCGAATCGGCTGTGTCGATCTCGGCCACCAACTGCAGTGCCTGATGCCAGTCGCCACGTGCCATCGCGGCGTGCGCCAGCTGCAGCGCGTCGTTGCTCATCCTTCGCCTTCCCGGCTCGACACGACCCTGTCCCATTGTGACACCCATTGTCACGCCTCACCTGTGACGCGCGGATCGGCAGGGGGCCGGCGCATGAGGGGAAGCAGCCATGACGCCCATCGAGCAACTCGAGGCCATCGTTCCGGACCTGGCCGCGATGGTGGACCACATCTGGCTGGGTCAGCTCGAGCTGCCCACGCCGTGCGCCGACTTCGACGTCCACGGCGTGATCGACCACATGATCGTGGGTGGCTCGACGTTCGCCGCGTTGTTCCGCGGCGAGGACCCGGGTGCGGTCGAGCCGCCGACCGTCTACGGCTGGGTGCCCGCCGCCGAGTTCCGCGACGCGATGCAGTCGCTGCTCGACGCGGTGCGATCGCCCGGTGCGCTGGAGCGGACGATCCCGGCGCCGTTCGGCGACGTGCCCGGCGAGACGTTCGCCCGCTTCGTCGCGCTCGACGGTCTGGTGCACGGGTGGGATCTCGCCCGTGCCACGGGGCGGACGTGGACGCCAGCGGCGGAGCTGGTCGAGTCCGTCGACGAGTTCGCCCGTGTCGCGATCGCGCCGGAGATGCGCGACGCCGGTCTGTTCTGCACACCCACCGTCGCTCCACCGGAGGCCGACGCGATGGATCGCCTCGTCGCGTTCACGGGGCGCTCCGTGTGACGTCGTCCCGCTCGGCAACCCGATCACCAACGAAGAGAAGGAACAACACCACCATGCACATCCCCAAGGAACAGATCCCCGTCAAGCTCGACGTGCCGGGCGCGACGGCGCGGCAGCTGTCGGACTTCGGCTCGGCCAACGGAACTCTCGGCGTGGAGTACTTCAGCCTCGGCGCGGGTACCGACATCGCTCCGCTGCTCGCAGGGCTCGAGGGTGACCTCTGCCAGGCGCCGCACTGGGGCTACGTCATCTCCGGCGACCTGGTCGTGACGTACGCCGACGAGTCGGCCGACCGCTGCGTCGGCGGCGACGTCTTCCACTGGCCTCCTGGTCACTCGGTGCGGGTCGAGCAGGACGCCGAAGTGATCCTGTTCAGCCCGCAGGTCGAGCACCTCGCGGTCATGGACCACATGGCACGCAAGCTCGGCGTCGCCTGACCAGTCCCGTACGCTGCGGCCGTGACCGAGCTGCCGTCCACGTCCGTGCCGGCGACGGCGATCGTGGTGGGCGGCGGTCCGGGCGGGCTGATGGCGGCCGAAGTGTTGGCCACGGCCGGCGTGCGGGTCACCGTGGTCGAGCACATGGCGTCGGTCGGCCGGAAGTTCCTGCTCGCCGGACGGAGCGGGCTGAACCTCACCCACAGCGAACCGCTCGACCGGATGCTCGCCCGCTACGGCTCGTCGTCGCCACGCCTGGAGGTGGCCCTGCGCGCGTTCGACGCGGATGCGTTGCGCGCGTGGAGCGCAGGGCTGGGCGAGCCGACGTTCATCGGGACGAGTGGGCGCATCTTCCCCACGTCGCTGCGCGGCACGCCGTTGCTGAGGGCTTGGCTACGACGGCTCGACGAGCTCGGCGTGGAGGTGCTCACGCGCACGGCCTGGGTCGGTTGGGCGCCCGACGGCGCGCTGTCGGTGCGTGATCGCGACGGCGCCGAGCGCGACCTGGCGAGTGAGGTCGTCGTGTTCGCGTTGGGCGGGGCGAGCTGGCCCCGCGTCGGTTCGGACGGCGGATGGGTCACCCGGTTCCGCGCCGCGGGCATCGAGGTGCACGAGCTGCGCCCGGCGAACTGCGGCGTGCGCATCGCCTGGCCGACGGAGTTCGTCGACCGGCACGCCGGCGCACCGGTGAAGAACGTCGCCCTGCGAGTGGGCGACACGGTGGCGCGGGGCGACATGGTGATCACGTCGACGGGTATGGAGGGCGGGCCCGTGTACTCGCTCTCCGCCGCGGTGCGCGAGGTCTGCGACGTCGCCGGCGCGGCGACGGTCGAGGTCGATCTGCACCCCGACCTCGACGTCGCGCAGGTGGCCGACCGGCTGCGCCGCCGCCGGCCGAAGGACTCGATGTCCAGCACCCTGAAGCGAACGCTGGGTCTCGATTCGGCGACCGTCGCCTGGCTGCGCGCGGTCGTCGACCGCCTGCCCGCCGATCCGGACGAGCTGGCGACGCTGCTGAAGGCCGTGCCGATGGCCGTCGACGGTCTGGTGCCCATCGACCGGGCGATCTCGAGTGCAGGAGGTGTGGCCCTCGCCGAGGTCGACGACACGTTCATGCTGCGCCACATGCCCGGCACGTTCGTCGTCGGCGAGATGCTCGACTGGGAGGCGCCCACTGGCGGCTACCTGCTCCAGGCCACGTTCTCGACCGCCGTCCTCGCGGCGAACGCCGCCGCGGCCCGAGTGGCGCGAACTTGAGTTCCTGGTGAACACCGCGACTAAGTTCCTGGTGAACGCCGCGAACTCAAGTTCCTGGTGAACGCGCCTCGTCGGGGGTGAGCGACTCGTCGCGGCCGAGGTGCTCGAGCTGCAGGGTGGGCGAGCCCTCGGCCATCGCCGCGGCCAAGTCGACCGTCGCGACGATGCGCCACTCGCCGTCACCGTTCGGGTCGGCCAGGGTCTGCTCGATGCGCCACGTGCCGGGCGCCTCGATCAGGCGGAAGTGCTGCGCCGACCGGGCGTCGCCGTCGATGCCGATCGAGTCGTACTCGGCCCAGTAGGGGGCCATCGTGTCGCGCAGCCGCCAGTGCTCCCACCCGGTGCGCTCGGCGAGCACGTCGTTGGCGCGGCGGGCGAGCAGTTCCACCCAGGCGAACATCGCGGTGCGCACGGCGGTGCGCCATGCGGCGGGCGGGCCGGTGTCCAGACCGGTCAGCGCTGCAGGTGCCTCGTGATCGTGCACCGGCTTGCCGGCGAGTGCCGCCCACTCGTCGAGCAGCGTCGCGTCGGTGGCGCGGATGAGGTGACCGAGCCACTCGACGATGTCCTCGATGGTGTCGTTGTAGACGTCGTCGGGCAGCGACCGGTCGAGCGTGCGCCACGCGTCGGTGAGGTAGCGCAACAACAGCCCCTCGCTTCGGTCGAGCCGGTAGCGGCGGATGAACGACGCGAACGTGTCGCCGCTCTCGAGCATCTCGCGCAGGATGGACTTGGGCGACGGTCCCTCGGCCACCCACGGATGCCGGGCGCGGTACGGCTGGATGCACGCCTCCAACAGTTCCTGCAGCGGCATCGGCCAGGTGATGGCCTCGATGCGCTCCATTCGTTCCTCGTACGGCACGCCCTCGGACTTCAATCGGGCGACCTCGGCGCCCTTCGCCGCGTTCTGCTGGGCGTAGAGGATCTGGCGCGGGTCGTCGAGCACCGCTTCGACGACGCTGACGACGTCGAGCACGTACGTCGGGTCGTCGTGGTCGAGGGCGGCGATCACCTCGATGGCGAACGGCATGAGCGGCGCCGAGAACCGCAGCGCCGCCCGTTCGTCGCTGCCTTCCACGAGTGAGCCGACGCGCACACCCGCGCAGCGACCCTGCGCGTCGCGCTGGCGTTCGGCGACGCCGGCCGCCTCGAGGCTGCGGTACAGCGCGATCGCCCGCCGCTTGTGCTGCCGACGACGCGGCGGCGCGTCGTGGTTGGTGTTCAGCAGCCGCTTCAACGCGGCGGGCCCGTCGGGCCGTCCGAGCACGTTGGCCACCATGTCGGCGGTCACCTTGAAGCGCGACGTCAGCGCCTCGGGCTGCGCGGTCATCAACCGCTGCATGGTCGCCTCGTCGTAGTGCACGAACCCGTCGGGCGCCTTCGCCTTGGTGGCCTTGCGTCGCGCCTTGGGGTCGTCGCCCGCCTTGGCGAGGGCGCGGTTGTTGTCGATGACGTGCTCGGGTGCCTGCACCCACACGTGCCCGTCGGGGTCGAAGCCGGGGCGGCCGGCGCGCCCTGCCAATTGGCGGAACTCGCGGACCGTGAACACGCGCACCTTCGTGCCGTCGAACTTGGTCAGCGCGGTCATCAGCACGGTGCGGATGGGAATGTTCACGCCCACGCCGAGCGTGTCGGTGCCGCAGATGACGGGCAGCAGACCGGCACCGGCCAGCCGTTCGACGAGGCGACGGTGGCGGGGGAGCATGCCGGCGTGGTGCACGCCGACACCGTTTCGCAGCAGGCGATCCAACGTCTCGCCGAAGCCGCGGGTGGTGCGCTCGGCCTTCAGCGCCGCGGCGATCGCCTCACGCTGCGGCCGCGTGGTGACGGTCAGGCTGACCAGGCTCTGGGCGCGCTCGATGGCGTTGGCCTGGGTGGCGTGCACGATGTACACGGGCGTGATGCCCTCGCGCACCGCGTCGAGCACGCTGTCGGCGACGTGGGTGGTGCGCCACTGGTGGTAGAGCGGCGTCGGCCGGTCGACGGAGGTGACGTTCGTGACTGATCGATCCGATCGCGTCGCCAGGTCGTCGGTGATCGCGGTCATGTCGCCGAGCGTGGCCGAGGCCAGCAGCATCTGGCAGGCGGTCAGTTCGAGGAGCGGCACCTGCCACGCCCAGCCGCGGTCGCGTTCGGCGTAGTAGTGGAACTCGTCGAGGCAGGCGAAGCCGTAGTCGCTGGACGGCCCGGTGGCCAGGGCGTGGTTGGCGAGCACCTCGGCCGTGCAGACGAGCACCGGCGCGTCGGGGTTGATCGACGCATCGCCGGTGGCCAGCCCGACCTGTTCGGCACCGAGCAGCTCGACCAGGTCGAAGAACTTCTCCGCGACGAGCGCCTTGATCGGTGCGGTCCACACGGCACGTCGCCCGGCGTTCAGCGCGAGCGCGATGCCGGCCATGGCGACGAGGCTCTTGCCCGAGCCCGTCGGCGTGGCCAGCACCACGTGCTCGCCCATCGCCAACGCCAGGATGGCCTCCTCCTGATGGCCGTACAGCGGTCGACCGCTCGCCTCGGCCCAGCGCCCGAACGCGTCGACCACGTCCATCGGGTCGGCGCCAGGCGCAGGGAGCAGATCGCGCAGCGAGGCCATGGCCTACCCAGTCTGCCCGCTGCACCCCACCACGCGCCCCGAATCGTGCGGATGCTCTGCCCGCCGGCCCGGGAACTACTGGGTGCAGGGGACCGTGTTGCCAGCGGCGTCGGTGACGACGAACTGGCTCGATTGCAGCGCGATGTCGCCAAGGTCCACAAAGCCGACGTACTCGCCGCTCGGCGCCTGGCGCAGCGGCACCGTGGACGGCAGGCCGGGTGCCGACAGCGTGAACGTGGTGCCCGCGTCGCGGGCCACGAACCAGGCGTACCCGCCGGTCGCCGGCGCGCCGACGCCGGAGTTCTGCGCTGACGAGGCGATACCGACGGTGTACTCCTCGCACATGTTGCCGATGGTGCCGAGGTTCGCATTGGTGCCGAACACCACTGGTTCGAGATACGCCTCGAGCGGATACGTGGACTCACCGCCGCGGTGGACGATGGCGATGACGGTGCCGTCGTGCCAGTCGAACCGGGCGAGCTCGGTGATGTCGGGGCGGGCGGCGATGTATCCATCGATCCACTCGTCGGCGTCGGGCGTGGGTGGGCCGTCGGCCGCCTCGCCGCCCGGCACCTCGATCGGGGCCAGCGCATCGGCGATGACAGTGGCGACCGTCTCGGGCCCGTCCACCGTCACCAACCAGTGCTCGTCGGGCACGGTCAGCGTCGTCCAGCCGTCGAGCACCTCGATCGATGCCGACCGTGGTGCACAACCGTGTGCCTGTTGCACCATCACGTCGTTGGCGCCGATGCGGTAGCTCGAGCGGATGATGCGGCAGGTGCCGTCGCGCTCGAAGGTGATGCCGTCCAGCGTCGGCTCGTCCGCCAGGTACAGCCGGTCGTAGGCGGGCTCGGGCTGCAGCCACAGCAACGCGGCGAGCGGGAACATCGGAGCGTCGCTGCTGTCGACGGTCGCGACCAGGTCACCCAGTGCCGTGCCGTCGGCCTCGGGTGGATCGACGTCGTAGACAAGGTCGAGGTAACCGCTCGGGTCGGCATCGGCGCCGGTGAAGCCCACCTCGCACATCGAGCCCGCCGACGGCGACAGGGAGCCGTGCCGCCTGCCCTCCAATCGCAGCGGATCCACCCAGGGGAGCGCTCCCACTCGTGCCTGCACGACCTGCACGCCCGGGCCGTCGGCGGAGAATGAAGCGGTCGCGCCCACGCTGCTCACGTCACCCTCGAAGAGCGTCACCTGCAGGTCGATCGTCGTGCCGGCAGCGATGTCGTCGGGGACGGCCACCTCGATGTCGTACCGGTCGAACCAGCGCCAGGTGCATGCGAGGGCCGTCAGCGCGTCGACCGTCGGTGCCGGCGTCGAGTCGACCGTCGTCGGGCTCGCGTTCGCCGACGTCGTGGTGGTCGCGGCTGCCTCCCCCGAGGGCGGAGTCGACCCGCACGCCGCGAGCACGAGCGCCAGGCCCCATGCGACGGCCATCCGTCCCCGAAGTGCTGTGGCCCACGTCGCGGTCATGCGTCGCCCTCCCGTCGGACGGATCGTAGGCGAAAAACACAAAGACCCCGCCGAAGCGGGGTCCTTCCAGTGGGCGAGGGGGGACTTGAACCCCCACATCCTTTCGAATACTAGCACCTGAAGCTAGCGCGTCTGCCTATTCCGCCACTCGCCCGAGTGGAAGCCCAACGCTAGCAAGTTGCCGCACCGTGCCCAACCTGAGAAACCGCAGGTCCGCACGTCGGTCACACCACCGCGGGGCGCGCCCCGTTGCGGACACCCACCCCACTAACCTGCACTCCGGTATGGGTTTGCAGTCCTTCGAGCATGGTCTGGAGCGTATGGTCGAGGGTGTGTTTTCCCGCGGCTCCCGTTCCAGCATCCGTCCCGTCGAGCTCGGCCGTCGTCTCCTGAGGGAGATCGACGACCATCGCAGCGTCGACGTGAAGGGTCGGCGCATCGTGCCCAACGCCTTCACCATCGCCCTCAGCCCGAAGGATCTCGCCGGCTTCGCCGACATCGACGAGGCCCTCAACGCCGAGTTGTGCGAGACCGCTCGTGAGTACGCGAAGTCCGAGGGCTACCACTTCATGGGCGCCGTCTCGGTGGAACTGGTGGTCGACAACGACCAGAAGCCCGGCCGCTTCAACATCACCAGCCGCATGAAGGAGACCGGTGGCCCGGCGGGCGTCGGGTCGCTCGTGCTCCCCAGCGGCGAACGGATCACCCTCGGCAAGGAGCCCGTGTCCATCGGCCGCCTCGCCGACTGCACCATTCCGCTCAACGATGGCAACGTGAGCCGTCGTCACTGCGAGGTGCGCGCCTCGTCGCGCGGCTACGTCGTGGCCGACCTGGGCAGCACCAACGGCACGAAGGTGAACGGCCTTCGCATCCAGGGCGAGCAGGCCCTGCAGGACGGCGACATCGTGAGCGTGGGCAGCACACACCTGCGCTTCGAGGCGTCGTGAGCGAAGCCCAGCTGAGCGTCCTCAACTACGCGCTCCTCGCGCTGATCTACCTCTTCTTCGCCCGCGTCCTGTGGGCGGTGTGGTCCGAGGTCCGCGGACCACGCCTGAACCCGCAGGCGATGGCGCGCACCACCGGCGACCAGACCGCGCCGGCCACCCGTCCCGCCGCCGCCGTGAAGCCCAAGGGTGGCAAGCGCGGCGTGCCCGGCAAGATCGTCGTGCTCGAGCCCAAGGTCCGCAAGGGCGCCGCCTATCCCATCGGCCAGGAGATCACCCTCGGCCGGGCCGACACGTGCTCGATCGGCCTCCCCGACGACACGTTCGCCTCGCAGTTGCACGCCCGCGTGTTCCTGCGCGACGCGACGATGTGGGTGGAGGACCTGGGCAGCACCAACGGCACCCATCTGAACGGGGCCAAGCTCACCGCCCCGGTCGCGCTCGCCATCGGCGACCGGCTGCAGGTGGGCAGCACCATCTTCGAGGCGCAGTGAGGCCCGCGTGACCGATCGACCCACTCCACCGCTGCTCGCCTGGGGCGCCGCCACCGATGCCGGGCGCGTGCGCACCGGCAACGAGGACGCGTTCGTCGCCGAGCCGATGATCTTCGGCGTCGCCGACGGCATGGGTGGCCATCAGGCCGGCGAGGTGGCCAGCGCCATCGCCGCGGCCACGTTGCGCGACCGCCTGTCCGGAGGCGCCAACACGGTCGACGTCGCGGTCGCCGCCGTGGTCGAGGCCAACGCGGCCATCTTCCAGGGAGCGCACAACAACGTCGAGCAGCGCGGCATGGGCACCACGCTCACTGCGCTGGCCGTGCTCACCACCCCCGACGCCGCGGCGCGGTTCGCGTTGCTGAACGTCGGCGACAGTCGCACCTACGTCGTGCGGCACGGTCGTCTGCGCCGCGTCAGCATCGACCACAGCTACGTGCAGGAGCTCGTCTCCACGGGCCACATCACCGAGCTCGAGGCCCGCAACCACCCGCGGCGCAACATCGTCACCCGGGCCCTGGGCATCGAGCCCACGGTGCGCGTCGACACGTGGGTGCTGCCGTTGGTGAAGGGCGACCGCTATCTGCTGTGCAGCGACGGGTTGGTCGACGAGGTGGAGGACGGCGACATCGCCGAGTTGCTCGCCGCGAACCCCGACCCGCAGGCCGCGGCCGAGGCGCTGGTGGCTCGGGCGAACGACAACGGTGGCCGCGACAACACGACGGTCCTCGTCGTCGACGTGCTCGAGGGCGACGATCCTCTGCTCGACACGGTGGACATCGAGGTCGACCCCACGTGGGCCGAGGAGCAGCGCGACCGGCTCATCGACGCCGATCCGGCGATGGATCCGCTGCCCATGACCGCCCCGCTCGCGGCCGATGGCTCGACCACGGCGCGGTCGCGCAAGGGCTTCGGTGTGCTGCTGTTCGTGTTCGCGCTCGCCGCCATCATCGTGCTCACCGTCACCCTGGTGCTGCTGGTGCGGCACAACTCGGGCAGCAACACGCCGGCCACCTCCACCACGTCGAGCACGTCCACGACGAGCACCACCTCCACCACGTCGACGACCACCGCGCCGTCGACCACGACCACGGGCGCGTCCACGTCCACGTCGGGGCCCTGACGATGGCTGCATCGCCCATCGCCTCGGCGCGACGGAACTCCGAGCTCGGCCTGGTCATCATGGCCGCCGGAATCACGGCCGTCGCCTACACGCTGGCGGCGCTGGGCAAGAACTCGCAGCTGCCGGCGCGCATCGTCCCGTTCCTCGTCGCCCTGCTGGCGTTGCTGCTGTGTGCGCACATCGCCACACGCCTGCTGGCGCCCGGCGCCGACGGCACCCTCCTGCCGCTCGCGGTGCTGTTGAACGGCATCGGCTACGTCGTCATCGCCCGCCTCAGCGATCGCCTCGCCGCGCTGCAGACCACGTGGACGTTCATCGCCATCACCGCGTTCGTGCTGACGTTGTTCTTCGTCCAGCGACCATCCGACCTGGCGCGCTACAAGTGGACGTTCCTGTTCATCGGCGCCGGTCTGCTGATGCTGCCGCTCGTGCCGGGCGTCGGCACCAGTGTCGGCGGCGCCCGCATCTGGGTGAGCATCGGCCCGGTCAACTTCCAGCCCGGCGAGTTCGCCAAGCTGGCCCTCGCCCTGTTCTTCGCCGGTTACCTGGCCGACAACCGCGAGCTCATCGCGGCCAGCACCCGTCGCATCGGCCCGCTGCACATCCCCGAGTTGAAGTTCCTGCTGCCCATCACGCTTCGCGTGGGCCTTCGCCGTCGCCGTGATGGTGGCCGAGAAGGACCTCGGCTCGGCGCTGCTGTTCTTCACCCTGTTCACGGTGATGATGTGGGTGGCCACCGAACGGGCCATCTACCTGATCATCGGTCTGGTGCTGTTCGCCGCCGCGGCGTTCGTGGCGTACCAACTGTTCGGCGTGGTGCAGACCCGCGTCGCGGTGTGGCTCGACCCGTGGGCGCAGTACGAGGGCAAGGGCTACCAGATCGTGCAGGCCATGTTCGCCTTCGCCAACGGCGGTACCGCCGGCACCGGGCTCGGCCTGGGCAGCCCGACGAAGATCCCCGCCGCGAAGACCGACTACATCTTCGCTGCCGTCGGCGAGGAGATGGGGCTGGTGGGCGCCACCGCGGTGCTCATCGCATTCCTGTTGCTCATCGGTGCCGGCCTTCGTGTGGCCGTGCGGGCCGAGCGGCCGTTCGAGAAGCTGCTCGCCACCGGTCTCACCACCATCATCGGCATGCAGGCGTTCATCATCATCGGTGGTGTGCTGCGGGTCGTGCCGCTGACGGGCATCACGCTCCCGTTCGTCAGCTACGGCGGGTCCAGCCTGCTCGCCAACTGGGTGCTGCTCGCCCTGCTCATCCGCCTCAGCGACTCGCAGGCCAAGCGCAGTGGTGAGGTGCCCGACCAGTTGTCCACCGGCGAGCGGCTCGAGTCGTGGCGGTTGCGGCGTCTCGAACGCAAGGCGGCCCGTTCGTGAACAAGCAGATCCGCAAGCTCGCGGCCGCGCTGCTGGTCCTGTACATCGCGCTGTTCGTGCAGTTGAACGTGTTGCAGGTGGGCAAGCGCGACGCGCTCGACTCGCATCCGTTGAACAACCGCCAGACCATCCGCGACTTCAACCGGCCGCGTGGCGACATCGTCACGGCCGACGGCGTGGTGGTCGCGCAGAGCGTGCCGACGCCGGGCGGCGGCCAGTTCAAGTTCCAGCGCGAGTACCCGACGGGCGACCTGTTCACCAACGTCACCGGCTACTACACCTACAGCTTCGGCAGCTCGGCGCTGGAGAAGACGAAGAACGACGTGCTGCTCGGCGACACCGCAGCGCAGAAGGTGACCGGCGTGTTCGGGGGCAGCGACAACTCGGGCAGTGTCCGCCTGACGATGCGCGAGGACGTGCAGCGCGTCGCCGCCGAGGCGCTCGGTCAGCGCGAGGGCTCGGTGACGGTGATGGACCCGATCACCGGTGCGGTGATCGCGATGGTCAGCTACCCGCGGTTCGACGGCAACCTCGTCGCCAGCCACGACACGGCGACGGCCGAAGCCGCGTTCGACTTCTACAACAACTACCCCGGCAAGCCCCTCCTGGCGAACGCGTACCAGGAGAACTACATGCCCGGCTCGGCGTTCAAGATCGTGACCACGTCCGTCGCCTTCGAGAACGGCGTGACGACGATGGATCGCACCTGGCCGCAGGAGACCGAATGGGTGCCGCCGCAGACGAACGACCCCATCCAGAACTACGGCGGCGAGTCGTGCGGCGGCGACATGCGCCAGGTCTTCTACCGCAGCTGCAACATCCCGTTCGCGCAGATGGCCGTCGAGCTCGGCCCCGACCGCATGATCGCCGGGACGCGTGCGTGGGGCATCAACGAGAAGGTGCCGATCGACCTTCCCGGTGCGGTGGCCGGCAACTTCGAGAACGCCAACGGCGAGCCGATCGACTTCGCCAACAACATCCCGCTGCTCGCCATCGGCGGCTTCGGTCAGGCCAACGACAAGATCGTCCCGTTGCAGATGTGCATGATCGCCAGCACCATCGCCAACGGCGGGAAGATGATGAAGCCGTTCGTCGTCGACGCCACGATCGACCACGCCGGCAAGGTGCTCGACCGCACCGAGCCGTCGGTGTGGAAGACGCCCATCAGCGCGTCGACCGCGCTGACGATGAACTCGCTGATGATCGACGTCGTGAACAAGGGCACGGGTCGACCGATGCAACTGGCCAACGGCATCCAGGCCGCGGCGAAGACCGGCACGGCGCAGCTGAACGCCGCCGGCGAGCCGCAGCGTTCGCACGCGTGGATCACCGGGTTCGCCCCTGCCGAGGCGCCGCGGTACGCGATCTCGGTGGTCCTGAAGGGCACCAACGACGAGATCAGCGCCGGCACCGGTGGTCGCCTCTCCGGCCCCATCGCCAAGACCGTCCTCGACTACCTGTTCAGCACGGAGCAGCCGTGACGTGCGTCCTGACCGGCCAACGTTCCCGAGTGTCGGTATCCTTGCCAGGCGATTTCGCCGAGAAAGGCACCAGTGAGCGGTAACACCGAGCGGACCGTGTTGAACGACCGCTACGAACTCCAACAGCGCATCGGACGCGGCGGCATGGCCGACGTGTTCCTGGCGCGCGACCTGTTGCTGGACCGGCCCGTCGCCATCAAGGTGCTGTTCCCCGAGTTCGCCGTCGACCCGAACTTCGTCGAGCGGTTCCGCCGCGAGGCCCAGGCCGCAGCGAACCTGAACCACCCGAACATCGTCGGCGTGTACGACTGGGGCAAGTACGCCAACACCTACTTCATGGCGATGGAGTACGTGCAGGGTCGCACGCTCGCCGACATCCTCAAGGCCAACGGTCACGTCACCTCCACGCAGGCGGCCGAGATCGCCGGTGAGGTGGCGGCCGCACTCGGGTTCGCCCACCGCAACGGCGTGGTCCACCGCGACATCAAGCCGGCGAACATCCTCATCGGCGCCAACGGTCAGGTGAAGGTGGCCGACTTCGGCATCGCCCGGGCCATGAACGCACCCACCGAGAGCAGCCTCACCCAGGCCGGCTCGGTGATGGGCACCGCCACCTACTTCTCGCCCGAGCAGGCGCAGGGTGCGCAGCCCGACCCGCGCAGCGACCTGTACTCGTTGGGCATCGTGCTGTACGAGATGGTGTCGGGCCGCCCGCCGTTCAGCGGCGAGAACCCGGTCAGCATCGCCTACAAGCAGGTGCACGAGAACCCGCAGCCGCTGAACCAGTTGGTCGCCGACGTGCCCAAGCCGTTCGAGGCCATCGTCGCCAAGTTGCTCGCCAAGAAGCCCGAGATCCGCTACCAGACCGCCGAGGCCGTGCGCGACGAACTGCGCCGCTTCCGCAACGGCGAACCCGTGCAGGCGCTCGCCGCCGTCGCCGGTGTCGGCGCAGCGGCCGCCGCGGCGACGGCTGCGGCCACCACGGCCATGCCCCGCACCGCCGGCCTGCCGCCCACCGGTCCCACGTCGGCCATGCCGCGCACGGCCATGCAGGCGCAGCAGCCCGCGCAGCCGCCCCAACGCGACCGCACCGGCCTGTACGCCGTCGTCGGCTTCCTGGCGCTCATCGCGCTCGTGGCCGGCGCCATCGTGCTGTTCAACGTGCTGGCCAAGGACGAGCCGAAGGAGTTCGGCATGCCGAACGTCGTCGGCGTCACCCTCGAAGAGGGCGTCAAGACGCTGCAGGACGCGGGCCTGGTGCCGAACCCGGTGCCCGAGGACAACCCCGCCGTCGCGCCCGGCACCATCAGTCGCACCGAGCCGGTGGCCGACACGCTGGTGAAGAAGGAACAGACGGTCGACGTGTTCTTCACGCCCGAGGCTGCGCCGTTCGCACTCGACGACATGGCCGGCAAGACGGTCGAGGAAGCGACCGCCGCACTGGCGCTGCTGACGCTCAGCGTCGACCCCACGGTCATCACCGAGAACAACCCCGACGTCGAGCCGGGCAAGGTCATCCGCACCGATCCTGCCGCGGGCAGCCAGGTGAACCAGGGCGACGTCATCAAGCTCGTCGTCTCGGCCGGCCCGAACCAGGTGGCGGTGCCGCCGGTCGAAGGCCTCTCGCAGGCCAACGCCGAGGCACTGCTGACCGGCGACCCGTTCAAGCTGACGGTCAGCCTCGTCGACGAGCCCAGCGCGAACATCGCTGCGGGCAGCGCGACACGCACCGACCCGGCCAGCGGGCAGCTGGTCGACCCGGGCGGCACGATCATCCTCTACATCTCGTCGGGCCCTGCTCAGGTCACCGTGCCGCCGCTCGTCGGTGTCACCCAGGCGCAGGCCGAAGCGAAGCTGCGCGAGCTCGGCCTCGTCGCCGACATCACCTACCAGTCGGTGCCGTTCGGCGACTCGAGTTCGGGCCGTGTGCTCGGTCAGACGCCGAGCGGTGGTGTGCAGGTCGACCCGGGCAGCACCGTGAAGCTGAAGATCGCCAAGGCGTTGCCGGCGCCGACGACGACGCTGCCGCCCACGACGCTGCCGCCGCCGCCCACGACGACCACGACGACGCCGCCGACACCCACGACCTGAGGTCGGTGGCCGTCTGCGCGGTCAGGCCGCGCGACGCAGGAAGTTCTTCAGCAGGTCGTGACCTGCCGCGGTGAGGATGCTCTCGGGGTGGAACTGCACGCCCTCGATGGGCAGGGTGCGGTGGCGCACGCCCATCACGATGCCGTCGCACGTGGCGGTCACCTCCAGGCAGTCGGGCATCGACGCGGGGTCGATGACCAGGCTGTGGTAGCGGGTGGCCGTCAGCGGTGAGGGCAGGCCCTCGAACACGCCGGCGCCTTCGTGCTCGATGGGCGACGTCTTGCCGTGCATCAGCGACGGGGCACGCACCACGGACCCGCCGAACACGTGGCCGATGGCCTGGTGACCGAGGCACACGCCGAACACCGGCACACCGGCCTCGGCGAACGCAGGGATCGCCGCGCAGATGATGCCGGCGTCCTCGGGTCGACCCGGGCCGGGCGACAGCAGCACCAGGTCGGGCTGCAGCGCCAGCGCCTCGTCGACGGTGAGCTGGTCGTTGCGGACGACGATCGGCTCGGCACCGAGCTCGCCGAGGTACTGGACCAGGTTGTAGACGAAGCTGTCGTAGCTGTCGATCACGAGCACGCGGGGCACCCGCACAGCCTGCCCGGTCGAGACGTTCGTTGTCGAATGGGTTCCCGCGCCTACACTGGCTCGCCGTGGCACCCCCGAAGCGAACGACGTCCGGCCGAGTCACCCCCAAGGGCACCAAGCCCGGTCAGGCGGGGGCGATGGCCAAGGAAGCACATCACCACGAGAGCAGCATCTCGCAGTCGTCGCGGTACACGCCGCCGGCCAGCAAGGACCTGTACGAGAGCCCCCGCTGGGTGCCCGTGCTGATGATGACGTTCATCCTGCTCGGCGTGCTGGCGATCTTGTCGCGCTACATCATCCCGGCGTTCAACGACACGAACATGCCGGTCCTGGTGGGCCTCGGCTTCCTGCTCGCCGGGCTGTTCACCGCCACCAAGTGGCGATAGACGCCTCGCGTCGAACATCCCCTCGTTGTCAGTCCACCGACTTACAACCTTGTAACTTCCTCACACACTTGTCCACAGGGTGGGGACAAGTGTGCCGCCCTGCTCAGTCGTACAGCGGGGCGACGATGTCCATGTCCTCGAGGCAGTGTCGCGGCGGCGGAGGGTCCTCGTCGGGGGCCATGGACACCCGCAACTCCAGTCCACAGACCGAACAGCGGTAGCGGACGTTGATCTTGCGCATTTCGCCTGCCGGGGGAGGCGGGGGATGCGGCGTGGTCATGCTGCGCAGGAACCCAATGCCGGTTTTCCACAGGACATACCCGCCAGAGACGCCGACGCCGACCCAGATGACGGTGGACAGCGCCGGCACACCTGGAGTTTACGGGGCCACTAGAGGCGTTCGATGATGGTGGCGTTGGCCATGCCGCCGCCTTCGCACATCGTCTGCAGGCCGTAGCGGCCGCCGGTGCGCTCGAGCTCGTTGAGCAGGCTGGTCATCAGGCGGGCGCCGGATGCGCCGAGCGGGTGGCCGAGCGCGATCGCACCGCCGTTGACGTTCACCTTGCTCATGTCGGGATGCAGTTCCTTCTCCCACGCCAGCACGACCGAGGCGAAGGCCTCGTTGATCTCGGTGAGATCGATGTCGTCCATGGTGAGGCCGGCCTTGGCGAGCGCCTTGATGGTGGCCGGGATCGGCGCCGTCAGCATCAGGCGCGGGTCGTCACCCGCGAGGGCGAAGCTGACGAACCGGGCGCGGGGCCGCAGGCCCATCTGCCGAGCCTTCTCCTCGCTCATGATCAGCATCGCCGACGCGCCGTCGGTGATCTGCGACGAGTTGCCGGCCGTGACGCGGCCGCCTTCCTCCTCGGGACGGAACGCCGGCTTCAGCGCGGCGAGCGACTCCATCGTGGTCTCGCGCAACCCTTCGTCGACACTCATCAGCTGACCGTCGGCTCCCATGACGGGCACGATCTGCGTGGCGAAGCGACCTTCGTCGGTGGCCTGGCGGGCGAGCTGCTGCGACCGCGCGCCGAACGCGTCCATGTCGTCGCGAGTGATGCCCCACTTGTCGGCGATCAGCTCGGCGCTGATGCCCTGCGGCACGAGGCCACCCTCGGGTGCGTAGCGGGCGCTGACGGCCGGGCCGAACGGGAAGCCGTACTTGCCGTCGGCCATGGCCGAACCCATCGGCACGCGGGTCATCACTTCCACGCCGGCGGCGACGACGATGTCGTACGCGCCGGCCATCACGCCCTGCGCGGCGAAGTGGGCGGCCTGCTGGCTGGAGCCGCACTGGCGGTCGATGGTGGTGCCGGGCACGCTGGAGGGCCAACCCGCGGCGAGCACCGCATTGCGGCCGACGTTGAACGCCTGCTCGCCGACCTGCATGACGCAGCCCATGACGACGTCGTCGATGAGCTCGGGGTTGATCTTCGTGCGCCCCTGCAACGCCTTCAGCGTCTCGGCGGCGAGGTCGACGGGGTGCCAGTCCTTGAGCTTTCCGTTACGGCGACCAAGCGGTGTACGAACGGCATCGACGATGACGGCGGTGGTCATGGGTGCTCCTTCTGCGCAACAGCGCACGGCAGATCGCGCGAGTCTGCCGCGCGGTCCGAACTCGCCGAAATCGGAGGTGAAGGCCGTGTTCGCGCCTATCGGAGTTTTCCGAAGACGCGTTGCAGGGCGGCGAGGTCGGTCTCGGTGAGGCTCTGCGCGAAGTGCTGCTGGACCATCCGCCGGTAGGTGATGTTCGCATCGCGCCACGCCTGGCGGCCGCTCGCGGTGAGGCTCACCGAGACCGCCCGACGATCGTCGGGCAGCGGGGTGTGCTTGCGGCGCACGTACCCCTCGTCCTCCAGCCGGTCGAGTCGGCGCGACAGGCTGGACGGCAGTTCGTCGAGCGCCTCGGCCAGTTCGTGCACGCGCATCGTGCCGCCCGCGTCGCGGATGGCCGTCAGGCAGTCGAACCAGGCGAGCGACAGGAAGTGCTCGTCCTGCAGCTGCGCGTCGACCTTGCGCTGCAGCACGGTGGACACGGTGCACAACTGACGCCACAACCCGATGCGCTCGGCGTCGAGGCGGGGCATGTCAGGCGGTGGCTTTGAGGGCTGCCGCGAAGGCGGCGAGCGCGAGGTCGATCTCGCGCTCGTTCACCACGAGCGGCGGCATCCAACGCAGCACCTTGCCGTACGTGCCGGCGTTCATCAGGATGAGGTGGCCCTCGTCGAGGCAGTGCTTGGTGATCGCGCTGCGACGCGAGCCGCGTCGCTGAACTCGGTGCCCACCATCAGACCCGAGCCCGCGGACCTGGGTGATGACCGGGTGCTCGGCCTGCAGTTCGCGGATGCCCGCCTGCAGTTGCGCGCCACGCTCGTTGACGTTCTCGAGGAACGCCGGGTCCTCCATGATCTCGATGGTCGCCAGTGCCGCCGCGCAGCCCATGGCGTTGCCGCCGTAGGTGCCGCCGTGGCTGCCGGTGGGCCACTTGTCGTCGAGCTCGCGCCGGGTGCCGAGCGCCGCGAACGGGAACCCGCTGGCGATGCCCTTGGCCATGCAGATGATGTCGGGCTCGATGTCGTAGTGCTCGACGGCGAACATCTTGCCGGTGCGGCCGAAGCCGCTCTGCACCTCGTCGGCGATGAACAGGATGCCGTGCTGGCGGCAGCGCTCGACGATGCCGTGGATGAACGCCGCCGGCGCGGGGATGTAGCCACCCTCGCCGAGCACCGGTTCGAGGATGACGCCGCGGTCTCCTCCGGCGCGGTCATCGACTTCAGCAGATGGTCGAAGCCCCACAGCGCGTCGGCGACCTCGGCGTCCTGATCGTCGGCGAGCGGGTCGGGGTAGGGGGCGACGAACACGCCCGACGGCAGCGGCGCGTGGCCGGCGCGGTAGCCGGTCTTCGATGTCGTCATCGCCATGGCCATGTGTGTGCGGCCGTGGAAGCTGCCGCTGAACACGATGGTGTGCGGGCGCTTGGTGGCCTGCTTGGCCAGCTTCACCGCGCCCTCGGTGATCTCGGCGCCGGAGTTGGCGAAGAAGAACGTGTCGATCGCACCGGGGGTGAGGTCGGCCAGCTTCGCGGCGAGCGGTTCGAGCAGGTCGTGCTTGAACACGTTCACCTGCGCGTGGATGAACCGGTTGGCCTGGGTGGCGATGGCATCGGCCACCTTCGGATGGGCGTGCCCGGTGCTGTTCACCGCGATGCCCGCGGCGAAGTCGAGGTACTCCTCGCCCGACGTGGTGGTGACCCAGCACCCCTTGCCGTGCGAGACCTCGAGCGGCGTGACCGAGAACCAGACGTTGGACAGATGAGAAGACGTTGACGACGCTGTCATGGCCGACAGCTTACGACTGCCCACCGAGGCCGGGAAACGGCGCGGGTCTCGCGCTGACGGAGGTTTTCCGACGACCCCGGGGTGGCAGGGAAAACCTCGGTCAGGACGAGTCGAGCCGGAAAACCTCGCGCCCGTGGCGTTCGGACGACGGGTCAGTCGAAGGCGGCGCGGAGGACGTCGTCGTAGGTGTCGGCGAGGTGGAAGGTCATCACCTCGCGGACGCGCTCGGGCACGTCGTCGAGGTCGGGACCGTTGCGCTTGGGCAGCACCACCTCGGTGAGGCCGGCCCGGTGGGCGGCGAGCACCTTCTGCTTCACCCCGCCGATGGGCAGCACCTTGCCCTGCAGGGTGATCTCGCCGGTCATGCCGACCGTCGGCTTCACCACCTTGCCGGTGAGCAGGCTGACCAGCGCCGTGGTCATCGTGACGCCGGCCGACGGCCCGTCCTTGGGCACGGCGCCGGCGGGCACGTGGATGTGCACCCGCTTGGCCATGCTCGCCGGGTCGACGCCCAGCTCCGCGGCATGTGAACGCACGTAGCTGAGGGCGATGTGTGCGCTCTCCTTCATCACGTCGCCCAGTTGACCGGTGAGCGTGAGTGTCGGCTCGCCCTCCTGGGTGAGCGGGAACGCCGTGGTCTCGATGAACAGCACATCGCCGCCCATGCCGGTGACGGCGAGGCCCGTCGCGATGCCGGGCACGTTGGTGCGCTCGGGGACGCTGTCGTCGACCTTGGCGCGACCCAGCCAGTCGCGCACGTCGGCCTCACCGACGTGCACGGGCGGGGTGAGCGCCGCGGTGGCCACCTTCGCGGCCACCTTGCGGGACAGCTTGCCGAGCTCGCGCTCGAGCCCGCGCACGCCGGCTTCGCGGGTGTAGCCGCTGATGGTGGCGCGCACCGCGGACTCGTGCACGACGACCTCGTCGGTGTGCAGGCCGGCACGCTGCAGCTGCCGTGGCAGCAGGTAGCGCTCGGCGATGAACACCTTCTCGTCCTCGGTGTAGCCGTCGAGGCGGATGAACTCCATGCGGTCGAGCAGCGGACCGGGGATGGTGTCGGCCACGTTGGCGGTGGCGATGAACACGACCTGGCTGAGGTCGAGCTCGACCTCCAGGTAGTGGTCGCGGAAGGTGTGGTTCTGCGCCGGGTCGAGCACCTCGAGCAGTGCTGCGGTGGGGTCGCCGCTCCAGCCGCCGGCACTGAGCTTGTCGACCTCGTCGAGCAGCACGACGGGATTCATCGAACCGGCCTCGATGAGGGCGCGGACGATGCGACCGGGCTGGCTGCCGACGTAGGTGCGGCGGTGGCCGCGGATCTCGGCCTCGTCGCGCACGCCACCGAGGGCGACCCGCACGAAGTTGCGGCCCATGGCCTTGGCGATGCTCTCGCCCAGGCTGGTCTTGCCCACGCCGGGAGGCCCGACGAGCGTCATCACGCTGCCCGCGCCGCGGCCGGCGCCGTCGGGAATGTCGCGGTCGGCGCGCAGCTTCTTCACCGCGAGGAACTCGACGATGCGGTCCTTCACGTCGTCGAGGCCGTAGTGGTCGGCGTCGAGTTGGGCGCGAGCGGCGTCGAGGTCGAGCACGTCGTCGGTGCGCGTGTTCCACGGCAGTTCGAGCACACGGTCCAGCCAGGTTCGCACCCACGAGTGCTCGGGCGACTGGCTGCTCATCCGTTCGAGGCGATCGATCTCCTTGTCGACGAACGATCGGGTCTTCTCGGGCAGGGTGAGTCCGGCCACCTTGGCCCGGTACTCGCCGACCACGTCGTCGTCGCCTTCGCCGAGCTCGTTGCGGATGGCGGCCATCTGCTGGCGCAGCAGGTACTCGCGCTGCTGCTTGTCGACGCCCTCGGTGACGTCGGCGCGGATCTTCGAGGTGACCTGCAGTTCGGCGAGGTGCTCCTTGGCCCACGCGGTGACGAGGGCGACGCGGTCGTGCACGTCGACCGCGTAGAGCACCTCGCGGCGCTCTGCCTCGGGCGCCTCGCGCCACGCGGTGACGGCATCGGCGATCGTGCCGGGGTCGGTGGTGGTGCGCAGGATCTCGGGGAGTCGGCGGCTGCCGCGCAGCTTGGCGACCTCTTCCAGCACCACCCGCAGCTCGCGTGTGGCGGCCTCGAGCCGAGGGGAGGGTCGCGGGTCGCCGAGCAGTTCCACGTCGGCATGGGCGGCGCCGCGCTCGGACGAGTGGGTGGCGACGATGCGGGCCCGCTGGTCGGCCTGGAGGATGGCGGCCTGTTCACCCGTGGGCAGCATCGCGGTGTTGGGGACTCGGGCGACGACGCCGAGGTGGACGGTGTCGCCCGATTCGTCGCCGGGACCGGTGAGCAGCACCCGGCCGTCGGCGGCCGTGGCGGCCTGGACGGCGGAGCGGATGGCGTCGTCGGACAGCGTGATCGTGACCACGGTGCCGGGCAGGACGACGGCGGGGAGGGGCAGCACCGGCAACGTGACGATGCGGTCCGTGAGGGGAGCGGTGTCGGACATGTGGTGAACCTATCGGCAGAAAAGTTGATCGCAACCCACTCAACTTTCGTGATGTCCTCGACGATGCGACCGGTGCTGGTACGTTCGGGGCACGGCGCCGCGGGCGCCATCCTGGGGAGGTCTCGGAATGCGGTCACCGGCGACGACGATGCGGAAATGGGCGATGGCGGGCGGCGTGGCGCTGGCCCTGTTCGCCACATCGACCACCACCGCCGACGCCGGGGCGGTGGCCACCGTGCTCGGCACCGTGGACTGCGACCCGCAGACGGGCGAGCAGCTCATCACCTGGCGGTGGACGAACAACGCCTCCGAGGTGCTCGACTTCGAGTCCGGCGCGGCCGACGGCACCGCGCTCACCGCCGGCAGCATCGTGTCACCGGTGGTCGGCATGCAGCCCGCCCTCGGGCTCGCCCTGCAGGCCGAGGCCGTCGGCGAGACCGTCGCCACGCCCGACGCCGTCGGCACCGTCGACGTCAGCCTGGTGTGGTTCCGCACGCAGACCCAGCTGCCCCTCACGGTGGTCGGTTCGGTGCTGCTGTTCGGCGACTGCGCCCTGCCGCCCGACACCACTGCAGCCCCCGACACCACGATCCCCGTCACCGACCCGACGGTCATCGCCACGCGGCACCACAGACCACCACGGCGGTCGGCAGCGGCGGTGGCAGCCTGCCGCACGCCGGCAGTGACGACACGCTGCTCTACCTCGGTGGCGGACTGGTGATGATCGGCGTGTCGCTGTTGGTCGCGGCAGCCTCACCGGCTCCGTGACGTTGGCCGCCGTGTGCGAGGTCGCCCCCACCACGACGGTCGCCCCGACCACCGCTGCGCCGACGACGGCCGCGCCGGCGACCACGGCGCTGGCCTCGGGCGGCGGCTCCCTGCCGGCGTCCGGCAACAACAGCACCCTGCCGATCCTGGCCGGGCTGATGGTGGCGACCGGCGGCGGGTTGCTGCGCTGCGCCGCCGTACCGTCACGAACTGAGTTCGGCCGCCTTCGCCAACGCGTCGTCCCAGCTCGCCCGGGCGGACGAGCAGCGCGCGGAAGGGCATGACCATCTTCGGCATGCTCACGCCGAGCACACCGCGCAGGCGGCCTTCCCAGCCGTAGAGCGCCGCAAAGGCACCGTCGGTGCTGCCGGCGAACACGTGCACGTCGTCGCCGCCGTGGGCACGACCGACGAACTGGATGCGGCTCTCGAACTGGTCGCTCCAGAAGAACGGCACCGACAGGTAGGGCTGCGCGTCCTGACCGCGGCTGACGGCCAGCAGGTTGCGCGCCGCGGCGGCGCCCTGCTCGGCGGCGTTGGTCCAGTGCTCGACGCGCATCTCGCAGTCGTCGTGGCCTTCGAACACCAGGTTCGGCCAGCGCACGCAGTCGCCTGCGGCGTACACGCCCGGCACACCCGTGTAGAGGGTGGCATCGCAGACGATGCCGTCGCGCAGCGCGACGGGCGACTCGTCGAGCCAGTCGGTGGACGGCGACACGCCGACGCCGACGACCACGACGTCGGCCGGCAGCAACTCGTCGTCGGCGAGCAGCACCCCGGTGACACGCTCGCCGTCGCCTTCGATGGACTTCACCTGCACACCGCAGCGCAGGTCCACGCCGTGGCGCTCGTGCACCGCGGCGACGGCCACACCCATGTCGACACCCAGGCCGCGAATGAGCGGTGCCGGGGCGCCCTCGAGCACGGTGACGGAGCAACCCTTCTGCCGCGCCGTGGCCGCGACCTCGAGGCCGATGAAGCCGGCGCCGATGATGACCACGCGGGCAGTGCCGTCGGCGATGAGGTCGCGCAGCGCCAGCGAGTCCGCCAGCGTCCGGATCTCGAGCACGCCGTCGAGGTCGGGTTGGCCGGGCAGTCGGCGCGGTGTCGACCCGGTGGCGATGATCAAGCCGTCGTACTCGAGCTCCTCGCCGTCACTCAGCTCGATCGCACCGCGGTGGGCCTGCAGTCCCGAGGCGCGGATGCCCAGTCGCAGCGTGAGGTCCAGCGAGTCGAACTCGTCGGACTTGCGCAGGCGGATCCGCTCGGGCTCCCACTCGCCGGCCAACAGCTTCTTCGACAGTGGCGGGCGGTCGTAGGGCAGTTCGCTCTCGGCCCCGACCAACGTGATGCGACCGGTGTACTCCTCCTGGCGGAGGGTCTCGCAGGCGCGCAGGCCCGCGAGTGAGCCACCGACGACGACGACGTGTTCCATGTCAGCCTCTGCAGCCGTCGTTCGCGACCGTGCAGTGGTTGTCCTCGACCGGCTCGCCCTGCACGAGTGCGGTCACCCAATCGAGCAACGACACGCCGTTCTGCGTCTCGGTGTAGAAGCCGGGCGAGCCGATGACGGTGTGGCTGTCGCTGGGGCTGATGTAGCTGAACAGGTCCACCCCGGCCGCTTCGATCTGCTGCTCGTTCTTGTCGATCAGCTCGACCAGGTTGTCGGCGGAGATGCCGGCGAGGCTGCTGAAGAACGCCTGGGTCTGGTCGTACGCGTAGTCGTGGCGGGCGAACACGATGTCGGGCGCGTGCGCCGCGGCTTGGATGAACAGGCCGGGGAAGCTCCACTTCTCGACCGTCATGCCCTCGTTCTCGGGCCAGTCGGGGATGGCGTCGAGCGTTCCCCACGCGCCGCCGATGACGGCGTTGATGCCGGGGATGTCGGGGTACGCGCCCGACCCGTCGGCGATGACGGTGATGCGCGCGTCCGGCAACAGGTCGTGGGCCATGCCCGCGTACAGCGGATCGGGGACGGAACCGGCACTCTCGCCCGAGACCACCAGCTCCTTCGCATCGGGGAACAGTTCGGCGAGCGTGTTCAGCGCGGCCGAGCCGTTCACGAAGCCCTTGTGCTGCATGACCACTCCGTTGCCGTAGTCGTGCTCGGTGTTGCCGATGTGCACGTCGCCCGTGCAGTACGGCACGTAGACGATGCTGTAGTCCTGGAACGGGTTGGCCGGGTTGGCCATGTCGAAGATGCCGGCGGTGCGACCTGCTGGCGAGTCGTCGGTGCGCTTGAAGCTGTTGCTGTCGGGGGCGCACGTGCCGGCGTCGAAGCAGGCGCCGCCGCCCTCGAAGAAGAACAGCACCTTCTCGGGGTTCGCCTTGCGGACGTAGTACGTGAAGCCGCTGCCGTCGAAGCACATGCAGTCGGCGGGTGCGTCGACCGCCTCCCAGCTCAGCTGCGTCGCGTCGAACGCGGTCGTCTCGGGTCCGGCCACGGTCTCGGCCGTCGTGGTCTCCGGAGCGGTGGTGTCGGCCGCCGTGTCCGGGGTGGTGGTGGCGACCGTCGTGTCGACGGCCACCGAGTCACCGTCGGAGGAACAGGCCGCGACGAGTCCGACGAGGACCGCGGCGGTGAGGAGCAGCTTCCCGATGCGCATCGGCGCAGCGTACCCCTGGGCACCGTCGCGGTACGGTGGCGACGTGAACTGGGACCAACTGGTGCAAGGGGTGGAGCTGCCGTTCCACCCGGATCTGAAGGTGCCGGCGCTCACCGAAGTGCTGCTGCCGGTGCCGCAGCCCGAGGCCGTGGGCGACGTGCAGGCCGCCGCGCACGCCGACGTCGTGGCCCGCCTCGCAGGCGACGTGACGCCGGGGATGACCGTGGCTGTCGGCGGCGGCAGCCGCGGCCTCACCGATCGTGTCCCACTGCTGCGCGGTGTCATCAGCGGACTGCGCGCGCTCGGTGCCGAGCCGTTCGTGGTGCCGGCGATGGGCAGCCACGGCGGTGCCACTGCCGCGGGTCAGCGAGCGATGCTCGAGTCGCTGGGCATGACCGAGGACGCCGTCGGCGCCGAGATCCGCGCCTCGATGGACGACGGTCGAAGTGGCCCGCACCCCCAGCGGCATGCCGCTGTACCTCGACGAGCACGCCGCCGGTGCCGACCGCATCTTCCCGGTCAACCGCATCAAGCCGCACACCTGCTTCAAGGGCCCCATCGAGAGTGGCTGCACGAAGATGGCCGTGGTCGGCTTCGGCAAGCAGCCGGGCGCGGCGCAGATCCACGCGTGTGGTCCGGTCGAGATGCGCAACCGCATCCTCGACGGCATCGAGGCGCTGCGCGGTTCCGGGCGCATCCTCGGCGGCGTGGGCACCATCGAGTCCGCCAGCGGTGCGGTGGTGAAGGTGCAGGCATTGCGCAGCGACGACGTGGGCGGCGCGCTCGAGCGCGAGCTCACCGAGTACTCCCGCGCGCTCGTGCCGGCGCTGCCGTTCCCGCAGATCGACGTGCTCATCGTCGACAAGGGCGGCAAGGACATCAGCGGCACCACGATGGACCCGAACGTCACCGGACGGTTCTGGGTGCACGGTCTGGCCGACATGGACGAACCCGACGTCAGCACGATCGTGCTGCTGTCCATCACGCCGGTCTCGGGCGGCAACGTGCTGGGCGTGGGGTTCGCCGACTTCATCCCGTCGTCGCTCGCGGTGCAGATCGACTGGAAGAAGACGTACATCAACTGCTTCACCGCCGGCATCGCCGGGGTGCGTCGTAGCCGCATGCCGATGGTGCTGCCGAGCGACGACGACTGCATCAAGGCGGCGCTGTCCATGTGCGGCAGGGCGTTCGACCAACCCAAGCGGGTGGTGCGCATCGAGAGCACGTTGCACCTCACCCGGTGCTGGGTCAGCGACGCACTGCTCGGCGAACTGCCGGCCGGCGCCACCATCGTGGAGTGACATGACCGACTCGCTGGTCGCCGCACTGCGCGCCGTGGTCGGTGACGACCACGTGCTCGTCGACGACGACGTCCGCGCGTCGTACGAGACCGACTGGCTGAACAAGTACCACGGAGTGGCTCGCTGCGTGGTGCGTCCCGGTTCGGTCGACGAGGTCGCGGCCGTCGTGCGCGCCTGCGCCGACGCCGGTGCGACGATCGTGCCGCAGGGCGGCAACACCGGACTCGTCGGTGGCAGCGTGCCGCGTGGGGGAGAGGTGGTGCTCAGCACCCGCCGCCTCACCCGACTCGACCCGGTCGACGTCAACGCGATGCAGGTGACCGTCGGCGCCGGCGTCACCATCGAGGAACTGCAGCAGCACGCCCGCGCCGCCGGGCTGGACTTCGCGGTCGACTGGGGTGCGCGGTCGTCGGCCACGGTCGGCGGCGGTGTCAGCACGAACGCCGGTGGCTCCCGCGTCGTCCGCTTCGGCACCATGCGCGCCCAGGTGATGGGTGTGCAGGCGGTCCTGGCCGACGGCTCGGTGATCACGCAGCTGCGGAGGGCTGCCGAAGGAGACCGCCGGACCGAACCTGACGGGCCTGCTGGTCGGCAGTGAGGGCACGCTCGGCGTCGTCACCGCCGTGCGGCTTCGCCTGGTGCCGTGGTATCGGCAGACCGCTGCCGCGCTGGTCGCGTGCGAATCGCTGGCCGATGCGGTGGCGATGTTGCCGACGCTGCGCTCGCTGTCGTCGCTCGACGCGGTCGAGCTGCTCATGCCCGAGGCGCGTGCACGTCGCGTGCGATCACCTGGGCATCGGCCCGCCGCTGCCGGTGGAGTTCGCCGGAGCGTTCGTGATGGTCGACTGCGCCGCTCACGCCGACCCGTCGCTCGAGCTGGCGTCGGTGGTCGGCGATCGTCGTGGCGTGATGGCGCTCGGGTCGCAGCGCGACCAGCTGTACCGCATCCGCGACCACATCACCATCGCCATCGGTGCCAAGGGTGTCCCCGTGAAGCTCGACGTCGCCGTGCCGCTCGACCGGCTCGACGAGCTGGTCACCCGAGTGCGTGCCGTCGTCGCCGAGCTCCCGGGTGCCGAGCTGATCGTGTTCGGTCACCTCGCCGAGGGGAACCTGCACGTCAACGTGCTCGGTGCCATCGATCGGGCCGCCGAGATCACCGAGTCGGTGCTGTCCACCACCATCGAGCTCGGTGGCACGATCAGCGCCGAGCACGGCATCGGCGTCGCCAAGGTCGCAGTGGCTCGAGCGCCTGAAGGGCCCCGAGACCCTCGCCGCCCTGCGCGCCATCAAGCACGCCCTCGACCCCGCCGGCACCCTCAACCCCGGCGTCCTCTACACCCCCTAGCTCCACGCTCGGGCAACGGCGCGCGGCGAACTGGGCGGTTTGGTTCCCGGAAGCCGGGAAGATTCCGCAGCCGCACGAAGTCGATCTGGGACGAATCCGCGCCCAGAAGCCAGCCGCGGGGTCAGCGGCGGGATTCGGCGGCGTCGAGTTGGGCGCGGGTGAGCAGGGCGTGCATCTGCAGGCCCTCGGCGGTGAGCGCGGCGCCGTGGTCGGGGCTGCGGTCGATGACGCACAGCACGTGCTCGACCACCGCGCCGAGCGAGCGCAGGTCGTTCGTGCTGATGACCACCTGGCCGCCGGTGGTGATGACGTCCTCCACCACGGTGACCCGCTTGCCGACGATGTCGGTGCCCTCGGCCAGTTGCGCCGTGCCGTAGGTCTTGGCCTCCTTGCGGACGAACGCCGCGGGGATGCCGGTGTGCAGGCTCAGCGCGGTGGCGATGGGGATGCCACCCATCTCCAGCCCGGCCAGCACCTCGGTGCCCTCGGGGATCATCGGCGCCAGCGCCGCGGCGATCTCGGCGAGCAGCGCCGGCTCGGCCTCGAACCGGTACTTGTCGAAGTACTCGGTCGCCGTCTGACCGGAACGCAGCGTGAACGTGCCGGTGAGGCGGGCGATGGTGTTGATCTTGTCGGCCAGGTCGTCGAGGCTCATCCGGTCAGTCTGGCTTCCGGCGCGTGTCGCGCACCAACACTTCCTGGGCGATGGTCGCGACATGGGTGCCGTCCTCGGCGAACACGTGCCCGATGGACAGGCCGCGCCCGCCCACGTACGAGTGGCAGGTGACGTCGTACAGGTGCCATCGATCGGCACGCACCGGACGGTGGAACCAGATGGTGTGGTCGAGGCTGGCGTTGAACGTGATGTCGCGCGTCGTGGAGAAGTCGGGGTGCGCCTTGTGCACCGCCTCGGTGGGCATGTCGTCGCTGATGTACGCCATCCAGCAGCGCTGCAGCAGCTGATCGTCGCCGATCTCACCGACGGTCTTCACCCACGCCGCGATCCGTCCGGCACCGACGCGCTCGCCCGCGGTGAGTGCCGACGTGGGGATGTCGCGTCGCTCGAACGCCTCCATCCACATCTCGCCGGCCAGGCCCTCGGGTCCGGGCACACCGAGCGGCGCGGCCACGGTCTGCATGTCGTCGGCGTCCTCGGCGGCCTGGAACGAGGCCTCGAGGTTCAGGATCGCGCCGATGGCCTGGCGGGCGACGACGCGACGAGTGGTGAAGCTGCGACCGTTGCGGATGCGGTCGACCTCGAAGCGAATCGGCTCGGTGTGATCGCCCCGGCGGATGAAATAGGCACGCAATGAATGCACCTGTTGCTCGGCATCGACGGTGGCCGCGGCGGCGCGAAGCGCCTGGGCCACGATCTGCCCACCGTAGAGACCGCCCCACGGGTAGCGCGGTCCGATTCCGACAAAGGTGTCGGGTCCGTGAGGTTCGAGATCGAACAACCTACTGACGTCCATTCGAGCCAATTCCTCTCTGTTCATTTCGCAATTCGAGAATTAGAGTTCGATGCATGGCACCGCGTGGACCGAAGCGCCCGATGACACCCGAGCACAAGGCGGCCCTGGCGTTGGGCCGCACGGAGGGCCGTGTGGTCCGCGAGTACCTCGAGGCGCTGCGGGCGAACAAGCCCACACCAGGTCGCAAGCGTACGGCCGAATCCATCCAGCGTCGCCTGGCGGCCGTCGAGCGCGAGCTGCCCGACGCCGATCCCGTGAACGAACTGCGCCTGGTGCAGGAACGCCTCGACCTACAGGCCGAGCTCGAGCACTTCGGCCAGCGTGTCGACATCGGCGCGCTGGAGGCGGCGTTCGTGAAGGTCGCCAAGTCGTACAGCGAACGCACCGGCATCTCGTACGCCGCGTGGCGTGCGGTGGGGGTGGCCGCGACGGTCCTGAAGGCCGCCGGCATCAGTCGCTCGAGCTGACCCGCCGACGCCATCGACAGTGTGGAACGCGACGATCCCGTCGGCCCTCCATTTGATCAACTCAGTGCGTCGAGATGGTCCACGCCGAGACCGGCGTGGCGAACACTGCGCTGCAGATCGAACGCATCGTCGAGCACCGCGGCAGGCACCGTCACCCGCGGGTCGGCCTCGAGCAACTCGCGGAACGAACGGCTCTCGTCCCAGGCTCGGCCGGCGTTCTCCTGGACGATGCGATACGCCTCGTCGCGCGTCAGGCCCGCCTGCACCAGGCCGAGCAGCACCGGCTGACTGAACACCAGACCATGGCTGGCCCACAGGTTGTCGAGCATGCGCTGCGGGAACACCTGCAGCCCGTCGAGCAGGCGGGTCATGCGGCGCATGACGTAGTAGGCGAGCAGGGCGCTGTCGGGCAGCACGACGCGCTCGACCGAGCTGTGCGAGATGTCGCGCTCGTGCCACAGCGCCACGTCCTGCATGCCGGCCTGCAGGTTGCCGCGCAGCACGCGGCTGAGGCCGCTGATGGTCTCGGCGCTGATCGGGTTGCGCTTGTGGGGCATCGCGCTCGACCCCTTCTGGCCGACCTTGAACCCCTCCTGCACCTCGCGCACCTCCGTGCGCTGCAGGTGGCGGAGTTCGACGGCGATGAGCTCCATCGTCGAGCCGACCGATGCGCACGCGTACAGGAACTCGGCGTGACGGTCGCGGGCGATCACCTGCGTCGCGGGCACGGCCTTCAGCCCGAGTGCGGCGGCCACGTGGGCTTCGATGGACGGGTCGATGTTGCTGAAGGTGCCCACCGCGCCGCTGAGCTTGCACACGGCGACGGTGTCGCGGGCGGCACGCAGGCGGGTGCGGTCGCGGTCCACCTGCAGCGCCCACAGCGCCACCTTGGCGCCGAACGTGGTGGGCTCGGCATGGATGCCGTGGGTGCGGCCGATCATCACGGTGTCGCGGTGCTCGCGCGCCAGACGCACCAGGGTGGCGACCAAACCGTCGGCGGCCTGCAGCAGCAGATCGCACGCGTCGCGCAGCATCCAGCACCACGCGGTGTCGACCACGTCGCTGGAGGTGAGGCCGTAGTGGATCCACGCACCTGCGGGAGCGCCGATGGCGTTCTGCACGACGTCGACGAACGCGGCGACGTCGTGATCGGTGACCTTCTCGCGCTCGTCGACCGCGACGACGAACGCGTCGTCGACCTTCGGTGCCCGCTCGCGACAGGCCACCGCGTCGGCGGGCGGCACGATGCCGAGTGCGACGTGCGCCTCGGTGGCCAGCAGCTCGATCTCGAGGTACCGGCCGAAGCGTGCCGTGTCGCTGAACACGGCGGCCATCTCGGGCATCGTGTAGCGGGGGATCATGACCAGATCACGTAGCTCTCGCGCTCGGCGCCGGTGCCGACGATCCGGACGGGCACGCCCACCTCGCGCTCGACCAACGCCACGAAGTCGCGCGCCCGGTCGGGCAGGTCGTCGAGGTCGGTGACCGAGCTGAGGTCGGTGAGCCAACCCGGCAACACCGCGTACACCGGGCGGCCGTCGGCGTCGTACTCGGTGCACACCTTCACCTCGTCGAACGTGTCGAGCACGTCGAGCTTGGTGAGGGCCAGCTCGGTGAGGCTGTTGATGCGCACGGCCTTGCGCAGCATCACCAGGTCCAGCCAACCGCAGCGGCGGCGACGGCCGGTGACCGTGCCGAACTCGCGACCGATGTCGACCAGCTTGTCGCCCAGCTCGTCGGTGAGCTCGGTGGCGAACGGGCCGGACCCCACACGGGTGGCGTAGGCCTTGGTGATGCCGACGATGCGGGTGAGATAGCGGGGTCCGATGCCCGTGCCGACGCATGCCCCGCCCGCGGTGGGGTTGCTGGACGTGACGAACGGATAGGTGCCGTGGTCGAGGTCGAGGAACGTGGCCTGCGCGCCTTCCAGCAGCAGCGCGTCGTCGCGGTCGAGCGCTTCGTGCAACATCTCGACCGTGTCGGTCACGTAGGGCGCGAGTCGGGCGCCGAGCTCGGCGAACCGGTCGACGATGGCGTCGACATCCAGCGCCTCGCCGCCGAGGCCCTCGATCTCTCGGTTGTGGTACGTGCAGTTGGCGTGCACCGACTCGCGGAACGCGGCGACGTCGAGCACGTCGCCGGCGCGCACGCCGATGCGCCGGGCCTTGTCGCGTAGGCGGGCCCGATGCCCTTCAGCGTGGTGCCGATCTTCTCGTCGCCACGCTTGGCCTCGTACAGCGCATCGAGCGACTGGTGCCACGGGAAGATCAGGTGCGCCTGGCTGCTGACCTTCAGCTTGGCGCAGCTGATGCCGCGGCTCTCGAGCGTGTCGATCTCGTTGAACAGCGTGGGCATGTCCACCACCACACCGTTCCCGATGACCGGGATGATGTGCGGGTACAGCACGCCGCTGGGGATGAGTTGCAGCGCGTAGCGCTCGCTGCCCACCACCACCGTGTGGCCGGCGTTGTGCCCGCCCTGGTAACGGACGACATGGCTGTGCTCGGCGGCGAGCAGGTCGATGACCTTGGCCTTGCCCTCGTCGCCCCATTGGGCGCCTACGACAACAGTGACGGGCATGGCGGGAACGCTCCTCGGAAGTGACCGGAACGTGACGGAAGCCTACCGGACCGGTCCGTGTCACCATGGGTCCATGCGGTTCGATGAGTACGTCGAGTTCGACGCCACCGGTCTGGCGGCGCTGGTGCGCGGTGGCGAAGTGCAGCCGAACGAGCTGCTCGACGCGGCGCTCGAGCGGGTGCGCGGCCACCGACGAAGCGATCGGCGCGGTGGTGCACCTGCACGAGGCGATGGCCCGGACCGCCATCGCCGACGGTCTGCCGGACGGCCCGTTCGCCGGCGTGCCGTTCCTGCTGAAGGACCTCGGCTGTGAGGCGGTCGACTTCCCCACGTCGATGGGGTCGCGACTGTTCGACGGCCACCGGTACGACTACGACAGCGAGATGTTCACGCGCATGCGCGCCACGGGAGTGGTGACGTTCGGTCGCACCACCAGCCCCGAGTTCGGCATCGGGGTGACCACCGAGGCGAAGGTGTACGGACGTCCGACGCGCAACCCGTGGAACACGGACCACGTCGCCGGCGGTTCGAGCGGCGGGTCGGGTGCGGCGGTCGCCGCTGGTGTGGTGCCGCTGGCCCACGGCAGCGACGGCGGTGGTTCGGTGCGCATCCCGGCGTCGTCGTGCGGGCTGTTCGGGCTGAAGCCGACGCGGGCGCTTGCTGCCCGATGGCCCGGCCTCGGGTGAGGGTTGGGCGGGCATGGCGATCGACGGGTTCCTGGCCCGCTCGGTGCGCGACACCGCGGCGATGCTCGATGCCACGGCCGGCCCCGACCTCGGGGCCCCGTATCACGCCCCGCCTCGAGTCGGTTCGTTCGTCGATGCCATCGCCGCGCCACCGCGACGCCTCCGCATCGCGGTCACCACCCGCACCTTCGACGGCGAGCCGATCCACGCCGACTGCGTCGCGGCGGTCGAGCACACGGCGCAGTTGCTCGAGTCGCTGGGCCACGAGGTCGTGCCGGCCGCGCCCGACATCGACATGCATCGCTTCATCACCGCGTGGTCCGAGATCGTCGCCTGTGGCACACAGCGCACCGTCGACGCTGCCGGCCCGAACGCGGAGGACCGCGTCGAGCGGGTGACGCGCTTGGCCTGCGAACTGGGTCGCTCGGTCTCGGGCGCTCGCTACATCGGCTGCGTCGACACGGTGCACGCAGTCGGCCGTCGGTCGGCGCGCTTCCTGGAGGAGTACGACATGCTCCTCACCGCAACGCTCGGAGAGCCGCCGGCGGTGCTCGGTCGCTTCGCCTCGGACCGTCAGGACGGGTGGACGTCGTTCCTCGACTACCGGCTCGAGCACGTCCTTCCGTACTCGCCGTACGCGCCGTTGGCGAACGGCACCGGCCAGCCGGCGATGAGCGTGCCGCTGTGGTGGAACGACGCGGGCCTACCCGTCGGCGCGCACCTCATGGGACGCGCCGGCGAGGACCACGTGCTGCTGCAGTTGGCGGCGCAGTTGGAGGAGGCCGACCCCTGGTTCCATCGGCGGCCGTCGCTCTGACACCGGTAACGTCGGGGCCATGCCCGTGATGCGACGGATGACCTGGTCGGCGATGGACGAGACCGCCCGTGCGGCGCTCTGCGCGCGCGGTCTGGAGGCCATCTTCGACGAGGGGCTGAAGGCGTCGATCGGCCGCATCATCGACGACGTCCGCGCTCACGGCGACGAAGCGGTCTGTCGCGCGTTGCGCGACTGGGACAAGGTGTCGCTCGAGCCGCATCAGTTGAAGGCCACGCCCGACGAGCTGGCCGCGGCGACGGTGCCCCGCGAGGTCGACGCCGCGATCGACGACGCGATCGCTCACCTGCGCGCGTTCAACGAACAGCTCATGGAGCGGGCCCAGGACTGGAGCTTCGTCAGCGAGCCCGGCCTGACCGTCGGCGAGAAGATCACGCCCATCACGTCGCGCCGGGCTGTTCGTGCCCAGCGGCAAGGCCAGCTACCCGAGCGTCGCCTATCAACTGGCCGTGCCGGCGATGGTCGCCCGCGTCCCACAGGTGGCGCTGGTGGTGCCGCCCATGCCCGACGGCAGCGGCCGCATCGACCCGGCCGTGCTCGTCGTGTGCCGCAAGCTGGGCGTCACCGAGGTGTTCCGGGTGAACGGCCCGGCGGGCGTGGCCGCGCTGGGCTTCGGCACCGAGACCATCCCGCAGGTCCGCAAGATCGTCGGCCCCGGCAGCCCGCCGGTCGCGTGCGCACAGGTCGAGATGCAGCGCTACGGCGTCGCCACGATGATGATCCTCGGACCCACCGAGAGCGTCGTCGTCGCCGACGAGACCGCCGACCCGCGCCTCGCCGCCGCCGATCTGTTGAACGAGGCCGAGCACGGCACCGACTCGGCCGTGCTGTTGATCACGGTGTCGTCGCATTTCGCCGACGCGGTCGACGAGCAGCTCGCTGCGCAACTCGACGAGCTGCCGGCTGCCCGTGCAGAGGCGGCCCGCGCGGCCCTCGGTGCGAACGGCGGGTGTGTGCTCGTCGACGACCTGGTGCAGGCGGCCGAGGTCGCGAATCGGTGGGCGCCCGAACACCTGCAGGTCGCGGTCGCGGCCGACGCGGAGGCCGAGTTGCTCGACATGCTGGTCAACGCGGGCGAGATCCTGGTCGGCCAGCACACGCTGTTCAGCGCCGGCAACTTCGTCATCGGCTGCCCCGCCAGCCTGCCGACTGGCGGCTTCGCGCACGTCAGCAGTGGCATCACCGCCGACACGTTCCTGAAGCGCACCGCGGTGGCCCGCGCCGACGCCGGTGCCTTGGCGCGCATGACACCCACCATCCTGGCGATGAGCGCGCACGAGGGCTTCCCCGCCCACGCCCGTGCCGCGAGCATCCGCGGCGAGGGCTCGTGACCGAGCCGGCCGACGTCGAGTCGCCGGATGCGGCCCGCGAACGGCACGCCACCAACCTCGAGCTGTTCCTCGACCTCGTCTTCGTCTTCGCCGTCACGCAGGTCGCCTCGCTGATCGCCCACGACCCCACGGCAGCAGGGCTGGGTCACGGCGTGCTCCTCGCGTGGCTGGTGTGGTGGCAGTGGTCGCAGTTCACGTGGGCCGGGTCGGCGATCGACCTGCAGGCCGTCACCGCCACACGTGTGCTGGTGCTGTGCATCATTCCGGTCGCGCTGGTGATGACGGTGAGCATCCCCACCGCGCTGGAGGACGGTGGCCTGTGGTTCGGCGCCGCCTACATGGGCGTGCAACTGATCGTGCTGTCCATGCAGGGCAGCGTCGCGTGGGGCAACCCGGTGACTCGCGCTCCGTTCATCCGCTACGTGTCGTTCGCGGTGCTGACGCCGATCGTCGTGATGATCGGCGCCTTCTTCCACGGCGACGTCCGCGTCGTCATCTGGATCGTCGGTGGGCTGCTGAACCTGGTGGGTGCCGCACGCGGTGCCAGTGGCGACTGGGTGATCGACCCGGTGCATTTCGCCGAGCGCCACTCGCTGTTCATCATCATCTCGTTGGGTGAGGTACTCATCGCTGCCGGGGCCACGGCGACGGGGGTGGGCCTGAGCGCCACCACCGTGACCGCACTGGTCGTGTCGGTGGCGATGGCGTGCGTGCTGTGGTGGGCCTACTTCGCGTACCTGCCCAGCGTGAGCGAGCACCACCTGCGCGAGGCCACGGGCGGCGACAGGGGCCGGTTCGCCCGCGACGTGTTCACCCTGGGCCACTTCCCGCTGGCGATGGGACTCATCTTCTACGCGGTGGTGGCCAAGCATCTGGTCGAGCACCCGACCGAGCACCTCGACACCCACGATCGCTGGACGCTCGCGCTGTCGGGCTTCTCGTTCATCGGCGGCCTCATGTACATCCAGTGGCGTGCCGTGCGGAAGGTCGCGCCCGAACGGATCGTCACACTCGGCATCATCGTCGCGGTCACGTTCTCCGGACGATGGCTGTCGCCGTTGCTGGTGGTGGGCCTGATGTCCGTGTCGCTCGGCGTCATGCAGAGCATCACCATGCACCGCCTCCGCGGCCGCTTCCCGCGAACCTGAGTTCCTGGAGCACACGGCTGCTCGGGTCGCGTACGGTGAGTCGGTGGACGAGGTCGTGTTCGTGACCGTCGGCGCCGCGTCCGACGCCGCGCAGGCAGCGATGCGTCGCTACTTCGCGGAGCTCGACACGCGATTCGCGAACGGGTTCGACGGTGCCGCGGCACTGGCCGAAGCACCGAGCGCGATGGACCCGCCGCGGGGCTGCTTCGTGCTCGCCCTCGTCGACGGCGCGACGGTGGCCTGCGGTGGCGTGCAGTTCGTCGACGAGCACACCGGCGAGATCAAACGGATGTGGGTCGACCCGCTGGCTCGCGGCCAGGGTGTGGGGCGACAGATGCTGGGGACGTTGGAGCGCGTCGTCGCCGACTCGGGCCGCCGCCGGGCGATCCTGGACACGAATTCGGTGCTCGCCGAGGCCATCGCGATGTACGGCGCGGCCGGCTACACCCCGATCGACCGCTACAACGACAACCCGTACGCGCACCACTGGTTCGAGAAGTGGCTCGGTGACGACGACGAAACCCCCGATCGGTAAGGTCCGCCCGGGAACACAAGGGGGATTCGTGGCACACGACCTGATCATTCGCAACGGCACCATCGTCGACGGCACGGGTGCGCCCGGCTACGTGGCCGACCTGGCCATCGACGGCGACGTCATCACCGTCATCGGCGACCTGTCGGGCGAGGTGGCGGCGCGCGAGATCGACGCCACCGGGCAGATCGTGTCGCCCGGGTTCATCGACCTGCACACGCACCTCGACGCCCAGGTCGGCTGGGACCCGTACATGACGTCCAGCTCGTGGCACGGCGTCACCACGGTCCTGATGGGCAACTGCGGCGTGACGTTCGCGCCGGTCCGCACCGAGGACCGTCAGTTCCTGGCCGAGATGATGGAGAGCGTCGAGGACATCCCCCGCGACGCCATCCTCGACGGCCTGCCGTGGGACTGGGAGACGTACCCCGAGTACCTCGACTCGGTGCAGCGCATGGAGCCCGCACTGAACATCGTCGGCATGGTCGGCCACTGCGCCGTCCGTTACCACGTGATGGGCGAGCGCTCGCTCACCGACGAGCCGGCCACGCCCGAGGAGCTGAACGCGATGCGCGACATCGCCGAGGAGTCGGTCGCCGGCGGCGCGGTCGGGTTCAGCACGTCGCGCATCCTGCTGCACGTGGTGCCCGACGGTCGCTACGTGCCGGGCACGCTGGCGCCGCTCGACGAGTACCTCGCCGTCGCCGACGGCATGAACGCGGCCGGCGGTGGCCTGTTCCAGGCCGTGAACGACTTCGCCACGAAGGGCGGCCACGAGTTCATGCTGCTCAAGGAGATGGCCCAGGCGTGCGGCGACGTGCTGTTCAGCGGCGGCGTCGGCAACAGCGGTCGCGGCGGCGTCGACGTGTTCGGTGGCTTCCTCGAGAACGAGAGCGGCAAGGCCGGCAACATCACCCTCGCGTCGATGACTCGTCCGAGCGGCTCGCTGTGCGGTCTCGCCCAGATCTCGCCGGTGAAGGGCAAGCAGTGGCGGCAGCTGATGCAGCTGCCCACCATCGCCGACCGTGTCGCTGCGCTGAAGGACCCCGCCACTCGCGCCCTGCTCGTGCAGGAGGGCAAGGAGAAGGGCATGTGGTACGACCCGAACTTCATCCACCCGCTCGGCACCGGCGACTCGCCCGATTACCACGAGCAGGGCGGCCTGTCGGTCGCCGATCACGCTGCGGCACTCGGTGTGCACCCGGTGGAGTTCGTCATCGATCGCCTGATCGCCAGCGACGGCAAGGAGCTGTTCAACACCTGGTTCTTCAACCGGGCCACCGACGCGCTCGGCGAGCTGCTCACGCTCGACCACGTGTACCCCGGCCTCGCCGACACCGGCGCGCACGCCGGCCAGATCTGCGACGCCGATGCCAGCACCCACTACCTCACCTACTGGCACCGCACCCGCAACTCGGTGGCGTTGCCCGAGGCGATTCGCCGCCTGACGTCGTTCCCGGCGGGCGTGCTCGGCCTGAAGAACCGCGGCACGTTGCAGGTGGGCCAGTACGCCGACGTCAACGTGTTCGACATCGACGCGCTCGCCAGTGAGCACCCCGAATACGCGAACGACTTCCCGGGCGGCAAGGGTCGTTTGAAGGTGCGTGCCCGCGGCTATGCGGCCACGTTGGTGAACGGAAAGATCGTCACCGAGCAGGGCAGGCACAGCGGCGAGCGCCCCGGCCGAGTGATCCGCGAGTTCGCCCGCCAATAGTCGGAAATCCGACACATTTCGGCGCTGGCGTCATCGCCAATCCGCGTGCTAGACGTACGTGCCTGATCGGGAGTGGAGACGGCATGCGGACGCGGAAGATGGTCGGGATCGCCACAGTGGTGGCGTCATTGGTGTCGCTCATGGCGACCGTGGACACGGCGGGAGCGTCGACCAGCACGCGGCGTCTGCCGAACTGGGGGCCGCTCAAGGAGCGCCTCGCGCAGCGCGACGCAGGTGCAGCGGAGCGCAACGCCCGACTCGGTGAGTCGATCTCGCGTATCACGTGGACGCCGACCGGAACCGATGCGACCAACGATGCAGCCCTCTTCGGCTCGGGCTACTACGCCCAGGGCGAGGTGGGCGGTGTGCGCGCCGCCATCAACACCGAGCCCGGTGTGCCGTCGTTGTTCGTCGCCGTCGGGGTGAAGGTCTGGGAGCGTCCGTCCACGCCGAACTGGGTGCAGAACGACACCTTCATCGACTGGTTCGTGGACAAGACGGGTGACAAGAAGGAGGACTACGCGATCGAGTTCGCCAACTTCGGCGGCGTCGTCTTCGCGGACGTCTACAACTACACGACCGGCGTGCACCTGTGCAGCGGCATCCCTGTCGTCAGTGGTGCCGCTCGGTCGTATGGAGTCTTCGTGCCGCTGTCGTGCCTCGGCAACCCGAAGTCCGTCAACGTCTACGCGGCCATGCGGTACTCCGACGGGTCGGCGTACTCGCTCGACTTCGCACCCGAGACCACGTGGTTGACCCAGGCGACACGCCTGTACCCGACCACACCGCCGACGCCCACTGCCGTGGCCGCTCCTGTCTCGCTCGACGTCAGTTGGGGTGCCCCGCCCAGCACGTTCTGGCCCGCCACCGACTACGTCGTGCAGTACTCGCTGCAGTCGCCGGTGTCGTGGAAGACCTTCAACGACGGCGTGTCCGCCGATCGCACGACGCGGATCACCGGTCTCGCTGCCGGCAAGCGCTACATCGTGCGCGTCGCCTCGAAGAACAAGCTCGGCACCAGCACGTTCTCGGCCGCGTCGGTGTACCGCGTGCCGCTGGCGGCCGCCACGTTGCCGACCGCACCGAGCCAGCCCAAGGGCACCGCCGGCCTCGGCAAGGTGACGCTCGCCTGGAGCAAGCCGACCTCGGCGGGCAAGTACCCGATCACCGACTACATCATCGACACGACGACGAACAACGGCACCACCTGGGTCCGCTACAAGGACGCCGTGAGCACGGCCACCACGGCGACCATCAGTGGGCTCTCGCCGACATCGGCGCTGCGCGTGCGAGTGCGCGCCAAGACGTTCGCCGGGCTCGGCCCGGTCAGCTCGGCCAGCTTCGTGGTGCGGCCGTTCGGCCTGCCCGCGGCTCCGGTCGTGACATCGGTCGGCGGGGGCGTGGCGAACACGGCGCTGTCCGGTCAGGTGCGAGTGAACTGGAACCGGCCGGCCAACGGTGGCTCGGCCATCACCAAGTACCGCATCTACTACCGCCCGTCCACCGCGACCAGGTCGGCCGTGGTTGGCACCAGGATCGTGGGCGGAACACCGTCGGCGATCAGCCAGGTGCCGTGGCAGGTCCGGGTTTTCATCAGCAACTCGAGCCTCTGCGGGGGCACGCTCATCGACCCGCAATGGGTGCTCACCGCCGCGCACTGCGTGTACGGCAGGACCGCGAACCAGTTCGTCGTGCACGCCGGCCTGTCGTACCAGAGCGACATGAACGCACTGAACGGCATCACGGTCGACAAGGTGATCTGGCCCCAGGAGTACACGGGCGCGACGGCCAGCCCCAGTGACCTGGCGCTGCTGCACCTCACCAAGTCGGCGACGGCGATCGCCGGCGTGAAGGCCATCCGACTGTTCAACGACGCCGCCGGTCCGGCGCTGTCGACGCCCGCCATCGTCAGCGGGTGGGGCCGCCTGTTCGAGGGCGCCAGCGAGGTTCCCGATCAGCTGCGGATCGGCACGGTGAACGTCCTCGCCGCGCCGGGACAAGCGGGCTCGTGCGCGGGCTACCTCGCCGACTTCGTCCCGGCGACGATGCTCTGCGCCGCAGTCGACGGCACCGTCGACACCTGCCAGGGCGACAGCGGCGGGCCCCTCGTGGTGGACGTGACCGGCGTGAAGTACATCGCCGGTATCACCAGCTTCGGCGCAGGGTGCGCCCAGATCGGTGCGCCCGGCGTCTACACCCGGGTCAGCGCCTTCGTGCCGTGGATCCAGGACCAGATCGAGGCCATTTGGCCGCACGTCGACGTGGCCTGCATCGCGGCCACCTGCACGGGGCTCATCCCCGGGCTGACCAACGGTGAGCCGATCGAATTCAAGATCCGGGCCATCAACGTCGTCGGTCTCGGCGCCGCATCCGCGCTGAACCAGGGCGCCATGGCCTCCACCGTGCCCGACCTGCCCGGCGACCTGCAGGCGACACCGCAGCCCGGGCTGACTGCCGATCTGACCTGGGTCGAGAACTTCGACGGGGGTTCGCCGATCACCGGCTACGAGTACTCGCTGGACGCCGGTGCGACATGGGTCCCCACGGGAAGTGCCACGCCGGGGTTCACCCTCACGGGTCTCCCCGAGGCCACCCAATCGGTCTTCGTGCGGGCGGTCAATGCCAATGGCGGTGGTGCGCCTGCCGGTCCGGTGCTCTTCACGCCGATCCCGATCGCGTGAGCGGTCGGGGCGGAGTGCACACACGGAAACTGATCGGAGTCGCCGTCGCGGTGGCGTCGGTGGTGTCGTTGCTCGCGACCTCGAGTGGCGACACCGCCGGGGCCTCGGCGGGCGACCGTCGTGAACTGAACAGCCATCGCACCGAGCGGGCCGACCAACTCGCCCGCACTGAGGCGATGCCACGGGCGGCGGTGATCCAGGAGGTCCAGTCGAGAGCATCGGTGTACGTCACCGACCCGATCGGCGACGTCTATCCGAACCTGTCGCGCTACTACGACGCCGACCTCACCGGGATGGCCGTCACCAACGACTCGACCGAGACGAAGTTGGTGTTCTCCGTCACCACCCGGGTGTTCACCGACCCTCGTACGACCCACTGGTCGGGGTACGACACGTTCATCGTGTGGTTCGTGGACGTGAACGGCGACAGCGCGCAGGACTACGAGGTCACCCTGTTCAACGCCAACGGTGTCGTGCGCGGCGACGTCTGGGCACCGGGGGCCAACGGTGCCCGCCTGTGTGGTGCCACCCCAGCCTGGAGCGCGGCTGCCAAGTCGTACTCGGTGACCGTCGTCGACACGTGCTTCGTCGACGCCAAGCACGTCCGGTCGTGGGTGGGCATGAAGTCGGCCGACGCCGCCGGCTACGCGACCGACGCGGCGCCCCGAACGGGGTGGACCAGTTACCTGACCACCGGCACGCGACCGAGCGCTCCGGGCAGGCCGCTGATCACGCCGGGACTTCGCTCGGTGCGCTTCGAGTGGGTTCCGCCGGCGATCGGTGGGGCGACCCCCATCTCGGACTACCGGATCGACAAGTGGAACGGCAGTGCGTGGGTCACGGTCCCCGACGGTGTCAGTACGACGCCCGCTGTGACGATCACCGATGTCGACCCGTCGCAGGGCGTGTCCGTGAGGGTTGCGGCGATCAACGGCTCCGGCATGGGTGAGTTCGGTCGACAGAGCAACACGGTGCAACCGCTCCACGTTGCCGACGCACCGACACCTCCCGTGCTCAGTCCGAAGGCGGATGGCATGGTGGCCTCGTGGAGCGCTCCGGCCAGTGACGGTGGCGCAGCCATCAGTGGCTACCGGCTGCAGTATCGACCGACGGCACCCGCTGCTGTCCCGGCCGTCGCCGGGCGGATCGTGGGTGGGGGCGCCACCACCATCGACACCGCCCCGTGGCAGGTCGAGGTCCGGTACGGAACGAGCCGCTGTGGTGGCACGCTCATCGATCCCCAGTGGGTGCTGACCGCGGCGCACTGCGTCGGCGAGCCTGGCAGCTTCCCCGGGAACACCATCGTGCACAGCGGCATCACGACGCTGTCGGCGATGCTGCCGTGGAACGCCAGCCGGGCCGACCAGGTCGTCCGCAAGTTCGGCTACGACCCGGTCACGAAGCGCGACGACATCGCCTTGGTGCATCTGGCCCACCCGGCCCGGGGAACGCCGATTCCGCTGTTCACCGATGCAGCAGGCCCGCTGAGCGTCCACTCCCGCGCTGATCAGCGGGTGGGGGACGACCGCTGCCGGTGGCTCGGTGTCCGATCAATTGCAGCAGGCCGACGTCGCGGTGCTCGGCGGCCCCGCCGACGGCTGCGGCTCGTACCAGACCTCCGACCCGACGGCGGCGAACTACTTCGACCCGGCGACGATGCTGTGTGCCGGCGCACCTGGCATCGACGCGTGCCTCGGTGACAGCGGCGGACCGCTGGTGGTCGACGCCGGCACGGCACCGAAGCTCGCCGGGATCACCGGCTTCGGCGCACGATGCTCCGACCCGTCGTTCCCGGGCGTCTACACGCGGGTGAGTGCCTACATCCCGTGGATCCGCTCGTTCGTCGTCGACCCCTTCGGGTGGACCACGATCACGACCGACTGCACCGCGGTCGCCTCGAACTGCACCTACGCCGACATTCCCGGCCTCACCGACGGCGAGGAAGTGGAGGTGCGCGTGTCCGCCGTCAACGCCGCTGGCGTCGGCACTCCGTCCACCCGCTCGACTGCCACGGTGGCGCCGACCTCAGCGGTCGTCGCCGGTGCACCGACGGGTGTCGTGGCCACGCCGCTGTCCGGCCGGGTCGCGCTGTCGTGGACCGCGCCGACCAATCCGGTGGGTGGCGCGGTCTTCGGGTACGAGGTCAGTCGCGACAATGGCGCGACGTGGGTGCCGACCGGGACCGCGGTCACGAAGTTCACGTTCACCGGTCTCACCAACGGCACCGACGCCGCGTTCCAGATCCGCGCGCTGAACGTGGCCGGCGCCGGCGCGGTCGCCCAGTCGGCGACGGTGAAGCCCAGCGTCTACGGCTACGTCGGCGTGAATCCGACGCGACTGCTGAGCACCCGCTCCACCGGGCGGAGCGATCGTCACTGCATCGCCACGTGCGCTCGTCGTGGGTGGCCGAGCCGGCATCCCGACGTCGGTGGTCGCCGTCGCGTTGAGCGTCACCGTCGACACCCCCGTCGCCGCCGGCACGATGACCGTGTGGGCGTGCGGCGCGGCACGACCGGCCCTGCCGAACGTGACGTTCCGCGCCGGGCAGCTGTCCTCGCAACTCGTCATCGCGCGACTCGACACCTCCAGCAGGGTGTGCATCTACACCACCACGACCGCGCACGTCGTGGTCGACGCCCTGGGCTACTACCCCACGGGCTCGAAGTTCACGCCGCTCACCACCACCCGGCTCGCCTCGGGCGTCAGGGGCGCCAACACCACGCTGGCGGTGCAGGCGTCGAACCGTCCGGGCATCCCTGCGGGCGCCAAGTCGGTCGTCCTGAAGATCACCGCATCCGGTTCGACGGCGTCGGGCTCGGTCCTCGTGTACCCGTGCGGTCAGACACGACAGCCGACGTGGAGCCTCTGGTTCCAGGCGGGCAAGGCCTCGTCGAACACGGTCCAGCTGACTCCGGCGGCCGATGGCAAGGTCTGTGTGTTCACGACCGCAGCGGTCAACGTCGCAGTCGACGCCGTGGGTTACGTCCCGTCCGTCGGGATGTACGTCGCCACCGGGCCCAAGCGACTGCTCGACAGCCGCCATTTCGAGGACACCTCCGATCTCCTGTACACCGACATCGGTGCCCGCAACATCGTGGCTGGTCTTCGATTCAAGGTGGCCGGTCGCGTCGGCGTGCCCGTCGACGCCAGCTCGGTGTCGTTCCGACTCACCGTGGTGACGCCGCCCTCTGCCGGCTACGTGCAGATCTGGCCGTGCGGTGCCCCGCAGGCAGGGATCAGCGTGGCGTTCGCCGCCGGGCAGAGCGTCACCGGCACCGTGCTCACCAAGATCGGTGCCGACGGCAAGGTGTGCGTGAAGGGGACCAAGGCGGTCGACGTGGTGATCGACCTCGACGGCTACGTGCCCAAGCTCTGAGTCAGAGCAGGCCGCGGCGGTTGCTGCGCAGGGCCGACAACTCGGTGGTCAGCAGGGCGATGTGTTCGCCCTCCTCCGCCGCGAGCTCGCGGTAGAGCTCGCGCGCCGCGGGTGCGGCGTCGTCGCAGTGCTCGCGGAAGAACGCCTCGGCGCGTTGCTCCAACGTGAGCGCCAGTTCGAGCAGGTCCATCGGGTCGGTGGGCACGCGTTGTGCACCCGCCTGCAAGGCGCCGGGGTGCAGGTCGCCGCTCGCGTCGTCGGGCGGCGAGAGGTGGTACCGGCGCACCAGCGTGTCGATGTGCTCGCGCTCCATCTCGGCCAGGCGCTGGAACATGTCGTGCAGCTGTTCGTCGCTGGTGTGCTTCGCCGCGGCCACGTAGAAGTCGCGGCCACCCAGCTCGATCTCGAATGCCTTGCGCACCGCGGCCATGGCCTCGTCGGGCACGGTGGTGGCCACGGCGTCGACCGGTTCCAGCACGCCGTTGCACGCCGGGCAGCGGCCGTACGGGAAGGCGAACCCTTCGCTGCGCTTCGAGCAGTCGGTGCACTTCCATGCCACCACCTGGTCGGCGCAGCAGATGCCGTCGTCGTCGCCGGCTTCGACCGGGCGATGGCAGCGCGGGCACACCGGCTCGGCGGCCTCGGCGGTCTCGGGCATGGTGCCGTGGTCGAGGTAGTCGAGGATGGCCGCCGCGGCTCGTCGCCCGGCGCCCATCGCCAGGATGACCGTCGCCCCGCCCGTGACGATGTCGCCGCCGGCGAACACGCCGGGCAGGTTCGTCGCCTGTGTCTCGGGGTGCGCGGCGACGTAGCCCCGCGAGTCGAGCTCGAGGCCCTTCGTGTTGCGGGTGACGATCGGGTTCGGGTTCGTGCCGAGCGCCACGATCACCGTGTCGCAGGCCACCTCGAACCGCTCGCCCGTACCCACCGGGCGACGGCGACCGCGTTCGTCGGGCTCGCCCAGCTCCATCCGCTCGACCAGCAGCCCGCGCACATCGCCGTGGTCGTCGGTGAGCACCTCCACCGGGTTGTGCAGCCACAGGAACCCGACACCTTCGTCCTCGGCATGGTGCAGTTCCTCGGCGCGCGCCGGGGCTTCGGCCTTCGTGCGGCGGTAGACGCAGCGCACCTCGGCGCCCAGGCGGCGGGCGACGCGCAGGCAGTCCATCGCCGTGTTGCCGGCACCGATGACGACGACGTCCTTGCCGATGCCGACGGGCGTGTCGATGTCGGGGAATCGGTCGCCGCCCATCAGGTTGACGCGGGTGAGGAACTCGTTGGCGCTGATCACCCGGCCGGCGTTCTCGCCCGGGATGCCCAGGAACGACGGCGCGCCGGCGCCCACACCGAGGAACACCGCGTCGTAGCCGCGCGTGGTGAGCAGGTCGTCGACGGTGAAGGTGCGGCCGATCACCTTGTCGGTCTCGATGCGGACGCCAAGGTCCACCAGCCCGTCGATCTCGCGATCGATGATCTCGCGCGGCAGGCGGAACGACGGGATGCCGTAGCGCAGCACGCCGCCGGTGACGTGCAGCGCCTCGAGCACCGTGACGTCGACGCCGGCGCGAGCCAGGTCGGCCGCGCAGGCCAGGCCCGATGGCCCGGACCCGACGACCGCCACCTTCTTGCCGATGGGTGGGGCCACGTCGGGTCGCTGCACCTTGCCGTGGTCGCCGACGAAGCGCTCCAGCCGACCGATGCCGACCGGTTCCATCTTGCGGGCGATCACGCACTGGCTCTCGCACTGCGACTCCTGCGGGCACACCCGTCCGCACACCGACGGCAGGATGTTCGCCTCGCGGATGACCCCGAGCGCACCGTCGACGTCCTTCACCAACAGGTGGCGGATGAAACGGGGGATGTCGATGCTCACCGGGCATCCGCTGATGCACGTCGGCCGGCTGCACTGCAGGCAGCGCTCGGCTTCGCGCATCGCCTCGCTGAGCGAGTAGCCGAGCGTCACCTCGTCGAACGTGCGTGACCGCACGCCGGGGTCGCGCTCGGGCATCGGCACCTTGGTGGGCTCGATCTCGCGCAGCTTCTTGTAGGTGCGCTTGCCTTCCACGAACAGGGTCTGCTCGACCTGGCAGCGGTGCTCGTAGTCCTCCGCGGCGGCCAGCTCTTCCACCTTGAAGCGGCGTTGGCGGGTGAGCAGCTCGTCGAAGTCGACGTGGTGGGCGTCGAAGTCGGGGCCGTCGACGCATGCGAACCGGGTCTCGCCGTCGACGCTGACGCGGCACGAACCGCACATGCCGGTGCCGTCGACCATGATCGTGTTCAGCGACACCACGGTGTGCACGCCGGCCGGTCGGGTGACGTCGCTGCAGGCCCGCATCATCACCATCGGGCCGATCGCCACGGCGAGCTCGGGTCGGTCGGTGGCGACGACGTCGGCGAGTGCCTCGGTCACCAGCCCGGGCCGCCCGGCGCTGCCGTCGTCGGTGCACACGATGAGCGTGTCGGCGAACTCGCCCAGCTTGTCGGTCCAGAACTGCAGCTCGGCGTTGCGGAACCCGACGATCGCCGTCGTGCGATGGCCCGCCTGCTTGAACGCACGCAGCTGGGGGAACACCGGCGCCACGCCCAGGCCCCCGCCGACGAGCACCACGTGGCGGTCGACGCCGGCAGGAACGGGCTCGATCTCGGTGGGCATGCCCAGCGGTCCGACGAAGTCGGCGAACGTGTCGCCCTCGTGGTACTTGTCGCGCATCTCGGCCGTCGAGCGGCCGAGCGACTGCACGACGATGGTCACCGTGCCGCGCTCCGCGTCGAAGTCGGCGATGGTCAGCGGGATTCGCTCGGCCCCGTCGTGCAAGCGGATCATCACGAACTGCCCGGCGCGCGCGGACGCAGCGACATCGGGGGCATCCACTTCCCAGAGGAACGTGTTCGGGGTCAGGTGCTCGCGTCGAACGATCGTGAACGGCATCTGGGACTGAGCGTAAGCCGCGCCCGGCGGAGCGGATACGGACCTTCGACCCTGCCTGCAGCGGTGACCACACCGGCACCGTGCACCCATCGCTCCGAGCTTGTCGGCATTCACCCCTTGCACACCGCGCCCGGAACGAGCACAGTGCGCTCCCATGGCGGATGTCACCGAGAGCGGAACCAGCGATGGTCGATGAGGCGGAAGCGCCCGGGTGGGCGGCCATCGACCGGGTGATGGTCGAACTCCACGGACCGCAGGAGCCGGTGCACTGGCTGTTGGACCCGATGATGGGCCTCGGCGGTCCGCGGTTGGAGGGGTTGAGCGCCTATCGCGCGGCCGACCATTGGCACTTCGTGACCATCGGTCTGACCGAGATCTGGGCGAAGCAGACGAGTGATCCGTTGGTGAGCGGACTCGGCTACGAGTTCACGATGCGCGTTCCTCGCTCCACTGGGTCGCGCTGGCGGCGCGGGCAGCCTGACCAGCCGCCTGAATGGGCCGCACGATTCATGCAGCGGCTTGGGGACGTGACGCTCGAAGGCACACGATTCCGGCCGGGTGGAACGCTGGACCCGGGCGGCCGAATCACCGGCGACACGCCGAGCAGGCTCATGGCCGCTGCGTTCGTCGATGACCCCACGCTGCCCTTCATCTCGACGCCCAACGGTGTCGTCTCGTTCGTGCAGGTGTTCGGTATCACCGGGTACGAGCTCGGCGCGTTGCGCAACGGCGACCTCGAGGTCGAGTCGATGGCCGGGAGCGACGGGTTGTTCGTCACCGACCCCCGCCGGTAGCCCCACCGGTGTTCACCAGGAACTTAAGTTCGCGCGTGTTCACCAGGAACTTAAGTTCGCGCGTGTTCACCAGGAACTTAAGTTCGCGCTGGGGGCCCTCAGCGGAGGCTGCGGGAGGGGAGCCAGTCGTTGTCGGGCTGGCCCTCGAAGAGCTGCTCGGCGATGCGGGCCAGGGCGGCCTGGTCGGCGGGGGAGAGCGCTCGAAGCGCGGCCGGCGGGTCGGTGAACACGGCGTTCAGGCGTGCGGCAACGCGCTCGCCCTTCTTGGTGAGCGCGAGTTCCTTCACCCGGCGGTCGTCGGCTGCGGGGCGACGTTCGGCGAAGCCGAGCTCCTCCAGCCGGTCGGCGACCGACGTGATGTACGACGCGTCGCAGGCCATGTGCTCGGCCATGTCGCGCATGCGCGTCGGGCCGCCGTGCAGCAGCGTGATCATCGCGTGACCGTGCGGCGGCGTGAGCTGCAGTTCACCGAGCGCCGCGAACAACACATCGCGGCGGGACTTGAACAACCCCATGAGGCGGGACCACGTCTCGGCGAGTTCGGCGTCGGTGGCGGCCACAGCCCCATGGTACCAGAAACCTTGACTCGGATACAAGGTTGACAAGACTCAACCATTGACTAGAGTCGAGGGTCATGAGTGACACAGCAATCCTCGCGGAGGAGCTCCGCAAGACGTTCGACGAAGTGGTCGCCGTCGACCGCATCTCGTTGGCGGTTCCCCGCGGCACCGTGCTGGGCCTGCTCGGTGCGAACGGCGCCGGCAAGACCACGATGGTCCGCATGCTCACCACCGTGCTCGAGCCCACGGCAGGTCGCGGCTTCGTGAACGGGTTCGACGTCCACCAGCAGCCGCAGGCCGTGCGTCGCAGCATCGGCCTGGCCGGTCAGTACGCGGCGGTCGACGAGAACCTCACCGGCCGCGAGAACCTGACGCTGGTCGGCCGGCTGAACCACATGTCGCGCGCCGACACCAGCGCGAGGGCAGCCGTGCTGCTCGACCAGTTCCGCCTCACCGACGCGGCCGACCGACCGGTACGCACCTACTCGGGTGGCATGCGCCGCAGGCTCGACCTGGGTGCAGCCCTGGTCACCCATCCGCCGGTGCTCTTCCTCGACGAGCCGACCACCGGGCTCGACCCGGCCAGCCGGCTGGACCTGTGGGAGGTCATCGAAGGTCTCGTCGGTGACGGCACCACCGTGCTGCTCACCACGCAGTACCTGGAGGAGGCCGACCGCCTGGCCGACAACATCATCGTCATCGACCAGGGCCGCATCGCCGCCGAGGGCACGGCCAAGCAGCTGAAGGCTCGGCTGGGCGACACGGTCATCGAGTTCGAGTTCTCGTCGCCCGCCGCGGCGGTGCAGGCAGCGGAAGTGCTCGGCACCGACACGAGCGCCGGCACCATCGTCCGTACCGTCATGTCCGACGGCGCCGCCACGTTGCGCGACGCGCTGAACCAGCTCGAGGCCGCCGGGCTCGTGCCCGCCCACGTCGCCCTGCGCGAACCCACGCTCGACGACGTCTTCCTCACCCTCACCGGCTCGAACGCCGAGCCCGCGAACGACGAACCCGCAACCGCCGAACCCGTCACCGGCGACACGGCGAACGCCGACAGCACGAAGGACGGTGACGCATGAGCGCCACACTCGCCCCCACGCACCCGCCCGTCTCCTCCCGTCAGGGCGTCGGCATCGGCTGGGCCATCCGCGACAACCTGGCCATGACGTGGCGCAACCTCACGGTCATCCGGCGAGTCCCGCAGCTGCTCGTGTTCGCGCTCATCCAGCCGGTCATCTTCGTGCTGATGTTCCGCTACGTCTTCGGTGGCGCCATCCAGGCGCCCGGCGGCATTCCGTACGTCAACTACCTGATGCCGGGCATCTTCGTGCAGACCGTCGTCTTCGGCGCCATCAACACCGCGGTCGGCCTGGCCGAGGACCGGACCAAGGGGTTGCTGGAACGGTTGAAGAGCCTGCCGATGGCGCGCAGCGCGGTCCTCGGAGGCCGTGTCGCCGCCGACAGCGTGCGCAACGCGGTGGTCGTCGCGCTGATGATCGTCGTCGGCTACATCGTCGACTTCCGCCCCACCGGCTCGTTCCTCGAGATCATCGCCGCGATCGGCGTGATGGTGATGTTCGGCCTGTCGATGTGCTGGATCTTCGCCGTCATCGGCCTGATGGTGCCCAACGCCGAAGCGGCCCAGGCGGCGGCATTCCCGCTCATCGCCCCATTGGTGTTCGCCTCGAACGCATTCGTGCCGGTCGAGACGATGCCCGACTGGTTGCAGTGGTGGGCCGAACGGCAGCCGGTCAGCGTCACCGTCCGAGCCGTGCGCTCGCTCATGTTGGGCACCGACCCGACGGACTACGTGTGGGGCAGCCTGGCCTGGTCGCTGGGCATCATGGTGGTCATGGCCCCGATCGCGATTCGCAAGTACCGCAAGGCGTAGCGGCCTACGCTCCAAGCGTGCGAGCGCGACACCTCCTGGCCATCGGTGTGGTGGTCGCGACCGTGATGGCCGCGGTCGCCATGCCGTCGGTGGCACTCGCTCCGTCCATCGACGCGGCTGCCACGGCCACGAAGGCCGCGGTGCGGGTGAAGGCGCCGGGCCGCTCGTTCACCATCGCCGCGGTCGGCGACTTCCTGCCCGAACCGTTGATCAACCGCCCCGCGGCCGCTGCCGCGCCGCCGGGTGTGCGCTACGACTACGCGTCGCTGCTGCGGCCGGTCGCGCCGTTCGTGGGGTTCGCAGATCTGGCGATCTGCCACATGGAGACCCCCATCGGCGCGCCCGGTGCGACGGTCGGTTGGGTGGGCAAGAGCGCGTACGGCACGAACCTGCTGCAAGCCGCGTGGGAGACCCCGTTCGACATGCAGCGCATCGGCTTCGACCGGTGCAGCACCGCGTCGAACCACGCCAACGACCTCGGCCTGGCCGGCATCGACACCACGCTGAAGGCGCTCGACGCCGCGAAGCTCACCCACAACGGAACCGCCCGAACCACCACCGAGGCCAAGGTGGCCACGTTCGTGGTGAAGGGCGTGCGGGTCGCGCACCTGTCGTACGCGAGGAATTCGAACACCGGGTTCCCGCGCGACCTGTGGCGCCTGAATCGGGCCATCGACTCGAACCAGGTGCGCGCCGACGTCGCCGCGGTGCGACGCCTCGGCGCTGAGGTCGTCATCGTCAGCCTGCACGTGTACATGGAGATGCTCACCGGGCCGATCGCCGAGGACCGCTCGCTCGTGAACAGCATCACCGGTGCCGCCGCCAAGCCCGACCTGGTGATCATGCACGGCCCACACGTGCCCCAACCGGTCGAACGGGTGAACGGCGTGGTCACCTTCTGGAGCCTCGGCAACTTCATCTCGGGCATGGGTGCACCGAACCGTGGCAAGTACGCCGACCCGCGCACGCTCGACGGTCTGCTCGCCCTGGTGCGCTTCACCCAACGGCCCAACGGCACCTGGGCGGTGGCCCCCACTCCCGTGCTGTTGTGCAACACGCCGGTGGACCGCAAGGTGTACCCGGGGCTCACCACCCTGCAGCAGCCGGGACTGTCGTCCACGCTGCGGGCGCAGTTGCAGGCCTGCGTGAGCAGGGCCTCGAAGGTGGTCAGCGGGCTCCGCTGACGCACCGACCGCATCGCGACTCCGACGCGCGTTGGGACTTTGGTACCTATCTGCGCAAGGCCCGTCGGCCGTACCTTCGCCTCTATTGCGATCGGCGCGCCGTGCCAGGCTCGGCGCACCAGGGGGATCAGGAGCAACGATGAGTCAGACGGCAACACTCGACAGTGGGACCGACCAGGGTGCCACCGAGCACTTCGACGTGGTGGTGGTGGGCGCCGGCATCAGTGGCGTCGGCGGCATCTACCACCTGAAGACGCAGTGCCCCGGCACCACGTTCGTGGCGTTCGACAAGTTCGACAGCTTCGGCGGCACGTGGCACTGGCACAAGTACCCGGGCATCCGCTCCGACAGCGACCTGTACACCTTCGGCTACCGCTTCAAGCCGTGGACGGGTGCGCCCATCGCCACGGCCGACGAGATCCTCAAGTACATGGGCGAGGTCATCGACGAGAACGACCTCGGCCAGCACATCCGCTACCGCCACAAGATCGAGCACGCCGGCTTCGACAGCACCCGCAACCTGTGGACCGTGAAGGTGCGCAACCTGGCCACCGGCGAACTGAGCACGGTCACCTGCAACTTCCTGTGGATGTGCCAGGGCTACTACAAGTTCGAAGAGGGCTACACCCCCGAGTGGCCCGGCATGGACACCTACAAGGGCACCATCGTCCACCCCCAGACGTGGCCCGAGGACCTGGACTACAAGGACAAGCGAGTCCTGGTCATCGGGTCCGGCGCCACCACCGCGACGCTGGTGCCGGCCATCGCCGGCGACACCGCGCACACCACCGTGCTGCAGCGTTCGCCGACGTACTTCTGGACCGGGGCCAACGTCGACGAGGTGGCCGACATGCTGCGCGGCCTGGAGATCGACGAGACCTGGATCCACGAGATCGTTCGCCGCAAGAAGCTGGCCGACCAGCAGGCCGTGACGCAGCTGTCGTTCGAAGCGCCCGACCTGGTGAAGGACGAACTGCTCAACCAGGTGAAGGCATTGCTGCCCGAGGGCTACGACATGACGCACTTCACGCCGCGGTATCGGCCGTGGCAGCAGCGCCTGGCCTTCGTGCCCGACGGCGACCTGTTCGCCGGCATCCGCGCCGGCAAGGCCAGCATGGTCACCGACGAGATCGCCACGTTCAACGAGACCGGCGTGCTCACCAAGGGCGGCGTGCAGATCGACGCCGACATCATCGTCACGGCCACCGGGTTCAACCTCAGCGTGCTCGGCGACATCCCGTTCGAGGTCGACGGCAAGCCCGTGCACTGGCCCGACACCGTCACCTACCGCGGAATGATGTTCACCGACGTTCCCAACATGCTGTGGGTGTTCGGCTACTTCCGGGCCAGCTGGACGTTGCGTGCCGACCTGATCAGCGACTTCGTGTGCCGTCTGCTGACGTACATGAAGGACCACGGCTACACCAAGGTCGTGCCGGCCGTCCGCGAGGTCGAGGATGCCGACATGACCATCGGCAACTGGATGGACGCCGACAACTTCAACCCGGGCTACCTGATGCGCAGCATGCACCTGTTGCCGAAGAAGGGCGACAAGCCCGAGTGGCAGCACACCCAGGACTACTGGTTCGAGAAGGACGCACTGCCCGAGGCCAGCCTCGAGGACGGCTGCCTCCGCTACAGCTGACCGTTCACCGCGAACTTAAGTTCCTGGTGAACACCGCGAACTTAAGTTCCTGGTGAACACCGCGACGGTCAGGTGCGGGAGAGGTAGACGTCGCGGACGGCGGCGGCGAGGTCGGTGAAGACCACGCCGTCGGGGTCGGCGTCGTACAGACCGTGCGCGGCCAGCGTGCACGCGTCGAGACCCGTGGGCACGACGACGCCCGGCCCCTGCGTGGGCAGCTCGAGCGCCGCGGCGCGCACGGCGGCGCGCACCGTGGGACCGCCGACCTCGAGGCACCAGGCGACGACATCGCGCCCGAGCGCGGCGTGTGCCGCGTCGTCGGAGGCCATCTTCAGGAGGGTCTCGCGGACGCGTGGATCGGTGGCCTGCGCGGCTCGGGCGGCAGCCATACGGCTGGCATAGGCCTCGAGCAGCACGTCGTCGAGCAGCGTCTCGACCGCGATGGCGACCAGTTCGGACTCACGTGAGCGGGGGAGGCGTAGCGGTCGGCGCAGACGTCCTTGGCGCATGCTGCGCCCGAGGTAGCGGCCGGCCAGTTCGAAGCTGCGGGCCACGTGCATGGACTCCTGATGCGCGGCCACCAGGCAGCGCTCGACCAGTTCGGCCGGCGCGTCCAGGCGGTCGAGCCGGCGCGCCACCTGCTCGTAGGCGAGGTACGACGAATGCTCGAGCTCGCCCAGCGCCCGCCAGTGGTCGGCGAGTGCCCGACGCACCTCGGGCCGCATGCGCAGCGCGTGTTGGTCGGTGAGATGCGAGTGCCCGAGCCGTGCACGGGCTCGTTGCACTCGACCATGCCACCCCCGGAGTGGGCGACCCTCGACGATCGCGACGTTCATTGCTCCATCGACGTCGAGTGTGACGGAACTGTTCCAAAACACTCAAGGAGATTTCGAAGAACTTACGGCTATGCGTCAGCCCGCCGACACAACGACTCGTCCATCTCGCTCGCTGACCACCACGGTGCCACCCTCGGTGACCTTGCCCTCGAGGATGAGCAGCGCCGCCGGGTCGGCCAGCTCGCGCTGGATGACCCGCTTCAGCGGCCGGGCACCGAACGCGGGGTCGTAGCCCTCGCGCGCCAAGCGGGCCATGGCGTCGTCGTCGATGTGCAGGGTGATGCGTCGCTCGGCCATGCGGTCGCGCAGGTGGGCGAGCTGGATGGTGACGATGCGTTCCAGGTCGGCCTCGGTGAGGCTGCGGAAACGGATGATGTCGTCGACGCGGTTGATGAACTCGGGCTTGAAGAACGACAATGGATCGCCGGGAAGGTTGCTGGTCATGATCAGGACGACGTTCGTGAAGTCGACCGTGCGACCCTGGCCATCGGTGAGGCGACCGTCGTCGAGGACCTGCAGGAGCACGTTGTACACGTCGGGGTGGGCCTTCTCGATCTCGTCGAGCAGCACCACGCTGTACGGACGACGGCGCACCGCCTCGGTGAGCTGGCCGCCCTCGTCGTAGCCGACGTAGCCGGGGGGTGCACCGATGAGCCGGCTGACGGAGAACTTCTCCATGTACTCGCCCATGTCGATGCGGACCATGGCCTTCTCGTCGTCGAACAGGTACTCGGCGACGGCGCGAGCCAGCTCGGTCTTGCCGACGCCGGTGGGGCCGAGGAACATGAACGACCCGATGGGCCGATTGCGGGTCGGACAGGCCGGCGCGGGAACGGCGGATGGCGTTGGCGACCGCGGTGACCGCGTCCTCCTGGCCGATGACGCGCTGGTGGAGCATGTCCTCCAGGTGCACCAGCTTGGCCATCTCGCTCTCCATCAGGCGGCTGACGGGCACCCCCGTCCACTTGCTGACGACCTCGGCGATGTCCTCGCTGTCGACCTCCTCCTTCAACATGCGGTGGCCGGCCTGCAGGTCGTCGAGGTGGGCGGTGGCGTCGTCGATGCGGCGCTCGAGCTCGGGGATTCGGCCGTAGCGGATCTCGGCCGCGATGGCCAGGTCGGTCTCGCGTTCGACCTGCGTGCGCAGCTGCTCGAGCTCTTCCTTGAGCGAGCGGATGGCGCCGATGGCCTGCTTCTCGTTCTCCCAGATGCTCTTCATCTCGTGCACCTGGGCGTTCAGCTCGGCCAGCTCGTCGACCAGTGCGTCGAGCCGCTCGTTGGACGCGGCGTCGGTCTCCTTCTCGAGCGCGACCTGTTCGATCTCGAGCTGGAAGATGCGTCGCTGCACCACGTCGATCTCGGTGGGCAGGCTGTCGATCTCGATGCGCAGCTTGCTGGCGGCCTCGTCGACCAGGTCGATGGCCTTGTCGGGCAGGAAGCGGTTGGTGAGGTAGCGGTTGCTGAGCACCGCCGCGGCGACGAGCGCGGAGTCCTGGATGCGCACGCCGTGGTGCACCTCGTAGCGCTCCTTCAGGCCGCGCAGGATGCCGATGGTGTCGTCGACGGTGGGCTCACCCACGTAGACCTGCTGGAAGCGCCGTTCGAGGGCGGGATCCTTCTCGACGTACTTGCGGTACTCGTCGAGCGTGGTGGCGCCGACCATGCGCAGTTCGCCGCGGGCGAGCATCGGCTTGATCATGTTCCCCGCGTCCATGGCGCCCTCGGCGCCACCGGCGCCGACGATGGTGTGGATCTCGTCGACGAACGTGATGACCTCGCCGGCCGCGTCGGTGATCTCCTTGAGGACGGCCTTCAGGCGCTCCTCGAACTCGCCGCGGTACTTCGCCCCGGCGAGCATGCGAGCCGATGTCGAGCGCGATGAGCCGCTTGTCCTTCAGGCCCTCGGGCACGTCGCCGTCGGCGATGCGCTGGGCCAGGCCTTCGACGATGGCGGTCTTGCCGACGCCCGGCTCGCCGATGAGCACCGGGTTGTTCTTCGTGCGCCGGCTGAGCACCTGGATGACGCGGCGGATCTCGTCGTCGCGGCCGATGACCGGGATCGATCTTGCCGTCGCGTGCACGCTGGGTGAGGTCCTGCCCGTACTTCTCGAGCGCAGCGAAGTGATTCCTCGGGATTCTGGCTGGTGACCCGATGACTTCCGCGGACTTCCTTGAGCGCCTGGAGCAGTTCTTCGCTGCCGATGCCGAGCCGCTGGTTCATCGCCAGCAGCAGGTGCTCGACGGACAGGAAGTCGTCCTTCAGGTCCTTCTGGTACGTGCACCGCGTTCTGCATGACGTTGTCGAGTTCGCGGTTCATGCCGGGGCTCGCTGCCGCCGTACGCCTTGGGCAGCTTGGCGACGGCCTCGTCGGCCTTGTTGCGCACCATGAGCGGGGCCAGGCCGAGCTTGGCCAGCACGGCGGGGACGATGGTGTCGTCCTGGCGCATGAGCGCGGCCATCAGGTGATCGGGCGTGAGTTCGGGGTTGCTGAGCGACTTCGCCTGGTCGATGGCCGCGGCGAAGGCCTCGTTGGTCTTGAGGGTCCACTTCTTCGGATCGAGCGCCATACGAGGAGGTTACCCCCAGTCAGAAAACTTGCTACGGGTCGTATCAACTTTTGATCTGCCGGATCACCGGCAGATCAAGGCGCGCTTGATCTGCCGATCAACTTCCGCTCAAGAACTGAGTGGAGTTGCCGAGAACTCTCCCGCCACCAATCGCGGTGGTGTACCTAAACCGAAAGGGAACACGAATGAACAAGCCCCGCAAGCTTGCCCTCGCCGTGTTGGCGAGCATCACCATTGCCGGAATCGCTGGGGCTTCGGCCTCGAGCCTCGGCGGCCTCGAACAGCGCCAGCCTCGGCTCCGACGACACCATCACCGCTGCCTGCGACGACGCGACGGCATGACCGTCAGCTACAACACCGTCGTACAACACCTCGACCGGCAAGAACGACGTCGGCTCGGTCACCTTCAGCGGCGTCGACGCTGCGTGCGACACGCTCTCGGCCACGCTGACGCTGTCGGACCTCGGCTTCGCTCCGCTCTCGAGCAAGACGCAGACCGTCGCCCTCGACGGCGGCACGCTTCACGGTGACTCTCACGACCGCGGTGGACGCCGAGCTCGTCGAGAACCTGTCGCTCGTCATCCAGGGCTGATCCATGACTTCGAGGCCGCAGCGTCTGGCGCGCGGCGGGCGCGTCGCCACCATTGCCACCACCGTGGCCGTGGTGGCGGTCGCCTTCGCCGGCGCCAGCGCTGCGAGCCTCGGTGGTTTGCACAGCACCTCGCTGTACTCGATGGACACCGCCCAGGCGCCCGTCATTCCCACCACCACCACGACCATCCCACCCACCACCACCACGACCATCCCGCCGACCACGACGACCACGATCCCGCCGACGACCACCACCGTGGCCCCGCCGCCGATCTCGTGCGACTCGTTCGGGGTGAGCGCCCCGACCAAGAACGACCTCAACGGACGCGTGACGTCGTGCGGGGGCTACCAGTGGAAGGTCAATGCCGGTGACTGGAAGCTCGCCGGTGGAGCGGCCTTCGCCAGTGAGCCCAGCCAGGCCACCGTCAACGGTCCGCAGGTGGACATGACCGTCGAGATCACGTTGGCCAACCTCAATGGCGCCAACCGGTCGGGCGGACTCATCGTCAACCGAGGCGGCGGCGGCGGGTCGGGCGTCATGCTCGTCGGCGTGCTCATCGGCAACAGCAGTGCGGCCATCCGCATCAAGAACGGCGGCACCACGACCACGTTGGTCACGGTGCCCATCACCGCCGGGTCGTCCGCTCGACTGCGGCTCACCCGGCTCGGTACGTCGGTGACGTTCCGTGTGAACGGCACCATCGTCGCCACCCGCACGCTCACCGCAGCGCAGGCGAACCTGCTCTCGGGTACGGGCGCCGGCATCATCAACGAGCAGGGCACGGCCCTGCGTTACTCGGACTTCCTCCTGGCCCAACCAACACCATGACCACCACGTTCGACACCACCGCAGCCCGCGTCGCGATGCTGCGTGGTCGCGCGCACGAGGCCCATCAGCACCACGACCATCTGGTCCACGTCACGGTGCACGCCACCGGCCGGCGCCACGTCCTGCACGACGTGCTCGACCTGATGGTGCTCGGGCTGGTGCTGCTGGTGGTGTGGTTCCTGTGGCCGGTGAACTTCGGCGGCACCGCCCGGTTCATCATGGTGCAGGGCAAGTCGATGGAACCCACGTTCCACCTCGGCGACGCCGTCATCGTCAAGACGCTCGACGACCCCCGGGTGGGCGACATCGTCGTGTTCCGCATCCCGAAGGGCGAGCCCGGCGAGGGCACCTTCGTCGTCCACCGCCTCTTCGAGATCCGCCCCGACGGCACGTTCGTCACCAAGGGCGACAACCGCAAGGTGCCCGACCCGTTCCACGTCACCGAGGCCGACATCATGGGCACGCCGGCCTGGACACTGCCGCAGGTGGGTCGCGGCATCATGGCGCTCGCCAACCCGTTCGTGCTCGGTGGTGCCATCGGCCTGATCGCGTTCATCGTGATCATGCCCCACGGCAAGAAGGACGACGAGAGCGACGACGACGCCGACCCCATTGTCGAGAAGCCGGCCCGGTCGCGGCCACGACGAGCTCGAGTGCCACGGGTCGCGCCGCTCGGCCCGGCGTCGGTGTTCGTACCGATGACGGCCCGACACCACTCGGTCGAGCACCCCACGTTGGAGATGCCGGTGACCGACTTCCACCCGGCGATCGCCTACAACAGCGTCGACCGGTAGACCGTCACCCCGTCGGCGGCCAGCCGATCGGTGGCCGCCGCCAGGCGCGGCCGGAACGTCGCCCAGTCGCGTTCGGCCTGGGGGGTCCAGCCCACCTCGGCCAGGCACAGCAGTCGCGGGAAGCACAACGTCTGCACCTGCTCGAACGTGCGCACCTTCTCGGTCCACAGCGGCGCCTCGACGCCGGCGATGCGGTCGTCGCCGACCCCCGGCAGCAGTGCCCCGGGGTCCCAGCCGTACGCCGTGTCGAGGTCGATGTGGCCGGCCCACCGTCGGCCGAACGCGTCGTCCGCGTGGTGGCGCATGTCCAGATAGGTGTGCGCGGAGGGCGACATCACGAACCGGCAGTCGGCCGGCGCCGCCGTGGCGGTCTCGGCGCGCAGCCAGTGCTGCACCAACGAGTCGGGTCGCAGTGGCACCGCCGTGATCTCCTCCCACCCGACCATCCGCTTGCCGTGCCGGGCCACCTCCTCCTGCAGGAAGGTGACGAACTCGACGTAGTCGTCGTGGTCGGTGGAGTGCGCTTCGTCGCCGCCGATGTGCAGCCACGGGCCCGGCGTGATGGCGGCCAGGTGGGCGACGACGTCGGTGACGAACCGACGGGTGAGCGGCAGGTCGAGGCGCAGCGAACTGAAGCCGACCTCGATGCCGGTGTACGGCGGGGGAGCGACCTCGCCGGGGTTCAGACCGGGCACCGACGCGAGCGCCGCCTGGGTGTGACCCGGCATGTCGATCTCGGGGACGACCGTGACGAAGTGCTCGGCCGCGTGGTCGATGATGCGAGCCCAGTCGGCCAGCGAGAACCATCCCCCTTCGTCGCCGTGGCACGCCGTCGCGCCGCCGATCGCGATGAGCGTCGGCCAGTCGGGCACCTCGATGCGCCATCCCTGGTCGTCGCTGAGGTGGAGGTGCAGCCGGTTCAGCTTGAACCGGGCGATGAGCTCGATGAACCGGCACACGTCGTCGGCGGTGAACGGATGGCGGGCGACGTCCAGCATCGCCCCGCGCCACTCGAAGCGCGGCGTGTCGACGACGTGCACCGCGGGCACCGATGCGCCGTCCCACAGCTGCTCGAAGGTTCGATCACCGTGGAACAGCCCGTGCGCGGTGGCCGCGGTGATGGTGACCACGCCGTCGGCGGCGAGCAACTCGTAGCCCTCGTCGCCGAGGTCGGATCGATCGGGCTGCAACCGGTGACGGACCGAGTCGAGGGTGGCGGGCATTCGGCCCTCGCCCCACTGCACCGAACTCGGCCACGGCACCAACATCCACCCGATGGTAGGTGGATCACGTGCACGTCATCGTGCTGACCCTGCAGCACGCGCGAGACTTGCCGTGGGGAGACGCCCGACTCGTCACCCGGAGGAGCAGCGCTGTGACCGACTGGTATGCCCCTGTGCGCCCCTGGGTGCGGCTCGTGACCGCGATCCTCATCGTCGTCGCCATCGCTGCCCAATGTCAGTCGTTGTCGTCCGCGGGGCTGTTCAAGCCGGCCAACGTGTTCAGCTTCTTCACCATCCAGAGCAACATCCTCACCGTCTTCGTGCTCCTCGGGAAGGAGTTCGGTGTCGACACCGCGGTGCACCGCATCGCCCGGGCAATCCGTCCCGGCGTGGTGCTGTACATGTCGATGACCGGGGTCGTGTACGCGGTGCTGCTGGCACCCGTGGCGGCCGACGTCGGGCTCACCGCGAAATGGGTCGACGCCATCGTCCACGTCATCGCGCCGATCGTCATCGTCGCCGACTGGTTCCTGGCGCCGCCCGCGCGCATGCCCGAGATGTCCGACATCCCCAAGTGGCTCGTGTTCCCCGTGGCGTGGCTCGTGTACAGCCTGGTGCGCGGCGGGATCGTCGACTGGTACCCGTACCCGTTCATCGATCCGCGTCCCGAGCGTGGAGCACGCAGCCGGCAGTTGGGGTGCCGTGGCGGTGATGGTGTCGGTGGTGGCCGCGGCGGTCGTGGTGTTCGCGTGGGTGCTCGCCTGGCTGACCGCGCGCCGCATGCAGCACCGCTGAGGGACGTTCGGCCCTAACACGAACGCCCTGATCAGGAGTATCTCAAAGGCAGGGAATCATCCCAAACAACCGTCGGCAGCGCCCCGAACGCGAGGGCCTGTGTGCGGAGCGGTGGGGGCGTCATCGGGGGCGCCCCCATCGCACTTTTCCGTGGCGACGTTGCCGCTCAGCCCTGCTTCATGCCGTTCATGACGCCGTACATGGCCTGCACGAGGGCGATGGCCACGAAGCCGACGATGAGGCCCACGAAGACGATCATCAACGGCTCGAACATCGTCGTGAACTTCTTCAGCCGCTGCTCGAGCTCGCGATCGAAGTAGATGCTCGCGACGTGGAGCTGCTCGTCGAGCGTTCCGGTCTCCTCGCCGACCTTGAACATCTGTCGGGCGGCACCGGGGAACAGCTCGGTGTTGGCGAGCGGACGGGAGAAGCCGCCGCCCTCCATCATCTCGATCTGGGCCTCGGCGAGGCGCTCGCGGTACACGCTGTTGCTCGTCGCGTCGGTGGTGGTCTTCATCGCCTCGGGCAGCGGCACACCGGCGCGCACCATGGCGCCCAGGATGCGGCAGAACCGTTCGAGGATGGCGTACTCGACGATGCCGCGGATGACCGGGATCTTGAGGACCAGGTGGTCCTTGAACGTTCGGCCGGCGTCGGACTTCATCATCCAGATCATGAACGCGGTGAACACACCGCCGATGGTGAACGGGATGTACCAGAGGGTGCTGAACAGGGTCGCCACGAACAGCAGCGCCCGCGTCATGAACGGCAGGTCCGCGTCGAGCTCCTCGAACAACGGCTTGAACTGCGGCAGCACGTAGCCGGCCAGCACGGCGACGGTGAACACGGCCAGCACCATGACGACGCCCGGGTACGACAGCGACGACACGACCTTGGCCCGGGTCTCGAGCTCGCGCTCCAGGTAGCCGGCGAGGTTCTCGAGCGTCTCGTCCAGACGACCGGTCAACTCGGCCGAGCCGAGAATGCCCATGTAGTACATGGGGAATGCCTCGGGGTGCTTGGCAGCGGCGCCCGACAGGGTGCCACCGTTGCGGATCTCCTCGACCATGTGGGCGATGCAACGCTGGAGCGCGACGTCGGTGGTCTCGTCGCCGATGATCTCCATGGCCTCGGTGAGCGGGATGCCGGCCTTCACGAACACGGCGAGCTGCCGGGTGAAGTGCATCAGCTCCTTCTTCTTCACCTTCTCCTGGGTGAGCTCGATGGACGCGAGCTTGCCGCGCTTCTCCTCGATCTTCACCGGGTAGAGGCTCTTGCCCACCAGGTGGGCACGTGCTTCACCGAGTGTGGAGGCCTTGGTGACGCCCTCGACGGACGTGCCGTTGGCGTCGATGGCGGCGTAGGCGAACCGGGTCATGATGTGGCTCCTAGCTGGCGAACAGGGTTCGGACGACTTCGGGGATGGTGGTCACGTCGTTCTCGACGAGCGCCATGGCTTCGCGGAGCATCGTCCGCATGCCTTGGGCGACGGCGAGGCGGCGAAGTTCTTCGGTGGTGGCCCAACCGACGATGAGGCGGCGCAGCTCCGGGGTGATGCGCAGCAGCTCGTAGACGCCGATGCGATCGCGATAGCCGGTGCCGGCGCAGAAGTTGCAGCCGGCGCCGCGGTAGAAGGTGCTCTTCTCGCGAGCCGCCGCTGTGCTGACGGAACACCGCCAGCTCGTCGGCGCCGGGGGTGTACGGCTCCTTGCACGAGTCGCAGACCCGGCGCAGCAGGCGCTGTCCGATGACGCCGACCACGGACGATGCGATGAGGAAGGCCTCGATGCCCATGTCGAGGAAGCGGTGGAGCGCGGCCACGCTGTCGGTGCCGTGCAGTGACGAGAGCACGAGGTGACCGGTGAGGGCCGACTGCACGGCGATGCGGGCGGTGTCGGCATCACGGATCTCACCCACGAGGATGACGTCGGGGTCCTGACGGAGGATGGCCTTGAGGCCGGTGGCGAACGTCAGGCCCGCCTGGTCGTTCGTCTGGATCTGGTTGATGCCCGGGAACACGTACTCCACCGGGTCTTCCACGGTGGTGATGTTCTTGCCGGCCGAGTTCACCTCGAGCAGCGAGGCGTACAGGGTGGTGGTCTTGCCGGCGCCGGTGGGGCCGGCGCAGATGACCATGCCGAACGGCGAATGGATCATCTTCGAGTAGTGCAGGTACGTCTCGCGCGGGAAGCCGAGCTCGCCCAGGCCGATCATCGACCTCGACTTGTCGAGGATTCGCATGACGATCTTCTCGCCGAACACGGTGGCGACGCTGGCGACGCGGACGTCGACCTCCTTGCCGTCGATCACCGTCGAGAACTGACCGTCCTGCGGGCGGCGCTTCTCGACGATGTTCATGCTGCTCATGATCTTCAAACGGCTCGTCAGTGCGGCGTGCACGCCGATCGGCAGGTTGAACGTCTCGACCAGGTGACCGTCGATGCGGAACCGGACGCGAACGTGGTCGTCGAGCGGCTCGATGTGGATGTCGGACGCGCGGTCGCGCATGGCCTGGCTCACGACTCGGCTGACCAACTGGATGACCGGGGCCTGGTCGTCGAGGTTGACCTCGGACGCCGCGGATGCCAACCGTGCCTGCTCGTCCGCGGTGTCGATGCTGGAGACGAGCCGGTCGATGTCGGCGTCGGCGCGGTAGAGGGTGTCGATGAACGTGTGCACCGTCGCCGGGTCGGCGATGAAGTACTTGCACGGGCGGGCCGCGGCGGCCTCGATGGCGGCCTTGCGGGTGGGCGACGGGTCGCTGAGGAGGATGATCAGGGTGTCGCCCTCGGCGGCGACGGCCACGGCGCACTGGGCGCGGACCATGGCCTCGGGCAGCAGGCCCTTCACCTCGTCGGAGACGACGATGTTCTTGGTGTCGACGGCGGCGACGCCGGTCGCGGCCGACAGCGCCAGGGCGATCTCGGTACGCCCGATCGAGTAGCGGGTGCCCATCGCGTGGGCGAACGCCAGCAGGTCGCCGTTCGCCGCGGCCAGGGCCTCGGCGAAGTTCTCCGGTGTCAGGTGGCCGCCTTCGACGAGCGTCTGGCCGGCCTTCATGCATTCGGCCGCGGCTTCACCCTCGGGGGGTGTCACCTGGTCCTTGGATCCTTTGAAGAGTGCCATGTTGCCCGTCTCCCGCTACGGAGGCTTCCGTCCGCCTGTCGTCAGAACGACGACAGGGTGTGTTCCGATGTGGTGGTGGGGCCGACCGCCGGCTGGCCCAGGTGGAGTCCGGTGTCGAGCGTCGAGCTCGGTGCGCCGGCCAGCGAGGTGGACGAACCACCGACGCCCGGGTCGCTCTTGCGGACGAACTGATCGGGGTTGAGCTCGATGACTGCACGCTCGAGCTCCTCGAGACGCTCGAGCTGCACCGAGGCGCTCACGTCCATCTCGTCGGACAGCTGCCCCTCGATCTCGGCCATGCGGAGCGTGGCCTTGTCGAGCTTCTCGTCGGTGCTCGCGGCCAGGCGGTCGATCTCGATGCGCACGAGCATCGCCTCGCCGATGGCGGCCGACAGTTGCTCCTTGACCTCGTTGATGGCCCGGTCGTCGACCTTGCCGATCTCCTCGGTGAGCCGGTTCAGGTGATCCTGGTGGGCGAGCAGCGTGTTCTCGAGCTCGAGCATGCGCTGCGACAGGGCGCCCATCGCGTCGTCGAAGCCGGAGCCGATGCGACCCACCGTCGCCTCGAGATGAGCGAGCTTGGTGCCGTTCGTCTCGTTGATGCGGTTCTCCATCTCGAGCATGCGGTCGGTGACCTTGTGCTCGGTGTGGTCGATGCGCCCGACCATCATCGTCGAGTGCTCGGTGAGCTGACGCTGCACCTCGGGGCCCACGGCCTCGAGCGTGGAACGCACGAACGCCAACCGCTCCTCGACCGCGTTGGCGAGGGCCTGATTGCCCTCGTCCATGCGCTGGGCGAGTGCGATGGTGGTGTCGTTGACGTGCTGGACGAGTGCCGACGCCTGCTCGTCGAAGCGGCGGGTGGCCTTGTGCAGTTCGTCGATGCGGGCGTGCGCCGCCGCGCTCTGCTGGTCCATCTGATCGCGAAGGTTCGCCAACTCGACCGGGTCGATGCCGCTCTCGCCGCCGCCGATACCCATGGGGATCTCGATGATCCGGTTCTCGACTTCGGCGATGCGTCGCTGCTGGTGCTGCGAGAAGTCGGCGAGCCGCTCCTCGAGCGCGTTCTGCAACGCCTTCTGGTAGGCCTCGGTGCTCTGTTGGCCGGCTTCCACACGCTGCGTGACCGCGGTGAGCTGGCCGGAGAAGTCGGTGCGGAGCTGTTCGATCGCCCGCTCGTGCGCCTGACGCGTGGCCTCGGCCTGCTGCGTCACGGCGTTCATGTACTGCGTGAGCTGGCGCTCGACGACGGCCGCGATGGTGGCCGCGAGCACTTCGGTCGTCGATGCGGACAGCCCGGAGGTGTTGGACGTGGGCATGCTCATCGAGTGCCGTCCTCCTGCTTCGCCATCCCCTGAGTGGGGTACTGCTCCTTCGCCACGCAGAGGTATCGGCGCGTCTTGCACAATCCTTTACAGAATGATCGCGGCCGTCACCCGGTCGATGTCGTCGAACGGGGCGGCTACGGTCCCTCCGGTGAAGGTTCACCTCATCGACGGCACCTACGAGCTGTTCCGCCAGCACTTCGGCATGGCGGTTCGCCACGGCGACCCTGCCCCGAACGCGGCGGCGCTCGGAGTGGTGAACAGCACGCTGCAGCTGGTGCAGAAGGGCGCGACGCACGTCGCCGTGGCCAGTGACCACGTCATCGAGAGCTTCCGCAACGACCTGTACCCGGGCTACAAGAGCAGTGAGGGCATGGACCCCGTGCTCCTCGACCAGATCCCCGTGATGGAGGAGTTGCTGGTCGCCGCCGGCTTCACCACCTGGCCGATGGTCCAATGGGAGGCCGACGACGCCCTCGGCGCTGCGGCGGCCGTCGCCGAACAAGACGAACGGGTCGAGCAGGTGCTCATCGTCACGCCCGACAAGGACCTCGGCCAGTGCGTGCGCGGCACCCGTGTGGTGCAGTACGACCGGCGCAAGGACGAGATCGTCGACGAGGCCGCCGTGATCGCCAAGTTCGGTGTGCCGCCGTCGTCCATCGCCGACTACCTGGCACTCGTCGGCGACGCCGCCGACGGCTTCCCGGGGTTGCCCGGATGGGGAGCGAAGGGTGCGGCGACGGTGCTCGCCCGATGGGGCACGATCGAGGCCATTCCGGTGTCGTGTCGGCGACTGGGACCTGCCCGGGCTTCGCGGCGCGGAGAAGCTGGCCCGCACGCTGCAGCACCAACTGGCCGACGCCCTGTTGTTCAAGGTCATCGCCACCGTCGCGCTCGACGTGCCGGTCGGGGCGGTCGACGACTGGCGCTGGACCGGACCGACTGCGGGGTTCCGCGCGCTCGCCGAGCAGATGGGCGCTCCGCAGCTGGCGGACCGCGCGGAACGGCTGGCGAAAAAGGTGTCACCCGCCGGCTGAGGTGACGGCCAGGTGGCCTGCGGCACACGAGCGGCACCGTTGAAGGCTGCTACCTCCCGGTCCTGACCTGATTCCCGGACGCCCGTCGCACAGGGCCCGACCGTCACCTCACCCGGCGGGTGATGCACACACGCTAGCGGCCCCTGCCCCTCCACGCAGCACGGCAGGCGACGCAGCACGGCGGGCGACTTTCCGCGTGGCTCCCGCTACCCTGTCCGCTCGTCCCGGGAGGGGTGCGAGAGCGGCCGAATCGGCACGCTTGGAAAGCGTGTGAAGGGCAACCTTCCGTGGGTTCGAATCCCACCCCCTCCGCTCATGTCCGACACGGCGCTCGACGACGCAGCGGCGATGCGCCTGGCCATCGCCGAGGCCCAGGCCGCGGTGGCGCACGGCGACGTGCCCATCGGGGCGGTCGTGGTGCGCAACGGCGAGGTCATCGCCCGCCGCCACAACGAACGCGAGCGCACGGGCGATCCGACGGCGCACGCCGAAGTGTTGGCCCTGCGCGACGCGGCCGCCGTGGTGGGTCACTGGCGGCTGTTGGACTGCACCCTGTACGTCACGCTCGAGCCGTGCGTCATGTGTGCGGGCGCGTTGGTGAACTCCCGCGTCGAACGGGTCGTCTACGGGGCCACCGATCCCAAGGCCGGGGCCGTCGAGAGCCTGTATCACGTGTGTGCCGACGAGCGGCTGAACCACCGTCCGCCCGTCACCGCAGGCGTGCTGGCCGACGAGTGCGGGGCGATGCTGAAGGCCTTCTTCGCGGCCCGCCGCCGCTGATCGTCCGACCGTCCGGGTCGAAGGTCAGTGGTCGATGCCGGCCAGGGCGCGACGCACGGCCTCGGCCACTTCGTCCTTGATCGAGCCCGACATCAGGGCCTCCATCGCGGACGGTGCCAACCCGACGAGCGACTGCTCCTCGACCGGCGCGATCTCGTCGGCCTCGGCCTGCGTCGGTGCGGGGGACGGCACGTCGTGCTGCTCGTGCTGGGAGGTGTCGGGTTGCGGCATCGCCAGTGGCGTCGGGTCGTTCGGTGCGAGCGTCACCGGGATGCTCGGCGGAGTCGGTGCGTGCACGGCGAACGCGGGCGGCGGCACCGCGGGCACGACGGGAACCTCGGGCACCACCGTCTCGGGGACCGCGGCCTCGGCAACCGGCACTTCGGCGGTCACCGGCGGCGGTGTCAACTGCGGGCGAGGACGGGGCGTCGGTGCGGGCGTCGGGGTGACGTCGGGATCGACGGCGGCCGCCGACTCGACCAGATGGGTGATGACTTCCACACGGGTGGGCAGCCACCGGTCGAGCCCACTGGGGTGCCGCTGGTAGAGCTTCATGTCCCAGCCGCCGACCTCGGCCTCGGCGATGTGGGTGAGCACGTCGTCGGTCATCAGCTCGACGCACAGCTCGACCGCGTCGCGGTCGATGGAGTCGTCGCGCTCGAACATCCGCCCGAGGTGCTCGACACCACTCACCTGCAACGTGGCCTTCTGCATCTGGGCTCGGGTGATGACACCCTCCACCAGCAACCGCACGGCGAGTCCGCCGTCGGTGGTGCGCTCGGCGAAGTACACCTGGCCGTCGCGCAGATAGACGTGCGTCGGCGGGGTGGTCTCGAGCACCAGCAATCCGGTCAGATAGCGGCGGCGGGCGGCTTCGATCACCTGCCACGCGCGACGAGGCGCGTGGTCGGGTGCGGCGTCGGCGCCATGGTCGAACAGGTCCACTTGCATCGTGAGAAGTTTCGGCATGTCCTGACGAGAACTTGAGGAACCAGAATTCGGCCGCGTGTCGCGTCCGGGCGATCCCGCTAACCTTCCGCCCCGGAAGGGTGCCCGAGCGGCCAAAGGGACACGCCTCGAAAGCGTGCGAGGTGAAAGCCTCCGTGGGTTCAAATCCCACCCCTTCCGCCAGGTGTCGTCAGACGCCGCTCAGCCCGGGCCTCACGGTTCGGGCTGACGCCGTTTTCGGAGCGTGAGGGGTGGAGCGATGCGGTCGGACCGCGAGTACGGAGAACAACTCGCCGAACGGCTGCGGCTGCACCCGCTGCCCGAGGAGGGCGGGCTGTTCCGCGAGACGCACCGCGACGACCACTCGTCGGCCATCTACTTCATGCTCCTCGCCCCGATGGTGTCCGCACTGCACCGCCTCAGCGGCGACGAGGTGTACCACTGGCACGCCGGTGCGCCGCTCGACCTGCTGTTGCTGCACCCCGACGGCCGCGCCGAACGGGTGGTGCTGGGCCCCGACGTGCTCGCCGGGCAGCACCCTCAGTGGCGCGTCCCGGCCGGCGCATGGCAGGGCTCGTCGTCGTCGGGCGAGTGGACGCTGGTGGGGACCACCATGGCGCCGCCGTTCGACTGGACCGGCTTCGAACTGGCCGTCGCCGACCGACTGGTGGCCCGCTACCCGAAGGTGGCCGATCGCATCCGCGCGCTGCTCCCCGGTGCGTGACGAACCCGACCTCGACTCAGGTGGGGATGGGCAGGGCCAGGAACGTCGGTCGGTACAGGAAGGCGTTGCGCTGCCACAGGGTGAACGGCGAACCGTTCGACAGCGACAGCACCATCCGGTTGTTCGCGTCGCGGTACGGCAACAGGTGGGCGTGGTAGATGCCGCACTGACTGCACTTGCGTCGGGCGACGATGTCGATGGTCTGCACCGTCGTCCACGGTCCCTGCGGGCGTGACGCTCGGTCGACCAGCACCTTCGTGCCCCACCACTCGTCCACCTTGGTGACGTTCACGTACACCGCGCCGTAGCGCAGCACGTCCATCGGGTTGGCCTTGTTGCGGGTCATCACGGGTCGTGCGGCCGCCGACAGGTTCGACCAGCCGGTGCCGCTCCAGTACTGCAGCGGTGCACCGAACTGACCCTTCGGCACGCGGGCCAGGTACGACGAGGGCATGCACGTCGCGTCGAACTGCGCCGCACTGTTCACCTGGTTGGTGAACTGCCGATAGCAGTGGCCGTAGAGATAGGAGTAGTTCGCGTCGCTGACGATCGACCACCCGAACAGCTTCGGGCCGTGGTCGCGGGCCTGCGTGAACGACAGCACCTGCAGCGTGCTCGGGTTCAGCCGGGCCACCCAGGTGCTCGTCGGCCGGGCACCCCACGTCGCGCCGGTGCCGTTCGGGTTCTGCATCTCGACCATGAAGATCCAGAACGCCCCGTCGGCCCCCATCTCGCCGTCCATCGCCCAGTACCACCGGCGCAGCGGGATGGTCTGGGCGCTGCCGATGAAGTTCTTCATCTTCGGACCACCGACGAGCGACCAGCACGTCCCGGTCTGCACCATTCCCGCGTTGTGCGCGGCGAACGTGAGGCTGTCGCGCAGGTCGTTGTCGGCGCTGAAGAACATGTCCTGGAACAGCCACAGCTTCCTGCCGTTGGGCAGCAGGTAGACGCGCTGGTAGTCGCCACCCGCGTACCCGTTCACCGTCGCCGAGGCACCGATGTTGGGCTTGGCGAAGATCGCGTTCAGTTGGTCGGCGGTGAGGTTCGCGTTGGCGCAGGCCGCATCGACGGTCGAGGGGTCGTCCGCGTCGGCGAACGCCAACGACGACGCCAGGGCCAGCACGGCCACGAGGATGCGAATTCCGACGCGAGTCACCACGTTGGGCATCGGCCCCTGGTGGTGCGGCCTTGAGGCCGGCGAGCGATCACTTGCACTCGGTGCCGTCGGCGGGGGCATTGGCCACCGGGTCGACCAGGTAGTCGTCGATGACGTCGCCGCTGCAGACACCCGGCGAGTACCCGGTGTGGCCTTCGGCCGTGACGATGACCAGACGCCCGTCCTCCAACGCCGCGGCCATGTTCCGCGTCGCCTCGAGCGGTGTGGCCGGGTCGCCGGTGGTGCCCATCACCAGGATGGGACCGGCACCCTTGCCGGTGACCGTGACGCGGGGGTCGACGCTCGGCGGGAAGAACGTGCAGAAGTACGAACCGATCGTGGCCGGCGCCATGCGCGGTGCCACGGCCTGGTACTTCGGTGCGTTGGCGTCGTCCTGTTCGACCGTGGGTCGTTCGGGGTCGTCGGCGCAGGAGATGACCTGGAACGCCTCGAGCGGGTTCGGCCAGGTGCCGTCCTCGCCGCGCCCGTAGTAGCTGTCGAACAGTGCGAGCAGCCCGGCGCCGTCGCCGTCGCGGGCGTCGGCCAGGCCCTGCGCCAGATCGGGCCAGGTCGACGGCGAGTACATCGCCTGGGCGGCGGCGGTGATGGCCATCGCCCGGTCCAGGTCGGGGCGACCGCTGGTGGTGGGGATCGGTCGCTCGTCGAGCGAAGCCATCAGCTCGTCGAACGCCCCCGGCGCATCGCCGTCGCTGTTGAACGCGCAGGAGGCATCGTCGCTGCACTGGTCGAGGAACGTCTGCAGCGACCGTTCGAACCCCTTCGCCTGCTGCAACCCGGCCTCCAGCTGATCGGCGTTCGGGTCGGCCGCACCGTCGAGCACCGCGGCGCGCACGGTGTCGGGGAACAGCGTCGCCCACGTCGCGCCCAGCTCGCTGCCGTAACTGAAGCCGAAGTAGCTGATGGTGGCCTCGCCGAGCGCGGCACGGATGGCGTCCATGTCCCGGGCCGACGCGTTCGTGCCGACGTCGCCGAGGATCGACGAGTTGCTCGCCTCGCAGTCACCGGCGAACTCCTTCGCCAGGTCGACGGCCTCGGCCTTCTCGTCGGGGGTGTCGGGGGTGATGTCGATGCCCGTGTAGAAGTGGTCGTAGTCGTCGATGCAGTCGATGGCCGGGGTGCTCAGGCCCGTGCCGCGGGGGTCCCAGCCGACGATGTCGAATCGATCCGTGAGCGTGGTGCTGTACACCTGCGTCGCGTAGATGGCGAAGTCGCTGCCGCCGAAGCCGGGACCGCCGGGGTTCACCAGCAGGCTGCCGATGCGCAGGTCGGGGTCGGCCAGGTGGCGGGCGAGGAACAGGTCGAACGTGCCCTTCGACGGGTCGGCAGGGTCGACGGGCACCTCGATGCTGCTGGTCTGCACCCGACCGCTGTCGCCGAAATCGGTCCACTCCAGCGTCGCCGGCGCAGGGCTCGTCGTCGTTCCGGTGCCGTCCGTCGTGGACCCGGTGGTGCCGGACCCCTCACCCGACGTCTGCTGGGACGATGTGCCGGTGGTGACGTGGCTGTCGTCGGCACACGCAGCCAGGAGCAGGGCTGCTGCGGCGACGACGAGGGGGCGGACGCGCATGCACGCAGGCTAGGTCAGGTTGTGGCCGCCCGTATCCTCGACACCATGCGGATGGGACCTCACATGATGATGCCGGGCGATGCCGAGGCAGTGAAGGGGAAGCGCCTGCAGGGTCAGTCGCTCCGGCGGGCCTGGCAGTTCGCGCAGCCGTATCGACGCACGATCTACCTCTTCCTCGCCACCATCGTCGTGGCCGCGCTCGTCGAGCTCGTGCCGCCGTTCGCGTTCCGTCGCATTCTCGACGTGTCGATCCCCGAGGGCGACCGCGGTGGCATCACCGTGCTGGCCTCGATCGTCGTCGTCGCCGCGCTCATCGACGCCGGCCTCGCCATCGTGCAGCGGTGGTGCAGCGCCCGCATCGGTGAAGGGCTCATCTACGACCTGCGCGTGGCGTTGTTCGGCAAGGTGCAGCGCATGCCGGTCGCGTTCTTCACCCGTACCCAGACCGGCGCGCTGACGAGCCGTCTGAACAACGACGTGGTCGGTGCGCAGACGGCGGTCACGAGCACGCTCGGCAGCGTCGTCAGCAACGTCATCGTGCTCATCACCACGCTCACGGCGATGGCGTTCCTCGAGTGGCGGCTCACGCTGCTCGCGCTCGTGGTGCTGCCGATGTTCATCATCCCGGCCAAGCGGGTGGGCAAGCGGCTGCAGGACATCCAGCGCCAGAACATGACCACCAACGCCGAGATGAACAACCAGATGGCCGAGCGCTTCAACGTCGCCGGCGCGCTGCTGGTGAAGCTGTTCGGTCGGCAGTCCGACGAGGTGGGCATGTTCTCCGGTCGTGCCGCGAAGGTGCGCGACACCGGCATCCGCGCTGCGATGTACGGACGTGTGTTCTTCGTCGCCCTCGGCCTGGTCGGCGCGCTCGGTGCCGCCGCGATCTACGGCGTCGGCGCCCACCTGGTGGTCAGCGGCGACATCAGCTCGGGCACCCTCGTCGCACTGGCCGCACTGGTCACCCGTGTGTACCAACCGCTCACCGGCCTCACCAACGCCCGCGTCGACCTGATGACGGCCATGGTCAGCTTCGAGCGAGTGTTCGAGGTGCTCGACGCACCCGAGTTCATCCAGGACAAGCCGGGGGCCATCGATCTCGTGTCGCCCACCGGTCTGGTCGAGTTCAAGGACGTCTGGTTCCGTTACCCGGCAGCTGCCGACGTCACGGTGCGTTCGCTCGAGGCGCCGACGGCGCTGGGCGGTACCGACCCGGACCGCGACGTGCTGCAGGGCGTGTCGTTGACGGTGCGGCCGGGAGAGACCGTGGCGCTGGTCGGCGCATCGGGATCGGGTAAGACGACGCTCTCGGGCCTCATTCCCCGTCTCTACGACGTCACCGGCGGTGCCGTGTTCGTCGACGGTCACGACGTGCGCGACCTCACCCAGCACAGCCTGCGCGAGGCCATCGGTGTGGTCAGCCAGGACCCGCACCTGTTCCACGAGTCCATCGGGGCGAACCTGCGGTACGCCAAGCCCGACGCCACCGTCGCCGAACTCGACGCGGCGTGCCGTGGCGCGCGCATCAGCGACACCATCGCCGAGCTGCCCGACGGGTACGACACCGTCGTGGGCGAGCGCGGCTACCGGTTGTCGGGTGGCGAGAAGCAGCGCCTGGCCATCGCCCGCCTGCTGCTGAAGAACCCGGCGGTGATGATCCTCGACGAAGCGACCAGCCACCTCGACAACGAGAACGAGGCCGCGGTGCAGGCCGCGCTCGAGACCGCGCTCGAGGGCCGCACCGCGCTGGTGATCGCCCACCGGCTGTCCACCATCCGCGACGCCGATCGCATCGTCGTGCTCGACGGCGGCGTGGTGGTCGAGGAGGGCACGCACGACGAGCTGATGCGCCGCGACGGCGTCTACGCCGCCCAGGTCCGCGCCGGCGAAGCCGCCTTCACCGGCTGACCCTCACCCTCTCCGTCACACCCCTTCGCGAGGATGGGGGCATGGAGATCTTCCTGGTCGTTCTGCTCGTCGTCACCGTCGCCGCACTGGTGTGGTCGCTCACGGGGCGCGCCCGTCCGGCGGCGCTGCCCGCGCCGGTGGTCGCCCCCACCGACCCAGCGGTGCAGGCCCAACTGTCCCAGCTCACCGAGGCCGTGCAGCGGCTGGGGCAGCACTCGGCGCACCAGTTCGGCCAGGTCGGCCAGGCGCTGCACGAGCAGGCCCAGGTGTCGCGCGACCTCTACTCGGCCACCCACGACCTGCGCGAGGCGCTCGCCAACACCAACACCCGCGGTCAGTGGGGCGAGCGCATGGCGGAAGACGTGCTGCGCCTCGCCGGCCTGTTGCCCGAGGTGAACTACACCAAGCGCACCGCCGTCGTGGGCGACGGGCGCATCATCCCCGACTTCACGTTCCTGCTGCCCGACTCGCACGTGCTGTTCATGGACGTCAAGTTCCCCATCGACGGCTATCTGGCGTACCAGCAGGCCACCAACGAGTTCGAGGCCACCGCGGCTCGCGACTCGTTCATCAAGGCGGTGCGCGGTCACGTGCGCGAACTGGCCCGTCGCGACTACGCCAAGGTCGACACCCGGCCGTCGGTCGACAACGTGCTGATGTTCGTGCCCAACGAGACCATCGTCGGGTTCATCCACGAGCACGCGCCCACGTTGGTCGACGATGCCCTGCGCGATCGGGTCATCCTCTGCTCGCCGCTCACGCTGTTCGCGTTCCTCGGGGTCATCCGTCAGGCGTTCGAGAACTTCCGTCTCGAGCAGACCAGCCGCGAGGTGCTCGTGCTGCTCGGCCAGTTCGACCTGCAGTTCGGCAAGTACGCCGCCCAGGTCGAGAAGGTCAAGCGGCAGCTCGACACGCTCACCGGCAGCATGGACGAGCTGGTCGGCCCGCGACGTCGCCAGCTCGAGAAGCCGCTGCGCGATCTCGAGGCGCTGCGTCGCGACCGGCAGATCGAAGTCGGCCCGGATCGGTTCGGGCTCGAAGTGGTCGACGACGGCCCAGCCGGTCGGCTCGGCGCCTGACGTAACCTCTGGCGCCATGACCTCCGTGCAGCCGCTCGACCCCACGCCGGCCGGCGTCGTCGCGGCCCGCGGCGTGCTCGCCGCGGCGTTCGCCGACGATCCGATGCTGCACTGGATCTTCCGCGGCGTCGAGGCGCGCGAGCACGCCACCGCCGCCTGGATCGGGTTGTTCGTCGAGGCGTTCGCGTCGGTCGGCACCATCGACGTCGTGGTCGACGACGACGGCCAGGTGCTGGCGACCGCGCTGTGGCGCACCGACGGGCGGTCGCTGCCGTTCTCCGAGTCGCCCAGCATCGGCGGGCTGATGACGGCCATCCTCGGTACCGAACGCACCATCGAGGTGGGCGCCGGCCTGGGTGCGTTCGCCGAGCACAAGCCCGACCCGCCGTACCACTACCTCATGTTCCTCGGCGTCGACCCCGCCCACCAGGGTCGGGGCCTGGGGCGGCTGCTCGTGGCCGAAGGCCAGCGCCGCGCCGCCGCCGACGGGCTGGGTGCGTACCTCGAGAGCACGAACCCGCGGAACCTGCCGTTCTACGCCTCGCTGGGCTTCGCCACGCTCGGCGAGTTCACACTGCCGCCCGACGGTCCCGCCGCGTGGCGGCTGTGGTGGGCGCCATGAGCCAGGACGCCCTGAACTTCGAGCCCGACACCGACCCCACCTACTCGGTCGGCGAACTGGCCGACGCGATCAACGGTGCGTTGCGGTCGCGCTTCGAGCAGGGCGTGTGGGTGCGAGGCGAGATCCAGGGGTGGAACGAGCGCGGGCCGCACGCCTACTTCCGCCTGGTCGAGCAGATCGACGGCCAGAAGGCCGTGCTGAACGTGCAGTTCTTCGCCCCGCAGCGCAACCGGTTGCGGGGCCTGCTGATGAAGAACCGGTTGCTCCTGGCCGACGGGCTGAAGGTGCGCATCTTCGGCCAGCTCGACTTCTTCGCCGGCGGCGGCACGCTCGGCCTGAAGATGAGCGGCATCGACCCGCGGTTCACGCTGGGCGAACTCGCCCTGGAGCGCGACGACGTGCTGCGCCGCCTGGGCGACGCCGGATTGCTGGAACGCAACGGCCAACGACCGCTCGCGCTCGCGCCGTTGCGCATCGGTGTGGTCACCAGTCGCGCCAGCGCCGCATGGGCCGACTTCGTCCACGAGATCGAACGCAGCGGCATGGGCTTCCACCTGCGGCTCATCGACGTGCGCGTGCAGGGCGACAACGCCGTGCGCGAAGTCACTGCGGCGCTGCACACCCTCGCCCGGCACCCCGACCTCGACGCGGTGGTCCTCATCCGTGGTGGTGGCAGCCGCAGCGAGCTGGCCGTCTTCGACGCCGAGGCCATCGCCATGGCCATCGTCGGGTCGCCGCTCCCCGTCTTCACCGGCCTCGGCCACGAGATCGATCGCAGCGTGGCCGATGCCGTCGCGCACACCGCGTTGAAGACGCCCACGGCGTGCGCTGCGGCGTTGGTCGAGCAGGTCGGCCGCTTCCGTCAGCGCGTCGACGACGCGGCGGCCGAGTTGCAGCACGCCGCCGACGTGGCCCTGCAGCGTGCCGTCGCCGACGTGGGCACGGTCGCCGAGGGCATCCGCCACCGCGTTCGCTCGGCGGTGGCCCGCAGCGACGAACGGCTGGCCTCGCGGGCGCAGCGCGTCCGCGCCGGCACCGACCGAGCCATCACCCGTGCCGACCAGCACCTCGCCATCGCCGGCAGCAGCCTGCGCCGGCTGCCGCCGCGCCTCGATGCCGAAGCTCGCCATCTCGACGGTGTCGCCGAGCAGGTGCGGCTGCTCGACCCCGCCACCACCATGGCCCGCGGCTGGAGCATCACCCGCACCACCGACGGCCGCACCGTCCGCTCGTCGGCCGAGCTGCAACCCGGCACCGACATCATCACCACGTTCGCGACGGGCACGGCACGCAGCCGTGTCGAGGAGACCACACCATGAGCACCCCCGACCAACCCGTGGCCACCGGCTACGCCGCGGCCCTCGCCGAGCTCGACACCATCCTCGGCGAACTCGACCGCGCCGACGTCGACGTCGACCTGCTGGCGGCCCGCGTCCAGCGCGCGGCTCAACTCATCGCCTTCTGCCGCGACCGCATCGGGAACGCCCGGTTGCAGATCGACGAAGCGGTCGCCGGCCTCGGCCCCGACGCCTGAGGTGGCACGCCGCCACCGCGGCGCCAACCCGGCCCGCTGCCCGTAACCTTCACCGTCGTGACCTCGGCTGCTCCGCCTTCGCTCGCCGCCATCGCGGTCCGTGTCCAGGATCGGCTGCGCGAGTTCCTGGCCCCCGAAGAGGCCCGCTGGTCGGCGTTCGACGACGACCTGGCCGAGCCCGTACGCGAGATCGGCCGGCTGGTGCTGGTCGGTGGCAAGCGCCTGCGACCGGCATTCACCCACTGGGGCTATGCCGCGGCAGGTGGCGATCCGGCCGACCAGATGGTGGCCGACGCCGGTGCGGCGTTCGAGCTGATGCACGCGTTCGCCCTGTTCCACGACGACGTGATGGACGACGCGGCCAGCCGCCGTGGCGAGCCCACCACCCACACCGTGTTCGCCCAGCACCACCGCGACCACGGCTGGGCCGGCGAGGCCCGCCGGTTCGGCGAGGGTGTGGCCATCCTCGTCGGCGACCTGGCGTTCGTCTACGCCGACCAGCTGATGGTCGACGCACCGCCCGCCGCGTGGCGGATCTGGAACGAGCTGCGCATCGAGCTCAATGTGGGCCAGGTGCTCGACATCGTCGGCAGCGTGCGCAACGAGCGGCGCCGTCACAAGGCCGAGCTGATCTGTCGCTACAAGAGCGGCAAGTACACCATCGAACGCCCTCTGCACCTGGGCGCCGTGATGGCCGCGCCCGAGCGGGCCGACGAGCTGCTGCCGGCGCTCAGCGCCTACGGCCTGCCGCTCGGCGACGCGTTCCAGATGCGCGACGACGTGATGGGCGCGTTCGGCGACGCGGTGGTGACGGGCAAGCCGGTCGGTGGCGACCTGCGTGAGGGCAAGCCCACGCCGCTGCTCGCCCGAGCGGTGGAGGCCGCCACGCCGGCGCAGGCCGAGGTGCTGGCGCTGGTCGGCACGCAGGACCTGTCCGACGACGACGTCGCCCGCGTCCAGCAAGCCATCGTCGACACCGGTGCGCTCGCCGACCTCGAGACCACCATCACGGCGCTCACCGACGAGGCCGTCGACGCGATCCGTCGTGCCCCGATCACCACCGAGGCGTGCGACGAACTGATCGCCCTGGCGGCCTACGTCAGCCAGCGGAGTACGTAGCGAGCGCTTCCTCGATGGTGCCGACGGTGACGCCGACTTCGGCGACCACGGCCTCCAACCACGGCGGGCGTACGACCGCGGCGACGGTGATGGGCTCGTCGAGCCCCGAGTGCTCGAGCGCCATGCGGGCGAACAGCGCCGCGTAGTCGCGGGGTCGAAGGTCGCGGGACAGCTCGAGCAACGCGTACGGGTCGGGCGAGGTGCGGACGTCCTCCAGCGTGACGAAGCTGGTGGAGGTGGGACCGGTGGGCCCGCCCCACAGCCCCGGACCGTCGCAGATGACGGCGCCGCGCACTCGGTCGCCACGAGCTCCGGCGAGCATCAGCGCGATGTACCCACCCAGCCCGCGGCCGACGACGGTGGCCTCGCCCAGGTGGGCCAGCGCCAGGTCGGCGTCGCCGAGCAGGATCTCGGCGGAGTAGCCGCCACCTGCCGGCACGGTGGACGCCCCGTGGCCGGTGAAGTCGAGTGCCATCACCGGGCCGGCCCAGCCGTCGGCGAACGACGGCGCGGCCGCGGGTGACTGCTCGCCCAGCCCGTGCAGCAGCAGCAGCGGTCGGCCGGTGCCGGCGCGGACCTCGTGCAGGGCGAGGTGGATCTTGTTGTGGACCAGCTCGGTGATGCTCACTTCGCACCGCCCAGGAAGTCGAGCACCATGCCGGCCACCAGCTCGGGTTGTTCGATGTGCACGAAGTGGCCCATGCCCTTCATCACTTCCAGCCGTCCGGTGCGGGGGATGAGACTGTCGAGGTCCTTCGGGCGGGTGCCCCAGCCCATCGGCTCCTGCTCGTCGGCCAGGAGACCGAGGAACGGCATGCCCAGGCCGGGCAGGCGAGTGGCGGTCCACTCCGGGCGCCACGGGCCGAAGCCACCGAAGCGCATGGACGGGTCGAGCTTCCAGCGCCAACCGTCGGCGTCCTCGCGGGCTCCGACCGTCACCAGGTGGCACAGCCACTCGAACGGCAGGCGCGGGTTCATCCGCGCGCGGCGGCGAGCCAGTTCCTCCAGCGTGCCCGGTTTGCGGACGGCGGTGGCGGTGGTGCGGCGGTGGTCGAGCCAACCCTGCAGGTCGCTCGCGACCATGCGGGTGCGCTCGTGCTCGCTGACGTCGCTCATCGGCCGCTTCGACGGCAGGCCGTCGAGGTTCACCAGGTGGCTGAAGCGGAACGGCTGAGCGTCGGCGAGCTGGATCATCAGCGCACCACCCTTGCTGTGGCCGATGACGGGCGCCGGCTTCGACGTGATGCTGCCCATGACGGCGACGGCGTCGCGGATGTCGGCGTCCCAGCCGTACAGCGCGGCGTGCTCGCTGTCGCCGTGGCCACGCTGATCCCAGGTGACGACCCGCCATCCGGCCCGCGCCAGGCGTGGCCCGAACTCCTCGTAGGTGCGGGCGAAGTCGGACCCGCCGTGCACCAGGAACAGCGGATCGGCGGTCTCCGAGCCCCACTCGTGCACGGCGATGCGGACGCCCGAGCTGATGACGTGGTGCTGCCTGGCCGGTGCCTCGGTGCCGGGGTAGGGGGCCGGATTCATGCGGGCGACCCTATGCCGCAGTGCTGGTGGTCGCCGAACCCGCCTATGCTCCGGCCCGTGAACGCCCGTCTGGGAGTGATGGTCGCCGTGGCGGTGCTGCTGACCGTGGGTGCCGCCGCGTGTGGTGACGACAGCGGGTCGGCCGACACGCTGCCGCCGCTGATCACGACCACCACGACCACCACCATCCTCGAGACGACGACGACCACGGTGTCGCTGTACACCATCCAGTCCGGCGACTCGCTGAGCAAGATCGCCGAGAAGTTCAACGTGGACCAGGCGGCGCTGATGATGCTGAACGGCATCACCGACCCGGATCACATCGAGGCCGGTCAGGTGCTGAAGATCCCGCCGCCCATCGCGGCCACCACCACCGTGCCGGCCTCGTCGTCCACCGTCACCCCCACCAGCTGATCGCTCGGCCGATCTCTGGGACTTCGGTCCCTGATCGTGAAAAATGGTCCTTGGTAGGCTTCCTGTCATGAGCTTTTGGCCGACCAAGGAGCACTGGAGCGTCGAGATCCCCACCCGTACCGAGCACTACCTGTGCCCGGCGCTGGAGGAGACGGGTTTCGTCGCCCTCACCCCGTATCCCGGCGAGATCCCCACCGACGAGTGGGAATCGCTCGAGTACCTGGACTGGAAGAGCGGCGGCGACACCAACTTCGCCCCGTTGGCATCGGCCGACGGCACGCTCGACTGCCGTGGCTTCTGGGACAAGGGCAAGACCGACAAGGACGCCCTGTGGACGCCCAATGCCGACAAGGCCCCCACGCTGAAGGCCTATGTCGACAGCATCGGCGCCAACTTCGGTCGGGTGCGGATCATCAAGCTCGAGCCGCAGGATCACGAGCAGGCGTTGAAGAGCTTCCACCGCGACGACAACAACCGCTTCAACCCGGCCGGCACCGGCTGGGTGGTGCGCACGTGGATCGAGCTCACCGACGATCCCGACAGCTACATGCTGTTGATGGACCTCGACGAGGACCACCTGCCCATCCCGAGCACCGAGCGTCGGGTGCCGCTGCCCCGCTTCTCGCGGTTCGTGGTCGACACGCAGCGCCTGTGGCACGTCGTCGTGCACAACGGCAACGCGCCGCGCTACGGCCTGATCACCAGCGTCGAGTGCACCCCGCATCTGCAGGGGTGGATCGACAGCCAGGTGCCGGCGCTCGTCTGAGCGTCGTCCTGCTCGTCCTCGGTGTCGCCGCGCTGTTCGTGCGGCCACGCGGCTGGCCCCTGTGGGTCGGCCCCAGCCTCTGCGCCCTGGCGGGCCTCGCCACCACGGTCATCCGTTGGGGCGACGTCGACGACTCACTGCGGTTGCTGCGCAGCCCGTTGCTCTTCCTGGTGTTCGCCGTGCCGCTTGCGGTGCTGCTCGACCGCATCGGCGTGTTCGCGGCCCTTGCAGCAGCGATCGACGGCGGTCGGCACCTGGTGGCCGCGCTGTGGGTGCTCGCCGCGGCGGTCACCATCGTGTTCAACCTCGACGCCGCGGTGGTGCTGCTGACGCCGCTGTACATCCGCATCGCCCATCGGCACGGGCTGTCGGCCGAGATGCTCGCCTTCCAGCCGGCACTGCTGGCGTGCCTGGCGAGCCTTCCGCTCCCGGTGTCGAACCTGACCAACTTGATCGTCGCCGAGCGGTTCGACCTGAGTGCCGGCGACTTCGTCCGGCACCTCGGCCTGCCCACGCTGGCGGCGTGTGCGGTGGGGCTGCTGGCGTTCCGGCGCACGTTCCATCTGCACCCGACGCGCGACGGTGTCGACGAGCTGGTCGACGCTCGGGCTTTGCGGCGCGGCATGCCGGTGGTGGTGTTCGTCCTGCTCGGCTTCACCGTCGGCGACGTGCTGGGCGTGCCGGCATGGCTGTTCGCGGCACTCGCCACGGCGTGGTGCGCTGCCCTGGTGCGCGAGGTGCCGTGGCGGCGGGTGCCCTACGAGGCGATACTCGTCGCCGCGTCGTTGGCGGTGCTGGTGGCGGGCGCGATGCCACACCTGCACCTCGACCGACTGTTCGATGCCGGCGGGGTGGCCGGCGACCTGCGCGCCCTGGTGTTCGGTGTGGTCGGCAGCGACCTCACCAACAACCTGCCGGCGGTCCTGGCCGGCAGCGCCTCGCTCCGCCACGAGTCGCAGGTGTGGCCGCTGCTCGTCGGCGTGAACATGGGTCCGGCACTGGTGCTCACGGGGGCGCTCAGCGGACTGCTGTGGCGCGACACCGCCCGCTCGCTGGGGGTGCACGTGACCGCGCGGCGTTACTCGGCGGTCGGGGTACGCGTCGGTGTGCCGGCGTTGGTGGCCGCGGCGCTGGTCGTGGTCTTCGTCTGACCGGTCAGGCGGCGGTACAGCATGTCGAAGGCGTCGGCGGTGAAGTCCGCGTCGTGCAGGTCGGCCCAGTGACGGGCCTCGCGGGCGAGCGCGTCGCGTCGCGGTGCGTCGGCCAGCACGTCGAGGATCGTGCGGGCCAGGGTGGTCGGCTCGCGGTCGGGCACCACGACCGCCGCGGGTCGGGGAAGGGCAGCCAGGTCGGCCACGTGCCCGACCGACGTGCCCACCGTGGGGACGCCGCACGCGGCGGCCTCGAGCACGGCGAGCGGGCCTGCATCGTGGTGCGAGGTCAGTACGTGCAACGCCGCGCCGCGCACGGCGTCGGCCAGTCGGGCGTGGGGGACATGGCCGAGGAACTCGACCCGGTCGGCGACGCCGAGCGATGCGGCGAGTGCCCGGTGGTGCCCGTCGAGCGTGTCGCCGCCGGCGATGGTGAGCGTGAGTTGCGGGTCGATCGCCGCCGCCACGGCGAACGCGTGCAGCAACAGGTCCTGGTCCTTCACGCGGTTCAAGCCGGCCACGTGCACGAGGTGGTGCGGCCGCAACGGCTCGTTCCCCGGTGAGCACACCGCGCGATCGGCGCCCAGCGGCACCACTTCGTCGATCGTCACCCCGCCGGCGGCCACGTGCTCGCGCATCCACTCGGTGGCCACCGTGGTGCGAGTGGCGCCGCGCAGCGCTGCGGTGGCGAGACGTCGGGTACCGCGACGCAGCCCGCCGCCGTACTGGATGGATGGGACCGCCGCGAGCTCGCCGCCGCACACGCTGACGACGCTGGGGACGCGCAGCCGCTTCCCGGCCGACACCGCGGCCAGACCGGGCAGGTTGGCCCACAGTCCATGGACGATGTCGGGCCGCCCGTGGCGTCGGGCCGCTGCCGGCACCGCGGCCAGGACCCGAGCGATGTCCAGCTTTCCGTGCCGACCGATCGGGACGTTCACCACCGGGGCCCCGAAGAGCGTCCACTCGCCCGGCTCGGGATCGTGCCCCGTGGCGACCACGACGACGTCGTGGCGCTCGCCCATCGTGCGCACCAGGTGATGCACGAACGGAATGATGCGCTCTCCGCCCGGCGCGTCGACGCCCCCCGGAACGACGTAGGCGACCCTCATCGGGGTGCGCTCAGTCCACTCGCTCGGCGAACTCGCGCACGCGTGCGAGCAACATCTCGATGGCCGGCTCGTTCATGCCGCCCTGAGGGAAGATGACGTCGGCGTGGCGCTTGCTCGGTTCGATGAACTGGTCGTGCGCCGGACGCACGGTGGTGAGGTACTGCTCGATGATGCTCTCGGTGGTGCGGCCCCGCTCGGCCACGTCGCGTCGCAGGCGGCGGATGAGGCGAAGGTCGGCGTCGGTGTCCACGTACACCTTCAGGTCGAACCGTTCGCGCAGTTGCGCCTCCCACAGCACGAGGATGCCCTCGACGACGATGATCGGGCTGGGGTGCACGATGCGGACGTCGGCGCTGCGATCGTGGCACGTGAAGTCGTACACCGGCACCGGCACCGAGGCACCGTTGGCCAGCGCGGCGAGGTGGTCGTTGAGCAACTGCCAGTCGAACGCGTCGGGGTGGTCGTAGTTCATCTTCTCGCGGTCGACGAACGGCGTGTCGTGCGCCGCGACGTAGTACGAGTCGAGCTTGATCAGCGCGAGGTGCTGGCCTCCGGCGAGCGCGGCGAGCTTCTCGGCGAGGGTGGTCTTGCCGGAGCACGTGCCGCCGGCGACACCGAGGAGGAACGGACGCTGCGGCAACGACATGCTGCGGCACGCTAGCCAGCTGCGAGGGTGATTCGCCCGTTGACCTGGTCGAACGTCCGTTCGTAGTGCTGGTGTGACGGGGTCTGCGCACGACAGACTGGGGGCACCATGACTTCCGAGCACGAGACGCACGACGACCTCACCGAGCGCGAACGCGCCATCATCGAGTTCGAGGGTGCGTGGTTCACGCTGGACGAGGATCGCCACGATGCCATCCGCGCGCGGTTCGCGTGTTCCGTCGAGGAGTACAATCTCGAACTCAACCGGGTGATCGATCATCCGGCAGCGTTGGTCGCCGACCCGCTGGTGGTCCGCCGCCTGCGCCGTCACCGCGAACGTCGTCGCCGGGCACTGATCGACGGCACTGCCGCCGGCGAGCAAGCCTGACTGACCTGAGGGGACGCACATGAGCAACGACAGCGCGGGACGCACGCCTCGTTCCACCTCCGGTGGAGCGCCGATGGGTTCCACCGTCGCCATCGTCGTCACCGTCGTCGCGGTGGTGCTCGGCTTTCTCATCCTCCGCAAGGTGAACGACGACGGCAGCACCGGCAGCGTCACGCCCGGCGCCACCACGTCCACGACGACGGCCGACACCGGTAGCACGGTCGCGTTCACCACCACCACCACGACGCCCCTGCAGAAGCAGGGCACCAAGGTGCAGGTCGCCAACGCCAGCAGCACCAGTGGCGTCGCCAAGCAGATGTCGACGGCCCTCACCGCTGAAGGCTTCGACATGGCCGATCCCACCAACGCCACCGTCGACCTCGACGTGAGCAAGGTCATCTACAACTCCGCCGACCCGAACGGCCTGCCCGTCGCCAACGCACTGTCGGTCACGTTGGGCGGCATCGTCGTGGAAGCGGCCCCGGCGGCACCACCGGTCGACTCGGCCTCGTTCGCTGCCGGCAGTGCGGTCATCCTCCTGCTGGGCAACGACTACGCGGGCAAGACGATCGCCCAGATCCAGGGTGCAGGCGCCACCACGACGCCCACGACCCAGCCCCAGGTCACCGCGGTCGCCCCCACCACCACCTGACCGCGGCGGTGACCGCGCGAACTTGAGTTCGCGCTGTTCACCAGGAACTTGAGTTCGCGCTGTTCAGTGGGCCTGGTAGTCCTGGATGCTGCGGCCGTGTGAGCGGTCGGTGATCACGGCCGCGCGGTCGCGGAACTCGGCGAGCAAGGCCGTGCTGTCGATGGTGAGCAGTTCGCGGTCGCGCATCAGCACGTTGCCGGCGACGATGGTGGTGCGCACGTCGGTGGGTTGCACGCAGTAGACGAGGGCGGCGGCGAGGTCGTGCAGCGGTTGGCAGTGGAAGCCGCTCATGTCGACCAGGATCACGTCGGCCGCGGCACCGACGCGGAGTTCGCCGAGCTGGCCCTGCATGCCCAGCACCGCTGCCGAGCCAGGCCCCGCCATGCGCAGCGCGGCGACGCTGGGGAACCAGGTGGCGTCGTCGGCGAGCTGCTTCTGCACCATGGCTGTGATGCGCATGCTCTCGAGGATGTCGAGCGTGTTGTTCGAGGCCGCACCGTCGGTGCAGTAGCCCACCGGCACGCCGATCTCCTGCAGCTCGCGGATGGGTGTCAGCGGCCCGAGCGCGAACTTCAGGTAACCCTTCGGTCCGTGGGTGACGCCGGTCTTCGCCCCGTACTTCGCGAGCAGCTCGATGTCGCGGGCGACGATGCCGTTGCCGTGGGCGATGATGCAGCCGGCGTCGAGCACACCCGTGATGTCGGCCACCTCGACCGGCGAGATGCCGCGCGACGCGATGCTCTTCTCGGTCTGCACGATGTCCTCGGCGATGTGGGTGTGCACCTTGACGCCCAACCGGCGGGCCGCGTCGGCCGCGCCGCGCAGGTCGTCGTCGCTCACGGTGTACGGCGCGTGCGGTGCGATGCGACGTGGTGATGCGGCCGTCGGCCTTGCCGTTCCACTCCTCGGCGAAGGCGACCGACTGCTCGAGCCCCTCGGGCCCCTGCGAGCTGAAGAACGCGCTGCCGAGATTGGCGCGCATCCCGCTGTCGATGACCGCCTGCGCCGCCTCGTGCATGAAGAAGTAGTGGTCGGCGAACGTGGTGACCCCGTTCTGGATCATCTCAGCGGCCGCGAGCAGCGTGCCCAGGTACACGTCGCGCTCGCCGACGTTCACCTCCATCGGCCAGATGTAGTCGTTGAACCAGGCATCGACGTGCACGTCCTCGGCCGCACCGCGGAACAACGTCATCGCCGCGTGGCAGTGCGTGTTCACCAGGCCGGGCATGGCCACCATGCCCTTGGCGTCGATCACCTCGCGCGCCGACGGAGGCTGCGGGCCGTCGGCGGTGACCGACGTGATGCGCCCGTCGCGGACGAGGATCGTCGTGCCGGGCTCGAAGCGGGCCGTCGCACCCGAGGTGTCGACGAGGGCGGTGCAGTTGACGATCGCCAGGTCTGCGATGAAGGGCTCGGCGGTGTCGGTGGCGGGGGTGTCCATCGCCTCGGAACCTAACCGAGGCGCCGGCCGGTCACCGACCGCGCAGCAGCTCGAGCGCGGCCTGTTCGATGCACCACAGCGGCTCGTGCATCGCCTTGTCGATGCCGTACCGCTGGGCCAACGCGACGTGCTCGACGAGGTGGGCGACCTCTGGCGCGGCGTCGCCGACGACCGCAACCACCGGCGTGTCGACGTCGGCGCACATCGCCTGCACGCCACCGACGACCTTGCCCTCGAAGCTCTGCTCGTCGAGGTAGCCCTCGCCGGTGATCACCAGGTCGGCGTCGACGATGAGGTCGTGCAGGTCCAGTTCGTCGGCCACCAGGTCGAACCCGGGCAGCAGGCGCCCGCCGAGCGCGACCAACCCGCCGGCCAGCCCGCCGGCCGCGCCGGTGCCAGGGACGGTGCGGACGTCGACGCCGTACTGCTCCTGGTACATCTGGGCCAACCGTTCGAGGCGGCCGCGCAGCATGTCGACCTGCGCGGGCGACGCCCCCTTCTGCGGGCCGAACACCGGCGCCGCGTCGGTGAACAGCGTCTGCACATCGCACGCGACGAGCAACTGGACGGCCTTCAGCCGGCTCGGCGCGGTGATGGCGCGCACGCAGCCGAGCCCGCCGTCGGTGGTGGCCGACCCGCCGAGGCAGACCACGATCTTCTTCGCGCCCAGGTCGAGCGCCTGGTCGATGAGTTCGCCCGTGCCCGTGGTGGTGGCCGCCATCGCGTCGTTCTGCTCGGCGCCGCCGACGAGGGTGAGGCCCGAGGCGCGGGCCATCTCGATGACCGCGACGTCGCGGTGCAGCCGCCACTCGGCCTCGACCGGGTCGCCCAGCGGGCCGGTGACGGTGCTGACCCGGTTCGGGCCGCCCAGCGCCTCGAGCGTGCCTTCGCCTCCGTCGGCGACGGGCCGTTCCACGCAGTCGTGGCCGAGCTCCCAGCACGCGTGGCCGATCGCGGCAGCGACCTGGGCGGCGGTGGCCGTTCCCTTGAACTTGTCGACCGCGGCGAGGACTCGCATCCGCCCCAGGTTAGGGGCAGGCGTACAGTGCGGCCCATGGGAACCTTCGACGATGCTCTCTCGCTCGACGCCACCGGGCAGGCGGCGCTGGTGCGCAGTGGCCAGGTCAGCTCGACCGAACTGGTCGGTGCCGCGGTGCAGGCGGCGCACGACCGCAACGGTCCGATCAACGCGATCATCCACCCGCGCTACGAGGCCGCGCTCGCCGAGGCCGGTGAGGCCGACGCCGCGCACGACGATCCGCACGGTGGCCCGTTCGCCGGTGTGCCGATGGTGGTGAAGGACCTCGGCTGCAACATCGGCGGCGAACCGGCCCACGGCGGCACGCGCGCCCTGAAGGGCATCGGGTACCGGGCGCCGCACGACTCGGCCCTGTACCGCCGCTTCCGCCGCGCCGGGTTCGTGGCCATCGGTCGCACGAACACGCCCGAGTGGGGCAGCACCATCACCACCGAGCCGATCGCCTACGGGCCGTCGCGCAACCCGTGGAACCTCGACCACTCCACCGGCGGCTCGTCGGGCGGCTCGGCCGCCGCGGTCGCCGCCGGCATCGTGTCGGTCGGCCACGCCAACGACGGGGGAGGGTCCATCCGCATCCCGGCGTCCGAGTGCGGGCTGGTGGGGCTGAAGCCCACCCGCGGTCGGGTGAGCCTGGCGCCCGATGCCGGCGAGGGCTGGGCCGGCTACACCATCGACGGTGTCGTCACGCGCAGCGTGCGTGACGCGGCTGCCGTGCTCGACACGATCGCCGGCTACGAGGCGGGCGACCCGTACATGGCACCGCCGTTCATTCGACACCTTCGCGACGAGGTGGGCGTGACGCCCGGTCGGCTGCGCATCGGGGTGCTCAGCGGCGCCGGGCTCGATGGTCGGGTGCACCCCGAGTGCATCGCCGCCGTCGAGTCCACCGCCGCCCTGCTGGCTGCGGCCGGTCACCACGTCGAGGAGTCGGCGCCCGCGGCGATGTACGACCCCGGCTTCAGCGAGCGGTTCGTCACCGTGCTGTCGGCCTGGACCGCGTACGACCTGCGTCTGCTGGAGGACCTGCTCGGCCGACCGGCCACCGACGACGACCTCGAGCACGACAACCTCGCGTTCGGGGCCATCGGTCGCGGCGTGTCGGCGGTCGACTATCTGGCCTGCCTCGATGCCCAGCACCGCTGGTGCCGCGACATGCTGTCGTGGTGGCATCCGGCCGACGGCAGCCACGGCTTCGACCTGCTGCTGTCGCCGGTCATCGCCACGCCGCCGCCCGCCATCGGCTACCTCAGCGGTCCCGGCGGTGGCGGCCGGGTCAGCGAGCTGCTGCTGTTCACCGCGCAGTTCAACGTCACCGGGCAGCCGGGCATCAGCCTGCCCCTGCACCGCACCCCCGACGGGTTGCCCGTGGGCGTGCAACTGGTCGCCGGCTACGGGCGCGAGGACGTGCTGGTGCGGGTCGCCGCGCAGCTGGAGGAAGCGGCGCCCTGGCCGACCATCGCGCCGGTCGGCTGACCGCATCCTGGCCCGCATCAATTCCTGACTGAGTTGGTAGCGTTTGAGCCATGGCTGTGACCGTGCGTATCCCCACGACCCTTCGTCCCATCGCGGGCGGCAACTCCCAGGTGCAGGTGGAGGGCTCGACCCTCGCCGACGTCATCGAGGCCCTCGAGGCCGCCCACCCCGGGTTGAAGGATCGCCTGCTCGACGAGTCGGGCGCGATGCGCAAGTTCGTGAACATCTTCGTCGCCGACGACGACGTGCGGTACCTCGACGGTCTGGCCACCCCGGTGCCGGCCGGCGAGACGGTCAGCATCATCCCCGCCGTCGCCGGCGGCTGATACGCGGCGTCGACGGTCCCATCGGGCACACTGTGTGCAGTGGAACCCGAATCGCACTCCGACGTCGAAACCATCCGTGAGCACATCCGCAACGTGTTGCGCGATGTCAACGATCTGTGTGCCGGCATCGAGCGAGACGGTCTGCCCGAGGGCACGCACGCGCTCGCCACGGCCCTGCGATCGCGGCTCGACGACCTGAACGCTGCCATCGACGGCGTCCTCTCACCGGCGGCCGCGCACGGTCGGTCCAGCCTCGGCGCGGCGGTGCCCACCGCGGCGCCGGTCGACGAGGCGACGCTGCACGGCCTGATCGACGACCTCGGCGACGTGTCGCGAGTGGCGTACCTGGTGCAGTTGTTCCTCACCGAGTTGCACGGCCGGCGCCTCGCGCTGTCCACCGCCGTCGAGCAGGGCGACGTCGCCGCGGCCAAGGGCGTGGCACACACCCTGAAGTCCAGCGCGCTGCTCCTCGGCGCGCTGTCGCTGGGTCGTGTCTGCGAGGAGCTGTCGGTGAACGAGTCGCCGTCGCAGCTGAAGGGTCTGGTCGACGAGGTGCTGCAGCAGGCCACCGCCGCTGCCCGCTGGTTCCAGATCTGGCTCAGCAACCAACCCGTCACCCCCTGACCCGCCGGGTCGGTCGAAGGGCTGTCACCCGATCGTCGGGGCGGCGGCATCTCATGGGTGATGATGACGCTCGTGGACGACGACGTCGCGCTGTACCGGCGCCATGCGGATGAGCTGATCCGCTACGCCACCGCGCTGGTCGGACCCACCGACGCGCCCGACGTGGTGACCGACGGAGTGCTCGCGGCGTTCGGGTCGCCGGGCTGGCCGATGGTCCAGCACCGCCGCGCCTACCTGTACCGCGCCGTGTTGAACCGCGCTCTGTCGGTGCGTCGCAGCGACGAGCGACGCCAACGCCGCGAGCTGACCGTGGCGCTGCCACCCACCGCGCCGGCCCACGAGTCGTCGATCGATGCCCACCGCGCACTCGCGCGGCTGAGCCCGCAGCAGCGGGCCGTGGTGTACCTCACCTACTGGGACGACCTCACCCCGCTGCAGATCGCCGACCTGCTCGGCGTGGGCGAGGGCACCGTCCGCAAACAACTCGCTCGGGCGCGCGAACAACTGAGGAGGATCCTCGATGAACGCTGACGAACTCGACGGCCGTATCCGCTCGCTCGTCCACGACGCGGTGGCCGCGGCGCCGCCCGCACCGACGCTGCCGACATCGGTACCGGTCGCGGCGCCCCCGAACCGTGGGCGCGGCTGGGTGTGGGCCGGCATCGGCATCGCCGCGAGCCTGATCGCCGGTGTGGTGCTGGTGATGTCGAACCGCGACGACGACCCGTCGATCGTCGCGGGCTCCACCTCCGCCGAAGTGTCCACCACCTCCGCCGAGCCGACCCTGCCGTGGCCCGATGGCGTGGCCGTCATCGTCGCCAGCGAGCGCGGCATCGAGAAGGTCACCGCCGAGAACGGCCAGGCGGTGGTCACCCGTCTGCTGTCCGGCGTGTCGGTCGAGCGGGCCTTCGAACTGGAGGACGGCTCGATCGTCTACCAGACCGCCACCGACGGCATCGTCCGCGTCCTCGGTCGTGAGGACGAGGAGCCGCTGGCGAACGACGTCACCCTCGAGGACGCCGACGCTCCGGACGGGAACCTGCGACTGGTGTACCGCTCGGCGTCGGACAGCAACGCGGCGGCCGGCCGGGTGACCGCGTGGTTCCAACCGGCCGCGCCGACCTCGGCCGACATGCCGGGCGGCTTCGGTGTCGGCTATCGCCGGTTCACCATCGTCAACGGCTACACGGTGATGGCCTCGACACTCGACGACACCCTGCAACGCAGCACCTTCACGTTCTCGTTCGGCGACGGCGAGCAGCTCGCGCCCGGTTTCGAGAACCCGTTCCTCGTGGTCGGCGACGGCGCCGGCACCTACATCGGCATCGACGAGAACGGCAGCGTGGACATGACCGGGACCCGCAGCGGGCACATCACGACGATCGACCCTGCGTCGTCGGTGATCGACATGGACGTCCGCGGTCAGTGGATGACCGTGACCGATGGGGACGGCTCGATGACACTCGTCGACATGACGACCGGTGCGCCGTACCAGCTGCCCCTGTCGGGTGGAGGTGGCACCGTCAGCGTCTCGCGGATGGAGCGTGTCGACACCCAGCCGGTGCCCACCACGGTGGTGTCGCCCAGCACGTCGCTCGAGCCGACGCCGACGACGGTGCCGGTCACCGTCGCCGATCCGTTCCCGAACTGCCTGACGGTGACGTCCGACGTGGCCGCCGATGTGCAGTTCGACTCGTTCCTGGCCACGCTCGAGCCCGTGCCGGAGGAGGCGATCACCGTCGCCGGCCGACCGGCCGTGCTGCAGACCTGGGGTGGCGGATTTGGCGTGGTCCTGCGCCAGCCCGACTGGTGCACCGACTACCGCATCACCACGTTCTCGATGAGCAAGGACGAGTTCGTGGCGTGGCTCGACACGCTGAGCGTCGTCGAGACGCTGCCGCCCAACATGCCGCCGGTGCTGCTGCGGTCGTCGTACGGGCTCAGCATCGTCTCGACCGCCGGTTCGACGGTGATCGCCCGAGGTGCGGTCGACCAGGCCCTGCTGCTCGCCGACGGCCGGGTGGTGTATCACGCGCCCGACCTCGGCCCCGACTTCCAGCTGTACGACCCGGCGACCGGCCGCAGCGACACCATCTGGGCCGCCGCCGACTGGATCGCGATGCCGATGCTCCACGACGCGTTCGGCACGTCCTTCGCGTTCTCGGTCCGCGACCGGCTGTACTCGTACGACACCGATCAGCGATGGCCGCTGAACGGCATGCCCCACCCAGCGCATCTCGGTGTTCGACGACGGCCAGCAGTTGCTCGCGACGCCAGACGCTCCAGCGGCGATGGATCCCGCTGGCGAGCTGCAGGTGTCGGCGTTGCCCGGAGGTGAGGTGGTCGTGCTCCGATTCGCCGACGGAGCGATCCTGTACCGCTCGGTCGACACCGATTCGACGGTCACCGACGTCGACATCAACCACGGCTGGGTGACGATCAGCCAGGTGCCGCCCGGTGACAGCCTGCCGGTCGTGCGGATGGTCGAGATCGCGACCGGACGCGAGCTGGTCTTCCGCGGCGTCGACGGCGCCCACCTCGGCTGACGGGTATCGCGCCCACGGGCGCGAAAAGTCCCAGATGTGGGACGTGGCGCGCACGTGGGCGGGGAGTGACCCGAATTCGGGACGTTTCGCGCCCGATCTGGCGGGGCACTTGGGGCATGCAGAAGGGGCCCGCGCCGTAGCACCGGGCCCCTTCTGTACAGGGTTCTTCAGTTCGGCCGAAGCCGAGCGCCGAGAAGTCCGCCGTCTCGATGGTCGGACTTCCTCGCTTCGCTCAGAAGTCCTCCATGCCGCCCATGCCGCCGCCCATGCCGCCGCCGGACGAGTTCTCCGGCTTGTCGGCCACGACGGCCTCGGTGGTGAGGAACAGGGCCGCGATCGAGGCTGCGTTCTGCAGCGCCGAACGGGTGACCTTGGCGGCGTCGATGACGCCGAGCTTCACCAGGTCGACGTACTCGCCGGTGGCGGCGTTCAGACCTTCGTGGCCGGTGAGGCCCTTCACGGTGCTGACGACGACGCCACCTTCCATGCCGGCGTTCTCGGCGATCTGCTTCAGCGGGGCCTCGAGGCTCTTGGCGACCATGCGGGCGCCCGTGGCCTCGTCACCCGTCAGGGTGTCGGCGACGGCGAGCACGGCGGCCTGCGCACGCAGGAGGGCCACGCCACCGCCGGGCACGACGCCCTCTTCGATGGCGGCCTTCGTGGTGGAGACGGCGTCCTCGATGCGGTGCTTCTTCTCCTTCAGCTCCACCTCGGTGGCGGCGCCGACCTTCAGCACGGCCACGCCGCCGCTGAGCTTGGCGAGGCGCTCCTGGAGCTTCTCGCGGTCGTAGTCGCTGTCGGTGTTGTCGATCTCGGCCTTGATCTGGTTGATGCGGCCCTTGATGTCGTCCTCGTCGCCGGCACCTTCGACGATGGTGGTCTCGTCCTTGGTGATGATGACGCGCTTGGCGCGGCCGAGCAGGTCGAGCGTGGTGTTCTCGAGCTTCAGGCCGACTTCCTCGCTGATGACCTGGCCACCGGTGAGGATGGCCATGTCCTGCAGCATCGCCTTGCGGCGCTCGCCGAAGCCGGGGGCCTTGACGGCGACCGAGCGGAACGTGCCGCGGATCTTGTTGACGACGAGCGTGGCCAGGGCCTCGCCCTCGACGTCCTCGGCGATGATCACGAGCGCCTTGCCGCTCTGCATGACCTTCTCGAGCACGGGCAGCATGTCGCGGACCGAACCGATCTTGCCGGCCACGAACAGCAGGTAGGCATCGTCGAGCGAGGCCTCCATGCGCTCCATGTCGGTGGCGAAGTAGGGCGAGATGTAGCCCTTGTCGAAGCGCATGCCCTCGACGAGGTCCATCTCCATGCCGAAGGTCTGGCTCTCCTCGACGGTGATGACGCCGTCCTTGCCGACCTTGTCGATGGCCTCGGAGATCATCTGGCCGATCTCGGTGTCGGCGGCGGAGATGCTGGCGACCTGAGCGATCTGATCCTTCGAGTCGACTTCCTTGGCGAGCGCGCGGATGCTGGCCACGGCGGCCTCGACACCGGCCTCGATGCCCTTCTTCAGGGTCATCGGGTTGGCGCCGGCGGCGACGTTGCGCAGGCCCTCGCGGACCATGCTCCATGCCAGGACCGTCGCCGTCGTGGTGCCGTCACCGGCGACGTCGTCGGTCTTCTTGGCGACTTCCTTCACCAGCTCGGCGCCGATGCGCTCGTAGGGATCCTCGAGCTCGATCTCCTTGGCGATGGACACACCGTCGTTGGTGATCGTGGGGGCGCCCCACGTCTTGGACAGGACGACGTTGCGGCCCTTCGGCCCGAGGGTGACGCGCACGGCGTCGGCGAGCTTGTTCATGCCCGCCTCGAGCGACCGGCGTGCGTGCTCGTCGAATGCGATCTGCTTGGCCATTGATTTCCTCCACGATGAGGTCTTGGGTCAGGGGCTCGTCGAGGGCTGTCACTCCTCCGACGAGAGTGCTAGCACTCTAAACCCTGGACTGCTAATGCGGCAACACGTGAGGCCGCTCAGCGGACGCGCTCGAGCACCACCGTGGTCAGCGTCTCCTCGGCGCCGAACTCGCGGGTGAACCGGGTGAGCAGTGCGTTCAGGCCGGCGGTGCCGGCGCAGCTGACGTTGAGCTGGAAGTCGGTGCGCCCGGTGACGTGGATGAGCGCGTTCACCTCGGGGCACGTCAGCGCCCCCTCGCGGAAGCGGTCGACGTCGCGGGCGCGCACGTCGATGACCGCTTCGAGGTCGCGGCCGAGGCGTCCCTGGTCGATGTCGATGGTGAACCGACGGATGACGCCGAGGCGGATGAGTCGACGAACGCGGTCGGCCGCGGCGTTGGCCGACAGGTGCACCCGCTGGCCGAGCGCCTGGTAGGGGATGCGAGCGTCGTCGCGGAGGATTGCGAGAATCTCTCGGTCGATTCGGTCGAGTACTGAGGTATCCGCAGCCATGTCGGCCATCTTGCCACGAAGTCAAGGGTTTTCGCACCCCATCACGCCCGAGACTGGCGTCATGACACACACCGAGTTCATCAGCACCCTGGCACGCTCCATCCGCGCGACCGGCGCCGCGAACACCCTCGAGCAGGTGCGTGCCGATCGTCCGGCGTTCGACCGTGGCAGCTTCCACGACACCCGCGCCGTGTTCTTCGTGTGGGCCGTCGACCGTCTCATCGAGGCCGGCCTCAGCGACATGGGCGTCCTCTGGCACCCGCTCACCGACGACCGCAGCCCTGCGTCGTGGTGGTCGATCGGCCAGCTCGAGAGCATCGCCGCCGCCGAGCACTTCGTGCCCGCCGACCTGGCCCTGGCCCACGAACCCCAGCCGGCCGACCTCGCCGTGCTGGTCGCGGCCTGACCGCGACACCGATCCTCATCGTGCGCCGACTCGTCACGAAAGTGTGCGACTGGCCACGGAATGTGGCAGGATTCCAACTGTGACGGACACCGATGTGCTCCTGGTGGAGGACGCCCCCGAGTTCGCGCAACTGGCGAAGGACGTCCTCACGGACGCCGGTTTCCGGGTGCGCAGTGTGAGCACGATGGCCGATGCGATCGCCTCGATGTCGGCAGCGATGCCCGACCTCGTGGTGCTCGACCTGGGCCTGCCCGACGGCGACGGCCTCGATCTGTGCCGGTCCATCCGCGAGCATTCCAACGCGTACGTCATCGTCGTGTCCGGCCGGGACAGCGAGCTGGACAAGCTGCGTGGCTTCCGCCTCGGCGCCGACGACTACCTGGTCAAGCCGTTCTCGCCCCGCGAGCTGGTGGCCCGCGTCGAGGCGCTGCTGCGCCGGCCGCGCGTCGACACGGCCGAGGGCCTGCCGCGCACGTTCGGCGCCCTGGTCCTGGATCCGCACTCGCGTGAGGTGACGGTGGAGGGCACGCGTATCGAGCTCACCCGCATCGAATTCGACCTGCTCGAGACGATGTCGGCCAACCCGAAGCTGGTGTTCACCCGCCAGCAGTTGCTCGACAAGGTGTGGGGTCCGAACTGGTTCGGCGACGACCACGTCGTCGATGTGCACGTGGCCAACCTGCGCAAGAAGATCGACGCCGGCAGCGACACCAGCTGGGTGCGCACGGTGCGCGGCGTCGGCTACTCCATGGCCCTCTGAGCCGGCTCGGCCGTCCCGCGCCGCGGCGACGTCTGACCCAACGCTCAGGTCGCCCCGCGCCTAACTTGACCCGCCATGAAGATCGTTGTCGTCGGTGGCGGTGTGGCAGGACTCGGCTCGGCACTCGTGCTGGCGCGTCAGGGGCACGACATCGTCGTGGTCGAGCGTGACGACACGCCGATGCCCACCTCGGCCGACGAGGCCTTCGACTGGGACCGGCGTGGCGCACCCCAGGTGCGGCACAGTCATGCGTTCCTCGCTCGCCTGGTGGGCCTGCTGCGCACCGAGCACACCGACGTGTACGACGCGTTGCTCGCCGAAGGCGCCACCGAGATGCAGTTCGGCGAGGACCTCCCGCCGTCGATGACCGACTTCGTGCGCCAGCCCGAGGACGACGAGCTGGTGATGCTCGCCTGTCGGCGCACCACGTTCGAATGGGTGCTGCGCAGCAAGGCGATCGCCGAGGGACGGGTCGAGTTCCGCACGGGCGTCGGCGTCGACGGCCTCGTCACCGGCAGTGAGCGGATCGACGGTGTGCCGCACGTCGTCGGCGTGCACCTGGCCGACGGCAGCACCGTCGAGGGCGATCTGGTCGTCGTCGCCGCCGGTCGCCGCAGCGCACTCAGCGATTGGCTGGTCGACGCGGGCACCGCGCCGGTGCACGAAGAGGTCGACGACACCGGCATCGTCTACTTCAGTCGCTTCTACCGACTGAAGGACGGGCAGGACTACCCGCCGCGCACCGGCCCCATCGGTGGCGACCTCGGCTACCTGAAGTACGGCGTGTTCGTCGGCGACAACCGCACCTTCAGCGTCACACTCGCCACGCCCACCGTCGACGACGAGCTGCGCAAGATGCTCGCCGACCCGCACGTGTTCGACGAGTGCGCACGCCAGTTGATCGCCACGGCGCCGTGGCTCGACGGCCGCGCCGAACCGCTCACCTCCGACGTGCACGTCATGGCCGGCCTTCTCAACCGCTGGCGCGAGTACGTGCCCGACGGCCGTCCGCTGGCGACCGGTGTCATCCCCGTGGGCGATGCGGTGCTGTGCACCAACCCGCTCTACGGCCGCGGCTGCTCGATCGCGTTCTGGGGTGCCCACCTGTTGGCCCGGGCCGTCGCCGCCCACAACGGCGACGTGGTGGCGACGATGGCCGCCTACGACCGCGACCTGCGCGCCGAGATCGTCCCCTGGTACCGGGCGGGCGTCGAGCAGGACGCCGAGGCGCGTCGGGTGGCCGCAGCGTTGCTGGCCGGCGACGATCCCGACGGCGACTCCGACGACCCGCGCACGTTCATGCGGTCGGTGTTCCGCGACGGACTGCTGCCCGCGGTGCGCAGCGATGCCGTGGTGCTGCGCGCCTTCTTCCGCAGCCTCAACCTGCTCGACGCGCCGAACGCGATGGCCTCCGACCCCGACATCGGCGCGCGCATCTTCGCCGTGTGGCAGGACCGCGAGAACCGGCCGGCCGAGGAGCCGCTCGGCCCGAAGCGTCGCGCCGAGCTGCTGGCACTGCTGCCCGTCTGAGCGGTCGCTCTCCGAGAACGACGAAGGGCGCCCGCACCGAGTGGTGCGAGCGCCCTGTCGTACGGAACGAGGTCAGGCGTCGTCGCCCTGGATGACCTTGTGGATGACCGCCCCCAGCGCGCCACCGACGAGCGGGAAGATGATGAACACCCAGAGCTGCTTCCAGTAGTCACCGCCCTGCGAGAACACGACGGCGCCGAACGAGCGGGCCGGGTTCACCGACGTGTTGTCGACCGGGATGGAGATGAGGTGGATGACCGCCAGCGTCAGGCCGGCGATGAGGCCACCGAAGCCGGGGGCGAACCCCTTCGTGGTCGTGGCGAGCACGACGAAGATGAGCAGCGCGGTGAGCACGATCTCGACCACGACTGCGGCACCGAAACCCATGAAGCCGTTCGACTTCTGATAGGCGTTCGAGGCGAAGCCGCCGCGCGTGTCCCACCCACCGCCGCTGGCCACGATGATGGCGATGATGCCGCCACCGAGCACGCCGCCGATGACCTGTCCGATGACAGCGGCCGTGGCGTGGGCCTTGTCGATCTTCTTGCCGAGGAACAGACCCGAGCGTCACGGCGGGGTTGATGTGGCAGCCGCTGATCGGCCCGATGACGTAGGCCATGATGGCCAACGAGAAGCCGAAGCCGAGGGCGATGGCGAGCAGGCCGATGCCGGATCCACCTCCGCCGAGGATGGCCGTGCCGGGGCCGCCCAGCATGAGCACGCAGGTGCCCACGAGTTCGGCGAGAAGGATGCGTCTGCTGTTCGTGTCCATGGGCCGAAACCGTAGTTCCGCTCCGGTTCTCAATCGCGCAATGTCGACGATCGCCGCTACCGTCTGACGCCATGGCCCCCCGCAGCCGGAGCGAGACCCTGCTCGTCACCACGGTGAAGGGAGGCGAGCGCGCCCGCCATCCCGACGACCTGATCGTCGAGGAACCGATGACCGTGCAGCTCGACGGCACCACCGTCAGCACCACCATGCGCACCCCGGGGAACGATTACGAGCTCGCCGTCGGGTTCTGCTTCACCGACGGGCTGCTCGCCGGTGCGCCCGTCGTCGGCGTCCGCTACTGCGCCAACGGCTCGGCCGTCGGCAGCGAGTTCAACGTGGTCACCGTCGAGACGGGCGGCCGCGCGCCGGCGCCACGCCCGCGGCTGGGCAACACCACGTCGAGCTGCGGCCTGTGCGGGAACGACGCCATCGACGAGCTGTGCGAGTGGCTGGAACCGTTGCCCGTCACCGACCCCATCGACCTCGACGTGTTGCAACGCATCCCCGACGTCGTCCGCGAGACGCAGGGTCTGTTCGACACCACCGGGGCGGTCCATGCCGCCGCGGCGTTCACGCCGTCGGGCGAGGTACTCCTCACACGCGAGGACGTCGGTCGGCACAACGCGGTCGACAAGGTGATCGGCCGCCTGCTGCTCGACGGACAACTGCCCGCGTCCGGGCTGGGGCTGTTCGTCAGCGGTCGAGCCAGCTTCGAGCTGGTGCAGAAGGCCTGGGCCGGCGGGTTCTCCACGCTGGTCGCGGTCAGCGCTCCCACCGCGCTCGCGGTGCACACGGCTCGCCGCGCCGGCCTGATGCTCGCCGGCTTCGTGCGCTCGGATCGGGTGAACATCTACTCACCCGAGCGCCCGGCCCGCTGAGCGCCACCCATCGTCACGCCCTAGCCTTGGACGCATGAGCGATCCGATCAGTCCTGCCGTCGGCCGTGCGGTCCTGCACCTGTTCTGCAAGCCCACGCCGCTGTTCGACGGCGAGGCCGTCGTCGCCGCGGTGAAGTCGGCCGAGGCCGCGGGCGTGCAGGTGGTCACGGTTGCCACGCTGGGCCACAAGTGCGACGCCGCGGTGATGGCGATGCACGACGACTGGCGTGCGCTCCGCGCGCTGCAGTCCGGTCTGCAGCGCGCCGGGCTGGACGTGGTCGACAGCTACGTGAGCATGACCGAGGTGTCCGAGTACGCCGCCGGCATGCCCGAGGAGCATCTCAAGGCGCGCCTGTATCCCGACATCCCGCCGAAGGCCGTGCACATGCCGGCGTGGTGCTTCTACCCGATGTCGAAGAAGCGCGAGACCGACGCCAACTGGTTCACACTGCCCTTCGAGGCGCGCAAGGCGCTGATGCACGAGCACGGCACCAGCGGCCGCAAGTACGCCGGGCGCATCGTGCAGTACATCACCGGCTCGGCCGGCGTCGACGACTTCGAATGGGGCGTCACCCTGTTCGCCGTCACGCCCGACGTGCTCAAGGAAGTCGTGTACACGATGCGCTTCGACCAGGCATCGGCCGTGTACGGCGAGTTCGGTGCGTTCTACACCGGGTACGTCGTCCCCGTCGAAGAGCTCGTCGACACGCTCTGATCGTTCAGGAGCTGCCGACGTCGAGCGACGAGCTGACGATGTCGCGTCCGGTCTCGGCGTCGAAGGTGAACACGTCGAACCGTGCTCCGGTGGTGCGGCCGTTCGCGTCGATGCCGAGAAACAGCCCAGGCCCGTCGTAGTCGATGTTCCGCCGCTCCTGCACCACGGGCAGGCAGGTGGAGAAGCTGGTGCAGCGCGTGCCGGTGCTGGTGAGCTCGGGCAACGCAGCCGCGATCTCGCGGCCGTCGTCGCTGCCGGTGGCGATCGAGCCCAGCGCGAGGAGCGTGAGGCAGTCGTAGACGTTCGTCGCGTACAGCCCGGTGGCGGATGGCTCGAGTGCTGCCAGAGCGGCGGCGAACGCACCCTGCGGGGGCAGCGCGGGAGGGGCGACGCCCGAGAACCGGCTGTCGACGAGGTCGGCCTGGAACGGCGTGGCGTTGGCGTCGGGTCGGCGCAGCGCGTCGTTGGTGACGAACGTGGGGCGACCTGTGCTCGCCGTCTCGATGGCGCTGATGATGGCCGGCCCGGTGACGGCGTCGGCGATGACGACCACCGCGTCGGGCGCTGCATCGACCACTCGCTGCACCGAGGCGGGAGGCGGCACCTCGTCGGCCGGGAACGGCACGGCGGCGAGCACCTCCGGGGCGTCGGCGATGGCGTCGCGCACCGCCGTCGCCAGCGGTCGGCCGTACGCGTCGTCGAGGTAGACGATGACCGCGTCGTTGGCGCCGGTGTCGCTGACCACCTGCGCGATCGCCTCGGCCTGCAGCGAATCGCTGGGCACCGTGCGCACCAGTAGCCCGTCGGCCGGGTAGTCGTCGAGCGCCAGCGCCGAGCCGGTGGGCGAGCACGTCAGCACGCCGGCGGGCACCGTCGTGGACAACGTCGACAGGAGGTTGATCGACGAGGTCGGCCCGATGATCGCGTCGACGCCGCTGTCGACGAGCGAGTTCACCGCGCCGATCGCCGACGCCGTGCTCTCTCCCTCGTCGATGATCGTCAGTACGAGCGGTCGACCTTCGATGCCGCCCGCGTCGTTGATCTCGGACTTGGCGAGCTCCAGCGCGGCGCGCATGGACGCGCCGAGATCGGGCAGCGCACCACCGCTGGGGATGACCGCCCCGATGGCCAGAACGCCGTCGTCGGGGCGTACCGACGAGGTGGGCGCCGACTCGACCGTGGTGCTCGTGACCCCGGTGTCGCCGCCGCTGGAGCACGCGGCCAGCCACAACGACGCGGCGAGCACACCACTGGCGGCGACTCGACGGGACGGCACGGTTGGAGTGTACGAGATGGCGGCGAGCTGAGGGCCGACGGGAGAGGCCCTCAGCTCACCTGCCTCGACGCACGCCGAGCTGGTACCGGCTCGACGACGTCGAGGCGAGTGTAGGTCATGGGACCCTCCGAGCCCGAGCACGACGACGGCTAGGGTCGACCTCCGTGAGCGACGACGATCCCGCCGATTTCACCCGCGACCTCGTCCGCTGGAGCGAGACGCTCGCGGCGATCGCCCGCACCGGCTTGGGCTTCACCGACAGCCTCTACGAGCGCGAACGGTTCGAGGAGGTCCTGCACGTGGCGGCCGACATCATGGCCGCGGCGGACGACGCGCTCGAGGTGCGACGCGAGCGCGATCACTTCGTGCAGGAGTGGATGGACAGCGTTGGCCAGGGTGTGCCCGGGTACGTCACTCCCAAGGTCGCGGTGGGTGCCGTGGTCGGCAACGACGACGGCGAGATCCTCCTGGTGCAGCGCAGCGACAGCGGGGTGTGGCTGTACCCCACCGGCTGGGCCGACGTGGGCTACTCGGCCAGCGAGGTGGTGGTCAAGGAAGTGCTCGAGGAGACCGGTATCGAGTGCGAGCCGGTACAGCTGATCGCGGTCATCGACGGCCAGCGCATGGGCTTCACCCGGTTCGCCATGTATCTGCTCCTGTTCCACTGTCGGGCCACCGGCGGCACGCTGCAGGGTCATCCGCTCGAGACGTCGGGCGTCGGCTGGTACGGGCGAGATGCCCTGCCCTGGCCCACCGCCGGTGCCGAGTGGTGGGCGCCGATGGCGTTCGCCGCCATCGACGGGTCCGCGCTGGCGGCGACGTTCGAACCGCCGCGCGCGCCGGTGTGGCGCGGCGAGCACGACTGATCAGTCGAGTTCGTCGAGTTCGTCGAGTTCGCGTCCGGCGACACGGTCGACGAAACGAACCAGGTGCTCGGTGAGCGAGGCCGACGCGGTGTGCAGGTTGGCGAGGAACTGATCCGCAGCCGGATGGGGCACGTCGGCGAGATCGGTGATCGTCTTCAGCGCCACGAACGGCACGCCGAGCACCTCGCACACCGAGGCGACGCTGGCGGCCTCCATCTCCTTCGAGCGGGCGTCGAGCTCGGCCATCAGGGCGATGTCCTCGGCGGTCTCGTCGAGCGAGCCACCGGTCGTCACCACGCCCGGCTCGGCGCCGATGTCGCGGGCGACGCCACGCATGGGAACGGCGGGGAAGCGGCCGATGCCGTACTCGCGCAGGCCGTCGATGTCGATGCGGCGATCGTGGCGGACGACGTGCGGGTACGACAGGTACACCTTGCCGATGGAGCCGCCGCGTGCCTGCCATCCTCCCGAGGTGCCGGCCGACACGACCAGATCGGGCCGGAACCGGTCGACCGCGGCGAGTGTGTTCATCACCGCCGGCTCGGGCCCCACGCCGTCGACGCCGAAGCGGGGGTCCACGCCGTTGACGGCGATCGCCACCGACGTGCCGCCGCGCTCGGCGAGGTACCACTGGTGGGGGCGTCCGCTCGGGACGGGAACGGGATGGGCAGCGAAGGCGGCCACCACGGGAGCGGCCTCGGCGCGCATCGCGATGACGACGAGGATGCGCCGGATCACGACGCGTCCTGCTTCGCCGATCGACGGCTGCGCACGACCACGACGATGAGCGCCAGGACGGCGAGACCGAGCACGACCAGTTCGATCGCCTCGCTCCAACGTTCGGCCTCGCGCCATCTGCTGCCGAGGTGCCGGCCGACGGTGATCCAGAGCGAGTTCCACAGCAGGCTTCCGGCAGTGGTGTAGGCGATGAACGGCAGCAGGGGCATGCGCGCCGCGCCGGCGGGGACGCTGACGACCGAACGGACCACCGGGATCAGCCGTCCGAAGAACACGACGGCAGGGCCGTGCCGTTCGAACCAGTGCACGCCGCGGTCGATGTCGGCCCGCTTCAGCCCGACGAACCGGCCGGCGGACGTGAGCAGCCGTTCCATCCGCTCCTCGCTCAGCAGTGCACCGAGGGCGTAGAGCGCCAGCGCACCGAGCACCGAACCGATCGTGGCGAACACGATGGCCGGCACCAGCCCGAGGTTGCCTTCGTGGACGTTGAACCCGGCGAGCAGCAGCACCAGTTCGGAGGGAATGGGCGGGACGATGCTCTCGAGCGCGATCAGCAGCGCCACGCCGACCAACCCGATGCGGTCGATGACGTCGGTCGCCCAGTCGATCATGGGCGCTGAGGATACGAGCTGCGCGCCGTCGACGTCAGTCGGGCGACTGGAAGCTGTGCGTGAGGAATGCGTTCAGGCGCTCGGCGTTCTCGTGGATGATCAGCGCTGCGTCGCCGCGGGTGATCTGCAGGGCCGGGCAGAACGCGTCGGCTTCGCCGTGGAACCAGTGCGGCGAGCCCATGACGCCGCGACGCTGTCCTTCGGCGTAGTCGGCGAGCACGGCGGCGTGGTCGTCGTCGTCGGGCATGCCGCATCCCAGCTCGCCGGCCAGGCGCCGCAGCACGGCCGTGTCGCCGATGTCCTCGCCCTGTTCGAACAGTGCGTCGCGCAACAGGAACGCGGCTCGCTCGCCCAGCCGCACGTCGTGTCGAGCGGCGCGGGCGATGAGCGCCAACCCAGGAAGCGTGGTGGTGGGGAAGTGCTCGACGTCGACGTGTCGGAACAGCTGGGGGGCGGCGTGTTCCTGCAATTCATGAACGTGCTCGTCGACCTTCTGCGGGTCCATCGGCGCCCCGTTGACGAGTTCGAGCGGCCACGCCCGCACCACGAACACGACGTCGTCGCGACCGGCGGCGCGTCGCTGCTCGGCCGCCATGCGCAAACCGACATGGGCGAACGTGCACCACAGGTCGGCGAACACCTCGATGGTGGCGGGGGAGTCGATCATACCCCCGAGGGTATACCCCGGCGTCGACCGGGGCAAACAGGCCGGCGGGCGTGGTCAGTGTCGCTCGGGCTCGGCGACGCCGCGGCGCAGACCGTCCTCCAGGCTGGCGAAGTCGTGTGCAGCGAGCCACAGGCGCAACAGGTGGCGACGCTCGTCGGGGTCGTCGGCATCCTCGTAGGCCTCGCGGGCGTGGAGGATGCGGCCGTTGTTCAGCAACTGCACGTCGCCTGGGCGGAAATCCATCTCGACGTGGAACGTGGGGTCGTTGGCCAGCCGCTCGAGCAGGGCCATCGCCTCGATCTGGGCGTCGGTGAGGCGCGGCACCTCGGGGTGCTGTTGGGCGTCGCGGATGTACCAGCCGAGGTAGAACACCCGCGGAACGCCACCCACGTCGTGGAACGGAGCGAGCGTGAACCACGGCAGTTCGCCGGGCGGCACGTCGCCCTGGCGGTCCCACGCCATCGGCGCGTACATGGCCTCCAGCAGGTCGGACCGCGTGCGCAGCATCTCGTTGTAGATGGCGCCGGAGCTGACGAGTTTGCTCTCGCCGCCACTCGCGGCGCCGTGGAGGCACAGCAGGCCGATGACGTCGGCACCGTCGGTGTGGAAGTCCTGACGCTCGCGAGTGCGGTACAGCCGCACCTTGCCGGCCGACGCCGGGAGCCGCTCGTCGCGTACGTGGGTGAGCAGTTCGGCGTCCTTGTTCTGGCCGACCGGTCGTCCGAAGTGGACGCCGAGGCCGGCGTAGGCCAACTCGGTCTCGGCCTCGTCGAGCACGTCGACGGGAAAGCCGCGCAGCAACAGGAAGCCGCGTCCGATGGCCAGCTCGCGCACCCAGGCGGCGATGTCGTCGGCCATCGTGGCGAGCGGGAACGCGGCGCGATCGATCGTCGCCAGCGTCGTGCCCTCGGCGAGCGCGGCACGGGTGGCCGACACGATGGCCGCTCGCTGCCGGTCGTCGAGCTCGATGTACCAGCTGCGGTCGGCCATCACGTCGGCGGTGCGCCACACCGCGGCACCCTGCTGGGCGAGACGCTCGGTCACGGGATCAGCAGCAGCTCGCGGCCGGCTTGGCGCCGACCGCGACGGTCTCGGCGGCCGGGGTGCAGCAACCGTCGGCCGGCACCTTCTCCATGGCCGGCGCGTCGGCGAGCACCGTGTACACCTCCCACGGTTCGGCGTCGGGGCCGTGCACCCACACCTTGTCCTGGACGGCGTAGCAACAGCTGGTCTGCTCCTCGACGTCGGTGGCCAGGCCCTCGGCCTGCAGCCGGGCGATGGCCTGCTGCACGAGCTCGGTGGACTCCACCTCGACGCCGAGGTGGTTGAGGGTGCCACCCTGGCCCGGATTCTGGATGAGCACCAGCTTCAGCGCAGGCTCGGCGATGGCGAAGTTGGCGTAGCCCTCGCGCACCTTGGCGGGGCCGGTGCCGAACAGCTTGGAGTAGAAGTCGATGGCCTGGTCGAGGTCGTCGACGTTCAGGGCGAGTTGGACTCGGGACATGATGGGCTCCTCTTCGGGAAGCGCTGGCCAGTGGGTGGCGCAGTCGCTATATTGACAGATGTCGATAGGTGCATCGTACCCAAAGATCGATGATTGTCAATATATGCGAACACGATTCTCGGAGGCACAGATGGAAACCAGCACGAAGGCCGACGTCGACTCGAGTGCCCTCTGCTGTGCGCCGGTGGGCAGCTCGCAGTTCGACGAAGGCGATGCGGTGGAATTGGCGAAGGGCTTCGCCGCGCTGTCCGACCCGGTGCGCCTGCACCTGCTGTCGATGATCACGGCGACGGGCCTCGCCGGCGCCTGCGTGTGCGACCTCATCGAGCCCTCCGGCCGCTCGCAGCCGACGGTCAGCCACCACCTGAAGGTGCTCCGCGACGCCGGTCTGGTGACCAGCGAGAAGCGGGGTACGTGGGCGTGGTACCGCGTCGTCCCCGGGCGGGTCGACGGCCTGCGCGCCGCGCTGAAGTCGTAGCCGCGCCCCGGGCACTTCGTGCCAGAGTGAGCGCATGTACCTGCCGGCGCACTTCCGCATCGACGACCCCGACGAGTGCCTCGACATCGTCGAGCGTCGCGCCGCCGGCACCCTGGTCGTCGGCCACGAGGGCGGCTTCGAGGCGACGTTCCTGCCCTGGCTGGTGCACCGCACCGCCGACGGCGACGCCGTGCTGCAGGGCCACGTCGCCCGGGCGAATCCCATCGTGGGCGTCGTCGGTGCCGATGCCACCGGCGCCGGTGCACTGGTGACGTTCGATCTGGTGGACGGGTACGTGAGCCCGTCGTGGTACCCGTCGAAGGCCGAGCACCATCGCGTCGTGCCCACGTGGAACCACGTGAGCGTGCACGTGCACGGCCGGGTGCGGACGATCGACGACGCCACCTGGCTCGGCGACCTCGTCCGCCGGCTGACCGACGAGCACGAGGCCGACATGAGCGAGCCGTGGTCCGTCGACGACGCTCCGCCCGAGTTCGTCGCCGCGATGCTGCGCGGCATCGTCGGCCTGGAGGTGCGCATCGACCGCCTCGAGGGCAAGGCCAAGCTCAGCCAGAACAAGTCGGCGTCCGAGCGTGCCGGTGTGGTGCGAGGGCTGTCGGCCGTGGGCGACGACGAGCTGTGGGCCGCGATGACGACGTCGCTGTCCGAGGAGGATCGACATGACGGGTGACGTGCTCACCGTGTTCCGCAACCGGCTCGACGCCGATGCGACCGACGACTACGGCGCACTGGCGCCGCACATCCTGCAACTGGCGCAGTCCATGCCCGGCTTCGTCGATGCGAAGACGTTCACCGCTGCCGACGGCGAACGGGTGACCGTGGTGACGTTCGCCGACCGCGCCTCGCACGAGGCGTGGCGCGACCACCCCGAGCACCGCGACGCCCAGCGTCGTGGCATCGCCGAGTTCTACGCGGAGTACCGCATCCAGGTCGCCGACGTCACCCACGACCACCACTTCCAGCGCGCCCCCCGTTCACCAGGAACTTGAGTTCGCGGTGTTCACCAGGAACTTAAGTTCGCGCTGTTCACCAGGAACTTAAGTTCGCGCGGGCTTCAGGGCTTGGGGTGGGCGAGGAGGAAGTCGACCATGCCCTCGGTCATCGGGTGCGAGCCGTCGGGGAAGGCGATGCCGGGGATGTGGGCGCCACCCTCCAGCGACCAGAGTTGCACGGCGACGCCATCGGGGCAGCCGCCGAACTCCTCGACGGTGGTCTCCTCGCCGGCCAGGTTCGGCTCGAGGTCGAGCGTGGTGCCGTCGGGCTGCAGCGTGCTGTCGCACCCGTCGTAGCCGGCCCACGTGGTCACCGACGTGCGCGCCCCGGGGAACGACGTGCCGACCACCGGGATGGTGCCACCGTCGTAGGCGATGGTGCCGTCGGCCGTGCCGTGCACCTGCAGCACACTGACCGGCTCGTCCGGGGTGCACTTGGCGGGATCGTCGAACGTCGCGCCGGCGAGGCTGGCGATGGCGGCGACGCGATCCGACAGGTCGCAGGCCATGCGGTACGACATGAAGCCACCGTTCGAGTGGCCCATCAGGTAGATCCGCTTCGGGTCCACGTCGCGGTCGGCGCTGACCTGATCGATGATCGCGGTCAGGTAGGCGACGTCGTCGACATCGCTGGTCCCGAATCCGCAGCAGGCGTCGGTCGCGTTCCAGAACTGATCGCCGCGGAGGTTCTTCGTGCCGTCGGCCGACACGAACAGGAAGCCGCGCTCCTCGGCCAGCGGCTGGACCTGGAAGTAGGCCTCCTGGATGGCGCCGGACGCGCCGTACCCGTGCAGCAGCAGGACCAGCGGCATCGGGGTGCCCTCGGTGTAGCTGCTGGGCGTGAACAGCTCGTACGGGCGAGCGGGGTCGGGCGGCAGCGGTGCACTCGTGTCGGGCGAGCTGGTGTCCGGCGTCGTGGTGTCGGGTGCCGTGGTGTCGGGCGCGCTCGTGTCGGGGGTGACCGTCGTCGAGGGGTCGGTGGTGGCCGATTCGGCAGCGTCGTCGCTGCACGCGGTCAGCGCGAGCGCGCCGACGAGGAGGAGAGTGAGAGCCCGTCGCATGACCCAGAGGGTAGGGGCGGGCGGGTCAGTCCCGCTCGTCGGGCTCCATGAACGGAGCGACGTCCTCGGCCGATTGGCGCACCTGCCAGTCGCGATCCTGTAGTGCGGCGTCGAGCGCGGCCTTCACCTCGGGACCGTCGAACGGTGCCAGGGCCAGGACGGCCCGACGACGGATGGCGGGCTTGTCGACACATCCGGCCAGCACCGCGGGCAGGCCACGTTCGTCGCCGATGGCGCCCAGCGCGGCGACCGCCGCCTCACGGACCAGGGGGTCGCCGGCCTCGGTGGCCAGCGCGATGAGGCGGTGCAGCACGTCGTCGTCGGGTCGGTCGAGCAGGGGCTGCTGCTCGCCGGCCGCCCACGCCGCGGCCTCGACGACCGCGTCGTCGGCGTCGTGGAGCATCGGCAGCAGAGGGACGTCGACGCGCAGCGCCGAGAGCAGGACCGCGCGGCGGCGGACGCCGGGGTGCGGATCGGTGAGCCCGACGTGCAGGTCCTCGATCGTCACCGCGTCCATGCGGGCCAGGGCGCCGAGGGCCAGTTCGCGGGCGACGGGGTCGAGGTCGCCGAGTGCCGCCCGCGCAGTGGGTTCGTCGCCCTCGTGGCCGGCGACGGCGAGCGAACGCCAGCTCATCGCTTCAGCATCTGGGTGAGGGTGATGACGGCGTACGCCACCCCGAAGCCGATGGCCGTGGCGACGACCGCACCCACCCAGATGGCGAGCGCCCCGCTGGCGACGACGGCCCACACGCGCTTGTACAACGGCGTCCGCTGGGCCAACGGGGTCTGCACCGTGGTGACCTGCACACCCGTGGGCGCGCGGTCCGGCCGCCGGGCGCGCGCCGGATTGGCCGTCGCTCTGGCAGTCTTTCGCCACCCGGTCGCGATGAGAGCCACAATGGCCAGACCGGCGATCCAGCCAGCCGCGGTGGTGACCTCAGTGATATTCACGCAATCCGACACTGTACCGGTGGGGCCTCCCCCCGTCCGCGCGCCCGGTTCGAACCACCGTTGGTGGGCCATACCGCTGTACGCGCTCGGCTTCGCCGTGCTGGCCGCGGTGGTCGTCGCCGCGCTCGCGCCGTCGAAGTGGTTCGTCGACAAGCCGGTGTGCGTCGAGCGCGCCGACGACGGCACCTGCTCCGTCAGCGAACAGCAGCCGGTCGAGTTCGGCCTGGTGCCTGCCGACGCCGAGCCGGTCGAGCCGCGGATGGATGTCGCCGGCACACCCACCTACGACAGCGCCGGCGAGATCTATTTCGTCACCATTCGCCAGCCGAAGCTGACCCTGCTCGATTGGTTCGTCACCCGCAAGTCGCCGGCCGTGCGGTACATGACCCACCGCGAGAAGTTCGGCGACAAGACCGAGGAGCAGCTGCTGCAGTCGGGCCAGCGGCAGATGACCGGCGCCAAGGACCGGGCCACGTACGTCGCGTTCGAACGCGCCGGGTTCGACGTGTCGCGCAAGGAAGGAGCGGCGATCGTCGACTACCTGCTGTGCCTGAAGACCAACGACAAGGGCACGAAGTGCGACGAGTTCGTGCCCGCCGCCGAGGTGCTGCAGCCCGACGACGTCATCACCGAGCTCGACGGCGTGAAGATCGTGACCGTCGACGACCTGGGCCCGGTGCTCGCCGACGTCGAGGCGGGCACGAAGCTGGAGATCGGCTTCACCCGCGACGGGAAGCCGATGACCGGCGAGGTGGAGACCATCCTGGCGCCCGGCGAGGACGAGCCGCGGACGATCATCGGATTCGCCCCGGTCGACACCACGACGGTCGACCTTCCCGAGGGTGTGAGCGTCGACATCGCCACGGCCGGCATCGGTGGCCCCTCGGCCGGGACGGCGTTCACGCTGACGCTGATCGACGAGATCACCCCGGGCGACCTGATGGGCGATCAGCGCATCGCCGTCACCGGCGAGATCGACATCGACGGCAAGGTGGGTGCGATCGGCGGTCTGAACTCGAAGGCCTCGGCCGTGATGCAGGTGGGCGTGAAGTACTTCCTGGTGCCCGCGGATCAGCCCGAGACCGGCCCCGACAGCATCGAGGCAGCGCGTCAGGTGGTGGGCGACTCGGTCGAGATCATCCCGGTCGCGACCATCGACGACGCCCTCGCCGTGCTCGAACGCCTGGGCGGCGACCCGCTGCCCGACTGACGGCTGCGGCCGTCGCGCCGGGGGATTGCCACCCTTTCGCGCGTTGGCTCGCTTACGCTTGGTGGTCAATGGCCATGTCGTTCTCCCGTCCCGACCCGTCGTCGCCCAGCGCGGTGTCGACCGCCACCTTCGCCACGTCCCGCAAGGGTTTCGAGCAGGGTGAGGTCCGCGACTTCCTGCGCATGGTCGCCGCCGAGCTGGCGCGCTTGCAGGAACGCGAGAAGTTCCTCGAGCGAGAACTGCGCACATCGCAGCGCGGCACCACCAACGCCAACGTCGCGCTCGACGAGGAAGTGGTCACGCGCATGCTCGGCGAGGAGGCCGCGCGCATCCTCTCGACCGCCCGCGAGGCCGCCTCCACCATCAAGGTCCGCGCCGAGGAGAACGCCTCGCGGGTACTCCGCGAGGCCACCGACGAGGCCCAGCGTCTGCGCGAGGAAGCCGAGATCGAAGCGGCCCGCCGTCGGCAGGACGCGTCGGCAGACGCCGAGGCCGAGCTGCAGATGGCCAAGCAGCAGGGCCGCGACATGGTCAACGAGGCCCGCGCCTACCGCGAGCGGGTGCTCAACGAGCTGGCCCGGCGCCGCGAGATGGCCCGGCAGCAGATCGAGCAGCTGGTCCACGGCCGCGATCGCCTGCTGCAGGCGTTCGAGCGGGCCCGGTTGGCCGCCGTCGACGTGATGGCCGAGATGACCCCGCTGGTCGAGCCGAACGAGTACGTCAACCTGACGCCCACCACCGGACCCGTGCCGCTGATGGTGCCGGCCGACGAGCTGCGTGCCCGTCGCGAGCGCACCGCCGAGGTCGCGGCCGAGGCCGCCGAGGTCGAGGCCCAGGCCGACGATGTCGAGGCCCAGGCCGACGATGTCGAGCTCGATGCCGCCGACGCGGTCGCGGTCGAGGTCGAGGTCGAGCCGACGGTCGACGAGATCGTCGACGACGTCGCCGCCGAGGTCGAGCTGGACACCGACGACGAGCCCGATGCCGTCGATCAGGTCGAGCCCGAGATCCAGCCCGCCGAGGCCGAGCTCGAGCCCGACGTCGAGTTCGACGACCGGGCCATCGCCCCGGTGGTGTCGCTGTTCGGCGGCGACACGCCGCATCCCGCCACCGAGGCAGCCGACGCCGCCGAGACTGTCGACACCGACCAGACCGGCGCGGCGCCGGCCAAGGGCAGCGTCGACGACCTGTTCGCCAAGCTGCGCGCCTCGCGGACCGACGCCGTCGTGGCCGTCGCCGAGGCGTCGACCGAGTCACTCGACGACGCCGCGCCCGCGCCCGACCTCGACGAGACCGTGGCCATCGACATGGTGGTCGCCGATGCCACCGAGGAGCTCTCGGTCTTCCAGCCGTCGCCCGAGGCGCCGGTCACCGTCGTCGAGTACGACGACACCGCGTTCGGGCGTCGCGACGCCGAGCTCACCCCGCTCATCGTCGCCAGCGCGCGCAAGTTGAAGCGGGTCCTCGCCGACGAGCAGAACGACGTGCTCCACGCCGTGCGCAGCGCGAAGTCGGCGCCCACCATCGACATCCTGCTCCCCGCGGCCGACGACCACGTCCACCGCTACGCGGCCGCCATCCACGCCGAACTGCTGAAAGCCGCCCAGGCCGGCGCGGCCAGCATCGACGAGGGGCCCACGAAGGAGCACACCAAGGCGATCACCAAGGGTCACGCCCTGGCGCCCGCCGAGTCCGCGCTCGGCGCCGCCGTGGTGCAGCCGCTGCGCGACCGCCTCGAGCGAGCGGTCGTCGACGCCGACGGCGATCGCGACGACCTCACCGCCAGCGTGCGTGCCGTCTACCGCGAGTGGAAGACACAGCGCATCGACGAGCACCTCGACGACGTCGCCCGCATGGCGTTCGGCCACGGCGCGCTCGTCGCCCTCACGCCCGGCACGCCCATCTGCTGGGCGGTCGATCCGAACGGCCCCGACTGCCCCGATGCCGAGGACAACTCGTTGGCCGGCGTCGTGAAGTCGGGCGAGCCGTTCCCCACGGATCACCTGTGCGCTCCGGCGCACGAGGGGTGCCGCTGCATGCTGCAGCGGGTGCCCCGGTAACCTTCGCCGCGTGGCGAACCCTGCTGAGACTCCCCGCACTGCCCGACCGCGCCGTGTGAGCGACCGGGGGCGGGCGTTCATCATCATCGCGGCCGTCGTCGTGGTCGGTCTGGTGTTGTCGGCCCGCTTCCTCGCCGGCTTCTTCACCGAGTACCTGTGGTACGACGCAGTCGGGCGCGACGACGTCTTCTGGGGCGAGGTCGGGTCGAAGATCACGCTCTTCGTCGTGTTCGGCCTGACGTTCGCGGCGCTCGCCATCCTCAACCTCGTCATCGCCGACCGGCTCGCGCCGGCCGCGTTCTCGGCCAACACCCACCCGGTGGTCGAGCGGTTCCACGAGTTCTTCGGCCATCGCCTGCGCATCCTCCGCTTCGGTGTGGCCGCCGTGTTCGCACTGCTGTTCGCGGCACCGGCCATCGCTCGTTGGCAGGACTGGCTGATGTTCCGCAACAGCAAGTCGTTCGGCATCAACGACGCCCAGTTCGGCAACGACGTCGGCTTCTACATGTTCAAGCTGCCGTTCATCACGTTCGTCCTCGACTGGATGTTCCTGGCCGTCGCGTTCATCACCGTGCTCGTACTGGCCACGCACATCCTGTCCGGCGGCATCGTGCTGCAGCCGCCGCGGCCGAAGGTGCGTCGCGCCACCAAGGCCCATCTCGCGGTGCTGCTCGCCGTGCTCGCCGTGCTCAAGGCGGGCGACTACTGGGTGATGCGCTACGAGCTGACCAACGCCAACCGCGGGTCGTTCACCGGTCCGAACTACACCGTCGTCAACGCACAGCTGCCGGCGGTGCTGCTGCTCGGTCTCATCGCCCTGTTCACCGCGGGCCTGTTCCTGAGCACGCTGAAGACCGACCGCTGGCGTCCGGCCATCGTCGCCTCGGCGCTGTGGGCCATCGTCGCGCTCGTCGGTGGCGTCATCTATCCGGCCGTCATCCAGTCGTTGGTGGTGAACCCGAACAAGAAGGACAAGGAAGCCACCTTCATCGCCCACAACATCGAGGCCACCCGGCACGCGTTGGGCATCAACGAGGTGAAGGTCGAGCCCGTGTCCTGGACCTCGCTCACCGCGAACGACGCCGAGCAGAACGTCGCCGCGTTGCAGGACGTGCGCCTCATCAAGCCCGACGAGAAGATGGAGACCCGCTTCCGCACCGACGAGGGCCAGCCGGGCATGACCATCGCCGACCTCGACCCCGACCGGTACGCCGTCGACGGTGTCGAGCGCCAGGTCATCGTCGGCGCCCGCGAGCTCGACCTGTCGCAGGTGGGCAACAAGTCGTGGCAGGGCACGCACCTCATCAACACCCACGGCTGCGGGTTGGTCATGGCTCCGGCTGCGCAGATCCAGAGCGACGGCATGCCGGTGTATCGCGACGACCTGGTCTCCGTCGACAAGCCGCAGCTGTACTTCAGCCCGACGCTCGATGGCTACGCCGTGGTGAACACGTCGGTGACCGAGCAGCCCTGCGAAGGGCTCGGCGACCAGGGCGCGTACGACGGCAAGGCCGGCGTGAAGCTGGACTCCGGCCTGCGGCGGCTGGCGTTCGCCCTGGCCGAGTTCGACTACAACCTGGTCGGCTCCAGCGCCATCACCGACGACTCGATGTTCCTGTCGGTGCGCAACGTGCGCGAGCGGGCACAGAAGGCCGCGCCGTTCCTCTCCTTCGACGGCGATCCGTACCCGGCGGTCGTCGGCGGTCGGGTGCTGTGGGTCATCGACGGCTACACGACCAGCTCCCGCTACCCGTACGGGCAGTTCGCCGACACGTCGCAGGTCATCCCCGGCAGCGGTCTCGACCATCGCTTCAACTACGTGCGCAACAGCGTGAAGGTCACGGTCGACTCGTACGACGGCTCGATGGTCCTCTACGCCATGGACGAGACCGATCCTGTGCTGCAGGTGTGGATGTCGGCCTTCCCCGACCTGTTCCTGGCGCGCAGCGAGATGCCGGCCGGCCTGGCCGACCACCTGCGCTATCCGGAAGAGCTGTTCCGTGTGCAGACCGCGGCGTACAGCAAGTACCGCCTCGACGCGAACGACTTCTTCGACCGCCGCGGGGCCTGGTCGGTGTCGCTGGCGGCGAACGCCGATGCCACCACGACCGGCACCGCCTCGGGCACACCGAACACCACCGAGACCGGCGCACCGAACGACTTCGCCGCCGAGAGCGACCGCGCTCGGTTCGTGCCGTACTACACGATGTTCCACCCCGCCGGCGACGGTGAGGCCACGTTCGAGTTGTTCAGGCCGTTCCAGCCGTTCAGCACCACCGATCAGCGCAAGGAGCTCATCGCCTACATGACGGCGAGCAGCGAACCCGAGAACTACGGGCAGCTCGTGTCGTACGAGTTCCCGCTCTCCTCGTTGCCCGAGGGCCCCATCACCATCGGCTCGGCCATGTCCAGCGACCCGACGGTGAGCGAGACGAACACCCTCCTCGGGCAGCAGGGGTCGCGCACCGCGATCGGCGACCTGCAGATGATCCCGGTCGCCGGCAGTGCCGTGTGGATCGCGCCGCTGTACGTCGAGAGCGAGACCGCCGGACAGCCGTTGCTGCGGCGGATGATCGTCAACTACGACGGCAAGGTCGGCATCGACACGTCCATCGGACGAGCGCTCGCGCAGGTGCTGCCCGGCTTCCGCGCCGACGTGGGCGACGTGGCCGGCACCACCCCCACCGACCCCGGTGGGCAGCCGCCCACCGACGACGAGACCCCCCAGGAGCTGCTCAGCCGGGCTCAGCAGTTGTTCGACGAGGCAGATGCCGCGCTGAAGGCCGGCGATCTGGGCACCTACGCCGACAAGGTCGCCGCCGCGCGCGACCTGGTGGCGCAGGCGCTGGAACTGCTCGCCGACTGATCAGACGCGAGGCGGGTTGCGACGGACCTGTTCGGCCAGCGCCGCCAGGTCTTCGCGGAACGCGATCTCGTAGCGGGCCTGTTCGTTGGCCAGCTTGATCTGTCCGCCGCGCAGGGCGGCCATGACTTCGTCGCTGACGGTGCCGGCGGCGACGTCGGCCGTCCGTTCGGCCAGACCGTCGATGTCGCGGCCGAGCTCGCTGATCTGGTTGGCGAGCTCCTGCCCGACCGAGTCGACCCGCTGCTCGAGCGCAGCGACCTGTTCGTGCGTCTGCCGCGCCGAGGCGTCGGAGACGTCGACGCGCTGGGCGAGCTGCTGCAGCTGTTCGGCGAGTTGCTCGGTGGCGGCCATCCGCAACGTGAGCGCGGCGACCGCGGCCCGCAGTTCGTCGTCGGCCCGCTCGTCGGGCGCGTCGACGGGGGCGTCGGACTGCTGCTGCAGCTCGGTGATGCGGTCGCGCATGCTGCTCAGCTGAGCGCCGAACTCGGCCTGGGCCGTGACCCGCGCGTTCAACTGCGAGAGCTGACCGGTGAGCACGTCGATCTGGGCGACGCGCAGCGCCAGGTCGTCGATCTGCATCGCCTTGTCGTCGAGCACGCCGAGCTCGGCCACGCGAGCGGTGAGGTCGTCGAGCCGGGCGAGCACCTCGGGATCGGTGGACGGCGCGGCGGGCGTGGCGGCGAGCAACGGCACGGGCGCCGTGGGGGCCTGGTGCACCTCGGTGAGCGCTGCCTCGGCGGCGGCCGACGCCGCGGCCACCTGGGCCTCGAGCATGGCCAGCTTGGCGAGCAGGTCGGGGTCGGTGGCGCCGGCCTGGTCGACGCGACCCGCCAACTCGTCGATGCGGGCCTGCAGCGACGACTGCAGCTCGGCCACGCGGCCGTCGTCGATCGGCGCGGCCATGGGTGCGACGGGCTGCTGGGCGAGTTCGACGACGCGCGCCTCGAGGTCGGCCAGGCGCTCGCTGGCGCCGGTGGCCACGGACTGATCGTTCGACAAGGCCAGCGCGGTGGCATCGAGCGCGGCGAGGCGGCTCTCGACGATGGAGCGCGACTGTTCGGCCGCCATGAGGCGCGCCTTGACCTCCATCAGTTCCGCACGCAGGTTGAGCATCTCGTTGGGGTCGACCGCGTTCTTCTTCGACTTCTTCGGCGGTCGTCCAGGCGGCGCGGGCGCGGGCGCGGCGGGCGCAGCCAGCGGTGCCGGTGCCGGGGTCGGTGCGGGCGCGAGCGTCGGTGGCGCCGCCGGTGCGGGCGCGGCGTCGTCGGTCTCGGTCTCGACCTTCTTCTTCTTGCTGAACAGTCCCATGGTGTGCGCTCCCCATCACCTGTGGTGGCGGGGCGAGCGTACCCCCTGTCCGGGGGTGCGTGGCGGTTGCCCCGCACAGGAAACTGATCGGCCCGACGGCGCGTCCGACGGATCGTTCGTTACTCTGATGTCGTTCTCCGGTGGCTCGGAGGAGGAGCGGCGGTTCACATCAGTGATCCGCCGCTTCTTATGTCCCGGCTCAGCTGGCGAAGGCGCGGACATGGGGCGCCCGAACCATCACCGACAACGGCACCATGCCCATGCCCGAGGCGGCCGACGGGCTGGTGTTCCCACCGGGGCTGACGTGGCGGCGAAGGGTGAGCGCTCGGGTGTCGGGGTGTTCGCTGTCGGTGAACTGCGCTTCGATCCAGTCGCAGAGCGCATCGCAGGCGTGGTACGACATGCCGACGCGTGCGTCGGCGTCGGCGAGCACGGTGATCGTGTTGATCACCGCTTGCCCGTCGATGGGGTCGCCCTGCTCGTCGACCTGCAGCGAGTCGAGCACCAATTGCTGGACCGCCTGGATGCTCTGCAGCACCACGGTGCGGTGGCGGGTGGCGGGTTCGGGGCCCTCGCCGTCGGGATCGGGCTCCTCGATCTCGACGACGCAGATGAGCGCGTCGTCGGCCACAGCGTTGGGGACGGCGTCGCCGACCACCTCCTCGTCGTGCAGACGCCGGCGGGCGATGTTGCGGATCAGCAGCAACAGACCCTGCACCAGCAGCACGATCGGCACGATGATCAGCAGCCACGGGTGGGTGGTCGTCTCGGCCGAGAACGTCGTCGGCTGCGACGTGCCGTTCACGGTGCCGCGCACCAGTTGATCGCCGAACGACAGCGCGGGGAACTCGATGGGCACGCTGAACGCCCGCCGTTCGCCGATCTCGATGCGATCCACCTTCACCGGCGGGATGAACCCGTTGGGGTCGTCGACCGGCCCCGCCGTGAGCGTGATCGAGACGTCGTTCACGGCGACGGTACCCGTGTTGACGAGCTCGAACTGCAGGGTCCGTCGCGCCGGGGCGCCCCACCACGTCGCGAACGAGTCGTTGCCCGTGAGCTCGACCTGCTGCACCTCCAGACGGCGCAGTGCCGGCGCGGTGACGGTGCCGTCGCCGGGGTGCTCGTTGGGTGCGCCGGGGATCTCGACCGGCGCCGTGGCGACGTCGGTGCTGTCCTGACTGAAGGCGCGGATGACGCACGGACACGGTGCGGGCGGCACCACCACGGACAGGCGGGCGAGGAACGAGCCGTCGTCGCCGACCGACACGACCTGCGCGGCGTCGACCGCGCAGTCGGACGAGCCGGAGCGGGCTTCCGAGCCGCACACCTCGACCTGCACGAGTTGGCCCACCGGCCACCCGGCACCCTTGACCTTGAACGTGGCGCCCTGGGCGATGGCGTCGTCGGGGAACGGTTCGTCGACGACCTCGATGGTGGGCGTGATCGGCGCGGGTGTGGCGGCGGGGTCGGTGGCGAACGCTGCCGACGGCACACGGCCCGCGACGAGGACCATCACGAGCACGGCCGCTGCCGTGCAGCGTCGCCGGAGCCGCGCCGACCCGGACGTCATGCGCCGGCGACCCTCCGCCGACGGGCCACGATCCGCCACGCGATCAGCGCCACGACGAGCAGGCCGAGCACGCCGACCGACAGCCACGGCACGGCCCATTCGGTGATCGAGGCGCCGGCGACGACGGACTCCTCGGTGGCCCGCACCGACAGGTCGGCGGTGATCCGGCCGAGTGGCTTGACGTCCTTGACGACCTCGGCGATGGTGATCGAACCGCCGGGCAGGAGCTCGGGGATCTGCCGTTGCTCGAGCTGTTGCTCGCCCAGGCCGAACAACCCGGCGACGCTGAGGTCGGCGGTGGGCGACAGGCGGACGTCGCCCGTGTTGGTGAGCACGTAGGTGACCTTGGCGGTGCTGCCGCTGAACGGGATGCCGGGCGCGTCGTAGTCGATGCGGAACGACTCGATGGAGAGCGACGGGCTGGTGGGGCCGTCGACGCGTACGTAGATGCGCGCACCGATGCGCACGCGGACGTCGACACCGATGCCGCTGTCGGTGCTGGTGGGGTCGTCGAGCTTCTGGGCGACGATCGCACCGACGTGGTCGCCGGGGGGCGCGTCGGCCGGCACGGTGATGCTGAACGGGATGATGACCTGTTCGCCGGGCTCGACGGTGTACTGCGTGGCGCCGAGCTCGACCCAGGCGCCGACGTCCTCGGGGTCCTCGCCCTCGCGGAGCAGGCTGAACGAGCCGTCGTCGGTGTTCACCGCGTCGGTCGCGTACACCGCGTAGGTGGCGGTGACGTCGCTGAGGTTGGAGATCGCGACCCGATCACCGAACTGGTCGCCCTGGGGGAGGGTGTAGATGAAGTAGTCGCGGCCGCCGGGTCCGCTCTCGCTGGACGGCTGCACCGCGAAGGCGCCCGCTTCACCGGGGCTGGTCTCGTCGGCGGGCGTGCTGTCGGGCGTGCTGGTGTCGGGGGGTGCCGACGCGTGGGTCAGCGACGTCGCACCGCACAGCAGCGCGAGCGCTGTGGCCGTGATCAGTCGTCGTGTCCGTCGGAGTGCCGCCATGGTGTCTGTCCTGTGATGCGGAGCGGGTGGGACTCCGGTCGCCCGGGGTCCCACCCGCTCATTGTCATTCTCTACGTGATGCCGGAACGAATGGTTCAGGCAAGGGTGAGCACGATGCCACCGGTGTAGACACCGGCGCCAGCCGATGCAGGCACACCGAGGTACAGCGCTGCGTTGCAGGTGAACGTGCCACCCGACTGGTTGATCGGTGCCGAGCACAGGGTCTTGGCACCCGGGCCACCGCCCAGACCGCCGAGACCGTCGACGCCCACACCGGGATCGTTGGTGTTGCCGGCGAGCACGAGCGCTGCCAGCCAATCGGCGGGCGATGCGGCACTCGGGGCACCGGTGGCGACCACGGCGACATCACCAGGGATGTCGTTGTGGGTGATCGCGGCCGACGGCGTCCAGCCCAGGTTGTCACCCGGGATGCACAGGCGGTTGCTGGCGATGGTGGCCGCCAGCGCCGGGTTGGCCACGAACGGACCGGCTCCGGCGTTGGAGCACAGCGCCACGGTCACACCGGGCAGCGGCGTGAAGGTGGGCGCACCGGCAGCACCGAAGTCGGTGGCGTATGCCGTCACGGACCACGCAGCGGCGGTGCCGCGGGCGTTGGTGACCGTGATGGCCTGCAGCGCACCGGTGGACACCTGCTCCTTGCCGTTCAGGACGACCGGCGACATCTGCACGATGCCGGGCACCTTGTCCATGGTCATCGTGGTGCCGACGACCGGCTGCACGAGGATCTCCTGCAGGTTGCAGGATGCCGTGGAGGCGTCGCACTGGTTGGCCAGCACCGTGATGGTGATGGTGCCCTGGGCGCTCAGCAGGCCGCCGTTGTCGGCGGCCGTGAAGGTGTAGACGATCGGGGCGCCGGGATCGGTGGCCGGTGCGGCGTACGTGAACGCTCCGTTGGTGTTCGGGACGTCCACTCCGGTGTTGTCGACGATGGTGAAGGTGAACGGCGAGCCGCCACCCTGGGCCTCGTTGACGTCCTCGCAGTTGTCACCGATGTTGATCGGGATCGACTGACCGACACCGACTGCAGCGGTCTCGTTCGTGCAGGTCGGCGCCGTGGGCGGGGCCACGACGACGGCATTCTCGAACGCGGTCACACTGGTGGCCGGGGTGAACGTCGGACCGCTGGTGGCGCCGGGCGCCGACGGGATGAAGTTGCCCGGGAAGCAGTCGAAGTTCGCCTTCACCAGACCGCCGGCGACCGAGGCGCTGGCGTACACGCTGCCGTTGGCGGGCGTGGCCTGGCCGGGGACGGTGCCGAGCGAACCCGGTGCGGCCTGGCTGAAGACCACGTTGCCGCCGAGCGGGGTGACCGTCCAGTCGGGCAACGCCTCGTCGACCGCGAGCGGGGTCGCGTCCTCGTCGCCCGTGCCGGGCACGCCGTTGATGTCGGTGATGTTGGTCGTGACCGTCAGGTTCAGCGTGTCCTTACGGACGAGCGTGCCCTTCACACCGCCGCCGATGTCGACGTTGGTGGCCTGGCGGGTGACGACGACGGCCAGCGGGATCGCGTTCGGGCCCACGGTCAACAGACCGAGGTTGTAGCCCGCGATCAGCAGGGTCGCCGGGACGTTGACCTTCACGGTGGCGCTGCCGAGCGTGATGCCGCCCGCGTTGCCGAGTGTGAACGGTGCCGGCGTGGCCGTGCCCGTCAGGGTCCAGTCCAGGTCGCTGTAGGTGGCGGTGGCGTTGCTCAGACAGGCGTTCGTGGTGGTGGCCGTGCCAGGTGCTGCGGATGCAGCTCCTGCGGTCACTCCCACGGTCACGCCGGCGAGCAGCAGTGCCGTCACCACGGTGATGGCGCCGCGGCGCCTTCCGGGTGTCTTCAAAAGGATCACTCCCTCGATGTGTCGATGTTGGTGGCTCGGATGTGAAACCCCACATACGAGGAAGCGCGCGGTGTGACCGGTGATACGGCGAAACGCAAGCACGGCGGACCGGACCTGCGTGAAAACTTCTCGTCGAATCCACGAGCCGTCTGCCGACGTCCCCTCCCGTGGTTGGTGGGCCGTACCACGTTCCGTGGTGGGCTTGAGCGGCACCATACCAGCACGCCAGGGGCGGTCGTCAAGCCCCCCTTGAGGGATACTTGAAAGTACGACCCAAGTCGTCAGCCCTTGACATTCGTCACACGAAGGGGTTCAACTTGCGCAAGTCCGCGTTGGGGTGCGGACGTCCGAGCCACACATTCGAGGGGACCGAAATGCGCAGCCACCAGCGGGGGGCCGTCGTTCTACTGCTCATGCTCACGGTCGCGCTCGCGTCCGTGCTGGTCGTCGGAGGGTCGCGCCGCACCGCCGTCGCCCTCGCCGCGACCAACGCCTGCAAGAGCAATGCGACCGGCACGTTCAGTGACATCAGCATCGGCTTGACCGGCACGGCATCGACCGATGGTGCCACCGGAAACACCACGCTCAGTGGTGTCAACTTCACTGCGGCCGTTCCTGCCACGTTGCTCATTTCCGGCTACAACCTGGGTCTGCTCACGGTCGGGTCGAACAACATCCCCGTGAAGGGTTGGGTCTCGATCGCCGGTGCGAACACGACGCAGGGGTCGCAGATGGTGCAGTTCTCGACCACCGTGTCCACCACCATCGCCGATCCCAACGGCGTGCCCGGCAACGGCGACGAGACCGCCACGCCGCTGCAGATCAATCTCGGCCTCACCGACACCAACTGGACGTCGAACGGCGGCGGCACCGCCACGTTCGCCCAGGGCGCACCCGGCACGCTGCCCACCATTCCCGCCGGGCAGGTGGCCGCGGCCGCCACCACGCCGGTCGGCGGCATCTTCATCAGCGCCCAGGTCGCCGGCGGACTGATCAAGGCCAACTTCGACTGCCAGGGCGGCACCTCCGCCGTCGGCGGTGCCACGTTCACCGCCGCGACCCCGGGCCCGTTCGCCACCGCCACCGTCGTCGGCGGCGGCACCACCGTGCCCGGCACGACGGCACCGGGCACGACCGCCCCCGGCACCACGTCGCCTGGCACGACGACGGCGCCCACCACCACCGCCACGCCCACCACGGTGCCGACGACGACCACGGCGCCGGCCACCACCACCACGCTGCCCGGGCCGGCCACCGGGTCGAGCACCTACACGACGTCGTGCAAGAACAGCGTCACGCCCGATCTCAGCGAGCTGACGTTCAAGGCCTCGGGCCAGGTGCCCGGTCAGGTGGACGCCGATTCCACCTTCGCCCTCACCGGAATGAAGTGGAACGTCACCATTCCGGCGAGCGTGTTCCAGACCGGCATCAACTTCGGGCTGATCACTCCCGGCTCCACCATCTCGGGTTCGCTCGATCTGGCCATCAACGCCACTCACACCGTGCAGGGCACGCAGGACGCACCGAAGATCAACCTGACCATCCCCGTCACCGTCGACGGCGGTGGACTGGCCAAGCCGTCGACCGTGAACTTCTCGGTGCCCGACATGGACTGGACCGCTCTCAGCGGCACGATCGACTTCCGCATGTACGGCGCGAACGTGAGCGTCAAGATCGGTCTGCCCAACCCGGTGGTGTTCGTGTGCAAGCCCACCGCGGGCGGCGCGTTCGTCAGCACCAACGCCGTCGGCTCGTCGTCGATCACGACCACCACCACCGAGGTCGCCTCCGAGGCCCCGAGCACCACCGCGGCCGCGGCGGGGGGCGGGTCGCTCGTCGTCACCGGCTCCACCGGGGCGACGATCGTGCAGGTGCTGCTCGCCTTGCTGCTGCTCGACATCGGCTACCTGCTGCTGTCGCTGCGTCGGGCACCGCGCCGTTCGAGCTGATCGCACGGGGCGACCTGTCGGTAGGGTCGACGCCCATGTGGCATCGACGGTCGGGTGACGGATTCATGCGCTGCTCCGACGGCCACGTCCGATGGGGCGTGTTCGGCGCGGCCGGCGTGGTGTTCGTCGTCGTGCCGCACGGCGAGCCGCCACTGGTGATGCTGCAGCAGCGCTCGGCCATGGCCCACGAGGGCGGCACCTGGAGCTGCGCCGGCGGCGCCATCGACGAGGGCGAGACACCGTTCGAGGCCGCGCTGCGCGAGGCCGCCGAGGAAGTGGGCGAGATCCCCGCGCATCACCGAGTGCTGGGCGAGTACGTGTTCGCTCCCGCCACCGACTGGACGTACACCACGGTCGTGCTCGAGGTCGACCAGTTGTTCGGCGCGTCGATCAACTTCGAGACCGACGACGTCGCCTGGGTACCGCTGCCCGCCGTCGAGCGGCGGCCGCTGCACGCCGGGTTCGCGGCGGCCTGGCCGCACCTGCGCGCCATCATCGAGGCGTCGCTCCCCAAACCCGGTACAGGTGTGTCCGACGACCACTGAATCGGGCGAAACCCACCCGATCCCGCCAGGCCACCATCGCTAGCCTTGGTGCTTGTCGTGAGCAACCATCCCTTCGTCCCCCTGCGCCATCGCGCCGTCCGCCTCCTGTGGGGCGCGGCCGTCATCAGCGACATCGGCACCTGGGTGCAGCTCATCGTCGTCGGCAGCCTCGTCGCGGCGGGAACCGGCAGCGCCGTGCAGACCGGCCTGGTGGCGCTGGCGACGTTCATGCCCCAGGGCATCGCCTCGCCCATCGGCGGGCTGCTGGCCGATCGCTACGACCGGCGCAAGGTGTTCGCCTCGGCGCTGATGCTGCAGGCGATGGTCACCACCGCGTTGGCCATCGCGCTCGGTCTCGGCGTGCGCACACCCGCCGTGCTGACACTGCTCATCCTGCTCGGCAGCGCTGCCGGCGCCACGGGTGCACCGTCGTACGCGGCCATGCAGCCCGACCTGGTGCCGCCGCACGAACTGATGCAGATGGTGTCGCTCGGCGTGTACTCGTGGAACAGCGGTCGCGTGGTCGGCCCGCTGCTCGGCTCGGTGATGGTGCTCGCCGTCGGGCCGGCGTGGACGATCGGCTTCAACGCCCTGTCGTTCGTCGTGATGGCGACGGCGGTGACGCTCGTGCGGCGACCGTTCCGCCCACACGGCGCCGTCGGCACGGTGCGCGAACGGCTGCTCGGTGGCTTCCAGGCCATGCGCTCGACGACAGGGTGCTGGCACGCGCTCGTCATGCTCGCCCTGTTCAACTTCACGATCGTGCCCTTCATGGGGCTCATCCCCATCTACGTGCGCGCCGAGTTCGACGGGGGCACCGGGCTCACCGGCATCGTCGCGTCGGCGCAGGGCATCGGCGCCATCGTCGGCGGCATCGTCGTCACCATGCTCGCGGCCCGTTACGGCCGGTCGACGCTCGTCGGGTGGGTGGCCATCGGTGTGTCGGTGGCACTCGCCGCATATGCGCTCGCGCCGAACGCAGCCTGGGTCATCGCCATTGCGATGGTGCTGGGTGGCGGTTGGTCGAGCATGTTCATCGCCCTGTCGGCGGTCATCCAGCGCGACGCCCCACCGGCCAGCCGTGGGCGGGTCATGTCGCTCATGCAGGCCACGCTCGGCATCTCGTACGGCACCGGACTGCTGTTCATCGGCATCATCGGCGACAGCGCGAACATGCGCATCGCCTTCGGTGTCGGTGCCACGGTGGGTCTGGTCGGCTTCGGCCTGCTCACCCTGCGCGCCCGTAACTGGCGCGCCGCCCTCGACGGCGACGAACGTGTCGCCGCCCCCCAGCTCGCCACCTGCTGAGCGACCGGTCGGGGGTCAGCGGCCGCGATCGAGACGGCGTTGCAGGACGGTGCGGATGTCGATCGCCGTGGCGGGCTTGGGCACGAACGTGTCGGCCCCGGCGTCGACCGCGGCCTGTTGATCTGCTGCCGTCGCGCTGGCGGTCATCACGGCCATCAGCGGCTGCGGCTGCGGCAGCGTGCGCGCCAGGCGCACCAGGTCCAGTCCGCTCATCCCCGGCATCTGCACGTCGATGAACGCGACGTCGAACACCTCCGCCTGCAGCTGGTCCCACGCCTCGTCACCGCTCGATGCGGTGGTGACGGCTGCGCCGAACTCGCGGAGCTGCAGCTTGGCGACGAGCAGGTTCACCGGGTCGTCGTCGACGACCAGGACGCGCAGGTCGAAGTGTGTCGCCGCATCGGTGCTCGCGGTGGCGACACCACGTGCGGAGGGGGCATCGGCCGGGTCGGCCACGGGAAGCTCGAACCAGAACGTGGAGCCGCCCTCTGGGCGTGCCGCGGCACCGACACAGCCGCCCATGGCCTCGATGGTGCCCTTGACGATGGCCAGTCCGAGGCCCACCCCGGCGGAGCCCTCGTGGCTGCCTCGCTCGTACGGTTGGAACAGGCGGACGATGTCGTCGGGGTCGATGCCCGACCCGCTGTCCTGGACCTCGATGCGCACCGAGCCCGTCTCGGCGCCGGGGAGGGCTCGCACCCGCACGCGACCCTCCTCGGTGTGCTTGCACGCGTTGGACAACAGGTTCACCAGCGCCTGACGCACTCGGTCGGGATCGGCGCGGACGTACCGCAGCTCGGCGGGAGCATCGTCGGCGACCACGTCGACGCCGGGCAGGGCCAGTTCACGGCCGACCACGAGCGAGTCGTTGAACACGTACTGCAGGTCGACCCGTTCGGCGTGCACGCTGAGCGTGCCGACCTCGAGCTGGGCGACGTCGAGCAGGTCGTCGACGATGCGGCGCATGGTGGAGCTCTGCCGGTACAGCGCCCATGCCGCGTCGGCCAGGTCGGCGGGCAGTGGTGCCTTGGCGAGCAGTTCGCTGAGGCCGAGCATGCCGTGCAACGGATTGCGCAGCTCGTGACTGACCTGGGCGACGAAGCCGACGCGACGGCGCAGCGCCTCCTGGGACTCGGCGTGTCGTTGGGCCAGCTCGTGCTCGATGTGCTTGCGATTGTCGATGTTGCGCACGGTGAGGATGACGGCGTTGACCGCCGGGTCGTCGAGCAGGTTGGCCGCGTTGAGTTCGAGGAACGTGTAGGTGCCGTCGACCCGGCGGGCGCGCACCTCCAGCCACGCCTCGGCCTTGGGCCCGCGTTCGATCAGCGAGGTCAGCGCGGCCAGCGCGGCCTGCTGGTCGTCGGGGTGGAGCACCTCGAACAGGTTGGCGTCCTCCCAGTGCTCGGGGTCGTACCCGAGGTCGGATCGATACGCCGAGGTCGCGTCGAGCAGCGCCCCGTCGCGGTCGAGCAGCATGATGCTGTCCCAGATGTAGGTGACCATCGTGCGGAAGCGCTCTTCGTTGCGGCGCAGCGCCGCTTCCATGGTGAGCCGGTGCGTCGTGTCGCGTCCCACGCCCAGCACCGAGATCACCGAGCCGTCGTCGTTGCGCACCAGGGTGTTGGCCCACTCGACGGAACGCCCGTCGGGGTAGGTGCGGGTGTGGAGGATGGTGTGCTCGCCGGCGTCGAAGCGGGCGATCGTGGCCCGTCGATCGTCGCCGTCGTCCCAGTCGACGTAGTCGTCGATGTTGCGTCCGACGATGTTCTCCGTGTAGCCGAACCACTCGCGGTAGGCCTTGTTGGTGAACAGGATCGTGCCGCCGGGCGACCATTCGCAGATGAGCTCGCGCTGCAGGTCCAGCGCTCGGCGGAAGGGGTTGTCGATCTGCGACTCGGCCGTGGGGACGATGATCGCCATCATCATCAGTTCGTCGGTGGGGCCGAGGCGAGTGACCTTGATCCGGCAGTTGGCCTCGAACACCGTGCCGTCGAAGCGTCGCAGGCGTCCGTGGACCTGACGGTCGGTCATCGTCCCGCTCACCATCTGGCGTTGGGTCTCGAGGGCGATGCCGATGAGGTCGTCGTCGAGGAATCGGCTGAGGTGCGACCTCGGCCCGTGAGACGGGTCCCAGCCGAACTGCTCGGCGCACTGGGCGTTGACCCAGACGACGTAGCCGTCGGTGTCGATCAGCGCGGCGGCGACCGGGAGCAACTCGGCGAGCGGAGCCGTGAGCGCGGCGAGATCGTCCGTCTGCATCGCCGTGAATCTACCGCCACTGCGACACTGTGTCGATCTGTGGCGTCATCGCGGTCGACGGGCCACGACGACGCGCCGTGCGGCCCGCACGGTGAGGTCGTCTCGTTCGGGCACCGCCGCGGCGAGCGTGGCGATGCGGGCCGCGTCGTGCTCGTCGAGCCGACCGGTGGCCATCTCGATGCCGCTCAGCAGGTGGGGTACCAGCCACTCCTGGGCGACGGCGTCGAGCGGAGCCGGATGCCGGGCGACGCGTCCCGTGTCGACGATGTCGACGAAGCCGGCCGTCCGCAGGTGGGTGGGCCAGTCGACCGCCACCGGGTCGAGGCCGAGCCGGTCGGTGAGCACCGCTGCGGTCGCCGCCTGGAACCGTGCCCACGTGCCGTCGAGAAGGAGCGGATCGCCGTCGGGCAGCACGCTCGGTGCGTCGCCGAACTCGACCATCACGAGCGTGCCGCCGGGCTCGAGCACGCCGTGCAGACGCCGCAACGTGACCACCGGGTCGGCGACGTGGTGCACCACCATGCCTGCCCACACCAGGTCGACGGAGCCGAGGCCGGGCAGGTCGTCGTCGAGGTCGCCGACCACGGTGCGGATGCGCTCGCCGAGTCCGGCCGCGTGCGCGACCCGGTCGACGTGGGCGAGCAGTTCGGGGTTGGCGTCGAGCGCGGTCACCTCGGCGGCGGGGAGGTCGCGTGCGATCGCGATGGCCACCGCACCCGGCCCACACCCGACGTCGAGCACGCGGCGGATGTCGCCCGAGAGTTCGGCGAGCACCTCGTGGACGATCGGCTCGGTGATCGCCGCGTCGCGTTCCAGCCGCGCGGCCATCGACGCCCAGTCGAACTCGCCCCCGTGACCGTGCTGGTGCTGGTGCTGGTGCTGGTGACCGTGCTGGTGCTCGTCGTGCCGATGCGGTTCGTGCATGCACGGAGCGTACGGGGCCGACCCGTGCCGGAGCGCGACGACGGCGACCGACCCCTCGACGTGTGTGCTACGTGATGGAGTGAGGAATCGGTCGCCGTCGAAGTGCTGCGCTGCGCGAGCCGCGCGGTGCACTCGCTCCCTGATTGTCAACCTTTGATCTGCGTCTGTCCACCGTTTTCTGTACGCAGTTTCAGATTCGCACTACGTGGTGTGGTCGACGCTCACTGTGGTGCCACGGCGCTCAGGTCGCCCCGAGCACCGCCTCGGCCCTGGCCTGGATCTCGAGCACGGTGGATCGCGCCGTGCGCATGCCGCGGAGCGCCTCGTGGATGGCCTGCCAGCCGACGTCCTCGACTTCGGGGAAGCGTGGGTGTGCGGGATAGGTGATCATCGCCGACTCGATGGTCGCGGTGGTGATGTCCAGCCGCTGGCGGTCGATCTCGCTCGTCGGCCTGACGGCCGCGAAGGCCTCGACGTGCGCGCACACGTTGCCCCCGCCTGCGTCCATTGCGTGCGCCTCGGCGCTGCTGAGCAGGGCGACGAGCCGCTGCGCGGCGGGAAGATCGCCGCAGGTGGTCGGAATGGCCCAGGCGTGGCAGCCGGCGTAGCTGACGCGACGCTGCGGCCCCGCCGGGTAGGGGTGCGGCGTCAACCGGCGTTCCATGCCGCCATCGCGAATGGGGCCCCACCCTCCCGGCCACACGCCGGCCGCGTCGAGGCGGCCGTCGAGCAGCGCTCGGTCGACCTGGTCGTAGTGCCAGCTCGGCAGGTCGGCGGGCGCGGCCGCAGCGAGTCGCCGGAGTTGTTCGACCGCGTCGACGGCCTCGACCGAGTCGATGCACGGTCGACCGTCGTCGGTGAACAGTGCGCCACCCGCGCCGACGACCAACTCGAAGAACGTGCCGAACAGGCCCGACTCGCGGCCCGGGAACCCGAACGTCGCCCGCCCTCCGGCGAGGTCGTCCCACGTGTCGGGCACGACCTTGATGCGATCGGTGCGGACCCACATGATGCGCACGTCGATGAGCCGCGGCACCGAGTGGTGGGCACCCTCGAACTCGCACAGGTCGACGGCCCGCGGGGCCAGCGACGACATGTCGACGAGGTCGTCCAACGGCAGCAACCACTGCGCCTGCGACGGTGCGTACTTGCTGTGCGTGGAGATGACGTCGAGGCGTTCCCCTGCGCCGAGCATCGCCGCCACGTGACGGTTCAACGTCGGGTGGTCGGCGTGCACGACGATCTCCACGTCGAGGTCGTCGAGCAGGCGGTACAGGTGGTCGTACATGGGGCCACCGACCAGGGCGAGCCGCAGCGTCATGTCGCGTCCACGATGCGGATGCCGCTGATGCCACCGTCGACCAGGAGGTCGATGCCGGTGGTGAACGTCGTCGGTGCCGCCAGGTACGCGACCGCGTCGGCCACGGTCTCGCACGTCACCAGCGCGCCCATCGGCTGGCGGCGCCGCAACGCCTCGTAGGTGGTGTCGGGGTCGTCGGTGGCGGCCACGAGCCGCTGCACCCACGGGCTCTCGACCGTGCCGGGCGAGACGCAGTTGACGCGGATGCCGTGGCGCACCTCGTCGGCGGCCATCGCCTTGGTGAGCGCCTGCACGGCGCCCTTCGAGCTGGCGTACACGGCGCGCTGCACCAGGCCCACCGTGGCGACGATCGAGCACGTGTTGACGATGGCCCCGCCTCCGGCGGCGCGCATGTGCGGCAGTGCGGCGCGCGACATGTTGGCGACGCCGAACACGTTGACCGCGAACACGCGCTGCCAGTCGTCGGGCGTGCTCTCGACCACGTCGCCGATGGCGCTGATGCCGGCGTTGTTGCACAGCACGTCGATGCGACCGTGCTCGGCGACGATGCGGTCGACCGCCGCGACACACTGCGCCGGATCGGTGACGTCGAGTCCTTCGGCGAGGTCCAGCCCCACGGCGATGTCGCCATCGGCCGTGAACCGTCGCACCATCGCGCTGCCGATCCCGCCGCTCGCCCCGGTGATGACCACCACTCGCTCGCCCACCACTCGCTCGCCCATACCGTCCCCCTGTCGTGCCCGAACTTAAGTTCTGCGGCGCCATCGCGCGCGCTCGACGAGCGCTCGGACGTTCGCTCGAACCCGGGCGGCAGTCTCGCGCCTACGCTGCGCTGCGCCGACGAGCCACAGGACGCGCCATGACCACCATCGTCTCCGTCACCACCCACGACCTCCGGGCGCGCACCTCGGCGTTCCTCCACGGGTCCGACGCGAACCACCCCGATCCCGACTACTCGGCGGCCTACGTCGTGTTGCACACCGACGGCGCCCACGAGGGACACGGCATGACGTTCACCATCGGCAAGGGCAACGAGCTGTGCTGTGCGGCGATCGAGGCGCTGTCCGGTCTGGTGGTCGGTCGGCGGCTGAGCGACCTCACCGACGACATGGGGACGTTCTGGCGATCGGTGACGAACCACTCGCAGCTGCGCTGGCTGGGGCCCGACAAGGGCGTCATCCACCTCGCCACTGCGGCGCTCGTCAACGCGGTGTGGGACCTGTGGGCCAAGGAACAGGGCGTGCCGGTGTGGCAACTGGTCGCGGACATGGAGCCTGCGCAGCTGGTGAGCTGCATCGACTTCCGCTATCTGCGCGACGAGGTGGACGAGGTGCGCGCGCTGGAGATGCTGCAGCGCATGCGACCCGGGCGCGACGAACGTCTCGCTGCGCTGCGTCGTGACGGCTACCCGGCGTACATCACGTCGGCCGGCTGGCTGGGCTACCCCGAGGACGAGGTTCGTCGCCGGTGTCGCGAGGCGCTCGACCTCGGCTGGAACAGCTTCAAGACGAAGGTGGGCATCGACGTCGCGTCCGACCGTCGGCGGTGCGAGGTGATGCGCGAGGAGATCGGCGACACGCGGCAGTTGATGGCCGACGCCAACCAGGTGTGGGACGTGCACCAGGCGATCGACTGGACGAACCAGCTGGGCGAGTACCGGCTGCGCTGGATCGAGGAGCCCACCCACCCCGACGACGTGCTCGGCCATGCCGCGATCCGTCGCGGGGTGTCGCCCGTGGGTGTCGCCACCGGTGAGCACGCCGCGAACCGGCTGATCTTCAAGCAGCTCCTGCAGGCCGAGGCCATCGACTACTGCCAGGTCGATGCGTGCCGGCTCGGTGGGCTGAACGAGGTGCTCGCCGTGCTGTTGCTCGCCGCGGCGCGGGGCGTGCCCGTGTGCCCGCACGCGGGCGGCATCGGGCTGTGCGAGTACGTGCAGCACATCTCGATCATCGACCACCTGTGCATCAGTGGTTCGCTCGACGACCGCACCACCGAGTGGGCCGATCACCTCCACGAGCACTTCGTCCATCCGGCGACGGTGCGCAACGGTGCGTACGTCGTCCCGGAGGCGCCCGGCTACTCCATCGAGATGAAGCCCGAGTCGATCGCCGCGCTCCGCTTCCCCGACGGGGCCGAGTGGCGATGACCCGCCTGGGTCTGGGCACCGCGCCGCTCGGCAACCTGTTCACCGCGGTCTCCGACGAGGACGCCGACGCCACCGTCGCCGCCGCGTGGGCCGCCGGGATTCGCTACTTCGACACCGCGCCGCAGTACGGCCACGGCGTCGCCGAGACGCGGGTCGGTCGGGCGCTCGCGGCGTACCCACGCGACGAGTTCGTGCTGGCGTCGAAGGTGGGTCGGCTGCTGCGCCGCACCGAGGGAGTTCGCCCGCCGACCTCGTTCCGCGACGTGCCCGACGTGGACCCTGTGTTCGACTTCAGCCGCGACGGGGTGTTGCGGTCGCTCGACGAGTCGTTGCAACGCCTGGGCACCGACCGGCTGGACGTGGTGCACCTGCACGACCCCGACGAGCACGAGCGGGCCGCGCTCGACACGGCGTTCCCGACGTTGTTCGAGCTGCGCGACCAGGGAGTGATCGGCAAGGTCGGCTGTGGCATGAACCAGTCGGCGATGCTGGAGCGGTTCGTCGCCGAGCTGCCGCTGGACTGCGTGCTCCTCGCCGGCCGGTGGACACTGCTCGACCGATCGGGAGCCGACCTGTTGAGCCGGTGCCGGGAGCGATCGGTGGAAGTGGTGATCGGCGGGGTGTTCAACAGCGGCCTGCTCGCCCGGCCCGAGCCGGACGCGACGTTCGACTACGTGACCGCGCCACCGCACCTGGTGGAGCGGGCGCGTCGGATGCAGCAGGTCTGTGCTCGGTTCGACGTGTCGCTGCCCGCCGCGGCGGTGCAGTTCGCGGCTCGCCACGACGCGGTCGGCACCGTGCTCGTCGGCGCCCGCTCGGCGGACGAGGTGGCGCTGGACGCCTCGTTCGCATCGGCGACCCTGCCCGACGGGCTGTGGGCCGAACTCGACGCCACGCTCACCTGACGGCGTCGGCCGCCAGCGCCAACACGTGAGCCAGATCGCTGAGTGTGGCCGGCTTGGGCAGGAAGTGATCGGCACCCGCGGCGAGGAGCTGGCGCGGGCGATCGGGGTCGGCGTCGCCCGACATGACCACGATGAACGGCTGGCCGATGGGCATGGCCCGCACCCGCTGGAGGAAGTCGAATGCCGAGCCGTCCTGCAGGTTGAGATCGCACAGCACCACGTCGAAGGTGCGCTCGGCGGCGGCACCGAGCGCCGCGCTGAGCCCGGCGACGGTGACCACGTCGGCATGCAGCTCCTCCAACTGCATCGACGCGACCAGCAGGTTGATCGGGTCGTCATCCACGACCAGCACGGAGGGCGGCGTGGTCGAGGACACCGGCTGGATCGGTCGCACCGCACCACGGAACGGGGTGGCGTCGGTGACGTGGCTCAGCGGGAGTTCCAGCCAGAACGTCGCACCGTCGGATCGTGACTCGGCGCCCACCGTGCCGCGCATCGACTCGATGGTCGCCTTCACGATGGCCAGCCCCAACCCCACGCCGTGCGTGCGTCGGCCAGGCCCGCGCTCGTAGGGGCGGAACAGGCGGTCGACGTCGGTCGGGTCGATGCCGCTGCCGGTGTCGCGCACGCCGATGCGCACCGTGTCGGTCGACGAGCCCGGCCCCACCTCGATGGAGATCGAGCCGCGCTCGGTGTGGCGGATGGCGTTCTGCAACAGGTTGTGCACCGCTTGGCGAAGCCGATCGGCATCGCCGACCACGTACTGCAACTCGGGTGGGACGTCGGCGGCGAACAACAGCACGTCGGCACCGACATGTGGCTGGGCGAGCAGCGCCACGTCGCGGACGAGTACGTCGAGGTCGATGATCTCGTGGCGCACCTGCAACGTGCCGGCCTCGATGTGGGCCTCGTCGATGAGGTCGTCGACGATGCGGCGCAGGGTGGTGGCTTGACGCTGCAGCGCCTGTACCACCTCGGTGGACTCGAACGGGAGGTCGCTGCGGCCGAGGATCTCGCTGAGGCCCAGCGTGCCGTGCACGAGGTTGCGCAACTCGTGACTCACCTGGTCGACGAACGATTGGCGCTGTGCGAGTGCGGCGTGCTCGCGGGCGTTGCGCGCGGCGAGTTCCTCCTCGAATCGCTTGCGCTCCTCGATGTTGCGGACCGACAGAAGGATGGCGTCGATGCTCGGCTGGCCGATCAGGTTGGTGGCGTTCAGCTCGAGCCAGGTGTACTCGCCACCCTTGCGGCGGGCGCGTACCTCCGTGGTGGCCTGTGCGTGGGGCCCCTGCTCGACCAGCCGAGCCAGCGCGTACAGCGCGGCGTTGCGGTCGTCGGGGTGCAGCACTTCGGCGATGTCGATGTCGGTCCAGAAGTCGGGCTCGTGGTCGAGGTCGGAGCGATACGGCGCGGTCGAGTCGATCACCTTGCCGTCGGGGGCGATGAGCAGGATGGTGTCCCAGATGTGGAGCGCCATCGTGCGGAACCGCTCCTCGTTGCGCCGCAGCGCACCCTCGGCCTCGATGCGATCGGTGACGTCGCGTCCGACCGCGAGGACGGAGATGAGCGATCCGTCGGCGGACCTGACCCCGGTGTTCGTCCACTCGACGGTTCGGCCGTTCGGGTACGCCTGCGCCTCGGTGTGCGATTGCTGGCGTTGCTCGATCTCGTCGAGGACACGGGTGCGCATCTCGGTGCCGCTCCCGTCGTCGTTCATCTGCAGGTCGAAGAGTTCATCGATCCGTTGGCCGACGGGATCGCGGTCGAACTCGAAGAACTCGCGGCACGCTCGATTGGCGTAGAGCACGGTGCCACGGGGCGCGAACTCGCACACGAGGTCCTCCTGCAGATCCAGCGCACGGCGGAGCGGGTGCAGGTCGTGGCGGGGGCCGGGCACAGGCGTCACGGTGGCGAGCACCAGCGGGGTGTCGGCCGACGCGGTGAGGCGGGCCAAACGGAGGAAGCCGTCGAAGGAGCTGCCGTCGAGACGGCGCAGGGATGCGTGCAGCGGTTGATCGACGTGCTCGCCGATGCCGACCCGGTGGAGCAGCTCGTTCGTCCATCCGACGGCATCGGCGTGCAACAGCAGATCGGCGACGGCCGGCAGGGGCATGGTGTTGTTCCACCCGATCAGGCGACGCATCGCCCGGTTCGCCCACACGAGCCGACCGTCGACACCGATGATCGCTGCGGCCGAGGGGAGCAACTCGGCCACCTCGTCGGCGACGACGAAGTCGGGCAACGGTTCCGGTGGGGTGTCGTGATGCATGGTGCTCCCGTGGCGGGGTGGAAGCTCAGGCGCGGGTCCGAGTGGCTCGTACCGGAACGTACAACCAATCGAGCGCGATGCGATGTCATGTGGCCGATGGCACGGATGCGTCGGCCCGAGAGATCGGTTCGGCTGTCAGTGCTGGGCGAGATGCAACACTCGACAGGTCGACGCGGGGAAGAACATCGACACGTGCCCGTCGTCCCACCGCACGAGGTAGTGCTGGATGTCGCCCTCGCCGATGACCTCGAGCACCAGACCGGTGCGCGCCGGATGTCCGAGCTGCATGTTGTCGACGACGATCTCGTCGCCGACCGCGGCGTGGATGTTCATGGATGCCTCCCGGTCGCATCGGTGTGTGGTGTGACTCGATTGAACGTCCGCCGGCGCCCGGGGCACAGGGCCTGAAGTCCAATCCGCAGCGTGACCGGCGGTCACGCACCGCTGTTCCCCGGCTGTCGGGTGCACGACAGACGTGCGGCCCGGCAGGGCGCACCGTGACGCAACGAGGCCCGACCCGAGGAGGCCGAGATGCACAGCAGGACGAACCGGTGGGCCAGATGGATGGCATGGCTGGTGATGGCCGCGGCGATGGTGTCGTGCGCCACCGCGGAGGCGGCCGCTCCCTCGCCGGAGGCCGGCATCGTCCGGTCGATGCAGGGGGTGCAGCTCGACGTGTGGGGTGGTGGCGCGCCCGCGCCGGGAAGGACCACGACCATGTTCGTCCATCGCGGCGATCGGGCCGCGGAGCTGTACTGGACGACCGACGGCTGGTGCCTCGCCCGAGTGCTGCGTTGGACCGTGGAGGACGCGCAGAGCGCAACGAGCTTCACCATCCGCTACGTCGCCGTCGAGCAGCACACCGCGTGCCTGATGGATTCGGGCGACGTGGAGCTCCTGCGCGTGGTCGACGTGCACGACGGCGGCGGCCCGCTGACCATGACCGGACTGTGGACGGCGAACGACACCTGGACGGTGCGTACCAGGTGCAGCGAGTACTGGGACGCACCGGCACCGTGTGGGTTCATCGAGGCGTTCGCGCTGGTCCCGTCGCTCTGATCAGGACGAGCCGCACGAGTACGGCGCGAGCTCGGTCGGCCGCCACAGCTGGAAGCCGTCGACGTCGGTCGCGAGCGTGAAGTCCGCCGGGAAGGTGCGACCGGTTGCAGCGGGGAGCCGGTCGAGCGCGGCTCGCAGTTCGGCCGCCTGCTCGACGGTGATCGTGGCGGGGTCGGTGGTCGCCACCCAGGCGTCGCCCCACACCGGGTCCTGGAGGTCGAGCATCGTCACGTCCAGCACGTCGGCGGCATCGGGGTAGCCGAAGATCGTCATGATCAGGTGCTCGTTCACGGTGGCGCCGAGGGCGAACGCGGTGGTCGACGTCCAACCCCACGCCATCCCGACGAGGCGGGTGCCGGGGCAGAAGCCGGCCCGCAGCGCCTCGCCCTGCAGTTGGTCGAGGAACGTCGCGGTCGGGGCGTCGACGAGCAACTCGTCGGCGTACCGGCCGATGCGGGTCGGGGTCGTCTGCGACGCGATGTCGGTGGAGTCGAACGGGTGGTGCCGGCTGTCGACCGTGTTGCTGACGAGCATCACCGCCGCCGCGACCACCACGACCGTCAGCGCGGCATCGCGCATGCGCGACCCGCCCACGGCGACGACGACCGCGGCGGACGCACACCACATCAGCGACGCTGCCAGCGCGGCCTGGTGGTAGATGCTCATCGCCGAGCCGAACCCGAACATGAACACCGACGCGATGCAGAGCGCGGCGACGGTGACGGCACCGCGGAGCAGCCTCCGGTCGGTGCGCCACCAGTTGGCCACGACGTGCAGCAGAGCACCGACGAACAACAGGACCGCGGCGTTGGTGGTGCCGTACCAGTCGAAGCGCGAGAACGGGTTCGGCTCGCCGAGCAACGGCCACGGCACCGCGGTGCCGACGGCGGCGAGGGTGGCGAGCGCCAGGGGAGCGAGGCGCAGTCCGCGCTCAGCCTTGCCACTGCGCCCGCGCCGGAACGCGACGACCGCGACGACCGCGGCGATCACCATCAACGCCACCGTGGCCGGCCGCAGCAGCACGAGGTCCTTCCACGCCACCTTCGGGGTGCGCAACACGTCGACGAGTGCACCGCGGATGGTCTGGTTGCGGTCGAGAGGAGGGAACGACGCGGACTGGCGGAGGACCCACAGGAAGTTGGTGGGCCACCATCCCAGGGCCAATCCCAGCGCGGTCCAGCCCAGCCCCCACGCCGCGGTCAACCCGGCGAACGACCACGTGCGACGGCGCAGGTGCCGACCGACGACCACCGCGGCGGCGACCAGGAACAGCGGTGCGGTCGACGGTTTGGCCGGGACGGTGAACCACACGCCCAACGAGAGCGTCGCCGCCGACAGGTGGGCGCGCCGGTCCCGCCACCACGAGGTCGTGTGCGGATCGATCGTCGTGGCCTGCACGGCGCCGGTGGTCGCGAGCAGCAGCCCGACCAGGTTCACCCAGTTGTAGCCGGGGGTGCGCAGGAAGCTGCTCGTCAAGAGCGGTGCGCCCAGTGCACCGACCGCCGCCAAGGCACATCGAGTACGCAGCCCGTGCGCGGCCCCGCCGTCTGGCGCGAGGCGTCGGCCGATCGTCCAGCCGAGCCATCCGCCGGTGACCACGAGCACCCAGATGGCCAGCGTGCGCACGTCGGCGATGTCGTGCCCGACCAGCGTGAAGAACGGTGCGGTGTGCCAGCCGAACGGCGTCACCCATCGAGCGGTGGCCGTCGGTGGATCGGCGGCCAGCAGGTACAGCCCCTCGTCGCGGAACCCGATGCCTCGATCGGTGCTGAACACCCAGGCGATGAGCACCCACAGGCCGACTCCGGCGAGCACGCCGCCGACCGCGCCGCCGACCGGGGCCATGGCCCGGCGCGTCGCCGGTGTCGATCGCCGCTCCGTCGCCCCCACGGGCCGAGCGTAGTCGTCGGTCAGCGCGCCTTGACCGTGACGGTGGGCGACCACGGGCCGAGTCCGGCGGCGTTACGGGCGGCCACGCGGAACGCGTAGGTCACCCCGCCGGACAACCGGGTCACTGTCGCCGAGCGTCGAGTCGACGTGCCGTCGCTGAACGTCAGCCAGGTGCTCGAGGTGGAACGCCGGTACTGGACCACGTAGTCCGTCACCGCCGTCGCACCAGCGGCGGGCGCCGTCCAGGTGAGTGCCACTCGTCCGGTTCCCGGCGTGGCCGTCACCGTGACCGGGCCGGCGACGCCGGTCGGCTTGGCCTGCACGATGGTCGAGAACGCTCCGGTTCCGGCCGCGTTCACTGCGGCGATGCGGAACTGGTACGTGGTGCCGTTGGTGAGCCCGGTGACCTTCGTGCTGGTCGCCGTGGACACGCCGTCGTTGAACGTCGACCACGTCGTGGTGTTCAGGCGGCGGTACTGCACCACGTAGTTCGTGATCGGTGCTCCATTCGTCGCGGGGGCCCGCCACGTGAGCGCCACCGTGCGGTGGTATGCGACCGCCGCGACGGAGGTCGGTGCGCCCGGCGTGGTGCGTGGGGTGCCGGTGGTGGAGGCGGTGGTGCCGGTGCCGGCGGCGTTGATGGCGGCGACGCGCACGGTGTAGTTGGTGCCGTTGGTGAGGCCGGTGATGGTGGCGCCGGTGGTGGCGGTCACGGTGTCGGCGAGGGTGGTGAACGTGGTGCCGTTGGCGCTGTACTGCACCTGGTAGTCGGTGATCGCCGCGCCACCGTTCGACGCCGGAGCGTTCCATGTCAGCGTCAGCCGTCCGTTGCCCGACGTCGCCGCGAGCGCGGCGGGTGCGCCCGGTGTGGTGCGTGGGGTGCCGGTGGTGGAGGCGGTGGTGCCGGTGCCGGCGGCGTTGATGGCGGCGACGCGCACGGTGTAGTTGGTGCCGTTGGTGAGGCCGGTGATGGTGGCGCCGGTGGTGGCGGTCACGGTGTCGGCGAGGGTGGTGAACGTGGTGCCGTTGGCGCTGTACTGCACCTGGTAGTCGGTGATCGCTGCGCCACCGTTCGAGGTGGGTGCGCTCCAGGTGACGGCGAGTTGTCCGTTGCCAGGGGCGACGACCAAGGCCGTCGGCGCGGTGGGGACGGTGCGCGGTGTCCCCGTGGTCGTGGCATCCGGGCCCGGGCCGGCCGCGTTCGTCGCTGCGACGTGAACCGTGTACGTGGTGCCGTTGGTGAGGCCGGTGATCGTCGCGTTCGTCGCTGCGCTCACGCCGTCGGCGAATGTGGTGAAGGTCGAGCCGTCGGCGCTGTACTGCACCACGTAGTCGGTGATCGCCGCGCCACCGTCGTCGACGGGAGCGGTCCAGGTCGAGCGCGAGGCTTCCGTCGTCGGGCGTCGCGGTCAGGGCGGTCGGCACGGCCGGTGCGGTGATGGTGGGCGGAGTGACGACCGTGACGTTCTCGTCGAAACCGAAGCCCTTGTTCGAGCTGATGCCGACGTTGCCGGCACGGTCGACGGACTGCACGATGAACCGGACCGACTCGGTGGAGGGCGGCACCGTCACCGAGCCCGCCCACGTGCTGACGCCCTCGGTGAGGTCGAGCGACGCCCAACCGGCACCGGCGTCGTAGAGCACCACGACGCGATGGATGCCGGACGCGTCGGTGGTGTCGACCGTGAAGCTCGCGGACTTGGTCGTGCCGTTGTTCGTCACCTTGCCGATCGTCGAGCGGATGGCGGGTGCGGTGTAGTCGGTGCTGGTGGAGTACAGCACCTCGCCGGCGATGGTCGAGAACAACGTCTGGCGGCCGGTGATGCCGCTGGCGTCGGCCGTGAACTGGCCGGGGATGACGACGAGTCGCTGGCGTTGGGCGATGCCGTCGGTGTTGGACAGCCCGTCCGGGTCGCTGATCGTGGTGACCGACACGAACCGGGTCGGGAAGCCGAGGTCGGCGAGCGCGCCATCGCCGGTCTCGGCGGCGCCGTCGAGCGTCGCCTGCGACACCGCGGGGTCGAACGCGTCGGTGACCGAACCGGTCACGAGCGACGAGATGAGCGCGCCGTGCGCCGGGAGGAGGCCTCCCGTGCCGTTGGTGGCGGTGACGTCGTCGTCCAGTCGAGGCTGGATGGGACGGCCTGCGGTGACCTGCGGCAGGAACGTGCCGCTCGGGGTGTCGGCGACCTCGTACCAGCTGCCCCCTTCGCCGGACCGCAGGACGAACGTGGGCGAGAAGCTGAACGGCTCCGACGACAGGGTGCTGCCCGGTACGACGGTCGGTTCGACCGGCGGCGGAGGCGGCACGGCCGCCTGCTCGACGCCGATCCGCCAGTTCGGCAGCCCGTACAGCACGGTGGTGGCCAGCGCCTTCTCGTCGTAGATGCCGTACAGGCCCTGCGAACCGAAGTACGACTGCTTCGCCTGCACCACGGCAGCGCCGAGGGTGCCCCGACCGTCGAGTTCGCCGGCGAACAACGTCAGCAGCCGCTCGTGAAGGCCGACCGAGGCCAGGTCGCCGTAGCCGAAGCCGGTGGTGGCCAGGTACACCGCACCGCGTGCGACCAGCGCCTGGGCGACGTCGGCGCCGAGCCCGACGGCCACATCGCCGTCGGCGACGTTGAGGCCCGAGTGGCAACCCATCGAGAACATCAGCCGAGCGCCCTGGGGAAGGGCGGCCGCGAGGGCTGCACTGTCGAAGCCGCCGGACAGGTCGGTCGAGCCGACCGCCGACACGCCGCCGAGGTGGTCGAAGTGGGCCATCAGGGCGCTCACACGTGGGTCGTTCGCGGCGAGTGCCGTCAACAGGTCGTTCGTGGTCCAGGTGTCGCCGATCAACTGCACCGGCGTGGTGGCGACGCCGCCGTTCGCCTGCGTGAGCGAACGCCCGAGTGCCCCCGACACCGCCTGCGCACCGTCCTTCATGAACTCGGTGCCGGCGACCAGTGCGCTCGACGCGTCGAGACGGCCGGCATTGAGCAGGTACTCGTCGATCTGTCCGGTGATCTGCGCGGGGGTCTCGACGAGACGGCCCACGGCGAGATCGGGAAGGTACAGCCGGCGATCCATCCACGGCACCGGGTCGAGGTCGCCGTAGGGGTCGTCGCTGAGCATCCGCTCGTTACCGAGCGCGGCGCCGTACACGTCGTCGGCCGCGAACGTCGATGCGTAGGTGGCCTCGTTGCCGGTCCGCGTCGTGTCCGCGAGCCGGGCCATGGGGATCATGTCGTCGGCGCCGACGATCACGATGTTGGCGATCGACGGGCGCAGGTCGTGAGCGCGGCCGATGAGCGAGGTGATCGTGCGCACGACCGCGTTCGCCTTGTCGGGGCTGCACGGGTTCTGGTTCCAGGTGGCGATCGCCGCGGCGACCGCAGGATCACCCTCCACCGGCAGCACCGCGCCGACGACGCCGGGAGCGCCGGCGAACTGGGCGAGCTTCGCCATCACGGTGGCGGTCGCTGCCGGGCCGTAGGTGTCGCCGAGCCGCTGTTGATCGACGAGGATCAGCGTGTCGACGTCGGCCGGCAGCGACGACAGGGTGGGGAGCGTGCCGGCCGTGCCACCGGTGCGCGAGTAGGCGGGACAACTCGGCACGGGATCGGGGACGGACTCGCGGACGCGCAGGACGTACGGAAGGCTCGAGCTGATGCCCTGGTACGCGGACACCTGCACGAGGTCGGCACCGGGTGCCTCTGCGGCCTCGTCGGTGGTGCCCGGCGATGCCGACACAGCGGCCACGGTCGCACCGTCCAGCAGGGGTACGTCGTTGGCCAGTGCGGAGCCGGCGGTGTCGTCCACCGGCCGTTGCTCGGGACCGACGGCGCGAGTGGCGTTGCCGTTCGGACCGGCGCTGCCGTCGTCGGTCGGAGGCCCGTACATCACCAGGTCGCCGTCGCCGGCGAGATGGCTGAGGCGAACGCCCACCCGGGTTCCGGGCTTCGGCTGGAACGAGTAGAGGTCGACGTCGCCCCCGCTGGGGATGTAGCCGAGGAACAGCGTGTCGCCGACGACCGGGCTGGCGGTGACCTCCGTGGCGCCGGCGTCGGACGGTTCGGCGATGGTGACGGTGGTCGGCGACGGAACGCCGAGGCCGTCGGCGAGTGCGACGTCGCCACCCAGCGGTGCTGCGCCGAGCTGCAGTCCGGGTCGGGTGGTGACGGTCACCTTCATCGGCGTCCCTGACGGAACACCGACGACGTCCCAACTGAGGATGAGCGAGGTGTCGGTGGTGACCTCGGTCGGCTCGCCGAGTGGGGCGGCGAGGGCGGGGCTGACGACCGCGGTGCCGGGCACGTAGCGCCAGCCGAGCGGCAGGACGATGCGAACCCGTCCGTCGGCGGCCGAACCGCTGGGCGTGGTCGCGGTGAACTGCAGATCCACGTCGAGTGTCGCGCCGTCGCGGGCGAAGTCCTGGATGCCGGAGGTGCGCAGGTCGAGCTCCTCCCACGGGAAGTCGGCCTTCTCGAGGAAGCCGGTGATGACGTCGTTGACCTCGATGGACAGCGGCAGCGCGTCGACGATGTCGGCGAGCGAAGCGCCACCGAACGTCGGCGCCAGGTCCGACAGCATGGCGTCCGGCAGGATGGCCCCCGCCGCGGCGGCCGCGCCCAGGGTGGCCGTGGCGCAGTCGACGGTGAGTGCGCAGTTCACGAGGGTGGACCTGCGGTCCGGAGCGATCGATGCGATCGGGATGTTCGCCAGCTTCGTGGTCGAGACGATCACGCCCGTCAGGGGAAGGTCGCCGATGCGAGTGACGAGCAGTCCGAGCTCGCCCAAACGGGCGTCGAGCAACGGCGCGTGACCCGCGGTCAACGCGGCCACGTTCGGGGCGATCGGGGGACGGCGCAACGACGGGTTCGCGGCCAGGATCTCGGCCATCGCCGGATTCATGTCCAGTTCCAGCAGTGTCGTGGTGGGGCCGATCGCGAAGGTCGTGCACGCCTGCGGGTCCTTCGTGGCGGTCGCCAGTTGCGCACACCACGTCACGCCGTCGAGGTCGACGAGCGAGGCGACCGCGGTGCTGCCCAGGTTCTGACCGGCCGGGCTGATGACGTCGAGCGGGGTGTCGTCGAGGGTGATGTCGGCCCACACCACGGCGCGCAGCGGGTGATCGGCAGGCAGCACGGAGGTGGGGCTGTCGAGCAGGTCGAGGATCATCCCGAACGTGACCGACTGCAGCGGCGTGGTGGCGTACGGCGTGCCGACCAGCAGGCTGCCCCAGCCGCCGACCGCATCGATCGGGACATCGCTGAGGGGAGCGCGTCGCAGGGTGGGCGCGCGGCGCAGGGTGGGAGCGACACTCTCGAGGGTGGCGCGACGCAATGTGGGAGCGCGGCGCAACGTGGGAGCGCGACGCAGCGTCGGTGCCCGACGGAGTGTGGGCGCGTTCGACACGTCGAACCCGAAGTCCTTCACCCGCTCGGTGGGCACGTCGACGATGGCGATCTCGGCGGCGCCGGGTGCCACGGCGGTGGCGGTGGTGTGCACGGTGGCGGCGACCGTGGTGATGGCCAACGTGTCGCTCACGCCCACCGTCACGGTTGCCGTGGCGGAGCCACCGAAGCCGTCACCCACGGTGTAGGTGAACTCGGTGGTGCCGACGAACGTCGGCGCGGTGGTGAGGATGCAACGGCCGCCGACCTGATCGCGGTCGCACGTGACCGTTGCGCCGTTCGTGGCCGGGGTGAAGGCGGTGATGACCAGCGCGTCGGCGTCGGCATCGGTGTCGTTGGCGAGTACCGGGATCGCCCGGGCGACCCCGCTGCGAGCGAGCACGCTGTCAGGGGTGGCGACGGGCGCCTGGTTGGTCCCCCGTCGGACCGTCACCAGTCGCCCGTCGCACCCCACTCCGCCGTCGTCGTCGGTGGCGCAGACGCGTACCGTGCGATCGGCGGCGGAGTCGAACGTGTGCGTTCCCGTGACCGCACCGTTCGTGATCGTGACCGGCTCGACCGTGCCGTCGCCCCAGTCGATGGTGGCCGCCACCGTGTCGACCGGCCCCTGGTCGGTGATGGTGGCCGTGAGCGGCAGCGACACCCCGGCCGTCACGAGCCCGCCCAGCGTGGCCGACACTGCGGGCGGGGCGTTCACCACGGTGATCGTCCCCGCGGCCGTGGTGCAGGCGAGCTCGTCGTCGCACACCTCGACCGTCGCCGGGAACGAGGTGTCGTCGTTGGCGACCAGCTGCGGGTTGGCGACGTGGGCGTCGACGAACTGGTCGGCAGGGGACCACGTGTAGGTCAGCGAGCCGAAGGGACTGTCGGGGTCGAACACCGAGGCACCCACGAAGATGGTCGCCGCTTCGAAGCGGCTCGGATTGCCGAGCACGACCACTGGCGGGTCGTTGGGACCCGTGATGGTGACCGTCACGGTCGCCGACTGGTCGAGGTTGATGCTGTCGTTGGCGAAGTACGTGAACGTGTCCGTGCCGTCGTAGCCGGGATCCGGGGTGTAGGTGATGGTGTTGTCGGGGTTCACGACGGTGCGCCCGTGGTTGCCCCAGGTCGCACCGCTGACGTCGAGCGCCGGACCGTCGGTGTCGGTGTCGTTGGCCAGCACGTCGATGACGACGGCGACGTCCTGATTCGTCGCTGCCGCATCGGGGTTGATGGTGGGTCGGGCGTTGCGCGAGACGACCTCGACCTGAACGGTGGCGCAGTCGGTGGCGCCGTCGTCGTCGGTGACGCACACGGTGAAGAAGTGCAGGCCGAGCGTGTCGAAGGTGTGCGAACCCGACACCGTCGAGGCGACGGCTCCGACGGCCTCGGTGGCGGTGGGGAACGGCCAGTTGATGGTCGCGGTGTGGGTGTCGACCGTGCCGGCATCGGTGAACGTCGCCAGCTGTGCGCTGAACGGCTCGTCGACGAAGGCGGTCAATCCGGTCGCCGCGGTGACCACGGGGAACTCGTTGAAGACCACCAGCGGCGCGCGCTCGATGTCGCAGCCGTTCACGTTGCAGACGGTCAGCGTCACCTGGGTGTCGAGGTCGTCGATGGGGTCGAACGTCGCGGTCGGCGTCTGGAGACCGGTCAGGCCTGGGACGGCGCTCCACGAGTACGACGTGATCTCCGTGCCGTCCTCGGTGAAGGAGAAGCCGGCCAGCAGTTGCGCCGAGGGGCCGCCCTCACCGAGGAAGAACCCGTTCCCGATGCCGGTGTAGATGAACGCGCGCGGGGGCAGTCCCGTGGCGCTGAGCACCACTCGGCTGTCGCTGTACAGCACGGTGTGCGGTGCGGGAACACCGGTGACCGTGGCGAAGGTGCCGGCGATGGACGGTCCGGCGGCGAACAGCCCTCCGCTCCCCTCGATGATGGGGTACGTGTCGGCCGTCGTCGGGACGTGGTTCGCCGAGACGACGACCTCCAACGTGCCGTCGAGGACTGACCGTGTCGGCCACGATCTGCCCGTACGCGCCGATGGCCGAATCGCCGATCGTGGTGCGGATGACGCCGGTGGGCGCGTTCGTGAACGACCCGAACGAGGTGTTGGCGACGGAGCCCTCGGCGAGGTCGATGGTGCCCGTGTTCGTCAGATCGCCCACGTCGAGCGTCGATGCGCCCGACAGGAGGATGGTGCCCTCGTTGGTCACCGGGTTGAACCCCGAGTCGAGTGTTCCGTCGATGAGCCACCAGGTGCCGACGAGCGTGTCGGCGGGAGGAGTGACGTGCAGGGTGCCGTGGTCGACGACGACCGTACCGGCGCTGTTGTCGAGCACGATGCCAGCCGCGATCTGCGAGAAACCGACTCCGGCGTGCTGCAGGACACCGGTGTTGACGAAGTGCTCGTCGAGGGCACAGCAGTTGGCCGAGAGGTCGGCGTTCGCCGGGAGCCGCCAGGTTCCGGCGTTGGTGACGGTGCCGCCGTCGCCGATCGACACCGTCGAGGAGTTCCGCTGCTCGACGGTGCCCGTCGCCGCGTTGACGAATGCGTCGTCGATGGTGGCGAAGGTGTCGAAGGGGAGGAACGCCTCGTTGGTGATGGTGGTGTTCGGGCCTGGGGTCCAGTGGTTGATCTGGTTGACGAGTTCGCCGGGTTCGAAGGAGAGGGTGAGGTCGTTGGTGGTGGTGATCTGGCCGGTCCAGGTGACGGTGCCGGTGCCGGTGGCGTCGAAGGTGCCGGAGGGGTGGGAGTTGGTGTCGAAGCCGATGGTGAGGTTGGTGCCGGCGGCGACGGTGGGGGACCAGTCGGTGATGGTGCCGGCGGTGAGGGTGAGGTTGCCGGCGTTGAGGGTGATGGTGCCGGTGGTGGTGTCGTCGTAGCGGATGCCGCCGAAGAAGTTGGCGGGTTCGGTGCCGATCTTGTCGAGGGTGCCGGTGTTGACGAAGTGGGCGGTGGTGCAGCACGCGCCCTGGAGGCTGGACTGGCTGTCGAGCCGCCAGGTGCCTGCGTTGGCGATGACGCCTGCGGCGCCGGCGGTGACGGACACGGACGGTCGTTGGACGGCGGTTGCTCCGGGTGCGTTGACGAAGGCGTCGTCGATGGTGGTCGAGGTGTCGAAGGGGAGGAACGACTGGTTGGTGATGGTGGTGTTCGGTCCCGGGGTCCAGTGGTTGATCTGGTTGACGAGTTCGCCGGGTTCGAAGGAGAGGGTGAGGTCGTTGGTGGTGGTGATCTGGCCGGTCCAGGTGACGGTGCCGGTGCCGGTGGCGTCGAAGGTGCCGGAGGGGTGGGAGTTGGTGTCGAAGCCGATGGTGAGGTTGGTGCCGGCGGCGACGGTGGGGGACCAGTCGGTGATGGTGCCGGCGGTGAGGGTGAGGTTGCCGGCGTTGAGGGTGATGGTGCCGGTGGTGGTGTCGTCGTAGCGGATGCCGCCGAAGAAGTTGGCGGGTTCGGTGCCGATCTTGTCGAGGGTGCCGGTGTTGACGAAGTGGGCGGTGGTGCAGCACGCGCCCTGGAGGCTGGACTGGCTGTCGAGCCGCCACGTACCCGCATTCGCCACTTCACCCGCCGCAGCGAGCGTCACCGACACCGATGGCGCCTGCACCACGGTCTCGGCATTGGTGACCGCAGCGATGCTGGTGGAAGTCGCGATGGTGATGGTCGGGCTCGTGGCCGCGTTCGCGTCGTCGATGCACGCATGGTCCGCCGAGTTCGGGACGCGGGCGGCGCTCGTCGTCGCGTCGCTCCAGTTGGATGCCGTGCCCCAGGTGCCGTCGCCGCCGACCCAGTTGATCGTGCACGGTCCGGCCGCGTAGGTGACGCCCGGCTCGGCGAGCGGCGTCGTCACCGGCGCGACCACACCGACCAGCGAGACGACGACGCTCGCGAGGATGGACATGGCGATCGAGGAGCGAATGCGTGCCCGCTGCATAGCCACCACTTTCGGGGGTGTGGGCCCTGTTCCCGTCACAGGGTGGTGGGAGCGTATGGAGCGCCTGAACACGCGTCAATGGCCTGCACAGGGCGTGTAACAGCGCAGTAACAAAATCGTCGGCACGGGCTGCCGTCGGCGATTCGGGGTGGCTGCGGCGCATGGCAGACTGCGCGCCGATGGAACGGCTCGAGGCGTACGTGCCCGACCTGGCACTGGGCTGGGACGTGGCCGGGAGCGCGCCGTGGTCGACGCGCCACGCCTCGATGATGTTCGCCGATCTGTCGGGCTTCACGAAGCTGTCCGAACGCGTCGCCAAGGTGAAGGGCGCGGGAGCCGAGGTGGTGAAGCGGACCATCAACGCCGTGTTCGAACCGTGCATCGACGCCGTGCTCCGCGAGGGCGGCGACGTCGTCAAGTTCGCCGGTGACGGGCTGATGATGATGTTCGACGGCGACGGGCACGAACTCGCCGCGGCCCGTGCAGCGGTCGCGCTGCAGCAGGCCGTTGGCGCCATCGGCCGCGTCAGCACTCCGGCCGGCCCGGCGCGCATCGGCGTGTCCATCGGCATCTCCACCGGCGAGTACCTGTGCCTGCTGTCGCGGGTCGGCCGCCTCGAACCCGTCGTGGTGGGCGAGGCGCTCGACGCGATGTTCGCCGCCGAGGCGTTCGCTCGTTCGGGCCAGGTGGTCGTCGACGAGCAGTTGGCCGCTGTGCTGCCGGCCGGAACGACGCGGGCCGTGCCCGGCTCGACTCGCCGCCGGCTCAGGCTCGATGCGCCGCAGTTGGCCACGGCGGGTCGGCCCCCTCGTCGTCCCGCGTCCCGTGGCCGGGCAGGCGACTTCCTCGAACCGCGCGTGCGTGCGGCGATCGAGACCGGTGACACCCCGCCCGAGCACCGCTCGGCCGCGATCGCCTTCCTCGCGCTCGACGGCCTCGCAGCCGTGCGCGCCGACGGCGGCATCGAGGCGTTGCACGCGCACGTCGAGCGGTTCCTGGGGAGTGTGTCCCGCGCCTGCGCGGCGACGGAGGTGTGCTGGTTGGAGAGCGACTCGGATCGGGACCAGATCCGTGTGCTGCTCACCGCGGGCGCCCCGTATCGGACCGATGTCGACGAGCAACGAATGCTCGACGCGGTGTGGCGCATCCACGAAGCCACCGACGGCATGGCGGTGCGCACCGGGGTCAGCCGCGGCAAGGTGTTCGTCGGCGACGTCGGCCATCCGCTGCGGCGCACCTACAACGTGATGGGCGACGCGGTGAACGTGGCCGCACGGCTGGCGGGCAAGGCGGCCCACGGTGAGGTGGTGGCGTTGGAAGCCGTGGCCCGAGCCCGCCGGTCGATGGCCCGGGTCGAGCCGCGGGCACCGCTCGCGGTCAAGGGCAAGCGGCTGCCGCTGGAGGTCTGCACCGTGCTGGGCCTGGTGGCGTCCGACGAGTCGGCGAACGCGCCACAGGCCACCATCGGACGGTCCGCCGAGATCGCCCGGCTCGTCGAGGCGCTCGCGGCGGTGGAAGCCGGCAACGGTCGTGTGGTCACGATCGTCGGCGACGCGGGCATGGGCAGCTCGCACCTGGTGGCCGATGCGCTCGCCGGGTGGCACGGCGCGTTGGCGCGGACCCGCGGACACGAGTTCGAACGGGCGACACCGTTCGCCGCTGTCGCGCGCCTCGTGCGTGGCGCACTCGGCATCGACGGCTCGGCGACTCCGGAGGACGCCGGTGCGGTGCTCTCGACGATCGTGGCGCGGGTCGCGCCCGAGCTGGTCGAGCGCCTCCCGTTGCTCGCCGACGTGACGCGTGCGATGGTGCCGTCGACCGCGGTCGTCGACGCGATCCGTCCCGAGTTCCGGGTCGAGCAGTCGGTGGTCGCCGCGGTGGCCCTGCTCCGTGCGATCGCCGTCGTGCCATACGTGTTCGTGGCCGAGGACGTGGACCGCTTCGACGTCTCGTCGTCGGCGCTCCTCGCGTCGATCTCGGCGCTGGTCGCCGAGACACCCTGGCTGGTGGTGGTCACCACACACGTGGCGCCGGCCGACGACGACGTGCCGGCTCACGGTGAGGTCGTCACGCTCGCACCACTGGCCGACGACGACGTGCGCCGACTGGTGCTGACGGCGCTCGGCGACGTGGGCATCCCCGACTCGATGCTCGACGAGATCGTCCGTCAGGCGGGCGGGAACCCGATGATCGCCACCGAGCTGTCGCTCGGGTGGGTGGCGGGTGCGCGCGACCTGGACCTGCCCGACGCGGTGGAGCGAGCGGTGGCCGGTCGAATCGACAACCTTCCCGCCGACGCGCGTGGGCTGATGCGTGACCTCTCCGTCGCGGGCTCGGGTGCCGAGTGGTCGCTGGTGACCGAGGTGTTGGGTGACGCGTGCGAGGCGGAGGGCGCGTGGCACTCGCTCCAGCGTCTGGTCGGACGCTCGGCGGGGTCGGTGCACTTCGAGCGCGACATCTACGCGGTCGCCGCGTATCAGGGATTGGCGCACGAGCGTCGTCGCACGCTGCACAGGGCGTTCGCTGCGGCGTTGGCCCGGCGTCCGTACGCGCGCTTCGAAGCGGCGCGCATCGCCGGCCACGCGCACGCCGGCGGTGACGAGACGTTGGCGTGGACGTGGTCGCTCGCGGCGGCGGACCTGGCGGCCGCCGCAGGATCGGCCGAGGACGTCGCCATCCACCTGGCTCACGCCGTCGACGCAGCCGATCGCAGCGCTGAGGTCGGCGATGCCGAGCGGCTCGCGGTGCTCGAGCGACTGGGCGACGCACACGAACGGGCCGGTCACCCCGACGACGCGCACGTCGCGTTCACGCGGGCGCGCTCGCTGGTCGTCGCAGGGTCGCCGTCGCACCTGCGTCTGCTGCGCAAGCACGCGCGGGTCGCCGAGCGTGCTGGCGCCTGGACCTCGTCGCTGCGCTGGGTGGCCAAGGGGACCGCGCTCGTCGGCGACGATGCGGACCGCGACGTGCTGAGCGAGCAGGCCGAGCTGGAGCTGGCCGCGTCGGTCGTCCGCTTCTTCCAGGGTCGGACCAAGCTGGCCGTCGACCTGGCGCGTGTCGCCGTCGGTCATGCCGAGCGCGCCGGAGCCGACCGGGCGATGGCCCAGGCCGAGCTGCAGCTCGAGATGTGCTGCAGCGTGCTCGGCCTGCCCGAGCGTGCGGCGCACGGGCTGCGTGCACTCGAGCTGTTCGAGCTGTTGGACGACCACCTCGGCCTGGCCAACCTGCGCCTCAACCTGGGCGCCGACTGCTACGCCGAGAGCCGCTGGGATCAGGCGTTGCACCACTACCGGCGCAGCACGGCCGAGTACGCGGTGGTCGGCGACCTGGTCGGCGCCGCACTCGCGGAGAACAACCGGGCCGAGATCCTCACCGACCAGGGTCGCGACGACGAGGCGTTGAGCGCGGTGCAGGAGGCGAGGCGTGGGCTGAAGGCCGCGGCGTACCGCATGGGCGTGGCCAGCACGTCGAGCGTGCTCGGTCGTCTCGCCGTGCGGCGCGGCGACTTCGCCGAGGGACAGCGCTGGTACGCCGAGGCGCGCGCCGAGTTCGTGGCCCTCGATGCCGCGCCGCTCGTCGCCGACACCGATGTGCGCCTGCTCGAGCTGGACGTGTGGCGAGGCGACCTCCGGGCCGCGCTCGGTGCGATCGATCGCGTGCGCGCCTTCGTCGACGAGACCGATCCGTCGCCGATGCTGCGCGCCGGAATCTCACGACTGCAGGCCTGGGCGCTCACCGGCCCCACCCCGACGGCGGATCGACGTTCGGTTTCCCGCCGCCGGAAGATCTGGGACGATGCCGTGGACGACGCCCGGCGCGAGGCGTTTCCGTACGAGGTGGCGCTCGCGCTCGACGGACGGTGTGCGGTGCTCGGCGACGACTCCGACGCCGAGTCGGCGATGGAACGTGACGACCTGCTCCGCAGGATGGGCGTGGTCCGCCCGCCGCGCCCGCCGTGGATGGCTACAGTCACGCGCTCATCGGGGACGTGATGGTCGGAACGGGGGCCGTATGGACGAGACGCAACTGATGCGACTGCTCAACGAGACGCGCGACGACATCGCTCGCGCCGAGTCGAAGGCGTCGATCACGTTGGGCGCTGCCGGGTTGGTGAGTGGGTCGGTGCTCGGCGAACTGTTCGGCCGATTCTCCGGGCTCACGGTGGTCGGCAAGATCACGCTGAGCATGTCGGTGGCCATCATGCTCGTGGCAATGGTGTCGCTCGGGCTGTCGCTCATCCCGAAGGTGTTCGTCAACCCCGGCGGTCACTCGATGATGGCCTTCTTCGGGCATGTCACCGCGGCGGGGTCGATCGCCGAGTTCGAACGGTTGACGCTCGTGCCACAGGACGAACGCAGCCGGCTGACCAATCAGATCTGGACGCTGTCGACGCTGATCGTGAAGAAGTACGAGCACATCCGCCGTGCGTACCTGGCACTGGGTGCGTCCGTCGCACTGGGTGTGCTGACCATGCTGGTCGAGCTCGTCGCCGACTGAGGGTTGCTCCGCCCGCGGAACGGGTACCACCGCGCATGAACACGCGCGCACTCCACGAACCCGACATCGACACCGAGTCGGCGACCGCCACGTCAGGCGGCGGCGAGCCGACCGAGAAGACCCTGCCGAAGGCCATGATCGACAGCGTCGCGACGCCCCGTCGTCTGGGTGCATTCGCCGGCGCCGTGGCCCTGGTCGCGCTGATCGCGGTGCTCGTGGTGCGTCGTTCGCGGCGCCGCTCGAACCTGACGAACACGGTGTTGCACCTGCCGGCTCAGGTCGATTCGCTGCTGCGACGCGGCGTCGAACAACTGTCGCACGTCACCGGCTGAACCTGCCGCCGCTGGCAGCCGACGTCGACTCGGCGCGCACACCTATGTCGCGGCCAGGGTGGCTTCGCCGAAGGGGCTCGAGAAGCGGACGCACCAGATCAGCACGGTGTCGTACACGGTGAGATCTGCGTCGGCCGGTAGCTCGTAGTTCTGGTCGCCGAGGTTGCCCTTCAGATTGCCGAGATCGATGAAGTCGTCGACTCCGCCCGCCGAACTGTTGACGAGGTACACGTTGAGGTCGGGTCCGTTGTCGGTCTCGAACTGTTCGAATCGCAGGAAGCGTTGGCCGCTGCCGTCCCCGAGCACGAGCGCATCGCCGGACGTGGGATGGTCTCGCCCGACGAACGTGCCGCTGAACTCGGTGACGATCGCCGGTGCTGTCGTGCCCGGAGGGCTGGTCGGCGGAGATGCGGTGGGTGCCGTGGTGGCGGTAGGGACGGGCACCGTCGCCTCGATGGTCGCAGGTGCGACCGGTTGCGTCGACGACGCCGCGAACGCCGGCGGGGGTTCGGACACCTCCTCGTCGACGAGCAGCAGGTGCACACCGAAGAACCCGAACGCGAGCCATGCGAGTCCGGCCACCAGCGCGATGCCGGCGGGAACGCTGTACTTGGGGTTGCGGACGATCCATTTCATGACGGCAGCCAACCATTGGTCGGATTGGATCGTTCCGTCCGGGCCCACGATTTCGCGAATGTTAAGAACCGGCGCCAATGGTTCCCTGACGGCCGACCGCCGCAGGGATGAGATGCTGTCCGGCGTCCGACGAGAGGAGATCCTCCGTGCCAGCCGTTCCGCAGCATTCGACGATCGCAGTCACCGGCGCCGCCGGGTTCATCGGTGGCTGGGTCGTGCGCGACCTCCTCGATCGCGGTCATCGCGTTCGGGCGTGTGTGCGAGACGTGCACGATGACGCCAAGGTCGGCTTCCTCAAGGCGATGCACCCCTTCGCGTCGGGGCGACTGACGCTGCACCCGGCCGATCTGGACCGGCCGGGATGCTTCGACGATGCCTTTCGTGGTTGTGACGGCGTGGCCCACGTGTCGCACGTTTCCACCTACGACGATCCCGAGTACGTGCAGCGCACCTGCGACCACATCATCGCCAGCATCGAGCGGTCGGGCAGCGTGCGCCGTGCCGTGGTGACGTCGAGCGTCGCGGCGGTCATCTCCGAGGCCGACATCACCGAACTCGCCCGTCGTCCCGTCTGCGACGAGGACCGCTACCCCGACGAGTCGAACCCCAAGCGCTCACCCGAGCGCGGCCAGGGCTACTCGATCGGCAAGGTGATTGCGCAGCGGGCGTTCAGCGACGCGGCCGCAGTCAGCACCGCCGGTTGGGATGCCATCACCGTGTGCCCTGCCGACAACGTCGGGCCGATCCAGTCGGCGCACCAGAAGAACGGCGGCCCGTGGCAGCATCTGATCGAGCTGATGGTGCGTGGCCGCTGCGAGATCTTCCAGGCCACCGGCCCGTATCGACCGTGGATGACCGTCGACGTGCGCGACAACGCGGCATGCCACGGCGGCCTGTTGGAGAGCGATCGGGTCACGAACGGCGAGCGCTACATCGCGTGGTCGACGGAACGTCGCAGCTACGAGGACATCGTCGCCACGATCGACCGCGTCCTGCCCGAACTGCACCACGACCCAGGACCGATCGTCGACCCCACGCCCGACCGGCACAAGGCCCGCGAGGCCGAGTTCCGCTCGATCTGGGACGGTCTCGAGCTGCGCAACGAGCGCATCCGGTCCGTCGTGCCCATCAGCTTCCGTCCGCTCGACGTGTCGGTGCGTGACTGCGTCGAATCGTTGGTCGCCGTCGCCGGCGTCGAGGTGAGCCGCCGCGCCGGCTGATCCTGAACTGAATCCCGTCGACCGCTCGGCGGCATCGACCTACGCTCTGCGAACGGAGATCTCGTCAGGGAGCGAATCACGGCTCGATGTCGTCGCAGTGGCCGTTGACAGGCCGATCCAGCCAACTCGAGGAGTTGGGCCGCCACTACCGTGACCCGGCGCGGGCCGGTGTGGTGCTGCACGGTCCGGCCGGGGTGGGCAAGACCCGCCTGGCCGAAGAGGCGATGCGGCTCGCCGAGCGCGGCGGGCGGCGGGTCGAGCGCGTGGTCGGCCATCCCGCCACACAGGGCATCCCGCTCGGAGCCCTGGCGCATCTGCTGCCGGCCGATCTGACCGCCGAGTTGGGTGTGGGCGACGACGAGCGAGTGGCGCTGTTCCACTCGGCGCGCGCCGAGTTGCGACGCCTGGCCGGCGACGACCGACTGGTGGTGCTCGTCGACGACCTCGACCTGCTCGACGACATGTCGGTCGCAGTGCTGGTGCCGCTGGTGGTGAATCGCACGGTGTTCATCGTCGGCACCGTGCGGACCGGTCGCACGCCGTCGCCGGGTCTTGCCGCCCTGGAGCGCGACGGCCACCTGGTGCGCATGGAGCTCGGACCGCTGGACGGCGACGACCTGGGCGCGCTGCTGCACCGTGCCCTCGATGCACCGGTCACCGATGCAGCCCGGAGGGAACTGACGCGTGTGTCGGGCGGCAACCTCCAGGTGCTGCGCGAGCTGGTGCGGGGCGCGCGTGACCGTGGCGTGCTCGTGGACGCCGGCGGCGCGTGGATGCTGACGGGGCCGCTGCCCACCACCGTGGCACTGGAGGAGTTGGTCGCCGAACACCTGGCGGGCGTGTCGGCCGATGGTCGCGCGCTGCTCGAACTGCTCGCGGTGTGCGAGCGGCTCGGTGTGTCGGACCTGGAGCGAGCGTTCAGCTCGAGAACGTTGGAAGCGCTCGAGGCGTCCGGCCTGGTGAGCCTCGTCACGTCGTTGCAGCGCACGGCGGTGCGGTTGTCGCATCCGCTGTACGGCGAGGTGCTCCGCGCTGCGATGCCACCGCTGCGCCTGCGCCGCATCCAGCAGCAACTGGCCGACATCGTCGAAGGCCACGGCGCCCGTCGGCGCGAGGACGTGCTGCAGGTCGCGCTGTGGCGTGTCGCGTCGGGTGGGGCCGTGCCGGGTGACCGGCTGCTACGTGCCGCTCGGCTCGCGCTCGCCGGACACGACCCCGACATGGCGATCCAGTTGCTCGACGTGACCGCCCGCGACGGCATCGACCCGGTGGACCGAGCCGAGGTGCTCGTGGAGGCATCCTCGGTGGCGGGCGATCTCGTCGCCGTCGAGCAGATGGTCGCCGAGGTCTGGGACCTGGACATGGTCGACGTGCGTCGCGCCGACCTCGCCAAGCGGCTGGCCGACACGCGCTTCCACGCAGCGCGCGACCTGGATCGCGCCTTGGCGGCGCATGCGGCAGCGCGCGACCGGATCGATGATCCGGAGGTGGTCGCCACGGTGGACGCCCGTTGCGCCAGCCTGCTGGCCGGTGCCGGCCGGCCGGACGACGCGCTCCGCATCGCCGAGGCGATGGGACCCATCCAGTCCTCGCGGACGCGAGTCGAGCGGTCGATCGCCATCTCGACCAGCCTGCTCAGCGTCGGTCGGTTCGACGAGGCCATCGGCGAGGCACGCCGCGGCGCTGCAGAGCACGCCGTCCTGGCCGGCCGCACGGCTCGGCGAGGTATCGCCCAGCACTTGATGAACGAGGCCCATGCGTACGCCTACTCGGGGCGATACGCGGCGGCGAGGGAGTTGCTCGAGCCCGCTGCTGAACGGGCGCGGGAGACCAGCGCGTGGGGGGCGTGGGTGTGGTTCGAGATGGCGCTCGGCGAGGTCGCCCGCGACACCGGGCGGGGGCACGAGGCGATCCGTCGCTTCTCGCAGGTGGCCGAGTTGGCGCCGTCGGTGGGCCAGCATGCCGCGATGGTGTGGGCCCACGTGGGCGTCGCGCAGGGGCACCTGCTGCTGGGCCATTGCGGTGAGGCGGCCGAGGCACTGGCCCGCGCCGACGGCGTGGGCGACAGCCCGGTCGCCACCTCGATCGGTACCCGCGAACGCACACGCGCCTGGGTGGCGGCGTGTCAGGGCGACCTGCAGGCGGCGCGTGCCCACCTGCGCTCGGCACTGGTGCCGGTGCAGCGCGACGGAATCCGCGTGTTCGAGGTGCGCCTTCTGCACGACCTCGCCAGGTTGGGGCTCGCACACGAGGTCGTCGATCGCCTCGAGGTGCTGGCGACCCAGGTCGACGGACTGCTCGCCCGGCTGCACGCGGACCACGTGCGCGCCCTCGTGGACCGCGACCCGAGTGCTCTGGAGGCGGTCGTCGCGCGGTACGAGGCGATCGATTCGTTGGAGCTCGCGGCCGAGTCCGCGGCGGAACTCGCGGACCTGTACCGAGCCCGCGGCGACCGTCGGGCCGCGAATGCCGCGCAACTGCGTGCGCTGGACCACGCCGACCGGGCCGGCGGACTACGTACCCCGGCGATGCACCGCGGCACGGGCTACGAGCCCCTCACCGCCCGCGAGCGAGAGGTCGCCCTGCTGGCTGCGCAGGGCCGGACCAGCCGCGACATCGGTCGTCACCTGGGACTTTCCACCCGGACCGTCGACACGCACCTGGCGCGGGTGTATCGCAAGCTCGGCATCGGTGGCCGCGCCGACCTGGCCGACGCGCTCGGCGCCGACGGCACTACGTAGTCGGCGGGCCGACACATCGGCAATGTACGTACGTAACCACTGCGGATGTGCACGCCCTGGGTGTTGCGGATGATGAGGCACGACGAAACATCTCGGAGGAGATCGTGCACTCGCACCCCCTGCATCGAAGTACCACTGACACCATCAGCACCGCCGGCACCGCGTCGGCGGTGGAGGTCCGCCTGCTCGGCGGCTTCCGCGTGACCGTCGACGGCGTCGTCGCACCCGCGAATGGCTGGACGCGCCGCAACGCCGCGTCACTCGTGAAGATCCTCGCCCTCGCGCCGGGTCACCGCATGCACCGCGAGAAGGTGATGGACCTGCTGTGGCCCGACGAGTCGCCGGCCGAGTGTGCGCCGCGACTGCACAAGGCCGCGCACTACGCCCGACGGGCGGCCGGCCACCCCGACGCGGTCGTGCTCCGCAACGACGTCGTGCACCTGTTCCCCGACGCGATCGTCACCATCGACGCCGTCGAGTTCGAACGCCTGGCTCGCGTCGCCGTCAACGAGCACGACGCCGTTGCGGCCCGCGCCGCACTGGCCTGGTACCACGGTGAGCTGCTGCCCGCCGATCAGTACGACGACTGGGCGGTCGATCGCCGCGAGCTGCTGCACCTGCGTCGGCTGGACGTGTTGCGCGTCACCGGCGAGTGGCGCGACGTGACCGAACTCGACCCCGCCGACGAGGAGGCACACGTGCGCGTCATGCGCACCCACCTCGATGCCGGTGACGGCGAGGCGGCCCTCCGGCAGTACGAGCGCCTGGAGCGCGTCCTCGAGCGCGAGCTCGGGGTGACACCCGGTCCCGCGGCGCGCGGCGCCCGCCGATCGGCGCTGGCGATGCTGGAGGCCGAGAAGGACGACGGTCGACGCGATGTCGGCCAGCTGCTGGCCGAGCTCTCCGAGCTGGTGAACCGACAGAGCGAACTGCTCGCCGAGCTGGCGGCAGCCGGCGTGGCTCCGGCGCTCGTGGCATAGCGAGATGGACGCGGTGGCGCGATGACACCCGAGGAACTGCACACGGTGCAGCGCTCGTGGGGTCACGTGCTGCGTGAACGCGACGCGGTGCAGGCCGCGTTGGCCCGCCGCTTCCGCGATCGGCTCCCCACCTCGACGGCTGCGGCCGAACGGGCGCGCTGGCTCTTCGCGGCGGTGGAGGAGTTGGTCGAGCTGTTGCCCGCCCCCAGCCGGCTGGAACAGCGTGCCCGCCATGTGGGCGACACGTGGCCCGACCCGCTGGTCGCGCCGAGCTACGCGATCGACGGGTGCGCCTGGATGGCCGCTGCTGGGGAGTGCGTACCCGGATGGACGCCGCGCGTGGAACGCGCCTGGCGGCAGGCGTGGCATCTGCTGTCCGAGGTGCTGGCCGCCGAGACCCTGTCGCCGTTCGCGCAAGGGCGCCCCGCCGCAGCGGAGCGCCCTTCGGAGTGATGGTTCAGCGCTGATCGCCGGAGCGGTCGTTGCGCGAGGCGCCCGCGATCGTCGTACGCCGGCGGCGACGTGTGCTGCGGGTGCGGTCGAGGAGCGGGCCGATCCGTTCGGCGTGTCGCAGGGTGCGGTCGCGCTCGGCGGTCGCCGCGTGGTGGAGGAGGGTGGAATGCATCTGTGGTTTCTCGTCTCGTCGGGGGTGGGTGACGCGTCCGGGGTACCCGTTCGTGTCGTCGAGCCCATGGTGCGCCGACCCCCTTCCACCCACCTCCCGTCGGCCGCGCGGTGTGCGGTCGTCGGGGAAGGTGCAGGGAAGGCCCGCGACCGGTCACGCCGTGACGACGTGGAGGAGCGCGATGACGACGGCGTAGACGGCTCCGCCGAGGAGCACCGTGCGCAGCATCGACGTGCCACGGCTCGCCAACGCGAGCGCCGCGGCGACCGCCGCCAGCGTGGGCAGGGCGTTCCCGCCCGCCGAGCTGTGCACCGTGGACACCGCGATGAGCGCGGTGATCGCGGCCATGCCGGCGTGACGGATGGTGCGGTCGGCACGCTCACCGAGGCGCCGTCGCTCGAGCAGCAGCAATGGCCCGAGGCGGAACGCGAAGCTGCCTGCCCCCACGGCGAGAATGGCGATCCAGGTGGTCATCGGGCGCTCCGCATGGGCAGCGCGCCGACGGCGGCGCCGGCGACGATGGCCAGCAACAGCCCGGTGCCGGACGGCAGGTCGCGCGTGGCCACGGCGACGGCGGACGCAGCGACGATCACTCGTCGCTCCGCGCTCGACCGGATGGCAGGTCCGACCAGCGCGATCAGGCACAGCGGCGCCACGATGTCCACGTCGAGCCAGCCGAGGCGGGCGCCGGCGAGCGCGCCGACCGCGATCGCTGCGGACCACGCCACCCCGAGGGTCAGCCCCGCGGCGAGGAAGTAGCGGCGCTGTGCGGCCGGGTCGCGTTCGTCGTGTGCGTGGCGTTCTGCGGCCACCCAGGTGGGGTCGATGATCAGACCGGCCGCGGCCACCCGGAACCAGCGCGGCTGTGCGGTCCAGTGGCGCGCCAGCGACGCGCTGTACACCACGAGTCGGGCGTTGATGACGAGCCCGGTGAACACGGCGACGGCCAAGCCGGCCTTGTCGAGCGTGCGGATGGTGGCGAGGTGGGCGCTGCCGCCGTAGATCAGCCAACTGCCCGCCCAGGCGGCCAGCGGTTCTGCGTGCTCGGCGCATGCGGCGCCGATGACGAGTGCGAACGGGATGTAGCCGGCGATGAGGGGAACCATCGCCAGCGCCCCGTCCCGCGCCGCGTGAGCGGGTGGGGCGCTGGCGACGGTGTGCGCGTCGGAGGTGTGTGTGGACATGCCCTCATCTGGCGGCGAGCACCTTCCCCGCGCCTTCCCCGAAGGGCGCGAGGGCGGGAAGGGACCCGGAAGCAGCCCTTCGTACCGTCCTCGTGTGCCGCCGATCGGCGAGTCACCACCTCAACCACATCACCTCACACAGAGAGATCACCACCATGTCCATGACCGCAGAGAACCCCATCCGCAACGGGGTCGACACCACCACCCTCTTCGCCACGCTCGACGCCGTGAAGGGCAATCCCGAGATCGCGAAGTTCCAGTTCCGCGCCAGCAACACCTGGGTCAGCGGCACGCACAACCGCTCCACCATCCACGGCTTCCACGGTGCGATGCAGGAGATGACCCACCACGACGTCCACGTCTTCGACGCGGACCACCCGGCCGTGCTGGTCGGCGGCGACCACGGCCCGACGCCCGTGGAGTACCTCCTTCACGCGCTGGCTGCGTGCCTGACCGCCGGTATCGCCAACGTGGCTGCCGTCCGCAAGGTGAACCTCACGTCGGTCACCTCCACGGTGGAGGGCAACATCGACCTGCTCGGCATCCTCGGCCTCGGCGAGGGTGTCCGCAACGGCTTCCAGGACATCAAGGTCAGCTTCACGCTCGAGGGCGACGAGCCGGCCAAGTTGCGCCAGGTGGTCGAGCAGTCGACCGCTCGCTCGGCAGTGTTCGACGTCGTCACCAACGGTGTTCCCGTCTCGATCGAGGTGAACGCCCGCTGACCCCCGGTCAGGGCGAACCATGCAGACGACGAACACCATCATCATCGGCGCCGGCCAGGCCGGGCTCGCCGTCAGCCGCTGTCTCGGCGAACTGGGCCGCGACCACCTCGTGCTCGAGCGTGGCCGCGTCGCAGAGCGTTGGCACAGCGAACGGTGGGACTCGCTGCGACTGCTGACGCCCAACTGGATGACCCGGTTGCCGGGGCACCGCTACCGCGGTACCGACCCGGACGGGTTCATGCGCGCCGCCCAGGCGGCGACCTTCCTCGAGCGGTACGCCACGTCGTTCGATGCACCCGTGCGGGAGCACACCACGGTGTTGCGGGTGCATCACGACGGCGACCGTTTCGTGGTCACGACGGACCTCGGCTGCTTCGCGGCCGACAACGTCGTCATCGCCACCGGTTGGTGCGACCGTCCGGCGGTGCCGGGCATGGCAGCACAGCTGTCGCCCGGCATCCATCAGGTCGTGCCGACCGCGTACAAGCGGCCGAGCGACCTTCCCGACGGCGGTGTGCTCGTCGTCGGCGCCTCGGCCACCGGGGTGCAATTGGCGGACGAGTTGCGTGCCGATGGTCGCGACGTGGTCCTCGCCGTCGGCAACCACACTCGTGCGCCACGCCGGTATCGCGGCATGGACATCTTCTGGTGGTTGGACCTGATGGGCGCGTTCGACCGGACGATCGACGATCGGATCGACGACGTGATGGCCGCTCGCGCCGAGCCCGCGCTGCAGGTGGTCGGTCGGCCCGACCATCGCACGCTCGACCTGGCCACCCTGCAGGCCGACGGCGTGCAACTGGCCGGTCGGCTGAGCTCCGTCGACGGTGAGCGCGTGTCGTTCGCCCGAGACCTCACACCCACCGTGGCCGCCGCAGACCGGCAGATGGCCTCGCTGCTCGATCGCATCGATCGCGCGGTCGACCAGTTCGGTCTGGCCCGCGAAGTGCTCGAGCCGGAACCGGTGCGTCGAGTGGTGACGTCCGGCGCGCCCGACACCCTCGACCTCCGTGCCGCCGGCGTCCGCTCGGTGGTGTGGGCCACCGGGTTCCGTCGTCGCTACGACTGGCTCGACCTGCCGATCCTCGACCGTCACGGCGAGATCCGGCAGTACCGCGGCGTCACCGACGTCCCGGGTGCGTACGTGCTGGGCCTGCGTTTCCAGCACCACCGTGACTCGAACTTCATCGACGGAGTGGGGCGCGATGCGCGTCACGTCGCCGACCACATCGCCGGTCGTGTCGCGACCGGCACCCCACCCCCACGCGCCCGTCATGGGGCGCACCCCAACAGGAAATGAGAACCCCCGTGATCGATCGACATCGACCCGAACTGCACGACCAGTCCCACTACGACGTGATCGTCGTCGGCGGCCGCGCCGCCGGTGCCGCCACTGCGATGCTCCTGGCACGCGCCGGCATGCGCACCCTGCTGCTGGAGCGTGGGGCCATCGGCAGCGACACCCTGTCCACCCACGCGCTGATGCGTGGCGCCGTGCTGCAACTGTCGCGGTGGGGTGTGCTCGACCGCATCGTCGCCGCTGGCACGCCGGCCATCCGCTCCACCACCTTCCGCTACGCGAACCGCCGCATCGACATCGACATCAAGCCGTCCCCCGGTGTCGACGCGCTGTATGCGCCGCGCCGCTTCCTGCTCGATGCTGCGCTCGTCGAAGCTGCGGCGTCGGCCGGAGCCGTCGTGCGCGACCGCACACGAGTCGTGGAGGTCGTCCGCCGTGGTGGCCGCGTGGCCGGCGTCGTCGCCGGCATGGACGACGGGCGATCCGTCGAACTGCGCGCCCCACTGGTGATCGGTGCCGACGGCGTGCGTTCCACCGTGGCTCGCGAGGTCGGTGCACCCTTCAGTCGCACGGCCCGTACGACCACCGCCGCGACCACGTACGGCTACTGGCGCGACGTCGACGCCGACGGCTACGAGTGGGTGTTCCGCCGCGACGCGGCGTCGGGGATCATCCCGACCAACGACGGCGAGGTGTGCGTGTTCGCCAACGCCACACCGGATCGCATCGGACTCGGCGGTGTGGACACCATCCTCGACGTGGTCGACGCCGGAGCGCCCGACCTGGGTGCACGACTGCGTGCCGGCACCGCACCGGTCGCCACCCGCACCTGGCTGGGCCATCACGGCTATCTGCGCCGGGCCTGGGGCCCGGGCTGGGCCCTCGTCGGCGACGCCGGCTACTTCAAGGACCCGATCAGCGCCCACGGCATCACCGACGCCTTGCGCGACGCCGAACTGTTGGCCCGCGCGGTCGTGGAGGGTCATGGCAGCGAACGCGCCACCGACGAGCGGCTGGTCGAGTTCGAGACCACCCGCGACCGTCTGTCGCTGCCCCTGTTCCAGGTGACCGAGCAGATCGCTCGGCACGACTGGGACGATGCCCGCATCGGCGAACTGCTGCTGCAGCTGAGCGCGTCGATGAACGACGAGGTGGCCCTGTTGGAAGGAGGCTGGAGGGTCAGGAACGGCTCGAGGGTCAGGGTGCTCCGGAGCTGGCGGTGACGCGATGAGCCGCACGCTGATGGGGATCTGGGCCCACCCCGACGACGAGGCCTACCTGTCCGCCGGATTGATGGCCCGCTTCCGCCAGCGCGGCGACCGTGTCGTGGTCGTGACCGCGACGCTGGGCCAGCACGGCACGTCCGACCCGGTCGCCTGGCCGCCCGGTCGTCTCGCCGCCCGGCGCGAGGGCGAGCTGCAGGCCAGCCTGTTCGCGGTCGGCGTGGAGGAGGTGCGCCTGCTCGGGTTGGAGGACGGCCGCTGCGCCGAGCACGACCTGACCGACGAGATCGCCGGGCACATCGACGACGTCGAGCCGGACCTCATCGTCACGTTCGGCCCCGACGGGATCACCGGTCACACGGATCACGTGGCGGTGCACCACTGGGCCACCCAGGCGCGGGCCGCGGCGCGGCCGGGTGCCGCGCTCTGGTACCCGACGTTCACCCCCGACTTCCACCGTCAGTGGGGCGAACTGAACGAGCGCATCGGCCTGTGGGGCGGTGCCGAGCCGCCGTGCACGCCCCGTTCGGAGGTCGTGCACAGCCTGACGCTGCCGAACCACCTGATGGACCTGAAGTTCGCGGCGCTGCGTGCCCACGAGTCGCAGACCGCACCGTTGATCGAGATGGTGGGCGAGGACACCTACCGGCAGTGGTGGCGGACCGAGTCGTTCCGGCTCGGACCGTCGGCCGAGGCGACGCTGGCGTCGCGTCGTCAGGGTTTGCAGGAGGTGTGCGCATGAGTGCGACCACCAATGCCGCCACGACGTCCGCCATCCCGGCGGTCGGGACCGTCGCCCGCCGATCGCGGGTGGTGTCGTTCGACGACATCGTCCGTTTCACCGAGCTCAGTGGCGACCGCAACCCGTTGCACTACGACGCGTCGCTGGCCGCGGCGAGCCGGTTCGGCGGGATCATCGTCCAAGGCGGGGTCACGTCGGCGTTGCTCAACGCGGTCGTCGCCGAGGACCTGCCCGGCCCCGGCAGCGTGTTCCTGCAGGTGAACTGGTCGTTCACGGCGCCGGTGCGGCCCGGCGACGAGATCACGGCCGAGGTCGAGGTGCTCGAGCGTCGCGACGACAAGCCGATCGGCGTCATCCGCTGCCGGATCACCGATCAGCACGACGTCGAGGTCCTGCACGGCACCGCCGTCGTGTACCGCGAGCCGCTCTCCACGACGGTGAGCCACCTGGTGCCGGGTCCGGGCCCGGGCGTACGCTGAGGTCGGACGGTTGCGAAGGGAGGCGCCATGTCGCGCTGTGGAAGGTCGTTCGTCGGTCGGTTGCTGGTGGGGCTGCTCGTGCTCGCCGGCGTGTGGTTCGTCGGGATGCGCTGCAAGTGGGCACCCGTGCTCGACTTCCAGCGGAAGGTGAATCGACGCGTGGTCAACCCACGTCAGATGCGCGACGCCGGCAAGCCGGGTGCGTATGCGGCGGTGATCCGCCACGTCGGGCGCACCTCGGGGAAGGCGTACGAGACCCCGGTGGTGCCGTTCCCGCGTGGCGATCGGTACGTGATCGCCCTGCCGTACGGCACCCGGCCCGACTGGGTGAAGAACGTGCTCGCCGCGGACACCGCGGAACTGGTGCACGAGGGCGAGACGTTCACCGTCACTGCTCCGATCGTGCGGTCGCTGGCACCCGACGACGTGCCGGCCAAGGACCAACGAGCCCTACGCGTGTTCGGCAACACCGAGTGCCTGGAGCTGCAACGGGTCGCCGGCTGACGCCAGATGGAGGCTGCCGGTTGCCGTCGTTGGCGTGCGGCGATAGGGTTTCACCTACCGACGCGGGGTGGAGCAGCTCGGTAGCTCGTCGGGCTCATAACCCGAAGGTCGCAGGTTCAAATCCTGCCCCCGCCACTCAGAGAAGGCCCGGACCGCAAGGTCCGGGCCTTCGACGTTCCCCACTGAGACGCGCACTGGTTGGGCGCGAAACGTCCCGGATTCGGGTCACAGCGCGCCCACGTGCGCGTAACGTCCCAGAAGTGGGACAAGTCGCGCCCGTGGGCGCGAAACCTCCCGGACTCGGGCCACGTCGGGCTCAGCTGAGGCCGTGCGACTTCGGCTTCGGTGGTCACCTCCGCTACGACTACGGGAGTGACCGACCACGACCATGCCGCGCTGAAGCCAGTCCGTGAAGAACGGCAGCCTCCGCGAGAGGGTGTCGAGGAGGTCGCGCCCGGGATCCTGCGACTGCAGTTGCCCATCTCACTGCCCGGCCTGGGACACGTGAACTGCTACGCGATGGAGGACACGCGCGGGATCACGCTCGTCGATCCCGGGCTGCCAGGTCCGAAGACGTGGCGCGAGTTGCAGCGGATCATGAAGGCCGGCGGTCTGGCCATCGAACGCGTGCACTCGGTGGTGATCACCCATTCCCACCCCGACCACTTCGGGCAGGCCGGCCAGTTCCGCAAGCGGTTCGGGGCCGAGGTGATCACGCACCAGGCGTTCCGCACCTTCCTCGATCCGGAGGCCGAGGACCAGGAGAGTGCCGACGAGCTGGAAGTGATCGACGGGCCGGTGAAGGCCCAGATCGAGTCGTTGCAGGGCCAGGACCTGCAGCGTGGACCGTTCGCGAAGCAGACCCCATGGGGCGGCGATCCGTACTCGCTGCCACGCGCTCGTCGGTTGCGCTACTGGGCGATGCGCAAGGCGGCGGGTCGTTTCGTCCCCACGCCGACCCCCACCCGTCGGGTGGAGGACGCCCAGGTGATCGAGCTGGGTGGTCGCGAGTGGGTGGCGGTCCACACCCCCGGGCACACGATCGATCACCTCTGTCTGTACGACCCTGTGGGCGGCGTGATGATCAGCGGTGATCACGTGCTGCCCACCATCACGCCACACATCTCCGGGTTGGGCACCACGGTCGATCCGCTGAAGGACTTCTTCGACAGCCTCGATCTGATGACGACCTTCGGCGGTGTGCGCACCGTGCTGCCGGCCCACGGCCTCGAGTTCGCCGACCTCTCCGGTCGGGCCGAGGCGATCAAGCGTCACCATCACGAGCGTCTCGACAAGCTGCGCACCGCCAGCGGCGAGATCGGTAGCGGCACCGTGCACGAGTTCATGGAGGTGCTGTTCCAGGAACGGTCGTGGGGGTCGATGGCCGAGAGCGAGACCTACGCCCACCTCGAACACCTGCGGCTCACGGGCGAGGCAACGGTCGACGAGAGCGGCGAGCAACTCCGCTACCGGTTCAACTGAACCACGACCGGCGCGGCGTCACTCGCCGGACGCGTCGCCGGCGTTCGTGGGGCGGTGGTGGCCGTGGCCCATCGACTCCGCCAACTGCCACGCGGCTTCGTGGGCCGGCTCGTGGCCGGTCACGGCGAGGAGGAACGCGTCGCGCTCGACGGCGAGCAGCAGGCCCCGCGCCGAGGAGGTGACGGTGGCGGTGCGCGGAATGTCGGCGATCAGCGCGATCTCGCCGAACCCGTCGCCGCGGCGAGCGGTGCGGACGGTCGCTGCGCCGCGAGTCACCACGAACTCGCCATCGACGACCGCGTAGAACGCGTCGCCCGGCTCACCCTCGATGATCACCGCCGTGCCGTCGTCGACCACGAGTTCGCGTGCGCTGCGGGCGACGGACTCGAGTGACCAGACGGGGAGTGGAGCGAAGACCGGCAGCTGGCGCAGCAGGCTCATGGCGACCACCGGAACGTCGGCGGCGTCGTCGGCGGCGCGCAGGGGAGCGCGAGCGTCGCACCGGCGACGACGAACACGATGCCGATGGTGATGAGCGCGGCCTCGGCGCCCGATGAGGCGATGAGCACCTGCGCGGTCAGCGAACCGGCGAGTCCACCGATGCCGGCGAGGGTCTCGGCCGCGCCGAAGACGCTCGCGAGCTTCCGATGGTGGTGCCGATCGTTGCAGCAGCACTCGGGTGAGCACGTCGACCAGACCGCGGCTGAGACCGAGCAGGGGCACGAGCACGATCACGGCGACGAGCGAGATCGCGGCACCGAGCACGAGGCATGCGAGGGCGGTGACCACCAGGCAACCGATCAGCGTCGGGGCCAGCCTGGTCCGGCGGGCGGCTCGACCCGTCACCGCTGCACACAGGAACGACCCAGCCCCGAACAGGGCGCTCAGGACGCCCGCACCCGCGTCGCCGAGGTCGAGGTGATCGCCGGCGATGACGACCCAGATCACGTCGCTCGCACCGATCATCACGAACTGCGCGGCCAACACGAGCAGCACCGCCCTCGCCGTCGGTCGCCGGAGCACCACGAGTACGTCCGCGAACGGATCCATGAAGCTGCGCAGGGGCGATGTGCGCGGCCGCGGGCTGGACCTGTCCGTCGTCGTGGACTGCCGGTGGGGGACCGGTGCGGACGAACGGCGCCGTCAACGCCGCGGCCACGAGCGAGGCCACCGCGCACGCAGCGAGGCTCGCCCCCGGGCCTTGGACGGCGAGGAACAGTGTCGCCATCAGGGGACCGAGCAACAGCGCTGCCGTGTCGCCGTAGCCGACCCAGACGTTGGCGGTCGTCAGTTCGCGCGAACGAACGCACGATGGCGGGCAGCAGTACCGCAGCCGCGGGTCGCAGAGCCGTTGCCGCCGTGAAGCCGATCGCCGTACCGAGGACACCGACCCAGATTGGCCAGTCGAACGCGACACTCGCCGCGGCGATCCCGAAGCCGATCGCCTGCCCCATCATTCCGACGACCCGCACCGTCGCCGCTCGGCGACGTTGCGCGACGCGGGCAGTGAGCGGGGCAAGGACGACGTACGGCAGGATCGCGGTGAACGACGCGATGCCCACCGCCTCCGGGCCGCTGCGTTCGAACACGTGCACGAGGAGTCCGATCAGCGCCCCCCACTCGCCGACGGTCGCCAGCGCGTTGCCGATCGCGTAGCGGACCAGCCTGAGGTCCGGCCGTGCACCCATCGTGGTCTCCCGTCCCCGAACGGGGCGCAGCCCCCGATGGAGCGAGTGTAGGCGCCCTCGGTCCGCCGCCGGGTTGGGCGCTGTTCAGCCGACTCGGCGGCCGAGCAGGGCCAGGAACTGCGCGGTGGCGGAGTCGTCGGTGACGGTCGCGGGGGCGCTGAAGAACGGTGGTTGGCGCATCGCGTCGACCACCGGAGCGGCCTGCGAATGCGCGTGGGCGACCAGGTCGTCGTCGAGCGAGTCGTCCAGCCCGCAGGCGCGGGCGAGGTCCCAGGTGTGCGCCAGGGTGTCGACCACGTTCCAGGCCAGGAAGTGGTCGATCGTCTCCTCGGCGCGGAAGGTCTGCACGGTACGTTCCAGCACTCCCGGCTGGTCGATCGCGTCCAGCACCGACTCGCGTGCGGTGGACCATGCTGCCTGCGGATCGTCGCCGGCGAGGTCGCCCGGCATGCCATACGGGTTGAGCGTCGGCTCGACACCGCGAGCGAGCGAGTCGACGTACCCCTGGACGGCGATGACGTGCCCCAGCACGTCCCGCGCCGACCAGCCCTCACACGGCGAGGGGTTCGACCAGGCCGACGCCGGCACCGATCGAACGACGTGGTCGAATCCGTACAGAGCCTTCGTGTAGGTGCGCTGGTTCGAGGTCATCGACGAATGGTACTGCGAGTGACTTTTCGCTTGCGCCGAGCCGAGGTGCGTGGTTTGATACTGAACCATATGGTTCAGTATGCGGATACCCGCCTCGACGCCTCGTTCGCCGCACTGGCCGACGGCACCCGTCGCGGCGTGTTGGAACAGCTGGGACACGCCGAGTCGTCGATCACCGATCTCGCGGAGCGGTTCCACATGACGCTCACCGGCATGCGCAAGCACGTCGGTGTCCTCGAGGACGCGGGGCTCGTCGTCACCGAGAAGGTCGGTCGGGTGCGCTACTGCCGCATCGGTGCGCGCCGGCTCGACGAGGTGACGGCGTGGATCGACGCCTACCACCAGCTGTGGGACGAGCGGTTCAGCGAACTGGACAAGGTCATCGAAGAACTCAAACAGAAGGAGCAGCAGGATGGACGCCAGCAACACTGAGGCCGCGGCCACGAACCCGACAACCGTGGAGCGGGCATCCGACCGCGAGGTCGTGGTGACGCGCATGTTCGACGCGCCGGCGCGCATCGTGTTCGAGGCATGGTCGAACCCCGAGCTCTTCCGGAAGTGGTGGGTGCCGAAGTCGATGGGCATGACGTTGCACGACTGCGAGATGGACGTGCGCACCGGTGGCACGTACCGCCTCAACTTCGGCGAGGGCATGGACTTCTACGGCAAGTACCTCGACGTCACGCCGCCCTCGCGCATCGTGTGGACGAACGAGGAAGCCGACGAGAACAGCTCCGTCACCACCGTCACGTTCGAGGAGCAGGACGGCCGGACGCGGGTCGTCGTCAGCGAGCTGTATCCCTCGAAGGAAGCGCTCGATGAATCGGGTGGCGCAGAAGAAGCGATGCCCGAGACGTTCGCTCAGCTGGACGAGCTGCTCGCGACGCTGCGTTGAGCCGAGCGGCCCCGCCCGCACGTCGTACTGTGCTCGCATGACGCAGGCTCCCGCTGTGCAGCGACACCCGTGGAACACCGAGTTCGCCTGGGTCGACCGCACGGGTCCGTTCCGCCGCATCACGCAGGAGCAAGCCGAGCAGTTCGACCGTGACGGCTTCATCGTGCTCCCCGACGTGTTCGGCGAGGCAGAGCTCGCGCCGGTCGTGGACGCCATCGACGAGTTGGAGGCCAGGACGGTCGAGTTCCTCGACCAGATGGAGGGAGGCCGCATCTCCATCGCCGAACAGGGCGCCATCACGTTCAGCCTCTTCCCGGTGAACTCCAGCCCGGCCGCCCGATCGTTCGCCGCCCACTCGGTGTTCGCCGACCTGTGTCACGACCTGATCGGCCCCGACGTCCGGCTCTATCACGACCAGGCGGTCTACAAGAAGCCCGAGAAACCTCGTCGGTTCCCCTGGCACCAGGACAACGGCTACACGTTCGTCACCCCTCAGCAGTACCTCACCTGTTGGGTCGCGCTCACCGATGCCACGCTCGACAACGGGTGTCCGCACGTGGTGCCGGGGCTGCATCGAATGGGCACGCTGCAACACCACTTCGTGGACCCGCTCGGGTGGGAGATCTTCGAGGATCATCCCGATGCCGTCGCCGCGCCCGTGGGCAAGGGTGGCATCGTCGTGTTCTCGTCGCTGTCGCCCCATCTCACCGGCCCGAACACCACCGACGCCGTGCGCAAGGCGTACATCCTCCAGTACGCGCCCGATGGCGCGCAGATGTTCCGCGGCGACCCGGCCCAGGGGCCGCCCCCCGCTCCGGTGCTCGCGAACGATCCGTCGCGGCAGTTCCCCGTGCTCGTCGACGGGCGTCCCGTCACCCCCGACCCGATCGGGTGAGCGCACCGCAGCCAGCAGTTACGCTCCGCCGATGGACTCGTTGCAGGGGAAGACCGCCGTCGTCACAGGAGCCGGATCCGGTATGGGCCGGGCCTTCGCCGAACGGTTCGCTCTGGCCGGCATGAACGTGGTGCTGGCCGACGTGGAGGCACCGAAGCTCGACGACGCGGTCGCGGGCATCACCGCCACCGGCGCCCAGGCGATCGGCGTCATCACCGACGTCACCGACGGCTCGGCGGTCGACCGACTTCGCGACGCGGCCATCGAGCGGTTCGGTCGGGTGCACGTGGTGTGCAACAACGCCGGCGTCGCCGGCACCGGACCGTCGGGCGGGAAGTTCGTGACCGAGGCCGAGTGGCGGTGGGTGCTCGACGTGAACCTGTGGGGTGTCATCCACGGCCACCGTGCCTTCCTGCCTCACCTGGTCGAGCACGGCGACGGGCACATCGTGAACACCGCTTCGATGGCCGGTCACTTCCCCGGGCACTCGGCCTACACGGCCAGCAAGTGGGCCGTGGTCGGCATCACCGAGGGCCTGTTCTACGACGAGCAGTTGCGGGCCGCCGGCGTCGGCGTGTCGTGCCTGTGCCCCGGGTGGGTGAACACCGCGATCGCCGACTCGGCCCGCAACCGACCCGAGTGGGCGGCACCTGCGCTCGGCGTCGAGCGCACACCGGTGGAGGAGATGATGGAGGCGTACGTGCGCGACCAGCTGCGCTCGGGCATGGAGCCCACCGCCGTCGCCGAGCTGGTGCACGACGCCATCCTCGCCAACCGATTCTGGGTGTTCACCGACATGCAGATGGTCGAGGGTCTGCGCCCGCGGTTCGATGCGGTGCTCGCCGCGGAGAACCCGCCGGCCATGGGCTTCGGCGGCTGAACCCGGCGCCTGTTCGACGGCGGCCGAGCGGCCCAGGCGCGCTGCGTGTCGACAATGAGACGAATTGGCCCGTAATGTCTCACCTCATGTTGCTGCGACTCGATGCTGAGAAGTGCCAGGGCCACAACCGCTGCTATGCGTTGGCGCCCGAATTGTTCGATGTGGACGAGTACGGCCAGTCCGTGCTGCTCGTCGACGGCGACGTTCCTGCCGAGCTGCAGGCGAAGGCTCGCCTCGCCGTGAGCAACTGCCCCGAGTACGCCATCTCGATCCTGGAGGACTGACGTGACCGACACCGTCGCACCCGCCGACCGCCCGGGCTTCGAGCCCCCCATCTTCGGCGACAAGCCCGAAGGCACCCACGTCTGGCAGCGCGTGCCGTACGACCCCGACGACTACGGCCCGGTGAGCGACTTCGCCACCGACTTCGACCACAGCGATCCCGCCTACAACCCGAACGCACCGGAGGTGTGGAAGGAGCTGCGCGACGCGAAGTGCCCCGTCGCCCACTCCGACCGCTACGGCGGCATGTGGGTGCCGATCACGCACGACACCGTGCACGAGATCGCCTACGACACCGAGCACTTCACCAGCCGCAGCGTGGTCGTGGGTGTCGGGCGTCCGGGCGACCTGTCGCTGCCGGCACCCATCGGTGGCGCGCCGCCCATCACCAGCGATCCGCCCTTCCACGCGATGGCCCGCCGCCTGCTCCTTCCGGCGTTCGCGCCGAAGGTCATCGAGCCCTGGGAGCCCAAGGTGCGCGAGCTGTGCGTGTCGCTGCTCGACCGCCTCGGCGACGTCACCCCGGGCGAGAGCATCATCGACGCGGCGCAGCAGTACGCGCAGCACATCCCGGTCAGCGTGATCCGCCAGATGCTCGGCTTCCCCGAGCAGGACGAGGCGCTCTTCCGTCGTTTCGTGCACGAGACGCTCGAGCGCATCAACGAGGAGCCCGGCACCCGGACCGGCATGGACGAGCTGGGCGAGTACATCTACGCCCAGATCGAGGACCACCGTGCGAACCCTCGCGACGACCTCACCAGCTACCTGATGGGCGTGCAGATCGAGGGCATCGAGATGAACGACGAGATCGTCGGCGGCATGGTCATCCTGCTGCTCATCGCCGGCATCGACACCACCTGGTCGGCCATCGGTTCGTCGCTGTGGCATCTGGCCCAGCACCCCGAGGACCATCAGCGCATCCTCGACGACCCCGACGTGATGACGTTCGCGCTGGAAGAGTTCCTGCGTGCGTACGCCCCGGTCACCATGGCCCGACTGGTCGCCGAGGACACCGACTTCCACGGTTGCCCGATGAAGAAGGACGACTGGGTGCTGCTGCCGTTCCCGGCGGCCAACCGCGACCCGCACGTGTTCGAGGACCCCGACAAGTTCATCGTCGATCGGCAGGAGAACCGTCACGCCGCGTTCGGCCTGGGCATCCACCGCTGCATCGGCTCGAACCTGGCCCGGCTCGAGCTGAAGGTGGCCGTCGAGGAGTTCGTCAAGCGGTTCCCCCGTTTCGAACTGGCGGGCGACGTCCGCTGGAGCATCGGTCAGATCCGCGGGCCGCGCGAACTGCCGGTTCGCATCCTCGACATCGCCCACTGACCGGGTTCGGTCCGACCCCCGTCTCGATCTGAGGGGGAGCACCCAATGCGTCGGCTGCCGCCTTAGGCAGACGATGCGTGGGTGCCTTCCCATCGAACGAACGAGGACCGACCCATGACCACGACCACAGCTTCACACCGCGAACCGTCTCCTGAGCCGGCATCGACGACCATGCGCGCCATCGTGCAGGATCGCTACGGCTCGAGCGAGACCTGGCAGCTCACCGACATCGGCCGACCCGAGATCGAGAACCACGAGGTGCTCGTCCGGGTCCACGCCGCGGGCCTGGACCGCGGCACCTGGCACTCGATGACCGGTCGCCCGTACCTGATGCGCCTCATGGGTTTCGGTCTGCGCGCACCGCGGAACCGGGTGCCCGGGCTCGCCATGGCCGGGACCGTCGTCGCCGTCGGCGCGAGCGTGACGCGATTCGTGCCGGGCGACGACGTCTACGGCGTCAGCCGCGGTTCGTTCGCCGAGTACGCAGCCGCCCGTGAGGACAAGCTCGCGCCGAAGCCCGCGGCGCTCACCTTCGAACAGGCGGCGGCCGTTCCCGTCTCGGCCACGACGGCCCTCCAGGGGCTGCGACTCGGCCGCGTCGACGCAGGGCAGAAGGTGCTGGTGATCGGCGCGTCCGGCGGCGTCGGCTCCTACGCCGTGCAACTGGCGAAGTCCTTCGGCGCCGAGGTCACCGCGGTGTGCAGCGCGGCCAAGGCCGATCTCGTGCGGTCGCTCGGCGCCGACCACGTGGTCGATTACGCCGTCGAGGACCCCACCGACGGCTCCCGGCACTACGACCTGATCGTCGACATCGCCGGCAACGCTCCGCTCCGGCGGCTGCGGCGAGCGCTCACCGCCCGCGGCAACCTCGTCCTCGTCGGGGGCGAGAGCAAGGGCGACGTCACCGGTGGCATCGGACGCAGCCTCCGTGCGCCGCTGGTGTCGCTGTTCGTGCGGCAGCGCCTGACGATGCTGGTCGCCAAGGAGCAGCACGAGCACCTCCTGCCGTTGACCGATCTCATCGACGCCGGTGAGCTCCGCCCCGTGGTCGACGCGACCTACGAGCTCGATCGGGCGCCCGAGGCGATGCGCCATCTCGAAGCGGGCACCGTCCGTGGCAAGGTGGTCATCGCCGTCCGATGACTCGCCCGGTGGTGAGCGCGATGCGACAGACTGGGTCGATGACAGCGCCGACACGACGAGGTCCCGGCCGACCGGTCGGCGGGAAGCTGGTGGTCGACCGCGAGCTGATTCTCGACGCCGCCGAGCGTGTCATCGTCCGCGACGGCAGTGGCGCGTCGATCGAAGCCATCGCTGCCGAGGCCGGTGTCACCAAGCCGATCGTGTACGCCCGTGTCGGGGCACGCGACGAGCTCTGCGACGCGCTGGCCGTGCGGCTGTCGGCGCGCCTCGAGAAGGCGGCACGCGACCGCGTGAAGAGCCTCGAGCCGAGCCACGAGTCGTTGGTGCAGTTCTTCCACGCCACGCTCGAGACGATTCGCGACAACCGCCCCCTGTTCCTCTTCGTGAGCCGCGGTGGCGACGACAAGGCCGAACGTACGCTGCACCTCGCCGGTCGTTCGGCGCCGCGCCTCGCCGAACTGCTCATCGTGTGGCGCGGCTCGCTGGGCCTCGACGCCAGTGCCGCAGAGCCGTGGGCCTACGGCATCATCGGGATGTTGAATCTCGTGTCGCTGTGGTGGATCGAGTCGAGCGACGAGCCGGCGCGGGCGCTCGCAGAGCGGCTCGCCGACCTCGTCTGGCCAGGTCTCTCGGCCGAATCTTACCGAGGGTAGATTCTTCGCGGCAGCCGTGCTACGGTCCGCCTCGTCGGGCATCGGGGGGTGCCCGCACTGAGGGAGGCGACACCATGACCGCACTCGACCATCACGCCGCGCAGGCCACACCGTGGCACTTGCGTGGGAACTGGGCACCGGTCGACGACGAGCTCACCGTCACCGACCTGCGCGTCACCGGCGCGGTCCCGGATGAGTTGGAGGGCCTGTACGTGCGGACCGGGCCGAACCCCAAGTCCGGCCGCAGCGACCACTGGTTCTTCGGCGACGGCATGGTGCACGGGGTGCGCCTCGGCGGAGGCCGGGCGCAGTGGTATCGGAACCGGTTCATCCAGACGCCCAACGTCACCTCGCCCGGGGGCGACGCGATGGCGAACATGGGCAGTCTCTCCCATGGCACGGGCAACACGCACGTGATGCGCCACAAGGACCGCATCCTCTGCCTCGAAGAGGTGCACTGGCCCTGGCAGATCGACGACGAGCTGAACACGCTCGGCTACGTGAATTTCGACGGTGCGCTCACCACGGGGATGACCGCGCACCCGAAGGTGTGCCCGGTGACCGGCGAGCTGATCGCGTTCAGCTATCTCAACCCGCGCCCGCCGTACCTGAACTACATCCGCATCGGCGCCGACGGCCAGCTGCAGCAGCTGGAGGGAATCGAGATCCCCAACCTGGTGATGATGCACGACTTCAACGTCACTCGGAACCACGTCGTGTTCATGGACCTGCCCGTGTGCTTCGACCTCGACGCCCTCGCGACCGGGATGCCGTTCATGTTCAAGCGCGACGCCGGCGCCCGCCTCGGCGTCATGCCCCGCAACGGCACCAACGCCGACGTGCGCTGGTTCGAGATCGAGCCGTGCTACGTGTTCCACCCCGTCAATGCCCACGAGGTCGGCGACACCATCGTGCTCCACGTGTCGCGGCAGCCGGAGGCGTTCGGCACGAGCAACGACGACTATTCCGAGGTCGGCCGGCTCTGGAAGTGGACGATCGATCTCGTCGCCGGCACCGTCACCGAGGAGCAGATCGACGACCGTCCCGGCGACTTCGGCCGGGTCGACGACCGACTCGTCGGGCTCGACGCCCGCTACGGCTACCTCATGGCCCTCGCCGGCGAGGGAGTCGCGGAGGAGCCCGTCTACGGCTCGGCCCTCCTGAAGTACGACCTGCACACGGGCGAGTGCTGGGAGCACCAACTGGGCGACGGTGTGCGCGGCGCCGAGCCGGTGTTCGCGCCGAGGTCGGTCGACGCGGCCGAGGACGACGGCTGGATCATCTCCTTCGCGCACGACACGGCCACCGACGAATCGACCCTGCGCATCGTCGACGCCCGCGACTTCACCGCCCCGCCGGTGGCGATCGTGCACCTGCCCCGACGTGTGCCGTACGGGGCGCACGGCAGCTGGATCCCCGACACGCCGCTGTTCTGATCGCCATGCGCCGTCGCACCACTCGCACCACCCGTTCCACGCGGGCGGCCGCCGCCTGTCTCGTCGCACTCACCTCGCTCGTCGCCTGCGCAGGCATCGACGAAGGTGAGGGCAGCCCGTCGTCGTCGACGACCGCGGTGAACGCCGAGACGACGGCCCCGCCGGCGTCGGACAGCAGCACCACGCCCTCGGCCGACACCACCACGCCCGATCCGTCGGGCGACCCGTATCTGGTGTTCCCCACGCTCGCCGCGCCCGCGGGCGACCCGATGGTGGTGGGCCTGGTCAACACCGAGGGTGTCCCGGGGCTCGACTTCCCCGACATCCGCGAAGCGATCGAGGGAGGGGTCGACTACCTCGGCCAGCACGGTGGCTTCGGCGACCGGCCGATTCAACTCGAGACGTGCATCGCCAAGGGCTCGCCCGAGTCGTCGCAGCAGTGTGCGCAGGAGCTCGTCGGCAAGGGCGTCGAACTGGTGCTCCTCGGGCTCGACGTCTTCCCCGACTACGCCACGTACACGGCGGCCGGCGTGCCGGTGATCGGCGTGCTCCCCATCCTGCCGAGCGACTACAGCGCCGATGCGCTGTTCCTCACCGGGGGCAATGCCACGGTCATGGCCGCAGTGGCGCTCGCCGCTCAGCAGCACTTCGGAGCCACGTCGGTCGGCATCATCAGCGCCGACAACCCCGGCTCGAACTCGTCGGAGGCGTCGCTCACCGCGGCGCTCGACCTGTTGAAGATCGCGCACACGACCGTCAAGGGCGGCGACAACGAGACCGATGCGGGGTTCCAGGGCCTCGTTCGAGAGGTGTCGTCCGACGACCCCGATCTTCTCGTGTCGCTGTACGCAGACGCCGGCTGCATCGGCATGATGCGGGCGCGTGCGTCGCTGGCCATCGACACGCCCGTCATCACCACCGGCATCTGCAGCAGCACCGAAGTGCTCGACCAGGTGAGTGACGACGCTGTCGGGTGGAACTTCGTCGGTGTGACGACGCGAGCCGACACGCCGGCGTCGAGGTTGGTGCAGGAGATCATGGCGCCGGTGCTCGGCGTCGCTGCAGACGACGTCGACCAGGCGTCGCTCGGTTTGGGCGCGCTCGGCCTGTACCTGGTGATGTCGCTCGCGGTGTACGCCAACGAACTCGCCGCCGCCGGCGACGACGTGACCGGCGACGCCATCCGCGAGCACCTCGCCACGGCCGACGACCTCAAGCTCTGGCCGGGCACGTCCCCGATCGCGTGCGGAGCATCTCCCGACTACCCGTCGATCTGCTCGTTCACGTTCCCGTTCGCCGAGTACGTGGCCGGTGGAGAGGTGCGCACCATCGAGGGACTCGAGTCGCTCTCCGTCCTCGACCACCTCCCGTGATTCGATGAACGTGCCGGCAGCGCGATGAGCGACTACCTCTTCTTCATGCTGCTCGGCCTCGGCGCCGGGGCCATCATCGCCGCGCTCGGCCTCGGCCTCGTCGTCGCTCACGAGGGGTCCGGGGTGGTCAACTTCGCACAGGGAGCAATGGCGACCTGGGTCGCGTACGTCTACGCGGATCTGCGCAACGGCGCGTACCCGTTCCCGATCCCCGGGTTGCCCGCGCGCTACCACTTCGGAGGTTCCTGGGCCGGCGACGTCGGCTTGGGCTGGGCGTTGGCCGGCGCGCTCCTGACCGCGGCCGTCCTCGGCGCCGTCGTCTATCTGCTGGTGTTCCGGCCCCTGCGCCGGGCACCCACGCTCGCCAAGGTCGTGGCGAGCGTGGGCCTCGTGATCATGTTCCTGTCGCTCGTCGAGCGAAGGTTCGAGAGTGGCGCATCGATTCGTGTCGCACCCATCCTGCCGCGTGACCCCCTCCGGATCACCGACGACATCATCGTGCCGCGCGACGGCCTGTGGCTGACGGCGGTGGTCGTGGCGATCGGGTTGGTGCTGTGGTTGGCGTCGCGCTTCACGACGCTCGGTCTGCTCACCAGAGCAGCGGCCGAGAACGAGAAGGGCGCGGTGTTGCTCGGCCGTTCGCCCGACCTGCCCGCTGGAGCGAGCTTCGTGCTCGCCTCGGTGATCTGCGGACTGGTCGCCGTGCTGGCTGCGCCGATGCTGCAACTCGGATCCGGCGTGTACACCTTCGGCTTCCTCGTCCCGGCGCTCGGTGCGGCGCTGCTCGGCCGCTTCCGCAGCATCGGGGTCACGATCGCGGCCGGCCTCGCCATCGGCATGGTGCAGTCGGTGTTCGTCAAGCTGCAGAACGATCTGCCCTGGTTCCCCCAGTACGGCGCCCGGGAAGGCTTGCCCTTCCTGGTCATCATCGTGACGATGGCCCTGCGCGGTGAGCATCTCCCCGAGCGCGGATCGGTCGACACGTGGCGGCTGCCCGCCGCTCCCGCGGTGCGACTGGGGAGCGCGGCTGCCGTGGTGCCGCTCGCCGTCGTGGTCGGTCTGCTGTGGGCCGGGCCGCTCATGCGCGGAGCCCTGATGACGTCGATCATCGGCACGGTCATGGCGCTCTCGTTCGTGGTGCTGTCCGGATTCGGCGGGCAGACATCGCTCGCGCAGGCGGCCTTCGCCGGCGTGGCCGGCTTCGCACTGTCCAAGCTCGCCGTGGGCTGGGGCCTGCCGTTCCCGATCGCGCCGATCCTGGCCGTTGCCATCGCCACGGTGTTCGGCGTGGCGCTCGGCCTTCCGGCGTTGCGACTCCGGGGGACCGATCTCGTCATCGTCACGCTCGCGGGCGGTGTGGCGATCACCGAGTTCGTGTTCAAGAACCCGACCTTCGTCGGTGACGCATCGACGGGCGGCGCGAAGGTGCCCAACCCCGAGCTGTTCGGCTGGGACTTCGGCCTCGTGCTCGGGACCAAGTCGTCGCGGCCCGTCTTCGGGCTGTTCCTGCTCGCCGTCGCGGTCGTGCTGGTGGTCGTCGTCGCGAACATTCGTCGCAGCGCGACCGGCCGCCGCATCCTCGCCGTGCGATCCAACGAGCGTGCCGCCGCGGCGGCGGGAATCCACGTCGCCGGGACGAAGCTCGTCGGGTTCGCGATGTCCGCCGCGTTGGCCGCCGTGGCCGGGTGTCTGGTGGCGTATCGGTTCGGTTCGGTCAGCGACGCGTCCTTCGGCGTGATGGCCTCGCTGACGGCGCTCGCGTTCGCCTACCTCGGTGGCGTCGGCACGGTCGGTGGGGCGGTGGCGGCCGGTCTGCTGGTGCCATCCGGCGTGGTGTTCTTCGTGTTGTCGCGCCTGTCGGGCTCGGTCGGGCCGTGGGAGGCGTTCATCGGCGGCGTCCTGCTCGTGGTGATGGCCATCGGCCAGCCCGAAGGCGTGGCGGGAGCATGGCGTGCATGGCGCCACGGTCGGCTCGTCCGACGCAGCACGGTGGCCGTCCTGCCGTCGGCGATCGCGAGCGGAGCCGACGCGTGAACGATCGACTCGTCGTCGAGGGGTTGGCGGTCACCTACGGCGGCGTGCGCGCCGTCGACGGCGTCGACCTGTGCGTCGCGGCGGGCGAGGTCGTCGGGCTCATCGGCCCCAACGGCGCGGGCAAGACCACGCTCATCGATGCCGTCACCGGCTTCGTGAAGTGCGAGGGCACGGTGCTGCTCGACGGACGCGACATCTCCGGTCTTCCTCCGCACCGTCGCGCCCGGCTCGGCATGGCCCGCACGTTCCAGCTGGTCGAACTGTTCGACGACCTGACGGTCGCGGAGAACGTCGCTGCGTCGATCGAGCGGCCGTCGTGGCGGGGCGTCCTGCGCGACCTCGTCCTGCCGCGCGACGCTGGCGTCGACGGTGCCGTCGGTGACGCCCTCGATCTCCTCGGTCTCGCCGGCGTCGCGGATCGACTTCCCACCGACCTGAGCCACGGCCAGCGACGGCTCGCCGCCTGCGCCCGAGCGGTGGTGGGCCACCCTTCGCTCATCTGCATGGACGAGCCTGCAGCCGGTCTCGACTCGAGCGAGTCGCGTGTCTTGGGCGGACACCTTCGTTCGATCGTCGCGCACGGGTCGTCGATCCTGCTCGTCGATCACGACATGTCGATGGTGCTCGAGGTGTGCGACCGCATCTACGTGCTCGAGTTCGGAAAGCTCATCGCCACCGGCACCCCGGACGAGATCAGGCGACACCCTGCGGTCGTCGCGGCGTACCTCGGTCGTACGGCGGGGGAGGAGGAGCGAGCATGAGCGAGCGCGTGCTGGACGTGTGCGGCCTGAGCGCCGGGTACCGCGGCGTGCCTGCGGTGAGGGGGCTGGACCTCACGGTCGACGCCGGTCAGGTGGTGGCGTTGCTCGGTGCGAATGGCGCGGGCAAGACCACGACCCTGCTCGCGATCTCGGGTCTCGTCGATCGCCTGGCAGGTGAGGTCACCGTGCTCGGACGCAGCGACCGCCGGCATGCGACCGGCAGCGATCGCCCGCCTCGGCCTGGCGCACGTACCCGAGGATCGAGCGCTGTTCTCGCGCCTCACGGTCGCCGAGAACCTGCGCATCGCCGCCCGCCATTCGCGTGCCGACACCGCGCTCGTGATCGAGTACTTCCCCGAACTCGGTCGGTTGTTCGACCGTCGAGCTGGCCTGCTCTCCGGTGGCGAGCAGCAGATGCTGGCGCTCGGCCGAGCGCTCGTGACCCGACCGAGGTTGTTGGTGGTCGACGAGATGAGCCTCGGGCTGGCGCCCGTGCTCGTGGAGCGCCTCCTCCCAGTGGTGCGACGAGTGGCCGATGAGCAGCGCGCGGGTGTGCTGCTGGTGGAGCAGCACGTCGACCTGGCGCTGTCGATCGCCGACACCGCGTACGTGCTTCGCCACGGCGAACTCGCCGCCCACGCGGCTGCCGCGGAGCTTCGGACCCACCCCGAACTCCTCGCACGCAGCTACCTGGGCGGCGACGGGAACACCGTCAGGCTCGGACCGCCCGGCGGCGGACCAGACGCCGACGTTCCACAGCCGTGAGGCCGCCCCAGACCCCCGACCACTCGTCGCGAACGAGCGCATCCTCCAGGCACTGCTGACGGACGACGCAACCGCGGCACACGGCCTTCGCACTTGCCGGGTCGCCGCCCAGCGCGGGGAAGAACAGATCGGGCTCGATGCCGGTGCAATTCGCCAGCTGCTGCCAGGTTTCGGTGGTGACGGTGGCCATGTCCGCATCGTGCACGAGGGGTGTGACATGGTGCCCGGAGCGCTCGTATCGGGCCCGAAACCTCCCAGATCTGGGACATTTCGCCCCCGTGGGCGCGCCGTGACCCGAATTCGGGACATCTCGCGCCCAACATGGCGGCGCGATCCCGCGAACACGGCGGACGGTCATCCCTCGACTCGCCACTCACCGACGAACTTCGTCAGGCTGTCGACATGGCAACTCCCCTCGGCACCATCGGCATCTGGAGCGGACAGCTCCGCTACGGCGACTCGGCTGAAGCGGCCGTTCACGCAGCCGAGCTCGAGCAGCTCGGCTACGACACGTTGTGGATCCCCGACGTCGGCGGCGATCTGGCGGGCGCGTTGGCGAACATGCTGGGCGCCACGACCACCTGCACCATCGCCACGGGCATCTTGAACGTGTGGATGCACACGCCCGACGAGGCGGCTGCGGCACATGCCCGCCTCGTCGCCGAGCACGGCCCTCGCTACATGTGCGGCCTCGGCATCAGCCACCAGCCGTTCATCGACCACGTGAAGGAGCCGGGCGCGTATCAGAAGCCGGTGGCGCACATGACGAGCTACCTCGACGGTCTCGACGCCGCGGCCACCCCGCTGGCGCCCGCCGATCGCATGCTCGCCGCTCTCGGGCCGCGCATGCTCGAACTGGCGGCGGCGCGCACGGCCGGCACGCACCCGTACCTGGTGACGCCCGAGCTCACCGCTGCGGCTCGGCAGGGCATCGGCGGCGGCCTGGTGGCCAGCGAGCAGGGCGTGGTGCTGGAGACCGATCCGTCGACGGCCCGGTCCATCGCCCGCCTGCACCTCGCGACCTATCTCGGTCTGCCCGAACTACGCGAACAACTGGAAGCGACAGGGTTTCACCGACGAGGACATCGCCAACGGCGGCAGCGACCGCCTGGTCGACGCGCTGGTGGTGTGGGGCGACGAGGCCACCATCGCCCGCCGCGTGCAGGACCATCGCGACGCCGGCGCCGACCACGTGTGCGTGCAGGTACTCACGGCGAATCCCGCCGCGTTCCCGATCGAGCAGTGGAGGGCGCTGGCCCCCGCCCTGGTGTGAGGCACGGCCGCCGCGGTCAGCCGCGGCGGGCTGCCTCGATGGCGGCGATGTCGATCTTGCCCATGGTCATCATCGCGTCGAACACCCGCTTCGACGCGGCCGGGTCGGGGTCGGCCATGCCGTCGCTGAGTGCGCGCGGGGTGATCTGCCACGACAGGCCCCACTTGTCCTTGCACCAGCCGCAGGCGCTCTCCTGGCCGCCGTTGCCGACGATGGCGTCCCACAGCCGGTCGGTCTCGGCCTGGTCGTCGGTGGCGATCTGGAACGAGAACGCCTCGCTCTGCTGGAAGGCGGATCCACCGTTCAGGCCGAGGCAGGGGATGCCCATGACCGTGAACTCCACGGTGAGGACGTCGCCCTCCTTGCCGTCGGGGAAGTCGCTCGGTGCCGTGGCGATGGCACCGACCGAGCTGTCGGGGAAGGTCGCCGCGTAGAAGCGAGCGGCCTCCTCGGCGTCGCGGTCGAACCACAGGCAGATGGTGTTCTTCGGCTTCATGGCCGGCTCCGTCAGACGGTCGGCTCGGCCGACTGGACGACGGCGATGTGGTTGCCGTCGGGGTCGCGCATCATGAACAGCAGCGGCGCACCCGGGGTCTGCTGGGGCTCGTCGTCGAGGTCGATGCCGCCGACCGCGCTGAGGCGGCGGTGCTCGGCGATCACATCGGCGGTCTCGATGCCGACACCACCGCCGCCGGGCGAACCACCCATCGGCGGGTTGAGCGCGATGCGGCCGTGCGAACCGGCCGGCGCGACCTCGACCCACCGGTACTCGCCGTTCGGTCCGAACGCCGTGTCGCCGCGCAGTTCGAACCCGAGCTTCTCGGTGTAGAAGGCGATGGCCGCGTCCTGATCGGCGACCGTGAACATCGTGACGTTGATGTCGTGCATGAATTCCCCAACTCTCCGTGCGTGGCCCGTCGTGTGGATCGTACCCAACGCGGCGAAGCCCCGATCCCGAGGTTCGTCGGCCGTGACCGGCCCTCGCCCGACCGGGTACGGTGGACGCGACTCGTGTCCGCCGAGGACGCGAACGATCTCAGAAGGATGAACAGTCGTGACCAGCTACGCAGTGGTGGATCCCGCCACCGGTGAAACCGTCCAGACGTACCCGACCATCACCACCGAGGCCCTCGACGCGGCCATCAACGGTGCCAGCGAGGCCTTCCGCACCTGGTCGCGGCACAGCACCGTGGCCGAGCGCGCGGCCCTGATCTCGCGAGTGGCCGACCTGCACAACGAGCGCCAGGACGCACTCGCGGCCATCATCGCCCGCGAGATGGGCAAGCCCCTCGGCGACGCCGTCGGCGAGATCCAGTTCAGCGCGGCGATCTACCAGTTCTACGCCGACAACGCCGAGGCCTTCCTGGCCGACGAGCCCATCACCCTGCTCGGTGGCGAGGGCTCGGCCATCGTCCGCAAGAGCGCGCTCGGCGTGCTGCTGGGCATCATGCCCTGGAACTTCCCGTACTACCAGGTGGCCCGATTCGCCGGCCCGAACCTGATCATCGGCAACCCGGTGCTGCTGAAGCACGCGCCGCAGTGCCCCGAGTCGGCCGCCGCCATCGAGCAGATCTACCTCGACGCGGGCTTCCCGGTCGGTGCGTACACGAACATCTACGCCACCAACGAGCAGGTGGCCGACATCATCGCCAACCCCATCGTGCAGGGTGTGTCGCTCACCGGTTCCGAGCGGGCCGGTGCCGCCGTCGCCGAGATCGCCGGCCGGCACCTGAAGAAGGTCGTCCTCGAGCTGGGCGGTTCCGACCCGTTCATCCTGCTGTCCACCGACGACCTCGACGCCACGGTCGAGAAGGCGGCGTTCGCCCGCGTCGACAACTGCGGCCAGGCGTGCAACGCGGCCAAGCGCTTCATCGTGATGGACGACCTGTACGACGAGTTCGTCGAGAAGTTCACCGCCACGGTGCTGTCCACCAAGCAGGGCAACCCCACCGACGACGGCATCACCATCGGGCCGCTCTCGTCGCTGGGTGCGGCCGCAGCGGCTGGCGTCGCAGGTCGACTCCGCCGTCGCCGCCGGAGCGAAGCTGGTCACTGCCGGCGAGCGTTCGGGCTCGTTCTTCCCGCCCGGTGTGCTCACCGGCGTCACCCGCGACAACCCGGCGTTCCACGAGGAGTTGTTCGGCCCGGTCGCGATGGTCTTCAAGGTGAGCAGCGAGGACGAGGCCATCGACCTGGCCAACGACACGCCGTTCGGCCTCGGTTCGTACCTGTTCACCACCGATCCCGACCAGGCGGCCCGCGTCGCCGACGCCATCCAGGCCGGCATGGTCTACGTGAACATCGTCGGTGCCGACAGCCCCGAGCTGCCCTTCGGTGGCGTGAAGCGCTCCGGCTCGGGCCGCGAACTGGGCCGCTGGGGCGCCGACGAGTTCGTCAACAAGAAGCTCATCCGCGTCGGCGCCTGAGAACGCCACCACGCCGCCGAGGGCCGTACGACGTCAGTCGACGGCCGCGGCGGCGTGCTCGGCAATGGTCTGCAGGAACGCCTCGTGATGCGCTTCGAAGTTCGTGCGCTCGCCCATGGTGGTGCCGTACGTGCGGGTGGCCGACAGCTTGACGATGGTGACCCCGTGACGCGGCGACACGAAGACCCACTGGTTGTACACGCCGATCGCGCTGTACTGGTCGAGCCCGCCGCTGATCAGCCACCACTGGTAGCCGTACCCGTCGGACAACGGCGTCCCGGCGATCACCGGGCTGCCCCACTGCACGTGGGGCGCGTCGGGCACGATCGATGCGGCCACCCAATCGGCGGGCACCACCTGGCGGCCGTTCCACTCGCCGCCGTTGCGGTACAACTCGCCCAACTTGGCGAAGTCGCGGGCTGCCAGGTTGATGCCGCCGAACGCCATCTCGCGGCCCTGTGAGTCGACCAGCCAGTAGCCGTCGTACTCCATGCCCAGCGGCTCGAAGAGGTGCTCCTGCATGAAGTCGGTGATGGAACGACCCGTGGCCCGCACCAGCAACGCGCCGAGCGCCTGGGTGTCGGTGGAGTTGTACTGGCACACCGTGCCGGGCGGGACGTCGCCGGGCGCCGATGCGACGAACGCGTCGAGACTGCCATCGGGGCCCATCGCAGCACCGAGCCGCACCACGTCGGACGTGCGGTCGCTGTAGTCCTCGTTCCACCGTGCGCCCGACGACATCTGCAGCACGTCCTTGATGCGGACGCCGTCGTACGCCGAGCCCGGCTCGACGTCGATGTAGTCGCTGATCGCATCCTCGATGGAGCGGATGTGGCCCTGATCGACGGCGATGCCGACCAGTGCCGAGACGAAGCTCTTGCCGACCGACCACGAGATCCACTGGACGTCGCGCCCTCCCGTCAGCCGGTACTGCTCGTGCACCACGTGGCCGTCGCGCAGCACCAGCAACGCAGCGGTGTCGGTGACATCGAGGAAGTGCTCGGTGTCGACGGCGGTGCCGTCCAGATCGAACGTGGTCGGCAGGTCGATCGTCGGTCCGTCGGGGAAGCGGTGCGGTGTGGTGCTGGCCGTCATTCGCGTGCTGGGCAGCAGTCGGTACAGGCGATCGAAGTGCTCGTGCTGCGGCACCCCGGTGAAGAGACCGACGGTGGCAAAGGCGGAGGTGTGCTCGGACATGGGCGGATCGTACGACGCCGTATCGGTGCCGGGTAGCGTCCGGCTGCGATGACGAGGATTCTGGACTTCAACGGCCGCGACGCCGACCGCACGGTCACCGTCGGCTCCATCGCCGCGCTCAAGGGCAGTGCTCGCCAGTACGTGCAGGTCACCGCGGGCACCGAAGAGGAAGCAGCGGCCGCCGAGGCCGCGGGCATCGACATGGTCGTGTGTCTCGCCGCGTCGGTGCCAGAGGTGCGGCGCGGCTCGAGTCGGTTGTTCGTCACCGCGGCCATCGACTTCGGAGGCGAGGTGACGCTCGACGACCTGCTCGCCAGTGCGTTCCGGTCGCTGAGCGCCGGCGCCGACGCGGTGATCACCGCCCGTCGTCTCGACGCCGTCCGGCTGCTCGCTGCGGAGGGCGTGCCGGTGATGGGTCACCTCGGGTTCGTGCCGAAGCGATCGAACCAACTGGGTGGCGTGCGACCCGTCGGACGCAACGCGTCCGAGGCCACCGCGCTGTGGCAGCAGTTCCAGGAGCTGGAGGATGCGGGTGCGTTCGCCGTGGAGTGCGAGCTCATCCCCGCCCAGGTGCTCGCGCAGATCACACCGCGCACGAGCATGGCCACCATCTCGCTGGGCTCGGGCCGCGACGCCGACGTGATGTTCCTCTTCCAGTCCGACGTCGTGGGCGAGAGCCCGCGAGTGCCACGACACGCACGCGCGTACGGCGACGTCGCCGCCCTGCAACGCCGCATCGCCGACGAGCGCGTTCGGGCGCTTCAGGCCTTCCGCGCCGACGTGCTGAACGGCAGCTTCCCCGGCGATGGCGAGGTCGGTCGTATCGACCCCGCCGAGCTCGCCGCGTTCGTCGAGCGCCTCGACCAGCCCTGACGCGACGTACGCCCTTGCACGCTCTGGCGTGGCAAGGGTCCTATGGCACGGGCGGGCCGTGCCCGGGGGCACTGGGCGCGTGCTGCCCTCGAGGGCGATGATCGACACAGGAATCCACATCCGCCGCACGGGGGTGTTGCCGTGACCACCATCGACCGCCGTCCGCTGCCGTCGCTGCTGCCCGAGTACTGCAAGGGCTGCGGGCGCTGCATCGCCGCATGCACGAAGGACTGCATCTCGGTCGGCACCGAGATCAACCCGACCACGGGCCTGGTGCCCGTGGTGCTGGACCTGGCGGCGTGCAACCGCTGCGGTCTGTGCTTCGACGCCTGCCCCGAGCCGTTCGGTCTGCAGCCGCTCGACGAGCAAGCAGCGTGCGCGCTGATGGACCCGGCGTTGCTCGGTGGCCCCCGTCCGTTCGACGCGCCGACGCCCGAGCCGATGCCCGACGCGACCGTCGCACTTCCCGCTCGGTCGCCCCTGGTGGTGAAGGGCACCTACGCCGCAGCGGTCGGCGCGGTGCTGGCCGGTTGCCGGCACGTGTTCGGCTACCCGATCACCCCGTCCACCGAGGGTGCCGAGCTGATGGCCAAGGTGCTGCCCGCGCTGGACGGTGTGTTCGTGCAGGCGGTCAGCGAGGTCGCCACCGTGAACATGATGTACGGCGCAGGTGGCGCCGGGAAGCGGTGCATGACGTTCACCAGTTCGCCCGGCTTCAGCCTGATGCTGGAGGGCATCTCGTACATGATCGGCGCCGAGGTGCCGGCCGTGTTCGTGAACGTCATGCGCGGCGGGCCCGGGTTGGGCAACATCGGCCCTGCACAGGCCGACATCAAGCTCGCCTGTCGCGGCCTCGGTCACGGCAACACGCACGCCATCGTGCTCGCGCCCGCGACCCCGCAGGAGATGCTCGACAGCGCGCTGCTCTCGTTCGAGCTCGCGTTCCGCTACCGGAACCCGGTGGTCGTGCTGGGCGACGGCTATCTGGGTCAGATGACCGGCAAGGTGCAGCTGCCCGACCGCATGGTCGTGCCGGGCATCCCCGAGTGGGCCGTCGCGGGCGATCGATCGCACCGCGGCAACCTGATCTGTTCGATCGACCTGCAGGAGTCCGAGCTGGAACGGCACGACGAGGCGCTCGACCGGAAGTACGCGCTGATGACGGCGAACGAGCAGCGGGCCGACCTGCACCACTGCGACGACGCGGACGTGGTGATCGTGGCGTGCAACACGCCGGCGCAGCTGGCCAAGGGTGCGGTGAAGGAGCTGCGCGAGGCGGGCCTGCGCGTGGGGCTGTTCCGGCCGATCACGCTGTGGCCGTTCCCGATCGACGCGTTGCGGAACCTGGTGCCGCGGGCACGCCACCTCGTGGTGGTCGAGGCCAGCGAGGGTCAACTGGAGGACGAGGTGCGCCTGGCGCTCAGCCATGCCGATCTGCGGCCGCCGCCGATCAGTCACGTCCGCCGCCAGGGCGGCATCCTGCCCTCGCAGGAGGAGATCGTGGACCACGTCCGCGGACTGGAAGGGGTGCACTGATGCCGTCACCGGTCTTCTATCGCCAGTTCGAGCGCCACGACCATGCCACCGGCATCAAGGCGCACACCACCACGTACTGCCCTGGCTGCGGCCACGGTGTCGCGCAGAAGTTCCTGGCCGAGGCCATCGACGACCTGGGCGTGCAGGACCGCACCGTGCTGGTGTCGCCCGTGGGGTGCTCGGTGTTCTCGTACTACTGGTTCGACGTGGGCAACTCGCAGGCTGCCCACGGCCGCGCGCCCGCGGTCGCCATCGGCCACAAGACCGCCAACCCCGACTCGATCGTCGTCTGCTACCAGGGTGACGGCGACCTCGCCTCGATCGGCCTCGCCGAGATCATCAGTACCGCGCAGATGGGCATGCCCATCACGGTGATCTTCGTCAACAACGCCATCTACGGGATGACCGGTGGGCAGATGGCACCGACCACGTTGCTCGGTCAGGCCACGTCCACGTCACCTGGAGGTCGCGAGCTGTTCGCCGGGCAACCGTTGAAGGTGGCCGAGCTGATCGCCGGCCTCGACGGCCCGGTGTTCGTCGAGCGCGTCGCGCTGTACGACAACAAGCACCGCACGCACGCGCGACGCTCCATCGAGAAGGCGCTGCAGCTGCAGGTCGACGGCGTGGGCTTCGCGTTCATCGAGGTGCTGTCCGAGTGCCCCGTCCACCTGCATCTCGACCCGGAGGACGCCGAGCGCTGGGTGCGCGACAGCATGGAACCGGTGTTCCCGCTGGGCGTGAAGAAGGACACCACCGATGGTGCTCGCTACCCGACGATCCCCACGCCGACCTACGACGTGGACCGCACGTTGGCCGCGCTCGGCACGACCACCGATCGGCCCGATCGGTTCGCGACCGCGTTCCCGTCGCACCTCGACCCGGACGACATCAGCCTGAAGCTCGCCGGAGCCGGTGGCGACGGCGCGCAGACGGCGGCGATGCTGATCACCCGCGCCGCCATCGGCGAAGGGTTCGACTCCACGCACATCCCCAGCTACGGCCCGGAGTCGCGAGGCGGCACGTCGTACGCCGACGTGCACGTCGCCGAGCACGAGGTGCTGGCCCCCGCCGCGCCGCACCCCCATGTGCTGGTGGCGTTCAACGCACCGAGCCTCGCCAAGTTCGGTCCGACGGTGCGACCCGGTGGCGTGATCCTCTACGACAGCTCGGTCATCGGTGAAGTGCCGGACACCGTCGCCGCCGACGTTCGTGTGGTCGGCGTGCCGTTCACCGCGACGGCGAACGACCTCGGTGCGGCCGTCGTGAAGAACGTCGTCGCACTCGGTGCGCTGCAGGCGATCACGCAACTGTTCCCGACGGCGACGTTCCTGGCCACCATCCGAGCGGCCGTCGGCAACAAGGCAGACCTCGCGGCCATCAACGAGCAGGCGTTCCTGCGAGGAGCAGAGCTGGCGTCGACCTCAGACGGGTGATCGCAGGATCTTCGTCATCGCCTTGCCCTTGGCCAGCTCGTCGACGAGCTTGTCGAGGTAGCGGATCTCCTGCATCAGCGGGTCCTCGACCAACTCGACGCGCACCCCGCACACCGAGCCGGTGATCGACCGCCGCGCCGGGTTCGGTGCGGGTGACTCGGCGAAGAACGAGCGGAAGTCGGTCTGTCGTTCCAACGCCGCATCGAGCTGCGCCTGGTCGTAGCCGGTCAACCAGCGGAGGATCTCGTCGACCTCGTCCTTGGTGCGACCCTTGCGCTCGGCCTTCGCCACGTAGAGCGGGTAGACGCTCGCCACGCTGGTCGTGAAGATGCGGTGCTCCTGCGTCGCCATGGTTCCTCCGTCGGCTGCTCGTCGGACACGACGGTACCCCGACGGTGCGACACGGTCGTGCAGACTCTCCACCCATGTCATCGGAGCAGCTCCACGTCACCCTCGACGACCGGCGCGGGTGGGCGCGGGTGCGGGCCGCGGTCTCGTGCCTCGTCGGCATCGGCGTGATCGCTCTGTCGGCCGCGATGTTGGCGCTCGTGGTGCTGGCCGCGGTGGCTCGCTTCTGGACCTGGTTGCGTCGACGCGACATCGAGTCGTCAGGTGTGTGGGGCATCGCCACCGAGACCGCCCTCGCCGCGGGCGTCATCGCAGTCGGGATCAGCTTCGCGATCTTCTTCTGGTGGTTCTGGACGGGAGCGATCGACGTCGTGCTGAAGGAGGTCCGCGCCGAACGAGTGGACCGACCCGAGGGTGACGGTCAGCGGCGCACCCTGAACCTGCTCGAGGAGCTGTCCATCGGGCTCGGCCGTCCGGTGCCCGAGCTGTGGGTGACCAAGGACGACGTGCCGAACACGTTGTCGATGCGTTCGTCGAAGCGCCGCGTGGTGTGCACCACCAGTGGCGTCGCATCGTTGTCGCGCGACGAACTCGAGGCGATGCTGGCCCACGAGCTGGGCCACGTGTGGGCGCTCGACGCGCACTGGGTGACGTCGGGCATGGTGGCGTTGGCGCGGGGCCGTCGAGCCGGTCTGATCCTGATGACGACGGGAGCGGTGATGCTGTTCCTGCTCCTCGCCGGCTGGAAGAGCGTGGGCATCCTCTGGAGCACGACGCTGTTCGCGGTCGCGCTGATGGTGCTCGGGCTGCTCGCCACGACGCTCCTGCGCCGGGTGGAGATGGGCATGCGCCGCAACGCCGACGTCATCGCCGACGTGGTCGCGGTGAAGCTCGCGCGGAACCCCGGCTCGTTGGCGGCGCTGTGCGCACGCCTGGCCGAGAACGAGTCCGACGTGGCTGCGTCGGGCTGGCGAACTGAGCTGATGTGGTTCGAGATGGTCGAGGCGGCCGACCTGGCGGGTGACAGGGATCCCGAGGCGAAGGTGCGCACGCGTCGCGAACTCGTCGAACGGGCGATGGTCGCGTACGCCGAGGCCGGCGAGGCCGTGCCCGCCGACGTCGGCGAGCGGTTCGAACGGTGGCTCGGGCTACCTTGACGCCATGTCACCCGAACGAGTCGAAGTCACCCGCCGCATCGCCGCTTCTGCCGCCTCGATCTTCGCCGTCGTCAGCGACCCTGCCGGCCATGTGCGGATCGACGGGTCGGGCATGCTCGAAGCCGCGCCCGATGCCCGTCCCGTCACAGCGGTCGGCGACACGTTCGACATGCAGATGGATCGCGCGCCCCTGAACGACATCCCCGGTCTGGGCAAGTACAGCGTCCGCAACACGGTGACGCAGATCGAAGCCGACCGGCTGGTCGAGTGGACGATCGGTGCTCCAGACCAGCCGCCGCTCGGTCATGTGTACGGCTGGAAACTGGTTCCGGTCGACGAGGGGCACACCGACGTGACCAACTACTGCGACTGGACGCACATCGTCGACGCCTTGCGCGCCCGCGGCCGCACATGGCCGATCGTGCCCGTCGAGATGCTCGAGCAGAGCGTCGCCAAGCTGGATCGCATCGTCACCGACGGCTGATCGATCGGCTGGTCGTCAGCCCGACCGGCGGTTGCCGCGGACGAGGGCTGCGATGACCATCCCGGCCACCGCTGCTCCGACGACGACGACCCAGACGGGCATCTGCGCACTGCCGACGACGTAGCCGACCCGGACCTCGTCGCGGTTGTCGAGACCGACGAGCACCAGTACGACGACGACCGCGATGGCGACCAGGAAACGGAGCAACCTCGCCAGGTCGCGCCGGTGCACGGCCCCGGCATTGTCCAGTACGTCACGATCATGCATGTGATCAGCGAGACCCGGAGGCTGCGGAGGAGGTCTTCGATGCAGCGCGCTTGGCGGTCGAGGCGGTCTTCTTCGTGGCGGTGCGGGCGGTCCGGCCGGCGGTCGTGCCGGCGCGCTTCGCCGTGGTCACCGTCGCCTTCGCGCCGGACTCGACGGCCTTCGCGGTGGAGACGACGCCGGACTTGGCCACGCGGGTCGTCTCCTGCACGCCGTCGGCGGCGGCTGTCGTTGCCGAACGAACTCCCTCAGCTCGCTGACGGGTCGCCGATGTGCCCGTCGGCGAGACCTTCGGGCGGTCGCCGCCGGTGAAGCGTGCGATCAGGTCCTGCACCGCGGTGACGCTGCCCTGGGCGATGCCGCTGAGGTTGCTGCCCACCCGGTCGACCACACCCGCGATCGTGCCGGTGACGGCGTTGGCCGGGCCCGAGTCGGGCAACCGCGGATGCGGCCGGGTGGGTGCGGACTTCTTCGCTTCGGCGAGCGCGTCACCCAACTCCAGCAACTCGTTGCGGCCGAGCTGCTTGCGCACCTTCGGGAAGAAGTCGGTCTCCTCCTCCTTCACGTGATGGCGGACGTTCTCCATCAGCACGGTGGTCTTGGCGACGAAACGCTCGTGTGTGGGGTCCATGTCCGCCAGCTCGGAGAGCAGCCACTTGACGACGTGGTGCTCCTCGAGGCTCTCGAGGACGACGTCGTCGGTGGCCGGGACGGTGGCCCTGGCCACGGGGTAGAAGACCTGCTCTTCGATGGCGGCGTGGACCGACAGTGCCTCGACGATGCGGTCGACGATCTGGCGCTTCTGAACGTGCGCCCGCGCTCCGGCGCGCTCGAACTGCTGGAACAACTGCTCGACGTCGTGATGGTCGGCTTTGAGAAGGGTGATGGCGTCCATGACGAACGAAGTACCCCGTACGTCGCCGTCCCAACCGTGCGGTCAGGTCGTCAGCTCGTCGCGACGGCGAACCAACGCGGCCGCCTGAGCCGCATTGCCCGACAGCGCGATGGCCCGGTCGTAGGCGCTGGCGGCGTCCCCGTTTCGGCCCAGACGTCGCAGCATCTCGGCGCGGGTGGCGTGGAACGGGGGGTAGCCGCCCAACCCCTCGGCCAGGCGATCGACCTCGGCCAGGGCGACCTCGGGACCGTCGAGTTCGGCGATGGCGATCGATCGGTTGAGGGCGACGACAGGGGAGGGGTCGATGCGCAGGAGCTGGTCGTAGAGCGCGACGACCTGCGACCAGTCGGTGCTGCCGGCGCCAGGCGCGGAGGTGTGCACTGCGCTGATCGCGGCGAGGATCTGGAATCGACCCGGTGCCGCGCCCGAGCGAAGTCGCTCGCGTACCAACCCGTGGCCCTCGGCGATGAGTGCCCCGTCCCAGGTGTCGCGATCCTGCTCGTCGAGGGTCACCAGCCGACCCTCGGCCGACAGACGCGCGTCTCGCCGCGCCTCGGTGAGCAGCATCAGGGCGAGCAGACCGCTCACTTCGCCGTCGTCGGGCAGCAGGTCGTGGACCAGTCGGGTCAGGCGGATCGCCTCCGCTGTGAGGTCGCGCCGGATCGGGTCGGTCCCAGGGCCGGAGGCCAGGTACCCCTCGTTGAACACCAGGAACAGCACGGCGAGCACACCGTCGACGCGGTCGGGCAGCTCGGCGGCGGAGGGCACCCGGTACGGGATGTGGGTGGCCGAGATCTTGGATTTGGCGCGGCTGATCCGCTGCCCCATCGTGGGCTCCTGCACCAGGAACGCGCGAGCGATCTCGGGGACCGTCAGTCCGCCGACCATGCGCAGCGTCAACGCAACGCGCGCCTCCATCGACAGCGCCGGGTGACAGCACGTGAACATCAGCCGCAACCGGTCGTCGTCGACCGGTCCGGGCGGCGTCGCCAGTTCGTCGTCGTGCAGCACCAGGGATCCTTCCTGCTTGGCGTTGCGCTTGGCCTCTCGTCGAAGTCGGTCGATCGCAGCGTGGTTCGCAGTGGTGGCCAGCCATGCAGCAGGGTTGGGCGGCGCGCCGGTCGTGGGCCAGCGTTCCACCGCCCGCGCGAACGCCTCGGCCGTCGCGTCCTCGGCGATGTCGAGGTCGCCGTACCGACGGGTGAGCGAGGCGACCAGGCGGGCCCACTCGTGCCGGTGCACGTCGCCGATGATCGTGGCGACGTCGGCTCGGGCGGCGAATTCGCCCACGCTCAACTGCCCAGGAAGGGGCGGACCTCGACGCGGCGGTTGCAGGCCTTGGAGCCGGCGGTGGCGAGCGCGAGGGCGACGTCGAGGTCGGGTGCGGTGACGATCCAGAAGCCGACGATGTACTCCTTCGACTCGATGTACGGCCCATCGGTGATCAGTCCCCGGCCGGCCCGGTTGTCGATCACGGTCGCGGTCGCCGGCCCACCCAGACCGCCGGCGAACACCCAGTGGCCATCGGCCACGAGTCGATCGTTGAACTCGTCGATCGCCGCCATCTCGTCGCCGGTGGCGAGGTCGGTCGAGTCGTGGAGCACGCACATCAGGTACTGCATCGGGTTCTTCTCCTGTGGTTCCGGTCGCCGGTGTGGCGCCTCACCCACTGCAACGAACAGCATGCACGAATTTCGACAGGTCGGTCAGAGCAGATGCCGCTCGCGTGCGGCCTGGACCGCGGCGCGGCGGCCGGAGACGCCGAGCTTGCGGTAGATCGCCGCGCACTGGGTCTTCACCGTGTTCGGCGAGACGTACAGCTCGCGGGCGATCTCGGGGAGCGACAACGTGGACGGCAGGTACCGAAGCACCACGAGTTCCCGATCGGACAACGGCTCGACCAGGTCGGTGGTGGGTCTCGGCCGCGCGGTTGCGAGGTGGTGTCGAGCGGCCGCCCGTTCGTACAGCGGCAGCGTGATGCCGGGGTCGGGGCACTGGTCGATCGCGCGGTGTGCCTCGTGCAGCAGCGCGGCGCCACCCTCGTCACCGGCGTCCAGCAGCACGTCGCCGGCGAGGGTGAGGACGAAGGCGAGGCCCAGTCGGGTGCTCGCCCGTCGGGCGAGTGCCACGGCTCGCAGCACTTCGTCGGTGGCCGGCTCGCCGGATCGAGCGGTGACGGCGGCGATCGCGATGGCCGGCGCCACCCCGTGGTACTCGCCCAGACCCGAGGTCGTGGCGAAGTCGAGTGCGGCCTGCGTCGCCGAGGCCGTGGTGTCAGTGCCGCTGTGGTACTCCGCCACCGCGGCGGCGACGAGGGCCATTGCGTGCGCGGTGACCCTCCGTTCGGCGGTGGTGCGCACGAGCGCGACGGCGAGTGCTGCTCTCGCGTCGTCGGCGAGGCCCGCCCACGCGAACGCTGCCCCCACCGCGGTGACGAGCTCGCTGGGTCGTTCGTCCATGCCGCCCGCCGCCACCACCTCTCGTGCACCCGCCAGCGCGGCGGCGACGTCGCCCTTGCCGAGCGCGAGGTTGATGCGCAACGGCATGGCCCGCATGGGGTCGACGTCGTCGGGCAACGTCGCGGTCCCTCGGTCGAGCAGGTGTTGCGCCGTGTCGTAGCGACCGGTCAGGTAGTGGTCCCACCCTGCGAGCAGCGAGCAGATGGCGTCGAGCTCGCCTCCTTCCGACAATCGGCCGAGGATGTTGCGCAGCGTCTTCAGCTGTCCGGTGCCCAGCAGCTCGGGGCCGACGATGCGCATCAACTGCATGGCGTGATCGCGGTCGCCGGCGACGAGGAGGTGGTCGACCGCCGCAGCGGGATAGCCGGCAGCCTCGAACCATCCCGCGGCGCGACGGTTGAGGTCGGGGAGTCGATCGGGGAACGACCGCTGCGCCTCGAGGAGCAGCATGTCGCGGAAGAGGTGGTGGTACCGATACCACTCGTTGACGGCATCCAGGCGAATGAGCAACTGATTGCTCGCGGCCAGCCGTTCGAGCCAGCGGGTCCCGTCGTCGGAGCCCGTCACCGCGTCGAGCAGCGGCCCGGACAGCCGATGGAGGACCGCCGCTTCCACCATCCGGCGTCGCTCGTCGTCGTCGAGCACGGCGAGCAGTTCGTCGGTGAGGTAGCCGACGACGAGTTGGTCGTCGCCGCGGAACGTCTGCACGAACCGGTCGGCGTCGCTCGTGCGGGCGAGCGACAACCCGGCGAGAACGAGACCCGCGGCCCACCCTTCGGTGCGTTCGCACAACTCGTCGAGCCGGTGCTCGTCGAGCGATTCGGCGGTCGCGCCGAGGAGTGATGTCGCCTCGGCCCGATCGAAGCGGAGATCGCCGGCGCGGATCTCGCCGATCCGACCGCGCACTCTCATGCGGCCCAGCCGGAACGGTGGATCGGCCCGAGTGACGAGCACGATCGTCAACTGCTCGGGGCACAGCTCGATGAGGCGCTCCATGCCCTTGTGCACCTCGACGTCGTCGATGACGTGGTAGTCGTCCAACACGAGCACGAGGCGTTCCGGGAGCGCGGCGATGGCGTTGACGAGCGCCGGGACCACCACCTGGCCCGCCCCGAGCGACGCGGCGACGAGCGGGTCGAGTTGGGTCGCGACCTCCGGGACCGCCCGTCCGATCGCGGCCACGACGGAGACCCAGAAGCGGGCCGGGTCGGCGTCGGACTCCTCCAGCTGCAACCACGCCACCGGCGCGCCGTGGCCGGCTGCCCAGGCTGCCGCGAGCGTCGACTTGCCCGACCCCGCAGGTGCGCTGATCAGCACCAATGGCAGGTGCGACGTGTCGGCGGCGTCGAGCACCGTGCCCAGCCGCGCCCGGTCGACGAGCCGTGCCGGTGTCACGGGCGGCCGCAGCTTGGTGGCCGCCAGGTTGCTCGAGGCCCGCTCCTTCACGGGCCGAATGTACTGGCGTTCACCCGGGTGAACGGCCGTGCGGGTGATTCGCCGTCACCCGGTCGGATGCGACCGTGCCTCCATGCCCGACGCACACACCCACGAGATCGTGCTCCGAGGACGGCTCGGCAGCCACCTGCTCGGTCCGTTCATCGACGACTTCGCGGTCGACCGCGGCGAGGCGGGGGTCACCCGCCTGGTCGGGGCGGTCCGCGATCCGTCGCACCTGCACGGCCTCGTCGCGTACCTGGCATCGATCAACGCCGAGTTGATCTCCATCACCCCGGTCGCCTCGACCACCACCACCGACACCACCACCATCAGGAGTGCTTCATGATCACCGTCTCCCACCTCACCAAGTCGTACGGCGGCCGGCCCGTCGTCGACGACCTCTCGTTCGAGCTCGCCGCCGGGCGCATCACCGGCTTCGTCGGCCCGAACGGCGCCGGCAAGTCGACCACGATGCGCATGATGGTCGGCCTCGCTCGCCCCGACCACGGCGTCGTGACCTATCGCGGCACGTCGTACCAGGAGCTGGCCGACCCGGCACGCACCGTCGGCATCGTCCTCGATGCCCGGGCCATGCACCCCGGGCGCACCGCGGCGAACCACCTCCGTGCCATGGCCGCGCTCAGCGCGCTGCCCGTCGGACGTGTCGACGAGGTGTTGCACCTCGTCGGTCTCGACGCCGCTGCCGACCAGCGCGTCGGCGGCTTCTCGCTGGGGATGCGGCAACGGCTGGCCATCGCCGGTGCGCTGCTCGGCGACCCGGAGGTGCTGATGCTGGACGAGCCGGCGAACGGCCTCGACCCCGATGGCATCCGCTGGCTGCGCGGCATGCTCACCGACTTCGCCGCCACCGGCGGCACGGTGTTCGTGTCGAGCCACTTCATCGCCGAACTGGCCACCTTCGCCCACGACCTGGTCGTGGTCGGCGCCGGTCGCCTGATCACCGCCGAGCCGCTCGCCGACACCCTCGGCCGCGACCGCTCGCTCAGCCTCGAGGACATCCTCCTCGACCTCACCCGCGACGCCGCCCGCTACGCGGCCGCCTGACACCCACACCGAACCCGAGAGGACCTGCCATGTACATCACCACCAACTCCACCGTCCACCACCACCACCAACGACACGACCACCACCCGGCCCGCCGTGCGCGCCGCGATTCGCAGCGAGTGGATCAAGATCCGCTCGACCAGGACGGTGCCCGCCATCGTCGCCCTCACCGGCCTCGTCGGCGTCGCCATGTCGCTGATCCTCGGCAAGGTCGTGAAGACCGATCCGTACGAACACCTGCCCTTCACGGTGGCGAACACGTTCTACGTCTCGACCTTCCTGACGGCCCTGTTCGCCATCGTCGCCGGCATCCTGCTGTTCACCACCGAGGTGCAGCACGGCACGCTCGCCGGGGTGCTCACCGCCCGACCGTCGCGCCGGGTCGTGGTCGTCGCCAAGACCGCCACTGCGGCGGCACTCGGCCTCGTCATGGGTGCGCTCGGCATGCTCGGCGGCCTCGCCGGCGGGCTGATCGGCGGCATCGACGGCGGTGACTTCACCGGTGCCGGCAGCCGTGTCGCCTGGGGGCTCGTCGCCACCACCATGGCAGCTGTGCTCGGCGTCGGCGTCGGCATGATCGTGCGCCACAGCGCCGCCGCGGTCACCGCGGTCCTGGTGTGGGCGCTCGCGATCGAGAACATCATCGGTGGGTTCGCTCCGGTTCGAGTTTCCCGGTTCATGCCGTTCGGCTCGGTGCACGGTCTGCTCGGCACCCGCTCGGCCACGGACACCGCCGAGAGCCTGAACGTGGCGTTCTCGAGCGCCGGGAACGCGCTGCTCCTGGGCACCTACACGGCCATCGCGGTCGGCGTCGGCGGCTGGTTGCTCGCTCGGAAGGACGTGTGATGAGTCGGTTCGCCGCCTTCGGTCATCCGAACTTCCGGCGCTACTTCTTCGGCCAGGTCGTGTCCAGCGTCGGGTCGTGGTTGCAGGCCTTCGCCGTGACCTGGCTGGTGCTCGACCGCACCGGTCGGAGCGACCGGCTGGGTGTGGCGGTGGCCCTGCAGTTCCTGCCGATGCTGCTGCTGGGGGTGCCCGCCGGGGTGCTCGCCGACCGAGTCGACAACCGTCGTCTGCTCCTGCTGACCTCGGGCCTGTCGGCCGTGCTGGCAGCGGTGTTCGGGCTGATCGTGGCGATGGGCTCCGACCAGATGTGGGCCGTGTACGGCCTGACCCTGGCCTTCGGTGTCGTCGTCGCCGTCGAGCGTCCCGCGATGCAGGCCCTGCTGTTCCAGTTGGTCGGCCGTGACACGTTGCCCAGCGCGGTCGCCGCGAACAGCACCATCATGTCGGTGTCCCGACTCGTCGGTCCGGCCCTGGGTGGTGTGCTGATCGCCACCACGGGTCTGGCGGCGTGCTTCTACGCCAATGCCGTCTCGTACGTGGTGGTCCTGGTCGCACTGGCGAGCATCGACCGTCGGCGCCTGGTCGCCCGCCCGGCGCGGCGGCGGAACGAGGGCGGCATCAAGGAGGCCCTCGTCCACGTTCGCTCCCGACCCGACGTGCGCCGGCCGCTCGTCATCATGGCCGTCATCGGGTTGGTGGTGCTCAACTTCCAGACCACGTTCCCCTCGATGGTGCACTTCGGGTTCGAGAAGGGTGCCGGCGCGGTGGGCCTGGCGATGAGCGTCAGCGCGATCGGATCCATCGCCGGTGGCATCTACATCGCCGGCATCACGCCCCATCCTCGCCGCACGCTCGCACTCGTGCTCGCCGGGTTCGGCGTCACCCTGCTCGTCGTGGCGGCCGCGCCGAGCTATCCCGTGTTCGTCCTGGCCACCATTCCCCTCGGGTTCGCCTCGGCGTGCTTCCAGTCCGTCGACACGGTCATCCTGCAGCAGGCCAGTGAGCCGTCGATGCAGGGACGGGTGATGGCGCTGCAGCAGATGGCCTGGTTCGGCTCGACCCCGCTGGGAGCGATCGGCATGGGCTGGCTCATCCAGGCCACCTCGCCTCGGGTGCCGTTCGTCGTCGGTGCCGTCGCAGCGGTCGCGTGCGCCCTCGCGCTGACCACGTCGCGAACCACGACCGGCTCGACCCGCACGGCCGAGGCAGCCGGTCCGCTCGTGACGGCCACCGGTTCACGCGGCGCTTGACGCGAGACCGACCAGCAGCAACAGTGCAGCCGGGCAAGTGCAACAGAACGGGGAGCCGTGAAGTCGAACCCGATCGCCGCCGGCCTTGCCAGCCTGGTGGCCGAGGCGGCGCGGAAGCCTGCGACGAGTGTCTTCGGGCTGCTCGACATGATGTGTGGGGTCCTTGCGGCCCGCGATGCGCGGCTGTACATCGCCGACTACTCGTTGCGGCGGCTGCAGCAGGTGGACGAAGCCGGGTCGGTCGGCGAGCCGCTGCCGATCCTCGGGACGATGATCGGTCGAGTGTTCACCGGTGGAGCGGTGCAGATCAGCGACACCGAACCGACGGTCGTGTCCGTTCCACTGATGGAGGGATCGTGTCCGATCGGAGTCCTCGAGTTCGACGTCGACGCGTGGACCACAGGGGCCCAGGAGCTGCTGGCGCCGATCGTCGACATCTTCGTACTGGCGTGGATCGTGAAGGGTCGCTACACGGACCACAGTGCGCGTGCTCGGCGATCGGAGCCGCTGTCGGCTGCTGCCGAGGTGCAATGGGATCTGCTGCCACCGCTCGCCTGTTCCACGCACGAGGCCGCCCTCAGCGGCATCCTCGAGCCGGCATACGACATCGGCGGCGATTCGTTCGACTACGCGTTCGGTGAACACAGCGTCGACTTCGCGATCGTCGACGCCGTGGGCCATGGCATGTCGTCGGTGCTGATGTCCGCGGCAGCGGTCAACAGCCTGCGCAACTCACGTCGTGCCAAGGTCGGCCTCGGTGCGGCCTACCTGGATGCCGACACCGCCATCGCTCGGCACTTCGGCCGGTCGTACTACGTCACCGGCATCATCGGTTCGCTGGACCTGCCGACGGGCACGCTCCGCTGGATCAACGCCGGACACGTCCTGCCGATGCTCGTTCGCAACGGCACCTACGCCGGACCGCTCCCGTGCGCGCCCTCGATGCCGATGGGGCTGGGTGGCGAGGTGGTCGAGATGGCCGAGCACGAACTGCAGCGCGGCGACCGGGTGTTGCTGTACACGGACGGCATCACCGAGGCGAGAGCCTCGGACGGGTCACCGTTCGGGGACGAGCGGTTGGCCGATCTGCTCGTCCGCGCGTCGTTGGAGCACCTGCCCGTGCAGGCGACGGTCCGGCACCTCGCCGACAGCATCGTCGCCTTCTCGGAGGTCGGCCTGCGCGACGACGCGACCATGCTGTTGCTCGAGTACCGCCCACCATCGCCCTGACCACCGGATCCCTCGGTGCGCGGCCGGTCGGTACGCTCGCCTCGTGAGCGACACGTGGCGTCTCGTCGACTTCGACCCGAGCTGGGCGGCGATCGTCGCCGGGTGGGCCGCGACGGCGGACGACGCGCTGGCCTGGTGCTCGAGCGCCGTCTTCCCGGTGCCGGCGTCGACGGTGGCGGGGTGGGGGAACGACCCCGACGTCGAGCCACACGCGCTGCTGTTCGGCGACGACCTCGTCGCCTACGGCGAGGTGTGGATCGACGACGACGAGGCCGAGACCGAGCTGGCCCGCATCATCGTCGCGCCGCAGCACCGTGGCTCGGGGGTGGGCCGCGAGCTCACCCGTCGACTTGCCGAGCGTGCCGCGCAGCGGTACCCCGACGTGGTGCTGCGCGTCCGCCCGGGCAACGACCGTGCCGTGCGCTGCTACGACCGAGCCGGATTCGCGCGAATGTCGTCCGACGACGAGCACGGCTTCAACGTCGGTCAACCGGTCGACTACGTGTGGATGCGATGGTCCGGCGCACCGGCGCCGTCGACGGAAGGAACGGAACGATGAACGACGACATCCGACAGCGGCGCCTCGACGTGCTGCAGCGGCACTTCCAGTCGGAGGTCGACCACGACTGGGACACCTGCATCGGCACGTTCAACGGTCACCCGCGCTACGAGATCATGCCCACGGGCCAGGTCTTCGACGGCGAGGACGAGGTGCGCACGTATCACCGCCGCCAACGCGAGGCGTTCCCCGACCAGCGTCACGAGAACGCCCGCTTCCATTGCGCCGACGACGACACGGTGATCGCCGAGTTCGACCTGCTGGGCACGAACACCGGCGAGTTCCTGGGCCAACCACCCACCGGCCTCGCGTTCCGAGTGCCGACCATCGCGGTGTTCTTCTTCGAGGGCGACCGCATCACCAACGAGCGCGTCTATCTGGACGTGGCCAGCATGTTCCGTCAGATCGGCCGCATCGAACTGCTCGCCCGTACCTGAGAAAGTCGCCGTGGCACGGCGGGCGTGCGCGGGTACCGTGCTGTCAGGCGCGTCGAGGGGACGACGCCCCGAACCCGCGGAGGATCCCATGTCGTACGTCGTCGACTTCAAGCAGGTGTCGACCGTCGGTCTCGAGTCGTCACCGTTCGCCGACGCGCTCGCCGGCGTGCGCGCCCACGAGGCCCGCTACTTCTCCACCAAGTACGGCCACGTGTTCACGGTCGAGTCCGGGGCCAAGGCGAAGAAGTCCATCGCCCGCGTCGCCGAGGTGCTGAAGTCCGAGCGCGACATCGTCATCGCGTCGACGCCGTTGCAGGCCAGCGACCTGCAGGTCGAGGACCTTCGCTTCACCTACGTGTTCTACGAGAGCGGCCTGTCGATCAACGTGATGTACCACCTCACCGACCCCAAGAAGCGGGCTGTCGGGTTCAAGCTGTGCGAGGGGATGGACGTGCCGGCCGAGCTCGCCGAGCGGTTCAAGTTCGCCCGCCAGAAGTCGAAGCTCGCCGGGACCATTCGCGGCTCGTACTTCGTCATCAAGGGCGAGCACTGATCACCGCATGAGCGAACCCCTCCTGGAACCCCTCATCGAAGCCCGCGGGCTGGTCAAGCGCTTCGGCGACTTCACCGCCGTCGACGGCATCGACGTCGACGTCCGTCCGGGCGAGTCGTTCGGCTTCCTCGGCCCGAACGGTGCCGGCAAGTCGTCGACGATGCGGATGATCGGCTGCGTCTCGCCCATCACCGCCGGTCATCTGCGCATCTTCGGCATGGACCCCGCCACCCACGGCAAGCAGATCCGGGCGCGGATCGGCGTGGTGCCGCAGGCCGACCAGCTGGACGAGCAGCTCACCGTGCTCGACAACCTGGTGCTCTACGGCCGCTACTTCGACCTGCCCCGCGCCGAGTGCCGCCGGCGGGCGGAGGAGCTGCTCGACTTCGTGCAGCTCTCCGACCGCGCCGACAGCAAGATCGAGCCGCTGTCGGGGGGCATGAAGCGGCGCGTCACGATCGCCCGTTCGCTGATCAACGACCCCGAACTGCTGCTGCTCGACGAGCCGACGACCGGCCTCGACCCGCAGGCCCGGCACGTGCTGTGGGACCGGCTGTACCGGCTGAAGCAGCGCGGCGTGACGCTCGTGCTCACCACCCACTACATGGACGAGGCCGAGCAGCTGTGCGATCGCCTGGTGGTGATGGACGGCGGGCGCATCGTCGCCGAAGGGTCGCCGCGCGGCCTGATCGAACAACACTCCACCCGCGAGGTGCTCGAGCTGCGCTACCCGGCCGGCACCAACGAGGAGCGCGCACCCGACGTGGCGGGCATCGGCGAACGCGCCGAGCTGCTGCCCGACCGAGTGCTGATCTACGCCGACGACGGTGAAGCCGCGCTCGCCGAGGTGCACGCCCGCGGCAGCCACCCCGAGTCGGCGCTGGTTCGCCGCAGCTCGCTGGAGGACGTCTTCCTGCGGCTCACCGGCCGGTCGTTGATCGAGTGAACGCGTCCATGAGCACCCGCGTCGCCACACCGGCACCCGTGCGCGTGTGGGAGAGCCACTTCATGCTCTACCGCACCATCTGGCGGTCCAACGTGATGGCCGCGATGCTGCAGCCGTTCCTGTACCTGCTGGGCATGGGGCTCGGTGTCGGTGCGCTGGTGGATCGCGGCAACGACTCGGCACAGCTGCTCGACGGCCTGACCTACTTCCAGTTCCTCGGCCCCGGCCTGATCGTCACCACGGCGATGATGGTGACGTCGTCGGAGGCGATGTGGCCGGTGCTCGGCGGGTTCAAGTGGCAGAGCGGGTTCCACGCCGCGGCGGCCACGCCCCTGTCGCCGTCCGACATCGTCGGTGGTGTCTTCCTGTGGCATGCGACGAAGGCGATGATCGCCGTCTCCGGCGTCGCGGTGGTGCTCGCGCTGTTCGACGACACCCGCTCGTTCGGGCTGTTGCTCGCCGTCCTGTTCGGCGGGCTCACCGGCCTGGCGTTCTCGTCGGTCATCACCGCCTGGACCGCCACCCGCGAGCAGCGACTTCTCGTTCCCGAACATCAACCGCTTCGTGGTCACGCCGCTGTTCCTGTTCGGCGGCGCCTTCTACCCGATCAGCCAGCTGCCGGCCTGGTTGCAGTCGGATCGCCAAGGTCGACCCCGCTGTGGCACGGCGTCGAGTTGTGCCGCGGCGCCGCGCAACCAGCGACTCGAATCGGCAACCGACGCTGGTGCACCTCGGCTACCTGCTCGCTGTTCGTCGTCGGCGGGTGGCTGTCGGCGCGGCGCACGTTCACGAAGCGGCTGGCGGCAGTGAGCATGCTCGCCGACCCTCCCGTTGCGCATCGTGCCGGCGCAGGTGCTGCACGCTCGGCGCCCACAGCGCATGCTCGAGCGCCAGTGGATCGTCAACCGCCGAGGCGGGTGGATGATCGTGCTCAGCGGCTTCTTCGAGCCGCTCTTCTACCTGCTGTCGATCCGCGTCGGCTTCGGCGCGCTCGTCGGCGACGTCACCGACGGCGGGCGCACGCTGCCGTACGACCAGTTCGTCGCGCCGGCGCTGTTCGCGTCGTCGGCGATGAACGGGTCGATCTACGAGTCGACCCAACATCTTCTTCAAGCTGAAGTACGACAAGACCTACGACGCCGTCCTGTCCACGCCGCATGACGTCGGGCGACGTGGCGCTCGGAGAGATGCTCTACGCCACGCTGCGCGGCTCGATCTACTCGGTCGCGTTCCTCATCACGATGTGGGCGCTGGGCATGACCGCGTCGTGGTGGTCGATCGCCATGCTGCCGGTGGCGGCGCTCATCTCGTTCGCGTTCAGCGCTGTGGCGATCGCCGCCACGACCTACATGCGCACCTGGGCCGACTTCGAGTACGTGCCGTCGCTGACGTTGCCGATGTTCCTGTTCTCGGCGACGTTCTACCCGCTGTCCAGCTACGGCGATTGGAAGTGGGTGGCGCAGCTCAGCCCGCTGTACCACGGCGTGGTCGTGGTGCGCGGCTTGAACCAGGGCGACCTGTCGTGGACGTACCTGGCCCACCTGTCGGTGCTCGTGGCCATGGGCCTGTTCGGCCTCACGGTGACGGCCCGCCGCATCGATCACCTGCTGCTCAAGTAGCTCCGTACGCGCACCGCCTGGCGCATCTGGTGGTCGCGTTCGGCCTGACTCGGCGCGTGGTGGGCCGCCTCGGTGTACAGGTGTGCGGCGAGCTCGAGCGATCCGGCCTTCTCGTGCAGATGAGCAGCCACTGCATCGAACCGAGGCACCTGCGGGTCGACGACTGCCAGCGCGACGAGCCCGGCAGCCGCGCCGTGGGCCTCACCGACCGCCACGGCACGGTTCAGACGGACGATGTCCGTGTCGGTGAAGCGCAGCAGCTCGTCGTACCACTCGACGATCTGGACCCAATCGGTCTCGTCGACGCATTCGGCGTCAGCGTGGAGCGCGGCGATCGCCGCCTGAGCCTGGTACTGGCCCAGGCGATCGCGAGCCAGCGCCGCCTGGACGATGGTGACGCCTTCTCCGATCAGGTCGCGGTCCCACAGGTCGCGATCCTGCTCGGCGAGCGGCACGATCCGCCCGTCGGGCGTGGTGCGGCCGGCACGGCGGGCGTGGTGCAGGAGCATCAGTGCGAGCAGGCCGTGCACTTCGGGGTCGTCGACCGACCACGCCAGTTGCCGTGTCAGCCGGACCGCCTCCGCAGCGAGGTCGACATCGCCGGTGTAGCCCTCGTTGAAGATGAGATACAGCACCCGCATCACCGTCGGTACGTCGCCGGGTTGCTCGAGGCCGACCGCTGCCACGATGCGCTTGGCGCGGCTGATGCGTTGGGCCATCGTGGGCTCGGGCACCAGGTATGCCTGCGCGATCTGGCGAGTCGTCAGCCCGCCCACGGCGCGCAGGGTGAGCGCGACCGCCGACGACGGCGTGAGCGCAGGATGCGCGCACAGGAAGTAGAGCTGCAACGTGTCGTCGGCACTCGGTGCGGCACCCACGGGAACCTGGTGGTCGAAGCGGGCCTCGCGGTCCCGTCGCGACGTGTCCGATCGCGCCAGATCGAGGAACGCTCGCCACGCGACCGTGATCAGCCACCCCTTCGGGTCGGCAGGGCGGGCGTCCGGCCATGTGGACACGGCGCGGATCAGCGCCTCCTGGACCGCGTCCTCGGCCGTCGCGAAGTCGGCACCGCGACGGACGAGGACGCTCAGGACCTGCGGCGCGAGGTCGCGCAGCTCGTTCATTCCGTGACGGTCGAGGGCTCACCGAGGAACGGTCGAACCTCCAGCCATTCGTGGATGGGCCGGCCCCCGGCACCGGGTGCCGCCGACAGCTCGCCGGCCAACTCGACCGCCCGTTCGCGGCTGTCGACGTCGATGATCATCCAACCGGCGATCAGGTCCTTGGTCTCGGCGAAGGGGCCGTCGACCATCGGCGGCCGGCCCTCACCGTCGTGACGGACCCACATGCCGTCGGGTGACAACGCCTGACCGCTGACGTACTCGCCGGTCGCCTCCAGGCGGTCGGCGAAGTCGTTCATGTAGCGGATGTGGGCGTCCACCTCGTCGGGCGTCCACCGGTCCATGGGGACGTCGTTGACGGCGGCGGGAGCCCCGCGGTAGTGCTTCAGCAACAGGTACTTGGCCATGGTGTTCTCCTCTGGGAAGGCGACCGGTCCGGCCGCATGCACACTAGGACGGAACAGATCCGGCGTTCTCGACACGACGGGTCCGAGGTTCGACCGTGCCTCCGAGGTGGTGGTCCGCGCCGCAACCGAGCCAGACGTGCACGGGCTTGACCGAGACGACGGAGAGTGCGGCGACGCGCTCGCCGTGGTGGTGCAGCCAACGAGCGAACGTGGTGCCCGCCATCGTGAGGCACAGGAACACGAGCATCATCGCCGGGTCGTCGATGACGTCCTTCGGTTCGATCGTGCGGACGAACGGTGCCATTGCGGCGGCGCCGGCGAGCCACAGACCGATCAGTGCGAACGATCGACCGTTCGGCATGCGCTCACCCCGACCGAGGTGGCCCGTCGACACGGCGTACAGCAGCGCTGCCTCCATCACCAGGTAGAAGGCCGACGGGTTCACCTTGCCACAGAGCACGAAGACCACGTTCAGCACGACGCCGCACCACAGCGCGAACCGCAACGGTCGGCCGACGAGGATGGCGATGCCGATGAGCAACTGCCCGATGGCGACGACGATCGCCACCTGCGTCGCGAGCGGCGTGAGCACGGATCGCATCACGGGACGGAAGAAGGGGAGGGCGTCCCGTTGCTGGACGTCGAGGAACCTCCGCAGGGTCGAGCCGTCCCACCACGCCGGATCGATCAGCTTCTCGGCCGAGGCGCGCAGCCACCCGGCCGCGAGGAACAGTCGCAGCGGCAGCAACACGATGGCGGCGCGGAGATGGTGGTGGTGGATGGTGTCGGTGCGGGGCGGAGGGAGCAGGGTGATCGACCGATCGGGGGCAATGGTCATCGCTCGTCCTTTCGGGAAAGTGTTACGAACAGGTGACGATTATGACGATCGGATGACACGATTGGAGTGAACGGACGTCCAAGACCGTGCCAATTCGTCACCCCAGCGGTGCGTGGAGCTCGATCACCTGGTCGGCGCACTCGATGACCTGCTCGTCGTGCGTGGCGACCAGCACACAGGTGCCGGCTCTTCGGGCGTCGAGCAACGCCGTCACCACCAGGCCGGCCCGTGTGTCGTCCTGATGCCCCGTCGGCTCGTCGAGCACCGCGAGGCGTGGCGTCCCCAGCAGGGCGCGGGCCACGGCGGCGCGCTGCTGCTCGCCGAACGAGACATCGGCGGGTCGACGCGCCAGCAGCGTGTCGATCTGCAGATGTGCCGTCAACGCCGCCAGGTGTTCGACCGGCACCGGGCGGCGCTGCGACCAGTGGGGCAGGGCGAGGTTCTCGTACAGGTCCACCGACGGCAGCAGGGCCAGCCGCTGAGGTGCCACGGCCAGGCGGGCCCAGCCGCGGGCATCCGTGTCGGCCCACTCGACGGAACCGGTGTCGCTCGGCTCCCAGCCGATGATGATGTTGCACAGCGTGGTCTTGCCCGAGCCCGACGGCCCGGCGAGCACCACGAGCGACCCGGTGTGCAGCTCGAGGCTCGTGGTCGCGAGCAGTGTCGTGGTGCCGCCCGCCGACGTGATGGAACGCGACACCGAGGTGACGCGCACGACGAGGTCGCCTGTCGCGCTCACGACGCGCCCTCCTCGCGCCGACCGATCGGTCGAACCACGACGGATCCGTCGGGCTGTGCCTCCAGCTCGGCGCGCAGGTCGGGGAACGCCCCCAGCATCTCCGGCGGGAGCTGCACCCGACCGATGGCGTCGATGATCGCGACGGTGCTGCCGCCGAGGTGGCGCTCACTGTGCAGGGTGCCGTGATGGAGGGCGAGCACACGGTCGGCGGCTGCGGCGACGGCCGGGTCGTGGGTGTTCACCACGACCGATGCACCGGCCGACGCGCTGTGGCGGAGCAACTCGATGACGGCGGCGCCGTTGGTGGCGTCGAGCTCGGCGGTCGGCTCGTCGGCCAGGATCAGCGCGGGGCTCCCGATCGACGCCATGGCCACCGCCAACCGTTGCTGCTCGCCGCCGGACAGCAGAGGTGGCCGACTGCGCCGGCGGTGGGTGAGCCCGACGGCTTCGATGGCCTCGGCCACGGCCGAGCGCCCGGCGCCACGGCGGCGTGCGCCGAGACGCAGATGCTCCTCCACCGACAGGTACGGGTACAGGTTGTGCGTCGGACGCTGGAGGACCACGGCGACGTCGTGACGGCGCAGGCGGCGGATGCGGCGGGTCGACGCGGCCATCACGTCGACGTCGGCGATGCTGAGCGCCCCGGCCGTGGGGCGTTCCGCCAGGGCGAGCATGCGCAACAGTGTGCTCTTCCCGCTGCCCGACGGCCCGACGACGGCGGTGACGGAACCGGCGAGGAACGACGCGTCGATGCCGCGCAACGCGTGCACCTCGCCGCTGTCGACGCGGTAGATCTGCACCAGTCCGGTGCAGGAGACGACGACCTCATTCGGCGGCACGGAGCACCTCCACGACGCGCGCCCGGCGAGCGCCGCGCACCTCGAGCAGCGCGCCGACCATCGAGACCACGACGACAGCCGCCACCGACGCCCCGACGGCCGACCACGACAGCCCTCCCGAGAACCCCGGCGCGAACGAAGGCCCGGGGTCGAGGCGCTCGATCATGAAGAGCACCAACTGCCGCGCGATGACGATGCCGATGACCGAGCCGATCAGGCCGAGCAACACCGCACCGCCTGCGACGGCCACGGTGGTGGTGCGTCGCGCGATGCCCATTCGGTCGGTCATCGCGATCTCCAACGCGAGATCCGCCCTGCGCCGCGCGCCGAGCACGACGATCGAGACCAGGGCGACGAGCAGCAGCCCGATACCGACGATGCGCAGGTACGGCAGCGACATGCCGAACGCGACGAACTCGGGCGTGCGCGCCGCGGTGACCGTGTCGATGGTCTGGTCGTCGAGGGCGATCGGCCCCAACCTCGACACCACATCCACCGCCGGTTCGGCGGCCCACACGTAGGTGCGGAACCGCCTGTCCATCTCGCCGGCGACGGTGAGCGGTGGGTCGATGTTCGGGTCCACGGGCATCACCGCCGCGAACAGTGGCGCCGAGACGAGCATCATCGACGACCGGTCGCGCAGCCACGGTGCCGCAGCGATGCGGTCGACGATCCGATAGCGCACGAAGGCGCGGTCGAGTTCCATGGTGCCCGTCTCGGGGAACGACGCGTTGTAGTTACCGGCGAGGACGACATCGATCGTGGCCGCGTTGCCGTCCGAGATCGAGTCGATCAACGCGGGCAACGGCTGTGTGGCGAAGGACGACCGCCACTCGGCAGCGTCGGCGAAGGTGGCAGGGTCGACCATCAGCACGTCGGTCACCAGATCGGCACCGACGTGGACGTTCGTCGTCTCCCACAGCACCGTCCACCCCGCCGGTAGGTCCACCGGGAGTCCGGTCGAGCCGATGGCCATCGACTCGGTGGATCTGATCTGCACGGTGGCCATCGCCCCGCCGAGTGCGGCCGCCTTGTCGCTCACGCCGCGCTCGCCGTTCACCGCCACCGAGGTGCTGTACGCGAACAGCCCGACGCCGGCCGCGACGACGATGACCAGGGCGCTCAGCTCGGTGAGCGACGAGGTCGCTCTGCGGCCGGCCAGCCAGACGGCGAGGGACCGTGGACGCCGAGTGCGACGTCCGGCGCCGCGTCGGGAGCGTCGGCTCGCGATCATCCGACCGAGAGCGGAGAGGACGCGGACGACGATCACCGCTCCCGCGAGCTGGGCGAACAACGGGAACAGCAACGACGTGCCGCTGTCGAGCGTGCGACCCTGCTGGGTGAGCAGCTGCGCACCGGTGGCGATCGCCGCGACGACGACGATCGTGTCGGCGTGCAGCGCACTCGCCACGCGACGCGCTCGGCCGGCGGAGCTGGGTTCGAGCGGCCACACCGACGCGAACGCCGCGACCACCACCACCACCAGCGACGCCGGCAAGGTGCGCAGCACGGTGGTGACCGCGTCGCGAATGGTGGCCGAGTCGATGACACCCTGACCCGCGACCAGCTGCGGCTGCCATCGCACGATGGCGTACGCAGCCGCGATGCCGAGCGCGACCGGAACGAGCAGTTCGAGTGCGGTGCCGAGCGCAAGACGTGCCGGGTGGATGCCCATCGACATGGACAGCTGGTGCTCGCGCCGCCGCCCCCTGCTGAGCAGCCAGATGCCGACGGCGAGCACCAGTCCGCTCATCACTCGAGCGGTGAGTGCGATCGACGTGACCAGCGGCTGGAGTTCGCGCGCGGCCACCTCCGACCGTTCGACGAACGATCCCACGCCACTGCTCAATGTGACGGGCTGACCCCCGGCATCGTGGATCACCCGCCCGATGTCCGAGTCGGTGTTGCGCAGCAGGCGGTCGGCGTCGTCGACCGCGACGGCAGCGTCGCGTCCGTGTTCGAGGTCCACCGCGTCGTCCCACGGGGCGTCCCAGATGACGAGCGACGTGTCGCCCATCGTGGCGATCAGCGACAGTGCCGTGGCGGTGTCGGTGAGGATGAGCCGGGCGGGTTTGGACGGCGTGACCGGGTCGTCGGGCACGCCGCCGGGGATGGCCGTCCAGTCGAAGCCGGCGGACACCGGGAGGCCGCCCTCGGTGGGGTACACCCCGGCGATCGTCACTGGCACGGGCGGGACGGCGACGGCGGGGTCGGCGTTCGGGCGCTGCAGCACCACCTGCACCACGTCGCCAGGGCCGACACCCAACTCGGCGGCCGTGGCGTCCGGCAGCCACACGCCGTCGCGCTGCTCCGTGGTGCCGGCGAACGACTCGATCGCACCGTCGACCGCATAGACGATCGCCACCAGCTGGTCGCCGTCGGCGTTGCGAACGAGCGGGAGCGGATCGGTCGGGTCGGTGTACGGCGTCAGCGGCGACACGGCGGCGAGTGGTTGGCCGTACACCGGCAGGTTCTCGAGCAGGTCGCGCACCGCGGTGACGCCCGTGTCGGCCACGATGCCGGTGGTGATGGCCCTCGCGTCGAGCGCTCGGCCCGGGGGCGATCCTGCCGCGGCCTCCACCTCTGCGTCGAACGATCGATCGGCCGCGGCGTCGGACACGAGCGGCGGTGTCGCCGACGCGAGCGCGAGCGCTGCCGTCGCGAGGCAGATCGCGATCGCCCACGCGGGCGCTCGGCGGGCGAAGCCGAACGCGTGCCGCCACAACGGGTCGATCACGACCGGTGCGCGCCGTCGTGGTTGGTCGTGGCACTGGGCACGAGCAGGATCAGAGCACCGTGCGCCCACCCACGTCAATCACTCCGCTCGGGGTGTGCCGCGGACCGCCCCGGCGCTCGTGCGGCTACAGTCGTCGGATGTTGGCCACGACCGAGAGCGGATGTCATGGAGCATGACGTCACGCTGATCTCGACGGTCGCGATGGGGGTGGTCGCGGCGCTGCTGTGCGGGTTCGTGGCCCGCCGCATCGGCCTGCCGGTCATCGTCGGCTACCTCCTCGGCGGTGTCCTCGTGGGCCCGTCGACGCCCGGGTTCGTCGCCGACCAGCACGCCGCGCAGCAGTTCGCCGAACTGGGCGTGATCTTCATGATGTTCGGTGTCGGCCTGCACTTCTCGTTGCGCGACCTGGCGAGCGTGAAGCACGTCGCCGTCCCGGGTGCGCTGCTGCAGATGGTGCTGGCCACCGGCCTCGGCTGGGTGGTCGCCCACGAGCTGTGGGGGTGGACCACCGGCGCGTCGCTGGTGCTCGGGTTGGCGATCTCGATCGCCAGCACCGTGGTGCTGCTGCGCGGCCTGGCCGACCGCGGGCTGTTGAACACGAGCGGCGGGAAGACCGCGGTCGGATGGCTGATCCTCGAGGACCTGGCCACTGTGGCCATCCTGGTGCTGCTGCCGGCGATCGTCGGCGACCCCAACGCCGTCGGTGACAGCGGCTCCAACGTCGGCGAGATCGTGTGGGCCCTCGGCAAGGCGGTGGTCTTCGTCGCCCTGGTGCTGATCATCGGGGTGCGTGTGCTGCCGTGGCTGCTGAACCTCATCGCCCGCACCCGCTCGCGTGAGCTGTTCCTGCTGGCGGTGGTGTCGCTGGCAGCGGGCACCGCGTTCGCGGCCTACGAACTGTTCGGCGTGTCGTTCGCGCTCGGCGCGTTCCTGGCCGGTGTGGTCGTGGGCGGCACGTCGATCCACCACCAGGTGGAGGCCGAGGTGCTGCCGTTCCGCGACATCTTCGCGGTGCTGTTCTTCGTCGCGGTCGGCATGCAGGTCGACCTCGGCGTCGTCGTCGACCAGTTCCCGAAGGTGCTGCTGCTGGCCGCCGTCGTGGTGGTCGGCAAGTTCGTCCTCACGCTGCTGCTCACCTTGGTGATGCCGCGCTCGGGGCGCGAGCTCGTGGTCGTCGCCGCCGGCCTCAGCCAGATCGGCGAGTTCAGCTTCATCGTCGGTCAGGCCGGTATGACGCTCGAGTTGCTCGACGCCGATCAGTACGCGCTCATCCTCGCCGCGGCGGTGCTCTCGATCATGGTGAACCCGTTGATGTTCGCGGTCATCCCGCGCTCCCAGTCGCTGCTGCTGCGCACGCCGTACGTGGGCACGCGCATGCGTCGGGCTCAACCCGGCATCACCGCGACCGAGCACGAGCTGAGCGACCACGTGGTGGTCGTCGGCTACGGCCGCGTGGGGCATCAGACGGTGCACGTGCTGCGCGAGCTCGACTCCGCGCTGCTGGTCGTCGACCTCGATGCTCCCAGCGTCGAGGCGGCCGAGGCCGACGGGCTGCTGGCACTGTTCGGCGATGCGTCGAACACGAGCATCCTCGAACACGCGGGTCTGGCCCGGGCCCGGATGCTCGTGGTCACGCTGCCCAACCAGACGGCTGCCGAGATGGTGGTCGCCACGGCGAACGAGCTGGCGCCCGAACTGCCGATCATCGCTCGGGCCGGAACACTCACGGGGGTGCACCGGCTGCGTGAGCTCGGCGCCCGACACGTGATCAACCCCGAGTTGGAGGGCGGGCTCGAGATCGTGCGGCTCAGCCTCACCGAGCTGGGTCAGCCGCTCGGCGACCTGCAGCCGCTCGTCGACGCCGTACGCCGTGAGGCGTACCAAGGCCGCCCCGACACCCTCGACTGACGGCGGGGTGTGGCCGGGTGCACCTAGGGTGGACCGATGTCGAACCAGGGGTCGCCGGAGCCGGCTGCAGCAACACGACGGCCGGGCCTCGCGGCAGGTCCCGGCCTCGCTGCTGCCGTGGCGGTGGGACTGCTCGTCGGTGCGCTCACCGCGTACGCGCAGGGATGGCTCGGCGACTCCACCAGTTCGCTCGCCAACTCTGCCGGCCCGTGGTCGGTCGCGGCGTTCCTGGTCGCCCGCGCCAACCGGCGGCTCGTCACCGCCATCGTGGCCGCGATGCTCACGCTCGCGTGCTGCGAGCTGGGGTACGCGATCGCCACCGACGTGCGCGGCGGGAGCAACTCGACCACGACCGTGATGTTCTGGCTGGTCGCCGCGTTGCTGGCCGGGCCGCCGCTCGGCATCGCCGGGGCGTGGTCCACCCGCCGCGGTGTACGGCGCGGGGTCGGCTTCGCCGTCATCGGCGGAGTGCTCATCGGTGAGGGCGTGTACGGCTGGACCACCGTGGCCGACACCACCGACTGGCGCTATTGGGCGGTCGAGGCAGTGATCGGCGCGGTGGTCGTGGTGGTCGCGGTGGTGCGCTGCGAGCGACTGCGCCACGCACTGGTGGCCGTCGTGACGGCGATGGCCACGGCGGGTGTCGTGTTCGTCGCCGGCCGCATCGCCTGAGGCGACGGCGCGTCAGCGGGTGGCGATCACTCCGGCGCGAGCGTCGGCGTGGTAGCCGCCATCGGCGCTCCACGTGGTCTCGCCGTTGACGATGACCGTGTCGACGCCCTCCTGGCGGCGGATCCAGCGGACTCCGTCGCCGGGGAAGTCGTCGGAGGCGATCTCGGGTCCACGGCCGATGCGCTCGGCGTCGAACACCACGACGTCGGCGGCATTGCCGGCGGCGAGCAGGCCGCGCCCCTTCAGCCCCCAGATGGTGGCCGGGTCGAGCGTGATCTTCTTCACCGCACCCTCGAGTGTCAGCGACTTCGTGCCGCGTACGAACTCGCTGAACAGATAGCCGGTGTCGCCGAACGTCGAGAACGAGCCGACGTGCGCGCCGCCGTCGGACGCGCCGACGTGCACGAATGGGTGAGCGAGCAGGTCGCCGACCACGGGTGAGTTGTCGTGGCCGATGGACGCGCGGATGAACCACGTCCCGAGGTCCTCCTCGAGCGCCAGGTCGACGATGGTGTCGCCGTGGGTGGCGCCACGCTCGCGGGCGATGTCGTCGATGTTGCGGCCGATGAGGTCGTTGTTGCGGGCGTGCACGACGTCGCGCACCACGAAGCCTCCGGCGCCCAGCCCGCCGTTGGGCCGACGCGACAGCGAGTTCATCTCGGCCACCAGGGCCTCGCGGCCCGCGGCGACCGCTGCCAACTTCTCGTCGTGGTCGCGGATGGAGGCGACCTTCCACCACGAGGGCATGGTCAGCAGCATCAGGCTGCGCTGCTCGAGCGTGAAACTGATGTCGATGGGCCGCGTCTGCACCTGCGGCCACACCGCGGCGCCACGGGCACGGGCGGCCTCGACGGCACCCATCACCCTGGCGACACCCTGGTGGTTGGCGTCGGAGTGGAACAACGGCGACAGCGTGGTGGTGATGCCGTGACGCAGCGACAACTCCGCGAGTTGCTCGATGCGGGCGATGGTGAGTTCGGTGTCGTAGAACTCGTGGACGATCTGCAGCACGGCGTCGCGCTCGCCGAGCACCGCGGACAACGCGTCCAGCTCGGCGGGTGCCGCCCAGCGGCTGGGCACCGGCCGGTAGTGCTCGTCGATGTCGACGAAGCTGGTGCTCAGGCCGACGGCACCTGCGGCGAGGCAGGTGCGCAGCACGTCGGCCATGGCCCGGATCTCGTCGGCCGTGGCGGCGCGCGATTGGGCGTCGGGGCCCATCACGAACATGCGCAGCACCGAGTGGCCCACGAGCGGGGCGACGTTCAACGCGATGTTCTGCGCCAGCGCGTCGATCCACCCGCCGAAGCTCTCGCCCCAGCGCCAGTCGACGCCGGCGTCGAAGGCCGCCTCGGGCATCTCCTCGATGAGCCGGAACATGCGGCTGAACGAATCGCGCTGGTCCACGCGCAGCGGCGCCAGGGACAGCGAGCAGTTGCCGGGAACGACGGTGGTGACGCCGTGCTCGATGGCCGGGAACGCGTACGGGTCGAAGCAGAGTTGCGCGTCGTAGTGCGTGTGCGGGTCGATGAAGCCGGGGGCGACCACGCGACCCGTGGCGTCGACGCTGCGCAGCGCCTCGCCGGCGCGTCCACCGACGGCGACGATGCGACCACCGCTGATGGACAGATCGCCGTGGCGGCCGGGCAGGCCCGAGCCGTCGACGATGAACCCGTTACGGATGACGAGATCGAGCATGTGCGTCTCCCAGTTGTTCGAGGGCCGGGAGCACGGTGCTCCACGGCCGACCCACGAGCTCGTCGATCGAGCTGATGTCGGCCAGGTCGAGTGAGGCGATGCACGCCTCCTCGTCGAGCGAGATGGTGGACGTGCCGCCGTTGGCGTACGTCAACTCCACCTCGATCTCGGCGCGCCCGTCGTGTCCACCGACGACCGTGGCGCGCGTGATGATGGCGGTCATCGAGCCGGCGGAGGCTCGGTGAACACGACGTCGCTGGGCAGCAGGCCGATGGTGCGTCGCGCCGCGAGGTGCAGGTTCCACGACAGCAACTGCTGCGCGGCATCGGCCACTCCCGGCATCTCGCGCGCCGCAAGCGCTTCGAGGTCGTCCCCTTCGCGGGGGAACACGAACTGCCGTGCCGTCATGCGCCGAGCGTACGTGGACCCGTCGTCGGCGTGCGTGTCGGAGACCGCTCAGCCGACGTCGACCATCCGCTCGAACACGAACTCGTGTTTCAGGAACGACGTGTCGCGTTCATGGCCGGGGGTCGGCGGGATGAGCGGCGACATCTGCAGCATTCGCCAACCGTCGACGAGTGCGGCCACACCACTCGGGTACGGCGGGTCTGCGGCCGGCTGGGGCCCGGCACCGCCACTTCCGTCGAAGAACGACCAGCCGAGCACGCGGCTGTCCAGCGATGGGCTGGCGAGCCACAGCATCAGCACCTGTTGGCGGGCGCTCACTGCTGCACCAACGCGGCGCGACGCTCGGTGCGAGTGAGGTACCAGTCGACGTCGAAGTCGGGATCGCCGGTGAGATAGCGCCACAGCTTCGAACGTTGCACGGTCTCGAGGCGATGCACCGACGGCTCGTACCACGGTTCGCTGTGGCGCAACTCCGTGGCCACCATGCCGGGGTCCATGCGCGCGAACATGTGGTCGTCGGCGCGGTTGCGCGGCGCCAGGTCGCTCGTGTCCCACAACCGCACCTGCGGCTGGGTGGGGTTCAGGCGCAGCTTGCCCATCACCCGGTCGCGGCTGCCGTGGTTGGGCGCACCGGCGTGCCACAGCCCTTGATGGAAGACGACCACGGTGCCGGCCGTGCCGGAGAAGTACTGCTCGCCGGCGAGGTGGTGGTAGCGGGCGACGTCGTCCATGTTCACCCGCCGCAGGTGGCTGCCCGGCACGAACCGCGTCCCGCCTTCGCGCGGGGCGACGTCGTGGGGGAACCAGAACAGCTGGATGTCGAACGCCGGGCCCTGGTCGATGATCGCGTCGCAGTGCAGCCCCTGCGCGTGCAGGTCGCCGGCCGTCTTGAGGTGGACGAAGTGATGGTCGACCACCGGGTCGGCACCGACGAGCGACTGGATGGCGCCGGCGATCGTCGGCACGCGCACCATCCGGCCGAACGCCGAGTCGGGCGCGTACGCCTGGTCGAGCACGGTGCCGGATCGGGGGAGTGGCACCTCGTCGTCGTCGACGGTGGCGAGGGCCGCGGCGCCGGGCGCGACGCCGCGGAACTCGTCGAGCCAGGTGCGGAACAACCCCGGCAGCTCGTCCATCGCCTGCTCGTTGATCTCGTCGGGGACGACGGCGTCGAACCGCAGGAACCCGCGCGACACGAACGTGGCCATCTGGTCGGTGGTGAGCAACGGATTGGCATCCAAGGCGATCGTCTCCTGCGCTGCAGCGGCACGTGGTGTCGCGAGGGTATGCGGTCCGACGGCCGCTCCCGGTGTCGCACGAGGTCCCCCGAATGGGGGACGACGATCGCCGCCGCGACGCGGATGCTGTGCCCATGTCGATCTCCGTCGCACCCGACCCGACCACGTTCCGCAGCGCCGTACCGCCGGCCCGCCCCAGCGTGCCGCCCCCGCAAGGTCGTGGCCGGCTCCGCGACCCGCTCACCTGGCTCGCTGCCGCGGCCGTCGTGGCCGCGTTGGTGATCGACGTCGTGCCGCTGTTCGTGCTGCTCGGCCTGTTCGTCGTGGTCGTGCCGTTCGAGATGCTGTTCCCGCGGCACGGCCGCCGGCTCCGCCGCCCCGAGGTGGGCACCGACATCGCCCACGCCCTGGTGGTGACGCCCCTCGGCGTGGTCGGCACCGCGGTCGCGGCGGTGCTGGGCGTGGCATCGCTCGCGTGGTTGCCCGGGCTCGCGTTGCGGCCACTGGTGGGCATGGCGCCACCGGTCGTGCGCATGCTGATCGGGCTCGTGCTGTTCGACGTGGCCGTGTACTGGGCACACCGCTGGGCCCACGAGGTGCCGTTCCTGTGGCGCTTCCACTCGCTGCACCACTCGACACGTCGGCTCGACTGGGTGAGCGGCTTCCGCAACCATCCGTTCGACGGGGTGTTCCTCGCTCCGGCGTTCGTGCTCCTCGCCGCCGCGGGTTTCTCGGCCCAGTTCACGGGAGCGCTGGCCGTGGTGCAGTTGCTGACCGGCCTGTTCGCCCACGCCAACGTGCGCTGGCGGCTGCGTCCGCTGCACCGTGTGGTCTTCACCCCCGAGTTCCACCACTGGCACCACGCCGACGAACCCGGAGCGATCAACAGCAACTACTCGGTGTTCCTCCCGCTGTGGGACACGCTGTTCGGCACCTACTTCATGCCGGCCGATCGTCGTCCCCAACGGTACGGCATCGCCGAACCGACGCCCTCGGGCATCGCTCGCCAGCTCGTGCACCCGTTCCGTGGGTTGCGGACCCCGGCGCAACTCGTGCGCCATCCGCTCCGGTCGATCCGCGAGACCGCGCGCTCACTGCGTCGTGGCCTGCGACAGATGATCGACTCGGCGCGTCGCCCGACGCACGGCCGGGTCCCTCCGCCCGCTGCGCCTTCCTACACTGGCCTCGATGCAAGCACCGACTGAGGCGCTGGCCCCCCGAAGCCCCATCGATCGGTGGCGACCGTGGCTCGACGCCGCGCTCGTGCTCGCCATCGTCGCCATCGGGTTGGCAGGGTTGGCCGCCTCCGGCGGCGATGGTGCCGACGACGCGGTCGCGACGCTGACGCCCACGATGGCGGTGGTGGCCGTCGCTGCCACGCTGCCGGTGCTGTGGCGTCGCCGCTGGCCGCTCGCGATGTTGGGCGTGTCGTCGCTGGCCGTCGTGGCAGGTGCCGCTGTCGACGAGCGCGGCCTGTTCGGCGCTCAGGTCGCGGCCATCGGCGCCGTGCTCCTGTTCGCCGTAGGTGCCTGGTCGACCCGTCGATGGGTGGCCGTCGTCGTGGTGATCGGTTCGTTGGTCGTGGTCATCGCCGCGGCGGTGCACGACGGCACGGGAGTGGCCGCGTCGTTCGCGTACGCGTTCGCCCTCATCGGTCTGCCCGTCGTGCTCGGCTACGCCGCGCGCATCCGACGGCAGTACGTGGCCGAGGTGGAGGCGCGCCTCGCCGCCGCGGAACGCGACCGCGACGAGCGTGCCCGGTCGGCCGTTGCCGAGGAGCGACAGCGCCTGGCTCGCGAACTGCACGACGTGGTGGCCCACCACGTCAGCCTCATCGGCGTGCAGGCCGGCGCGGCGCGTCTCGCCCTGGAGCGCTCACCCGAGAAGGCGGCGGTCGCGTTGTCGGAGATCGAGATGTCCAGCCGGAGCGCGGTCGGCGAACTGCAGCAACTGCTCGACGTGCTGGCGCCCATCGACGGCACGGCGTCGCCACAGCCGGGGTTGGCCGTGTTGCCCGCGCTCGTGGAACGGTGGCGGGCGGCGGGGATGACGGTCGACGCAACCCTCACCGGCGACCCGGCCGTGGTGTCGCCGACGGTGTCGCTGTGCTGCTATCGCCTGGTGGAAGAGGCGCTGACCAACGTGTCGCGGCACTCGGGAGCGCAACGGGCCTCGGTTCGGGTGGACATCGGCCCGACCGTCACCGTCGAGGTCGTCGACCCCGGACCGGCACGCCCGGCGTCAGTCATCGCCGGCTCCGGGCGCGGGCTGCTGGGCATGCGTGAACGCGTCGCGATCTGCGGCGGAACGCTGGACGTCGGTCCTCGCGCCGACGGTTCGTTCCGGGTCGTCGCTTCGATGGTCGCGGTGCCGACATGAGCGCTCCGTTGCGCGTCGTGCTGTGCGACGACCACCCGGCCATGCGCTCGGCGCTCCGGCTGATGCTCGAGTCGAACGACGTCGAGGTGGTGGCCGAGGCGGGCGACGGCGACGAGGCCGTCGCTGCAGTGATGGCGCACCGGCCCGACGTGGTGCTGATGGATGTGCGCATGCCCCAGCGTGACGGCATCTCGGCGACCGCGGAGATCGGGCGCGTCCGCCCGGCGTGCGCGGTGCTCGTGCTGACCACGTTCGACGACGACGACGTGCTGTTCGGCGCGCTCGGTGCGGGCGCTGCCGGGTTCGTGTTGAAGAACGCCCGTCCGGAGGAGATCGTCGACGCGGTGCACCGGGTGGCTGCAGGCGATGCGGTCCTCGACCGATCAGTGCACCGGCGCGTGTTCGCGCGGTTCTCGCCCAACCCGTCCACGCCGTCCAGCGCGTTCGATCGGCTGACCGAACGCGAGCGCGACGTGCTGTGGCTGATCGCCCAGGGCATGACGAACCTGGAGGTCGCCGAGCGATTGGGTGTGGGCGAGGCCACGGCGAAGACCCATGTGTCGCGTGTGCTGGCCAAGCTCGGCGTGCGCGACCGAGTGCAGGCGGTCATCGTCGCCCATCAACTGGGCTTCGCGACGTCCGATCGCGCGCTGGGCTGATCCGTCAGGCCAGCGAGCCCGACGTCTGCGCCTTGGCGACCGATGCGCGTACGACGGGGATCTCGTGATCCGCGAGCGGCTGCATCCACGGCTTGCGGGCGAGTGCCGCCGCCACGAACGGCGCGAGGTCGTCGGCCTTGCGCTGCCGTCGATCGGCATCGCCCGTCGCGAACTCGGGCAGCACCTCCGCTGCGAACAGTTCCAGTGACGAGCAGATGTCCTCGTGGCGGTTGCGGCCGGCCTGCTGGATGAAGATGATCTGGTCGACGCCGACGTCGCGCATCTGGCGCAGGTAGCGGGCCGCGTCAGCAGGGGTGCCGATGCAGCTCGCATACGTGTCGCCCTGCTCTGCGGCGGCCTGGATCTTGCGGTCCGCGCTGTCGGGTGATCGCCGAGCCTGGAACTCCTCCCACACCGTGGTGCGGCCGGGGGTCTGGTCGTGGGCGACGAGCGCGTTCAGCGCGTAGCCGAAGAACTCGAACCCCTCCTGTCCGCGGCGGATGGCCTCGCCGCGGTCCTCGTGCAGCGAGAAGCCGGTGACCAACGCGATGTTCGCGTTGACGGTGTGACCCAGCGGCACGCACTCCTCGCTGCGGATGATGTCGTAGTAGACGTCGACCCACGACTTCGCTTCGTCGGGGTCGACGAAGCTGAACGCCAACGCACCGAGCCCGTTGCGGGCCGCGACCTTGATGGTGTCGCGGTTGGTGCACGCCATCCACATCGGTGGGTGTGGCTTCTGGCGCGGCTTGGGCAGCACGTTGCGGCACGGCATCGAGAACGTGTCCGACGTGTAGCCGGGGTATGGGTCGAGCACCATCATGTTGGCGATCTGTTCGGCCGCCTCCAGCGCCATCGCCCGCTTCTGCTTGGCGGGGATGTCGAAGCCGTGCAACTCCAGGCGGGTCGCGCCCTCGCCGATGCCGAAGTCCACGCGGCCGTCGGAGATGAGATCGAGCGTCGCCAGACCTTCTGCGGTGCGCGCCGGGTGGTTGTACTTGGGGATCACCTGACGGATGCCGTGGCCGAGGCGGATGCGCGTCGTGCGCGCCGCAGCGGCAGCGAGGAACACCTCGGGCGCGGACGAATGCGAGTACTCGTCGAGGAAGTGGTGCTCGACCTCCCACGCGTAGTCGAACCCAAGACGGTCGGCCAGCTCGACCTGGTCGAGTGCGTCGCGCAGGAGGCGGAACTCGTCGTCCTCGCTCCACGGCTTGGGGAGCTGGTGCTCGTAGAAGATGCCGAACTGCATCACCCCAGCAGAGCAGATTCGGCGAGGGGCGTTGATCCATCAATCCGGTTTGATGTAATGTCAGCGGCATGACGACCCGATCGAGCTCGTCCGGGGTGCCGACCTTCCTCACGCTCGCCGGTCATCCCGTGCGGTGGCGGGTGCTGCACGAGCTCGCTGCGAGCGATCGGCAGGTGGGCGAGCTCACCGTTGCCGTCGGAGAGCCGCAGAACCTGGTGTCGTACCACCTCGGTCGGCTGCGGGCCGGCGGCCTGGTGTCGGCGCATCGCAGTTCCTTCGACGGTCGGGCCACGTACTACCGGCTGCACCTCGACCGGTGCGCCGACCTGCTGGCCGCCGCGGGCGCGTCGCTGCACCCCGGGCTGGTCGCTCGCCACGCCGTCGTGCCGTCACCGGCAGGCACCAGCGTCCTCTTCGTGTGCACCGGCAACGGCACGCGGTCGCAGATCGCCGAGGCGCTGCTGCGCCGAGCGGCTGGCGACGCAGTGGACGTCGCCAGTGCCGGCAGTCACCCGAAGCCGATCCACCCCAACGCCGTGCGCGTGCTCGCCGAACGCGGCATCGACATCAGTGATGCCCGCTCCAAGCCGCTCGCGCAGTTCGCCGGGCGCCGGTTCGACCACGTCGTCACCCTGTGCGACCGGGTTCGGGAGGTGTGCCCCGAGTTCCCCGGGCAGCGCAGCGCGGTGCACTGGAGCATCGAGGACCCCAGCCGCCTTCCCGGCACCCACCGGGCCACCCTGCCGGCGTTCCGGGCGATCGCCGACGACCTGGACACGAGGATCGCCTTCCTTCTCGCCCGCCTCCCCACCCGATCGAACCAGGAGCCCGCTCATGTCGGATGATCTCGTCAGTGTCCGCTACATCGTCGACGACGTCGCTGCGTCGTGCGCGTTCTACACGGCCCATCTGGGCTTCACCGAGCTCAACAACTTCGCCCCGGCGTTCGCCGACGTGGTGCGCGGCCACCTACGCCTGCTGCTCAGTGGGCCCACCAGCTCGGCCGGTCGCGCGCTGCCGGACGGACGTCAGCCGGTGGCCGGCGGATGGAACCGCATCCACCTGATCGTCGACGACATCCACGACGAGGTCGAACGCCTGCGGGCCGCAGGTGTGTCGTTCCGCAGCGACGTCGTCTCCGGTCCGGGTGGTCAGCAGATCCTGCTCGACGACCCGTCGGGCAACCCGATCGAACTGTTCCAGCCGGCCGCGCGCTGACGCAGCCGCTCAGTCCAGCTGGAACAGCGCCCGGGCGTTGTCGCCGACGAACGCGCGGCGCTGCTCGGGCGGGAACATCGCGACCAGCTCGTTCAGGTCGTGCACGTACTCGGCCGTGTGGTCGGCGTGCGGGAAGTCCGACGCCCACATGAACCGGCTGACGCCGTAGCGTTCGGCGAGGGCGGGGATCATCCGCTCGTCGGGGTCGGCGCTGATCCACACCCGTTCGCGGAAGTAGTCGCTGGGCTTGTGCTGCAGCGGCACCCGGTTGCCGATGAACGTGTGGCCGTAGACCGCGTCCATCCGGTCGAGCCAGTAGCCGATCCACCCGGCGCCGGATTCGAGCACCAGGACCTTCAGCGAGGGGAACTTGTCGAACACGCCGTAGTCGAACAGGGTGGTGAACTGCTGGCGCACACCGTCCGACGCCGACACCGACGCGAGCAACCGCAGTTGCTTGACGTTCTCCCATGTGCCCATGCGGGTGCCCTTCGTCCACTGCGGCTCGAAGGTGGGGTGGATCGCGAGCGGCACGTCGAGGTCCTGCGCCGCGGCGAACAGGGCGTCGTTGTCCGGATGGCCGAGCGGGACGCCCTGGTGATGGAACGGCGCCACGTAGCCGCCGACCGCGCCTTCGCCGACGGCGCGCTCGAGCTCGCGGGCGGCCGCCGCAGGGTCGGTGAGCGAGAGGTGTGCGGTGGGGACGAGTCGCGGTTCGTCGGCGCAGAACTCGCAGATCCATCGGTTGTAGGCCTTCGTGTAGGCCTGCGCCAGCGCGGGGTCCTCGACCTCGGCCTCCCACAGGAGGCCGACGGTCGTGTACAGGATGGCCGTGTCGATGTGCTCGGCGTCGAGCACGCGGATGCGTTCCTGCGGGTCCATCGACCCGAACGGGGCCTCGCGGACGTACGTGCGCTCGGGGTCCTTCTGCATCGCCGGCAGGTCGGGCGCACCCATCGCGCCGAGCGTCGACGGGAAGCCGTTGCGACTCATCGTCGACCGTCGGCCGTCGATCTCCAGCTCTTCCAACCCGTGCTCGTCGATGGTGAACCGAAGCGCCCGGTCGCGGAACTGCGGGTCGATGTACTCCTCCCACAGCGTCGGCGGTTCGAGGATGTGGCCGTCGGCGTCGACGGCTCCGTCCTCGGCGACCGCGTGGGTCTCGTGGATGGGCTTCTGAGCAGCGATCGTGAGCGCCATGACGTCGAACCTCCCCGTGGTGGACGTACGACGGAACCGTAGGGCGGCGCCGCGGCGTCGGGCGTGTCGGAGCGGCTCAGCTCAGGCGTTCGCCGGCCGCGCTGAGCACGGTGCGGTACGTCGGCCACAGCGCTTCCAGCCACGCCGGGTCGTCGTCGAGGAACGCGGCGCGGACCTGCGCCCGGATGGCTGCAGCCTCGGGTGCGGCGGGGTCGCCGTGGGCGTGCAGCACCGCGTCGGCGCGCAGCGACTGCAGCACGCTGATGGGATCGACGGTGCCGTACTCGATGGTGATGCCGGTGACCTCGGCGTGCGGCACGAAGCCCGGCGCCGCGGCCACCCAGTCGCCCTCCACCGGTGCGGACACGCTGCCGCCGTAGATGGACGTGACGTCGTTCCACCACTCGCTCTGACGGCGGAAGCCGGGGCTGTCGGGGTGCTCGCTGCTGATCAGTTCACCGTGCGCCCACGGGCCGAGTCCGGTGTGCAGGTCGACGATGGCGAGGCGGCGCACGTCGGCGAAGCGGTGGGCGGCCCAGTCGCGCAGCCAACGATGCGACCAGGCGGGTCCGGTGCCGCCGTGGAACAACCCGGTGGGGTGGTCGTACTGGCCACCGCTGATGATCGCCTGCAACCGTTCGATGCCCACCTCCTCCAGCTTGGCGAGCAGACCCAGCAGCGTGCGTTCCTGTTCCTCGGCGCTCCACGAGGTCGGCGTCAACAGCTCGGCGAGCTCGGCGTACTCGGGGTTCGCGGGCGGCGGCTGCGACCAGTCGACGAAGTTGCGGTTGAGGTCGATGTTGTCCTCGTTGACGCGACGCACCCACGAGAAGCCGTACGGGTTCAGCGCGTGCACGAACACGAGCGTGGGCGAACCTGCCTGCGAGGCGTCGAGCGTGGTCAGGTGCTCGCGTTGCAGCGCCGACCCGCAGTAGCCCTCCACCCCGTGTGTGCCCGACACGACGAGGATGACGTCCTGGGCGTCGGCCGGGCCCACCTCGGCGACGTCGACGAACAGGTCCTCGCCCTGCAGACCCTGCAGCGGATGGCGATGCGACTCGATACGTGCTCCGGCAGCGGCGGCTGCGTCGAGGAAGGCGGTGCGGGCATCGACGTACGAGGTGCTGAGTGGCGCGATCACATCGCGAACCTAGTCAGGCCAGATGTCGAGCGGCGTCGCGACCGGAGAGCACGGCACCCTCGGCGGCCGCACCGGCGAAGGCATCGCCGGCGAACGCCAAGGTGGGGATGTCACGGGCGAGCAGGCTGGCCGCCGGATGCCGGATCACGGGGCGCGCATACCGCCAGCGGTGCACCTGCACCAGCCCTTCGACGGGCCGAGCCGGCAGGCCCCACGTCCCGACCACCAGGTCGACGATCGTCGCATCGGGAGCGTCCCAGTGCAGTCGGCTGAAGTCGGCCGTGGTGTGGACGGTGACCGCCGGCAGCGCCGAGATTCCCTTGCGCTGGTTGTCGGCCATCCAATCGATCGGACCGGAGGCGAGGCGAACGGCGCCGGGCTCGGGGAGCTGCGACGGCCCGTCGAGCACGGCGAGGACGGCGATGCACGGGTCGTAGGTGATGCGCTGCAACGCCGCCGTGTCGTCCGGATGCAGCGTCACGCCGCCCGCATCCACCAGCGCCAGCGATTGCGGCACCGGGGCCGTGAGCAACACCGCGTCGGCGTACAGCTCGTCGTCGTCCGTGGCGACGACCCAGCCCTTGCCGCCGGCACCGCGACGGACGGCCCGCACGGCCGTCGATGGCCGCACGTCGAGCCCGGAGGCCATGTGCCGAGCGATCGCGTTCATCGTCGGTGTGCCGCGGTACCGCGGGTGGCCGTCGGCGGAGGCGACGCCGTACGGACCCACCTGGCCGTCGAACCACGGCTGTGCCGCGCCGGCGCCCAGCAACTCGTGGACGATGCCCGCGAACTCGTCGGTGTGCGTGGTCAGGAACTGGGCTCCGTGGTCGAAGGTGGCGTCGCCGATGCGTCGCGTCGCCATGCGGCCGCCGACGCCCCTTCCCTTGTCGAGGACGACCACGTCGTGGTCGACCGAGAGCAGCTGTGCCGCGCTGAGGCCCGCCATGCCCGCCCCGATGATGATGACCTGTCGCTGCACCGCGCGGAACCTACCGCCGAACGCGCCCGCGCCACTCCTGCCGGGGCAGGAGTGGACGGGCGGACCGCGCGGGACTAGCCATGCGGCATGGCAGATGCGGACATGCTCGATGCCCCGGTCTCGTCGATCGCCGTCGAACGGGGCGCGACCGACCTGCCGAGCACCGCGTTCGCCCCGTGACCGCAGCGGCCATCCCCACGGTGTGGGTGCTGGGCGACCAACTCGACCGGCATCACGGTGCGCTGCGCGGTCGCAGCCCGGGTGACTGCCGGGTGTTGCTCGTCGAGAGCCGGGCGATGGTTCGCTCGGCGCGCTGGCATCGGCAGCGGTTGCACCTGGTGCTGTCGGCGATGGAGCACTTCGCCGCCGCGCTGCGCGCCGAGGGGTTCGAGGTGGACCATCGGGTGGCTGCGACGATGCGGCAGGGCCTGACCGATCACGTCACCGAGTTCGCCCCGTCGCGGGTGGTGGCGATGGAGCCGAACCGGTGGGAGGCACGCGAGCGGCTGCCGCGGTGGGGCGTCGAGCTGGTGCCGAACGACCAGTTCCTCTGTCATCCGTCGCAGTTCGCGGCGTGGTCCGAGGGTCGGTCGCGCCTGACGATGGAGGACTTCTACCGCTGGCAGCGGATGCGTCTCGGGGTGCTGGTGGACGACGACGGCGGTGGGCCGCAACCGGTGGGTGGGCGATGGAACTTCGACGACGAGAACCGTGAGCCACCGCCGCGTGATGGGCGGGCATGGCCGGCGATCACCCGGTTCGAGCTCGACGACATCGACCGGCGCGTCCTCGATCGGCTGCCGCCGGACCTGGTGGGTGCCGAGCCGGACGGCACCTGGCCGGTCACGCGGGAGCAGGCCCTGGTGCGCCTGAGCGAGTTCGTCGACGGCGCGCTGGCGGCGTTCGGCCCGCACGAGGACGCGATGCTGGCGGGGGAGTGGAAGCTGGCGCACTCCGTCCTCGCGTCGTCGATGAACATCGGGCTGCTGCACCCGTCCGAGGTGGTCGGTGCGGTGGTCGCCGCGTTCGGCTCCGGCCTTGTGCCCATCGCGTCCGCCGAAGGCTTCCTGCGCCAGGTCATCGGCTGGCGCGAGTACGTCTGGGGCGTCTATTGGCTGTGGATGCCCGAGTACCGCGACCTGAACCACCTCGACGCCCGGCGCCCGGTGCCACCGGCGTTCACGGGCGATGCACCCACCGACATGGCGTGCGTCGCCAGCGTCGTCGGCCATCTGCACGACCACGGGTACACCCACCACATCGAGCGGCTGATGGTGCTCGGCAACCTGGCCCTCACCGCCGGCGTGCAGCCGTGGGCGATGAGCGAGTGGATGCGGGTCACCTTCGTCGACGGCGCCGAGTGGGTGATGTTGCCGAACGTCATCGGCATGGCGCTGTTCGCCGACGGCGGGCGCATGTCCACCAAGCCCTACGCGTCGGGTGGCGCCTATCTGCACCGGATGGGCGACCAGTGCCGAGGCTGCCGGTTCGACCCGGGCCGGCGCACCGGTGACGATGCCTGTCCGTTCACCACGCTGTACTGGGACTTCCTGGCTCGCAACGAGTCGGTGCTGGCGGGCAACCATCGCATGTCGCGGCCGCTCGGTGCGATGCGCCGCCTGGCCGACCTGCCCGCCGTTCGGGCGCGGGCCGTCGAGGTGCTCGTCCGCCTCGACGCCGGCACGCTCTGAGCGGAGGGACCTTGGTCCCTGGTCGATCGCGCGGCAATCCATGAGTCTTGGACTATGCGACTGGAGATCACCCGCCGAGCCGACCTCGCCATCCGCGCCCTGGCCCTGCTCGGCCGGCAGACCGGGCGGGTGAAGGCGTCCGAGTTGGCCGACTCGCTGGCCACCACCGTGGCGTTCGTGCCCCAGATCGTCGGTCCGCTGGTGAAGGCCGGCTGGGTGCGCTCGGACCCCGGTCCCACCGGCGGCTACCGCGCCGTCGTGGCGCTGGAGGACGTCAGCGTGCTGCAGGTGATCGAGGCCGTCGACGGTGCCACCGACGGCGGCCGATGCGTGGTCGCCGATCGTGCCTGCCACTCCGACGCTCCGTGCGCGCTGCACTTGGCCTGGGGTCGGGCGCGCCAGGAGTTGCTGCAGGTGCTGAACTCGACATCGGTCGCCGACACCGGCTCGGTGTCGACGTGACGACCGAGACCGCCACCGAGCGGACGGTCGACGAACGGGCGATGTGGCGCGCCGTGGCGTTGCCCAGCGAGCACGGCGGTTGGGGATTGACCCTCGAGCCGGTGCTGCTGGGCCTGCTCGTGGCCTGGTCGCTCGGCGGTCTCGCGCTCGGCGTCGCCGCGTTCGGTGCGTTCCTGGTGCGCACGCCGTTGAAGCTGGTGGCGGTCGACGCCCGTCGCGACCGCTGGCTGGCGCGCTCGTCGCTGGCCCTTCGTGTGGTCGTCGTCGAGTCGCTGGTGGTGGCCGTCGCCGTGGGAGTCGCCGTGTGGCAGTCCGGCTGGTCGTGGGTGGTGCCGGTGCTCGTCGCCGTGCCGTTCGTCGCCGTCGAGCTGTGGTTCGACGTCCGCAGCCGAGGTCGACGGCTGGTCCCCGAGCTGTGCGGTGCCGTGGGCATCGCCGCGGTCGCCGCCTCGATCACGCTCGTCGGTGGCGAGTCCGCCCGTCTCGCCGCCGGACTGTGGCTGGTGCTCGCAGCGCGGGCGGTGGGTGCCATCCCGTTCGTGCGCGTGCAGATCTTCCGGATGCGTCGTGGCCTGGCGACCGTCTGGCACAGCGATGTCGCCCAGCTGGTCGCCATCGCGATGGCTGCGGTCGCCGTGACGCTGGATCGTCGGTTGCTGGCCGGTGCGGTCGGCATCGGCGCCGTCGCCGTGCTGCAGGCCGTGTGGGTCCGTCGCCCGCCGATCCCCGCCAAGCGGCTGGGGATGCGGCAGATGGCCGTGGGGCTGGCCCTGGTGGCCGTCACCGCGGCAGGAGTGTTGCTGTGAGTCCGAGAACGAGGAGCGAACCGATGACTGAGCAGATGGATGTGACCGCCACGTTGGCCGAGATGGTCGACCGGCAGCCGGCACTGGCCCGAGAGTTCGAACGGCTGGGGTTGGACTACTGCTGCGGCGGTGGTCAGACGCTGGCCGATGCCTGCGCGGAACGAGGTCTCGACGCCGCAGGACTGGCCGAGGTGCTGGCCGCCGCGGCGCAACCCTCGGCGCCCGCCGCATGGACGACGATGACGGCGGCCGAACTGGTCGATCACCTGGAGCACGGCCACCATCGCTACCTGTGGGAGGAGCTGCCGCGCATCACCGCACTCGTGGACAAGATCGTCACCGTTCACGGTGAGCGGCACCCCGAGTTGACCGAGATCGCCGCCTGCTACCGGTCGGTGCGAGCGGATCTGGAACCGCACCTCGTCAAGGAGGAGCGGGTGCTGTTCCCGATGGTCCGTCAGCTCGCAGCATCGACCGCAGCGCCCGAGTTCCACTGCGGCACGCTGCGCAACCCGATCTCGGTGATGCTCGCCGAGCACGACGCGGTCGGCGAGCTGCTGGCCCGACTGCGCCGCCTCACGTCGGACTACACCGTGCCGGCCGACGGCTGTGCCACGTACGCGATGTGCTTCGGGGCGATGGCCGAGCTCGAGGCCGACACCCACCTGCACATCCACAAGGAGAACAACGTGTTGTTCCCCCTCGTCGTCAGGTTGGAGGCCGAGCGCGATGCGTCACGATCTGTCTGACCGAGCCGATGTCGAGCAGCTGGTGCGCACGTTCTACCGCGCCGCGGCGATGGACGGTCTGCTCGGTCCGGTGTTCGAGGCGGCGCACCTGAACTGGGGTGCGCACGTGGCCACGCTGATCGACTTCTGGTCGTGGCAACTGCTGGGCGAGCGCGGCTACACCGGGCAGCCGCTCCGTGCGCACGAACCGGTGAACGCGCGGACGCCACTGTCGCACGAACACTACGAGCAGTGGGTGTTGCTGTTCCGCGAGACGGTCGACGAACTGTTCCTCGGCCCGCGGGCCGAGTTGGCCAAGCACCGCGGTACGAAGATGGCCTCGGCGATGGAACGGCTGCTCGGTGGTGGGTCGGCGGCGGGTGACCTGCCCGTCGAGCCGGTGTGGACGAGGGCGGCCACCGCCTGACGCGACCTAGGCTCGGCGTCGTGACGGTGGTGCATCAGCTGGACCGCGCCGAGGCGCGACGCATCGCAGTGCGGGCGCAGTTGCTCGACGAGCCCCGCCCCGCCGACATGCTCGCCGTCATCCGTCGACTGACGTTCCTGCAGTACGACCAGACCGCGGCGGTGGCCCCCAACGCCGACCTCGTGCTGTGGAGTCGGCTCGGCGCGGCGTACCGCCCCGCCGAGTTGCAGGCTGCGCTCGACGATCGACGGCTGATCGAACTGCGCGGGCTCATCCGGCCGGCGGAGGACCTGAGCCTGTATCGGGCCGACATGGCGGCATGGCCCGGCACCGGCGACCTGCGCGGCTATCAGGTGGCCAACCGCGACTGGGTCGCGACGAACGACGCCTGCCGGCGCGACATCCTCCGCCGTCTCCGTTCGTCGGGCCCGATGACCAGCCGTGAGTTGCCCGACACGTGCGTGAAGCCGTGGGCCTCGAGCGGCTGGAACAACAACCGGAACGTGATCATGCTGCTCGGGCTGATGGAGCAGCGCGGCGAGGTGGCCGCGGTGGGCCGCGAGGGTCGCGACCGTCTGTGGGATCTCGCCGAGCGCGTGCATCCGGCGGGTCGGGCCGTCCCGGTCGACGCGGCGCGGCGCGAGCGCAATGCGCGACGGCTGCGTGCTCTGGGCATCGCCCGCGCCCGGGTCACCGAGGCGCCTATCGAGGCCAACGACGTCGGCGACGCCGGCGAACCGGCCGTCATCGACGGCGTGCCCGGTGAGTGGCGGGTCGATCCCGAGCAGCTGGACCGACCGTTCTCCGGTCGGGCCGCGCTGCTGTCGCCCCTGGACCGACTGGTCTACGACCGGGCGCGCATGGTCGACCTGTTCGAGTTCGACTACGCGCTCGAGATGTACAAGCCGGTCCAGGACCGCAAGTGGGGCTACTTCGCCCTGCCGGTGCTGTACGGCGACCGACTGGTGGGCAAGCTCGACGCGACGTTCGACCGCAAGCGTGGCGAGCTGCGCGTCGACGCCCTGCACGAGGACGTGCGCTTCACGAAGGCGATGGCCAAGGCGGTCGACGCCGAGATCGCCGACCTGACCACCTGGTTGACCACCTGAGGTCTCAGAGCTCGTGCTCGGCGAGCTCGCGGAACTCCTCGGGCACCGAGTGGTGGGTGCCCAGCGCCACCGAGCCGTAGGCGACGGCCGCCTTGCCGAACTTGCGCCGCACCTCGTCGATGGAATGATCGATCACGTAGCGGGCAGCGGCGGCGTCCGGCTGCTCGAAGGGCAGCTCCAGCTGCAGCGACGCCTGGTCGACCAGGTTCGACACCGAGATGGCGAGCAGTGAGATCTGCACCGGTTCGTCGCCCTGCTGCGCCAGCGCGCCCCACACGAGGTGTTCGGCGATCTCGGTGAGGGTGAGGGTGCTGTTCACCGGACGCGGACCGGTGTGCGAGCGGGTGATGGCGCGCATGCCGGCGAAGCGGATGCGGACGGTGACCGTGCGTCCGGCGCGCTGCTTGGCGCGCAACCGGCCACCGACGCGGTCGGCGAGGTGCCCGAGGATCTCGCGGACGAACGGTGCGTCGGGCTCGCGTCGCCCGAACGCCGACTGGGCACCGACGGAGCCCGCCCGACCGTTGGGGCGCACCTTGCGGCGATCGTCGTTGTTGGCCAGCGAACCGACCTTGCTGCCGAGCGCGTTGCCCAGCAACGAGCGCAGCGCATCGGGTGACGACTCGGCGAGCTGGCCGATCGTGCGGATGCCGCGGTCGGCCAGCTTCTGCTGCGTGACCGGCCCGATGCCCCACATCAGACCCACCGGCAGCGGATGCAGGAACTCGCGTTCGAGGTGCGGTTGCACGACCACCAGCCCGTCGGGTTTGGCGACCTGCGATGCGATCTTGGCGAGGTGCTTGGTGCGCGCCGCGCCGACCGAGATGGGCAGTCCCAGGTCGTCGCGCACCCGCTCGCGAATACGTGCCCCGATGATCTCGGGCGGGCCGAACAGGTGCACCGAGCCGGTGACGTCGACGAACGCCTCGTCGATGGAGATGCGCTGCACCATCGGGGTGAAGTCGTGCAGCACGGCCATCACCTCGTCGCCCAGCCGCTGGTACTCCTTGAAGTGCCCGTCGACGAACTGCAGCCGCGGGCACAGTTGCAGGGCCTTGCCGCCCGACATGCCGCTGGACACGCCGAACCGCTTGGCCTCGTACGAGCAGGCGAGCACCACGCCGCCGCCGACGGCGATGGGCTTGCCCTTCAGTTCCGGGTGCAGCATCTGCTCGACCGAGGCGTAGAACGCGTCCAGGTCGGCGTGCAGGATGGTCGGGCCGGGATCCATGCTTGCCATGATCGAACATTTGTTCGATCATGGCAAGCCTCGCAGGTCAGACGGACTGCATGTACGCGACCAGCTGGTCGAGCGCGGCGCCCCAGCCGTCGACGAAGCCCATCTCGGCGTGCTGCGTGCTGTGCTCGGGCCGGGCGTGCAGCACCCGTGCGGTGTACTTCGTGCCGCCGTCGACGGGCTCGAGCGTCAGCTCGGCCGTGAACGGGAAGCCGACCACCGAGAAGTCGTTGGGCCGGTACCCGGCGCGCAGCGCTGCGGTCCAGACCAGGCGCCGGTTCGGCTCGACGACCAGGTAGCAGCCGGTGTTGTCCTGCCGGTCGCCCTCGGGCGAGCACATCACCGTCCGGAACGTGCCGCCGGGGCGCAGGTCGACCTCGGCCTCGGGGGTGGTCCATGGTGCCGGCGTGAACCACTTGGTGATGTGCTCGGGCTGCGTCCAGGCGGCCCACACCTGCTCGGGAGTGACGGGGACGACGCGTTCGAGGACGAGGTCGTGCTGCGGGTCGAACGGGGCGATGGTCATTTCGGGTCCTTCGGTGTGGTGGTGGGGGGATGGGTGCGCAGCAACTCGTCGAGCTGGTCGAGGCGTCGGTTCCAGTGGTCGCGTTGCGCGGCCAGCCACGCGCCGGCCTGCTCCAACGGCGCCGGGGTGAGGCGATAGATGCGCACTCTGCCGTGCTTGGCCGAGTCGACCAGACCGCATCGCTCGAGCACGTCGAGGTGCTGGCTGAACGACGGCAGCGCCATGCCGAACGGGCGGGCGAGCTCGCTGGTGGAGGCCGGCCCGGTGCCCAACCGTTCGACGACGGCGAGGCGCGTCGGGTCGGCGAGGGCCTTGAACACCTCGTCGAGCGGTACGTGCACCGCAGGGTCGAGGGAGCGGGTCGGGGTCACGTCGGCGACAGTACGCCGATCCAATACAAAGGTCAATACCTAAGTGTGGGTTCGACCGCGCTCATCGCTGGAACGCCGCCAGGTGACGCTCCGAACCAGCGAGCAGTCGTTCGAACGCCTGCGCCACATCGCTCGGCATCGTCGCCGCGAGCCGGTCCTGCAGGTCGGCGATGTCCATCTGCTCGATCGTCACGCCCACCTGCATCGCCGCGGCGTCGGACGCGCCGCCCTCGGCCACGAGTTGGTCGAAGAGTGTGCCGAACGCCGGGTCGGTGAATTCCCCGATGTCGTTCCCGGCGGTCGGATCGGCCAGGTCGTACCGGTCCAGCAGCGCCTGCAGCTCGGACTCGTGCCGAGCCTCGGCGTCGCTGATGCGATCGAACATCTGCAGGTCGCTCCCCGCGGCGAGGGTGACGTACACGTCGTGGGCCAGCTTCTCCTCCTCGACCATGTGCACCAGTGCATCCTCCGTCACCGTGTCGACAGTGGTGGTGGTCGCGGTGGTGGGCGTCGCGGTGGCGGAGGTGCCGCAGGCCATCAGAGCGGTCCCCGCGGCTGCGGCGAGGAACATCTTCATCGAGTACTTCATGGTTCACCTCTCGGGTCGTGGTGAGATGATCATGCGGCCGACGCATGAAGCTCGTCGGCGGTGCGGCATGAAGCATCCGTGAAGTGACCCCGGCGATGTCACCCGGCGAGTGCGGTGGCCACGATCTGCTCCATCGCGGCCGGCGACACCTCGCCCGACACGCGGACCTTCACGATGCCATCGGCGCCGACGATGACGAAGTACGGCCAGCTGCTGGCACCGAACGCGGTGGCGGCCGTGCCGGGAGTTCCATCGCCGGTGGACTGGTCGACGAGCACCGGCCAGGGCCAGCCGCGATCGGAGAACCACTGCGCGGGTGGGAAGTTCACGCTCGTCGGGCTCACGGCCGTGGCGACACCGATGACTCGCAGGTCCGCCGGCACCGCGCCGCTGTTCTTCCAGTCCGTCAGCTGTCCCAGTTCGGCGTTGCAGTGCGGACACCAGTGCGCGAGGAAGACGAGCAGGTAGGCGCCGTCGTCGGGGGCGACACGGATGGGCTCGCCGTTGAAGTTCGCCCCGTCGACGACCGGCGCGACGAGCCCCACGGCCGGATCGACCGCCGCTTCGGCGACGTACTCCGCGAGGGGGTCGCCGGCGATGGTCACCGGTTGACTGGTCGGCAGCGCCGCCAGCCCTGCGATGGTCGTGTCGGCGGGATCCGTGGTCGAGTCGTCGCTGCCGTTCACCAGGACGACGACGGCGACCAGACCACCGACGGCGACGAGCCCGGCGACGACCCACCACCAGGCGCGCGAGCCGCTTCCGCCGTTCGCCGATCTTGCCGCGGCCTTGCGCCGGGCGTCTGCTCGTTGTCGATTGGCCATGTCGTCGAACCTCCTGGGGTCGCGTTCACTCGCGGTGCGGATCGGTGCTCACCTGCGCCAGCAGACGCGCGGCGAGGCCGGGCGGCACCACCGCGTCGGCGTCGCGCAACGCGCCGACGGCGTCGCGGGTGCCGACCAACGCCGCGTAGAGCGGCGGGCAGGTCGGGCACCGCTCGAGGTGCGCCTCCACCGAACGTGCGGTGCCGGCGTCGAGGGTGCCGTCCAGATAGTCGGACACGTGTTGTCGAGCATCCCAGCAGCGCATGGGGACTCCTTCGAGGGCGTGACGTCGTTCGGCGCCGGCGGCGAGTGCGGTGACCAGTGCCATCCGACCCCGGCGGAGCCGTTGCTTGGCGGCGGGAAGGCCGAGATCGTCGAGGTCGGCGATCTCCTGCACGGTCCAGCCCTCCGCGTCGTGGAGCACGACGGTGGCGCGGTAGATGAACGGCAGGCGGGCGAGGGCGTCCTCGATCTCGGCTCGTGTGGCGGCCCGTTCGATGACGTCGGCCGGATCGACCGTGTAGTCGTCATCGTGCCACTTCGCCTCGACGTCCTCGACGGCCATCTCGCGTTCCGACCTGCGGGCCTTGTCGATGGCCAGGTTGCGCAGGATGCGCTTCAGCCACGCACCGAGGGGAGCATCGTCGCGGTACTGGTCCGACCGTTCGATGGCCCTCGTCAGGGTGTCCTGCACCAGGTCGCCGGCGAGGTGTTCGTCGCGGGCGATGGCCCGCGCGAAACGGAGGAGGCCCGGGATCTCGGCGGCGAGGTCGTCGTGGGTCATCGGGGTCGTGGTCGGCGGATCAGGCCGTCGGCGAGGCGATGTCGGTGCCGCGACCGCGGGTGGACAGGTGCAGGACGGCGTACAGCGGGCACCAGCCGGTCAGGCCGGTGAGCAGCGGCACGAAGCCGAGGAACTTGAACACGGTTCCCAGCGTGCCGGTGACGACCTCGCCCCAGCCGAGCACCAACAGTGCGATGCCGGCGACGACTCGGATGACCCGATCTGTTGTTCCTTCGTTCATGACGTACTCCTTGTCTCGGTGATGCACGGTGTGCGATCACCATGGAGACGAACGAGGCGGCCGAATGGATACCGCGTTCGAGAAGAAATCGCTCAGGGCACCGGAACGGGGGCGAACTCGCAGAACGCTGCATACGCGCGCGGTCCGTAGATGGTGGCGGGTCCGCCGTTCATCAAGAACGCGACGCCGATCGCTTCGGCGGCCTCTTGCCGGCTGGCGCCAGCCTTGGCGGCGCCTTCGGCGTGCGAGGCGATGCAGCCGTCGCAACGCTCGATGACGGCGATGGCCATGGCGATCAGTTCCTTGGTCTTCTTGTCCAGCGCGCCGTCCTCGAACGCCGCGTGGTGGAACTCGCCGAACGCCTTGTAGACGTCGGGGATCGCGTGCCGCAGCTCGCGGTGGAGGGGTCGCAACTCGTCGAGGACTGCCTTGCCGTAACCCTGGTCGCTCATGGTGCGTCGTTTCCTTCGTGGAGATCGTGTGGTTCCACCATACCCATGGGGGTATCAGATGGACAGGGCCGTTGGTCCCCTCGGCGGAGTGGCGCATCGACTGATTCTCCGATACCCTGGGGGGTATGTGTATGGAAGTCACCTGTCCTGAGTGTCAACGTCCGAGCTGGGCCGGGTGCGGCGCCCACGTCGAGCAGGTGCTCGGCCATGTCGCACCGTCCGATCGCTGCCAGTGCCAGGAGGCCGCCGACAACTCGTCGGTGACACGTCGATGACGGACGTCCCCGGTCCCCGATCGATGTGGGAGGAGCGCTATCGCGCCGATGCCTATCTGTACGGGACGGAACCGAATGCGTTCCTGGAGGAGCATGTCGGGACGTTGCCGAACGGCTCGGTGCTGTGCCTCGCCGAAGGCGAGGGTCGCAATGCCGTGTACCTGGCCCGCTCCGGTCGCGACGTGCACAGCGTCGATCTCACCGATTCGGGTGTCGCGAAGACCCTCCGCCTGGCCGACGCACACGATGTGCGCGTCGGCGCGGTCGCTGCGGACCTCGCGACCCACGACATCGGAGTGGCCCGCTGGGACGGCATCGTGTCGATCTTCGCCCACATGCCGCCACCCGTCCGGCGCGACCTGCACGCCCGTGTGGTCGCGGCGCTGAAGCCGGGTGGGGTGTTCCTGCTCGAGGCGTACACACCCGATCAGATCGGACGCGGCACCGGTGGCCCTGCGGTACCGGAGATGACGATGACGCTCGACCTGCTCCGCGACGAGCTGCCGGGCCTCGACTTCGTGCACGCCGTCGAACTGGAGCGCGACGTGGTCGAGGGCATCGGCCACACCGGCGTCGGAGCCGTCGTGCAGCTCATCGCTCGAAAGCCGGCCTGAGCGAGATCCGAACGACGACGTTCGGCCCTGGCGGCGACCGTGTCGTCGCCGCACGATGAAGGTGCTTCCCGAGGAGGCGATGGAACGATGCGAACCGAGGCGATGCTCCCCGTGGCATCTGCCGCTCACCCCGTGCGACGGTGGTGGCTCCTCGCGGCCTCGGTGGTGGCGTGGGCGACGCTCTACCAGCTCAATCTGCGCTTCTGGAACTGGGTGGTGTTCGACGTGTTCGGCCTGGACCCGGCGTCGAAGGTCGGCGGCTCGGTCCACTTCTTCTTCTACGACGTCACGAAGATCGCATTGCTGCTCGTGGGCGTGATCTTCGTCGTCACCATCCTGCGCAGCTTCATGTCGGTCGAACGAACCCGCGCCCTGCTCGGTGGCCGGCGCGAAGGCGTCGGCAACGTCGCCGCGGCCGGTCTCGGCGTCGTCACGCCGTTCTGCTCGTGCTCGGCGGTGCCCGTCTTCATCGGCTTCGTCGCGGCGGGCGTGCCGCTCGGGGTGACGCTGTCGTTCCTGATCGCCAGCCCCGCTGGTGAACGAGGTCGCCATCGTGCTGCTCTTCGGCCTGTTCGGCTGGCAGGTCACCGCGCTCTACATCGCCGGCGGCATGGTCATCGCCGTCGTCGCGGGAGCAGTGCTGGGCCGCATGCACCTCGAACGCTGGGTCGAGCCGTTCGTGTTCGAGACGAAGCTGCGCGGCAAGGTGGTCGACCCGTCCGCCGGCCTCTCGTGGGACGACCGACTGTCGATGGGTCGCGAGGAAGTCGTCGCCATCCTGCGCAAGGTGTGGCCGTATCTCCTCGTCGGCATCGGCGTGGGCGCGATCATCCACGGTTGGCTTCCCGCCGACTGGTTCGCCCGGCACGCCACCGGATGGTGGGGGCTGCCGCTCGCGGTGGTGATCGGGGTGCCGCTCTACTCGAACGCGGCCGGCGTGCTGCCGCTGGTCGAGGCGTTGCACGACAAGGGCCTGCCGATGGGCACCGTGCTCGCCTTCATGATGAGTGTCGTCGCGCTGTCGCTGCCCGAGATGATCCTGCTGCGTCGAGTGCTGAAGCCGCGCCTCATCGCCACGTACTTCGGCGTCGTCGCGACGTCGATCCTGCTGATCGGTCTGCTCTTCAACCTCGTTCTCTGAAAGGACCATCATGGACATCAAGATCCTCGGCTCGGGTTGCGACAACTGCCGACGACTGGAGGCAGCGACGCGCGAAGCGGTCGACCACCTGGGGCTCGATGCGACGTTCGAGAAGGTCACCGACCCGGCGGAGATCGCCTCGTGGGGTGTGATGCGCACGCCGGCCCTCGTCGTCGACGACGAGGTGGTGTTGTCGGGCCGCGTGCCGACCGTGCAGTCGGTGGAGGAGCTCCTGTCGCGCTGATGTCGCATCACCCGTCGAGTTGCGTGGATACCCCCGGGGGTATACGATGACGGACATGAAGACCGCAGCACCGTCGTCGATGTTCTTCCGCCAGTACTACCTCGGGTGCCTCTCCCACGCGAGTTACCTCATCGGTGACACCGCCACGGGACGGGCCGTCGTGGTCGACCCGCAGCGCGACGTCGCCGAGTACCTCGCCGACGCCGAAGCGCACGGGCTGACCATCGCGCACGTGCTCGAGACGCACTTCCACGCCGACTTCCTCTCGGGCCACCTCGAACTGGCCGCAGCCACCGGGGCCGACATCGTGTACGGCAGCGCGGCGGAGGGACGAGCGGAGTTTCCGATCGTCACCCACCGCGACGGCGACGTGATCGAGCTCGGACAGGTCGCACTGCGGATTCGCGAGACGCCCGGTCACACGCCGGAGTCGATCAGCATCGTCGTCCACCCCGACGGAGTCGACGGCGCGCCGTACGGCGTGCTCACGGGCGACACCCTCTTCATCGGCGACGTCGGCCGGCCCGATCTGCTCGCCTCGATCGGCGTCACCGCCGACGAGTTGGCCCGGCAGCTGTACCACTCGCTGCACGAGCGGTTGCTCACGCTGCCCGACGAGACGAAGGTCTTCCCGGCCCACGGAGCGGGATCGGCGTGTGGCAAGAACCTGTCCACCGAGACGGTGTCCACCATCGGCGAGCAGCGTCGGACGAACTACGCCCTGGCGCCGATGAGCGAGGATCAGTTCGTCGAGGCGGTGACGCAAGGCCAGTCGGTCGCGCCGCTCTACTTCTCGTTCGCGGCGAACCGCAACCGCCTCGAGCGTGAACTGTTCGAGGAGGACGTGGTCGTCGACACCCTGTCCATCGACGAGGTGGTCGCCCACCAGCACGCCGGTGCCGTCGTCATCGACGCCCGCGACGACGCCTCCTTCGCCGCCGGACACCTGCGGGGGTCGGTCAACGTCGGCCTCGGCGGCCGTTTCGCCGAATACGCCGGCGAGGTCATGCACCCCGGCACCCCCATCGTGCTCATCACCCCTCCGGGCCACGAGTCCGAGGCCAAGGTGCGCCTGGCGCGCATCGGCTTCGACAACGTGGTCGGAGCGCTCGCCGACCCGGTGGCGACGTTCGCCGCGCACCCCGCGCACGTCGAACGGCTGTCGCGGCTGTCGGCCGAGGCGCTCGCCGAGCGCCTGCGCACGCTGCCGGGCCTGGTGCTCGTCGACGTCCGCAACCCGGGTGAGGTCGAGCTCGGCACCATCGACGGGGCGCGGCACATCTCGTTGCCGTCGTTGCTCACTCGGGCCGACGAACTCGATCGCAACGCGCCCACCGTCGTGTTCTGCGCCGGCGGGTATCGGTCGGCCATCGCATCGAGCCTGCTGCGCTCACGAGGATTCTCGGACGTCAGCGACCTGATCGGTGGCTACACCGCCTGGACGGCGCACCGCGACTCGAACGGCGTGCGCTGAGGCCGCGATGCGTGGACTCCTCGCGTCGCCGCTCGGCCTGCTCATCGGGCTCTCACTCGGTGCCCTCGGTGGTGGTGGCTCCATCCTGGCGGTCCCGGCGCTGGTGTATGCCGCCGGGCAGACTCCGAAGCATGCGACCACCACGTCGCTGGTCCTCGTCGCCGTCACGGCGGTCATCGGCCTCGCCCCGCACTGGCGTGCCGGTCGAGTTCGGTGGGCCTCAGGGGCGCTGTTCGGGCTCGCCGGCGTCGGCGGGTCGCTGCTCGGCTCGCACTGGAACAAGTCGGCTGATCCGGACGCACTGCTCCTGGCGTTCAGCGGCCTCATGTTCGTCGCCGCGTGGGCGATGTGGCGACGGCTTCGCCGGCCCGCGCCGGTGCAGCTGAAGTCCCTCAGCGCCGCAGCCCTCGAACCGGGCATCACGCACGTCCACATCGACCCGCTCACTGTCGTGAAGGTGCTCCTCGCCGGCACCATCGTCGGGCTCCTCACCGGCTTCTTCGGCGTCGGTGGCGGCTTCGTCATCGTCCCGGCGCTCGTGCTCGCCCTTGGCTTCTCGATGCCCGAGGCGGTGGGGACGTCGCTGCTGGTCATCGCGATCAACTCCGTGATCGCGCTCACGACTCGCTTCCACGGCGGTGCCGTCGAGTGGGACGTCGTGGTGCCGTTCACCGTCGCCAGCCTCGTCGGCGTGGTCATCGGCAGTCGCCTGGCGAGCACACGCGACTCCACCTCGTTGCAGCGGTGGTTCGTCGGCCTGCTCGTGCTCGTCGCCGCCTACACCGCGATCAAGAGCGGCCTGGCCCTCAGCTGACCGGTCGTCGACCTGCCGGAACGGTCAACTCGAACGTGGAACCGTGTCCGGGACCCGGCGACGAGGCGGTGAGGTCGCCGCCGTGGGCGCGGGCGATCGCTCGACTGATGGTGAGTCCGATTCCCGTACCGCCACTGCGGTCGTCGCGGTCGGCCCGATAGAACCGCTCGAAGACGTGATCGAGCTCTTCGGTGCGCAGCCCTCGGCCCGAGTCCGTGACCCGGATGCGCACGAACGAGGAGGTGAGCTCCGCGCTCACGTCGACCGAGCCGCCTGCCGGGGTGTACGCCAGCGCGTTCGCCATCAGGTTGGAGAGCGCCTGGACCAGTCGGTCGCGGTCGAAGTCGCACACCAGGTCGCGGTCGACTCGAACCTGCAGCCCGACCGAGGCCTGATCGAACCGCGCTCGGAACCGATTCGCCACGGTGTCGACCACCTCGGCGAGGTCGCCCGGTTGCCGATCGAGGTGCAACTGGCCCTCGTCGGCACTGGACGCAGCTGCCAGATCGGCCGCGAGGCGGCCCAGACGATCGACCTCGGTGCGCACCGCGTCGGTCAACTCGGCCTGCGTGAACAGACCGTCGTCGAAGCCCTCGAGCGTGCCGCTGATCGTGGTGAGCGGGGTGCGCATCTCGTGCGCCACGTCGCCGATGAGCGCGGCGCGGCGCTGTTCGGTCTTCGCGAGCGTGGCGCCGAGATGGTTGAGGTCGTCGGCGAGGTCGGCCAGTTCTGCCTCGCCCGGGCGAGCGACGGTGGCGTCGTACCGGCCGGCCGCGAGCTCCGAAGCACCCAGGCGGAGCTCGTTCACGCTGCGCAGCGTGCGGCGGCTCATCAGGATCGCGATCAACGTCGAGATGACGAGCGTCGCCGCGAGCGCGATCAGCATCGAGGTGTTCACCGCGGAGACGAGGACGTCGTGCTGCGTTCCCGACCCGGTCCCGCTGCCCATTCCCATCCCGCCGTTGCCCATCCGTTGGTCGAACAGACGAGGGACGAGGAAGCGGGCGGCGACGTAGAACGTGGCGGCGCCGGTGAAGGCGACCATCGCGAACGACACCAGGAGTCGGCTGCGCATCGATGCGCGCCTCACGTCGAGGCCTCGACGAACTTGTAGCCGACACCTCGCACGGTGGCGATCCAGGTGGGTGCATCGGCGTCGTCGCCGATGGCGCGACGCAGGTTGCGGATGTGCACGTCGACGACGCGCTCGTCGCCGTAGTGATCGAAACCCCACACCCGCTCGAGCAGTTGCCGACGGCTGAACACCTGCCCCGGCTTCGCGGCCAAGGCAGTGAGCAGGTCGAACTCGAGTGCGCTGAGCCCGACGAGGCGATCGTCGATGCGAATCTCGCGGCGCTCGTCGTCGATGGACATCCCGGCGAACTGTCGTCGCACCGGAGCGGCGTCGAGCATGTGGGGTCGGCGGAGGAGCGCCTTGATGCGGGCGACGAGCTCGCGAGCACTGAACGGCTTGGCGAGGTAGTCGTCGGCGCCGACGGAGAGCCCGATGATCCGGTCGGTCTCCTCGGTCCGGGCACTGAGCATGACGACGTAGGCGTCGGACGTGGCGCGGATGCGGCGGAGCACCTCGATCCCGTCGAAGCCAGGGAGCATCACGTCGAGGACCACGACGTCGGGGTGGTGGACGGTGAACTGCTCCACGGCGCTCGGCCCGTCGTCGGCCTCGATGACGTCGATGCCCTCGGCGTGGAGGTACCGGTGCACGATCTCACGGATCGGACCCTCGTCGTCGACGACGAGAACCAGTGGAGCGCGCGCCATGACGCCATTCTGACGCGCCGGAGCGCCGTCCCGAGGGGACGGCGCTCCGTGACGGGCCTGGGAGGGATGGTCCACTGGCTCGACTCGTGGCTCAGCCATCGACCGTGGTGGTCGTGGTGGCGGCGATCTGGGCGTGCCGGGCGCCGGTGCCGTCGCGGGCCTGGGTGCGGTCGCCCGTGCCCTGGCCGCGCATGCCGTTCTGCCGGCCGTTCTGCGCGTCTGTGGCCGTTCTGCTGGCCGGTGCCGTTGCGGGCCTGCATCTGCTCGTGGTCGCAGTTCTGGTTCATCGATCCGTTGCCACGGCCCTGACCGTTGCCGGGGCCCATCTGATCGGCGGCCACCAGGCCTGCCGGCACCAGTACTGCCAGCGCCGCACCACCGATGATCAGTCCCTTGTGCCATGTCTTCATGATCCTCAACTCCTCGATCTCGTTCTTGCCTGATGTGGTCATTGAACGGCGCGCCCGTGAAGCGTCGATGGGTGGTCGCGTGAAGCTTCGATGAAGCAACGGATACCCCCGGGGGTTTGCAATTGGATACCCCAGGGGGTATCGTCATCCCACGTCCGTCCGACACCCATCGAGGAGCCGAACCAGTGAGCACCACCATCGAGCCGACGTTGCCCGTCGAACACGAGCCGTCCCACGACCCCGACGAGCGAGCGCTGTTCTCGCGCCTCGCCGCGTCGATGGCACGCCATCGCCGGGCCGTGATCCTGGTGTGGCTCGTCGTCACGCTCGCCGCCGCACCGCTGGCGCTCACGCTGACGAAGGCGCTGTCCGGCGCCGGGTGGGATGCCAAGGGCTCCACCGCCGAAGCGGTGCGCATGGAGCTGCGCAACGACTTCCCCGCGCTCGGCGCCGAGAACCCGATCGTCGTCTACCGCCAGACGACACCGATCGCCGACGACCCGGCCGGTCTGCAGGCGTTGGTCGCCGACCTCGCCGAGGGCCCACGGTGCTGTCCGTGGTCGATCCGCTGGCGATGCCGCCCGAGGCCGGGATGATCTCCCAGGACGGACTCACCGCGCTGGTGCCCGTCGAGCAGGAGATCGGCGACCGACAAGGACCGGCCCGAGGCGGCCGGCGAGCTCGGTCGACTTCGTCGTCCGAACTGGCCGTCGCCGATGGCGCCACCGCCGAGGTCACCGGTGAGTGGCCGGTGTGGAGCGACTTCAACACAGATGAACGAGGAGGCGCTGCACAAGGCCGAGCTGCTCTCCGGTCTGCCGACGCTGATCATGCTGTTCATCGCCTTCGGCGCGCTGATCGCCGCCGGCATCCCGCTGATCCTCGCCATCGCCGGCATCGCCACCGGCTTCGCCTCGCTGCACCTGCTCAGCGTGGATCTCGCCGATCTCGGTGTGGTCGATGAACTTCTCGATGATGATCGGTCTCGCCGTCGGCATCGACTACAGCCTGTTCATCGTGTCCCGCTACCGCGAGGAGCGCGTCGAGGGCAAGGACGCCATCAAGGCCATCGAGAACGCGATGTCGCACGTCCGGCAAGGCCGTGTTCCTGTCGGCGCTCACCGTCGTGTTGTCGCTCGCCGCCGTGTTCCTGGTCCCGGTCATGGTGTTCCAGACGATGGCGCTCGGCATGATCATCTCGGTCATCGCCGTGGCCGCTCGCCGCGCTCACCCTGCTGCCCGCCGTGCTCGTCGCCATGGGCGACAAGGTGCTCGTCACCCGCGGCGAGAAGGACCCCGACATCGTCGCCGAGGGTCGCTGGGCGAGGTGGACCGGCGCGGCCCTGCGTCGCCCCGGCCGCACCCTGGCCGTCGGCCTCGTCCTGCTCGGTGCGCTCGCCGCGCCCGCGTTCGGGATGAAGCTCGGCATGCCCGGCGCTCGCGTCGTCGACGAGGGCCGCACCAGCCGCGACGGGTACGACATGGTCGTCGAGTCGTTCGGGCCCGGTGCCGCCGGCCCGGCGTACGTCACCGTCGCCGCCGCCGACGCGCAGACAGGTCATCGACATCGCCACCGCCACCCCCAACGTCGTCGACGCCCGCATCGTCGCGCCGCCCAGCCGCCAGCGGCCGCGTCGTCGTCCGGGTCACCCCCGGCACCCAGATCGACGAGTCGGCCACCGCCGACATGGTCGACGGCGCTGCGGGCCCAGCTCGACGACGCCGTTCCCGACGCGAAGGTCGGCGGTCCTGCCGGCCAGAACCACGACCTCACCGAGGTGCTCGTCGACCGCGGCACCGCTACGCGATCGGCATCATCCTGATCGTGGCCTTCCTGCTGCTGCTGGTCGTGTTCCGCAGCGTCGTCATCGCGACCTTCTCGATCCTGATGAACCTGGTCACCGTCGGCGCCGCATTCGGGTTCGCCACGCTCGTCTTCCAGCACGGCTACGGCGCCAGCCTCATCGGCATCGAGCACCAGGGCTTCGTCGACGCCTGGGCGCCGCTGTTCTTCTTCGCCCTGCTGTTCGGGCTGTCGATGGACTACCAGCTGTTCCTGCTGGCGGCGATCAAGGAGCGCTACGAGGCCACGGGCGACACCCGTCGGGCCATCGGCGAGGGCATCGCCCGAACCGGCCGGCCGATCACGAACGCGGCGATCATCATGATCATCGTCTTCATCGCCTTCGGCGTGACCGGGCCCATCCCGCCCACCGAGCTCGGCCTCACGCTGGCGATGGCCGTCCTGCTCGACGCCACCGTCGTCCGAGTGATGCTCGTCCCGGCGACCATGGCCCTGCTGGGCGAGAAGAACTGGTACGCCCCGAAGTGGCTGCAGAAGATCCTGCCGCACGTGAACTTCAGCCACTGACCGAGATCGGGTACCCGGGCACCGTCAGGTGCCCGGGTCCCTCCCTTCACCCCCGACACACCGACGCAACCTCCATGGAGCACACATGACCACCACGATCTCCCGCCCACGTTCGTCCACCCGGTGGCCCCTCGAGCGTGTCCTCTTCGCCATGGCCGGCACCATGACCATCCTCGGCGCGCTGCTGGCTGCGTTCGTGAGTCCGTGGTTCCTGCTCCTCGTCGGCTTCGTCGGGTTGAACCAGTGGCTCTACGTCACCTTCCGCGGCTGCCCGGCATCCGTCGTGCTCACGCGCCTCGGGGTGTCGTCTCAGTGCCATTGGTGATCATCGCTCGGGTGCGTCCTGCCAAGACATCGAAGAGCGGCAGCAGCTGCGGCGTGCGCTCCGCGATCGCGTCCCGTTGACGGGCGACTCCGGCCTCGTCCCCACGGGCGATCGGGCCGGTGATCGCCGCCGGGCCACCCAACGCGGCCCAGTTCTCGAGGGCGGCGCGCACGAGCGGCACGAGAATGCTGCGGTCGGCGCCGGTGCTGGCGAGCAGCGTCTCGGCGGCGTCCTCCAACGTCACCAGGAAGTTCGAGGCGATCGATGCGGATGCGTGATAGGCGGCGCGGTCCTCGTCGGCGATCTCGAACGACTGCATGCCCAGCTCGTCGGCCAACCGCCGGGCCAGGGCGAGTGCCCGTGACGTGCTACCGGCGATGGCGGCCGCACACCCGGCGAACGTCGCCCCGGCGAGGGTGACGGTCATCAGCGGATGCAGGGCGAACGCCTCGTGCGGCGCCAACAGGTCGAGTCCCCATGCACCGGCGCAATGGCCCACCAGCGGCCCGGGGACGACGGCTGCGGCGGCGGGGACGATCTCGCGGTCGGGCACCGCGAGCAGCACCGCGTCGTAGCCGACGCCGTCGAAGCCGCGGCCGAACGGGCCCTCTGCCTCGGCGAGCGCGGACGCGAGGGCGGTGCCCATGCGGCCCGCGCCCACGATGGCGAGACGACGGGGGGTGTCGACAGTGGTCATGCCGCGTCAGTCTCGCGCCCGCCCGATTGTGAACGGTCGTCGACAGGTTCGTGACACACCTTTCGCATCGTCGGTTTTGCGACCAATCTGACCCCTGAGACCTCCAGGAGGATGCCGTGCTGAAGCGATCTCTGTCCCGTGACGATGCCACGACGGTGAAGGTGACGTTCGCGTTGCCGCTCGCTGCCGCCGAACTGCCCACTTCGGTGGTCGGCGACTTCAACGAATGGGACCCGCTGGCCCACCCGTTGAAGCCGCGCAGCAACGGCACGCGCAGCGTGTCGGTGGAGGTGCCTGCCGGTTCGACCTACCACTTCAAGTACCTCGCCGCCGACGGCACCTGGTTCTGCGACCCGGTGGCCGACGGCTACGAGCCCAACGACTTCGCGGAGGTCAACTCGATCCTGCGCGTCTGAGCCGCACGTCACCGGCGCGGTCAGAGCACGCCGAGACCGGTGAGGCCCTTCACCGCGAACCAGGCGCCGAACACGAAGCCGAGCGCGATCACGATCGTTCGGTTGTGGCGCGTCAGCCAGGCGGACGCCGCGGCGAGGGCCGTCGTCGACTTCTTCGGTGCGGCGAGCGCGAGTCCGAGGATGGCGAGGTGGGCGATCTCGGTGAGCGCCACGAACGCCAGGAACACACCGATCGAGGTCGGCCGACCGAGGTCCGCCTCGCCGATCGCGGCGATGGCGCCGAGCGTGAAGATCCAGAACTTCGCGCCGATCACGAGCAGCCCGGCACCGAACGCGAACGCCTTGCCCGGTCCCATCGTCTCCGTGGCCGTCAGCCACTTCGGCGGGGGTGCATCGGGGTCGACGTCGCCGAGCAGTTGCTTCAGCGCTGCGGCCACGAGCAGAACGCCGACGATCAACAGGACGATCGCGACGATCGGTGACGAACCCTCTGCAGTGTCGTCCACCGAGGCGGTGCCCGACGACAGGATCAGCCCGAAGATCGCACCCTGCAGCAGCCGGACGGTCGTCATGCCGGCGACCCATGCGAAGGCGGTGACCTTTCCTCTGGCGGAACGGAGGAGGAGGATCGTGATGATGATCTGGATCGGGACCAGGGCGCTCCCGATGATCAATGGCACCAATGTGCCCCACAGGTCGGACATCACGTCACCAGGCTTTCTGTTCTGAAGGAAGTTCGAAGGGTTGGCGGCGGCGCGACCGACGCGGCCAGGTCACGTGCGGCGCGTCGCGCATCGGCGATCGCCCAGGAGCGGTCGGCGTCGTCGGCGAACGTCTCGCCGGTGGCCACGTCGGCGAGATGGCGCAGTGCGGCCATCATCGCCGACAGCCGCGTGGCGTGACCGGCGAGCGCCCCGTTCGATCGCGCCATCGGGTTGCTCTCGAACACCGCCGCGGGGAGCAGTTCGGTCACCTGGTCGTACTCGGCTTCGAGCTCGTGCATCGACCGGCGAGCATCGGGGATCGCCTCGGGTGTGGTCGCGGCGGCCGCCACGATGTCGATGGTCGTGTCGACTTGCTCGAGGAGCGATCTCACACCTGCCCGATACCGGTCGGCGACACGGATGGGGAGCACGACGACGGCGACCACAGCAGCGATCGTGGCACCTGCAGCCGCGGTGAGCGAGCGATCGAGGACGAGATGCAGCGTGCCGGTCTCGAGCGACGAGACCATCACCACGAAGCCGACGTTGAGGAAGAACACGACGGCGGCGTACGCGACCGGTGCGAAGTACACGGCGGCGAACAGTGCTGCAGCGACGACGACGGCGATGATCACCGAGTCGCGGGGGAGCACGGCTGCGAGCGTCGCACCCGTCGCCGCGCCGCCAACAGTGCCGCCGACCCGATGGATCGTGCGGCGCACGGACTCGCCGGCGCTTCCGGCGATGACGACGAACGCCGACCAGAAGATCCACGTGGCGTGATCGGCATCGATCACCATTGCCAGGCCCATCGCGGTCCCCGTGGCCACGACCGCCTGCACCCCGAGCGCGGTCGTGGGCCGCAGCCTCACCCGCCGAACGCCGATCCGTCGATGCGCTGCCTCGGGTCGCCTGGCTGCTCGTCGCGCAGCTGCGGTCGCTGCCGTCGCGGTCGTCAGCTCGCGGCGGACGTCGTCGAGCACGCGGATGCCGTCGTCGACCCGCGCCGTCGCCCGGGCGAACGTCACCGATGAGGCGTCGGCTGCCTGGGCGCCGCGAACGGCGGCGACCACCTGCTCCGCGCCCAGATCGACGTCGTACAACGCGAGCCGGCTGCGCTCGACGCGACCTACCGACCACCCTCTCGGGTCCAGGACCGCGGCGAACTGGCCCTGGATGACTCGGCGCGCCATGTGCACCCGGTCGCGTCGGTGCTCCAGTCGTCCGCTCGCCGCTCGGTCGATGTGGGGTGGCAGCGCGGCCTCTGCGTCGCCGATGAGCGAGGCGACCTCGAGGCGGAGTGCCTCCACGGCCCGCTCGATGGAGCGACGCGGTCGATACGGCACGATCGCGAACTGCCAGCACGCGAGCCATCCCAGACCGACGAGCGAGGCGAGGAGGTACCAGCCGACCTCGTCGCGTCTCGCATCGAAGTTCCACGCGAAGTAGGCACTCATCGTGGCGAGCAGGGCCAACTCGCCCGTGCGCGCGCCCCAGCGGCGCGCCGAGAAGCTGAGGTACACCAGGGTGAGCATCCCGCCAGCCGCGAGCCACGGGTGCTCGCCGAGTACTGCGGCCACGAGTGTCGCCGCCGTGACGGCCGGGACGGACCACGCCAAGGTGGTCCCGCGATCTCGCGGAATCGGGTCGAGCACGACCAGCGTCGCGACGAATGCGACCGACATGCCGAACAGGGCCTGTACGGACGAGTGGTGGTCGAGCGCGGCCCGCACGCCCCAGCGGAGGGTTGCGTATGTGGAGGCGACGGCGCCGACGGCGCGAAGCCCATGCGATCGGCGCAGGCCACCGGGGTCGATGGTGGCCAGGCCGAGCCTGATCATTGCCCCGAGATCGCGGCGCGCAGCTGTCCGTCCTGGACCTGCTCGTGCTCGTGCTGGTCCAGTTCGGTGCGCAGGTCGATGACGACCTTGGCGATGTCGCCGGTGAATCGCGACTGCGGCTCGTACGGCCCGACCGGTGAACACGTGTCGATGCCGACGTCGAGCGTTTCGCCGCTCATCGAGAACACGAACGGAACGGTCTGCTCCACGCGGCCGGACGCCACTTCGGCACCGTCGACCATCAGGTGGACGAGCCCGCCCTTGCCCAGGCCGCCACCGTCGTACTCGAACACGACACCCACCTCCACGTCGCCGACCGGGAGCGCCGTCTCGGCGGTGATCGTGGTGGTCGTGTGGCCGAACCAGTTGTACGTGTACGCCGGCCGCCCGTCGTCGACCCACAGCGACCAACCGGCCATCGAGCCGCCCTGGCAGATGAGGACGCCCTCGTCGTGCTCGGTACGGGTGGTGATGTGCGCGACGAGGTCGAACGAGGTGTTCTTCACGTTCACCGTCGACAACTCGGGCATGCGGACGTTGTCGCGGTACAGCACGAAGTGTGTCCGGCCCTCGAGGTGGCTGGGGCGGTTGTGCGGCAGCGCGCGCAGGACGGTCTGATCGCTCAGCGGGAACACGTCGTAACGCTGTGCCTCGACGTCGAACATGGCTCGCAGCTCGGCCAGCTTCTCGGGGAACTGCGCGCTCAGGTCGACCGCCTGGCTGAAGTCGTCGGTGACGTTGTACAGCTCCCACACCTCCGCGCCGTCGCCGAACGGCAGTGCGGCGCTGCGGATCCACGGAACGCGACCGTGGAAGCACGAGGCGATCCAGCCGTCGTGGTAGAGGGCACGGTTGCCGAGGATCTCGAAGTACTGCGTGTGTCGGGTGCTGGGCGCGTCAGCGTCGTCGAACGAGTAGCGCATGCTGACACCCTCGATCGGCTTCTGCTGGACACCGTTCACCGTGTCGGGTTGGGCGATGCCGACCACGTCGAGGATCGTCGGGACGATGTCGATCACGTGGTGGAACTGATCGCGCAGCTCGCCGGCGCGGCTGACACCCTCCGGCCACGAGATGGCGAGGCCGTTCCGGGTGCCGCCGAAGTGCGACGCGACCTGCTTGGTCCACTGGAACGGCGCATCGAGCGCCCACGCCCACGCGGCGTTGTAGTGGTTCTCGCAGCGCTCGGTGCCGAAGTCGTCGATGTGCTCGAGCAGCCACTCGGGATCCTCGGGGAAGCCGTTCTGGAACGACGGTGCGCTCCACACTCCGTTGAGCGTTCCTTCGGAGGACGACCCGTTGTCGCCGCTGACGTAGATGAACAGGGTGTTGTCCCACTCGTCGAGGTCCTCGAGGGCCTCGATCAGTCGGCCCACCTGGGCGTCGGTGTGGGCCAGGAACCCGGCGAAGCACTCCATCAGCCGCGTCGCCACCGGCTTGTAACGATCGTCGTACTCGTCCCACGCGGGCAACTGCTCGGGGCGCGGGGTGAGCTGCGTGCCGGGCGGGATGACGCCCATCTCGAGCTGCCGCGCATGGATCTCTTCGCGCAGGACGTCCCACCCGCCGTCGAACTGGCCACTGAAGCGGTCGATCCACTCCTTGTGCACGTGGTGCGGTGCGTGACACGCGCCCGGCGAGAAGTAGACGAAGAACGGCTTGTCGGGAGCCGACGTCTTCTGCAGGCGCATCCATTCGATGGTCTTGTCGGCGAGGTCCTCGGTGAGGTGGTACTTCTCACGACCGATGTGCGGCTCGACCGGGGTGGTCTGGTCGTAGAGCGCAGGCTCCCACTGCGACGACTCTGCGCCGGGGAACCCGTAGAACCGGTCGAACCCGAGTCCCGTCGGCCAGCGGTCGAACGGGCCGGCCGGGCTGGTCTCCCACACCGGGGTGACGTGCGCCTTCCCGAACAGCGCGGTGCCGAATCCGTTCAGGCGGAGGACCTCGGCGATGGTCGCCGCGCTGCGGGGAATGATGCCGTCGTAGCCCGGGAAGCCGTAGGCGATCTCGCCGATGGCACCCATGTGCGCACTGTGGTGGTTGCGGCCGGTCAGCAGCGCGGCGCGGGTGGGCGAGCACAACGCCGTGGTGTGGAACTGGTTGAACCGCAGCCCCTTCGCCGCGACCTTGTCGAGCGCGGGGGTGGCGATGGGGCCACCGAACGTCCCGGGGGCTCCGAAACCGACGTCGTCGAGCAGGACGACCACGACGTTCGGGGCACCTTTCGGCGGCCTGGTGATGTCCGGCCGTGCGGGCGTGGACTCGGTCGCCAGCTCGTTGATGACCCCGGCGAACGGCGCGTCGGGCTCGGGAAGGTTGACGGACGCAGGTGCCACTGTGCACTCCTCGGAGATCGGAACGTTCGAATTCTCGCCCAAGGAGGGCCGTGGCGGGATCACGTCATCTGGGTGACCCTCCTCCGACGACCAGGTCGGCGGTGGCTGCTGAACCGAATCTCACCGACAAAGGGTGATGCGCGGCAGGTCCGGGTTGGGTACGACTGACGGACCACGGCGAGGAGGGGTGATGCAGGTCGAGATGCGTATCAGGGGTGTCGCCGAGCGTGTCGCCGTGGGTGCCTTTCCGGAACACCAGGTGCGCGTGGACCGTGCCGAGACCGTCGTGTCCGGCCCGGCCGACGACGAAGCCGACGCACTGGCGCTCATCGAGCGGGCCAGGTCCATCGGTCTCACCGTCGTCGGCTGGCGACTCGTCGAACTCGGTGCAGGGGAGCAGTAGCCTCGACATCGATGGTCGCCGACACGCCACTGCGCCTGGCGCCGACGAAGATCCGTCCACCTCTGGTCGACGGGCGGCTCGCCCGCCGACCGCGGCTCGAGCGAATGCTCGATGGTGACGCGCGCATCAGCCTGATCGTGGCACCGGCCGGGTACGGCAAGACGGTGGCGGCCGCTCAGTGGGCCGCCGGGTGCGGTGTGCCCATCGCCTGGTTCACCGTCGACGAGCACGACGACACCCCTGCCGGCTTCTGGCGATACGTCGCCGGAGCGCTCGCCAAGGCCACCGATCGAGTGGGCGGCGAGACCACGGGCGCCATCGCCGAATGGGCGATCGACGGGATCGACATGGTGGGCGTGCTGCTGGCCGAGATGGGCGACGACGGACCACCGGTGGTCCTCGTGCTCGACGACGTCCACCAGGTGTCGTCGCCGGCCATCATCCAGCAGTTGACGTTCTTCCTCGAACGGGCTCCGGCCTGGCTGCACGTGGTCCTCGTGTCGCGGTCGGTGCCCAAGCTGCCGATCGCCCGTTGGCGATCGCAGCACCTCCTCGCCGAGGTCCGCCAGGACGACCTGATGCTGCAGGTGCCCGAGGCCCAGGACGTGCTGCGCGGTATGGAGTTCCTCGACCTGGACGAGAGCACCGAGCGCCGGCTCATCGAGCTCGCGGCGGGGTGGCCCGCAGCGCTGCAGCTCGCGGGGCTGTCGCTGCGCGACCGAGCCGATGCCGACACGCTGGTGCGCGAGCACCTCGCGAGCGACCGCGCTCTGTTCGACTTCGTCGTCGGCGAGGTCCTCGATCGACTGTCGCCCGCCACCCGCCGTGCGGTCCTCGAGCTGTCGGTGCTCGACGACATCGATGCGCGGCGGTGCGAGGCGCTCACCGGTGTCGACGACGGCGAGGCGCTGCTGGCCGAACTGGTGGGGCTCGGCCTGCCCATCGTCGCGATCGGCGTCGAAGGCCGGACGTTCCGGTTCCACCACCTGTTCCGCGCCCTGGTGCGTCTGGAGTTGGGCATCCGCGAGGCGGCACTGGTCGAGTCGCTGCACCGCAAGGCGGCGGCCGCGGAGTTGGAGGCCGGCGATCACCCTGCGGCCGTCCGCCATCTGCTCGCCGTCGGCGACCACGCCGCCGCGTTCGATCTGGTCGTCAGCCCGGTGTGGGACCTGTATCGCGTCGGTTCGATGCACGAGGTCGGCATGTGGCTCGACCAGTTCCCCCCGGACTTCGTCGGCACCGACCCCCATCGGATCACCCAGATGGCCACCACGCTCAGCCTCGCCGGCCGCCTGATGGAGGCCGAGATGTGGAACGAGCGCGCCACGACGCTCGCCGCCGCGCGCGGCATCGACGTGCCCGATCTGGTGCTGAGCAAGATGCTCGTCCACCTCGGGCACGCCGACACCGACGCCGTACGTGACGAGGCCCCCGGCTACGCCGACCTCGACGACATCACGGTCATCACCGCCGATCCGGAAGCGCGCTTCTCGTCGATCCTCGCCATTGCTGCGCTGCTCGACGGGCGTCCCGACGAGGCGTCGAAGTGGATCGGCCTGATCGCCACGACCCGCCTGCGCCCCGAGCGACTCCGCGCGGTGGGCTTCCCTGCCCGCGCGGCGTGGCTGGCGTTCGAGCAGGGGGCCCTCGACCACGCCGAGCGACTCGCCGATCAGGGCCTCGACGGGGCAGGGGTCGACGGTCGAGGAGCGCCGCACGCCCTGATCGAGCTCGCCATGACCAAGGCGCGCGTCGCGGTCGAGCGGGTCGACCTGGCCGAGGCCCGACGGTGGGCCGAATCGGCGATGGAGCTCGCGGCACGAGCTGGCTCACCGCTGCGCCCGATGCTGCACCACGAGCTCGCCCACGAGGCGATGCTGGAGACCATCGAACTGGAAGCCGGTCCGGCTGCCGCGATGCGACGCCCTGGCCAGCATGTCCTCCGGCGTGCTCGAAGCGCCGTTGGCCGAGCGGTACCGGCAGTGCTCGATCGGCCTCCTCGCCCGAGCCGGCCGGTGGGACCAGTGCGACCGGGTCGTTGGCCATCGCCCGTCCTTCGCCGCGCCGTCTCATCGCCTCGGCCCGCCTGGCGATTGCCCGGTCCAAGCCGAGCGTTGCCGTCGACCTCCTCAGCGCGGCCGAAACGACCGGGTGGCCGCTGCGGTGGCAGGTCGAGGCGGCGCTGGTTCGGCATCGGGCCGCCCCTTCGGCAACGTCGCTGCGCAGCGCCGTCGAGCTGGGCGCCGCGGCGGGGCTGGTGTGGACCTTCCTGCGCGAGACCGACCTCCTCGACGATCTGCGCACCGTCGTGGATCACGAGCTGCAGTGGGACTCGACGCCGCTGGCGCTCGCCCTGCGCGCGGCCCCGTCGGTGAGGTCGGCGCCGGCCGCGCCGGCACTCGTCGAACCACTCTCGAGCCGTGAGTGCGACGTGTTGGCGCTGCTGCCGACGCACATGTCCACCGTCGAGCTCGCTCGGAATCTGTACGTGTCGTCGAACACCATCCGCACCCACGTGAAGGCGATCTATCGCAAGCTCGGTGTGAACTCGCGTTCCGACGCCGTCGCCCGAGCCCACGCGCTCGGGCTGCTCGATGGTGCACGGCCGCCGGGCCGTCCCTGATCCCGCCGGGTCACCCAATCACCCAGTTGACGTGAGGCGCCCTCACGTCGACCCGTCCGACAATCGGTGGACCGACGACGACAAGGACGTGCGACATGACCCTCGACCAGACCCATGCCAACGACGCCGCCACGGCGCGTCAGGCCACCACCGCGGAGCTCACCGCGACGACTGCAACGCTGATGGGGCTCTGAGATGGTCAAGTTCCTCATCTCCGTCGGCCTGCACCTGCTCGCCAATGCCATCGGACTGATCGTCGCCGCGTGGGTGCTCGACGACATGTCGATCGACGGTCTCTCGCTGGTCGTCGCCGTCCTCATCTTCACCGTCGTCGAGGCGCTCGCCCAGCCGCTCATCCGCAAGATCGCCGTCAAGAACGTCGAGGCGCTCCTCGGCGGTGTGGCGCTGGTGAGCACATGGGTCGGCCTGTTGATCACGGACGTCGTCGCTGACGGTCTGCAGATCGAGGGTTCGTGGACCTGGGTGCTGGCCACCCTGATCGTCTGGCTCGCTGCGCTGATCGCGGCGATCATCCTTCCGGCGCTGCTGGTGAAGAAGACCGTCAACGAAGTCCGCAACTAGGCGGCACACGCAGTGAGCGAGCTCGTCCGAGCGCTGATCGTCGCCGGTCTGATGAGCGGCACCCAACCGATCACGATCATGGGGCTGCTCATCGTGATGACCGGCCCGAAGGGGACGCGCAACAGCTGGGCGTTCCTGGCCGGTGCGTTCGCGGTGGAGACCGCGTTGTTGCTCGTCGCGGCGCTGTTCCTCGGTGACTCGGTCGAGTCGGACTCGGACCCGGGCAGGATCCTGCTCGGGATCCGGGTCCTGCTCGGCGTCGCCGTGCTCGTCACCGGCTTCATGCTCCGGCGCCCGCCGAAGAAGGAGCAACCCGAGACGCCGAAGGCGTTGCAGCGGTTGCGCGACCTCAGCCCCGGCAAGTCGTTCGTGGCCGGCGTGCTGCTCGCGGACTACGTCGGGCCGGTCATCGCCTCGTTGGCCATCGCGTCGTCGTCGGTGACGCTCGGCGGACGGTTCCTCGCCATCGCCTTCTACACGGCCTTGGCGACGGGAATCCCGGGAGCGTTCCTGCTGATCAGCATCCGGTCGGAACGGGCCCACCACAAGTTGCAGAACTCGACCACCTGGGTCATGCAGCATCGGCGCCAGCTCGCCTCGTGGGTGCTCATCGTGCTCGGCGTCCTGCTGATCGGCGACGGCACCATCGGCCTGATCCTGCTCTGAGGTTCAGCCCGGACGGGGCACGAACCCGTCGATCAACGCCGCCAGCTCGATGGGGCGATCGCCCTGCACGCTGTGCCCCGCACCGTCGACGTGAGCGACCTCGGCCGACGGCACGCGACGGCGCAGTTCGGCTTCGTGCTCGTCGCGGAGAATGGAGCTGGGCTCCATGCCGCGCACCAGCAGCAGCGGCACCGTCAGTTGCTCGATGCGAAGCCACTGCGCCTCGGTGCGCGCCGCGGGATCGTCGCCGTCGGCCCCATCGGCGCCCGGCTCGATGAGTGGGGCGTCGTCGCGAGTGCGGGCGTGACGCCACACCCACGAACCGTCCTCCTGCTGCAGCGCGTTGTGGAGGATGCCTCGACGCAGCGACGACACCGAACGCGTCGGGTTGAACTCGATCGTCCGCGCCAACAGGTCGTCGAAGTCCTGGAACGACGCCGGGCCGTTGATGAACTTGCCGATGACCGCGGTGGCGGCCTCGTCGCGCGACGGCAGGACGTCGACCAGGACCACGCGCCGCACCAGATCGGGGGCGACGTGGCTGAGCGCCATCGTGGTGAGGCCACCCAACGACATGCCGACGACCGCCGCCGCATTCGGGGCGAGCGTGCGCACGACGGTGGCGACATCGGATGCGACGTCGTCGAGTGACAGCGCACCACGGATGCTGCCGTCGGAGTGACCGTGGCCGGGCAGGTCGATGGCCACCAGCGGACGGCCGAGCGCCATCGCAACGGTGTCCCACGTGTGCGCGTTCTGGCCCCCGCCGTGCAGCAGGACGAGTTCGGGCTCGCGGTCGCCCCACACGAGGGCGCTCAGCCGATGGCCGGGCCTGACCTCCACCGATTCGCGGCGAACGACCGGCGGCGCGTCGAACGGCAGGCCGAACTCGGCTGCGTTCTCGTGGAACAGACCGAACTCGTCGTACTCCAGGTTCCCCATGCGGCCGACACTACCGATGGGTGCCGCCGGCGATGCGCTCGGGGTCGATGTGCAACTCGACGGCGATGGCGCGCGCCTGGGCGATCTGCTCGGCCCTCGTCAGGGCGGCGCGAGCGACCACCTCGTCGGCGAAGGCGTCGATCGCGGCGAGGGTGGCGACGTCGGTGAACCGGCCGGAGTCGTCGCTCTTCGTGCGCGGCGCGGCGATGCCCAGATGGGCCACCACGAGCGCGCCCTGCCATGCCAGCGTCTGGGCCAGGTCGCGCCGGGCGAAGTGCCCGCCGGTGGTGCCCGCGCACGAGACGCCGACGGGTGTGTCGTAGAACGAACCTGAGCCGACCATCCAGTCCAGGGCGTTCTTCGTGCTGCCGGCCACGGCACCCGCGTACTCGGGTGCGGCGATGATCACCGCGTCGGCGTCACCGACGAGCCGGCGCAACGCCTCGACGTCGTCGTCGGGGTCGTCGACCAACTGCGGATCGAACGGCGCGATGTCCTCCAGCCCGTCGAACTCCACGACCGTCGCGCCGCCGGCACGCAGAGTGCCGGGTGACCTCGTCGAGCAGCCCGCGATTCGCCGACACCGGGTGCCAGCTGCCGCAGAACGTGAGCACCTGCATCGGTCAGGGCTTCGGCGCGATGGCATCGCCCGGCAGGTGGCCGTCGGGATGCAGCGCCGACTGGAAGCGACGCATGCCGGCGAGCCACCGATCGCGGTCGACCGCCTTGCGCTGCACGTACGTGGCGACCTCGGGGTGGGGGAGGACGAGGAAGGTCTCGTCGCGGATCGCCTGGATGCACAGGGCGGCGACGTCCTTCGGTTCGAGCACGCCGTCGCCACCGGCCACGCCACCGTCGAGGATGGTGGAACCTTCCGGATCGACGCCCTGGAAGTCGGGGCTGTTCTGGATGATGTTCGTCCGCACCGCCTGCGGGCACAGCACCGAGACACGGATGCCCTGATGGTGGTGGGTGACCGACAACCACTCGGCCAGCGACACCGCCGCGGCCTTGGTGATGGAGTACGACATCGAGCCGATCTGCGTCAGCAGACCTGCGGCCGACGCCGTGTTCAACAGGTACCCCTCGCCGCGGGCGATCATCGACGGCAGGACCGCACGCGCCGCGTAGATGTGGGCCATGCAGTGCACCTCCCACATGCGCTGGATCGCGTCGTTCGAGTCCTCCAGGCCGGCGGTGGTCACGAAGCCGGCGTTCGACACGAAGAGATCGATCGGGCCATGCGCGTCGAGGGTCTCGTCGACCAGTCGTCGGATGGCCGACTCGTCGCGCACGTCGATGGCGACGCCGGTGCCCCCGACGAGCGCGGCGACGCGCTGGGCCTGGGCGCCGTCGAGGTCGGCGACCACCACGTGCCGGGCCCCTGCTTCGTGGGCGGCGACGGCGATGGCCTCGCCGATGCCCGACCCGCCTCCGGTGACGACGACCACTCGATCCTGAAGTTCCATGCCGCGACCGTAGAGCCTGCGGCCGACGTCCACCGAAGGCGGCCCGGCCGGTCACCTACGATGCCGCCCGTGAGGGCCGTGACCATCGAACCCGGTGTCGTGGGGAGTGTGCGGGTCGACGACGTCCCCGAGCCCGACCCGTCCTCGGGGTCGGTCCTCGCGGCGTCGTTGGTGGTCGGCGTGTGCGGGACCGACGCCGAGATCGTCGCCGGTGTGCACGGCACGGCGCCACCTGGGCGCGCCCGAATGATCCTGGGCCACGAGTCGCTCGGCCGGGTGCTCGAAGCGGGTCCCGGCAGCGGTGTGCAGCCGGGCGACCTGGTCGTCGGCATCGTCCGCCATCCCGACGCGCTGCCGTGCCCGAACTGCGCGGTGGGTGAGTGGGACATGTGCCGCAACGGTGAGTACACCGAGCACGGCATCAAGTCGATCGACGGGTTCATGTCCGACCGGTGGCGCATCGACCCGCAGTTCACCGTGAAGGTCGACCCCTCGCTCGGCGAGCTGGGTGTGCTGCTGGAACCGACGAGTGTCGTGGCCAAGGCGTGGGAACAGATCGATGCGACCCGTGCCCGTGCCGTGTGGGACCCACGACGCGTGCTCGTCACGGGCGCCGGACCGGTGGGCCTGCTGGCGGCGATGATCGGCGTGCAGCAGGGGCTGGAGGTGCACGTGCTCGACCGCGTCACCTCGGGGCCGAAGCCCGACGTCGTGCGATCGCTGGGGGCGACCTACCACTCGGCGTCCGTGGCCGACCTGGGCTTCGAGCCCGACGTGGTGGTCGAGTGCACCGGCGACGGCCAGCTGGTGGTCGACACCGTCACCCATGTCGCCCGCGGTGGCGTGGTGTGCCTCGTGGGCTCGGGTGGCGGTGGGCGCACCGCCGGGCTGCCGGCGGCCGACCTGGCGACCAAGGTGATGCGCAGCAACAACCTGGTGGTCGGCATCGTCAACGCCAACCGTCGCCACTTCGATCGGGCCGCCCAGGCCCTGGCCGCCGCCGACCACGACTGGCTGGCGCGGCTGATCACCCGTCGCGTGCCGCCCGAGCGTGTCGTCGAGGCGCTGCACCGCGAACCCGACGACATCAAGGTCGTGGTGGACTTCCGGTCATGACCGATCCCGTTGCGTGCACGACCGAGCAGTTGGTGCTGGGCGAGGGCATCCGTTGGGATGCTCGTCGCGACGAGCTGCTGCGCCTGGACATCCTCGAGGGTCGGGTGTTCCGCGACCGGGTCGCCGACGACGGCTCGCTCGTGCCCGTACGCGAGTACCGGCTGCCCACCACCGTGGGCGCCATCGCGCCGATCACCGGCGACGACGGGTGGGTGCTCGCTGCCGGCCGCGGCATCGTCCACCTCCGGCCAGACGGTGCGCACCGGACGATCGTCGACGTCGTCGGCCCGGGTGCGCGGATGAACGACGCCACGTGCGACCCGCAGGGCCGGCTGTGGGCGGGCGCGATGGCCGAGGACCATCGCGAGGGCGGCGGCACGCTGCACCGACTGGATCGCGACGGCCGCTGCGTGCAGGTCCTCGACGGTCTGACCATCCCCAACGGTGCCGGATGGAGTCCCGACGGGCGGACGATGTACTTCATCGACAGCATCCCGCGGACGATCACCGCGTTCGACTTCGACCCGGAGCATGGCGACATCAGTGGCGGGCGAGTGCTGATCCGCATCCCCGACGACGTGGGCGGACCCGACGGCATGACCGTCGACGCCGCCGGCGACCTGTGGATCGCGGTCTACGGCGGCGCCCAGGTGCGACGCCACGCACCCGACGGATCGCTGCGCCACGTGTACCCGGTGCCCGCGGCGCAGAGCACGTGCTGTGCGTTCGCCGGCCCGCGCCTGGATCGCCTGTACGTCACGACCGCCACCGAGTTCTGGACCGACGAGCAGCGTCGTGCGGACCCCGGCGCGGGTCTGGTCTACCGGCTCGATGCGGTGGTCGGCGTGTTGGGGGTCGCGGCGTCGCCGTTCGTCCCCGAGCCGTCGTGGTGGGCGTCCGTCACGTCGTGATCGACGGGAGCCGTCAGGCGGCGCGGATGGTGGGTGGGCCGGTGGTGGTGATGTGGCCGCCTGGTCGGATGATGGTGAGGGTGCGGTCGGCGGCGAGGTGGAGTTGCCAGCCGCCTTCGTGGACGAGGTGGTGGTGCCGGCCGCAAAGAGGGAGAAGGTTGTCGACGTCCGTCAGGCCCTGCTCGAGGCCGTACCAGGACACGTGGTGGGCTTGGGTGTGTTCGAACGGGACGTCGCACAGGGCGCACGTCCGGTAGAGGACGCGGAGTGCGCGTCGTTGGGCCCGGTTGGCGAGTCGTGTTTCGCGGCCGAGGAACAGGCGCACCCCGTCCGCACCGACGACGACCGGGGTCACCGTCCCGAGGCAGGCCCAGCGGCGGACTGTTTCGATGGGGAGTCCGAATCGTCCGAGGCCGGCGTCGAGGACGGTGTGTTCGTGCCGGCAGCCGTCGGTCAAGCGTCTTCTCGTCGATGAGGACGGTCACGTCGGGCAGCCCGGAGGTGCCCTTGCCTTCGGACAACGCCAGCAGGGCGAGCGCGGCGAGGTGTTCTTGTCGTTCGAGCGGGTCGGTGGGTGCGTCGTCGGGGGTCTTGCCGTGGAACAGGGTCTCGATGGCGTTGCGGATGCGCCCGTCGAGTTCGGTGCCGCGGACGGGGTCGTAGCGGCCGGCGAAGTTCCACATTCCGTCGGCGCCGGTCCATGACCGGAACCTGGAGTTGGCGCGTTGGCGGGCGAGTTGGTCGAGCCCGTCGTCGGTCTTGGCGCGGCCGATGATCCGTTCGATCGTTTCCCGGTACTGGCGTTCGGTCGAGTTCGCGGCTGCGGCGGCGATGGTGTCGCCGTGTTCGGCGACCTTGGCCATCTCGTCGGGGGTGAGCCCGTTGGTGGCTTTGGCGAACGTGTCGACTCGGTCACCGGTGGTGTCGCCGTTGGCCAATGCGTCGGCCAACTGGGGGACGTCGTCGCAGGCCTTCTTGCGCTGGCGGACCTTGGTCGACTTGTTCAGCGACGACTTGGATGCCTTGGCGACTTCGTCTTCGGGGAACACCGACGGCTGTGCGGCGGCGATCTCGTCGAGTCGGGCGACGATCTGCAGTTCGCGTGTGTCGAGTGCGCTGCGGATGACGCGGATGTGGTCGAGTTCGGCGCGGCACGCGGCGAGATCGGTGAGCGGTCTGCCGCCGATGAGTGCCCGAAGCCCGTCGAGATCCATGCCCCCATCATGAACAAGGGGTGTGACAGGGTTGCGGACGTGACTCGCTTCGTGATCGACGCCCCGACACTGCTCCGTCTGGTCGACGACGAGCGCCCGCTCGGCAGTGGGCATCAACTGGTGGCGCCGAACATCGTCCGGTCGCAGGCGCTGACGCTGTTGCTGCAGGCAGTGCGCAACGGCGACATGACCGAGTCGGTCGCGCTCGAGCGCCATGTGCGCCTGACCGAGCTGAAGATGCGACTGCTCGGCGATCGCGTGTCGCGGCGAACCGCGTGGAAGATCGCTCGTGAGCGCGGGTGGGACACCACCTACGACGCCGAGTACTTCGCCGTGTGCCAACTGCAGGCCGACGCATTCGTCACGGTCGACCCGGAGATGGCGGCGAAGGCCGACGGTCTGGTGACGCTCGCCCCCTTCGACGCACTGTTCGCGGGCTGAGGAACCGGACATGTCGCAGGTGCTCCGTGGCTCGATCAGCGACCGATCGTTCGCGCTGACCGGCGCCCTCGACAGCGCGGTGTGGGACGACGCCGCGTGGAGCCCTCGCTTCGTCGACATGGTGTCGGGCCTCCCCGGCCTGTACGACACGCGGGCCGCAGCCGTGGCACATCCCGACGGGTTGCTCGTGGGCTTCCGCGTCGAGGAGCCCTACCCTCGTGCGGCGCTCACCGAGCGCGATGCGCTGGTGTTCCAGGAGAACGACGTCGAGCTGTTCGTCGACTTCGGCTGGGGCTACTACGAGCTCGAGGTGAACGCGCTCGGCACCGTCTACGAAGTCCTGCACCTGTGGCGCGAGCAGCTCGACGAGAGTCCCTTCGCCGACGACCCGCGGCTGCACATTCGCAACCCCTCCGCGTTCACGTTCGGCGGTGACTACGACCGGCGTCCGGCCTCGTTCTGGCGGGGAACCCACCCACGTGGGCCACGGGTGGCCCTGCTCGACTACGACTTCCCCGGCCTGCAGGTGGCCGTCGCGGTCGACGGCACGCTGAACGACTGGGCCACCGCGAGCAGGGGATGGACCGTGGAGATGCTGCTGCCCTGGCCCGAGCTCGAGCGGCTCTCGGCCGGTGCCTGGCGATACCCCGACCCGGCACCGATGCCGGTGTTCCTGGGCCGCTTCCAGCAGCTGCCCGTGAGCGGCGAGTTCGTCACCGCGGCCTGGTGCCATCACCCTCACGGCATGTTGGACACACATCGTCCCGAATCGTTCACCAGGGTGGTGTTCGAGACATCGTGAGGCGTACGGCGGCGTCGGTCGCGGCGATGCTCGTGCTGGCCGCGTGCACCTCGACGACCGAGCGCGCCGCCACCCCGTCCAGCACGACGTCCGGGGCCGACCCGACGACGAGCGAGGTGGATGCGACTTCGTCGTCGACGACCAGCACGGCACCGTCGCTCGACGACCTCGATGTGCTGGCGGTCGAGCTCTCGGAGGTCGAGGCGGGCATTCGTGTCGACGGGGCGACAGCCGCGGCGTTGGCCGACCTGGGCCGTCGGCAGCAGCTGGCGTACCGATCGGTGAACGCGCACTTCGACGAGCGTGAGCAACTGCTCGCCACGGTCGACGACGTGGCCCGCGTCCCGTTGCAGTTCCACCTCGCGGCTCGCCAAGCGCAACTCGACCATGCCGCCGGACGACCTCCGTCGGAGCCGGCGACCACGTTGCCGGCGTGGACCATCGTCGAACCGCTGCCGGCCGCCGAACTGCTCGGCTACTACCGCGAGGCCGAGGCGGCCACGGGCGTACCGTGGGAGTACCTCGCGGCGATCAACTTCCAGGAGACGCGCATGGGTCGCATCGTCGGCGTGTCGTCGGCCGGCGCTGTGGGGCCGATGCAGTTCCTGCCGTCCACGTGGGCCGAGTGCTGCACCGGCGACCCGACGGTGGCGCGCGACGCGATCCTGGGCGCGGCGACCTACCTCGTGGCGAACGGCGCGCCGGCCGACATGGCGGCAGCGCTCGACGCGTACAACCCGAACAGCGCGTACGTCGGCGCCGTCACCGCCTTACGCGCAGAACATGCAGGCCGACGATCGTGCCTACCTGGGCTACCACGGATGGCAGGTGTTCGTGGGCAGCAGCGAGGGGACGGTGCGGCTGCCGACGGGGTACTCGGCCACCGCTCCGGTCGACGTGGTCGCGTACCTGCGCGACCACCCCGAGGATCGCGTGCCCTGACCCGCGGTCCTGCGCGGATCAGCGGTCGGCGAAGACGCGCAGCGTGCCGGCGTAGTTCGCCACCCACACCATGCGGGTGACGGGGTCGTAGGTGATGCCCACGGGGTGCACTCCGGACTGCTCGGTCTGCAGGATCTCCATGTCGGACGTGCGCACCTTGCTGACCGTGCCGTCCTCGTAGTTCACCACGTACAGACTCTCGCCGTCCTCGGACATGGCCATCGAGCGCGTCTCCACGCCGGTGCGCGCCTTGCCGACGGCGACGCCGTTGGCCAGGTCGATCTTGCGCACCAGGTTCTCGTGGTTGTTGGACACGTACAGGTAGCGGTCGTCGGGCGACAGCAGCAGGTGTCGCGGTGTCTGCCCGGCGTCGCCCACCTGGCCGACGACCGAGTTCGACGACAGGTCGATCTTCAGGATCTTGGCCTCGCCCATGATGGCCACGTAGGCCGACCGCGAGTCCTGGGTGATGGCGATGCCTCGGGGGTGACGGCCCACGTCGATGCGCGTGACCGGCGTGTCGGTGCCGGTGTCGATGACCGTCACGTCGAAGCCGCACCAGTTCGACACGAGCAGCTTCGACCCGTCGGGCGAGACGGCCATGAACTTCGGCACCGAGCCGGTGGCGATGACCTTCTCGATCTCGTACGTGGTGGTGTTGATCTTGTAGACGTAGCTGTCGTCCCAGTCGCCACGATTGCAGTTGTCGTCGGCGGTCGGCGTGAAGCCGTTGCCGTACATCTTGTAGTTCGAGACGTAGACGTAGGGGGTGCCCGGCAGGAATGCAGCCTCCACCGGCGAGCCCTGCGCGACCACGCCATCCTCGACGCCGAACGCAGCGAGGTCGACGGTGTCGTCGATCTTCGCCAGTTCGTTCCCCGAGCGATCGAAGACCATCACGTTGTGGCGGTACATCATGTTCTGGGCGACGAAGATGCCGGTCCCCGAGGCGACGATGCTCTTCGGCTGCAGGTCGTCGTTGCTGATGACGAACTCGCTGACCAACCGTCGCTCGGCGCTGCTCTTGCCGTCGTCGGGCGCCGACGTGGGCACCGTGCTCGTGGTGGCCGTCGTGGTCGAGGTTGCGATCGCGATCGACGTGGTCGCGACCGCGGCCGCGTCGACGGTGGTGCTCGTCGGGTCCGTCGTGCCGGCGTCGCCCCCGACCGTGGCGTCGGCCGGACGCAACGTCATGGCCACCGGGACGAGCACGGCGATCACCGCGACGACGATGCCGACGGTGCGGATGAGCGGCCAGTGGGCGCGCCAGCCGGCGGGGCGTGTCGCATCGTCGGTCACGACCGAGGAATCTAACGGTCGCTCCGGCACATCCGGATGTGGCAGGGTCGTGCATGTCGTTCGGTCAGGCCTCGGGCCCTCCCGCCACTGCCAAGCAGGTGCGTGAGCTGCAGGATCTGCTCGAGGCCGCCGGTCACAGCGACTTCCGTGATGCTCGTGGACCGATGGGATTCACCCAGCGTCAGGCGGGGGGCAAGTTCACCCGCGACGAAGCCCAGGCGTTCATCGACCAGCTCGAGGCCGAGGCCCAGGGTGCTCCTGCCGCGGCAGCCACGCCCACACGCACGACGACACCTCCGGTGAAGGCGGCGCGGCGACCTGCGCCGGCGGCAACAGCCCCCCGACCCTCGCCCACGGCGAAGCCGGCGGTGTCGGAGTCGGGCAAGCCGCTCACACCGATGGAGCGCGCCCTGCGCGCCGCGACGGGCGACCAGCTGGCCGACGAGCTGCGCCGCCGCGGTTGGCGCACCGTCGAGCGCTGAGGCGCTCCTCGCGGATCACGGTCACCGCTCTTCGGGCGGGCGCAGCTCGCGGAACTGGAAGAGCAGCAGCACGTCGTACAACGCCTTCAGCGAGCCACCGATGACCAGCGGCCAGCCGAACGTCGAGTGCCCGAGCATCCACCCTGCGGCGATCGGGGGCAGCGCCGACGCCAGGCTGCGCGGCACGTTCGTGACGCTCGCCGCTGCCGGCCGCTCCTCGGGGGTGACGACGGCCATCACGTACGAGGTGCGCGCCGGCACGTCCATCTGCGACAGGGCCGACCGGCACAACAGGGTGGTCACCGCCAGCCAGGCATTGGGCATGAACGCGGTCAGCACGAGGAAGAAGTTCGCGGGAAGGTGGGTGTACACCATCGTGCGCACCAGTCCGATGCGGTCGGCGATGCGGACCGCCACGAGCGCGGAGAACGCCGACAGCACGCCGGCCCAGAAGAACACCGCGCCACTGACCGCGAGCGACAGACCGAAGCGGCGCTGCAACCACAGCACCACGAGCGCCGTGATCACGAAGCCACCGCCGAACGCGTCGAGGCTGAACAGTGCGGCCAGCTTGTACACGGTGCGCTTCGACTCGCCGAGCGCGCGTGACGGTGCCGGACCGGTGCGCTCGATCGCCGGGCTGAGGTGGCGATAGCGGGTCAACACGATCACCCCGAGCAGCGCGTAGGCCAGGAACGTGTACCTCAGCGTGGTGGTGTCGGCGACGTGCAGACGACGGGCCATCCACTCGGGCACGCCGGCCAACGCGGCGCCCACCGCCGCGATCAAGGTGCCGATCAGGCTGTAGCGGGCGAACAGGGCCGTGCGCTGCGTGTCCGGCACGGTCGACGGCAGCAACGCCTGCTCGGTGGGCAGGAACACCGAGACGTCGCCACCACTGGGGTTCAACGTGCCGATCAGGCCGACCAGCGCGATCGGCCAGAAGTCGGTGAACGCGGCGAACCCCACGCCCGTGGCGATCATCAGCAGGGACACCAGTCGCAGCAGGCGGCGTCGCGGATAGGCGTGGGCGCGCAGTCCCACCGTCAGCGTGAGCGCCGCCGATCCGAGCAGCGTCATCGTCACGACGACGCCGATGCGGACCTCGCTCAGCCCTACTGCCGTCAGGTACGCGGCGAGGACCACGCTGACGGTGCCGTCGCCGAGCGCGCGGATGGCCCGGGTCTCCAAGAGCACGGCGGCGTCGGCCGTCGCGCCGGGCGGCAGCAACCGCATGCGGTTCACGGCGACTCGTCCCGGGCAGGCATGCGTGCCGACCCTACGCCCCTGCGCCGGCGAATAGGCTCGGCGGTTCACGCTGGGAGGCGAGATGACACCCATCACCACCATGCGGGCCGTGGTGCAACGCGCCTACGGCTCGGCCGACACGTGGTCGATCGAGGAGATCGAACGACCCACGCCTTCAGACCAGCAGGTGCTGGTGAAGGTCGACGCCGCTGGGCTGGATCGCGGCACGTGGCACCTGATGACGGGCGAGCCGCGGCTGGTCCGACTGGTGATGGGCCTGCGTCGGCCGAAGAACCCGGTGCCGGGGAGCGACGTGGCCGGCACCGTCGTCGAGGTCGGGGCAGGCGTGACCCGGTTCGCCGTCGGCGATCGCGTCTTCGGAGGCGGGCACGGGTCGTTCGCCGAGTACACCGTGGCTCACGAGGGATCGCTCGCGCACATGCCCGCGTCGTGCACTGCCGAGCAGGCCGCGGCCGTCCCCGTGTCGGGGTGCACCGCGTGGGAGGCGGTGCACACCATCGGCAAGGTGCAGCCCGGTCAGTCGGTGGTGGTGGTCGGTGCGTCGGGCGGTGTGGGCTCGTTCGCAGTCCAGATCGCCAAGGCGGCGGGTGCCACGGTCACGGGTGTGTGCAGCCCCGGCAAGGCGTCGCTGGTGCGCGCCCTCGGCGCCGACGACGTCATCGACCACACCACCGCCGACTTCGCCGACGGGACGCGCACCTGGGATCTCGTCGTCGACAACGGCGGCAACACGCCGATTCGTCACCTGCGCCGGGCGCTCACCCCGAAGGGCACTGCGGTCCTGGTCGGCAGCGAGAACGGCGGCAAGTGGCTGGGACCGCTCGGTCGCTCGCTGCGCGGCGCGGCGTGGTCGCCGTTCATCGGCCAGCGCATCGTGATGTTCGTGGCCAAGCTGCGCGCCGCAGAGCTCGAGCAGATGGCCGCGCTGATGGACGCGGGGACGATGCTCGCCAGCGTCGACAGTGTGTACCCGCTCGAGCAGGCCGCCGACGCCATGCGCCACCTCGAGTCCGGTGCCGTGCGCGGCAAGGTCGTCGTCACGCCCTAGCGCGTCGCCACGGGCCAATCGAGATCGGGGGTACCCTTCGCCGATGACCGACATCGTCGTCCGGAAGGTGAAGTTCGACTTCCCCGAGTCACTCGACGACGTGTTCCCGGGCGACGACCCACGCGCCGAGACATATCTCGCCGCGTTCTCGCTGACGATGCCGATGCTCGAGCCGTACCTCATCCGCACGTTCCGGTCGATGAGCGACCTGATCACCGATCCCGACCTCGCCCGCGACGTGCAGCTGTTCATCGGTCAGGAGGCGCAGCACCATCGCAACCACTCGCGGGTGAACGCGATCATTCACGCCCAGCTGGGCGACGAGGTGGCAGCCGAACTGCAGCGCATCGAGGACGAACTCGAGGCCGACTACCGCCGCTTCAACGCGACGAAGTCGGCGAAGTACAACGCGGTCTACGCCGAAGGGTTCGAGGCGATGACGTGCGCGATGGCGCTCACGATGTTCCAGCAGGCCGCGGCGCGGCCGCCGGGCGAAGGTCGGTTCGGACCATGGCAACAGCTGTGGGCGTGGCATGCGGCAGAGGAGATGGAGCACCGCACGGTGGCGTTCCAGGTGTACGAGCAGACCTTCGGCGGTCACCTGTATCGCACGCTCGGATCGCTGCGCGCACAGGTGCACTTCGGTCGGTACGTGGCGCGGTTGCAGCGCGTGCTGCTCGCGGCGAACGGGCACGAGGCGAAGTGGCTGATGCCCGACTGGTGGTCCTCCGGCGGCCGCCGTGCCTACCTGCGCACCTTCCGCCGGGGCTACGACCCGGCGCTGCTCGACCCGGGTGCGCTGCCGGCGTTCGTGCTGCAGATGTACACGCCTCCGACCGACCACGGAGAATGACGCTCGCAGTGACGGCGTGCGCGCTGAGTGATCAGGATGGAAGGCCCTGTTGAAGAGGTTCGACAGAGAGTGACAATGAGGTCGAGTTCAGGGCGGACCCGAGCTCGGATTGTCACTTTGAGAGGTGCACCATGTTGTGGTTGACAGCGCTCTATCTCCGGATGATCACCCCGCGGGAACACGAGGATCGCGGTGCGACGATGGTCGAGTACGGACTCATCGTCGGGGCCATCGCTCTGACGGTGGTGGTGGGGGCCGCTCTGTTCGGCGATGCGCTGAGCAAGGTCTTCTCGGACATGGTCGACAAGCTGTAGCGACCGTGCGGTGAGGCAAGTGAACGAGGGCGGCGGCGATTCCTGCCGCCGCCCTTGTTGCATTCGATGAAGAAATCGGGTGAGTCGTGTCCAGCAATGACGGTGGTGGCGGCCGCACCGGCTCTGTGCGTGACCGTGGCGCGGTGATGGTCGAATTGGCGCTGATCCTGCCGATTCTGGTGATGCTCCTTCTGGGCATCACCGAGTTCGGACGGGCGTACAGCGCGCAGATCTCACTCCAGTCGGCCGCACGCGAAGGCGCTCGGGCGCTCGCGCTCGGCGAGCCCTCGGCCGCGGTCGACGCGGCGGTGCGGAGTGCGGTGGGCACCGCCCACGTCGACGCGGTGACGCAGACCCCGTGCCCGAGCGGCTCGACGTCGACGTCCACCAGCTACGCCACCGTCACGGTGACGGCGCAGTTCACGTTCTCGATTCCGTTCGTCGATGTGGGGACCCGTTCGTTGTCGGCGACTGCGAGGATGCGATGCGGACTGTGACGCGACACGACGACGAGGGCGCCGTGATGGTGATGGTGGTGCTGTTGATGACCGTGCTGCTCGGGGTGGGCGCGTTGGTGCTCGACCTCGGTGCCGCGTTCGTCGAGAAGCGCCAACTGCAGAACGGCGCCGACGCTGCCGCGCTGGCGGTGGCGCAGGATTGTGCCGGCGGTGACTGCGCGCTCTCCGCGGGGCGGGCGCAGCAGTACGCGAACCTCAACGCCAAGGACGGCGCGGCTGCGATCGATCTGGTGTGTGGCGTCGGCCCCGGCCTTCCGGCGTGCCCTCCCGGGTCGGGCGTGCCGGCCGGTGCCAGCGGCGCCACCGGTTGGGTCCGCGTGTCCACCAGCACCCGGACGTCCGACGGCGGTGACGAGATCGACTTCGTGCTGTCGCCCGTGATGGACGCCGCCGCCGGCGCGACCGTCCACGCGAGCGCTGCGGCGGCGTGGGGCGCGCTGGGACGCGCCAGCATCCTTCCGATCATCTTCTCGGTCTGCGAGTGGCAGGCCATGGGCGGTTCGATCTCGGCAGGTACGTTCCCCATCGGGACGTCGTACATCTACCTCCACGGCGTGGGCGGTACGAAGGAGCCGGGTGTCACCCGGTGCACCGACTCGCCGTCGGGCCAGGACCTCTCGGGTGGTTTCGGCTTCCTGGCCAACACCGCCTGCGTCACCACGGTCGCCGTCGGCTCGTGGGTGGGCGTCGAGCCGGGCAACTCACTTCCGAAGGGCTGCAACCCGGACGAGTGGTTGAACCAGGAAGTGCTCATCGCCATCTACGACCAGGAGCGCGGTACGGGGAACGGTGGCGAGTACCACGTGGCCGGGTTCGCCGGTTTCCGGCTGACGGCCTACAAGTTCCAGGGCAACAAGAAGGCGCCCGCCAACTTCAAGTGCCCGATCGGCAGCGCCAACGTCGTCTGCCTGCGCGGCGAGTTCACCCGGTTCACCACCGACGGCTCCGGCTTCGGCGGCAACGACTACGGGGCACGCGTCATCAAGATGGTGAGTTGAGAGGATCGATCATGAAACGTCCGATCGTGGGAATCGTGATTGCGGTCGTGCTGGCGGTCGCGGGCACGTTGGCGCTCGTCGCCTACGTCCGCTCGGCGAAGGACGACGCCGTGGCCGGTGAAGAGCCGGTGAAGGTGTACGTGGTCGAGGACGCCGTGGCGGAGGGGACCGCGGCGTCCGACCTCGGGACGCTCGTCGAGCTCACCGACGTGCCGGCTCGACTGGTCGCCGCGGACGCGGTGGTCGACCTGGGTGCGCTCGAGCCGACGTTCGTCGCCGCCACCGACCTCCAGCCGGGTGAACAGCTGCTGTCCAGTCGCTTCGTCGACCCGCGGACACTCGTCCGTGTCCCGGCCCCCGAGGGGCTGCAGGAGATCACGGTGGCGCTCACCCCGGAGCGCGCCGTCGGCGGCGTCCTCGCCCCTGGCGACACGGTCGGTGTGTTGTTCTCGTTCGAGCCGTTCCAGACGTCGGTCGACCCCGCCACGAGCACCACCCTCGGCGCCAGCAGCACGCCGAACATGACGCACTTCACGCTGCACAAGGTGCTCGTCACGGCGATCCAGTTCTCCGAACAGGACACCACGCGAGCGGCCGAGCGCGAGGGCCAGGGTGACGAGGCCACCGCGACCTCGCTCGACCCCACCGTCGCCGAGGCGCCCTCGCAGCAGGTGCTGATCACCCTGGCCGTCTCCGCTTCGGAGGCCGAGCAGTTGGTGTTCGCCGCCGAGTTCGGGTTCGTCTGGTTGACGGCGGAAGGTCCCGACGCCACCGAGGACGGCACCCGCATCCTCACCCTCGACGGTGTGTACGTGACGGTGCCGCGATGACGCGCTCCGCTCGATCCGTCGCCGTGTTGACCGCCGATGCCGGCTGGTCCTGCTGGCCGACCGACTTCGCGATGGACATCGAGCCGGTGCTCGTCGTGCCACGCGAGAGCGACACCGTGACGACGCTGATCGAGCGGATCGAGCGCACCGGTGCGCTCGCGGTCGTGCTCGCCGCCGACGTGCCCGACGATCGAGCGATGGCCGTGAGCCACCTGTTGGACGAGACCCGCCCCGAGGTGGGGGTGATCCTCGTCCGTACCCCGTCGCCCGAGCTGTGGGCGGCGGCCGCGCATGCCGGCATCCGCGACATCGTGTCGCTCGATGCGCCGCCGGACGCTCTCGTCGCGGCGGTCAGGGCCGCCATCGAACGCGGTGAACGCGTGAGCACCTCTCGCGCCACCGAGATGCCGGCGGCGCGGTCCGGTCGGGTCATCGTCGTGCTGTCGCCCAAGGGTGGCAGCGGCAAGACCATGGTCGCGTCGAACCTCGCGGTCGCGCTGGCGGCGACGAACACCGGCGACGTCGCCCTGGTCGACCTGGACTGCGTGTTCGGCGACGTGGCCAGCGTCCTCGGGCTGGTGCCCGATCACACGGCCGGCCAACTCGCCGCGCTCGAGTCGTTCGACGCCACGGTGTTGAAGGTGTTCCTCACCCGTCACGACCCGTCGGGGCTGTTCGTCCTCGCCGGTTCCGGCTCGCCCGAGGAGGGTGAGGCGCTCACCGAGAAGATGGCGACGCAGATCATCGAGATGTTGGCCGAGCAGTTCGCCTACGTGGTGGTCGACACCGCCGCCGGGCTCGACGAGCGGGCGCTCGCCGCCATCGACCGGGCGTCGGACTGCGTCCTGCTGGCGAGCATGGACGTGGCGAGCATCCGCAACCTGTCGAAGGAGATCGACGCGCTGGACCGGTTGGGGATGGTCGGGGCCCGTCGGCACTTCATCCTCAACCGCGCCGACACCCGCGTGGGCCTGGAGGTCGCCGATGTCGAGGCCGCGGTCGGCATGGGCGTCGATGCTGCGCTGCCCAGCTCGCGCCTGGTGCCGCTGGCGATGAACCGTGGTCGTGTCGTGGTGCTCGAGGATCCCGAATCGGCCGTCGCCCGGCAGATCGTCACGTTCGCTCAGCGTTTCACCCCCGGCGATGCCGAGGCCCGCAGCACCGGTGGGCGTGCTCTCTTCGGATTCAGGAGGCGTTGACATGAAGTTGTCCGAACGGCTGAAGGTCGCCGAGAACGGCGACGCGCTTCCCTCATCGGCGTTCGTCGGCACGCGGGCCGGTGCGGTGCCGCCGACCGGCGATGCCCTGGCTGCGTTCAAGGGTCGCGTCCACGAGGCGCTGTTCGCCCGACTGGGCACGCGGTTGTTCGACGCCTCGCTCGGCGCCGAACAACTGACGGCGTACGTGGCGCAGGAGATCAGCGACCTGATGGCCGAGGTGAAGGAGCCGCTCTCGACGGCCGAGCGCCAGCGCATCGCCAGCGAGATCATGAGCGACGTCGTCGGCCTCGGTCCGATCGAACGGTTCCTCGCCGATCCGTCGATCGACGAGATCATGGTGAACTCGCTCGACCCCATCTACGTCGAACGCGACGGGCGCATCGAGGTCACCGACGTGCGCTTCATGAGCGACGACCATCTGCGCAGAGTGATCGAGCGGATCGTCGGCGAAGTCGGCCGGCGCATCGACGAATCGTCCCCGATGGTCGACGCCCGGCTGGCCGACGGATCACGCGTCAATGCCGTCATCCCGCCGCTCGCCGTCGACGGCCCCACGCTCACCATCCGCAAGTTCGCCGTCGACCCGTACCAGGTGGACGACCTCATCGGCTTCGGGACGCTGACCCCCGAACTCGCCGAACTGCTGAAGGTGGTCGTCGAGGTGGGTCTCAACGTGCTGGTGTCCGGTGGTACCGGCACGGGCAAGACGACGTTGCTGAACGTGCTGTCGGGCTTCATCCCGGAGAACGAACGGATCGTCACCATCGAGGACGCCGTCGAGCTGCAGCTGCATCAGCGGCATGTCGTTCGCCTCGAGAGCCGGCCACCGAACATCGAAGGACGCGGTGAGGTCACCGTGCGCGATCTGGTGCGCAACTCGCTGCGCATGCGGCCCGATCGCATCATCGTCGGCGAGGTCCGCGGCTCGGAAGCGCTCGACATGTTGCAGGCGATGAACACTGGTCACGACGGGTCGATCTCCACGATCCACTGCAACGGCCCTCGCGATGCGCTGTCGAGGCTGGAGACCCTCGTGCTGATGAGCGGCATCGAGTTGCCGAGCAGGGCGATCCGCGAGCAGATCTCGTCGGCGCTCGACGTCATCGTCCACCTCCACCGCTTCCGCGACGGCTCTCGAAAAGTCGTCCAGGTGTCCGAAGTGCTGGGCATGGAGGGCGGCATCATCACCACCAACGACATCTACGCGTTCGATCACCATGCGGGCTTCGACGAGCACGGGCACACGCTCGGGCGGATCCAGCCCACCGGCGTGCGGCCGCACTTCACCGATCGGTTGGTCGAAGCCGGCGTGGTGCTCCCCACCGAGCTCTACGGTGGCGATCTGCCGATCGACAGGGACTGGCACCGATGAACGGGCGCGGCGTGTTCGCAGTGATGTCGGCGATCCTGTTCTGGACGTCGGCGCCCCAGCAGACGCACGCCGCGTCGAACGCGGATGCCGCGGGCGTGGAGGTCTCGGCCGTCGATGTGAGTGACCCTCCGCACGTCGTGCTCGAGTTCACCGTGCCCGCCGCGCTCACCGATGGCCCGCTCGCGGGCACCGGCGTGATGCTGGAGGAGAACGGCAACGTCGTGTCCACGCAGGTGGACATGGTCGACGCTGCCGCGATGGAGGTGGTGCTGGCCATCGACACGTCCGGATCGATGAACGAGGGCGGCGCCATGGCGGCGTCGATCGCCGCGGCGCAGCGGTTCCTCGACGTGCTGCCGGCGGAGGTGCCCGTGGGCATCGTCGCCTTCGCCGACTCCCCGCGGCTGGTGAGCGCCCTCTCCACCGACCGGGCTGCGCTCGCGAGCCTCGTCGGCGGGTTGACCGCCGGTGGCGAGACTGCGCTCCACGATGCCCTGGTGCTCGCCCGATCGATGTTCTCCGGTGCGACGGCCGACCGGCAGATCGTGCTGCTCAGCGACGGCGGGAACACCGTCGGCTCGGCAACCGCGGACGACGCGCTCCAGGTGGCCACCGAGGTACGGACCAGCGTCGTCGCGCTGTCCAGCTCGGAGGCCGATCCGGCGATCCTCCAGCAGCTGGCGGATGCGAACCACGGCACCATGACCAGCGTCGCCGATCCCGCCGCGCTGACCGGCATGTACGAACGCATCGCCGACTCGTTGGTGCACCGCTACCGCGTCACGTTCGACACCACGGCCACCGGTCCGGCCACCTACGTGCTCACCATCGACACGGTGGACGGCGCCGTGGCGGCGACGACCTCGGTGCAACTGCCGGCGTCGGTGACGACGTCCTCACCCACGACCGCGCCCACCACGTCGCCGGGCACGGTGCCCGGCTCGGTGCCGGCGTCCACGGCCGTACCGTCGACGGTCGCCCCCGGTGGGACGACGGCGTCGAGCACCGGCTGGTGGCTCCTGGGCGGAGCAGTGGCGATCTTCCTGTCCATCCTCGTGGCCGTGCTGACGCTGCGCGCTCGGCGCCGGGACACACCCGAGGCCGATCGGCTGCACGCGCGTCAGGCCCCGCGAGAACCCGGCTCGTCGGCCGAGTCGACGGGTGTGGGGGCACGGCTCGAATCGCTGGCGGAGCGGGCGCTCGGCGACGGCGATCGTCGCCGAGGTCTGGCCATGCGGCTCGACGTCGCGGCCGTCCGCCTGCGGCCGGGCGAGTTCGTCGTGCTGTCCCTGATCGGCGCGGTGGTCGCGGCACTCGTGCTGTCCACCTTCCTGCACCTCCTGGGTGTCGTGCTCGGTCTGGTCGCCGTCCCGGTGCTGGTGTTCTGGTGGGTCGGCGTCCGCGCCGACCGTCGCCGTCGCGCCTTCGACGATCAACTCCCCGACGTCCTGCACCTCATCGTCAGCCTGCTCCGCTCGGGATACGGACTGCCGCAGACGCTCGACGCCGTGGCGAACCAGGTGGGCGAGCCGGCAGCGACCGAGTTCCGCCGCGTGCTGTTCGAGATCCGCATCGGTCGCGACCCCACCGCAGCGCTGGCCGCGACCGCCGATCGCATGCGCAGCCGCGACTTCGAGTGGGTCGTCCAGGCCATCCACATCAACCGCGAGGTGGGCGGTGAACTGGCCGCGATCCTCGAGGCGGTGGGCGAGACGGTGCGCGAACGACAGCGCCTGGCCCGCCAGGTGAACGCCCTCACGGCCGAGGGTCGGCTCTCGGCGATCCTGCTCACGGCGTTGCCGATCTTCCTGGTGGTGATGCTGAGCATCCTCAGCCCGGGCTACTTCACCCCGATGAAGGAGTCGCCGGGGCCGTTCCTGGTGGTGCTGGCGGTGGTCATGCTGACCGTGGGCTGGCTGTGGATGCGACGCATCGTCAAGTTGCGGAACTGAAGGTGATGACTCGATGGACGTGATCGCGGTCGTGGGTGCAGCGTGTGTGGTGCTGTCGTTGATGGTGCTGTTCTGGGCCGTGTCCGGACGCCGCGCCGAGGCGCCGGTGGACATGAGCCTGCACAGCAGCCAGCGCGTGGTCGGCACGCGCGACGACCTCCGCGCCCGGTCACTTGCGCCCGACGTCGGCGAGCGGGCGCTCGCACCGATGATCGAACGGCTGGGCGCACGCCTGCGGCACCTGCAACCCACCGACCGCACGGCCTCGCTGGCCCGCAAGATCCGCACTGCGGGAAGCCCCGCAGGGTGGACGGTCGAGCGGGTCCTCGCCGCGAAGCTGCTCGGCGCGGTGTTCGTGGGTGGTCTGCTGCTCGTGCGCTTCGTCGCCTCGCCGAGCGCGTTCAACCTGTTCCTGTGCATCGGTGGCGGCCTGTTCGGCTACTTCCTGCCCAACGGGCTGCTCGACTCGAAGGTGGCGGCACGCCAACAGTTGGTGCGGCGTGAGATCGCCTCGGTGGTGGACCAGTTGGCCGTGATGGTCAGCGCCGGCCTGAGCATCGATGCCTCGATCGTGCGCCTCGCTCAGACCTCGGAAGGCCCGCTCGCCGACGAGTTGAGCCGCGTGGTGCAGGACATGCGGGTCGGTGTCGGGCGCAGCGTGGCGCTCACCGGAATGGCCGACCGTGTCGACGTGCCCGAGCTGCGCGGCTTCGTCGCTGCGCTCGCCCAGGCCGATCAGCTGGGCGTCCCGGTGTCCGACACGCTGCGCGTCCAGGCCGTCGAGATGCGCACCAAGCAGCGCCAGGCCGCCGAGGAGGAGGCGATGAAGCTGCCGGTGAAGATCCTCTTCCCGATGGTCATCTTCATCCTGCCGGTGCTGTTCATCGTGCTCCTCGGCCCGGTCGCCATCAGGATCTTCGACCAGTTCAGCGGATGACCTGCGCGCGGGGCAGACTGCAGTCATGGGATTGATTTCGCGAGGTGGTGGCGAGAGTGTGCGACCCAGCAACCCACGTGCCGCCGGTGGTCCGCCCGAGGGCCAGCCCGGACAGACCGTGACGGTGATGATCACCGACGTGATGCCGCCGATCGTGATCATGGCGGTCGTGCAGGACGACGGCTGGTTCGCCGACGAGGTGTACGAGCAGATCGCCGCCGCCCGCGCCGCTGCGGACTGACGCAGCGATGACCGCGTCCGCCTCCGCGTTCGACGTCGTCGTGGTCGGGTGTGGGGCCGCGGGTGCCGCCTCGGCGTGGCACACCTCGCGGCGAGGCCTGCGCGTCCTCGCGCTCGATCGGTTCGAACCGGGTCACCGCCGCGGCAGCTCGCACGGCAGCGAACGCATCGTCCGTCTCGGCCACGCCGACCCGGCCTACGTTCGTTTCGCGCTCGACGCCCTGGCCCGATGGGACGAGGTCGAGGCGGCCGGTCGGGTGCCGCTGCTCACCCGTTCGGGTGCGGTGGACATGGGGTTCGCCGACGAATTGGCCGAGCTCGAACGGGTGACCGCCGGCGAAGGAGTGCGCGTCGAACGGCTCGACGCGGGGACGGCCGCTCGGCGATGGTCGGGGGTGCGCTTCGACGGCGACGTGCTGTTCCAACCAGCGGGCGGCACGGTGCACGCCGATCGGGCGGTGTCGGTGCTGCGTCGTCTGGCCGTCGAGTCGGGTGCCGAGATCCGATCGGTGCGCCGTGTCGACCGGGTCGAGCAGCGCGAGGCCGGTGTGACGGTGCACGTCGACGGCGAACGCATCGACGCCGGGGTCGCCGTGGTCACCGCGGGTGCGTGGTCGCCGGCGCTGCTGGCCGGCATCGTCGACCTTCCCGGCCATCGTGTCACGCAAGAGCAGCTCGCGTTCTTCCGCCCGCGCATCGACGCGGACTGGCCCGCGCTGCGCTCCCTCGACGCGGTGCGGCACTACGGCATGGTCACCCCCGAGGGCCTGGTGAAGGTGGCCGAGCATCACACCGGGCCGATCGTCGAGCCCGATCGTCGATCGTTCGAGGTCGAACCCGTGACGTGGGCGCGGCTCGTCGACTGGGTGCGTGAATGGCTGCCAGGCGTCGACCCCGAGCCGGTGGATCGGTCCACGTGCCTCTACGCCAGCACCGCGCAGGAGGACTTCGTGCTCGACCGGGTGGGCGACGTCGTCGTCGGTGCCGGGTTGAGCGGTCATGGATTCAAGTTCGTGCCCGAGATCGGTCACCGCCTGGCCGACCTGGCGCAGGGTCAGGGATGGCCCGGCAACCCGTTCGCGGTGCAGTCCGCACCGCTGCAGGCGGGCGTCAGCGGCCACAAGTAGGTCGTTCGCCCCTGACGTTCCGCTCCGTCGGGGCGGACGATGGAGACATGAAACGAGTCGTCATCGTCGGCGCAGGCGGACGCGACTTCCACACGTTCAACACCGTGTATCGGCACGATCCGAAGGTGGAGGTCGTCGCGTTCACCGCGGCGCAGATCCCCAACATCGATCACCGCACCTACCCGCACGATCTGGCCGGTTCGTCGTACCCGAAGGGCATCCCCATCGTCCCCGAGGCCGAGCTCGAGCAGCTCATCCACGACCATGCGATCGACGAGGTGGTGTTCGCCTACAGCGACGTCGCCTACCCCGACCTGATGCACCTCGCCGCACGCGTGCTCGCGGCCGGCGCGGACTTCAAGCTGATCGGCATGAAGGCGTCGGCGCTGCGGTCCGAGAAGCCGGTGCTGGCGGTGTGCGCGACGCGCACCGGATGCGGCAAGAGCCAGACCAGCCGCGCCATCGCGCACATTCTGCAGGACCACGGACTGTCGGTGGCCCTCGTGCGGCACCCGATGCCGTACGGCAACCTGCGCGACATGCGCGTGCAACGGTTCCGCACGCTCGACGACATCGACGCCAGTCGGCCGACGGTCGAGGAGCGCGAAGAGTACGAACTGCCCGTTCGAGAGGGCATTCCGGTGTATGCCGGCGTCGACTACGGCGAGATCCTCGCTCTGGCCGAAGGCGACGCCGACATCATTCTGTGGGACGGCGGCAACAACGACCTGCCGTTCTACGAACCCGACCTGATGGTGGTCGTCGCGGACGCGCTGCGGCCCGGCCACGAGTCGGCGTACCACCCCGGCGAGGCGAACGTGCTGCTCGCCGACGTGTTGGTCGTCAACAAGGTGGACAGTGCGGCACCCGACGACGTGCAACGCGTCGTCGACGCGCTGCAGCGGCTGAACCCGGACGCGACGACGCTGCTCGCTTCGTCGCCGGCGACGTTGGACGCCGGACCGTCGATCGCCGGACTGCGCGCCCTGGTCATCGAGGACGGCCCGACGATCACCCACGGCGGCATGCCGTTCGGCGCAGGCAGCGTGGCGGCGAGGGCCGCCGGCGTCGCCGAGTTCGTCGATCCGCGGCCGTACGCCGTCGGCTCGCTGCGCGGCGTCTACGAGAAGTACCCGCACATCGGCGCCGTGCTGCCGGCGATGGGCTACGGCGACGTGCAGCTGGCCGAGCTCGCCGCGACCATCGAAGCGACGCCGTGCGACGTGGTCGTGTCCGGCACACCCTTCGATCTCACTGCGACCCTGCTCGCCGCGGGCCTGCCGGCCCACGCGGTGCGTCACGTGGCCTACGACCTCGACCAGGGCACCAAGGACACGCTGCTCGAGCTGCTGGTCCCCTGGATCGAGCGCTGGACCGCCCGCTGACTCGCTTGCGGTTCAGGGGCTGACGCGGGTGCCGGCGGTACCGGCCAGCAGTGCCGCGGCATGGGTGAGTGCGCCGATCGCGGCCAGGCCGCCGGTGCGCTCGGCGAAGCGGCACGCGGCCTCGACCTTCGGGCCCATCGAGCCGTCGGGAAAGCCGTGGGCGCGCAGCGCTGCAGCTGTGGCGGTACGAATGGGCGCAGCGCCCGGACGACCGAAGTCCGATTCGACCGCCTCCACGTCGGTGAGCAACAGCAGTGCGTCGGCGTGCAGCGTCTCGGCCAACAGGGCGGCGGTGAGGTCCTTGTCGATCACGGCTTCGACACCTGCCAGTCGACCGTCGCCGAGCCGGACGACCGGGATGCCACCACCGCCTGCGCAGATGACGACCACCCCGCGGTCCACCAGCATGCGCACCACTTCGGCCTCGACGATCGACTGCGGCTCGGGCGACGCGACGACGCGCCGCCACCGGGCACCGTCGGGAGCGATGACCCAGCCTCGCTCGTCGGCCAGTCGTCGCGCTTCGTTCTCCGCGTACACCGGGCCGACGAACTTCGTCGGCCGGCCGAAGGCAGGGTCGTCGGCGCGCACGACGCACTGGGTGAGCAATGCGGCGACCTCGCGATCAGGGAGCTCGTTGCGCAGTCCCTGGGCCAGCCAGTAGCCGATGAGACCCTGCGTCTCGGCCCCCAGCGGGTCCAGCGGGAACGGTCGGCTGAGCAGTGGATCGGCCGCCGACTCCATCGCCAGGACGCCCACCTGCGGTCCGTTGCCGTGGGTGAGCACCAGCTCGTGGGTGGCGGCCAGCGGCGCGAGCGACTGCACCGCGTGGAGCACGTTCAGCCGCTGGGGCTCGGCGTCGGGCCGTTCGCCGCGGTGCAGCAGCGCGTTGCCGCCGAGGGCGACGACCACCCGCACGCTCAGCCCTCCTCGGCGGTCAGCCGCCGGAACACCTGCGGGAACCGCGCCAGGACGGCGATCGCGTGCTGCAGTTCGCGCGTGTCGACGTACTCGCCGATGCGATGGGTGTTCTGCTCGACGCCGGCGCCGATGCCGAACATCGCCGGGTGTCGGACCGCGCCGGAGGTGACCCATCGCTTTGCCGGCCCGACCTCGATGGTGGTGTCGTCGACGGGGACCGGGTAGCCCACGCCGTCGGTCGAGAAGATCCACTTGCCGACACGCGGCTCGCGGCGCAGGGCACCTGCCGTGGCGCCGCCCTCCGGTTCGACGACGTGCGGGCTCACGACGCGGTGGTACGCGTCGACTGCAGCGACGATGGCAGGGTGATCCGCGGGTGTGGTCCAGCCCGGGTAGATCTGCGGGTTGTCCACGGGGAACCCGCGCCAGGTCTGCTGCGTGTAGCGCGGCACCGCGACGGCCACGTCCAGGCCGGCAGCGCGCGCGGCGACGACCGCGTCGAGCGATTCGATGTCGGCGAGCGCCTGTTCGGCCGTCTCGCCCACGGTGAGCCGTCGGTCGAAGCGGAACGTGAACGTCGCCGGCACGGCGCAGTCGCTCGGCGTGTCGATGGTGGACCAGCTCGCGGTGCGGGTGCCGCGACCGAGGAACGGATGGTCGAGGAACCCTTCACCGGCCACGTGACGCCGGGCCGCCTCGGCGATGATCGCCGCTCCGTGTTCCAACGGGTTGAGCCCTTCGAACGGCATCGAGCCGTGGCACGAGCGGCCGACGAGGCGGACCTCGATCTGCATCCGACCGCGCTGGCCGCGGTAGATGCCCAGCGCGCCCTGCACGGCGTCGCCGGTGCCCTCGGTGAGGATGACGACGTCGGGGATCACTTCGGGTCCGGCACCGGGGAGCACGTCGGCGATCACGTGGCGCGGTCCGCCGCCGTCGTTGTCCTCCTCGGCCGCCGTGGCGTAGGCGCGGACCGTGCAACCGTGCAACGCCCCCTCGGCCGACAGCTCGAGCAGGATCTTCGTCGCGACGATCTGTGACACGACGCCGGCCAACTGGTCGGCGGCGCCGCGACCGAACACGAGGTGCTCCCACTCGTCCTGCGGCGGCACGTACCCCAACTCGGCGTGCAGCGCCGCGGCGTCGGGCGTGGTGCCGGGCAACCGACCCGTGTACGGGTCGATCGTCGCGCCGAGATGGTGCCGCCACTGGTCGCGCAACGCCTGCACCGTGTCGGAGTGGCCATCGAGGAAGATGACCGTGCGGTGCTCGGGAGCGACGCCGTCGTACGGGTCGCGCACCATCCAGACCAGGTTGCCGTAGTCGTCGAACCACACGTCCTCGGCGTGGCGCACGGCCTCCACGTCGATGATCGTGTGCCGCAGGAACTGCAGCCGCGTGCCCTCGTGGTTGGACAGCCCGGCACTCGGGTCGCCGCCCGCGTCGATGGGCAGGTCCACCACGTCGGCGGGGATGCGAATCGCCTCGCGCAGGATCGCCTCGGCCAGCGGCCGGTACTGCGCGGCGAGCTCGGCCACCCGTCCGTCCAGATCGACCTCGGGCATCGTCCGGGTGTCCATCACCCACCTCCTCCTAGTGCGGCGGCGAGGTCCGGGACCTTGGCCACGGCGAGCATCGCCATGATCACGTACACCTTCTTGTTGGCCTCGCGTGCCACGGCCACCTTGAAGCGCTCCATCACCGCCGGGCTCACCTCCGCACCGATGTCGGCGGGCAGGCAGTGCAGGTAGAGCGCGTCGTCGGTGAGCGACATCCGCCGCTCGTCGCAGATCCAGTCACGGTGATCGGCGTTGCGCGCCAGCGCTCGCTGCTCGATGTCGGCCATGGCATCCCGATCGCCGGCATGGTTGGCGGCGACCCGTTCCACCATCAGGTCGTGCGGGCCCCACGACTTCGGGTAGACGGCCTCGGCGCCCGAGAACGCGTCGTCCATGTCGTCGGTGATGCGGAACGTGCCGCCCGACTCGACGGCACCCATGGCCGCCCAGTGCAGGGGATCGGGCAGCAGCCCGTAGCCGCGTGGGTGGGCGAGTGTCACGTGTGCGCCGAACCGTGTGAGCAGCGAGACGATGCCCTGGGGTACGGAGAGCGGCTTGGCGTAGCTGGGCGAGTACGCCCACGACATGGTGATGCGGCGGCCGGCGACCGAGCCACCGAAGTGCTCCTGCAACCACAGCAGATCGGCAAGCGACTGGGTCGGGTGATCGACGTCGCACTGCAGGTTGACCACGGGTACCGCACGCGGGTCCTTGGTGGCGACGAGATACTCGTCGATGCCGCGCTGCACGTCGCGCATGAACGAGTTGCCCTCGCCGAGGATCAGGTCGTGGCGCACACCGAGGGCGTGGGCGTTCATGCCCAGCATCGCCCCGGTCTCGGCGGCCGTCTCGCCGTGCGACACCTGGGTGGACGAGCCGTCGACGATCACCGGGTGCATGCCCAGGCGTGCGGCGGCGCCGGCCCACGCCGATTTCGTGCGCGTCGAGTTGTCGAAGAACATCGCGTAGGCGAGCTCGCCGCGCAGCAGCTCCAACGACACGCCTGCCCGGTCCAGGTGCTCGAGGCGCGCCGCCACGGCGAGCAGGGTCGTGAGGTCGTCGACCGACCAGTCGTGGGTGGTCAGCACGCTCCGCCCGAGCAGCGCGTGCAGTCGCGAAGGATCGAGGTGGTTCACGTCCTCACGATGCGTCGCTGGGTGCTCCAGGGGGTAGGGGCGTACGGCCCCGGTCGCCGAACATCCAGCGGTCGAGCAGGACGAACTTCGCGGCCCACAGCACGCCGAACGAGGCGATGTTGGCGATCGACACGGCGAGGTTCGAGTGCCAACGCGCGTCGGCCCACGCCACCGCGATGGTGCTGACGGCGAGGCCCAGGAACGCGTACGACCAGAACGGCACGATCTCGCGGGCGATGCTGTGCGGCCCCTGCTTGCCCCACACCCAGCGGCGGTTCACCAGGTACGCGGGAACCGCCGACAACCCGACCGCGAACAGGTTGGCGGCGACGGCGGGCATCGAGGTGGCCAGCGCCAGCTGCAACAGCACCTGGGTGATGACGACGTTCATCACCGACACAGCGCTGTAGCGGCCCAGTCGTTCGACGCGCTCGCGCGCGGATGGCTTGTCCAGGGTCGTCAACGGGAGCGCCTCCTGGTGCCACCGTACGGCGGCCACGGGGGCTCGGGAAGGGTCCTTCGTCCACCGCAACGGAGTGCGGGCGTTCGACCCTGGCGTCGCGAGGAGCGGCGGACGATCGTGAAGTCGAACGAGGAGGTCGCGCACCACCGTGACCGAGTTGACGATTGCCCCACTGCACGGCGGGCTGAGCTCCGCCGAGGCTGCGTCGCGGCTGCAGCGCGACGGCCCGAACCGTCTGCCGCCCCCGAAGCGGCCGAGCGGGCTGCGCCGATTCGTACGCGAACTCACCCACTTCTTCGCGATCATGCTGTGGGGTGCGGCGGTGTTGGCGTGGGTGGCGGGTATGCCGCAACTGGCGGTGGCGATCGCCGCGGTCGTCGTGGTGAACGCGGCGTTCGCGTTCGCGCAGGAGACCCGCGCCGAGCACGCCGCCGAGCGGCTGCGTTCGCTGTTGCCGGTGCAGGTGACGGTGCGGCGCGACGGAGTGGCACGGCTGGTGGACGCGACGGAGGTGGTCGTCGGCGACCTGGTGGTGTTCGACGCCGGCGACCGGGTGCCGGCCGACGTCGAGGTGGTGACGTCGTCGTCGATGTTGGTCGACACGTCGCTGTTGACGGGCGAGAGTGTTCCCGACGCGGTGGAGGCCGGAGCAGGTCTGTTCGCGGGGAGCTTCGTGGTCGAGGGCGGCGGTACGGCGGTGGTCTCGGCCACGGGCAGTTCGACACGGCTGGCATCGATCGCCCACCTGACGTCGCTCACGCCCACCGGCGTGACACCGCTCGCCAAGGGCTTGCACGAAGTGGTGCGCACCATCGCCGGCATCGCCGTCGTCGTCGGCCTGGTGTTCTTCCTGGTGTCGCTGGCCCTCGGCAACGGCGCCGGCGAGGGCTTCGTGTTCGCGATCGGTGTGACCGTGGCCCTGGTGCCCGAGGCCCTGCTGCCGACGGTGACGCTCGCGCTCGCGTACGGCGCGGAGAAGATGGCCGAGCGGCAGGTGCTGGTGCGCACGCTCGAGGCGGTGGAGACGCTCGGCTCGACCACGTTCATCTGCACCGACAAGACCGGCACGTTGACGATGAACCAGATGGCCGTGGTCGAGGCGTGGACGCCGCAGGGTCGGGCGGTCGTCGCCGGCGCCGGCTACGGGCCCGAGGCCGCGATCACGTTCGGCACGCCCACCGCGCGCGCGGGCATCGAGCGCATGGCATTGGCGGCGGCGCGAGCGTCGTCCGGCCACGTGCAGTTGGAGGGCGATCGGTGGGTGCCGCACGGCGACCCGATGGAGGCAGCGCTCGACGCCTTCGCGCGCCGTCTGCGCCTGGACCCGACCGCCGACGCGCACGCTCGCCCCGAACGGTCGCGCTGGGCGTTCGACCCGCGTCGACGTCGAATGTCCGTCCTGCTGCCCGGCGAGGTGATCGTCAAGGGCGCTCCTGACGCCGTGCTCGAGGCGTGCGGTCCCGTGGACGGTGCGACCGCGGTGCTCGACGACATGGCCCGTCGCGGGTTGCGGCTGCTCGCCGTCGCCCGCCGTGATGCTCCGGTCGCTCCGATCGACGCCGACGCGGCCGAGCACGGGCTCGAACTGCTGGGTCTGATCGCGCTCCAGGACCCGCCGCGGACCGACGTGCGCGCGTCGATGGACGCCTGTCGGCGGGCGGGCATCTCCATCGCGATGATCACCGGCGACCATCCGGTCACCGCGGCGGCGATCGCCCGCGAGGTGGGCCTCGCTCGCGGTGACGAAGGCGTGTTCGTCGGCGCCGACCTGCCGCAGGACCCGGACGAACTCGGTGCACTGCTCGACCACGACGGAGTGGTCGTGGCACGCGTGTCGCCGGAGGACAAGTTGCGCATCGCCCAGGCGTTGCGGCGGCGCGGTCACGTGCTGGCCATGACGGGCGACGGTGTGAACGACGCGCCGGCGCTGCACGAGGCCGACATCGGTATCGCGATGGGCGCGTCCGGCACCGACGTCGCACGCGAGGCCGCAGACCTGGTGCTGTTGGACGACCACTTCGCCAGCATCGTGGCCGGCATCGAGCAGGGCCGGGCGACGTTCGTCAACATCCGCCGCTTCCTCACCTACCACCTCAACGACAACGTCGCCGAGGTGACGCCGTTCATCGTGTGGATGCTCAGCGGTGGCCGGTTCCCCCTGGCCCTCGGCGTGCTGCAGATCCTCGCGCTCGACATCGGCACCGACACGTTGTCGGCCGTCGCGCTCGGCGCCGAGCCACCCAGCGCGCATCTGCTCGACGGGCCGCCGGTGTCCGGCAAGCTGATGAACCGCACCGTGCGGCGTCGGGCGTTCCTGGTCCTCGGACCGACCATCGCGGCCTGCTCGATGCTCGCGTTCGTGGTGTCGTTGCTGGCGCTCGGGTGGCGTCCGTTCGACACGGTGTCGGACGACATGGTGGTCGCCGCGTCGGGGGCCACGTTCATGGCGGTCGTGCTGGGCCAGAAGGCGAACGCGATGGCGTGCCGCAGCGCGACGCGTCGGCCCGACCAGTTGGGCTGGACGACGAACCGCCTGCTGCTGTTCGCCGGAGCGATCGAGTTGACGTTCGCGTGCTCGGTCCTGTTCGTCCCGTGGATCGCCGAGCAACTGGGGCACTCGTCACCGCCGCTGTGGGGTTGGGTGGTCGCGGTGCTGACGATGCCGACGATGCTGCTCGTCGATGCGTGGAGCAAGCGACGCTGAGGGAGCGCACGGGACCGGGAATATCCTTGCGACCGCACATGTTGAGGCGTCGCATGACCATCCCCTCCTCCCACGCCGATCTCCTCGATTCCACCGCACTCGCCCACGTGGCGACGATCGGTCCCGACGGCCTCCCGCAGAACAACCCCGTCTGGTTCGGGTGGGACGGCACCCACGTGCTGTTCAGCCAGACCACCGGCCGCCAGAAGTACCGCAACCTGCAGGCCAACCCGGCAGTCGCGTTGTCGATCGTCGACAACGGCAACGCCTACCGCTACCTCGAGATCCGCGGCACGGTCGCCGAGATCGTCGACGATCCCGAGAACGCGTTCATCAACTCGATGGCCAAGAAGTACCTCGGACAGGACGTCTACCCGTGGCACCAGCCCACCGACCACCGGGTCGTCGTGAAGGTGCTGCCGACCAAGACCACCCAGATGGGCTGATCCGGTCCGGCCGGTCGTCGAGCCCTGGGAGACTGGGTCGATGACCGAACGCCGACGCGTCCACCTGCTGGTCCCCGACTCGTCGGGGGCCAGGTTGGCGACCGACTCGACGGGTGCCGTTCCGGTGGTCCACCTCGAGTTCGACAGCGGGCCGACGGCGCCCCGATTGGACGACTGGTTGCTCGAACACGGCGCCGACGCGACGGTGGTCGACTACCTGATCGACCAGACCTCGCCCGACGACGACGGCACCGCACACGTCGTCGCCGAGTTGCAGCTCGACGTGCTGCCCGACGGGTGGCGATGGACGCCGATCGACGACGTGCAGTGCGACGTCCTGCCGGCACTGCAGCCCTACGTGTCGTCTCGCTTCCTGGAATGGGGTGGGGCGCCGATCCCGACACAGCGATCGCAGTGGGCGCAGCGCGATTGGGCTCGGGCGTTGCACGGCTGGGTCGACCAGCAGTTGGCGGTGCCGACATCATCGAGCACGCGATTGTCGCCGTTCCGACTCTGGGGCATCTCGGCGGTGTGGCGGGTCGACGGCGCCGATGCGACGCACTGGTGCAAGGCCGTGTATCCCGGGTTCGCAGCCGAGCCGGCGATCACCCGCGAGATCGACCGTCGTTGCCCCGGCCGCGTGCCGGGCGTCGTCGCGATCGACGACGAGCGGCGCGTGCTGCTGATGACCGACGTCGCCGGGTCCTCCGTCGCCGAACGGATCGAACGGACCGACGACGCGATTCGGGCACTCGTGGCGTTGCAGCGCGAACTCGGGGCGCACGGCGAGTCGTTGCTGGCCGCAGGCGCTGCACCACGGCCGCTCGTACACCTGGCCGACGATGTGGCCGCCGTCGTCGCGACGCTGGCCTCGCCCTCCGTGCAGGACGCGCTGGAGGTGGATGTCGCTGCGGCCGACGTCGAGGTGCTGACGCGGTCCATCCGCGCGGCGGTCGCGATCGTGGACATGCTCGGCATGGCCGAGACCGTGGTGCACGGCGACTTCCATCCCGGCAATGTGATGGTCGACGGCGAGCGGGTGGTGATCATCGACTGGTCCGACGCGGCGTGGACGCATCCGTTGGTCGACGTCGGCGCATGGGCGGCGTGGTACCGCGACGAGCCCGAGGTGGTCGACGGCCTGTGGCGGACGTGGGGTGACGCGTGGGGCCTGCACCCGACGCGGCTGGACGCCGCCCGACCCGCGTTGGCGACCGTCGTCGCGGCATATCACTTGGTCAGCTACGTGCACATCGCGCTCGGTCTCGAGCCGCTGCGGCAGACCGAAGCGACGCCCGCGGTGCGCAACTTCCTCGCCGATCTGGTGGCCAGCGCGGTCGGCTGAACTCGGTACGTGGTCGCTTGCACGGGGGTCTCCGCGGTGTGGCTAGATTCGGTCTCGACCGAAGTCGTGAGCATCGCCGGTTGGGCGATGGAGCCATTCGCACTCGGTCGGGACGAACCCAAGGAGAGCAACGATGAGTCATTCATCCGTCATTGACGCGCCCGCGCGTCGACACCGCCGCAGGTGGGCAGCAGCGCTCGTCGCCGGCCTCGCCGTCGCCGGCCTGGGGGCCGCGGTCCCCACTGCCAGGGCGGCCACGCCCGTCACGATCCAACTCGTGACGGTCAACGACTTCCACGGCCGCATCGAGCGCTCCGGCGCCTCGGCCGGTGCCGCGGCCCTGGCCACGGCGGTGAAGACCATTCGCACGGCGAACCCGAACACCGTGTTCGCCGCGGCCGGCGACCTCATCGGCGCCTCCACCTTCGTGTCGTTCATCGCCAACGACAAGCCCACCATCGACTCGCTGAACTCGGCCGGTCTCGAGGTCAGCTCCGTGGGCAACCACGAGTTCGACGCCGGCTGGAACGATCTGATGAACCGCGTCCTGCCGCTCGCCAACTGGGAGTACCTCGGCGCCAACGTGCACACCACCGACGGCTCACCGAACCTGCCCGAGTACTGGACGCAGACGTTCGAGGGCGTCACCATCGGCTTCGTCGGTGCCGTCACCGACGAACTGCCGTCGCTCGTCAGCCCGGCCGGCATCGCCAACATCACCGTGGAAGCGCCGGTCACCGCGGCGAACCGCGTCGCCGATCAGCTCAGCGACGGCAACCCCGCCAACGGGGAGGCCGACGTCGTCGTCCTGCTGGTCCACGAAGGCGCCGCGACCACCGACATCTCGTCGGCCGTCGACCCGGCGTCGAAGTTCGGCAAGATCGTGCTGGGCGCCAACGCCAACATCGACGCCATCGTCTCGGGTCACACCCACCTCGCCTACAACCACGTGATCAACGGTCGTCCGGTCATCTCCAGCGGTCAGTACGGCGAGAAGTTCAGCAACATGACCATCCAGGTCGACCCCGACACCAAGCAGATCCTGTCGATGGTCAACGTCATCGAGAACGCCCCCGGCACCTATGCCGACGACCCGGCCACCGCGGCGATCGTGACCGCGGCGAAGAACGCAGCGGGACCGCTCGGTGCGGTCAAGCTCGGCGACGTCACGGCCGACTTCCGCCGTGCCAAGCAGCCCGATCTGTCGGAGAACCGCGGTGGTGAGAGCACGATCGGCAACTTCGTCGCCGACGTGCAGCTGTGGTCCGCGAACCAGGTCGGAACCGCCCAGATCGCGTTCATGAACCCCGGTGGCATCCGCACCGACCTGCTGTTCGCCCCGGATGGTGTGATCACGTTCGCCGAGGCAGCAGCGGTCCAGCCGTTCGCCAACACGCTGATCACCCTGAACCTCACCGGTGCGCAGGTGAAGACCGTGCTCGAGCAGCAGTGGCAGCCCGCCGGCGCGGCGCGACCGATGCTGCACCTGGGCGTGAACAAGGAACTGAAGTTCACCTACGACCCGACGGCAGCGGCCGGCCAGCACATCACCGGCATCTGGTTGAGCGGCGTGCCGATCAACCCGTCGCAGACGTACAGCGTCGTCGTCAACTCGTTCCTCGCCGCCGGCGGTGACAACTTCTTCGAGCTGGCCAACGGCACGAACAAGGCCGACACCGGCAAGATCGACCTGCAGTCGATGGTCGACTACCTGGCTGCATTCGGCGTCGCCTCGCCCGACTACGTGCAGCGCGGCATCGGCATCGACCCCGCCACGCCGAACGCCGTCGGGCAGCCGCTCGTGGTCGGCGTGTCGTCGCTCGACATGAGCAACCCGGCAGAGCCCAAGGCCGGAACGGCCACGGCGACGCTCGGTGGCCTGTCGTTGGGCTCGACGGTCGTCGACCCCACCCCGGTGATCACCACCGACGAAGTGGGTCGTGGTTCGTTCACCACCATGGTGCCGACGACCATGTACGGCTGGCAGGACTTCACGGTCACCGTGCCGTCCACCGGCACCACGGCCACGCAGGCGATCTTCCTGAAGGCCACCAGCACCACCCGTGTCGAGCCCGATCGCACCACCATCAAGGCCGGGCGCACGCTCGAGTTGGAAGTGAAGCTGCGCTCGCCGATCAGCGTGACCGGTGAGTTCACCGTGCTGCTCGACGGTGTTCCGCTGAAGACCTTCACCTGGGCACCGAAGAAGGGCGAGCAGGAGGTGAAGGTGGTCGTTCCGGCCACCACCGCCAAGGGTCGGCACACCGTGACGGTCACCTACGGCGGCTCGTCGACGGTGCTCAGCTCGACCCGTTCGTTCTCGCTACGGGTCAGCTGACCCCGAGTGTTCGCTGACGATCCGCACCTGGCCGACCACGGCCGGGTGCGGATCGCTCAGCCGCCGAGCGCGACCGTCATCGCCACGAGCAACGATCCGAGCATTGCCATCAGCAGACCGAGGCGGATGGGGCGTATGCCGCCGTAGCGGCCGAGTGCGATGCCGGCGACGAACAGCAGGAGCAACGCGACACCGTTCGAGGTGCGCAGCGCGGTCGCCGGATCGTCGATGAACGCGAACGGCAGTGCCACCGGGAAGGTGGACAGGAAGACCAGGGTCGCCACGGCGAGCCCGCCGAGCACGTCGTCGGCGCGGACGCGCGGCCGCGCCGGCAGCTCGACCTGGTCGAGCATCGTCCGGATGCGATCCAGCTCGGCATCGTCGAGGGTGGCCGCGACCACCGGTGGCACGGCGTCCTTCAGCATCGAGCGACCGGTCGTCGCATCGCTGGCACGAAGGTCGCGCATCAGCCGCAACGCATGGGCACGCTCGACGAGCCCCATCGACAGGTACATCACCCCGTCGACCAGACCCCAGGCGATGTTGCAGCCGAGCGCGGCGAGCAGCATGGACCTGACCTCGCCGTCGTCGGCGGTCGCGGCATCGAGCGTCACCGTGAAGGTGAGCGCCATGATCAGGCCGAAGAGGATCTCGGAGATGCGGTCGATCGGATCGAGCACGCGCTCGCGGCTGGTGCGCGCCGCGGCGGTCTCGGGAGCGGATTCGGTCTTCCTCATGTCGGCTCCGCCTTCCTGCCTCCATCCTGCCACGACGCCATCACGGCGTCCCTGTGTCGGTGGCCACGTCGGAAGCATCGGCCACACGACAGACGTGACGGGCGATGACGGGCACGCTGTGCCCATGACCCGCGCGACGTACCCCGAGGAGGTCGACATGGCGCAGACCGCATGGCCGAACCGAACCACCACCACCGACCCCAGCGGTGCCCCGATGCCCCACGAGCTCGGTGCCCTCGTCGGCGTCGAGATGTTGCGCATGGCGTGGATGGCGCACCACATGGGCGTCGAGTTCGACGTCCTCGCCGATTGGGACGACGAGGTCTGCCCGACGTGGCCGACGCCGCCGACCATTCCGCCGCACGTGTGGCCGTTCGAGATCGACCTCGTCGACGACGCCTGGGTGCTCGAGTACCACCGTGGCCTCGCTGCGACGCTGGCCGTCGCCCGCGGGCCGATGCGCTCGGCGCCGATCATCGTCGAGGCACACGACAAGGCGCTGCGGGCCATCCACGCCGCGGCCGAATGAGCTGATCTCTGCCAGAGTGTCGGCCATGTCGCCGACACCCGCCCCCTTCGACACCGTGGATTTCCTCCACGGTCCGAGCATGCCGAACCGGTTCATGCTCGCGCCACTCACCAACCAGCAGAGCCACGTCGACGGCACCCTGTCCGACGACGAGCACCACTGGCTGACGATGCGTGCGGTGGGCGGCTTCGGGCTGACGATGACGTGCGCCGCCCACGTGCAGGCGGTGGGACAGGGATTCCCCGGCCAACTGGGCATCTTCGGCGACGAGCACCTCGAGGGGCTCACCCGGCTGGCGATCGACCTGAACGCGACGGGCACGGTCAGCTACGCGCAGCTGCATCACGCCGGGCACCGTTCGCCGGCCGGCCTCATCGGCGCCCAACCGGTGTGCCCCAGCGACGACGCCGAAACGGGTGCCCGTGCACTGACGACCGCCGAGGTCGAGCAGGTGCGCGACGACTTCGTGGCCGCGGCGGTCCGTGCCCAGCGCGCCGGGTTCCACGGCGTGGAGTTGCACGGCGCACACGGCTACCTGATCTGCCAGTTCCTGTCGAGCGAGCTGAACCGTCGCACCGACCACTACGGCGGGTCGCTCGAGAACCGCAGCCGACTGCTGTTCGAGATCGTCGACGGCATCCGCGACGAGTGTGATGACGACCTCGCGTTGGCCGTGCGCATGTCGCCCGAACGCTTCGGCATGCAGACCGCCGAGATCGTCGACGTGTTCGCCGGCCTCGTCGACGGCGGCAAGGTCGACCTCATCGACATGAGCCTGTGGGACGTCGGGCGAGTCACCGACCAACCTGGCTACGACGACCGCACGCTGATGGAGGTCTTCGCCGCGCTGCCGCGAGGCGACGTGCGCCTGGGGGTCGCGGGGAAGATCCACACGCCGGCCGACGTGCAGCGAGTGCTGGACCACGGGGTCGATCTGCCCGTGCTCGGCCGGGTGGCGATCCTGCATCACGACTACCCGCAGCGGCTGCGGTCCGATCCGGCGTTCGAGCCGCGCCGTGCGCCAGTCAGTGCCGAGGTGTTGGCAGGCGAAGGCGTGTCGCCATCGTTCGTCGAGTACCTGCGCGGCACGTTCCGCTTCGTCACCGACTGACGCCGGCACTGCGGCGCCTAACATCGGCGGCATGAGTGATTCGTCGTCCGTGATCGTCGGCATCGACAACGGTGGGACGAAGAACAACGTCACGGTGCTCGCCGCCGACGGGCGTTTCCTCATCGACCACATGATCGAACTGCCCAGTCGGGTGAACGACGGCACCGTGCCGGCCATCGAGGCGATGGAGGCCGTGTTCCTCCACGGGCTGGCGATCACCGGTGTCGACCGCAGCCGGGTCGCGGCCGTCGGGCTGGACACTCCGGGCCCGGCGTCGGCCACCGGCGTCATCTCGTCGAAGGGTGCGACGAACTTCGCGCTGCCCGAGTGGTGGGGGTTCGACGTGCGCGCTGCGCTCGAGGAGCGCCTCGGGCTGCCCGTCGTCTACACCAACGACGGCAACGCGGCCGCGATGTACGCGCACTACGCCCACTTCGGGTTCGCCGCCGCGCACCGCTCGTCGGTGGCCGCCATCGTCGGCACCGGTCTGGGCGGCGGCGTGGTCGAGCACGGCAACGTGGTCGGTGGCGCCGTGGGCATGGCGGGCGAGCTGGGCCACGTGCACATCCCGATGACCGGGCTGCTGCAGCCCGATCAGCCGACGCCGACGTGCAACTGCGGTTTCGTGGCCGATGCCGAGAGCGTCGCCTCGCTCACGGGCATCCGCAACAACCTGTTGCCGTACTGGCTGACGCGCTACCCGTCGCACGAGCTGGGCGTCGATGCCGATCGGCGACGCGGCGAAGGCGTTGCGTGGCTTCGCCGAGCGTGGCGACGAGATGGCGTTGAAGGTCTTCGAACAGCAGGCGATGGCACTGGGCCACCTGTTCACGATCGCCGCCAACTTCACCGACCCGCACGCCTACTTCGTGGGCGGCGGCGTGGTCGAGAGCGAACCGCACTTCCGTGACTGGTTCGTGCGCACGGTCAGCGAGCACACGATGCTGCGCGACGAACAACGCGAGGTGGCCGAGTTCGAGCTCGTGCCCGACCTGGACATGGCCGGCGCCCGCGGCGCCGCCGTCGCCGCCCGCAACGACTTCCCCATCTGAAGTCGCTCGATCCGCAGCACTCAGGATCGGGAGCGACGGACGATGTCGCGGAAGGGGACGTCCTTGTCGGCGGCGGGCTCGCGGGGAAGGCCGAGGATGCCCTCGCCGATGATGTTGCGCTGGATCTCGTCGGTGCCGCCGGCGATGGACTGGGCGACCGTGGACACCAGCACCTCGGCCACCGTGGCGTCGTGCGGCGACGGCCCGTCGCCGAGCATCGCCTGGGCGCCGGCGAGCAGGGCGTGCACCCGCGCGGCGCGGCGGGCCACCTCGCTCGCCGCGAGCTTGCCCAGCGACCCCTCCGGGCCCGGGGCGCGACCGAGTGATCGAGCCGCCTGCGCCCGCGCCGCGGTCCACTCGTTGGCCCTCACGAACGACAGCAGGCGAGCGATCTCCTGACGAACGATCGGGTCGGTGCCACGGCCCCGCGCCGCGGCGATCTCGGTGACGAGGTCGGCCCGTCCGGCTCGCTGCGGATACCAGACGTAGGTGCGGAAGTGCTCCTCCGCCTCGGCGGCCGCCTCGTCGACGGCGCGACCGGGGCGCATGCCGTCGAACCGTGGCCGGCGCATCGTGGCGAAGGTGCGCTCGTGGTGCAGTGTGGTGCGGGCCACGCGCCAGCCGTCACCAAGGTCGCCCACCAGGTTGCCGACGGGGACGCGGGCTTCGCTGAGGAACACCTCGTTGAACGACGCGTGGCGGTTCATCTGCAGGATGGGTCGCACCTCCACCCCCGGCTGGTGCATCGGCAGCACGAAGTACGAGATGCCGGCGTGCTTGGGCACGTCCCACGACGTGCGGGCGACGACGATGCCGAAGTCGGCGTGATGGGCGCTGGTGTTCCACACCTTCTGGCCGGTGAGCACCCATTCGTCGCCGTCGAGGACGGCGTTCGTGGTGAGTCCGGCGAGGTCGCTGCCAGCGCCTGGCTCGCTGAACAGCTGGCACCAGTGCAGCTCGCCGATCAGCGTGGGCCGCAACATGCGGGTGCGCAGTTCATCGCTGCCGTGTTGCAGCAGCGTGGGCGCGGCCAGCGTCATGCCCACCCCCAGCGGCATGCCCACGGCACCGGCGGCGCGCAACTCGTCGGCCACGACACGGTCGGCCCACGAGGGCAGGCCGCGCCCGTGCCACTGCTGCGGCCAGCTGGGCACACCCCACCCGGAGTCCACGAGTCGCGTGCGCCATTCGACCAACGACGACGCAGGGTCCCAATGGTCCGCCAGGAACGCGCGGACGTCGCCGCGAACCGCTGCCTCGTCGGGTGTGGTGCTCACCAACGGCACCGTAGTCGTAGGCCGAGAGGGGAAGTCCGACCGGGCAGATTTCCAAGCGACGTCCCAGCGTCGGTGTGGTTTTCCAACGGTGAGCGCCGCCTCTTCCAAGAAGCGGAATCGGCAAAACCTTGTTCCTCGGGCCGACGTGTCACTGCTGTCAACGCAGTCCTCACCCCCCAGAACGGAAGCACCATGAACACCACCACCAACACCACGAACACCACCGGCTCGAAGAGCCACCGCCGCCTGATCGTCGCCAGCGCGATCTCGGGTGTCGTCCTGTTCGGCGCCGCCGGCTTCGCCGCCGCCGCCAAGGGCGACTCGCACCGCACGCCCACCACGGTCAACACCGTCGGCACCGTCGCCACGTCGAACTCGGTCGCCACGTCGAACAGCGTCGACGACCACGGCGGCGATCGCCCGGCCGGTGTCTCCGACGACACGGCCACCTCCAACTCGATCGAGACATCCAGCTCGGTCACCGCCAACAGCATCGACGACCACGGCGGCGATCGCCCGGCCGGTGCGTCGGACGACACCGTCACGTCGAACAGCGTCGAGACGTCGAACAGCATCGATGACCACGGCGGCGATCGCCCGGCCGGTGCATCCGACGACACCGTCACGTCGAACAGCGTCGAGACCTCGAACAGCGTCGACGACAACGGCGGCCACCACGGCGGCGACGACAGCGGCCACGGTGGCCACGGTGGTCACGGTTCGGACGACTGAGCCACACCGCACACAGCAACCGATCACGGAGCGGGCCACCTGGCCCGCTCCGTTGCGCGTCCGGCCCGAGGTCGTGCGGTGGAGCGGAGCAGACTGCAGGCGTACCCGAGAGAAGGAGTCACGCCATGCCGCGCCTGCGCCAGGTGAGCCGCCACGAGACCGACGACACGCTGATCCTGCAGATGTACGACCAGCTGTTCGGCCATCGCGATCCGGTCGCCGAGCCGGGCACCTCGACCGGCACACCCGGCGACTGGTGGACCGTGTTCGCCTTGGTGCCCGACGTGTTCCGTCACGCGGTGCAGGGCTTCGGTCTGTACCGCAGCCCGAAGCGGTTGCTCGACCCGGTGCTGCGCGAGTTGGGGCAGACGCGGGCCGGCTGGGTGCGCGGCAGCCAGTTCGTCTACTCACAGCACTGCAAGAGCTGCCGCGCGCTGGGCATGGCCGACGACAAGATCGCGGCCATCCCGGCCTGGCAGGTGAGCGACCTGTTCAGCCCGGTCGAGCGGGCCGTGCTCGCCTACACCGATTGTCTCGTGCTCGACGGCGGGCGCACTCCCGACGCCGTGTTCGACACGCTGCGCGAACACCTCATCGACGAGGAGATCCTCGAGCTGACCTACATCACCGCGATGTACGACATGCACGCGGTGATGACGCGCGCGCTGCGACTGGAGTTCGACGACCGCGACGAGCCCATCGTCGAGGTCGCCGCGCCCGAGGGATTCGCCGGGTTCGACGTGGGCGCGGCCATCAGCCGTCCCGCACCCGAGTCGGCCGACGACTGATCTGACCGGCCCCTTGACCTGCATGGACAGTTGAACCCGGATGGCCGGGGGACCCCCGCCTGCGTGAGCGCGGTGAACGCCTCCTAGCCTGGTCGGGACCCGAACGAAGGTTGATCGATGAGTGGAAACTCGGTGTTCCGGCACCAGCACAGCGGAGTACTGAGTCTTGCGGCCGTCGAGGCCCCCCACGTCGTGACGTCCGACTGGATCGACGAGCAGCTCGCCGAGACCTACGAGCGCAACGGCATGCGCCCCGGTCTGCTCTCCGGCGTCGCCGGCATCGACGAGCGCCGCTGGTGGGACACCGACGTCTCCTTCGCCGACGCTGCGGCCATGGCCGGCCGAGCCGCCATCGAGAAGGCCGGCATCGACCCGTCGCAGATCGGCATCCTCATCAGCACGTCGGTGTGCAAGGAGCACCTCGAGCCCTCCGTGGCGTGCGCGGTGCACCATCGCCTCGGCCTGCCGTCGTCGTGCCTGAACTTCGACATCGGCAACGCCTGCCTCGGCTTCATGAACGCCATGCACGTGGCGGCGACGATGATCGACGCCGGCACCGTGGACTACGCGCTCATCGTCGATGGCGAAGGCAGCCGCTACACGCAGGAGACCACCATCGAGCGGCTGCGCCAGCCCACCGCGACGATGATCGACGTGTTCAACGAGTTCGCCTCGCTCACGCTCGGCTCGGGCGCGGCGGCCATGGTGCTGGCCCGCACCGACCTGCACCCCGAAGCGCACCGCATCGTCGGCGGCACCGCTCGCGCCGCCACGCAGCACGAGCTGCTCTGCGTCGGCAGTCTCGATCGCATGACCACCGACACCGCGGCGCTCCTCGTCGCCGGTCTCGACCTGGCCGACGAGGCGTGGAAGGCAGCGCCGCCCGACTTCGACTGGGCGCCCAGCGCCGACTGGTACATCCTCCACCAGGTCAGCAAGGTGCACACGAGCATGCTGTGCGAGCGGCTGGGCATCGATCAGAGCAAGGTGCCGCTGACGTTCCCGAAGTACGGCAACGTCGGTCCGGCCGCCGTGCCGATCACGCTCGCCGGTGTGCAGGACCAGATCCAGCCCGGTCAGCGCGTGCTGTGCCTGGGCATCGGGTCGGGCCTGAACACCAGCGCCACCGAGATCCTCTGGTGACGCCCGCGGCCCCGACCGCGCTCGACCTCGAGGCGTACGGGCTGGACGCCGCGTGGTCGCGGCACGTCGACGTGCCCAGCCACGACGGCTCGACACATCGGTGGCATCTGCTCGACCGCCCGGGCACCGACTCGGCGACGGCCGCCACCGTGCTGTGCCTGCACGGCAATCCGACGTGGTCGTTCCTGTGGTCGCGTCTGCTCCGCGAGCTCGACCCGACCCTGCGCGTCATCGCACCCGATCACCTGGGCATGGGCTGGTCCGATCGCGTCGGCGCACGCCCCTATCGCGACCGCGTCGACGACGTCCGCGACCTGCTCGCCGCGCTGGGTGTGGACGGTCCGGTGTGGATCGTCGCCCAGGACTGGGGCGGGGCCATCGCGATGGGTGTCGCGGTGCACCACCCCGAACTGGTCGCCGGCCTGGTGCTGTCGAACACGGGCATCGCGGTGCCGGCGGGTCGTTCGGCGCCGTGGCTCATTCGTCTCGCCGCGGCCAACGGCGTGCACCGCTTGGCGACCCGCACCACCCCCGCGTTCGTGTGGGGCACGCCCTGGTTGCCGGGTGCCCATGTCGCCCGCCGCGACCGCCGGGCACTCGCCGCTCCGTATCACGGCGCGGCGCGGCGCGACTCGATCGCCGGGTTCGTGGCCGACGTGCCGTTCGACGAGCGCCACCCGTCGGCGGCCGACCTGGCCGCGGTGGCCGCGGCGCTGCCCTCGCTCACCATCCCCGTGCGGTTGGTGTGGGGTTCGAAGGACCCGGTGTTCGACGACGACTTCGCCGAGGACCTTCGGGGGCGCTTCGCCGACGTCGCCCTGCACCGCATCGCCGCCACCGGCCACCTCACGGTCCTCGAGACGTCCATCGCCCCGTTCGTCGAGGACGCCATCGCCGGCGCCGCCCGTGTCGACGAGCCCGCCGGCCCGGCCGCCGTGGTCGACGAGATCTGGTCGCGTGTGGCGGGGGGCGACCCGCTCGCCATCGCCGTCAGCGACGCGGCCTCGGGCGACGTGGTCTCGCGTCGAGAGTTCGAGTCGCGGGTCGCCACCTACGCCGTGGCACTCGCTGCCGGCGGTGTGCGGCCCGGCGATCGCGTCGCCGTGCTCGTGCCGCCCGGCGTCGATCTCATCGCCGTCGTCTACGCCTGCTGGCGCATCGGTGCCGTCACCGTGGTCGCCGATCGTGGTCTGGGTCTGCGTGGCCTCGGCGCTGCGGTGCGTTCGGCCCGCGTCCGTCACGTCGTCGGCCCGGCGAAGGCGATCGCCGCGGCCAGGTCGCTGCGGTGGGCGCCCCGTGCCACGACCATCTCGTTGACGTCGCTGCACGGCGCTCCCGTCGTCGGCGCGCTGGGCGACGTCGCGCTGCCGTCGCCCGCGGCCCACGATCCCGCCGCGGTCGTGTTCACGTCCGGTGCCACTGGCCCGGCGAAGGGCGTGCGCTACACGTTCGGTCAGTTGTGTGCGCAGCGCGACGCCGTGCAGGCGATGTACGGCATCACGTCCAGCGATCGTTTCGTCGCCGCCTTCGCGCCCTTCGCCGTGTTCGGCCCTGCGCTGGGCATCGCCACCGGATTCGCCGACATGGACGTCACGTCGCCGAGCACGCTCACCGCAGCCGCGCTCGACGACGCGTGCAGTCGCATCGACGCGACGATGGTGTTCGCGTCGCCCGCGGCGCTCGCCAACGTCGTGGCCACCGCGTCGGCACCGGTGCCAGCGCTCGCCGCGGTCCGCCTGGTCATGTCGGCCGGTGCGCCGGTGCCCATCGACACGCTGCGCCGCGTGTCGGCGTTGTGCCCGTCGGCGGCGCTGCACACGCCGTACGGGATGACCGAGGTGCTTCCCGTCGCCGACGTGTCGCTGCTCGAACGCGAGTCCATCGCGCTGTCGGACGTCGGCCGCGGCGTGTGCGTCGGCCGACCGGTGCCCGAGTGCGAGGTGCGCATCCTCGACGTCGAGGGCGATGTCGGCGGTGATGGTGATGTCGCGCTGGCGGTCGACGTCACCGGCGAGGTGGTCGTCCGCACCCCCTGGATGTCGTCGGGCTACGACCGTCTGTGGCGCACCCAGCAACTGGCCAGGCCGGTGATCGGCGGCGTCGTGTGGCATCGAACCGGCGACGTCGGTCACCTCGATGCTGCGGGCAACCTGTGGATCGAAGGCCGTGTCGTGCACCTCATCCACACCGTCGAGGGTGCCGTCTCGCCCGTGCCCGTCGAGGTCGCCGCCGAGCGCGTGGAGGGCGTACGTCGCGCCGCTGCGGTCGGCATCGGCCCGCGGGGTGTGCAGCAGGTGGTCGTCGTCGTGGAGGACGAGCGCGAGGCACAGGCGTCGGCGTCGCTCACCGCCGCCGTGCGCGCCGCGGTGGCCCCGCAGGTCGTGGCCGCGGTGTGGTGCGCGCCGCTGCCCGTCGACATTCGCCACAACGCCAAGATCGACCGCACTGCGCTCGCCGCGACGATGGAGCGCCGGCTGTCGGGACGTTCGCGATGAAGGTGCTCGTCACCGGTGCCGGCAGCATGCTGCTCGGACAGGTGGCCGCCGCGTTGGTCGCACGGGGCGACGACGTGGTCTGTCTGCAGCGTCGCCCGCTGCAACTGCCCGGCGTCGCCCGTCGAGTGCATGGTGCAGGGCGATGTGCGCGACGTCTCCGCCGTGCTGGCCGCCGCCCGTGGTTGCGACGCGGTCGTGCACGGCGCGGCACGCGTCGGCGTGGTCGGCTCGTGGGACGACTTCCGCAGCGTCAACGTCGACGGCACGGCGAACGTGGTCCACGCCGCCCAGGCGTTGCAGATCGAGCGTGTGGTGCACGTCTCCACACCGTCGGTCGCCCACTCGGGTCACTCGTTGGTGGGCGAGGGCGCCACGCCGGCGGTCACCGGTCGCTCCGGCGCGTTCTACGCCGAGTCGAAGGCCATCGCCGAGCTGGCTGCGCTGGAGGCCGGTGTGGTGGCCATTCGCCCGCATCTGGTGTGGGGGCCGGGCGACACGCAGCTCGTCGGCCGCATCGTCGACCGTGCCCGGGCCGGTCGGCTGGCGATGGTGGGCAGCGGCAACGCACTCATCGACAGCACCTACGTCGACAACGCCGTCAGCGCGCTGCTGGCCGCGCTCGATGCGGTGCACCCCGGCGCGCCGTGTGCAGGCCGGGCCTACGTCATCGCCAACGGCGAGCCGCGCACCGTGCGCGAGTTGATGGAAGGCATCTGCGTCGCCGCCGGCGTGCCGTTCCGGCCGCGCCGGGTGCCCATGCCGGTGGCCAAGGGGCTCGGCGCCATCGCCGAGGCGGTGTGGCCGCACGTGCGCGACGACGAGCCGCCGATCACCCGCTTCGTGGCCGAGCAACTGGGCACCGCCCACTGGTTCGACCCTCGGCCCGCACAGCGCGACCTCGGCTGGACCCCGCACGTGACGCTCGACGAGGGCTTCGAGCGTCTCCGCGAGTGGTTCGCGCGAACTTAAGTTCCTGGAGAACGCGCGGCAGTGCCCCACCAGATGCACGCCGCGGCAATGCCCATGAACAACAGCATCGAGGCGGCGAACGGGCGCACCGTGCCGTCGAACGCGTTCGCCGCCAGGCCACCGAAGATGGCCCCGCCCGCAGTGGTGACGGTGGCGATGATGGCCGAGGCGGTGCCGGCGACGTGGGGGAGCGGCGTCATCGCCGCGGTGTTGGCGTTGGGGCTCAGACCCTGGGCCATCGGCATCGCGATGGCCAGGGCGATGGCGAACAACCAGAAGTTCGGGACGCCGCCGTTCAGCAGCGACACACCGAAGAACATGGTGCACATCGCCACGCCGACGAGCGACATGCGCCGCAGCAGGCGGATGACGCCGATGCGTTGCACCAGGCGGGCGTTGAAGAGCGAGTTGGCGGCGAACAGCACTGCGACGACGGCGAAGAACAGCGGGAACCAGTCGCCATAGCCGTAGACGTCGCCCAGGATGACTTCCGAACTGGCCAGGTAGGCGGTCATCGACGAGTAGAGGAACGTCATCGCGATCATCATCGACATCGCCTGGCGATGGGTGACGACCTCGCGGCCGCCGGTGACGACGGCGTGCACCGTGAACGGCCGCACGTTGGCCGGGTTCAGCGTCTCGGGCAGGCGCCGTGCCCACAGCATCATCACGATCGCCATCAGCGCGGGGAACCAGAACACGGCGCGCCACGGCAGGAAGTGGATGAGGCCGGCGCCGAACGCCGGGGCGAGGATCGGGACGAGCATGAACACGGCCATGATCATCGACATCAGTCGGGCCATGCTGTCGCCCTCGTTGCGGTCGCGGACCATCGTGACGGCCAGCGAGCGCGGGCCCGACGCGCCCACGCCCCACACGAACCGGGCGATGACGAGCAGTGGCCACGTTGGTGCGAGCGCGGCGACCGATGCGCCGATCATGTACAGCACGAGCCCGGCGTAGAGCGGCCGGCGGCGGCCGATGCGGTCGGACAGCGGACCGTAGAACCACGGACCGATGGCCATGCCGAAGAAGTAGGCGGTGATGACCCAGGCGACCTGCGTGGAGTCGGCGGCCATGCCGTACTCGGCGCGGATGTCGGGGAAGGCGGGCAGCATCAGGTCGATGCCCAACGCGGTCATGGCCATCAACGCGGTGATGAGGGCGATGAACTCGCGCCCGGTGGCGATGCCCTTGGTCGACTCCGCCCCGGAGTCGATGGCAGGGGCGGTCGCGGTCACCCGACCCACGATAGGGGCCGATCGGACACGGGACGCAGTGGATTGATTGACTACAGCGAGTGCAGCGGTTCGTCGAACGGGCTGCCGAACATGCGCTGCAGGATCTCGTCGGTGGAGCGCCGTGGATCCAGACCGTGCTCGCCGGCGGTGCTGAGCGACGCCCGGGCGACGCCGATGACGGCGTTGGCGATGGCGTTGGCCCGCAACTCGGCCTCCGGCTCGCGTCCCCAGTGGAGCATCAGGTACTCCGCGATGGCGGCCTCGTAGTCGCGGTCGGTGCGGGCGTCCTCGTCGCGCAGCTCCGGGACGCGAGACAGCAACGTGTACCGCGCGAGGCGGCTCGGGTCGGTCGTCTGGAGCCGCGCGAGGAACACCAGACGCAGATGAAACATAGGGTTCACGTGTGGCGCGCCGTTCATGAGGCGTTCGACGAAGTCGGCGACGCGCTCGCCGTGATCCGGAAATGCGGCGGCCGCCTTCGTGGGGAAATGCAGGAAGAAGGTGCGGGTGCTCACCCCCGCTGCGCTGGCGATTTCCTCCACCGTCGTCTCGTCGAAACCCTGCGCCTTGAACAATCTGATGGCGTGCTCGGCGAGGTTCTTGCGTGTCTCGAGTCGCTGGATCGCGCGAGTTCCGAGCGATCGACTGGCCTTCTGGCTGTCTCCCATCGGCGATCCTCCTGCGAACCCTTGACCTACCCGAGGCCGGGGTGAATACTGCACTGACTGTACCGACCATCGGGCCGGTGGGGAATGGGGAACATCATGCGCTTCGGTACCAGGAATGGTGTCCGTCGGGCCGCGGCCATCGGCATCGCCGGTGTCCTGCTGCTCGCGGCCTGCAGCTCGGACGACACCACGTCGAACGGCACGAGTGGGGGTGGCGGCTCCGACAAGGCGCTCCTCATCGCCCGCGGCATGGACGTCAACTCGCTCGACCCGTCGCGCGCCTACTGCGACACCTGCCAGATCTTCATGACCGCGGTGTACGAGACGCTCATCGGCCTCGACCCCGACAACTCGACTCTCGTGCCACGCCTCGCCACCAAGTGGGAGAGCAACGCCGAGCAGACCGAGTTCACGTTCACGCTGGACCCGAACGCCAAGTTCGCCGACGGCAGCCAGGTGACGAGCGAGGACGTGAAGTTCTCGTGGGAGCGTCTCGGCGGTCTGCAGGGCTCGGCCTCGTACCTCGTCGGCACGATCAAGGACATCGACGCATCGGACCCGGGCGTCGTGAAGGTCACGCTCAGCCAGGCCAACTCGGCGTTCCTCGCCCAGGTGAACGCCAGCTACCTCGGCATCGTCAACAAGAAGGTCGCCGAGGCCAACGGAGCGACCACCGACCCGGCGACCGACAAGGCCGAGGAGTGGTTCCTCGCCAACTCGGCCGGCAGCGGCCCGTTCGCGCTGTCGGCGTACCAGTCGGGCGCCGAGCTGCGACTGAAGCGGAACGACGCGTACTGGGGTGCCACGAAGGCAGCGTTCCCCGAGGTGGTCATCAAGGAGACCCCCGACGCCGTCACCCAGCGCCAGCAACTCGAAGCCGGTTCGGTCGACATCGCCATGCAGATCTCGAACGACGCCGCCAAGGGCATGGGCGGCAACGGCGTGACCGTCGAGCAGGTGCCGAGCTTCAACTTCGTGTACCTGGCGCTCAGCCCCGGTGCGAAGGGTGCCGAGCAGCTGACCCCGAAGGTGCGTGAGGCCATCCGCCTGGCGCTCGACTACACGGGCCTCATCGATGCCACCGTGGGCGGCGCCGGCAAGCCGCAGCCCTCGCCCATCCCGAACGGCTTCGCCGGGACCGATGGCCTGGCCGAGCCGGCCCAGGACGTGGAGAAGGCCAAGTCGCTGCTCGCCGAGGAGGGTGTCACCAGCCTCGACCTCGATGCCACCTACCCGTCGCTGAACGTGTACGGCGTCGACTTCTCGACCGCAATGCAGAAGGTGCAGACCGACCTGAAGGCCGTCGGCATCAACCTGCAGCTCAACCCGGTCGAGATCTCGGTGTGGGCCGACAAGATCGGCACGGACGGCATTCCCGTGACCATGCTGTACTTCGCACCCGACCACACCGACAGCAGCCAGTACGTGCAGTACTTCGGCCTGCTCGAGGGTTCGCAGTGGCAGACGTGGGGTGGCACCGACGTCAGCACGGAACAGACCGACCTGCTCAGCCAGGCGTTCGCCGAACAGGATGCGACGAAGCGGGCGGCCATCTACAAGCAGCTCGCCGAGTCGATGATGGCCGACAACGTCATCATCCCCGTGGTGAACCCGAACCTGTTCCTCGCCGCCCGCGACGACATCAAGGGCCTGTACTACAGCGCCTGCTGCAACCTCGAGCTCGCTCGCCTCACCCGCGGCTGATCGATGATCCCTCAGGAGACCGCTCGGCTCGCACCTGTCGCTTCGGCGACGGGTGCGGGCCGCGGCGCTCCGGCTGCGGTCGGGAGCGTGTGACCTGAAGCGATACCTCTGGCGTCGCGTCGCCGTGATGCCGTTCCTCCTGCTCGGTATCGCGTCGGTCGTGTTCGTGGTGTCCCGGATGACCCCGGGTGATCCGCTCGTCACCATCGTCGGCGAGCGCAACTTGAACAACCCCGAGATCGTCGCCGCAGCCGAGGAACGATGGGGTCTGAACGACTCCGTCGTGCAGCAGTACGCGAAGTACATGCGCAACCTGCTCCACGGCGACATGGGCACGTCGTTCACGACGCGACAGTCGGTGACGCACGATCTCTGGATCCGCCTGCCCGCGACGCTGGAGCTGACGTTCACCGCGTTGTTCATGGGCGTCACCGCGGGCGTCGTGCTCGGCGTCCTCGCCGCTCGGCATCGCAACAAGATCGTCGACCACCTCGCTCGCTTCTTCGCGCTCATCGGGTCGTCGCTCCCGGCGTTCTGGGCGGGTCTGCTGTTGCTCTACGTCTTCTATGCGAGGTTGGGCTGGCTCCCCGGCCCCGGTCGCATCGATCCGCGTGGTGTCGCTCCCGACAAGGTCACCGGCTTCTACACGATCGACTCGCTCCTGCAGGGCGACCTGGCGCTCTTCAAGGACTCGGTGATGCACCTCATCCTCCCGGCCAGCGTGCTCGGCTGGGGCGTCGTGGGCATCGTCTCGCGTCTCGTACGGGCCAGCCTGCTCGACGAGTTCTCCATCGATTACGTGCGCGTGGCGCGGGCCATGGGCCTTCGCGAACGCACGGTGGTGAACACGCACGCCCTCCGCAACGCCCTGCTGCCCACCATCACGATCGTCGCGTTCACCTTCGCGTTCCTGCTCACCGGTGCGGTGCTCACCGAGACGGTGTTCTCGTGGCCGGGGGTCGGCTCGTACGCGGTCGATGCGTCGAGGAATCTGGACTACCCGGCGATCATCGGCGTCACCCTCCTCGGTGGCACTGCGTTCCTCGTGACCAACCTGCTCAGCGACGTCGCCTACGCGTTCGCCGACCCGAGGATCCGGCTTGTCATGAGCGACGTCATCGCACCTCCCCGTCGACTTCGCCGCGGCCGACCCGAGTGGTTGAAGGGACCGTCGCTCATCGGTGTCGGCGTCATCCTGCTCTGGGTGCTCGTCGCCCTCACCGTGCCGCTGTGGTCGCCGTACGACCCGCTCGCGGAGGTGGGGCCGCGACTGCAGGGGCCGAGCCTCAGCCACCTGATGGGCACCGATCAACTCGGTCGCGACGTGTTCACCCGAACGCTGTGGGGCGCGCGCACCTCGTTGCCGGTGGCGTTCATCGTCATCGTCTCGTCGGTGTTCATCGGCACGATCATCGGAGCGATCGCCGGCTTCTTCGGACGCTGGGTCGACGCCGTGTTGATGCGCCTGGTCGACATCACCATGGCGTTCCCGCCCATCCTGTTGGCGATGGCCATCACCGCGTCGCTCGGACCTGGTGTCCGCAACGCGCTCATCGCCATGGTGCTGGTGTGGTGGCCCATCTACGCCCGCCTGCTGCGCGCCCAGGTGATCGCCGTCAAACAGCGGGAGTACGTCGAGTCGGCAGAGGCCATCGGCGTGAAGCGTTTCACCATCCTTCGCCGCTACGTGTTGCCGATGGCCTACACGCCGGTGCTGGTGAACGCGACGATGGACTTCGGTCAGGTCGTGCTGCTCACCGCGTCGCTCAGCTTCATCGGCCTCGGTGCCCGCCCGCCGTCTCCCGAGTGGGGCGCGATGATCACCGAGGGCGCCACGCAGTTCTACAGCTGGTGGATCGCCACGGCGCCCGGCCTCGCCATCTTGATGGTGGTGCTGGCGTTCAACTATCTCGGCGACGCGCTGCGCGACTCGTTCGACGTGAAGGCGGGAGTGTGATGGCCGACGACGGCGCAGTCCCTGCACCCATCCTCAGCCTGCGCGACCTTCGGGTCTCGTTCCCCACACCGGCCGGTCCGGCGCGGGCAGTGCGCGGCATCGACCTCGACGTGCGCGCCGGCGAGGCGGTCGCGGTCGTCGGCGAGAGTGGCTCGGGCAAGAGCGTCACCATGCTCGCGACGCTCGGACTCCTGCCGAAGGCGGAGGTCACGGGATCGGCGAAGTACGGCGGGACCGAACTGGTCGGTGCCGACGTGTCGACGCTGCGGTCCGTGCGCGGTCGTCGCATCTCGATGGTCTTCCAGGACCCGATGACGTCGCTGAACCCGGTGCTCACCATCGGCAAACAGCTGACGTTGGTCATGAAGGCGCATCAGCAGCGGCTGGGCAAGAAGGAGGCCCGGGCGAAGGCGATCGAGCTGCTGAACCAGGTCGCCATCCCGCAGGCGGATCGGCGCATCGACGCCTACCCGCACGAGTTGTCCGGCGGCATGCGTCAGCGCGTGATGATCGCCATGGCGATCGCCAACGAACCCGAGGTGCTGATCGCCGACGAGCCGACCACCGCGCTCGACGTCACCGTGCAGGCGCAGATCATGGAGTTGCTGACGCGCCTTCGCGAGGAGCACCACCTCGCCCTCGTGTTGATCACCCACGACCTGGGCGTCGTGGCCGGCAGTGCCGACCGCGTCGCCGTCATGTACGCCGGTCGCATCGTCGAGCGTGCCCCGGTGATGGACGTGTTCGACGAGCCGCAGCATCCCTACACACGAGCGCTGCTCGAGTGCCTGCCCCGGCTCGACCAACGGCACGAGGTGGTCAGCGCCATTCCCGGCACGCCCCCGAACCCGGCCGACCTGCCGCCCGGCTGCCCGTTCGCGCCGCGCTGCCCGCAGGCGGTCGACGGGTGCACCGCCGACGAGCCGTCGCTCGTCCACTTCCGCCACGGCGACGTCGCGTGCGCGGTCGTCACCGCAGGAGCGCCGGCATGAGCGCCCCGCTGCTGAAGGTCACCGATCTGGTGAAGGAGTTCAAGGTGCGCGGCGAGGGCGGTCGCCCCGGTGTGCTGCACGCGGTCAGCGGTGTCGACCTCGAACTGCAGGCAGGCGAGACGCTGGCACTCGTCGGCGAGTCCGGCTGCGGCAAGAGCACCACCGGTCGCTGCATCCTGCGGCTCACCGAGCCGACCAGTGGGTCGGTCGAGTTCAACGGCACGAACCTGCTGTCGCTGGACCACGAGGCGATGCGCAAGATGCGGCGCAACCTGCAGATCGTGTTCCAGGACCCGCAGGCGTCGCTGCACCCGCGCATGACCGTTCGTCGCCTCTTGGCCGAGCCGCTCGAGGTCCACGGCATGGCCAAGGCCGACATCCCGGCGCGCATCGACGAGCTGCTCCGCCTCGTGCACCTGCGCCCCGAGTTCCTCGACCGTTACCCGCACGAGTTCTCCGGTGGTCAGCGCCAGCGCGTCGGCATCGCTCGAGCGCTGGCCATCTCGCCGGCCCTCCTCGTCCTCGACGAACCCGTGTCGGCCCTCGATGTCAGCATCCAGGCCGAGATCATGCGGCTGCTGATCGAACTGCGCGAACGCCTCGGGTTGAGCTATCTGTTCATCGCCCACGACCTGGCGGTGGTGCGCCAGCTCGCCGACCGCGTCGCCGTGATGTACCTCGGTCGCATCGTCGAGACGGGCACCGCCGACGAGGTCTACAACGACCCTCAGCACCCGTACACGCAGGCGTTGCTGTCGGCCGTGCCCATTCCGAACCCGCGCATCGAGTCGACCCGGCGGCGCATCGTGCTGCAGGGCGACCTGCCCAGCCCCATCGACCCGCCCTCGGGATGTCGCTTCCGGACGCGTTGCTGGCGGGCCGACGAGCGGTGCGCGAACGAGCAGCCGCTCCCGGTCACCATCGCCGGTGCGCATCAGGTCGCGTGTCACTACCCGGGTGGCGATGCACCGTGAGTTCGCACGTCCTCGCGGTCGACCTGGGGTCCACGGGCATCAAGGTCGCCGTGGTCGACGAACTCGGTGCGGTGCGTTCCATCGCCGGTGAGGTCATTCCTCTGCTGTTCGTCGCCGACGGTGGCGTCGAGCAGGATCCACGGGTCTGGTGGGAGGCGCTCGGGCGCTGCGCACGCCGCGCCATCGACCAGTCGGACCTTCCCGGTTCGAGCATCACGTTGATCGCCGTGACCAGTCAGTACACGTCCACCACCGCGGTCGACGCCGCCGGTCGCCCGCTCGGCAACACCGTGATGTGGATGGACGGTCGTGGCCGCCGCCACTTCCGGCCCTCGTGGACCGACGAGCAGCGCGACACGTGGATCGACGTCCACGGTCAGATGCCGCACGGCAACGACGACGTGGGTCATGTCCACGTCATCCGCGACCAGTGGCCCGACGCCTACGAGGCCGCGGCGGCGTTCGTCGAGCCCATGGACCTGCTGGCCGCTCGGCTCACCGGCCATGTCACCGCCACCCAGAACACGATGTTCCCGATGCTCTCGGTCGACAACCGCACGTGGGGCCTCACCGAGTACAGCGACGAGTTGCTGGCGATGACCGGCATGCCGGCCGACAAGCTGCCCCCGTTGGTGCCACTGGGCCAGCCACGCGGCACGGTGACCGCAGAGGCGGCGGCGCACCTGGGCGTGTCGGCCGCGGCAGTCGTTGCGGGCGCGACGATCGACTCGGTCACGTCGGCCGTCGGCACGGGCGCGATCGACGACGGCACCTGCGGTCTGATCATCGGCACCACGGCCGTGATGGCGACACACCTGCCGTCGAAGCGCCACGACATCGAACACGGGTTGACCGCTGCGCCCAGCCCGTTGCCGGCAGTCGTGGTTCCTGGTCGCCGAGAACGGCATCGGCGGCAAGGCACTCGACGTGTTCGTCAACAACGTGGTCTATCCGGCCGACGGACTCGGCGTGCCGGTGCACGACGGCGCGTACGACGCGGTGCTCGCCGCTGCGGCACAGGTGCCGTGCGGCAGCAACGGCGTGTTGTTCCTGCCGTGGCTCGTCGGCTCGATGGCCCCCGGTCACGAGCGAGCCATGCGTGGCGGATTCGTCAACATCGGTCTGGCCAACACTCGCGCCGACATGGCCCGCGCGGTGCTGGAGGGCGTGGCGATGAACGTCGCTTGGCTGCTGCCGTACTTCAGTGCGCTGGCCGGGCGTGACTACGCGCAGATCACCTTCGGTGGCGGAGGCGCGGCCTCCGCGCTGTGGGGACAGATCCTCGCCGACGCGACGGGTGTGCCGGTCCGTCGCCTGGCGCGCTCGACGTGCACGAACGCGCACGGCGCGGCACTGCTCGCGCTGTACGAGGCGGGCGTCCATTCGCTCGCCGACCTTCCCGGCCTGCTGGTCACCGAGCAGGTCCACGAACCACATCCCGAACACCAACGACTGCTCGCGGCGCGCACTGCGTCGCTCGTCGACTTCCACGTCCGCAACGCACCCTTCTACGAAGGCTTCGACTCGAAGGAACACACGCCATGACCGAACCCAAGCGGAGCCCGCTCCACCCGTACGCCGGCCGCTTCGACGTGCACGCCACGATGCCCGAGCAGCCGGTGGCGCGTGCCCAGATCCTCGACGAGCTGCGGCAGATGTCCACCGAGGAGGACCGCAAGGGCGACTCGGGTCGGGTCAGCGGCTCCATCTACAGCGGCGACCACGACCACTACCACTTCCAGGTGGAGGCGTTCGGCTACTACGGCCACGCCAACGTGCTGCAGCGCGACATGTACCCGAGTGCCACGAAGATGGAGGCCGAGATCATCGCCATGACCGCCGACATCCTCCACGGCGACGCCGACACCGGCGGCCTGGTCACGTCGGGCGGCACCGAGAGCCTGGTGACGGCGATGCTCGCCTACCGCGAGTGGGGCCGCAACACGAAGGGCATCGCCAACCCGCAGATCATCATGCCGATCACGGCCCACCCGGGGCACAGCAAGGCGTTCCACTGGTTCGACATCGACGTGCTCATCGCGCCGGTCGACGAGCACCAGAAGGTCGACGTGGCCTGGGTGCGCGACCACATCGGCCCGAACACGGTCGCCCTCGTCGGCACGGCCGGCACCTATCCGCACGGCGTCATCGACCCCATCCCCGAGCTCGGTCAGCTCGCGCTCGAACACGGCCTCGGGCTGCACGTCGACGGTTGCCTCGGCGGCTTCATCCTCGCCTGGGCGAAGGACTGCGGCTACGACCCCACGCCGTTCGACCTGTCGGTGCCCGGTGTGACGTCCATGTCCGCCGACACGCACAAGTACGGCTACGCGCTGAAGGGCAGCTCGGTGCTGCTGTTCCGTCCGAAGTCGCTGCGCCGCGAGCAGTACCTGCTCATCGACGACTGGCCGGGTGGTGCGTACGCGTCGCCGGGCATGGGTGGCAGCCGGTCGGGTGGTCTCATCTCGGCGACGTGGGCGTCGATGCTCAGCTTCGGCAAGGCCGGCTACCGCGCCATCGCCCAGGACATCTTCCGCACGGCCGACGAGATCCGCGAGGCCGTGGTGTCGCATCCCGAGCTCGAGCTGGTCGGCGACTCGCTGTGGAACATCGCGTTCACGACCACGGCCGAGAGCGGCATGGACATCTTCCACGTCAACGACGGTCTGGCCGATCTCGGCTGGCGGATGAACGGCCTGCAGTTCCCGGCGGCGCTGCACTTCTGCGTCACCCGCCCGAACACCCAGCCGGGTGTCACCGAGCAGTTCGCGGTCGACCTCGCCAAGGCGGTGTCGTACGCGCAGGATCCGCCGAACCCGATGCCGCGCAGCGGCGCGATGTACGGCGCCGGCGGTGCCGAGCGCCCGCCGCGCGAGAAGCTGCGCGAGTCGTCGGCCAACCGTCTCGACGCGATCCACGAGGTGGGTCCGCTCTCGTGAACCCGCACGCCCGCCGCCTGCGGTTCGGTGTGGAGATGAAGGGGCCGTTCGACGGTCGCACGTGGGCCGACTCGGCCCGCGTGTTGGAGGACCTCGGCTACTCCACGCTGTTCGTCCCCGACCACTTCCACAGCGGCTACGGCCCGATCACTGCGATGGCGACGGCGCTCGCGGCGACCACCTCACTCCGTGTCGCTCCACTGGTGATGGCCGCCGACTTCCGCCACCCGGCGGTGTTGGCCAAGGAGGCCGCGACGCTGGACGCGATGTTCCCCGGTCGCGTCGAACTGGGGTTGGGCGCCGGATACAACCCGCTCGACTACTCCCGGTCGGGCATCCGTATGGACCCACCCGGGCGGCGGGTGTCACGCCTCATCGAGTACGTGCAGGTGCTGCGGTTGCTGTTCACCGGGCAGGAGATCTCGTTCGACGGTGCCGAGTTCCAGCTGCAGGACATCGCCGGCACGCCACTGCCGGCGACGCCGGGTGGGCCGCCCATCCTGATGGCGGGCGGCGGGCCACGACTGCTGCGCGCCGCAGCCGGGCTGGCCGACATCGTCGGTGTCAACCCGTCCACCGCGGCCGGGCGAGACAACCCCGACACGTTCCGCGACGCCCTGGCACCGTCCATCGACGCCAAGGTCGCGCTGGTGCGCGAGGCCGCCGGCGATCGCTGGGAGGACCTCGAGCTGAACGCGTGGGTGTCGACCGCGAGGATCACCGACGATCCGCACGACGTCGTCGCCGGCCTGGCTCGATTCGCCGGGGTCGACCCCGCCAACGTGCTCGACAGCCCGATCGTGCTGGTCGGCTGCGAGGCCGACATCGCCGACCGCCTGCGTGACCGACGCGACCGCTGGGGCTACTCGTACACCTGCCTCACCCAGGACCACGCCCTCACGTTCGCCCCCCTCGTCCGCGCCCTCACCGGCACCTGACCGGCCGCTACCGCATCGGGTGCGATTCGCGACATCCGTCACCCGCCGATATCAGTGGCTATGCCGTCGTGCGTGGGTGGCCAATCCACACCCGGGCGTATCTGGCGATGACGTAGATGGCGCCGAACGGGATGAGCCAGCCTGCCGGTCCAGCAGCGAGGAACGTGACGAAGATCCGCCAGGCCCGTGTCCAGAGCCGGTTCTCCGAGATCACGTTCTCGGCGGACTTCCACGCCGTCGCAACAGCGAAGAGCCAGACAATCAGGGCCGCAGTCAGGTAGGCGGCATGTGACCACGACACGCACGCACTTTGCCCGCTCAGGAGCTACCCGTCAACCCGCACCTATCGGGTCAACTGGGCATGCCCGGAACGCTTGACCTGTCGGCGCTGTCACGTCAGGTGTCCGCTGCGGACGTCTCACGTGACAGCGCTGGCCGAGAGGTACCGAGTGCCCGTTGTGGGCGCTGAGCGGGTTGGGCCATCGAACTGGGGCGATTCCGTTGTGGCTTCCGAGACGAATCAGCCCCAGAAGCTCGACCGCGCTACGGGAGGCGGCCGAACCAGACGAGGGAGCCGGTGGCGGCCGCGGCCAGGAACAGCACGGCGATGGCGGCGAACCAGTCGGTGACCTCTTGGCGCTGCACGTCGACGGCGACGCTGCGGCCCAGGTTCTCGTAGACCTTCGACAGCTCCTGCGCCGTCTCGGCGCGCAGGGCCTGGCCACCGGTGGCGCGGGCCACCTTCGCCAGCGCCTGCTCGTTCACCGGCACCGACACCTGTTGGCCGGTGGAGGGGTCTTCCACCGTGCCGCTCTGGGTGCCGAAGGCGATCGTGTTCACCGCGATGCCGGCCTTCTTCGCCGCGGCCGAGGCCTCGTCGTCGGGTCGGCCCTCGGTGGTCTCGCCATCGCTGAGCAGGACGATGGTGCCGGCCGGCTTGCCGTCGGTCGGGGCCTCCGCCGAGATCTGCGTCGCCGCGGTCTCGATCGCGTCGAGCGACAGGAACACGGCTTCGCCGATGGCGGTGCCCGGCCCGAGCTTGGCGTTCTGGATGGTGCGCTCGACGGCCTGCAGGTTGGTCGTGGGCGAGATCAGCTGACGGGCACGGCCGTCGAAGCCGACCACGCCGACGGCCACGCCGTCGGGCACGGTCTTCAGGAACTCCGTCGCCGACACCTTGGCGGCGTCGACGCGCGACGGCGTCACGTCGGTCGCCTGCATCGACAGCGAGGTGTCGATGGCCAGCACGACGATGCGCTGCGGTTGTTCGCGCTCCTTGGCGACGGCGGGTCGGGCGACCGCCAGCGCCGCCACCACCACGCCGACCAGGAGCACGATCGCGGGGAGGTGGCGACGCCAGCCCGGCGTGTCCGGCGCCACCTCGTCGAGCAGGTCGATCGTGGTGAAGCGCAGGGCATACCGGCGGCGTCGTGCTTGCAGCAGCACATAGGCGACGCCGAGGACGATCGGCACGACGAGCAGGAGCAGTCGGCCGGGGGCGAGGAAGGCGAAGTCGTTCATGGGGTGGTCCTGGTTCTGCGGGCGGCGGAGCGTCGTCGGCGACGCGACGAGACGAAGCGGACCAGGTCGAGCACCCAGTCGCGGTCGGTGCGCAGCAGCAGGTGGTCGACGCCGGCCGCGGTGAGGCGAGCTTCCAACTCGGTCTGCCGGCGCGCTGCACCGGCGGCGTAGCGGTGGCGCATCGGTGCGTCGGCGGTGTCGACCAGACGCCGCCGACCGGTCTCGGGGTCGACGACGGCGATCAGCCCGACGTCGGGCAGCTCGAACTCGCGAGGGTCGGCCACCTGGATGGCGATCACGTCGTGGCGCGTTGCCACGGCGCGCAGCGGACGCTCCCACGTGGGCTCGCCCAGGAAGTCGCTGACCACCACGACCAGACCGCGGCGACACGCGGTACGCCGCAGCCGGTCGATGGCAGCCCCCAGGTCGCCGTCGTCACCATCCGCGGGATGATGGCGAAGACCGGCGAGCAGTGCGGCCACGTGGGTGCGGCCGGATCGAGCGGGCGTGAAGTGCCCGCGAGTTCGTGACGCGGCGATCGCGCCGATGCGGTTGCCGCCCTTGCCGGCCAGCAGTGCGAACGCACCGGCCGCACACCAGGCGAGCTCGTGCTTGGTGGAGTCGGCGGTGCCGAACGCCGTGCTCGACGACTGGTCGAACACGATCCACACCTCCAGCTCGTGATCGCTGATGGTGTCGCGCACGTGCGGGTCGTTGGTGCGCGCGGTGACGGCCCAGTCGATGTGGCGGGGATCGTCGCCCGGCACGTACGGACGGGCTTCGCCGCGCTCGCTGCCGTGGCCGGGCAGCAAGCCGGCGTGGTCGCCGGCGAGCAGCCCGTCGATTCTGCGCATCACCGTCAGCTGCAGCCGGTCGAGCGGCGCAGCCGACGGCGATGCGAGTCGTGCCCTGCGGGGCGAGATTCCGCTGGGCGACGAACTGTGATCGTGGTCGGTGGACATGGAAGGGCCGGGCCAGGGGAGGGGTCAGACGCGCGTGCGGCGTGCGGCCGCGCGGGCGGCGAGTTCGCTCGTGGACAGGCGCGGCGCGACCACGTGGGTGAGCAGTTGGACGAGCACGTCGTCGACCGTGACGTCGTCGGCGACGGCGTCGAACGACAGCACCAGGCGGTGGTTGAGCACGTCGTAGGCCACGTCGTAGATGTCCTGCGGCAGCAGATGGTCGCGGCCGCGCAGCAGGGCGATGGCCCGGCCGGCGTGGATGAGGCCGATGCTGGCGCGCGGGCTGGCGCCGTACGCGAGCAGACCGTCCATCTCCAGCCCGTAGGCCTTGGGATCGCGCGTGGCGAGCACCAGGCGCACGGCGTAGTCCTGCACGATCGGGTCGACGTCGACGGCGCGGGCGGCGGCCTGCAGCCCGAGAACGTCGTCGATGCTCAGCACCGTCTGCGGCTCGTCGGGCAGACGCCGGGCACGGTTGACGATCTCGTGCTCCTCGCCGGCCGTCGGGTAGTCGACGGGGATGCGCAGCAGGAACCGGTCGCGCTGTGCCTCGGGCAGCGGGTACACGCCTTCGCTCTCGATGGGGTTCTGCGTGGCGAGCACGAGGAACGGCTTGGGCAGCGGGTAGGTGATTCCACCGAGGGACACCTGGCGTTCGGCCATCACCTCGAGCAGCGCGGACTGCACCTTGGCGGGGGCGCGGTTGATCTCGTCGGCCAGCACGAAGTTGGCGAACACGGGACCGAACTCGACGTCGAAGCGCTCCGTCGACGGACGGTAGACGCGGGTGCCGACCACGTCGCTCGGCAGCAGGTCGGGGGTGAATTGGATGCGGGTGAACGTGCCGCCGAGGGTCTTGGCCAGGGTGCTGACGGTGAGCGTCTTGCCCAGGCCGGGGACGCCTTCGAGCAGGCAGTGTCCACCGGCGAGGAGGGCCACGACGACTCGTTCGAGGACGCGGTCCTGTCCGACGATGACGCGGCGCAGCTCGGCGAGGAGCTGCTGCAGTTGTGCCGACGCGACCTCGGTCGACGGTGTGGTGGGGGTGTCGATGACGGTCACGGGTTGGTCTCCTGCGGCGTGGTGTCCGGGGTCTGGCTCGGGTCCTGGCCGAACGGGTCCTCGCCGAACAGCTCGTCGAGCAGGTCCTGCAGCTCCGGCGGCACGTCGCCGTCGCCGTACAGCTCGTCGAGCAGATCGTTCAGGTCGGGCAGCTGGTCGAGGCCGGGGATGTCTCCCAACCCGGGGATGTCGCCGAGACCAGGGATGCTGCCCAGGCCGCCGCCGTTGCCCTCGGGCGCCGGGACGGTCGGCGCTTCGGCGCCACCGTTGCCCTGCACCTCGTCGAACAGGCTCTGGAAGTCGGGGACGGGGATGGCGAAGCCGACACCGTCGTTGCCGCCGCTCATGCTGGCGATGGCGGTGTTGATGCCGATGACCTTGCCTTCGGCGTCGGCGAGCGGGCCGCCGGAGTTGCCCGGGTTGATCGGTGCGTCGGTCTGGATGAGGCCGGTCAGTGCGCCGGCCTCGGTCTCGACCTCGCGGTCGAGGCCGCTGATGATGCCGGCCGTGACCGACGCCTGGTAGCCGAACGGGCTGCCCAGGGCGATGGCGGGCTCGCCGACCTCCACGCTGTTCGGCTCGGCGATCGGGGCCGCGATCAGGTTCTCGGCGTTGTCGACGCTGACGACGGCGAGATCCTTCTCGGGTGCACGGGCGATCACCCGGCCGGGCAGCTCGCGTCCGTCGGCCAACTTCACCGTGACGGTGTCGTCGCCGGCGACCACGTGGTGTGCGGTCAGCACCAGGCCGGTGGCGTCGTAGATGACGCCCGAGCCGAGGCCGCCGCTCACGTCGATCTGCACGACGGCCGGTCCGAGGGCGCGGGCGATGGCGGCCGGGTCGGCGGCGCCGTTGGCCTGTGGCTGGACGAGCGGGGTGGTCGGCTGGGAGCCGTCGTCGCCGCTGAACGCGAACGCCACACCGGCGACGGCGAGGATGCTGCACGCGCCGGCGATGAGGAAGCGTCGGCTGGTCCGGCCGGCCTGCGGCTGCTGCTGCGGTTGCTGCTGCAGCAACTGCTGGGGCATCACGCTGGTCTCGTCGGCGGCCGCGTCGTACGGCGTCGCGGTGGTGATCGGCGGCACGTACGTGCTCGGGTCGGGCGGGGGCAGCAGGTCGGCCACGGGCGGCGCGGCCGGCAGGTCGCGCCAGCTCCGGCGGGGCACCTTCGTGGTCGGTTGGTCGTCGAGCAGGGTCATGGATCGTTCCTCAGGGTGACGGGACGGGGAGATGATGCAGGGATGCGTGTAAAGCGGGTGTCAACGCCCACGGCCGGGCGGCCGGATGCAGACGATCGGCCTGCACGATCAGCCGCTCGCTCGCGTCGGGGTCGAGTGGCAACCAGACCGTGAAGGTCGAACCGAGCCCCTCTTCGCTCTCGACGGTGAGGAGCCCACCGTGGGCTTCGATCAGCTGCCGACTGATGGTCAGCCCCAGTCCGCGTTGCTGGTCGCCGCGGTCGCGGTCGGCGTCGTGCCGTCCCCGCCAGCCGCGGGTGAAGACGCGGGCGTGCAACTTCGGTGCCAGGCCGGGTCCCTCGTCGGTGACGGCGGCCCACGCCCAGTGTTCGTGGTGCCCGAACGACACGGTGATGGTGCTGCCGCCGGGTGCCAGTCGGACCGCATTCGATGCCAGGTTGCCGAGCGCCGTGCGCACCGCGGCGCGGTCGCCCTCCGGCAACGCCAGGCGACCTTCGCCGACAGCTCGGAGGTGGATGCCGCGGGCGTGGGCCGGGCCGGTGTGCTCCGCGACGACGGCGCGGGCTTCGGCTGCGAGGTCCAGTCCGTCCTTGGTGCTGACGCTGAGTCGACCGTGTTCGGCCAGGTCGTCGACCGTGCGCCGCATGCGGTCGGCGGCACGTCGTGCCGCATCGATCAGTCGTTGCGTGTCGTCCGAGACGTCGGGGTCGTCGGCGGCGAGCTCGAGGTTGGTGCCGGCCACGGCGAGGGGCGTGCGCAGTTCGTGGATCACTTCGTCCAGCCGACGGCGACGTTCGAGCTCTTGGCGCTCGGCGGCGGCCATGGCTTCGTCGACCGATCCCATCAGCCGCGACGACACCACCCAGGCGACGGCGATGCTGGGCACGACGGCGATGGCGAGCGCGACGATCATCCACCCGAGGGCATCGCGGCGAGATGCTGCGGCCACGTCGGCGCCCGAGCCGGAGCTGTCGGCGACGACGAGCACCGTCTCGCCGTTCACCTGCGCCGCGCCGACCTTCGCGGTCGCGTCGGGGTCGTCGGCGCGCCACGACGCGAGCGCCGCGGTGGCGACGACGAGGAGCAGCGTGATCGCCACGGTCGAGAGCGTGATGCCGACGGCGAGGCGCGTTCGTACCTGGGTGCGTGTTCGGGACATCACGCGCTCCGCAGTCGGTAACCGCGGCCGGGCAAGGTCTCGATCAGGTCGGGGCGGCCGGCCTCGGCGAGCTTGCGTCGAAGGTTGCTGATGGTGACGCGCACCGTCGCGGTGAACGGGTCGGCATGTTCGTCCCACACGTGTTCGAGCAGCCGCTCGGCGCTGTGCACGGTCTCCGGGTGGAGCAGGAACCAGCGCAGGAGGGCGAACTCCTTCGCGGTCAGGTCCGTCAGGTGGCCGTCGACGCGCACCTCGTGTCGGCTGCCATCGAGCTCGATGCCGTCGCGCTCGAGCACTGCACTGTTCGAGCTGGTGTCGCGTCGCAGCAGCGCACGCACTCGGGCGCCCAGCTCGCCGAGCGCGAACGGCTTGACGAGATAGTCGTCGGCGCCGTGGTCGAGGCCGATGATGCGGTCCTCGACGCTGCCGCGGGCGGTCAGCATCAGGATGCGTGGTGGGGTCGACGAGTCGTCGACGGGGGGCATGCCGACGACCTGACGGCACACGTCGAGGCCGTCGGTGTCGGGAAGGTTCAGGTCCAGGCAGAGCAGGTCGTAGTCGTTGACCATGACCCGGTCGAGTGCGGAGGCGCCGTCTTCGGCGAGGTCGACGGCGTAGCCGTCACGACGAAGTGAGATGGCAATGGCGGAGGCGAGATCGGTCTCGTCCTCGACGACGAGGATGCGCATCAGAACGCTCCTCGAATGTGCTCGGTGGGGAGGGGGTGGGGGAGTAGCAGCGGCATCGAAGTGATCGAAGGTTCGACGGCGGGGCGTGCGAACCGGGTTCCTCGCCGCACCCGCCGCGCCTTCAGCCAGGCTTCAGCAACCGCTCGCCTACAGTTCGCGAACGATGATCGACATACCTGCACTGCGCCAGCAACTGGCCGCCGACAACGCCGCCCTGCGGTCGACGCTCGAGCAGATCGCCAACCGCGCTCCGCTCGACCCGGCCACGAAGACCCTCGTCGATCTCGTCGCCGTCGGCCTGGTCGCCATCCACGAACGCCAAGCCCTCATCGTCGACGTGATGCTCCAGACCTGACCCCGTTCGCGTTGGTCAGTGGTGATCGCCGCGGAGGCGGTCGATCTGGCGGCGGTCGCGTTTGGTGGGGCGGCCGGTGCCTCGATCGCGGCGGAACACAGGGGTGCTGTCCGACGGTGGCGGCGGGGGACTGTGGTCCACGAGGCACTCGGCGGCCACGGGCGCACCGACTCGCTTGTTGATCACCTTCGCCACCTCCACCACGCGAGGTCGGTCGCCGATGCGAGCCTCGATGCGGTCGCCGACCTTCACCGGGCTGGCCGCCTTGCCGGCCCCGCCGTTCAGCGTCACCCTTCCGGCGCGGCACAGTTCGGTCGCGACCGAACGTGTCGGTGTCAGTCGCACCGCCCACAGCCAGACATCGAGGCGTGCCGAGTCCATGCCGCCATCGTGGCACGGTCGACGGCGTCTTGACGGATGACTACCGTGTCCTCATGGTGTCCCTCGACGAGGTCGCGCGGCTCGCGCTGGAACTGCCGGAGACCACCGAAGGCGAACGGTTCGGGAACCGGACCTGGTTCGTCGCGGGCAAGGCGTTCGCCTGGGAACGCCCGTTCAGCAAGGCCGATCTGAAGAGGTTCGGCGACGAGGTGCCGCCCGAGGGTCCCATCCTCGCCGTCTCGGTGGACGATCTCGCCGAGAAGGAGGCCGTGCTGCAGGCGAACCGCGATGCGTTCTTCACGATCTCCCATTTCGACGGCTACGCGGCCGTACTGATCCGGCTGCGCGTGGTGCGGAAGGCGCCGCTGCGCGACGCGCTCGTCGACGCGTGGTTGGCAGCGGCGCCGAAACGGCTGGCCGCCGAACACGCCGCGGCGCTCGTTCGCCGTGGTGCGCGGCGGTCCTGACGGAGGCTTTCCGGCCCCCCGTGGTCGCCGGAAAGCCTCGGGTAGCGCAAGGGACGAGCCCGCGGTGCCGGAAAACCTCGGGTCAGGGGAGGCGGTGCAGGACGAGGGGGAGGGTGGTGGCGACGCCGGCCTCGTGGAGCAGGGCCGCGGCGACGGTGATGGACCAGCCCGTGCGCATGGTGGTGGCGCACAGCAGCACCGGCCCATCCGGAAGCGCGACCGACCGGTCGACGCCGATGGCCTCCTCGGCGTGGCGGACGACCGGTGCGCTGGAGGTGTCGGACGGCGACGACGAGCCGTCCCACGAGAACACGTCGAGCACCGGCAGCTTGCCGACCGCGCCGATGTGCTCGGCCAGCGCCCGGTTGGCCTTCATCTCCGCGCCGTAGGCCGGCGCGGCGACGACGGCGACCGGACGCGTGCGCCACGACCCCGACCAGCGCCGCAGCACCTCGACGGCGCCCGCCATCAGTTCGGGCGGCACGACGGTGCGACCGGTGCGTGCCAGCTCGGCCAGCTCGTCGACCCACCCCGGGTCGTCGGCGAACGCGACCGCGCGGCCATCGCTGAGGCCGACGATCTTGCCGCGTCGGCTGACACCCGACGGCCACTGCTTGCGCGGCTCGATGAATATGTCGGTGCCGCGCAGGAAGTCGCGCGCCGCGATGGTGCGTTCCTTGCTCGGCTGCGCTCCGGGCGCCGGCAGCTCGCCGGTGCACACCGAGCACTTGCCGCACGGTGCGGGCGACGGGTCGTCGAGGGCCACCTGCAGGTACGCCATCAGGCAACCGGCGCCGTGTGCGTACTGGCGCATCAGGTCGGCTTCGGCGCGGCGCGTCGCGGCCAGGGTGTCCCACTTCTCGGTGTCGTGCGCGTACGGAGTGCCGGTGGCCGCCCACTTCGCGCCGTCCTTGGTGACGACGTCGTCGATGGCCAGGATCTTCAACAGCGCCTCGAGCCGACCTCGACGAACGCCCGTGAGACTGTCGAGCTCGACGACCGACCGCGGGCCGTCGTGCAGCGCGGTGAGGGTGGTGGCGACGTCGTCGGGGTCGGGAATGGACGCGGTGGCGAAGTACTCCCAGATGCGTTCGTCGGCGGGTGACGACAGCAGCACCGCCTCGGCGTGATCGACGGCGCGGCCGGCTCGACCCACCTGCTGGTAGTAGGCGACCGGCGTGGACGGTGAACCGACGTGGATGCAGAAGCCGAGGTCGGGCTTGTCGTAGCCCATGCCCAGCGCCGAGGTGGCGACGACGGCCTTGACCTCGTTGCGGCGCAGGCGATCCTCGACATCGACTCGTGCGTCGGGTTCCATCTGCCCGGTGTACGCGGCGACGTGGTGGCCGCACTCGCGCAGGAACCCGGCCAGGCGCTCGGCCTCGGCCACCGTGAGGACGTAGATGATGCCCGAGCCGACGATGGTGTCGAGTGCGTCGGCCACCCACGCGTAACGGGACAGTGGCGACAGCCCGGGCACCACCGACAACCGCAGCGACGTGCGCGCCAGCGTGCCGCGGAACGTGACGGTGCTGGCGCCGAGTTGACGCTCGACGTCGGCGGTGACGCGTTGGTTCGCCGTGGCCGTGGTGGCGAGCACGGCAGCGGTGGGCGTCGACAGCAGGGCGCGGGCCAGTCGCTGGTAGTCGGGACGGAAGTCGAACCCCCAGTCGCTGATGCAGTGGGCCTCGTCGATGACCACCAGGCCGACGCGCCGCATCAGCTCGTCGAGCCGGGCGGCGAACCGCGGGTTGCCCAGGCGCTCGGGCGAGACGAGCAGCACGTCGAGCCGGTCGTGATCGAGGGCCTCGAAGATGGGATCCCACTCGTCGATGTTCGTGCTGTTCACCGTCGCGGCTCGCAACCCGGCGCGCTCGGCGGCCGTCACCTGATCGCGCATCAGCGCCAGCAGCGGCGACACCACCAGCGTCGGGCCGGCGCCCGAGGCGCGCATGGCCGACGTGGCCGCCCAGTACACCGCCGACTTGCCCCACCCCGTGGCCTGCACCACCAGGACCCGCGCTCGCGGTTGCACGATGGCCTGCACGGCCTCGACCTGGTCGGCGCGGGGACCGCCCCAGAGCCCGCCAACCGTTCGAGCACGGTGGAGAGGTGGGCCGAGGCGAGCTCGGCGGTGGGTGAGGCGGGCATGGCAGCAGCCTGCCACGGGGGTGTCACGAAGTGGCTGTCCGTTCGTCGGGAGACCGTTCGTCGGTGTGATAACCCGTGAGCGTCACGGAATCCCTGCCGAAAGGACCCCTCCCATGCCCGAATTCGTTGCCCTCATCTGGGAACCCCGCGACGTGCGCGTCGGCCCCGACTCGCCGAACTTCATGGAGTACATCGGCGGGTACTCGGCGTTCGGCGAAATCGCCGGTTCGTCCATCCGCGGCGGCGCCGCACTGCACACCGACGATCTGTCCACCACCATCCACGTCACCGGCGGCCAGCACGGCGACGTGGTGCTGCACGACGGCCCGTACGCCGAGACCAAGGAGCTCCTCGGCGGCTTCTACGTGCTCGAGGCCGACGACCTCGACGGTGCCATCGCCCTCGCCCGCCACATCCCGGCGGCCTGGCGTGACGGCGGCCGGGTCGAGGTTCGCCCGACCATGCCGATGTGAGTCCGTTGTTCGGCTCGATCGACGAGATCATCCGCGTCGAGGGTGGCCAGGTGGTGGCCACCCTCTACCGGATGACCGGGCAGCTCGAGCTCGCCGAGGACTCGTTCGGCGAGGCTGCGCTCGAGGCCGTGCGTCGATGGCCGAAGGACGGCCTCCCCGAACGTCCCGGTGCATGGCTCACCACCGTCGCCCGACGGAAGGCGCTCGACACCCTGCGCCGTGAGTCGCAGCGACCTGCTCGCGAGGAGCAAGCGGTGGCGCTGGCATCGCCCGTCGAGCTCGACGTGCACACCGTGCGCGACGATCAACTCCGGCTGATCTTCACCGCGTGCCATCCTGCGCTGTCGCAGGAGGCGCAGGTCGCACTGACGCTGCGGGTCGTGTGCGGCCTGACGACCGTCGAGATCGCCGCGGCGTTCATGGTGCCCGAGGCGACGATGAGCAAGCGGATCACCCGGGCGAAGGAGAAGATCCGCGCCAACCGCATCGGTCTTCGCATCCCGCCCGACGAGGAGTTGCCGGCCCGGCTCCGCAGCGCACTCGCGGTCGTCGAGCTGGTGTTCACGACCGGTCACCATGCGCCGGTCGGCGCGCAGCTCACCCGCATCGATCTCGTCGACGAGGGTGTCCGCCTGGCACGGGTGCTCGCCGAGTTGATGCCCGACGAGCCCGAGTGCCACGGGCTGGTGGCACTGCTGTTGTCCACGCGGGCACGCCTCACGACGCGCGTCGACGATGCGGGCGAGCTGGTCCTGCTGGCCGACGCGGACCGCACACGGTGGGACCGCACCGATGTGGTCGAGGCCGTCGATCTGCTCGAGCGCACGCTGAAGGCCGGCCGCATCGGCCCGTACCAGGTACGTGCAGCGATCTCGTGTCTGCACAGCCATGCCCCGTCCATCGAGCAGACCGACTGGGTGCAGATCGTCCAGCTGTACGACGTGCTGACGTCCCTCGCCCCATCGCCCGTCGTCGCGGTGAACCGGGCGATCGCCCTGGCCGAGGTGGAGGGCCCGGCCGCCGGCCTGCTCGCACTCGACGCGGTCGCCGCCGACGTGTCGCAGTGGCACATGTTCCACGCGGCGCGGGCCGAGCTGCTGCGCCGACTCGGCGAGCCCGACGCCTCGAGCGCGGCGCTCCTCGCCGCGCTCGCCTGCCCTCACAACGACGCCGACGATCGCCTCCTCCGCGCTCGTCTGGCGGCGCTCACCCCCGGGACCTAGTCGGCGAGTGGGTTGCCGTCGACGTCGGTGTTGATCTTGCCGGCGAGGATCATCACACCCTCGACGAACCCCCACAGGCCGCCGATGCCGCAGGTGAACACGGTGGCGACGATCTGCCACACACCCTTCTTCGTGTCACCCAGATAGAAGCTGTGCACGCCGACGCTGCCCGCGAAGATGCCGAGCAGCCCGGCCACCAGCCGCGACCGCTGACCCGGGAACGTCGTGCCCGTCACGACGACCCCGCAGAACGCGCACTGGCGGGTGTTCGCCGCGATCGGGGTGCCGCACGACGAGCAGAAACGCGGCCCAGCGCCCGGAGGCGGCGGCGGAGGAGGCGGGGGAGGAGGCAGTGTCGACGACGAGTCGCTCATGCGTCGAGCGTAAGCGGTCAGGCGGGGAGCCACACTTCTGGGCGGCGGGCCTCGATCCACACGTGCTCGACCTGGCGCTCGTGCAGGTGTGCCGGCAGCGCTGTCAACCAGTCGACCAACTTCGGACGAGTCGTGACGGTGACGCCGTACGGTCGACCCTTCTCGGTGAACTCGGCCACGTCGACGAACACGATCGCGCCGAGGGCCGGCACCTTGAAGCCGCACACCTCGCTCAGCGTCGACGCGGCGCGTTTCGCGCTGCGCTCCGACTTCCAGACGTGGTCGTGCGCGGCTCGACCGTTGACGTAGAGCGTGCGGTCGTACACGGTGATTCGCCCCTTGGGGTGGTGCTTGGTGCTCACGGCGACGACACCGGGCGGTCCGATGACCAGGTGGTCGATGTCCGAGCCCGTTTCGTCCATCTGCATCGAGTGCAGCACCCGCCATGTCGACGGCAGCTTGCTCAGTTCCTTGCCCACCTTCAGTTCGCCCTTGGGCCCGGTCGCGTCCTCGGCCCGCGAGCCGAAGATGCGCGACCTCAACGTGGCGAACGGGCTGCGCCGATCCTCGACGACACCGAGTGCGGTGGGGTTCGGGGTGGAGGCGCGTGCGCCGAGGTCCTGATGCATGGGAGGACTATCGGCGCGTTCGCGTCGAAGGTTGACCCAAAGTGAGGGAAGGTCAAGCTCGGGTCAACGTCGCCGCGTCGGTGTCGGCGGCGGCTGCCGGCGATGGGGCGACGCCCGAGCCCCAGTGCTCGACGGTCTGCAACGTCCAGAACACGGCGAACGCGCCGATCTCGAGGGCTTCGATGAAGAGCGTGGCGTGGTTCCACTCGTCGGCGACGGCGGTGGCGACGGCGACGACGACGGCGCTCAGGATCATGAACGCGGCGATCATCCCGTAGAGACGACCGAAACGGGGCCGGGAGATGCGCCGGTTGATCCACACGACGATGCCGATGGCCACGAACAGCGCCAGCGCGGCGTACCCGTGGGCGAACTCGATGAAGGTGGACCGATCGATCGAGTACCACAGCAACCCGGCGATGATCAGCGCGAGCGCGATGCCGAACCCCAACTGGTTGGTGCGGGTGATGTGCACCGACTGGGCGCCGTGCCGGCGTGCGCTGAAGTAGGCGACACCCATCGCCAACATGCCGCCGATGGCGAGCGCGAGCACGTTGTTGTTGATGAACGGCTCCGGGTCCTGCACCGTGTACGGCACCGAGGTGCACACGGTGTGCGGCGGTGACGTCGGCACGAATGCGACGATCGGCGCCAGCATGCCCGCGATGTTGAGGAGGTTGTCCTCCCAGTCGGTCCGACCGCGAATGGCCACCAGGCAGACGCCGATGGCGACGAGCCCGCCGACGAACACGGCCTTCACCGGCGTGTAGTACGACGCGCTGATCGACGTGCTCCAGCACCCGGCCTGCCACCGTTCGATCAGCAACGACACGCCGAGCGAGAAGACCAGGATGACGAGTGCGAGTCGTAGCCAACGGTACGACGTCACCGCGGTGTCGTGATCGAGTTGCTGTTCCCTCATCCGCTGACGGTAAGCCCGGGCCTGCGATCCGTAAAGGCAAGAATCCCTGAGGTTCGCGCGATCAGCTCGTCAGGCGGCGCAGGCCTTCGGTGAAGAAGGCGACGGCGGCATCGATGTCGGGCACTTCGTCGGCGGAGAGCAGCGCGCCGAACGGAGCGTTCCAGAAGTTGCCGCCGCCCGGCCGGGCGTCGGTCCACGGCCCGACGTACAGATACGGCGCGTGGTGGAAACCATCCCCGACGGAGCCGCCGAGATTGGCGCGGACGCCGTTGACGGCCGCCGCGTCGATGGCCACGTCGAAGTGCTCGGGCCACAGCCGCACCGGCGTGGGTGCTGCTGCAGCGGGCGACGATGCGACGACACGATCCAGCGCGCCGGCCGTTCGGTCCAGCCACTCGGCGAGCAGTCGAGCGGCGTCTGCGTCGACGGTCAACGTCGCGCGGGTGTCGCCGACCGCGCTCGTGTCGTGCCCGACGTCCAACGGCGTCGCGAGGTCCACCCCGGCCACCGCGGCGATCTCGGCCAGCGTCGCACCGTGCAACTCGATCGCCGTTGCGGTCGGTGCTCCGGGCGCGTCCTCCTCGACCACCAAGGTGGTGCCGGCGACGCGGACACGGCGCAGCGACTCGCCGAATTCGGGGGTTCCGAAGCCGCCCGGGGTGACGCGGAGCGAGAAGCGCCCGGTGGCCTGGGAGCGGGCTCGAGCGACGATGTGGACGGCGACCTGGTGCAGCGAGGCCCGGGTCGCGTGGAGGACGTCGGGTGAGGGTGCGATGTGGTCATCCTGGCACGGGGACGCGGACCACCAGAGCGCCGGGGAGCACGCGCACGTCGAGACGCTTCGTCGAGCCCTTCACGCCGCCGTCCACCTCGAACTTCTGCGCCTTCGTGGTGCGCACCTTCACCTTGCTGCCCTGCCCGAGGTGGACGAGCCCGGGCGTGTTGCGCGAGTGACGCACGGCGTGCGCGGTGAGTGACGCCCACTCCTTCCACCCCACCGCGGTGAGGACCGCGACGTCGAACTGGCCGTCGGTGGGCGACGCATCGGGCAGCACCTCCAACCCGCCGATCAGCGTGCCGATGTTCGCCACGAGTACGCCGGCCGCCTTGCCCTCGAAGCACACCAGCCCGTCGATGGAGACGCGCACGTCGAACTGGCGACGATGACGTGCCTCCTTCACCGCGGACGCCACGTAGGCGGCGACCCCCATGCGGTCCTTGGTCGCCTCGGCGCCGTCGAGCAGCGCAGCATCGACACCGGTGCCCGCCATGATCGAGAACGTCAGGTCGTTGCAGCGCCCGGCGTCGATCGTGCGGCTCGCGCCGTGCAGGATCATGTCGACGGTGCCGTCCACGTCGCCGGGCAGCGCCATCGCCCTGGCGAAGAGGTTCGCGGTCCCGGTGGGCAGCACGATCAGGGGTACCGCTGTGCCGGCGAGCGCCTCGGCAGCGGCACGCACCGTGCCGTCACCGCCCGCGACGAGCACGCCCTTCGCGCCCGCGTCGACGAGGCGGCGCGCGGCCTTGGTGGCCGCCGACGCCTTGGGGACGTCGCGCCACACGAACTCGAGGCCTTCGTCCTTCAGCCGCAAGCGCAGCTCGTCCGCCAGTGCGGGGTCGATCTTGGCGCCGTTGGCGACCACGCCGATGAAGTCGTCATCGTGTCGATCGTGGGACTTGCTCATGTGACTGCTCCTTGAAGCGCTTCGTTGCTCACGGTGGGTCCGTCTGCATCGGTCGGGCGACTCGCTCGATCGGCGTGCCGAGGCGTTCACGTCGGCCACCGAACAGGATCGCGACGACCAGGTACCAGCCCCAGCCGATGGCGAGCCCGCCCAGCACGTCGGTCAGCCAGTGCACGCCCAGCAGGGCGCGAGTCGCAGCCACCGCCGTGGCGATCGTCGCTGCGGCAGCCCCGAGCAGCGCTCGGCGCACGCGCGGTTGGTTGGCGCCGAGCACGAGGGCCGCCGTCGCCCACACTGCGGCAGCGGCTGCGCTGTGGCCGGACGGGAACGAGAACCCGGCGGCGTTCACCAGGTGGGGCACGTCGGGTCGGTCGCGTCGCACGAGGAGCTTGACGGTGTTGGTGATGAGCGGCTCTCCGATGCCGATGGCCAGTGCCAGGAACACGACGTCGGTGTGCCGCCGCCGATACAGGTCGACGCCGACGACGACCGCGAGGACCGCGATGGTGACGACCCGTGCTCCGAGTTGGGTGACGACCTTCGCGACCGTCAACGCGGCGCCGGACGCGTGCGCCGCACCCCATGTGGCGACCGACCGGTCGAGCCGCGCCAGGCCGGTGGAGTTGTTGATCATCTCGAACAGCGAGCCGAGCACGATCGCCATCGCGATCACCACCAGCGCAGCACCCACCAGCGCGGCCGCGCCGGCCGAGCGCCGGCCGCCCTTGCCGTGCACGATGCGGCGTGCGACGCGGCGCAACCACGGCTGCCGACGGGCAGCGCGCTCCAGTCCGCGCGCCGGCGCGGCGGGATCGATGGGGTCGAAGTGCCACGGTGCAGTGGGTCCGGCGGTGCTGGCGAGCACGAGCAGGCCGGTGAAGGCCGACGCGCACAGCACGACGACGAAGATCGTCATGACGTCGCGCCCTGTCGTCGACGATCGATGGCGGCGCCGACGATGCCGGTCGTGACGGCAAGTGCTGCGACGCCCAGCAGCGCGCCACCGACGACGTCGCTGGGGAAGTGCATGCCGCGATACATGCGCGACCAGGCCACGATGGCCGCGACGACGACGGTGAGCACCGCCAACACCCATCCGAGGACTCGATGGCCGTAGCGGAAGGCGACGATGGCGAACGCTCCGTACACGACGGCAGCGGCGACGTGCCCCGAGGGGAACGACGAGCCCACGGGCGAACCGTCGAGTCGTTCCACGGGCGGTCGGTCGCGCCGCACGATGAACGTGACGGTGATGAACACCGACGCTTCGAGCACGAGCGGTGCGACGACGAGGAGGGCCGCGTCCCACTTGCGGCACACCACGAGGAGGGCGATCGCGATCACCGCGGTGAGGACGACCTTGACCTGCGTCTCCGACAACATCGTCCCGTAGTGGCTGAGCGTGTTCGACCGGTCGGTCCGGCCGGCTTCGAAGTCGCGGACGACGCGGAGGTCGGCGGCGCCGACGGAGCTGTCCAACGGACCGGTGATCAGCATCCCGATGCCGACCCAGACCGCCGTGAGCACGACGTAGCCGAGGGCGAACAGCGCGGCGTCGTGGCGTTCCAACGGCCACCAGCGGCCGCGGCTGGCCCCGCGGGAGGAACGGTCGATGTCGTCGTTCTGGAGTTCGAGGGGATTGGACGCGGCCTGCGAGGACATGTGGCGTACTTGCCCGCCTCGGTGGTCCGCCAGACGCCACACCTGTCTCGAAATTGTCGGGTTGATCGCCGCTCGACGTGGGCACAACCGTCGGTGAACGCTTCCGTGACGCCGCCGCGTCGTTGGGCCGACGTCCCGTGGCGGTCCTTCGTCGCGGCGGCGGTCGTCGTGCTGGGCACCCTCGCGGCGATCCAGCTCCTCCTGCTCGCCGAGCGAGTGCTGCTGCTGACGGTGGTGGCCGGGTTCCTGGCCATCGTCCTGGCCCCGCCAGTCCGTCGTGTGCAGCAACGACTGCACGCCCGACGTGGGCTCGCGGTGGGCATCGTGATGCTCACCACCATCCTCGTCGTCGGTGGCCTGATCACGCTGTTCATCCTTCCGGTGCGCGCCCAGCTCGGTGAGGTCATCTCCGACCTGCCCGGCGCGGTGAAGGATGCCGGGAGCGGTCGCGGCCCGCTCGGTGAGATCGTGTCGCGGTTGGGACTGGAGCAGTTGGTCGACGACAATCAGGCCGCGCTGACCCGTACCGCCGAGTCGTTGCAACGCTCGCTGCCGGATCTGATCGGCGAGGCCCTGCTCTTCACGCTCGACGTCGTGACGATCCTGGTGATCTGCGCGTTGATGCTCACCCAGTCGGCGGCGCTGGCCCGGTCGGGTTTGAAGACCGTCCCGTCGCGCCATCGCGAACGGGTGGCCGAGGTGTCGCGCGCCGCGGCCGGTGCGGTCAGCGGCTACATGATCGGCAACCTGATCATCAGTGTCTGCGCGGGTGCGACGGCCCTGCTGTTCATGCTCCTCACCGGGGTGCCGAACCCGTTGCTGCTCGCGTTGTGGGTCGCCTTCGCCGACCTCATCCCACTGGTCGGGGCAACCCTCGGCGCCGCCGTCGTGGTGGTCGCCGCATTCTTCGTCTCACCGACGGTCGGCATCGTCGCGGTGGTGTTCTTCGTGCTCTACCAGCAGTTCGAGAACAGCGTCCTGCAAGTCGTGGTGATGGCTCGAACGGTGAAGGTGAACCCGTTGACGGTGTTGTTGAGCGTGCTGCTCGGCGTCGACATGTTCGGCTTCGTCGGTGCGCTGCTGGCCGTGCCGGTCGCCGGTGTGGTGACGGTCGTCGTGCACGAGCTGTGGCAGAACCGCAGCGGTTCGCAGGACGGGCTGGTGATCGTCGGCGAACGTGGCATGGTGACCGACACCGACGGCAACGTGATCGATCTCGCCGACCTGCGCATGCCCCCCGACGCGGGTACCGAGGACAGCACCGCCTGAACGCGAAGCGACCTGAACGCGAAGAGAGAGGCCGGGTGAGCGGCCTCTCTCTCCGTCCTCGGGGGAATTCGGCGTGCCGGCGTCCGAGCGGGCGGTGGACGAACGCCGGCACGTCTCACGAGTACCCGCACGAGCGGCGGGTCAAACCCGATCAGCGACGGTCGAGACGGTCCTTCACCGCATCGATGGCGTCGTCGATCTTCTCCTTGCCGTGCTGGACCGCTTCCTTCACCTTGCCGGCCTGCTCGTCGGCGACACCACTGCGGCGCAGCTCGTCGTTGCCGGTCAGGTCGCCTGCGGCCTGCTTGACGCGGCCCTTGGCCTGGTCGATCTTGCCGTTGTCGATGTCGTGTTCCATCACGATCTCCTCACTGTCGGGGACGCTTCGCAGGTACCCGATGCCACCGCGCGGCAAACGGCCGAACGCCGATGTCTGGGGCGCGCGGAAAGTGGGTAACGCCGACCGTGCCGCTCTCGAACACCCCCATCTGGATGGTGCGGCCTGTCCGCGCCCCGTTCACGGACGACCTGTCGGCACGGCTGCCGCTGAGTGCGCAGTGGGACCTCGTCGTCGTCGGCGCGGGCCTGGTCGGCCTGCTCGTGGCCCACGAGGCGTCCCGCCTCGGGATGAAGGTCGCCGTGGTGGAGGCGCGTCGGGTGGGCGGACGTGCATCTGGCCACGGGTTGGGGATGGCGACCGTCCTTCGTGGCGACCGCTATGCGGCGATCCGCCGCTCGAGCGGCCTCGAGACGGCCGCGGAGTGCGTGCGCTGGAGCGCGGCCGGGCTCGACCGACTCGGCGCGATCGTCGACCAGTTGCACCTGGCCTGCGGGTGGACGCCCGCCACCACCTACCTGTGTGCGACGACGGAGGAAGGTGCGGCGCTCGTCGACGACGAGGCCGCGGCGCTGACCGCCTGCGGCTACGCCTCGTACGCATCGGCGGCGGAAGAGCTCCCGTTCCGGACGTCGGCGGCACTGGCCGTGGACGGCGGTGCACATCTCGACCCGTATGCGCTGTGCCTCGGGCTGGCCGGGGCGCTCGCCGCGCGTGGCGTGCCCGTGGTGGAGGACACCCGGGTCCTCGCGATCGAGGAGGACCGCAGTGGGGTCCGCCTGGCGGTGCCTGCGGGGTCGGTGGCCGCCGACCGTGTGGTCGTGGCCACGCAGTTCCCGATCGTCGGCCCGAATCGGCTGATCGGTCGCCTGTGGGCGACCCGCGAGCGCGTCGTCGCCGGTGTCTCCGAACCGTTGGCGGGTCGGCTGCGCGGCATGTACACCTCGGTGGACGACGCCGGATGGTCGTGTCGGCCGCACACGGGTGCAGGCGACGGATGGACGTTGATGAGCGGGGGTGCGCAGCAACTGCGCGTCGCGAGCGACTCGCTGACTCAGCGTCAACACGTCGCCGAGCAGGCCGAGCGGCGGCTGGCCATGCAGGTGTCGCGGGCGTGGTCGTTGCCGGGCGTCGCGACCGACACCGGGGTGCCGCTGATCGGTCCGACCAGCCGACGCAGTCGATGCACGACCGTGACCGGCCTGAGCGCCTGGGGGCCCGCAGGCGCCGCGGCCGCCGCTCAGATGGCTGCGGCCCTGGTGAGCGGCGGCGACGTGGCCTCGGCGGAGTTGTTCGACCCCACTCGGCGCCGCCCGCGTACGCCGATCGACGTCGTGCGTGGCGCGTGGCTGCAGGCACGCCATCCGGCCACGGGGGTGTCGTTGCCGGCCCTTCCCACGCTGCCGCTCGCACCCGGGTCGGGTCTGGTCGCCCGCAGCGGGCGCGCGTCGGTGGCGGTGTCCTGCGACGGCGAGGGCAACACCGTCATGCTGCAGGCGCGATGCTCGCATCGCGGCTGTGTGGTCCGCTTCGACGATGCCGAGCAGCAGTGGGAGTGTCCCTGTCACGGTTCCCGGTTCGACCTCTCCGGCGCAGTCGTCGACGGCCCGGCGACGACGCCGTTGCAGCCCTTCCGACCGGTCGCTTGACGAGGTCCAGTGCAGAAGGGAAACTCAGACGTGATCTCGTCCCGCATGCGACGAGGAACACCGCCGACACTGGTAGGGGCATTGCTGGTGGTGGTCCTGACCGTGGCGCTCGACCTCGCGCTCGGCGCCGAGTGGGTGTTCTCACCGGTGCTCGTCGCCGGTCCGTTGATCGCAGCGTCCGCCGGCCCGGCTCGCCACACCGTCTACGTCGGCGTGCTCAGCGTGCTCGGTGCGTTCGCGCTGGGCTTCGCCAACGACGTCGAGTTCACCCGTCGTCACTGGGTCAGCGTCGTGACCGTGCTCGTCGGCACGCTGCTGGGATACGAGTTGGCGCGGCGTCGCCGACGTCGCGAGCGACACCTGTCGAGCGTGCAGCCGAAGGTCGACCAGGCCACGCGGCTGGTGCGAGCCATGCACAGCGGCCGGATGGGTGAGTGGCGCTTCGTGCTCGCCGACGGAATGGTGCACTACGACGAGGAGGTGGCCCGAGCATTCGGTGGTTCGGAAGCGAACCCGACGGGTTTCGCACCCTCGCGTTGGATGGAGCTGATCGACGAACGCGACCGCGACGCGGCACCTGCGCGAGATCCGTTCGGGGTTCGAGCGCGGCGAGTCGTTCCGCTTCGACCATCGCTGCAAGTGGCCCGACGGTTCCTTGCACTGGTTGGAGGTCGTCGGCGAGCCGACCCACGACGCCGACGGCACGTTGACCGGCGCGCAGGGGCTGGTCTGGAACGTCGACGAGCGCTATCGCAAGCTCGACGAACGAGCCCGGCTGCTGGACCTCGAGCACTATGCGCGCATGCGCGCCGAGTACATCGCCCGCGTGCACGACGTCCTGGCCCGCTCGGTCGACGTCGACGAGATCCTGCAGCATGTCACCCGCGCCGCAGTGCCCGATCTGGCCGACTGGTGCAACGCCGTGTTCGTGACCGACCGTCCCCGCGACTCGCCCCTCATCGTCTCCGCCCACCGCGACCCCTCGATGCAGTCGTGGGCGAAGGAGGTGTTGACGCGGTTCCCGTACGACCCGGACGGTCGGTTCGGGGCCGCCCGAGTCATTCGCGAGGGTCGGCGCGAGCTGATCGAACACGCCTCGACCACGGTGCCGCCTGCCAACGACGAGCAGCGCGACATCCTCCTGCACGCTGCGGTGGACTCGGTGCTCACGGTCCCGATCCGCGCCCAGCTCGGTCTCATCGGCTCGCTGCAGCTCATCCGCGGACGGCAGCGGACGGCGTTCACCGCGGCCGACATCGAGCTGGCCGAGGAGCTCGCCTCGCGGTGCGGTGCGGCACTGAACTCGGCGGTGCTGCTCGCCCGGCAGCGCACGTCCAGCGAGGCGCTCGAGACCCTGCAACGGGTCAGCGGTTGGCTCGCTCGCGCCGTCACCCGACACGATGTCGCGTCGGCCACCGTCACCCACGGGGCCGGCGGTCTTCGAGCCGACGGCGGATGCGTGTACCTCTTCGGCGACGACGGGGTGCTGGCACCGATGCCGTCCGTGTGGCTCGGCCCCGCCGACCGCGACGGGTGGATGCAATCGCTGGCCGAGCTGGCGGTCGCCGATGAACGGCTGATCGTCGAGACCAGCACCTCCGGGCCGATCCGCACCGTGCTCGCGACACCGTTGCGGATTCTCGATCAGGTGCCCGGCGCAGTGCTGTTCGTGTTCGACTCGCGACGCGAGTTCGCTCAGGAGGAGCTCGCGATGGCGCTCACCCTGGCGTCGCGCTGCGCGGGCGCGTTGGAGCGGGCCTCGTTCTACGAACGCGAACGGACCAGCGTGCTCCTGCTGCAGCGCCGGCTGCTGCCGCAGGTGCCGCACATTCCCGACTGGTTGGAGGTCGGCTACTGCTACGAGCCCGCAGCGGGCGGTCAGGTCGGTGGCGACTGGTTCCAGTTGATCAACCTCGACGACGAGCGCGTGGTCGCCGTCGTCGGCGACGCGGTGGGTCACGGCATGGAGGCCGCAGCCGCAATGGGCCAGCTGAAGTCGTCGATCGCGACGGCGGTGTCGATGGATCCCGATCCGGCCGAGGTGCTGCGCGCCGTCGATCGCTTCGCCGACGCCGGCATCGAGACGCTGGCGGCGACGGCGGTGGCCACGATGCTCGACCGGTGCGGCACGTATCGCCTGGCATCGGCCGGACACCTGCCGCCTGTGCTGCTCCATCCGGGCGGGGCCAACGAGGTGCTCGAGGGTGGCCGGCGACCGTTGCTCGGCTACGGCGGTGGGCGCTCGAGCGTCGCCGAGCAGCGCCGGTTGATCGTCGGCGACATGATGGTGCTCTACTCGGACGGTCTGGTCGAGCGGCGCCACGAGGTGCTCGACGTCGGCATCGACCGGCTGCGCGGCCACCTGGTGGACCTGCAGCACCGACCCCCGCAGGAGGTCTGCGAGCAGCTCATCGATCGCCTCGGCGGCGACGGTCGCACCGACGACGACATCGCACTCCTGCTGCTGCGTTTCCTCGGCGACCGGGGAGAGAGGGGTAATCGGTCGTCAGGAGGTACGTCCATGATGACCACGACCGAAACGACACGGTGCGTCCTGATCGCCGTCGACGACAGCGACGAGTCCGTCGACACCGCCCGAGCGGCGCTGCGACTGATGGGCCCCGAGGCCCGCTACGTGCTCCTCAACGTCGGCGACGACAGCCTGTCCTGGGCGACCGATCCCACGATGTGGGGCATGGTGCCGCCGGCGATGGTGCTGCTCTCACCGGAAGCCGGTGAGTCCGTCCGCCAGGCCGGCGAGCAGTTGCCGAACCCCGTCGATCGGGCCGAGGCGACGGCCGAGGCCGTGGCCGCCTCCGCAGGTCTCGGCGGCGCCCGGACCGTGGGAATGGCCGGGCACGACAAGGGCGACGCGATCTGTTCGGTGGCCCACGAGGAGGGCGCCGACCTGATCGTCATCGGCCAGCGTCACCGTGGCTGGCTGGACCGGCTGTTCACGCGCTCGGTGACCAACGACGTCCTGCGCAACGCGAACTGCCCAGTGCTCGTCGTGCCGTGATCAGGCCCAGCGCCGTCCACGGATCCAACAACCCACGAGTGCCTGGCCGTCGAACTGGTGCACCTCGACCTCGTCGACGAGGGCTCGGACCAACCCGAGCCCTCGTCCTGAGCTGCGATCGTCGGAGTGCACCCGCCAGCGGGTGGTGTCCCACAGCTGGTGGCCCGCAGGCTGCCATCCGCCCAGCACCTCGAGCCCCCAGCCGTCGTCACCGGACTCGACCGTGATCTCGGCGCCCGAGTGGCGAGCGACGATGGCGTTGCTGACCAGCTCGCTCGCCGCCAGGCACAGCGTCGACACCACTTCCTCCGGTGCGCCGTACTGGGGGAGCAGGTCGCGTACGAATCGACGCGCGCTCGCTGAGTCCTCGACCGTTCGCCCACAGCGGAGTCGCAGGCCCGGACGTGTCACGGCAGGATCCGAAACAGTCGCGGTTGCATGCCCTGCAACTACCCGTTCCGGCCCGACGGGAAACCCGTCACGACGGCGAGTGCCACGCTCCGTCGCTCGACACGATGCGGACGTCGAACAGGCCGGCCTCGCTCAGCTCGTCGGCGACGGCGGTGGCCGTCGCCTCGTCGTCGATGAGTGCCGCGACGACACCGATGTCGTCGCCGGGCGACCGAACCTGGGTGGAGGATCGCTCCGAGGCGTGACGACCGCCGCCCACGATGGCGCCAACGGCGCCGCCGGCAGCGGCGAGGAACAGGCAGATCGCGACCACGGCGCCGCCCGGCAAGCCGCCGACCATCCCGACGACGATGGCGACCATCAGGCCGAGCACGGCGCCAGCGCCCGCGGCAGCGACGATTCGCTCGTCGGGCAGGTCCATCACCCCGTCGACGTCCTCGCCCGCGCTCGGGAGCACGGTCGCCTCCGAGCCCAGCACCAGGACGGCAGCGACGTCCTCGGTCGAGGTGGAGCGCTCCAGCAGCTCGATCGCCTGCTCGGCGGAGTCCCGGCCGACCACGTGGACGACCACGGTATGACCCTGCAGCGGCGGGTTCCAGCCGCGCCAGAGATCGGTCGAGTGGCCCGGATACTGCTGACGGGCGTACTCGCCCAAGGTGACCGTCACAGCCGACGATCCGCGAGCGGGTCCGCCGTGGTGGCCTGCTGGACCGGTTGGACGGGCTGGACGGGCTGGACCGGCTGGACCTGCTGGACCGGTACCTGATCGACCGGAACGGCCTGATCGACCGTGGTCACGCGACGGCGCTGCACGATGTCGTCGTTGGACAGGAGTGCGGCGAGCAGCACCAGGCCGCCGAGCGCGAGCGCCCACCACCCGTGGGCCGACTCGACACCGAGGTCGTCCTGGAGCGAGGCGTGCTGCACGAGCACGACGACGCCGAAGATCATCAGCACCGCGGCGAAGAACATCGTCACCGGTCGCGAACCGGCGAACGCGGCGATCAACAGCAGTGCGCCGATGGCGATCTCGCCGAGGCCGAGCAGCGGTGTGTGGTCGAGGCCGAGCACGCTGACGACCGGTTCGCGCATCGAGCCGGTGAGGTCGCCGCGCAACAACACGACGATGCCGACGATGAGCAGGGCCGCGCCGACGAGCGCACCGACGAGCGAGCTCGCGGGGAAGCGTCGGCTGACGGTCTGGACGTCGCCGACCTCGGCGACCTGGTCGACGGTGTGGGTCCGGAACATGGTGTTCTCCGTTCGATATGGGACTGCACGGTCGATACCCCACCGGCCACGCCGTCAGACCGCCGGTTTGCCACGCGGGACCCGCGGGTACTCCCTGGCGGGCGGCTCACCCAGTTGGAGGACAACTCGTGAACACCAGGCATCTCACCACGCTGGCCGCGGCCGGCCTGTTGGCAGTCGCGTCGCTCAGCGCGTGCGGCAGCGACGACGACGTCACACCCGGTACCGGTGTGGACACCAACGTGACGGACACCACCACCGTCACCTCGCTCACCACCGACTCGTCGGTCCCCTCGACGACTGGTGGATGAGACGAGAAGGGCCCCCCGCCTCGGCGGGGGGCCCTTCTCGCGTTCGCAGTCGGTGAGACCGATCGCCTAGGTGAAGACGCTGACGCCCCCAGGGCCGACCAGCAGCCCCACGATCACCAGCACGATTCCCCAGAGGGCCTCGCCGCGCACGAATGCGACGATGCCACTCACGACCAGGACTACAGCGAGAATCCACAAGAGCAATGCCATCGCTCATCACCTCCTTCACAGGTGACTCGCTGATACCCCAGTGGGGTGCCGGTGAAACGCTCAGTCGCGATGCGTGCGCAGGCGATGGCAGCGGATGGCGAGCACGTCGCCGTCGGTCGACACCTCGACGTCGTCGACGACGGTGCGAACGATGCCGAGTCCTCGTCCGTGCGGACTGTCGGGCCCCGCCACCGACCACGACGACGGATCGGCGAGATGGTCGGGCAGTGGGCGGTGACCGCCGCGGACCTCGAGCGTCCACCGCGTCGGGTCGTGGTCGTCGAGCCGCACGAAGAGCTCGTCGGCGTCGCCGTGCTGCACCACGTTGGCGGCGAGTTCGCTGGCCGCCAACGACAGGTCGTCGATCTCCGCGGTCGCCGCACCGCGCACCCTCAGCCACTCGGCGACGTGTCGTCGAGCCGCGCCGGACGCTGTGCCACCAGCGGTGACCTGGTGCCAGTCCGGACTCATGCCTCCGACGATGCCATGCCCGCCGCCCGCTGTCCACGATGCGGCGTTCCAGGTCTCGCCGCCCGCGTCGGCGGGGTACTCATCGCCCATGACAACTCCATCCGACAACACGACCCTCACCGAAGTGGTGCAGGGCTACCGCTCCGCCGGCTTCGTCGTCGACTTCTGGGCCGAGGAGACCGGCGTTCGCTGCGCCTCGTGCCAGTCGGTGCTCGATCCCCGACGAATGACGATGCACAGCCTGCGCCGCCTGGAGGGTGCATCCGATCCGGCGGACATGGTGGCGGTCGTCGCCACGTCGTGCCCGGTGTGCGGCGCCGACGGGACCATGGTGGTCGGCTTCGGCAGCGCCGCGAGCGACGTCGATGCCGACGTGCTCGCGGCGATGAGCGATCGGCGCGACAGCGACATCCTGCCGGCGAGCTCGGCCCCTGACGAGGTGCCCGACGAGTGAGGCCAGGTCCATGGGGAGACGGTGAGGGGTCTCGGTCAGTCGGCGACCGAGACCCCTTCCGCGACCTCGACCGGGGCGTCGGCCAGTTCCACGCAGCGCACCTCGCGGACGCCCTTGACCCGCTGCACCGAGCTCATGTGACGGACCACGTCGGGCCACACCCCACCCTCGACGAACAGCAACACCTCGTCGCCGTCGATGACGACGTCCTTGATGGCGGGGCTGCGGCGCAGCGTGCGATCGAACGTGATGGCGGCGCGGACGCGGACCTCGGTCCACCAGTTCTGGGTGCCGAGGTCGGCGTCGCCGCGGGCCGTGCGGCGGACGAACTGCCACCACCGTGACGAGTCGTGGCGGTTGGTGATGAGGGCACTCGCGAGGGCGACGGTCGCGCCCCATCGGAGTCGGCGGGACAGGAACTTGGGGAGCATGCTCGGTCCCTACCCGTCGATGGACTCGGACAAACGCGGCGCGTCGTCGGATTCGGCGACGCCACGCAGGTGCTCGAGCGCGGCGGCGAGCAACCGTCCGACGTGCACCTGGCTGGTGCCGATGCGTTCGGCGATCTGCGCCTGGCTCATCTCCTCGTAGAACCGCAGGTACATGATCATCTGCTCGCGGGGCTTGAGCCGTTGCAGCAGCTGTCCGACCTGGTCGACGTCGACCACGGTGTCCATGCCGACGTCACGGTCGGCCATCGCCGCCTGGGCCGGCCCGGCCACGTCGAGCGACGCCGAGCGGTAGGCGTTGTTGGCCTCGAGCGACTCGATGACGAGGTCGGGTGTGATCTGCAGTGCCTCGGCGATCTCCTCGACCGTCGGTGAGCGACCGAGCTCCTTCATCAGCTGGTCCACCTTGTCGTTCACCGAGGCGCGGATGTCCTTCGCCCGGCGGGGGACGTGCACGCTCCACGTGTAGTCGCGGAAGTGCCGGCGCAGCTCGCCCATGATCGTGGGGGTGGCGTAGGCGCCGAACTGCACGCCCTGCGACGGGTCGAATCGATCGATCGCCTTCAGCAGGCCGAGCCGGGCCACCTGGACCAGGTCGTCGAACGGCTCACCGCGCGTCGCGAACCGCCGAGCGCCGCGGGTGGCGAGCCACAGGGTGCGGTGGACGATCTCCTCGCGCAGTCGTTCGTCGCGCGTGCGCGCGAACTCGCCGAGTGCGGCGTCGAGCCATTCGTCGGCCTCGCGCTGCTCGTCGTCGCGGTGGGCGCCGCGCCGTTCATCCATGCTCAGTCGCTCCGGACCAACACCGCATGGATGTGGGCCGTGCCGTCGTCGACGCGGATCTCGTGCGACGCGCAGACCCCACCGAGCACCGCTCGGCACAGGCGCAGGTCGGGGTCGTCGGGGTCGAACTGGGCGACCTCGGTGGACGCGTCGATGCGGAACCCGTCGGCCACGGCTTCGATGCTCACGTCGACCGGCTGGCCACCGCCGTGCTCGATGAGGACCACGAGCACCTCGCTGACCGCGATCTTCATGTCCTCGATCTCGTCGATCGACAACCCGGCCAGCGATGCGAGGCCGCTGGCGGCCAGGCGCAGGACGCGTGACATCGCCGGATCGGCCGGCAGCCGCAGCTGCACCGGGCCGTGGGTGACGGCGGTGGGCTTCATCGGTGGGTCACTTCGAACTGGTCGGTGGTGCCGGTGATCTCGAGCAACCGGGCGACCTCGGGGCCGATGTCGCGCAGGTGCACCGTGGTGCCACGGCCACGCGCCCGGCGACCCGCTTCGAGCAGGCTGCGCAGCCCGGACGAGTCGATGAACGACACCTGACCGAGGTCGATGACCAGTGGGCCGTCGCCCTCGCACTGGAGGAGCGCGGCCTCCAGCACCGGTCCACCTGCCATGTCGATCTCGCCGGCGACGGCGATACTGCCGTCGTCGGCGACTCGGACGCTCAATGCGTCGGTGCTCGCGAACTCGCTCATCCCGGGTCCTTCCTGTCGCCCCTGCGTGTGCACGCAGTCTCGCGTCCTTGCCCCGTTCCGTCGCCGGGTAAACATCGAACCGAAGTGACGGTTCGAGGCAAACCTGAGGATTCTGAACAGAATTCTTCCGTGGGGGTCGGCGCGCCGACAGACACCTTCGTGGAACACGTGGAAACTGAGCCGATGCACAGCGACACGGACACGGACGAGCGGGACCTGCACGACGGAGTGACGTATCTGCGACGACGTCCGAAGCCGGCCGTGTTCGCCGCCCCGGTGGTGATGGCGTTGTGGCAGGAGCGGGTGTTCCAGGCCTTCCAGCCGCCGGAGGAGCGTCGCACGGCCTGATCCGGTCGGGGATCTGCCACCGCGTCACACCCATGTGGTGTGATTGCCGTGCATGCGGATCCTCCACACCAGCGACTGGCACCTCGGCCGCACGTTCGGCCCCGTGTCGCTCGCCGCGGACCAGGCGGCGTTCGTCGACTGGCTGGTCGAGCTGTGTGCCGCCGAGCGCATCGACCTGGTGGTGGTCGCCGGCGACGTGTACGACCGGGCCATCGCCACCACCGAGGCCGTCGTCATGTTCCGCGAGGCGTTGGTCCGCCTGCAGGCCGGTGGGCACGCCGTCGCCGTCATCACCGGCAACCACGACGGTGCCGATCGCGTCGCCGCCTACGACGAGCTGCTCGACGCCAGCCGGGTGTTCGTCCGTGGCGGCTACTCGCGGCTCGGCGAGGTCATCACCGTGTCGTTCGCCGACGGGCCGCTCGACCTCGTGCTGCTGCCGTTCCTCGACCCGCAGGCGGCCCCCGATCAGCTGCCCCACCGCGTCGCCGAGCCGGCGGCCGACCTCTTCACCCATGCCGCCGAGGCCGACCCGTTCGAGCGCCGCATGCGCCGCACCCACCAGTCGGTGCTGCGCGCCGCGGTGGACACGGCGACGCCGACGCTGGTGTCGCCACGGTCGCTGGCCGTGGCCCACGCCTTCGTCACGGGCGGCGAACCCAGCGACAGCGAACGCCCGCTCACCGTCGGCACGGCCGGTCGGGTCGACGCGTCGCTGTTCGACGCGTTCTCGTACACGGCGCTGGGCCACCTGCACCTGCCGCAGTTCGTCGCCGGACGAACGAACCTGCGCTACTCGGGCACACCGTTGCCGTACTCGTTCAGCGAGACGCACACCAAGAGCGTCACCATCGTCGACATGGCGGCCGACGGAACGAGCACGCTCACCGTGGTCGACGTGCCGGTCGGTCGCCCGGTCCTCACCGTCACCGGCACCATCGATCAGCTGCTGCAGCGCGAGCCCACCGCCCGTCAGCGCGAGTCGTTCGTGCGCGCCGTCGTCACCGATCCCGGTGTGGTGCTCGACGCCAAGCAACGCCTCACGGCCGTCTACCCCTATGTCGTCGAGATCCTGCTCACCCCACCCGCACCCGACGGCACCGAGCGGCTCGTCACGGGCGGCGCCGACGCGCTCACCCCCACGCAGATCGCCGACCTGTTCTGGACGCAGTCCATCGGCGTCGAGCCCACCGACGACGAGCGTCGCGTCCTTCACGCGGCCATCGACGACGCCGAAGCCAGGATCGCCTGATGCGTCCGCTGCGGCTCGAGTTCCAGGCCTTCGGGTCGTACCCCGGTCGGCACGTCATCGACTTCGAGGCCCTCGGAAAGCGCGGGTTGTTCGTCGTCGCCGGTCCCACCGGCACCGGCAAGACCACCGTGTTCGACGCGATGGTCTACGCGCTCTACGGCGTGCTGCCGGGCGGGCGCGCGGCCGATGGCGAGGCGCGATCGCACCACGCCGAGCCGATGGTCGAGACCTTCGCCCAACTCGACTTCGAGGTCGAGGGAGTGCGCTATCGCGTGCGCCGCACCCCGAAGTGGGAACGCCCCAAGCACCGCGGCGACGGCACCACCGAGCAGCCGCCCACGGGCATCCTGTCGGCGCTGGGCGAGGGCACGTCCACCGCCATCGCCACCCAGGTCACCCGGGTCACCGAGGAATGCGTGGCGTTGGTCGGGCTCGAGGCACGCCACTTCCAGCGCGTCGTCCTGCTGCCCCAGGGCAAGTTCACCGAGTTCCTCATCGCCGGCGACGAGAGCCGCGAGCAGTTGCTGCGTCAGCTGTTCGGTGGCGAGCTGTACGAGCGAGCCACGAAGCTGCTCAAGCAGCGCGCCGACGACCTCGACGAGAAGGTCGCCCAGGTCGACGAAGAGGTGCGGCACCATCGCACCAACGCGCTCGCCGCCTGGCAGCAGGTTCGTGCGGCGTGGGTCGACGAGCCGGGGCCCGACGACGAGCGGACCGACGAGCAACTGCTGGCCGACATCCTCCAGCTCGAGCCCGTCGCCGTGGCTCGCCGCGAGGCCCTGGCGGCGATCGAGCAGCAGGCCCTGGCCGCCACCGAGACACGCACCCGGGCCGAGGCCGAGGCGCGGCGGTTCGCCGACGCCCAGACCCACCGCCGTGTGCTCGCCCAGCTGGCCACCACTGCCGAGCAGGTGGTCGCCGACGAAGCCGCCGTCGTGGCGTCGCGCCGTGCCCGCCCGGTGGTGGCCGCGGCCGCGAAGGTGGCGACGGCCGCCACCGCTGCCGGTCTTGCCGGAGAGGCGCTCGAACGGTTGCGCACCATGGTCGCCGACGGCTTCGCCGACCTGGGACGCCCGTCACCCGCGTTCGACGCCGCGTCGGTCGTCGGTGCGGTGCAACAGGTCGCCCACGAGCTGGGCGAGCGATCGGCGCTGCTCACCGCCCACCGCACGGCACGCCGTGCGGCAGACGACGCGCGTGTCCGTGCCGACCGATCGGCTGCCACCCACGCCGCGCTCGTGCAGCGGGTCGAGCAGTTGCATCTGCAGGCCCAGGCCGCGGCCGAGGCCGTGGCACAGGTCGCGCCCGGCGCCGGCATGGCGTTGCCGCGACAGATGCAGCTCACCGAGGCCTCGAAGTGCGTCGCCACGCGCCGCCAGCTCGACCAGGCCGAGCGGCGGGCCGAGGAGGCCGAGGCGTCGGCTCGGCACCTGCACGACGTGTACCACCGCGTGATGGAGCAGTTCATCGCCGCCACTGCACCACGGCTCGCGGCCACCCTCGCCGACGGCGACGCATGCCCGGTGTGCGGTTCGGCCGAGCACCCGCACCTCGCCTCGGCCGACGGCACCGCCGCCGTGCACGTCGACGACGTCGATCGGGCGCGGGGCGACGAGTCCGCCGCCGTCGCCACCGCGGCGTCGCACCGCTCCGTGGCCGCCGCACTGCGCGAGTCGCTGGGCCCGGCCGCCGAGCGGACGCTCGACGAGTTGCTCGCCGCCGAGGTGGTCGCCGCCGAGGCGTTGAAGGACGCCCAGCGTGCCGACGCCGAGCTGCGCCAGGCGCAGGCCGCCGAACTCGCCGCGCAGGCGCAACTGGCCGACGCCGTCGCATCCGAGGTCGAGGCGGGCAAGGTGCTCGCCGCGCTGTCGGCCCAGGTCGACGTCACCGAGGTGGAGGCGCAGCGCCTCGCCGACCTCGTCGTCGACATCGATGCCGACGTGCTGCAGGCGCAGTCGGCGACGCTCGCCACGTTGCAGGCGGCCACCCGCGACGCGGGCGCCACGTTCGAAGCCGCCACCATCCGGGCCACCGCACTGCGCAGCGCCGAGGTGGCGTTGCGCGAGGCGCTGGCCGACAGCGGCGTGCACTCGGTCGACGATGCGACCGACGCCCTGCTCGAACCGGCCACCGAGTCGGCGCGCGAGCGAGCCGCCGCCGAGTGGCATCGCCGCCAGGCCGAGTCGACGGCGGTCCTGGCCCAGCTCGAGGCGCAGGGGGTTCCCGACGCGCCGCCCGACCTCCACAGCGTCCGCGACGTCGCCACTCGCCTCGACGCCGAGGCCAAGCTCGCCGCGCAGCGGTTCACCACCGCCGCCGACGCGTTGCACCGTGCCCGCGCCGACATCACCGCGGCGCTCGAGGTCGCCGACGGTTCGGCCGATCTGCGTCGGCAGCGCGACACGGCGCGCATCGTGTTCCGCACGTGCAACGGTGAAGCCGGCATGCGCGTCAAGCTCGAACGGTGGGTGCTCGCCGCCGAACTCGATCGGGTCACCGAGTCCGCCAACCAGCACCTGGCCCGGCTCACCGACCACCGCTACCGGTTGGCCCGCATGACGGGCATCAAGGGCGGCCTCGGCCTGGAGGTGTTCGACGCCCACACCGGCCGCTCGCGGGCGACGGCGTCGCTGTCGGGTGGCGAGCAGTTCCAGGCGTCGCTGGCGCTGGCGCTGGGCCTGGCCGACGTCGTCAGCCGCGGTGGCAGCGGCAGCGGCAAGCAGTTCGAGGCGTTGTTCGTCGACGAGGGCTTCGGTTCGCTCGATCCCGACTCGCTCGACGACGCCATCGTCGCCCTGCAACAGCTGCAGGCGGCCGGGCGGATGGTCGGGGCCATCACCCACGTCGAGGCCATGCAGCAGCATCTGCACGTCGGTATCGAGGTCGCGGCACTGCCCGACGGCCGCGGCTCCACCCTGACGGTGCACCCCTGACCATGCTGCACCTGCATCACGCCGACGAGCTCGCGCCGCTGCTCGACGCCCTGGCCGAGTTCCTCGCGCCGCCGCCGGCCGACCCGTTCACCCCCGACCTGGTGGTGGTGCCCGCCGCCGGTCTGCGCGATGCCGCGATGGTCGGGCTGGGGCATCGCCTCGGCATCGCCGCCAACGTCGAGCTCGTGTTCCCCGGCCGCTTCATGGCGCGCGCGCTGGGCGACACCACTCGCGACGACGACCCCGAAGGCGACCCGTGGCGGTTGCCGCGCCTCACCTGGTCGGTGCTCGAGGAACTGGTCACCGGTGCGGTCGACGTGCCGGGCCGCGACGTCGACGACCCGTGGTCGCTGGCCCGGCGCATCGCCGACCTGTTCGACCGCTACGCCACGCAGCGTCCGCGGCTCGTCGAGTGCTGGGCGCGGGGCATCGACAGCGACGGCACGTTCCGCGAGGACGGCGCCGACATGCTGCTCGGCCCGGCGCACCGGTGGCAGGCCCAGCTGTGGCGGGCGGTGCGCACCCGCATCGGCACGCCCAGCCCGGCCGAACGGTTGCCCGACCTGTTGCGCGCGATCGCCGACGGCGTCGTCACGCCGAACCTGCCGCAGCGGCTCGCCGTGTTCGGCATCGGGTCGCTGGCACCCACCATGTTGCAACTGCTCGTCGCCCTGTCGGGCACACGCGACGTCCACGTCTTCCTGCGTCACCCCTCGATGGCGGCCTGGCAGGCCTCGCCGCACCGCCTCGGCGGGCTGAACCCGCGCACCAACGTCGACGTCACCATCGCCGCCGCGCACCCGCTGCTCGCGTCGTGGGGTCGACCGTCGCTCGAGGCTCGCGCGCTGTTGAACGGCCATCCGCAGATCGACGACATCGCCCACCACGGCGTGACACCGCAGCCGACCACCGTGCTGCACGCACTGCAACACGCCATCCGCACCGACTCACCGCGCCCGGCCGTGCAGGTCGGTGCCGCCGACGACTCGCTGCAGATCCACGCCTGCCATGGCGAGGTGCGGCAGCTCGAAGTGCTGCGCGACGCGCTCGGCCACCTCTTCGCCGACGACCCCACGCTGCAGCCGCACGACGTGCTCGTGCTGTGCCCCGACCTGGAACGGTTCGCACCCCTCGTGCAGGCCGTGTTCGCCCGCGGCTCGTTGCCGGTACCCGTGCGGGTCGGCGACCGTTCGCTCACCACCGACGAGCCGATCATCGAGGCACTGCAGTCCGTGCTCGGGTTGGTGTCCGGCCGGGCCACCCTGTCGCAGGTGCTGGCGCTGGTGCAGTTCGAACCCGTTCGTCGCCGCTTCGGCTGGACGGTCGAAGCGGTCGAGCAGCTCGCCGAGTGGTGCGACCGGCTCGGCGCCAAGTGGGGGTTCTCCGCCGACCACCGCCTCGCCTGGGGCCTGCCCGGCGACCTGTCCACCGGCACGTGGCGGCACACGATCGACCAGTTGCTGGCGGGGGTCGCCATCGCCGCCCCCACACCGCGTCTGGTCATCGGCGACGTGGCCCCGTTCGACGACCTGTCCACCAACGAGTTCCCACTCGTCGGTTCGTTGGCCGACCTGCTCGCCCGGCTCGTCGATCTGCACGAGGCCGTCCGCGACGATCGTCCCGTGGCCGACTGGGTGGCGTTGCTCCACGCCGCCGTCGACGAGTTCTGCGCCGCCGACCCGCTCGAACCGTGGCACCGCCAGCACGTGCACCGCGAGCTCGCGGACATCGAGGCCACCTGCACCGTGCCGCTGTCGCTGGTCTCCGTGCGGGCGCTGCTCGACGACGCGCTGTCCGAACGGCCGGGCCGGTTGCCCTTGCGCAGCGGCGCGGTCACCGTCAGCTCGATGGTGCCCCAGCACGGCGTGCCGGCCCGGGTCGTGTGCCTGCTGGGGCTCGACGACGGCGCCATGCGCAACGGCACGTTCGACGGCGACGACGTGCTCGGCCTGCGCCCGTGCGTGGGCGAGCGACACCCTCGGCACGAGAGCCGCCAGCTGTTGCTCGACGCGGTGCAGTCGGCGGGCGAACACCTCATCATCACCTGCAACGGGGCCGACCTCACCACCAACAAGGAAGTGCCGCTCATCGTCCCGCTGGTCGAGCTCACCGACGCCGTGGTGGTGCCCGTCGTGCGCCATCCCCGTCACGGGTTCAACGAGCGGGCGTTGTCGTTCACGTTCGACCACTCCATGCTCGCCGCGGCCCAGGCCCGGCGCAGCGCTCAGAGCCGGTCGGCGCAGGCCGCCGAATCGCCGTGGGTGCTCGCCGAACAACCGTTGGGCACCGTCGAGCTCGACGCCCTGGTCGAGGTGCTGGGCAACCCGGCGCGCACCTACCTGCAGCGGCGGCTCGACATCAGCGTGCCCGACGAGGCCGAGGTCACCGACGACGGGTTGGCCATCAGCGTCGACCCGCTGGGTGCCAGCACCCTCGGCCGCGAGCTGCTCGCGGTGCGTCGCCGCGGTGGCGATGCCGACGAGTGGCAGCGCGCGGCGCGGTTGCACGGCGCACTGCCGCCCGGCGAGCTGAGCACGACGGCCCTGGTGCGGGTGCGCGACGAGATCGACGGCATCGAGGCCGCTGCCGCCGAGTGGGGCGTGCCCCTGGTCGGCGGGCGTGAGGTGCTCGTCGACATCGTGTGCGAGTCGCCGGTGGGCGACGTGCCCGTGCGCGGCAAGGTCCGCTCGGTGGTCGACCTCGCCGGCGGACCGATGGTGGTGGACCTGCGCTTCGCCCGTCCGCGCCCGTCGCTGGAACTGGCGATGGCGCTGCAGGTGGCGGTGCTGCAGTTGCAGGAACCGAAGGTGACGTGGTCCGGCGTGGTCATTCCGCGCGGCAAGACCGACTCCGCCAAGCCGGCCCCGGTGTGCCTGCGCGTGCGTGGCACGGGTGCGACTCGGCAGCAGCACGCCCGTCGCCTGGTGGGCCTGGCGCTGCAGTTGCTGGCGTGGGCGCGGCGCGACGCGGTGCCGTTCTTCGACCGCACCTCGGCCGATCTGGCCGCGCAGTCCATCAGCGCGATGTACCAGAGCCTCGAGTCCGATCTGCTCAACCGTCACGTGGCACTGCTGTGGGCCGACGTCTCGGTCGAGGCGCTGCTGGCCGACCCGGTGGTCGCCACCGACCCGCTCCTCGACGTGCGCTTGGGCGAGTCGCGGGCCGAGGCCGTGGCTCGCTGGGTGTGGAGCACGTTCGAGGCCACCGTCGAGCACGTGGAGGGTGGCCGATGACCGAGCTGCTCGACCTCACCGGCCCCCTGCCCTCCGGCCGCCTGGTCGTGGAGGCCAGCGCGGGCACGGGCAAGACGTACTCGCTCAGCGCGCTCGTGGTTCGTCACGTCGCCGACGGCATGGAGGCGTCGTCGCTGCTGGTCGTGACGTTCACCCGGGCCGCGGCGGCCGAACTGCGCGACCGCACGCGCAAGGCACTCGTCGCCGCGCTCGGCGCGCTCGACGCCGGCGTCGTGCCGCCCGACCAGCCGTGGATGTCCGTGCTGCTCGAACCCGCCGAGTTGCGCGACCTGCGCCGCGAGCGGCTGCACCGCGCCGTCGCCACGTTCGACGACGCCACCATCACCACCATCCACGGCTTCTGCCAGCAGGCGCTGCGCCAGCTGGGGCTGCGGGCGGGTACCGGGTTGCACGCCGAACTGGGCGACAGCACCCTGCAGATCATCGACGAGGTGTGCCGCGACCTGCTCGTCACCGAGCTGTCGGTGCAGCCGTCGGCGCTCAGCTGGACGGCGAAGAAGGACAGCAGCCCCGCACGCGTGTTCACGGCCTTGCGCGACGCGGTCACCGCTCTGCTCGGCAACCCCGGCGCCACCGCAGTGCCCGACCCTGCCATCGCCACGCCGGGCAAGACCGACACGCCCGAACGACTGGCGCGCTGGGTCGAGCTGGTGCACCTCGCGGTCGACGAGGTCGGCGTGCGCCGCCGGGCGCGCCACGAGCTCGGCTACGACGACCTCGTCACCGGTCTGCGCGACGCCGTCACCCATCCGGTCACCGGCCCGTCGGTGGTCGAGGAGCTGAACGAGCGCTACCGGCTGGTGCTGGTCGACGAGTTCCAGGACACCGACCCGGTGCAGTGGCAGATCTTCGCCACCGCCTTCTCGGGACACCTCGTCACCGTCGGCGACCCCAAGCAGGCCATCTACCGCTTCCGCGGTGCCGACGTGCAGGCGTACCTGCAGGCCACGGCGGGCGAGCCCACCGTGCACCTGGGCACCAACTTCCGCAGCGACGCCGACCTGGTGCGGGCCACGAACGAACTGGTGCGGGGCGTGCAGCTGGGCGATGCGCGCATCGTCGGCAGTGCCGTCGAGCCGGCGCCCACCTCGCCGGTGCGTGCGCTGTCACCCGGGTTGCCGATGCAGATCCGCGTGCTCGACGACGACCTCTCCGTCCCGCTGGCCCGCCGCGCCATCGTCACCGACGTCGTGCACCAGATCGTCGATCTGCTCACCACCCACCGCATCGACGACCGGCGCGTCCACCCGGGCGACATCGCCGTACTGGTGCCGTCGCACTCGGTCGCCGAGCAGGTGGTGCGCGCGCTCGACCGTGCCGACATCCCGTCGGTGCGCACGCGCACCGGGTCGGTGCTCGAGACCGGTGCCGCCGATCAGTGGTCGTTGCTGTTGGCCGCGCTCGAGCGCCCGTCGCACGCCCCCACCGTGCGCGCCGCTGGGCTCAGCGTGTTCCTCCACCGGGCGGCGGCCGACCTCGACCCGCTCGCCGCGGGTTCCGACCTGCGCCTCGCCGAGCTGCAGCGGCAGTGCGCCAAGTGGGGCGAGCTGCTCGCGTCGCACCCGCTGCTCGCCTGGTACGACCGGGTGCGCGACGACAGCGACCTGGTCGCCACGCTGCTCGGGGTGGCGGGCGGCGAACGCCGGCTCACCGACGTCGACCACATCGCCGAGTTGTTGGCCACCGAGCTCACCGGTCTGGGCAACACGGCCGCTGCGGTGCGTCGCACGCTCGACCGGTTGCGCGCCGAGGTCGAGCAGGGCCTCGAACCCGACGCACAGATGCGCCGCATCGACTCCGACGCGCAGGCGGTGCAGATCACCACGTTGCACGGCAGCAAGGGGCTCGAGTACCCGGTGGTGCTGCTGCCGTTCGCATGGCAGCCGGGCAACTCGCGCACGTCCGTGGTGTACAACGACCACCACACCGGCGAGCGCATGGTCGACCTCGCGCCACGTCAGGGCTGGGACGGCCCCGACGTGCACACCAGCGAGAAGGGCCGCAAGCACTACGCCGATGTCGGCGAGCGCGGCGATCGCCTGCGCCTGCTCTACGTCGGTCTCACCCGTGCCGAGCATCGCACCATCGTGTGGTGGGCGTCGGCGAAGGAGGCCGAGCGTTCGCCGTTGAACGTGGTGCTGTTCGACCGCGACGAGCACGGCGACCCGCTGAACTCGCAGCCGTCGCTGACGGTGGGTCCCAAGGGAGGGTTCCGCAGCTCGCTGGCCTCGGTGCCCAACCCTGCGGCCGCCGACATCCGGCCGCGGCTGGCGCAGCTCGGCGATCGCAGCGGCGGGCTCATCGGCGTCGTCGATTGCCCGGTCGACGTCCCGCGCGCACGCTGGGTCCCCGATGCCGCCGACGACACGCCGGTCGCGCTCGCGGTGGCCGACGCCCGCGGCCGGGTGGTGGAGGATCGCGATTGGCGACGCTGGTCGTTCACGTCGATCACCCGTACCCGCGAGCAGATCTGGACGCAGGTGCCGTCCATCGTCGGCGGTACCGACGAACCGGTCGACGACGACGAGCCCGCGGTGGGCGCCGCGCCGTCGGTGGGGGTGCCGCTCGCCGACGTGCTGGCGGGCGCGTCGTTCGGCACGCTCGTGCACACCGTCCTGGAACGTGTCGACCCGTCGTCGCCCGACATCGTCGATCACCTGCGCGCCGAGGTGCAGTTGCAGCTGCAGCGCGATCGGCTCGACGTGCAGCCCGACGTGCTGGTCGACGGGCTCGCCGCCGCGTTGCGCACGCCGCTCGGGCCGCTGGCCGACGGCCGCCGGCTGGTCGACATCGCCGCCACCGATCGGCTGGCCGAGCTCGAATTCGATCTGCCGCTGTGGTCCGGCGCGCCACGGGTCGCCGGGGCCGACATCGGCGCGGTGCTGCTGTCCACGCTCGCCGCCGACGATCCCCAGCGTGCCTATGCACAGCAACTGGTCGACGGCCGGTTCGAGGTGCAGCTCGCCGGGTTCCTGCAGGGCTCCATCGACGCCGTGCTGCGCGTCCCCGATGCCGAGCACGGGCACCGCTTCGTCGTGGTCGACTACAAGACCAACCGGCTGCACCAGCGTGGTGCGGCCGACCCGCTCGCGGCGTACCACCCCGGCCTGTTGCCGGGCGAGATGGCGCACCACGACTACCCCCTGCAGTCCATCCTCTACAGCGTCGCGGTGCACCGCTACCTGCGCTGGCGGCTGCCCGGCTATCGCCCGGAGGCGCACCTCGGTGGCATCGCCTATCTGTTCGTGCGCGGCATGGTGGGCGACGCCACCCCCTCGGTCGACGGTCATCCGTACGGCGTGTTCTCGTGGCGTCCGCCCGCTGCCACCGTCGAGGCGCTCGACCACCTGCTCGCGACGGGGGAGCGGCCGTGACCGCCCGCCAGATCCGCGTGCCCGACGCGGTCTCGTCGCTCGAGCCCTTCGTCGACGTCGGCGTGGTCGGCGCGGCGGAAGCGCATCTCGCCGACTGGGTGGTGCGTGCCACCGGTGCGCAGGACCCGATGGTCGTGCTGGCCGTGGCGATGGCTGCGTGGGCGGCGCAGCACGGGCACGCGTGCGCCGACCTGTCCGAGCTGGCCCAGGTGGTCGCGGCCGAGCACGCCCGGGTCGACGACGACACCGTGCCCATCGCCCTGCCGTGGCCCGAACCCGCGGCGTGGCGCGCCGCGCTGGCGGCGGCCGACCAGGTGGTGCGAGTCGTCGACGGTGCCGACGGCGAGCCGGTCGCCGACTCGCGACCGCTCGTGCTGCACGGCGACCGCGTGTACCTGCAGCGCTACTGGACCGACGAGTGCATCGTCGCCGCCGCGCTGCGCCGTCGCGCGGCCGACCTCCCGGTCGCGCTGCACGCCGACGCGCTCGACGCGCTGGCGGTGCTGCTGCCGGCGCTCGACGAGGGCGACCGCAACCTGCAGCGCCAGGCGGCCGACGTCGTGCTGTCCAACCGCGTGGCGATGATCGTGGGCGGGCCGGGCACCGGCAAGACGTACTCGGTGGCCCGGCTGCTGGCGGTGCTGCTGCAGCAGGACCCGGCGCTGCGCGTCGCCCTCGCCGCGCCCACGGGCAAAGCGGCTGCCCGGTTGCAGGAGTCCATCGCCGCGGCGCTCGTCCAGCCCGACGTCGTCGCCCATGTGGCCGAGCCGGCCCGCGCCGCGCTGGCGGCCATCGTGCCCACCACCGTGCATCGCCTGCTCGGTCCGCTCGGCGATCGCCGCCAGCGGTTCCGTCACGACGACACCGACCCACTGCCGCACGACATCGTGCTCGTCGACGAGACGTCGATGGTGTCGTTGCCGTTGCTGGCCCGGCTGTTGGAAGGGTTGCGTCCCGACGGCCGGCTCGTGCTCATCGGCGACCCCGACCAGCTCGAGAGCGTCGAGCTGGGTGCGGTGCTGGGCGACCTGGTCGACGCCGCGTTCGGTCCGTCCGGGCCGATGGTCGAACGCGCCGTGCGGCTGCTCCGCGGCCATCGCTACGGCGGCGACACCCCGATCGCCCTCCTGGCCGACGCCATCCGCCGTGGCGACAGTGACGCCGCACTCGGTCACCTGCGCGGCGGGGTCGCGGTGCAGGGCTCCACCGTCCACTTCCACGAGACGCTCGACCCGTTGGCGCCTGCCGTCGTGGCGGCCGTCCAGGCCGTCGTCGCCCCGGTGCTGGTGCAGCAGCGGGCGGCCGCGGAGGCGGGCGATGCCACCGCTGCGCTGCAGGCCGCGGCGGCCATCCGCGTGCTGTGTGCCCACCGTCGCGGCCCGTTCGGTGTCGAGACGTGGAACCAATTGGCCGAGCAGTGGATGTACGGCGCCGACGGTGCGGGCACGTCGTGGTTCGCCGGGCGGCCGCTGCTGGCCACCCGCAACGACCCGCGGCTCGGGCTGGCCAATGGCGACACCGGCGTGGTGGTCCGGTCCGACGGGCGACTGGTCGCGGTGTTCGACACCGCGTTGGGCCGGCAGCAGTTCGACCCCGCGCAACTCGACGGCGTGCAGACCGCGTATGCAATGACGGTGCACAAGAGTCAGGGTTCCGAGTACCCCACCGTGGTGATGGTGCTGCCACCCGACACGTCGCCGCTCGCCGGGCGCGAACTGGTCTACACCGGGGTCACCCGGGCGAAGACCACGCTGCACGTGGTGGGCAGCGAGCTGGCCGTGCGCACCGCGCTGGCCACCCCCGCACACCGGATGACGGGCCTGGCCGAGGCGTTGCGCTGATACCTTCCTGTCGCATGGCGACCATCACCAAGCTCATCGACGACCTCGACGGTTCGGAGGACGGCGTCGAGACCGTGCGGTTCGCGCTCGGCGGCAAGGCCTACGAGCTCGACCTCGGCCCGGAGAACCGCCAGCGGCTCGACGACGCGCTGGCGCCGTTCATCGCCGCGGCGCGCATGCCTGGTTCGGCCTACACCAAGGTCGCGCGCACCTACACCAAGTCGGCGTCCACGTCGCCGAAGCCGGACTACGACCAGGACGCATTCCGCGAATGGGCCAAGGCCAACGGCACGCTCCACCGCGGCCGCCCCAGCGCCGACGAGATCCAGGCCTTCCTGGCCGACCAATCCCCGGAGACACCGAATGACGGACGGCACTGACCCCGTTCCCCTGCCGCTCCCGCCGCCGCCACTGCCGGCTCCCACGTCGCTGCCGCACGTCGGGTCGGTGTGCCAGATGTGCGGCAGCTGGCCGGCGCAGCGGATGGTGTACCGATCGCAGGCGGCGCTCGTGTTCGTCGCCCAGACGCAGACATCGGACGTGCAGGCCTGTCGGAATTGCGGGCTCGCGCTCGGACGGAAGATGCAGAACCGCACGCTGCTCACGGGCTGGTGGGGGATCATCTCGTTCTTCCGCAACTGGGTTTACGTCGCCAAGAACGCCGGCGAGTTGCGCACCACGTCGCGGATGCAGCCGCCGACCGGTGGTCGCGCCGGCGAACCGGGTCGACCCGTGTTCGCGCGTCCCGGGTTCCTGCTGGCAACGGTCGGCGTGATCGTCGCCGTCGTGCTGGTGGTCGTCGACGTGAACCGGCATGATCCGAAGTGGGAAGTCGGCGGGTGCGTGTCGGGCACCTCGTCCGTCCAGCCCGTGTCGTGCGCCGACCCGCACGACGGCAAGATCGTGGCGCTGGTGTCGGTCCAGATGCTCTGTCCCGATTTCGCGGAGGGCTACGTGCGCGACTCGAACGGCTTCGTCTGGTGCATCGACACGTCGCTCTAGTCGTACGTGCGGAGCTCGACGGTGTTGCCGTCGGGGTCCTTCACGTACAGGCTGTTGGCCAGGCCCTGAGCACCGAACAGGTCGTTGCCGCGCCGGCCGTCGGGGAAGCGCTCGTGCAGCGCATCCAGCGTGTCGCCCTCGAACGTGAGGCACACGTGGTCGAGGTTGGCGCCGGTGGCCGCACCGACCGCACCGCCGTGGTCGCCGGCGAACAGGTCGATGATCGTGGTCGGTGAGATGCGCACCGACGGGAAGAGTGCCTCGCCGCGGCGCCACAGGTCGACGCGTTCGGGTTCCAGACCGAGGCGGTCGCAGTAGAACTCGAGCGACGCCTCGATGTCGCGGCAGATGAGCACGATGTGGTCCAGCCCGGTGATGCGGAACGACATGGTCAACCCTTCTTCGTGTAGTCGTGGAAGCCGCGGCCGCTCTTGCGGCCCAGCAGACCCGCTTCGACCATGCGGCTCAGCAACGGCGGCGACGCGTACAACGGTTCCTTGAACTCGGCGTACATGCTGTCGGCCACGGCCATCGTCGTGTCCAGGCCGATGAGGTCGGCCAGGGCGAGCGGCCCCATCGGGTGGGCGCAGCCGTGGATCATGCCGGCGTCGATGTCGGCGGCGGTGGCGAAGCCCGACTCCAGCATGCGGATGGCCGACAGCAGATACGGGATGAGCAGCGCGTTGACCACGAACCCGGCGCGATCCTTGGAGAGGATGACGTTCTTGCCGAGCGTGTCGGCGGCGAACGAACGGGCCGCCTCGAGCGTGACCGGGCTGGTCATCAGCGACGGCACGAGCTCGACGAGCGGCAGCACCGGCACCGGGTTGAAGAAGTGCAGGCCGATGACCTGTTCGGGCCGGTCGGTGGCCGTGGCGAGGCGCATGATCGGGATGGACGACGTGTTCGACGCCAGGATCGCTGCGGGCTGCTCGACGACGTCGTTCAGCCGTTGGAACGCCGCCACCTTGGCATCGGGATCCTCGACGATGGCCTCCACCACCAGGTCGCGATCGGCGAACACCGACCAGTCGTGGCTGAAGTCCAGCCGACCGACGGCTCCGTCGAACTCGTCCTGCGTCATCCGGTTGCGGGCCAGGGCACGCTGCATCGAGTCGACTACGCGGTCGCGGCCACGCTCGGCGGCGCCGGCGTCGGCTTCGACGACGACCACCTGCATGCCGTGGCGCGCGCACACCTCGGCGATGCCCGATCCCATCAACCCACACCCCAGCACACCGACTCGTTCGATCGTCATCGTGTCGACCTCCTCCGATCATCTTGGCAGTAGCGTCACCTCATGTTCGTTCGTGGTGCGCTGGCGTTGTTGTTGACCGCCGCGGTGTGGATGGGCTCCGACACCGCGTACGCCCACGACCCGATCATCCTCGCCGACGACCAGACCACCGCGGAGTCGGGCCCGTTGCTGCTCGACGGCACCGTGTCGTTCGCCGTCTACGGCACCTTGTCCGCACCGGGCGACACCCGTGGCCTGCGGGTGCAGCTGGAGGCGGGCGACACGCTCGAGCTGTCGCTGCTGATCCCTGCGCTCGAGCCCGAGCAGTCGTTGGCCGACGCCGAGCTCCCGCTGCTCAGCGTCGTCCGGCCCGACGGATCGCCCGAGTACCTGCGTGTCACCGAGCGGGTGCGCTTCGACGAGTCGTTCTCGAACACCAGCTACGTCCGATTGCTCGAGTTCAGCGAGCCGGCGCAGGCCGGCGTGTACCGGCTGATGGTCTCGGGCGAGCAGCCGGCACGCTTCACCGTCGCCGTCGGCAGCAACGAGCAGTTCGGCACCCCGGTCGAGAACGCGATCGACCGCGAGGGCGCGTCCGCCGGCATCGCCGACTGGTACGCGTCGGCGCCGGTGCCGGTGGCACCGGTGGCGGCCCCGGTCGAGAACAGTGTCGGCAGCACCACGCTGGCGCCGGCCACCACGCCGCCGTCGAGCACCGCGGCCGCGGCCACCTCCACTTCCGGCCCGCTCGTCACCGTCGTGCCGCAGACCGGCAAGGTCGACGGTGCGGCCGGCTCGGCCGTGTTCATCGGCGTCATCGTGATCATCGGCGCCGCTGTCGGCTTCCTGGTGTGGTCGAAGCGCCGGAACGCCTGAACCGTCAGCTCGGGGCGAAGCTCTGGGCGGCGGACGTGTCGCCCTCGGACAGCAGGGTCATCGGGCTGCGTCCGCCATCGACGTACCCGAGGGCGTAGGCGCCGGGCTCGTAGCCGATCAACCGCTGCAACCGTTCCGGCATGGCCCGCACCTCGTCGAGGCTGTACGACAGGTACTGGTTCTCCTCCTGCCGCAGCCAGCCGAGGACGTAGTCGATGTTGATGCCGATGCGCACGTCGTCGCTGCGGTTCTCGCCGCCGCCGTGCACCGTCGAGCCGAGGTACAGCACCACCGATCCGCGCGGCATCTCGGCCGGCACCGACTCGTCGAACGTGTACTTCCGATCGTCGGGCGTGCGGTGGCTGTCGGGCACGACTCGCGTCGCGCCACGCTCCTCGGTGAAGTCGGTCAGCGCCCAGATCGTGCTGACCTCCACGTCCACGTCGCGCGGGAACGGGAAGAAGTCGAAGCACCAGTGGTCGCGGTGCAGCATCTGCGCCGCGCCGCCGGGCCCGATGGCGATGGACTGGGTGAGGTGCAGCTGGAACGTGGTCTTCTTCGGCCACAGCGTGCGGTCGACCACGTCGAGCACCAGCGGGTGCGCCACCAGGTCGGCGCTGCTGGGGCAACGGGTGAGCAGTGCGCCGGTGCGGCGGGTGGTGACGCCCGAGAAGTCGTCGGCGCCCATCGGTGTGGCATCCAGCCACGGCTGCAGCTCGGCCGACAGACGATCGCACTGCGCCTCGTCGAGGAGACGTTCGATGATGACCGCGCCGTGGTCGCGGAGCGCGGCCGACACGATGTCGGCGGTGGTGTCGGGACCGAAGCGAGGGATCATGATGCGAGTCTCCTGACCGTGATGGGGATGCCTGTCATGTGGGCCTGGCTGGAGAGCGGTTCGTAGCTGTCGGGGCCGATGGGCAGCAGCACGTTCGGGTTCGACCCGGGGTTCGCCGCGGCCACCCGCAGACGCGGGCTGGCCGTGTGACCCCACCCGTGCACCATCGACGCCACACCGTCCATCAGGTCGTCGTCGATCTCGACGATCGCCTCGATCTCGCCGTGCGCGCTGGCGACGGTGACGGCGTCGCCGTCGGCCAGACCCAGGCGGGCCGCCGAGGTGGACGACACGCCGAGCGGGTTGTTGGTGCGACCGCGCCGCTTCATGCGTTCGATGTTCGAGAACCACGAGTTGTGCATCCACGCATCGCGCTTGTGGATGAGCAGCAGCTCGGGGCTGGCCTGGGCGGTCTCGTCGAACAGGCGATGGCAGCGATCGATGGCCTCGGCGAACACCGGCGGGCAGCAGTCGATGCGCCCGTCGGGCGTCTGCACCTGCCGGTCGAAGAACGTGCCGGGCTCGGGTGAGGGCAGCACGCGGGCCACCCCGTCGGCCAGGTCGTCGAGCTGCAGCCCGCTGCCCCGTTCGAGCATGTGCCGCCACTTCGACCACGGGTCCGGGTGCTCGTCGTCGAACAACGACGGCTTGCCCATGCGGTGCAGCAGCTGGTGGGCGATCCACCACTCGGGCTTGCGTTCGCCCTTCGGTTCGACCACGGCCGGCGTGTACTGCGCGAACGGTTGGGCGCTGGTGCCGATGTTGACGATGTTCAGGTCGTCGCGCTCGTACATGTCGGTGCTCGGCAGCACGACGTGGGCGAACTCGGCGGTGGCGCTGGGGTAGATGTCGATGACGACGAGCAGTTCGAGTTGCTCGAACGCCTTGCGCAGCTGCGCCTCGCCGGCGATGGACAGCAGCGGGTTGCCGGCGACCACGATGAGCGCCCGCACCGGGTGCTCGCTGTCGAGGATGCTCTGCGACAGCATCGTGCCCGGGAGCGAACCTCGGCGCACGCGACCGAACTCGGTGTCGACGTAGTTCTGCTCGGGCACCCCGGCACCCGAGCGGGCGTTGGGGTAGAAGCCGTCGCTCTTCAGGTTGCCGCCGACGGCGTCGAGCCGGCCGGTGACGAACGAGAGCATGTGCACCAGCCAGTAGGCGAGCGTCCCCTGGCGGCCCATGTTGATGCCGGTGCTGCCGTGCACCGAGGCGCGGGGCGTGGCCACCCACGCGGCCGCCAGCTCGCACACCACGTCGGCGTCGATGCCGGTGACCGCAGCGGTGCGATCGGCCGGGTACAGGGCGATGAACTCGCGCAGTTCGGCGACGCGCGCGCCGTGCTGGGCGATGACGTGCGCGTCGAATCCACCGAGCACGTCGATCTCGTGCAACAGCGACGCGAGGAACCACACGTCGGTGTCGGGGCGGATGAGCAGGGTGTCGCCGACGCCCATCTCTGGGGTTTCGATGCGACGCGGGTTGACGAACACCAGCCGCGCCCCACGACCCGCGGCGCGACGCATCTCGCCGAGCACGTTGGGCACCGAGTAGAAGCTGGCCTGCGACGCCCGCGGGTTCTCGCCGAGGATGAGGCACAGGTCGGTGTTGGTCAGGTCGGGGATGGGGTGGACCATGCTGCTGCCGAACACCGCCTCGCTGGCGACGAACTTGTTGGCGCAGTCCTGCGTTCCCGAGCTGAAGTGCTTGCGAACGCCGAGCGTGCGCAGCATCGTGCCGACGTGCAACTGCCCGAGGGCGTTGAACGCGGTGGGGTTGCCGACATACGCGGCGACCGCGTCGACGCCGTGCTCGGCGACGATGGCCTCGAGCCGACGGGCCACCGTGTCGAGCGCGTCGTCCCACGACGTGTCGGTCCACGTCCCGTCGGCCGCGCGCAGCATCGGGTGGTCCAGGCGGTCGGGGTCGTGGTGCAGGTCCACCGCGGCGAGCCCCTTGTGGCAGGCGAAGCCGTTCGTGACCGGGTGGTCGCGGTCGGGCGACAGCTTCACCAGCACCCCGTCGTCGACCTGTGCGACCAGACCGCAGCTCGGTTCGCAGATACGACAGAACGTGCGCACGGATTCCGTGGTTCCCATCCTGCACGTTCTACTGCGCCGAGTACCGTCGCGGCATGTCCGGAGACCAACCGCGCCTGCACCCACTCACCGCCGCCGACGACCCGGCGCTGGCCGAGATGTTCGCCAAGGGCCTGAACGGTCCCGACGGCACCCCCTTGAACATCTTCGGCACGCTGGCGCACCACCCCGACCTGCTGCGCCGCTGGCTGGTGTTCGCCGCCCACGTGCTGTCGAAGAACACGTTGCCCGAACGCGATCGCGAGCTGCTCATCCTGCGCACCGGCTGGAACTGCCAGAGCCGCTACGAGTTCTCGCAGCACGTCGTCATCGGCCGCAGGTGCGGCATCAGCGACGCCGAGATCGAGATGATCAAGGAGGGCGTCGACGCCGGGTGGGGGCCGCTCGACCGCCTGCTCGTCGTGGCCGCCGACCAACTGCACGACCGCTCGACGATCAGTGACGAGGTGTGGGCCGGACTGTCCCAGCACTACACGACGCAGCAGCTGCTCGACGTCGTCGCCACCGTCGGCAACTACCACCTGGTCGCGATGTTCCTGAACACCACCGGCGTCCAACTCGACCCCGGCGTCCCCGACGCGTTCTAGCGACCGGCGGCTTCGAGCTCGTACATCGGGACGCCCAGGCGCGGCACCCACATGCCGCCGCCGACCTGACGGAAATGCGGTTCGAGCAGTGTGCGGTACCACTTGCCGGTGCGGTGGTGCACCTCCAGGTCGGTGCCCTTCGGGTCGATGATCGTGGCCAGGTCGCGTTTCGTCGGCAGCTCCAGGTACAGCAGCTCGCCGGTGGCCGCGGCGAGGTGCTCGACGGCCGTGGCGACGCGCTCGTCGTCGACGTACTGCAGCACGCTGTGGCACACCACCAGGTCCACCGGTCGTGGCGGCCGCCACGTGGTGATGTCGCGCCGCTCGTGACCCCAGGCGATGCACGCGTACTCGCTGATGTCGATGCTGCGCACCTTCACCTCGGGGTGCTCCTCGCGATACCAGTCGCGCCAGAAGCCCATGCCGGCGCCGACGTCGAGCACGGTGCGGATGGTGATGCCCCACCACGACGCCATGTGGTGCACGCCGGTGGCGAGGTCGTTGATCTGGCTGCGATCGTGGGCCACGCCGTCGACGTAGAAGCGTCGGTAGTACTGATCGTCGAATCGTTGCTGCAACGGGATCACGCCGGGGGCAGGACGGCGTCGACCAGCGCCGCCTCCAGCTGATCGAGTTGGCTGTCGATGCGACGATGCGCCTTCTTGCGCTGCACGAACGGCATCGGCTTGGAGATGGTGAGCGCGACACGCAGCCCCTCGACCGCTCGGATCAGCTCGTCGCGACCCGGGTCGGTGGGCGAGGGAAAGGCGCGGTCCACCACATTGCCCAACGACTCGACGCGACGCTCCAGCGACCCTTGCCCGAACCGAGCGTTGCGTTGCTGGGCTCGCTGTGTGGCGGCCCAATCCATCACCGTGGCCGGTGCCGCGGCGAGGCGCTTGCGCACCTCCTCGTTGGCGAGTACGTGCTGCACCAACGCGAGCGCACCGAGGACGGTGGGACGGGGGATGAACTTGACCATGCCCGTGGAACGGTAGCGGGAGCAGGCCTCGTCGTCCGATCGCTGACTTGATCAGAGGTTGTCGCGTCTATCATCTCGACCCATGAGTGACGCCCGTTCCCGCCCACGGCTGCGGCGTGGACTGTCCGTGGCACTGGCGTGTGCGATGTCACTGTCGCTGGCCGGAGCGCTCGTCCTGGCGTGGGTGCAGACCACGGCCTTCGACGCCGAGACGATGGCCCGCCGCTCGGTGCACACGCTGGATTCCGACGCCGTGCGCCACGAGCTCGCCCTGCAGTTGACCGACCAGCTGGTGAAGTCGGGCAACCGGCAGGTCATCGCGTTCCGGCCGGCCGCCCAGCTGACCGTCGAGACCATCGTCGAGACCGACGCCTTCAAGTCCATCTTCGCCAGTTCCGTGCGCCGCCTGCACGCCTCGCTCCTCGCCGGCACGGCCAGCAGCGGGCTCGACCTGTCGGACTCGCTGGGGCTGCTCGCGTCGGGGCTGCAGTTGAACGAGGCCAAGACCGCAGCGGTCGACGGCGCGGTGAAGTCGGGCACGATGTCCGACACCATCGGCAAGGTCGCCGACCTGCCCGTGTGGGGTTGGCGCGACTCGCTCGCCTACATCGCGGTCGGCCTGCTGCTGCTGTCGTTCGCCTGTGCGCTCGGGTCGGTGTGGATCGCCGCAAACCGGCGCCTCGGAGTGGTCCGTGTCGGTGTCGCCGCCGTCGTCGCCGGGTTGATCATCGTCGTCATGCTGATGATCGCCCAGCGGGTGGCCGCGGGCATGGCGTCCGACAGCGCGCTGCACCGGGCGATCAGCGACGCGGTGTGGGCCGTCACCGACGACCTGCGCGCCACCGCCTACGCGGTGGCGGTGATGGGCGCGGTGGTCGCCGCCGCGGCGGCGCCGTCCGAACGCTTCTCGCCCGACAACCTGCAGCGCAAGGTCAGCGCGCTGAACCAACGGCTGCGGTCCAGCACCGGTGGCACCATCGTGCTCGCGCTCGTCGCCGGCATCACCGGCCTGGTGGTCATCAGCAACCCGGCCGGCACGGTGACGGCGTTCGTGTTCGCCTTGGGCCTCGGTCTCGTGTTCGTCGCGACGCGGTTGCTGGTCAGCGTGGCGTCGGCCGTGGTTGCTCCGTCCGCCGACGGTGCCCCCGCTCCGGCCCGTCGTCGCTGGCTCGCCTGGGCCATCGCCGTCGGCGGCGTTGCCGTGGCGGCCGGCGCGTTCGCGGTGCTGACCGTCAGCGGCGCTCGGGCCCGCGCCGAGAACTCGTACACCCGCGAGTGCATGGGTCGTGCCGACAACTGCGATCTCCGCCTCGATCAGGTCACGTTGGCGGGTGCGCACAACGCGATGTCGTCGCCTGCGTATCCCGGTTGGCTGTTCGCCGAGCAGATCGAGTCCATCGGTGGGCAGTTGAGCAATGGTGTCCGCGCCCTGCTCATCGATGCCCACTACGGGCGCCTGTCCAGCGTCAAGGTGCCCGGCTCACAGGTGAACCTGGTCATCACCGACATCGCCCGCGAGTTCACGGTGCCCGGTGCCGAGCTGCCGTCCGAGGAGGTGCGCAAGCGCGCCGAGCAGTTGGCCGCCAACGCACCCATCGGCGGTGAGCGCGGCGTGTACCTGTGCCACAACTACTGCGAGCTCGGCGCGGTGAAGATGGTCGACGAGATGAACTCGGTGCGCCGCTTCCTCGAGGCGAACCCGGGCGAGGTCGTGATGATCGTCGTCCAGGACGCCGTGTCGTCGGCCGACGTCGCCGAGGTGTTCCGCGCCGCCGGGCTGACCGATCACGTCGCCACCCTCACGCCCGGCCAGCCGCTGCCTCGCCTGGGCACGCTGATCGACAACGACACGCGCCTCGTGGTGTTCGCCGAGCGCGGCGACGACGACGCACCCGACTGGTACCAGCGTGCGTACGACTGGTTCCAGGAGACCAAGTACACGTTCGACGAGATCACCGCGTTCGACTGCTCGGCGAACCGGGGCGATGCCGACAACCCGCTGTTCCTGATCAACCACTGGGTCGGTCGTTCACCGCCCGACCCGCAGGTGGCCAAGCAGGCCAACGCTGCCGCCGTGCTGCAGGCACGCCTGCAGCAGTGCCTCGACGAGCGGGGGCTCACCCCCAATGTGATCGCCGCCGACTTCGCCACCACTGGCGACGTCGTCACCGAGGCCGTCGACATGACGGCTCGCCGCTGAAAGGTTGAGCATGTTCGACTGGTACCAGGAGCACCTCGTGGACACCGGGCGCTCGCCGGCGCTGTGGATGCTGATCGGCTTCCTCGTCACGTTCGGCATCACCCGCGGCATCACGGTGATGATCCGCAACCGCAAGCTGCGCGGCGAGGACGAGACCGACGCGGCGATCAAGGACGTCATCGTCGGCGGCGTGCACATCCACCATCAGGTGTGGGGCATCCTGCTGCTGCTCGTCATGGGCATCCTCGAGTTCCGCTTCCGTCCCGACGCGCCGTGGGCCGAGGTCCTCGCCGCGCTGTTCGGTGTCGGTGCGGCGCTGGCGCTCGACGAGTTCGCCCTCTGGCTGCACCTGGAGGACGTGTACTGGAGCGCCGAGGGCCGCAAGAGCATCGACGCGATCATGGTCGCCGGCGTCGTCGGCCTGGCGTTGCTGATGAATGCGTCGCCGATCGGTCTGCCCGAGGGCTCGGTCGGCAAGGACGGACTGTGGTTCGTCTCCGCGTTCGTGATCATCCACATCGGGTACACGGTCATCTGCATGCTGAAGGGCAAGCTCGTCACCGGTCTGGTCGGTCTGCCGATGCCGATCTTCGGGCTGGTCGGCGCCATCCGCGTGGCCAAGCCGTCGTCGTTCTGGGCGAAGCGCTTCTACGACGAGAAGAAGATGGCCAAGTCCGAGGCCCGGTTCGCGGCCAAGGACTACAAGCGCCTCAACAAGGTGAAGGACAAGCTGGCCGGTCCCGGCCCCGACGCAGCGGTGTGACAGGCTCGCCGCATGGCGTTCGAGTCGGTCACCGGGTACTGCTGGCCCCAATCCATCGCGCCGGGCGGCACCGTCGCCCTGCACCTGTCGTCGGCAGGGGGTCGCGACGTGCACGTCGAGATCGCCCGTGTCGGGTACCGGCGCGAGGTGGTGTGGGCCGACACCATCCCTGCGGGCGATCACCCGACACCGCGTGACGCGTTCTCGCACGGGTGCGACTGGCCGGCCGCGGCGGCGGTGACCGCGGGCGACGACTGGCGCTCGGGCTACTACGAGGTACAGCTGACCATCGACCTCGACGGTCGGCTGCGACGCGACCACGCCTTCTTCGTCGTGCGGCCTCGTGCCGACTCGGGCAACACCATCCTGTTGCAGTTGGCCACGAACACCTGGCACGCCTACAACGACTTCGGCGGCCGCAACCTGTACACGGGCTCGACGCACTCGGCGCTGCAACGTCCGATGGCGCGCGGCTACCTGCACAAGCCCGACGGAGCGGGACGCCGCGTCACCACCACCCACCCGCCCGATCCCGAGATGAACACCCATGTCGGGTATCTGCGTCGTCATCACCTGTCGCCGTACGCCGGCTCGGCCGGTTGGCCCGACTGGGAGCTGCCGTTCCTGCAGTGGGCCGAACGCGAGGGCTACGGCATCGACGTGGTCACCAACGCCGACCTCGAGGACCACCCGCGGTTGGTCGACGGGTACCAGTTGCTCCTCTCGGTGGGCCACGACGAGTACTGGTCGGGCCCCATGCGCGACACCGTCGAGGGTTTCATCGCCCGAGGCGGGAACGCCGCGTTCTTCAGTGGCAACACCGCGTTCTGGCAGGTGCGCATGGAGGACCACGTCGGTGAGGGGCCGGCGACGACGATGGTGGGCTACAAGGGTTTCTTCAAGGACGACCCGGTGTTCGGCACCGACCGGCAGGGCGAGCTGACCACCATCTGGAGCGACCATCTGGTCGGCCGACCCGAGAACCGCATGACCGGCGTCAGCTTCACCCGTGGCGGCTACCACCGCATCGGCAAGCGGGTCACGAACGGCGCCGGCGGGTACACCATCCACCGCGCCGAGCACTGGCTGTTCGACGGGACCGGCATCGGCTACGGCGACGTGCTCGGCGCCGACAGCACGATCGTCGGCTACGAGTGCGACGGGTGCGAGTTCACCTACGTCGACGGGTTGCCGTTCCCCACCGGTCTCGACGGCACGCCGAACGACTTCCAGATCCTCGGCACCGCCCCGGCCGCGCACTTCACCCGCACCACGGCGACGCGTCCGCCGAAGCCCGACGAGCCGTCCGAGATCGAGTTCATCGCCTCACGCGTGTTCGGCGAGCGCGGCCACGAGTACCGCATCGCCCACGGGGCCGCGGTGCTCGGCACCTACACCGCGCCGTCGGGCGGCATCGTGGTCACCAGCGGCTGCACCGATTGGGCCCACGGCCTGACCGGCCGCGACCCGCAGGTCGAGCAGATCACCCGCAACGTGCTCGACCAACTCAGCTAAGTGCGGCAGCGGTGACAATTGGTAGCAGATTCTTACCGTTCGTCGCCCGCTGTCGTACCGACCGCCGTTGCCGGCGGCCCGTCCAGGTCTCATGCCACACTGCTGCGTGGGTGCCTGGTTCTGGCCTCAACGGGCACTGCCTTGCCGGCCTTGGCCGGTTCGGTCTTGTGTGTCCTCCGCTCAGCGTTTCGAGTCTCCGGTCGTAGCCCGGCGACCTCCGACCCGCGAGGGTCGGCGTGATGTTGAGCGTGGAGCCTGACGGCTTCACGTTCGATGTTGCGTGCGGCGTTCACATCGCGGTCGATGTGGGCGCCGCAATGGGTGCAGTCGAAGGTTCTCTGGCTGAGGGGCAGCTTGGCTGTCACGGTCCCGCAGTTGGAGCAGGTCTTCGAAGATGGATACCACCGGCTGACGGCAACGAGCTCGGTGCCTCGGTCACTGCACTCGGTGGCGATGATCGTGCGCAGTTGGCCGAGTCCGGCGTCGGCGAGCGCACGTGCCAAGGGTCGGTTGTGGGTCATGCCCTTGACGTTGAGATCCTCGACGCCGACGAGATCGAACCTGCTCGCGAGTTCGTTTGCCAGCTGATGTTGGGCCATGGCGCGGGTCTTGGTGACCCGCCCGTGTAGCCGTGCCCGGCGCCGGATGAGCTTGGTTCGGTTCCTCGACCCGGCCCTGCTGCGGGCGATGCGCCGGTCTAGGTCCCGCAATCGCTCCAGCTCGGTCGCGAGAGGTCTCGGGTTGGGGATGTGGCCATCCAAGTCGGTGACGCCGGAAACCGTCCGCGAGAGGGTTGCCAAGTGCGTGACGCCGAAGTCGACGCCGACCGCACCACCGAGCCTGGTGTGCCGGCGCTTGTGTGGGCGGGCGGCGAGTTGGTATCGCACGGCGAATGACGCCTGCCAGCGGCCACCCGTGTAGGAGATGGTGACCTTCTGGATGCTGGCCTTGCCTGTCTCGACGAGCCGATACAGACGACGGGTCGACACGATCGTGTGCAACCAGACGAGCTGCTGCATCCGCGCTCGAACGTGCGGCGCCTTCGACTGGAGTAACGCTTGGGGAAGCATCAGCCGCACCGCGTGACGTGACGGATGAAACCAGGACAGCTGATGGTTCAGCTCCACGAACGACACCGACAGCTTGGCCGTCTTGCGGGACTTGAACGACGGGAAGCCGATCCGCTCACCAGCACGGTGTCCGTTGCGCGATGCCGACCAATTCTTGAACGCGTCCGACGCTTGGTCGATTCCGGTGTCGAAGCAGTGCTTGGCTACCTCTGCGTGCCATGGCGTCACCTCTGACTTCACCTGGTTGAACTGCCTGCGCAACGAGTACGGCGACCAGGACTGTGCCGGCGTCAAATCGGCCTCGGGGACACCTGCGGCACGCTCAGCAGCGCGGACCTCGAGATTTGTGGCGACCACCGCACGGGCCCAGTTGTAGGCGCGGCGTGCCGAACCGCAGTAGTTGCTCAACATCCGTTCCTGCGCGGGTGAGGTGTCGAGCGTAAACACCACGGCCCGCGTCACGAAGCTCGCATCTGCCGCACTCATGCTTGGGATTGTCGTCGTAGGGTGTGACGGAGTTACCTGCCAAGCCTGGCTGCCTCAGCTCAGCTGACGCTGACCAGGATGCCGGTGACGACGAGGCGGTAGCTGAGGCTGGTGGCCGTGCCGTCGCGCTTCGAGCAGGCGATCAGCTGCGCCGTGACCGGGGGGTACGGGCTGCTCATCGTGGCGATGTTGTTGAACGTCGGCGTCGTCACGCCGACGCGCACGATGCGGTAGTTGTACCAGCGGCCGTCGGCGCCTTGCAGCGAGAACGTCTGGCCGGTGCGCATCGTGTTCAGGTAGCGGAACATGCCGCCCTTCGACGTGCGGTGGCCGAAGAGCATGGTGTTGCCGCGCTTGGCCAACGTCGACATGCCCTTGAACGCCGCGGCGATGCCCTTGTCGGCGATGCGGGTCATGTCGCTCGACGTGTTCGACGTGCTGGCCTGCACCGGGCGGGTGTGCACGCCCGCCGCATCGGTCCACTTCACCTGGACGACCGGCGTGGCGACGATGGTGCGGTTCTTGAACGCGGCCAGCGTGGCGGTGGGGCGTGGGCCGAGGAACACGCCCTCGACGTCGACCACCATGTGGGCGCCGGCGCTGCTCTTGATGGCCACGCCGCGGCTGCTCGTGCGGGCGACGAAGTGGGTGGAGAGCGCCTGGCGCGGCGCCCGGATGGTGGCCGTCGGCATGGCCGTGGCGTTCACGCCGGCGGCGCGGGTGACGATGGCCCCGGCGTCCCAGCTGTCGTAGGTGTACAGGTTGCCGACCACTGCGGCGACCTGCAGCGTGGTGCCCGGCGAGAACTCGAACTGCACCGGGCCCATCGGGGCGAGCGGGCGGTTGGGCCGCGAGTCGAACCGGCGCAGGTGGTGCATGGGCATGAACAGCCCGACGGTGGAGTCGGCGGCACCCGCGCCCGAGTAGTAGCCGACGACGTCGACGGTGAGCCGCCCGCCCGTGGAGGCGAACACCTTCATCGTGGTGCCGCCGTTCAGCGGGACGATGGTCTGGTTGCTGCGGGTCTGTCCGGCGCCGTCGAGCACCAGCGACCACGCGGCCGGCTTGTTGTTGGCGAAGGCGACCCACGTGCCCTTCGGTGCCCGCTCGGCGGTGAGGGTGACCATCGCTGCCTGCGCACCGACGGGGACGCCGGCACTGGCGAGGTCGATGGTGGTGGCGGTGAGCGGGGCGACCGACTTCGAGGTCGCGGCCCGCACCGACGTGTTCAGCGACACGAAGCGGCCTTGGGAGACGGTGCCGGTGACCGGGGTGTACGCGCCGACCAGGTCGACCGCGAAGTGCATGCCGACGGTGGGCGTCAGGTCGATGGACCCGTTCGACAGCTTGACGTGCACCAGGTTGGTGACCGACTGGCCCGGCCCGGTGGCGAGGACGTCGTTCTCCACCTGGTAGGTGGCGCCGGACGCTCGCACGGCCAACCCGCCGGCGCCGGCCGTGCTCATGATGGTGACGTTGACGACGACGGCGCTGGCGTTCAGGGGCACACCCAGGCGACCGGCGACCTTCACCCGGTACGTCTTCGTGGTCGGCCGGCTGAACCCGAACGCAGGTGCCCGCGTGTCGGCGAGGCGGCCGGGCGTGAGCGCGACGTACGCGCTGGCACCGACCGGGGGAACGTCGCCGGCCACCGCCACCGAGGTGGGCAGGACTTCGCTGACGAGTGCTCCGCACAGCACGATCAGCATCAACAAGCGTCGCCAACGCACGGAATGCATTCGCGCACCCTATCCGAGGTCGAACCGCACCTTGCTGTACCCGAACACGGCGACGTCCTGGCCGTCCGCGCCCGTGACCGAGGGTGCCAGGGGCATCTGCACCGGCGTCTCGTCGACGTAGACCACCCCGTCCGGGCCGACGCGCACGAGCAGCGCCTCGCCGTCGAGGGTGGTCACCGATGTCATTGCGGCGAGTTGGTCGTAGCGGTACACGCCGATCAGGACATGGCGGTCGATGAGGGCGGCGGACTGCATGTTCGCCACCAGTTCGTGGGGGAGGGCCTGGAAGGCGCGCTCGGAGGGGGCCAGCACGGTGACGGGTCGTCCGGCGATGCGCTGCCAGACGTCGGACTCGGCCCAGGTGGCGAGCATGGTCTCGTGGCCGGGAGTGGACAGCGCGTCGCTGACCACCAGGGATCGCGGGTCGGTGACCGGCACCGCGGGTGCCATCGACTCCACCGGCGCCACCAGCGCCTCGGACGACACCAGCGGCGCCAGGGTGTCGTCGGCACGTTGGGCTGACGCCTCGCCGCACGCGGTGACCATCGTCGATGACGACGACGACCATCGCGCTGAAAGGGGACCGGCGAGACGTCATGCCGCTCGGGTACCCCGGTGAACGAACGTTCAACCACCTGCACGGAGCGTGGTCGTAGGACCTCAGGTCCTTCAAGAAATCAGAGAAACGACCTCAAGTTGCGGGGTCAACGACCGACACCATTCACATGTCCGAGCGACGCGCGTGTCTTCTGTTGGCGAGTGGTGTGCTCGCGCTCGGCACCCTTGCCGCGTGCAGCGCGCTACGCGCCGACGCGGTGCTCGAGTCAGCGAGTGAGACCGACGCGGCCGTGGCGGCATCGGCAGGCTGGACGCGCGCGGTGGTGAGCGAGCACTACCTGGTGGTCGTCAACGTGCTGCCGGGTGAGGCGATGTTCACCGAGGACGAGCACATGCAGATGCACCCCACCGAGGGTGAGCTGATCATCGATGGGCCGGGCAACGAACTGGGCGAGCACGTCCGCCACGTCGAGGCGCACGTCTACGACCGCGCCACGGGGGCGGTCGTCACCGACGTCGTGCCGACGCTGACGATCACCAACCGCACCACGGGCGAGGTGATCGACGTGGACGCGACGCTGATGCAGGACGTCAACATCGGGGTCCTCGACCGCCACTTCGGCAACAACGTGATGATCATGCCCGACAGCGATCTGCAGGTGCGGGTGACGCTGGGCGACGAGGAGGTGTCGGTCGATGGACACCTCGACTGATCGCCGTTCGTTCTCGCGGTTCGTGCAGGACGTGCCCGTCGGCCGCAAGCTGTTCACCGGCTTCGCCGCGCTGACGGTGGTGCTGGGCCTGGTGGTGACGTGCCTGTTCTTCACCGTGTCGCGACTGGGCGACGCGAACGATGCGATCGTCGACGTCGCGGCCCGCCGCTCGGAGCAGGCCGATCATCTGCGTTTCGCCGCGGCCGACCTTCGTGGCGCGCAGCAGGCCTATGTGCTGAACGGTCCCGGCGCACGGGCCACGTTCGATCAGGCAGCCAGTCGGTTCGAGGAGACGCTCACCGAGGTCCGCGGTCTGGTCGACGATCCCGTCGAGCAGACGCTCGTGCGCAAGATCGCGACCGGCTACCAGACGTTCCTCGCGACCGATCAGATGATCTGGGAGGCCTTGCAGAACGGCGATGCCACGCTCGCCCGCAACCTGACGATCGGGGCCGAGAGCCTGGCGTTCGGGTTCATGGCCGAGGACGCCGAGAAGTTGGCCGAACGTGCCGACGAGGACCGCCTGGCCGCCGAGGAAGCGTTCACGCGTACGTCGGAGCGGGCCCGCGACCTGGGCGTTGCGCTGAGCCTGGCCGCGCTGTTGGTGATGGGTCTGGCCAGCTGGCTGATCACTCGGCTCATCCGCAACCCGCTGCACCGTGTGCAGGTGGCGGCCGAGCGCGCCGCCGACGGTGACCTGACCGCCGAGGCCGACGTCGACGGCGACGACGAGACCGGACGGCTGGCCCGCGCGTTCAACGCGATGCTGGCCAAGCTGCGGCATCGCGAAGAGTTGCTGCTGGCCGACCATCGCCGGCAGGAGATGCAGACCCGGGTCTACCGCGCCCTGGAGATGGCCGACGACGAGGCCGCGGCGCTGGACGTGGTGGGCCGTTCGTTGAGCGAGGCGCTGCCCGGCCGACCCGCGGAACTGCTGCTGGCCGACAACAGCAAGGCGAACCTCGAGCAGGCGATCGTCGCCGGCCCCGACCCCGACGGCCCGGGCTGCCCGGTCACGTCGCCCTACTCGTGTGTCGCCGTGCGCGGTGGTGCGCCGGTGACGTTCGCGTCGAGCTCGGCCATCGACGCCTGCCCGCACCTGCGCGACCGCGGCGGCGAGCCGTGTTCGGCGGTCTGCGTGCCGGTGACGTTCATGGGTCGGGCGATGGGTGTGCTCCACGCCGTCGGTGCCGATGGCGCGCCGCCCGACGTGAACGAGGTGGAGGCGGTGTCGTCGCTGTCGGCGCAGGCCGGGGCGCGCATCGGCATGTTGCGCACGATGGCCCGCACGTCGCTGCAGGCGTCGACCGACTCGCTGACCGGGCTGATGAACCGGCGCACGTTCCAGTCGCGCATCCGGGCGATGCGTCGCACGGGCGTGCCGTTCTCGTTGGTGATGGCCGACCTCGATCACTTCAAGCGGCTCAACGACACCCACGGCCACGAGATGGGCGACCGCGCCCTCACCACCTTCTGTTCGGTGGCGACCGACGTGTTGCGTCAGGGCGACCTGTTCGCCCGCTGGGGCGGCGAGGAGTTCGCGTTCGCGATCGTCGGCGCCAGTGCCGACTCGGCGGGCGAGGTGCTCGACCGGGTGCGGCTGGAGTTGTCGGCGCGGCTGTCGACGAGCGACATCCCCGGCTTCACCGCCAGCTTCGGCGTGGTCGACACGGCGAAGTGTGCGTCGCTCGACGAGGCGGTGCGCCTGGCCGACGACGCGCTCTACGAAGCGAAGGCCGAAGGCCGCAACAAGGTGGTCGTCGCCGACATGGACAGTGTCGCGTCGGCCGTGCCGACGATGCCGACCCACCGTGTGGCCGAGCACGTCGTGTCCACCGGCGGCGCCGGTGTGCTGGCCAGCCTGGCCCACGACGACGACCCTTCCGACTGACACCTCCGGTCACGACGAATCTTGGACGAGTCGTGGCTCATGGTCGTACGACCATGGTCCGATGACTCTGCAAGATGGTCGTCGTACCACTACGAGAGGAGCTGTCATGAAGGTCTGGGTCGATCAGGACGTGTGCACGGGGGACGGGCTGTGCGAGGAGATGTGCCCGTCGATGTTCACGCTGCGCGATGGCATCTCCTTCGTCGTGTCCCCGGGGCAGGGAGCGACGTTCATCGGTGGACCGTCCGACCTGGTGGACATCCCCGATCACGTCCTCGACAGCGTGCTCGATGCGGCCGAGGAGTGCCCGGGGGAGTGCATTTTCATCGAGGCCTGAGTCGCCTAGGGTTCGCCGTCACCACGAGATCTGGGGGGATCTGCCATGGGGTTGACGATGAGCCACGCCATCGGACCGAGCGAGCCGGCCGTCCGTGACATCACGCTCGGGCAACTGTTGCGCGAGGCGGCGGCCGCGGCGCCGGACCGCCTCGCCCTGGTGGAGGCGAAGCCCGATGCGGCCGACCGCCGCACCTGGACGTACGCCGAACTGTTGGCCGACGCCGAGACCGTGGCCCGCGGGTTGCGGACCCGTTTCGAGCCGGGTGAACGCATCGCCGTCTGGGCACCCAACTACCCCGAGTGGGTGGTGCTCGAGTTCGGCTGTGCGATGGCCGGGCTGATCCTCGTCACCGTCAACCCGGGCTTCCGCGCCCACGAGGTGCAGTACGTGCTGCAGCAGTCGCGTTCGGCGGCGGTGATCACCGCCACCGAGTTCCGCGGCAACCCGATGCTGTCCATCTGCCACGAGGTGCAACCCGAGTGCCCCGACCTGCGCGAGGTCATCCCGTTCGACGAGTGGGACCAGCTGATGGCCGCGGCCGCCCGCTTCGACGGCGAGCTGGTCGATCCCGCCGACCGACCCGGTGATGATCCAGTACACGTCGGGCACCACCGGGTTCCCCAAGGGCGCGTTGCTGCACCACCGCGGGTTGGTGAACAACGGCGCCCACACCGGCGACCGGATGATGATGGACGAGGGCGGTGTGTCCATCGCGGTGATGCCGCTGTTCCACACGGGTGGGTGTGTGTGCACCGTGCTCGCCGCGGTGTCCAAGCAGCGGACCATGGTGTTGCTCGAGGCGTTCGATCCGGCCCTCACCTTGGACATGTTCACCGAGTACAAGGGCACGGCCATGCTCGGCGTGCCGACGATGCTCGTGGCGATGATGGAGCACCCGAAGTTCGGCGATGCCGACCTGTCGCACGTGCGGTCCATCTGCAGCGGCGGTTCGTTGGTGCCCGCGCCGATGGTGCGTCGCCTGGAGGAGACGCTCGGCGCACCGTTCACGATCGTGTTCGGCCAGACCGAGAGCAGCCCGGTGTCGAGCATGACGCACCCGCACGACTCCATCGACGACAAGGCCGGCACCATCGGTCCGCCGATGCCCGGCGTCGAGGTGAAGATCATCGACCCCGACACCGGTGCGACACTGCCCATCGGCGCGGTGGGCGAGTACTGCACGCGCGGCTACCACGTGATGCACGAGTACTGGGACAACCCCGAGGCGACGGCGAAGACCGTCGATGCCGAGGGCTGGCTGCACACGGGTGACCTGTGCGCGATGGACGAACGCGGCTACTGCACGGTGGAAGGCCGCCTGAAGGACATGATCATCCGTGGTGGCGAGAACATCTATCCGCGTGAGTTGGAGGACCTGTTGTTCGCCCATCCCGCCGTGGGAGAGGTGGCGGTGGTCGGCCTACCCGACGAGAAGTGGGGCGAGGTCGTCGCCGCGTTCGTGCGGCCGGCGCCGGGCCAGCAGATCGACAAGGAGGCGCTGTTCGGGTACATGCGCGAGCACCTCGCCCCGCACAAGACCCCGAAGCACTGGTTCGCGGTGGAGAACTTCCCGCTCACCGGCAGCGGCAAGATCCAGAAGTTCAAGCTCCGCGAGCAGTGGCAGCAGGGTGACTGGCACGAGTTGTAGAGAACTGTCGGCCAGCTGACATACGTTCGGGCCGATCAGTGAAATCGTCACCCGATGGAGACGATGTGGATTCCCACCACGTGCACCGAGATCGATGCCGCGTGGCTGAACGCCGTGCTGTCCGACGAGGTGCGCGATGGCGGCACCGTCGTCGGGGTGAGTGCCGAGATCATCGGTGAAGGTGTCGGTCTGCTCGGTGAGCTGGCCCGCCTGACCGTCGCGTACGAGGGTGCGGGCCCTCGTGCGGTGACGTCGATGATCTCGAAGCTGCCCACCCCGAACGACGGCATGCGCCGCATCGGCAACGTGTTCGGCTTCTACAAGAAGGAGTTCGGGTTCTACGACCAGGTGGCCCACCGGGTGACGATCAGCATCCCCACCGCGTACGTGAACATGGGCGACCACGACAAGGGCATGTACGTGCTGTTGATGGAGGACATGGCCCCGCGGCGATGCGGCAACCAGCTGGAGAGCTGCTCGTGGAGCGATGCGACGCTCGCGCTGCGCGAGCTCGCCCGCTTCCACGCCACGTGGTGGGAGCACCCCGATCTCGAGTCGTTCAGCGAGTGGCTGCCCGGCCCGGGCAGCGACTACCTGCAGATGACCAAGCAGGTGTACCTGGGCGGGCTGCCCAAGTTGCGCGCCAACTTCAGTCACCTCGTCAGCGAGTCGGTCATCGAGCTGGCCGAGCGGATGGCGGTCCAGTGGGACGACGCGCTCGACAACGGCGGCATGCGCGGTCCGCACACGTTCATCCACGGCGACTTCCGCCTCGACAACATGATGTTCGACGACCGCGAGCAGACCACCGGGTTCACGCTGCTGGACTGGCAGCTGCCGTTCAGGGCCAATCCGATGTGGGACGTCGCCTACTTCGTGGTCGGCAACTTCGATCCCGCGTGGCGTCGCCGCCATCAGACCGAGATGGTGGGTCTGTACCACGACGCGTTGATGGACGCGGGCGTGACGAACTACACCCGTACGCAGTGCTGGCAGGACTTCCGGGCCGCCGGCCTGGTGCTGCTGTCGTACCTCGTCAACCTGGCCGGCGACATGGACCTCGACACGTTCAACGACCGCGGCCGCGAGCTGGCCGAGATGTTGTTCCGCCGCTACGCCACGGCCATCGACGACCTGGACTCGGCGGCGTTCCTGGCCTGATCAGACGGCGATGCTGCGGGACCGCTTGACGTTGTCCCACGCCCACGCCGCCGGCATGACGACCTTGGTGACGGTGAACGTCATCGTGCCCGCCTTGGCGCTCTTCGGCGAGGCGAACAGCGCCCGGCCGGTGAGGCTGCTCGACAGCGTGGTGGTGGCCGAGGCGACGCCGCTCCACACGCCGGTGATCCGGGCGCCGACGACGACCTTGCCGTTGACGTCCTTGATGCTGACGATGGCGGTGCCGGCGTGGGCGCCCGAGACCTTGGTCAGCGTGAACGTGGCCGTCGCCCTGGTGGGCGCCTTGACGGTGATGGTGATCGTCTTCTTGGCCTGCTGGCCGAGGGGATCGACGACCGTCAGCGAGGCGGTGTACTTGCCCGGCACCTTGTAGGTGTACGACGGGTTGGCGGCGCTCGACGAGTGGCCTTCACCGAAGTTCCAGAAGTAGCGCAGCGCGCCGGCTTCGGGATCGAACGACCCGGCCGACGAGAAGCGCACGACGAGCGGTGCGTAGCCCGACGTGGTGTTCACTGCGGCGCTCACCCGGGGCGCCTGGTTCGGCATCACTTCGACGGCCAGTGACGTGCTGTCGTGCAGCCCCAGGTCGTTGGCGACCGTGAGCGTGACGGTGTAGGCGCCGGCCGCGCTGAACATCTTCGCCGGGCTGGCCTCGGTGCTGGCCGTGCCGTCGCCGAAGTCCCAGTCGTAGGTGAGCGGGCGGCTCTGCGGGTCGGCGCTGTCGTTCGCGTTGAACACGATCGTGGCCGGGGCGACGCCGACCGAGGTGGACGAGCCGGCCACCGCGACCGGAGCCATCGGGTCGGCGGGTGCCTCGACCGTGATGGTGGTGGAGGCGACGGTGCTCAGCCCGCCCGGGTCCTTCACGGTGACGCTGGCGGTGTAGCTGCCGGCGTTGGCGTACACGTGATCGAAGTGCGTGGTGGTGACGAAGCCGCCCGAGTCGGTGCCGTCACCGAACGTCCACGAGTAGGTGAGGGCGTCGCCGTCGACGTCGTTGGCGGCGACGTCGAGGCCGATGGTGGCGGGCGTGATGCCGGTGGTGCTGGACGGTGTCAGCGTGGCGGTCGGCGGGTGGGGGACGATGACGGGCGGGTTCGTGCCCGTGACGTTCAGCGTGTAGGCGCCGATGCTGGCGTAGTCGCTGTAGCCGGTGGTCGAGGGGTCCAGGTACGACACGCCGTCGATGCCGATCGTGTACATGCCGGCCGCACCGGTGTACGAGACGCTGACGGTGGCGACGCCGGTGGGGTCGCCCGAGGCGACCACGGTGCCCGCGGCGTTGCGCACGGTGACGGCGGCGTCGAGCGTGGGGTTGGGTGCCCGGTTGGTGAGCGTCGCCGTGAACGAGCCGCCGGTGGTGATGGTGAACGCGTCGACGTCGGTGCGGGTGGCGATGACGCCACCCGTCGACGTCGGCAGGGCGCCCAGCGCGACGGGAGTCGCCAGGCTGCCCTCCGAATCGGTCACGTAGGGCGCCGTCGACGAGATGATCGCCACGTCGTCCTCGGTGTTGTTGGCGTACAGGTACTCGCCCTTCGACCACTGGGTGGTGGTGCGGTTGTAGCCGACACCCATGATCGGGGCCCACGTGCCCTGGCCGTAGTAGTAGCCGGTGGCGGCGGGGGTGCCGCTCGGAGCGGCGACGGCGCCGTCGTGGTACAGGCCGAACGAGTGGCCCACCTCGTGCGCCGCGGCGTCGCCCATCCACTTGCCGACGTTCGACACGCCGGTGCTGAACACGAAGGCGGGCGTGTCCGAGTTCCAGCTGAACGAGCCCAGGTAGGCCACGCCGCCGGCGTTGCTGTACCAGGTGTTCGGTCCGATGACGACACGGATGCCGTAGTTCAGGTCGCCCACGGTGAGGCGGCGCAGACCCTCGACGCCCGGGTCCTTGGTGGTGACGTTGACGTCGAACGCGGCGTACGACTCGGCGACCGACGCCCAGGCGGTGGCGATGCGGTTCAGGTCGTCCTGGCTGAACGTGGTGGCGTCGGCGTCGGCCGAGAACGCCGGCGTGGTGATGGTCGCGCCGTAGCTGCTGTTCCACACGGTGCCGGTGGTGACGTGACCGTTGAAGTCGAGGTAGATCGTCCGCGTCGCGGTCGGCCGCGACGACAGGTTGAACACCTGGGCCTCGGTCATGCCCGAGGTGGCGGCGCTGCCCCAGTAGCCGGAGGGGTCGGCGGTGGGGACGTCCTCCACGTACAGCAGGCGGTCGCCCTGGTCGACCTGCAGCGTGTCGTCGGCGAGCAGTTCGTGGGCCAGTTCCGCCGCCGTCAGGTCGTGGGCGGCGGCGACTTCGTCGAGCTGGTCGCCGAGGGCCTGGATGGCCTCCCGGCCGGACACGGGCGTGGGTGCGGGTGCGGCCGCGGCCACGGTCTGGTTGGCGGGAATGCCCAGACCGACGAGCAACAACCCGACGGAGGCGAAGCGCGGCAGATGCCGCTTGCCGTCGTGCTGTCCGCTGTTGCGGGGCTTCATCCTCACGCCCTGTGTCCTCGCTCGGGAACGGGCACATGCCGTGCACCCGCTCGAAGGTTTCATCGGCGCGAACGGGCAGGTGGATGAGCAGGTTTGGGTGATTCTTGAGGTTCGCCGACGGGTCTACGATCGCGGCGTGGGTTTCGACGACCCCGAAGCCATCTACGCGGTGAATCGGGAACGCGTGGAGGACGAGATCCGGCGTCTGCGTTCGGCGGACGATCGGCTCGACGACCATGCCCGTCGACGGCTCGCCCTGTACGACCAGCTCACCGACCTGCGCAAGCAGGTGCTGTTCTTCGACCCGGAGGGCGACGGCCGCATCTCGGTGGTGGAGGGCGATCTGCGGACGGCCGCGCATGTGGCCGTCACGGTGCCCGGCATCTCCAACGACATCGAGCGCTACGCCGACCTGATGAGCGCCGCCGAACGTCTGCACGGCCAGGTCCGCAATGCGGCGGTCATCAGTTGGCTCGGCTACGACGCCCCGGTCGGGGTGGGGCTGCGAGTGGTGCGGATGGTCCGCGAGATCGCCGACGACGACCTGGCCCGCGACGGCGCCGGTGCGCTGTGCCAGTTCGTGACCGGCCTGCGCGACACCCGGCCCGATGCGAGCATCACCGTCATCGGCCACAGCTACGGCTCGTTGGTCGTCGGGTTGGCCGCCCGCACCGGCCTGGCCGTGAACCGGGTGGTGTTCCTCGGCTCGCCCGGCGTGGGCGCCGACCACGTGACCGAGTTCGTGCTACCCGACGGCGCCGTCGTCTACGCCGCGTGCACCAGCGCATTGCAGGAGACCGGGCTGAAGGGCATCAAGATCGGCAGCTTCGACCCGGGCGCGCTGTTCGACGACTACGTCACCGACATCGGTGAGTACCTCAAGCCGTTCGGGGCCGTCCCCACCGACCCGGCCTTCGGGGCACGTGTCGTCGACGTCGGCCCCGGCTCGACCCCGTGGGGCTCGCACTCCGAGTACTTCAACGCCGGCACCCGCTCGCTCGCCGTCCTGGCCAAGATCATCGAGGGCCTCGACCCGGACTGATCCGGCGTACCGTCGCTGCATGACCGAAACCGGGATCGCCCTCGCTGTCGTCGGCACTGCGTACCACACGCCGACGCCGGATCGGCTGGAGGTGTTGGCCGAGGTGGTGATCGCGGTCGACGACGCCGGCTCGATCGTCGGTGTCCACGCCGCGGGTTCGCCCGAGGCCGACGCCGCGGTGCGCGACGCATCGACCGTGCAACGACTGTCGCCGTCGCAACGGCTGCTCCCCGGTCTGGTGGACCTGCACATCCATGCGCCGCAGTGGCCGCAGTTGGGCACGGGGTTGGACCTGCCGTTGGAACGCTGGCTGTTCGAGTACACGTTCCCGCTCGAGGCTCGCTATGCCGACGAGGCCTTCGCCCGCGACGTGTGGGCGCACATGGTGCCCACGCTGCTGGCCCACGGCACGACGACCGCCGTCTACTTCGCGTCGGTGCACGAGCCGGCCACGTTGGCGTTGGCCGAGCAGTGCGTGCGCAGCGGGCAGCGGGCGTTCGTCGGTCGGGTGGCGATGGACCACCCCGAGGGCACGCCTCCTTGGTACCGCGACGAGTCGGCGGCCGAGGGAGTGGCCGCCTCCCGTCGTTCGGTCGAGGCCATTCGTGCGTTGGGTAGCGATCTGGTGCAGCCGATCGTCACGCCGCGGTTCGTGCCCGCGTGCACCGACGAGCTGCTGCGCGGGTTGGGTCACCTGGCTGCGACCACCGGTGCGCTGGTGCAGACGCACTGCTCGGAGAGCGTGTGGGAGCACGGCGCCGTGCTCGAGCGCTTCGGTGTGACCGACACGCACACGCTCGCCTCGATGGGTCTGATGCGGATCGGCACCGTGCTGGCGCATGGCAACCATCTCGACGACGACGACCTGGCGACCATCCGTGCCGCCGATGCCGGGGTGGCGCACTGCCCGCTCAGCAACGTCTACTTCGCCAACGCCGTGCTGCCGGCCCGGCACATCATGGCGGCCGGTGTGAAGTTGGGGCTGGGCACCGACATCGCCGGTGGCGCCGAGCCCGGCCTGTTGCATCAGTGCGCCCTCGCGGTCGACAGCTCGCGGGTGCTGTTCGAACAGGGTGAGCCCGACGCGAAGCTCGACGCGGTCAGCGCCTTCCACCTGGGCACCGCCGGCGGGGCCGACGTGCTGGGCATTCCCGTGGGCCGTTTCCAGCCCGGTCAGCAGTTCGATGCGATCGTCGTCGAGACCGGTGCACCCGGCTCGGCGTTGCGCTCGTGGGACGGCATCGACGACCACGATCGGCTGTTCGAGAAGATCGTTCGCCTGGCCCGTCCCGCGGACATCGAGTCGGTGTGGGTGGCCGGTCGACGCAGGGTCTGAACCCAGAGGGGATCGCGGTTGCCCCCAGGAAGCGCAAATCCCGGCGGCTCCTCGGATCGGGGGAGAACGCCGGGATCACTTTCCCTTCCTACAGGCAGGGACAGGTGCATTATTGCCACGATCAACGCAGAGATCAACCTTCAATCTTCGTCGACAACGATCTGACGAACCCGGCCACGGACACGTGCTGTGAAGTACCCGCCGGCGCCCAGGGACCACCCGATGGCATCCGGAAGCGCCAGCAGCGGCTCGTCCTTCGAACCCCGATGCGAGTAGCTCAGTGACTCACTTCCGCCGCCCCTGAGCAACGACTGGCTGAGCACCCGGCGGTCGTTGCGATCTCGATGTGGGCCGCGGCTGTCGAAGACGAGCAACACGATGGCAGGGTCAGCGCTGGTGAGCATCGCCTGGATACACCGACGTCGCGCAGGCTCCTCGTTCTGCCCGCGTCGATACGGGGCCGAGACCGTCACGGCCGCGAAGGGAAGGCCCAGCATGGCGTCGAGGATCCGTCGACGCTGTGCGTGGCCCTCGGCTGAGAAGTGCACCCGCTGACGACCCTGGGGGATCATCGAGCGAAGCTCGCGAGTGATCGCCCCGACGTCCCGCGCTGCGATGTCGACCATCGTCAGCCGATACCAACCGTCGGAACGAATGCTCTCGTCGATGAAGCCGTGACGCACCGTCATGGTGGGTCACTGTGCAGGATGGGTGTGACGGATCAGGAGTCTCGATCACTTGCGATGCGGTTCAGCGCACATGATGCCTAGAGCATCGGGCTCGGCGGTGACCAGTAGGGTCGCCCGACATGTGCACCCGTGTGTTGTGGAACACCAACCAGTTGGCGGTGGTGGCCGGTCGATCGATGGACTGGCCGACGACCACCGAGCCGAAGTTGACCGTCTGGCCGCGAGGTGTCGAACGTGACGGCGGGCTGTTGGCGGGGCATCGCATCGACGTGCCGAACCCGCTGACGTGGACGTCGGTCCACGGCAGTGTCGTGGTGTCCATCTACGGCGTGGGGTCCATCGACGGGATGAACGAGCGCGGCCTGGCGGTGCATGCGCTGTACCTGGGTGCGTGCGACTTCGGGACGCCCGGGCCGGACACGCGGTCGGTGCACGGTGGGCTGTGGTTGCAGGCGCCGCTCGACCTGTGTGCGACGGTCGCCGAGGCGGTCGAGTTGCTCGGCAGCCTGGGTGTGGTGCCGGTCGAGATCAACGGTCATCGGTCGAACCTGCACCTCGCCATGGAGGACGCGACGGGTGACTCGGCGGTGGTCGAGTTCGTCGACGGCCGGCTGTCCATCCACCACGGTCGCGAGCACGTGGTGATGACGAACGATCCGATCTACGACGAGCAGCTGCAGTTGCTGGCCGAGCAGGACTTCTCGGAGCCGAGCCGCGACATGCCGTTGCCCGGCAACGTGAACGCCCGCGATCGGTTCCAGCGGGCGGCGTACTACCACGCGCTGCTGCCCGAGCCGGCGAACATCCGCGAGGCGGTGTCGGGGGTGTTGGCGATCGTCCGCAACTGCTCGGTGCCGTTCGGCGCCCCGTACGGCGAGTTCGGCGTCTACAACACCGAGTACCGCACGGTCGCCGACGTCACCAACGGCCGCTACTTCCTGGAGCTGACCACCAGCCCGAACGTGCTGTGGGTGGACCTGGCCGACGTCGACCTGTCGGCCGGTGCGCCGGTGCAGGTGTTGGACCCCGACGACCTGACCCTGTCGGGCGAGGTGTCGGCCCGATTCCAGGCCGTGGCGGGCTCGCCCTACTGACGGGCACGAGTGGGACGACGCGGTGTCGGCGGTTGCGACGAACCTGTGAACGACCTGGGAAGTCCGCTCCGATCTGACCGCCGGTGACGCCCGGTCGGCTCGGGCGGGCGCGCATCCGCACCAACGCCGGCCGTCGAGCTGAGCTGGCTCACTCCAGAGGTGGAACGTCCACGAGGACACAACCACCGGCGACGGGCTCGATGTGGGTGCCGATGAACAGGTGCACGTGTTGCGGCGCCGGCCGTTTGAGCGCGGCGATGGTCTCGGCCGAGATGCCGTGCATGTTCTTCTCGAACGATGCCTTCGGTTGTCCCTTCAGGTTGAGGGCGTCGCCGGCCGTCTTCTGTTCGGCGAACGGCACGAACAGGCTGTCCTCGCGCACGTGGCTGTCGGACCATTTCAGTGACGACTTCACGTCGGCCCCCTTCGCGACCGAGCTGCGGTCGCGGTTCAGCAACGTGGCCATCGGTTTCTGCAGCGCTCCGACGGATGCGTTCGTCGTCATCTTCGTGGCGGCCTGGCCAAGTTGCCCGATGTTCTTGTTGGTGCCCGCCTTCTGCAGCGGACCCACCTGCATGGACACCCCGGGTGTCACCGAGCGGAGGAAGGTGGTGACTTCGAAGTGGCGGAAGGTGGGGATGAAGCGCAGTTGCAGGCTGCGGTCGCGGTACGGGTTGGAGAACGTGCGGGTGATGGTCTGTGTGGTCTCGTCTTCGCGAACGCTCTCCGTGCGCGACAGCTGCGACTCGCTGACGTTGATGGACTCGACCACCTGGTTCGCCCGTGCGATGGCATCGGTCACCCCGGGCCCGTGCCCGCCACCGACCGCGTGTTGCACGAGACCGGCCACTCCCTTCACCACACCGGACACGGTGTCTTCCGCCGCGTCGATGACCGAGCCGATGCCGCCCACGATGTCGTCGAAGATGGAGCCGAATTTGCTCACCTGTCGATTGGCCATGACGACCGCGCCGAACACGTTGCCGGCGAACGGGCTCTTCGGCCCTCGCCGTTCACGCTCGGACCCGCTGGCCCGTTCGACGAGTGTGGTCACCTCGGTGAGGTGACGGACCGTGGTGGTGATGCTCACCGTCTCGCCGGGGGCGAGGCTGAAGATGCTGCGGATGGGTCCGTAGCACGCTTCCTTCGCGACCCACACCTGCTCGAGTCGCACGTCGACGTAGGGACGGATGGCTGCTCCCTGTGCGGTGAACCGACCGAGTGGAATCTCGCCCATGTCGCCGGCGATGGGTGGACCCTGCAACGCGGTGGAGATGAGCAGGCGTGCGTCGAGTTGGGTGCACTGCACGAACGGTTCGCATGGCAGTTCCGGCATCGTCGACCCCCGTCTGATGGCGAACCTGCATGGTGCGCTGGTGCAGACGGGGAGTCAACTGTGTGGGCCGCTCGGTCGCTGGTTCGGGAAGCGCTTCACATCGACCGGGGTGCGCGCCCCCGTCAGCGCCGGCCGTCTCAGGGCAGCAGTGCGTAGGCGAGGGACTGGATGTGTTGCAGGTTGGTGCGGATGATCGGCCAGCCGATCTCGGTGCCGTCGGGCCGGTACGTGTGCCATCGGCCTCTCGCGTCGCGGATGGTGGTCGTGCCGTTGTTCTTCAGGGGGTTGTGGTGGTAGCAACCCGGCCCGCCGTTCTTGGCGTCGGTGGGTCCCCCTCGTGACCAGGGGACCAGGTGGTCGGCCTGACTTCGATCGCCGGGGATCGGGCACCCGATGTAGGTACATCGGGGTGCGGACAGCAGGACCGCTTCTCGGAGCGGTCCCGTGAACAGCCGTTTTCGGCGGCTCATGTCCAACGTGACGCTGTCGGCGCCGTAGATGACTCTGCGGACGTGGCACAACGCCGAGGCGGCGACGATGGCGCGAGGGTCGAGCACTCGACCGCGAGGGTCTTGGCATCGGCGGTTCGGTGCGTACGACGGCGGGATGGGCTCGGGGTTGCCACCCAAGGCCTTCTGCAGGTGATGTTCGTAGGTGGCCTGGTCGATGACGATGTCGATGGTGATCTCGGGGCCGGCGTCCTTGGACCCGGCGGCCGCGCCGAAGATGCGATGCAGGGCGTCGAAGCGGCGTTGGCCCTGGGTGCGTTCCATCTTCCCGGGCGACATCGCGTCGCCGTGGATGGCCGACAGAATGTCCCATTCGGCCTGCCATTCGAGGTCGGTGAAACGCTGCAGCACCTGTTCGAAGATGACCGCGTCGAACGCCGGGCCCTGGGCATCGAGGTACATGCGTTCACCGACGACGTTCAGCGAGGCATTGCGATCCAGCACGGCCCGGTCGTGACGCTGCCGGGCACCGTCGGCGTCGGCGAGTGCTTCCCAGTTGCGCAGCACCGTCGACAGATCGTCGAACGGCAGGTCGCGTGCCGAGGCCGTGAACAACTCGTCGGCGTCGTCGAGATGCTCCCGGACGCGAGGGTTGGCGGCGATTTTGGCGACCTCGTCCATCTGCGACACACCCAACTCGCCCGCCAGTGCGGATGCCGCGAACTCGGGCAGCTTCTTCATCGCCCGGGCCAGCTTCACCCGACGGGCCGTTTCGGCGCCGGACCAGTTGTTCGACGCCCGTCCCCAGTCGGCGACCTTCTTGTGACCGTCGAGCACGTACACCGCGGAGTCTTCGACTCGCTGCACCAGCAAGGCCGAGGCCGCCTTCGCCTGCCGCTCGAGCACCTCGAGTTCGTGCGCGATCCGCTCGACGTCGGCCGGCGACATGGTCACCAACTCTTCGACGGAAGGGATGCGCAACTCCATGCGAGCATCCAACCAAAGGGGTGTTACAGGGTTCCTCGCGGATGGGCGAGGTCCCCGAAAAACATCGGTCAGTCGCCCGATCACGCTGGGTGCGACGTGGCTACTCCTCGGTGCGGGCCTGGATGTAGGTGGCGACCATGATGACGACCAGCGCCTGGAACACTCCGCCCACGGCGACGGCGATGCCGGTCAGGACGTGGGGGTGCTCCTGCTGGCCGAACTCGTCGATGCCGGTCTGCAGGGCGATGATGAAGCCGCCGAGTATCGAGAGGCCGAGGAAGAACCAGGAGATGGCCTCGACGGTCGCGGCAACTCCGTTGGCCCGCTTCGCGGCGGCAGATCGGGATGACTGAGCCGTGGTGTCGCCGAGTCGTCCGGTCGGGCCCGGTGCCCGCACGGTGGAGCCCTGCGCTGCGGCAGCGCGAAAGGTGGTCGGTGACCCGTCGAGCAGAGCGATCATCTCGGCTTCGTTGAGGAGTTGCCCGTGGCGAAGGTCGCACGCCTCCGCCGTGTATCGATCGACGACCGCCTGCCCGGCCGCAGGTGCGGTTCCAGGGGGCATCACCACGACTTGCCGACGCTCGAGATCGATGAAGTAGGGCATGCCGTCTCCCGTTGTCGTCGTCAACTCCACCCATGGGGTGTGCCGATGCGGCTTCGTCTGGATGGAAGCTATCCGATGACCGATGCGACTCGGTCGGAAGACGGTCGTCGTCGTCGGCGAGCACCACGAGCGCTGGAACGTGCTGGCTGCGATGCCGAAGAACACGCAATCAGATTCGGTCATGGGCTCTTCGTTGTCGCTGTCCGAAGGGGCGTTGGCGGTTCGGACGTCGTATCGACCGACGCACCACGCTGTTGGATGGCGCTAGTCGATGAGTGCGAGAATCGGTAGGTGTCCGTTCCCGTCGGAACAATTGGTCGTATCCGGGTGCGGTGGCGTTCTTGGCATTGGCGTTGATCTTCTTGCCGCATCCGTTTGAGGGACCGGTCGTCGCGACGATCAGCGCGGGCCACGGCATCCATGTGTCCGATCTCATCGTCGTGGGGGTTGCGGTCCTCGTTCTGCTGGTTCGTCTTTGGCTTGCCCACGGTCACCTGGACGTGAGCGGACCGAGAAGGAGTCGATTCAGTGGAACTGCTTGAGCGAGCCAGACGAGCCGCGGTCGTCACCTCGCTTGCCATTCTCTGCTTCCCAGGTCGGTTCTTCGCGCGAGCCGGTCGAGCGTCTGGGATCGGACTACGGCGGCTGGTGGATACCGAGTCGGCTCCACCACGGAGATCGAGTTGCGTACTGCGCCGGAGCCGGGGAAGACATCAGCTTTGACCTGGGACTTCTCGGCGCTGGGTGGCGTGTGCGAACGGTGGACCCGACGCCGCGAAGCATTGCCTTCGTCTCGGATCTTCACATCGAGGACCCGAACTTCACGTTCGTTGCTGTCGCTCTCTGGTCCGAGAAGACGACCTTGCGGTTCTACGCACCGAGGGACAGTCGACATGTCTCCCACAGTGCGGTGAATCTCCAGGGAACAAGTGACTACTTGGACGTGCCGGCGCTGTCACTCGCAGAGTTATGCCGACAGATCGGCGATAGCAGCGTGAGCCTTCTGAAGCTCGACGTCGAGGGCGCCGAGCACGCTGTCATCGATTCGCTGAGGGATGGGCCGATCGCTCCGGAGGCGCTCTGCGTTGAGTTCGACGACTGGAGATCTGTTCGCCAACTCACCGCGCAGTTGGCGGAAACTTCGCAAGCTCGGTTATCGCCCGGTGCGTGCCGAGCATCTCAACGTGACCTTCTTGCGGAAATGACAATCCCTCGATGGGTGGTGCCCAACGCGAGACGCGGACCTATTGGTGCTTGATCACAATCCCGCAGAACTGGTTACCCAGGCGTCCGACGGCAAAGTCAGCCGCAGCCTTGGCGAGCTTCAACGATCGCACTGCCCGGTTGGGCGAAACGCGACTTCCCGCACGAACCATCGCAGGGTTGTGGTGCCAGAACGAGAAGCTCAGATTCTCGAAGTTGTCAGTTCCGAGGTAGGAGGCGGAAACCTGCTCGACCGTCCTGGTGTTCCAGCGGAAGACAAGGTTGGTCGCGCCGCCGTGACTTCCCACGTGCCCTAGGCGGCGGCCGACGAACGAGTCGTGCGGTTCGAGAAACACGACTTCGCGGGAAGCGACACGGAGCATCTCGACGAAACCACCGATCGGGCGGCTGCAAGTGATGCAGCCCGTCCTGCACGACCACGACCTCGAATGACTCCGCGGCGAGACCGGTCCGTTCGGCGTTGAGCGTGAGTGTTCGGAGCCTCG
>CAWGHJ010000002.1:0-487553 GCA_963822385.1 uncultured Actinomycetes bacterium
GAACGTGATCTCGGCTGCGGGACGGCGGGGAGCCGGAGTGAACGTGTCACCCGTGTAGTAGCCCACCGCGAGAAGGCAGACCTGAGTGACCGTGGGTGGGATGCCCAGCAGTTCGGCGATCTCGGCCTCGTGCTCGAGGTGGAACGTGGTCCACGCCGAGCCGATGCCCCGCGCCCGGGCAGCCAACTGGAAACTCCACACACCGGGCAGCACCGAGCCGTAGTAGGCCGCAGCGGCCCCCTGCGACTGCAGCGGCGCCGGGTCGAGCCGCATCGACAACACCAGTGCCGGCACCTCGGCCAGATGGTCGACCAGGAAGGTGGCGGAGTCGATGACGCGTTGGCTGCGGTCGTCGGCGCGAATCTCGGCGTTGGCCGCGAGGTACGGGCGACCGACCTCGGCGAAGCGGAGAGCGATGCGCGCCTTCAGCGCCGGGTCGTCGATGATCATCCACCGGTTGCGTTCCAGGTTGCCGCCCATCGGCGCATGACTGGCGACCTCGATGCAATCGAGCAGTTCGCTGTGCGGAACGGGTCGCGTGAGGTCGAGTCGTTGGCGCACCTGCTTGGTGGTCGTGAGGAGGCGGTCGGTCTCGGCGAGGTCGAACCCGGTACGGGGATGCTGCGGCATGTGCCCATCCTTGTCGTTACGGACCAACCAGGTGGTCCCGGCGCGCACGAGTCCTGTCGCCGCCTCCTCGTTGGGTACCGTGCGGCGATGAGCGACCGAGAGCAGTTCATCCGCACGCACAACGAGGGCAAGGTGTCGATCATCACCATCGACCGGCCCGCCAAGAAGAACGCGATGACCTACGCGATGCTCGGCGAGTTCATCGAGACGGTGGGTCGTGTCGACGCCGATCCGGAGACGGTCGCCATCGTCGTGACGGGTGTCCCCGGAGCATTCTGCGCCGGCACCGACCTGGCCGACCTCGCGACCGTTCCCGGCGAGCAGCGCGGCCTGCGCGGCACCGCCGAGGAGCGGCACAAGTGGTGGCCGCTCGCCGAGGCGCGCAAGCCGACCGTGTGCGCCATCGACGGACCCGCCGTCGGCATGGGCGCCGAGTTCACGTCGCAGTGCGACCTGCGGCTGGCCGGTCCCGGCGCCAGGTTCGCCTGGAACTTCGTGCACCGCGGGCTGGTGCCCGACACGGGCGCCGGCACCTGGCTGTTGCCGCGCCTCGTCGGCGTGCAGCAGGCCCTGCGCCTGCTCTACACCGGCCAGATGATCGACGCGGAGGAGGCGCGCACGCTGGGCTACGTCCTCGATGTCGTGCCCAGCGACGATCTGCTGCCGACGGCGGTCGCGCTCGCGTCGACCATCGCAGCCGGGTCCCCGCACAGCCTCGGCCTGATCAAGTCGTTGGTGCGCGAGGGCTTCACCGCACCGGTCGGCGAGCACATGACCCGCCACACCGCCGCGATGGCCGCCTGCTTCGCGAGCGAGGACCACCGAGAAGGTGTGGCCGCGTTCCTCGAGCGCCGTCCCGCGACCTTCACCGGCCGCTGAGGTTCAGGCCGCCGACGTTCAGGCGGTGCGGGCGAGGATGTCGAGCAGCATCTGCACGAACTTCGGTTCGTCGGCGTCGACGGCGAAGTGGACGTTGGCCGGTTTGTCGGGTCGGGTGCGGAAGTCGCACACAGTGCGGCCGACCGACAGCTCCGCGTTCACCTCGACGTCGACGGGGATGAACTCGGTCGTCAGGATCGTCGGGTCGATGATGGCGCACACGGCGAGCGCGTCGTGGATGGGCGCCACACCCGCCCGGTCGAGGATCGGCTGCGTCGCCTCGTAGCCGATGATGCGCTGCAGCACGAAACGTGCTGCCGCCTCGCCGGCGGGAGTGCCGAGCCGGCGCAGCCGTTCGGCGTCGTCGGTCGAGAGCATCGCCTTGTGGGTGGCGTCGAGCGGCACCATCCGGATCGGCCGACCGCAGTTGACCACCACCCGCGCTGCCTCCGGGTCGAGCAGGAAGTTGAACTCGGCCGAGTGCGTCCGGTTCCCCATCTGGTGGGCGCCACCCATGATCACGATCTCGGGGATCTTGTCGAGGATGCGCGGGTCCTTCTGGATGGCCATCGCGATGTTGGTCAGCGGCCCGACGGGGCAGAGCACGATGTCGCCGTCGGACGCGAGGTAGGTGTCGACCAGCCAGTCGACGGCGTGCTCGGGTCGCAGCGTGGCACCACGCGACACCTCCGGCAGGTCGAGCAGGTTCTTGTGGATGATGGCCGCCATCCCCAGGTCGGCCTGCGATCGAACCATCGGTCGGTCGAGCCCACGGAACACGGGGATCTCGGGCATGCCGATCCAGTCGAAGACGCGCAGCGTGTTCTCGGTGGTGTACTCGACGCCCGTGTTGCCGTTCACGGTGGTCGCACCGATCAGGTCGATGTCCGGCGACAACGCAGCGGTCATCAGGGCGACGGCATCGTCGGTTCCCGTGTCGACGTCGAGGATCACTTTGGTGGCCATCGAGCCAGTCTGCCGCAGTGCCGGGTCCCTCCGGCCCGAGGCTCTCCGGCACGTCCGGGCTGAGCGAGGTTTTCCGGCGACCCCGGTGCTGTCGGAAAACCTCGCTCAGGACACCTCGGCCGGAAAACCTCGGGTGCACTCCACCGACGACGCTGCGGCGCGCTTCGGTCCGGAGGCGGCTGAGGGCGCGCAGTACGTTGGCGCCATGCGTACAGGACATTGTCTGTGTGGTGCCGTGACGTTCGAACTGACCGGCGACCTCATCGCCACGGCGGTCTGCCACTGCGACCACTGCCAACGGCAGAGCGGCGGCGCGTTCTCGGTGAACCTCGTGGCCCACGAGTCACAGCTCACCGTGCACGGTGAGCTGAAGACGTACGAGGAGACCGGCGAGAACAACGACAACGTCTACGTCCGTCGCCGCTTCTGCCCGTCGTGCGGCTCGCCGATCGTGTCCGAGCTGGCACTCACCCCGGGCGTCATCGCCGTGAAGGCCGGCGTCCTCGACGACAAGTCGACTGTCAGCCCGAACGTCGAGGTGTGGTGCGTCGACCGTCAGCCGTGGGTGACGCTGCCCGGCATGGCCGTGTCGATGGACCGCGAGTAGCACTCGTTCGGGCGTCGCGGCGTCGCGACGCCGCGGCATGGATCGGCGTCGTCATGACGTGCTCGGCGGCAGGAGTACCGTTGGCAGCATGATCGATCACGTTGGAATCCAATGCGCTGACATGGCAGCGAGCGCCGCGTTCTACGACACGGTGCTCGCACCGCTGGGCTGCGCGCGAGTCATGGACTTCCAGGTGGCCATCGGCTACGGCACTCCCGAACACCCCGATTTCTGGATCGGCCAGTTCGACTCGGGCGAGGGCTTCCGCGAGTCGCACCTCGCGTTCCGCGCCGCCGATCGCGCCGCAGTGAGAGCGTTCTTCGACGCGGCGGTCGCCGCGGGCAGCGAAGTGCTCCACGAGCCGCGTCTGTGGCCCGAGTACCACGAGCACTACTACGGCGCGTTCGTCCGCGATCCCGACGGCAACAACGTCGAAGCGGTCTGCCACCTACCCGAGTAGCCGCCCATCATCGCGGGCGATCGAACACCCCGCCCCCATCGCTGAAACCTATATGGAACAAGGGTTTGCGACTTGAACCCACGATCGAACACATGTACGATTCGGGGTATGGAAGCGCTGGCGGACCACTTCGAACAGATCGTGCTGACGCCGCAGCAGCTCGCGGCCCGATGGTCCGAGCTCGAGCGCGAGTTGGCCGTGTTCGCACTCGCCGTCGCCCATGTCGACGACAGTGGTCGGTGGGCCGACGACGGCTCCGTCACCATGCGCTCGTGGATGCGCGAACACATGCGCATGTCCGATGCCGATGCCGGCACCTGGATCCGCCGAGCGTCGCTGCTCAACCATTTCTCCGCGTTCGCCGAGTGCGCAGTCTCCGGTGCCCTCTCGTCGTCACAGCTGCGCGAAGTCGAGAAGTGCGCGCGTCCCAAGTATCGCGACCTGTTGCGTGAGCTCCAGGAAGACCTCGCCGCCGACATCGCCGACCTCGACGCTGCCGCCACGGCCGCCGCGTGTGCGTCGTGGCGCCAGCACGCCGACGCACTGGTCGACGGCGACGAACCTGCGGCCGAGCCCGAGCGATCGCTGAACACCACCGTCCTCGACGACGGCAGCGCCATGGGTTGGTTCCGGCTCGATCCTGCCGGCCGGGTCGAGTTCGACAACGCGATCAACAACGCGATCACGTGGGCGGGGAAGGACGAGACCCGCAGCGTCGCCGAGCGCCGCGGCGACGCCTTGTTCGACATCGTCGCGTTCTTCAACCTCAACCACTCCGGCGACGGCACCCCCCGACACCACCCGCACGTATCCATGTCCATGGACGCTGCCAACGTGAACCGACCCGAAGCCCGCAACGACGCGACCGGCGAACACGTCGACAGCACCTACGCCGGCACCAAGTTGTGCGACTGCCTCATCCACGCCATCATCCGCGACGCCGCCGGCACGCCGCTCGCCTTCGGCCGGGCCACGTACACCGTCCCCCGAGCGTTGTTCAAGCAGATCGTCGCTCGCGACGGCGGTTGCCGTTTCCCCGGTTGCGACCGGCCGGTCCGCTTCACCGAAGCGCACCACATGCACTGGTGGGAACGCCACGGACCGACCAATTACGACAATCTCGCACTCATGTGCTCGAGGCATCACCATCTCATCCACCAACTCGACCTGCAGCTCGAGTGGGTCGACGGATGGGATCTCCAGGTCACCTGGCCCGACGGTCGAGAGCGAACGAGCGCGCCTCGCGGCGCACCACCCAGACGCGAACCCCTCCGCCCCGCCGCCTGAGCTCACACGCCGATCGCACGGATCCACCTCGAACACTTCGGGGTGGATCCGGCGCGCCTGAGCACGCCACACCGGTCACGAGTTGTGGTGCGCGTATCCCATCGACAGCGAGGTGGCGAGCGACAGCCAGACGATGTACGGCAGCAGGATCACCCCTGCCCACCACCGGGTCGCCCACGCCGCCCACACCACGAAGATCGTCACCATCGCCGCCACGAGCAACGCCACCGACGATGCCCACAACGCGTGCCGAACGTAGAACAGCCATGCCCACAGCAGGGCTGCGGTCACGCTGACGGCGAGCGCGACCAGCCATGTCCACTGGTGTGCGGCCGAGCCGCGCAGGGCGACCACGATCCCGGCGACGACGATCGCGGTGAAGTTGTACGACCAGGCGATGCCGAACACGGCGTCGGGTGGCTGCCACGACGGTTGCCGCAGCGAGCGGTACCACCCACTCCCGCTGTCCACCCACCGACCGGAACCCAGCGCATAGACGGCGACGATCACGACCGTCAGCGCCCCGGTCCACACCTTGGCCGCGCTCATCGGACGACGCTCATCGTGAGATCTGCTCTGCGTGCTGCACATCACCGTTGTACCCACGATGTGCACGAACCCCACCTCCGAGCACGAGGTCGGCACGTCTCGCGTCGCGTACCCTCGGCCCAGGAGGGATCGATGCGGTATGGCACGCGGTGACGTCCTCGCGCCGCTGCGGCGCGTGGCCAAGGCCAAGGCGCTCCGGCGCGTCCACCTGGCCTTCCTCTCGTTCTCGGTCAGCGAACACGCGACGTGGCTCGCGGTGCTCTTCTACGCGTTGCAGCGTGGCGGCCCGAAGGAGGTCGGCATCGTCGCGGTGCTCCAGCTGTTGCCCGGCGTGCTGTCCACCCCGTTCTCGTCGTATGCCGGCGACCGATTCGACCCTCGCTCGGCACTGGCGGTCGGCTACGCCATCCAGGCGATCGCCATGGCCGGCACGGCGATCGCGATGTGGCAGGACGCCTGGCTGCCTGCGTACGTCCTCGCTGCGACCGCCGCCACCGCGATCGGCTTCACCCGGCCGGTGATGGGTTCGCTGCTGCCGACCGTCACGCACTCGCCCGCCGATCTCGTGGCTGCCAACGTGGTCGCCGGGTTGATCGAGCAGGTCGGCGTGTTCTTCGGCCCGATCGCGGCTGGGCTGCTGATGGCGGCCACGTCGCCGGCGACGGTGTTCGCGGCCGCCGCGGTGTTGATGACCGTCGGCTGCGTCCTGACGACGACGGTGCCCAGCGATGCCGACGACCGCCCGCGCACGACGCTCCAGGTTCGGGAGGCGGTGCGCGAACTGTTCGGCGGGTTTCGTGCACTGCGCGACACGCCGATCATTCGTGTCTTCCTGGTGTTCCTCATCTGCGCCGGTCTGCTCAAGGGCATCGGTGACGTGGTCTTCGTGACGTTCGCCGAGATCCGTCTCGACGGCACCGCCGGGCAGTCCGGCCTGCTCGCCGGCGCCTACGGGCTGGGTGGACTGGTCGGCGCGACCAGCGTCACCGCCCTCATCCAGGGCCGTCGAGTGGACCGTCAACTCACTGCCGTCGCGGCCGTGCTCGGCGCCGGCCTGCTCGGGTTGGCCGCGGCCTCCGCTGCGCTGCCCGCCGTGATCGGCTTCGCGTTGCTCGGCGGCGCGGAGAGCGCGTTGGCCCTCACGTCGACCGTCTCGATCCAACGCGTCTCCCCCACCGAGGTGCTCGCTCGCGTGTTCGGCATCGTCGAGGCCATCCAGATGGCGTTCATCGCCATGGGCTCGCTGGCGATCACCGTGCTCGTGTCGGCGACGTCGCTCGGGCAGGCGTTCGTGGTGCTCGCCGTCGCCATCGTGTCGGTCGTACTCGTCGGGGTCGTCGTCGTGCGCCGCCAGGGCAGCCAGATCGCTCCTGTCGACGCGGCGATCGTCGACCGGTTGCTGGCCGACCCGCTGTTCGCGCCGCTGCCGGCGCCGACGGTCGAACGCCTCGCTCGCGCCCTGGTCCGCGTCCGGGTCGCGAAGGGCACGGAGGTGATCGTGGCCGGCGACGTGGGCGACCGCTTCTACCTCGTCGTGTCGGGTGAGCTGTCGGTGGTGCGCGAGGGCAAGGTCGTGAACACGCTGGGCAGTGCAAGCTCGTTCGGCGAGTTGGCACTGCTGAGCGATGCACCCCGGGCGGCGACCGTGACGGCGACCACCGACGTCGTGCTGGACGCACTGGACCGCGAGCCGTTCCTCGAGGCCGTCACCGGCCACTCGCGCAGCCTCGCCGCGGCCAACCGCATCGTCGACTCGTTCCGCTGAACCCCGACCGGCGGTGTCGGATCAGCGGGCGCTCAGGGGTGGCTCAGCTCGCCACGGTCTGATGCCCCCCATGACCACGACACTCATCACCCAACACAGCACATCCACCACTCCGTCCTCGGGGGCGTTCGCCCCACCGACCGCGGCCAGCGCGGTCGGGGCGACGAAGACGTACGGAAAGGGCGAATCGGAAGTTCGCGCCCTCGACGGCGTCGACGTCAGGTTCGAGTACGGCCAGTTCACGGCGATCATGGGACCCTCCGGCTCGGGCAAGTCGACGCTGATGCACTGCATCGCCGGCCTCGACACGCTGTCCGACGGGCGGGTCTTCATCGGCGACACCGACCTCAGCACCCTCAACGACAAGGAACTCACGCTCCTGCGCCGCGATCGCGTCGGCTTCATCTTCCAGGCGTTCAACCTCATCCCGACGCTGACCGCCCTCGAGAACATCACCCTGCCGTCCACGCTCGCCGGTCGCAAGCCGGACCCGCAGTGGCTCGCCGCCGTCGTGCAGACCGTGGGCCTCGACGCGCGCCTGTCGCACCGTCCTTCGGAGCTTTCCGGCGGACAGCAGCAGCGCGTCGCCGTCGCTCGAGCACTCGCCGGCCGGCCCGACATCATCTTCGCCGACGAGCCGACGGGCAACCTCGACTCCCGCACCGGTGCCGAGATCCTCACCTTCATGCGCCGCGCCGTGCGCGAGATGGGGCAGACCATCGTGATGGTCACGCACGACCCCGTCGCTGCCTCGTACGCAGACCGGGCGGTGTTCCTGGCCGACGGCCGCGTCGTCGGCGACATGGTGGGCCCCACGGCCGACACCGTGCTCGACCGACTCAAGCAGCTGACCATGCCGAAGGCGGTGTCGTGATGTTCCGCCTGATGCTCAAGGAGCTCGCCGCCAAGAAGCTGCGGCTCGTCACCACGGCCGTGGCCGTGATGCTCGGTGTGGCCTTCATGGCCGGCACCCTCGTGTTCAGCGCAACCCTCGGAGCCGCGTTCGACGGTCTGCTGGACGACGCCTACGCCGGAACGGACGCCGTCGTCCGAGCCAGCTCTCCGCTCGACGCCGATCTCGACAGCGGCGCCAACCGCATCGACACCGCGATCATCGACGCGGTGTCCCAGGTCGATGGCGTCGCCGCGGCCGAGGGCCACGTGTCGGGCTACGCACAGATCATCCAGCCGAACGGCGAGCCGCTCGGCAACCCTGGCGAAGGGGCACCCACGCTCGGGCACGCATGGCTGGTCAACGAGCAGCTCAACCCGTACAGCCTGGTGGAAGGACGCGCGCCGACCGCTCACGGCCAGATCGTCATCGATCGACAGTCGGCGAACGACTCCGGCCTCGGCATCGGCGACACCGCGACGGTGCTGACCAAGCATGGGCCCGATCAGTTCACCATCACCGGCATCGCCCGGTTCGCCGACGCGGACTCCGCAGGCGGGTCGACCGCCGTGCTGTTCACGCCCGAGGATGCACAGGCCTATGTCGCAGAGCCGGGTCGCGTGGACACCATTCTCGTGGTCGCCGACGACGGCGTGAGCGAGCAGGAACTCGTGGGTCGGCTGCAGTCGATCCTGCCCGATGACGTCGAGGCGCTCACCGGCACCGAACTCGCCGACGAGTCGAAGCAGCAGATCGCCGAGAACCTCTCCTTCATCGACACGTTCCTGATGGTGTTCGCCGGCATCGCGCTGTTCGTCGGCGGCTTCATCATCTTCAACACGTTCACGATCATCATCGCCCAACGGCAACGTGAGACCGCACTGCTCCGCGCCATCGGCGCCAGCCGTAAGCAGGTCATCCGGTCGGTCGTGCTGGAGTCGCTCGCCGTCGGGGTCATCGCCTCGGCCGCCGGCGTCGCTGCTGGCATCGGCATTGCCAAGGGACTCGCTGCACTGCTCGACGCCGTCGGGCTGGAGTTGCCGGCGGGACCGCTGGTGATCGGTTCGAACACGGTGATCATCTCGATGGCCGTCGGCACGCTGATCACGGTCCTCGCGGCCTACCTGCCCGCTCGCCGGGCCGGGAAGGTGCCGCCGGTGGCGGCCATGCGCGATGTCGCCCTCGACCGCTCGGGTGGTTCGCGCCGCCGTCTGGTCATCGGCACCGGCATCACCTCGCTCGGCGTCGCATCGCTGCTCGTCGGCCTGGCCGCCGAGGCACTCGCCCTCGTCGGGTTGGGAGCGATCGTCACGTTCCTCGGCGTGGCGGTGATCGCCCCCATGCTGTCGAAGCCCGCCGCGACGCTCATCGGTTGGCCAGCCGCTCGCGTCACGCGCATCTCCGGTTCGCTGGCCCGCAACAACGCCGTCCGCAACCCGCGGCGCACCGCATCCACGGCCGCCGCGCTGATGATCGGAGTCGGGCTCGTCGGATTCATCGCGACGTTCGCGGCGTCCACCAAGGCGTCGATCAACGCCGGGGTGGATCGCGAGTACGACGGTGACTTCGTGCTCGACACCGGTTCGTTCGGCTTCGGCGGAGTGGACCATGCAGTGGCCGAGGAACTGGCCGGTGACCCACGCTTCGACACCGTCACCTCGTTCCGGGTGTCGACGTCGAGGCTCGACGGCCAGTCGGGCAAGCTGTTCAGCTGGGACGCCGACACGGTGGGCTCGATGTTCGACCTCGGAGCCGTGGAGGGTGACGTCACGTCTCTCGACGACCACGACATCGCTGTCAGTCGTGACTACGCCACCGAACACCGGTACACCATCGGTTCCACCATCCCCGCGGCGTTCGCTGCGGGCGAAGTGACGCTGACCGTGGCCGCGATCTACGAGAACATGACGTGGGTCGGCGAGACCTTCATCGACCACTCGGTGCTCGACGGGCTGGGCGCGGACGCGCTCGACTCGGCGATCTACCTCACGGTCGCAGCGACGACGCCGACCGCCGATGCCAGGGCTGCGCTGGACGCAGTGACCGCCGACTACCCGACGTTGGAACTGATGGATCGTGACGAGCTGAAGGCCGATCGGGCGGGTGAGATCGACATGATCCTCAACCTCATCTATGCCCTCCTCGGTCTGGCCATCGTCATCGCACTGATGGGCATCACCAACACGCTCGCGCTCTCGATCTTCGAGCGCACCCGCGAGCTCGGCCTCCTGCGGGCCGTGGGAATGACCCGTCGGCAGCTGAAGTCCACCGTCCGTCTGGAAGCCGTGATCATCGCCCTCTTCGGGACGACGCTCGGCCTCGCGATCGGCGGCTTCTTCGGCTGGAGCATCGTTCGAGCACTCGCCTCGGAGGGCATCGATCAGCTGGTCATCCCGGTGCCCACCCTCGCGGTGGTCACCGTGATCGCTGCGCTGTCGGGCGTCGCGGCGTCCGTGCTCCCCGCCCGTCGTGCCGCACGGCTCGACGTGCTCGGCGCCATCTCCCACGGCTGACGACCTCAGCCCTCACACGGAATCGACGACACATGCATCGAACCACCATCACACTGGCCGCCGCGGGCACGCTCGCGGCGGCCAGTGCCGTCCACCTGATGTGGGCGACCGGGCGTCGCACCGCCGCCCCGTCCGTCATCCCCACCGTCGACGGCGCTGCCGTCTTCACACCCTCCGCCCGCGCCACGATCGCCGTCGCCGGGGCTCTCGCCGTCGCCGCAGGCCTCTACACAGGTGCCGAGCTCGGCGCCCGGCCCAGATGGCTGTATCGCTGCGGGGCCGCCAGCGCCGGCAGCGTGCTCGTCGGCCGGGCGATCGGCGACGGTCGCCTCGTCGGCGTCACCAAGCGCGTGCGCGGCACCCCGTTCGCTCGCCTCGACGACACCGTGCTGTCACCGCTGTGCTTCGCGCTCGGTGTCGCGGGAATCGCCGCCGCAGCGAGGCGATAACGTCCGCACGTGGAGTTCCGGGTGCTGGGAACGTTGGAGGTCGTCGACCGCGACGGGCGGCCCGTCGACATCCGCGGCGGCAAGTTGCGCACCATCCTCGCCCTGCTCGTCCTGCGTGCCGGACAACCCGTCTCGATCGACGAGCTGGCCGATGCCGTATGGCCCGCCTCACCCCCGGCAGGGTCGGGCAATGCGCTGCAAGCGCAGGTGTCGAAGTTGCGTCGCCTCCTGCCCGGCGTCACCGTGGAGGCCCGCGACGGCGGCTACGCACTGGCCATCGATCCCATCACCACCGACGCGACACGCTTCGCTGAAGCGGTGGTGACCGGGCGTGCTCACCTCCTCGCCGGACGAACCGCACCAGCGGCAGCGGCGCTGAGGGCCGGCCTCGCGCTGTGGCGAGGACCGGCGCTCGCCGACTTCGTCTACGACGACTTCGCCCAGGCCGATCGAGTGCGCCTGGAGGAAATGCGCCTCACGGCACTCGAGGATGCGATCGACGCCGAGCTCGCCGGTGGCGCCCACGCCGATGCGGTCGCCGAGATCGAGTCGGTGCTCAGCCAGCACCCGCTGCGCGAACGGCTGTGGGGGCAGCTGATGCTCGCCCTCTACCGCAGTGGACGCCAGGCCGACGCACTACGCGCGTTTCGAACGCGCCCGCACCGTGCTGGCCGACGAGCTCGGACTCGAGCCCGGCCCCGCCCTGCGCGAGCTGGAACTGCAGATCCTCGATCACGATGCCGACCTCGGCGACCGACGAGGCGCCGCTCCGCCCACGAACATGCCACCCGAGATGAGCACGTTCGTCGGCAGGGATGCGTTCGTCGACGAGCTCGTCGCGCTGATGGCGGACCGCCGTCTCGTGACCATCATCGGCCACGGTGGTGTCGGCAAGACGCGGCTCGCCATCGAGACAGCGCTGCGCCTCAACGACGGTCTGCCGGGCGGCACGTGGCTGGTGGAGCTGAGCTCGGAGCACGGGGAGCGTGGTGTCGCCGATGCATTCATGCGGACGTTCGGCGATCGGCTCGGCCCCTCCGGCTCGACCTCCGGTGCGGACTGGCTTGCGGCCGGGCTGGGCGAGACGGAACTGCTCGTGGTGGTCGACAACTGCGAACACGTGCTCGCCGACGCGGCGGCGGCCATCGCTGCGCTGCTGCGTTCGTGCCCTCTGGCGCGGGTGCTGGCCACCAGCCGCGAGCCGTTGGGCGTGCCGGGTGAGCTCGTGCGCCGCCTCGAGCCGCTGGACCCCGCCGACGCCGTCCGTCTCTTCACCACGCGTGCGGCCGACTCGAACAGTTCGTTCGCGGTCGAAGATGGTGACGACGAGGTCATCGATGCGATCTGCGCACAGGTCGACCGCCTGCCATTGGCCATCGAGCTCGCCGCGGCGCGGACGAGAACGTTCACGCTGACCCAGTTGGAGTCGCTGCTGCGCGAGCGGCTGTCCGTGGTCGGCGCGATGGGCGGGGCGCGCCCCGAGCGGCAGCAGACGTTGCACGCCGCCGTTGCGTGGAGCTTCGATCTGCTGACCGCCGACGAACGCCTCCTGTTCGCACGGTTGTCGGTGTTCTCGGGCGGTTGCACCCTCGATGCCGCCACCCGGGTGTGCTCGTCCGCAGACCTACCTGCCGACATGGTGCCGCTCCTGCTCGCCCGGTTGGTCGACCGCTCCCTGCTCGCAGTGCATCCAGGCGTCGGCGGACAGCGCTATCGCTTCCTGCGGTCCGTCGCCGAGCACGCCCGACAGCGGCTCGACGACATGGGCGAGACCGCCACCTTCCGCCAGCGCCACACCGACTGGCTCGTCGACCTGACCGCAGACCTCACCTCCGAGCTCCGCCGGCCGGGCGCGGTGGAGGCTGCTGGCCGGCTGAACCTGGAGCTGCCGAACCTGATCCGTGCGGCCCGATGGGGAGTCGGCGACGGTGATCCGGTCGTCGCCCTGCGCCTCGGCGTGCAACTCGGGTGGTACGCGTTCGTGAGCGCGAACGTGCAGAACGACGAGCAACTGCTGCTGGAGTTGCTCGAGCAGGCGACCGATGCACCGAGCGAGCTGACATGCCGCGCCCGAATGTGGGCGGGTCTGCTCAGCATCGGGCGCACGCGCCGGCGGACGTGGGCGATGGACGCCGTCGACGTCGCGCGCACTGCGTCGGGAGTGACTGCGACGCAGCGGGCGGTGTACGACGTCGACGGAGTCAGCCTCAGCGTCGACGCCATCGCGTTCGCGCGCGGGTCCGGCGACCGCCGTCTGCTGCTCGAGACGCTGACCATCGGCTCCCTGCACCTCGCCGCGATCGGCTCGCACCCCGACACGCTGCGGGCGCTGAACACCGAAGCCGCACAGCTCGCCCACGAGCTCTCCGACGAATGGAGTCGCGCGTTCGTGGTCGGACTGGACGGCTTGGCCGCGTACGTGGCCGGCGAGCTGGAGTCGGCGATGGTCCTGTTGCGTCGCGCCGTCGGCGACCTCCAGGCACAGGGCGACATCGGCACCGCGGCGTTGCTGCTGGTGAGCCTCAGCGAAACGGCAGAGCTGCTCGGCGACATCGCCGGCGCGACCGAGGCGATGATGACAGCGCTCACCATCGGCAGTGCCGCCGGGTTCAGGTCGGCCATCATCCTGCGTGCGGTCGCGTGCTGGCTGCAAGGTCGAAACGGCGAGGTCGACACCGCGCTCGAGCTCGGTCGAGAGGTCGTGGAACTCGCTCGCCGGCCGTTCAACCCGGTGGTGCGCGCCCAGGCACTGTTCGCCTTCGGTGTCGCCGAAACACTGTCCGGTCGCCACCAGGCCGCCGAGGTCCACCTGCGTGAGGCGCTCGACGCCCATGTGGGCATGAGCATGGTCCGCGAGACAGCGATGGACCTTCGCCACCTGGCCGACCTGCGCCTGCTGCAGGGCGCGATCGACGAGGCCATCGAACACCATCGGAGGGCGGTCCTCCTCGCGCTCGAGGTCGGGTTGCCGTGGACCGTGATGTTGACCGCTCGGTCGCTGGCATGCTCGCTCGTCGAACGCGAACCCGAGGTCGCCGCGCAGCTGGTGGGATTCGCCGACGCGACCTCGGCGGTGTTCCACTACCACCAGACCCCCGACGAGCTCGCCCAGTCCGAGTTCGTCATCGGGCGCGCCATCGATGCACGCGGCGCGCCCGCCGTCGCCCGTGCTCGGACCGACGGATCGCTGATGGCGATGGACGAACTCAGCGAGCTCCTCGGCTGATCGACGGCCGGCCGCCAGCGGTCAGGCGTTGAAGTCGTCGAGCGTGGTGCAGCCGAGCGGGGACTGAGCCGCCTCGTCGTACAGGTCGGGGTCGCCGCGTTCGGCTTCCCACGCGGCGTGAATGGAGGCCAGGGCCGCGGTCATCGCCACGGCACGAGACGGCTCCAGGAAGCGGGCGGGGCACGCATGCCAGGGCGTGCTGTCGCCCTGCTGGCTGAAGAACACGCCGATCTCGACCACACCGAGCCCGAGCGGCTTCCAGTCGCGCCGATAGTCGCTGACGGTCGCCACCTGGTCGCCGGCCTGCACCTGATCGCCCACCTTCACCAGTGGGTTCAGCACGTGTTCGGTCTCGAACAGCACCGATGCGCCAGCGCGGATGCAATCGACCCCCGCCGGCGCGATCCGAACGCTGAAATCGCCGCTGTACAACTCCGGAACGTCGCACACGACTCCGGCCACCATCGCCAGCACCGGCGTGTCGAGGGGCAGGAAGAACGCCATCTGCAGGTCGGTGTGCCCGGATCCGGGGTCGCCGTAGTCGATGAACAGGTAGCGGTTGTCCATCGGGTTGTTCGGGTCGGCGGGCGGCGTGGTCGCTCCGGTGATCTTCATCGCCCCGGCCATCCCCGTGGTCGGGTCGAACGGCTGCAGGTCGAATCCCCAGTTCTCGACGACGGCAGGGATGTCGGCCGACGACGCGAGGCCCCGACTCGGCTCCCCCTCGCCGATCGATCCGCCGCCGGACGGGGTGACGCTCGGCGTCCACACCAGGGTCTTGCCCGTCTCGAGCATGCAGATGTGCTCGACACCAGCGATGACGAGGCGGGCATCGGCCTGGGTGCACACACCGCCCGAGGTCGCCGTTGCGTCGGTCGCACCGGATCCAGGCCCTTGACCGCCGGTCGAGTCACCGCCGCTCGAACACGCTGCCGTCAGCGCGACCGAAATGACCAGCGCCCCCATCAACCGAACGTCGGCGCGGTGACCGTGGTGCATCGGAGCTCCCTCGATGAGGCGTCGACCGTGACGCGACCTACGACGCCGAACGTACCAACCCCGGGTTCAGGCCTGGGCGATGCGCACCAGGTTGCCGGAGGGGTCGCGGAACGCACAGTCGCGAGCACCCCAGGGCTGCGACACCGGTTCCTGCAGCACCTCGGCGCCGGAGGCGCGCACCTTCTCGAACGTGGCGTCCAGGTCGTCGGCGCGGAAGATCGCGGCCTGCAGCGAGCCCTGCGTCACCAGGGTCAGGAGCGCGTCACCCTCCACCTGCGAGCGGCCGCCGTGCGGCTGGAACAGCACGATGTCGACCGGCTGGCCGGCGGCGCCGACCGTGACCCAGCGGAAGCCATCGGAGGCGACGTCGTTGCGTACCTCCAGGCCCAGCGCGTCGCGGTAGAAGCCCAGCGCGGCATCGGGATCGTGAACGGGGACGAAGGTGGAGGCGAGTTGCACTGTCATGTCGTCGACAGTACGGACGCCGTCGCGACGATGCTTCTCCGAAACTGCTCGATCAGGCGTGAGCTCGAATGCGCCGCGGTCGCGACACGACCTTGCTCACGCACGCGGGCACCACTTCCATATGGCGATGATCGCGAGCGCGGTACTGCGACGGGGTCTCGCCGACGATCTCGGTGAAGCGCGAACTGAACGAACCCAGCGACGTGCAGCCGACCGCGATGCACGTGTCCGTGACCGTCATGCCCTGCCGCAGCATCGCCTTGGCGCGCTCGATGCGCCGCGTCATCAGGTAGCTGTAGGGCGTCTCGCCGTAGGCGGCGCGGAACTTGCGCGAGAAGTGCGCCGGCGACATGTGCGCTGCCCGGGCCATCGCCGGCACGTCGAGTGGCTGGGCGTGGTCGCGATCGATGAGGTCGCGCGCCCGGCGCAGGTGCGCGAGGTCGGCGAGCTCGTCGGGGGTCATGCGTTCGAAGGTACCCGAACGGTCGGCGACTCAGGGCACAGCGGGCGCGACGACCGCGGCGTAGAGCGCGTCGCGCATACGCAGCGCTGCGATGCGCACCTCTTCCACCGTGCCGACCTGTCGCTGCGAAGGGTCGGGCGCGTCGGGCGCTTCGGCGTCGGCGATCGCAGGGAACTCGACCAACACCGACTGCGCCCCGGGCAGCACCAGTTCCTGGCCCTCCCACAGGAACGCCTGGGTGCCCTTGCGGACGCGTCCGGCGTTCCGGGGCAGACCCCATCCCGCGGCCTCGGACATCGCCGTTGCCACCCGGATGGCCAACGGACCGTTGTGTGCGCCCACCCACTTGTACGGGGAGTGCAGATGCACGGTCAGCACCGGCTGCACCGCTGCCGTGACGGCCATGACCGCCTGCGCCTCGGGGGTGACCAGATCGAACCCGTCGCGGTTGGGGTCGACGTCGGTCGCGGTGCGGCGGTGGTGGCCCGCCAAGCCGTCGGGGTTCACGGTGGGGACGAGCCAGATGCCGAAGTCGACAGGAGGCTTCGCACGGATCGCCTGCACCATCCATGCCGGCGTGCACTCGTCGCCGTGCACCTGGCCGAGCACCAGCACCTGGGGACCGGTGCGCGGCCCCCAGTGCTCCGACCAGATGGGCCGTCCCTGGGTGCTCGTGCCGATGATGCGGTACTCGTCGGCCACGTGACCGGTCGTGTTGCGGAACCCGATCGACTCGGGCGTCAGCGTCGCGCACTCACCTTCGGGGGTGTCGGCGAACGTCGGGTCGGCCCCCGGCACGGTGCTGCTCGTCACCGCCGCGGTGGTGTCGGTGACGGCCGCGGTGGTCGATGGTTCGACCGTCGCGCTCACCGTGGTCGCCACCGACTCGGTCGGTACTCGAAACGGTGGAGGCCGTCGCGGCCTGACTGGAACAGCCAGCCGCCGCGACGGCCAGCGACGCGCCGACGACGAGCGACGACACCCACGACACCTTCGAAACCCTCAGGCCTTGGGCGTCCAGCCGCCCCAGCCGGTGGCGAGCGGGTCTTCCTGCACGGTGCCGGCGACGTCGGTGATCCAGTCGAGGCGCTGACGAAGGATGCGCGAGATGCCGCCCTCGAGCGTCATCCCGGCCACCTCGCAGCTGCCGCAGGCGCCGGCGAGTTCGACCTGCACCCGACCGGTGTCGGTGTCGGCGCTCACCAGCCGCAACGTGCCACCGTCGGCCTCGACGGCGGGGCGGACCACGTCCATCAGATCGAGCAGGTCGCGCACTCGGCGGTCGTGATCGGGCCCGTCACCGGTGAGGACGGCGGGTTCGGAGACGCCAGAGAGGTCGGCGGTGAGGTCGGCGGCGGAATCCATGCCGCCCATGCAACCACCGTTCCGGCCATCCTGTTCCCTGTTCTTCCGGCTTCCCCGAATCCGGCGACCACCCGGTCCACCCGCAGGTCACCACCTAGTATCCCGGCGTGGACTACGAGGCGCTCTACCGATTCCGCTTCATCGACGTGGATCCGGTGAGCAAACAGGCCGTGTGGCGCGTCATCGCGGCGGACCTGGCCCGTCGGGCCGGGAACCCTCGCCGAGTGCTCGACCCCGCCTGCGGCTCGGGCGAGTTCATCGCCGGTGTGCCCGCCGCCGAGCGATGGGCCGCCGACGTGGTGCCGCCACCGATCGACGACGCCGACGTGCACGTCATGGTCGGCCGCTATCAGGACCTCGACCTCCCGACCGGCCACTTCGACGCGATCCTGTTCTCCAACGTGCTCGAGCACCTCGCCGACCCGGAGGAGGTGCAGCAGTTCCTTCAGCGGGCCAAGGAGCAACTGGCCCCCGGCGGGCGGGTGGTCATCATGGGGCCGAACTTCAAGTACTGCGCCAAGGAGTACTTCGACTGCGCCGACCACACCCTGGTCCTCACCGACGTGTCCGTCGTCGAGCATCTCGTGGCGGCCGGCTTCCGGGTCGAGACGGCGATTCCCCGCTACATCCCGTACTCGTTCCGCTCGCGGCTTCCCGCCGACCCCCGCCTCACCGCCGCGTACCTGCGGATGCCGTTCGTGTGGCGGTTCCTCGGCAAACAGTTCCTCGTCGTGGCCACGCCGGAGCGATGACCGACGACGCCGCCGTCACCGGCGACGAAGTGGTGACCTCCGACGACGGGTCCACCTTCAGTGACGACTCGTCGTTCGACCGCCGGCGGCGACTGGTCCTCGGCGTGGCGGCCGCGACGGTGGTCGTCGTGTCGGCGGTGCTGCTGGCGCGTCTGCTGGCCCCGATGCGCTTCGTGTTCGACGACTGGGTGTTCATCGGCACCCGACACGACCTGACGGTCGACAACGTGCTCCGCTCGCACAACGGTCATCCGGTGATGCTCCCCGCGCTCGTCTACATGCTCGGCTTCCACACCGCCGGGCTGCACGACCTCTGGTACTACCGCATCGCGCTCATCCTCGCCCACCTCACACTGTGCGCCGTGCTCGCGACGCGGGTGTGGCGGCGCCACGGTGTGGTCCCGGCAGCGGCAGTGTGGTTGCTCGTCTGCTTCATGGGCGCCGGGGCCACGAACATCACCTGGCCCTTCCAGATCAGCCTGGTGGGCAGCGTGCTGTTCTTCGTGCTCGCGGTCGATGCGCTGGAACGTCTGCGCGAGCGCGGCCGGCGGCGCGACGGCGCATGGGTGTCGGCCATGGTCACGGGCTCGCTGCTGTGCTCCGCGGTCGGCATTGCGGTCATGGCCGCGGTCGCGTTGGTGGTGGTCGCCGGCCGCGACCGTCGCCGCGACTGGTGGGTGCCGGTGGTTCCCGCGGTCCTGTTCGCGCTGTGGTGGAGTGCGTACCACGACGACACGAAGGGCACCACCGACGTCCACGCCGTCAGCCGCGCCCTGTGGCAGTCCGTCCAGGCGGCCGGCGCCGCCATCATGGCCGGGAACGAGCGCGTCGGTGGATGGTTCGTGGTCGCCCTCTTCGTCGCCGCCGCGGTCGCACTCGTGCGGCGGCGCGTCGCCCTGCACCAGACCATCGGCCTGGTGTTCGTCGGCACGTTCTGGGTGATGACGGCCTCCACCCGCGCCCTGCAGTTGCTGATGCTGGGGCTGAAGTCGCCGGCCCGCTACCAGTACGTCGCCGTGGTGGCGCTGCTGGTCGCGTTGTCCGACCTCGCCCCGTCGGCCCGCGCGGCCACCAGATCGATCGCCCGCACCACGGTCATCGGGGTGGTGTGCATGGCCGTCGCCGTGTCGTCGGTGTGGTCGGGCCATGCGCTGCTCATCCGCGAGCGCGACCAGTTCGTCGCCTTCGGCCAGCGCACCGCCGCACAGCTCACCGTCATCGACGCCCACCCCGAGGCGTTCGCCGACGACCGGGCGCTCGTGTCGTTGCTGGGCGATCCGCTCATCACGATGGGCGAGTACCGGGCGGCGAGCCGTGCCGTCGACTCCACCGGCGGGCTGACATCGGCCGAGCTGGTCGCCCTGCCCGACGACCGCGAAGGCTCGGCGGAGGAGCTGATGCTCCCGTTGCTGCAGGTGAGTGCTCGCGAGACCACCGCATGCACCGTCGGCGCCGACGTCCGGTCCGTCACGCTCGAGCCGGGTGGATCGATCGATGTCGCTGCCACCGCCGACACCACGCTCACCGCATCGCGATGGCTGGCACCCGATCCGGACGGCAAAGGAGTGCACCCACTCGCCGCGGGCGGGTGGACCATCGCATCACCCGCCGACCGACTCGACCCGGCGTGGACGCTCACGTTCGCGCAGCCGGTGCAGGTGCTCGACTGTGGGTAGCCGGCGGTCGAACCGTCTACAGTGCCGCCGATGAACGGGGGGACACTGTGCGTGGTCGGTGGCTGCGGCCACGTCGGTCTGCCGCTGGGCCTGGCCTTCGCGCGTGCCGGGATGGACGTCGTCGCGCTGGACACCAACGGCGCGTCCGTCGACCTCGTCAATGCAGGTGTGATGCCGTTCGCCGAGGATGAAGCCCCCGAGGTGCTGACGGCGGTGCTGGCCTCGGGACGCTTCCGCGCCACGACCGACCGTGCGGTGGTCGCCGATGCCGACATCGTGCTGGTGGTCATCGGCACACCGGTCGACGAGCATCTGCACCCCGACCCGCTCGTCGTGCCGCTCGCGGTCGAGGCCCTCGCCGACCATCTGCGTGACGACCAACTGATCGTCCTGCGCTCGACCGTGTTCCCGGGCGTCACCCGCATGGTGCACGATCGGCTGCGCCGCATCGGTTGCAACAACCCGGTGGCGTTCTGCCCCGAGCGCATCGCCCAGGGCATGGCGTTCACCGAGCTGTACACGCTGCCGCAGATCGTGTCCGGCACCGACGAGCAGGCCATCGAACGCGCCAGCGCGCTGTTCCGTCTGCTCACCGAGCACATCGTCGTCACCGAGCCGGAAGAGGCCGAGCTGGCCAAGCTGTTCACGAACACGTGGCGCTACATCAAGTTCGCCGCGGCCAATCAGTTCTTCATGATCGCCAACAGCATGGGCGTGGACTACGACCGGGTGCGCGCCGCGATCACCCAGGACTACCCGCGTGCCACCGACCTTCCCGGCGCCGGGTTCGCGGCAGGGCCGTGCCTGTTGAAGGACACCATGCAGCTCGCCGCGTCGGCGAACAACAGCTTCCTCATCGGCCACGCCAGCATGCTGGTCAACGAAGGGCTGCCGGCGTACCTGGTCGACCGGATGGCCGAACGGTTCGACCTGCACGACAAGGTGGTCGGCATCCTCGGCATGTCGTTCAAGGCCGGCAGCGACGACACCCGGTCGAGCCTCTCCTACCGGTTGCGTCGGGTCCTGCGGTCACGATGCGCGGAAGTGCTGTGCCACGACCCGTACGTCACCACCGACACCGAGTTGGTCGACCTGCCCACCGTCCTGGCCCGCGCCGACGTGCTGGTGCTCGGAGCACCGCACGCGGAGTACCGCGACCTGAAGGCCACCCAGCCGGTGATCGACATCTGGAACCTGCTCGGTGACGGGGTGCTGGTGTGACGGCCGCCGTCCCCACCAACGACCCGGCCGTCACCGTCGTCATCCCGGCGTACGAGGAGGGCGAGGCCATCGTCGCGGTGCTGCGCCGCATCAGCGAGTCGGTGACGCTGCCGTGCGAGATCGTGGTCGTCGTCGACACGCCCGACGACAGCACCTGCCCGTTCGTGAACGAGTTCGCCGCACACGACCCGCGAGCGAGGATCCTCGTCAACACGGACGGTCGCGGGCCCGGCAAGGCCATCCGCTTCGGCATCATGCGCGCCACCGCACCGGTCGTCGTGGTCACCATGGCCGACGGCTCCGACGACCCGATGCAGATCGACCAGCTCACCCGGCTCGTCGATCGCGGCGTCGTGGTCGCCGCGGCCAGTCGTTACGCCCGCACCGGCCAGCAGGTCGGTGGGCCGTGGTTGAAGGGGTTCCTCTCCCGCCTCGCCGGGGTCACGCTGTACCACTTCGCCCGCGTCGGCACGCGCGACGCGACGAACTCGTTCAAGGCCTACGCGAAGTGGTTCGTCGACGCCGTCGGCATCGAGAGCGACAAGGGCTTCGAGATCGGCATCGAGTTGGTCGCGAAGGCGCGTCGACACCGCCAGCCCGTCGCCGAGATCCCCACCATCTGGTTGGACCGCACGTTCGGTGCGTCGAACTTCCAACTCGTCGCATGGCTGCCCCGCTACCTCAAGTGGTGGGCCCATGCATTCGGCCCCGGCCAACCGTTGCCGATGCCATCCCCCAAAGGAGACACGTGAAGGTCCTCGTCACCGGTTCTGCCGGATTCATCGGAGGGTACGTCGTCGCCGAACTGCTCGAGCGCGGCCACGAGGTGGTCGGCATCGACAACCACTCGAAGTACGGCCCGGTGACCAAGAGCTACGACGACCACCCGTCGTATCGCCTGGTCATCGGCGACGTGCAGGACGTCGACCTGATGACCGAGTTGCTGTCGGACTGCGACCACTGCATCGCGGGCGCGGCGATGATCGGCGGCATCAGCTACTTCCACACGTACGCCTACGACCTGTTGGCGACGAACGACCGCATCATCGCCGCCACCTGTGATGCGGCGATCCGCGCACATCGCGAGGGTCGCCTGCAGAAGGTCACCTACCTCAGCTCGTCGATGGTCTTCGAGTCGACCGATCGTTGGCCGAGCGTGGAGGGCGACGAGCGCAAGGTGCCGCCGCCGCTGTCGTCGTACGGGTTCCAGAAGCTCGCGGTCGAGTACTACGCCCATGCTGCGTGGGACCAGTACCAACTGCCGTACACCATCGTCCGACCGTTCAACTGCGTCGGCATCGGCGAGATGCGGGCCCTCGGCGAGGTGGAAGTGCTGTCGGGCAACGTGCAGTTGGCGATGAGCCACGTCGTCCCCGACCTGGTGCAGAAGGTCATCAAGGGCCAGGACCCGCTGCACCTTCTCGGCGACGGCACGCAGATCCGCCACTACACCTACGGCGGCGACCTGGCGAAGGGCATCGTCACCGCGATGGAGCACCCCGCGGCGTTGAACGACGACTTCAACCTGTCCACCGCCCGCTCGACCACCGTGCTCGAACTGGCCGAGACGATCTGGCATCGCATCAAGGGCGCCGACGTGCCGTTCCGGTGGGTCGCCGACCCGGCGTTCGAGCACGACGTGCAGCGTCGCGTGCCCAGCGTCGACAAGGCTCGCGACGTGCTCGGGTTCGAGGCGACGACGTCGCTGGAGGACCTGCTCGACGAAGTGATCCCGTGGCTCGAGATGGCCGTCGCCGAAGGGCTCATCTGACGGACGACGGTGCGGTTGGCTACCGTGCGCACGGTGACCGACGGCAACTTCGCGAGCACACACCCGGTCCTGCGGCTGGGTGGCATCCATCGCGTCCTTCGCGACGGCACGAGCGCACAGGTCCGACTGCTCACTCCTGCGGACGGCGATCGCTTGCGTCGCTTCCATGACGGGTTGTCGCTGGAGAGCACACGGATGCGCTACTTCACGGCCAAGCCCACGCTCACCGACAAGGACATCGCCTGGCTGACCGACATCGACGTCGTCAACCGGTGCGCACTCGTCGTCGTCGAGCACGATGCGATCATCGCCGTCGGTCGCTGGATGCGACCGGCGGACGGGTCACCCTCGGCCGAGGTCGCGTTCATCACGGCCGACGGCGAGCAGGGGCGCGGCATCGGCACGCTGCTGCTGGCCATCCTCATCGAGCTCGCACCCGAGTTCGGCATCACCACCTTCACGGCATCGGTGCTGCTCGAGAACCACTCGATGACCAAAGTGCTGCGCCACAGCGGCTATCGGGTCACCGTCTCGATGGACTACGGCGTACGCGAGATGGAGATCCACCTCACCGATCCCGTCGAGCCGGATGTCGCCTGAGGCCGGCACGCGCCGCCGGCCGTCGCTCGCCCTGCTGAGCGTGTTCCTCGGTGGGACGCTGCTGCTCGGCGCGTGCGGCGACTCCGATGTCGCCCCGGCGGCCGACGCGACATCCACCTCCCCGGCCGTGGACCCCACCCCGGCAACGACCACGCCGGTCGTGACGCTCGCACCGGTTGCACCGTCGACGACGGAGGCGGACACCACGACGGACGCCACGACGAACGGGATGGACGCCGGGTGGGTGACACCGGCGCCACTGCACGCCAACCCCTTCGCCGCCCCGGTGGGCGACTGGGTCGGCGGCGACATCCCCCGGGTCTACCCACTGCCCGACGGCCGCGAGGTGTGGTGGCTGAACGACTCGTTCCTGCCGCCATCGGGACGTCCGCCGGTCGACCAGTTCATGTTCGTGCGCAACGTCGTGTTCCTCCGCGGACTCGACGGCTCGCTGACCATGCGCACCGGGGAACGCGAGGGCGAACCATGGGACTTCCTGGCGCACCCCGACGAGGATCACTTCCATCGGTTCTTCTGGCCGCTCGGCGGAATGGTCGTGGACGACGAACTGCAGGTGTTCGTCGCCGAGATGCAGTGCGACCGACCGGAGTGGGGCATCTGCTTCCGACCGGTGCGCACCTGGCTGGCCACCTACACGTGGGCCGACATGCAACTCGTCGACCTGCGGCCGGCAGCGAACGACGGCGTGCGACCGGTGTACGGGTTCTCCGTCGTCTCCGACGACGAGTGGACCTACCTGTACGGCGCCGGCGCCGAGTACAACACCCCGCACATCCAGGGTGGCTCGGACCAGACGACGGTGGCACGCGTGCCGCGTGGGCAGCTCGGCGCGACGCCCACCTACTGGGACGGCGCCGGCTGGAACAGCGACCCCGACCGCGCCGCGGTGCTCGTGCAGCGCGGCTACAGCGACTTTCGCCTGTCGGTGGTGCCTGCCAACGGCGGCTACCTGGGCGTCGCCAAGGAGGACGAGTTCGTCGGGCAGCGGATCATCGTGATGACGGCACCGGCACCGCAGGGCCCGTGGACGGACCTGGCGATCATCCCCATGCCGTTGTCGGCCGAACAGCCCGATCGCGTCACCTACGACGCTGCGCCGTACCCGCTCGCGGTCGACGGCAGGTTGGCCATCGTCCACTCCACCAACTCGACCATCGAACGAGTGGTCTTCGAGGACCCGTCGGTGTATCGACCGGCGATGCTGTTCACCGACCTGCCCTTCGGGTGACGACGGCGCGGGTGCTGCCCCTGGGCGGGAAGGAACCGCGCCCGCGCCGTGTCACCGGACCGCGGCTACAGGCCGTTGACGGCGAGCCAGCGGTCGGTGGTGGTGGCCACGAACACGACCGGAGCGATGCAGGTCGACGGCAGCGCGACGCGGGTCTCGATCATCCCGTCGCCACCCGGATCGGTGGCCGTGGCGATGCTGACGGCGAACGGAGCCGTCGACACGTTGACCGTGGCACCGGTCTCGGTGAGGCACGAAACGACGACCTTCATCGTCGGCACGGTGTTCTTGCCGACGTTCGGACCGGTCGCGAACCACAGGTCGTTGAACGCCACCTCGAGCTTGCCCGAGGCCTTCAGCTCGACCTCGGACGCGCCGATCGTCCACGGGATGCCGCCACCGGCCAGCCCACGCACGGGGTTGGCAGCGCCGGTGAGACCGGCCGGGACACCGATCATCGAATCGTTCTCGAACTTCCGGCCGTCACGGGCGGTGGCCACGGTGGCCAGGCCGGCGACGGTGATGGCGGCGACGCCCACGGCGGTCGCGACGATCTTGTGGAGCTTCATCTCGGGGTTCCTCTCGTCCGGCGCGGGCTGCGCACGACGGACATACGGTCGACGGCGGCGAAGAGATTGCGGAGATCCAGAAAATCCCACGTCGTCCCGCGTCCGTACTGTGTGGCGATGCGGCATCCCGCCCGATTGGATCGGCTCTCCGACGACGCGCTCCTCGCCGCGGTCGCGCTCGACGAGCGCGACGCCGCGGCGGTGTTCGTGCGACGCTTCCAGCGGCGTCTCTACGGTCTCGCGATCACCATCACCGGAGATCGCACCCTCGCCGACGACATCGCCCAGCTCGCGTTCGAGCGAGCCTGGCGCCACGCCGGCTCGTACGACCCACGTCGGGCTTCGGTGACCACGTGGTTGCTGACGATCACCCGCAACCTGTCGATCGACGCGATGCGCGTGCGTCGGGCGACGCCCATGGATCCCTCGGTCGTCGCCGGGCTGATGCCGCCGTCGAACGCCAGCGACCCCCAGCAGTCGGCGATCGACGCCGACCAGCTCGGCCGGCTGGGCGTCGAGCTGGCCGCCCTCCCCGACGATCAGCGCCGTGCCGTGCTGCTCGCCACCGTGGCGGGGCGCACCGCACTCGAGATCTCCACCATCGAGGGCATCCCCCTCGGCACCGCGAAGACCCGCATCCGCACCGGGCTGCGTCGGCTCCGCAACGCTGTGGAAGAGGTGCCCCGATGACCGACTCCCCCACCACCGCCTGCCGGGCGTTCGACGAACTGGCCGAAGAGCTCGCGCTCGGCATGGTCGACGAGCCGCGCCGCAGCGAGCTGCTCGCCCACGCGGCGACGTGCGCCCGCTGCCAGTCGGTGCTCGACGGGCTGGGCAGCGTCGTCGACCGCCTGTTGCTCGTGGCACCCGAGGTCGAGCCGCCGGCCGGCTTCGAGAGCCGCGTGCTCACTCGGCTCGGCGCCGAGCCCGCACCGCCCGCACGGTCGCGGACCCGCTGGATGTGGGCGGCCGCAGCCGCCGTGCTGCTGATCGTCGCGGGTGGGCTCGTCGCGACGAAGTTCGCCGACGACGGGTCCGCACCTGCCGCCGCCGCGATCGTCACCGCCGACGGCTCCTCCGTCGGCACCGTGCGCCTCGTGGCCGAGCCGGCGCCGCACGTGTTCATCACCATCGCCGCACCACGGCCGGGGCCGGGCGTGCGCCACTGCGAACTGCAGACCGACGCGGGCACCTGGGTGGAGGTCGGCACCTGGGAGGTCGCCGACATCCAAAGTGGTGTGTGGGCCGTCGGCATCGAGGCCGACCTGCTCGATGCCCGGGCGATGCGCGTCACCGACGACGACGGCGCTGTCCTCGCCACCGCGACGTTCGACTGACCCGCGACTACCGCTGGGCGGAGCTCGCCGAGCCGGTGCCGGCCCTGGCCGCGGCGACGATGGCCGGCGCGCCGCACTCGACCGCCAACGCCACCGCCTCTTCGCGCAACTGCAGTGCGCGGCTCGGGTCGCTGCCGTGCTGGCGCGCCTCGAGCAACTCGGCGCGGGCGACCAGCGTCGTGGCCTGCAGCAGCGGCGCGTGCATGGACGCGTTGATCTGCACGGCCCGGTCGTACCACCAGTCGGCCCGCTCGAGGTCGTGCTGCATCGCCGCGAGCAGACCCAGGAAGTGGGCGATCGACCCGTAGCAGCCGGCGCCGGCGTACGCCATCAGATCGGCGTGCGGCGACAGCAGGCTCTCCAGCGTCGCCGCCTCGTCGGCGGTCCCGAACCGCCGACAGAGCACGGTGAGGAAGGCCAGGTTGTGCAGCCAGGTGAGGTTCGGTGTCACGTTCGTGAACGCTTCGTCGGCGAACGATCGATAGATGCGCTCGGCCTCGTCCACCTGACCGCTGTCCAGCAACACCGTGCCGAGGCCGGCGAGGAACGTGGCGCCGAAGTCGGACGACAACTGCCGCCACAGCGGGATGGTCTCTGCCGCCCGCCCCTGGGCCGTGCGGGCCTTGGTGATGCTGCCCATGTACCCGGCGACCGCCTGCCGAGTGAGGCCCAGCTGATCGGCGAGTTCCATCATCTGCTCGAGGATGCTCACCGACGAGTCGACCTCGCCGCGCAGCATCGCCAGCTCGGCTCGGTTGCGCATGACCCGCAGCTGCAGGTGCGAACGGCTCGCCGCACCCATCGACGCCAGCGCCGACTCGGACCGCTCGAGTGCCGCGAGCAGTTCGTCGTAGCGAGCGGACTCGAACGCGATCTCGGCCAGCCGCTGCGCGGTGATCACCTCGGTGATCGGGTCGCCCAGTGCCCGGCTCAGCTCGACCAGCTCGCGCAGGTCGGCCCGCCGCCGGGCCAGATGATCGGTGGATCGCAGCGCTGCGGCGCGCTGCACCAGCGCGAACGCGACGGTCGCGGGGTCGTCGACACGGCGCGCCATGTGCACCGCCTCGTCGGCGAGCGAGATGACCCGTTGCGTCACGCCCCCGAAGTGCAGCTCGGCGGCGAGCACGCCCAACAACCGGGCCCGCAGCGCACTGTCACCGGGACCGAGCAGCTCGAGCGTCGCTTCGATCATCTCGACCCGAGCGCCGTCGACGGCTCCCGAGGCCGTGGCCGCACCGCGGCTCGCGGCGAGCACCACCGCACCCAGACGCTCGGCGTCGTCCAGCGCGCGTGCCGCCTCCGCAGCGCGGTCGAGCGCATCGGCGAACGACGGGTCACCACTCTGCATGAGCGCCCGTCCCAACGACGTCAGCAGGTCGCAGCGCAACGCCGGGTCGATGACGGGCGACGCGTCGAGCACCTCCAACGCGGTGCGGTAGAACACCGCCGCGTCGCTGGCCGCGAACTGGGCCATGGCCCCGTCGCCGGCGAGCGTGTTGTAGCGGACGGCCTGCAGGTGGAACCCCTCGGCCGCACCCTGCGTGGCGTGATACGCCAGCTCGGTGATGCGCTGCATCGGATCGTCGCCCACCAGCCGCTCCAACGCCTCGGCGATGCGCAGGTGGAACGTGACGCGGCGGGTGTGACCCAGCGACTGGTACAGGCTCGAGCGCACCAGGCCGTGCGTGAACCGATAGCGATGTGCCGCCTCTTCGACCAGGAGTCGCGATCGGCAGCACTCCTGCAGCGAGTCGAGCAGCTGCTCGGTCGACGTGCCGCGGGCCCCGGCCATCAGGCGACCGTCGAACACCTCACCGATGGCCGACGCCCAGGCCATCGTCACCTGCGCGTCGGTGGACAGCCGGCCGAGACGCTCGGTCACGACCCGGCGGATGCCGTCGGGGATGCCGACCCGGATGAGATCGGTGGTGGTGGACCAGCGCCCGTCGACCTGGGCCAGCAACCCGGTCTCGATGAGGTGCAGCAACAGCTCGCGGGTGAACAGCGCGTTGCCCGCGGTCTGTTCGCACACGAGGGCGGCCAGCGCCAGCCCGTCCTCCCCGAACGGGTGCCGCGCCGCAGCCTCGATGAACGCCAACGTCGTCGAGTCGTCGAACCCGGCGAGGCGCAACTCCTGCACGTCGGACCCGCCGAGCTTGGCGAGCAGATGATCGGCGCTCATGCCGTCGGGAGTGGAGTCGCGCGACGTCCCGGTGATCATCACCGACATCGGCAGCGTGGAACGCGCCACGTAGCGCAGCATCTGCAACGTCGGCTCGGCGGCCCAGTGCATGTCGTCGAGCACCAGCAGCAGCGGCGCCGAGCTCGATGCCGCCGACAGCCACCCGGCCACCGCGTCGAACAGCTGGATGCGCTCGGTCTCGGCATCGCCCGACGACGGCGGCGGATCGCCCAGCAGCGGTTGCAGGTCGGGCACGAGGCGCACCAGGTGCGCCGCCGACGGGCCCAGCCGACTGGCGGCCAGCGACGTCGGCAGCTGCGACACGAACTCGCGGATGGCCTCGGTGAACGGCTGGTACGGCGCGACCAGATCGGGGTCGTTGCGGCCGTACAGCACGGTGCCGCCGCCGGTCTGCACGTGCGCGGCCAGCTGGGCGACCAACCGCGTCTTGCCCACACCCGCCTCGCCCGACACCACGACCACCTGGCGCTCGCCGTTCTTGGCCCGCCGCCACCAGGTCTGCAGATCCGCGAACTCGTCGTCGCGGCCGACGAACAGGAACCGGTTGTCGCCACGCAACGGCCCGGGCAGGGGCACCGGGCTCTGGTCGGCGACGGGGCGCAGCACCCAGGTCATCACGGGTTCGGTGACGCCCTTCAGGTCGAGCGGCGTGCATTCGTCGAAGGGCAGCTCGGTCTCGCCGGCCACGAGCTGACGGGTGAGATCGTCGACGAGCACGGTGCTCGCCTCGGCCTTGGCGCACAGCCGCGCGGCGATGATCGGGGCCATGCCGAACAGGTCGCCGTACTCGCTGGTGACGTCGCCGGCGGCCACACCGACGCGGAGCTCGGTCGCCTCCGACAACCGAGGTGCGGCCCGTTGCAGCTCGGTCTGCAGCGTGATCGCCGCGTTGACCGCGTTCGTCGCCGAGTCGAACGTGGCCATGATGCCGTCACCGGTGTGCTTCACGAACTCGCCGTGATGGCTGGTGACGACGTCGAGCTGCAAGCGATCGAGCGTCATGCGCAGCTCTTCCGCGCGGTCGTTGCCCAACCGCTGCCGCTGCACGGTGGAGCCGACGATGTCGGTGAACATCACGACGGCGAGCCGATATCGAGCAGTCATTCGTTGTCCCGTCCGACGGTGAGTCGAGACGCTCCCGGTCGGCATGCTACAAAACCCGGCGTGGACGAAGCTCCGGGGGCGGAACTGGACGCCGACGGGCGGCGCATCGCGACTGCAGCCGCCGCGCATCCGGCGCACGTCGAACGCCTCCGCGAGTACTACGAGGACAGCTGGTTCGACTACCGGTTCCTGTGGCTCGACCCGCGGACGCGGGCGATGCACTTCGGCTACCACGACGGCAGACGCCGTTCGCACGCCGACGCGTTGCTGGCGTTGAACGCGGTGATGGCAGAGCGGGTCGCGGTCCGAGCGGGAGAGCGGGTGCTCGACGCGGGATGCGGTGTGGGCGGCACGTCGTTCTGGCTGGCCGAGACCATCGGCGCCGACGTCGTGGGCATCAACCTCGTGGCCGATCACATCGATCGTGCCCGCCGCTACACCGTCGAACGCGGCCTGCAGCCAGGGCCGCACTTCGAGGTCGCCGACTACTGCGCCACCGGCTTCGCCGACGGCTCCTTCGACGTCGTGTGGGCGACCGAGAGCGCCTGCCACGCCCCCGACAAGCTGTCGTTCGCCGTCGAAGCGGCGCGGTTGCTCCGGCCCGGGGGGCGGCTGGTCATGGCCGAGTACGTGCTGCTGCCCGATGGCGTCGGCCAGGCCGACATCCGGCGGTGGGAACAGAGTTGGGAGATGACGCTCGCGACGGCGACACAGTGGACGGCCGCGTTGGCGGAGGCGGGCCTGGTGGACGTGCGCATCGACGACGTCACCGAGCACGTCGAGCCGTCACTCCGACGGCTTCGACGCCTGTGTGCACTGCTCGGACCCGTGGCCGCCGCCCTGCACCTGGTCGGCGTACGCACTGCGGCTCAGCAGCGCAACATCGCCGGCTCGAACGCCATGTGGCGAGCCACGCGCGAGGGCCGCTGGTTCTACGCGATCATGTCGGCCACGAAGCCTGCGGACTGACCGTCGCCACGGTCGGAGCGAGACGGAGCGCGAGATGACCCCACTGGTGCCGGCGACACGATTCACCGACGAGTTCCTCGACGAGCTGCGCACCGTCGGCGATCCCGACGCAGATGCATTGGTCGTCGCGTTCCTCGATCGGGTCGGCATCGACGTGGACGGCGACGGCCTCGACGACCGCACCGGACGACCGGTGGACGCGGTCTTCCAGGCGATGCTGCGGTCGCCCGTCGGCAGCGACGACCACGACCCGCCGATCGTCGAGTTCGTCGGTCGGGCCACCCCGCTGCCCGAGTGGGCCGACACCGCGAAGATGCGCATCGGTCAGGAGTTGTTCTGGACGTACGCACCGCAGTTCGGGCTCGGCCTGTGGATGGCCTCCATCCCGTCGGGCTACGCCGGCGCCCGCGACGCCATCGTGCTGGGCGAGAGCGTGAACTGCGTGTCCCACGCCAAGAGCCGCTTCCTCGAGACCGGCCAGTTCGTGCTCGACGTGATGCACGAGCACGGCCTGGTGTCGCAGGACGACCCGACGATGGCGGGTGGCATCGGCCTGCGCGACATCCGCCACGTCCGCCTCATCCACGCCATGGCCCGCTACCTCATCAAGGAGCGCGACGACCTCACCTCACCCGAGTTCACGTGGACACCGGCCATGGGCGAGCCCGTCAACCAGATGGCGTTGCTGGCGACCATGTTCACGTTCTGCGTGGTCGGCATCGAGTCGCTGGAGACGTTCGGTGTACGCCTCACCCCCGAGGAGCAGGACGCGTACGTGCACCTGTGGAACGTGATCGGTCACCTGATGGGCATCCGCGACGACGTGCTGCCCATCGACGTCGAGACGTCGCGGTTCGTGTGGGGACGCATCAAGGCCCGCGAGTACGCCGAGAGCCCGCAGGGGCAGGCACTCACCCAGGCGGCCATCTCGGTGATGCAGGAGCTCATGCCGACGCGATTCTTCGACGGCTTTCCCGCCACGGGCATCCGCGCCCTGATCGGCAAGGAGGCCGCCGACCTGCTCGCCGTGCCACCCGCCAACTGGACGCGCACGTTGCTGTGGCCGGGACGGGCGATGAACCGCGTCGCGAGCACCGTCAACCGCGACGTGCGTGCCGGCCGGCACGTGTCCCGATGGATGGGCCGCGTCGTGTTCACCAAGTTCCTCGAGCTCGAAGGCGGCCGGCAGGGTCTGCGTCAGGCGTTCGAGATCGACGATGCGTTGCGGCGTCGCCTGGTCACCAAGCGCGCCGCGCGGCGCCTGCCCAGCGGCTGACCGGCCGAGCCCGGGTCCGAATCGAATACAGTCCGGCCGTGACACACCACGATCACCCTGGGGTCTGGTCGCGCCGAGCGGTGGCACTGAGTGTCGCGTTCGTGGCGGCCGCGGTACTGCCCTTCGCGGGCCCTGTTCGCGCCGCCGAGGCAGCGACGCCGGATCAGCAACTGGCCGACCGCTACGCCCCGATCGTCGCCGTCCAGCAGCACGCCACCGCCTGCGGCGATGGCGAGCCGTACTCCCCCGCACCCGTCGAGGCCGTCCTCGGTCGGCCGGAGGTGCTCCTGCGCGCCGGCGACGGCAGCATCCTCACCACGGCACCCACCGCCGACGACCTGGCCAACGCGTCGGCCGACGCGTACCTCGACCTACCCGGCAATGCGCTCGACCCAGGGTGCGGCTACGAGACGTGGTTCGGTCAGACCGGGGCGGCGGCCACACCCACCGTCTACTCGCGAGTCGCCACCGACCCCGACGAGCCCGGCCGGCTGGCGCTGCAGTACTGGATCTTCTGGGTCTACAACGACTGGAACGACCGCCACGAGGGCGACTGGGAGATGCTGCAGATCGCGTTCGACGCCGACACGGCCGAGGATGCACTGCAGCAGCAGCCGGTGGAGGTGGCCGTCGCCCAGCACGAGGGCAGCGAGCGCCGCGCCTGGGCGAAGGTGCAGAAGGACGGCGACCGTCCGATCGTCTACCCCGGCACCGGTTCGCACGCCACCTACTACAGCCCCGATCACTGGTTCGGGAAGAGCGCTGCATCGGGCTTCGGTTGCGACGACACACGCGGCCCCTCCACCCGCATCGATCCGGCGGTGGTCATGCTGCCGCAGGCGGTCGACGGCGCCGGCGACCCGTTCGCCTGGCTCTCGTTCCAGGGTCGGTGGGGCGAGCGGCAGCCGAGCTTCAACAACGGGCCGACCGGTCCGACCACGAAGGACCAGTGGGATCACCCCATCCGCTGGATGGAGGAAGAAGGGCGCGACGGCAGCGTCAGCCTGCCGGCGGTGGGCTCGCGGGTGACCGACTTCTTCTGCACCGCCAGCGCGGCCGGATCGATCCTGTTCATCAAGTTCCTCGACCAGCCCTGGCTCGTCGCGGTGGTGGTGCTCGCGGTCGTCGCGCTGCTCGTGGTGGGCGTGCGGCGCACGCTGTGGTCGCCCGACCTGCCACTGCCCGTCGAGCAGCGGCGACGCAACGGGCAGATCCTGCGCGGCGCGGCGCGACTGATGGCCCAGCACCCACGGCGCTTCCTGCCCATCGCCGTCCTCCTGTTGGTCGGCGGTGTGCTCGCGGCCGTCGCCCAGGTGGTGGTGCTCCTCGTCCCCACGTTCGACGACGTCACCGACATCGTCGGCCGGAGCAGCGGCGCGGCCGCCACGCTCGCACTGCTCGCCGGCGCGCTGATCACCCTGCCCGTCGCGATCTACGCGCACGCCGCCACCCTGCGCCTGGTCGCCGACCTCGACGAAGGTCTCGACACGGCCCGCGACGCCAGCGGTCACGGCATCCTGCGTCGCACATGGCGATCGCCGGCACTGGGCACGAGCGCGGTGTTCCTGCTGCTGGCGCTCGTGCTGGTGACGGCGCCGCTGTTCTTCGCCATCGTGCTGGCGCTGTGGTCGGTGTCGTCGAGCGCTGCCGATCGCGACGGCACCGGGATCGTCGCGTCGTTCCGCCGGTCGCGCCGTCTGACCAAGGGGCACCGGTTCCGAGTGCTCGCGCTGGTGTTGGTGATCTTCGTCGTCGGACTGGGCACCGGCCCATTCATCGGCACGGTCGTGCTCATCGTGCTCGATGTGTCCTTCGGCTTCGTGAACCTCATCGCCGCACTGTTCCTCGCCGTGCTCCTGCCCTGGGTGTCGGTCGCACTGCGCCTGTTGCACGGCGATCTCACCGCCGCGACGACCGACCCACACACCTCCGCCACCACGGTCGCGATCTGACGAAACGGCACATTTCACCACTATTCGCCGTCACAGGACCGCCCTTCGTGCTCCTGTTTCCACCCTTCTGTGTCGCGTGCTAGAAACACCGCACTGGAACAGATGTGCCACTGGAACCGATGTCCCGCACATCGGTTTCGCCGGGTGGAGTGGCACTCGACGAGGAAGAGGAACCCATGACGACACGCTGGCGTAGCGTGGGGATGGCCGCGGCATTGCTCGCAGCCGGACTCACGACGATCACCACGACCGCATCCGCGGCCACCAGTGACGCCCCCACCACGACTGCACCGAAGGTCGACACCTCGTCGGCGATCGTGCAACTGGTCGGCGATCCGGTGGCCACCGCGGCGAAGACGAAGCCCGCACAGGGCAAGAAGATCGACTGGGCGGGCACCAACGTCCGCTCGTACCGTGCCGAGCTGTCGGCTCGCCGCAACGACTTCAAGCAGTGGTTGCGCACCGCGGCCCCGAAGGCCAAGGTCACCGGTGAGTTCGACATCTCGTTGAACGCCGTGGCCGTGCAGCTGAACGGCACCTCGCTCGCCACCCTGCGCACCTCGACGCTCGTCACCCGCGCCGAGTACGAAGGCGTGTACACGCCCACGGCCGTCGACCCCGACCTGTCGATCATCCACGCCGAGCAGGCCTGGGCCCAGGCCGGTGGCAGCGCCACCGCCGGCGCCGGCATCAAGGTCGGCGTCATCGACAGCGGCATCGACCAGAAGCACTCGTGCTTCTCCGACGCCGGCTACGCGCAGCAGAAGCAGCTCGGCGACACCCGCTTCACGAACAACAAGGTCATCGTCGCCCGCGTCTTCAACAACAAGACCCCGTCGCGCGGCTACACCGCCGAAGGAATCGGCGAGCACGGCACCCATGTCGCCGGCACCATCGCCTGCAACTACCAGACGGCTGCCTCGGTGAACGGCGTCAGCATCCCGACCGGCGTGTCGGGCGTGGCCCCCCGCGCACTGCTCGGCAACTACAACGTGTTCCCGGCCGACGTCGCCAACGCACGCAGCGAGGACATCCTCAACGCGCTCGACGCCGCAGTGTCCGACGGCATGGACGTGCTGAACATGAGCCTCGGTGGCGGAGCCCACGGCATCCAGGACCTGCTGACGATCGCCGTCGACAACATCGACCGCGGCGCCAACGTCGTCGTCGCCGTCGCGGCCGGCAACAGCGGCCCCGGCTACGGCACCGTCGAGTCCCCCGGTAGCGCCGCTCGTGCGCTCACGGCAGGCGCCAGCACCGTGCCGCACTTCATCGGCGCGACGCTCAGCGTCGGCGGCACCGACTACGCCGTCGCCGCCGGCGACCTGCCGACGACGAACGTCGACCTCACCGCACCGCTCGGTGTCGTGACCGGCGCCATCGGCGGCCTGGGCGATGCCTGCGCCGCACTGCCGGCGGGCAGCCTGACCGGCAAGATCGCCGTCGTCAGCCGCGGTACGTGCACGTTCACCACCAAGGTCCGCAGCGCGCAGACCGCCGGCGCCGTGGCCACCATCGTGGTCAACAACGTCGCCGGTGACCCGACGGCGATGGCCACCGACGGCACGACGCCGGCACCGACCATCCCCGCCTACATGGCGTCGCTGTCCGATCGTGCGGCACTCGCTGCGTCGAACGGCGTGTCGGCCACCATCTCGGCGGCGCAGTCGTATCAGGTGACCTCGAACGTCGACATCATGGCCGGGTTCTCCAGCCAGGGCCCGACCGACGTCGACCGTCGTGTGAAGCCCGACGTGGTCGCCCCCGGCGTCAACGTCGTCAGCTCCATCCCGAGGGCCTTCTGCGGCGGCGCCGAGTGCTTCGCGTTCCTGTCCGGCACCTCGATGGCCACGCCGCACCTCGCCGGTTCGGCAGCGGTCGTCAAGCAGCAGCACGGCCAGTGGTCCGCAGCTCAGATCCGTTCGGCCATCGTCAACACGGCCGACGCGAATGCGCTCCGCACGTTCAACACCGGTGTGCTCACCAAGGATCCGCAGATCGTCGGCACCGGCCGCGAGAACCTGCTCAGCGCCGTCAACGCGACGGTGTTGCTCGACCCGGTCAGCGTGTCGCTCGGCACCATCCCGTCCGGTTCGGGTCAGAGCCGCAGCACGTCCATCACGGTGACCAACACCACCGGTGGCACGCTGTCACTCAGCCTCGAGGGCAGCGCGACGTTCAGCGCCACCCTCAACGCCGGCGCGACGACCACCATCGCGGTCACCGCCGCGGCGGCCAAGGGCGCTGCCCCCGGCCACTACTCGGCCATCCTGCACATCAGCAGCGGCGGCCAGGAACGGGCCCACGCGGTGCTGTTCTACGAGATCGGCTGATCTCACTCTCGACATGCGTCGGGGCGCACCACCTACCGTTCGTAGGTGGTGCGCTCCGGCAGCATCGAGTCGTACCGACGGCCGGTGTGCGACAGCCAGAAGCGCTGCGCCTTCTTCATCCGCAACGTGAGCGGGAGGAGCTTCCGGTCGTCGTCGTACATCTTCGTGGCGGCAGCGCGATCGACGCGCACCCCGAAGCGTCGGGCGGCCTCGATGGCAGGGTCGACCCAGGGTTCGAGCCCCTCCTTGAGGAGGTTCCCCACCATGTCGCCCATCGCGCCCTCGGCCGTCGTGAATCGCTGGATCAGGCGCAGCAGTTCCTTCTTCAGGTAGGGCCGCAACGCCGCCGGGTACTCGCGCAGGAAACCAGTGGTGTCGAACTGCAGGTCGTCGCCGGCGTCGTTCAACAGGAACGGTGACGAGAAGTCCAGCTGCCGCGCCTCGCGCCCGTCCCACAGCCAGTTCGCGGCCTGCACGTCGAAACCGACGCGACCCGGTTCCACCACCGCCTGCGCGTGACCCACGATCGTGGCGAGCAGTGGATGGTCGGGGTCGGGTGCCGCCTCGCGCAGCACGTTGACGCCGAGCAGCGCGGCATCGGCGACCGGTTGCCGGTGGTACACGACGACGCTGCCGTTGGCTCGCTCGGTGGTGTGCAGCGTGGTGTCGAGCACCGGCACGCCTGCGGACGCGAGCAGTTCGAACCACTGCTCGCACACGCGCACGTACTGCGCCGCGGCAGCCGCGTCGCGAAACGGCGGGACGCGCTTCAGTGCGTGCTCGGGCTCGTCGGCCGGCCAGCCGAGGACGATGCTGATCTCGCCGAAGCCGAGCAGGCGCACACCGTCGGTGGAGCGCGCCGCGATGGCCGCGGCCACCGTGGCCTCGACCGCGCCGAGATCGGGAACCTGCACCTCGCTCACGGCAGGAGCGTCATCCGAATCGCGCACTCGGGCTCGTCGCCCTTGCGACGCACCAGGTTGCGGAAGAACGCACCGACCGCCATCACCTTGGTGAACACACTGTGCTTGGCGTGGATGGCGTCGCGAACGGGCATCGCCTCGTCGCCGATCAGCACCTCGGCGGTGGCGCGCACGACGTCGGTGCCGGCCTTCACGTTGCCGCGCATGTCGCAGGGCTGCAGTGTGACCTCGGGGTTGTTGCGGATGCGCTTCACCTTGCCCGAACCGGCTTCGGTGGTGAACCCGCACCGGCCGTCGGGGAGGGCCGCGATCCACACCGCGGTGCCCACTCCTTCGCCACTTCGCTTGAAGGTCGTGAGCAGCACGTACGTCTCATCGGTGATCGCCATGGCCCAACGCTAACCCGGTAGCGTCGGGCGGATGGCCGAGACCTTCACCCCGGATCCAACCCGCGGCCTGAGCTCGGCCGAGGTCGCCGACCGCGTGTCCCGCGGCCTCACCAACGACGTGCCCAAGGCGCCCACCCGCACCGTCGGCCAGATCGTGCGCGGCAACGTCCTCACCCCGATCAACTTCGTCGTCGGCGCCCTCGCGGCGCTGGTCATCCTGGCCGGCTCACCGAAGAACGCGTTGTTCGCCGGTGTCATCGTGTTCAACAGTGTCATCGGCGTGTACCAGGAGCTCCGCGCCAAGAAGGTGCTCGATCAGCTCAGTGTCGTCAACGCTCCCAAGGCGCACGCGGTGCGCGATGGCGCCGTGATCGAACTGCAGGTCCACGAACTGGTGCAGGACGACGTCGTCGAACTCCGCGCCGGCGTCCAGGTGGTCGCCGACGGGGCGATCCTCACCCACGACAACCTCGAGATCGACGAGTCGCTGCTCACCGGCGAGGCCGATCCGGTGGTGAAGACCGAGGGGGCCGAGGTCCTCAGCGGCAGCGCCGTCGTCGCCGGCACGGGCCGCATGGTGGTCACCAAGGTCGGCGCCGAGAACTACGCGGCGAAGCTGGCCGAAGAGGCCCGGCGGTTCACGCTGGTGAACTCGCCGTTGCGCAACGACGTCAACCGCATCGTCACATGGGTCGGCTACCTCATCATCCCGGTCGGTCTGCTGCTCGCGTCCAGCCAGTTCTTCCGTCGCGACTCGGGCTGGCAGGACGCCATCATCAGCACCGTGGCGGGGCTCGTCGGCATGGTGCCCGAGGGTCTGGTGCTGCTCACCAGCGTCGCCTTCTTCGTCGGTGTCGTCACGCTCGCCAAGCAGCGCTGCCTGGTGCAGGAGTTGCCGGCGATCGAGGTGCTCGCCCGCGTCGACGTGCTGTGCGCCGACAAGACCGGCACCATCACCGAGGGTGCGCTCCAGGTCAGCGAGGTGGAGCGGCTCGCCGGTGACGACTCGCTCGACATCGAGACGGCGTTGGCCGCGCTCGCCCACCTGGACCCCGACCCCAACGCCACCTCGAGCGCGCTCAAGGCCCACTACGCCACCGCCCCGTCGTGGACGATGACGGGGCGCGTGCCGTTCTCGTCGGCTCGCAAGTGGAGTGCGATGAGCTTCGGCGAGCAGGGCAACTGGATGTTGGGCGCTCCCGAGAACGTGCTCACCACCGCGTTCACCGGCGCATTGCAGGAACAGGTCGAGGCCCACGCCGCGAACGGCAGCCGCGTGCTCGTGCTCGCCACGACGCCCACCCCGTTCACTCCCGGCGGCTTCGACGGCGAGGCCGCACTGCCCGAGGTGCAGCCGGTCGCGCTCGTGCTGCTCGACGACATCGTGCGCGCCGATGCACCGGCGACCCTGCGCTACTTCGCCGACCAGGGCGTGACGGTGAAGGTCATCAGCGGCGACAACAACGTCACGGTCGGCGCCGTCGCCCGGCGCGCCGGTCTGGACGGGTGGGAGGCGAACGTCAACGCCACCACGCTGCCGGCCGACGACACCCCCGAGTTCGCCGAGGCCGTTGCCGCGAGCACCGTGTTCGGCCGTGTCACCCCGCATCAGAAGCGGGCCATGGTGAAGGCGCTGCAGGCCCAGGGCCACGTGGTGGCGATGACCGGCGACGGTGTGAACGACGTGCTCGCGCTGAAGGACAGCGACTGCGGCATCGCCATGGCGTCGGGCAGCGAGGCCACCCGCGGCGTGGCCCAGCTCGTGCTGCTCGACTCGAACTTCTCGGCGCTGCCGAGGGTGGTGGCCGAGGGCCGCCGCGTCATCCACAACATCGAGCGCGTCGCCAGCCTGTTCCTGGCCAAGACCGTCTATTCGGTCGTGCTCAGCCTGCTCACTGGCGTCTTCGCGTTCGCCTATCCGCTGCAGCCCATCCACCTGACGCTGCTCAGCTGGCTCACCATCGGCACGCCGGCATTCTTCCTCGCGCTCGAACCCAACGATCAGCGAGTGCAGGAGGGTTTCCTGCAGCGCGTGCTCGGCCGGGCCATCCCCGCAGGGGTGGTCATCGCCGCGACCACGATGAGCGTGTTCTCCATCGCCCAGCTCGACGACGCCATCGACGCCGAGCACGCACGCACCGTCGCCGTGCTCGTCGCGGGCATCGTCGCCCTCATCAACCTCGCACGCGTCGCGATGCCGTGGAACACGTTGCGGATCACCCTCGTCGCCGTGATGAGCGGCCTGTTCGCGTTGGCCTTCGTGCTGCCCGCCGGCCGGCGCATCTTCGAACTGCCCCTCACCGAGTGGTGGGCCTACGGGCTGGCCATCGGGTTCGGCCTGCTCGCCTGGCCGCTGCTGGTGCTCGGGAGCCAGGTGAGCCAGTTCGTGCACGACCGTCGTCTAGCGTCGCACGGATGAGCCACCTCTACGACTTCACCATGAAGTCCATCACGGGTGAGGACGTGTCCCTCGCGGGTTACCGCGACAAGGTCCTCCTCATCGTCAACGTCGCCAGCTATTGAGGCCTCACCGGCCAGTACGCAGGTCTGCGTACGCTTCACGACGAATTGTCCCCGCAGGGCTTCGCAGTCCTCGCCTTCCCGTGCAACCAGTTCGGAGCACAGGAACCCGGCACCGATGAGGAGATCCTCGAGTTCGCGACGTCGAAGTACGGCGTCACGTTCCCGATGTTCTCGAAGATCGATGTCAACGGCGACGATGCCTGCGAGTTGTACGCCTGGCTGCGCGAGCAGTCCGGCGGTGACGACATCAGCTGGAACTTCGAGAAGTTCATCATCGGCCGCGACGGCTCGCTCGTCGAGCGGTGCAACCCGATGGTGACCCCGGAGCAACTCGCACCGAAGCTGACCGCGATCCTCTGACCGCGAACCGCTGACGGGCCGATACTCTCGGCGACGACGGCTTCCCCCGGAACATCCACCTCGTTTCGGGAGGTCACCCCATGTCGTTCGCGCCTCGCCTTCGGCTGCCCCGTCGCCGCCAGCCCATGCTCACCCTGCACTCGTGCGAGCACGAGTGGTACATCTACGTCCCCGACCCCGAGTCGCCCCTGTCGGTCACTGCCTTCGGCGATGCCGTCTCGCTGGCCCTCGACATCGGCGACCTGTTGCCGGCACGCCACGAGGTGGTGGTGCTGCTCGACGAGCAGCGCCAGATCTCGGGGATGCTGCTCGACCCGCCGGCCGAGGTCGGCCTGTTCGTCGGGGCCTGCACACCACCCGGACTGGAGGCCCCGTTCTGCCAGACGCTGACCATCGTGCTCCGCGACCACGTGCCCACCGGTCCGCCCGACGAGCACGACACACGCGGCTATCACGCCTTGCGCCGCATCCACATGGCCCAGGGCCTGCAGTTGCTCGACGTGCTCGTGTCCGACGGCGACGCGGTGCGCAGCCTGGCCATCGGCTGCGACCCGGACCCGATCTGGTTCGACGAGTTCCCGACCGTCGCCTGAACCCAGAATTGTGACCAAGGTCCTCTTTTCAACTTTGCGTTCGCGCGCTCACTATCAGTGATGTTGGGCGGGAGGCCGGACGGGAGATCGGGAAGAGCGCCGATCGGTCGGGCCCCGCCGAGGCGGAAAGGGAGTGAGCCATGCGCGGGCATGGATTCCTTCGGCATGTCGGCGTTGCCGTACCGGTGGCCCTCGTGGTGGCAGCGATCACCACGATGGCCCCCGCCGCGGCGCCCAGGGCACACGCCATCGCCGGCGGCGACTCGCAGTGGAGCGCGGCAGTCCTGCCGTGCGCACCGCCGTGCGCCTTCGTCGGCGAGAACACGGCGCCCGACCTCGTCGGCTTCCCCGTCGACACCGCCGTGCACGAGCACGCCACCTGGTGGACGTTCGAGGCGTCGGAGAGCACCAGCCACACCGCCCGCGCCACCAGCCTGGCGCCGACGGGATGGCGGAGCACGCTGGTGCTCACCGACCTCGACGGCAACGTGCTGGCGAGCGACGACGACGCCTTCGGCCGTGACGCCGCGGTGTCGGCGCCGCTGGTGGCCGGCAACTGGTACCTGCTCGCACTCGCCGGACACGACGAGACGGCGCAGGGCACCGCGACCATCACGATCGAGACAGGGACGCCCGATGCTCCGGCCGACGTCACCGCAGCGCCGCGGACGGGTGCGGCGCTGCTGGCGTGGGCCGAGCCGGACGACCACGGGGACCCGATCGTGGAGTACCGGGTACGCGTGAACGGGAACACGTCGTACACCGCGGTGCCCGCGCCGGCGAGCAGCACGACCATCACCGACCTGACCGTCGGCGTCGCGGTCACCTTCGACGTCACCGCCGTGAACGCGCACGGCGAGAGCGCCCGCTCGACGCCGACCGAGACCGTGCAGCCGTACGGCGACCTCATCGACCGCCGTGACGTTCGCTCCGACGACGGTCGCCTACCCGGGCACGTTCAGCGTCACGGCCACGATCACGTCCGTCGTCGAGGTCGACGAGGGCGTCGTCACGTTCTGGCGCAACAGCACCAGGCTGGTCGACGTGCCCGTCGCGCACGGCACGGCGACGCTCACCGGTCAGTCACTGAACCCAGGCACCTACTCGTTCTGCGCCAACTTCATCGGGAACGTCGTATCTCGAAGCAAGCAGCGGAGCGACAGCATCATCGTGGCCAAGGGGACGCAGGTGCTGACGTTCGACGCCATCGCCGACACGCCGCTGACGACGGCGACGTTGACCGTCGCGCCCACCAGCACCGGGCCGGTGGCCATCACCGTGGTGTCGTCGACCACCTCGGTCTGCACGGTGAAGACCAAGGTCGTCACGTTCGTCACCGCCGGGGTGTGCACCCTCACCGCCGCCCAGACGAGCAACTCGCTCTACGCCGCGGCCACCTCGGTCACCCGTTCGTTCACCGTGCTCGACGAGCCGACCACCACGACCACCGAACCGCCGACCACCACGACGACCACCACGACCGTGCCACCCACGACCACGACCGAGCCGTCGACCACCACCACGTCGACCACGACGACCTCCACCACGACCACCACGACGACGACGACGACGACGACCGTGCCGCCCGCGACCACCGAGCCGGCCACGAGCACCACGACGGTGCCGGCGTCGACCACGACCTCGGCTCCCGCGACGACGTCCACCACGACGACCTCGACCACCACGACCTCCACCACGGTGCCGCCGCCACCTCGACCCGCGGCGATGCTGACGTCGTTCACACCGGTGCGCATCGTGTCGCCCACCCAGCCGCTCCGTGCCGGGCAGACACTGGCGGTCCGCGTCGTCGACGTGCCCGGCCGGGTGCCGGCCACGGGGGTCGGTGCGGTGTCGGTCGTCCTCACCGTGGGGCAGGCGTCCGCTCCCGGCCACCTGGCGGCGTTCCCGTGCGGCACGCGGCCGCTGGTGTCGAACCTGAACTACGCACCCGGACGCAACACGGCGGTGGCGGCGCTGGTCGCCGTCGATCCGTTGAGCGGGCGGATCTGCGTCTCGGTCAGCCGCGACGCGCTCGTCCGCGTCGACCTGCGTGGTTGGACCGCCCAGTCCGGCGGCTATCACGCGATGACGCCGGTCCGCGTGTTCGACACCCGCTCCGCCTCGGGCTTGCGTCCGGTCGCCCGCGGGCCACTGCTCCCCGGTGCCGTGCTGCGGGTCCGCCTCACCGACCTCGAGGGCCGCGTCCCGGCCACGGGAGTCGACGCGGTCGCACTCGGCGTGACCGTCGTGAACACCGTGGGCGCCGGCGAATTGACGGTGTGGAACTGCGGCACCATGCCGCGCACCCCGACGTTGCACTTCCTGTCCTCCGACGTGGTCGCCAACCTGGCGATCGTCGGCGTCCACCCCACCACGGGCACGGTGTGCTTCGCCAGCACCAGACCGACACACCTGCTGGTCGACCTCCAGGGGTGGACCGAGTCGGGGCGTGGCCACACCGCGACCGTCCCACGTCGGCTGGTGGACACCCGGTCCGGCACCGGCGCTGCCCTCGCCGCCAAGGGAGCGGTGTCGCCGTCGCATCCACTGCGCCTGGATCTCGCCGTGTACCTGCCGGCCGGCACGACCACGATGGTCGTCAACCTCGCATCCACGGGCGCCACCGGCCAGGGCTCGGTGACGATCACCTCGTGCGCCGCGCCCGCGGTGCCGGTGATGTTGTGGTTCTCGGCGGCGCGCACCACGGCGACCGCAGCACTCGTCGACGTGTCGGGCGGAGCTCGCGTGTGCGTCACCGCCACACGCGCCGTGCACGTGATGATCGACCTCGTCGGCGCGTTCACCACCACGCCACCGAGGTGATCCGCGGCACGGCCTACGATGCCGAGCCATGACCACCATCTCCGTCGTCACCGGCGCCAACAGCGGCATCGGCCGCGCCACCGCCATCCATCTCGCCGCTCAGGGCCACACGGTCTACGGCACGGTCCGCAGCGTCACCAAGGCGTCGAAGCTGAACGCGATGGCCGAGGCGGCCGGCGTGCAGGTGCGCCTCGTCGAGCTCGACGTCGCCGACGACGAGTCGGCCCGCGCCGGCATGGAACAGATCCTCGGCGAGACCGGCGGCGTGGTCGACGTGCTGGTGAACAACGCGGGTGTCGGCGGCAACGCCACCGCCGAGGAGTGCTCACCCGCGCTGCACCTGGAGGTCATGAACGTCAACCTGTGCGGCGCGGTCCGCTGCGCCCAGGCGGTGTTGCCGGGCATGCGCGAGCGCGGCCGCGGCACCATCGTCAACATCACCTCCGTGGTCGGCCGCATCGCCGCCCTGGCGCAGAGCCCGTACGTCACCTCCAAGTGGGCGCTCGAGGGGTACAGCGAGGAGCTGGCCCAGGAGGTCGCCCCGTTCGGTGTGCGCGTCGCCATCGTCGAACCGGGCGTCACCAAGAGCGCGATCTTCGCCAAGAACATCGACATGCCGAACCTGACGGGCGCCTACGACCCGCAGTACCGGCGCATGTTCCAGATGTACGCGGCCGGCATCGGCCACGCCACCGACCCGTTCGAGGTCGCCGCGGTGGTGCACCACGCGGTCACCACCGACGCACCGAAGCTGCGCTATGCGGTGAGCTGGGGCGCCAAGGAACTCATCGACGGACGCGCCGCGATGACCGACGAGCAATGGGTCGAGTTGGGCAACGTGGCCACCGACGACGAGTACTACGACGGCTTCCAGCGCGCCTTCGGTCTGGACCTGCGCGACCTCGGCTGATCGTCAGGCGAGCGCCGGGCGGTGCAGCACCGCGCTCGTGGGACGCAGCGCGATGCCGTCCTCACCCACCTCGCACACGCCGTCGACGATCAGGCTGTAGGCCGTGCCGTCGGCACCGGGGAACACCATCGTCACCTCGGGACGCGCGGTGGCGAACGCTCGCGTGCCGCGCCCCGCCTGCAGTTGCAGTGCACCGTCGGCCCACCGGGTGGGCACCGCCAGCGAGTGCGCCCGGCCCGAATCGTTCACGGTGACGAAGTAGCCCCACGGGTGGCCGTCGAGCGTGGCGGGAAGGTCATCGAGGGCGACGGGGATGCTCATGCGCACAGCCTGACACCCGGGCCACGGGCGGTCAGTACACCCGGCACGCCGACGGGATGGTCAGCAGCGGCAGCGGGTTCACCGCGGCACCACCGAGCGGGTGGATCTCGAAGTGCAGGTGGTAGTTCCCGGCGCCCGGGTTGCCGGTGTCGCCGACGTAGCCGATGAGCTGCCCCCGATAGACCTTCGAGCCGACCACCAGGCCGGGGGCGAAGGCCGACAGGTGGGCGTAGACGTAATAGGTGCCGTCGGCCCGAGTGAGCTTCCAGAGGTTGCCGGACAGCGACGAGCCGGCCGAGCCGTCGCCCACCTTGGTCTGATAGGTGAGCGTGCCGTCGGCCATCGCGTACACCTCCTGCCCCAGGGTGGCCAGCATGTCGGAGCCGGCGTGCGAGCGCCCACCGCTGCGCGGGTCGCCGAAGTTGTCGAGGACGTCGCAGCGCGGCGTGGGCTGCATCGGGAAGTTCGGTGGCCCGAACTTGCGCAACCGCTGTGCGGGCGCGGTGGCCACGGCCGTCACGCCACTGGTCACCTCGACGATCGCCGCGCTCGGACGCGCCACGGCGCGGGGAGCCGCCTCCGCCGCATCGACCTGGGGGACGACGCGACCGGGAAGGAGCATCGCCAGCGCGACGGCGGCGATGAGGAACGGGGAACGCTGCATGTGGAGAACTCTCATTGGACCGGCGACTACGGACGGTCCGCCCGGCCCAGCAGGCTACCGAGCCGTTCCCGGAAGCCGCCGCGGTGGTCCGCGCCCCTGCCGTGGAGGAGCACGGACCCGCAGGTCAGGGGCCTTCGGCGAGGTCCTGGTCGACGATCGCCTTGTCCTCCGGATCGGCGATGGGCGTCTCCTTCGCCGCGGCCCACGCGACGGTGGCCTCGTCGGTGCGACCGAGCGCCTGCAGAGCGCGGGCCCGGGCCTCGTGGGCGTAGGCGAGGTCGAAGTCGGCGATGCCGAGCTCGGTCGCACATGGCCATGCCCTGGTCGGCGTAGTGGAGCGCTCGCTCGGGCTGCCCGGTGAGGTGGTGCACCTTGGAGAGCATGTACACGGCGCGAACCTCGTTCACCGGGGCACGACGGGCGGCTCGCTGCCAGTGATACGCCGAGGCGTACGCCGCGGCGCAGCAGCTCCTCGTCGCGCTCGGGTGACGCGGGCTCGCCGACGAGGTCCCAGATGCTGTTGTTGCACTCGACGCCCTGGGCGCGGTGCCAGTCGGCAGCAGGGTCGTCGATCGCATCGGCCTCGTTCGCCGCCTCGCCGACGGGGGGCAGCACCTCGCCCGTCTCGAGCAACGTCTTCAACCCGTCGAGGATCCACACCCACCCGGTGCGCACGTGCGCCCACGTGAGCGGGCTGCGGGCCAGGTCGCCGTGGACGAGGTCGATCTGGGTGAGGCCGTCGGCGGCTGCGGCGAGCGTCCACTCCACCCGGCCCGGGGCCTCCTGCTCCATGGCCGCGTCGTAGAGGACGTGCCACGTCATCACCAGGCGGTGAGGCGGTTCGCACACCTCGATGGTGCCGTCCACCGCCGGGCTGCCGTGCATGCTGGTGCGGTACGGCTCGCCGGCCACCGGCGGCGCGTCGAACTCGATGCCGTGGAAGTAGCGGCGCGTGAACTCGGGATCGAGGATCGCGTTCCACACCTGCTCGACGGGCGCCTTGACGTAGACGCGGTACTGGTGACGGGTGATGGCCATGGAGGCTCCTTCATGCGGTGCGCGACTCGAGGTCGGCCTTCAGGTCGACGAGGGCGCGGGTGAACGGTTGGGCGTACTTGCCGATCCAGCGGTCGGCGACCTGCTGGATGGGCACCGGGTTGAGGAAGTGCAGTTTGGTGCGTCCCTCGCGCCGGGTGGTGACGAGGTTCGCGGTCTCGAGCACGCCGAGGTGCTTCATCACGCCGAAGCGCGTCATCGCCGGGAACCGGTCGCACAGGGCCTGCACGGTCTGGCCGTCGCGCTCGAAGAGCGCGTCGAGCAGCGCCCTCCGGGTGGGATCGGCAAGTGCCTTGAAGACCTCGTCCACGTGCCGGACGATACGTGACCAACTAGTCACATGTCAAGCACCATGTGTTCGCCAGATTCTTGACTGGAATAGTCGGCTATTGAGGTAGGTTGACGCCCTGCACACGACCACCTCCAACGAAGGAGCCCTTTCATGAGCGTCCGCCTCGGCGACATCGCCCCCGACTTCACCGCCCCCACCACGCAGGGCGAGATCAGCTTCCACGAGTGGCTCGGCGACTCATGGGGCGTGCTGTTCAGCCACCCGAAGGACTTCACGCCGGTCTGCACGACCGAGCTCGGCTACGTGGCCAAGATCAAGCCCGAGTTCGACAAGCGCAACGTCAAGGTCATCGGCCTGTCGGTCGACCCGCGTCGAGTCGCCACGTCGAGTGGGAGGGCGACATCGACGAGACCCAGGGCACCGCCGGTCAACTTCCCGATGATCGGCGACCCCGATCGCAAGGTCGCCGACCTCTACGACATGATCCACCCGAACGCCAACGACACGCTGACCGTGCGTTCGGTGTTCGTCATCGGCCCGGACAAGAAGGTGAAGCTCACCATCACCTACCCGGCCAGCACCGGCCGCAACTTCGACGAGATCCTGCGCGTCATCGACAGCCTGCAGCTGACCGCCGACTACAAGGTCGCCACGCCGGCGAACTGGAACGACGGCGACGACGTGATCATCGGTGCCGCCGTCTCCGACGACGAGGCCAAGGAGCTGTTCCCCGCAGGGCTGGACCGCCGTCAAGCCCTACCTGCGGGTCCTCCCCCAGCCCAACAAGTGACCCACCCCACGCGAACTTAAGTTCCTGGAGAACACCGCGAACTTAAGTTCCTGGAGAACACCGCGAGGCCGACCCTTCCGGGGTCGGCCTCGTCGCGTGGGGCGCCGGGGTCAGCGCTTCCAGGGCGGGCGGTTGTCCTTGCGCAGGACGAAGCGCAGGCCGCTCCAGGTGTCGTCGATGGCACACACCTTGTTGTCCACCCAGCCGGTCTTCAGCAGCACGGCGCGCAGCACGTCCTCGGTGATGTCGGTGGCGACACCGCTCGACTTCTTCGGCCAGGCCACCCACACCGCACCCAACGGGCTGCGCCGCTTCGATGAGCGACGCCCACTTGGCTTCCAGGCGGGCGCGCTCGGTGAAGAACGCGACGATGACGTCGATGGGCGGCATCAGGTTGCGCTGCAACACGGCATCGCCGACGTCGCCCAGCAGTTCGGTGAAGCCCGCGGGCGGGTTGACCAACACGTAGACGGCGTCCCCGGTGATGCCCAACTTCTTCGGCAGCGGCGTGCCGCTGTATCCGGCGTTCATCTCAACCCGCTGTTGCACATCACGCGATCCACCTCGATCTCGATCACCACACGGTCGGTCCGCTGCTTCGGTGGTCGATAACGGCGAGCGTAGGCCTCGACGGCCGCGGCGACCGTGACCTCGTCGGAGAGCACCCGCACCGCACCCTCGAGCGTCACCCATCGGGCGCCGTCGATCTGGGTGACACTGGCCCTGCCGCCGCGGGCGGCGTTCTTCGCCTTCACCGAGGGAGCGAAGGTGATCACGCGCACGTTGCCCTCGTGCACGGTGAAGCCCACGGGCACGGCGTGGGGGGTGCCGTCGGCGCGTTGGGTGACGAGCACGGCGAGGTGTCGCTCGGTGAGGAACTCCTGCAGCGCCGCCGATGCATCGATCATCCGTCGGCCGCGATCGCTCGAAGGACGTTCAGCCGCGTTGCCCGCCAGGCCGGGACGACCGCGGCGAGGACGCCGACGACGAAGGCGAGGCCGAGGATCCAGGCGACCGTGATGACCGGCACCGAGTAGGTGTCCAGACCCTGGTCGCGGAGCGCCACGATGACGACGTACCCGAGCACCAGACCCATCAGCACTCCCACGAACGCGCCGTAGACCGACGTGATCACGCTCTCCCAACGCACGGTGGTGCGCACCTGGGCACGGGTCATGCCGACGGCGCGCAGCAGCCCGATCTCGCGCCGTCGCTCGTACACCGCGAGCAACAGCGTGATGACGATGCCGAACGCGGCGATGACGATGCTCAGCAACAGCAGGCCGTAGATGAACGCCAGGCTGCGGTCCACCAGATCGGCGCGGCTGGCGATGAACTCGTCCTTGTCCTGCAGGGTGCCGATGCCGTAGTCGGTGGCCGCCTGGCCGACCACCTCGCGGAACTGCTCGTCGCTCACCCCGTCGGCACGGGTCAGCGAGACGAACCCCGCGGGTGTGGTGATGCTCGTGTCCACGAACGTGTCGCGGTGGTAGATCCGCGCCGTGCGGATGAGATCGGTGGTCTCGAACACGCCCTGCACGACGAGCGGCATGAGCGCGCCGTCGACGCGCAGCACCAGCGGATCGCCGACGCCGATGTCGCGTCGCTTCGCATCGCCCTCGCTGATGAGCACGCCCTCCGGGGTGAGTTGGTCGATGCCGCCGTCGACGAACACGATGTCGATCAGGCCCTGCACCGTGACCGGGTCGACGACCGCGCCGAACGCTGCCCGGCCTTCGGAGTCGGCCACGCCGCGGGCGAACCCCAGCCCGGTGGCGACGCCCACCTCGGGCATCTCGTTCAACTGGTCGACGAAGTCCTGACCGAAGCTGACCGAACCACCCTTGCTGGAGTTGATGACGTAGTCGCCGATGAAGCTCTCGCCCACCGCGGACTGGATCTGCTCCTTGATCGACGCGGCGAACACCGATGCCCCGGTGACGAGGGCGACGCCGATGAGCACCGGCGCGGCGGTCCGCGCCGTGCGGCGCGGGTTGCGCTGCACGTTGCCGCGCGCCATCGTGCCGGTGACGCCGCGCACCTTCTGGATGGGGGCGCCGATGACACGGGCGATGGGCTTGGCCATCACCGGTCCGAGCAGCAGCACCGCGGCGAACAGTCCCACCACGCCGCCGGCGAGCAGCATCGCGTCGCCGCCGGTCATCACCAGGACGATCGCGCAGGACACCGAGCGCAGCGCTCGACGCGGCGGCGATGACGCGACCGCGCACGTTGCGCACCTTCTCGAGCACGGCGTCGCTCATCGCCGCGACCGGCGGCACACGTCCGGCACCGATGGCGGGGCCGAGCGCGGCGACCAGGCTGGCCACCAGCCCGGCGACGAGCGTGATGACGATGGTGGGCGTCTCGACGGCGAGGCCGCGGGCGGGGATGTCGTAGTCGAGGGCACTCAGCAGCGCCTTGATGCCCGACGCCAGACCCAACCCGCACACCAGCCCGAGCAGCGAACCGATCAGGCCGACCACGGCGGCCTCGACCAGCAACGACCAGGTGACCTGGCGGCGGCTGGCGCCGAGCGCGCGCAGCAGCGCGTTCTCGCGCTGACGCTGAGCGGCCGTGATGGAGAACACGTTGTAGATGACGAACATCCCCACGCCGAGGGCGATGAACGAGAAGATCGCCAGGAAGACCGTCAGGAAGCTGAGTGTCTTCTGCACCTCGGTCTGGGCCTGTTTCGTGATCTCGGCCGAGGTGAGCGTCTCGGCGATGTCGGGGTCGAGTGTCGAGCGCAGTTCGGCGACCAGCTGGTCGTCGGTGACCGTGCCATCTCCCTGCACGAGCACGGCGTCGATGAAGCCCGGTTTGGCCATGAAGTCGCTGGCCGTCTGCTCGTCGAACAGGGCCCAGGTCGCGTTGCCCGGCGAGATGATGTCGTCGTACTCCATGATGCCGACGAGCGTGAAGCGCCGTTTGCCGTTGTCGGCGTTCACCTGCACGGTGTCGCCCAGCACGAAGCCGCCGTCGCCGGCCGTGAGCGTGTCGAGCACGACCTCGTCGCCACCCGCCGGCAGGCGCCCCTGCTGCACCGACCACACCGACAGCGCACCCTCGTTGACCGTCGCGCCGAACGTCGGCGCGGTGGGTCGCTCGATGGGCGTGCCGTCCTTGGCGATGACCACGGCATCGCCCGTGACCGACGCCTGGGCGTCGAGCACACCCGGGACACCGCGCACGTCGTCGAGGATCGAGATCGGCAACCGATCGCGGCTCTCCAGCCCGAACAGGTTCTCGACCGAGTTGGCGCTCTGCACGTACCCGTCGACGCGCTCGTACACGTTGGCGAAGAGTGCGTTGAAGGTGCGCTCGATGGTGTCCTTGAAGATGAACGTGCCCGACAGGAACGCTGTCGACGCCACGATCGCCAACGAGGTGAGGACGAGCCGTCCCCACCTCGCGGCGACACTGCGGAGTGCGAGCCGGAACATCAGGTCATCCTGCCCCGACGCCCTCGGGCCGTCCATTCGCGCCCGTCACGTGATGCCTCACGTCGTGGCGATCGCTTCCAGGATGTCGGCCTTGGCGGCGCGACGTGCGGGGTACACCGCGGCGACGGCGGCGAACACGAGCGCCAGGACCGCGGCGATGGCGATGGTGGACACCGGCAGCGAGAAGACACTGAGGCCCTGGTCCTCCAACGCCTTGACGATGATCCATCCCAGCGACACGCCCAGCACGGTGCCGGCGATGACGCCGACGACGGCGGTGATCATGCTCTCCCACAGCACGGCACTCCGCACCTGACGGCGGGTGGTGCCGACGGCACGGAGCAGACCGAGCTCGCGACGACGTTCGTACACGGCCAGCATCAGGGTGATGACGATGCCGATGATGGCGATGAAGATGCTCATTCCGAGGAGTGCGTAGATGAAGTTCAGGAAGCCGTCGATCTGACCGCTCTGCGCATCGATGTACTCGTCGCGGCTCTGCAACTTCACCGACGGGTACGTGTCGGTGACGGCCTGGATCGCCGCGGTGTTCTCGGCGGTCACACCGCCCGGCGTCTTGATGAACACGCCGAGGTCGAAGATCGGCACGGGCGACCCGTCGAACACCGTACGGTCGACGATGAAGTTGCCGAACACGTCGGAGTCGTAGATGCCCTGGATGGTGAGCTGCAGCTCGGTGCCATCGAGGAGCTTGGCATCGAACACGTCGCCCACGAGCAGGTTGTCGCGGGTCGCCTTGTCGGCCGCAACCAGGACTCCCTCGGGCGTCAGCGCCGTGAAGTCGCCGTCGATGAACGGGATCTCGAGCACCTTCGCCGCGTCGGCGGGGTTCAGCGCCACGACCTGCTTGGACCGGAACTCGCCGTCCTCCGACAGCTGCAGCGCCGTCGCCGACAGGCCCAGCACGTCGCCCACGTTGGCGGCCTTCAGATCGTCGGCGAGCGTCGCCGGGATGCTGGCGCCGTTGTTGCTCTGCTTGGCCGAGACCACGTAGTCACCGTTGAACGACTTGCCCAGCACGTCGTGGGTGGTCGCCTTCGCCGACGCACCGAGCGTGGCGACGCCGATCAGCAATGACAGGCCGACGGCGAGCGCTCCGGCGGTGAGCGCCGTTCGCTTCGGGTTACGCGACGCGTTGCGACCGGCCATCGTGCCCGACGGCGCCGCGGGCGGCGGTCAGCGCGGGTGTCGCCAGCTTGGCGACGGGCGTCGCCAGGAACGGCCCCAGGGCGATAAGGGCGAGGAACAGCATGATCGCCGCACCACCGAGCGCCGTCGTGTTGCCGCGCAGTCCGAGCCATGTGAAGACCACGGCCAGCACGACGGCACCGCTGCCGATCACCTTGCGAGTACGACTGACATCGGCGTGGTCGATGGCCACGTCGCGCATCGCCGCCAGCGGCGGCACTCGACCCGACCGGATGGCCGGCGCGACGGCGCACACGATGGTGACGACGACGCCGACGATGATCGTGATGACGAAGCCGGTCGGGTTGATGACGAGCGACGCCTCACCCGGGCCGAAGCCGGCCGCGTTGAGAATGGCGAGGATGCCCGACGCGAGGCCGAGCCCACCGATGCAGCCGAGCAACGAGCCGCCGACGCCGACGACCACGGCCTCGATGAACATCGAGCGCGTCACCTGGCTACGGCTCGCCCCGACCGCACGCAACAGTGCGTTCTCGCGGGTGCGCTGGGCAGCACTGATGCTGAACACGTTGTAGATGATGAAGCTGCCGACGAACAGCGAGATGAGCGCGAACACCGAGAGGAAGATGGTGATGAAGCTCAGCGTCTGCTCCACCGCGCTCTGGTTCTCCTCGATGATCTCCTTGCCGGTCAGCACCTCCACCTCGGGGTCGCCGAGCGATTCCTGGATGCGCGTCGCCAGCTCCTCCTGGGTCTCGGCCCCGTCGCCGCGCACGATGATGCTGTCGATCAGCGACGGATCGCCGACGATGAACTCCTGCGCGGTGGACAGGGTGAACAACGACCACGTCGCGCCGCCGGACGTGTCCTTCCCCGCGAACGTGGCGATACCCACCACGGTGAACTCGCGCGGTTGGGTGGCGGCCGTGATGGTGACGACGTCGCCCACCTTCAGCTTGCCCTGGGTGGCCGACGACTTGTCGACGACCACTTCGGTGTCGGACTCGGGAGCGCGACCTTCGACCAGGTCCCACGGCGAGCCCTCGCTGTCGATCCACGTACCGGCGAACTTCGGCGGGCCGTCTTGTCCGATGACGGTGCCGTCCTTCGTGGTGACGGTTGCCGTGCCGGTGACGTCACCGTGCGCTTCGGTCACACCGGGAACCGCGGCGACCTCGTCGACGAGTGTCACCGAGATGCGATCGCGAGATTCCTCGCCGAAGTCACCCTCGACGACGTTGCCCGAGCGGACCACTGCGTCGGTCTCGGCGTAGGCACTGGCGAACATCGAGTCGAAGCTGCCCTTGATGGTGTCGGTGAAGACGAACACGCCGCTGAGGAACGCCGTGCCGGCGATGACCGCGATGGCGGTGAGCAGCATCCGGCCCTTTCGGGCCCAGATGTTGCGGAGACTGAGCTTGAACATCGGTCACTCCCCGAAGTGCTTCATGCGGTCGAGCACGCGCTCGGCCGTGGGGTCCTGCATCTCGTCGACGATCTTGCCGTCGGCGAGGAAGATCACCCGGTCGGCGTAGCTGGCGGCCACGGGGTCGTGGGTGACCATGACGATCGTCTGGCCCAGCTCGCGCACGGCGCGGCGCATGAAGTCGAGGATCTCCGCGCCGGTGCGGCTGTCCAGGTTGCCGGTGGGCTCGTCGGCGAAGATGATCGTCGGCCGGCTGGCCAGGGCGCGAGCGACGGCGACACGCTGCTGCTGGCCACCGGAGAGCTCGCTCGGTCGGTGCCGCAGACGGTCACGCAGACCGACCGTGTCGATGACCAGGTCGATCCACGTCTGATCGCCCTTGGTGCCACCGAGCAGCAACGGAAGGGTGATGTTCTCCTCGGCCGTCAGCGTCGGCACCAGGTTGTACGCCTGGAAGATGAACCCGACGGCGGTGCGCCGCAACTCGGTGAGCTGCTTGTCGTTCAGCGTGGCCAGGTAGGTGTCGCCGATGAACACGGCGCCGCCGGTGAGCGAATCGAGGCCGGCGAGGCAGTGCATCAGCGTGCTCTTGCCCGAGCCCGACGGGCCCATGATGGCGGTGAACCTGCCGGACTCGAAGCTGACGCTGACGCCGTCGAGGGCGCGCACCTCGCTGTCGCCGCCGCCGTAGATCTTCATTGCGTCGATGGCGCCCGCGGCGGCCACCTTGGTGGGGGTGTCAGTCATGAGGAACAGTGTCCCGCGATTTCCTGCGGATGTCGTCCCCAGTTCGGAGGATGCGGATCAACCTTCGGAGGGATCGTGGGCGCCGGGGGTCACCAGACCGCTCTCGTACGCCACCACCACGGCCTGCACCCGATCGCGCAGGTCGAGCTTGGTGAGCACCCGACCGACGTGGGTCTTCACCGTGGCCTCGCCCAGGTACAGCTCGTCGGCGATCTCCGCGTTCGACATGCCCCGGGCGATGAGCCGCAGCACTTCCAGCTCACGATCGGTCAGGTCGGCCAGACCGGGCGCGACCGCCTGTGCGTCGACCGCGGGCCGGCGCGACACCTCGTCGATGAGCAGCCGCGTGACCGACGGGGCCAGCAGGGCGTCACCGGACGCGATGACCCGGACAGCGTTCACCAGCTGCTCGGCGGGAGCGTCCTTCAGCATGAAGCCGCTCGCACCCGCGCGCAGTGCCGAGTACACGTAGTCGTCGAGGTCGAACGTCGTGAGGATGAGCACCCGTGCCGGGCTGCTGGACGACGTGATCAGGCGGGTGGCCTCGATGCCGTCCATCTGTGGCATGCGGACGTCCATCAGCACCACGTCGGGCGCGCTGCGCTGCACCAGGTCGACAGCCTCTCGCCCGTCCGCGGCCTCGCCCACGACGGTGATGTCGGCCTCGGTCTCGAGGATCATGCGGAAGCCCGCCCGCACCATCGCCTGGTCGTCGACCAGCGCGACGCGGATCATGCGACCCTCAACGGGAACGTGGCCCGCACTCGCCAGCCGCCACCCGAACGCGGCCCGGCCACCAGCTCACCGTCGTAGGCGGCGACGCGCTCGCGCATGCCGACCAGCCCGAACCCGTTCGGCGACGGCGTGACGCTGGCACCGCGACCGTCGTCACTGACCTCCACCACCAGGTGGCCGGAGGCCCGAGCGACGTTCACGTCCACCTGGCGCACCGGTCCTGCGTGCCGGCGCACGTTGGTCAGGGCCTCCTGCACGATGCGGTAGGCGCTCACCTCGACGCCGGGCGGGAGATCACCGAGCTGCCCCGAGGAGTGCACCGTGACGGGCAGGTCCGCGGCCGTGGCCACCAGTTCGTCGAGGTCGATCAGCGACGGCTGGGGCGCCAACTGCCGCAACCCGTCCTCGTCGCGCAACACACCGAGGATGCGGCGCATCTCGTTCATCGCGGTCCGGCCGGTGTCCTCCACGGTGGCGAGCGCAGCGTCGGCCGCGGTCCGGGTCGACCGACAGCTGACGGCGGGCGGCGGCGGTCTGGATGACCATCAGGCTCACGCTGTGGGCGACGACGTCGTGCAGTTCGCGCGCGATGCGCGTCCGCTCGTCGCGAACGTGCTGGTGGGCGAGCAGTTCGCGCTCTCGCTCGGCGCGCTCGGCACGTTCCGCGAGCTCGGCCACGTGCTCGCGGCGGCGGCGCATGTTGTCGCCCACCACCATGGCCCCGACGAACATCACCGGGGCGCTGATGATCGCCTGCCAGGGGGCGTCGCCGCGCACCACGCCCCAGACGACGAAGGCGATGGTCGTGGGCAACGCGAGCGCCGCGACCCGCCAGAGCGTGGCTCCGCCGAACAGCGTGCCGACCGTGTAGACGGCCACGATCACGCCCGACCAGCCCGAGCCGACGTAGTTGAACGCCTCGGCGACCATCTGGAACGCCAGCACCACCGCGAGCACGGCGATCGGCCGTCGCCGACGCCAGGCGATGGGCACCGTGGCACCCAGCGTCAGCACCACGCCCCACACGCTGGGGTCGTGGTACTCGGCGGCGTGCTCGGTGAGGTGAAACGTGAGCGAGATGACGGAGATGAGCACCGCGAGCAGGGCATCGGCGCCGAACGGGTGTGCCCGCAGCCATTGGATCGGGCGCCATGTCGTCATCGACCCGAACGCTAATGGCCCAGGGAGGAAACGTCGTCCGACCCAGGTCGGATGTCGCCTACGCTCCGAGGTTGATGCTCTGTTCGAACTGCGGCAACCCGGTCCCGGTCGGGGCACGGTTCTGCCCCTCGTGCGGGCAGGTGCAGGAGGTCGTGCAGTCGCAGGCCGAGGAGCGACGCATCGTCACCATCCTCTTCGCCGACCTCGTCGGTTTCACCTCGCTCGCCGAGCACATGGACCCCGAGCAGGTGAAGCGTCTCGTCGACGGGTGCTTCGAGCGGATGATGGAAGTGGTGGCCGAGTTCGGCGGCCGGGTCGACAAGATCCTCGGCGACGGCATGCTCGTGCTGTTCGGCGCACCGGTGGCCCACGAGGACGATCCCGAGCGCGCCGTCCGCGCCGGCCTGCGGATGCAGGAGACCCTGGCCACGCACATCGCCGCCAGCGGCCTGGCGCGCATCGACGAACTGCGCATGCGTGTCGGCATCAACACCGGCGAGGTGCTCGTCGGCACCCTCGCCGGCACCGACTACACCGCGATGGGCGACGTCGTGAACCTGGCCTCGCGTCTGCAGGCGGCTGCTCCACCCGGCGGCGTGCTCGTCGGGGAGACCACGCTACGCGCTCACCGCGCACACGTTCCGCTACGAGAGCGACGGCGACCTGCAGGCGAGAGGGCGCGAGCAGACCATCAAGGCGTGGCTCGCGCTCGAGGCGACGGCGCCACCCGGCGGCCGTCAGCGCCGACGCAAGGACATCGGCTTCGTGGGCCGCGCCGACGAACTGGCCATCGCCCGCGCCGGCCTCGACCTCACGGCCCAGCACGACCGCGGCCTGGTGCTGAACATCGTCGGCGACAGCGGTGTCGGCAAGAGCCGCCTGGTCGACGAAGGCATCGCCCGTCTCCGTGCGGCCGGCGAGGTGACGGTGCTGGAGGGCGCCTGCGTGCCCTACGGCGAGTCGAACGTGTGGTGGCCCATCGCCCACGCGCTCACCGATCACCTCGACATCGACACCGGGCTCGCCGCCGACGCACTCCGTCTGCTCGCCGTCGACCGCGCCGCGGCGATGTTCCCCACGCTCGACCGCATCGAGGCCGAGCACCTGGCCGACGTCTTCCTGCATCTGCTCGGCCAGCCGTCGTCCATCGACAAGCTCGACCCGTCCAGCGCGCGCAGCACCATCCACCACGCCGTCGCGCAGGTGCTCGCGGCGAAGGCGCACGAGGCGCCGATCATCCTCAGCATCGACGACCTGCACTGGGCCGATCCCGTGCTGCTGGAGCTGCTCGACTCACTGGTCACGTCGTTGCGCCGGCTGCCCTTCGTGCTGATCACCGCGATGCGACCCGGCGGCGACCTGTCGTGGCCACCGCGCAGCGACCGCACCACCGTGCTGTCGGTGAACCTGCAACCCCTCACTCGCGACGAGACCGACGCACTGGCCCGCGAGCTGCTCAGCGACGACGACCCGTCCGAGTCGACGCTGCTCGAGCTGTACGACCGCAGCGGCGGCAACCCGCTGTTCCTCATCGAACTCGTGGCGCTCACCGAAGCCGGCGGCGATCGCGAGCTGCCCGACTCGTTGCGCACGCTCATCGCCGCGCGACTCGACCAGCTGACGCTGACGCAGCGGCAGGTCCTCGAGAACGCCGCCGTGCTCGGCACCTCCGGCAACATGCTCGGGCTCGAACGCTTCGCCGCCGGGCTCGGCCAGTCCGACCCCAACCCTGTGGTCCACGAACTCGACGAGCTGGGCCTGCTGGAAGTGCGCGGCCGACGTTGGGAGTTCCGCAGCGACTCCGTGCGCGATGCGGCGTACCAGACGCTCACCAAGTCCGCACGGGCGATGCGTCACGCCGGGGTCGCGAAGGTGTTGGCGGGCTCGAACGTCAGCATCGACGACCTCGCCCACCACGCGGCCAGCGCCGCCGAACTGGTGCAAGAGCTCGGCAGTGTCGCCGGCCTCCCCGACGACCTTCCCGAGACCGCGCTGCGACTGCTGGTCACCGCGGCCGATCGCGCGCTCGAGAGCGGCAGCCTGCGGACCGCCATCCGTCACGCCACGCGAGCACTCGATCTGCTCGCACGGCCCGCTCGCCGAGGACGGTCGCATCGCCCGCCTGCACCAGGTCAGGGCCACCGCCGAGATCGAGCAACGTCGCTTCGCCGAGGCGATGTCCGACATCGAGGCGTTCCAGGCCATCGCCCAGCGCATCGAGAACCCGACCATGCTCGCCGAGTCGCATGCGCTGCGCGGGCTGCTCGCCAACGTCGCCGGCCGGGTCGACGAAGCGCGCATCGAGCTCGGCACCGCGGTCGATCTGCTGCGCAAGGTGGAACGGCCCGACCTGCTCGCCGACGCACTGCGCAACCGGGGTTTCATCGAGATGTTCACCGGTTCGCTGGCCGATGCCGAGTGGTTCTTCGGCGAGGCCGACGGTCTGTACCGCGACCTCGGCGACGAACGCGGCATGGCCTACGTCGAACAGCACCGCGCCTGGATCTCGTTCCTGTCGGGCGACCTGGTGCTGGCCCGTGAACGGCTCACCCACGCCGCCGGCACGCACAGCCAACTCGGCGACCGCAACGGTGTGGGCTGGGCGTTCGGTCTGCTCGCGTTCATCGAGTTCTTCGAAGGTCACTCCGACGAAGCCGAGGCGCTCGCCGTCACCGTCAGCCGCGAGGCCGAGCTGCGCGGCGACGAGTGGGCGGCCGGGATGATGGACACGCTGCGCGCCGACCTGCGGTTGTGGCAGGGCAAGTTGGAGGAAGCACACGATCTCGCCGAGAAGGCGCGATCGCGGTTCAAGCGCCTCAACGACCGCTTCGGTCTCATCCAGGCACTCGCCCCGCTCGTTCGCACACAGGTCGCGCTCGGCCGGTTCGCCGCATCACAGCGCAGCAGCGAGGAACTGAACGCGCTGGCCGAGAGCGGCCGCCACGGCCCGTTCCCGCTGATGGCCGTGTCCGGCGCCGCGCTGCACCGCGGTCAACCGGCGGTCGCGCTCGCGGCCGCCGAGCGAGCGATCGTCGAGATGGAGCAGAACGGTTCGAATGCGTTCGAGCCGGGCATCGTCCGCGCCGGCGCGCTGCTGCAGGCCGGCCGGGTCGACGAGGCCCTCGTCGCGATCGAGTCGCTGCCGCCGCACCGCGAGGACCACCCGTTCACCCACGCGGTCGCGGCGCTGGTGCACATGGGTGCCGGCGACGGCGTTGCCGCCATCGAGCACGCCGCGATCGTCGCCCACGCCGACGGCGCCACCTACCTCGACCGCGTGTTCGCGCTCGTCGGTGCCGCGGGCGGTCACGCGCTCGAAGGCGACCGGGTGCAGGCCGAGTCCGCGGCGGAAGAGGCGATCGCCACGGCGATGGCCGTCGGTGACGTGGTCGCCACCGGGCTGGCCACCGCCACCTACCTGGCCGTCACCGGGCACGTGCACCCGGCCCACGACGACCGCACGCCGCTGGGCGAGGGCTGGGACCGCGTCGTGCAGGTGCTCGCCCGCCAGCTCGCCTGAGCGCGACCGGTCAGCCGGCGACGTCGCGTCGCCAGGGCAACTCGGCGAGGAACTTGGCGGCCGCGGGGTGCGGGTCCATCTCTCGCTCGAGGTTCATCGGCGTGGGGTCCTTCTGCGGGGCGTACTTCACCTGACACCCCGGGCACCAGTACACGAGCCGTTGGTGCTCGCCGACCCGCTTCACCTGCACCGTGTCGCCACACCGCGCGCACGGCTGACCGTTGCGGCCGTAGACGGCCAGACCGCCCGGGATGTCGGGCTGCGTGACACGCGGGCGGACGACAGATTGGCGCGCAGCATGCGCGCCGCGGACTGGATGATCTGCACGCAGTCGGCGGGATGCAGCCAATGCACTTCGGCGAACGGGCTGAGGTCGCACGCCCACAGGATCTCGCTGCGGTACACGTTGCCCACACCGCACGCGACGTGTTGGTCGAGCAACACCTCGCTGATCGCGGCGTGCGGATCGGCGTAGTCGTAGATGCGCCGGGCGCACTCCTCGAGGTCCTTCACCGGCGCCGTGCACAGGTCGGGGCCGAGCCGGCCGAAACCGGGGTGACGGTGCATGTCGAACTCGCGGAACGTCTCGACCACCGGGGCGTTGAAGCACACGGCCACCCAGTCGGCCACCTCGATCGCGACCCGCATCTGATGGTCGGGCTTCCGCCATCGCTCGTCGTTGCGGTACAGGTGCCACGACCCGGTCATGCGCATGTGCGTGTGCAGCACCAGGCCGTCGTCCCAGAAGATCTCGAGGTGCTTGCCGTGGCTCTCGACGTGTTCGATGACGCGCCCGAGTTGGGGCTTGGGCCCGTCGAGTCTCGGTGCATCGAACCGCACGACCGGCTTGCCCACCAGCGCGGTCCGCAGTGCAGCGGCCGAACGATGAATGGTGTCGCCCTCAGGCATCGACCGAATCGTAAACGGTCACCACGGTGTCGCCGCGCGATACCCCTTGAGTTTGCTGGGTAGCGTGCGGGTATGGCCGACGAGCAGCTGCATTCGTCCGACGAGGAGATCGACCATCTCGAGCCCGAGTCCGACCCCATCGCCACCGCCCGTCGGCGACACGGCGGGGCCGGGGCCATCCTCGCGGCGGGCATGTTCGGCGTCGACATCGCGCTCGGCCGCAAGCCGAAGGAAGAGGCGCCGATCGTCGTCGACGCGGCCGGCGAGCCCGGCGACATCGACAAGGACGGCATTCGCATCCCGGTCGACGACGACACCCACGTGTGGGCGCCGCCCATCGAACCCAGCGAGCCCGTGGCCGCGAAGCCCCAGAAACGCAGGCGCTAGTACGCTGCACCGCGGAACCTCGGGAGGTACGTGGTGAGGAAGTGGTGCGTCGGGTTGGCCCTGGCGTTGACGACGTCGGGGTTGGGCCTCGCCCACGCGCCTCGGCCGGCGTCCGCAGAGGCAGTCGCCCGCGGTCACCTCGACGACCCACGCCTGCTCGCCGAACGTGACGATGCGCGCCGCGAACACGCGCGCCGAACCGACCGCGCCACGACGACGGCCAGGGTGCTGGTCGAGGTGCAGACCGCCGACACCACCGGCGTGGCCCGCGGGTTGCGCAGCGTCGGCGCGGAGGTCAACGGCAGCGTGCCGGGCGCGGCCGTCCAGGCACTGGTGCCGGTCGACTCGCTCCAGGCCGTCGCGGCCTTCGGCGCCGTCACCGATCTGCAGTACCCGCGCCGCCAGGGCTACGTGCCCACCGCACCCCTCCGTCGTACCGACGTGCTCCCGCAGCCCGAACTCGGCACAGGTCCCACCGTCGGCGACGAAGTGACCAACTCCTTCGTCGACATGTGGCAGGACTCGACCTTCGGACCCGGCATCACCGGCAGCGGCGTGAAGGTCGGCATCGTCGACTACTTCCGCCTCAACCTGTGGAGCACCGCCGAGCAGGGCACCAAGCCGAACGCCGCGCACCAGTTCTGCAAGGACTCGTTCAGCCTGGTCGGGACGTCCACCAACCTGTGCGCAAGCACGAACTCCATTCGCGACTCGGGGGAGATCCACGGCAACGCCGTTGCCGAGATCGTGAAGGACGTCGCCCCCGGCGCCGAGCTCTTCGTGGCCAGCGTGGGGACAGTCACCGACCTGCGCGCCGCGATCGACTGGTTCGCCGCCAACGGGGTCACGATCATGACCCGCTCGCTCGGCTCCGCCTACGACGGTGCAGGCGACGGCAGCGGGCCGTTGGCGTCCGCGGTGAACTACGCGGTCAGCAAGAACATCGTGTGGTTCAACTCCGCCGGCAACGAGGGCGAGGACGCCTACCTGAAGAAGACCGTCAAGGCCACCACGGCGGTCGACAGCGGCAACTACGTCAACGTGAACGACGGCAGCCCCGCCGCTTCGCCGAGTGTCGACACGTGGCTGCGGGTCGACTCGTACGGCTGCTTCTTCATGGACGGCGTGCGCTGGGCGAACGACTGGTACCTGCCGGCGGCACAACGCACCGACTACTCGATCGAGTTCTGGGAGCCGAAGTACGGCTTCGGCCCGGGCGACTTCACCAGCCACAAGAACCCCACCCGCACCCAGGTCGACCCGCTGAACCTGAACACCAGCGGCTACGGCAACCAGGGCGGCGGTGGGCTCGGCGGCAACATCGTGAACCGCGACCAGCGCGCCGGTGCGACACCACTGGAAGCGGCCGACATCGCCGTGTGCCCGACGCGCATGTCGAACCCGACCAACGGCACGTACGTCACGTACATCCGCATCAACCGCAAGGCCACCACGTCCGTCGGCACCACGCCCGACAAGATGGAAGTGGCCATCGCCGGCCAGGCGTTCCTGGAGTACCAGTACTCGGATCGCGCCGGCAGTGCAGCCAAGCCGGTGGTCGACTCGAAGAGCCCCGGCCTCGTGTCGGTCGGCGCCGTGGACGTCAACGACTCGCTGAAGCTGAACCCGGCCGACCCGCACAGCATCGCCTGGTACTCGTCGCAGGGCCCCACCACCGACGGCCGAACCAAGCCCGACGTCTCGTCGTGGGCCGGCGGCTACTCGTGGACGTACGCCAACTACGACCCGTCGTCGTTCGGCCTGTTCAGCGGCACGTCCGCCGCGTCGCCGACCGCCGCAGCGATCGCCGCGCTGATGCAGAGCGCAGGGCTGGCGAACACTCCCACGACCCTTGCCGCGCTGGTGAAGCATCAGGTCATCGACCACGCACCACTCGGGCCGGACAACGCCTACGGCTTCGGCATCACGCGGGTGTTCGACGCACCCGTCAGGCCCATCGAGCAACCCACCCCCGGTCGCTACGTGCCCATCACCCCCACCAGGGTGCTCGACAGCCGCAAGGTCGTCCTCGGACAGAACCCGTACTCGCGTCCGGCCGGGTCGATCATCGACGTCCCCATCAGCCAACTCACCGGCATCGACCCCGCCGTGATGGGAGCGGTCGCGGTGAACGTCACGTCGGTCGGCAGCCGTGCGGTCGGCTTCCTGCAGGCCTACCCGATGAACCGGTCCACGTTCGGCGCCACGAGCACGCTCAACTTGAACGCCGCGGGCGAGACGGTCGCCAACTTCGCCATCGCCCCCGTCGGCGACTTCGGCTACATCAGCATCTACATGCCCTCCGGGGGCTACGTCATCGTCGATCTGATGGGGTACTTCACCAAGAACGAGACCACCCCCACCGACGGACGCTTCGTCCCGCTCGCGACGCCCACCGAGTTCTACAAGGGCTCGATGGACACCACCACGAACCCCAGCGTCACCGTCTCGCTCCCCGCGTTCCCCACGGAGCTCGTCCCCACCGGCCAGGCCTCGGCTGTCGTCGTCAATCTCACCGCGTCGAACGCGAACCGCGACGGCTTCCTGCGCCTCGCGCCGAACGGTGTGGATGCCGGTCTCCTCGGTCCGTCCAACGTGAACCTGTCCGGCACACCCGGGGCACAGGTCACCAACGTCGCCATCGTGCCGCTCGGCGCCGACGGCAGGATCGAGATCTTCTCCAAGGCGGGCGGCACCGCCCAGGCACCGCTTCGGGTCACCAACGACGTCAAGGTCGACATCGTCGGCTACATCACGTCCGACGCCGCGCCGGCCAGCGACGGCGGCACGTTCCTGCCCATCGCCCCGACACGCATGTACGACAGCCGCAAGCCGTCGCCGAGTCCCATCGGAGCCGGCACCTCGCGCACCGTCACGGTGGCGGGCATCGCGAACATCTTCGGCGGCGCCGGCGCACCTGCGGGTGCGATCGCCTACTCGGGCAACTGGACCGTCACCCAACCCGCGGCCGCGGGCACGATGTCCCTGCACACGGGCCCGTTGCCGGACCCGCCCACGTTCAACGTCAGCTACGCCGCAGGCCGATCCGTGGCCAACGGAGCCCTGTTCGCGGCCACTCTCGTGCCCGGCAGCCCCGACACGAGTACTGTCAACGCTTTCATGAGCGCATCCGGACATGTCATCATCGACATCAACGGCTACTTCCTGGCGGCCACACCCCCCTGATGAACGAGCAACTCGACACACGCACCGGCTGGTTGGACAAGGACCAGCTCCAGAACATCCGCGCCAACGTCCCGCTGGTGTACGTCGACGCCGTCCCCGTGCGCGTCGACGACCTCGGTCGAGTCACGTCGGTGGGCATGCTGCTGCGACAGGCAGCCGACGGCACGATCAGCCGCATGGTGGTCAGCGGACGCGTCATGTACGGCGAGCGAATCCGCGACGCGCTGCTGCGACACCTCGAGAAGGATCTCGGGCCGGTCGCGCTGCCGCGCATCCCGGCCGAGGTCGCCCCGTTCACCGTCGTCGAGTACTTCCCCGACGCCGACATCAGCGGCTTCCACGACCCTCGGCACCACGCCGTGAGCCTGGCGTTCGTCGTGCCGGTGTCGGGCGACTGCCAGCCCACCCAGGAAGCGCTCGATCTGGCCTGGTACCCGCCCGAGCAGGCGGTCAGCGACGCCGTGCGTCGCGAGATGACGGGCGGCCACGACCGCCTCATCCGCCTCGCGCTCGGCGCACGTCGGTCAACTGCCGTAGCGCGCCACCAACTCGCGACCCAGGCGCAGCAACTCGACGCGGAGCTCGCTCGGTTCGAGCACCTCGACCGACGCGCCGAACCCGCTGAGCGACGTCGCCAGTTCGCGCACGTGGTGGCCTCGCGCCTCCACCTCCACCCACTCGTCGTCGACCGCTGCGCTCACGCGCAGTCGCTCGCCCACGACGTACGCCACCATGCGCAGCGCATCGCGATGCACCAGCGCGCGGGCGACCACGGGTGTGCGCATCTCCTCCACCCGGTCGGCGATGAGCGACCACGCCTGAGTGAGGTCGAATCCCTTCGGTGTGGTCGCGACGAGGCCGGTGCGGCGGACGGACTGCACCCGATCGACCCGGAACGTGCGCAGCCCGGCCTCGGTGTCGGCGACCAGGTACCAGTGCCCGGCCTTCGCCGCCAGGCCGAGCGGTTCGATGACACGCACGGTCGCGTCACCCGTCCGTGCGGTGTAGGCGAGCTCGAGCTGCATGCCCTGGACCACGGCGTCGCGCACCTCGTCGAGCAACGGTGGCGTCCGCCGGGTGGGCGTGGACTCGCCCCAGGCGCGCTGGTCGACCACCGTGGTGGTGCCGGCCCGTTCGGCGGCGACGCGGAACTGCTCGGGCAGCGCCCGCACGAGCTTGCGCAGCGCGGCCTTGACCTCGGGCGTCGTGCTGGACTGCGGGCCGGCCACCATGAACAGCGCCTGGGCCTCGGTGGCGGTGAGCCCGCTCAGGTCGGTGCGCCCGCCGCCGGCCAGCCGCCACCCGCCGTTGCGCCCGGCCACCGAGTACACCGGGAGACCGGCCAGGCCCAGGGCTTCCAGGTCGCGACGTGCCGTCCGCTCGCTGATCTCCAGCTCGCGCGCCACGTCGGCCGCGGTGACCTGCTGACGCTGCTGCAACAGCAGGAGGACGGACACCAGACGGTCGGCTCGCATGTCGCGATCATTTCATGGAACCTGGACAGAAGATGGCCACTTTGCCCGCGATGGTGAGCACATGACCAACACCGACACCGAGCACCACCACCGCCTCCCCCGACACCACCGAGGCCGGCGGCATTCCCGGCCCCGACGACCCGCGCACCGCGTTCGCCCACGCCCACCTCACCCTGCGGGCGCTCGTCGACGACATCCGTCCCGACCAGCTCGAGAACCCGACGCCGTGCCCCGAGCTCGACGTGCGTGCCCTCCTCGGTCACATGCTCACCGTGTACAACCGCCTCGCCGCGCTCGGCAACGGCACCGACCCGATGGACATGCCCGACGTCGTCACCGGCGTCGCCGACGACGCGTGGCCCAGCGAGTTCCTGGCCGCGGCGCACCGCGTGCAGGCCGCATGGACCGACGGTGGCAAGCTCGAGCAGATGATGGTCCTGCCGTGGGCCACCGCTCCCGGCGCCGCGATGCTGGCGATGTACACATCCGAGCTCACCGTGCACACCTGGGACGTCGCCGTCGCCACCGACCTGGCCGTGGAGTGGCACGAACCGACCATCGAGGTCGCGTTGGGCTCAGCCCTGCAGGCGCTGCCCTCCGGCGACCGCGAGGCCTACTTCGCCGAGATGGCCAAGGACCCCGCGTTCCGACCCGACCTGGCCACCCGTCCGCCGTTCAGGAACATCGTGCCCGTCGCCGACGACGCGTCGACGATCGACCGGTTGATCGGCTGGTACGGCCGTCAGCCGTCGATGGCGGCGTAACCCCGCTGCACGTCCCACACGTGGTGGACGGGGTCGTGCACCATGTAGCGCGTGAAGCGAGTCGATCGTGAACGCGACGCCATCGCTGCGGTAGCCGGTGCGGCCCAGTTCGTCGGGCCGCACCGACGCGAACGCCCGCGCCAGCAGGTCGGCCGCGACGGCCGAGTTCGCCGGCCACCTCCACCGGGTCCTGCTCGGAGTAGCGATCGGCGATGGCGGTCTCGTCCTGGTCCCAGTTCGGGAACTGCGGGCCGTCCTCGCCGCGCATCAGGTCGAGGCGGAAGAGGTACAGGCGGAACACGTCGCGCACGTGGCACGCGTACTCGAGCCCGCTCCACGTGTGGTCGTCGGGCCGCTCGCGCACCTTCGGGTGGGCGAGCAGCCGCGACCACTCGACGGCGTTGGCCTGCAGCGTCGCTGCGGCATCCTCGACACGGAAGTGCTCACCCTCGAACCCGCACTCGGGGCAGGCGCGCTCGAGCACCCAGGTCCAGTTCTTGTCGTCCGGCACGATCGGCATGCGCCCGACGTTACGTCGCGCTCCACCAACCCCGCGCGAACTTAAGTTCCTGGTGAACGCGCGCGAACTTAAGTTCCTGGTGAACGCGTCAGAGGGCGGCGACGATCTCGGCCATCAGGTCGCCGGCCTCGGTGGGGTTGTTGCCCACGCGCACACCGGCGGCCGCGAGGGCCTCCATCTTGCCCTTGGCCGTGCCCTTGCCACCCGAGGTGATGGCGCCGGCGTGGCCCATCTTCTTGCCCTCGGGGGCGGTGACGCCGGCGATGTAGGCCGACATCGGCTTGGTGACGTTGGCCTTGATGAACTCCGCGGCCTCTTCCTCGGCCGAGCCGCCGATCTCGCCGATCATGATGATCGCGTGGGTCTCGGGGTCGGCCTGGAACTCGCGCAGGCAGTCGATGAAGTTCGTGCCCGGGACGGGGTCGCCGCCGATGCCGACGCAGGTGCTCACGCCGATGCCACGCTGCTTCAGCTCGTACAGCGCCTGGTAGGTGAGCGTGCCCGAGCGGCTGACGATGCCCACGTTGGGACCCGATGCGGTGGGGACCTGGGCGATCTCGCCGGCGGTGATGCCGATGTTGCACTTGCCGGGGCTGATGATGCCCGGGCAGTTCGGACCGAGCAGGCGCGTGTTCGGGTAGTCGCGCAGCAGGGTGTTGAACACCTTCGCCTCGTCCTGCGCGGGGATGCCCTCGGTGATGCAGACGATGAAACCGATGCCTGCGGCCGCGGCCTCGAGGATGGCTGCCGCGGCGGCCTTCGGCGGCACGGCGATGAACGACGCCGTCGCGCCGGTGGCGGCGACGGCTTCGGCCACGCTGTTGAACACCGGGATACTGCCACCCTCGGGAATGGCGACGTCGCTGCCGCCCTTGCCGGGCGTCACGCCGCCGACGACCTGGGTGCCGTAGGCCTGGTTGCGCAGGCCGTGGTACTTGCCCTGCCCGCCGGTGAGGCCCTGGACGATGACCTTGGTGTGTTCGTTGACGAAGATGGCCATGTCAGTTCGTTCCGTTCGCGAGGGCGACCGCTGCGCGGGCCGCTTCCAGCATGGTGGGCTTCGAGATCAGCTTGCTCTCGGGGATGCCGGCGTTGGCCAGGATGGCCCGGCCCTCTTCGGCGTTCGTGCCATCGAGGCGGATGACGATGGGAGCGCGGAGATCGACGCGGCCCATGGCCTCGACGATGCCCTTGGCGACTTCCTCGCCGCGGGTGATGCCGCCGAAGATGTTGATGAAGATGCTCTTCACGTTCTCGTCGAAGTTGATGACGCCGAGGGCCGCGGCCATCATGTCGGCGTTGGCGCCGCCACCGATGTCGAGGAAGTTGGCGGCCGTGCCGCCCACCTGGTTGACCACGTCGAGCGTGCTCATCGCCAGGCCGGCGCCGTTGGCGATGATGCCCACGGTGCCGTCGAGGCCGATGTACTGCAGGTCGTGCGTACGGGCGAGCTGCTCACGGTCGTCGAGCTCTTCCGTGGCGCGGAACTCGTCCCACTCGGGATGACGGAACGCGGCGTTGTTGTCGAGGCTGACCTTGGCGTCGAGCGCGTGCACGCCACCGTCCGGACGCAGGATGAGCGGGTTGATCTCGGCCAGGTCGCAGTCGCCCTCGGTGAAGCAGCGGTACAGCTTGACGAGCATGTCGGCCACGCCGTCGACGGCGTTGTCGTCGATCTTGGCGCGCACGGCGGCGTCGCGGGCCGTGGCCAGATCGAGGCCGTCGACCGGGTCGATGTGCAGCATGACGATGGCGTCGGGGTCGGTCTCGGCGACCGTCTCGATCTCCACGCCACCCTGGGCGCTGAGCATCAGGAGGTGCTTCTTGGCCGCACGATCGAGCGAGTACGAGGCGTAGTACTCCTTCTCGATGTCGCTGGCGTGCTCGACCCACACCCGCTTCACGAGGTGGCCCTTGATGTCCATGCCGATGATGTTCCCGGCGTGCAGACGCACTTCGTCGGCGTTGTCGGCCAGCTTGATGCCGCCGGCCTTGCCACGACCACCGACCTGGACCTGCGCCTTGACGACGACCGGGTAACCGGCGGCCTCGGCGGCCGCCACGGCCTCGTCGACGGTGTAGGCGACGTCGCCCGGGCTCACCGGGATGTCGTAACGGGCGAAGTACTGCTTGCCCTGGTACTCGAACAGGTCCATCTAGGCCTCGTCCTCTCTCTCGTCCAATGCGGTCTCGAGCCACGCGCTGATCCCCTTGAGGGAACTGCCGGGGCCGAAGATCTCGGCGACACCCTGCTCGCGCAGGGCGCGTGCGTCGGCGTCGGGGATGACGCCACCGCCGAACACGAGCGTGTCACCGAGGTCGCGATTGCGCAGCTCCTCCATGACTCGCGGGAACAACGTCAGGTGCGCGCCGCTGAGGAGCGACAGCCCGACGGCGTCGACGTCCTCCTGCAGCGCGGTCTCCGCGATCTGCTCCGGGGTCTGGTGGAGACCCGTGTAGATGACCTCGAAGCCATGGTCGCGCAGCGCTCGCGTGATGGTCTTGGCGCCGCGATCATGACCATCGAGTCCGGGCTTTGCCACGACAACGCGATACGGCCGCTTCACAAGGGAGGAACCCTACGACGTGGGGCCTTCCACGGCCAATCCGGAGGTCCTGCCCTCCGGGTCGGGCGCGGTGCGTCCTGCCTGCTCGTGCGGCACACTGGGGACCGTGCGTCAGCCGCAGCTCAAGTCCCCCCTCGCTCGCGCGGTCGTGCCGGTTGCCGCCGGGATCGCCTTCTTCGCCGTGCTCGGCCTGGCCCTGTGGGGCGTGGCGGCGCTCATCTCGGGCAACACCGACCAGGTGACCGACAATCTGTCGCCGTCGGTGCAGGAGATGGGCAGTGCGGCGAACCTCGCAGCGATCATCGCCGAGGACGGCCCCATCGTGATGAACGACCTCATCGGCGACGACGACCACATCGTGCTCGCCCACGCCGGCGACGACCCCACGTCGGGTTGGACGCTGCACCTGGCCCACCCGGCCGACCGTGACGCGACGTGCCAGATCGAGGTCGTCAAGCAGACCCAGACGTTCACCGACTGCGAAGGTCGCACGCTCACCGTCGACGACCTCGCCGAGGTGCCCCAGGGTGTCTTCCCCATCTACAACGAGGACGGCTCGCTGACGCTCGACCTCACCCCCACGTCGTCCACCGCGGCCGCCACAACGACGACGACGTCACCAGGAACTTAAGTTCGCGCCGAAGCGTCCGACCGACATGGAACGACGCACCATGGAACGACGCCATTTCCTCGCCCTGCTGGCGTTGCCGGCGGTCGCTCAACTGCTGGCCTCGTGCGGTGACGACGACCCGCCCGCCACGAAGGGGCGGCGTTCCAGCCTGAAGAGCAACGCCACGCGCATCACCACCGGCACCGACCCCGCCGCCGCCGCTGCCGCGGTGAACGCGTTCGCTGCCGACCTGTACGAGCAACTCGTCCAGGTCGACCCGAAGGCCAACCTGGTGTTCTCGCCGGCCAGCATCGCCATCGCGCTCGCCATGGCATCGGCCGGCGCCAAGGGCCAGACGCTGGCCGAGATGGACGGCGTGCTGCACATCACCGACGGCGCCGCCATCCACCGTTCGATGAACGGGCTCGCCGCGGCGTTCGACGCCTGCAACCGCTCGAAGGATCTCACCGCCGAGGGCGGCACCGGGACGCAAGCGGTGAAGGTGTCGATCACCAACTCGCTGTGGTCGCAGGACGGCCTCACGCTGTCCCCCTCGTTCCTCGACACGCTCTCTGCCGAGTACGGCGCCGGGGTCGAGACGGTCGACTACGCCACGGACCCGAACGCGGCCCGCGTGGCGATCAACGAGTGGGTGGCCGACGCGACCGAGGACCGCATCCCCGAACTGCTGGCCGACGGCGTGATCACGCGCGACACCCTGCTGACGTTGGTGAACGCCGTGTACCTGAAGGCCAACTGGGCCAACGAGATCTACCCCGAGGCGACGAAGGACGAACCGTTCACGACCGGCGCCGGCAGCACCGTGACCGTGCCGATGATGCACACGGGTGGCGAGCTGCCGTATGCAGAGGGCGACGGCTGGCAGGCGACGTCGCTGGCCTACGCGTTCGGTGACCTCGAGATGGTGTTCGCCGTCGGCGACACCGCCACGACCGTGCTCCCCGAGGCGTCAGTGCTGTTCCCGCAACTCGCCACGCGACTGGTGCAGCTCGGCCTGCCGAGGTTCGACTTCGCGACCACCGCCAACCTCGGCGACACGCTCGCCGAGATGGGGATGCCGACACCGTTCACCGACGGCGCCGACTTCAGCGGCATCACGGCCGACGCCGCGCTCCTGATCACCGATGTCGTGCACCAGGCGAACATCACGCTCGACGAGAAGGGCACCGAGGCGGCAGCTGCCACCGCGGTGGTCATGGCCGGCACGTCGGCCCCGGTCGACCCGCCGGCGATCGTGACCCTCGATCGCCCGTTCACGTTCTGGCTGCGCCACACGGGCACGAACGCGATCCTGTTCATGGGGCGCGTCAACGACCCCACCGTCTGACGACGCGCGCGACTGCCGGGGTCAGGCGCGGGCGGGGGTGTTGGCGACCAGACGGGCCGCGAACTCTTCGGTGTGCTCTTCGAGCTTGGCGCGGTGCAGCGCCAGGCCGCCGATGACCTCGGTGCCCAGACCGGCCAAGGCCGTGTCGAGCTTGTCGAGGCTCTTGCCAGGGTTCAGCGCGAACGTGCAGAACGACGCCGACAGCTTGCCGCGCATGGCCGGCAGGTTGGCGATGCCACCCAGGTTCCAGGGCGCCTGGCCGACGACGAACAGCCCGTGCACCCACGTGCCGACGATCACCATGTCGGCCTCCTGGATGCCACCCATCTCGAGCTCCTTGAGCGGACACACGGTGGTGATGCTCCACCCCTCCTGCTGCAGGTTGCCTGCGATCAGTTCACCCGCCGTGCGGGTGTTGCCGGTGAGGCTGGAGTAGAGGATGGCGGCCTTCATGACCACAATTCAAGCAGATGTGTCGGGGTCGATTCCCTTTCGAGGGGCAGCGCCCCTTCGGGGATCCCCGCCATCGCCGCCGCCTTCGCGGCGCGACCGGCGCGCACCTTCCGCACGACGCTGATGACACCCGCCGACAGCGTGATGGAGATGATCACGCAGACGATGACGATGATCCGCCGCGGCAGCTCGCGTGTGCCGAGGAAGATGTACAGGTCGGGAACGATGAACGCGACCAGCGAGATGAGCGCCCACTTGGCCGCGTTCTTGTACTGGTCGTCGATGAAGCTGAGCACCATCCGCGGCGTGGTGATCGCGTCGATGCACGCCGAGACGAGGTCGATGGCCAGGTAGATCCACGGGTTGAGCCCGTAGTCGCCGACCGCCGCCCAGACGATGAGCGTGCGGACCACTGCCCAGCCGATGACGATGCCGGCCCAGGTGCGGACGATGACCTTGCGCTTGGCGAGCACGGCGGGGTCATCGTGGTGCAGCGCCAGACGCATCCGAACATTCAATCAGCCTTCACGCCTCGGCGCCTGTTCAACCCAATTTCTTGAGGGGCGCCCACGCCAGCGAGAGGTGCTTCGTCCCGGCGCTCGGGAACCGGATGGTGGCCTCGGCCTTGTCGCCCTGCCCGCGGATCTCGATGATGATGCCCTCACCGAACGCGGGGTGTTCGACGTCGTCGCCGACCTTCAACCCCAGCTCCTGGCTGTTGGACGGGGCCGGCGCGTTCCGACGGCCGGCGTTGATGGCGGCATCGACCACCCGCTCGCGGTGCCAGTCGACGTCGTCGTCGGGGTCGAACCCGCTGACGGGTTTGCGGCTTCCCGCTCCCGAGCCCGAACCGGTGCCGGCACGCTTGTACGCCGGCGGATCGTCGGAGTAGCGGTCTCGGCTGCGGTAGCTCTGCCGGCCGTAGCCACTGCGTCCGCCGACCGAGCCCTTCTGCTCGACCAGCTCGGCGGGGATCTCGTCGAGGAAGCGCGACGGCGGGTTGTAGTTCGTGTTGCCGAACAGCTGCCGGCTCCAGGCGTGGCTGACGTGCAGCAGCTCCTGGGCGCGAGTGATGCCGACATAGGCGAGGCGACGTTCTTCCTCCATCTCGGTGGGTTCGGTGAGCGCCCGACTGTGCGGGAACACGCCCTCCTCCCACCCGAGGACGAACACCACCGGGTACTCGAGGCCCTTCGCGCTGTGCAGGGTCATCAGCACGACGCGGTCGTCGTCGTCGATCTCGTCGGTGTCGGCCACCAGCGCCACCTGCTCGAGGAACTCGTCGAGCCGGGTGAACTCGCGAGCCGAACCGACCAGTTCGCCGATGTTCTCGAGCCGACCCGCGGCCTCGACGCTCTCCTCGGCCTCGAGCTCGGCCGTGTAGCCGCTGTCGTCGAGTGCGGCGCGGAGCAGGTCGCCAGGGCCCACGGACTCGTCGTCGACCATCAGCGACAGGTTGTCGAGCAGTTGCACGAACGACGCGACGCCACGCGCCGCCGGACCGGTGAGCCCGGCCTCCTGCGCCCGCCGCATGGCCTCCATGAACGAGATGCCCTCGGCCTGCGCCAGCGCGTCGAGCTTGGCGACGCTGCCGTCGCCGACCCCACGCTTGGGGACGTTGAGGACACGCTTGACGCTCACCTCGTCGGCCGGGTTGACCACCGCGCGCAGGTAGGCCATCGCGTCCTTGATCTCACGCCGGTCGTAGAAGCGGGTGCCGCCGACCACCTTGTAGGGAATGCCGAACCGCATGAACGACTCTTCGAGCACTCGGCTCTGCGCGTTCGTTCGGTAGAAGCAGGCGATGTCCTTCCAGATGACCCGTCGCTCGGAGTGCAGCTGCTGCACCGTGCGGGCCACGAACGTGGCCTCGTCGCCCTCGTCCTCGGCGTGGTAGCGGACGATCGGTGAGCCGGCCCCCTTGTCGCTCCAGAGGTGCTTCTCCTTGCGACCGGGGTTGTGCGCGATGACCGCGTTGGCGGCATCGAGGATGGTCTGCGTGCTGCGGTAGTTCTGGTCGAGCACGATCGTCGTGACGTCGTCGAACGCATCCTCGAACTGCGAGATGTTCCGGACGTCGGCGCCTCTCCACCCGTACACGCTGTTGTGCACGAGCACGCCGTTGGCGATGTAGTGATGGGTCGGGTCGACCTCGAGGTCGTACACCGGCCCGTCGTACTGCTCGACGTCGACCGAGTCGATCGTCCGAGGCACCAACTCACCATCGACCATGGTGAGCACCGTCATGCCAGCGCGCAACAGACGCGCCCCGACCTCCTCCCCGACGTGGCCAGTACCGATGATGTGATCCGGCGTCGTCACGATGACGCGGTCCCCGCACACGACACGCACGACGTCGCCGGCCCATCGGCCTCGGTGGACTCGGCGCACCGTGCCCTTCTCGAGGGTTCCGTGGTCGCTCGAACCGAGCACCACCTCATCCACCTCGACCGACTCGATGGGCACCGGTCCGAAGAGCGTCTCGACCTGCGTCCCTGGCAGCAGGCACTGGTCGCCGTCGCCCACGATGGTGATCTGCTCGTGGCCGGCGGCGAGCTGGAGGGCGATCTCGTTCTGGGCGGTGTTGGTGTCCTGGTACTCGTCGATGAGGACGTGCCGGAAGCGCTGCTGGTAGTGCGCCAACACGTCGGGGTGCTGGCGGAACAGCATCACGGTGTTCATCAGCAGATCGTCGAAGTCCATCGCGCCGGCCTTCATCAGCCGGGCCTGGTAGTCGGTGTAGATGTCGGCGTGCTTTCGCTCGAAGATGTTCGAGGCCCGCTCGACCGCCATCGCCGGCGTGACCAGTTCGTTCTTCCACAGGCTGATCTGCCCGTGAGCGGCGCGGGGCGGGAAGCGCTTGGCATCGAGCCCGAGGTCGCGCACCACGTACCCGGCGAGACGCTGGGCGTCGGCCTGGTCGTAGATGCTGAACGTGCGCGGGTAGCCGAGCGCGTCGGCGTTGGCGCGCAGGATGCGCACGCACGCCGAGTGGAAGGTGCACACCCACATCGCCTTCACCACCGGGCCCACGAGATCCGCCACGCGGTGCTTCATCTCCTCGCGCGGCCTTGTTGGTGAACGTGATGGCCAGGATGGACGTGGGCGGCACACCCTCCTGCACGAGGTGGGCGATGCGATGGGTGAGCACGCGCGTCTTGCCGGAACCGGCACCGGCGACCACCAGCAGCGGTCCGCCACGATGCACGACGGCGTCGAGTTGATCGGGGTTCAGCCCGTCGAGGTCGAGCGGGTCGAGATCGAACTGGAGGCGGCCGTCGTCGCTCATGGTGACGTCATCCTACGGAGGGGGTGCCACACCGTCGGCCCCGATCGGCTCGTAGGGTGGGCGGCGCATGTCACGGCTCAGGGTCTGGTTGTTCGCCGCCATCGGAGGCGCGCTGACCGGCCTCATCTCGTACGCGTTCCTGCGCAGCCTCGACTGGGCCACCCGCACCCGCATCGACCACGGCTGGCTGCTGTGGCTGCTCCCGCTGGCCGGGCTCGCGGTCGGGTTGGCGTACCACCACTGGGGCGGGCGGGCGAAGGGCGGCACGCCCGCGGTCATCGAGCAGTCGCACACATTCACCCACGGCGTCACGTCGCGGATGGCGCCGCTCATCTTCGCCGGATCCGTGGTGGGCCACCTCTTCGGTGCCTCGGTCGGGCGCGAGGGAGCGGCGCTGCAGATGGCCGGCTCGGTCACCGACACCGCATCGCGACTCGGGAAACTGAAGCCCGACGAGCGGCGCATCCTCATCGCCGCCTCGCTGGCCGGCGGATGGGGCGCGGTGTTCGCCGTACCGATCACCGGCGTCGTCTTCACGATGCAGGTCGCCAAGCACAAGCGGCTTCGCGCCCTGATCCCCGCGATCATCGCGGCGTACACGGGCAAGTGGGTGGTCGACGGTCTCGGCTACCACATGGGCAATCGGCCGATACTGCCGCGTTCGGACTGGACGTTCGGTCTGCCGTTCAAGCTGGCCGTGGTGGGCATCGGCGTCGGGTTGCTCGCCCGCGTGTTCGTCGGCCTCGTGAAGTTCACCAAACGCCGGATGGCGCACGTCATGCACTGGCCGCCCGGACGCACGGTCATCGGCGGCGCCGCGACGGTGGTCGTGGCGCTGCTCGTCGGTCGCGACTACCTGGGCCTGTCCACCGAGCTGTACGGCACTGCGATCGCGGGCGGCCACATCGACTGGTGGGATCCGCTGTTGAAGCTGCTGTTCACCGCCATCGCGCTCGGCACCGGCTTCGTCGGTGGCGAGGTACTGCCCTTGTTCGTCATCGGTTCCACGTTCGGTGCCGCCACCGCGCCGGCGATGAACGTGTCGTCGCCTCTGCTCGCCGCCACCGGCGCGCCGGCCGCGTTCGCGAGCGCCGCCAGCGTGATGCTCACCGGCTTCGTGCTCACGGTCGAGCAGTTCGGTTGGCGGACGCTCATCCCCGCGATCATCGTCGGCGTCTTCGCCCGCATGGCTGCGGGCCGTCCCGGTCTGTACATCGCCCACTGACACGGACGCCGCCTCATTGACTTTGTCCCAAGATGTTGGGACAATCGCGTCATGGCCGGTGACTGGTGGTTCCTCGCGACACTCTGGGTCGCGACCGTCGCGGTCGTCGGCTTCGGTGCTCGACGGGTGTCGCTCACGCGGCTCGATCGTTGGCAGCGACGCTTCGACGTGCAACTCGACGACACATCGACGCCGGTCGTTCGGCGACGACTCCGCCGGGGCAGCTCCGTGCGGTGGATCTCGTTCCTCATCGGCCTTCACATCACGATGCTGCCGATGTACTTCAACCTCATCGACGCCGACCGCGCCGCCGACTTCGCCAACCCGCTGTACAACAACGCGTTCTTCTTCACGACCGCGATCGGCGCCGCTGCATTCGAGCTCGCGGTGCGCCAGCGCAGGGTCGGGAACGAAGCGCTCGTCGTGCGGCGGCGACGTTCCGACTACGTCGACACGTGGTGGTCGAACCTCACGTTTGCGTGTGCCTCCATCGCCGTTGTCGCTGCCGTCGTTGCCACCTGGCGGGCGCCCATTCGCTGGCAGTACGCGTGGGTCGGTGCCGTTGCCGGCCTCACCGCGGTCGCCATCATCCGGCTCGGCGTCGGCCGGGTCATCGACCGTCCGGCGTTGGCCGCGAGCGGCCGGCTGCGCGATGCCGACGAAGCCATGCGGGCAGACGGCGTGCACCACGTCACCGGAGCCGCCGTCGCGCTGGCGACCAGCGGCGCGAGCACCGCAGCCGTCATCGCGCTGGGCAACAGTTGGCTGGCACTTCCCTTCGGCGTGCTGCCGTGGCTCGGCATCGCCTGGTGGTCACGCCTGTGGCTCGTCGAACCGTGGAACGTGCAGCAGGCGCGACGGGTCCGCGCATGACACTCGTCCGCGTCGACGCCAACTCTGCGGTGCCGCCGTTCGAACAGCTCAGGGCACAGCTCGTCGACGCCATTCGCTCCGGCGAACTGGCACCGGGCACCGGGCTGCCGACCGTACGCCAGCTCGCGGCCGATCTGGGGCTGGCCAAGAACACGGTCGCTCGGGCCTATCAGGCACTCGAGGCCGACGGGCTCGTTCGAGGCGAGGGCCGCAACGGCACGGTGGTGCTCGATCGGGCCGCCACCGTCGACCCCGGAACCGCCACCCGACTGGCCGCAGCGGCGCGGCGCTACCTGGCGGAGGTCGGCCGTCTGGGCGCACACCCCGACGACGCCATCGCCGCCATCCATCGCGCCGTCCTCGACGGGTGACTTCCTGTCATGGCTCGACCGGGGAATCGTCGGTCGAACGATGACAGAAACCGAAGCCCGGCCTGACCGAACCACGGGCTCGCGCGGCACTGAGTAGGTTCGGCGGCATGCAGACCCTCTCGGCCAACGACCTCGAACGTCAGGCCGGCATGCGGCGGATGAAGCAGCTGGCGCTCGGGCTGCTGGTGTTCGTCACCATCGTCTTCCTCGTCGCCCGCTCGCTGGAGGACGACCACGGTTGGGTGGGATACATCCGCGCCTTCGCCGAGGCGGCCATGGTCGGTGCACTCGCCGACTGGTTCGCGGTCACCGCCCTGTTCCGCCACCCGCTGGGCATTCCCATCCCCCACACCGCCATCATCCCCAACCGCAAGGACCAGATCGGCGAGTCGCTCGGCGAGTTCGTGCAGACCAACTTCCTCACCCAGGAGGTGCTGCACGAGCGACTCGACCAGGCGCACATCGGCCAGCGGCTGGGCAGCTGGCTCAGCGATCCGACCAACGCCGCGAAGGCGGGCGGCGCGGTGGCCGACGGCCTGCGCGGCAGCCTGGAAGTCATCGACGACCGCGACGTCGGCTCGGCGTTGCAGGGCATGATCGAGCGCAAGGTGCGCGAGACGCCCATCGCCCCACTCATCGGTCGGGCAATCGACGTCGGCATGGACGGCGGCCACCATCAGCGCCTGCTCGACGCGACGCTCAGCGGGCTCGGCAACTTCCTCGACGACAACCGCAACACGTTCCGCGATCGCCTCCGCACCGAGTCACCGTGGTGGGTGCCCGAGGGCATCGACGACCGGATCTTCGAGAAGATCTACACCGCGGTGCACAGCTTCATCGGCGACATCGAACGCGACCCGACCCACCCGATGCGGACCTCCATCGACGAGCGCATGCTCGCGTTCGCCGAGCGCTTGAAGACCGACCCCGGACTCGTCACCAAGCTCGAGGAGTTGAAGGGCGAGCTCCTCGAGCACCGCGACGTGCAGGCGTGGCTGCAGAGCCTGTGGGGCGAGGTCAAGCGGACGACACTGATCGCCACCGACGACCCCGACAGCGAGCTGCGCCGCCGCATCGATCGCTCGCTCGTCAACCTGGGCAACCGGCTGGTCGCCGAGCCCGAGCTGCAGGCCAAGGTCGACGACTGGGTGCGCCGTGCTGCCGGCTACGTGGTCGACCACTATCGAGGCGAGGTGAGCGAGATCATCTCGTCCACCGTCGCCAAGTGGGACGGCAAGGCCACGGCCGAACGGCTGGAGCTGCAGGTGGGTCGCGACCTGCAGTTCATCCGTATCAACGGCACCATCGTCGGCGGTCTCGCCGGCCTGGTGATCTACACCGTCACCCAACTCGCCTTCTGACTCCGGATGGAGCCGCAGAACTTGAGTTCGCGCTGTTCACCAGGAACTCAAGTTCGCGCGGGTTGGGCGCGGCGGGGGGCGCCGGCGAGGAGGTGCAGTTCGTCGTGGGCGATCGTGGCGCCGGCCAGCGCGGTGATCTGCGCCGGGCCCTCGTAGTGCGGGGCCACTTCCACGAGGTCGGCACCGACGATGTCCATGCCGAACAGCTTGAACAGCACGGCGCGCAACTGCGCCGTGGTCATCCCACCGGCCACGGGGGTGCCCGTCGCCGGGGCGAACGCCGGGTCGAGCGCGTCGATGTCGACGGTGAGGTAGATCGGCAGATCGCCCGTGAGGTCGCGGATCGCGGCCACCAGGCCGGCCACGCCCAGCTCCACCACTGCGTTCATGTCGAACACGTTGAAACCCATCGTGTCGTTCGGTGTGCGCATGCCGATCTGCACCGAATGGGCCGGGTCCACGAGCCCTTCCCGCGCCGCCTTCAGGAACATCATCCCGTGGTGCAGCGGGGCGTCGTCGTCGTAGTCCCAGGTGTCGCTGTGCGCGTCGAAGTGCACCAACGCCATCTGCCCGTGGTGCTCGTGGTGAGCCTGCAGCAACGGGTAGCTGACGAGGTGGTCGCCACCGATCGACACGACCGCGGTGCCGCCGGCGATGAGCGACGACACCCGCGCCCGCGTGGCCGACAGCATCTCGTCGGTCGTGCCCGGGCGGAAGGGCACGTCCCCTGCATCGACCACCTGGCGTCCGGCGAGCAGACCGCTCGGCCACGGCCACAGCGCATCGCCGAACTCGCCCGACAACGTGGACTGCTCACGAACCGCTCGCGGACCGAAACGAGACCCGGGCCGGTTGGTGACGCCGATGTCGAACGGCACTCCGACGATCGCGAAGTCGGCACCCACTCCGCTGCCACGCGGGAAGCGGGCGAAGGTGCAGTCGCCCGCCCAGGTCATGCCCAACGATTCAGGCGTGGGCAGGTCGGTTGTCGTCGGCTCGGCCATGGGCCGCAACGGTAGTGCGACGGTTCAGCGCGCGAGCGCCGACAGTTCAGCGACGGCATCGTCGGCCATCAGGTCGACGACCGCAGCGACCGGTTGCTTCGGGCCAGTGACCACGTCGAGCGCCTTGCCACCGGTGGCCGATGCCGGACGGCCGATGGTGAGCACCGCGAAGCGGGCCTTCGGTTCGGCCTCGCGCACGACCGCACCCTTGGCGATCGCCTTCCACACCAACTCGATGCGCTGCGCTCCAGGTCGGTTCGTCGTGCGGCCGCCGACCACCTCGAAGTACCACCGACGGCCCTTCGTGTCGACCGCGGCCAGCGTGGGGACGACACCGGTGACGACCTTGGCATCGTCGACGATCGACGTGAACCCGGCGTCGGCCAGCAACGCTGCCGCGAGGTCCTTGGTGCCCCACCCTCCGGTCAGCGGATCGGTGCCCTTCGAGTCGCCCGGGCGGATCTGCACCTGCGCGTGCGGCCGCTCGGCGGCGATGCGTTCCATCGCCGCGGTGGCGTAGCCGGGGTCGGTGTCGAAGCCGATGAAGTGTCGGCCCGTCCGCACGGCGGCGACGGCGGTGGTGCCCGAACCCATGAACGGATCGAGGACCACCTCGCCCTCGTAGGTGTTCATGTGGATCAATCGCTCGGGCAGCGCCACGGGGAACGGCGCCGGGTGGCCGACGCGCGACGCGCTCTCGGGAGGGATCTCCCACACGTCGACGGTGGCCTCCATGAACTCGTCGCGGCTCATCGTGCTCACCGACGGCAGGCCGCGCTTGGCGCGCTCCTTGGCGTCGAGGGCGCGATCGAAGCGACCCTTCGAGGCGATGATCACCCGCTCGGTCAGGTCGCGCAGCACGGGGTTCCCAGGTCGCTGGAAGCTGCCCCACGCGCAGTTGCCCGCCGCGCCGCGCTGCTTCACCCACACCACTTCGCCACGCAACAGCAGGCGAAGGTCGTCCTGCAGGATGGTGGTGACGTCGGCGGCGAGCGAGCGGTACGGACGGCGGCCCAGGTTGGCGACGTTCACGGCGATGCGACCACCGGGCTGCAGCACGCGAGCGCACTCGCGGAACACGTCGCGGAGCATCGTCAGGTACTCGACGTAGTTGGCGGGGATGTGCCCCTCGCCCAACGCCTCCTCGTACGCCTTGCCGGCGAAGTACGGCGGTGACGTCACCACCAACGCCACCGAGTTGTCGGCCACGTCGCGCATGTCGCGAGCGTCGCCGACGACGATGCGGTCGACCACGCCGGGATCGGCGATCGTGTCGTCGTCGCTCACCTCGGGTGCGTGGAAGCGGTCGTAGAAGGCCGACGAATCGTGCCCCTCTCGCTTGCCGACGCCGAACGCCGACGTCTTCGTGCCCTTGCGACGGCGCGATTCGGTCATGCGGCGATCCCGCGGTGTTCCAGCACGCGGCAACGATACGCGACCCCGCGCGCGCCCTGCGCGATACCGCGGCCCGATACCCTGGGCGCCTGAAGGGGAGTATCCCGCTTCGTCGGTGTCGTCAACACGGCCTCAGGGCTCGGCACCACGGTCCATGTCGAGGAATCGACACGGACGGGAGAGACCTTCGACCCGAACCCACCGTTCCCGTCGAAAGGTCCCTCATGTCTCGTTCCGACACCCGTGGTTGGCATTCCCCCGTCGAGTGGTTCCGCTGGATCGGCCGCAACGCGAAGCGCATCGCGGTGTTCGTGGCCGGCGTCGCCGTGCTGCTCACCGGTGTCGCCCTGCTCGTGCTGCCCGGTCCCGGGCTGGTCGTCATCATCCTCGGCCTGGCCATCCTGGCCACCGAGTTCGCATGGGCCGAGCGAGCGCTCGACCAGGCCAAGAGCAAAGCCAGTGCCGCCGGCCAGAAGGTGAAGCGCGGCCTGCGCTCGAAAGGTCCCGCCACCTGACCGTTCGGTAGGGTTTGCGCCATGGCGTACCGGTACCTGTGGACCCCGTTGCAGCTCGGGCCGGTCAGCACGCGCAACCGCATCGTGTTCAGCGCGCACCTCACCAACTACGCCCGCGACGGCAAGCCCACCGAGCAGCACGCCGCCTACTACGCCGCTCGCGCCGCGGGTGGCGCCGGGCTGATCATCACCGAAGAACACAGCACCCACCCGACCGACTGGCCGTACGAGAAGCTCATCCACGGCTTCCACCGCGACGTCATCCCCGGCTATCGGGCCATCACCGACGCCGTGCACCGCCATCGGGTGCCGATCTTCGCCCAGATCAACCACAACGGCGGCCAGGCGTCGTCCATGTACTCGCGTCTTCCGGTGTGGGCGCCGTCCGCCGTCGCCGACCCGCTGTTCCGCGAAGTGCCCAAGGCCGTCACCCACGCCGAGATCGACGAGATCGTCGCCGGCTACGCGGTGGTCGCCGAGCATTGCGCCGAGGGCGGGTTCGACGGCATCGAGCTGCAGTGCAGCCACAGCTCCATCGTGCGCGGGTTCCTGTCGAACGCCACCAACCACCGCACCGACGAGTACGGCGGCAGCATCGAGAACCGGGCGAGGTTGCTGGTCCAGATCGTCGGCGCGGTGCGCAAGGTCATCGGCAACCGCCTGGCACTGGGCGTGCGCATCTGCGGCGACGAACTCATCGACGGCGGCACCACCATCGACGACGCAGTGCGTATCGCCGAGATCGCCGAGGCCACCGGCCAGGTCGACTACATCAACACGTCCATCGGCGTCGCCACGGCCAGCCTGTTCATGATCGAAGCGAGCATGCACATCCCGCCCGGGTATGCGATGTTCATCCCGTCGGCGTTCCGCAAGGCCGTCGATCTACCGGTCGTGGGCGTCGGGCGGTTCAAGGACCCGCTGCAGGCCGAGCGGGCGATCGCCGAGGGTCACTGCGACCTCGTCGGCGTGGTGCGCGGCCAGATCGCCGACCCCGACTTCGCCGCCAAGGCCAGGGCCGGGAACACCGACGACATCCGCCTGTGCCTGTCGTGCAATCAGGAGTGCGTCGGACGAATGGGTCTGAACCGCTGGCTCGGCTGCATCGAGAACCCGGTCACCGGCCGTGAGGCGCAGGGCGTCGGCGCGGTCCACCTCACGCCCAAGCCGAAGCAGGTGATGGTCGTCGGCGCCGGACCCGCCGGGCTGCAGTCCGCCATCGCCGCCGCACGCAACGGGCACCACGTCACGGTCTTCGAGAAGTCCGACCAGGCCGGCGGCCAGGTGCGCGTCGCCGCGTCGGTCCCCAACCGGGCCGAGTTCGGCGACATGATCCGCAACCAGCTCAACGAATGCGAGCGCCTCGGCGTGAAGTTCGAGTACGGCGTGGGCGTGTGGCCCGGGCTGGTCGAGGAACGCAAGCCCGACCACGTCATCGTCGCCATGGGTGCCGAGCCGTCGCGCCCCTGGTGGGCGCCCGCCGACGCGACGAACGTGGTCGACGTGCGCGAGGTCATCGAGGGCACCGCACCCAACGGTGGGCCGCAGCCCGGCCAGACCGTGGTGGTCGTCGACGAGATCGGCTTCCATCACGCCACGTCGGTCGCCGAACTGCTGGCCGATCGCGGTTGCAGCGTCGAGATCGTCACCAACGGGATGGTCGTCGGCCAGGACCTCGGCATCACGCTCGACATGGAGAACTGGTGGATGCGCGCCGGTTCGAAGGGCATCGTCCAGACCACCGACCTGGTCCCGATGGGCATGGCCGACGGTGAGCTGACCCTGCTGCACCACCCCACCGGCCAGAACCAGACCCGCCGGCCCGACTGGGTGGTGCTGGCCGTGCCGCCCAACCCGGTCGAGTGGCTGTACCACGACCTGAAGGGTGCGGGCGTCAGCGTCGAGCGTGTCGGCGACTGCCTCGCCCCGCGGCGGGCCCACGCCGCCGTCGTCGACGGCGAACGCGCCGGCGCGGCCGTCTGACGGGCCAGACTGTGCAGGTGACCACACCTCTCGTCGCCGTCGTGATGGGGTCGACCAGCGACTGGTCGACCATGAGCAAGGCCGCGGAGGTGCTCACCGAGTTCGGCGTCCCCCACTCGGTGGAGGTGCTGTCGGCACACCGCATGCCCGACGAGATGTTCGCCTTCGCCGAGACCGCGGTCGACCGTGGGCTGCGCGCCGTCATCGCCGGCGCCGGCGGGGCCGCCCACTTGCCGGGCATGATCGCCGCCAAGACCCTGGTGCCGGTGCTCGGCGTGCCGGTGCCCAGCCGCCACCTCAACGGCCAGGACAGCCTGTACAGCATCGTGCAGATGCCGGCTGGTGTGCCCGTCGCCACGTTCGCCATCGGCGAGGCCGGCGCCACGAACGCCGCGTTGTTCGCCGTCGCACTCCTCGCCGCCGACGATCGCGCGGCTGGCCGAGGCGCTCGCCCAGTACCGGTCCCGCCGGCATCACGACGCGGCCACCAGTACCCTTCCGCCCGCATGAGCGACCACCCCGTCATCACCCCGCCCGCGATGATCGGGCTGCTCGGCGGCGGCCAACTCGGCCGCTACTTCGTCATCGCGGCGCGCGTCATGGGGTATCGCACCACGGTCGTCGACCCCGACCCCGATGCCCCGGCCGGCAAGGTGGCCGACATCCACCTCGTCGCCGCGTACGACGACACCGCGGCGCTCGAGCAGCTCGCCGCGACGTGTGCGGTCGTCACCGTCGAGTTCGAGAACGCACCCGCCAGCGCGTTGCGTACCATCGCCGACCGTGTGCTGGTCCACCCCACACCCGACGCCATCGAGACCTGCCAGGACCGCATCCTCGAGAAGCGGTTCCTGGAGGACATCGGCGCCCAGGTCGCCCCGTACGTCGTCATCGAGCACGACGAGCACTTCCCCGCTGCCGCGGACATGGTCTACCCCTGCATTCTCAAGACGGCTCGTCTGGGCTACGACGGCAAGGGTCAGGTCACCATCGAGTCGGCCGAGGAGCTGCCCGACGCGTGGGCCCAGCTCGGTGGCGTCCCGTGCGTCCTCGAGCAGCGGATGCATCTCGACCGCGAGCTGTCGATGGTCGTGGCCCGCACCGTCGACGGCCGTACGTGCACCTACGCCGTCACTCAGAACAGCCATCTGAACGGCATCCTCGACGCCAGCTATGCGCCGGCGTACATGCCGGCCGACAGCGCCGACGGCGCCGCGCAGATGTGCACCTGGATCGCCGAGGAGCTGGCCTTCGTCGGCGTCATGTGCGTCGAGATGTTCGTCGTCGGCAACGACGTCTACGTCAACGAGCTCGCACCCCGACCGCACAACACCGGGCACTGGACACTCGACGTCTGCGTCACCAGCCAGTTCGAGCAGCAGGTCCGCGCAGTGTGCGGATTGGCACTCGGCGAACCGCGCATGCTCGTGCCGGGCGTCGCGATGCTGAACCTGCTCGGCGAGCTGTGGGACAAGGGCGAGCCGAAGTGGGCGGTGGCGCTCGAGAACGCAGCCGTCCACCTGCACCTGTACGGCAAGGCCGAGCCGCGCCGCGGCCGCAAGATGGGCCACCTCACGGTGGCCACCGGCACCGCGATGGGCGCCACCGCGTTGGCCCGCCGCCTGCGCAAACAACTCACCGCCGACTGAACACGCGCGAACTTAAGTTCCTGGTGAACACGCGCGAACTCAAGTTCCTGGTGAACACGCGCGAACTCAAGTTCCTGGTGAACACGCGCGAACTCAAGTTCTGCGGCTCCATCCGAGCTGGGTCTGCAGGACCTGATCGACGAGCGCCGGCACGAACGCCGGGTCGTACGCCTGCCGGCTGAAGAAGCGGCGGTAGAACAGCGGACCGACCAGCTGCGTGGTCAGCAGCTGCAGATCGGCGTCGTGGGGCAGCGAGCCGGCCACCTGCGCCGACCGCAGTCGATCGTTCAGCTGCTGGCGACGCTGCACCGCAGCGGCGCGCGCCAGGTCGGCCATCTGCTGGCTGCGCTCCGCACCGTCGACCGCAGTGAGAAGGATCGCACCGAAGTCGCTGTGATGGAGGGAGCGCTCCAGCTTCGACAGGAAGTCGACGAGATCGGCGCGGAGATCGTCGGTGAGGGCCATCACGGCGACCGGTCCCACCGACTCGACGGCCGCGAGGTGCAGCGCCGAGCGATCGGCGAAGTGGCGGTACAGGGTGGACTTCGCCACACCCGAACGCGCCGCGACCGCCTCGAACGTCAGCCCGGGCAGCCCGTCCTCACGGAGCAGTTCGACCGCCGCTGCCAACGCGCGTTGCTGCGATCGTTCACACCGCGGATCGACGCGATCAGTGCGCACCGAACCCATGCTGTTCGCTGTTCGGGATGCGCGACGCCACGACGACGGCGCCGACCACGACGATCGCCGCGGCGACGCGCAACGCGACGTGGATGCCGTCGACGAACGACTGCTGCACCGCGGTGGTGAACTGTGCCGCCGCCTCCGGACCGACCGTGGCCTCCAGGCCGCCGGCGACGCGGAGCGCACCGGCCACGTTGCGGCTGGCGACCTCCTGGGCCTCGGGCGGCAGCTGCGTCAGCATCGGCGAGAGGTGATCGCGGTAGATGCTGTTGACGATCGACCCGAGGGCGGCGATGCCGATGGCGCCGCCCACCTCTCGGGTGGTGTCGTTCACCGCCGACCCGACTCCCGCCTTGTTCATCGGCACGCTCTGGACGATGCCGCTGCTGAGCGACGGCATCGCGGCGCCGACGCCAGCGGCCATGAGCACCAGACACAAGGCCACGTACCAGTAGGTGGTGTCGATCTGGACGAGCGACATCAGCGTGAGGCCGACTGCGAGCACGAGCATGCCGCCGCCGACAGCCCGCTTCGTGCCCAGCGCCGCCGCCAACTTCGGCGCACGCGGCGAGACGATGATCATCGTGAAGGCGAACGGCAGGCCGCGCACGCCGGCCTCGAGCGCCGAGTAGCCCTGCACGAACTGCAGGTATTGGGTGAGCACGAAGAACATCGCGAACATCGCGAAGAAGGTCAGGGTGATGCCAAGGCTGCCCATCGCGAAGCGGGGGTTGGCGAAGAAGTGCATGTCCAGCATCGGGTACTGCGCTCGGCGTTCGTAGAACACGAAACCCACCAGGCACACCGCGGCGAGCACGAAGCCGACGACCACCAGGGTGTCGCTCCAGCCCCGCTCGGGCCCTTCGATGATCGCCGCGAGCAACGCACCGAAGCCGACGATGGAGAGCAGCGCGCCGCCGAGGTCGAGCGGCCCGGCCGATTCCTCCTTGGACGAGGGAGCCAGGACGGCCGAGGCGACGAGGGCGACGAGCGCGATGGGCGCGGCCACCAGGAACACCGAGCCGTACCAGAAGTGGGCCAGCAGGAAGCCACCCATCAGCGGGCCGATCGCGCCACCGGCGCCGGCGAACCCGGCCCACGTGGCGATGGCCTTGGCCCGTTCGCGCCGGGGGAACGCCGACTGCAACAGGCTGAGCGTGCTGGGCATGATCAGCGCGGCACCGATGCCCATGACCGCACGACAGGCGATGAGCGCCGTGGCGTCCTTCATGAAGGCGCACGCCACGCTGGCGACGATGAAGATCACCAGACCGGTGAGCAGCGCGCCCTTCCGGCCGAACCGGTCGCCGATGGCGCCGGCCGGCAGCAGCAGCGCTGCGAACACGAGTGCGTAGGCGTCGACGATCCACAGGATCTGGGTGTTGCTCGGGTTCAACTCGCTGCCGGCGAGGTGCGGGATGGCGACGTTGACCGAGCTGACCGTGGCGACGATGAGCACGAGGCTCAGGCACATCGTCGCCAGGATCCACCAGCGGCGTTGGTACGTGACGGGGTCGATGCCGTCGAGTTCCTCGACGGACACGGTGGAGGAAGGAGTCATCGGGGGCGACCTCACTTTCGCTACGCAACCGTAGCGAAACTTCTCTGGCGCCGCAACGGAGCTGCAGAACTCGGGTTCGTGGTGTTCACCAGGAACTTACGTTCGCGGTGTTCACCAGGAACTTAAGTTCGCGCGGTGTGGGCTCAGTCGCTGGTGCGGTGGCGGAAGCGGCGCAGGGACAGGCCGATCGAGCCCACGAGCAGGACCACGCAGTACAGCCATGCGGCAGGCACCGGGTGGGTCATCGGCCAGATGTCCTTGGCGATCGGCGACAACGGGTTGCCGAACAGGGTGCGCACGGCGGCGACGAGCACGCTGACCGGGTTCCACGAGGCGATCCACTGCAGCGGCTCGGGCAGCGTGCTGATCGGCACGAACGCGTTGCTCAGGAACGTCAGCGGGAACACCAGCGTGAAGCCGATGCCCATCACGGCGTCGGGAGAACGCACGACCATGCCGAGCCAGGTGCCGAACCAGATCATCGCCGAGGCGAACACGACCAGCAGCAACAGCGCCTCGGCCACCTGCAGAGCGTCGGTGTGGGTGCGCCACCCGACGACGTAGCCCGTGCCGAGCAGCACGACGATGGACAGCACCGAGCCGGCCAGCTCGGCCAGGAAGTGACCGACCAGGTACGAGAGCTTGGTGGCGGGCAGCGAGCGGAAGCGGTCGATGACTCCCTCGGTGAGGTCGGTGGCGATGCTCGTGGCCGGACCCATCGCAGCGAACGCCAACGACTGGATGAGGATGCCGCCGATGAGGTATTCGCGGTAGCCGCCGCCCGACACCTCGATGGCGCCGCCGAACACGTAGGCGAACAGCAGCACGAACATGAGCGGCTGGATGGTGACGTCGAGCAGCTTCTCGGGGATCTGGCGGATGTGCTCGAGGTTGCGGCGGGCGTAGACCAGCGAGTCGCGCACGAAGCTGTTGCGCGGCGGGACGTGGTCCACCGCGGGGGGCACGGTGGACACGGGGGACGTGGCGGTGGCGGTCATTCGGCGGCCTCCTGGCGGTGCGATGCGGACGTGAGGGTGAGGAAGACGTCGTCGAGCGTCGCTTCCCGGCGGTTGAGGTCGATGGCGTCGATGCCCGCCTCGTCGAGGGCGCGGACGACGTCGAGCAGACGGGCACCCTCGCGGAGTGCGGCGGTGACGACGAGTGCTTCCTCGTCGATGGTCGGCTCGCCGCCGGCGAACTCGGCGAGGGCCGCGGCCGCAGGCACGAGCTCGGAGGACGAGGCGAGCTTCACGTCGACGCGCTGATCGCCGATGCGGCGCTTCAACTCGTCGGGCGTGCCGTGGGCGACCGTGCGACCGTGGTCGAGCACGACGATGTCGTCGGCCAGCCGGTCGGCCTCCTCCAGATACTGCGTGGTGAGGACGAGGGTGGTGCCGTTGCGCACGAGATCGCGCAGCATCAGCCACAGATCGCCGCGGCTGCGCGGGTCGAGGCCGGTGGTCGGTTCGTCGAGGAACAGCACATCGGGCTCGGCCACCAGGCTGGCGGCCAGGTCGAGCCGACGGCGCATGCCGCCACTGAACGTCTTCACCAACTTCCCCGCCGCCTCGGTGAGCTCGAGCCGTTCGAGCAGTTCGTCACCGCGTCGCCGCGCCTCGGCCTTCGACAGCCCGTGCAGGCGCCCGACCATCTCGAGGTTCAGCCGCGCCGACATCAGCCCGTCGACGGTGGCCTGCTGCGCCGCCACCCCGATGCGCCGGCGCACCTCGCCCGACTGGTGCACCACGTCGAACCCGGCGACGGTGGCCGAGCCCTCGGTGGGCTGCGAGAGGGTGGTGAGGATGCGGATGGCGGTGGTCTTGCCGGCGCCGTTGTGACCGAGCAGCCCGAGGACCTGACCGGGCGCAACCGCGAGGTCGAGCTCGCGCAACGCCCACAGGTCGTCGAAGCGCTTGCCCAGCCCATGTGCGACGACGCCGCCACGGCCGTGGAGCGCGACGGCCGCCGCGTGGTTCGCCCGCTCGCTGTTCGTATGCTGTACCGATTGTTCGTACATAGTACGACGAAGAATAGCAGTACACTGTACGACATGGCAACGGAGTATCCGAAGAAGGCCTCCGACGTGGGCCGCAGCGCCGCTCAGAGCGCCATCGACGCCGCCGCCGAGCAGCTCAACGCGAAGCTCACCCAGCAGGCCGACAAGGTGGTCAGGAAGACCACCAGGAAGGTCGACAAGGCTGCCGCCAAGGCCAGCCAGAAGTTCGGCCACGCCGGGCACCATCACGCCGTCGTCAGCCACGCCCACGACCACTTCGGCGCCGACCCGCTCGAGGTGTGGACCCGCCACGGCGGCGACACCCGCCGACCGCGCTTCACGCGCGACGACATCGCCGCGGCCGCCATCCGGATCGCCGACGCCGAAGGCCTCGAGGCGGTCAGCATGCGCCGCCTCGCCGCCGAGCTCGAGGCCGGCACGATGACGCTGTACCACTACATCTCCACCAAGGACGAGCTGCTCACCCTGGTGTTCGACGGGATGATGAAGGAGATGGTGCTACCGCCCGACATGGCCATGCCGGCCGATTGGCGCGTCGCCCTCACCACCATCGCCACGCGCAGCCGCGACGCGATGCGTCGGCACCCGTGGGTGCTCGACATCACCGACGACCCGCCGCTCGGCCCGAACAGCGTGCGCCACTTCGACCAGTCGCTGCAGGCGGTGCGCGGCTTGGACATCCCACTCAACGACAAGATCGATCTCCTCACGGCGGTCGACGAGTACGTGTTCGGGTTCTGTCTGCACGAGCGCAACAACTACTCGAACGACGGCGACGACCTCACGCCGCGGATGGAGACCTACCTGCGCGCCCTGCTCGCGACCGGCGACTACCCCGCCCTCGCCGAGCTCACCGAGCAACAGCCGCTCCGCGAGGTGTGGCGCCAGATCTCGTCGGCCATGCGCGCCGACGGCCGCTTCGACCGCAACCTCGTCCGCATCCTCGACGGCTTCGAGCAGTCGTTCCCGACGCGTCCCTGAGTTCGCGTCGGGAAAACGACAACACCCGCCCCGGAGGGCGGGTGTTGCTCAGGACTCGGGGCTCGTCGCCACCGCCGGACTCACCAGCGGTAGTGGGCGAACGCCTTGTTGCTCTCGGCCATCTTCTGCATGTCGTCGCGACGCTTGATCGCGGCGCCCAGACCGTTGGCGGCGTCCATGACCTCGTTGGCCAGACGCTCGGCCATCGTCTTCTCACGACGGGCACGGCTGAAGTCGACCAGCCAGCGGATGGAGAGCGTGCTCGCACGACGCGGGCGCACCTCGACCGGGACCTGGTAGGTGGCGCCACCGACGCGGCGGCTGCGGACCTCGAGCGGGGGCTTGATGTTGTCGACCGCACGCTTCAGCGTGGCGATCGGCTCGGCGCCGGTCTTCTCTTCGACGATCTTCAGCGCGTCGTAGACGATCTTCTCGGCAACAGAGCGCTTGCCGTGGAGCATGACCTTGTTGACGATCTGGGTGACGAGCGTCGACCGGTAGATCGGGTCGGGCATCAGCTCGCGGCGCTGGGCGGGGCCTTTACGGGGCATCTTCGTTCCTTACCGTTCTCTGCTTACTTCGCGGCCTTGGCGCCGTAACGGCTGCGGGCCTGCTTGCGGTTCTTCACGCCGGCCGCGTCGAGCGCGCCACGGATGATCTTGTAGCGCACGCCCGGGAGGTCGCGCACGCGGCCACCACGCACGAGCACGATGCTGTGCTCCTGCAGGTTGTGACCCTCGCCCGGGATGTAGGCCGTGACTTCGACGCCGCTGGTGAGGCGCACGCGGGCCACCTTGCGAAGGGCCGAGTTCGGCTTCTTCGGGGTGTTCGTGTACACGCGAGTGCACACGCCGCGACGCTGCGGGGACCCCTTGAGGGCCGGCGTCTTGGTCTTGGAGAATTTGGTGCTCCGGCCCTGACGGACGAGCTGCTGAATGGTGGGCACGCTGCTACCTCTGCGAACGAAATCGAAACCTGGGCCGGGGAACCGGCACACAGGACCCTGCAATGTTATGGCCGGTGCCGCAAGGCGGCAACCTGCCGGGACGTGATGAGTGAAGGCGATCAGCCTTCGTTGCCGGCACCTTCGGCGTTGTCGGAGCTGTAGGTGCCGTGGATGGTCGCCAGATAGGCGGCCGGATCCTCTTCGGCGTCGGTGCTGAAGTAGGCCATCGGCTGGTACTCCGGGGCTTCCACCTCGAAGTCGCGGTAGCGCATCATGCCGGTACCGGCCGGGATGAGCTTGCCGATGATGATGTTCTCCTTCAGGCCGAGCAGGCTGTCGCCCTTGCCGTCGATGGCGGCCTCGGTGAGCACTCGCGTGGTCTCCTGGAAGGACGCTGCCGACAGCCACGACTCGGTGGCCAGCGACGCCTTGGTGATGCCCATGATCTCGGGACGACCCTCGGCGGGCTTCTTGCCCTCCTCCACCATGCGGCGGTTGGTGTCGCGGAAGACCTTGGCGTCGGCACGCTCGCCCGGCAGGAAGCCGGTGTCGCCGGGCTCCTGCACGCCGACCCGACGGGTCATCTGGCGCACGATGAGCTCGATGTGCTTGTCGTGGATGGACACACCCTGGTCGCGGTACACCTTCTGGACCTCTTCGACGAGGTACAGCTGGGTCTCGCGGATGCCCTTGATCTCCATCAGTTCCTTCGGGTCGAACGGACCGTCGGTGATGGGGTCGCCGGCCTTGACGTCCTGACCGTCGGTGACGATCGGGCGCGAACCGGTGGGCAGCACGACCTGGTGCTCTTCACCCTGGTCGTCGATGACGGTGACCGGGATGCCCTTGCCCTCGTCGTCGCCGATGCGGACGATGCCGGTGGCACGGGCCAGACGAGCCGAACCACGCGGCGTACGGCTCTCGAAGAGCTCGACGACGCGAGGCAGACCGCCGGCGATGTCCTTGCCGGCGACGCCACCGGTGTGGAACGTACGCATGGTCAGCTGGGTACCGGGCTCGCCGATGGACTGGGCGGCGATGACGCCCACTGCCTCACCGAGCTCGATGCTCTTGCCGGTGGCCAACGAACGGCCGTAGCACAGGGCGCAGACGCCGAGTTCGGCGTCGCACGTGAGGACCGAGCGCACGCGCACGCGGTTCACGTTGGGATCGTCGCGCAGGGCGGCCATCTCGATGTCGCCGACCAGCTGGTTGCGCTGGAGGACGGTGCCGTCGGCGAGCGTGATGTCCTGCGACAGCGCACGGCCGAACAGCTTGGTCTCGAGATACGCACGCTTGTTGGCGGTGTCGGTCGCGACGTACTCGATCCACAGACCGAGGTTCGAACCGCAGTCGACCTCGCGGATGATGAGCTCCTGGGCGACGTCGACGAGACGACGGGTCAGGTAGCCCGAGTCGGCGGTACGCAGGGCGGTGTCGACGAGGCCCTTACGAGCACCCGGGGTGGCGATGAAGTACTCGAGGGTCTCGAGGCCTTCACGGAAGTTCTTCTTGATCGGACGCGGGATCATGTCACCACGAGGGTTGGCCACGAGGCCACGCATGCCGGCGATCTGACGCATCTGCGTCATGTTGCCTCGGGCACCCGAGCCGACCATCATGTCGATCGGGTTGAACTGGGCGGCCTTGAACTCGACCTCCATCGCGTTCTGCACCTTGGCGGTGGCGTCGGTCCAGATGCGCACTTCCTGCTGACGGCGCTCGCCGTCGGTGATGATGCCGCGACGGAACTGGCTCTCCACCTTGTCGGCCATCTCTTCGTGGTCGGCGAGGATGCGCGCCTTGTCCTTCGGCGTCTTGACGTCGTCGATGGACACGGTGAGGCCCGACTGCGCCGCGTAGCGGTAGCAGAGGTTCTTGATGGCGTCGAGCGACGAGGCGACCACGCTCTTGTTGTAGTGGTCGCTGAGGCGCTCGACGATGACGCCCATCTCCTTCTTCTTGATGAGGAAGTCGATGTGGCCGAAGCGCTGCGGGTAGTCGAGGGGCAGTGCCTCTTCGAACAGCAGTCGGCCGGGCGTGGTGGCGAACTCGGTGCTCTCGACGTCCATCAGCGTCTCGTTGCGACGCATGCGGATGGGCGTGTGCAGGCGCAGACGGGTGACCGACGGATCGATCTCGTTCTGGCCGCCGTCGAGGGCACGCAGCACGTCCCACATGTCGCGGTAGACGCGACGCGGGGTGCCGTCCTCGCGGAGGTCGCCCGGGGCGGTGAGCATCTCGGTGAGGTAGTACCCACCGATGATGAGGTCCTGGCTGGGCGTCACGATGGGGCGACCCGATGCCGGCGACAGGATGTTGTTGGCGCTGAGCATGAGGACGCGGGCCTCGGCCTGCGCCTCGGCCGACAGCGGCACGTGAATGGCCATCTGGTCGCCGTCGAAGTCGGCGTTGAAGGCGGTGCACACCAGCGGGTGGATCTGCAGCGCCTTGCCCTCCACCAGGATGGGCTCGAACGCCTGGATGCCGAGGCGGTGCAGGGTTGGTGCACGGTTGAGGAGCACCGGGTGCTCCTTGATGACGTCTTCCAGGACGTCCCACACCTGCGGGCGACGACGCTCGACCATGCGCTTGGCGCTCTTGATGTTCTGCGCCAGCTCGAGGTCGACGAGGCGCTTCATCACGAACGGCTTGAACAGCTCGAGGGCCATCAGCTTCGGCAGACCGCACTGGTGCAGCTTCAGCGTCGGGCCGGCCACGATGACCGAACGGCCCGAGTAGTCGACGCGCTTGCCGAGCAGGTTCTGACGGAAGCGGCCCTGCTTGCCCTTGAGCATGTCGGACAGCGACTTCAGCGGACGGTTGCCCGGGCCGGTGACCGGACGGCCACGACGGCCGTTGTCGAACAGTGCGTCGACGGCCTCCTGGAGCATGCGCTTCTCGTTGTTGACGATGATCTCGGGGGCACCGAGGTCGAGCAGGCGCTTCAGGCGGTTGTTGCGGTTGATGACACGGCGGTACAGGTCGTTCAGGTCGGAGGTGGCGAAACGGCCACCGTCGAGCTGGACCATCGGACGCAGCTCCGGCGGGATGACCGGAACGACGTCGAGGATCATGGCCTTCGGGTCGTTCAGACGACGACCGTGCTCGTCGCGCTGGTTGAACGAGGCGACGATCTTGAGGCGCTTGATGGCCTTCTGACGGCGCTGCGCCGACAGCGGCTTGCGGCCGCTCGACGTGTGGTCGATCGCGTCGCGGAGCTTGATCTCCTCCTCGTCGAAGTCGATGCGGTCGATGAGCGCCTTGATGGCGTCGGCACCGGTGCCGCCCTCGAAGTAGTCGCCGTAGCGGTCGCGCAGCTCACGCCACAGCAGCTCGTCGTCGATGATCAGGCGCGAGTGGATGCTCTTGAACTCGTCCCACGTACGGTTCAGGAGGTCGAGCTCCATCTCGTAGCGCTCGCGGATGTTCGCGATCTCCTTCTCGGCGGCGGTCTTCAGCTTGCGGGCGTCGGCGCCCTCGGCTTCGCTGCGACCGGCCTCGTCCTCGAGCTCCTTGTAGCGGCGATCGATCGCCAGCTCGAGTTCCTTCTTGATGGCCTCGCGCTCTTCGATGAACTCGGTCTCGAGGTTCGACAGCTCGGCGTGACGCTTGTCCTCGTCGACCCAGGTGACCAGGTTGGCGGCGAAGTAGATGACCTTCTCGAGCTGCTTGGCCTTCAGCTCTTCCTTCGGCTCGAGGCCGGCGAGGAGGTAGGCCAACCACGAACGGGTGCCGCGGAGGTACCAGATGTGGACGACAGGAGCCGACAGCTCGATGTGGCCCATGCGCTCACGACGCACCTTCGAGCGGGTGACTTCCACACCACAGCGCTCGCACACGATGCCCTTGAAGCGCACGCGCTTGTACTTGCCGCAGTAGCACTCCCAGTCGCGGGTCGGTCCGAAGATCTTCTCGCAGAACAGGCCGTCCTTCTCGGGACGGAGCGTGCGGTAGTTGATCGTCTCGGGCTTCTTCACTTCGCCGTGGGACCAGAGGCGGATCTGGTCGGCCGTGGCCAGACCGATCTTCAGCTGGTCGAACATGTTCACATCAAGCATCGCGAATCTCGTCTCTTGTCTTCGTCGTCTCGTCAGTCAGTCGTTCAGTACTGGAGGGCTCAGTAGCCGCTCGTGCGGGAAGCCCGACGGGCCTCGCGCTCGCGGTCGTCCTCGTCGGTGCCGCGCTCGTTGCGGCTGATGTCGATGCCGAGCTCCTCGGCCGTGCGGAACACGTCCTCGTCCATCTCGCGCATCTCGATCTCGGAGCCGTCGCTGGCGAGCACCTCGACGTTCAGGCACAGCGCCTGCATCTCCTTCATGAGCACCTTGAAGCTCTCGGGGATGCCGGGCTCGGGGATGTTCTCGCCCTTGACGATGGCCTCGTACACCTTCACGCGACCGAGCACGTCGTCGGACTTGATGGTGAGCAGCTCCTGCAGGCAGTACGCCGCGCCGTAGGCCTCGAGGGCCCACACTTCCATCTCACCGAAGCGCTGGCCACCGAACTGGGCCTTACCACCGAGCGGCTGCTGGGTGATCATGCTGTACGGGCCGGTGGAGCGGGCGTGGATCTTGTCGTCGACCAGGTGGGCCAACTTCAGGATGTACATGTAGCCGACCGTGACCGGGTTGTCGTACGGCACGCCGGTGCGACCGTTGTACAGCGTGGTCTTGCCGTCGAGCTGGATGAGGCGGTTGCCGTCGACGGTCTCGGGGTTGAGGTTGGCGAAGATGCTCTGGATCGTCGGGTGCTTGCCGGCGGCCTCGTCCTCGTCCCAGTGAGCGCCGTCGAACACCGGGGTGGCGATGAACGTGCTCGGCTTGGTGGTGGGGCGGGTCTTGGTCTCGGTGCCGCGGATGGGCGCATCGCCGACCTGCTTGCCGTTCTTGACGTCGCTCCAGCCCCAGCGGGCGGCGTAGCCCAGGTGCGCTTCGAGCACCTGACCCACGTTCATGCGGCTCGGCACGCCGAGCGGGTTGAGGATGATGTCGACCGCGCTGCCGTCGGACGTGTAGGGCATGTCCTCGATCGGGAGGATCTTGGAGATGACGCCCTTGTTGCCGTGACGGCCGGCGAGCTTGTCGCCGACGCTGATCTTGCGCTTCTGGGCGACGTAGACCCGGACGAGCTGGTTCACACCCGGGGGCAGCTCGTGGCCGTCCTCGCGGGTGAACACCTTCACGTCGATGACCTTGCCGCTCTCGCCGTGCGGCACCTTCAGCGAGGTGTCGCGCACTTCGCGGGCCTTCTCACCGAAGATGGCACGGAGCAGACGCTCTTCCGGCGTCAGCTCGGTCTCGCCCTTGGGCGTCACCTTGCCGACGAGCACGTCGCCGGGGCCGACCTCGGCGCCGACGCGGATGATGCCACGGTCGTCGAGGTCGCGAAGGATGTCGTCGGACAGGTTCGGGATGTCGCGGGAGATCTCTTCCGGCCCGAGCTTGGTGTCGCGGGCGTCGACCTCGTGCTCGTGGATGTGGATCGACGTGAGCACGTCGTCCTTCACCAGACGCTCACTGAGGATGATGGCGTCCTCGAAGTTGTAGCCCTCCCACGGCAGCAGGGCGACGAGCAGGTTCTTGCCGAGCGCCAGCTCGCCGTGATCGGTGCTGGGACCGTCGGCGAGGATGGTGCCCTTGACGACCTTGTCGCCTTCCTTGACGCGTGCACGGTGGTTGATGCACGTGTCCTGGTTCGAGCGGCGGAACTTGCTGAGCGGGTAGACCCGCTTGCCCTCGTCCTTGTACTGCACGGTGATGCTCGCGCCACTGACCTCGAGGACTTCGCCCTCGCCGGTGGACTGGATGAGGTCGGCGGCGTCGCGGGCCGCGCGGTCCTCGATACCGGTGCCGATGTACGGCGCCTCGGCACGCACCAGCGGAACGGCCTGACGCTGCATGTTGGCGCCCATGAGCGCACGGTTGGCGTCGTCGTGCTCGAGGAACGGAATGAGTGCCGTGGCGACCGAGACGATCTGCTTCGGGCTGACGTCCATCAGCTGCACTTCTTCCGGCGGCACCGACGCGATGTCGGTGGTGGCGCCGAAGAAGCTCTCGGCCTCCAGCATCTTGCGGAGGTCCTCCAGGCTGGCAGCCTGCGGGCTGCGGCGCACGAGGACTCGCGCGTCCTTGAAGGTGCCGTCGGCGTTGATGGGCGTGTTGGCCTGCGCGACGACGTAGTTCTCTTCCTCGTCGGCGGCCATGTACCGGATCTCGCCGGTGACCTTGCCGTTCTTGACCACGCGGTACGGCGTCTCGATGAAGCCGTACGGGTTCACGCGGGCGAAGGTGCTGAGCGCACCGATGAGGCCGATGTTCGGGCCCTCAGGCGTCTCGATGGGGCACATACGGCCGTAGTGGCTGAAGTGCACGTCGCGGACTTCGAAGCCGGCGCGCTCGCGGCTGAGGCCACCCGGGCCGAGGGCCGACAGACGGCGACGGTGGGTGAGGCCCGACAGCGGGTTCACCTGGTCCATGAACTGCGACAGCTGCGAGGTGCCGAAGAATTCCTTGATGGCCGCCACGACCGGGCGGATGTTCACCAGGGTGGTGGGCGTGATGGCCTCGACGTCCTGGGTGGTCATGCGCTCGCGCACGACGCGCTCCATGCGGCTGAGGCCGATGCGCACCTGGTTCTGGATGAGCTCGCCGACGCTGCGGATGCGGCGGTTGGCGAAGTGGTCCTGGTCGTCGAGGCGGTAGCCCGGCTCCTGCTTCACGAGGTGGAGCATGTAGCTGATGGCCGCGAGCACCTCGTTGGGGCGCAGGACGTGATCGTCGTCGGGATCGCTGCTGACGCCACGCTTGTTCGGGTCGTCGTTGTCGGCCTGGAAGAACGAGCCGATGTCGCGCGAGCCCTTGCCGAACAGGATGTCGAGCTTGCCGATCTCCTCGCCCAGCTTGCGGTCGAGCTTGTAGCGACCGACGCGGCTGAGGTCGTAGCGACGGTTCTCGAAGAACGCGTTGCGGAAGTAGGCCTTGGCCGACTCGACGGTCGGCGGCTCGCCCGGGCGGGCGCGCTTGTAGATCTCGACGAGCGCCTCGTTCTGGGTGGGCGCCAGGTGGCGCTCCTTCTCCCACTGGCCCTCGAGGAAGTCGAAGTGACCGACGAAGCGATCGATGAAGCCGGGCGCGTGCTCCTCGTCGTAGCCGAGCGCGCGGAGCAACGTGAAGATGCCCATGCGGCGCTTGCGGGCGACGCGGGTGCCGGCGGTGACGTCCTTGCCGGGCTTCTGCTCGACGTCGAACTCGAGCCACTCACCGCGGTAGGGGTGGATGGTGCCCTTGACGAGCTGGTGCTTGCTGAGGTTACGAAGGCGGAAACGCTCACCCGGCTCGAAGATGACGCCGGGGGAACGGACGAGCTGCGACACGACGACGCGCTCGGTGCCGTTGATGATGAAGGTGCCCTTCTCGGTCATCATGGGGAAGTCGCCCATGAACACCGTCTGCTCCTTGATCTCACCGGTGTTGCGGTTCATGAACCGAGCGCGCACGAAGATCGGCGCGCTGTAGGTCATGTCCTTTTCCTTGCACTCGTCGACCGTGAACTTGGGCGGCGGGCGCAGGTCTTCGTCGTCGGGGTCGAACTCGAGCTCGAGCTGCAACGCCTCGCTGAAGTCCTTGATCGGCGAGATGTCGCGGAAGGTCTCGGCGAGACCCTCGTTCAAGAACCACTCGAAGCTCTCACGCTGGACCGCGATGAGATCCGGCAGCTCCAACGGCTCGGTCAGGTTTGCGAACGAATAGCGTTCGCGGGACACGGAACGAGAGGCCATCGGTTACTCCTCAGTCTCAGTCGGCATGGGGGCGCGTAGGGTCACCGGGACATAGGAGTAGCGGGACACGAGACGCACGGCAACGGACGAGCCTATCCGCGGGGAACGCGGTCGTCAACCGCCCGAGCGCTGCTCGGCGGCGAATTCCGTTGGGCGGAACGGTAAGCCCGTCGGCCCGGCGATGTCAAGCACCCTCGGGGCGCGAAAAGGGCCCGGGAGCGAACTCCCAGGCCCTTTGCGTTCGGTCGAGCGGCCGCAGCCGCGTCGATCACTTGACTTCGACGGTGGCGCCGGCCTCGGTGAGCTTGGCCTTGGCCGCCTCGGCGGCATCCTTGGTCGCCTTCTCGAGGACGGGCTTCGGGGCCGCGTCGACGAGGTCCTTGGCTTCCTTCAGACCCAGGTTGGTCAGCTCGCGCACGACCTTGATGACCTGGATCTTCTGGGCGCCGGCATCGGTGAGGATGACGTCGAACTCGTCCTTCTCCTCTTCGGCGGGAGCAGCGGCAGCACCGGCGCCGCCGGCGGCGGCCACGGCCACCGGAGCAGCGGCGGTCACGCCGAACTTCTCCTCGAACGCCGTCAGCAGCTCGCTGAGCTGGATGACGGTGAGGTTGCTGATTTCGTCGAGAATGGTCTCAATCGACATTGGAAAACTTCCTTTACATGAAAACGTTGGTTGCTTGAATGGGGTGAGGGAGGCTGCTCAGGCAGCTTCCTTCTGATCGATGAGGGCCTTGAGGCCGTAGGCGAAGTTGCGCGGCAGGGCCTGCAACAGACCTGCGGTCTTCACCAGCGGGGCCTGCAGGGCACCTGCGAACATCGCCAGCAGCGTGTCGCGGCTGGGCAGTTCGGCAAGGGCTTCGACATCCTTGGCGGAGAGCAGGGTCTCGCCCATGGCGCCACCCTTGATGATGAGCAGGGGGTTGGCCTTGGCAGCATCGCGGAGGGCCTTGGCCGTGGCGGCGATGTCGCCGGTGGCGAACGTCATGCCGGACGGGCCGATCAGGATGTCGGCCAGGCCGTCGACGCCGGCGTTCTGCGCGGCGAAACGAGCCAACGTGTTCTTGTACACCTTGTACTCGCCACCGGCGGGCTTCAGTGCCCGACGGAGACCGGCCAGCTGACCGACGCTCATGCCACGGTATTCCGTGATGAACACGGCGTCGGCCGACTTCAGCTTCGCCGTGATCTCTTCGACCACTGCGACCTTTTCGGGACGGGGGTTCTCTGTAGTCATGTACACCTCCTTTCGCTACGACTCGGGGTGCTCGCAAGAGCGAACACCGCGAGGAGCGAAAGGACGGAACGAACCGTTCGATCGATCCGGCGCAGGTTCACCTCGGCTGGTGGAACGAATCCATTGTCGTCACCCGCGAACGGGATCGGGCCAGCGGTCTACGGCGAGCGACCGGTTTGATTGACACGCGAAGGCTAACGGGGCGATCGCCCGCAGCCAACGAACTGACGCTGGACCCGCAGAACTTCAGTTCTGCAGGTCCGACGAGCAGAGATCAGACCTCGGGACGGAGGCGGTTGGTGTCGACCTTCACGCCGGGGCCCATGGTGCTGCTGAGCGAGATCTTCCGCAGGTAGCGACCCTTGGCCGACGCGGGCTTCGCACGCTGCAGCTCGTCGAGCACGGCGCGGAAGTTGGCCTCGAGCTGGTCGGGGGTGAAGCTGACCTTGCCGAGCTGCACGTGCACGTTGCCGTAGCGGTCGGTGCGGTACTCGACCTTGCCGCCCTTGAACTCGCCGACCGCGCGGCCGACGTCGTTGGTGACGGTGCCGGTCTTCGGGTTGGGCATCAGGCCACGCGGGCCGAGCGTGCGGCCGAGGCGACCGACGAGCGGCATCATGTCGGGGGTCGCGATGGCGATGTCGAAGTTGAACACGCCCTTCTCGATCTCGGCGGCCAGATCGTCGGCGCCGACGACGTCGGCACCGGCGTCGCGGGCCTGCTGGGCGGCTTCGCCGGTGGCGAACACGGCGACGCGGACGTCCTTGCCGGTACCGCTGGGCAGCGCCACGGTGCCGCGGACCATCTGGTCGGCCTTACGGGGGTCGACGCCGAGGCGGACGGCGATCTCGACGGTTTCGTCGAACTTGGCCGAGGCCACCGACTTCACCAGCGCCAACGCCTCGGTGGGCGTGAACAGCTGATCACGGTCGTACTTCTTCGTCGCATCAGCGAACTTCTTGCCGGACATGAGTGTCTCCCTCAGGTGGTGACGCCGCCGGGCGAGGTGATCCCGGTCGAGCGTGTGTGATTGGAACGTGTGTCGAGGCCGATCAGGCGACGACGGTGAGGCCCATGCTGCGGGCCGTGCCACGGATCTGCTGCTTCGCGGCCTCGAGGTCGTAGGCGTTGAGGTCGGGCATCTTGATCTTGGCGACTTCTTCGATGTCGGCCTCGGTGACGCTGCCGGCGGTCTGCTTGCCGGGCGTCGACGAGCCCTTGGCGATCTTGGCCTTCTCGCGCAGCAGGACCGGCGCCGGCGGGGTCTTGAGGATGAACGAGAACGTGCGGTCCTCGAAGATCGTGATCTCGACCGGGATGATCGTGCCGACCTGCGACTCGGTGGCGGCGTTGTACTGCTTGACGAAGTCCATGATGCCGACGCCGTGCGGGCCGAGCGCGGTACCCACGGGCGGGGCCGGGGTGGCCTTGCCTGCGGGGATCTGGATCTTGACGATCGCAGCAACCTTCTTCTTTGCCATGACTGACTACTTCTTTCTCGGTGCCCTCGGGCTGCTGGAGGGTCTTACAGCTTGCTGACCTGGCTGAAGTCCATCTCCACGAGGGTCTCGCGACCGAAGATGTTCACCAGCACCTTGAGCTTCATGTGATCGGCATTGATCTCGGCGACCGTGCCGGCGAAGTCGGCGAACGGGCCTTCCTTCACGCGCACGCTCTCGCCCACCTCGTACTCGAGCTTCGGCTTCTTCCGGGTGGGCAGGCCACCCGTGCCGTCGCCCTTGGCGGCGAGGAACGTCTGCACTTCACGCCGCGACAGCGGCGTCGGCTTCTGACCCTGCTTGCTCTGCCCCACGAACCCGGTGACACCGGGGGTGTTGCGGATGCAGTACCAGCTGTCGTCGTCCATCTGACAACGAACGAGCAGGTAGCCGGGGAAGACCTTCTTCTGCACGGTCTGCTTGCGACCGTTCTTGAACTCGTCGACCTCTTCCATGGGGATGACGATCTCGTAGATCTTCTCCTCCATGTTCATGCTCTGGATGCGAGCAGTGAGGTTCGCCGTGACCTTCTTCTCGTAGCCCGACTGGGTGTGGACCACGTACCACTGGCCCGGACGGATCCAGGGGTCGTCGAAGGGTTCGACCTCTTCCTCGGCCGCGTCGGCCTCGGAATCGGCGTCGGCCGACAGGTCGAAGCTGGCGTCGACCAGGTCGTCGGCAGCGTCGGTCACCTCGTCGCCCGCGTCGTCATCGGCGTCGGCGCTCACCTGGTCGGTGGCGTCGGTGGTGTCGACGAGCTCGGTGGTCTCGTCGGTTTCGGGGGTGAGGTCGTTGCTCATGATCAGTCGTACAACCATCCGGACAGCACGCCGAACAGCGAGTCGAGACCGAAGACGTAGGCGGTGTACAGCACCACGGTGACGAGCACGATGATCGAGAAGCGGCGAACCTCGGGCCACTTGGGCCAGGCCACCTTGCGCATCTCGTCGCGCACCTCACGGAGGTACTGCACGACACCGACCCGCTCCTTCTTGGCAGGGCGCGGCGCGGCCTGACGCTGGGGCTGACCCTGTTCGTTCAGGGCACCCTGGCGCTTCAGCGCTCGCTTCTGCTCTCGGTTGAGGTCGTCCAGTGACATCGGTTCACTCGGTTCTTCACCCCGGATGGGGCGGGTGCGGATGGGTATGGGCAGGGCAGGAGGGATTCGAACCCCCGACCGTCGGTTTTGGAGACCGATGCTCTACCAGCTGAGCTACTGCCCTCTGGGGGCGACCGGTAACGCTACCAGCCACCCCTCGAGGTGTGACCCCGCAGGGGTCAGCGAGTCTCCTTGTGCACGGTGTGCTTGCGGTCGTGGTTGCAGTACTTCTTCATCTCGAGTCGCTCGCGATCGTTGATCTTCGACTTCATCGTGATGTAGTTGCGGTGCTTGCACTCGGTGCACTCGAGGGTGATCTTCACCCGCTTGTCGTTACGTGCCATGGCGTCTTACCTCACTTCGTGATCTTGGTGACGCGGCCGGCGCCCACGGTACGGCCACCCTCGCGGATGGCGAAACGCAGACCCTCGTCCATGGCCACGGCCTTGCCCAGCTCGACCGTGATCGCCACGTTGTCACCAGGCATGACCATCTCGGTGCCCTCGGGCAACTGAATCGTGCCCGTCACATCGGTGGTCCGGAAGAAGAACTGCGGGCGATAGTTGTTGAAGAACGGCTTGTGACGGCCACCCTCGGACTTCGACAGCACATACACCTGGCCCTCGAAGTTCGTGTGCGGCGTGATGCTGCCCGGCTTGCACAACACCTGACCACGCTCGACGTCTTCCTTCTTCGTGCCACGCAACAGCGCACCGATGTTGTCACCGGCCTGGCCCTGATCGAGGAGCTTGCGGAACATCTCCACACCCGTGCAGACCGTCTTCTGCGTCGGACGCAGACCCACGATCTCCAGATCGTCACCCGTGTGCACGATGCCCTGCTCGACCTTGCCGGTCACGACCGTGCCACGACCCGTGATCGTGAACACGTCCTCGATCGGCATCAAGAACGGCTTGTCCAGCTCACGAGCCGGCTCCGGGATCGACTCGTCACAGGCGGCCATGAGCTCCATGACCTTCTCCTGCCACGCCTCGTCACCCTCCAACGCCTTCAACGCCGAAACGCGAACGACGGGAGCGTCATCACCGGGGAACTCGTACTCGTTCAACAGCTCACGCACTTCGAGCTCGACCAACTCGAGGAGCTCTTCGTCCTCGACCATGTCGGACTTGTTCAACGCGACCACGATGTACGGCACGCCGACCTGACGGGCCAACAACACGTGCTCACGCGTCTGGGGCATCGGACCATCCGTCGCCGCGACCACCAGGATCGCACCATCGACCTGGGCCGCACCCGTGATCATGTTCTTGATGTAGTCAGCGTGACCCGGCATGTCGACATGCGCGTAGTGACGATTCGCGGTCTCGTACTCGATGTGCGCGATCGAGATCGTGATACCACGAGCCTTCTCCTCCGGCGCCTTGTCGATCTGATCGAACGGCGTGTACGCCGCCAGGCCGCGATCGGCGAGGGTCTTCGAGATCGCTGCGGTGAGGGTGGTCTTGCCGTGGTCGATGTGACCCATCGTGCCGATGTTGACGTGCGGCTTGGTGCGCTCGAACTTCGCCTTGCTCATGGGAGCCGTCTCCTGTGACGTGGTGGTTTTCTGGGAACTGGTAGCGGCGACCGGTCTCGAACCGGTGACCTTCCGATTATGAGCCGGATGCTCTGACCAACTGAGCTACGCCGCCAGGGCCTTGCCGACCGGAGGCGGAAAAACCGTCACCGATGTGGTCGAGCCCTCCGTCGGAATCGAACCGACGACCTACGCCTTACCATGGCGTTGCTCTACCGACTGAGCTAGGAGGGCAGTGGTGCGCGGCAGAGCCGCAAACCGACTGTCGAGCATAGCGACGCACCTGGCCGCGCGGACAGGAGAATCGCGATTCCCGCGGGGCCCCACCGCTACCCTCCTCGAGGTGGGTTCCGTCTCGTTGCGCCTGGCCACCGCCGCCGATGCCGAACAGATCCGCGCGATCTACAACCACGAGGTCATGCACACCACGGCCACGTTCGACCTGGTGCCGCGGAGCCTCCCCGACCAGGAGGCCTGGCTGGCGGCGCGCACGGGTGCCTTCGCGACCATCGTCGCGGTCGATGCGGACGATCCCGAGGGCGACGTGGTGGGCTTCGCCGCCCTGTCGCCGTACAAGGAGCGGGCCGCCTATCGCACCAGCGTGGAGGACTCGATCTACGTTCGCCGCGACCGGAACGGGGAGGGCATCGGCGCCACGCTGCTGTCCGAGTTGCTGTCGATCGCCGCGCAGAGCGGCTTCCACGCCGTGTTCGCCCGGATCAACGCCACCAGCGAAGGCTCCATCGCCCTGCACCGCAAGCTCGGGTTCCAACTGGTGGGCATCGAGCGCGAAGTCGGGCGCAAGTTCAGCCGCTGGCACGACGTCGCGCTGATGCAGTACCTGATCCCCTGAGCGGTCAGACCTCGAGGCCCTGTGCTTCTGCCTCGTCGGCGAGGGCCAGCCAGCGCTCCTCGGCCGCGTCGACGGCCTCCTGGGCCGCCGCCAGCCGTTCGCCGATGGCGCCCATCTCACGGTGATCCACGGCGGTCGAGAGCTCGGCAGCAATGGCCTCACGGCGATCGGTGGCGGTCGCCAGGTCGCGTTCGGCCTGTCCCAACTGGCGGCGCACGGTGGACGGGCTCCGCCCGGAGGTCGGCTTCGGCTTGGGCGGCGACGCTGCCGCGACCGGCTTGGCGTTGGCGGTGGGCTTGGCGCTGACGGGTGCCTGCTCGCGCTGCACCAGCCAGGCCGCGACGCCACCGCGGATCCACGCCGCTCCCCCACGTCCGTCGAGTGCGAACAGCTCGTCGGTGACGCGATCGAGGAACGACCGGTCGTGGCTGACCGTGACCACGATGCCCGGCCAGTCGTCGAGGAAGTCCTCCAGGGCGCGCAGCGTGTCCAGGTCGAGGTCGTTCGTCGGCTCGTCGAGCAGCAGCACGTTGGGCTGCTGCACCAGGGTCAGCAACAGTTGCAGGCGACGTCGCTCGCCGCCGCTGAGGGTGCCGATGGGCGCGAACTGGGCGTCACCGTCGAACCAGAACTGCTTCATCAGGATGACGTCGGCGACCGACGGCTCGCCCTTGTCGCCGGCAACCGCCTCGCGAACCCGCAGCGACAGGTCCAGGTCGCGTCCGAGCTGGTCGTAGTAGCCGATCTTCACCGTGGCACCTCGCTCGATCGAGCCGGCCGTCGGCTGCAGCCGCTCGGCCACCAGGTCGAGGAGGGTGGACTTGCCGGCCCCGTTCGGTCCGACCACACCGATGCGGTCGCCCGGCTCGAAGGCGATGTCGATGCTCTCGAGCACCCGACTGCCGTCGGGCCACGAGAACGACACGCCGCGCACCTCGATGCCCTTCGAACCAAGACGCTGCGAGGACATCGAGCCCGCCAGCGACACGGCCAGGTCGCCCTGGCGGGCTGCCGCCTGGGCCTTGCCCTGCACCAGCGCGGTGGCCGTGGCGATGCGCGCCTTGGGCTTGGCCGTGCGCGCCGGCGCACCTCGGCGCAACCAGGCGAGTTCCTTGGCGGCGAGGTTGCGTCGCACCGACTCGGCGGCCTCGGCCCGTTCTTCGCGTTCGGCGCGGCCGGCGAGGTACGCGGCGTAGCCGGATCCCGCGTGCCAGCCCTCGGGCACGTGCAGGTAGGCCGTGCCCCGATCGATCTCGAACACCTTCGTCGTCACCTTGTCGAGCACGTGTCGGTCGTGGGTGACCAGCACCAGCCCGCCGCGATAGGCGGCCAGCCAGTCCTCGAGGAAGCGAATCGCGTCGAGGTCGAGGTGGTTGGTGGGCTCGTCGAGGATCAGCGCCTCGTACTCGCCCGTGAGCAGCCGTGCCAGCGCCACCCGCTTGGCCTGGCCCCCGGAGAGCTCGTCGGTGCGGGCGTCCACCAGTTCGGCCATGCCCAGGCGGTCGAGCATCGCCTCGCCCTGCCAGGTGCCGCCCACGGCGTCGCGGACGCTGCCCTCGGGCAGCTCCGGGCGCTGCAGCAGGAACCCGACCCGCGCCCCGCGGCCCCAGCGAACCTCGCCGGCCTCGGGCTCGAACTCGCGAGCGAGCATCCGCAGCAGCGTGCTCTTGCCGCAGCCGTTGATGCCCACGACCCCGACCCGGTCGCCGTCGGCGATGGTCAGCGAGACATCCGCGAAGAGCGGGCGGTTCGGCCGACTGGCGGCCAGTCCTTCTGCATCGATGACGATCATTCGAACTTCCCAGTGAGAGTGGCACCCGCCAGGGGGTGGCCGGTGACGCGACGATCGCCAGGCCCGGAGGACCTGGCGATCGTGATGGTGGGCCGGGCAGGATTCGAACCTACGTAGGACGACGCCGGTTGATTTACAGTCAACTCCCTTTGGCCACTCGGGCACCGACCCATCAGCGGTCTCGTACGTTACCGCCTTCATTAGGCTGGGACACATGCCCAGTTTCGACGTCGTCTCCGAAGTGGATCGCCAAGAAGTGCGCAATGCGGTCGATCAGGCCCAGCGCGAGATCGCCACCCGCTTCGACTTCAAGAACACCGACTCCAGCATCGAGCAGAGCGAGCTCGTGCTCACCCTGCGCACGGTCAGCGAGGACCGCCTGAACGCGCTGCGCATCGTGGTCGAGGAGAAGCTCGTCAAGCGTGGCGTCTCGTTGAAGGGTGTCGACTACGGCACCGTCGAGGACGCCACGCAGAACACCGTCCGCCAGGTCGTCACCATCAAGGTCGGCATCGGGAGCGACAAGGCGCGCGAGATCAACCGCATGATCAAGGAGAAGGGCCCCAAGGGTGTGAGCAGCCAGACCCAGGGCGAGACCGTGCGCGTCACCGGCAAGAAGCGCGACGACCTGCAGGCCGTGATGGCGCTGCTGAAGGGCGCCGATCTCGGCATTCCCTTGCAGTTCAACAACTTCCGCGACTGAACACCGCCGTCGCGGCGTCGCCGGCGATCAGCCGGCGGCCTCGCACGCGGCGCGCGTCGCCGGGTCGATCGGGTGCGCCGCAGGCGCCGCCCAGCCGTCCACCTGGTCCACCAGACCCCGCTCGTCGGCCGCCGAGATCGTGTCGGAGGGGGCCGAGTACACCATGCACGCCGCGACGACGTCCGTCGGCGGATCCTTGCTCTCGAGGAGCCCGGCGTACTGCTCGGCGCGCAGCGGGCCTCCACCCAGCGACGGGCTGAACGCGCCGTCGTTCGTCGCCACCTTCTCGGGGTCGCAAGCCCTCACGGTGACCGAGGTCGACTGGCCGTCCACCTCACCGAAGGTCACCTTCGTCTGTGACGCGGCCGGAGCCGCGGCGGCCCACTGGGTGAAGGCGGCGTTGACCAGGTCGCGAGATGCCACGTCGAACTCGATGACCGCATCCGTGCAGGCGGCGCCGCTGGCCGGCTCAGTGGCGGTCTCGTCGTCCTCCCAGGCGAGGGCCACCTTCCAGGCGAGATCGTCGCCAACGCGTCCGGCGAGGGCGTGGTACCAGAACAGCATCCCGCGGGCGGTCCCGACGAGCGGCTCGACCCGATCCTTGTCGAGCAGCTTGCGCAGGTCGAGCACCCGGGCGTCGGTGACTGCGGCATCGGTCTCGACCAGGTTCCGCTCCTCCGGGCTCAGCGTGCGGAAGTAGGGGTCGAGCGCCAGGCCGAAGCGTCCGGTCGATGCCGACACGAACGGAGCCGGGCTGACGGGGATGGAGTACTGGGCATAGATGGAATACAGCTGCTCGTTGATCTTCTGCTGCGTCGTGTCGCCGTCGGCCACGAGCAGTTCCTTGGCGACGGCCATCGCGTCGCCCTCGTACAGAGCCCTGGTACCGCGAGCGATCGCAGGTGACGCGTCCGCGATGCGGGTCGACCACCCGAACTTCTGGTCGAGCAGGGCCATCGTCAACGCCCGGTGCAACGAGAACTCCTTCAGCTCCGGCTGCAACTTCTCGACGACGTAGATCGTGCCGTCCGTCGGGTCGTAGAAGGCCGGCGAGTCGGCCATCGCCGACAGCCCCACCGACTTGATGTCGAACGTCTCGTTGGCCAGGCCGAGCGCACGGAGTTCGGCCTCGTCGATCTCATGGGTCGCGTCGGGGTAGCCCGCCACCGATTCGACGATGCGGGTGGCGTACTCCACCGGCGGCAGCTCCTCGACGGCGACGCTCGACTCGAACTCCAGCCCACGCGTCGCCGCGACCTCGGTCGCGAGCGGCTCCAATTCGGCGGCCCAGACGATGCGGTCGAGCACGTAGTGCTTCACCGCGAACAGGCCACCACCGACGAGACCGAGCAGGAGCACGATGGTGATGAAGTTGCGCACCAGGTGGCGCTGACGTCGACGCCGCGTCGGCGCGACCACCCCGACCGAGCCGGTGAGCAGGTCGTTGTAGTTGTGGCGCACGGGCGACACGCTGGGACGCGGCTGGTACATGTCGCCCTGGCTGAGCGACAGCGCGGGCGCGGGAGTCGCAGCCACGGGCTCGGCGCTGCGCACGTCGGAGTAGGCGATCTCGGGGACCTCGACCGGTCCCGCAGCCTCGTCGTCCTGATCGGGCAGGAACGCGAGCCGGTTCATCTCGGCCTCGACCGAGCCGTGGCGGCGCTCGCCGCTCACGTCCGCGGCGGCCTCGGAGCCCGGCGGCGGCGGGGGCACCACCGGCACCGTGGTGGACACGTTCGCGAACTCGACCTTGGCGTCGAGCACCGGCGGATCGAGCGGTGGAGCCGCGATGGTCGGCACCATGCCCGTGTCGCCTCGCGAGACTTCGCGGAGATCGGCGACCCGAGGCATCCCGGCACTCGGCGTGGACTTCACGATCAGCTCGGCGAGGCCGTCGACGAACGGATCGGTGTCGCGCGCCACGGGGGGTCGTTCGTCGATCGGCTTGATCAGCGAGTCGACACCCGACGAGTCGGAGACACCCAACGGCCCGGGCAGTCGGTCATCCATCGCGCTCGGCGTGGCGATGATGTCGGCGAAGCTCGGCAGCGGCGCTCGCGCCGCACTCGGCGGAGCGGCCGGAGCGGTGGCGGGTGCCGACGCGACGTCGGTGGCGGGTGCCGACGCGACGTCGGTGGCGACGTCGGGCTCGACGAGTTCGACGTCGGCAACTGGTGACACGGCCACGGCCAGCGCGCCGCTGGTCGTCGTCGCGGGCGGGGTGATCGGGTCGATCGGCTCGAGCGGCTTGAGCGTGACCGCCGGCCGAGCGAGCACTTCGTCGAGCTTCAACGGCGCGGGCCGGGGCGAGCCGTCGCCGTCACCTTCGAAGATCGACTCGCCGGGCACCACCACCGGGTGCGAGGTGGTCGGGTTGGTGACGTGGTCCCACGTCAGCTCGCGCAGCCCCGGGACCTGCGACGATGCGGCCAGTCCGGGCTCGCGTGCGTACAGGGGGCTGTCCAGCCGATGACGAAGATCGTCCAGACTCAGATCGGCGCGACCGTCCGCCGCGGACGCGGTCGCGCCCTCGTCGGTCGTGTCAGCGTCCTCGGCGACGCCCGCGAACGTGTCGTGCTCGTCAATCGCCATATCCGAGATATCGGCGCCGAGCGGTCGTTCTTGAGCCTTCCCGAACGATCGGTCAGTCCTCGGTCGGGGAATCCTGTGCCCGCCGCTGCAATTCGTTGACCACGTTGGCGTCGGCGAGCGTCGTCGTGTCGCCCAGATTGCGCCCCTCGGCCACGTCGCGCAGCAGACGCCGCATGATCTTGCCGCTGCGCGTCTTGGGGAGGTCGGGGGTGATGAAGATGGCCTTCGGCTTGGCGATCGCACCGATCTCGTGGGCCACGTGATTGCGCAGGTCGGTCTCGCTGACGTCTTCTCCCCCGCGCAGGATGACGTAGGCGATGATCGCCTGACCGGTGGTGGCGTCGTTCGCGCCGACCACGGCCGCCTCGGCCACGGCCGGGTGGCTGACGAGGGCGGACTCGACCTCGGTGGTGCTGATGCGATGGCCCGACACGTTCATCACGTCGTCGACCCGACCCAGCAGCCAGAGGTAGCCCTCCTCGTCGAGCTTGGCGCCGTCGCCGGCGAAGTAGCGGCCGGGAAACCTGGACCAGTACGTGTCGCGATAGCGATCGTCGTCGCCCCAGATGCCGCGCAACATGCCCGGCCACGGCTGGGTGAGCGTCAGGTAGCCGCCGCCGTGGGTGACGAGGCGCGCCTCGTCGTCGACGACCTCGGCCCCGATGCCCGGCAGTGGGAACGTCGCCGAGCCGGGCTTGGTCGTGGTGCACCCGGGCAGCGGGCTGATCATGATGCCGCCGGTCTCGGTCTGCCACCAGGTGTCGACGATCGGGCACCTCCCGCCACCGATGTGCTCGTGGTACCACATCCATGCTTCGGGGTTGATCGGCTCGCCCACCGACCCGAGCAGTTGCAGCGACGACAGATCGTGCTTCGCCGGCTCCTCGGCACCCCACTTCATGAACGTGCGGATCGCCGTCGGCGCCGTGTAGAACTTCGTCACCCCGTACTGCTCGATGATCTGCCAGAAGCGATCGTTGCCGGGGAAGTTGGGCACGCCTTCGTACATCACCTGTGTGGCGCCGTTGGCGAGCGGCCCGTAGACGATGTAGCTGTGTCCGGTGATCCAGCCGACGTCGGCGGTGCACCAGTACACGTCGGTGTCGGCGTGCAGGTCGAACACGTACTTGTGGGTGAACGCCACCTGAGCGAGGTAGCCACCGGAGGTGTGCATGATGCCCTTGGGCTTGCCGGTGGTGCCCGACGTGTACAACAGGAAGAGCAGCTGCTCCGCGGGCATGGGCTCGGCCGGGCAGACCGGATCGGCGGTGGCCATCAGATCGTGGTACCAGTGGTCGCGTCCGTCGATCATCTCCACGTCGTTGCCACCACGACGAACGACCACGACGTGCTCGATGGTCGGTGTGCCCTCCAGCGCTTCGTCGGCGGCCGCCTTCAGCGGGAACACCTCACCGCGGCGGTAGCCGCCGTCGGCGGTGATGAGCACCTTCGCCTCGGCATCGTTGATGCGGTCGGTGAGCGACTGCGCCGAGAACCCGCCGAACACCACGCTGTGCGCCGCACCGATGCGCGCGCACGCGAGCATCGCCACCGCCGCCTCGGGGATCATCGGCAGGTAGATGTTCACCCGATCGCCGCGCTCGACGCCGAGCCCCTTCAACACGTTGGCGAACTGCTGCACCTCGTGCAACAGGTCGGCATAGGTGATGGTGCGCCGGTCGCCCGGCTCGCCCTCCCAGTGGAAGGCCACCTTGTCGCCCTTGCCGGCGAGCACGTGTCGATCGAGGCAGTTGAACGACACGTTCAGCTCCCCGCCGACGAACCACTTCGAGTACGGCAGGTCCCACTCGCAGATGGTGTCCCACTCGGTGGTCCAGTCCAACAGTTCGGCCGCCTGGCGCGCCCAGAACCCCTGGTAGTCGGCCGTGGCCTCGTCGTACAGACGGGTGTCGACGAGCAGCGACTGCTCCTTGAACGTCGCCGACGGCGGGAAATGGCGCTGCTCGTCCATCAACGCGTCGATGGTGTCGTGCTCGTTGTCGTGTTCCTGGGTCATGTGCGTGGATACCCCCGACGCAGGAAGTTAGCGCAGGCGGTCCTGCGGGTCACCCCTCAGATCTCGACGCGCGAACCGACCTCGAACACTCGCTCGGGGGGCAGGTTGAAGAACCGCACGGCACTGTCCGCGCCGCGGTTCAGCCACACGAAGAGATGTTCGAACGCGGGATGCATGCCCGGCGCCTTGCCCGAGATGATGGACTCACGTCCGATGAAGTAGGTGACGTCGTCGGGGTCGAACACCAGCCCACGCATCTTCAGCTGGCTCAACGCGCCGGGCACGTCGGGTTCCTCCATGAAGCCGTAGCGCAACAGCACCTGGAACACGCCCGGCTCGACCTTGGTGATCTCGGCGCGGAACTCGGGGTCGACGCGAGGCTCCTCGACCGTCGCGACCGAGACGATGAGCGTCGTCTGGTGCAGCACCTTGTTGTGCTCGAGGTTGTTGACCAGCGCGGGCGGCGCCTTGCCCAGGTCCTTGAACAGGAAGACGCCCGTTCCCGGGACTCGCTTGACCTCCATGTGCTCGTCGAGCACCTCGGCGATCGGTCGCTCGCCGCGATGGATGCGGTCGGCGACGAGTTCGCGACCGCGTCGCCAGGTCTGCATCTGCACCATCAGGATGACGGCGACGGTGAGGGCGAACCAGCCTCCGTGCGGGATCTTCGGGATGTTCGCGCCGAGAAAGCCGAGCTCGATGACGAACATCGGACCGCACACCGTGAACGCCTTCGCCCGACTCCACCCCCATCGGTCCGTGCACACGCGGAAGAAGATCAGCGTGGTGATCGCCATCGTCATCGTCACGGCGATGCCGTACGCCGCAGCGAGGTTGCTCGCCGTCTGGAAGCCGATCACCAGACCGACGCATGCCGCGGCGAGCAGCCAGTTCACCAGCGGGACGTAGATCTGTCCGGAGTGCTGGTGTGAGGTGTGGTCGATGCGAATGCGCGGCAGGTAGTCGAGTTGCACCGCCTGCGCGGTGAGCGAGAAGACACCGCTGATGAGGGCTTGCGACGCGATGATGGTGGCGGCAGTGGCGAGCAGCACGAACGGCAGCAGCAACGGCTTGGGCACCAGGTTGAACAACATGCCGTCGATGGCCTCGGGCTTGCGCAGCAGCAGCGCGCCCTGGCCCCAGTAGCTCAGCACCAACGACGGGAAGACCATCATGTACCAGCCGCGCATGATCGGCCGGCGGCCGAAGTGGCCCATGTCGGCGTACAGCGCCTCGCCGCCCGTGACGACGAGGAAGATCGAGCCGAGCGCCAAGAACGCATGGTGCGTCTCGTGGCCGAAGTAGCGCACGATCCAGATCGGGTTGACCGACTGCAGGATCTCGACGTTGTGGATGATCTCCTTCACGCCGAGCAGTGCGAGCACCGAGAACCAGACGATCATGATCGGGCCGAACACCCTGCCGACGGCGCCGGTGCCGCGGCGCTGCACCGAGAACAGCCCGATGAGGATGACGACCGCGATCGGCACCACCCAGTCGGTGAACGACTCCGACACGTTCTCGAGGCCACCGACGGCGGAGAGCACCGAGATGGCCGGGGTGATGATGCCATCGCCGTACAGCAGCGCCGTGCCGAAGACACCGAGCCCCACCAGCAGGCTGGCCTTGGCCACCTGCCCGGGTTGACGCTTGCGCATCACCAGGCTGGTGAGGGCGAGGATGCCGCCTTCGCCGTTGTTGTCGGCGCGCATCACGAAGGCCAGGTACTTGACCGAGATGATGAGGATCAGCGACCAGAACGCCAACGAGCACAGGCCGAAGACGTTGATCTGGTCGACGGCGAGTCGGTGGGCCTTCTCGGTGAAGGCCTCCTCGAAGGCATACAGCGGGCTGGTGCCGATGTCGCCGTACACCACGCCGAGCGCGCCGACGACGAGCGCACCCTGTCGGGCCGGGTTGTGCGGGGCGCCACTCATGTCCGGACGACGGTACTCGCGCCTGTCCGGACAATGCAGAACCGGCCACCCGATTTCTCGGGTGGCCGGTGCTGTCAGAGAGTGTGCGGTTGCCGGATTTTCCGCCGTCCGGCAACCGCATTCGAGCGGAGCACGGGGGGAGTGATCCCCCGCCAGCTCAGCTGGGGTCCGCCGAACTTGCTCAGGCCTCGTCGGGACGACGGGTGAGAGCGATGAACAGGACGCCGCCGAGGATCATGGCCAGGCCGAGGATGACGAGCATCGACTGGTTCGCACCGGTGCGGGGCAGGCCGGGGGTGGGGCTGACGACCGTGGTGGTCGGGCCTTCGCTGGCCTGGGCCGTGGTGGTGGGGCCTTCGCTGCCGACTTCGGTGGTGGTGGTCTCGGCGACGGTGGTCGTCGGGCCCTCACTGCCGACCTCGGTGGTCGTGGTCGCCTCTGCGGTCGTGGTGGTGACCTCGGCCGTGGTCGTGGTGACCTCGACGGTCGTGGTGGTGACCTCGACGGTGGTGGTCGGGGCCTCGGTGGTGGTGGTCACCTCGACGGTGGTGGTCGGGGCCTCGGTGGTCGTGGTCGGAGCCTCGGTCGTCGTGGTCGGAGCCTCGGTGGTGGTGGTCGGAGCCTCGGTCGTCGTGGTCGGAGCCGCCGTGGTCGTGGTGACCTGCTCGCAGTCCTCGTCGTCGCCCTCGTCGCCCTCGTGGTCGTGCGAGGACGAGTTGCTCGAGCGGTCGTAGCTGTCGTCGTCGCACTCCTCGTCGTCGACCGTCGTGGTCGGCGCCGCGGTGGTCGTGGTGGGCTTGACCGTGGTGGTGGTCACCACCGGGGCGGCACAGCCCGTCGCGATCCAGCTGGCATCGCCGAGGCCGGCGAAGTGCTTGGTGGCCCCATGCGAATCGACGTAGTCGAAGGCCGGGATGATGTCGTGGCGACCTTCGTGGGTGTGGGTCGAATGACCCTCGCTGAAGATCGAGGCCACATCGACCGTGATGATGTTGTAGCCGTTCTTCGTCTCGCCCTTACCCGAGACCGCGTGACAGATCGTCACCTTGTGGGTGGGGGTCGGCTTGCTGGCGCTTGCCGCACCGGGCGACACGACCAGGCCGCCGACGACGAGGGCGAGGCCGGCCGCTGCGGTTGCGATTCCGAACTTCTTACGGTTGTTCATTCGATTCTCCATCACTCGAAGTAGCACGGAGCCATCGTACGTGGGGCTTACCCTGAGTGACATAGGTCGTGTGCCCTATTGCAAGATTTGTCTCGTTTTCGTCAAAGAACGGACCGTGTGCGCGGAACTGGCCCGATTTCTGACGTATCGACCAACTTTCTGCCCGACAAACCGTCACAGTACGGTGGCGGTGAGTGGTTGTCTCGCCACAACTGTCCTTGCGACCTTCGACCTACGACCATCAGGGCCAGACGATTGCGTGACGGGGCCGAGACGCGAACGAGGCCATCCGGTTCATCGGATGGCCTCGTCGGCGATGGACACGAGCTCTCGCCTCTCGTGTCCACCGGGATCATCGCCGGCCGGAGGGGGCCGGCCGGCGATCATCGGATCAGGCGGTGCGGGTGCGGCGAGCCAGCGCCACGAAGAGCAGGCCGCCGCTGGTGAGGCCGAGGCCGAGCATCAGCATCAGGCTCTGGTCGGCACCGGTTCGGGGCAGACCGGGCGCCGGGGTGTTCGACGTGGTGGTCGGACCGTCGCTGCCAGCAATGGTGGTGGTCGGACCTTCGCTGTCGACCTCGGTCGTGGTGGTCTCGGCGACGGTGGTGGTGGGACCCTCACCGTCGACGATGGTCGTCGTGGTCGGAGCCTCGGTGGTCGTGGTCGGAGCCTCGGTGGTCGTGGTCGGAGCCTCGGTCGTCGTGGTCGGAGCCTCGGTCGTCGTGGTCGGAGCCTCGGTCGTCGTGGTCGGAGCCTCGGTCGTCGTGGTCGGAGCCTCGGTCGTCGTGGTCGGAGCCTCGGTCGTCGTGGTCGGAGCCTCGGTCGTCGTGGTCGGAGCCTCGGTCGTCGTGGTCGGAGCCTCGGTCGTCGTGGTCGGAGCCTCGGTCGTCGTGGTCGGCGCCTCGGTCGTCGTGGTCGGAGCCTCGGTCGTCGTGGTCGGAGCCTCGGTCGTCGTGGTCGGAGCCGCCGTGGTGGTGGTCACCTTCACGGTGGTCGTGGTGACCGCGGGGGTGGTGCCCTTGCAGACGATCCAGTGCGAGATGTCGGGCTTCTGGCCACCGTTGTTCAGCGGCGGGTAGTACTTCGTGCCGGCCGACGGGTGGATGATCACGTTGTCGTGGCTGCCGGCGTTCACCACCAGGAGCTCCCAGTGATCGCCGGGCCAGCTCTGGTCGAAGGTGTTCAGCGTGACGGACTTCTTGTCGCGAGTCGACCTTGCCGTGGGCGTTGGACTCGAACGTGTGCTTGTAGCACTGGGCGTTCGGGTGTTCGCCACGATTGGTCCAGTAGGACGCCTCGTTCGAGTTCGAGCTGGCGCCGCCTGCGCTGGCCGAGCCAATGGTGAGCGAGCTGGCGGTGAGCAGGATGCCGACCACCGCGGCCGCCATCCCCACACGAGATTGCATGTTCATTCGAAGTTCTCCATCACTCGAAGTAGTACGACCTCATGGTAAGTGGGGACGACGGAAAGTGACATAGGTCGTCAGTCCTATTCCACGAATCGCTCAGATTGCTCCATTCCGTACACGAATCGTTTCAGCAGACCACTCTGCGGCGTGAATCGGACCGGATCAGCGTCACCGAGGGCGAAGAATCTCACCTCGCGTGTTCGGTCGATCACGGGGAAGCGACGGTGTGGCGCGAGGCTGAACGAGATCGAGACACTCCGCGTGAGGATGAATCGCCGCGCGACCAAGGGCCGCGCGGCGCTCAGATGGACCGACGAGGCGTCAGCGCGACCATTCGAGGGCGAGGAAGCCGCCGAGACCCGTGGGGTCCAGCAGGCTCTCGGCCTCGCGGAGACGGCTCCGCATCCGCAGCGCGGTGAGGTCGGGACGAGCGGCCGATTCGTTCCAGATCCGCACGCCCTCCTGCACCAGATCGTCGACCCCCCACCGGGTCAGGAACTGGGCCTGGCTGCGCACCGCCGTCGGCTCGAGCAGCTGATCCAGGCAGACCTGGGTGGTGATGTCCTGGGTGCCGGGCTCGCGGAGGTAGTGGACGCCGCGCTCGTGCCCGCGGTAGGTGCGCAACCAGTCGCGCCAGGGCAGTCCGGCCAGCATGGCGGTACGCGGCGTCACGTAGTCGAGCGCCAGCACCGTGCCCGAGACGAGGTGTGCGACGGCGTCGCGGACCCAGGCGTCGGCGTGGTTGTGCACCGGCACTCGAGCTCCGTGCGTGGCATGCGTCGGTAGCGACGTCCACGTGTCGTCGACCGGCACGGTGACCTCGGTCAACGAACCATCGGGCGCCACCTCGACGCACGCCTCGCGCCAGGCACCGTCGAACACGGCCAGGCGGAACGGCAGGTTGTCGAGCAGCTCGTTGGCGATGATCACCCCGGTGAAGCGCTCGTCGGGGAGCCGATCGGTGGACTGCACCCCGTCGGGATGCAGCGCTCGTTGGGCCTGCGAGACCTCGACCGCCACGTACCGGTCGCGCCATCGGGGCGCGGCGAGCAGGATCGACCGCGCCAGGGTCCCCGGCCCGGCACCCACCTCGACGACCGTGAACTCGTCCGGTCGGCCGAGGCGTTCGTGTTCGGCGTCGATCCATCGGGCCAGGACCGCGCCGAACAGCGGCCCCACCTCGGACGAGGTGATGAAGTCGCCGCGGCGCCCGGCCTGACCACCGGACGAGTAGAAACCGTGCTCGCCGTACAGGACGAGTTGAAGGTATTCGTCGAACCGCAGCGGCCGGCCCAGCTCGCGACGCGCCGCGAGCAGGTCGTCAGCGGCCGAAGGCACCGGCGAGGTCGCTCAGATCGCCGAACTTCGACACCAGGCCGGGCAGCACGCCGAACAGCACGGTGCACACGCCCGTGATGGCCAGGGCGGCCATGATGGGCGCCTGGACCTTGATGGGCGTCATGTCGCCGTCGGGCACGGGCTTCATCCACATCTCACGCATGAGCATGATGTAGTACGCCGTGGCGATGACCGTGTTGACCGCAGCGATGACCGCGATGCTGTAGCCCCAGCCACCGCCGGCGTCGAGGACGGCGCGGAAGGCACCGAACTTGGCGTACCAGCCGCCGAGCGGCGGGATGCCGGCGAGCGAGGCGAGGAAGATCGTCATCATCACCGTGAGGCCGGGCGCATAGCTGAACAGGCCACCAAAGGCACTGATCTCGCCGCTGCGGGTCTTGCGGCGTGACGGCGATGATCACCGCGAACGCACCGAGGTTCGTCGCGGCGTAGATGATCAGGTAGGTCATCACGGCGCGCAACGACGCGCTGGCGGCATCGCCCGTGCCGGCCATTGCCAGCGGCATGAGGATGAACCCACCCTGGCTGATGCTGGAGTAGGCGAACAGGCGGACGATGTTCTTCTGCTTCAGCGCCACCAGGTTGCCGAGCGTCATCGTCAATGCGGCCAGCACCCACAGGAACGGCCGGTACACGTCGTTGGCCACCGGGAAGGTGAGGTACACCAGTGCGACGAGGCCGACGAAGCCGGCGGCCTTCGAGGCGACACTGAGGAACGCCGTCACCGGCAGCGGGGCACCCTGGTACGTGTCGGGCGCCCAGGTGTGGAACGGCACGGCGCTGATCTTGAACGCGAAGCCGATGATGACGAAGGCGACGGCGACGACCTGCACGCCCACCTTGTCGCCCTCGAGCGTGATGACCTTGGCGATGTCGGACAGGCGGGTGCTGTTGGCGAGGCCGTACAGCAGGCTCATGCCGTACAGCAGTACTGCGCTGGCGAACACGCCGAGCAGGTAGTACTTCACGCCCGCCTCGTTGCTCTTGCTGTCGCGCTTGCGCCAGGCGGCCATCATGTACGCCGGGATCGACAGGAACTCGAGCGCCACGAACACGCTGATGAGGTCGCGCGACGAGGTGAGCATCACCATGCCGAGCACGCTGCTGAGCAGCAGCACGTAGTACTCACCCTGGTAGTAGCCACCTTCTTCGAGCTCGTTGGTGCTGAGGAGCACCACCACGTAGCCGGCGAGGAGGAACAGGGCCTTGAGGATGAGGCTGAAGTTGTCGGTGATGTAGCGGCCGTCGCCGAGCGCGTCGCGCACGTCGTCGCCGATGACGCCGAGCGTCACCACCGGGAGCACGGCCCCCAGCAGGAAGAAGCCCGTGATGGTGCCGGTGATCCAGCGACGGTGCTCGGGGACGAACAGGTCCACGAGCAGCACGATGCAGATGCCGGCGGCCAACACGATCTCGGGCGCGAGCGCGTGGTAGTCGACCTTCGGGGCGACGAAGTCGCCCACCTCGGCGAGGAGCGATGCGAACATCAGGTCACTTCCCGCCGAAGACCTTGACGAGCTCGGTGACGCCGGGGTCGAACACCTTGAACATCAGCTGCGGCAGCACACCGAACACGACGATCGCCACCAGCAGGGGCGTCCAGGCGATCCACTCGAACGTGTTCACGTCGGTGATGGCCTCGTGGTCGTCGTGCCCACCGTGTCCGGCGTCGCCGTCGGCCTGCACCATGTGGCCGTGGGCATCGTCGTCGTGACCGTGCCCGTCGGCGCCGAGGCCGGCGAACTCGGGCGTCGGGTTGCCGAACGCGGTGCGCTGGTAGAGCCACAGCAGGTAGCCGGCCGCGAGCACCGTGCCGAGGGCGGCGATGACCGTGAGCCAGCGGAACAGCGTGACGCTGACGCCGCCGTAGGGAAGGTCGGCGCCGTTCAGCGGGTTCCACGAGCTGAGCAGCGCCGGGAACTCACCCCAGAACCCGGCGAGGCCGGGCAGACCGAGCGACGCCATCGCGCACATGCCGAGGATCCAGCCCATCTTGGGGATCTGCTGGAGCATGCCGCTGAGGCGGCTGATCTCGAGCGTGTGGTAGCGCTCCTTCACCGAGCCGGCGACGAAGAAGAGCATGCCGGTGATCAAACCGTGGGCGACCATGCCGAACAGGGCCGCGTTGATGCCGAGCGACGTGAGCGTGCTGATGCCGAGCATGACGAAGCCCATGTGCGCCACCGAGGAGAAGGCGATGAGTCGCTTCATGTCGGTCTGGGCCAGACATCCGAGTGCGCCGTAGATGATGCCGATCACGGCGAGGACCGCGATGATGGGCGCCCACTTCACTGCGGCCTGCGGCAGGAACGGGATGGCGATGCGGACGAAGCCGTAGGTGCCGAGCTTCAGCAGGATGGCGGCCAGGATGACCGAGCCCTGGGTGGGCGCCTGCGTGTGCGCGTCGGGCAGCCAGGTGTGGAACGGGAACATCGGCACCTTGACGGCGAAGCCGATGAACATGCCGGCGAAGATCCAGATCGCCGTGTTCTTGCTGACGTCGGCGCCGTTCTCGAGGAACCACTTGAAGCTGAAGTTGGCGGCCTCGGGGTCGGCGGCGTTGCTGCGAGTCACCACGAACAGGGCGATGAACGAGACCAGCATGAGGGCCGAACCGAACATCGTGTAGAGGAAGAACTTCAGCGACGCGTACTGGCGGTTCTCGCCACCCCACACGCCGATCATGAAGTACATCGGCAGCAGCACCACTTCGAAGAAGACGAAGAAGAGGATGAGGTCCTGTGCCACGAACGTGCCGGCCATGCCCGTCTGCAGCACGAGCATCAGCATGAAGAACGCCTTCGGGTTACCGGGCGACGGCACGTGGTCCCACGAGTAGATCATCACCAGGAAGGTGATGATCATCGAGAGCACGTACAGCGGCAGGCTGATGCCGTCGAGGCCGATCGTGTACGTCGCCTTGATCGGCGTGATCCACTTGTTCGTGGTGAAGAACTGCAGTTGCTCGGACTTCCCGTAGTCGAACTGCATCATCGTGTAGATGCCCACCCCGAGCGTGGCCGCGGCGGTGAGGACGGCGACGCCCTTGATCGTCGACTCGTCGGACTTGGGGATGAACAACATCAGCGCGACGCCAACCAGCGGCAGGAAGACGCCGAGGCTGAGCAGCCACTGTTGATTCTGGATCATGTCCATGGATTCCTCTAGCTGTTGACGAGAACGAGTACGAGCGCACCGACTGCTGCGGCACCGAACAGCAACGCTCCGTACATACTGACCTTGCCTGATTGCACCGGCTGCAGGACGCCACCGGCGCCCTGTGCCGTTGCACCACTTCCATTCACCGCGCCGTCGACCACACGTTGGTCGACGTTGCGGTACACCCACAGACCCGTACGGCGGGTCCCGATGCCGACGGCGTTGACGATGCCGTCGAGCACGTGCTGGTTCACCCAGTAGGCGGCCGCCGAGATCGGGTGAGCGATGGCCTTCACGATGACGTTCTCGTAGAGCGCATCGAGGTAGTACTTGTTGACGAGGAACTTGTGCCCCGCGCCGAGCAGCGAGTTGCGCTCGGTGAGCCCCTTCAGGCCGTTCTTCTCCTCGCCGAACACCTTCTTGCTGATGGCCCAACTGAGGCTGATGCCGAGCGCGACCAGGATGATGCTCGGGGCGGCGGCGGCCCAACTGAACTCGGGCGGCTCGGGAATGGTGCCGGCCTCTTCACCGAAGGGCAGGCCCATCGAGCTCTCGAGCCAGTGCTCGAAGTAGTGCAGCTTGAACGGCGCCGCGTTGAGGTAACCCGACACCACGGCGAGGAAGCCGAGAATGAGCAGCGGCACGGTGATGGGCCACGGCGAGTCGCTCGGCGCGAACGGCAGCGGCTTGCCGTGGGCGATGGGCGCATGGCCGTGATCGTCGTGCACCGGGTGGGCGTGGGTGTCGTGGCCGTCGACGTCGTGATGCACCTCGTCGCTGGCGCCCTCGTGCTCGTCGACGTGATCGCCGTGCACGAAGTGGGCGGCGCCACCGCGGGGCGAGCCGAAGAAGGTGAGGTAGGTGGCCCGAGTCATGTACGCCGCGGTCATGAACGCACCGACGAGGCCGATGATCCAGAACACCGAGTAGCCGTTCGAGTGGGCCGAGTCGATGATCTCGTCCTTGGAGAAGAAGCCGCTGAAGAACGGGATGCCGCACAGCGCCGCAGTGCTGAGGATCCAGGTCCAGAACGTGATCGGCATCTTCTTGCGCAGACCGCCCATGTCGGTCTTCATGTCGAAGCTGTGGTGCGAGCCGGTGTGGGCGATGGAGCCGGCGCAGAGGAACAGGCAGCACTTGAAGAAGGCGTGCGTGAAGATGTGGAACACGGCGGGCATCCAGGCGCCGACGCCGAGGCCCATCATCATGTAGCCGAGCTGACTGACCGTCGAGTACGCGAGCACCTTCTTGATGTCGTTCTGCACGAACGCCAGGGCCGCGGCGATGAGGATGGTGATGCCACCGATGACGGCGATGAAGTTGAAGTGCTGGCCGCCGATGTTGATGTCCAGGCCGGTGTGGAACACCGGGTACAGGCGGGCGACGAGGAACACGCCGGCCACGACCATGGTGCTGGAGTGCAGCAGCGACGACACGGGCGTCGGGCCGGCCATGGCGTCGGGGAGCCACGTGTGCAGCGGGAACTGGCCGCTCTTGCCGATGGCGGCGATGAACAGCGCCACGGCCGTCCACATGAGCAGCGTCTTGCTGTCGAAGCCGCCGGTCGCGGCGAGGTGGTTGATGCCGGTCTCGCCACCGATCTCGAGCGTGCCGAAGATGCCGAGCAGCATGGCCGTGCCGACGAGCAGTCCCATGTCGCCGGTGCGCACGGTGAAGAACGCCTTCAGTGCGGCCCGGCTGTTGGCCTCTTCCTCCCACCAGTGACCGATGAGCATGAACGAGCAGAGGCCCATGATCTCCCAGCCGAGGATGAACTGCACCATGTTCGGTGCGAGCACCATGGTGAGCATGCCGGCGGAGAACAGGCACAGGCTGGCGAAGAAGTGGGTGTAGCGACGGTCGCCCTTGACGTACTCGGTGGAGTAGATCTGCACGAGCGTGCTGATGAACGCGACGAGCACGAGCGCCATGACGGCCAGGCCGTCGATGTGTTGACCGATGGAGAACTCGAAGCCCCCGGCCTTCCACCACGTGACCGACTTGATGACGGGCTCTTCACTGTGGTGCGACCACTGGATCCACTGGTACGTGGCCCCGGCCGCGAGCACGAACGACGCGACCATCGACACGATGCCGATCTCGCTGCCGCCCTTGGGCATCTTCTTGCCGAAGAAGATGATGAGGAAGAACGCGACGGCAGGGATGACGGGAATGAGCCAGGCGTGTTCGAGGAACCAGCCGGCTGCGTGGACGGCTTCGCCTGCAGCTTCTTCTGCGAACATGCGTCAGCCCTTCATTTCCGACAGGTCGTCGAGCGAGATGCTCTTCTTGTTGCGGTAGATGAGCATCACCATGGCGAGGCCCACGCCCACCTCGGCGGCCGCGATGGCGATGACGAACAGCGCGAACACATTGCCCTCGGCGTTGCCGTTGAGGCGGTCGAACGCGAGCAGGTTGATGTTCACCGAGTTGAGGATGAGCTCGATGCTGAGCAGCACCATGACCGCGTTCTTGCGGGTGAGCACTCCGTACACGCCCATGCAGAAGAGCAGGGCGCCGAGGATGAGGAACTGGTTGACGAGCATGCGATGGTTCCTTCCCGTCAGTCTTTCCGAGCCAGCACGATGGCGCCGATGACTGCCGCGAGCAGCACGAACGACAGCCCCCAGAAGGGCAACAGATAGGGCTTGAAGATGAGGTCGCTGATGGTGGCCGTGTCGACCGGGCGAGCGCCGTTGCCGGTGGTGACCGCGAGCTTGTCGTCGGAGAACCCCTCCAACAGCACGTAGGCCAGCACGCCGAACAGCAGCAGCGCCACCGGCGCGGCGATGGCCGCGTTCTTGTTGTTCAGGTCGACGTCCTTGCCGAGCTTGGCCCGGGTGAGCATCACGCCGAACAGGAACAGCACCATGACGGCGCCGATGTAGACGAGCACCTGCGTGACGGCCACGAACTCGGCGGCCAGGAGCACGTACTGGGCGGCGGCACCGGCCATGACGATGACCAGCGAGAGCGCAGCATGCACGACGTTGCGGCTGGCGATGACGCCGACGCCGGCGATGATCATCATCAGGGCGATGATGGCGAAGCCGACGTTCTGCGCGACCTGGATGTCGGAGGCGAGCACCATCACTTGCCCTTCTTCTTCTCGGCGCCGGCCTCGAGCGCAGGCGCCTCGGGGACGGTCTCCATCCACTCGCCGAGCTTCGTCTTGTCGTGCAACAGGTCGGCGATCTTCGGCTCGGAGTACTCGTACTCGGGGCTCCAGAACAGTGCGTCGAACGGGCACACCTCGACGCAGATGCCGCAGTACATGCACAGCGCGTAGTCGATGTCGAAGCGGTCGAGCTTGTTCACCTTTCGGGGAGCACCGCCCGCACGACGCGGCGGGGCGAGCTCCTTGTGACCCTCGATGTAGATGCACCAGTCGGGGCAGCTGCGCGCGCAGAGCATGCACGCCGTGCAGTTGTCCTCGCGGAGGGCGATGACGCCACGTGCCCGGATGGGCGGCGTCTCCTTCTCGTGCGGGTACTGCACGGTCGCCGCGCCACCGCCGAGCTTCTTCGGCTTCAGCGTCTCGACCATGGTGTTCAGCGTGACGCCGAGACCCTTGAGCAGACCCGGAACTTGCGGCTTCTTGGGAGCGGCCATCAGAACGCCACCTTCAGGATCGCGGTGAGCATGATGTTGAGGAGCGACACGGGGATGAGCACCTTCCAGGCGAAGCGCTGCAGTTGGTCCTCACGGAATCGGGGGTAGCTGAACCGGACCCACATGATGATGCCCGAGAGCACCATCATCTTCGTGATCATGATCAGCGGGCCGACCACGTTCATCCAGTTGTCGACACCGTCGGTCGTGGCCTCCCAGCCGAACCAGCTGAACGGCACACCCCAGCCGCCGAGGAACAGCACGCTGGCGATGAGCGAGAACACACCGGCCGTGGCGAACTCGGCGATGAAGAAGATGAGGAAGCGGAAGCCCGAGTACTCGGTCATGTAGCCCGAGACGAGTTCGGACTCGGCGATCGGCATGTCGAACGGAGTCTGGGTGAGCTCGGCCTGCACCGCGATCATGAAGACGATGAAGCCGACGAACTGGGTGAGCAGGTACGGGTTGCCGAGGCCGTCCCAACCGAAGATGGCGTCGCTGTTCTGCTTGACCACGATGGTCTGCAGGTTCATCGTCCCGGCCTGGATGACCACGCCGAGCACGGCGAGGACCATCGGCAGTTCGTAGGCGATGAGCTGACCTGCGGCACGGAGGCCACCGAGGAGCGAGTACTTGTTCGCCGAGCTCCAGCCGGCCATCAGGATGCCGAGCGTGCTGATGGAGCTGACGGCGAGCATGTAGAACACGCCGGCGTCGAAGTCGGTGAAGTACGCGTCGGGCCCGAAGGGCACCACGGCGACCAGCAGGAACGTGCTGACGAGCACGATCAGCGGCGCCATCTTGAAGATGCGCTTGTCGGCGCGCTCGGGCGCGAGGTCTTCCTTCTGCAGCCACTTGCCGACCTCGGCGAACAGCTGCATCGAGCCGTAGGGCCCGGCTTCCATGGGGCCGAGACGACTCTGCATGAAGCTCATCATCTTGAACAGGAAGAGGTACACGATGGTGCCGGCGGGGAGCAGCACGGCCACCGTGCCACCGAGCACGCGCAGCAACGACTGCGCCCAGTAGGGAAGATCGACAGCGAACATCACCGGTCAATGTCTCCCAGGATGAAGTACAGCGAGGCCAGGATGGAGATGACGTCGGGGACGTACACGCCACGCAACACCCACGGCACGATGGAGATGTTGTTGAAGCTGGCCGAGCGGATCTTGACGCGGAACGGGCCGAGATCGCCCTTGCTGACCACGTAGTAGCCCATCTCGCCGAGCGGGTTCTCGGTGCTCACCCAGGCTTCGCCCTCGGGCACCTTGATGATGCGCGGCACCTTGGCCATGATCGGACCGCTGGGCATCGCGTCGAGCAGCTGGTCGACGATGAGCGTGGACTCGCGGGTCTCCTGCAGGCGGATCCAGCACCGGGCGAAGCTGTCGCCGTCGGGGTGGGTCCAGACCTTCCAGTCGACCTTGTCGTAGGCGAGCGGCAGCTGCTGGTCGCGACGGAGATCCCAGTCGACACCGCTGGCGCGCAGGTTCGCGCCGCTGAGGCCGTACTGCTTGGCGACCTCGCCGGGGATGACGCCGATGCCGCGGAGGCGGCTCTGGAAGATCTCGTTGCCGAACAGCAGGTCTTCCATCTCGGTGCAGAAGTTGCGCAGCTTCTTCATCACCTGCTTGGTCTCGGCGATCCAGCCCGCGGGCAGGTCGTCCTTGAGCCCGCCGATGCGGTCGAAGTTCGGGTGGAAGCGACCACCGGTGGCACCCTCGATGAGGTTCAGCACGTGCTCGCGGTCGCGGAACGCCATGAACACCGGGGTGACGGCACCGAGCTGCACGCCGAGGTCGCCGAGGAACAGGCCGACGTTGGCGATGCGGCTGAGCTCGAAAAGGATGGTGCGGATGTACTGGGCGCGCGGCGGCGCCTCGATGTCCATCAGCTTCTCGGCGGCGAGGATGAACGGCACCTCGTTGGCGAAGCTGCCCAGCCAGTCGATGCGGTTGACGAGCGCCGTGACCTGCGGGAACGTGCGCACCTCGGTGAGCTTCTCGTAACCACGGTGCATGTAGCCGGCGCTGGGCTCGGCCCACACGACCTGCTCACCGTCGAGGCGGACGATGATGCGCAGCGTGCCGTGCGTGGCCGGGTGCTGCGGCCCGATGTTGAGGGTCATGCCCTCGGTCTCGAGCTCGACGTTGAGGCGCGCATCGGCGGCCTGGGCTGCGATGTAGCTGAGCTTCTGACGATCGGCGATGTCGGTCACGCTTCGATCTCCGTCTCGATGGTCGGGCTCATGCTTCGCCCTCTTCTGAATCGTCACCGGGGAGCGGCTCGACGTCGGCGATACCGGGCCACGGCTTCACCAGACGGGCCAGCAGCGGGAAGTCCTTGCGCAGCGGATGCCCCTCGAAGTCGGTGGGCAGGTACATGTTGCGCAGGTCGGGGTGGCCGTTGAAGCCGATGCCGAACATCTCGTGGCACTCGCGCTCGTGCCAGTTCGCACCGGCGTAGACGGTGACCCACGAATCGATCGCCGGAGCGTCGTCGGGCACGTCGGCCTTGATGGTGACACCGAAGTGCTTGGCGAGGTTCGTGACACGGGCGAACACCTGCATGCGGGTGTCGCCGCCGGTGTACCCGGGCACGATCTCGGTGGAACGCTCGGGTGCCGGCTGGGTGGGATCGTCCTCGCCGCGACCGAACGGGCTGGGCAGCCAGTCGATGCCGGAGAGGAAGCAGAAGTAGTCGCAACCGACGGTGTCGCGCAGCACCTGGCCGGCCTGCACCCAGGCGTCGGTGCGGACCCGCACCCAGACGTCGTCGTTCGGCTTGACGAGGCTGTCGAGCAGGGCGTCGCCGAGCGCGTCGCGCAGCGCCTGCACGACGCCTTCGCGCAGTGCGTCGCCCGGGAGGGCGGCCATCTCGGGGGTCGCGGTGTCGTCACTCAATGGGACCACCACCCACCACGATGGGCTCACGGACGAGCGGCACGGTGCCCTCGCCACGCCAGCGAGCGCCCATGTCCTCGTTCTTGATGCGCTGCTGCAGCAGGACGACACCTTCGAGCAGGGCCTCGGGACGCGGCGGGCAGCCCGGTACGTAGATGTCGACCGGGATGATCTGGTCGACGCCCTTGGTGACCGAGTAGCTGTCCCAGTACGGACCGCCGCAGTTGGCGCACGAGCCCATGCTGATGACGTACTTCGGTTCGGGCATCTGCTCGTACAGACGGCGGATGGCCGGGGCCATCTTGTCGGTGACGGTGCCGGAGATGACCACCAGGTCGGCCTGGCGGGGGCTGGCGGGCAGCGGGATGACGCCGAGACGCATCACGTCGTAGCGGGGCGACGCGAACGCCGCACCCATCTCGATGGCGCAGCAGGCCAGGCCCCACTGGTACACCCAGAGGCTGTAGGAACGGCCCAGGTTGAACAGGGACGTGAGTGGTTTGGGCAGACGCCCTTTGTCGACGAGACCCATGTGGTTACACCCAGCGCAGAACGCCCTTGCGCCACGCGTACACGAGGCCAAGGAGCAGGACGAAGACGAAGATGCCCATCTCGACGAGGCCGAAGCCGGCGTACCGTTCGAGTTGGGTTGCCCAGGGGAACATGAAGACCGCCTCCACGTCGAACACCACGAAGAGCAGGGCGAAGATGTAGTAGCGCACCTGACTCTGCGACCAACCGTCGCCGACCGGGTTCACACCACTCTCGTACGCGAGCGATTTGTCGGCGGAAGGCTTGTTCGGACGCAGCAGCGCCGAGATACCGAGGAGGAGGCTCGCAAGCACCAGAGCAATGGCGGCGAACCAGACCACGGTGAGGTAGTCACGCAGGAATTCGGACATCGCATTCGACGCTACTACGCCGTGTGAACGGCATCACAAATGGTGCGTTCAGGAAGGCGGCAGCGCCTGGGTGGCGTCGAGCCACCAGGCCACGCCGGATTCCAGCTGCTCGGTCGTCCGCCCACCGGCGTAGAGCGCCCCCGAGCGCGCCACGGCGCCACGATTGGCCTTCGCGTACTCCACCGCCTCGGCCAGATCTGCCCGGAACGTGTCGACGACACCGGGCTGTGTGTTGGGCCGGGTGACGCAGAAGTGCACCGCCAACGGCTTCTGCAGGCCGTTGAGCCGCCACCGGCGGGTGGCGAGGAAGTCGTTGACCAGGAAGATGTCGAGGCCGCTCTCGTCGGTGGTGGTGAACGCCACGTTGAAGAACGGATCGCCGAGGACGCGCAGTTCGGGGAACGACGCCACCACGTCGCGGATCGCGGCGGCCGTGCGGAAGATGTCGCCGGCGATCGCCAGGTAGCCCTCGCGCCCCAACGACACCATCGCCGCCCATGCGGCGGCGATGATGCCACCGGACCGCGAGCCGCTCATGCCCGGCGACGTGTACGCGCCGCCCGGCCAGTCGGGGACGATGAAGTACTGGCGGCGACGCAGCTCGGGCGTGCGGTACAGCAGCACGCTCGAGCCCTTCAGGCCGAAGCCGTACTTGTGCGTGTCGGCGCTGATGGAGGTGACACCGGGCAGGCGGAAGTCGAAGACGGGCACGTCGTAGCCGAGGTCCTGACCCCATCCGAGGATGAACCCACCGAGGCATCCGTCGACGTGCAGGTTGATGCCCCGTTCCAGCGCCAGGTCCGACAACTGCTCGATGGGGTCGATCAGGCCGTGCGGATAGCTGCCGGCCGAGCCCGCCAGCGCGACCGTGTTCTCGTCGACGAGCGAACGCACCGAGTCCATGTCGGCGACGTACTGGTCGGTGACCGCGGCGTAGCGGATCTCGATGCCGAAGTAGTGGCACCCCTTCAACAGCGCCGGGTGGGCGGTGACGGGCATCACCAGGTTCGGCTGGGTGATGCCACGCTCGCGGCCCCACTCGCGGTACACGAGGAGCGGGTTCATCAGGCTCTCGGTGCCGCCACTGGTGAGGACGCCGCACACCGTGCCGCCGGGCACCGCGTCGCCGTGCATCAGGTCGGCCGTCATGGCGATGATCTCGCCCTCGAACCGCGTCGCGCTGGGGTACATGTCGCGCTGGATGACGTTGGCGTGGCTGTAGTGGCCGAACACCTCGTTCAAGAACGCGTAGTGCGCTTCGTCACCCGAGTAGATGGAGCCGCTGATCTTGCCCTCGTGGTACGGCGAGTCCTCGACCTCGGACATGGCCTCGATCTCGGCCAGCAGCTCGTCGCGGGAGCGGCCACGCTGGGGGAACTCGCGGACCACGGGGAATCGATCGGCGTACGGGTACAGGCTCATCGGGACGTCCTTCAGTGCAACGAGTGGGCGGGGTGGAGCGCGACGAGTCGCGCCAGGGCGCGGTCCATCGTCGCGCGATGGTCGGGGTTCGGTTCGTGCTCCTGTTGCACCTGCAACAACGACGGCACCTCGGCGAGGTCCAACAGCCCGAGCTGCGCGAACGCGAGGAACGCAGCGCCGCGCGCGTTGGTGGCTCGCGGCTCGGCGAGACGGTGGACGGGAACGTTCGTGGCATCGGCGAGGATCTGGCCCCACAGCGGGCTGAGGGCTCCTCCCCCGCCGAAGCGGAGGAACGGGAACCGGTTGCCGACGAACGCCTCGAGCGGCGGCAACAGCCACGCGAGGTTCAGCGCGAGGCCCTCGAGCGTGGCACGGATGGCGTGACGGCGCTCGTGCTGCAGTCCGAGGCCGACGTACGCGGCGCGGACGTCGTCGTTCGGGTTCGGCGCGATCGAGCCGAGCAGCCACGGCAGGAACAGCGCACCGTCGCTGCCGCACGCGACCGTGGCGGCATCGCCCAGTGCGGTGTCGGGGCTGTCGTAGCCGAAGAGGCGCTGCGCCCATTCGAACGCCTTGCCGCCGAGGCCGTTCTCGGCCATCGCGTAGTACATGTGCGGCACCGGGCTGGGCACGCTGAGGATGCCCGCGGTGATGTCGCCACGGTGCTCGGGCAGGTGGGTGACCATCACCGAGGTGGTGCCGATGATCACGGCGCCCGACGTCGGCTCGAGCGCGCCCGTGCCGACAGCGGACGTGATGGAGTCGATGGTGCCGGGCACGACGGGCGTGCCGGCGGGAATGCCCAACTCCGCCGCCACCGCGGCGCGTACGTCGCCGACGATCTGGTCCATCGGCACGAGTGGTGCGAGCTTCGCCGGGTCGAGTTGCGTGGCCGCGAGCAGCTCCGGGTCGCGCTCGACGGAACCCCAGCGCCGGTTGTCGCACACCATCTGCCCGAATGCGGTGGACTGCGTGGAGGTCACCCGGCCGGTGAGCCGGCCGGTGATGTAGTCCATCGCCTCGACCAGCGCATCCGCATCGGCGTACGCCTCGGGGTGCACGGTCTGCAGCACATGGCTGTGGGCGACGTTGTCGGCGCCGCTGGGCAGGGGCATCAGGCCGTGCCGCTCGATGAAGAGCATGAACGACTCGTCGTTCAGCAGCGAGCGGCTGTGCTGTCCCCCGCGGGTGTCCATCCACAGGATGCACGGTCCGGTGGGCGTGCCGTCGGACCGGACCGGCACGATGCTCATGTACTGACTGGTCACGGCGACCGCGACGATCGGCGGAGTGGGATGCACCGCGGCGAGCACCTCGCGGGTGGCCGTGACGATGGCCGACCACATCTCGCCCGGGTCCTGCTCGGCACCGCCACCGGCGACGAACGTCGTGTGCACGGGGCGACTGCGCCACGCCAGGGTGTCGCCGGACCGGGCGACGAGCGCGACCTTCGGTCCCCCGGTGCCGAGATCGATGGCCAGCACGCACTCCGTCATGGGGACAGATTGCCAGGTGCTACACCGTGTCCATGATTCCGGAGGCCGTGATCGCACTCGTGGCCCGGGTCCCCGCATGGCGGGGCACCCCGGTCGAACTCGCGCCGCTGCACGGCGGCATCACCAACACGAACTACGTCGCCACATGTGAGGGCCGTCGGTATGTCGTGCGCCTCCCCGGCGAACGCACCGAGTTGCTCGGCATCGACCGCGCCAACGAGGCCGAGGCCGCCCAACGGGCCGCGGACCTGGGGCTCGGGCCGGCAATCGCCGGCACGCTCCCCGAGATCGGCACGCTGATCACCGAGCTCATCCCCGGGCACCATCTCGAGCCGGAACCGTTCATGGAACGACTCGACGACGTCGTCGACCTCCTGCGCCGGTTCCACGGCAGCGGGCCGCTCGCCGGCGCGTTCCCCATCCACCGCGTGGTCGAGTGGCACGCACGAGATGCGGCCAGGTACGGCGTGCAGCCACCCCCCGCCTTCGACCGCCTGCACCGCCAGAGCCTGCGTATCGAGGCCGCGTTCGGTTCGGCGCCACAACCTCCGGTGCCCTGCCACAACGACCTGCTGCCTGCCAACGTGCTGTTCGACGACCGCGACGGCCGTGCCTGGTTGCTGGACTACGAGTACGCGGGCATGAACGACCGCTGCTTCGACCTGGGCAACCTCAGTGTCAACTGTGGATTCGACCACGCGGCCGACGAGGACTTGCTGCGTCGCTACTTCGGCTCGGTGTCGACCTCGCGCTGGGCTCGGCTGCAGTTGATGAAGATCATGAGCGAGTTCCGCGAGGGCATGTGGGCGGTCGTGCAGCAGGCCATCAGCACGCTCGACACCGACTTCGTGTCCTACGCCGACGAGCGGCTCGGCAACTGCGAGCGGCTCGCCGAGTCACCGGAGTTCGAGCAGTGGCTGCGCGACGCCGCCGGACCCGCAGACTGACTCAGCCGACCCACGGGCCCATGCCGGTGACCCGGTCGACCGTGATGCGGGCGATTCGCCCTGGCGGCGGGTTGTCCATCGGCGGGAACTTCACGCCCTCGCCCAGGAAGCGGGGCGCCAACTCCTGCAGCACCTCTGGCGCTCCACCGTCGGTGACCTGAGCCGTGCCGTGGAGCACCGCGTAGTTCATCAGACCGGGCCCGCTGACGCCGTCGACCTCGAACGACACCGTGCAGCGCGGATCGCGGTCGAGGTTGCGCATCTTCTTGCCGGCGCCGAGGTGGGCCACCAACAGGTCGTCGCCGTCGCGGCCGAGCCAGATGACGGTGACCTGCGGCGAGCCATCGGGGTTGATGGTGACGAGGTGACCGTGCACGCCCGCGTCGATGGCCGCCTTCAGAGCGTGGTGCAGTTCCATACCAGGACGGTAACGCGGACGAGCCGACCCGGATTCCCGGGTCGGCTCGTTCGGCGATTCGAAGCGGTCCGAGCGCGACCGGTCAGGCGGCTCAGTCGACGGCACGCACCGTGCTCGAGGGCGTCGAGTTCGCGCTCGATGGCGCGAAGCTCCTCCTGCGTGCCCTGCACCTTCGGGCCGGTGAACCACTTCCGACCGCTGAAGTGCCAGTAGCCCAGCACGAACACGCCGCGAGGAGCATGAGCGGCCCGGTGAAGTTGAAGTTGTTCACCTTGTAGAAACCGCTCGGGTTGCCATCCGCATCCAGAATGTTGTTGCCGTCGCCCCAGATCGGCCAGAACGGCCAGAACACCGGCGCGAAGAACAACACGGAGATGAAGCGCGATCCAGATGAGCGAGATCCAACCGACGATCTTGTGGTGACCCTTCAGGTTCCACGGACCGACCTGGAAGTCGGGGTTGCGTGAGGCGGAGGTAGATCGGGATGGCGTACGAGATGTAGAGACCGATCACGCAGATGCCGGTGAGCGCGAAGAACGCCGTCGAGACGCCGCCCTTCTGGATAGAGCGAGAGCGGCCCCGACCGACCGCCGCAAGGGCGACGCCCAGCCACACCGAGTTCGTTGGCGTACGGGTCTTCGGGTTGATCTTGTGCCAGATGTTCGAGCCCGGCAGCGCACCGTCTCGACTGAACGCGTAGATCATCCGGCTGTTCGCGGTCACCGAGGCGAGGCCGCAGAAGAACTGGCCGACGATGGCGATGAAGCACGAGCAGCTTGGCCGCCCCGGAACCGACTGCCTGCGAGATGAGGCGTGGTGCCACGTTGACCAGGAACGTGTCGCCGCCGCTACCGAAGGCGATGGCGACGTAACCGTCGACGTCCTCCTTCTTGGGCATCGCCGCGATCATCGCCACGTTCAGCACCAAGCGCGGCGATCGCCGAGATGTAGATCGAGCGGACGATCGCCTTCGGGGCCTCCGTGCGGGCGCCGACCGTCTCTTCACTGACGTGCGCCGAGGCGTCGAATCCGGTGATGGTGTACTGCGCGAGCAGAAGTCCGAGGCCGAACAGGTAGACGGTGATGAAGAGTCCGCCGGTCCAACCGGTCAGGCCCGGAGGCGCTGCGTCGAATGCACCACCGATGCCACGCTTGTTCGACGGGGCGATGAACAGGAAGCCGACGATGATCACCACGCCGACGACGTGCCACCACACGCTGATGTCGCCGAAGATCTTCACCAAGTCGACGCTGAACGTGTTCAGCAGGCCGTGCACGACGAGCACGAGCGAGATAGATGAGGAAGATGTTCCCGCGTGGTGAGGGCGAAGCTGTCGTCGAACATCCGAATGAAGTAGCCGATGAAGATCGCGAGCGCGTAGTCGACGCTGGCGATGACGCCGATCTGACCGATGAGGTTGAAGTAGCCGGTGAACCACGCCCATCGGCCTGGTTCTTGCTGGCGAGCTTCGCCGACCAGTAGTAGAGGCCGCCAGCTGTCGGGTACGCGGAGCAGATCTCGCCCATCGCCATGCCGACGAGAGTGCGAAGAACCCGACGATGATCCAACCGAGCGTGATGACTCGCGGACCGCCGAGTGTCGCACCGAGCCAGAAGCTCGTCATGCCACCGGCCAGGATCGAGATGATCGAGAAGCTGATGGCGAAGTTGCTGAACGTACTCATGCCGCGATGCAGCTCTTGGGCGTAGCCCATGGAGTGCAGATGGTCGCGGTCTTCATCCACGGTGTCAGCCATGGAGACCCCCTTGTGGCTCGGTGTGCGGGACGACGAGCCGTCGCCCCAAGCCCCCTCGGGTGGCGTTCGTCGAGCGCGGTTCTAACACATCCACGAACTGGCTCGGAACGATGGTGTCGACGAACCAGTCGACCAGTCGTTCGGCGTTCGGGCGGCTGCTCGCGACATTGTGCTTCGTTGCCTCGATCAACTCGTCGGGGCTGCTCCCGATGCGCAACAACTCCTGCTCACCGAAGCCCGTCGCCCAGCGTCGGACGATGCTCTCGTGGACCTCGGGATGGAACTGCGTGCTGAACATGCGGCCCAGCTGCCAGGCCTGCGGGCCCGACTCGGTGCGGGCGAGTTCGAGCGCATGCGGCGGCACGGTGACGACGTCGTAGTGCCACTCCATCCACGGGCCGGCGGCGATGACGTCGGGGATGTCGGTCTGCACGTCCTGCCACCCGATCTCGACGATGTCGGCCTTGTGGGCGTCGCCGCCGAACGCGTGGGCCATCACCTGGTTGCCGAAGCAGATGCCGAACACGGGCACGCCTCGCCGCGCTGCCTCGTGCAGCACGGCGACCTCTGCCTGCACCTTGTCGGCGACGTCGGGCCAGTAGACACTCCACTCGCTGCCGAGCAGGAGCACCAGTTCGTGACCGTCGAGCTGGGGCCAGTCGCCGGGCGACTCGCGGAGGCACTCGTCGAACGAGTAGCCGTGTTCACGGAAACGGTCGCCGATGAACCCGGCGTCGGCATCGGCACCGTTGGCGATGAGAAGGGCGCGCATCTGCGTAACGGTACCGGTGCTCAGGTGGCGAAGAAGACGTTCTTCAGCTCGGAGTAGTGGTCGAGCACGTGCATGCTGTGCTCGCGGCCGAGGCCGCTCTGCTTGAAGCCGCCGAACGGCGTGCTGTAGCGCACGCTCGAGTTCGAGTTCACGCTCAGCGTGCCGGCCTCCATGGCCCGGGTGACGCGGATGGCCTTGGCGCCGTCCTGCGTCCACACCGAGCCGGACAGGCCGTAGTCGCTGTCGTTGCAGATGCGGATGGCATCGGCTTCGTCGTCGAACGGGATGACGACGACGACCGGACCGAACACCTCCTCGTGACAGATCGGGTGGTCGTACTCGGGTGCCGCGATCATCACCGGGTGCCAGAAGCCCGGGCCGTCGGGCACCGAGCCGGTGTACACCGTCTCCAGGCCGTCGGTGTAGGCGCGGACGCGAGCCAGGTGGTCGGCGGTGACCAGCGGACCCATCGCCGTACCGTCGGCCATCGGGTCGCCCACGGTGAACTCCGCCGCCGCGGCCACGAACAGTTCCATGAACCGGTCGTACACGCTGCGCTGCACGAGGACGCGGCTACGGGCGCAGCAGTCCTGGCCGGAGTTGTCGAACACGGCGCCGGGTGCGGCCGCCGCGGCCTTCTCGAGATCGGCATCGGCGAAGACGATGTTCGCGCTCTTGCCGCCGAGCTCGAGCGTGAGCCGCTTCACCTGATCGGCGCAACCCTTCATCAACCGCTTGCCGACCGCGGTGGAGCCGGTGAACGCGACCTTGCGGACGTCGGGATGCTCGACCAGGCGCCAACCCGCCGTGGAGCCGGGGCCGACGACCACGTTGAGGACGCCTTCGGGGATGCCCGCTTCGAGCGCGAGTTCACCGATGCGCATGCTCGTGAGCGGAGTGATCTCGGCCGGCTTCAGCACCGCGGTGTTGCCGGCGGCGAGCGCGGGGCCGATCTTCCACGACGCCATCAGCATCGGGAAGTTCCACGGCGTGATCAGGCCCACGACGCCGAGCGGTTCGTGGAACGTGACGTCGATGCCACCGGCGACGGGGATGGACGAGCCGGTGTGCTTCTCGACCGCGCCGGCGAAGTAGTGCAGCGTGTCGGACACCGCGCCGGCACACCAACGCGCGCTGCCGATGGGCATGCCCATGTTCTGGGTCTCGAGCATCGCCAACTCGTCGATGTGATCGCCGATGGTGTCGGCGAAACGGCGCAGCAAGCGCGTGCGATCGGCCGGGGCCATCGCCTTCCACGCGGGCGACGCGGCCTTCGCCGCGGCCACCGCGGCGTCGACGTCGTCGACCGTCGCGTGAGGGAGTTCGGCGATGACTTCTTCGGTCGCCGGGTTGCGCAGAATGAGCATGTCGGTCACGGGGTGGAGGGTAGCGGCCACCGGTCGGTCAGAATGAAGGGCGATGAGCACACCGCCTCCCCTGATCGCGTTGTGCGCCCGCACGCTCACGTTCTCGGACGAGGGCAAGCGCGACGCCTTCAGCAGCAGCCAGCCGTACAGCCGCGCCGTCGCCCGCGCCGGTGGGGTCCCCGTGATGGTCCCGCCGATCAAGGAGCTGGCGCGCAACGCACTGTCCGTGCTCCAACACTTCGACGGCGTGTTGCTGCCCGGTGGCGGCGACGTCGACCCGCGGCGGTACGGGCAGGAACCCGACGACGACACGCTGTACGGCATCGTCCCGGCGCACGACGACCTCGACATCGCCGTGTGCCTGGCGGCCATCGAGCTCGACCTGCCGATGCTCGCGCTGTGCCGCGGCATGCAGGTGCTCAATGTCGCCCTCGGCGGCACGCTGGTGCAGGACATCGGCAACAGCGACCACTGGATGCGCGAGCACTCGGTGCAGCTCACCGACGGCAGCCGTTTGGCGCTCGCCGCGGGCACCACCGACCTCGAGCACTGCCACTCGGTGCACCATCAGGGCATCGGCGACCTGGCCGAGCCGCTGGTCGCGTGCGGCTGGGCGCCCGACGGGCAACTGGAGGCCGTCGAGCTGCCCACGGCGTCGTGGGTGGTGGGCGCGCAGTGGCACCCCGAGGACACCGCGACGCACAAGCCGCAGCAGCAGGCCATCTACGACGAGCTCGTCCGCCGCGCCGCGGCCCGCGCCGAGCACGGTGCGTAGGCTGCGCCCGTGAACCCCCTCGTCCTCATCGTCGGCCGCCTGTCGCCCGAGGCCAAGGGTGTACGCGGCGAGCCGTTCGCCGCCGGTCGCCGCTACTTCAACGCGGTGGCGCGCGCTGGTGGCACACCGTTGATGCTGCCGCCCATCCTGTCGCTCGTCGACGATGTGCCCGATCTGTTGCGGCGAGTCGATGCGGTGGTGTTGCACGGGGGCGGCGACGTCGACCCCCGCCACTACGGGCAGGAGCCCGCGGCCGAGCAGCTGTACGGCATCGTCGCCGAGCACGACGAGGTGGAACTCGCCGTGGTGCGGGCTGCGATCGAGCTCGACGTGCCGACGCTGGCGATCTGCCGCGGCATGCAGGTCCTGAACGTCGCCATGGGTGGCACGCTGCAGCAGCACATCGGCAACGAGGACCACTGGATGGAGTACACCGAGGTGCAGCTCGAGCCCGGCTCGCGGATCGCCGCGGCGATGGGCACCGACACCGCCGAACGGTGCCACTGCGTGCATCACCAGGCGCTCGACCGGGTGGCCGACGGCTTGGTGGTCACCGGCCACAGCCACGACGGCATCGTCCACGCCGCCGAGCTCGACTCGGCCGAGTGGATCGTCGCCACCCAGTGGCACCCCGAGGACTCCGCCGACACCGACGGCGAACAGCAACGCCTCTTCGCCGCCCTCCTCCACCACACCTGACCCCCGCCAGCACCGCGCCCTCCGGGTCGGGCGCGAACGCGGTTGGGCGCGAAAGGTCCCAGATCTGGGTCACTGCGCGCCCACGGGCGGGAGAAGTCCCGAATGTGGGACGTTTCGCGCCCGTTCGACGTCGAGGTTGTCACGCCGGATCGAGCGGATATGTTGCGGGCGACTTCCCCCGTCGAGTTGCGCACTCTGGAGGAAGTCATGGCGAAATGGCACACAGCAGTCGACGACTGGTTCGCCGACCATCACGGCATCGCATCGGCATCGACGCTCGAACGGCTCGGCATGTCGACGAGCACCATGCATCGGCTCGCCGAGCAGCGCCGTCTCGTGCGTGTGATGCCCGGAGTGTTCCGCAGCGCGCAGTGGCCCATCACGTTCGAGCAGACCCTCGCTGCGGCGTGCGCTCGCAACGACAGCGTCCACATCGGCTTCACCACCGCGGACCGCATGTGGAACTTCCGCGGGATCCGGGACCGAGGCCTGCACGTCCTCCTCGCGCACGGCTCGTCACCCGAACTACCGGGAATCGTGGTGCATCGCTGCCGGCGAATCGACCCGGTGGACGTCGTCGAGCGTCCCGACGGCATCCGGCTCACGAGCCCACCCCGGTCGCTGTTCGACTCTGCCGACATGTTGGGCTTCGACGCGTCGCGATCGGTGCTGGAGCAGATCCTGCACGACGGACTGTGCACTCTCGACACCATCGTCGACACGGTGACGAGGCTGTATCACCCGAATCGGCCCGGCTCACGCACGATGCGCGCCGTGGTGGACTCCAAGCCGAAGTGGCAGCGCGCATTGCAGTCCGGGTTGGAGGTGAAGGTGTTGATGGAAATCGAGCGTCAAGGGCTGCCAACGCCAGTGCCGCAGTGCCCTGTTCGCCTGGCCGACGACTCGGTCATCCATCTCGACTTCGGCTGGCCGGACTGGAAGGTCGGGCTCGAGGTCGACCACCCGGCCTGGCACTCCGGCGCGCTCGAGTCGCAGCGCGACACCCGACGCGACCGGAAGGCGACCATCGAGGGCTGGGCGGTGTCGCGCATCTCCAGCCTCGACGTGGAGCGCGGCCTGCGCGAGGCCGTGGCCGACGTCCGCGCCATCATCGATCTCCGTTCGACGGCGCGGTGAGATCCGCGACCCACGGGCGCGAAATGTCCCATTTCTGGGATGTTCCGCGCACGTGGGCGCGAAGTGACCCAAAGTTGGGATGTTTCGCGCCCGACCCGGCTGTCACGCCGGAGGTCGGGGTGGGTGGGGTCAGGGGGCGAGGCTGACGAGCCAGTCGGGGAAGAAACCCACGACCAGGGTGGCCAGCACGGCGAAGGAGATGCCGATGGTGAGGTACAGCGGCAGGCGCACGGGCTCGCGCTCGTCGTCGCCGGCCTCGGGCTCGGTGATCCACATCGAGACCATGATCCGCAGGTACAGGTAGGCGGCGATGACCGCGGCCACCATGGCGATGACGGCCACGCTGTAGCTCTTCGCGTCGACGGCGGCACGGATGACGCCGAACTTGGCCACGAAGCCGCTGGTCAGCGGCACGCCGGCCTGGGCGAGCAGCATGATCGTCATGCCGAACGCCAGCACCGGGCGACTGCGGCCGAGGCCGCGGAACGCGCCGAGGTCGGTGGCGTGGTCGCCGGTGCGGCTGACCGCCGTGACGACACCCCACGTGCCGAGCGCGAGTACGGCGTAGATCATCGTGTACAGCAGCACCGACGAGCGGCCGTCGTTGGCAGGCCCGCCGGCCGTGTGCGACGCGGCTTCGACACCGACGAGCATGAAACCCGCGTGGCTGATGCTCGAGAACGCGAGCATGCGCTTCACGTTCGTCTGGACGACGGCCATCAGCGAACCGCCGATGACGGTGACCACCGCGAGCACCCAGATGACCGGGCGGTAGTCCTCGGCGAAGTTCGGCAACGCCTCGAGCAGCACGCGCAGCATCGCCGCGAACGCGGCCGCCTTGGCCGCCGACGCCATGAACGCGCTCACCGGGGTGGGCGAGCCCTCGTACACGTCGGGCGCCCAGAAGTGGAACGGCACGGCGGCGACCTTGAACGACAGGCCGACCAGCAACAGCGCCACGCCGGCGAGCAGCATCGCGTCGTCGCCCTTCTGCGCCGGCACGGTGTCGGCGAGGGCGCTGAGGATCTTGCTGAAGTTGGTGCTGCCGGTGCCGCCGTAGATGAGCGCTGCGCCGTACAGGAAGATCGCCGACGAGAAGCTGCCGAGCACGAAGTACTTGAGGCCGGCTTCCTGGCTCTGCACCCGCTTGCGGTGGCTGGCGGCCAGCACGTACAGGGCGATGGACAGGATCTCGAGACCGAGGAACAGCACGATGAGGTCGTTCGCCGCACCCATGACGATGCCACCGATGGCGGCCATCATGTACAGCGAGTAGATCTCCGGGCCGTCGATGTCCTCACGACGCAGGTAGTCGTCGGTGACGAACGACGCCAGCACGACGGCGAGGCTGATCGTGGCGATCACCCAGACGGTCATCTTGTCGAAGTGCGCAGCGTTGCCGACCAACAACGACGGCCCGTCGGTGTCGATGCGGTGCCACAGCGGGAAGCACAACGCCAGCGAGGCGAGGCCGACGGCGGCGGTGAACGTGGCGTACAGGCGCTTCGGCCACACGGGCGTCAGCGCGCCGACGACGAGCAGCACCATCGTGCCGCCCAGCAGCACGAGCAGCGGGCTCAGCGCGAACCAGTCGATCTCCGGACCCTGCAGCGTGTCGGCAGCGAGCACGCCCATCAGCCTTCTCCCTCTTCAGCAGCAACCGGCGCCTGCCACGAGGAGTGCTCCTGCACGTGCTCGAGCAACTTGTCGACCGACGGCTCGATGCGCTCGAGCATCGGCTTCGGGAACACACCGGAGAACACGATGATGGCGATGAAGGGCAGCAGCAGCATGCCCTCCTTCCACTTCAGCTCGGCGAAGGACTTGTTGTCCTCGTCGGGCTCGCCGTGGAAGACGCGCTGGTAGGCCCACAGCAGGTACAGCGCCGCGAGGATGACACCGACGGCAGCGACGGTGACCCACCAGCGGGCCGTGGCGAACGAGCCGATGAGCACGAGGAACTCGCCGACGAAGCCGTTCAGCCCGGGCACGCCGATGCTGGACAGCATGACGATCATGAACGCCGCCGCGAACACCGGGGCGACCTTCTGCAGGCCCTTCAGCTCGGCGATCTCGCGAGTGTGCCGACGCTCGTAGATCATGCCGACGAGGATGAAGAGTGCGCCGGTGCTGATGCCGTGGTTGATGTTCTGCATGACGCCACCGGTGATGGCCTGCGTCGTGAGGGCGAACGTGCCCAACACGATGAAGCCGAGGTGGGCGACCGACGAGTAGGCGACCAGCCGCTTCAGGTCGGTCTGCATGGTGGCCGCGATCGCACCCCACAGGATGCCGATGGTGGCCAGCGTGAGGAACACGGGACGGGCCCACACCGCGGCTTCGGGGAACAGGTACACGCCGAAGCGCAGCAGGCCGTAGGTGCCCAGCTTCAGCAGGACGCCGGCGAGGATGACCGAGCCGCCGGTGGGCGCCTGCGTGTGCGCGTCGGGCAGCCAGGTGTGCAGCGGGAACAGCGGCACCTTCACGGCGAAGGCGATGGCGAAGGCGAAGAACAACCACCGGCCGGTGCCCGCGGCGAACGAGCCGTTCTCGGCGATCTTGACGAGGTCGAACGTGACCTGCCCGGCGTCGGCCTTGGCGATGACGGCGGTGGCGATGATGCCGACGAGCATGAACGCCGAGCCGACCATCGTGAACAGGAAGAACTTCGTCGCCGCGTAGATGCGGTCGTCGTAGCCCCAGCCGCCGATGAGGAAGTACATCGGGACGAGCACGATCTCGAAGAAGACGAAGAACAGGAACAGGTCGAGGCTGATGAAGCTGCCCATCACCCCGGCCTCGAGCAGCAGCATCCAGGCCAGGTACCGCTTGTGGTCGTGGTGCGGATCGATGCCGGCGATGACCAACGGGAACAGGATGCCGGTGAGCACGACGAGGAAGATGGAGATGCCGTCGACACCGAGGTGCCACGAGATGCCCCACGACGAGATCCAGGAGTGCTCGCTGACGAACTGGAACCCGGCGTCGCCCTTGTCGAACGCGAACAGCGTCCACAGTGCGAGACCGCCGGTGAGCACCGACGTCAACAGCGCCGTGATCTTGACCAGGTCGGGCTGCCGGTTGGAGATGAAGGCCACCAGCAGTGCGCCGATGGCCGGCACCAGCACCAGCAGTGTGAGGATCGGGAAGTCGGTCACAGGATTCCTCGCACGATGACGAACCAGGCGAGGAGCAGCACGACGCCGACTCCCACCGCAGCGGCGTAGTTGCGCAGGTTGCCGCTCTGCACCTTGCGGGCTTCACCCGCCGACGCCTGCACCACACGTCCGGTGCCGGTGACGGCCCCGTCGATGATGTTCGCGTCGGCCCAGGCAATGCCCTCGAAGACCTTGCGGCCGGGGCCACCCATGAACTTCGAGACGGCGCGGTCGTAGCCCCACGCGTCGAGCAGGATCTTCGGCTCGACGGGCTTCAGCTTCTTGAAGTAGTAGACGGCGAACCCGATGCCGATGCCGACCAGGCCGCAGGCGATGGCGACGAGTGCGAGCGGCAACTTGGCCGTGTCGGTCTCGTGCACGCCGAGCACGGGCTCGAGCCAGTTGGTGAGGCGCTCGGTCTCGTGCGAGAACGGCATGTTGATGAAGCCACCGGCGAACGACAGCACGGCGAGGACCACCAGCGGGACGATCATCATCCACGGGCTCTCGTGCGGCTCTCCGGCGTGTGCGTGATCGTCGTGGGCGACGTAATCGCCGTGAGCACCGTGCTCCTCGTGGGCGTCGTGCCAGCGGGCCTCGCCGTAGAAGACCATGATCACCTGACGGGTCATGTAGAACGCGGTGAGCAAGGCCGTGATGAGGCCGACGCCCCACAGCACGACGCTCTTGTCGTACGCGGCGAGCAGGATCTCGTCCTTGCTCCAGAAGCCCGAGAACGGCGGCACACCGGCGATGGCCAACCAGCCGACGATGAACGTGGCGAAGGTGACCGGCATGAACTTGCGCAACGCACCCATGCGGCGCATGTCCTGTTCGTGGTGCATGCCGTGGATGACCGAGCCACTGCCCAGGAAGAGCAGCGCCTTGAAGAACGCGTGCGTGACCATGTGGAAGATGGCCGCGGTGTACGCACCGGAACCGACCGCGAGGAACATGTAGCCGAGCTGGCTGACGGTGGAGTACGCGAGGACCTTCTTGATGTCGTTCTGCGACACCGCGATGGTGGCGGCGAACAGCGCCGTGGCTGCGCCGACGATGGCGATGACCGTGGGCGCATACGACGCCGACGCGCCGAGCACCGGGTTCAACCGGCACATCAGGTAGACGCCGGCGGTGACCATGGTGGCCGCGTGGATGAGGGCCGACACCGGGGTGGGGCCTTCCATCGCGTCGGGCAACCACAGGTACAACGGCAGCTGCGCACTCTTGCCACAGGCACCGACGAAGGCGAACAGCCCGATGGCGGTGGCGGTGGTGGTGGTCAGCGAACCGGCGGCTTCGTTGATGTGCAGGTAGTCCAGCGAACCGACGGCCCAGAAGGCGAAGAACATCGCCATCATGAAGCCCCAGTCACCGACGCGGTTGGTGACGAACGCCTTCTTGCCGGCAGTGGCCGCGCTGTCCTTCTCGTGCCAGAAGCTGATCAGGAAGTACGAGCAGGTGCCCACACCCTCCCAGCCGAGGAACGTGACGAGCATGTTCGAGCCGAGGATCAGCATGAGCATGCTGAACGCGAACAGGTTCAGGTACAGGAAGAACTTGCTGAACCGGCTGTCGCCGTGCATGTAGCCGACGGCGTAGAGGTGGATGAGCGCACCGATGCCGGTGACGAACAGGCACATCGTGATCGCCAGCGGATCGGCCAGGAACGCGAGGTCGATGTGCAGGCTGCCGACGGTGACCCACGAGAACAGGGTCTGCACCTGCTCCTTGCGGGCCTCGGCGTCGAGCGACATCAGATCGGCGAACACACCGGCGGTGACGACGAACGACAGGGCGACCATCGCCGTGGCGAAGTAGCCCGCGACCGGGTCGCCCAGCTTGCGGCCGAACAGGAGGATGACCAGGAACCCGGCGAGTGGCAGGGCAGGGATCAACCAGACGAGGTCGAGCATCACATCAACCCTTCAACTCGGCGAGATCGTCGGTGGTCGCGTTCGGGCGGCGACGCAGGATGGCCACGATGATGCCCAGGCCGACGACGACCTCGGCCGCGGCGACGACCATGACGAAGAAGACCGTGGTCTGTCCGCCGATGTCGTTGTTCCGCTTGGCCAGGGCGACGAAGGTGAGGTTCACCGCGTTCAGCATCAGCTCGACGCACATGAACAGCACCAGCGGGTTGCGGCGCACCATCACGCCGACGACGCCGATGGAGAACAGCAGCGCGGCGAGGACGAGGTACCACTCGGTCTTCACGACGGTGGCGAGCATCAGTTGCCACCTTCCTGGAAGTCGCCCTTGCGCGGCTTGCGGGCCAGCAGCACGGTGCCGACGACGGCGATCACCAGCAGCACGGACGTGAGCTCGAACGCCAACACGTGGTCGCTGAACAGGTCGCGGGCGAGGGCGCGGATGTTGCCGTCGTGGTCGGGGCCGCCGTCGGCGCCGAGGACCTCGATGCCGGTGCCCTGCACCGCCGACGTGGCGTCGCGGGACACGATGACCGCGGTGACGACGAGTGCGAACACACCCACGCCGATGCCGGCGGCGACGGGCCGCTGCACCCTGAACGGCTCGATGCTGAGGTTCTCGGCGTTGTCGACACCGAGCAGCATGATGACGAACAGGAAGAGCACGACGATGGCGCCGGCGTAGACGATGACCTGCACGGCCGCGAGGAAGTTGGCCGACAGGGCGACGAAGTTCACCGCCACGCCGAACAGCGTGAGGATGAGGCTGAGGGCGGCGTGCACCGGGTGCTTGGCGACGATGACGCCGACCGCGCCACCGAGCACCATCAGCCCGGCCACGACGAAGACGAAGAGTTCCATCATCGGGGCACCGACTTCACGGTCTTGCCCTTCACGCCGATGGCGACGTCGGCCGCGTCCTGCTTGGCCTCGGGGGCGCGCACGCCATAGCCGAGCTCGCCGCTCCAGCCGACCTCGCCGACGAAGTCGGCGTCGCCGTTGGCCGCGGTGGCGCGCATCCAACCGCTCGTGTTCAGGTCTTCACCCTCGCGCCAGTCCTCCCACGGCAGCTGCTTGGGCTTGCCGTCGTCGCCGACCAGCAACTCGGCCTTCGTGTAGACGGCGTCCTGACGGCTGGTGAAGCTGAACTCGAACAGCTTGCTCTCGGTGATGGCCTCGGTGGGGCAGGCCTCCACGCACATGTCGCAGTGGATGCAGCGCAGGTAGTTGATCTCGTAGACGAAGCCGAAGCGCTCGCCGGGCGAGGTGGGGTCCTGCGGGTCGTTGTCGGCGCCGCGGACGTAGATGCACTTGGCGGGGCAGACACCGGCGCAGAGCTCGCAGCCGATGCACTTCTCCATGCCGTCCTCGTAGCGGTTGAGGACGTGACGACCGTGCAGGCGCTCGGGCTTGGGGATCTTCTCGTCCCGGCCTTCGACGCTCTTGCCCTTCTTGGCGATGCGACCACCCGAGTACGGGGTGGTGACGCGCTGGCCACCGAAGATGCGGTGCTGCTTGATCGTGACGAGGAATCCGTCGAGGTACCCCATCAGAACATCGCCCCCTCTCGTTCACGGTTGCGGGCACTGACCTTCGATGCGTACGACAGCAGCCACGCCGACAGGCCGATGACGACCAGCGACACCACACCGACGAGGGCGAGGTTCCAGTCGCTGTCGCGGCCGATGCGGAAGGCGGCGAGGAGCATGAACCACGCCAGTGCCAGCGGGATCATCAGCTTCCAGCCGAGGTTCATCAGCTGGTCGTAGCGCAGGCGGGGCAGGGTGGCCCGGAACCACACGTACACGTACAGGAACACCATCACCTTGAGCAGGAACCAGACCGTGCCGGAGAACGGCCCGAGGAACGACAGGATGTTCTCGTTGCCGGCGATCGGCAGCGGCTGCGGCCCGGCGAAGAACAGGGTGACGATGACGCCGCTCATGGTGATCGTGTTCATGAACTCGGCGAGGAAGAACAGTGCGAAGCGGATGCTGGAGTACTCGGTGTTGAAGCCACCGACGAGCTCCTGCTCGGCCTCGACGAGGTCGAAGGGCGGACGGTTCAGCTCGGCCGTCGCGGCGATGAGGAACACGACGAACGGGACGATGCCCGTGGCCACGACGTGCCACTTGGTGAAGCTGCTCTGTGCGGTGACGATGCCGTTGGTGCTCAGGGTGCCGGCGATGAGGATGACCGTGGCGAGGCTCAGGCCGAGGGCGGCCTCGTAGCTGACCATCTGCGCCGAGGCGCGCACCGAGCCGAGCAGCGGGTACTTCGAGCCCGAACTCCAGCCGGCGAGCATGATGCCGTAGACGGCGATGCTGCTGAGGGCCAGCAGCAGCAGCACGCCGATGGGCGGGTCGGCCAGTTGCAGCTTGGTGGAGTGACCGAGGATGGTCACGCTGCCGTCCTTGCCACCGCTGAAGTCGCCGCCCAACGGGATGACGCTCCAGACCAGGAAGGCCGGCACGAACGCGAGGTACGGCGCGAGCTTGAACACGAACCGATCGCTGCGATCGGGGATGAGGTCTTCCTTGAAGAACAGCTTGATGCCGTCGGCGAGCGTCTGCAGCAGACCCTTCGGACCGGCCTTGTTCGGGCCGATGCGGTTCTGCATGTACGAGACGACCTTGCGCTCGAACCAGACCATCAGCATCGTGCCGACGAGGCCGACGACGAAGACGACGAGCACCTTGATGATGACGATCAGGAACTCGGTGCTCCAGAGCTTGATGTTGTCGAGGAGGGAGTCGAGCGCGAGCATCAGATGGTCTCGATTCGCACGTCGTTGACCGGGGCGAAGCAGTCGATGAGCTCGCCGACGTTCGGGCCGGGCTGATTGAACGGCACCCACGCCGTGCCACGCAGCACGGACGTGTCGGCGATCGCACGGAAGATGAGGCTGGTGCGACCACCGATGACCTTCACGTCGCGCCCGTCGGCCGTGCCGACCCGCTCGAGGTCGAGCGGGTGGAGGTGGACCGATGCGGTCTCGGCCAGTTGCGCCAGCGACGGCGAGTACACCGTGCCGATGGCCTGGTCGTACAGCTCGCGGCTGACCACCAGGCGGAAGTCGTACGCGTTGCGGTCGGGCACCGTCACGGCGGGGACATCGACCGCGGGCAGGTCGGTGGGCGCACCCGCCAACACGCCGTCGCCGTCGAGGGCGTCACCCGCGGCTGCGCCGAAGCCGGGCACTGCTGCGGCGATCGCCGCGGTCAGTTCGTCGGCCGTACCCACGCCGAGGTCGCCACCCAGTTCGAGGGCGAGTTCGGCGGCGATCATCCAGTCGGCACGGCTGCCACCGGCAGGCGTGACCGCTCGAGCGACGCGCGACACGCGGCCTTCGAGGTTGGTGGTGGTGCCGTCCTTCTCGCCGAACAGGCTCGCCGCGAGCACGACGTTCGCCTGCTCGGACGACGAGTTGAGGAACGCGTCGACCGCGACGATGCGGCTGACCCGGGTGAGCGCACGGCGTGCGAGGGCGGTGTCGGGGAAGTCGGCGATGGGGTCGGCACCGAGCAGTACGAGGCATTCGATCTTGCCGTCGGCAGCGGCCTGAAGGATGCCGCGAGTGTCGAGGCCGCCGTCGCCCGGGCGCAAGCCGACGCGCAGTGCACCGACGACGTTGCCGCGGCGGAACGCGTTGAGCACCTTCACCGACGGCACCGCATCGCGCAGCGCCTGGAACGCGGCGAGCGTCGGGGCCGACGACTCGGCGAGGTTGGCGCGGCCGAGCACGACGACCACGTCGCCCTTGGCCAGCTGGGCGGCGACGTCGGCGTCGGCGAGTGTCTGCTGCACCGCGGTGGCCTGGGTGCCCGGCTCGTAGGCGACGTGCTTCCACGCGTAGGAGGTGAGCCCCGACTGGCGGGGAGCGAACTCGATGATGCGGCTGCGTCGCTTGGCGGCTGCGTCGCGCAGGCGCAGGTACAGCACCGGCAGCTCTTCCTTCAGGTCGGGCCCGAGGAGGACGATCGTGGTGGCGTTGGCCGCCTGATCGATGGTGGCCTGCTCGACGCCCAACAGGCCGACGGGAAGACCGTCGCCCATCTGCGCGTACGTGTTCGGCGTGCCGATGACCTCGTGGGCGAGTCGCGCCCAGGCGAAGGCGTCCTCGTTCGTGCCCCGGGCACCGCCGATGACGGCGACGCTGGACGCGCCGCCGGCGGCGATGGCTTCGGTGATGAGCGCCGCGGCCTCGGCGAGCGCGGCGTTCCAGCTGACGGGCTGCAGCGAGTCGTCGCGGCGCACCAGCGGCTGCAGCACACGATCGTCGCTCTTGACGTGCTCGAAGTTGAAGCGACCGCGGTCGCACAGCCAACCGTGGTTCACCGGGTCGCTGTCGACACCGAGGTGGCGCAGCAGTTCGTCACGGCTGCTCTGCACGAGAGTGCGGCACCCGACGGCGCACGTGGTGCACGTGCTCTCCTGCTGCGACAGGTCCCACGGGCGGGCCTTGAAGCGGTACGGCTTCGCGGTGAGCGCGCCGACCGGGCAGATCTGCACGGTGTTGCCGCTGAAGTAGCTGGCGAACGGCGCGTCGGGGAACGTGGTGATGTGGGTGTTGTTGCCGCGGCTGTTGAAGTGGATGAGCGGGTCGCCCGCCACTTCGTCGGCGAAGCGGGTGCAGCGGTCGCACAGGATGCAGCGCTCGCGGTCGAGGAACACCAGGTCGCTGATCGCGATGGGCTTCTCGTAGTGCCGCTTCTCCTCCACGTACCGGCTCTCGCCGGGACCGTGGCTGAACGCCTGGTCCTGCAGTGGGCACTCGCCACCCTTGTCGCACACCGGGCAGTCGAGCGGATGGTTGGCGAGCAGCAGTTCGAGGATGCCCTCCTGCATGCGCTTCGCCGTCGGCGACTCGGTCTCGATCTTCATGTCGGGCATGACCGGGACCATGCACGACACGGTGACGGCGGGGCCGCGACCCGAGTCGGCCTCGACGAGGCACATGCGGCACTTACCGACGGGCGTCATCCGCTCGTGGTAGCAGAAGCGCGGGATGTACTCGCCGGCGTCGGCCGCGGCCTCGATGATCAGTTGGCCCTTGCGCGCCGTGTGCGGGACACCGTTGATGGTGACCTGCACCGCGTTGGGGTCGGGCGGCGGGGCGTCGACGTCGACGCCTGCCTCGGGGACGTTCGGTTCAGTGGTGGTCATCGGGGGCTCCCACCGTGACGGGGATGTGCTTGCGTTCGACGATCTTGGCCTCGAACTCGCTGCGGAACAGCGTGAGTGCGGAGTGCACCGGCGCGTAGGCCGACGGACCGACGAAACAGATGGTGGTCATCTTGTAGGGGAACGGCGTCGCCTGCAGCCCGAGCGCCTCGCTGGACGCGTGCGGGAAGTTGCCGGGACAGATGGACTCGCCGATCTCGAACATCTGGTCGAGGTCGGCACGGGTGCCGCGACCGTCGACCACACGCTGCAGGACACGCTCGAGCCAGGTGCCACCTTCACGGCACGGCGTGCACTGCCCGCAGCTCTCGGCGGCGTAGAAGTGCGTCAGCGTGAGCGCAGCCTTGGGGATGTCGGTGGTGCTGTCCATCACCATGATGGCGCCCGAACCGAGCATCGATCCCGCCGCACCGACGAGACGACCCTCGAACGGCAGGTCGAGCTGTTCGGGGGTGAACCACGGCGCCGAGCCACCACCGGGCACGAACGCCTTCAGCTCGTTGCCGTTGCGGATGCCCTGGCAGAACTCGTCGCCGTACAGCAGGTCGCGGAACGTCGTGGTGCCGTTGACGATCTCGTAGACGCCGGGGCGATTGACGTGGCCGCTGACCGCGACCATGCGCGTGCCGGGCGACGTGGCCGTGCCGATGGCGGTGTACGCGGTGGCGCCGTTGACGGCGAGCCACGGCAGGTTCGACAGCGTCTCGACGTTGTTGACGATGGTCGGCTGGCCGTACAGGCCGATGGCCGCAGGGAAGAACGGGGGCTTCAGGCGCGGCTCGCCGCGCTTGCCCTCGAGGCTCTCGATGAGCGCAGTCTCTTCGCCGACGACATAGGCGCCCGCACCCCAGTGCAGGACGATGTCGACGCTGAACTTCGTCCCGAGGATGTGCTTGCCGATGTAGCCGGCCGCATACGCATCGTTCAGCGCGTTGGCGACGCGTTCGTGGGCCAGCGGCATCTCGCCGCGGATGTACAGGAACACCTGCGACAGACCGGCGGCGTAGGCGGCGATGAGGCAGCCCTCGATGAGCTGGTGCGGATCGCGCTCCATGAGGAGGCGGTCCTTGTAGGTGCCCGGCTCGGACTCGTCGCCGTTGACGACGAGGTAGCGCGGGTACTTGCCGGCCGGCATGAGGCCCCACTTGGTGCCGGCGGGGAAGCCGGCGCCGCCGCGGCCGAGGACCGTCGCGGTCTTGACCTCTTCGTGCACCTCGCCCGGGGTGCGGGCCAGTGCGGCCTTCAGGCCGTCGTAGCCGCCCGTGGCGTGGTAGCGCTCGAGCGTGTACGAGTCGTCGTACTGGAAGCGCGACGTGACGATCTGGGGACGGTCGCCGTCGTCGATGAACCCGGCGGCCCACGGATACGTGGTCATTGGGCTGCCTCCGGCATCCAGGCTGGGACGACCGGGGCGTCGGGCGATGCGACACCGGCGGCCTTCTCGGCGGGGATGGTCTGGCGGACGCGAGCGAGCGTGCCGTGCGGCGGAATGTCGCCGTCGAGGCGTCCGGCGCGCAGGTCGTCGACGAGCTGGTCGAACGACTCGGTGGTCATGCGATGGCAGTGCCGGTAGTTGACCTGCATGTTCGGCGCTTCGGTGCAGGCGGCCTGGCATTCGGCGTGCTCGAGCGTGATCAGCCCGTCGGCGGTGGTGCCACCGGCCTTCACGCCCAGCCGCTGTTCGGCGTGATGCATCAGCTCGTCGGCGCCGAGCAGCTGGCAGCTCATCGTGCCGCAGATGTTCACCAGGTACTTGCCGACCGGCTGGAACTTGAACATCTCGTAGAACGTCGCGGTGCCCAGCACCTCGGCGGGCGTGGCGCCCACGAGCTCGGCGATGTGCGCCATCGCGTCCTCGGTGACGTAGCCGTTCTGCTGCTGCGACAGGTGCAGCAGCGGAATGGTGGCCGAACGGGCCTTCGGGTACCGCCCGATGATCTCCTTGGCCAGGATGGTGTTCGCTTCGTTGAGACGGCTCACGGTTATCGGTCCACTTCGCCGAGGACGGGGTCGACCGACGAGATGACGGCGACGGCGTCGGCCACGAGGCCGCCGCGCATCATGTGCGGCAGGCACTGGATGTTGACGAACGACGGGGCCCGCACGTGCATGCGGTACGGCGTGGCCGAACCGTCGCTGGCGATGTAGCAGCCGACCTCACCGCGGGGGCTCTCGATGCCCATGTAGACCTCGCCCTCGGGCACCTTGAAGCCCTCGGTGAAGATCTTGAAGTGGTGGATGAGCGCTTCCATGCTCTCGTCGATGCGCGCTCGCGGCGGCGGCGTGACCTTCTTGTTCTGGATGCGGTAGTCGCCGGCCGGCATGCGGTCGAGGATCTGGTGCACGATGCGGATGCTCTCGCGGATCTCGTTCAAGCGGATCGCGTAGCGGTCGAACGCGTCGCCGTAGCTGCCGACGACGACGTCGAACTCCATCTCGTCGTAGTGCAGGTACGGCATGTCGCGGCGAAGGTCCCACGGCACACCGGTGCTGCGCAGGATGGGGCCGGTGGCACCGAGGGCCATGGCCTCGTCGGCGGTGATGACACCCACACCCTGCAGACGACCGCGCCAGATCGGCTGGCCGGTCATGAGGATGTCGTACTCCTCCAGGCGCGGCGGGATCATCTCGAGCAGGTGCAGTACGTCGTCGCGCCAGCCCTCGGGCAGGTCGGCGGCGACGCCACCGGGGCGGATGAAGTTGTGGTTCATCCGCAGGCCGGTGACCTTCTGGAAGAAGCGCAACACCTCTTCGCGCTCGCGCCAGCCGTAGATCATCATGCCGACCGCGCCGATGTCCATGCCGTTGGTGGCGAGGAACAGCAGGTGGCTGCTCATGCGGTTCAGCTCGCTGAGCAGCATGCGCATCCAGACGGCGCGCTCGGGGATGTCGCCGTCGATGCCGAGCAATCGCTCGACCGCCATCGAGAACACGAGCTCGTTGTTCAACGGGCTGAGGTAGTCCATGCGGGTGACGTTCGTGCCGCCCTGCATGTAGGTGAGCTGCTCGCCCGTCTTCTCCATGCCGGTGTGCAGGTAGCCGATGATCGGCTTGCACCGCAGCACGGTCTCGCCCTGCAGTTCCAGCATCAGGCGCAACACGCCGTGCGTGCTGGGGTGCTGGGGCCCCATGTTGATGATCATGGTCTGATCCTCGGAGGGATCGACCGGGATGTCGCCGAGCTTGGCCGCCTCGGCCTCGCTCATGCGCAGCACCGCACCCACCTCGCGGAGCAGCTCGCGCGCGGTGATCTCGCTGCGCGGCTTCAGGCCCTGCTGGGGTTCGTTGCCATCGCGGATGACGTCGACGATGCTCATCGGTCGCCTCGCTTCGAGAAGTCGGCGCTGAACTGCACCGGGATGCGGCCGGGGTCGTCGTCCTTGCGCAGCGGGTGGCCGTCCCAGTCCTCGGGCATCAGGATGCGGGTGAGGTCGGGGTGGTCGCTGAAGCTGATGCCGAACATGTCGAACACCTCGCGCTCCATGGCCTCTGCGCCCGGGTACAGGTCGAACGCGCTGGCGATGACGGGGTCGGACTCGGGCACCTGCACGCGCACACGGATGCGGCTGCGACGCTCGAGCGACAACAGGTTGGTGACGACCTCGAACCGCTCGGGCTCGATGCCGTCGGGCAACGCACGACCCATGTGCAGCAGGTAGTCGACCGCGGTGAGGTCGGCGCACATCACGTACGTCTCGTCGAGCAGCGTGCGCAGCAGCGCGAGGTAGCCCTCGCGGCTGGGGTACAGCACCTGCTGGCCGTGCGTCTCGGTGAGCGGGACGCCGTACATCTCAGATGGCGCGGTGGCTTCCTCGGGGGTGGTTGCCTCGCTCATGGATCACCGCGTTCCCAGGATGACGGGCACCGGCTGGTCGCCGCGTGCGATCTCGGTGACGTGCACGTTGGCGCCGGCTCCGGTCTCCTGGCGGCGACGCATGATCTGCCCGTCCTCGATCAGTTGGTGGAGGGTCTCGATCGCGTGGATGAGCGTCTCGGGCGTGGGCGGACAGCCCGGCGCGTAGACGTCGACGGGCACGACCTGGTCGACGCCCTGGACGATCGCGTAGTTGTTGAACATGCCGCCGCTGCTGGCGCAGACGCCCATGCTGATGACCCACTTGGGCTCCATCATCTGGTCGTACACCTGGCGCAGCACGGGGGCCATCTTCTGGCTGACGCGCCCGGCGACGATCATGATGTCGGCCTGACGCGGCGAGGCGCGGAAGACCTCCATGCCGAAGCGGCTGATGTCGTAGTGCGCACCGCCGGTGGCCATCATCTCGATGGCGCAGCAGGCCAGGCCGAACGAGGCCGGCCACGAGCTGCGGCTGCGGGCCCACTTCACCAGGTCCTCGATGCGGGCGGTGATGGCGTTGTGCTGGATGCCACCCATGCCGTCGTCGAGGATGTGCTGGATGGCGCCTCGGTCGTCGGTCATGCCGCGGCCTCCTCGGGACGGCCCTCGAGGCCGACCCGACGAATGGTGCTGGTGCTGGTGCGATCGGCCGACAGGGCCGGGCCGAGGCGACGCTGCACCTGCGTGGGGCCCCACTCGAGGGCGCCGCGGGCGACGACGTAGACGAATGCACCGAAGAACACGACGCTGAAGGCGACCATCTCCCACAGCGCGTACGAGCCGAGGAACACCCGGTCGACGGCGAACGGGTAGATGAAGATCAGCTCGATGTCGAACATGATGAACAGCATCGCCACCACGTAGAACGTGACGGGGAAGCGTTCGGGTGGTTCACGGCTGGGAACGATGCCGCACTCGTACGGTGCCTGCTTGGCGGCCGACGGGCGGCGCGGTGCCAGCAGGCGCGACGCGCCGAAGCTGAGTGCGCCGAACAGCGTCGCCAGGACGAGGAGAGCGATGATCGGCAGGTACTGGCCCATGGGTCAGCTCTTCGCTGGCAGTGCCTTGGCGGCCAGGTTGGCGCGGACGTGACGGTCGCGTCGGTGCAGCAGCCAGCACAGGATGAGGAAGATGATGAGCGACGAGATGGTGATGATCGCCGCCGGGGTTCGCTTCGAGCCGGGGTCGCGGACGATGTACACGTACTCGTGGGAGCGACTGGTGTCGACCACGGGGCGGGCCGGGGCACGACCGGGTTCGGTCCGTTGCGGCACCAGCGGCGCCACCTCGACCAACGCGTAGTGCGGGTCGTGCCAGAAGGCGACGAAGTCGATGCGACCGTCCCAGAACACCGGGTGCCGGGCGCCGCCCTTCTCGTACACGTTGACGACGACGAACTCGCCGGCAGCGAACGCACCGGACTCCTCGAGGAACACCGAGCCGGCCGAACCGGCCTGCTGGAACGAGGGCAGTGCCGGGTCGAGCTTGTCCCAGCCGTGGGCGACGAGGCCGTCGGTGACGGCCGAGGCGTCGGCCGGGGCGTCGCCGGTGGGCTCGAACGGTGCACCGAGGATGCCCACCTCGTAGAGGTTGGACTGGTCACGGATGACCGTTTGACCGGCCACCGGCTTCCACGACGCGTCGGGCCCGAGCAGGCCCTTGCCGTACGACCACCAGATGGCAGCCCATGAGGAACATCCATCCGGCCAGGCCGGCGAGCGCGACCAGGAAGCCGAGGCGTGCACCCAGGTTCGTGCCGAGGATGAGGTACAGGCTGCCGCACAGCACACCCACCGAGATGATCACGATGAGGGTGCCGCGAAGCTCCCATTCCCAGTTGACGGCGAGCAACGCACTCATCACAGACTCCGGACGTATTCGACGATGGCTTTGATCTGCTCGTCGGTGAGCAGGTGGCCGAAGCCGGGCATGCGGCCGGAACCCTGTCCCTGCATGCCGTACTTCTTGCCGTTCGTGGAACCCGACTTGATGAAGCTGATCATGTCGGCCTCGGTGGGGAAGTGCGTGTTGGTCGCACCACCGGTGAGGTTCCAGCCGAACGCACCCTGACCGGTGACGCCGGGGTCGCCGTAGCTCCAGCCCTGCGTGTGGCAGCGGGCGCAACTGTAGGCGCCGCTGGCGAGGTCGAGGTTGAACAACGCCTCACCCTCGGAGGCGTTCGGGTTGGCCTTCAGGTAGGCGTCGACCGACTTCTGGATCTCGTCCTTGGTCGTCTGCGGCAGCGTGCCGCCGTCGCACACCGACGGGTCGGCGGTGGCCGAGAACGGGGTGGCGGTGATGCAGCCCTCGGGCTCGATCTGGTTCTCCTCCAGGTACACCAGCAGCGTCTCGATGTTCTGCACGGTCATCGGGCCACCACCGGGGGCGCCCCATGCCGACATCGGCGAGAACGGACGGCCGTAGTTGAGGATGAACCGGACCTCTTCCTTGCTGAAGCGATAGAAGACCGTGTTCAACGCCGGGGCGTACCAGTTGACCGAACGGACTTCACCGGTCTTCGGGTCGGTGACGGCGTACGGCGCCTGACCGCCGGCGGCCTTCAGGCCACCGTGGCACCCGGCGCAGTTGAAGCCGCCGTTGGCCGTGGTCTGGAACAGTTCCTCGCCCCAGCCGATGAACTCTTCCTGCTTGCGGTCGACGGCGCCGGCCTGACGGCCCGGCTCGAGGATCCAGTAGATCGGCAGGCCGATGACCATCGTCGCCAGCAGCAGCACGCCGAGCAGCTGCACGCGCTCGAGGCGACGACCTTCGAGGACTTCGTCGTCGTAGTACGGCTTGCGGTTCGGTGCCATCTCGACTTCGGAACCGAGCTCCTTGCGAGCGCTGCCGTTGTTCAAGAAGTAGTACGCGATCCATCCCAGCAGGACGACGGTGAAGATCACCCATGCGACTGCGGTGGTGTTCAATGCGACCATCAGTGCGACCCTCCGCCGCCGGTGATGCAGTGCGGACCCTCGGCCTCTTGGCCGGTGGTGTTGGTGCCGATGGGGGCACCGGTGACGGGCGTCGACGTGTCGATGACGAGGTCGCCTGCGGCCGTCACGGAGACCGGCCAGTGGTCCATGCCACGAGGCGCGGGGCCGGCCTTCTTCTCACCGACGCGGTTGTACTGCGAGCCGTGGCACGGGCACTCGAACCACTGGCTGCTCTTGCACTCGGGCACACGGCAACCGAGGTGCGGGCACTTCTGGTACAGCGCCACGACGCCGCTCTCCATGCCGGGGATGAGCGGCGCGTACTCGCTGACGCCCTTCGCCTTCGGCAGGGCCTCGGACGGGTACTGCGTGATGTACGAGCGAGCGCTGGAGCTGTAGAAGAAGCCGCCGTTGCTGCGGATGCTGGCGAGGATGTCGTCGAGCTTGCCGACGTTCACCTTGCCACCGAAGACCGGGGCGGCAGTGGGCCACAGGAAGGCGACGAACGCGCCGGCGGCGAAGGTGCCGAGGCCGGCGGTCATCAGCGTGACGGTGGCGCGGTTCAGGAACTGGCGACGGCTGACGCCGATCTGCTCCTCGTCGGGGGCGACCCAGACGGCCGGAGCGAGTGACTCGGCCTGGACGAGGCCGGTGGAGCGGGCCTCGACAGCCGCACGCTCGACGTCCTTGCCCGTGGGGGCCGGGCCGTCGATGTCGGCGTCCTTGTCGCGGCGGCGCGTCTCGCGGCTGAGCGCACCGGCACCACGCACGTCGCTCTTGCGAGCGGCAGTGAGCAGGACCACGGCGAACAGCACCACGAGGGCGACAGCGGCGATGGCGATGTATGCAGCGGGACTCATGACAGCAGTTGCCTCACAGTTCGAAGAAGATGCCGTCACGCCACGGGAGCGTGAAGTTGAAGCCCGGACCACGGAAGAACGAACCGATGATGACGAGCACGGCCCAGAACATGAGGTGCACGGTCATCAGCGAGGTGGCGAACTTGCGATCCTCGGGCTTGTTGGAGGGGTTCTTGTCGATGAACGGCGCCAGGATCAGCACGATCATGCCCACGCCCGGGATGGTCACGCCGGCGACCATCGGGTGGAACATGGTGAGCAGTTCCTGCAGGCCGAGGAAGTACCAGGGGGCCTTCGACGGGTTCGGCGTCTTGTTGATGTTCGCCTGCTTGCAGCAGCGGCGCGTTCACGAAGATCGAGAAGAAGAACGTGAACGACAGGCAGGCCAGCGCAGCCACGAACTCGGCGGCGAGCAGGTGCGGCCAGGTGTGCACCTTGTCGACCGGCGAGGCCTTGACGTCCTGGATGGAGCCGCTCTTGACCACGGTGAGCAGCCGCTGGGTGTGACCACCGGGGCCGGCACCGACGGGCACGCCACCACCGGCGGGAGCGGCGGTGACCACGCTGGCCACCTTCTCCTGCACGGCGACGCCGCCGCCCGAGCCTTCGGCCTGGGCCTTGCGGGCCTTGCTGCGCTCGAGCAGATGCGCGGGGATGCGCGGATCGGCAGCCGGTTCGTCGGCGCCGGATGCGGCCGCCGCGGGGGCAGCCTCGTCGGCACCGCTGTCGGCGGCGGCCTTCTCGCGGGCGGCCTGCGCCCGCTTGAGGAGGTGTTCGGGGATTTCAGTCATCGATCGCCTCCGTCACTCACAAGGGACCCGAGATGCCGCCGTCTTTGCGGACACGCCAGAAGTGGATGGCCATGAAGATGACGATGACGAACGGCAGCATCAGCACGTGGAGCACGTACCAGCGCAGCAGCGTGTCGCCACCGATCTCCTTGCCGCCCAGCAGGACGAACCGCACCTGGGTACCGAGGACGGGCGTGTAGCCCATCATGTTGGTACCCACGGTGACCGCCCACAGGGCCAGCTGGTCCCACGGCAGCAGGTAGCCGGTGAACGAGAGCAGCAGGGTGAGCATCAGCAACACGACGCCGATGACCCAGTTGAACTCGCGCGGCGGCTTGTACGCACCGTGGTAGAAGACGCGTGCCATGTGCAGGAACACGCTGAGCACCATGAGGTGGGCACCCCATCGATGCATGTTTCTGACCAGCAGACCGAACGTCACCGAGGTCTGCAGGTTGGAGATGTCGTTCCACGCCTGCACGTCGGTGGGCCGGTAGAAGAACATCAGGAAGATGCCGGTCACCGTCAGCAGGATGAACAGGAAGAAGCTGAGGCCACCGAGGCACAGCGTGTAGCTGACCTTCACCGCATGGCGCTTCACCTTCACCGGGTGCAGGTGGTACAGCACCGAGTTCATGATGACGTAGCTGCGGTTACGCGGGCTGTCGGTGTAGCCCTTGCGGAAGATCGAGCCGGGCCGGAAAATGCTGCTCCAGGCCTGGCTGCCCTGCACGCCGTCGAGCGTCTTGTTCAGACGGTCTTTGACCGTGGGCTTGGGAGTGTCGTCGAGGATCTTTGCCATTTCTCTTCCTCAGAACCGCATGCCGTAGGCGTAGCCGTGGTTGTTGGTACGGGTGTGTGAATCGCCGGTCGTGCCCGGCGCGCCGACCTTGCCGAGGATGATGACCCCGGTCGGGCAGCGGTCGACGCAGAGCTGACAGCGAGTGCAGATGTCGTCGTCGATGATGAACAGGACGTTGTCGCTGGGATCGAGTCCCGGCTTCTCGGTGCCGTTGGATTCGCCGATGGCATCCGGCGTCACCATGTGGATGCACTTCCACGGACAGATGTCGACGCAGCCCTCGCACATGATGCACTCGGTCTGGTCGATGTGGATGAACTGCTTGGGCTTGACCGCCTTGGACAGGTAGTCGGCGTCGACCTCGACGAGCAGGTAGTCCTCGGAGTACGGCATCATCGGGGGATTGGCATCGGTCTTCGCCATGCGTCAGCCCTTCTTCACCAGCGGACGACCGAAGGTGCTGGTGGCCACTTCCGTACCGGCCTTCACCTGACCGCGCTTCTGCCACAGGCTCCACAGCCAGATGAGCAGGCCGAAGTAGTACAGGTGGATGATGACGACGACGACGTCGCGCACGGCTTCGTAGGACATCGTGAACGGGAACCAACCGCCGTAGGCCTGCGGCTTGAGGATGTCGCCGGGCCCGAAGATGACGTTGTTCTTCGACCAGCCCAGTTCCTTGTCGGCGTGGTCGATGAACTGGTGGGGCACGACGCCGAAGGCGATGAACATGATGCCGAACACGTACACCGAGGCGAGCATGGCCTCGCCCCAGCTGACCGGCGCGCCCTTGGGGCGGCGCTTCGAGTACGGGATGACGAGCAGCGCGCCGATGGTCGACAGGAAGAACGAGAACAGGAACGCCACGTTCATCCCGGGCCAATGCAATGGGTTGGTTTCGAATGCGATCAGCAACTCCGCTGCCCTTCCATGTGAACTGCTGCACGAACTGTAGCCACGCAACCCGGGGTCAGTACCAAACCGTCCGCGAGAACGCGGAATACCCATCGCCCGGGGCTGGGTGTCACGGATGTTGGTCTACCACGCCGACTCGGCGGACGACGTGCCGTTGTGAACTCGTGCACGACTTTCACCGACAGGGGTTCGGAGCGGTCGTCCCGGCGGATTTCCCGCTCGCGGGCCTCTTCCGTCTATCGTCTACGCCGTGACCGAGATTCCCGAGCACCTGCTGAAGCGGAGCAAGGCGGCCAAGGCCAAGGCCGACGGCGCCGAGGCCCCCGCCGACGCACCCGCTGCCCCCTCCTCCACCCCGGCCACCACGGCCGATGCCGCACCTGCGGTCGCCGCGAAGGCAGCTGCTCCGGCCGCTGCCCGCCGCTCCCGTGGTCGTGCCCGACACCCCGGTCGTCGCCGCCTACAAGGCGCGCAAGAAGATCCCCGTGTGGGCCATGGTCGCCCTCAGCATCCTCCCCGTGTGGGTGTTCATGTACGTGCTGGCCATGAAGCCGGTCGTCACCGAGGCCTCGGGCCCGCTGGGCGACGGCGCCGTCGCGTACTCCACGAACTGCTCGGGCTGCCACGGCGGCGACGGTGCCGGCATCGGCTCGGCCTACGCCTTCACCGGTGGTTCGGTGATGAAGACCTTCCCGGTCATCGAGGACCAGCTGCGCTGGGTGTACCTCGGCACCAAGAACTACATCGACGCCGGCGTCACCGTCTACGGCAGCCCCGACCGCGAGGGTGGCGCCCACGTCACCGGCGCCAGCGGTGGCCAGATGCCCGGCTGGAAGGGCACCATCACCGACGCCGAGATCCTGGCCGCGGTGTGCGACGAGCGCTACAACCTCGGCGGCGGCGACCAGACCTCCGACGAGTTCGTCCTGTGGTGCTCGCCCGAGAGCGAGATCTACGCCGCACTGGTCGGTGGCACCGCGACGCTCGAGACGGTGCACACCGTGTTCGCCGACAAGGGCGTGCTCGAGATCGGCGCCACCCCCATCCCGGGTCTCGCCGCTCGCCCCTGACGCTCACGTCAGCAACCTGATCAACGCAAAGGTGTGGCCGCTTCCGCCCGGGAGCGGCCACACTGCTGTTCCGTGAGCGACTCCGCGAACTCCTCGTCGAACGTGCTGGCCACCGAGGTGCTGGTCATCGGCGGCGGACCCGCTGGCGCGGCGACGGGTTATTGGCTGGCGACGCTGGGCCACGACGTCACGGTCGTCGAGCGCAAGACCTTCCCCCGCGAGAAGACCTGCGGCGACGGCCTGACACCGCGAGCCGTGTACCAGCTGGGCGAGATGGGGCTCACCGACCAGCTGTCGAAGTACCACCGCTACCACGGGCTGCGCGCCACCGGCATGGGCAAGGAGCTCGAGCTGCAGTGGCCGTCGCACTCGAAGTACCCGAGCCACGGCTACGTGGTGCGCCGCCGCGAGCTGGACATGATGGTCGCCGACAACGCCGCGGCCGCCGGCGCGACGTTGCTGACCGGTCACGAGGCGCTCGACCCGATCGTCGACCGCGGCTTCGTCCGCGGCGCGACGGTGCAGACCAAGGACGGCGCAGACGCAAGGAGATCCACGCCAAGTACGTCGTGGTCGCCGACGGCGCGAACAGCCGCTTCGGCCGGGCGCTCGGCACGTTCCGCACCCGCGAGTGGCCGTACGGCACCGCGATCCGCACGTACTGGGAGACGCCGCGCCACGCCGATCCGTGGATCGAGAGCCGCGCTCGACGTGAAGGACCGCAACGGCAACCCGATGCCGGGCTACGGCTGGATCTTCCCCGTCGGCGACGGCACCGTGAACATCGGCGTCGGCCTGCTCTCCACGTTCCGCGACTTCAAGAGCGTGAACACCACGCACCTGCTCGACGCCTACGCGCACCAGGTGGCCGAGCGGTGGGAGATCGACCCGGGCAACCCGGAGTGCAAGGCCACCAGCGGCCGCATTCCGATGGGCGGCTCGGTCGGCCCGAAGGCCGGCCCCAGCTACCTGGTCATCGGCGACGCCGCCGGCAGCGTGAACCCGTTCAACGGCGAGGGCATCGACTACGCGTACGAGACCGCACGCATGGCCGCGAACGTGTTGCACGACGCGCTCACCGCGAACGACCCGACCGCGCTGCAGCAGTACCCGCGTCTGCTCGACGACGAGTACGGCGACTACTTCAAGGTGGCCCGCCTGTTCGCCCGCGTCATCGGCCGTCCGGCGCTGATGCGCGAGCTCACCCGTGTCGGCATGAGCAACCGCACGTTGATGGAGTGGGTGCTGCGCATCATGGCGAACCTGCTGCGCGACGACGAGTTCGGTCCCGCCGAAGCGGCCTACAAAGCCGCGGCGAAGATCGTCAAGCTCGCCCCCAACGCCTGACCGTCAGCGAGTGCGCTCGAGGATCTGCCGCACCATGTCGTCGAGCGCGACTTCGGTGGTGTCGAACCGCAGGTCGTACTCCCATCCGTCGTGGATGTGCGGCGAGGCCGCGAACAGCCCTCCCTGCACATCGATGCGGGTCGCTTCGCGCCGACGTCGTTCCTCCGCCGGGCAGTCCAGGCCGACCGACAACGTCGGCACCTCTACCAACGCTCGACGGAAGGCCTCGCTGCTGTGACCGCCCGCAGCGAGCGCCACCACGTTGCCGGTACGGGCCAGGGCCGCGATGCCGTTCAGGAATCCTTCGTGCAGCAGGGCGTCCGCGGTCGGGCCAGATGAGGTACTCACTGCGGACGCTGCCGAACATGGGCTCGTCGAAGATCACCCACGGCTCGGCGGACTCGTCACGGAGCGCGCCGAGCAACGTCGACTTCCCCGAACTGGACGGACCGTTGACGACCACCACTCGCCCACCGGACACACCGTCGAACTGCGCCGGGCGGGCGAACACGTGGACCCACTCGGCGGTGACCATGTCCGCGCTGCCGATCACGACACGCCATTCGTGGTCCACTGCCGCTGCCACGACATCGACGCGGTGTCCGTTGACGGCGACCGAGCGCACGAGCACGTCGTCGTGCGAACGCAACGGCGCGAGTGCCGCGACGGACTGGTCTCGCAGGAGGCGCTCGAACAACTGCGCCGCGACGGTGGTGTCGTCCATCGCGCGATCGTAGGGCGGCCCGGCGGGGTCAGAGGGTGGCGAGGAGGGCCGACGGGGCTGCGTACAGGACGTCGGTGGCGTCGCTGGGGGGCAGCAGTTCGCAGGCGGCCTCGGCGCGTTGGGCCCACTCGCGGGCCGTGGCCATGGCGGCATCGGAGCCGCCGTTGGCGCGCACGATGGACAGCGCCTTGTCGCGCTCGACGTGGTCGAGCGGCTTGCCCAACAGCGCCAGCAGTTCGACCGCGGCCACACCGCCGGCCTGCAGGGTGCGCAGCACGGGCAGCGTGTACACGCCCTCGACCATGTCGTGGCCGGCGGGCTTGCCCAGTTGCTCGTCGGTGGCGGTGATGTCGAGCAGGTCGTCGACGATCTGGAAGACCATGCCGAACGCCTCGCCGTACTCGGTGAGCGCGTCGATGGTGGGGCGAGGTGCGTCGGCGACGATGCCGCCGATGCGGGCGGCCGTGGAGAACAGCGACGCCGTCTTTCCACTGATGCTGCTGAGGTAGCTGGCCTCGGGGCGAGCCGAGTTGTACGTGTGGCGCAGCTCCTCGATCTGGCCCTCGCACAGGCGACCGATGGTGCGGGCCAGCAGCCCGGCGACCTCGGTGCCGAGCGACGCGGCGATCTCCGACGCCCGGGCGAGCAGGAAGTCGCCGGCGAGGATGGCCTGCAGGTTGCCCCACTTCGCGTTGACCGTGTCGACCCCACGACGGGTGTCGGCTTCGTCCATCACGTCGTCGTGGTAGAGCGATCCGGTCTGCACCAGTTCGCAGGCGATGCCACCCTGCACCGACCGCTCGTGCAGGTCGGCGTCGGCGGCGCCGCACACCTGCGCGGCGACGACGGTGAGCACCGGCCGCAGCCGCTTGCCGCCGGCGATGATGAGGTGCGACGCGATCTCGTTCAGGTACGGGTCGGGGGTGTGCACCGACGCCTTCAGCGCGTCCTCGATGCGCGCCAGGTCGGCGACGTGCGACGGCAACGCGAACAGGGGGGCGGATGGCACGTCCGCAAGGCTACGCCCTCCGAGAAGAGCAGACCAACGGTGGTGTCAAGTCACCCGTCACGTCCTCGTCAAGCCCGCGTTGCGATCGGGTGTCCGGCACGTTGCTTTCCCGGACCACCGATACACTTCCCGCATGTTCGAACGCTTCACCGATCGGGCCCGGCGGGTCGTCGTGTTGGCACAGGAGGAAGCACGCCTGCTGAACCACAGCTACATCGGCACCGAGCACATTCTGCTCGGGCTCATCCACGAGGGTGAAGGCGTCGCCGCCAAGGCGATGGAGTCGCTGGGCATCAGCCTCGAGGCCGTGCGCAGCCAGGTCGAAGAGATCATCGGCCAGGGTGGCTCGTCGCCGTCCGGTCACATCCCCTTCACCCCCCGTGCCAAGAAGGTCCTCGAGCTGTCGTTGCGCGAAGCACTGCAGCTCGGCCACAACTACATCGGCACCGAGCACATCCTCCTCGGCCTCATCCGCGAGGGCGAGGGCGTCGCCGCCCAGGTGCTCGTCAAGCTCGGCGCCGACCTCAGTCGTGTGCGCCAGCAGGTCATCCAGTTGCTCAGCGGCTACCAGGGTGGCCAGGGCAAGGGCGAGCCGCAGGCCGCCAGCTCGCAGGGCGCCCCGAAGACCGACGAGCCGTCCGACAAGGGCAACAGCCAGATCCTCGACCAGTTCGGTCGCAACCTCACCCAGCTCGCTCGCGAGAAGAAGCTCGACCCGGTCATCGGTCGCAGCCGCGAGATGGAGCGGGTCATGCAGATCCTCAGCCGTCGCACCAAGAACAACCCGGTGCTCATCGGCGAGCCCGGCGTCGGCAAGACCGCCATCGTCGAGGGCCTCGCCCAGAAGATCGTCTCCAACGACGTGCCCGACACGCTGCGCAACAAGCAGCTGTACACGCTCGACCTCGGCGCACTCGTCGCCGGCAGCCGCTACCGCGGCGACTTCGAAGAGCGCCTGAAGAAGGTGCTCAAGGAGATCAAGACCCGCGGCGACATCATCCTGTTCATCGACGAGATCCACACGCTCGTCGGTGCCGGTGCGGCCGAAGGCGCCATCGATGCCGCCAGCATCCTGAAGCCGATGCTCGCCCGTGGCGAGCTGCAGACCATCGGTGCCACCACCACCGACGAGTACCGCAAGCACCTCGAGAAGGACGCCGCCCTCGAGCGTCGTTTCCAGCCGGTGAAGGTGGAGGAGCCCACGCTCGCCCACACCATCGAGATCCTCCGCGGCGTGCGCGACAAGTACGAGGCGCACCACCGGGTCACCATCACCGACCAGGCCATCGTGGCCGCGGCCAACCTGGCCGACCGCTACATCAGCGACCGCCACCTGCCCGACAAGGCCATCGACCTCATCGACGAGGCCGGCAGCCGCCTGCGCATCAAGCGCATGGCCACGCCGCCCGATCTGAAGGAGATCGAGGTCAAGCTCACCGACGTGCAGGAGTCCAAGAAGAAGGCCGTCGAGGAGCAGCGCTTCGAAGAGGCCGGTCGCCTGCGCGACCAGGAGAAGAGCCTGCTCGAGGAGAAGGCCGCCAAGGAGGCCGAGGTCAAGGCCAGTGGCGTCGACCTGTTCGACGAGGTCGACGAAGAGGCCATCGCCGAGGTGCTCAGCATCTGGACCGGCATCCCCGTCTTCAAGCTCACCGAGGAAGAGACCGCCAAGCTCCTCAACATGGAGGGCGAGCTCCACCGCCGGATCATCGGCCAGGAGAACGCCATCCGCGCCGTCAGCCAGAGCGTGCGCCGCACCCGCGCCGGTCTGAAGGACCCGAAGCGCCCGAGCGGCTCGTTCATCTTCCTCGGGCCCACGGGCGTCGGCAAGACCGAGCTGGCCAAGACGCTCGCCGAGTTCCTGTTCGGCGACGAGAACAGCCTCATCGCGCTCGACATGTCCGAGTACATGGAGAAGCACACGGTCAGCCGCCTCGTCGGCTCGCCCCCCGGCTACGTCGGCTACGAAGAGGGTGGCCAGCTCACCGAGGCCGTGCGCCGCAAGCCGTTCAGCGTGGTGCTGTTCGACGAGATCGAGAAGGCCCACCCCGACGTGTTCAACACGTTGCTCCAGATCCTGGAGGAAGGCCGCCTCACCGACAGCCAGGGCCGCACGGTCGACTTCCGCAACACCGTGCTGATCATGACCTCGAACCTCGGTACGCAGGACCTGCGCAAGGCGAACATGGGCTTCACCAAGGCCGACTCCGCGATGAGCTACGAGCGCATGAAGGACAAGGTCATGGATGCCCTGAAGGGGCACTTCCGTCCCGAGTTCCTGAACCGCATCGACGACGTCATCGTCTTCCACGAGCTGGCCCAGAGCGAGGTCATGCAGATGGTCGACCTGATGACCAAGCGCCTCACCGGTCAGCTCGAGGCACAGGGCCTCGGCATCGAGCTCACCCAGTCCGCCAAGGAACTGCTCGCCGTGAAGGGCTACGACCCGCAGTTGGGCGCTCGCCCGTTGCGTCGTGCCATCCAGCGGATGATCGAGGACGTGCTCAGCGAGAAGCTCCTGTACAAGGAGTTCCACGCCGGCCAGATCATCGTCGTCGACACCGAGGACGACCCCGAGCGTCCCGACGACAAGCGGTTGTCGTTCCGCGGGGTCGAGGGCTTCCAGCCCCCGTCCACGGTGGAACTGGCCCCCACCGGCGCCGAGGGCGAACCGCCCGCTCCCACCGAGTGAGTGTTCGCGGCTGAACCCGCGCACCCATCGCTGACAGAATGACCCGCGTGCGTCGCGTCCTTGCCCTGCTCTTCGTCGCGTTCGCATTGGCGGCGTGCAAGGTGGACGCCACGGTCGACGTGGCCGTGCAACCCGACGGGTCGGGCACCATCACGCTGCACGCCGTCGCCGACGCCGAATTGGTGCAGCAGGCGCCCGGCCTGGCCGAGGACCTGCGTTTCGACGACGCCGTCGCCGCGGGCTGGCAGGTGGCCGGCCCCACCGACACCGCCGACGGGCGGGTTGGAGGTGACGGTGACGCACGACTTCGCCACGGTGCAGGAGGCCACGGCGTTGCTGCAGTCGCTGAACGGGCCCGACGGCCCGCTGCACGACGTGGTGATCGGTCGCACGGTCACCGACGAGGCGATCACGACCACGCTCACCGGCAACGTGCGCGTCGCCAACGGCCTGGACGCGTTCGCCGACCCCGACGTGCTGGCCGCCATCGGCGGCAGCCCGTACGCCGACGATCTGGCCGCGGCGAACCTGCGCCCCTCGGACGTGATGACGTTCACGTTCACCGCCGACCTACCGGGCGACGCGGTCACCCCGTCGTCGGGCTCGACCGCGACCGCCGAGCCGACGCTCTCGTGGACGGTCCCGCTCGACGGCACGACCGCCGACCTCGCCACCACCACCGTGCTGGCCCAGGGTTCGACGAGTTCCGCGTGGGGCACGGTCGCCGACGTCGCCCTGATCGTGCTCATCGCCTGGGTCATCCTGGCCGTCGGCTTCATCGCCTTCGTCGCGAAAGCCCGCCGCGACCGCGACCGCCGCCGCCCGGCGGCCTGAGACACCCCGCAGAGCACTCGGCTTCCGCGGAAGGGCGACACCTCGTCACACCCCTTCCGTACGGTGGCCGGCATGAGCAGGCTGAAACTGGTGTACCGGTGCAACGAGTGCGGAACCGCGACCGCGAAGTGGGCGGGCCGGTGCACCTCGTGCGAGGCCTGGAACAGCTTGGTGGAAGACGTGCAGGGCGGGGTCGCTGCGGCGGCCCTGCCGCCGTCGGCCCCGGCGGTGCCCATCGGCGAGGTCGACGCCCGCTTCGCCCAGCCGCACTCGACGGGCATCCCCGAGCTCGACCGGGTGCTCGGCGGCGGGCTGGTGGCCGGCTCGGTCACCCTGCTCGGCGGCGAGCCCGGCATCGGCAAGAGCACCATCCTGCTGCAGTTGCTCGCCCAGTGGCCGACGCGCACGCTGTACGTCAGCGCCGAGGAGAGCGCCCAGCAGGTTCGACTCCGGGCCGAGCGGCTCGGTGCCGTGCAGCCACACCTGTGGCTGCTGCCCGAGACGTCGCTCCCCCACATCGTGGCCGCCATCGACCAGGTGCAGCCGCAACTGGTCGTGGTCGACAGCATCCAGACCATCGCCCACCCCGACGTGGCCTCGGCGCCGGGCAGCGTGGTGCAGGTTCGCGAGTGCGCCCACCGTCTGGTCGGCGAGGCCAAGCGCCGTGGGCTGCCCATCGTGCTCGTCGGCCACGTCACCAAGGAAGGCGGCCTGGCCGGGCCACGGGTGCTCGAGCACGTGGTCGACACCGTGCTCAGCTTCGAGGGCGACCGCCACCACTCGCTGCGCCTGCTGCGCGCGGTGAAGCACCGCTTCGGCGCCACCAACGAGCTCGGGGTGTTCGAGATGACCGGCGACGGGCTGCGCGGCGTGCCCGACGCGAGCCGGCTGTTCCTCACCGACCGCCGTACCGGCGTCGCCGGGTCGGCGATCGTCCCGACGCTGGAAGGTCAGCGGCCACTGCTGGTGGAGGTGCAGGCGCTCACCAACCCCATGCCCAACGGCGTGCCGCCACGACGCAGCGCGCAGGGCATCGACAGCGGTCGCCTGGCCCTGCTGCTGGCGGTGCTGGAGCGACGGGCGCGGCTGCCGATGGGCCAGCAGGAGGTGTTCGCCTCGGCCGTCGGCGGCGTGCGGCTCACCGAGCCTGGCGCCGACCTGGCGCTGTGCCTCGCCCTGGTCAGCGCGCTCGCCCACCATCCGCTGCCACCCGACCTGGTGGTGTTCGGCGAGGTCGGTCTGGCCGGCGAACTTCGCCAGGTCGCCCACGCTCCCCGCCGACTCGCCGAGGCCGCGCGCATGGGGTTCACCAAGGCCATCGTCCCGTCGAACTCGCCCGCCGAAGCCGACGGCATCACCGTCGTCCGGGTCGGCACGGTCACCGAAGCGCTCGCCGCCGTCGGCCTGGCCGACCGCCCGAAGCTCGTGTCGGTGTAGCCCCGACTCACCCGAGCGAGGTCGGCCACCCACCTCCTACACTTGGCGCACGATGCCGGCTCATCCCACTTCCACGAATGCGTTGCACGAGGCGCTCGCCCAGGTGGCGCCCGGTACGCCGCTGCGCGACGGCATCGACCGCACCGTGCGGGCGAAGATGGGCGCACTGGTCGTGGTCGGCGACGGGCCGCAGGTGCTCGCCATCTGCTCGGGCGGGTTCCTGCTCGACGCCGAGTTCACGCCGCAGCGCCTCAGCGAGCTCGCCAAGATGGACGGCGCGATCATCCTCAGCGCCGATGCGACGCGCATCGCCCGGGCGAACGTGCACCTCGTGCCCGACCCGTCGGTGCGCACCTCCGAGACCGGCACCCGTCACCGCACCGCCGAGCGCGTCGCCGTGTCGCTGGGCGTTCCGGTGGTCAGCGTCAGCGAAGAGATGAGCGTCATCAACGTCTACGCCGGCGGCATGAAGCGGCAGCTGCAGGACATCGGCCGCCTGCTCGACCGGGCCAACCAGGCGCTGCAGACGCTCGAGCGCTACAAGACCAAGCTCGACGACGCCACGAGCGCGCTCACGGCGCTCGAGATCGAGGACGTCGTCACGGTGCACGACGTCGCCGCCGTCATGCAGCGCGGCGAGATGGTCCGCCAGATCGCGGCCGAGATCGAGACGATGATCGTCGAGCTGGGCGTCGACGCCCGCCTGCTGCGGTTGCAGCTCGACGAGGTGTTCACATCGCTCGACGACGAGCTGGAACTGGTGATGGCCGACTATCCCGACCTGGCCGCCAACCACACCCACATCGCCGACGGCGACGCGCCCGCGTCGCCCAAGGGGCTGCGCCTGCTGGCACGCGTGCCGCGGCTGAGCGACGAGGAGACCCGCGCCATCGCCGGCCACTTCGGCGAGCTGGCGAAGCTGATGCGCGCATCGGCGGAGGACCTCGCGGCCGTCCCTGGCATCGGCCGCAAGACGGCGTCGGCCGTGAAGGACACGCTGGATCGGCTCACCGAGAGCACGATCCTCGACCAGTACATCTAGCTCAGGCGGCGGTACTGCCGTCGGGGCTGGGGTCAGGTCACTCGCCAGCGGACGGTGACGCCCGGCTGCAGGCCGTCGAACGTCACCAGCCCGTCGTCGACGAGCTTGATCAGGTGCGCGAGCACGCTGCGGCCGGCGGCCTTGTACAGCTTCTCGTGCACGCCGACGTACAGACGACGGACCATGTCGGGCACCAGCTCGACACCGTCGCGGACCGCAGCCAGCACCTGGGCTTCGCGATCCAGGCGATGGGCCGCGTACGCGTCGATGAACGGTGCGACCTCGGTGACCGGCGAGCCGTGGGTGGGCCACAACGTGGCGGCATCGAGCGCACGGACGTGCGCGAGCGACGCCAGGTAGCGGCGCATGTCGCCATCGGGCGGCGTGATGACGGTCGTGCTCCACCCCATGATGTGATCGCCGCTGAACAGGGCGCGCTGCTCGGGCATCCAGAAGCAGGTGTGGTTGCTGGTGTGCCCCGGCGTGTGCACGGCCTGCAGCGTCCATCCGTCGCCCTGCGCAGCCGTGTCGCCATCGACGACGCGGATGTCGGGGGTGAACGCCAGATCCAGCGTCTCCTCCACCTTCGCCTCGCCGCGGGCCTCGGCGGCCAGTTCGTCCTCGTCGGGCTCGTCGGGCGTGTCGTCGTCGACCCAGGCGGGGTCGACGACGTGCGGACCGAACGCCACGGTCGGCGCGCCGGTCAGTTCCTTCAACCACGCGGCCGAGGGTGAGTGATCGCTGTGGCAGTGGGTGACCAGGATGGCCGCGACGCGCTGGCCGCGCAGTGCGTCCTCCAGCGCACGTTGGTGCGACGGCAGGGTCGGGACCGGGGTCGATGACCGCCACCCGGTCGCCGGTACCGACGAGGTACGTGCCGGTGCCGTGGTAGGTGAACTTCGACGGGTTGTCGGCGATGACGCGACGCACGTTCGGCGCCACCTCCACCACCTGGCCGTAGCGCGGGTCGTCGAGCGTGACGAACGGGATGGCGCTCATGGCGCGATCGAGCGGACGACGCCGACCTGACGGCCGTGGCCGATGATCTTCTCCTCCACCAGCGGCGCGACCGCGGCGACGTCGACACCCAGCCGGGCCAGCGCGGCCACCATCACCGGCGGACGGGCACGGTTCGCGCCATCGGCGATCTTCAACGCGATCGCCCGACCGTCGGGAAGCGCCGCGGCGAACACACCGTCGGCGCCGTCCTTGGCCATCAGGCCCGGGATCTCGCGCATGAACGTGGTGACGTCGCGGCGCTCGCCGCCGACCATCACCGGGTGCTCGGTCATCGCCGCGTACACCGCATCGCCCGCGGCACCGGCGTCGCCGTTGGCGATCGCCCGGAACGCACGAGCCAGACCGAGCAGCGACATCGCATGGGTGGGTGCACCGCACCCGTCGACGCCGATGTGCGCATGAGGTTCGTCGCACAACTCGTCGACGGCGACGGTGATCGCCTGCTGCAGCGGATGTGCTTCGTCGAGGTAGGTCGCGTCGTGCGCCCAGCCGTTGCACACGCAGGTGGCGAGCATGCCGCCGTGCTTGCCGCTGCAGTTCATCTGCAGCGCGGTGGGGCCGCCGCCGTGGCGCAGCACCTCGCGGGCGGCGGTCTCGTCGAGCGGCAGCGACGGCACGTTGCCCAGGTCGTCGGCGGTGAGGCCCGCCGATGCGAGGATGCGCTCGGCGGCGGCCAGGTGCATGGGCGTGCCGTCGTGGCTGGCGCAGACCAACGCGAGCAGCTCGGACGGAAGTCGCAGACCGGCGCGCACCATGCCCACCGCCTGCATCGGCTTCAGCGACGAACGCGGGTAGACGACGACGGACGGGTCGCCCCACGCGAACTCGACGTCGCCGTTCGGCGCGAGCCCGACGACGGCACCGAAGTGCACCGATTCGTCGAGGTCGCTGCGCGACGCGATCGCCAGCGGAATGAACGCGTCAGGCGTCGCCATCGGAGCCCGCGGTGGGGTGCTGCTTGCGCGCGGCTCTGCGTTCGGCACGCCCGCGGCGCGGTGTGATCGTCACCAGCTCGCTGTCGATGAGGTCGTGCCGTTCACCTCGATCGGACAGCAACGCCTGGGCCATCGCCGCGCCCGGAATGGCCAACACTGCGCCCACGGGCCCGAGCAGCGCTGCGCCGGCGAGCGCCGAGCCGAACGCGATTGCAGGGTGCAGGTCCATCGTGCGGGCGGTGATGCGCGGGATGAACAGGTAGTTCTCGATCTGCTGGTAGATGACCACGAACACCAACACCGCCAACCCCTTGGCCGGCGAGTCGATGAGCGCGATCAGCACCGGCAACGCACCCGCGAGGTACGTGCCGACGACCGGCAGGAACTGGCTGATGATGCCCACCCACAGGGCCAGGGCGATGGGCGCCTTGATGCCCAGTGCCTGCAGCACGATCCAGTGGCTGAAGGCCGACAGACCGGCGAGGAGCGCACGGGAGTACAGGTAGCCGCCCGTCTTCTCGATGGCGATGTCCCAGGTGTCGAGCACCTGCTTCTGTCGCTCGGGCGTCAGGCGACGGCACACCGCGCGGCGCAGTTTCGGACCGTCGGCGACGAGGTAGAAGGTGAACAGCGCGACCGACAGCACCTGCAGCAGCACGCCGAGCGCGGCCACCGAGATGTCGAGCACCTTGCCGCTCTGGTTGCGGATGAACCGTTGCACCGAGCCGTTCGGGTCGTTGATCTCGTCGATCACCGACGTCGCATCGATGTGCGTGCCGAAGTTGTCGTTCATGAAGTTCACGAACCGGGTGACGTAGTCCTCCGAGTTCTGCAACACGTCGGCCACCTGTTGCCCGACGAGGGCGGCGATGGCGACGACGAAGACGATGAACGCGACGATGACGCTGAGCAGGATGACGGCGGTGGCCGTGCCGCGTCGCCAGCCACGTCGGTTGGCCAGATGGTTCACGCCGGGCTCGATGGCCAGCGCGAGGAACATCGAGACCAGCAGCAGCAGGAGCAGCCCGTAGAGGCGGTCGATGAACGAGTCGACACGGACGGCGATCAGCCACCCGACCCAGAACAGCACGATCGCCTTCCACGCCCACTGGGGCATGCGTGCGCGGGACACGGGTTCGAGGTCGGACATCACGACGAGCGTAGGTGATCGCTCAGCGATGCGTCAGGTACCCCTGCAGCATCGGCGCGAGGTCGCCTCGATGGGCGACGTCGACGTCGGTCAACCCCAGCCATGCGGCCATCGCCTGCAGCTCGGGCACCAGGTCGTGGGCGATCTCGTCACGCGGCGCACCAGGCTCGGCGTAGGCGCCCTGCACGCGCAGCACACCGGCCTGGCGGTCGGCCTTCATGTCCAGCCGACCCACCAGCGAGTCGCCCCACAGGACGGGCAACACGTAGTAGCCGAACACGCGCTTCGGCGCCGGCGTGTAGATCTCGATGCGGTAGTGGAAGCCGAACAGCCGCTCGGTGCGATCACGGAACCAGCACACCGGGTCGAACGGGCTGAGCAGCGCGCACGCGCCGATGCGGCGGGGCAGCTTCGCCTCCGGGTGCAGGAAGGCCGGCTTGTTCCAGCCGTCGACCGCCACCTTCAGCAGACGGCCTTCCTCGACCAGCTCGTCGAGCAGCGGCTTGCACGGCTCGTTCTTCTGCCGGTGGTAGTCGGTGAGGTCGGTCATCGTGCCGACGCCGTGGTGACGGGCGGCCAGCTCGAGCAACTGCTTGCGGGCGTCGCGTTCCGGTCGGGGTCGGCGTCGCCAGCACCTCCGCCGGAATGACGCGCTCGGTCAGGTCGTACAGCCGAGCGAAGTCCGACTGTCGACGGGTCGCGGTGATCTCGCCCTTCCAGAACAGGTGCTCGAGCGCCACCTTGGCGTCGTCCCAGTCCCACCACTGGCCCTTCTTGCCGACGCGCTCGCTGAGGTCGCCCGACGCGAGCGGTCCGTCCATCGCGATCCGCTCGAGCACGTGCTCGATGTAGCCGGGACGCCGCTGCTGCAGGTCCCAGTACTTCGACCACTTGTGCTCCTTCTGCATCTGGAAGCGGTGCAGGTGATGGTGCGCCGTGGGCACGTGGCTGGCCTCGTGCACCCAGTACTCGAACATCTCGCCCGCCGCGGTCGCGTCGTGGATGAGCGACCGCGGGTGCGGGCCGAGGCGGGCGAACAACGGCAACTCCTGGCTGCGCACCAGGACGTTGACCGAGTCGATCTGGATGAGGCCGATCCGGTCGAGCACGCGCCGCAGGTGGCGGCGATCGACGCGACCGGTCGGCCGAGGGTCGGCGAAACCCTGCGCGGCGAGTGCGATGCGCCGCGCCTGGTCGAGCGAGAGTCGCTCGGGTGCCACGGGGTGTCAGTCGGCGACGGTGATGGTGACCGAGTTGATGACCACGTCGGTCTTCGGTCGGTCGGCGCGGTCGGTGTCGACCTGCTGCATCGCCTCGACGATCTCGAGGCCCTTCACGACCTGGCCGAAGTGGTTGTACTGCGGGGGCAGACCGGCGCCGCTGGGGCCGCTGATCAGGAAGAACTGGCTGCCGTTGGTGTCGGGTCCGGCGTTGGCCATGGCCAGCGAACCGATCTGGTAGCGCTGCTTCACGGGCTCGTCGGGGAAGCGGTAGCCGGGGCCGCCGCGGCCGGTGCCGGTGGGGTCGCCACCCTGGCAGACGAAGCCGTTGATGATGCGGTGGAAGATGATGCCGTCGTAGTAGTGGTAGCCGGCGAGGAAGACGAAGTTGTTGACCGTGATCGGCGCGTTCACCGCGTCGAGGGCGATGACGAGCTCACCCATGCTGGTGCTCATCGTGGCCGTGTATCGCTTCGACGTGTCGATGCCGAACTCGGGCGTGTCGTTGAACTGCTGGGTCTTCGGAGCGGACCCGTCGAGGGCCGGAAAGGGGAAAGCCATGCCCGGCAATCTACCCGCCGGGATTCTGGGCGGGATCCTTCCCAAACCGGCTTCTGGGCGGCCTCGTTCCCGGAAACCGGGAACCTCGCCGCCCAGTTCCGAGGCGTTGGCTCGATTCTGCCGATCTCGTCGCGCCACCGTGCCCAGTGTGGGCATGCAGCTCGACCACATCGACACCTTCGCCAGCCGCCATCACGGCCTCATCACCCGACAGCGCGCCAAGACCATGGGCGTGAGCGACAGTTCGTGGTACCGCGCCATCGCCGCGCAGCAACTGGAGCAGATCCACCCCGGCGTGGCGAGGTTGTGGGGCGCTCCCGAAACCTTCGAACAACGCGCGCTCGCGGCGGTGTGGGCCGCCGGCGATGGCGCGTTGACGTCGCATCGCACATCGTCCTCGCTCTGGAACGTGCCCCGACCCGAACAGGATCCGATCGACATCATCCTGCCGGAACGATCGAGAGAGGCGCACTTGAAGGGCGTCGTCATCCACCGACCGCGTGACCGAAAGGACCTTCGTCCGATCGTTCGCCGTGGAATCCCCACCACCAATCCGATGCGGATGCTGCTCGACCTCGGCGCCGTCGACCCCGACGCGGTCTACGACGCGCTGATCACGATCCTTTCGTCGAAGGTCGCGTCGCCCGCGTCGGTCAGGCGAACGATGATCCGACACGCGAAGCGTGGACGACACGGCGTCACGCCACTCCGCAACGCGCTCGAACGATGGCTCGGCGACGAGCTGCCTCCCGACTCCGCACTCGAGGCGAAGATGGCCGAGCTGATCGTTCGACATCGACTACCGCCGGTGACCTTCCACGCCATCGTGATGGGCTACGAGGTGGACTTCCTCGTCGAAGGAACCAACATCGTGCTCGAGTGCGATGGGTGGGCCACACACGGCCTGGACCGAGACCAGTTCGAGTTCGACCGGACGCGCAACGGCGAGCTGACCGCGGCCGGCTACGTCGTGATCCACTTCACGTGGCGCATGCTGACGACCGACTCGGACGCAGTGGCAGAGCGGATCATCGACAACGTCCGGCAAGTGGGCGCCACACCTGACGCGAGCGTGAACTGGGCGGTCTGGTTCCCGGTTTCCGGGAACCAGACCGCCCAGAAGCGAGTTTGGGAAGGATCCCGCCCAGAAACCCGGGGGGTCAGTTGCGGGCGTTGTAGTCGGTGATCAGGGCGTTGGACTGGGTGGCCGCGTTGTCGAGCTCGGTCTTCGGGTCGCTGCCGTTGAAGACGGCGGCGACGGCGTTGGCGAGCACGGTGCGGATCTCGCGCAGCGGGCCGGTGACGGGACCGGCCGAGGTCGGCACGTCGGGCGTGTCGAGCAACTGCTGGTACGCCACGTTGAAGCGCGGGTCGGTGGCCACCGTGGTCTTGTACGGCTCGAGGTCGAGCGCATCGGTGCGGTTCGGCACGTAGCCCGTGGCCGCGGCCCACTCGCTCTGCTGCTGCGCCGCGGTGAGGTACGTGAGGAAGTCCCACGTCGCTGCGGTGCGCACGTCGTCACCCGAGTCGACCACCCACAGCGCGGCACCGCCGATGAGCATGCCGGGAGCACCGTCGGGGCCGGGCATCGGGCCGACGCCCACGTCGCCGGCGCTGATGTTCGGGAACTGGCCGGTGCCCAACACCTGCAGCACCGGACCGAGCGACGCCGACGTGTTGATCGTCATCGCCGCGGGCTCCTTCTGGTCGGCCAGCTTCAGCAGGTTGTCGTACCCGCTCTGGCTGTTGTCGCCGACGTCGACGGCGAGGCCGTCGTTCAACATGCCCTGCAGGAACGAGAGCAGGTCCACCCCGGTCTGGTTGTTGAACAGCACCTTCGTGGCCCGGGTCGTGCGGCCGTTGTCGCCGTCGACGTAGAACTCCTTGGCCTTGGCGAACCACTGCTCGACGTACCAGCCGCCACCCGAGTCGAACCCGGACTCGAGGGCGAGGCCGAACTTCACGGCGCCCGACGACACCAGCTGCTCACTCATCGAGCGCAACTCGTCGAGCGAGGCCGGCGGCTTGTCGGGGTCGAGGCCGGCGGCGACGAATGCCTTCTTGTTGTAGAAGAGCACCGGGTTGGAGATGTTGAACGGCATCGCCCACTGCACGCCCGCGGTGCCGTACGCCGCAAGTGCGGTCGGCAGGAACGCCGACGTGTCCATGCCGCTCGAGTTCACGCACGCACCGGTGGGCACCGTGCTGGCCGTGTCGATCATCGCCTGCACCTGATACTCGGGCAGCTGCACCATGTCCGGACGCGAGTCCTGGCTGGCGGCGTAGTAGTTGTCGGCCGTGTCCTCGTACGAGCCCTGCACCAGGCTGACCTTCACCTTGTCCTGGCTGGCGTTGTACGCGTCGGTGAGCTTGGTCAGCTCTTCTCCGAGCGGACCGCTCATGCCGTGCCAGAACGTCGATCTCGACGGTGCCGGTGGCCGTGTCGAGTGCCTCGGTGGGGCAGTCGGGCAGCGCGTCGTACGGCACCGTGGTGGTGGTCTCGAGCGCGGTGGAACCGGTGGAGCCGGTGCTGTCGGTGGACTGCGTGGACGGCGCCGTGGTGTCGCCGCCGGAGTCGGTGATGCTGCCGCCACCGCTGCACGCGGCCACGAGTGCGAGCGAGGCGACGACGAACGCTGCGCGGAACGACCGCGAGCGGGACCGGGAACGAGTACGAGTACGCATCAGCCCTTCACCGCCCCCGCGGTGAGCCCGCGTACGAGTTGACGCTGGAACAGAACCAGCATGATGAAGATGGGCAGCGCCGCCACGACGAGACCTCCGGTCACGAGATTGATCTTGCTGATGTCGTTGTTCTTCAACCGCTCGAGACCGATCTGGATGGTCTCGTGCGCCCGATCGCCACGAATGACCTGCGAGGGCCACAGGTAGGCGTTCCAGGTGCCCAGGAAGGTGAACAACCCGAGCGCACCCAGCGTAGGACGCGACAGCGGTGCGGCCACCTCCCACAGGAACCGCAGGTGGCCGACGCCGTCGAGCGCCGCGGCCTCGCGCAGTTCGCCCGGCAGCTGCAGGAACACCTGCCGCACGAGGAACACGCCGAACGTGCTGGCCAACGACGGGATGATGAGCCCCTGGTAGCTGTTGATCCAGCCCAGCGAGTCGGCGGTGCGTTCGTTGATGACGACGGTGACCTCGGCCGGCACGAGCATGGTCGCCAGGAAGGCGATGAACAGTGGGCCGCGCAGCGGGAACTGCAGGAATGCGAACGCGTACGCCGCCAGCAGGCTGGTGACGACCACGCCGACGGTGACCATCACGCTGACGAACACGCTGTTCATCAGCAGGCGACCCAGGTCGCCCTGGTCCCACGCGGCGCGGATGGTGGACAGGGTGAGGTCCACCGGCAGCAGCGAGCGCGGGTGGTCGAGCGAGTCGGGGCCGGTCTTCAGCGCCTGCATCACCACCGCGTAGATGGGGAACAGGACGATGACCGCGAGGACGACGAGCAGCGCGTACCGGCCGGCCTTGCGCGCCCCGCGCACGGTGTCAGCGGCCATAGTGCACCCGCTTCTCGAGGCCACGGAACTGCACCAGGGCGAGCACCAACGACAGCAGGAACAACAACACCGCGGCCGCAGACTTCGTGCCGAGGTCGTTGTGGATGAGCGAGTTCCGTCCGTAGATGAGGTACGGGATGGTGGTGGTGGGCTTCTCGGGGTTCGGTCCGCCACCGGTGAGCAGCGCGATCTCGCCGTACGTCTGCAGCGCACGCGTGGTGAGCACCACACCGACGAACAACAGCGTCGGGGCGATCATCGGGATGGTGACGTTCGTGAACCGACGCATGCTGCCCGCACCGTCGACGTAGGCGCTCTCGTACAGGTCGCGCGGCACGCTCTGCAGCGCGGCCGTGATGATGATGAACGTGAACCCGAGGTTCGCCCAGATCGAGCTGAGCGCCACGGCGGGCAGCGCGGTGTTGGCGTCGTTCAGAAGACCCGGGTTCTTCACCACCGGGAACCAGCCGCTGAAGAGATCGGCGAACACACCGATCTGCGGTTGCAGCAGCGTGAACCACACCAGGCTGGCGACGGCGACACTGGTGGCGACCGTGCTGGAGAAGATGGTGCGGAACACACCGATGCCGCGCAGGTGCTTGTCGGCCAGCACGGCCAGCCCGATGCCGAGCAGCAGGCCCACCGGCACGGTGAGCACCATCAGCTTCAGCGACACACCCAGCGAGTGCTGGAACTCGGCGCTGGTGAACACGTCCCAGTACCGGCCCCACCCGGCGTCACGGCACTTGGTGCCGGTGACGTCGCAGCGCAGATGGCCCTTCTGGATGGCCTTGACCAACGGGTAGACGGTCCAGACCGCGATGAGCGCGAGGCTGGGCAGCAGCATGACGATCGCCCAGGGCACGTCACGCAGGCGGCGGTTCACGACACGCGCTCCCCCGTGGCGGTGTCGAAGCGGTGCAAGCGGCCCGGCTCGGCGTCGAACGCCACCGGATCGCCGACCTCGGGCACGAACGACGACGGGTCCAGTCGCGACACCAGCCGCGTGCCGTTGGCGTCGGCGAACAGCAGCACCTCGTGGCCGAGATGCTCGACCTGCTTCACGATCGCGTGCAGCGGACCGCCGGGCGTGAGGCGCAGATGCTCGGGGCGGATGCCCACCTGCACGTCGTCGCTGCCGAGCATGCCGGGCGGCAGCATGTTCATGGGCGGCGTGCCGATGAACTGGGCGACGAACGCGGTCGCGGGCCGGTCGTAGACCTCCTGCGGCGTGCCGACCTGCTGCAGCCGCCCTTCGCTGAGGACTGCGACGCGCGACCCCATCGTCATCGCCTCGACCTGGTCGTGGGTGACGTACAGGAACGTGCTGTCGATACGGCGGTGCAGGTCGACCAGCTCGGCGCGCGTGTCGCCGCGGAACTTCGCATCGAGGTTGCTGAGCGGCTCGTCCATCAGGAACACGGCGGGGTTGCGCACGATGGCGCGAGCGAGGGCCACGCGCTGACGCTGGCCGCCACTCAACTGTCCGGGCTTGCGCTTCATCTGCGGTTCCAGGCCCAGCACCTCGGCGGCGCGCAACGCCTCGGCGGCGCGCTCGGCCTTGCCGACACCGCGCACCTTCAGTGGGAACTCGATGTTCGCGGCGACCGTCTTGTGCGGATAGAGCGCGTAGCTCTGGAACACCATCGCGATGTCGCGCTGCTTGGGTTCGACGTCGTTCACACGGCGATCGCCGATGAACACGTCGCCCGCCGTGGGGTCCTCCAGGCCGGCCACCATGCGCAGCAGCGTGCTCTTCCCGCAACCCGACGGCCCGAGCAGGATCATGAACTCGTGGTGCTCGATCTGCAGGCTGACGTCGTCGACGGCGGTGACCGCCTCGGTGCCGTCGCCGAACCTCTTGGTGATGTGTTCCAGCCGGACTTGCGCCACGCCCCGAACGGTAGCCTGCGGGCGATGGACGAGAGCACTCCCGCCCCCAGTTCTCCCGAGGCGGAGATCGCCCAGGTCGCGCCGACCACGGCACCGGCCACGGCACCGACCACCGCACCGGCCACCGCACCACTCGACCTCGACGGCATCGAGCGCGACCTCGCCGACGTCGAAGTGGCCCTGTCCCGACTGGATGCCGGGACGTACTGGACCGACGAGGTCACCGGTGAGGCACTCCCCACCGAGCTGCTCGAGCAACACCCCACCGCTCGCCGCGCCTGACGCCCGGCCACCCACCCGCGGCGCCTGACCTGCCACGACGGTCGCTCCGACGACGGAACCGTGGGGCACCCTCCAGTAGGGTTGCGCCACCGCACGTTCGTTGCCGGAGGGGGATTCCGTGGCCGATCCGTACAAGCCGAGAGCACCATTCGCGCCGTGGGACCGGCGCCAACTGCCCGGGCTCTTCGACGTCGAGGAGACCGCGCGCCGCGTCGGCAACTACAAGTGGGCCGAGATGAAGCTGTTCGAGGCGCTCGGCGGCTGGGTGGCCACCGTGCCCGAGCTCGACGTGAAGATGCGCCTCGGCACGCACTGCTACCACCACGCCTGGCATGCCGAGCTGTGGCACAAGCGGCTGCCCGAGCTGCGCGAGATGAACCCCGACCGACTCACGCTGCCGGCCAACGACGCGATGGTCCGCTTCGTCGAAGCGCTCACCGAGCCCGAGGCACCCGAGCTCGACGATCGAGAAGCTCGTCGGCGTCTACCGCGTGTTCATCCCCCACTTCATCTCGGCGTACACGTTCCACATGAACAACACGAGCGAGATCACCGACGCACCGACCATCCGCACGTTGAAGCTCGCACTCATCGACGAGTTCGACGACTGGCGCGACGGCGAGATGCTCATCCAGTCGCTCATCGAAACACCCGATGAAGTGGATCGGGCGGCCGCCCACCAGGCCCGCCTGGAGAAGCTCATCCTCGAGGCCGGCGGCATCGCCGGACCCGGAACGATCGGAGCCAACTGATGCGCAAGTTCTTCCCCGTCGACAGCCTGGCCCGCGACAGCCGCTTCAACCAGATCACCATGCGCCAGAGCCAGGCCGACCCGCGCAGCTCGCTCGTCGGCACCGACGCGAAGCAGCGACCCAACACCAACCGCCTCACCCCGGCCCGCCCCGACGCGAGCGACGCGCGCCCGCGGCCTGATGCACGGCATCTTCGTCGGTGAGATCCAGGCCCTCGAGGGCGCCGGCCGCACGTGCCACGACTTCGAGACCGGCACGGAAGCGCCCGTTCGCGTTGAAGCTGGACATGGCCCGCCAGGCGTGGGACGAGGCCCGCCACGTCGAGATCAGCGTGAAGCTCAGCGACTGGATGGGCACCGAGATCGGTCAGTACGCCGAGAACACGGTGCTGTTCGAGGCCGCGTGCAGCACCGACCCCGTGCTGCGCCTCGCCGGCGTGAACCGCGCCCTCGAAGGCCTGGCCATCGACGTGTTCACGACGATGAAGGAGTTCGGCGACATCGCCGGCGACCCGTACCTCGAGTTCTGCGAGGACTGGATGCTCGCCGACGAGGTGACCCACGTGAAGATGGGCAGCGACTGGCTGCGCCGCATCACCGAGAACGATCCCGAGCGCCGCGCCAAGGCGCTCGAGTTCCAGAGCGTGGTCGACAAGATCTTCAGCTTCGGCGGCACCCGCAGCGAGAGCCAGGAGTCGCCCATCGGCCTGGCCCGGCGGTTCCGCGAGCTCGCCGGGTTCACCGACGACGAGGTCGACGACATCGCCAACGTCAGCCTGCACGCGCTCGAGGAGCGCAAGGCGTTCGCCAAGCAGGCCCAGGCCGACGCGGTCGAGCAGTTCAGCGCGTCATGACCACACCGACCACTGTCGAACCGGCGACGTTCCAGTTCGTCTCGTTCGACGCGGAGCTCATCCGCCGCATCGCCGACGGACTGGTCGACGTGCTCGGTATCGACCGGCCGGTGCACGTCGTGGTCGACGAGACCACACCACTCGGACGCGTGCGCGTCGAGATCGGCGACACCATCACCATCCATGCCGAGAGCGGCGCGTTCGAGGACTCGAAAAGGCCGCGCGAGCAGAGCGACGTCGCGACCACCGCCAACCTCGGCCGGGCGTTGTTGCGGGTCCGCGATCGGCTGAGCGGCGGGTTCGGCGAGACGCCGCCCGACGACGAGCTCAGCCTGCGCCAGGTGTGCGCGTGGGAGACCTACTGCGTCGGTCGCCTGTCCCGCCTGGGCGTGCCGGTGAACCGCCAGCGCTGGCTGTACAACTTCCGCAACCGCCACGGCTTCACCGACATGGCCGACGTCGCGTTCGAACGGATCTGGGACGCCGACGGCCTCACCTGGGGCGAGCTCGAGTCCGTGAGCACCGCCGGTACCGCCGCAGAAGGAGCCCCCGCGTGAACACCATCCGTCACGACCGCATCGCCACCAACGGCGTCGAGGTCACCGTCCACCAGGCCGGCGACCCGGCCAACCCGACCATCGTGCTCAGCCACGGTTTCCCCGAGCTGGCCTACAGCTGGCGGCACCAGATGCTGCCGCTGGCCGACGCCGGGTATCACGTCATCGCGCCGAACCAGCGCGGCTACGGGCACTCGACCGTCCCCACCGACATCGCCGACTACAGCATCGACCACCTCACCGGCGACCTGTTCGGCCTGCTCGACCACTTCGGCAAGGACGACGCGATCTTCGTCGGCCACGACTGGGGTTCGATGGTCGTGTGGGAGAGCGCCCGCCTGCGACCCGAACGGGTGAAGGCAGTCGTCGGCGTCAGCGTGCCGTGCGTCGACTGGCCGGGGCCGCCCACGCAGCTGATGCGCATGGTCTACGGCGACCGCTTCTTCTACATCCTCTACTTCCAGCAGGTCGGCCCGCCCGAGGCCGAACTGGGCGCCGACGCCCGGCGCACGATGTCGATGGTGCTGTACGGCGCGTCCGGCGAGGCCGTCGCCGGCCGCGAGATGCCCACCGAACTGCCGCCGATGGAGGGCACCGGCTTCCTCACCCAGATGAACGAGCCGCCGGCGCTGCCGTACATGGCTCCCGAGGGACCGTGGCTCACCGCCGCCGACCTCGACGTCTACGCCGGTGAGTTCGCCCACAGCGGCTTCTTCGGTCCGGTCAGCTGGTACCGCAACTTCGACCGCAACTTCGAGATCGTCGGCGGCCTTGGCCCGGAACGCATCGCCATGCCGAGCTACTTCATCACCGGCGACGTCGACGTGGTGCGGATGATGGACCCCACCGGCCCCGAGCGCATGCGCGCCACACTGCCCGACTACCGCGGCGAGACGATCATCCCCGGGGCAGGTCACTGGGTGCAGCAGGAGACCCCGCAGGCGTTCAACGACGCGCTGCTGGGCTTCCTCGGCACCCTGTAGCCCGGCCGCATCGGCGACCGGGTGACCTAGTTGCGGTTGAGCTTCGCCAGCAGGCGGAGCAGTCTCGAGGTACAGCCAGACCAGCGTGATCAGCAGACCGAACGCGCAGAACCACTCCATCTGCTTGGGCCAACTGGCTCTTCGACGCCGCGCTCGATGAGGTCGAAGTCGAGCGCCAGGTTCATCGCGGCGAGGCCGGCGGCGAACACGCTGAACAGGATGCCCATCGGCGCTGGCGTCGTTGATGAACGGCACGGTGGCACCGAACAGGCTGAACACGATCGAGATCATGTAGAACGCCATCAGTCCGAGCGTGGCGAAGATGATGGTGCGACGGAACTTGTCGGTGACCTTGATGATGCGCGTGCGTGTACAGCACGAGCATCACCGCGAACACGGCCAGCGTGGCGCCGATGGCCTGCACGACGATGCCACTCTGGAAGCTCGTTGTACGCCTTCGAGATGGCACCGAGGAACACGCCTTCGCCCAGCGCGTAGATGGGTCCGAGGATGCGGGCCAGACCCGGCTTGAACGCGACGACGATGGCGCAGATGAAGCCGACGATGATGCCCACGATGGCCAGCGTCGGGAACTGGTTCCACTGGCCGCTGACGTTGGTGTCGGACGCCTTCCAGCCGTACGTCGCCGCGGCGAGGAGCAGGACGAGCAGCACCGCGGTGGCGGTGGCCGTGCCACCGACGGTCATCCGGCGGCCGGCGTCCCAGGGGCTGATGGGGCCGTCGGACATGGGGGTGCCGGGGATCGGCGTGTTGCGCGTCGCCGGGTCGGGGGCACCCCAACCGGCCTGGTTCGCGGCAATGACCTCGTTGGCCTTCTTCTCGTTGAGCAGCGGGTTCGCCATCGGGACCTCCGGATCGAGCGGACGGCACCAAAACTAGCGTTGCGACGAGGCGGTTTCAGCGCAGGTCGTGGGCGCTGGACCCGTCCCAGAGGTCGATGTCGGGGGGCGCCGCCAGCAGGCCGGTGCATCCCTGCGCCATCTCGACCATCGTCGCGCTGTCGAAGTGCGCCCGCTGCGCGTCGTGGGACTCCCACTTCTGCACGATCAGGTAACGCCCGGGGTGCGTGTACGACCCGCACAGGTCCACGTTGCGGCAGGCGGGCTCCATGCGCGTCAGCACCACGTACTTGGAGAGCACCGCCAGCAGGGCCGCCGGGTCGGATGCATCGAAGCGCATCGTCACGATCGCGAGCTCGACGTCGGTCGTGCGTTTCCTCGGTCACGACCGGACGTTAGTCGTACGTCCACGTCCTGACAGTTGACAGACCCTTGTGAATCTGTGCACGCGCGGGTTGGGGGGCTTGACCTCGTCGGTATCGTGACCGAAATCACCAACGGGTTCGCTCGGCGGTGCATCCGTTTCAGATCGAGGAGACATTGTGGCGAAAGATCGCGTGGAACGGGACGAAGAAGACCTGGTCCGGCTGTATCTGACCGACATCGGCCAGTACACGCTGCTCACCAAGGACGACGAAGTACGTCTCGCCAAGCAGATCGAGGCCGGCAAGGCCGCCATCGCCGAGCTCGACACGGCGAAGGACCTCACCGCGGCGCAAGAAGCGCGAGCTGCGACGCGCTGCCCGCGAGGGCGAGGACGCCGAGCGAGCGTTCGTGCAGAGCAACCTGCGCCTGGTGGTGTCGATCGCCAAGAAGTACCAGGCCTCGGGCCTGCCGTTGCTCGACCTCATCCAGGAGGGCAACCTCGGCCTCATGCACGCGGTCGAGAAGTTCGACTGGCGCAAGGGCTTCAAGTTCTCCACGTACGCCACGTGGTGGATCCGCCAGGCCATCACCCGCGGCATCGCCAACACGGGTCGCACCATCCGCCTGCCAGTGCACGCCGGCGACACCCTCGCCCGTCTGCAGAAGGCGCGCAGCCGCCTCGAGCTGAAGCTCGGCCGTCCCGCCACGCTCTCCGAGCTGGCCAAGGAAGTCGAGATGCCCGAGGACAAGGTCACCGAGGCCCTGCGCTTCGCGGCCGAGCCGCTGTCGCTCAGCGAGCCGCTGCGCGAAGACGGCGACGCCGAACTCGGCGATGTGGTCGAGGACCGTTCGGCCGAGTCGCCGTTCGAGGTCGCCGCCACCGCGCTGCTGCCCGACGAGATCGCCCGCCTGCTGGCACCGCTCGACGAGCGCGAGCGCGAGATCCTCAAGCTGCGCTTCGGCCTCGATCGCGGCGAGCCGCGCACGCTGGAAGAGGTCGGCGAGCACTTCAACCTCACCCGTGAGCGCATCCGCCAGATCGAGGCCCGGGCGATGAGCAAGCTGCGTCACCCCAGCAGCGACACCGGCGCCCGCGACCTGCTCGCCGTCTGATTCAGCACGCCGGCGACCGCGTCGGCACTCGCAACGGTTCGACACATCGAAGGAGGCGGCGATGGAACTCATCGATCTGATTCCCAACTCGATGTCCTTCCGCGTCGTCACCACCCTCGACGTCCACGACGGCGACGAGATCCCCGTCGGCTTCACCGGCCGGGTGAAGCACCACGACGAGGACGACACCGTGGTCGCCGTCAGCTGGTACGCCGACGGGCAGCTGAACAACCCCGGCAAGCACCATCCTGCGTTCCGTCGATTCCGCCACGACGGCCGGCTGAAGTACGAGATGTTCTACACACACGGCCTGTTGCACGACCCCTCCGATCACGTGCCCGCGGTTCGGGGCTTCTACGCCGACGGCAAGGTGCACTACGAGGAGCGCTACTTCGGGGGCAAGCGCAACGACGGCAAGGACGGCACGGCAGCCATCCGCAAGTGGCGCGCCGACGGAACCCTGCGCCACGAACTGCGCTACGACCAGGGGCGACGTGTCGTCTCGGGCACGCCGCCCACCACGCCGGCAGCGCCGGGCAGGTCCACTTCGGCCCGACCGGCAGCGCGCCCCCCGGCACCACCGCGCCCCGCCTGACGGCGCCCCGCAGCGTTCACACCCAACGGGGGACTTTCGCCCCTGAGGCGTCGGGAACGGCTTTCGTACGCTGGGACACGAGAGGCCGATCCCGCGCAAGGTCCGAAGGTGAACGAACAACCGCAACTCGACGAGTGGTACCGGTTGGTGGCGTTGAACGTCACCGACGTCGTGCTGCTCCTCGCTCCCGACGACCGGTACCTCTGGGCGTCGCCATCGGTGCGCGACGTGCTCGGCTGGGAGGTCGACGAGGTCGTCGGACACTCGTTCCTCGACTTCGTGTCCCCCGCCGAGCAACACCGGCTCGTCCAGGCACGCCAGCGCGCCGCCGGGAACGCAGCGAGCATCGACGAGTTGGAGGTGCGCTGCAAGGACGGCTCGCACCGCTGGCTGTCGAACCGATCCACCCCGGCCACGTTGCCCGACGGACGCACCGGCCGCATCGTGGTGTTGCGCGACGTCCACGAGGCGTCGCTGGCCCGACGCGCGCTCGCCGAGTCCGATGCCCGCTTCCGCCTGCTGGCCGAGCACGCCAGCGACCTGGTGTGCATGGCCGACGCGCAACGACGGCTGGTGTGGGTGTCGCCCAACGTGGAGCGAACACTCGGCTGGACGCCCGACGACATGCTCGGACGGATGCTGAACGAGTTCGTCCACCCCGACGATCGCCAGGCGAACATCGACAAGGTGACCAGCTTGTTCGTCACGCATCACGAGGAGCCGAACCGGCGCGTCGAGCTGTTCGGCCGGCTGTCCACCCGCGACGGGGGGTGGCGGTGGATGTCCGGCACGGCGAACACGTCGTTCGACGCCGACGGCCGCCTCGCCGGCGTCGTGGCCGGGCTGCGTGTCGTGGACGATCTGGTGGCCACACGCGAGCAGGCGGAACGCTCGGCCGAACTGCTGCGCGCCGTGATGGGCTCGGCACGCGACGGCATCATGCAGTTCGGCCCCGACCGGCGGATCGAGTACGTCAACCCCGAGGTCGTCCGCTCGACGCAGTGGCCCGAGGACCGATGGCTCGGCCGCCGCATCGACGAGCTCGGCCACAGCGGCGAGGCGGCCGAACTGTACGACGAGCGACTGTCGCGTGTGCTCGCCGACGGCATGCCCCGCGTGTTCCAGTTCTACATCGACCACGACGGCGGGCGGCGCCGACAGTGGTTCGAGGCGAACATGGCACCCGTGTTCGGCCCTGGCGACAGCGTCGAGCACGTCATCTCCACCAACCGCGACGTCACCGACCGGCACGTGGCCGAGGAGGAGCTCGTCCGTCGAGCCACCCGCGACCAGCTCACCGGGTTGGCCAATCGGGCGTCGCTGCTCGACGACCTCGGCCGCGCCGTCGCGTCGGCACGCCGCACCGGTCGGCATGCGGCCGTGCTGATGCTCGACCTCGATCACTTCAAGTACGTCAACGACTCGCTCGGTCACGCCGTGGGCGACGAGCTGCTCGTGGCCGCGGCGCAGCGCCTGCAACAGGTGGTGCGCGGCGCCGACCTCGCCGGCCGCCTGGGTGGCGACGAGTTCGTCGTCGTGATGCGCGACCTGCACGACCCCGACGACGCGTTGCAGCTGGCTCAGCGCATCGTCGAGCGGTTCCGCCAGCCACTGGTCGCGAGCGGCGTCGACCTGTACGCCACGGCGAGCATCGGCGTGGCGTACTCGTCGGCGCACAGCGACGCGACCGACCTGCTGCGCGAGGCCGACACCGCCCTCTACGTCGCCAAGCAGCAGGGCCGCGATCGCTACGCGGTGTTCACCGACAGCTTGCGCGACACCGTGACGAACCGCCTCGAGCTGGGCGGTCAACTGCGACCCGCGTTCGAGCGCAGCGAGTTCGAGGTCTGGTACCAGCCGGAGGTCGACCTCGCGACGGGTGAGGTGCTGGCGTTCGAGGCGCTCCTGCGCTGGAACCACCGCTCCGGCGAGATGTACAACGCCGACCGCTTCATCGAGATCGCCGAGGAGACCGGTGTGCTCGCCGACATCGGCGACTGGGTGTTGTTCCAGGCGTGCCGAGCAGCGGTCACGTGGCAGGCCGACGGACGACGAGGCGTGGGGCTGCGTGTCAACCTGTCGGCGAATCAGTTGGCCGAGTCGAACCTGCTGTCCACACTGGACCAGGCGCTGTCGATGAGCGGACTCGATCCGTCGCTGCTGTGCCTGGAGGTCACCGAGAGCGCGCTGCTGCGCGAGAACCCCACCGCGCGCGAGAACCTCGCCGCCGCTCGGGCGCGCGGCATCAGCATCTCCATCGACGACTTCGGCACCGGCTACGCCTCGCTCGCCTACCTGCGCGACATGCCCATCGACCTGATCAAGATCGACCGTGGCTTCATCACCCACATCGCCACCGACGACCGCGACCAGCGCATCGTCGGTGGCATCGTCGCCCTGGCCCGCCGGCTGGGCATCGACGTCACCGCCGAAGGCGTGGAAACCGACGAACAGGCCCAGATCCTGCGCCAGATGCACTGCCTGGGGGCACAGGGCTACCTGTTCTCACACCCCATCCCCGGAGCCGCGGTGCTGCCGTTCCTCCACCGCGGCCTCCTCGCACCCACCTGAGCCGCGACCGCTCGACGTGGCTGTTGACACAGTGCTCAGAATTCACGGAGTGCGGTGTGTGAAGCACTCGGAGCAGGCGTAGCGTCGGTTCGACACCCCCGGAATTCGTTCGAACGGACCCCCCAATGATCGCTCGTCTCGGACGCTGGTGCTTCGTGCACCGACGCGCCACCCTCATCACCTGGATCATCGTGCTCGTCGGCGTCGGCGCGCTCGGCAACTCGATCGTCGGCTCGGCGTTCTCCAGCAAGTTCGAGATCCCCGCGTCCGAGAGCGCGTCGGGTTTCGAGGTGATGAACGAGTTCTTCCCCGGTCAAGGCTCCGCCGGCCGCGCCACCGGGTCGATCGTGTTCAAGGCCGAGCAGGGCGTCACCGACCCCGAGGTGCAGGCCGCGATGACCAGCATGTTCGCCGAGGTCGCCACCATCGACGGCGTCACCCTGATCAGCCCCTACGACGCCACACCGGTGAAGCGCATCAACCCCGACGGCACCATCGCGTTCGCCACGGTCAACCTCGACGAGTCGCTCGGTCAGCAGGGCATGGCCGACGTCGGCACCGAGATCAAGGCCCTCGTTCCCACCGTCGACGGGCTCACCGTCGAGATCGGTGGCGCGATGCTCGCCAAGTTCGAGCCGCCGTCGTCCGAGCTCATCGGTCTCGGCTTCGCCATCATCGTGCTCATCCTCGCGTTCGGCTCGGTGCTCGCCATGGGGTTGCCCATCGGCATCGCCCTGTTCGGCGTCGGTGTGGGCTCGAGCCTGGTCGCCCTGTTCAGCAACTGGATGACCATCCCCGACTTCGCGACGACGCTCGGCGCGATGCTCGGCCTGGCCGTCGGCATCGACTACGCCCTGTTCATCGTCACCCGGTACCGCGAGAACCTGCGCGCCGGGCAGTCGTTCCAGGACGCCACGGTCAACGCGATGGACACCGCCGGGCGCGCCGTGGTGTTCGCCGGCCTCACCGTCGTCGTGTCGCTGCTGGGCATGCTGCTCATCGGGTTGCAGTTCGTGTCCGGTCTCGGCATCGGCGCCGCCACCACGGTGGCCGTCACGATGGTCGCGTCGATCACCCTGCTGCCCGCGCTGCTCGGCTTCGCCCAGCACCGCGTCGAGGTCACCCGGTGGCGGGGCATCATCGCCGCCGGCTTCCTGGCCATCGCCCTGTTCGGCGCCGGCCTGAAGATCTCGCCGCTGCTCGTCGGCTTCCCGCTGGCCATCATCACGCTCATCGCCGGGTTCGCGTGGGCGCCGCTGAAGAAGGAACTGCCGCCGCGAGCGCACAAGCCGATGCGCGAGACCCTGCCGTATCGCTGGAGCCGCGTGGTCCAGCACCACCCGTGGCGTTCGCTCGCCGGCGGCATCATCGTGCTCCTGGTGCTCGCCGCCCCGGTGCTGTCGCTGCGCCTCGGGTTCTCGGACGAAGGCAACTTCGGCACCGAGACCACCACCCGCCGCGCCTACGACCTGCTGTCGGAGGGCTTCGGCCCCGGCTTCAACGGCCCGCTGATCGCCGTCGTGCGCATCGAGGACCGCCGCCGATGTCGCCGCCCTGCCCGCCCTGGCCGAGGCCATCGCCGCCGATCCCGGCGTCGCCTTCGCCTCGCCCGCGTTCCCCAACGACCCCGCCGACCCGCAGGCCGCGATCATCCAGGTGATCGCCACGACCTCGCCGCAGGACGAGGCCACGTCGAACACCATCACCCGGCTGCGCGACGAGGTGGTTCCCACGGCCACCGCCGGCACCACGCTCGCCGTGTACATCACCGGATCGACCGCCGCGTCGATGGACTTCACCAACTACCTGTCCGAGCGCCTGATCACGTTCATCGGCGTGGTCCTGCTGTTGTCGTTCCTGTTGCTGATGATGGTGTTCCGTTCGGTCCTCGTGCCGCTGAAGGCCGTCGTCATGAACGTGCTCTCGATCGCCGCCGCCTACGGCGTGGTCGTCGCCATCTTCCAATGGGGTTGGATGAGCTCGGTCTTCGGCATCGAGCCGGCACCCATCGAACCGTTCGTGCCGATGATGATGTTCGCGATCGTCTTCGGCCTGTCGATGGACTACGAGGTCTTCCTCCTCTCGCGGGTGAAGGAGGAGTTCGACCGCACGGGCGACGCGAAGACGTCGGTCGCCGACGGCCTCGCCGCCACCGCTCATGTCATCACGGCCGCGGCCGCGATCATGATCGTCGTGTTCGGTGCCTTCCTGCTGGAGGACAACCGCATCATCAAGCTGTTCGGCACCGGCCTCGCCGTGGCCGTGCTGCTCGACGCCACGCTCGTGCGAATGCTGCTCGTGCCGGCCACGATGGAACTGCTCGGCGACAAGAACTGGTGGCTGCCGAAGTGGCTCGACCGCATTCTGCCCCGCCTGAACGTGGAGGGCTCGGCCCACCACGACACCATCGACGCCGGCATCGTCGTGCCCGACGCACCCGACGACTCGCTCGACGACGACTCGGCGCTCAGCTCGCCGCGCTGAACCGGCGCGGCGCCGGCAGCGTCGTCAGCAGAGCAGTCGGCCGAGCGCTGCCAGACCGGCGAGATCCTGCACGTCGTCGAGCAGCGGCACCTCGATGACGGGCACCTCACCGGCGAGCGTGCGCAGCGTGTCCATCTCGCGTGCCTCGTCGACGGCCAGCATCGACAGGTCGGCATGCAGGGCCAACTGGTCGGCCAAGGGACCCGCCGCCAACCCCTTCAGCTTCGAGCCGGTCAGTGGTGACGGCGTGGGATGCACGAGGTTGATCACGGTCGCAGCGAGCGGGAAGCCGCCGGCGTGCAGCGCGGTCTTCAGGTGCACGGCCTCGTCGATGGCCTCGGCGCGGGGGCTGGACACGAGCACGAAGGCGGTGCCGTCGGCGCGCAGGATCTTCGAGGTCTCGGCGGCGCGCTGACGAAGGCCGGCCTCCATGCTGGACAGCGACCGGAAGAACTCGACCGTGTCCTCCACCACCTGCGCACCGGCGAGGCGCCGGATGGCCCACAGGAACGTGTTCGCGCCGGCGTTGGTGATGCGGGCGAGCGACCGCCCCGGCACGGTGAGCACGCGATAGACGGGGTGGCTGAAGAACGTCACCAGACGATCGGGCGCTCCGAGCAGGTCGATCGCGTGCCGCGACGGGGGCGTGTCGATGATGATCAGGTCCCACTCGCCGCTGGTCGACAGCTGGTGCAGCCGCTCGATGGCCATGTACTCCTGGGCCCCCGCCAGCGAGCCGGCGATGCTGCGATAGATGGGGTTGGCCAGGATGGCCTTGGCTCGCTGGGCGTCGCCCGCACGGTCGACGATCAGACGATCGAACGTGGACTCGGCGTCGAGCATCTGCGCCCACAGCGAGCCCTTGCGGCGCTTCGTCGCCCCGGCGACCTCCACCGGGTCACCACCCGCGCTGTCGTCGATGCCGAGCGTGTCGGCCAAGCGACGGGCCGGGTCGACGGTGACGACGATGACCTTGCGGCCGGCGTCGGCCGCGGCCAGCGCGAGCGCCGCTGCGGTGCTCGTCTTGCCGACGCCACCGGGGCCGCACGTGACGATGAGTGACGCCTCGCGGACGACGGAATCGAGCGCGGTCACGACCCCGCCCCCTCCGGCACCATCGGCTCGACCGCGAGCGACGTCGGCCAGCACGTCGAGGTGCTGGGGGAACAGCCGGGCGACCGGCAGCCGGGGCAGGTGCACACGCGGCAGCGGCAGCTCGGCATCGAGACGGGCGAACTGCTCGGCCTGCGCGTCGAGGCGGACGCGGCACGAACGCGACCGCCTCGTCGAGCGCCCGACGCGTCGCCACGGGCAGCGTGACGCCCTGCTGCTTCGCTGCCGCCGCGGCCGACATCCGTGCGCCGGGCGAGTCGGCCCAGCACGCGTTCACCACCAGCGGCGCCAGCGCGAGGCCGATGTCGTCGCGCAGGTCGGCGGCCAGTTCGATGGCCTCGTTGACCGGTGTCTCCTCCGGCAGGGTGACGAGCACGCACTGGCTGCGGGAGTGGTCCTCGAGCATCGCACAGACCTCGTTGGCCTGGTCGCGCACCGGTCCGCCGGCGACCGGCGGCACGCAGGGCGGTGGCCGAGCGCAGGAACGGCGCGGCATGACCCGCCGGGGGCACGTCGACGATGATCAGGTCGGCGGCCTTGGCTCGGTCGAGTTCCTTGATCTTGCCCAGCACCAGCAGGTGCTCCATGCCCGGCGTCGACCCGGCGATGACGTCGAACGACGCCGCCGAGGCGGCCCGGCGCAGGAGCGAGCCGAACCCCTTGAGCTCGAGATAGTCACCGAAGGCCTGCTTCGGCGTGATCGTGCGACCGCGCACACGCCCACCCGATCCGTCGATGAGCCGCAACAACTGCTCGTCGCCCGTGAGCGGTTCGCCGCCCAGCAGCGGCCCGAGGCCCGGCTTGCCGTCGACCGAGACGAGCAGCACGTCGGCGCCACCTCTGGCCGCCAGGAGCGCCAGCGACGCCGCAGCGGTGCTGGTGCCGACACCGCCCTTGCCCACGACCGTGAGCACACGGGTGCGACCGAGCCAGTCGGGAGTTCGTCGGGACCGGCTCACCAGGGCAGAGTACCGGCGTCACGGGCAGGCCGTATGGCGGAGGTGGACGGGAATCGAACCCGCCGGACGAGGATCGCTCGTCCCAACCGCTTTGAAGGCGGCGGAGTCCACCAGGTACCCGGACACCTCCGCTCAAGAGACTAGGGGCTGAGATGGCAGGCACGGCGCTGGCTACGCTCGACCCTCATGCAGCGTTGGATCATGCTCGCCGCCACGATCGTGCTGTCGGCGATCGCCGTCCGCAAGGTGCGCTCGTCCTGAGCCGCACACTGTTCTGCAGCGACGTCGCCCTGCGCGAGTACGGCGACGTCTGGCGCGCGATCGACCCGACGCTCCAGTACCTCGAGCTGCCACGCGACCGAATGCTGGAGGCCGATGAGATCGCCCGCATCGACATCGCCGTGTTCAGCGCCGACCTGTGGCGCGACCAGCGCGGCGCATCCTTCATGAAGGTGTTGCTGCAGGCACCGAACGCGACCTGGTTGCACATGTTCTCGGCCGGCCTCGACAACCCGGTGTTCGGGCTGCTCGCCGAGCAGGGCGTCACTGTCACGCACTCGGCCGGATCGTCGGCCGTGCCGATCGCCCACACGGTGATCATGCACGTCATCGCTCTGTGCCGCGAGGCGCGCGCGTTCGGCGTCGCCCAGTCCGAGCATCGTTGGGCCAACAGCGGCACGCTCGACGTCGAAGGTCGTCGAATGGGCATCATCGGCCTCGGTTCCATCGGCACCGAGGTCGCCCGCCTGGCGGCGCACTTCGGCATCGACGTCGTCGGTGTCCGGCGCTCGCCCACGGGTGACGAGCCGTGCGAGACCTGGCCCGTGACGCGCCTGCACGAGCTGCTGCCACGGATCGACGACCTCGTACTCACCGCACCGCTCACCCCCGAGACGCGCGGCATCATCGGCGCCCGCGAGCTGTCGCTCCTGCCGCAGGGCGCGCACGTGGTGAACGTCGGCCGCGGCGAGCTCGTCGATGAAGCGGCGCTGGTCGACGCACTCCGGTCCGGGCACCTCGGCGGCGCCGCCCTCGACGTGTTCGTGGTGGAGCCCCTTCCCGCCGAGAGCGAACTGTGGGATCTTCGCAATGTCGTCGTCACCCCGCACAGCGCCGGCACGACCGCACTGTCGGCGCAGCGCGCCGCGGACATCTTCGCCGACAACCTGCGGCGCTGGGCCGACGGCATGCCACTGCGCAACATCGGCACCTGAACCCCGCCGCGAGTCGCCGTTGTCACAGGTGAACACTTGGCAAACTCATTGCCACGAGATGTGATCGCGGATATGAATGAAACGTGTCCGCCGTCGCCGATGCCCGCGACGTGGCCGTCTCACCCCGCCACGAGATCGAACTGAAGCTGCGCATCCCGGCGGACCGAGTCGACGCCGTGCACGCGGCGGTCCGCGGCCGACAGGGGTCGGCCCGCACGCACCTGGTCGCGTCGTACCTCGACACCGACGGCTTCGATCTGGCCGCGGCCGGCATGGGCTGGCGACTGCGTCGCGAGGGTCGTCGCTGGGTGCAGACGCTGAAGGCCACACCGCGCAACGGCGACGGCATGCAACGAGAAGAGGACAACGTCGTCGTCAAGGGCACCGGCACGCCGGTCGCCGATGCGGATCGCCACCTGGGCACACCAGCCGGCGACCGCCTGGCTGCGTTGCTGGCCGCCACCGGCACGGTCCCCAGCGAACGCTTCCGCACCGACATCTGGCGCCTGTCCCGAACGGTGCGCGTCCCGGGCGGCACGGTGGAGTTGGCGTTCGACCAGGGCACCATCTCGTCCGGCGAACGCTCCATCGACGTCTGCGAGCTCGAGATCGAGCTGAAGTCCGGCGACAGCCGCGCCGTGGTCGGCGCCGCACATCGTTGGGCGCAGCGACACGGGCTGTGGCTGGACACCGCCACCAAGGCGCACCGCGGCGTGATGCTGTCCACCGGCGCCGCCGAACTGCCGGTGCGCAAGGCACCGCAGGCCGAACTGCAGCGCTCGATGTCCGTCGACGCCGCCATTCGCGAGATGACACGCGTCTGCCTCGTGCAGATCCTCGGCAATTCCAGCGCGGTCGCCGCCGGGTTGGGCGGGCACGAGCACGTTCACCAGGCCCGCGTCGGCATCCGCAAGTTGCGCACCGTGCTCGCCGAGCTCGGTCCGTTGTCGGCGTCGGTCGACCCGACGTGGCGCGGCGACCTCGCCGAGATCTTCACCGTGCTCGGTGAAGCCCGCGATCGCGAAGTGGTGCTCGCCGGATGGCTGACCGAGCTGGAACGGCAGGGTTCGCCCAAGGTCGCCCTGCCCACCGCCGCCATCGATCACACGGGCGAGATGTTGCGCGGCATGGACTTCACCCTCCTGATGCTCGAGCTGTTGGACTACGCGCACGGCACCCCCGACCCTCGCGCCGACGACGAGCCGAAACTCGTCCGCATCGTCAGCGGTCGCCTGAAGGAATTGCGACGCAAGAGCGCGAAGCGTGCCGACGAGTTCCGGTCGCTCGACATCGAGGATCAGCACGAGGTGCGCAAGGAGCTCAAGCGGCTGCGCTACATCGCCGAACTGACGGCATCGCTCTACGACCGCAAGCAGGTCGAGCGCTACGTACGAGCGCTCGAACCCGCGCAGGAGGCGCTGGGCTCGCTGAACGATCTCAGCGTCGCCACCGAACTGTTCGAGGCGCTCGCCGCGATCGACCCGAATGCGTGGTTCGCGGTGGGCTGGCTGCGTTCGCGGCACGACGCGACGGTGAAGGCGTGCGTGAAGCCACTTCGAGCAGCCGAGCGGGCCGACCGCTACTGGAATCGATGACCGCACGATGACCGGTCGGTCACCAGCCACGCTCACACAGCGCCATGGATGGTGGTGGTGTGCTGCGGCCGCCGTGCTGTTCGGCGCGTCGACACCGGCGACGAAGTTCCTCGTCGACGACATCGGGGCGATGTCGCTCGCCGGCCTGCTGTACCTGGGTGCCGCCATCGGCGTGGCGCCGTTCGTCGAGCGTCGCGGCGCGCGCCACGTCCAGCGTTCGCAACGCATTCGGCTGATGACCGCGGTCGCTCTGGGCGGTGGGGTCGCACCGGTGCTGCTCGTGCTCGCGCTCGACCGCACTCCGGCGTCCACGGTGTCGCTGCTGCTGAACCTCGAACTCGTCGCCACGGTGCTCATCGCGCGGCTGTTCCTCCACGAGCAGATCGGTCGCCGAGCGGCGCTGGGCATCACCGCGGTCGCTGCGTCCGGCGTCGTTCTCGCCGGCGGACCCGATGCCGCGTGGGCCGGCGGCGCACTCCTCGTCGCGGGGGCGTGCCTGTGCTGGGGCGTCGACAACGCCATCACCGCCAGCCTCGACGCTTGGTCGCCCGCGCGCATCACGCTCGTCAAGGGTGTCGTGGCCGGAACGGTGAACCTCGCCATCGGGATGGCGATCGCCGGCGTTCCCGACGGCGGGGCCGCACTCGCCGCGCTCGCGGTGGGTGCGATCGGTTACGGGCTCTCGATCACGATGTGGATCACCGGGGCCCGCCAGCTGGGAGCGGCACGCGGTCAGGTGGTCTTCGCCCTCGCACCGTTCATCGGTGCCGCGCTGTCGTGGGCCGTGCACGACGACGACCTCGGCGCGACGTTCGCGATCGCCTTCGCCATGTCGTTGACCGGCGTGTTGATCGTCGCCACGTCACGCCACGGGCACGAGCACCATCACGTGCGACTCGAGCACGCGCACCCGATCGACCCGACGGACCCACACCACGCACCCGATGCCATCGAGGTGTTGGGCGAGCAGCGGCATCGCCACCTCGAGCTGACCCACACGCACGAGCACCTCCCCGACCTGCACCACCGCCACGATCACTGACAGGACCGAATCGCCGACCACGTTGGACCGGCACGGCGACGGGGATATGGTCGGCCACGACTTCCCCCAGTCGCAGTCTCCCGATTCCTGGGGGTAGGTCATGTTCGTCTGTTGGTCCGTGAAGGGCGGCAGCGGCACCACCGTCGTGTCCGCCGCGCTCGCCGTGATGTGTGCGCGCATCCGTCCCACACTGCTCGTCGATCTCGACGGTGACGCGCCCGTGGCGCTCGGTCTTCCCGAGCCCGGTGGCCCTGGAGTGTTCGACTGGTTGGCCTCGCCCACTGCCGACGATGACGCGCTGCGCCGCCTCGCCGTGCCGGCCACCGACGGCCTGTGGCTCGTGCCTCGCGGTGCGGCCGTCGACCCTGGGGCCTCCCTGCGGTGGCCGGCGCTGGCGTCGGCGCTGCGCTCGTTCGACGAGGAGGTGTTCGTCGATGCCGGACTCGGCGAGCCACCGAACGCTCTGGTGGCCGGCGAGGTGCGTTCGGTGCTCGTCGTGCGGCCCTGTTACCTGGCGCTGCGGCGTGTCGTTCGCCTCGACCATCGCCCCACCGACGTGGTCGTCGTCAGTGAGCCGGGGCGTGCGCTCAGCGCCCGCGACGTGGAGCGGACGGTCGGTGCGCCACTGATCGCCGAGGTGCCCTACGACCCCGGCATCAGTCGGCACGTCGACGCCGGGTTGCTCGCCGGTCGCGTGCCGCGCACGCTGCTGCACCCGCTGCGGCACGTCGCATGATCGACGCGGTCGCCGAGCAATCCCCGTACGGCGGACTCGAGCGGTGGTTGCACGACCCCACCGTCACCGAGTTGATGGTCAACGCCGGCGGCGAGATCTGGGTCGAACGCGACGGACACATCGTTCCCGTCGGGCACATGCGCACCGCGACCCTCCTCGCGGCGATCGAGCGGCTGCTCACACCCGTGGGACGTCGACTCGATCGCGCCCACCCGACGGTCGATGCGCGGATGGCCGACGGGGCGCGACTGTGCGCGGTCATCGAGCCGATCGCCGTCGACGGGCCGTGCCTGTCCATCCGGCGTTTCCCCGTGCGCGACATCCCGCTCGAGCGGTTCGCCACGCCCGCGGTGGCGGACGTGCTGCGCGGCCTCATCCGCCGTCGCTGCAACCTGGTGGTCAGCGGCGCCACCTCGTCGGGCAAGACCACGCTGCTGAACGCACTCGCGCACGAGATCGAGCCCGACTGTCGAGTGGTGACGTTGGAGGACGTCGCCGAACTGCGCCTGGGGCACCCGCACGTCGTGCGCTTCGAGACCCGTGAGTCCACGCCCGAAGGGGTGGGCGAGGTCACCCTCGCGCACCTGCTGCGCACGGCGCTGCGCATGCGCCCCGATCGCCTCGTCGTCGGCGAGGTGCGCGGTGCCGAAGCGGTGCACCTGCTGCAGGCGTTGAACACCGGCCACGACGGCTCGCTGTGCACCGTGCACGCCAACAGCGCGGTCGACGCGTTGCATCGCATCGCCTCGCTCGTGCTGCAGGAGGTCGCGTCGTGGCCGCTGGTGGCCGTGCACCAGCACGTCACCCGCGCGGTCGACGCAGTGGTCCACACGGCGCGCACCGACGACGGCGGCCGGCGGGTGGTCGAGATCGTGGAGGTGTCGCCCGCGGGCGACCACGGCGGGCTGTCCACCCGCACGCTGGTCGAAGGCCATCGCGTCGTGGGCTCGCCCGCCCGGGGTCGGCGATGACGTCCGGGATGTTGGCCGCACTCGCCGTGCTGGTGCTGGCGTGCGGCCGTCGACCGCCACCTCGACGCGACCGGCGGCGCCGCACCCCCCGGCGGCGCCGAACCGCGGCGCCGGCCGCGGCCGACTGGGCCCGGTACCTCGACGCGGTGGCCGCCTCCGTCCGCGGCGGTACCGCCATCCGTGCCGCCGCCACCGATGCGTTGCGCGAGCTCGGCGTGCAGGGCGAGGCCGTACACGCGCCGCTCGACCTCGACACGCTCGACCGGCGAGCCGTGCACCACGCCGACGAAGCCGTGGTGGTGCACGCCCTCGTCACGGCGACACGACTGGGCGGGGCCACAGCGGCGACCGTGCAGACCGGGGCGACCCTGTTACGAGAGCGCGCTGCGGTCCGCGCCGAGGCGGCCGCCCACGCCGCGCAGGCTCGGCTGAGCGCGCGGGTGCTCACGATCGTGCCGCTCGGCTTCGCAGCGTGGAGCGCCACCGCCAGCCACACCTACCGTCGCGCGCTCGCCACCCCCGCCGGTGTCACCTCCGCGGCGCTCGGCGTCGCCGCCAACCTGGCCGGCTGGTGGTGGATGCGCCACATCGTTCGACGAGCCACGACATGACCGGCATCGCCGGCGGGTGGATGCGCACGCGACACCGTCGCGCCGTCGACGCGGCGCTGCCCGACGCGCTCGATCTGGTGGTGCTCGCGGTCCGTGCCGGCCACCTTCCCGTCGCCGCACTCCGCGCCGTGCACCCCCACTTCGCGCCGGCCCTGCGCGACACGACGAAGCGGATGCTCGACCAGGTCGACGGCGGCCGGCGCTTCGCCGACGCGCTCCCGCTGCTCTCCGAGGAGTTGGGCCCGGCCCTCGACCCGCTCGTCGACGGGTTGGCCGCGGCGGACCGCGACGGCCTGCCGCTCGCCCCGGTGCTCGAGCGATTGGCCGCCGATGCGCGGGCTCATCGGCGGCGCCGCCTCGACACCCTGGCCCGCCAGCTGCCGGTGCGCATGGCCGTCCCACTGGTGGTGTGCATCCTGCCGTCGTTCGTCCTCCTCGCCGTCGTCCCTTTGCTGCTCGCAGCCCTCGCCTCGCTCCACCGCTGAGCCCCACCACCCAGCACACCCCGCACACCCTTCGAGGAGTTCCCATGAACGATCGCATCGCCCGATTGCACGCCTGGTACCTGTGGCACACCGCCCTTCGCGATGAAGAAGGTCAGGCCACCACCGAGTACGCCCTGATGCTGCTGGCCGCGGCGCTGGTCGCCCTGATGGTCATCGCCTGGGCCACCGCGGGTGGTGGGGCGGGCAAGGTCGGCCGCTTGTTCGACCGCGTCATCGACGCGGTGATCGACAAGTTGTGAGGCGCGATCGCGGCCAGGCCACGGTCGAGCTGGCGCTGGCGCTGCCCCTGCTGTGCACCCTGCTGCTGGGCGTGGTCCAGGTGGCCGTCATCGGCCGCGACCGTCTCGCGGTGCAGTTGGCCGCTCGCGAGGCCGCCCGTGCCGCGGTCGTCAGCACCGATCACGATCGGGCTGCCGTCGCAGCCCGATCGGCGATCGCCCTCACCCCGATGGACGTGGCCGTGGTCGAGCGCGGTGGCACGGTGACCGTCACGGTCACCTACGTCGACCCGACCGACGTCCCGTTGGTCGGGCTCCTGCTGCCCGACGTCGCCGTACGGGCCACGGTCGCGATGGCCGTCGAGCCACCGGCCGACCCCGCCGAGCCGTGACCCCGCCGCCGGTAGCGTGACCCGGCCATGGAACTGCGCTGCCAACTCACCCAGCTCGGCACGCACCCCGTGCTGCACGTCAGCGGCGAGATCGATCTCGCCACGCTGCCGACGTTCCGCGATCACCTCCACCGCGCCGTGGATCAGCATCGCGGCTCGTGCGTGTGGGTCGACCTCGACGGCGTCACCGCGCTCGACGACAGCGGGCTGGGCATGGTGCTGGGCGCTGCTGCCCGCGCCCGCGAGGCCGACGGCGATCTGGCGCTGGTGTGCACCGGCGATCGCCTGCTGCACCGCTTCAGCCTGAGCGGGCTGGACCGCGCGGTCGAGGTGCATCACCACCTGCCGCGCTGAGCGGCGGCGTCAGGGCTTCGGCCTCGGCTTGCGCACGCCGCGACGATCGAGCGCCTTCTCCTGGGCGCGCTGCTCCTCCTCGAGCACGGCCTCCTCGGCGACGAGGCGCGTCATGCTCTCCAGGCGCCGTGGGTCCAGCGTGCCGGCCTCGATGGCGGCGGTGACCGCGCAGCCGGGCTCCTGGTCGTGCTTGCAGTCGCGGAATCGGCAATGGTCCATCAGGTCGAACACGTCGGCAAAGGCTCGCTCGATGCCCGTGCCGCTGCTCCACAGGCTGACGGCCCGGACTCCCGGCGTGTCGATCAGCCAACCCGAACCGGCGAGCGGCACCAACTCGGACGCCGTCGTGGTGTGCCGCCCACGCTGGTCGCCCTCGCGCACGATCGCGGTGGCCTGGCGCTGGTGGCCGACGAGCGAGTTCAACAGCGTGCTCTTGCCCACACCGCTCGCACCGAGCAGGGCGATGGTGGCGTTGCCGTCGGCGTAGTGGCGCATCTCCTCCACACCCTCACCGGTGATGCCGCTCGCGACGCACACGTCGACGCCTGGCGCGACTTCCTGCAGCGATGCCACCGCCGACGACGGGTCGTCGACCAGGTCGGTCTTGGTGAGCACCACCACCGGACGGGCCCCACTGTCCCACGCGAGCACGAGTTCGCGTTCCAGGCGCCGCTGGTTCGGCGGCGACGTGAGCGCATGCAACAGCATCACGACGTCGATGTTCGCGGCGATCGTGTGCGCTTCGGCGCGGTTGCCCTCGAACGAGGCGCGACGGACGAATGCACTCTTCCGGGGCAGCACCTCGGAGACGCGCTCGCCGTCGTCGCTGACGACGACGAAGTCACCCACCGCGACATCGGCGCCGATGTTGCGCATGCGCAGCGGCGGTTCGCCGAGTTCGACCAGCACGGTGCTCCACCCACGGTCCAGTCGGCTGACCCGGCCCGCCGCCGCCGGTTCGCCCATCTCGCGCCAACGTGCCAGCGCAAGGTCGGTCCAGCCGAGTCGTTGGTCGCGTTCGCGGTCGTGCACGATGCCGTCCACCGTAGCGGTCGAGGCGTGTTCGAGGGCGGGCGCGAATCACATCGATGTTCTTTCAAGACTTCGGAAACTTCGCCTCATGGCCTTGAAAAACACGCCGATGATCATTCACTCATCTCTCATGACGGGAAGCGGAAACGTGGACAACGATCTCGAACTGGTGCGCCGGGGCTTCGACCCGTCGCAGGTCCAACAGCTGGTCGGACAGCTGTCTGCCGAGCTGAAGACGATGGCGGCCGAGAACGACCGGCTACGCGCCCGCGTCGGCGAGTTGGAGGCCGCTCCGGCAGCCACCACGCCGAGCGACATCTTCGGCATGTGGAGCAAGGAGACCAACGCCCTGATGGACGCGGCGCGGGCCAGCATCGCGTCGGTCACCGACAAGGCGACCGCCGACGCCGCTGCCGCGCTCGCCGCGGGTGAGACCGCTGCCACCGCCATCCGCCAGCGCGCCCAGATCGATGCCGAGGGCATCGTCGCCGAGGCGAAGCGACAGGCCGAGCAGACCGCCGCCGCGGCCGCCGCCGACAAGGCACGCGTCGAGGCCGAGGCACAGGGCAACGTGGACCGGGCGAACGCCCAGGTCGCGGCGATGGAGGCCAAGCTCGCCGAGCTCCGCGGCCAGCGCTCCACGATGAGCGAGCAGCTCTCCACCGCGAAGTCGCATCTGTTGCAGCTGATGTCGCTGGTCGACGAGCCCGACGACGCCCCCGCAGGGGCGTCGACACTTTCCACTGCCGGCGCGGCAGACTCGGTGACGAACACTTCCGAGGAAACGCCGACGGCGGATGAGCAACACTGACGACTCCCGTGACCGCATCGAGCGGCTGATCGCAGCGGCCGACCGCGTCGCCCAGCAGCCGGTGCCCGAGCCGCCGGCGCGTTCACGATGGCTGCCGGTCGCCGCGTTGGCGGTCGCCGGCATCGGTGCTGTCGCGTTGGGCGTGAACCTGGCGTCCGGCGGCGACAACGGCGGCAGCAGCGGCACCACGACGCAGACCTCCACCCTGCCGACCGTGGTCCCGTCGGTGATCGTGCCCACCAGCCTGCCCGTGGTGATCACCTTCCCGCCCACCACCGCACCGCTCTTCACCGTGCCGCCCACCACGGTGACACCGTCCACCACCACCACCGAACCGCCCGCCACGACCACCACCTGGGTGCAGCAGGGCATGCAGCCGGTGCGCTGGTCGTCGTACGAAGGTGCGGCGTTCGTCCTGCACGGCGCCGTGCCCGACCAGGGCGCTGCCGACACCTGGACGGCGGGCTTCGTGGCCGGCGCGGGCGCGGATCACGTGAAGGCCGACTTCGTGGTCGCCGTCAATGCCCCGTTGCCCGAGGCCGAACCGATGTACGCGTTCGAGGCGCTGCAGTTCGCGCCGAACTCCACCACGCTGCAGCCGGCCGCGGTCGAGTTCCTCGACCGCCTCGGCGCCGTGCTGGTGGCGAATCCCACGGCGACGCTCGAGCTGTTCGGGCACACCGACGGCGTCGGCCCGGCCGACTCGAACCGCGAGCTGTCGCAGGCCCGCGTCGACGCGATCGCGGCACACCTCGTGGGTACCGGCGTGGCATCCGAGCGCCTCACCGCCATCGGCCAGGGCGAGGCGTTCCCGCTCGCCCCGGACGACACCGAAGAGGGCCGCGCCAAGAACCGACGCATCGAATTGATGCTCCATCACCTGCTCGGCTGACCGGTGTCCGCGACCACCGATGTGGGTTGCCGCTTGACAACACCCGTCCCTTTCCCCTAGCGATACCCCCCAATGGCCAGACCGCTCGTCATCGTGGAGTCGCCCGCCAAGGCGAAGACGATCTCCAAGTTCCTCGGGAACACCTTCGACGTGCGCGCCTCGGTGGGCCACGTCGCCGACCTGCCCAGCAAGGGCCTGCAGATCGACGTGGACAACGGCTTCAAGCCCACGTACGAGCTGACGGTACGTGGCAAGGACGTCGTGAAAGACCTGCGTGCGGCGATGAAGGACGCCAGCGAGCTGTACCTCGCGACGGACGAGGACCGTGAGGGCGAAGCCATCAGTTGGCACCTGCTCGAGTACCTGAAGCCGAAGATCCCAGTGAAGCGGATGGTGTTCCACGAGATCACCAAGTCGGCCATCGATCAGGCCGTCGCCAACCCGCGCAGCATCGACTACGGCCTCGTCGACGCGGCCGAGACCCGCCGCCTGCTCGACCGTCTGTACGGCTACGAGGTGTCGCCGGTGCTGTGGCGCCGGGTCAACCGGGGGCTCAGTGCGGGCCGCGTGCAGAGCCCGTCGGTGCGCCTCATCGTCGAGCGCGAGCGCGAACGAATCGCGTTCGTCACCGCGCCGTACTGGGACATCGATCTCCTCACCGCCACCGGCCCGGCGTTCACGGCGACGCTGGTGTCCCTCGACGGCACGAAGGTGGCCACCGGCAAGGACTTCACGTCCGACGGACAGCCGAAGAAGAACGTCGTCGTGGTCCCCGAGGGACGCGCCCGTTCCCTGGTCGAGGCACTGCGGTCGGCCGACGTCACCGTGCGCTCGGTCGAGGAGAAGCCCTACCGCAGCAGCCCCAAGGCGCCGTTCATGACCAGCACCCTGCAGCAGGAGGGCGGCCGCAAGCTGCGCCTCGGCGCGGCACAGGTCATGCGCATCGCCCAGGGCCTGTACGAGCGTGGCTACATCACCTACATGCGTACCGACAACGTCGTCCTCAGCGACGAGGCCCTCGCCGCGGTGCGGGCCGAGGTGCAGCGCACGTTCGGTGGCAATTTCCTGTCGCCGTCGCCGCGCCAGTTCAGCACCAAGGTGAAGAACGCGCAGGAGGCCCACGAGGCCATCCGCCCCACCACACCGCTGCGCAGCCCCGACCAACTGTCGGCCGAGCTGAACGGCCAGGAGTTGTCGCTGTACCGCCTGGTGTGGCAACGCACGCTCGCGTCGCAGATGGCCGACGCCAACGGCACCACGGTCAGTGTCCGCCTGACGGCGAAGGCGGCCGAGACAGGCAACGCGACGGCCACCGACTGCGAATTCGCCGCGAGCGGCACCACGATCACCTTCCCCGGCTACCGCCAGGTCTACGTCGAGAGCACCGACGAGTCCGAGACCGAGGAGGAGAAGGAAGCGCTGCTGCCGCCGTTGAAGGTCGGCGACGCCGTTCCCGTGGCCGAGCTCACCGCGAACGGTCATGCCACCGTGCCGCCGGCCCGCTACACCGAGGCCTCGCTGGTCAAGCGACTCGAGGAGCTCGGCATCGGGCGACCGAGCACCTGGGCGTCGATCATCCAGACCGTGCAGGACCGCGGCTACGTGTGGAAGAAGGGCCAGGCCCTGGTGCCCACGTGGACCGCGTTCGCGGTCATCGGCCTGATGGAGCAGCACTTCGGCGGCCTGGTGGACTACGCGTTCACGGCGCGCATCGAGGAGGACCTCGACTCCATCGCCCGCAACGAACGCCAGAAGCAGGACTGGTTGCAGCAGTTCTACTTCGGGTCCGAGGAAGCGGCGCTGCCCGGCCTGAAGCGGTTGGTGGAGGAGAACCTCGACCACATCGACGCGGCCGAGATCAACACGTTCCCCATCGGCCTCGACCCGGACGGCAACGAGGTCGTCGTCAAGCCGGGCAAGTACGGGCCCTACGTGAAGCGCGGCGACGACACCGCCAGCGTGCCCGACGACCTGACACCCGACGAGCTGACGCTCGAGATGGCGCTGAAGCTGCTGGCCGCGCCGAAGAGCGACGAGCCCATCGGCGAGCTCGACGGCTACCCCGTGTTCGCCAAGAACGGCCGCTACGGCCCGTACGTGCAGTGGGGTGCGGCCGACAACCTGCCGCCTGGCTTGGAGAAGCCGAAGATGGCCAGCCTGTTCAAGACGATGGTCTTCGAACGGGTCACGCTCGCCGAGGCCCGAGAGTTGCTCACCCTGCCGCGCTCCCTCGGGGCCGACCCGGCCGACGGCCAGGAGATCCTGGCCAACAACGGTCGCTACGGGCCGTACGTGCAGAAGGGCAAGGACTTCCGCAACATCACGAGCGAGGAGCAGCTGCTCACGATCACGCTCGACGAGGCGGTGCAGATCTTCAGCCAGCCGAAGGTGTTCCGCCGCGGTGGCGGCGCCAACCTGGCGGCGAAGGGCCCGTTGAAGGAGTTCGGCACCGATCCGGTCAGCGGCAAGGCCGTGGTCGCCAAGGACGGCAAGTTCGGCGTCTACGTCACCGACGGCGAGACCAACGCATCGTTGTCGAAGGGCGATCGCCTGGAGGCGATGTTGCCCGAGCGTGCCTACGAACTGCTCGCGATCCGCCGCGAGGCCATCATCGAGAAGGGTGGCGCCCCGGCCAAGAAGGCCGCCGCCACCAAGCGCGCTGCGGCGAAGAAGGCAGCGCCGGCCAAGAAGGCCGCCGCCAAGAAGGCACCCGCCAAGAAGGCCGCGCCCAAGCCGACCTGAGTCGACCGCCGGCGTCCGTCGCGGCGACGGTCAGCCCAGCACCATCACCAGCACCACACCGACGGCGACCAAGGCGCTGGCGACGTACTCGGCGCGCGTGTGCCGGTCGTGGAACCACCAGCGCGACACGGCGAAGGTGAACAGCAACTCCACCTGACCCAGCGTGCGCACCTTCGCCGCGTTCTCCAACGACAGGGCGATGGCCCAGCCGGCCGACCCGCAGACGCTGAGCACGCCGACCACCGAACTGCTGCGCCAGTGCACGACCGACAGGCGCAGCTGCTCGCGCTCGCGCATCAGCAGGTACCCGCCGTGGACGACGGTCTGGATGGTGTTCATCACGGCGAGGGTGACGAGGGCGCGCATCACGGACGGGCTGTCACTGAGCGCCTTGGTCGCACCGCGGATACCGATGGACGCCAGCCCGAACAGGCCGCCTGCGACGAGGCCGTACCAGGCCGCAGGCTCGCGCAGCGCCGAGACCGACAGCATGCGTCCCTTGGTCGCCAGCAGCGTGACGCCGACCATGCACACCAGCGCCCCGATCCAGCCGCCCCAGGCGAGTGGTTCACCGAGCAGCACCGTCGAGAACACCGCGACCTGCACCACTTCGGTCTTGGAGAACACCGTGCCGGTGGCGAAGTCACGGGCGTCGAAGGCGCGGATGAGGAACACCGTGCCCAGGATCTGGGCGATGCCGCCACCGGCGATCACCGGCCAGAAGCGCGGCGCGAACTGCGGCCAGGCCACACCGGCGCGCCAGGCGACGAGCACCGCGAGCGCCGACAGCGGCGCGCCGTACAGGTAGCGCACGAAGCCGGCGCCGCTGACCGACAGCAGCGCACGAAGCCGGTGCTGCAGCGCGGTGCGCGAGGTCTGGAAAGCGGCGGCGACGAGGGTGACGGGGATCCACATAGGAGTCTCACATTTCGGGATTACAATCTCATTCACATGCTAGCGCACTGCGGTCGACACGACGGTCGATATGGTGCGGCCCGACATGTCGACCGGCCGGTACATCGCATTCGAGGGCGCCGAGGGGTGCGGGAAGAGCACCCACGCGGCGCGCCTCGCCGACGCCCTGCACGCCGTGCTCACCCGCGAGACGGGCGGCACCGACATCGGCCAGCGCATCCGCGACATCCTCCACGACACCGCCCACACCCACCTGTCGCATCGCGCCGAGGCACTGCTCGCGGCGGCCGATCGCGCCCAGCACATCGAGCAGGTCGTCGCCCCGGCGCTGGCCGCCGGCCGTCACGTCGTCAGCGACCGCACCGTGTATTCCACGCTCGCCTACCAGGGCTACGGACGCGGCCTCGACCTGGCCGAGGTGCGACACATCAACGAGTGGGCCGTCGACGGACACTGGCCCGAACTGGTGTTGCTGCTCGACGCGCCCACCGAGGTGCTCGAGCGTCGCATGCGCGGCCGTCAGCTCGATCGGTTCGAGCAGGAGGACCCCGGCTTCCACCAGCGCGTGCGCGAGGGCTTCCGGGCCATGGCGGCCGACGAAGCCGACCGGTGGGTCGTCATCGACGGTGCCGCCGACGTCGAGACCGTGGCCGCAGCCATCCGCCGTGCCGTGCACGACAGGTTGGGCCTGTAGGTGTTCGCCGAGTACACGCGCTCGGTCTGGGACGGCGTCATCGGCCAGCCCCGCGCGGTCGCCCAGCTCACCCGCGCCGCCGCGTCGCCGGTGCATGCCTACCTGTTCGTCGGTCCCCCGGGCTCGACGAAGGACGAAGCGGCACGAGCGTTCGCCGCACTGCTGCTCGCCGGCGTCGACGACGCAGACTCGCGCGATGCGCGTCTGGCGCTCACCGGCGAGCACCCCGACGTCAGCGAGGTGCGTCGCGCCGGGGCCACCATCAGCAAGGACCAGGTGTCCGACGTCATCCGTGCCGCCTCGCTGGCGCCGGTCGAGGGACGCCGCAAGGTGATGGTGCTGCACGAGTTCCATCTGCTCGACGCCACCGGGGCCGCCCGGTTGCTGAAGACGCTCGAGGAGCCGCCCGCCAGCGCGGTGTTCGTCGTGCTCGCCGACCAGGTGCCGCCGGAACTGGTCACCATCGCCTCTCGCTGCGTCCGCATCGACTTCACGTCGGTCGCCGACGGCGACATCCGCGACGTGCTCGTCGCCGAGGGCGTGCCACCCGATCAGGCCGAGCTGGCCGCGCACGCCGCCGAAGGCAACCTCACCCGCGCCCGAGTGCTGGCCAGCGACCCCGACCTGGTGCAGCGCCGCGCCGCGTTCGCGTCCATCCCGCACCGCCTCGACGGCACCGGCACCACCGTCGTCGCCCTCTGCGCCGAGGTGAACGGCCTCATCGAAGCCGCCGCGGCACCACTCAGCGAGCGACAGGCCAAGGAGGTCGACGAGCTCGAGCAACGCGTGGCAGCGATGAAGGGCGAGCGCGGCAGCGGCCGCAAGCAGCTCGAGGAGCGCCACAAGCGCGAGCAACGCCGCCACCGCACCGACGAGCTGCGCAGTGGCCTGGCCGTCGTCGCCGGCACCTACCGCGACGCGTTGGTGAACAACACGCTCAGCCGCCCCGAGGCCGCCGTGCACGCCGTTCAGCGGGTGCACCAGGCGCTCGAGGCCCTCGAACGCAACCCGAACGAGACGCTGCTGCTGCAGTCACTGCTGCTCGACCTGCCGTCGCTGCCCGGCCGCTGACCTGCTGGTCCGGACGCCGAACCTGGGTCGAATCAGGTGGGCGCATCGCAGGGCGACCGCTAGCATTGCTGCCCGCGCCCAGGTAGCTCAGTCGGTAGAGCAACGCACTCGTAATGCGTAGGTCAGGAGTTCGATTCTCCTCCTGGGCTCCATGTGATGTCAGTCCGTCGCTCGGCGGGCCAGTCGATGCTGCGTGTTGCGCAGCACGTTCACGGTGATCGGTGTCGCGAGACCGGCCGCCTGCGCAGCGCGCCGAACCAGGTAGTCGACGCCGTACCGGGTGAGCCGGGCTCGCTCTCGCGTGGGGTTGTCGCCGTACAGCAACGGACCGGTGCGGCGCTCACCGAGATGACGACGCAACGCTGCCGCCGTGCGCGGGTCGAGGGGCACACGCGCCGCGCCAGCACGCCCGGGCACTCGCACGCTGCAGACGCCACCACTGCGATGCAGATCGTCGGCGTCGAGACGAAGCAACTCATGGGCCTTGAAGCCGTCGTGCAGCACCAGGCTGACGAGCACGGCGGTCTTCGGACCGAGCGACAGCGCGGCACGCCACAACGCCTCGGCGTCCGCGCCGGACAGCACGACGGCGGCCGCCTCGGGCGTGGCCGCAGGGCGATCGGCAGTCACACCCGGGTTCACGACGGCCCACGTCGTCCCGGCGTGCCGGTAGAAGGACGTCACCGCGGCCATTCGCCGACGGACCGTCGCATCGGACTCGCCGGCGTCGGTGCAGTGGTCGGCGAACTGCTCGACCTGCGCAACGGTGACCTTGCGAGGCTGCAGCCGGGCCGAGCGGACCCACTGCCCGAACACGGCGAGGTCGCGGCGGTAGGCCGCTCTCGTGTTGTCGGATCGCAACGTCGCCAGCCACGACTCGACACTCGTCTCGAGGTCGTCGCGCCGGATCGATGTCACGTCGCGAGTGTGCCACGGATTTCGGTTGACACTCCACATAATCCTCGAATATTATGTGGAGTGCAGCAACCCCTTCGACCGAAAGGAAGCAACGATGCAACTGCAGACCGATCCGTTCCGCGACTTCGATGCGTTCTTCAACCGGCTGAACGCGCGAGTCACCTCGGGGTCCACCATGCCGATGGACGCGTTCCGTCGCGGCAACGACGTGTGGGTCCACATCGACCTGCCGGGTGTGAAGGCCGAGAACCTCGACATCTCGGTCGAGCGCAACGTGCTCACCATCGACGCCCAGCGCGAGCCCCAGCGCCAGGAAGGCGACCGCGTCTACGCCACCGAGCGAGTACGTGGCTCGTTCCGCCGCCAGATCCAGCTCGGCGAGGGACTCGATCTCGATCACCTCGAGGCCGACCTCCACGACGGTGTGCTCACCATCAGGGTCCCCGTGAAGGAGACCGCCAAGCCGCGTCGCATCTCCGTCGGCCAGCACCACAACGCCCCGGAGGCCATCGAGGCGACCACCAGCTGAGCCGGATCCATCGTTCGATGCTCACCGCCCGGTCCGCATGTCGGCCCGGGCGGTGGCGCGTCGGGCCCCTTTCGCGTCCCGAGAGCAGGGACCTCCGGCCCTGCTGTTGGTGCCCTTCGGCCCGAACCGGACCCCCGGGCGAAGGGGCTACCGTCGCGATCACACGACGAATGCAGGGGGTACCCCGGTGACGAGCTTCCCGACCGAGCGGATTCACAACGTGGTCCTGGTGGGCCACGCGGGTGTCGGCAAGACCACGCTGGCAGAGGCGCTCTTGGCCCGTGCCGGTGCCATCCCCAAGGCCGGCAAGGTCGACGACGGCACCAGCGTGCTGGACTACGAGCCCGAGGCGCAGAAGGCGCGCATCTCGATGTCGCTCGCCGTGGCGCCGTTCGAGTGGACCGCCACCGACGGCAACACCTACAAGGTCAACCTGCTCGACACTCCCGGCAGCATCGACTTCGCCGGCGAGGTGGACGCGGCGATGTCCATCGCCGACCTCGCCGTGTTCGTCGTCAGCGCCGTCGAAGGAATCGAGCCGCAGACCGAGCTGCTGTGGCGTCGCGCCGCGGCGATGCAGTTGCCGCGCATGGTCTTCGTCAGCAAGGAGGACAAGGACCGTGCCGACTTCCACTCGGTGCTCGATCAGCTGAAGGCCGCGTTCGGCAGCGGCATCGCCCCGCTCGAGTTGCCGCTCGGTGAGGCCGGTTCGTTGCACGGCGTCGTCGACGTGTTGACCGAGGAAGCCCTCGACTACGACGCATCCGGCGGCCACCACACCGAGCCGATGCCGGCCGACGTCGCCGACGAGGAGCACTCGCTGCACGACGCCCTCGTGGAGGAGATCGTGTCCGGCGACGACGACCAGCTCGAGCGGTACCTGTCCGGCGACACGCCGAGCGTGGCCGAGCTCGAGCGCACGCTGGCCCGCGAGGTGCTCGACTGCACCGAGTTCCCGGTGCTGCTCGGGTCGGCCACCACCGGCGTCGGCATCGATCGCCTGGCCGACCTGCTCTGCGAACTCAGCCCGACCGCGGCCGATCGCACCACGTCGGTCCTCGCCGGCGAGTCGACGGTCGACGTGCAGGCCGACCCTTCGGGCCAGCCGTTGCTGCACGTGTTCAAGACGATCGCCGATCCGTACATCGGCCAACTGTCGGTGTTCAAGGTGCTCTCGGGCACCATCCGTGCCGACGACAAGTTGGTCAACAGCTCCACCGGCGCAGAGGAGCGGCTGCACGGCCTGTTCGTGCTGCGCGGCAAGGATCAGACACCGACCAGCGAGGTGGCCGCCGGCGACATCGCCGCGGTCGCCAAGCTCACCAACACCCACACCGGCGACACCCTGGCGGCGAAGGGCACACCCGTGAAGGTGGTGGGGGTGCCGCGCCGCGCACCGCAGTACGGCGTCGCCATCCTTCCCCGCACCCAGGCCGACGACGACAAGCTCGGCAACGCACTGGCCCGCATGCAGGCCGAGGACCCGTCGCTGTACGTCGACCGGGTCGAGGAGACGCGCCAGACCGTGCTGCGCGGCCTGGGCGACACGCACATCCAGGTCGTCATCGATCGCATGGCGCGCAAGTTCGGCGTCAACGTCGACGTCACCCCCCTGCGGGTCGCCTACCGCGAGACCGTCGCCGGCAGCGCCGAGGCAGAGGGCAAGCTGAAGAAGCAGAGCGGCGGTCACGGTCAGTTCGCGGTCGTCAACCTGCGCGTCGCTGCGCTGCCACGCGGCGAGGGCTTCGTGTTCAAGGACGTCACCGTCGGGGGGTCCATTCCGCGCAACTACATCCCCGCCGTGCATGCCGGCGTCGAGGAGACCATGGCACGCGGCGGCGTCCACGGCTTCCCCGTCGTCGATGTCGCCGTCGAGTGCTTCGACGGCAAGTACCACTCGGTCGACTCCAGCGAGATGGCGTTCAAGACCGCCGCATCCACCGGCTTCAAGGAGGCCATGGAGACCGCCGGCGTGCTGGTCCTCGAGCCGGTGTCGTTGCTCACCGTCACCGTGCCGTCGGCCTACCAGGGCGACGTGATGAGCGACGTCAACTCACGTCGCGGCCGCGTGCAGGGCAGCTCGACGAACGAGCACGGCGAGCAGGTCATCGAGGCACTCGTGCCCGCGGCCGAGATCACCCGCTACGCCATCGACCTGCGGTCGATGACCGGTGGCCGCGGCCAGTTCGACGCCCAGCACCATCACTACGACGTGCTGCCCCCACACCTCGTCGACAAGGCCAAGCAGACGCTGCCGAAGCAGCACTGAGCCGCCGGCCCCGCCGCGTCAGTCGTTGGAGCGGAGCACGAGCGGCGGGAGGAACTCCTCCAGCCGCTCCCAGATGACGTCGTCGCTCTTCGCCAGCAGGTGACCGTCGCCGGGCAGGCGCACGAGTTCACCGTGACCGGCGATCATCTGCACCATCTCGCTGGCTTGGATGGGAAGGATCTCGTCGCGCTCACCGTGGAACAGCAGGAACGGCGTGTCCTGCAGGCCGCCGGCGAGCTCGCAGCCGGCGGACTGGGTGGCGAAGGTGACGACGCCGGCCACCATCTCGTGCAACCCCACGCCGACGCCCACGGCGACGGCACCGCCGAAGCTGTGACCCATCAGCACCACCTGATCGGCCAAGGCGCCGCCGATGGCCAGTTGCACCGCTGCGGCGAGATCGACCCGGCACAGGTCGAGGTCGTTCGGCTTGCGATAGCTGACCCGCAGCACGGGCACGCCACGGGCGGCCCACTCGACGCCGAGGCGGTGGTAGAGCGCATCGCCGGGCCCGAGCACCCCGCCCATCGCGCCGCCGCACAGCACCAACGCGCCGGGCTGCTTGGGAGCGTCCTCGGCGGGCTCGTGCCACAGCAGGGTCAGCAGCCCACGCATCGTGTACATCTCGATGTGCCGCAGCGAGGGCGTGAGCATGACGTCGCTGGAGGCCATCACCTGCAGTGCGTCGAGCGGCGTGGTGGGCGCGGTACCTGCGGTACCGAGTGCGTCGTCCATCGTGGCTACCCTAACGCCACCCATGACCGACCTTCCGACCGACGACGCCCGCGCTCGCGAGCTGTACGACCTCGCCGTCCGCATCGGCCTGGCGTGGCGAGAGATGCGCCGCGGCGCGTCGGCGGCGGGGCTGCGCGACTGGTTGTACGGCACCGGCGACGACGGCATCGAGCAGGGTCAGATGGACTCCCTCGACCAGCTCGCGTCGCAGCCGTCGTGGCGGATGAGCGAGCTGGCCGAGGCGTTGCGCGTCGATCCGTCGTCGGCCACTCGTGCCATCCAACGCCTCGAGAAGGCCGGCCTCGCCGAACGCCGCCCGAGCACCGAGGACGGCCGCGTCGTCGAGGTGGCCATCACCGATGAGGGCCGGCGGCGCCACCTCATCGTCGCCGAGCGCCGATCCGAGATGATGACGTTCATCCTCAGCCAGTACCGCACACGCGAGCTGCCCGTCGTCGCCGACATCCTCGAGCGCTTCGTGGCCGCCATCGACGACTTCGTCGTCGCCCGCGCCGAGACCGACGCCCCCACCTGAACCACGCCCCTCCGCCGAGCCGCGCATTCCTGTCATGCCCTGACCGGTGAATTCTCGGTCGAAGGATGACAGGAACGAGGTTTGCCGAACCGGTCGGCTCGCCGTGCCCAGTGTCGGCGTGGAGTACGAACAGCAACTGATCCGAGCGGCCTCGACCAATCGCTCACTGCTCACCACCGAGATGGTGCGCGACCTCGGCGTGTCCGCGGCCCGCTGGGAGCGGCTCCGCCACGACGAGGCGTGGATCGAGATGGTCCCGGGCGTGTGGCGGCACGCAGCCACGCCACCGACGTGGGAACTGGAGGTCCGAGCCGGAACGATGTGGCTCGGGAAGGATGCCGGCCTGCATGCCGCGGCAGCACTGCGGTGGCTCGGAGTCGAGGGCTTCAACGAGGCCGCCGTCGATTTCCTCGTTCCTCGATCGCGCCGTCACATACCACCGTGGCTGAACCTCCACACGACGACGCGCTGGTCCAGGGGTGACTTCGTCCGCAAGGACGGCGTCCTGTGCTCGACCGCGACACGGGCCATCATCGACCTCGCAGCCACGTCGACGCCACGGGTCGTCGAGTCTGCCATCGACAGCGGGATCCGGATGCGGCTCACTTCGGTGCCGACCTTGACGTCACGTCTTCGTGACCTCGGCGGCTCGGGAAGGACGGGGACACGACTCCTCCGCACTCTGCTGCTCGACTCCGGTGGAGAATCCGCACTGGAACGGGCCTTCCTGAAGTTGGTCCGCGAGCATGGCCTTCCCCGTCCGGCCACGCAGGTCGTGTATCGGGCTGACACCGACCTCGCCATCCGGGTGGACTTCGAATACGTCGGCCACGACGTCGTCGTCGAGGTCTCCGGCAAGCGAGGCCACAGCAGCGACGCCGACCGCGGCCGAGATGCTCGGCGGCGCAACGAGCTGCAACGGATCGGCAAGAAGGTCATCGAATTCACCACCGCGGATGTGCTCGAGGACCCTGCGTACGTCGTCGCCACGCTGCGAGCCCACATTCCTGTCATGGCCTGACCGGGGAAACGCCGGTCAGGCCATGACAGGAAGACGCGGCCATGCGGCCGAGGATTGAGAAAGTCGGGGTCCGGGTAGGGTGCCGGGGATGGCAGACCGGGCCCAGTTCACGCAGGACGCGATGCAGCATGCGCCGCAGTTGTTCTCCGCGGCGATGCGCATGACGCGCAATCGGTCCGACGCCGAGGACCTGGTGCAGGAGACGTACCTGCGTGCCTACAAGGGCTTCCACGGGTACGAGGAAGGCACCAACCTACGTGCCTGGCTGTTCCGCATCCTGACGAACACGTACATCAACTCGTACCGGTCCAAGCAACGGCGGGTGCAGGAGACCGAGCTCAACGACGTGGAGGACCTGTACCTGTATCGACGCATCAGCAACATCGATCAGGCCAGCCGCAGCGCCGAGGACACGCTGTTCGACCTGTTCACCGACGACGAGGTGAAGGCGGCGCTCGAGGACCTTCCCGAGAACTTCCGCATGCCGGTGCTGCTGGCCGACGTCGAGGAGTTCTCGTACAAGGAGATCGCCGAGATGTTGGACATCCCCATCGGCACCGTCATGTCGCGGCTCCATCGGGGAAGAAAAGCGATGCACAAGGCGTTGGCCGACTACGCAACGGAACGTGGCTTGCTCGTGCGCACGCCCGTCCTCGACTCGGAAGAGCACGCTGATGGCTGATTGCAAAGAGACGCTGCGCGAACTCGAGACCTTTCTCGACGGCGAGCTCAGCGAAGAGGCGCAAGCCGGTATCCACGACCACCTGCACGGGTGCATGGACTGCCTGCAGGCGTTCGACTTCCACGCCGAACTGCGCACCGTCGTGCGACAGAAGTGCTCGAACGACGAGATGCCGCCGGGGTTGCTGGCCAAGATCGAGGCCTGCTTCGGCGAGGACCTCGACGGCGACGGCTCCATCGGCTGACCGCCGGGCATCGTGCGGTCGAACCTGCGTCCCGACAGCCCGTTCACCGCGGATTGGGCGCAGCCCCTCTCCGGGTCGCTACGCTGGCGGGATGCTCGCAGTGATCTTCCATTGGTGGCTGGGTCTCATCCTGGCGATCGTCGGCGGCCTGGCCATCATCGGCGTCATCGGTGGCTACATCAAGGCAGTCGTCGCACCGAAGTACCCCAGCGGTCGCGCTCGCCGCGACGACTGAGCGTCTGCGCATGACCTCGGCACCGAGTCCGATCGACTGGGACCGTGCCGAGAAGGTGGCGCTCGCCGTCGCCGCACGCCGGCGCCCCGCGACGGGTTCGTCGACATCGACATCGATGTCGTCGGCCGACATCGTCCTGGCTCCAGTGGCCGATGTGGAGGACGCCATCGAGGCCGTCACCGGTCTGCGTCCCCCGCACGGACCGGCCCAGGTGCAGTTCGTCGACCGACCCACGTGGATCCGCGCCAACCTCGCCTCGTTCCGTTCGCTGCTCAGCCCGCTGCTCGAGCAATGGGGCGAGAAGGCCGCCGCGTCACCCACCGCGGCGAACCTCGGCCGGCAGGTGGCCGGCGCCGAGGTCGGCGCTCTGCTCGGTTGGATGAGCACGAGGGTGCTGGGTCAGTACGACATCCTCGTCGGGCGCCAACCCGAGGACGAGGCCGTGTACCTGGTGGCGCCGAACCTCGCCGACATCGAGGTGCGCTACGGGTTCGACCCCGGTGAGTTCCGCACCTGGGTGCTCCTGCACGAACTCACCCACCGCGCCCAGTTCACCGGTGTGCCGTGGATGCGCGACCACTTCACCGGGCTCGTCGGGCAGAGCCTGTCGTTCGCCAACCCCGACCTCGGCGCCTTCACCGACGCGATGAAGAGCGCCCTGCGCAACCGTCGCGACGCCAGCGCGCAACTGCGCGACGGCGGCGTGCTCGGCCTGGTCGCCTCACCCGAGCAGAAGCAGGTGATGGCCCAGGTGGGCGGGCTCATGTCGCTGCTCGAGGGCCACGGCGACATCACCATGACCCGCGCCGCCGGTGCGATGGTGCCGAACGCAGAACGCTTCGAGCGCATCCTGCGCGAACGACGTCGCACCGCGAACCCGCTGAGCCGCACGATCATGCGCCTCGCCGGCGTCGAGGCGAAGTTGAACCAGTACGCGGCCGGGGCACGGTTCATCCACGCCGTGGAGGAGGCCGAAGGCGAGCGCGTCGTCGACCGGGCCTGGCGCGGACCCGAGTGGCTGCCGACGCTGGAGGAGGTCCGCTCGCCCATCACGTGGCTCGAGCGGACGGACCGCCTTGCGGCCGCCTGACGGCTCGTCCGACGGCGTGCCCACTTCAGCGCCGGGCGGCCAGCCCGACGTGCTGCTCGACGGGTTGCTGGCCCGCTGCACGTTCCCGAGCGCCGGCAGCGACGTCACCTGCGCCGTGTCGGGCGGGCCAGACTCGGCGGCACTGCTCGTCCTGGCCACACGAGCCGGGTGTCGCGTCACCGCCGTGCACGTCGACCACGGGTTGCGCGCCGGCTCGGCAGACGAAGCCGACGTCGTCGCGGCGATCGCCGACCGGTTCGGCGCCGCCTTCCGTTCGGTCGCCGTCGCCGTGGTCGATGGCCCGAACCTCGAAGCCCGTGCCCGCGCCGCCCGCTACGCCGCGCTGCCCGCCGACGTGCTCACCGGCCACACCGCCGACGACCAGGCCGAGACGTTGCTGGTGAACCTGCTGCGCGGCGCCGGGACCAGCGGACTGGCCGGCATGCGACCGGGGCCGCGACGCCCGCTGCTCGGGCTGCGCCGGGCCGAGACCGAGGCCGTGTGCGACGCGCTGGCCCTGGCCGTCGTGCGCGACCCGTCGAACCTCGACCCGCGCCACCTGCGCAACCGGGTCCGCCACGAACTGCGGCCGCTGCTCGACGACCTCGCCCGACGCGACCTGGTGCCGATCCTCACCCGCCAGGCCGACCTGGCCCGCGACGAGGCCGACCTGCTGGACGAGCTGGCCGCGGCGATCGACCCGACCGACGCGAAGGCCCTGGTCGCGGCACCTGTGGCGATCGCCCGACGGGCGGTTCGGCGCTGGTTGACCGGTGAGCACCCGCCCGACGCGGCGACCGTGGAGCGTGTCCTCGCAGGTCGCCCGCGGCACCGCCATCGCGACCGAGATCGGCGCCGGACGCCGGGTCGAGCGTCACCAGCAGCGCCTCTCGATCGTGCCCCCGCCCGCCCCTTGGGCAAGTGCAGGGTCGAACGAGTAACCTGACCGAACATTCACTGCGACCCTGGAGGAGGGCTACATGCCCCCGAGGCTGCGCGGGAAGTGGGCGCTCGGCATCACGCCGCGCAACTTCACGTGGTTCATGAAAGACAAGTTGGCGGTCTGCGAACGACCGGGGGGCTACGGCGACAACCATCGTCGCGTCCGTCGTCAGGAGGAGATCATCTGGCTGCGCGAGAACGGGTTCGGCTGCGTGATCAGCATCATTCCCGCGCCCCACAACCTGCACAACTACGACGAGCTGGGGCTGCCGTACCTCCACCGGCCGTTCACCGGGGTCGACGACCTCGGGCTGTGGTTGAAGAGCTTCTACACCGAGCTCAGCGGGCTGCTGGAACAGAGCACCAAGGTGATGGTGCACAGCGAGTCCGTCGACGACCGCGTGATCGGCATCCTCGGCGGCTACATCCGCTGGAGCGGCATGGTCGACGACCCGTCGATGGCCATCAATCTCACCGAGCGCATCGCCAAGCGACAGCTCGACCCGTTCGCCCGTGAGGTCATCCTCATGGCGCACGAGTTGCACTGACCCGGGCTCAGCCCACCCAGAACGCTTCGGCGCGGACGCTGACGCCGGCGTCGACCGTCGGCGAGAAGCACACGCCGGCGGCGTTCGTGCGCACCACGATCGTGTACGTCTGACTCGCCGCGGCCGGGAAGGCCACGATCCACGGCGTGCCACCGCACGAGCCGACGCCGAAGCTGCCCGCACGAGCGGGCGATGTCAACGTGATCCGCAGTTGCACCGCCTGGGCGCCACTCGGCTGCCGCATGGACGCCGGGGCGATGCTGCGGGTCGTGCCGCCGGCGACGGTGCCGGCACCGATGGTGACCGGCGTGGCCAGACCCTGGCGAACGGTGCCCGTCGGTGCCTTCTGGCCGACGACGGCGACGCGTAGGTCCACCGCCACGGTGGACGTGATGCAGAACGTGCCCTTGCCGACGGCGACCGACGCGACGGTCGCAGCCACCCGATCGGGCGAGAACTTCAGCGTGGGTGACACCGGCGGGGTGGCACCACAGGCGTGCAGCGTCAGGCTGCCGGCCGCGGTCATGTTGCGGGCGACGACCCGCAGCATGACGCCAGCGGTGCCAGGAGCCACGCCGGCGAGACCGTTGATGGTGACCGTCGCGGGGACACCGGGAGCGAGGCGACGACCTTCGAGCACGGTGTTGAGGGCCATCACCGGTGTGATCCACTGCCACTTCGTCGCTGCGGGCGCTGGGGCCGGCGCGGCCGTGGTGGTGGTCGGCGGCTTCGTGGTGGTCGTCACCGCGGGCTTCGCCGTGGTCGTCGTCGGCTTCGCGGTCGTGGCGGTCGGCTTGACCGTCGTGGCGGTCGGCTTCGCGGTCGTGGCCGTCGGCTTGGCCGTGGTGGTGGTGGGCTTGGCCGTCGTGGCGGTCGGCTTGGCGGTGGTCGTTGTCGCGGCCGTCGTGGTGGTGGTCGGCGAGGGCTGCGGGACGAGCGCAGTGACCGCGCATCCATCGACCACCTTGACGACCGGGGTCGGGTTCACCGGCGCACCGCCGCCCGGGTGGACCTCGAAGTGCAGGTGGGGCGCTCCGGCGTTGCCGGTCATGCCGACATAGCCGATGATCTGGCCGGCCTTCACCGTCGAACCGACGCGAAGGCCGTCGGCGAAGCGGCTGAAGTGGGCGTAGAAGAAGTACGTGCCATCGGCGCGGGTGAGGCGCCAGCCGTTGCCCGACAGCGATCCCGGCGTGTCCAGATACTGCTTGGTCAGCGTGCCGGCGTCCACCGCGTACACGGCCTTGCCGGTCTTGGCGATGATGTCCACGCCCTGGTGCTGGCGACCCCCCGAACGCGGCGCGCCCCAGGTGTCGACGAAGAAGCAGACGCCCTGCACGGGGAACTGGCGAATCGTCACCGTGCCGGTGGGGCGGGTCGTGGTGGTGGTCGCCGCGGAGGTGGTGGTGGCGACCGGCTTGGCGGTCGTCGACGTGACGACGGTGGTGGGAGTGGTGGCGACCGCACCGGCCGGCAGGCACAGCACGTCGCCGGGGTGGATGACCGTGGTGAACACCGCGCTGTTCGCCGTCAGCAGCGCCGAGACGTTCAACTTCAACTTCGACGCGATCCGGTACCAGCTGTCGCCGGACACCACCGAGTACGTTCCCCCATCGCACGCGACGGCCTTGAGCTGGGGCGACGCGATCGAGGCGCCGGCATTGCCCTGCAATGCGAGCGGCACGGCGACCAGGGCGACCACCAGCAGCGCGAGCACGCCGATGCGGCGGCGCGACCCCTGCCGGGGGACGACCTCACCACTTCGCCGTTCGTGTTCCGTGGACTCCATACCGCTCCTCGCCGCACAGATTCATCGGCCCGCGACCCGTTCGCCTTGAGACACGCGAGAATCGCGGCATGCCCTCCGTCATCGTCCGCGGCACCGCCGCAGCCTCCGTCACCCCCGATTTCGCCGAGCTGACCCTCGAGGTGTTCGAGCGTGCGGCCGACGCCGCCGCGGCCCTCGACGGCGCCGCAGCCAAGTCGCAGCAGCTCTCCGAGGCACTCGACACGCACGGCATCGCCGCCGGCGATCGAGCCACGGCCGGGGTCGCTGTGAACGAGGAGTACGAGTATCGCGACAACCAGAACGTGCTGGTCGGGCACCGCGCCACCACGGCCGTGACCGTCACGGTGCGCAGCACCGAGCTCGTCGGTCGCATCGTGCGCGACGCCGTGGGTGACGCGGGAGCGGCGGTGCGCAACCTGGTGTGGAGAGTCGAGCGCACCAACCCGGCGCGGGCCGAGCTGTTGTCGCAGGCCGCACGCGATGCCCGGCTCAGGGCCGCCGCCTATGCCGAGGCGCTGGGTCTGCGCCTGGGCGAGGTCGAGCTGATCAGCGAGACGCCCATCACGCCGGAACCCGTGATGTCGCGCGGCGCGATGATGGCCATGGACGCCGCGCCCATGGCGAAGGGCGGCGAGATGGCCGTCAGCGAAGGGCTCGTCGAACTCACCGCCGACGTCCACGTCCGCTTCGCGCTGCTCGGTCTGACCGCGCCGACGACCGGCGGCGGGCATCCGTCCGCGCGGCCGGGCACGTGCGTACTGGTGCAAGCACCTACCGATGGGTAACCTGGGCGCGTGAGGGGTCAGCGTGTGCTGGTGAGCGGAATGGGCGGCGAGCTCGGTTCCCTCGTTGCCGCGCAGCTGGAGGCCGAGCCGTGGGTGGGCTCGCTGGTCGGCATCGACGTCGACCCGCCGCGCCGCCGCCTGCGCAAGGCCGAGTTCCACCTGCTGCAGCCCTCGCAGCGCGAACGCATCGTCGATGTCGTCACGTCGTTCAACCCGCACGTGCTGATCAACCTCAGCGTGTGGGAGCCCGACGCCCGCGCCGGGCTGGCCCACGCCCGCCAGTTCACCGCCGACGCCACCACGGCCATCGTCGGCGCCGCGGCCGAATGCCCGGCGCTGGAGAGCATGGTGGTGCGCAGCGGCATCGAGGTCTACGGCCGTGCCCACGGCACACCCACCCGACCCACCGAGCAGGCGCGCGCTGCACCCCACCACCGAGTACGGGCGGATGCTCGCCGACATCGAGCGGCAGGCCCGTGAGGTCGGTCGCCGGGTGGGCATCGCCGTCGGCAAGTTGCGCCTCGCCCCTGTTCTCGGCAAGCACGTGCCCAGCCCGCTCGGGCGGCTGCTGCGCCAGCCGGTGGTGCCGTTCAGCCTGCTCGCCGATTCACCCTTCGCCGTCGTCGAGGACGGCGATGCCGCCCGAGCGTTCGTCGCCGCGGCGGCGAACCGTCTCGACGAACCGCTGAACATCGTCGCTCCGCACGCCATCACCGTGGCGCAGGCCATCGTGCGCGGCCGGCGCGTGCCCCTGCCGCTCATCGGCCCCGAGTGGGCCGTGGCCCGCCAGCTGAGCCACCTGTTCGGTGCGCCCATCCCCGAGCACGTGGTCGAGCTCATGCACCGCGGCCGTCTCGCCGACAGCTCGCGTGCGACCGAGGTCCTCGGCTTCGCGCCGCGCCGCTCCACGCCCGAGGTGGTCGATCAACTGTTCGCGTGGCCCAGCGTCGTGCGCGTCGGCAGCATCCGAGAGGTCGCCTGATGGCCCAGATCGTCGAGTTCCCCAAGCGCGTCGCCGGTAAGGCAGCGAGTGTGGCCGTCGAGCCGTTGCGCCACTGGCCCGTGCACTCGGTCGACGACTTCGGCCGCGATCCACATCTGGTCGACGTGCTCACCCCGTTCGCCCGTCTCCGCTGGAACGTCGGCATCGGCGGCACCCACCACCTGCCCGTCCGCGGCGGGGCACTGCTCGTCTGCAACAGCCGCCGCTGGGCGCTCAGCAGCATCTACACGGCGTGGGCGTTGAGCGACGCCATCGATCGGCCGGTGCGGTTCGTCGGTCGCCCCGACATCGCCCCCATCGGCCCGTTCATGCGCCGCATCGGCGGCCTGCTCGACCGTCCCGACGAAGTGCTCGGCGCGTTGCGCAACCACGAGATCGTGCTCATGTCGTGCGCACCCAGCACGCATGCACGGCACGCCGGCGAGGTGGATCACACCCTCATCGGCGCCGCGGTGATGGCCGGCACTCCGGTGTTCCCGGTCGCCACGATGAGCAGTGCCATCGGGCGTACCGCACGCGCCGAGGTGGGCCCACAGGTGCGGCCACGCAAGAAGCGCAAGGGGCCGCTGGCCGAGGTCGAGCTGGCCGAGCAGGTGCAGCACCACGTGCAACGGATGCTCGACGGCTTCGGCGGCATGCAGACCGGCGTCGCACCACTCGACTGGCTGGCGGAAGGCTGACATGGCATACGCACGGTCCACCGACGGCATCCGCCTGCACTACGAGGTGATCGGTCGCTCGAACGCACCGGCCGTCCTGATGATCCAGGGCCTCGGGGCCGACAAGCACGGCTGGGACATGCAGCGGATCGCGCTCGCCACCCGCTACCGGGTGGTCGCGCTCGACAACCGCGGCGCCGGCCGCAGCGACAAGCCGTTCGGCACCTACACGCTCGAGCAGATGGCTGCCGATGCGATCGCCGTGCTCGACGACGTCGGCATCGAGCGCGCGCACGTCGTCGGCGCCTCCATGGGTGGGGCCATCTCGCAGATCGTCGGTCTGAAGTACCCCGAGCGGGTCATCTCGCTGACGCTCGCCTGCACGGCGTGTCGCAACCACCCGTGGCGGCGCGAGCTGCTGCAGGGATGGGCGACGACGGCCAACGAGCGCGGTATGGGCGCCATGGCCGCCGAGGCGGCGCGCTGGGTCATCGGGCCGCGTTCGTTCCGCCGACTGCTGCCCGCGTTCGGATGGCTGGGGCCGCTGGCGATGGGTCGCACCGCGCACGCCTTCGTCGCTCAGGTGAAGGCGATCCTCGAGGTCGACGAGTCGGTCAGCGAGCTGCTCGAGACCGTCGACATCCCCACGCTGGTGATGGTCGGCAACCAGGACATCCTCACGCCGCGCGGCGACAGCGAAGAGATCGCCGATCGCATGCCCAACGCCGAGCTGGTGGTCATCAGTGGCGCGGCGCACGGGTTCATGGTCGAGCACGCCAGCACGTTCAACCGGGTGCTGATGGAGTTCCTCGGCCGGGTGACGAAGGCCGAGCAGGCTGCGGTCGCCGCCACCGAAGCCAAAGCCTCCTGAGCGGTTCCTGGCGAGCCGCCACCAGCTACGCGGCGGTGGTGTCGATCGCGTCGAGTTCGTCGCGGCGGCGGTAGGCCCAGCCCGGGCCGCGGAGCACGAAGCCAAGGCGGTCGCGCCAGGTGGTGCTGCGCGCCACGTCGCGGAACATGTCGCGGTACTCGTGGGTGCTGACCTTCCACAGGTTGTACGTGCCGATGTTCTTCGTCAGCCCGTAGATGACGGGCTCGACCTCGGGCTCTTCGCGACGGAACGTACCGAACAGCCGGTCCCAGATGATGAGGATGCCCGCATGGTTGCGATCGATGTACGTGCGGTTGCTGCCGTGGTGCACCCGGTGATGCGACGGCGTGTTCAGCACTGCTTCGCTCGCGCCGATGCTGCGGATCGTGTCGGTGTGGATCCAGTACTGGTAGATCAGGTTGAGGGCACGTGACGTCTCGATGAGTGCGGGGCGGACGCCCACGCGGCTGACCAACCCGTACGGCACCCACACGCCGAACGCACCGGCCACCGGCTGACGGAGTGCGGTGGACAGGTTGTAGTGCTCGCTGCTGTGGTGCGGCACGTGGATGGCCCACATGCTGCGCACCTCGTGCTGGAAGCGATGGTTCCAGTAGTAGGCGAAATCCCACCACAGCATCGCCGCGGTCCAGGGGACGATGCCGGTCCCCAGGTCGTGCGCCTGCCCCCTCTTCCACAGCCGCTTCGTGCTGGTGAGTGCGGCCGTGGTGGCCGTGAGGACCACACCGCCCGCGACCACGGTGACCACACCGCCCACCTCGGCCACCTTGCGTGCCCGCTTGCGCAGCCGAAGCCCGTCGAGCGTGGTGCCGTCGGCCTTCTTCACGACGAAGTCGGCCACCGTGGTGGCCACCGCGGCGCCGACCGCCACGCCGAGCACGACCCTGCCGATGCGACCCTTCGGGCCACGGCGAAGTGCGGCGTAGCTGGCGAGGTGCACGGTGATGGGCGTGGTCAGGCTGAGCACCCCCATGCCGAGGCTGGCCGTGGTGTCGGGCTTGTCGTAGTCGGCCGCGCTGGGGCCGTGCTCGAGGGCCCGCTTCTGCAGCGCCTTGCGCTCGGCCGCCATCGACGCGAAGTAGAGCGGGGTGACCGCCACCGACAGATCCATCCCACCAGTCTGCCCGGTGGACCCGCAGAACTGAAGTTCGCGCGAGGGGGTCGGCATAGGGTGGCCGACGTGCTCCCCCACCACCCCGACCTGCGCGAGACGATGCGCCACCACCTGGCCGCGCATTCGCTGCGCGAGGTCCCCCCGGGCGACACCAAGCGCGCCGCGGTGGCGATCGTCGTGGTTCCGTCCGAGGCCGGCACCGACGACCACGACCCGTTCAGCTTCACCCCCGAGGAGATGGAGGTCGTGCCCGGCGACATCACCGGCTTCGACGGTTCGGTCACCGGCGTGTCGGGTGGCGCCGCGTTCCTGCTGTGCCGACGGGCGGCGACGTTGAACGGCCACGGCGGGCAGTGGGCGCTGCCCGGCGGCCGGATGGATCCCGGCGAGACGGCCGAGGAGACAGCGCGCCGCGAGCTGCACGAGGAGCTCGGGTCTGGACCTCGGCGACGACGCGGTGCTCGGCCGACTCGACGACTACACCACCCGTTCGGGCTACGTCATCACACCTGTCGTGCTGTGGGCCGCCGGCGACGTGGAACTGACGCCGAACCCGGCCGAGGTGGCCCACGTGTACCGCATCGGCCTGCACGAGTTGCAGCGCGACGACTCACCGCGGTTCGTCACCATCCCCGAGAGCGACCGCCCGGTCGTGCAGGTGCCGCTGGGCAAGGACCTCATCCACGCCCCCACCGGCGCCGTCCTCGTGCAGTTCCGCTGGGTCGCGCTCGACGGACGCGCCGACGAGCGGGTGCACGACTTCGAGCAGCCGGTCTTCGCCTGGAAGTAGCGCGCGGCCCGCGACGGCGCGAGCCGGCGCGTGGGCTCAGTGCTTGCCGGTGTGGCCGAAGCCGCCGCCACGATCGTCACCGTCGAGATCGTCGACCACCAGCCACTCCACCTCGTCGACGCGCTGCAGCACGAGCTGGGCGATGCGGTCGCCGCGATGCACGTGGAACGGCTCGCTCGGGTCGGTGTTGAGCAGGATGACCTTGATCTCGCCGCGGTAGGCGGCGTCGATGAGGCCCGGCGCGTTCGCCACCGTGAGGCCGTGGTTCAGGGCGTTGCCGCTGCGCGGCAGCACCAACCCGGCATGACCGACCGGGATGGCGATGGCGATGCCCGTGGGCATGAGCAGCCGACCACCGGCGGGCGCGACCACGCCGTCCTCGCGAGCCCGCAGGTCCAGCCCGGCGTCGCCCGGATGGGCATACGCGGGAAGTGGCAGGTCGGGGTCGAGTCGCACGATGGGCACGGGCAGCATCGGGCCGAGTGTACGCAGGGCGGGTACTGTGCGGCCGATGAGCGCGACGCCCCGACCGCCCAGTGTCGACTCGTTGGCGCGCGCCATGGCACCCAGCGGGCTGCCGCACGCGGTGTGCGTCGAACTCGCCCGCGAGGCGGTCGCCAGTGGACCCGAGCACTGGACCGCCGACGCTGCGCTCGCGCGAGCGGAGCACCAACGACGGTTGCTGCTGTCACCCGTGGTGAACGCGACCGGCGTGCTGCTGCACACCAACCTCGGGCGCGCCCCGCTCGCGCTGCACCACCCGGCGCAGGCCATCAACGTCGAGTTCGATCTCACCACCGGCGAGCGCGGCTCGCGTCAGGCCGCAGTCGGCGGCGTGCTCGCCCGACTGTGCGGCGCCGAGGCGGCGATGGTCGTGAACAACAACGCCGCTGCCGTCATGCTCGTGCTCGCCGCGCTGGCCCGCGATCGACAGGTGCTGGTCAGCCGGGGCGAGAGCGTCGAAATCGGTGGCGGCTTCCGTGTGCCCGAGGTGATGGAACAGTCGCGGCGCGCTGCTCGTCGACGTCGGCACCACGAACCGCACCCGCCTGTCCGACTATTCGAAGGCGCTCACCCGCAAGTCCGCCGATGTGGCACTGGTGTTGAAGGTGCACCCCAGCAACTACCGCGTCGAGGGGTTCGTGGAGGGCACACCCGTCGAGCAGTTGGCCACCCTTCCGGTGCCGGTGGTGGCCGACATCGGCAGCGGGCTGATCGACTCGAACACGCCGTGGCTCGGCGGTCCGCCACCGGCCTGGCTGGCCGACGAGCCCGCAGCACGCCAGACGCTGGCCGCCGGTGCGAACCTGGTGACGTTCAGCGGCGACAAGCTGTTGGGCGGCCCGCAGAGCGGCATCATCGCCGGCGACGCAGCCCTGGTCGCGGCGTGTGCGAGCCACCCCCTGGCGCGAGCCCTGCGCCCCGGCGCACACGTGCTGCTCGCGCTGCAGCAGGTCGCCCTCGCCTACCTCGACCGCAGTGCCGCGACCACCATTCCGTTCTGGCAGATGGTGGCCACGACCGTCGACGAACTGCGCGGCCGGGCCGACCGCCTCGTCGCCGCAGCAGGTGTCGGCGACGTCGTGGACAGCGACGCCATCCCCGGCGCAGGCAGCGCGCCCGGCACCACCATCGCGTCGGTGGCGGTACGCGTGCGCGGCGATCACCTGGCCGCCCTTCGGGCGATGCAGCCACCCGTCGTCGCCCGTAGCCGCGACGGGGCGACGCTGCTGGACCTGCGCTCCGTGCACCCGTCCGACGACGGCCACCTGGCCGACGCCCTGCGCGCATGCGCGTCGTAGCCACTGCCGGTCACGTCGACCACGGCAAGTCGTCGTTGGTGCAGTCGCTCACCGGCACCAACCCCGACCGTTGGGACGAGGAACAGCGCCGCGGCCTGACGATCGACCTCGGCTTCGCCCACACCACGCTGCCGAACGGCGAGGAGCTCAGCTTCGTCGACGTTCCCGGCCATGTCCGCTTCCTGCGCAACATGCTGGCCGGTGTCGGCGGCGTGGACGCGTGCGTGTTCGTCGTCGCCGCCACCGAGGGCTGGAAGCCGCAGAGCGAGGAACACCTCCGCATCCTCGACCTGGTCGGCCTGCAACACGGCATCGTCGCGATGACCAAGGTCGACGCGGTCGACGACGACTGGCGCGACCTGCAGGAGATGGACATCCGCGACCACCTCGCCGGCACGTTCCTGCAGGACGCGCCGATCGTTCCGGTGAGCGCGATCACCGGGGCGGGCATGGACGACCTCCGGGCCGCGCTGGCCCGATTGGTGGCCGAGACCCCCTCGTCGGCGGACCGCGGGCGACCACGGCTGTGGATCGATCGAGTCTTCGCCGCCAAGGGCAGCGGCACCGTGGTGACGGGCACGCTCACCGGCGGCAACGTGCACGTCGACGACCAGTTGCACGCCGACGGACGACCGGTGCGCGTCCGTGGCATCCAGTCCCACGGCGCACAGCACGACCGCATCGGCCCTGGCAACCGAGTCGCACTGAACCTGGCGGGCATCGACCACGGCGAACTGCAACGCGGCGACGCGATCGTCGTGCCGGCGCAGTGGCGACCGACCGTCCGGTTCGACGCCACGCTCACCGTCTTGCGCTCGCTCGGCCACGACGTGTCCCGCCGTGGTGCGTACTTCGCCTACATCGGTTCGGGCGAGTTCCCTGTGCGGCTGCGCGTGCTCGGGCACGAGCGCATCGCACCGGGCGGGACCGGGCTCGTCAGGCTGCATCTGCCGAGCGAGCTGCCGCTGGTGCGTGGCGACCGTTTCGTGCTGCGCGAGAGCGGACGCGACGAGACGATCGGCGGCGGCCAGGTGCTCGACGTCGAACCCGTCCTTCCGGCCTCGCGCGCCCGTCCGGATCTGGACACCGATCGGCTCGTCGCCGAACACGGCTGGATCGACGCCGTCGATCTCGAAGCCCTCACCGGCGAGGCGCGGCCCGCCACCCTCGGCCGTTGGGTGGTGGACCCTGCGGCGATGGATGCGACGCGCGTCAGCGTTCGCGACCGGGTGCTCGCCGCCGGCGACCTGGGGTTGGACGTGGCGGCACTCGACGAGCGGGAGCGGGCCGTGCTGTCCACCATCGACGACGTCGCCGTGTCGCAGGGACGAGCGCGCCAGGCAGAGACGCACGACCCGCTGGCGGACCATCCGTTCGTCACCGCCCTGCAGCAGGCGGGCGTCGCCCCGCCCGACGCCGGCGGGATCGACAGGATGCAGCTCCGCGAGCTGATCCGCCGCAAGCTGGTGGTCGAGCGCGAGGGCCTGTACTTCCACCCCGACGCCATCGACACGGCCGCCCGCACCGCCGCGGAACTGCTGCGCGACCACCCCGACGGCTTCACCGTCAGCCAGTTCCGCGAGGCACTCGGCGATCACGCGCAAGCACGCCGTGCCGCTGGCCGCCGAGCTCGACAGTCGCGGCATCACCCGCCGGCGCGACGACGTGCGCATCGCCGGCCCCAAGCTGCCGCAGATCTGACCGCGCGCGGCGGGCGTCGGCCCGAGGGTCTCGAGGTGGTGTGCCCCCGCCGAAACCCTCAGGTGAGCGGCTGTGTCAGGCGCGGCGCTTGCCGAGGGACTGCACGCGACGCAGGCCCTTGCGCTTGCCGGCCGGCGCCTGCAGTTCCAGCTCGCGGGCGGCCTGGGCGACCTTCACGTCGTTGGTGATGATCTCGCCGAACTGGGCGGGGTCGGCCAGCAGCCAGCTGTGCGATCCCTCGACGACCGTGCCCTGCACCCCCGACGCCACGCACAGCGCCTCGAACGACTCGCGCGGGATGATGCCGTCGCGCGTGCCCCAGATGATGCTGATCGACAGGCCGCTGTCGCGCAGCGCCTCCAGCTCGGAGCGCAGGTCGGCACGGCGCGCGAGGTTGGCCACCTTGACGATGGCCCGCGGATTGCGCAGCAGGTTCGGCAGCAGGTCCTCGGCGACGACCGGGAGCACGCGGGTGGCCTGACGGACGGGCCACACGTCGCCGGGGAAGTGCAGGCCCCAGTCCCACAGCGGCCGCTCGGTGATGCTGCGCAACGTGCGACCGCTGCGCCACGAGGAGCCGCCGATGCTGTTCACCAGGAGGAGGCTGCGCACCTTGGTGCGGTGGTCGTGGGCGAAGCGGACTGCGACACCGCCACCGAACGAGTGACCGACGACGACGGCCGGCTCGTCGATGTCGAGCGCGACCAGCAGGTCGGCCACCCATTGGGCGTAGCCGCGGAGCGAGAACTGGTCGGCGGGCAGTTCGGGCGTGCCGCCGAAGCCGGGCAACGACGGGGCGATGACCCGGCAGCCCTGCGAGGCGATCTCTTCGATGACGTCGCGGTAGGTGTGCTGGGCGAGCGCCCAGCCGTGCAACATGACGACCGGCAGCCCTTCACCGGCAGTGCTGTAGCCGGCGGGGCGGCCCTGCACGAACGTGCGCTGGTCGACGACGATCACGTGGTTCAGGCCTGGTGCGACTCGGCTTCGTCGGCCACCGGCTCGGTGGCGTCCGGGTCGGCGGTGGCGTCGTCGGTGGCGTCGGAGGTCGACTCGCCGGTCGAACCCTTGGCGCGCCGCTCGCGATAGTCACGGGCACCACCCTCGGCCGGCTCCACCTCGAGGGTGACACCGTCGATCGCGACGACACGCAGCTCGGCGCCTGCGGCGATGGGCGTGGCCCGGTTGGTGCGAGCACGCCACTTCGACTCGCCGACCTGGGCGACGCCCTCGGGGCTGATCGCGCCGACCGCGATGCCGGCACTGCCGATCATCCACTCGCGCCCGATGGTGGGGGTGGCGAAGCGGGTGCGGACCATCGACGGCATGCCGACGATGAACGTCAGCGAGACGCCGGCGACGATGGCGAACAGGGTGAACCAGCCGAGGCGGAGGTCGTTGCCCGGCAGCGGTTCGTACAGGAACCACGCGCCGAGGATGAACAGCACCAGACCGACACCGGTCCAGAACCGTGGGATGCCCACCTGGACGTCGATGGCGAAGGCGAACATCGACAGCACGACCAGCACCAGCGCACCGGTGCGGGTGGGCAGCGCTTCGAGGCCGTAGCAGCCGAGCACCAGCAACACCGCGCCGACGAAGCCGGCGACGCCGACGCCGGCGGTGAAGAACTCGAAGATGAGCAGGCACACACCGATGACGAAGAAGAGGAACGCGATGGGCGGGCTGGCGACGGTGTGGAACAGCTCCTCGAGCAGGCCGAGGCCGGTGAAGCGCACGAGCGTGGCGATGTTCTGGGTCTCGCCCGCGTCGTTGAGCTCCTGCGAGACGGTGTCGAGCACCGTGCCGTCGTCGAGCGTGACGCCGTCCATGGCCAACACCATGCTGCGCACCGTGGGCACGCCCTGATCGGTGGTGTCGAGTTTGAGGATGTCGGCATCGCGGGCCTCGGCGAACGACAGCGAGTCGTTCTTCAACAGGTCGGCGTTCGGGCCGAGGTCGACGGTCGCGCCACCTTCCAGCGTGAACAGGTCGCCCGTGTAGCCCAGGCGGCTGCCGGCGACCATTGCGGTGACGTCGGCGACGCCGAACAGCTGCGACGGCAGGCCGTAGGCGCGGGCGCCGCTGGACGGTCCGACCCAGATGCCGATGGCGATGGGGGCGTCGGCGACGGTCTGGAGGAGGTCGCGCATGTCGTCGTCGGACACGATCGCGCCCTCGGTGTTCATCTGCAGGATGAGCGCCTGCGAGCCGTGGTCGGCGGCCTGGACGATGGCGTCCTTCACCGACTGGACCTGCACGTCGTCGAACAGGCCGGACACCTGCAGCACGTCGACCGGGGCGAGGTCGGTGGACACGGCCTCGCCCTCGGGGATGCTGCTGGACGGCGGCACGCTGGTCGATGTGGTGCCCGCATGGGCCGTGGAATCGAGCAGGGACAGCCCAGCCATGCCCACGAGGGGCGTGAAGAGAAGGGCGATCGCTAGTCTGCGCACAAGTGCCTCCGAGAAAGAGCGTGGATCCGCTGCAGTTCGTCTCCGCCGCCCGGGTGGCCATCGTGGCCGGCAAGGGCGGGGTTGGGAAGACCACGGTAACTGGCGTTCTGGCGCGTGCGGCAATCCGCCGGGGCCTTCGTGTCCTGGTCGTCGAGCTCGACGGCAAGCCCACCCTGGAGGATCTGGTCCCCGGCCTGGAGGTGCAGCACATCTCGGCGAGCGCCGCGCTCGGCGAGTACCTGGACACTCACGGCCTGTCGAGGGTGACGAGGCGCCTGACCAGCAGCGGGATCATCGACGTGGTCGCCACGGCCAGCCCGGGCATCGACGACATCGTGGTGCTGGGGAAGATCAAACAGCTCGAACGCAGTGGCCTGTACGACCTGATCGTGGTCGATGGTCCGGCCGCCGGGCACGCGATCACGTTCCTGCTGGCCGCGAAGGGCCTGCTCGCCACGGTGCGCGGCGGGCCGATCGCCGCCCAGGCCACCGAGGTCGCGGCGATGCTCGCCGATCCCGAGCGGTGCCAGGTGGTGCTGGTCACGCTGCCGGAGACCACGCCCGTGAACGAGGCCATCGAGACGGCGACCGCGTTGCGCGAGCGGGTGGGCGTCCATCTGGCGCCGATCGTCGTCAATGCCGTCGACGGCGGTCCGCTGCTCGACGCCGACGCGGCCAAGGCGGGCACGCCCATGCGTGAAGCCGCCGAGTTCCGCAACGCTCGCCGCGCCCTGCACGCCGCCGAACGCCAGCGGCTGACCGAGGCGCTCGACCTGCCGCAGCTGGTCCTGCCGCAGGTGCCGGGCTCGGTGCTCGACGCTGCCGCCGTCGATGGCCTCGCGGACACGTGGGAGCCGTCGTGACCGCCACCCTGAACGACCATCTCGCCGCGGCCGAGGTGCTCGTCTGCTGCGGTTCGGGTGGCGTGGGCAAGACCACCACCTCGGCCGCGTTGGGCATGCAGGCGGCGGCGCTCGGCCGCCGCGCCGTGGTCGTCACCATCGACCCGGCTCGCCGACTGGCCGACGCACTGGGTGTCCCCGGTGGGCTGACCAACGACCCGGTACGGCTCGACCTCGACGCACCGGGCGAGCTGTGGGCGCTGATGCTGGACACGGCGAGCACGTTCGACGGGCTGGTGCGTGCCAACGCCGAGGACGCCGAGCAGGCCGAACGGATCCTGGCCAACCGCTTCTACCGCAACGTCGCCAGCAGCCTGTCGGGCACCCAGGACTACATGGCCGCAGAACGACTGCACGCGCTGCACCTGGACGAACGCTTCGATCTGGTCATCGTCGACACCCCGCCCACGCGCAACGCGCTCGACTTCCTCGACGCGCCGAACACGCTGGCGCGGTTCATCGACCACCCGCTGTTCAAGATGTTGATGCTGCCCACCAAGCGTGGGCTGAAGGTGTTCAACCTGGCTGCACAGCCAGTGCTGCGGACCATCGGCCGGGTGGTCGGCGGCGACGTGCTGGCCGACGCCGTGGCCTTCTTCCAGGCGTTCTCGGGCATGGAGACCGGGTTCCGCGAGCGCGCCGACGACGTCATCGCCCTGCTGGCCAGCGACGTGTCGCGCTTCGTGCTCGTGGCCTCGCCGAGGGCCGACACCATCGAGGAGGCACAGTTCTTCGCCGCCCGGCTCGAGAAGAGCGACCTCACCGTGGGTGCCGTCATCGTCAACCGGTGCACGCCGACGTTCGGCGACCCACCCGCCCGGCGCCCGCGAGCGGCGGCCCAGGCGGCCCTGTACGACAACCTGGTCGAGCTGCGGGCCACGGCCGAGACCGAACGCGCCCATGCCGCCCGGCTGCTCGCCTGCGCCGCATTGCCCGACGACGTGCACACCACGTTCGTGCCCACCCTGGCGGGCGACGTGCACACGATGCAGGCGCTGACCACGATCCGCTTCCTGCTGTTCCCACCCAGCCGGTAACGTCTGCGCCGTGCACATTCTCGTCGCCACCGATGCCGACCACGTCGTCAACGACGTCACCGGCGCGCTCAGCTCGCCCGACACCAGCTTCACCATCGTCAGCGAGGGCCGCGAGGTCAGCCGGCTCGTCGCCCGTGGCGGCGTCGACCTGGCCATCCTCGACCTGCAGATCGGCTCCAAGGGCGGCATGGCCGTCACCATGGACCTGCGCCTCGACGAGAGCTCCGGCGCGTTGCCGAACGTGAAGGTCCTGATGCTGCTCGACCGCAAGGCCGACGTGCACCTGGCCCGCCGGTCGGCGGCCGACGGCTACCTGATCAAGCCGTTCGACCCGTTGGCGCTGAAGCGAGCGGTGACGCTGGTGCTCGAGGGCCCGGCCGTGCTCGCGGACGTGGTGGACGGCGACGACCACGACGTCGACACCGACGCCGAATCGGCTGAGGAAGAACCCGCGACCGCCGGATAGCATGCTCAATCGCTACGGGGTGTAGCGCAGCTTGGTTAGCGCGCCACGTTCGGGACGTGGAGGTCGGAAGTTCGAATCTTCTCACCCCGACCAGCAGCAGATGCCCGCCGAAAGGCGGGCATCGTCGCGTTCTGACCTCGGTTCGAAGTGCAAGACTGCGCCGGTGAGCCTGCCCGAGCCACCCAGCTTCGAACCGCCCGCCGCCACCAGCCCGTTGCCGCCACCACCACCGCCACTGCCGGGCACCGCACCCGCCGGCTACGTGCAGTACCGCACCGGACCCGGGCAGAAACCGCTGCGCGGGTTGAGCAAGGCCGTGCTCATCCTCTACGGCGCCGTCACCGTGGCATCGGTCGTGTTGGCCGTCGCGTTCCGTCACCGGTGGTCGGTCGTCGACGACATCCTGGCCAGCGGCACGTTCACCTCCGCCGATCAGGACGCGATCGCCACCACCGACCAGCAGGTGGCGGGTGCAGCAGCCCTGGTACTGGCGCTGCTGATCGCGGCGGGCATCCTCACCGCGGTGTGGTCGCGCCGGGCGGCGAGGAACGCCGAGTCCGCAGGAGTGCGCGGGGTGAGCGTCGGCATGGCCACCGGCGGTTGGTTCATCCCCATCGGCTCGTGGTGGCTCGGCTTTCGCGAGCTGCAGCGCTCGGTGGAGGGCGTGGGCCACGAGAGCACGCACATCGGCCGCTGGCGAACCGCGTTCATCGTCATGTCGCTGCTCGGCGTGGTCGTCCGCAACACCAGCATCGACACCAGCGGTGACCGCGACGCGTTCCTCAGCTCACTGAACCGTCAGTTCGGGCTCGGCCTGGTGTCGGCGGTGCTGTACGCCGTCTGTCTGTACTTCGCGGTCAAAGCCATCCGTTCCATCGACGAGGCACTGAGCCCCACCGCATGACCGACGTGCCGCCTCCCCCCGGTGGCGCACCGCCCCCACCGCCGCCTTCGTCGTCGGCACCACCTCCGCCTCCACCCCCGCCGAGCTCGGCGCCACCGCCACCACCACCCCCGACATTGCCGGCAGCACCCACCCTCGCTGCTCGGCCGCCCTCTGCTCCAGCATCCACGTCGGACACTGCGCCCGCGACACGCCCCGCCGCGATCGCGCCCCCGCGATCGCCCAGCCTCGAACTCGCCGACGGGCTGAAGGTGCGCCGCGACATCGGCCCGATCGCGCCGAGCGCGGCCCTCGGCATCGTGATGGTCTCGCTCTACGCCGCAGTCTCGGTGGGACTGGGCATCGTGGCCTGGCACCTCACCCGCGGCCGCGAGCGCATCGAGGTGTGGTTCGAGCGCGGTGTCGTGAGCGACGCCGATCTCGCCTGGGCCGACACGTTCGACGACGAGACCGCGAAGATGTACATCGTGATCGCCGTGGTGACGGCGCTGGCGGCACTGGCCACGGCGTTCTGGAGCCGACGCATCGCGCAGAACACCGTGTCCATCGGCAACACCACCGTCAGCCCCGGCTGGACCACCGTGTGCTGGTTCATCCCGCTGGTGTGGTTCTGGGCAGGGTTCTCCCAACTCCGGCGCGCCCCTCGGGCCGAGTGGGCGGTCTGGTCGTGGCAGGTCGCGTTCGTGGCACCGTCCATCGGTAGCTGGATCGCGACACGGCTGGGCCGGCTTCGCGAGGCTCGTGACGAGCTCTCCCCGAACGGACTCCAACTCGAGACCGTTCGCCAAGGGGTGAAGGACGACTGGATCGTCGGGTTGATGTTCGCCGGGTGCGCCGCGCTGGCGACCATCCTCGCTGCCCGCACCGTCGTCCTGCTGGCGCGCACATTCCGCGAGATCTCGGTGGCCGCCGCCCAGGCGTGACGGCGCCGGCCGGACGAGCTCAGTCGGCCGTGGTGACCTGACGGAGGACGCGTACGGCCAGGGGTGTGGCGGGGAGGTCGGGCTCGGCGGCGTGCAGCAGCGCGGCCTCGGCCTGGACCGCCTCGTGTCGAGCACGATCCGCCGCCGTGGTGAACGTCACCTGCCACGCTCGCGCTCGCTCGGCGATGGCGGCCTTCTCGGGTTCATCGGGGAACACACCCGTCGCCGGGAACACGCGGCAGTCGTAGGTGCGGCATGTGCGCGGGCGATGTGCGTAGATCGAACAACCGGCGTCGGTGAGCATCGGGCAGCGGCCGCGCTCGTCGTAACCCATCAGCACATGCCCCTTCGGCATGCGCGGGGCCGGGAACAGCAACGCGCTCGGGATGTGCGCGAGCGCGTCGTGCTCGTCGGGCTCGATGTGCACGAACTGCGACGACGAGCAGCAGGCGATGCAGGTCCCGCACGGAACGTCGCTGTCCACCTCGCCGCGCAGCGCCGGGCCGAGCGCGGCGAGCCACTCGCCGAACGCGAACGCCGACTCGGTCATCCGCAGGCGCAGGGGATGGCGTGGCAGCGAGGACAGCCCTCGCGGTAACGGTCCACCGCGTCGGTGAGGTCGACGCCCATCTGGTTGGCGATGGTGGCGACCCAGGCGATCACGTCGCCGAACTCGTGGACGCGCTGCTCGTGCGTGCCCTTGCGCACCGCCTGGGCGAGCTCGCCGACCTCTTCCGCCAGCCACGCCACCGACGCCGGTACCCCGCGGGCACGATCGCGGTCGCCGAAGGTTCGCTCGATCACGTCCTGCAGTTCGCGGAGGTCCACGATCAGACGAGCAGTTCGGCGATCTGCACGGCGTTCAGCGCCGCACCCTTGCGAAGGTTGTCGTTGCTGAGGAAGAGCACCAGCCCGCGTCCGCCGTCGACACTGGAATCCTGACGGATGCGACCGACGTAGCTGGCGTCCTTGCCGGCCGCCTCCAGCGGTGTCGGCACGTCGAGCAACTGCACGCCGGGTGCGTTGCCGAGCACTTCGAGCGCCCGCTCGACCGAGATGGCGTTGGCGAACTCGGCGTTGATGCTGAGCGAGTGACCCGTGAACACCGGGACGCGCACGCAGGTGCCGCTGACGCGCAGCTCGGGGATGTCGAGGATCTTGCGGCTCTCGTTGCGCAGCTTCTGCTCTTCGTCGGTCTCGAGCGACCCGTCGTCGACGTACTTGCCGGCATAGGGCAGCACGTTGAACGCGATCGGCTTGGTGAACTTCGCCGGAGCGGGGTACGGCACCGCCTCGCCGTCGTGAGTGAGCTCGCGGGCGCGGTCGGCGACCTCACGAGCCTGCTTGTCGAGTTCGTCGACACCGGCCAACCCACCGCCGCTGACGGCCTGGTAGGTGCTGGCCACGACGCGCACGAGGCCGGCTGCGTCGTGGAGCGGCTTCAGCACCGGCATCGCGGCCATGGTGGTGCAGTTCGGGTTGGCGATGATGCCGATCTTGGCGTTGTGCACTTCCTCGCCGTTGACCTCGCTGACGATCAGCGGCACGTCGGGGTGCATGCGCCAGGCCGAGGAGTTGTCGATGACGATGACGCCGGCGGCAGCGAACTTCGGCGCGAGCTCCTTCGAGCTGGTGGCGCCCGACGAGAACAGGGCGATGTCGAGGCCCGTGGGGTCGGCCGTCGCGGCGTCCTCCACGGTGATCTCGGTGCCCTTCCACGGCAGCGTGGTTCCCGCACTGCGCGACGAGGCGAAGAACCGGATCTCATCGACCGGGAAGTTGCGCTCTTCGAGAATGGCGCGCATGACCGCACCGACCTGACCTGTTGCTCCGACGACACCTACTCGCATGCCGAAAAGGCTAATGGACCGCGTGCCCGAACCAGCCGGAAATAACCGTCCGGGGCATCCGCCCCACGGCGCACCCGTTTCAGCGGTGGCGGATCACTTCACGGTGGCGACGAGCCACCAGTGGCTGCGGTGCACACCCTCGAACACACCGTCGCTCGCGCCCTGCACCGCGAACGGGCGCCGCTTCGGAGAGCGGAAGAGGGTGGCGTCGGTGACGGCGGTGCCGATGGCGTTCCACACCTCGGTCGGGGCGAGGCGGTTGGCCTGCCAACCGAGTCGGGCGGGCAAGCGCATCTGGGCGATCTTCGGCCCGACGGTGGGCAGCCGCCACGTCGCCCGGGTGACCTTCCCGGCCGGCCACAGCACGGCGTCCTGGGGCACCCACGTGCGGAAGTTCAAGCAGATCTTGCCGCCCGGCTTCGCCACCCGTACGGCCTCGCGGGCCAGGGCCAGGGCGTCGTCGTGGTGGCAGTGCTGCAGCGTGATGTAGCTGAACACCAGGTCGGCCGAGTTGTCGGCCAGCGCGAGCGTGCGCCCGTCGGCGACGTGACTGGTCTGCAGCCGTTCGGGATGCCCGAACTGGGCGACGGTCTCGCGGCAGCGCTCGAGGAACGCAGCGTCGAGGTCGCACGCCACGACCTTGCCGAAGATGTCGGAGAAGCTGGCGGTCATGCGACCGATGCCGCTACCGATCTCGACGATGGACTGGCCGGCGACGTCGGGCGACATCAGACCGAACGCTTCGAGGTAGGCACGAGTCTCGTGGTTGCCGGTCTCGACGAACTCGGCGAGGCTCAGTTCCTCACCGGTGACGTTGTTGAACACCCATCCGGTCTCGCGCACGACGTCGTCGGCGGAGTGTTCGTTCTCGGAGGCGGTGCCCGCGGCTTTCCACGGCACATGTTGACGGCGCGTCATGACTTCTCCAGTGTGACAGGAACCTGCGGTCCCGGTGTCACTTCCGCTCGGGAAGCGGTGCCGAGTAGGCCTGGCCGGAATCGAGGCCGAACGCCGTGTGCAGGGCGCGGGCGGCCTTGTCGAGGTCGGTCGCCGACGTGACCACGCTGATGCGAATGGTCGACGTGCTGATCATCTGGATGTTGATGCCTTCGTCGGCCAGCACTCGGAACATCTTCGCGGCGATACCGGGGCTGGTCTTCATGCCCGCGCCGACGAGGCTGATCTTGGCGATGCCGGAGTCGTGCTCGACCCCGCGAGCCTGTACCTCGGCCGCGATGCGCTGCACGATGGTCTCGGCGGTGGCGACGTCGGCCTTCGGGATGGTGAAGCTGATGTCGGTGGTGCCGTCGTGGCTGGTGTTCTGCACGATCATGTCGACGTTCACGTTGGCGGCGGCCAACGGCTCGAACAACGCTGCCGAGATGCCCGGCTTGTCGGGGACGGCCACGACCGTGACCTTGGCCTCGGACGTGTCGGTGACGACGCCGGAGATGATGGGATCTTCCATGTTGGGCTCCTGGGACGTGACCCACGTGCCGAGCTCCCACGTGAACGCGGAACGGACGTGGACGGGAACGTTGTGGTTACGAGCGAACTCGACGCTGCGCAGTGCCAGCACCTTGCTGCCGGCGCCGGCCATCTCGAGCATCTCGTCGAAGTTCACGTGCGCCAGCTTGCGGGCCTGCGGCACGATGCGCGGATCGGCGGTGAACACGCCCGTGACGTCGGTGTAGATCTCGCACGAGTCGGCGTTCAGGGCTGCCGCGAGCGCGACCGCCGTGGTGTCGCTGCCGCCGCGACCGAGCGAGGTGATCTCCTTCTCGGTGCTGATGCCCTGGAAGCCGGCGACGACGCAGACCTTGCCCTGCGACAGCGCTTCGCGCACCCGATCGCCCTTGACCTCGAGGATCTTGGCCTTGGTGTGCACGGTGTCGGTGATGATGCCCGCCTGGCTGCCGGTGAAGCTCTTGGCCTCGATGCCCAGGTCGGCGAGGGCCATGCACAGCAGCGCCATGCTGATCCGCTCGCCGGTGGTGATGAGCATGTCCATCTCGCGACCCGGCTGGGTGGTGGACACGTCGTTGGCGAGCTTGATGAGGTTGTCGGTGGACTTGCCCATCGCGCTGGGCACGACGACGACGTCGTTGCCGTGGCGCTTCGTGATCGCGATGTTCTCGGCGACGGCGCGCATGCGGTCGGGGTCTGCGACGGAGGTGCCGCCGTACTTCTGCACAATCAGGGCCACGGGTGAGAGAGGTTACCGACGCGACGCCGCGAATGCCCGGCGAGTGGCGTACGCCACCACGGCCCACCGTTAGCGTGGCTCCTCGTGCTGCACAGAGCCCTCGACGACTCGTACCCCGTGGAGGTGCGCCAGCACATCACCGTCCTCACGGTGGCGCGGCTCACCGCGAACGCGTGTTTCCGCTTCGCGCCGGCATTCCTGGCCACCATCGCCGCCGGTCAGGGCGTGTCGCTCGACCGCATCGGCATCGCCGTCGCGATCAGCGAGTTGTCCGGTCTGGCGTCGCCGCTCACGGGCTCGATGGCCGAACGCATCCACCGCCGCACCGCGATGTGGACCGGGCTGGTCGGCGTCGGCGCGGGCACCCTGCTGGCCGCGTCGAGCACGAACCTGGTGATGTTCGCGATCGCGCTGATCGTGCTCTCCCAGAGCAAGGTGATGTTCGACCTCGGCCTCACCGCGTGGATGTCGGACCGGGTGCCGTTCTCCAAGCGCGGCCGCGTGATCGGACTGACCGAGACCTCCTGGGCACTCGGCCTGCTGCTCGGTGTCACCACGATGGGTCTGGTCACCGCGGCCACGAACTGGCGGGTCGGCTATGCGGTCGGCGCCGTCGCCGTGCTCGCGCTCGCCGGCGTCATCGCCCGCGCCGTGCCCGACGATCCCGCCGGCCAGGGCCACGCCGAGCGCCGCGCTGCTGGTTCGGGCAGGATCACCCGGCGCGGCTGGATGGTGATGGCCGGCATGTTCTGTCTGATGGCCGCGAGCCAGACGCTGTTCGTCACGTTCAGCAGTTGGTTGAAGGATCACTTCGGTCTCACCGACACCGGCATCAGCGTGGTGGCCTTCTGCATGGGCTTCGGCGAGTTGTTCGCGTCGCTGTCCGCAGCCCGTTGGTCCGACCGCTGGGGCAAGGAACGGTCCGCCGCGCTGGGGGCGGGCATCATGATCCCCGCCGCCCTGCTGCTGGCGCTCACCCACACCCGTCTGTGGCTCGGGCTGCCGCTGCTGATCGTCGCGATCGTGGCGTTCGAGTTCGCGATCGTCAGTGCCATCCCGCTGGCCACCGAGTCGGTGCCCGGATCACCCGCCAAGGGCGTCGCGTTCAGCCTCGGTGCGGGAACCGTCGGCCGCGCCAGCGCGAGCCTCGTCGCCACACGTCTCTACGTGCGCCACGACATCGGCTGGCCGGCCGTGATGTGCGCCTGCCTGGCGGCCGGAATGGTCGTCGCCATGTGGCGGGTGTACGCGGCTCGCGCCACGACCTGACCTGCCGTTCCACCCGGGACCGGCCGCCGACCGCGACGATTACTCTCTGTCGATGCACTTCGACGTCGACCGCACGGACCTCCACCACACCCGCCTCGTGGACGATGCCGCGCCGACCGAGCTCGCCGACGGGCAGGTGCAGCTGGAGCTCGAGTCGTTCGCGTTCACGGCGAACAACATCACCTACGCAGTGGCCGGTGACATGCTCGGCTACTGGGGCTTCTTCCCCACCGACGCACCGTGGGGCCGCATCCCCGTGATGGGCATCGGTCGAGTCGTGCGATCCAACCACCCCGGCATTCCCGAAGGTGGTCGCTACTTCGGCTTCCACCCGATGGCCGACTTCCACGTCGTCGACGCGTCGCCCAACGCAGAGGGCTTCGTCGACCGGGGCGAGCACCGCGCGCCGCACGCCGCGACCTACCGTTCCTTCAACCTGGTCGAGCGCGACCCCGCCTACGACCCCGACCTCGAGGGGCAGTACCTCGTCGCCCGCGGCCTGTTCATCACCTCGTTCCTGGTCGACGACTTCCTTGGCAGCAACGACGACTTCGGAGCGTCGACCGTCGTCGTCACCAGCGCGTCCAGTCGCACGTCCATCGCACTCGCTCACCGCCTCCGGGCGCGCGGCGGCATTCGGGTCGTCGGGCTGACGTCGGCGGCACACGTCGACTTCGTCACGTCGGTGGGCCTGTACGACACCGTGCTCGCCTACGAGGACATCGAGACGCTCGACGGTTCGCAGGACACCGTGGTCGTCGACATGAGCGGCAACGCCGACGTGCTCGGCCGCATCCATCGCCACCACGGCGAGCACCTGGTGTACTCGTGCCGCGTGGGGGCCACGCACTGGGATGCCGGCGGTTCCACCGACGATCTTCCCGGAGCGCCGCCCACGTTCTTCTTCGCCCCGACGCAGATCAAGATCCGCTCGCAGGAGTGGGGCCGTGAGGAGTTCGAGTCCCGTGTGGGTGCGGCACTCGCCGAGTTCATCCGCCATTCGGCCGGATGGCTGCGGATCGAACGCGGTTCGGGGCCCGAGGCGGTCGAGCGGGTCTACCAGTCCACGCTCGTCGGCGGGAACGATCCCGCGACCGGCCACATCCTGTCGTGCACTGAGCGTTGACCGGCCGGGATCTGGGACACTTCCGGGCATGAGCGCCGCCGCCGAACTGGATCGAGACCTCCTTCGCGACGTGTTCGCCGGGCGACGCGGGTTGCCGTCCGCGGCGTTCGTCGACGAGCGCTGGTTCGCCGCCGAGGTCGAGTCACTCGTCGCGCCCCACTGGATGTGCATCGCGATCGCCGACGACGTCGCTGAGCCCGGCGACCTGCACCCGGTCACGCTCGCCGGGATGCCGTTGTTGGTGACGCGCGGTCGAGACGGCGACGTGCGCGTGTTCCACAACGTCTGCAGCCATCGCGGCACCCAGCTGGTCGATGCACCGCAGTGCGGCGCGTCGCGGATCACCTGCCCCTATCACCAGTGGATGTTCGGACTGGACGGCACGCTCGAACACACCCCGCACGCTGGCGGCTTCCGGGTGCACACCGCTCCCGAGATCGACAAGGACGCGCACGGCCTACGCCAGGTGCGCAGTGCCGTCTGGAACGGCTTCGTCTTCATCGACCTGTCGGGGACGGCGATCCCGTTCGACGATCACATCCGTCCGACCGCGGAGCGGCTGGCGCCGGTGGACTTCTCGTTGATCCGCCACGACCGCGCACTCGACACCGACTACGTGCTGCAGTCCAATTGGAAGATCATCGTCGAGAACTTCGTCGAGAGCTATCACGTGCCGCAGGTGCATCCCGACCTGCAGAAGTTCAACCCGATGTCGGCTCACTTCCAGATCGTCGGCGGTCCTCACTACACCGGCCAGGGTGGCACCGCGTACGGCGCCGTCCGACAACCCCGAGCCCATGCCGGGCGAGGACCTACCGAAGATGCAGGGCCTGGTCGATCAGCCGTGGAGCTACGAGAGCCTCTACGCGTTCCCGAACTTCGTCATCGCCCCGATCGAGAACATGCTCTTCGTCCTGCTGGCGTACCCGCAATCGGCGGGCGTCACCACCGAGCGGTTGCTGTTCTTCTTCTACGGCGACGAGTCGATGACCGAGGCCCACGCTCCCGGGCGCGCCCATGTCGCCGATGCCATCGTGCAGGTGAACTCCGAGGACATCCGCATCGTCGAGGCGTGCCAGCGCGGTCGACGATCGCCGGCGTTCGTCGGCGGCGTGTTCCTCCCCCAGCAGGAACTCACCAGCCTGGTCACGCAGCAGACCGTCGCCGGCCGGATGCTCGAGCACCTGGGCGAGACGGTCGACTGGTCGACCCTGCCGTTCGTCGACGTGTACCACGACCTCGCCGGCGCCCCCGACTGACGGGCGGGCGGTCAGGCGGGGCGGACGGCGAGGACGGCGCCGACCAGCCAGTCGAGCACTTCGGGCGCTCGGTCGGGGTCGACGTGGACGCCATCACGAGTGCGCAGTGCGTTGCAGTCGTTCGCCGGGCACAGCACGGGGTCGAGGTCGACGGTGGGGAGTTGCAGCCGCTCGGCGAACGGCACGAGCGCAGCGCGTATGCAGTTCATCCGCGCCTCGAAGTCGGGCGGCACCGAGAACTGCGACCGTTCGCCGAGTCGAGCCGGGAGCACGAACACCACGGGCAGACCCCGCTCGCGCAGGGACTCGACGCGCAGTTGGACGTCGGTGAGGTACCACTCGATGCTGTCGCACGGTGCAACCCATCGACCGTCGACCAGGTGGTCCAACACCGGCGCCTGCCCGATCATCAGCACCGCGACGTCGATGGGATGACCCGAGATCGGGCCCATCTGGTCGATGACCTTCGGGTACCAGGTGTCCCATTCCTCGCAGTCCTTCGGTGGACGCAGCTCGGTGCCGAACTTGTCGCGCGCGACCGGCATGTCGATCATCGCGTCGCAGGCCTCTCGCGCGCCGTTCACGACCGCAGCGTCGGCGCGGGTGAAGCCCGGCGCGCCGTCGCGCACCAGCCAGGCGGGCACGCTGTCGCCCAGCAGCGCCAGCGCGACGGGACGTGGCACCGTCGATGCAGGACCTGAGGCGGTGGTCTCCGTGGGGCCCACCCCGGCACTCGCCGAGGTCGCCGTCGGCACCGTGCTGCTCGCCGCGGTGACGATGGTGGGGATGGCAGCGGGGCTGGCCGCGACCGGAACGTCGGACGTGACGGCCAGCGCGCCGACGACGAGTACGCCCGCGCCGAGTGCCGTCGTGAGCCGGCGCGCCGACGGGAGCACACGCCGGATGCGGACGGGATGCTCGAGCAGGTAGTAGCTCGCCACGGCCAACGCCATCGTCACGGCCAGGCGCAGGGCGACGAGCGGCAGGCCGTCGAGCCCGGTGCGCGGTTCGTCGAGGATGACGAACACCGGCCAGTGGAACAGGTAGATGCCGTAGCTGAGGCGGCCGATCCACACCAGCGGCCGCGCCGACAGCACCCACTGGTAGAGACCCGGTGTCTGCAGGCCGGCGACCAGCAACGCACTGACGACGCCGAACAACGGCAGACCGCCGGCGAACGCCCACCCGTGCCCCGCCGGAGTGAGGACCACGGCGACCGCCATGATCGCCAGCGCGAGCGGTGCGAGGAACGCCCACCACGTGGAGGGTCGACGACGCACCAGGAGCGCGGCGAGCACCGCACCCGACATCACCTCCGAGGCTCTCGCCCAGGTGGCGTAGTACGCCGCGTCGTGCGACCACCAGCGTGCGGTGAGCGGCGCCGCGATCGCGCTGAGCACCCACAGCACCACCAGCGCGCTGAGCAACCGCTCCATCGCCGCGCGACGGTGCAGGAACCGCAGCAGCAGCACCAGGAGGAACGGCCACAGCACGTAGAACTGCTCCTCCACGCCGAGCGACCAGTAGTGCGTGACCGGCGACGGCGACGTGAACAGGTCGGCGTAGCTCTGGTTGCCGATGAGCTGCACCCAGTTGAGCACCTGGAACATGCTGGCCAGCACGTCGCGACGGAAGGTGCTGCGCAACTCGAACAGGTCGGCCGCGCCGGCGATGCACACCAGCCCCAGCACCAACAGGCCGGCCGGGATGAGGCGGCGAGCGCGGCGCTGGTAGAACGCGGGCAGGTCCACCCGGCCGGATCCGCCGTGCTCGCGGAGCAGCAGGCTGGTGATGAGGAAGCCCGACAGCGTGAAGAACACCGACACGCCGAGGTAACCACCCGACAGCCAGCCGATGCCCAGGTGGAAACCGAGCACGGCCATCACGGCCAGCGCGCGCACGCCATCGAGCGCCGGCTGGTACCCGAAGGCCTGCCCCGAAGGCGGGTGCGTCCGCCCGACGCCCTCGCTCATGTCGGCCTCAGCGGTAACCGTTGGTGATGGGCAGGCGACGGTCCTTGCCGAACGCCTTCGTGCTCACCTTCACCCCGGGTGGGCACTGGCGCCGCTTGTACTCGTTGATGTCGACCAGGCGGGTGATGCGCCGCACGATCGCCTCGTCGTGGCCGAGCTCGATGATCTCGCCCGTCGTGCGGTCGTCCTCCACGTAGAGCTGCAGGATGGGATCGAGCACCTCGTACGGCGGCAGGCTCTGGTCGTCGCGCTGGTCGGGGCGCAGCTCGGCGCTCGGCGGCTTGGTGAGGACGCTCTCGTTGATGATCATCCGCCCGGCGCGCTCGTTGACGTGACGGCACAGGTCGTACACGCGGGTCTTCAACACGTCCTTGATGACGGCATAGCCGCCGACGCTGTCGCCGTAGATGGTGAAGTACCCGACGGCCATCTCGCTCTTGTTGCCGGTGGTGAGCACCATCCAGCCGAACTTGTTCGACATCGCCATCAGGGTGGTGCCGCGGATGCGGCTCTGCAGATTCTCCTCGGTGAGATCGGCGGGCCGCCCGTCGAAGGACGGGGCGAGCATGTCGAGGTACGCCGAGAACGCCGGCTCGATGGGAATGGTGCGGATCTCGATGCCCAGCCGCTCGGCCAGGTCGTAGGCATCGGTGACGGAACCCTCGCTGGAGTAGCGCGACGGCATGGCGATGCCGTGCACGTGGTCGGCGCCGAGCGCATCGACCGCGACGCACGCCACGATGGTGGAATCGATGCCGCCCGACAGGGCGATGACCACGTCGGTGAAGCCGTTCTTGCGCACGTAGTCGCGGGTGCCGAGCACGAGCGCGTCGTACAGCTCGGCGTCGGCGGAAGGCAACAACGCGAGGCGCTCCTCCGCCGGGCCCTCGTGCGGCACGGGCTGATCGCTGATGGTGACCAACCGCATGGGCGCCTCGGTGCGTCGGCCCCGCGGGTCGAGCAGACGCTTGCGGTACACCGGCTCGACGACGACGTCGGTGATGAGCAGTTCCTCGACGAACATCGCGGCGCGGGCCACGAGGTTGCCGTCGGCGTCGAACACCATGCTGCCGCCGTCGAACACCAGCTCGTCCTGACCGCACACCTGGTTGACGTAGGCGAGCGCACAGCTGGCATCGGCGGCGCGTGTGGCGAGCATGCGCTCGCGAGTGCCGTACTTGCCTGCGTGATACGGCGAGCCGTTGATGTTGATGTTCAGCTCGGCACCGCCCGCAGCCTGCTCGGCCAACGGACCGGTGGGACTCCACACGTCTTCGCAGATGCTGATGCCCACCTTGACGCCGCCGATGACGTACAGCTCGTACGGATCGCTGTCGGCCCCGGGTGTGAAGTAGCGGGCCTCGTCGAACACGGCGTAGTTCGGCAGGAGTCGCTTGCGGTAGGTGCCGCGCACCTCGCCACCGGCACACACGGCCGCTGCGTTGTAGATGTCGCGATCCGACGCCACGTAGCCGACGACCGCGGCGCAACGCCCCGTGCGAGCGGCGACCTTGTCGAGCGCAGCCAGGTTGTCGGCGACGAAGCCGGGCTTGAGCACGAGGTCCTCGGGCGGGTAGCCGGTGATGGCCAGTTCGGGGAAGGCGACGATGTCGCAGCCCGCGGCCTCGGCCGCGTCGTACGCCGCGCAGATCTTGTCGACGTTGCCGTCGAGGTCGCCCACCGTCGGGTTGATCTGGGCCAGGGCGATGCGCAGGCGTGTCACGTGCTCAGGCTATCCATGGGTGCATCACGGCAACGGAGTCACGGGGCGAACCACCCGAACACGTCGACGACCAGGTCGGTGGGCACGTTGACGGTGAGCCGCTCGACGCCGGCGCCCAGGCCGGTCATCGCCAGCGTGCCGCGCGACTGCCCGGACGCCGAGGTGTTGGTGTTGGCCCCGGTGGGCGCCGCCGCACCGTTCGCCGACGCTGCCGCTGCACCGGCACCGGCGGGGCTGATCATGATGACGTTCTGCATCACCGCGACCGCGTTGTTCGGCACGTTGGCGGGGTTGACGGTGGCGCTGCCGGGTCCGGCGAACCGACCGAACGGAAGCGACTGCCGGGTGTCGACCACACGCTGCACGGTGGCCGGCACGTACGTGCCGGTCATCGACAGCGCCGCACCGGATCCGGTGAACGACCCGATGACGTCGACGACCACGTTCGACACGCCGCGCAGCCGAAGGTCGACGCTGCCGTCCGCCCCGAGCGGGACGACGACCAGGTTGGTCCGCCGATCGGTGACCCCGTTCAGGTTCACGTTCGACGTCGGCGGTTGGGCGACGCCGTGGGGGTACACGACCACGAAGCCGCCCGCCGACGTGGGGGCGTCGATGGCGCGCACGGAGAGGGCGACGGCGCGCGCTCCCGGCACCACTCCGAAGCGAGTGCCGATCGGTACGTTGACCACGCTGTCCGCCGCGGTGCCGGTGCGCGAGTAGTCGTTCGTCGATCCGTTCGCGGCGACGAGCGTGTTCACCGCGCGTGTGGGCGACACCGGGACGAAGCGGCCCGCAGTCGCCTGGTTGCCGGTGGTCACGTCGAAGAAGCCGAGCACGTCGACCAGCACATGACCGGTGCCGGTCGTGTACACGAGCAGTCGGCCCTCGACGTCGATGGGCACCACTGCGGTGTTGGCCGTCGTCTGCAGACGATCCGGCGAGACGCTCGGCGACCCCGGACGGGCGGTACGCGGGTACCAGGCGGTCACGGCCGCCGTGCTGGTGGGGCGCACCGCAGTGATGTTCACGAGTGCAGCACGGTGGGCGCCACGACTGGGCACGACGCGCACGAGCCGACTGGTGCCGGCCCGGAGCGGGCCGGAGTCGGCACCCAGCTTGCGACTGTCGAAGACCCGGGTCGGCGTGGACGGCGAGTAGGCGAGGTTGCCGGCGGCGGGCACCGCCGGGCGGCTGGGCGCGATGCGACGAACCTGGTTGTCACCAGGCAGCACGTAGTACAGCGACCACCCCGCAGCGTCCATCACGAAGTCGATGTCGGAGATGCCACCGACGCTCGTCACGAACGGGGCGTCGTAGTTCACCGAACCGGCGGCGCTGCGGAACCAGATTCGGCCAGGGCTGCCGTCGGCGAACAGGTAGCCGCCGTCGTACGCACGCGGCCAACCGCCGTTCGGCACGAACGCACCGCCGGTGATGTACTGGCCGTAGGCGGCGTGCGAGTAGTCGGTGATCGGCTGCACCAGGCCGGCGGGCGCACCACTGCACGGCGGGTTCGCACCCTGCGCGCACACGCCCTCGCGCCTCGGCCACCCGTAGTTCGCGCCGCGGATGCCCAGGTCCACCTCTTCGCGCGTGCCCTGGCCCACGTCGTTGATGTGGAAACGGGTCGCCCCCGTGTTGGGATCGAACGCGAACCGCCACGGGTTGCGCAACCCGTAGGCGAAGATCTCCTGACACCGCGACAGCGGCGTCGAGGGCGTGTTGCCCCTGACGCGACATGACGCGGTGCCGGTCCCCGTGAACGGGTTCCCCGGCGCAGGCGCCCCGTTGGTGCGGTTGACGCGCAGGATCTTCCCGTTCAACAGGCTCAGGTCCTGTGCGGCGTCGTTACCACCAGCGCACCCGCTGTTGCCGCGCGGGTCGCATCCGCCGTCGCCGACGGACACGTAGAGGTAGCCGTCGTTGCCCACGGCGACATCACCACCGTTGTGGTTCCCCGCCGGCGATCCCAGGTTGTCGAGCAACACCACTTCGCTCGTCCGCGAGATCACGTTGCCCGACATGCGGAAACGACTGACGCGGTTCACGCAGCCGCCGGGCGCCGACCCGCTGGGACGGGTGTAGTACACGTACACGAAGCCGTTGGCGCCGAAGTCGGGGTCGGGCGCGAAGCCGAGCAACCCGCGTTCGCTCTCGGTGCACACGGTCAGCGACAGCGCTGCACTCGGGACCAGCGAACCGTTCGCGATCAGCCGAACGGCGCCCGCCTTCTCGAGCACGACAGCGCGCCCGTCGGGCAGCGCCGACACCGCCACAGGAATGTTGACCGACGCAGTGACCAGGGAGTCGGTGAAGGCCGCGTCGCTGACGACACCCTCCGGTCGGGGTGGGGCGGCACTCGCGGCAGAGCCGCCGATGGGCACGCTGAGCAGGACTGCGAGGGTGACGAGCAACGGTCGACGCACAGAACCGGAACCTCCATGTTCGGTCTTCGGTTGCAGTGCCGCCGCCACCGCCCCAGGTGGCGCCACTACGCTTCCGGCGAGCATATGACGGACCAACCCTCCGATCCGGTCGAGCCCGGATCCATTCCCCAGAGTGATCGCCCCGCGGTGCCGGCCGCCGAGCGTCCCACCGCCGACGACGCAGCGCCTGCGGCACCGTCGCGCCCCGTCTCCGCGCTCCCCCCTCGCACCGACCGCGTCGCCGCGATCACCGGCACCGTGCCGGTCACGAAGTCCAGCCAGCGCAACACCGGCACCGTCCCCGTCACCCGGTCGGCGCGCACCACCGGCGCCGTTCCCGTCACCAAGTCCACGTCCTCGCGCACCGCCACCACCGGCGGCGTCTCCGGCACACGCGACGAACCGGCGCGCACCACCGGTGCCGTGCCGGTCACCCCGCCCGCCGGCGCCGCGCCCGGCGTCACCGGCGTCATCCTCCTTCCCGGCCTCGCCGTGTGGCGTCGCACACCGGTGGTCGGCGCCCTGCTCTTCATCGCGGGTGTCATCGCTCCCGCGTTCGCGGTCCTCATGGTGTTCCAGAACCGCGACGACCTGGTGGGCCTGTTCACCCGGCCGAACGTGCTGCGCGGGGTGGCCATCGTCGCCCTCGCCGGCATCACCAGCCGCATCATCGCCGTGTTCCTGACCGCCGATCGGCTGCCCGACCCGCAGGCCGCGAAGGCGATGCGGGTTCGAGGCTCGTTCGCGGTGGTGCTGCTCGCCATCCCCACCACGTTCGCGGTGATGCGCATGGAGCAGACCCGGTCGGTGGTGCAGGAGGTGTTCGGCCAGGACGCCGACACCGGCGCCGTGGCCGCGGTCGGCGACCAACGCGCCGAGGAGTACCACACGGTGCTGATGATGGGCAGCGACGAAGGCAACGACCGGCTCGGGCTGCGCACCGACACGATGATCCTCGCGATGGTGCACCAACCCACCGGGCACACCGCCCTCGTGTCGGTACCCCGCAACCTCACCTCGTTGCAGTTCCCGCCCGACTCACCGATGGGCCAGAAGTACCCGAACGGATACGACGACCTGATCAACGCGGTGTACGAGACGGTCGACCTGGACCCCGAGTTGAAGGCCGCGTACACCGATGGCGTCACCGAGCCTGGAATCCGCGCCCTGATGGAGGGCCTCAGCTACTCCCTCGGCATCGGCATCGACGACTACGTCATCGTCAACTCGTGCGCGTTCGTGAAGCTCGTCGACGCGCTCGGCGGCGTCACGATCACGCTCGACAAGAAGCTGCCGATGCCGGCCATGTTGCGCTGCTCGAACTATCGGCTGCCGCTCACCATCGGTCCCGGCGAGGTGTTCATGGACGGCACCAAGGCGCTCGGCTACGTGCGCTCGCGCAAGGCCGACAGCGACTACCAGCGCATGGAGCGCCAGCGCATCCTGCTCGAGACCATCTCGGCGAAGATCGGCATCGGCACGCTGTTGACGAACTTCAGCACGCTGGCCGACATCGTCAAGGACGAGGTGCGCACCTCGATGACGGTCGAGGAAGCCCGCACGCTGTTGGCCTTCCTGCAGGTCGACGACGGCTCGTTCGAGAGCGTCGGCCTGGTGCCGCCGATCGTCAAGCCCGGCGACCCCGACTATCCGAAGTTGCAGGACTACATGCAGTCGCTCAGGGACAACGTGGCAGCCGGCCTGGCTGCCCCGGTGGTCACCGAGACGACCGACAGCGGCGACACGCTCAACGAGCCCACCGAGACGACGGGCTGAACCCCGCGGCTCAGCAGCCGCGGTCGCCGGGCAGGGCGATGACGACGGCCAGTTGATAGGTGACGTCGCCCTCGCTGAACCAGCTGAGCTGGTTGGCCGTGGTGAGCACGTCGCCCAGCTTCGACGCGTCGGCGAGCACGCACTCGCTCGCGTCGGCGAGCACGACACCGGTGCCGGCCGGCCACGGCTGCACCGTCGGCTGCGGCTCGGTGGGCACGGTGGTCGATGCGGCGCTGTCCACCGGAGCGGGCGGCTCGACGGGCGTGGCGCGCAGACGGTACGACACCGGCACGAGCGGTTCGTCGGCGCCCAGGTGCTCGGCCCCGACCATCGTCTCCAGGTCGCCCACGGCCAGCACGAAGCCGCCGAGCGCGTCGCGGGCCGGGGTGCTGGCTGCGGGGTCGCCCGACGTGGCGTCGAGCGCATAGGCGCGATGCTCGTAGGTGGCACCGTTCGCCTGCACCACCAGCACGGTGTCGGGTGCGTCGGCGATGCCGATGCCGTCGGGCAGCGTGTAGTCGGGCGGTGAGGCCAGGAGGCCGGCGGCCTTGGCCGCCGCGAGCACGGTCTGAATGCCGGTCTCGTCGATCGTGCGCTGGAAGTACGGCATCACCAGCGGACCGGGATAGATGGCCGGCACCGCACCTGGCGTGACGACCAGTCCGTCGCCCGTGATCACCAGCGACGGCGACTGGGCGAACACCATGTCGGCGGTCATGAACCCGCCCTCGTAGCCGAGGCGCAGGATGGCCTCGTCGGCCCCCGTCGGGTGGCCGATGCCGGTGGGAGCCGTCGTGTCGGGTGTGCTGCCTCCGGTGCCCGGCGTCGTGGCACCGGGACCGGTGGAGTCGTCGCCGCACGACGCCAAGAACGCGGCGACCGCCGGGGTCACGAACAGGGTGGAGAGAAAGACGCGACGGTTCATGCCGTTACGACGGCTCGCTGTCGCGCACGGTTCCCAGGATGATCCGGCCGTGTTGCTCGACCACGGCGTCGAACAGCGCGCCCGGTTCGTCGACGACGTTGTGCAGGTGGCCGAAGAGCTCGAGGTTGATCGCGCCCATCACGGCCGACCACGCTGTCAGCCCGACGAGCAGCGAACTGTCGCCGGCGTCGGATCCGAGTTGCCGCCGGAGCCGGGCGAGGTCGGCGCGCATGGACTTCGGCACCGCGACGTCGTGCCGATGGCCGGCGGCGCTCATGTCCGTGAGGATGGTGACCAACACGACCGAGTAGCGACTCGCGGGCGAGATGGTGTCCTGGGGAGCGGCGTAGCCGGGCACGGGGGTGCCGAACAGCAGCGCCCACTCCGCCGGGTGCTCGACGGCCCAGCCCCGCATGGCATGGGTGGCAGCGCGCCAGCGCCCGACGAAGTCGGTACGGCGCCGAACGGCACGCTCGCCCACCTCGACTGCTTCGCCGAGCCGCTCGTAGGCGTCGATGATCAGCGCGGTCAGCAGTTCGTCGCGGCTCGCGAAGTAGCGATAGATCGCCGAGCTGACCATGCCGAGGTCGCGAGCGATCGCCCGCAGCGACAGCCCGGTGGCACCGTCGACCACCAGTTGCTCCCGGGCGAGGCGCATGATCTCGGCGGTGGTGGCCACCCTGGCTCGTTCGCGTACGCCGGTCATCTTCCGCAGTGTAGCGAACGTCACAGAGAAAACGAGAGCACCGCTCTCGCTTTTCCGATCGAGTTCGTGCAAACTGTGAGCACTGCTCTCCGAAGAGAGCGCCACTCACTTCCCCGAACCTGGAGCCAACATGCAACACCACCTCGTCATCGGAGCCGGACCCGTCGGATCCGGCGTCGCCACGACGCTGGCCGAACGCGGCCTGCCCGTCACCGTCGTCACCCGCAGCGGCAGCGGGCCCGTCCACGAACTGATCACCCGCGTCAAGGCCGACGCCGGCGACGTCGACACCATCGTGCGTCTCGCCGACGGCGCGGCGACCATCTTCAACTGCGCCAACCCGCCGTACCACCGTTGGGCCACCGACTGGCCTCCCGTGCACACCGCACTGATGACGGCCGCCGAGAAGAGCGGCGCCGTGCTGGTGATGATGGACAACCTGTACGGCTTCGGCGAAGGTCGGCCGATGCCCATGCGCGAGGGCGACCCGCTGCTCGCATCGGGCGCCAAGGGCGCCGTCCGCGCTCGGATGGCGACGGATCTGCTCGAGGCCCACGACGCCGGCCGACTGCGGGCGACGTTCGCCCGGGCGAGCGACTTCTACGGCCCCGAGGTGCTCGGTGCCTCGCTCGGCGAGCGGGTCATGCCGAACGTGCTGAAGGGCAAGAAGGTCAGTCTGCTCGGCGCGTTGGACCTGCCCCACTCGGTCAGCTACATGCCCGACGTCGTGCGCACGCTCGTCACCATCGCGTTCGACGAGCGGGCGTGGGGCAAGCCGTGGCACGTGCCGAACGCGCCGGCGCTGAGCCAGCGCGACACCGTGGCGGTGCTCGCCGCCGCGGCAGGGACCGAGGTGAAGGTGTCCGCCGTCCCGAAGCTGGCGCTCAGCGCGCTCGGAGTGTTCAGCCCGACGATGGCCGGCCTGAAGGAGGTCTGGTACCAGTTCGCCGAACCGTGGGTCACCGACTCGACCCTGACGGAGCAGACGTTCGGTCTGACCGCCACGCCCCTCGCCGAGGGTGCCGCGGCCACGGTCGCCTGGTGGCAGGGCCGGGTCGCCCGATGAGCGCGACGCTGCACCTCGACACCCCGTGGGACTACAGCCGGCCGGCACTCCGGCTCGAACGGCTGCTTCGGCGCAACGCCGCGACCGTCCAGAGCGTGTTCGCACTGCTGTGGTCCGTGCGCCTCGCCGCGGTCGCCGGACCCTGGGAGGTCCCCGTGCTCGTGGCCGTCGTGACGATCGTCAGCACCCGACGGGCGTTTCGCGCCACGGCGGGACTGCGCGCACGCGACGAGTTCCGCACCGCGAAGGGCCGGGCGTTTCTCCGACCCGTCACCCGGGCGACGTTGTGGCAGATCGGCGGCAGCGTCGCGTTGCCGCTCGGGGCCGGGATGCTGGGCCTCGACGACTGGGGCGTCCCCCTGGTCGCGCTCACCATCGGCCTGTTCCTCGTCGAGTTCGGCCGCCAACTGCAGCTCGGCGCCGTCCGCGCCCTCGGAGCGCTGGCGTCGGTGGCGGTGGTCGTGCTGCCGTTCGTCGCCACGGGGGACGCGCTCGTCGGGTGGGTCAGCGCGGTGATGGCGGCCTCGTTGACGGCGTCGACCGTCGTGTGCGCCAGGGCCACCGTGTAAACCCCTGCCGGGTGGCTTCACACAGCGTTCACATTCGGGCAACGGGGCCGAAATCCCCTCTGTGCAGGCTCTGTCCGCCCCTTCCCCAACGTGACAAAAGGAACGCCCAGTGGCCTACCAAGCTGAATACATCTGGATCGACGGCACCGAGCCCACGCCGCTGCTCCGCTCGAAGACAAAGGTCATCGCCGACGGCAAGGAGCCCCCGATCTGGGGTTTCGACGGCTCGTCGACCAACCAGGCCACCGGTGAGCACAGCGACTGCATGCTGAAGCCGGTCTTCTCGTGCCCCGACCCCATCCGCGGCGGCGACAACATCCTCGTCCTCTGCGAGGTCGACAACGCCAAGGACCAGAAGCCGCACATCACCAACACCCGCGCTGCATGCGCGAAGGCCGCGAAGAAGTTCGCCAAGCAGGAGATGATCTTCGGCATCGAGCAGGAGTACACGTTCCTCAAGCTCGACGGCAGCCCGCTCGGCTTCCCGGTGGGCGGCTACCCCGGCCCGCAGGGCCCGTACTACTGCGGTGTCGGCGCCGGTCGCGTCGTCGCCCGCGAGATCATCGAAGAGCACACCCAGGCGTGCATCGACGCCGGCCTCATGATCGAGGGCACCAACGCCGAGGTCATGCCCGGTCAGTGGGAGTTCCAGATCGGCGCCGCCGACGCACTGACGGTGAGCGACCACATGTACGTCGCCCGCTGGCTGCTGCACCGCATCGCCGAGGACTACGACGTGGTCGTCAGCTTCGACGCCAAGCCCGCCAAGGGCGACTGGAACGGTGCCGGTGCGCACACGAACTTCTCGACCAAGGCGATGCGCGAGGACACGAACATGAAGGCCATCAAGGCCGCATGCGAGGCCATCGGCAAGAAGGTCGACCTGCACGTCAAGAACTACGGTCACGACATCGAGAGCCGCCTCACCGGCGCCCACGAGACCGCCCCGTTCAACAAGTTCAGCTACGGCGTGTCGAACCGTGCCGCGAGCATCCGCATCCCGTGGCAGGTCGAGCTCAGCGGCAAGGGCTACGCGGAAGACCGTCGCCCGAACGCCAACTGCGACCCGTACACGGTCACCCGCCTCATCACCGAGACGGTCTGCGGCGCCGCTTCCTGAGCGACGAACACCGTTCGAACTGACGAATGGAGGCCGGTTCGCCGGCCTCCATTCTTCGTTTTCACCACGAACGTCCAGCGCGCTGGCACAGAATTCCGCCAGGTCCTATTGTGCGCCAGACCGGATCGACGAGGGAGACCATCCGTGCTGCGGAAAGCAATTGCGATCGTCCTCGCAGCGGCCAGTGCGCTCGTGGTCGTCCCGACCGCGCTGGACGGTGTCGTGTCGGCCCTCAATCCGGACCTGTTCACCCTCGAAGGCGAGGTCGGTGACTACGTCGTCGGCCCACAACAGGTCTCGTCCGGCGTGTTCACCGTCACCGGCACGAAGTCGCGCATCGATGTGGCTATGACGGCGGCCGACGGGTTCACGACATGGTCGGTCCGACTCATGCCGGCACCGGGCGGCGAACTGGCAGCCGGGTTCTACGAGGACGCGACCCGCGCCGGCTTCAACACCGGAACGTCTCCCGGGATCGCCGTGGAAGGGTCGGGACGGGGCTGCAACACCCTCACCGGACGTTTCGTGATCGACGAGATCACGTTCGATGTCGGCGGCGCCGCGACCGCCCTGGTCGCACATTGGGAGCAGCACTGCGGAGGTACCATCCCGGCCAGCTTCGGTACCGTCAGCTGGAACGGCTCCGTACCGGTCAGCCCCCGCGACACGATTGCTCCTGGCGCCTTCCCGACGACGGTGATCGACGCCGTTGCAACGCCACGTCCACAGGTCATCACCAATGCCACCGCGTCGCCATTGTCCGTGATCAGCGTGGAGGTGTCGGGGGTCGACGCCGCGCAGTTCCACATCACCGACGACCCCTGTACCGGAACGGCCATCCCGGCGGGGTCGTCGTGTTCCGTGCACGTCGCGTTCGCGCCCACGCAGATGGGGACGTCGGTGGCGACGCTCACCTACGTCGACGCGCTCCATCCCGCCGGTACGACGGTGCCGCTCCACGGTGTCGCCTCGGCAGTCACCGCGACGGTGTGGAGCGAGGGCAGCTCGGTCGACTTCATCAGCGGAGGTGAGCACCGCAGCGCGCAGATCGCCGAGATCGGCCCGTTCCTCGACGCTCGTTCGGTCATGGTGCGCACCGGCGACCCGACGAGCATCACCGCTGCGTTCGCCGGACCGGATGGCAACCCGCTGACCGTCGGCGTGTACGACGATGCGGACCTGTACACGGTGGCTCGGCCCGGCCATCCTCGCGTCAACATCACCGCAGGACCGACCTGCGAGGCACTGCACGTCCGCTTCGTCGTCGACCAGATCGAGTGGGGCACCAACGGTGCACTGAGCAGGTTCGTCGTGCACTGGGCGGCCCGTTGTGGCGATACCAGCTCGTTGAACGTCGGGGCCATCAACTACAACGGCACGGTGCCCGTCCTCGAGCGGTCCATCTCGCCACTCACCGGCAACTTCTCGAACATCACCGTCGGGTTCCACGCCGACACGGCCTTCACGCTCAGCAACGCCGGCCCGAAGCCGCTGCACGTGTCCGGCGCCACGCTGAAGGGCACGAATCAGTCGCAGTTCGCGATCGTGTCCAGCACCTGCACCGACGTCACGCTGGCTGCGGGGGGCACGTGCTCGGTCGTGGTGCGCTATGCGCCGACTGCGGGCGGGAACCACATCGCCAAGCTCGTGTTCGTCGACGACATCGCGCCGATCGACGTGTCCGGCGGAGGCCAGGACGTCGTGGTGACCGGCTCCGCGATCAGTCGAGCGGTCGCCTTCCTCGAAGGAGAGGCCAACGATTCGATGGTCGGCGGGCCACACGTCGACCTCGTGTCCGTCTCCGTCGCAGGCGGCGCGAGAGGAATCACCATCACGGGGCTCGAGGCGAACGAGCTCCGGACCATCACCCTGGTGCCCCGAACCGGCACCACGTTCGCCGCTGGCCCCGCCACGTTCCTCACCAGGCGAACCGGCTCGCAGGACGCCACACATGCCGGCCTCGACGTGAGGTGGGACTACGTGCGTTGCGCCAGCGCGACCGGTCGCCTGGTGATCGACGACCTCACGTTCAACTCGAACGGCAGCATCAAGACGCTCGCGGCCCGTTGGGAGTTCCACTGCAACGGTGAGGACGCTGCGAGCTTCGGTGGCATCCGCCTCCGAAGCAGTGCGCCGTTCACGATCCCCGACCTGACCGACGCTGCCATCTGGGACCAGGTCCCCATCGGAACCGTCGCGCCCGTCCAGCACGTCGTCCTCCGCAACGACGGCGCGACGGACATGACGGTCGGGCAGGTCACACTCAGCGGACCCGACGCCAGTCAGTTCAGAGTGATCAGCAACGGGTGCAGCAACACGATCGTCCCCGCCAACGCCTCCTGCACGGTCGACGTGGTGTTCGCGCCGACGTCGTCGACGATCGGCGAGAAGGTGGCCAAGTTGACGGTGCCGCACTCCGCTGCCCTGCTCGGCAAAGGCGGCACTGGGCACGACGTGATGCTGCGCGGATCCAGCACGGTCGCGACCAACTCCAACTTCGGCGAACTGATCCCCGTCAACCCGGCACGCCTGTTGGACACCGCCGCCGCAATCGGCGCGCCGCGGGCGCCCATCGGAGCATCCGGGGTACTCGCGGTGCAGGTGACCGGACGAGGGGGTGTACCTGCCAGCGGTGTCGGTTCGGTGATCGTCAACGTCTCCACCCGGCGCGCCACGAACAGTGCGGGCTTCGTGACGGTGTTCCCAGCCGGCGCCGCGCGACCGGCGATGTGGACGCTCGTCCCCGTGCCCGGGCTGACCGTCAGCAACCTCACCACGGTTCGCCTGGGTACGGGAGGGCGGCTGAGCGTCTACAACAGCGCGGGCACCACCGATGTGATCATCGACGTCGTCGGCTGGTACTCGAGCACGACCGGCCCCAATGGCGCGCGCTACCACTCGCTGAAGCCCTCGCGGGTGATCAACAGCGCCCAGGGAGTCGGCGTGCCGCCGCGGCGATGCGGGCCGGCACCACCCTGAAGGTCGATCTGCGCAAGAAGGGCGGCATTCCGGCCACCGGTGTCACCGTGGTGGCGCTGAACGTCACGGCCGTCGGCGCGACCGCAGCCGGGGCCCTGACGGTGTTTCCGGGCGACCGCGTCCGCCCGACCATCTCGAACGTGCCGTTCGGGCCCAGGGCGACGGTCTCGAACATGGTCGTCGTCCGACTCCCCGCCAACGGGGTCGTGCAGTTCTTCAACTCGGCCGGCACCACGAACGTCACGGTCGACGTGCTGGGCTACTGGACGACGGCCGCGACGGGCAACTCGGGACGTTTCATCCCGATCTCGACGACGCGAGCCTTCGACACCGCCAAGCTCGGAGGCCCACAATCACCCGGCTCGATCTACGCCTACCAGATCGGCGGCCGCAACGGCGTCGCGCACGATGCCGTCGCCGCGGTGCTGAACATCTCGGCGGTCCGGCCGAGTGCGTCCGGGTACCTCCGCGTGTACGCCGACGACCTCTGCTCCCCACCCGCGACGTCGTCGCTCCACTTCGTCGCCGGCCGATCCGTGGCGAATGCCGCGTTCTCCACGCTCTCGCTCCCTCGGTCCTGTGCTGTCCTTCGCGCGGCGGTCGACGTGTACAACAGCAGTGCGGGCAACACCAACGTGACCGTCGACGTCATCGGCTACTTCACGCCATGACACTCACCGGCAGTGTCGGCGGGACGGGCCGGGTCGGCGGATCCGGCCGGTTCACACGCCGTTCACACGTCGCACGGTCCAGAAACATGCCGCACATGGCAGACTTTTGGCGTCCCTTGAGCCCCTGAGGGAGCCCACCATGCTCGAGCAACAACGCGACTACGTCCTGCGCACCGTGGAGGAGCGCGGCGTCCGCCTCATCCGGCTCTGGTTCACCGACGTGCTCGGCAACCTGAAGAGCTTCGCCATCAGCCCGGCCGAGCTGGAGAACGCGCTCGAGGACGGCATGACGTTCGACGGCTCGTCCATCGACGGATTCAGCCGCATCCAGGAGGCCGACGTCCTGGCCATCCCGGACCCGAACACCTTCGAGGTGCTCCCCTGGGGCGACCCGAAGGCGGTCGAGGCCCGGGTGTTCTGCGACATCCACAACCTCGACGGCACGCCGTTCGAGGGCGACCCGCGCCAGGTGCTGCGCCGCAACCTGAAGGCCGCACGCGACCAGGGGTTCACGTTCTACGTCGCCCCCGACATCGAGTTCTTCTACTTCGCCCCGCCCGAGAAGGGGCAGGTGCCGGTGACGCTCGACGAGGGCGGCTTCTTCGACCTCACCACCACCGACGTCGCGGGCACCCTGCGCAAGGAGACCATCCGCACGCTCGAGACGATGAGCATCCCCGTGGAGTACAGCTTCCACGAGGACTCGCCCAGCCAGCACGAGATCGATCTGCGCCACACCGACGCGCTGAGCATGGCCGACAGCATCATGACCTTCCGCCTGGTCGTGAAGGAGGTCGCCGCCAAGCAGGGCGTGCACGCGACGTTCATGCCCAAGCCGCTCGAGGGCGTGCAGGGCAGCGGCATGCACCTGCACCTCAGCCTGTTCGGCGAGGAGAACAACGCGTTCTACACCGAGGACGACCCGTACAACCTGTCGCCGGTGGCCAAGCAGTTCATCGCCGGTCTTCTGCGCCACGCGGCCGAGATCACCGCGGTCACCAACCAGACCGTGAACAGCTACAAGCGACTGGTGCCGGGCTTCGAGGCGCCGGTGCACATCAGCTGGGCCCGCAACAACCGCAGCGGCCTCATCCGGGTGCCCATCGCCAAGCGCGGCAACGCCAGCGCCACCCGCATCGAGTACCGCTCGCCCGACCCGGCGACGAACCCGTACCTGGCGTTCAGCGTGCTGCTGGCCGCGGGCCTGAAGGGCATCGCCGAGGGCTACGAGCTGCCGACCGAGGCCGACGCCAACCTGTTCGAGATGGACGACGCCGCGCTGCGCAAGCTGGGCATCGACACATTGCCGCAGAGCCTCAGCGACTCGCTGAAGGTGATGGAGCAGTCCACCCTGGTGCAGGAAGCGCTCGGCGAGCACATCTTCGAGTGGTTCCTGCGCAACAAGCGCACCGAGTGGCGCCAGTACAAGACCCACGTCAGCCAGTTCGAGCTGAACCGCTATCTGAGGGCCCTCTGATGGAACTCGTGGCGGTGTTCCCCGAACCTCCGCCGTCCGACCTGGCGCGCACGCTCGACCTGGCCGGCTATCGGTGGAAGGCCGTCGGCTCGGCCGACGACGCGATGCGTCACGAGCCCGCCACGGGCTGGGCCGGCGCAGTGGTTGCCTGCGACCAGGACCCCGAAGGCGCGTGGGCGTTCTGCCGCTCGCTGCGCAAGCGCGACACCCCGGTGTCGCCCCTGCTGGTGTTGGTCAGTGGCGCGCAGCTGAGCGATCTGGAACTGCGCGACGAGCTGTTCGACGACTTCTGCCTCACCCCGTTCCACCCCAGCGAGGTCGAGGCCCGGCTGCGACATCTGTTCTTCCGCGGCGGCAGCGAGATGCGGCCCGAGATGGTCGAGTACAGCGGCCTGGCGTTGAACCTGGAGACGTACCAGGCGAGCATCGAAGGCCGCCCGCTCGACCTGACGTACATGGAGTACGAGTTGCTCAAGTTCCTCGCTCAGAACCCCGGCAAGGTGTTCACCCGCGAGATGCTGCTCAGCCGCGTCTGGGGCTACGAGTACTACGGCGGCGCCCGCACGGTCGACGTCCACATTCGACGTCTGCGCGCCAAGCTCGGCGAGGAACACGCCAACCTCATCCAGACCGTGCGCAGCGTCGGCTACCGCTTCGGCCAGTCCCGCTGGGGCAGCTGACCCTCAGACCTCGCATCGCCCGATGTTTTCCGCCGATGAGCTCGTCGGCTACAGCTTGCTGATCGCTTCGACGGTGATCAGGGCGAAGGCCTGTTGGCCGTCGTTGTTCGGGTGCAGGTCGTCGCTGCGCAGCAGATCGGCCTCCGGGTCCGACGCGATGGCGAACCAGTCGGCGACGACGGCGTGGCCGCGGTCGGTGAGGCGCTGCTCGAGCACCAGGTTGAACACGTTCGTGTCGTCCTCGTACTGCGGACGGTCGACGTTCACCCACACGAGCGGCGTGTCCGTCGGCAACATGCCCAGCAGACCGTCGATCAGCTCGCCGTACGCCTCGGCCGATGCGTAGCTGCCGACGTCGTTGGTGCCGAGCGCGATGATCCACGCGTCGGGCGTCAGCCCTTCGGCGAGCAGGTTGTAGACGGTGCGTTCACCGCTCAGCGGGCCGCTGCCCTTGCCGTTGCCGACCTCGATGCGTCGGCCGCGTTCGGCGTCGATGCGCACCTCGGTGATGCCGGCCGACTGGAACACGGCCTGCAACTCTTCGGTGCTGGCCTGGGTGATGCTGTCGCCGACCATCACGACGGAGCGGATCTCGGTGGGCACGGTCCCCACGCTGGCGGTGTCGCCCGGCACCGTGTCGTCGGCGAAGTAGCCACGCGGCGGGTCGCCACACGCGGCGAGCCCGACGAGCGCGGCCACGCCGCCGAGGAGGAACGTTCGACGCTGCAACGACATCAGGCGAGCTGCTGGATCCGCGCCGCGTGCTGAGCGTGCGTGCGCAGCACGTGGGGCAGGTCGGGGTGCACCAGTTGACCTTCGCGCACGACGAACCGTCCGTTGACGATGGTGTGCCACGCCGACGTGGGACCGCAGCGCAACCACGCCTCCACCGGGTCGGCGATCGCGCCGGAGAACACCGGGCCGGTGAGCTTCCACACTGCGAGGTCGGCGACGGCACCCGGGGCGATGACACCGATCTCGCCGACTCGACCGAGACAACCAGCGCCCCCGTGCGTGGCCACCTCGAGCGCCATGCGCGCCGTGCCGGCATGCGCGCCGTCGCGCAGCTTGGCGAGCATCATCGCCGAACGGGCCTCGAGCCACATGGAGGCGCTGTCGGCCGACGACGACCCGTCCACGCCGAGGCCGACCTTCACACCCGCCGCACGCATCGGGACGATGGGCGAGATGCCCGACGACAGGATGCAGTTGCTGCTCGGGCAGTGGGCCACGCCGATGCCGGCCGCGCCGAGCCGGACGATCTCGTCGGGGTTGGGCATCACACAGTGCGCGACCCACGTGCGATCGGTGCACCAGCCCGTGCGTTCGAGGTACTCCATCGGCCGGCAGCCGAAGGTCGCGATCGAGAACTCGTCGTCCTCGCTGTTCTCGGCGAAGTGGGTGTGCAGGCGCACGTCGAGGCGCTCGGCCAGTTCCGCCGAGCGCACCATGAGGTCCTCGGTGACGCTGAACGGGCTGCACGGCGCGAGCGCGATGCGCACCATCGCGCCGTGGCTGCGGTCGTGGTGCAGGTGCACCGCGGCCTCGCTGGCGGCGAGGATCTCGTCGTCGTCGGCCACCACGTCGTCGGGCGGCAGGCCACCGTCCTTCTGGCTCAGGCTCATCGACCCTCGGGTGGGGTGGAAGCGCATGCCCAGGTCGCGCGCCGCGGCGATCTCGGCGCTGAGCAGGTCGCCCGCACCGCGCGGGTGCAGGTACAGGTGGTCGGTGCTCGTGGTGCAGCCGCTGAGCGCGAGCTCGGCGAGGCCCACGAACGCGCTGGCGTAGACCGACTCCTCGTCGATGGCCCGCCACAGCGGGTACAGGCTCTGCAGCCAGCCGAACAGCGGCTTGTCGGTCATCGGCGGATAGGCGCGCGTGAGGTTCTGGTAGATGTGGTGGTGGGTGTTCACCAGACCCGGTGTCACCAGGCAGTCGGCCGCGTCGATGACCACCGTCGCCTGCGGTGTGGGGTCGGCGCTCGCGCCGACGGCCTCGACCAGATGCCCGGTGACGGCCACCCAACCACCGGGCAGTTCACGACGCTGGTCGTCGACGGTCGCGACGAGGCGGGCGTTGCGGATGAGCAGATCGGCCATGGCTACGTTCCGTCCTTCAGGCGAGCGAGTCGACGATCATCTCGATGTCGGCGAGTGTGGTCCGCGGGTTGACGATGCAGATGCGCAGCACCGTCTCGCCCGCCCACGACGTCGGCACCACGAACGCCGCGCCCTCGGCGAGCAGGCGGTCGCTCCACTCCTGGTACTGCTCGGGCGTCCAGCCGCGGCGGCGGAACAGCACCACGCTGAGCTCGGGCTCCATGATCAGCTCGAGGTGCGGCGACGCCTCCACCAACCGGGCCGATGTGCGGGTGAGCGTGAGCGTGGTCTCGACGGCGTTGCGGTAGGCATCGGTGCCGTAGGTGGCCAGGCTGAACCAGAACGGCAGGCCGCGGGCACGCCGCGACAGATGGTGGGCGAAGTCGCTGGGGTTCCACTCGTGGTCGTCGTCGGTGTGCAGCACGTCGAGGTACTCGGCGTGCTGCGTGTGCGCCCGACGGGCCTGCATGGGGTCGCGGTACAGCAACGCGCAGCAGTCGAACGGCGCGAACAACCACTTGTGCGGGTCGACGATGAAGCTGTCGGCGCGCTCGATGCCGATGTACCGGTCGCGCACGCTGGGTGCAGCGAGGCCGGCCCCGCCGTACGCGCCGTCGACGTGGAACCACACACCGAGCTCGGCGGCGACGTCGGCCGCACCGTCGAGGTGGTCGATGACGCCGGCGTTGGTGGTGCCGCTGGTGGCGACGACGGCGAACACGCGGTCCAGTTCCTCGGCGGGCAACGACGACACCAGGGCGCGCAGCGCGTCGGTGGTGAGTCGGCCTTCGGAGTCGGCCTCGGCGGAGACGACATCGGCGTCCATCGCCCGTCCTGCCGCGGCGATGGAGCTGTGCGCGCCCTTCGACGCGATGATCAGGCCGCGGGTGCGGTCGTGCCGACCTTCGGCGTTGGTGCGCCAACGGTGGCGGGCCGCGATCGAGCGCGCTGAGGTTGCCGGCGGTGCCGCCGCTGACGAACACGCCGCCGGCCTCGGCGGGCATGCCGGCCAGGTCGGCCAGGTAGCGCAGCGCTTCGTTCTCGGCGTGCACCGCGCCGCCGCCCTCCAGCCACGATCCGCCGTAGATGCTGGACGCGCCGACCACCAGGTCGAACAGGATGCTCGCCTCGGTGGGCGCGGCCGGCACGAACGACAAGAAGCGCGGATGGTCGGTGGAGATGGTCGCCTGCGACAGCACGTCGCCGAACACGCGCAGGGCCTCCAGACCACCGATGCCGCGGGCGCTGATGGTGCGCCCGGCCATGGCGCGCAGCTCGGCCGCGGTGCGCGGGCCGTCGAGCGGCGGCGGGTCGAGGCGGATGCGGTCGACCGCATAGCGCAGGACTGCCTGGGTGAGCACCTCGTGGGAGCTGTCGTGCTCGTGCATGGCAGCAGTCTGCCAGTTGGAAGACTGGGGAAGGAGGTGCCCCGTGGCGCAGAACAAGTACGACGATCCCGAGTTCTTCGACGCCTACTCCCAGCTGCCGCGCAGCGTGCACGGGCTGGACGGCGCTGCCGAGTGGCCGGCGCTGCGCGCCCTGCTGCCGCCGCTGCAGGGCGCCCGAGTGGTGGACCTCGGGTGCGGGTACGGCTGGTTCTGCCGGTTCGCCCGCACCCAGGGTGCCGCCGAGGTGCTGGGCCTGGACGTGTCGGAGAAGATGCTCGATCGCGCCCGGCTGGACACCGGCGATCCGGCGATCCGCTACGAGCAGGCCGACCTCGACGTCGTCGAGCTGCCGGCGTCGTCGTTCGACCTGGCGTTCTCGTCGCTCACCCTGCACTACCTGTCCGACCTGGCCCGCATCGTCGGCCAGATGGCCGCCGCGGTGGTCCCTGGCGGGTCGGTCGTGTGCTCGGTCGAGCACCCGATCTTCAGCGCACCCTCAGCGGCCCGACTGGGTGGAGGTCGACGGCCGACGGGTGTGGCCGCTCGAGGGCTACTCGCGACCCGGTCCACGGGTGACCGACTGGCTCGCGCCGGGTGTCGTGAAGCACCACCGCACCATCGGCGACCACGTCGGCCGCGTTCACCGACGCGGGGCTCCGCCTGACCGCCCTGGTCGAGTGGTCACCGAGCGACGAGGACCTGACCGCCCACCCCGAATGGACCGAGGAACGCGACCGCCCCATGTTCCTCCTCCTCGCCGCCCACCGCGACCCCGCGCGAACGTAAGTTCCTGGTGAACAGCGCGAACTTAAGTTCCTGGTGAACAGCGCGAACTTAAGTTCTGCGGCTCCACGGCGCGAACTCGAGTTCTGCGGGTGCAGCTGGTCGCGTCAGTAGTTGACGTCGATGAGTTCGCTGCCCTCGTGACGCTCTTCGGCGTCGCGGTTCAGCGCCCAGCCCAAGAGGGCGGCGATGGTGACCGACCCCATGATGGCGATCACGGGGAAGACGAGCAACGCGATGATGATGGCGATGGCACCGGGCACGAGGGTCACCCTAGTGGCTTGAACGCCCAGGCCTCAATCTCCACGGCGGCGCCGGCGGGCAGCGCGGCGACACCGATGGTGCTGCGCGCCGGACGACTGTCGCCGAAGCCCGCGACGTAGGCCTCGTTGAACGTGGCGAACGTGTCCATGTCGGTGAGGAAGCACAGGGTCTTGGCGACGTCGTCGATGGTGGCGCCCATCGACGCGAGTTGCGCCTTCAGGTTCTCGACCGCCTGCGCGGTCTGCGTGGCAACGCCACCGGGCACCAGCGCGCCGTCCTTCAGGCCGAGTTGGCCGCTGACGATGATCCAGTCGCCGGCGCGCACGGCCGGTGTGTAGGGCCCGAGAGGTTTGCTCATGTGCGCATCGTAGGCCAGCGGGGTGCGAAGCCACTCGCCCGCCAGGCCGCGAGCGCGACCGCGGCGAACACCGCATCGCTGCCGTTCACCGGTGCGTCGTCGGTGCCGGGTGTGTCGTCGATCTCGACGTGGACAACAGGCGTGTCGACGGCGCGGAGCACCCCGAAGCTGCGGATCGTCAGGTCGAGCGGCGTGCCGTCGTCGGCGACGGTGATGCCCTCGCTGCGCACCCACCCGAGCGCCATGTGCGCCGCACCGATGCAGTAGCTGCGCAACACGGCCGGGTCGACGGCCGGGCCGCACGAGACCCGGACGTGCACCATGCCGTCGTCGTCGAAGGCCGCGTACGCTCGCGCACCGTTCGGCGCGGTGACCCACCCGTCGTCGGGGGCCAACAGCACCAACGCCTCCGCCCACCCGGCGGCGCGCACGTCGGCGGAGGTCGGCGGGCCGAGCACGTCGACCTCCTCCACCACCAGGCCCGGCGCGACCGAATGGATCGCCTCGGCGATGCCCGGTGTACGGGCGACGCGCACCACGCCCGTTCCATCGGCACGGATGCCGACCGCGAGCGGTGGACGCTTCGGCCCGAGGCGGACGACGTCTTCGCGGCTGTAGCACGCGAGCACGGTGCGGCCGTGCTCGTCGGCCAGTCGGCGGGCAGCATCGGCGACCTCGCTGTGGCGCTTGCCGCCGAACGCGCCACCGTTGCAGAGCGGTCCGACGGGTTCGCCGCCGGGCTCGCACCACGCCGCGTCGGGCTCGAGGTACGCGGGCTCGACCCACGTGGTCTGCAGGGTGCGCACCCAGTCGCCCTCGGGGACCTCGATCGGCCAGCGCAACGGTTCGGTGGTGCGACGGCCCTGCACCTTGCCGCTCGCCCGTCGAGCCTCGGTGAGCGACTCACCCACGACCCACTCGCCGTCGGAGCCGCGCACGGCGACGAGCGCATCGGCCGGTGCGCGTGTCAGCGGCGAACCCGCCATGACCCAACGCGACCGTCGGGCGACACGGCCTGCGCCGCACCACCCTCCAGCGCCGCGCGCTCAGCGGCGGCGCCGAGATGACGGCTCCACCCACCGCCGGTGGGCACCTCGTCGGCCGGCATGAGCGCGGCCTCGACCACGGTGTTCCATCCGGTGCAGCGACACAGGTGCGCGAGCAGCGCCTGGCGCACCGACGCGTCGGTGCGCTGCGCGGCGGGGATGGCCGCGAGGCGCATCACGATGCCCGGCGTGCAGAACCCGCACTGGCTGCCGCCGCTGGCGCACAGGCGGCGGCCCCAGTCGTCGGCGTCGGGCAGCGCCTCGAGCGTGGTGACCGTGCGTCCTGCCACTCGGGCGACCGGCGTGACGCAGGCGACGCGCGGCTGGCCGTCGACCCACACCGTGCAACAGCCGCACTGCCCCTGCGGGCTGCAGCCGTCCTTCGCCGAGTGCACGCCGAGGTCGCGTAGCGCCTCGAGCAGCGTGCGACCGTCGGACGGCGACGTCGCCGGCGCACCGTTGAGCGAGAACTCGACGGTCGGGTGGGCCGGCTCGGACGTCACTCCGAGTCGTTGCCGTCGCGCAGGGCCTCGGCGAGGCGCTGGAACTTCTCCCACTGGCCGTTGGCCAACAGACGGGCCTGCTGCGGCCACGAGGCGGGATCGTGCACCTGGTACTTCGGGCCGGCCTCGGCGAGCATCGAGCGCAACAGCGCCAGGTCGGCGTTGGCCATGCTCCACCACGTCGTGATGCCGCGGTTGATGCACAGGTGGGCGATGGCCGGACCGATGCCCTCGATGACGGTGAGGTCGTTGACGCGCACCGGCATGCCCAGCACCCGAGCGGCCTCACCGAGGTCGGGGTCCGGCGGCGCGGCGGCGACGACGTGCGAGTCGACGACGGCCTGCAGATCGCGGTTGCGGGCCTCGCTGTTCCACAGCCGGACCCGCAGTTCGCTGATCCAGTGCTGCTGCTCGGCCATCTTCAACTGCAGGTCGATCAGCTCGGCGGACGACACCGCAGCGACTGCGGGTGCCGCGAAACCTGTCGGGGTGGGCTCGGCGAGCGACGATCCCGCCGCGTTCGCCGGCTCGGTGAGCGCTGCCGCGGCGCGCTGCGCATCCATCTCGGCGATCACCCGCTGCAGGTTCGTGTTCGCGCCTTCCAGCTCGCCGACGCGCTGACGCAGCTGGTCGGCCTCGGCGCGAGCGGCGTCGGCTTCGCCGTGGTTGGCCTTGCCGATGGACCGCAGCAACCACCCCACGACGCCACCGATGAGCGCGGCGACGACCAGCCACAGCGCCCAGGTGCTCAGGGTGTACAGCACGTCGTCTCCTCGGTCCGGTCAGCTGTTCGCGGTGACGCCGAAGACCACTCGGCGGCTCTGCTCGGGAATTTCGACACCATTGTTGTCCCTGATCAACTCAGTTTCACCAAAACCCTTCGACGTCACCTCGTCGGCCGGCACCCCGAGCGCCACCAGTGCGTCGGCCACGGCCTGAGCGCGCTGCTCGCTGAGGGTCAGGTTGCGACCGGGATCTCCCTCGCTGTCGGTGTGCCCCTGCACCTCGATGGCCGTGCCGGCGAAGCGCTTGACGATGCCCGCGATCTGCTCGACGGTGGCGTTGGACTCGGGGCTGATGACGACTGCGCCCTTACCGAACAGGATGGGCTCCGCGGCGACGAGCGCGTTCACCGAGGCCATCACGTCGGCCGCATCGTCGGGTGTGGCGATCGGCCGGCCGGCCAGCTCGGGTGTCACGCCCACCTGTTCGCACGCCGCTTCGAAGTCGGCGCGGGCCGCCTCGTCGACGTACTGGCCGGCGGCGACGAGGGTGGTGCCGTTCCAGCCCACCTCGCCGAACACCAGCGGCACGGGCATCGCAGCCACCAGTTGGGCGAGCTCGCTGACGTCGGTGTCGTCGAGCGCGAGCGACGTGTCGACCTGCAGTTGGTCGGTGACGTTGGCAGGGTCGACCGCCGCGGTGGCCGCGTCGACCAGCGCGGTGCGCTGCTCCTCGCTGGCGACCGTGCCGCTGAGGGTGAGCCGCCCACCGGACAGCGAGACGGACGCCGGGTCATCGGCGGGGACGGTCGACGAGGTGGTGGTGCTCGACGAGGCGGTCGTGGTCGGTGCCTCGGTGGTGGTCGGCGCCACGGTGGTGGACGTACCGGGCACGGTGGGCGTGGTGTCGCGCGGGCCGTTCGGTTCGGGAGGGCCGTCGATGCAGATCGAGTCGACCGCCACCGAGCGGACGCCGCGCACCTCCAGCACCAGTGTGCGCGCCGCCTCGGGGTCGTCGAGCTGGTCGACGCAGAGGATGCGCCCGTCCTGGAACACGAAGTCGACCGTGGCGGGAATGCCGGCTTCGGCCAGCACCCGTCGCGACTCCTCTTCCAGCCCGGACTGGATGCGCGGCTTCATCACCAGCGCGCCGACGACGAACAGGGTGGCCAGCGCGCCCGCGCCCTGCTGCAGCACGGCGCGCTTGGACCGGGGATCGTGCGGCTTCGACGACTCTGCCATCGTCAGCGACTTCTCACGCGGCCGTTCGACATCATGTCCACACTACGGTGGTGTCGATGGCTCAGACACGACGCGACTTCCTTCTCGCGGCCGGCAGCGTGGTGCTGCTGGTGGCATGCGGTAACGACGACGACGCCAATCCCGGCGGCGGCGACACGACCGGAGGTGGCGGCGCCACGTCCGGATCCTCCAACGGCACGACGGGAGCCGACACCACGACACCCGGTACGGGCTCCGCCCCGTCGGGCTTCGCGATCGTGCAGCGCTTCCCCAACTCGCCCACGTTCACGCCCGGCGAGGCGCGGCTGCCGGTGTCGCTGAGCGACGGTCAGAACCTGGCCACCACCGGTCCCGACCAGATCAAGGGCCAGATCCAGACCGACGACGGCACCGCCGTCACCGACGTGATCGCCGTGCTGCGCAACACCGAGATCGCCGTGCCGTACTGGGAGATCCGCGCCACCCTCACCGACCCCGGCACGTACGTGCTGCGCCTGGAGGGCGACGACGGCTACGGCGCGTCGTTCCAGCTGTTCACGGTCGAGCAGGTGTCGACGCCGCGTGATGGGCGGGCCGCTGCCACCGTTCGACACCCCGACGGTCGACGACCACCGCGGCGTCGAGCCGTACTGCTCGCTCACCCCCGACCCGTGCCCGCTGCACGAGGTGACGCTCACCGACGCGCTGAAGTCCGGCAAGCCGGTCGTGTACATGATCGGCACCCCGGCGCACTGCCAGACGGGCACCTGCGCACCGGGTCTGGAGTTCCTGGTCGACGAGCACGAGCGTCTCGGCGATGCGGTCGTGATGGTGCACGCCGACGTCTACGCCGACGATGCGGCCACGAAGGTCGCCCCCGCCGTGGAGGCGCTGGGCATCGACTACGAGCCGCTCGTCTACTTCGTCGATGCGACGGGCGTCATCGTCGACCGCCTCGACGGCGTGTGGGACCGCTCCGAACTCCGCGAGCGGATGGACCTGTTCCTCCAGGCCTGAGGCAGGCCCGAAGTGGTGTTCTCCAGGAACTGAACGTGTCCGTAGCGTGAACAGCCGGTCAGCTGAAGGACGAGCCGCAGCCGCAGGTGCGGGTGGCGTTCGGGTTCGTGATGGCGAACCCGGCGGCGTTCAGGCCGTCCTTGTAGTCGAGGGTCGCACCCTCGAGCAGCTGGGCCGAGGCGGCGTCGACGACGACCTGCACCGGGCCGAACACGGCCTTCTCGTCGTCGGCGGCGAAGTCGCCGTCGAAGAACATCTCGTACGAGAAGCCGCTGCACCCACCGGGGCGCACGGCGACGCGAAGGGCCAGGTCGGTGGCGCCTTCGGCCTCGAGGAGCTCCTTGACCTTCAGGGCGGCGGTGTCGGTGAGGGTGATCACGGCATTCCTCCTGGGAACGACAACCCGGAAAACCGGGATCGGGGATCGATCAGGCGAGTGTACTCGCGAATTACCGTAGCATTCACTTCGTGATTCCCGTCGACGTCCCCACCCGCGACGAGGTGCTCGCGCTGCTGGCAGCGGTCATCGACCCCGAGCTGGGCGCCGACATCGTCAGCCTGGGCATGGTGCCCGACGTGGTCGTGCACCCCGACGGCCGGGTGATCGTCACGGTGAAGCTCACCATCGGCGGCTGCCCGCTGCGCGCCCAGATCAAGAAGGACGTCGAGAGCCGCGTCGCCGTCCACCCCGGTGTCACCGACGTGCACATCGAGTGGGGCGAGATGACCAGCGAGGAACGCAGCGACGTCATGCTGAAGGCGCGCTGGAACGCCCGCGAGAACGCGCCCGACACCGAGATCCCGGTCACCTGTCGCGTGCTGGCCGTCGCCAGCGGCAAGGGCGGCGTGGGCAAGAGCTCGGTCACGGTGAACCTGGCCGCCGCGGTCGCCGCGCAGGGCTTCACGGTGGGCGTGCTCGACGCCGACATCTGGGGCTTCTCGGTGCCCCGCCTGCTCGGCATCGACGAGCCGCTCGAGGCACTGCCGGTGGAGGGCAGCGACAAGCCGAAGATCATCCCCAACGAGATCACCGTCGGCCACGGCCTCACCCAGGGCACGCTGAAGGTGGTCAGCACCGGCTTCCTGGTCGGCGAGGACACCGCGCTGATGTGGCGTGGCCTGATGCTCACCAAGGCCGTCGAGCAGTTCCTGCGCGACGTGCACTGGGGCGACCTCGACTACCTGTTCATCGACATGCCGCCGGGCACCGGCGACGTGCAGATGGGCCTGGCGCGGATGCTGCCGCGCACCGATCTGCTCATCGTCACCACTCCCGCGCTCGCGGCGCAGAAGGTGGCGGCCCGTGCGGCCGACATGGCTCGGCGCAGCTTCCTGCGCGTCAGCGGCGTCATCGAGAACATGAGCTCGTTCACGTGCGACCACGGCCAGTCGTACGCGCTGTTCGGCGAGGGCGGCGGCCAGGCACTGGCCGACCAGATCGGCGTGCCGCTGCTGGGTCAGGTGCCGCTGGAGGCGGCGGTGTCGGCCGGCGGCGACGCGGGCACACCGGTGTCGCTCGATGGCGTCGGCGCCGCGGCCGACGTGTTCCGCGCCATCGCCACGCGCATCGTCGACGACGTCGCTCCGCCCACGAACATGGCCGGTTGCAGCGCGCGCATGCTGAACATGGTCAACGCGGCGTTGGCCGCGAAGGACGCCGAAGCGGCGGGTCAGTCCAGCGAGTCGTAGTCGTCGTCGCCCGGCATGGCGATGCCGGCCATGCGACCGTCGACCATCTTGATCTTCGGCAGGATGCACGGCGGCGTGCCGACTGCGCGCGCCGCGGCCATCGCGGCCTGCACGTCGGCGTGCTCCTGCAGGAACTTCAGGTTCGTGACCGTGGGCGGCATGAGCTGCAGCTCGCCACGCTCCCACTGGGCCAGCGCGTCGGCCGGCTTCACCCACATGCTGGCGACGGTCTCGTTGTCGTCGTGGTGCGACGACTGCCCCACCGGGCTGGCGGCGACGAAGAAGCGAGTGTCGAAGCGGCGGGTGGTCTCGCCCTTCGGCGTGATCCAGTGGCTCATCCACGGCAGCGCGTCGGTGAGCAGTCGCAGACCGTGATCGGCGGCCAGGGCACGCATGTCGACGGTGCCGTCGTAGACGGCCTCGCGGTGCGCGAGCGCAGGGTGGCCGTCGTCGACCATGTTGCCGTCGGCGTCGACCGCGAGCAGCACCCCGCACTCCTCGTAGCACTCGCGGATCGCGGCGACGACGAACGCCTCGTCGCCCTCGCCGTCGGCAGGGTCGACCCGGCCACCGGGGAACACGTACATGCCACCCGCGAACACGGCGGCGTTGGTGCGGCGCAGCATGAACACCTCGAGACGGCCGTCGGTGTCGCGCAACAGCATCACCGTCGCCGCGGGCCGGATGGGAACGTCGCCGGTGATCTGGTCAGCCATACGCCTGGCACCGTATCCGTCGCCTAGCCTGCAGGACGTGCTGGTGTGGATGGACCTCGAGATGACCGGGCTGGACCCGGCGAAGAACGTGATCGTCGAGATCGCGACCATCATCACCGACGACGACCTGAACATCGTCGCCGAGGGCCCCGACCTGGTGGTGCACGCCACCGAGGAACAGCTCGCGCTGATGGAGCCGGTCGTCGTCGAGATGCACACCAAGAGCGGGTTGCTCGACCAGATCCGCGCGTCGACCATCACGCTCGAGGACGCCGGCGCACAGACGCTCGAGTTCATCAAGCAGTGGGTGCCCCAGCCGCGCTCGGTGCCGCTGTGCGGCAACAGCATCGGCATGGACCGTCGCTTCCTCGACGCGTACCTGCCCGAGATCGAGCTGTACCTGCACTACCGCAGCGTCGACGTCAGCAGCGTGAAGGAACTCGTCCGTCGCTGGTACCCGTCGGTGCTGAACCACCTGCGCCAGAAGCAGGGCACGCACCGCGCCCTCGACGACATCCGCGAGAGCGTCGCCGAACTGCGCCACTACCGCGAGCACATCTTCGTACCGATCGGCACCCCCGAAGCGGTGGCCGCAGCAGCTGCCACCGCGGCAGCCGACGCGGCTGGTTCTTCGGCCGACGACGCGGCTCAGGCCGCGCCCGAGTCCACCGACACCGCGGCGAACTGACGACCGGCTCCCACGAGCCAGCCGTCGAAGCCGTCGTCGCGGTCGCGCACCAGCCACGTCACGTCGTCGCCGCGCTCGATCGGGTCGCCGTGCTCGACCACGACGGTCAACGGCGCGCGCAGTGACCGTCGGTCGGCGAGGGCCTGTTCGACGGGCGCGAAGTACACCGCGTTGTTGACGTGCTCGAGCACGTCGAAATCGGTGAAGCGCAACGGCCACGGCACGCCGCTGCCGGCGTCGCTGCCGGCGTCGGTACCGGCCGCGGCGGCGGCGGACAACACCGACTTCGACGACACCGTCCGACCACCCGCCGACGGGCCGAACACGTCGAGGAATTCTCGCGGCATGCGTGCCGGTCGCATGGTGGTGCCGTCGAGGTGCACCCACAGCGTCGACGACTCGACGTGACCGCCGTTCGCGCCGCGCACCGAGATGCGCCGCTCGGCCCACGCGGCACCGAACCCGGCGCACCACGTGGTCAACTCGAGCGGCTCGAGGTACACCGGAAAACGGTGCACTGCCAGGGCCGTTCTGCGCACCACCCAGGTGAAGTCGCCGAAGCCCGCGTCGCGTGCGTCGTCGTCGGCGACGTCCTGCAGCAGGCGGGCGAGCGCGTCCAGCCGGGCCCGCCCACCGGGCGACGAATCACCCAGCCGGACCGTGGCGTTTCCCCTGAACCGACGGCCGTCGGGAAGAGGCTCCGGAAATTCGAACACGATTTCACGATAAATCAGTTGCACGCTCCGGAAGAACGTGGTTGCCTTGTCCACGATCTGACACCACCAGTGGCAGGTCGACGACCGGAAGGAAACGGAACCGTGATGGATCGCACGATGTACGCAACGCAGCAGGCCCCCGTGGCCGGCGCCGCGCGCCCGTGCGCCGGTTTCGGTCGCACCTGGCGTCACGTGGGCAACGTCGGCAATGCCGTGGCCATCAATGGCCTCGATGCATTCATGAAGTCCACTGCCGTCGCTACCAAGCGCACCGCCCGACACCTCGGGATGGCATCGACGTAACACCTACGTCGAAGTGCCGCCGAGGCCGTCGGGATCGCAGGATCCCGGCGGCCTTTTCGCTTTTCCCACTTCCTTCCCCTTCGTCCGAGAGGAACCCCGAACATGTACACCCTGAACGACACCGACATCACCAGAGAGTTCGATGAGCTCGTCGAGCCGATCGCCACGCGAGTGGCGACCCCGCGCTGCGCCGATGGTCATGGCACCCTCACCCACCTCTTCTTCTCGGACGTCCCGCTCGACATCGCTCGTGCCAAGGCGATCTGCGGCAAGTGCGCACTCGCCGAGACGTGCCGCGACGGCGCCATCGAGCGCGCCGAGCCATGGGGTGTGTGGGGCGGCGAGCTGATCGAGAGCGGTCGGATCGTGGTCAACAAGCGACCACGGGGCCGTCCGCCCAAGCACCCCCGGCCCGTGGTGGCCGTCGACGAAGTGCCCCTCCCCCCGCACTACGTCCGCACCCACCAGGTGGCCTGACCCACCGATCCGGCGGGCGACGGAGAGCTTCGTGCTCCTCGTCGCCCGTCGGGGCGGAAGATCCCCCGGTCGACGGCAACGCACAGACGACCCGCCGACCGAAACCCCCGCCCTTCGCCGCCGCAGTCCCCCCGGGCGGCGGCGAAGGGCCACCGGGCACGTCGCGCGAACGTAAGTTCCTGGAGACGTTCCGACAGGGCGTTGGGCCTTTGGTCCCTTCGTGGTGCGTCTGCGGGGACCCGGTGGGGCGAGGCGGGTAGCGTTGCCCGGGTGAAGGTCCGCAAGCGCCTGCTGATCGGTTCGCTGGTCGTGTCGCTCGTCGCGTCCGTCGCCATCGGGCTGGCCATCGCCAACTCGAACGCCGACGACGACGGCACCGGCGACGGCGACACCGCCGTGCTGGACACGAACGTCAAGCCGCCCACCATCGGCACGAACGCCGTCGTCGAGGGCAAGCCCCTGCCGACCATCGATCTCTCCACCCTCGAGGGCAACACGCTCTCCACCGGCGATTTCGTCGGCAAGCCGCTCGTCATCAACATCTGGGGCTCGACGTGCGGGCCGTGCAAGAAGGAACTGCCCGACTTCGCCGCCGTGCACAAGGTCTACGGCGACGACGTCCGCTTCATCGGCATCGACTACCTGCCACCCAGCGACCACGAGGAGAACTTCGCCCGCGACAAGGGCGTGCAGTACGAGCTGCTGTACGACGCCACCGGCGAGTTCATCAACGAGATGGGCATCAGCGCCTTCCCGGTGACGCTCATCGTCACGGCCGACGGCACCATCGTGCAGCAGACCGGTCAGCTCGACGAGGCCAAGCTCACCAAGCTCATCCAGGACAACCTGCTGTGAACCTGTCGCTCTCGTTCATCCGTGGCCTGGTGGCCAGCATCAACCCGTGCGGGTTCGTGCTGCTGCCCACATATCTCATGTACTTCCTCGGCGTCAGCGCCGCGAACGGCGAGATGCAGAAGGCGCCCATCAGCAAGGCGCTGCTCGTCGGCGCGACGGTGTCGGCCGGCTTCCTGGCCGTGTTCTTCGCCATCGGCGCAGTCACCCAGTTCTGGACGCAGTCGCTGCTCGAGAACGCCAAGTACGCGACGCTCGCCATCGGCATCATCTTCGTCATCCTCGGCGCGGCGATGCTGTTCGGCTACAAGCTGCCCATCGGCACGCTGCAGGTCAACACCGGCGAACGAGATCGCACGATGCGGTCGATGTTCCTCTACGGCATCGCCTACGCCGTGGCGTCGCTGGGCTGCACGCTGCCGCTGTTCATGAGCACGCTGTTCCAGACCGGCGAGAACAAGGGCTACTGGGCGGGCGTCGCCAACGTGGTGATGTACGCGCTGGGCATGGCCGTCGTCGTCATCTCGCTCACGCTCGCGCTCGCCGCGGCGAACGCCGGGTTCGTGCACTGGCTGAAGAGCAAGATGCAGTACGTCGAGATGGTGTCGGGCGCCTTCGTCCTGCTGTCGGGCGCCTATCTGCTGTGGTACTTCTACTGGGTCGACGTCCGCGAGGAGAGCGACCCGATCACCGACGCCGTCGACCGTCTGCAGCAGCGCGTGCAGAACTGGCTGAACGGCAACTGGCAGATCGTGGCCATCGTGCTCGGCGGGGTCATCCTCGTCGGCATCGCGTACGCGATGATGCGGGAACGCACGAAGCCTGCGCTTCCCGATGCTGCCCCCCAGGATGACCTCACCCACCCCGTTCCGTGACCTGCTCGCCCTCGAGGGCGTGGAAGAGCACCTGGTGCTGCGCGGGCCGATCGGGTTCATGGCGTACCACGGCGGTTCGCTGGAGGAGATGACCGACGTCATCGCCTCGGCCGCGGCCGAGCGGTGCGACGCCAGTTACTACGGCGTGGTCCAGCCCCCGCACTTCAACCAACACCTCCCGTCGCACAAGGTGTCGGCCGACGAGTCACCGGCGCTCCGCCAGTTCGTCGAGCACGTCGACGTGGTCATCACGATTCACGGCTTCGGCCGTCACGACATGTGGACCACGCTGCTGCTCGGTGGCCAGAACCGCGAGCTGGCCGAGCACGTGGCCGCGCACCTGCGCCCGCTGCTGCCCGACTACACGATGGAGACGCGGGTGCGACGCGATGCCGAAGGAGCTCCGCGGCATGCACCACCTCAACCCGGTGAACCTGCCGCGCCACCAGGGCGTGCAGATCGAACTGCCGCCGCGAGTGCGCGGCCGCAGCCCCGTGTGGCGCGACTGGCAGGGCCCCGGCTGGACCCCGCACACCGAAGCCCTCATCGAGGGCCTCGCCAGCGCCGCGTCGGCCTGGGCCGCCGGCTGACCAGACCGCCACCGGCAACGCTGGTTTCTGGGCGGGATTCGTCCCAGACAGGCTTCTGGGCGTGATTGTTCCCGGAAACCGGGAAGCACGCCGCCCAGATCACGCGAGCAAGCATTTCGGCGGCACGGAGATTCTCGTGGTGTGGGTCCGGGAGCGACATCCGGCCCGCGGTAGCTGCCGGCCACGCATATCGGCAGGTCGGCACTCGCGACCTGGCCCGCGCACATCGGACGCTGCACTTCGCTGGAAGTGGGCCCGGTGCAGTTCCTGCGCGGGCCCGGGCGGGTGTTGCGTCGACTGTGAACTGGGCGGTGTGGTTCCCGGAAGCCGGGAACGAATCCGCCCAGAAGCCGATTCGGGAAGAATCCCGCCCAGAACCCCGGCGCCGACCTACGGCGCGAGGCGGTCGATCTGCCAGCTGTCGCCGTCGGGGTGGTCGTCGTCGGCGCCGAGCAGGGTGTAGGCGAGGCGGTCGTGCAGGCGGCTGGGGCGACCCTGCCAGAACTCGAAGCGGTGCGGCTTCAGCAACCAGCCACCCCAGAACGCGGGGCGCGGCACCTCGGCCTCGCCGAACGTCTGCGGCCATCTGCTCGACGCGCTGCTCGAGCCAGTCGCGGTCGGGGATGGGCGTCGACTGCGGCGACGACCAGGCACCGATCTGCGAGCCACGCGGGCGTGACGCGAAGTACTCGTCGCTCTCGGCGTCGGGCACGCGCTCGACCGTGCCGACCACACGCACCTGTCGGTGCAACTGCAACCAGGTGAACAGCATCGACGCACGGCCCTCGGCCGCCAGCTGCTGGCTCTTCGCCGAGTCGTAGTTGGTGAAGAACGTGAAGCCACGCTCGTCGGCGCCGCGCACCAGCAGGTAGCGCGACTGCGGCCAGCCCTCGCTGTCGACCGTGCCGAGCACGAACGCGTTCGGTTCGACGCACCCGCCCTCGTTCGCATCGGCATACCAGCGGTGCCACTGCTCCATCGGCTCGCCGGCCACGTCGGGCAGGTCGAGGCCCGCGGTCTCGTAGTCCTTGCGCCGGCTCGCCAGGTCGTGCGGCGCGTCGGTCATCCGCCGATGACCTCGATGCCGCGCATGTACGGACGCAGCGCCTCGGGCACGACGACGGTGCCGTTGGCCTGACGGTAGTTCTCGACGATGGCGGCCCACACGCGCGGCACGGCGAGCGCCGAACCGTTGAGCGTGTTGGCGATGGTGGTGCCCTTCTCGCCGGCCTTCTTGAAGCGGATGTCGCCGCGGCGAGCCTGGTAGTCGCTGAACCAGCTGCACGAGCTGACTTCCAGCCAGTTGTCGCAGCCCGGCGCGTAGACCTCGATGTCGAAGCTGCGGTGGTGGCTCTGGCCCATGTCGCCGGTGCAGATCTCGATGATGCGGTACGGCAGGCCGAGCCCGCTGATGAGCTTCTCGGCGCGGTCGACGATCTCCTGCAGCATGCCCGGGCCCTGCTCGGGCGTGGTGACGGCCAGGATCTCGACCTTGTCGAACTCGTGGGCGCGCAGCATGCCGCGGGTGTCGCGGCCGGCCGAACCGGCCTCGCGGCGGTAGCACGACGTGTGCGCCATCATCCGCTTCGGCAGCTCGGCCTCGTCGAGCACCTCGCCGGCGTAGATGCTGGTGAGCGGCACCTCGGCGGTGGGGATGGCCCACAGGTCGTCGCGCTCGATGGCGTAGGCGTCGTCGGCGAACTTCGGCAGCTGACCGGTGGCGGTGAGCGTGGCCGTGGTGACCAGCGACGGCGGACGGATCTCTTCGAACGCGTCGGCGTTCATGTCCAGCGCGTACTGGCACAGCGCACGGGCCAGCGTGGCGCCGGCGCCGCGCTGCATGGTGAACATCGCACCGCTGATCTTCGTGGCCCGCTCGTTGTCGAGGATGCCCAGCGCCGCGGCGGTCTCCCAGTGCGGCACGCGCTGGTGCTCGGGGAACTCGGCCGGCATGTTGTTCGGGCCGACGATGACCGGGTTGTCGTGGTCGTCCTTGCCGTCGGGCGCGTCGGGGTGCGGCAGGTTCGGGATGCGCAGCATCAGCTCGCGCAGCGCGCTCGCCACCTGCTCGGCCTCGGCGTTGAGCGCCGACTCACGAGCGCCCAGCTCGCGGCTCTGGGCCTGCAGCGCCTCGGCGCCGGCGGTGTCGCCCTCGCGTCGCTTCAGGCCCACCTGCTTCGACAGATCGTTGACCTCGGCCCGCAGCGCATCGCGCTGCGACTGCAGGTCGCGCGCCTGGCTCTCGAGCGAGATGGCCTGATCGAGCTGCACCAGCAGCTCGGGGTTGTTGCGGCGGGCCAAAGCGGCCCGCACACCATCAGGGTCGGTGCGCAGCAGTCGGACGTCGATCACGTGCTCAAGGCTAGTGCTGCACCCCTTCCCGCAGTACTTGAGTTCCTGGTGAACGGCCGGGCCCGCGCGAACTTAAGTTCCTGGTGAACGGCAGGGCCGGTAGCGTCGCTCCTCGTGGCAGGCGACGAGGCAGCGGTCGAGGTGAGCGGACTGGTCGTGCGCTACGGCGACCTCGAAGCCGTGAAGGGCGTGTCGTTCACCGCCCGGGCCGGGCTCGTCACCGCGGTCCTCGGGCCCCAATGGCGCCGGCAAGACCAGCACCATCGAGGTCTGCGAGGGCTACCGCACGGCCAGCGCCGGCACCGTCCGGGTGCTCGGCATGGACCCCGCCACGCACCAACGCCAGCTCGGCGAACGCATCGGCGTGATGTTGCAGCAGGGTGGCGTGTACCCGAGCGCACGAGTGCTCGACACCGTCCGCCACTACTGCACGCTCTACGGCAAGGGCGCCGACGCCGCACGCGCTGGTCGAGCAGGTCGGTCTGACGTCACGGTCGAAGGCCACGTGGCGACGGCTGTCGGGCGGCGAGCAGCAGCGCCTGTCGCTCGCGCTCGCGCATGGCCGCCAAGCCCGAGGTCGCGTTCCTCGACGAACCCACGTCGGGCGTCGACGTGAACGGCCGCGACACCATCCGCGGCATCATCCGCGCCCTCGCCGACACGGGGTGCGCCGTCGTCCTGGCCACCCACGAACTCGACGAGGCCGAGCGCATCGCCGACCGCGTGGTCATCTTCGACGGCGGCCTGGTGATCGCCGACGGCACGCTCGACGAGCTGCGCAAGGGCCACGACGAGATCCGCTTCCGCAGCTCGCCCGACCTCGACCTCATCTCGCTCGCCGTCGAGATCGGCATGGTCGCCAGCCAGGTGGGTGCCGACGAGTACGTCATCGACGCTCCGCCGCATCCGCGCCTGATGGCGCAGCTGACCGCATGGCTGGCCGAGCACGGTCACCCGCTCACCGACCTGCGCGCCGGCAGCCAACGGCTGGAGGACGTCTTCCGTCGCCTCACCGCGCCCGGCGCCGACGACCCCGGCTGGCCGACCAGGGCGGTGCCGCGTGAAGCGCTTCACCTCCCAACTGCGCACCGAGCTGCAGCTGACCCTGCGCAACGGCGAACAGCTGCTGCTGACGCTCGGCATCCCCGTGCTGCTGCTGGTGTTCTTCAGCCTGGTCGACGTGCTGCCCACCGGCACCGACGAGCCGATCGACTTCCTCGCACCCGGCGTGCTCGCCCTCGCGGTGATGAGCACGGCGATGGTCAGCCTCGGCATCGGCACCGGCTTCGAACGCAGCTACCACGTGCTCAAGCGCCTGGCCACCACGCCCCTCGGCCGCCCGCGCCTGATCGCCGCGAAGATCGCCTCGGTCGCGGTGGTCGAACTGGTGCAGTTCGCCATCATCGTTCCCGTGTCGTACGCGCTCGGCTGGTCGCCGGTCGACCCGAACTGGCTGCTCGCCGTGTGCGGCGTCCTCCTCGGCACGATGGCCTTCGCCGGCATCGGCCTCACCCTGGCCGGCCGCCTGCGCGGCGAGATCAACCTCGCCGCCCAGAACGGCCTGTACCTGGTGTTGCTGCTGCTCGGTGGCATGGTCATCCCGTTCAGCAAACTGCCCACCGGCATCCGCCAAGTGGCGCACGCCCTGCCGTCGGGCGCGCTGGCCGACGTGCTGCGCGAGACGCTCGGCGCGGCGGGCACCCAGCCCACCACGAGCTGGATCGTGCTCAGCGTGTGGGCCGTGGTGATGCCCGCCATCGCCGCCGCCACCTTCCGCTGGGACTGACCGGCGGGTCCGCCCGCCGAGGGCCTGGCAACCTCGTAGGTGGCTGACGGTGGACAGGCCGGCTGGCTGACCGACAGCCCGACTGACTGGCGCACCTGGCAGTTCGCTGTTGAGCGTCGTGTTCGCTACCGTCGCCCGACGTGACGCTTTCGACCCAGGCTGGGCTGACCCCCGCACTTCGTTCCTTCCTCGACCGCACCGACGTGGCGACGCCGTACGTCGTCATCGACATCGACATCGCCGAACAGCGCTACCACGAGCTCGCCGCAGCGATCCCGGGCGCGGCGATCTTCTACGCGGTGAAGGCCAACCCGGCGATGCCGCTGCTGGAGCGGCTCGTCGCCATCGGGTCCTCGTTCGACGTGGCCAGCCCGGCCGAGATCGATCGCTGCCTGGCGGCGGGCGCAGCGCCGGATCGCATCTCCTACGGCAACACGATCAAGAGCGCGCACGTGTTGCTCGTGACGGCGCTCACCGCATCCGGGCTGGGCGACGTGGCCGAGTCGCACATCGGCATGGTGGAGGAACTGTTCCGACGCGAATACGGCACCGACCCATCACCCGCGTTGCGCAGTGCCGCCCGGCCGGCCGTCGCCGCCACGCCTCCCGGCGTCTCGGCCGGAACCCAGGCCGTCACCCTGCTGGACGCGGGGCGAGCCGCCTTGGCCGCAGGGGCGGTCGACGCAGGGGTCGATTGCCTGCGGCGTGCGACCGCCGAGGCTGAACGCGCCGCCGACGGTCCCCTGTTGACCCGCTGTCTGCTCGAGCTCGGTTCGGCACTCGTCCACGCCGTACGCGGCTACGACGACGAGGGCGGCGTGATGCTGGAGCACGCCCTGGTGCTGGCCGAGGAGCACGGCGAGCGCGACCTCTTCGTCACGGCAATGCGCGAGCGCGCCTACACGGACGCCCTCGCCGGCCGGCGCTCCGAGGCCGAACGGCGCCTGCACATCGCCGCGAACACGGCCGGCGGGAACGCGGCGCTGCTTGCTGGCGTCGAGTCCATCACGGCGTTCAACCTGGCCGACTGGGGTCGCACGGCCGAAGGCGTCGACCACTTCGAGTTGTCGATCGAACTCGCCCGATCCGCCGGGGATCGCCGCCGCGAGGCATGGTCGCTGGGCGTGGGCGCGTGGGCGGTCCTCGACGACGGGCGAATCGAGGACGCTGCAAGATGGTCCGGAGATTGCCTCGAACTCGTGCGCGACCTGCGCTGGATGTCGTTCGAGCCCTGGCCCATCGCCGTCCGCGAGGAGGCCGGCCTCGTCGGTGGCATCGCCACCGGTGTCGAGCCGTTGGAGCAGTGCTTCGCCCTCGCCTGCCAGCTGGGCGACCCGTGCTGGCAGGGTGCCGCCGGGCGTCTCATCGCTCTGCACCACTCGCGAGCCGGCCGTCACGAGGATGCGGTCCGCTGGATCGTCGACGCCGGCCGACGCGCCCGGAGCGCGACCGACACATGGGCCGCCATGGTAGGCACGATCTTGGTGACGGAAGCCGAGCTCCGCGCCGTGGCCAGCGACGAGATCGGGCGCGGTTCGCCGCACGCGAGGCGATCGCCTACACCGCCCATGCGCAGCTCGACGGCCTACTCGCTCGTGCGGTCCCGATGCTCTCGCGCTGACGTCCGGGGATCCGAGTGGGCACTCGCATCCCGGGTGCGAGTGAGCACTCGGATGGGGCCGTGTCACTCGGTTGGGGCTGTGGCACTCGGATCTGCGGGGGGCGACCCGGCGGCGGGGAGGGTGAGGAGGAAGGCGGTGCCCTTGGTGGTGTCGACCACCTCGAGCGTGCCGCCGTGCACCTCGGCGATGCGGCGGGCCAGCGACAGGCCCAACCCTGCTCCGCCGTCGTCGCGGGTGCGCGCGCTGTCGAGGCGCGTGAACGGCTCGAACACGCTCTCGCGCTGCTCGACGGGGATGTCGTCGCCGTCGTTGAACACCTGCACGGCCACCCGCTCGCCGGACGACACGTTGATCGTCACCTTCGTGGCCGCGTGGCGACGAGCGTTGTCGAGCAGGTTGCGCAACGCGCGCACCACCAGCGTCCGGTCGGCCGACACCATGGCTGGGCCCGACGTGAACGTCGACACCCGGGCGTCGGTGCTGCGCTGCACCTCGGACTCGACCAACTCGCTCATGTCGAACGTCTCCAGCTGCAGCGCCCGCTCGCCACCCTCGGCCCGGGCCAGGGCGAGCAGCTCGCCGGCGAGGCCTTCCAGGCGATCGACCTCGACCATCACGTCGTCGGCGGTGGCAGTCCAGTCGGTGCGGTCGGGGTAGGCCAGGCCCACCTCCAGCATCGCCCGCGCCGATGCCAGCGGGCTGCGCAGCTCGTGCGACGCGTCGGCCAGGAACTGGCGACGGATGGCCTCGGACGCGCTCGTGCGATCGAGCATGTCGTTCAACGTTCCGGCCAGACGGTCGAGTTCGGTGGCCCGCTGGTCGGTGGACAGGCGCTGGTCGGTGCCGGCGACTCGAATGGCGTCGACCTCCTCGCGCATGCGGTCGACGGGTCGCAGGGCACGCCCGGTGAGCCACCACGTGGCCAGCAACGCGAGCGCGATGAACACCGGCACTGCGACCCAGAGCGCAACGACCAGCGTGTGCACCACGCTGTCGGCGGACCGCAGCGTGGTCGCGGCGTAGATGGTGACCGTGCCGATGTCGAACGGCACCGAACGAGCCACGACGCGATAGCGATCGTCGCCGGGCACACCCAGGGCCGTGGCCGTGGTGATGTGCCCGGTCTGCTCTCCGTACCCCGGCGCGGGGACGACATCGAGCCGCACCGTCGACCCCAGGCCGAGCGTCGCGGCCACGACCTTGCCGTCGGCCTGGATGACCTGCACCTGGCCGGTGTCGAGACCGCTGGGCGTGATCCGCTGCGGCAGCAGGTTGCGCTGCAGCAACGCGGCCACGATGTCGATCTGCTCGTTGAGCACGCGGTCGGTGTCGTCGATCTGCGACGACCGCAGCCAGCCGATGAGCAGGAACGACGACGCCGTGAGCACCACCGCCACCACCGCTCCGGTGAGCAGGGTGATGCGCAGGCGCAGCGAGCCGGGACGGCGAGCCACGTCAGTTCGCCCGAACGCGGTAGCCGCCGCCACGGATGGTCTCGATGATGTCGACCTCGAGCTTGCGACGCAGCGCGTAGACGTGCACCTCGACGACGTTCTCGGGACCGTCGTAGGTGTCCTCCCACACGTTGGCGAGGATGTCGCGCTTGGGCACCACTTCGTCGACGCGACCGACCAGGTACTCGAGCACCGCGAACTCGCGGGCGGTCAGCGTGACCTCGCGGTCGCCCACGAAGCAGCGTCGGCTGGCCACGTTCAACCGCACCGGGCCGACCTCGACGTCGTTGCTCACCTGGCCGCGAGTGCGGCGCACCAGGGCGCGCAGACGGGCGACGAGCACCACGTACGAGAACGGCTTGGACAGGAAGTCGTCGGCGCCGGTGTCGAGCGCCTCGGCCTCGTCGAACTCGCCGTCCTTGGCGGTCAGCATCAGGATCGGTGTGGCGATGCCGCGCTGGCGCAGCTCGGCGCACACCTTGTAGCCGTTCATCCCGGGCAGCATGATGTCGAGCACGATCGCGTCGTACTGCTGCTCGGTGGCGTGCCACAGGCCGTCGAGCCCGTCGTGCGACACGTCGACCGTGAAGCCCTCGGCCTCCAGCCCGCGCTGCAACGCCGCGGCGAGGCGCACCTCATCGTCGACCACCAGCACGCGCATGTGGACATTCTTCCACCGACAGCGGAAAACCTGCTCGGACCTCGCTGAAGTTCGCCTTCAGCCAGCTTCAGCGTGCGCTCAGCGAGCCGCGGGCATGATGCCCACATGACGCTGCTCGACGACGAAGTCCCCTTCCCCAGCACTGCGCCCGCAGAGGTGGGAACCGAGTTCGTTCGAGCAGCGCCTTTCTCGTCGCCGTTCCCACCGCCGCCGCCGCCGTCGACCCCCCAAGGTCCTCCTCCCCGCAAGACGGCTCGGCTGGTGGTGGGAACGGCGATGTTGTGCACGCTGCTCTCAGCAGGTGTCTCGTACGGCGTCGTACAGATGACGCAGGACGACTCGACCGGCGTGTCGATCATCGCCTCCGGCAACGGCGGCAGCAGCGAGGTCGGAGCCGACGGGTTCGACATCTACTCGCTGCTCGACCAGGTCGAGCCCGCTGTCACGGCCATCACGCTCGGTGCCCGCGACGGCAACTCGGTCACCCCGGTCGCCGCCGGCTCGGGCGTCATCATCTCCACCGACGGCCTGATGCTCACCAACGCGCACGTGGTCGATGCCACCGACAGCGCCGGCCAGCCCATCGCCGACCCCGTGTACACGGTGAAGCTGCACGACGGCACGGTCACCGAGGCGAAGGTGCTCGGTCGGTCGGTCGCCTACGACGTCGCCCTGCTGCAACTCGACACCGCCGAGAACCTGCAGCCGCTCACGCTCGCCGACGCCAGCTCGTTCCAGGTGGGCGACCGCGTCGTCGCCATCGGCAACGCACTCGATCTCGGCGACCAGCCCACGGTCACCACCGGCATCATCTCGGCCCTCGACCGAACGCTGCAGGAGAGCGACACCGTCACCCTGCGCGGCCTCATCCAGACCGATGCCGCCATCAACCACGGCAACTCGGGTGGCGCACTGGTGAACAGTCGCGGCGAGCTCGTCGGCATCAACTCCGCCGGCATCCCCGACGCCCAGAACATCGGCTTCGCCATCTCGGTCGGCACCATCCAGCCGCTGCTGGAGGACCTGAAGGCCGGCCGCGAGATCAGCGCCGCCCCCATCGGTTACATCGGCGTCAACCTGTCGGAGACGCCGGACGGCATCACCATCGTCACCGTCCAGCCCGACACGCCCGCCTCGAAGGCCGGCCTGAAGGAGGGCGACATCATCACCCAGGTGAACGACTCGTCGGTCTCGACGGCCGAGCAACTCTCGTCGGTCCTGCAATCGCTCGCCCCCGGCACCAAGGTCACGATCACCGTCTCCCGTGACGGTGCGCCGAAGGAGTTCGAGTTGACCCTGGCCCAGCGCCCGACCAACTGACCTGACGAACTGAGCGGGTCCTCCCGTCCCCGCTCCAGCGCCGCCGGCCCTGGATGTTGCACCCGCCGCGACATCCCGGGCCGGCGCTTCGCGTTCAGGGCTGGGTGCGGTGGTCGGCCGACGGTTCGGCCGGTGCCTCGGCGCGGCCGAACGCCTGCTCGACCTCGTGGAAGGTGAGCGTCGGCTCGTCGTGGCCGGTGATCTCGGCCGACGGGATGCGTGCGTCGCGTCGATACGACGAACCGTTGCCGCCGGTGCTGAACCGCTTGAAGAACATCACCACGACGATGGTCCACAGGTACATGCCACCGAAGATCTTCATGATCACCGCGGCCAGCTGCTGGTCGTCGATCGGGCTCATGCCCCACACCCGCACCGGCTGCTGCCCGTAGTGGGTGTAGACCACGCCGTCGGCGAACGTCAGCCATGCGGCGGGGATGGTGGGCACCACGCTCATCAGGAACAGGTAGATCATCTTCCCGCCCGAGCCCATCTGCAGCTCGGGCAGCGGGCCGACCACGGGCATCCACATCAGCACCGCGGTGAGCACCACCATCAGGTGCAGTGTGAAGTGCAACGCTCCGTTGGTGGTGCTGGCGTTCACGACGCCGGGGATGTGCAGCACCATGACCATGACGTTGAAGATGACGCCGGCCACGACGGGCTTGGAGAAGAAGCGCACCACTCGGTAGGTCTGGGCCTCGCCGATGAGCGCGCGCAGCAGCCACTCGGGCGTCGCCAGCAGCACCAGCGGCGGCAGCACGTAGCTGAGCGCGAAGTGCTGCACCATGTGCATGCTGTACAGGTAGCCCTCACCGATCTGGTGCACGGGCCAGGTGCTGGCCACGAACAACACCACCATCGCCGCCACGAAGCAGAACTTCTGCTTGCGGGTGACCACCGGCTCGCCGGGTTCCACGGCACCTGGCCCGATGTTGCGGACCATGTACACGTACGCGCCGATCAGGAACGCGACGAGGAGGTAGACCTCGGGGTTCGGCTCGAACCGCCACGGATCGGCGAACGCCGACGCGGCCATCATGAGGCTCAGTTGCGGAAGAACTGGAAGGTGGCGAGGAAGACCATGTAGACGAAGATCGCCAATCCGAGGCCGGTGTAGAACATCCAGCTGAAGATCTTGTTGTCGAACTTCAGGTGCATGAAGATCGAGGCGATCATCACGAACTTGATGGCCATCATGATCAGCAACGCGGGCACCACGACACGGTCGAGGTTGCCGTCGAACCAGTCGCCCCACCAGTAGGTGGACGTCTCGAGTGCGGTGACGAACGCGAGGATGAGCGCGATGCGGATGAAGTAGCTGTCCTGCGGGACGTGCTCGTCGTGACCGTGGCCATGTGCGTGCGCGTCGTGGGTGACGACCTCGGCCTGCTCGACGGGTTCGATGTGCTCGGTGGTGCTCATGGTGCGAACCTCAGGACGGGATCAGGTAGACGAGGGTGAAGATGATGACCCACACCACGTCGACGAAGTGCCAGTAGAGACCGACGAGCTCGACGACCTCGGCCTTGTCGCCGGTGAAGCGATCGCGGCGAGAGATGGCGACGAGCACCAGCAGCATGATGATGCCGAGCGTCACGTGCACGCCGTGGAAGCCGGTGAGCGTGTAGAAGCTCGAGCCGAACAGGCTGGTGGTGAAGCCGAGACCCTCGTTGTAGAACGCGGTGAACTCGTACACCTGGCCGCCGACGAACAGCGCACCGAGCAGTGCGGTCGTGACCAACCACATGTTCGTGTTGCGATCGTCCTTGCGCTTGGCCGAGTTCACGGCGAGCACCATGGTGAGCGAGCTCATCAGCAGGATGAAGCTGCTGATCGAGGTGAGCGGGATGTCGAAGATCTGGTCCGGACCGGGACCGTTCTCGTGACGGCCGCGGTACAGCATGTAGGTGGAGATGAGGCCACCGAACAGCAGGCACTCGCTGCCGAGGAACAGCCACATGGCCAGCTTGTTGTTGCTGAGCCCGGTGCTGGTGGCGTGGGGGACGTGGTCGTCGTACCCGTCGTGCTCGTGTGCGTGGTCCACGTCGTGGACGGCGATGTCAGCCAAGGGTCGCCAACTCCTTCGTCGAGTCCCCACCGGTCGGCGGGTCGTAATCGCTGTCGTCCGCGACGGACGGCTCGAGGCACCAGCCGAAGACGGCCAGCAGCACGACGGCCGTGCCGACGACCGACAACAGCAGGTTGAAGATCACGCCGTAGGCGATGATCGGCAGGCCGAGGGCCAGGATGATGGGCCAGTACGACGGCGAGGGCAGGTGGATGTGGTGGTCCGCGTTGGCCTCTTCCTCGGCGAGGATCTCTTCGGCCGTCTTCACCTTCACCAGGCGAGGCCCGTTCTCGGTGTCGACCTCTTCGTACTTGCGGTGGAAGAACTCGTCGAGCGCGTGCACCGTCGGGATGCGGTCGAAGTTGTGCTCCTTCGGCGGGCTGGAGGTGATCCACTCGAGCGTGCGGGCATCCCACGGGTCGAGCGGCGCCTTCACCTTGCGCTTGGCGGTGATGCCGATGTTGATGACGAACAGCAGCACGCCGGCGGCGATGACGAAGGCACCGAGCGAGGCGATCTTGTTCCAGAACGCCATGTCGAAGAAGCCGTCGCCGGTGAGCTTGTCGGGCCACACGACCATGCGTCGCGGCTGACCCTGCAGGCCGAGGATGTGCATCGGGGCGAACGTGAGGTTCACGCCGAAGAACATCAGCCAGAAGTTCCACTTGCCGAGGCGCTCGCTGAGCAGCTGGCCGAACATCTTCGGCCACCAGAAGTAGAAGCCGGCGAACAGGCCCATCACCGCGCCACCGACGATGACGTAGTGGAAGTGGGCGACGATGTGGTACGTGTCGGTCTGCTGCGTGTCGGACGGCGCCACCGCGTGCGTGACACCCGACAGGCCGCCGATGGTGAACAGCACGATGACGCCGATGGCGAAGAGCATGGCGGTCGTGTACTGCAACTTGCCGCCCCACAGGGTGAGCGTCCAGTTGACGATCTTCACGCCGGTGGGAATGGCGATGAGCATCGTCGCCACCGAGAACACCGCCACCGACACCGGGCCGAGGCCGCTGGCGAACATGTGGTGGGCCCACACGCCCCAACCGACGAAGCCGATGGCCGCACCGGAGAAGACGACGAACTTGTAGCCGAACAGCGGCTTACGGGCGAACGTCGGCAGCACTTCGGAGATGATGCCGAAGCTGGGGAGGATGATGATGTACACCTCTGGGTGGCCGAAGATCCAGAACAGGTGTTGCCACAGCAGTGGGTCGGCACCTTGGTTGACGTCGAAGAACGTGGCCCCGAAGTTGCGCTGGAAGCTGAGCAGGAACAGCGCCACGGTGATGACGGGCATCGCGAAGAGCAGCAGGAACTGCACGACGAGCACCATCCAGGTGAACACGGGCATCTGCATCAGCTTCATGCCCGGCGCACGCATGTTCAGCACGGTGACGATGAGGTTGATCGCACCGACGAGCGAGGCGATGCCGGTGATCTGCAGGCCGAGCACCCAGAAGTCGATGCCGTGGCTGGGCGAGAACAGCGCACTGCTGTTCGGCGAGTACATGAACCAGCCACCGTCGGCGGCGCCACCGAGGAGCCACGAGGTGTTCAGGAAGATGCCACCGAACAGGAACAGCCAGAAGCCCAACGCGTTGATGCGCGGGAAGGCGACGTCGCGGGCACCGATCTGCAGCGGCAGGAAGTAGTTGGCGAACGCGGCCGCCATCGGCATCACGAAGAGGAACACCATCGTGGTGGCGTGCATCGTGAACATCTCGTTGTACAGACCGGCGCTGAGCACCGTGTTGTCCGGGGCGGCGAGCTGCAGACGGATGAGCAGTGCCTCGATGCCGCCGACGAGGAAGAAGAACAGCGACACGGCGCCGTACATGATGCCGAGCTTCTTGTGGTCGACCGTGAAGAGCCACGACTTCCAACCGGTGGTGGACACCGGGCGACGGAAGTTGCCGAGCGCGCGCGACGTGGTCACGAGCTCGGGCGGCTGCAGCGCCGTCGACCGTTGCCGGTACTGCAGAAGGACGTTCGATGATGGCCATCGGTGAGAGCTCCCTTACTTCCGCTCGAGGAGGTAGGCGATCAGTTGGTCGATCTGATCCTCTTTGAGGTTCAGATTGGGCATGCCGCGGTACTTGCCGCCGGTGGACTCGAGGTTGTTCGGGTTCACGTACATCGGCTTCATGCCGGGCGGGTTGCGCAGCCAGTCGCGCAGCGCGACCTCGTCGAAGCACTCGGGCGTGACGCCCTTCAGGTACATCGCGCCGAACTCTTCGGGCTTGGCGTGCCACAGCTTGTCGCGGCACTCCTCGGTGATGAGGTCGAACGTCCAACCGGCGATGGCCGTGCGGGTCATCAGGTTGGTGAGGTTCGGGGCCACGCCGGACACCACGTACAGGTCGGGCTCGCTGAGCACCGGGGTGCCGTCGGCGTTCTTGACGTCGTTCACCTGGTGGCACTTGGCGCAGTTGGCGATGAACGTCGCCTCACCCTCGGCGGCCAGCGTGCCGGCCTCGGGCGGCTACGTACGGCTCGAGCTGGTTGTCGACCCAGGTCTGGAAGTCGGCGGTGTCGAGCGCCACGGCGGCCTGGCGCATGCGCGCATGGCTGAGGCCGCAGAACTCGGTGCACTGACCGGTGTAGATGCCCGGCTGGTCGGCCTCCATGCGCAGGGTGTGCAGACGGCCCGGCACGGCGTCGCGCTTGCCGTTGAGGGCGGGAATCCAGTAGCTGTGGATGACGTCGCGGCTGGTGATGCGCAGGATGACGTTGGTCTTGGCCGGGATGACCAGCTCGCCGCTGGTGACGATCGGCTCGGGGATGTTCACGCCGCCGCACTCGCCCGTGGCGTAGTCGTACTCCCACCACCACTGCTGGCCGGTGACGTTGACGATGCACTCGGCGTCGCTGGTCTTGGCCAGGTCGAACACCGACACGACCGTGGGCACCGCGATGCCGGCGAGGATGATCGCCGGAAGAATGGTGAGCGCGATCTCGAGCTTCGGGTTGCCGTGCGACTGCTCGGGGATGTCCTGACCGCGGTCCTTGAACTTCCACATGATGTAGGCGATGACGCCGAGCACGATGACGCCGACGACGCCGGCGATGATGAACACCGGCGTCTGCAGGTCGTTGATCTTGCGCGCGTTCTCGCCCTTGGGCTGGAAGTAGTCCTGCGGCGCATCCTTCGCACAGCCGGCGAGGAACACCAGGGCGCCGACGGCCAACGCCGCGGGCTTCCAACGACGAGGGGTGGGGGACATCTCCCCGAGGGTACTCACGGTTGCTTCACTCCGGTCCATGTCAGGGAACCAACAACTTGATCTCTTGACCTTCCACACCGGGAACGGTGAGGCGGAAGGGGGTACTGCTGGCGTCTTGCGACTTCTCGAGACGGAAGGTGAGGAACGCGGTGCCGTCCTGCTCGACCGACGTCGTGCAGTCGGCGAGCTCGCTGCCCGCGGTGCCGTCGGCGGCCTTGAAGGTGCCGAGGTGCACCGTCAGGCGGCGCGGGGTCTCGCTGGCGTTGTGGAAGAGCACGTGCACCGTGGTGCTGCGCGGCACGGTGATCTCCTTGTACTGCGTGCCACCGATGCCGGTGTTCAGCGCGTACAGGTTCGACTCGTCCTCGGTGAGGTACACGTTGGCGATCGGGTTGCTCTTCGCGGCGACACGCTGCGACGCGTTGTGATCGACCTCTTCGATCTCGGCCTCGGTGGCGGTGCCCAGGCACACGGCCGAGGTGATCTCGGGGTGGGGCTCGATGGTGCGCTGGCCGGACACGGCCGAGGCCACACCGACACCGACGAGGGCGAGCGCGCCCACGGCGAGGATGCCCGCAGCGGTGGACTTGCCCATGCCGCGCTTGGCGGCGAACACGAAACCGGCGGCGGTGATGACGGCGCCGATGACGATGAACACCCAGCGACCGGCGTCCTTGCTGATGTGCAGCATGACCCGCGAGAACGAGTAGATGAACACGGCGGCGCCGACGGAGGCCAGGATCGGGAACTCGAGCGGGTGCAGGAGGCGCTTGCGCAGCCCGGCGTTGTAGTTGGCGTCGGAGCTGGCACGCTCGCTCCAGCCCTGGATCATCCACTCGACCACTGCGGCGAGCACGATGATGAGCGACACCTTGAACACGACGGGCTTGCTGACGGCGCCGACGGCCAGGCCGCCCACACCGAGGGCGGTGACCAGCGGCCACATGCTGCGCCCGGCCGGCTGCTGGGCGGCGGCCGAGGTGTGCTCGACACCGGGCTCCATGGCACCGACGTTGCCGTCCTTGGTGAAGAAGTTGATGCCGGCGAGGAACGCGAAGGCCACGGCCAACGAGATCAGCCCGATGGTGCCCAGCATGCCCGTGGGGCCACCCACGGAGGCGCCGAACGCGATGGCACCCACGGTGGACAGCACCGTGGCGCCGAGGAACAGTTTCGAACCAGTGGTGAACATCGGCTCCTACTTCGTCACGTAGACCACGAACCACACGACAGCGAAGATCGCGCTGAAGGCGTACCAGTACAGAGCATGGGCCGACACGATGGCCCGATCGGAGGTGCGCCCACCGAGGTAGCGGAACGCCGCCACGGCGGTGAACACCACACCGATGATGGCCAGCGCCATCGTGACGCCGGTGATGGCGTAGAACAGGTAGCTGTACGTGCCCTGTCCGACCGGCAGCGCCGTCGTGGCGAAGATGAACGCCTGGGCGTTGATGAACGCCAGCCCGATGAGGCCGGTCAGCCCGAGGGCCAGGCCGGTGTGCGGCTTGTCGTCGCGCTTGGCCGAGTAGACCGCCCACTGGGCGAAGATGCAGATCGGCAGGAGCGTGATGAGCATCACGTTGGCGGCGACCATCGAGAACGTGGTGCCGTCGGGCAGCCACGTCTCACCGTTGTCGATGGCCGTGGTGCGGAACTTGAGGAACAGCCCGAGCAGGCCGCCGACCATCGCGACGACGCCGGCGAGCACCAGCGCGGTGCCGACCAGGATCTGCCGGCGCGGTTGCGGCGCAGGAGCCGTGGGAAGTGCAAGCATCAGGCGTCACTCCGGTTCGAGGTCTTGAGGTCGAGCAGGGGTTCCGCCGACTGCACGATGTGGATGTCGGCGAAGTTGTTGGCCGGGGCGGGCGACGTGGTGGCCCACTCGAGCGTCTGGCCGTTCCACGGATCGTCGCCGACCCGCTCGCCGCCGGTGAACGAGCGCAGGGCCAGGCCGATGAAGGCGAGGACGGCGAGCAGCGCCAGGCCGTGGCCGACGAGGCTGAGCGTGTTCCACAGCGCCGACGGACCCGAGTAGTCGAACAGCACGACGCCGGGCACGCCCGGCTCGACGGCCGGGAACACGCCACCGGGCTGATCGGCGAAGCCGGCGATCATCATCGGCAGGCTGGCGAGGGCGGCTCCGAGGAATCCCAGCAGCGCCAGCGGCGCCGTGGCCTTCAACGGCAGCGAGCGGCCCCACAACTTCGGTCCCCAGTAGGCCACGGCGCCCATGCCGGCGAGCACGGCGGCGTAGACCAGGGCGAGCCAGGTGCCCTCTTCGAACGTGGTGCCCACCAGGCCGGCGTCGCCGATGTGGTTCAGCGCACTGGCCGCTGCACCCTCGACCGCGAGCAGTGCGGCGAGCAGGCCGAACACCAGCGGGGCGCTGATGGTGGGCTTCTTGCGCAGCGCCTGGGCGGTGAGCGCCAGCGCGAGGAAGGCGCCGAGCAGCGGCAGCACGTGCACGAGTGCGTAGGGGACGAGATCGGAGATCTTGTCGCCACCCGACAGGCCGGAGAAGCCGGCGCGGATGATGACCGGGCTCTGCACGGCGGCGGCGAACATCGCCGTGCCCACCAGGCCGATGGCGGCGAGGATGGTGCCGCGAGGCACGAGGCGCTTGCCCGTGGCGGTGGCGACGGTGTCGGCGAGGAAGCCGAACGCCGGGATGACGAACAGCAGCGTCGTCGGCTGGGTGAACCCGAACGCCGCCCAGTCGGAGATGGCCCGGTTGCCGCTCAGCTCGCTGATGGTCGGGTACTTGTGGGCGATGAACAGCACCAGCAGGTCGCCCACCAGGATGGGCAGCGCCACCAGCAGGGCCAGCGACATGACCAGCACCGACCAGCTGAACCACGGCACGCGGCGCATGTTCATGCCCGGTGCACGAGTGGTGAGGATGGTGGTGGCCAACGAGACCGCCGTGGCGAGCAGACCGAGGATGGCCAGGCCCGAGGCCAGCATGAACAGGTCGACGAACACCTTGTTGCCACCGTTGGGACCGCCGTTGGAGGCGATGCTGACGATGGCCGTGATCGAGCCGACCAGCCAGGCCCAGAAGCCGGTGGCGGCGACACGGGGGAAGGCGACCGAACGGGCGCCGACCTGCAGCGGCACGACGCACAGGGCGGCGCCGATCATCAGGGGCAGCATCACCATGTAGGTGAGGCCGAAGCGGTAGATCGAGAACAGCTGGGTGAGCGACTCGATGGGCAGCAGCGTGCCATCGGTGTTGATGCGCTCGAGCGCCAACAGTCCTGCCACCACGAGCGAGCCGACGAGCGAGAGGCCGGCGGCGCCGAGGTACAGGCGGCCGATCTTCTTGTGGTCGGTGGTGGTGACCCAGTCGGCCACGCTCGCAATACCCGCGCCTGCCGGAGCAGCTGCGCTGGTTGCGTGGGTATCGATGGTGGTCATGGGCAACGAACTCGTTTCGTCTCGGGCGCGCGCATGGCGAAGCCCTCGGATGACAGGTCGGTTGATGGCATTACAGGTGCGACATTACCCACAGGCACCACGTCAGCAGGAAATCCTCAGAACCCGTGTCGCACGAAGACGTCGATGGTCATCGCGGCGAACAAAAGGGTCACGTAGGTGATGGAGTAGCCGAACACCCGCATCGAGCGCTGCGGCGTGGGGTTCCGACCGAGGTCGATGGTGCCCCACAGGAACAGCGCGCCGAGCACCACGGCACTGATGCCGTAGATCCAGCCGAGGTCGGCGACCGGCCACAGCACCAGGGTGGAGGCCGCCATCGCGGCCGTGTAGAGCACCATCTTGCGCACCGTGACGGCCAGGGTGGCCACCGCCGGGAGCATGGGCACGTTGGCGGCGCGATAGTCGTCGGCGTAGCGGATGGCCAGCGCCCAGAAGTGCGGCGGCGTCCACAGGAACATCACCACGAAGAGCACGACGGGCGTCCACGTGACGTTGTTCTGCACGGCCGACCAGCCGACCAGCACCGGAACGGCACCGGCCGCACCGCCGATGACGATGTTCTGGGTGCTCGTGCGCTTCAGCCACAGCGTGTAGATGAAGACGTAGAAGAGCGTGGCCGACAGGGCCAGGATGGCCGAGAGCAGGTTGGCGAACGCCCACAGCACGCCGAACGCGAGCACCTCGAGGGCGATGGCGAAGACCAGCGCCTCGGTCGGCTGTACGAGCCCGGTCACCAGGGGCCGGCCCTGGGTGCGCGGCATCAGCTTGTCGATGTCGCGGTCGACCACCATGTTGATGGCGTTCGCGCCGCCGGCGGCGAGCGTGCCGCCCACCAGCGTGATCAGGACCAGCCACGTCGCGGGCCAGCCGTTCTCGGCGAGCACCATCGTGGGCACCGTGGTGATGAGCAGCAGTTCGATGATCCGCGGTTTGGTGAGCGCGATGAACCCGCCGATGCGCGACGTCGGGGTGCGTCGCGACCCGTGGGCCACACCTCCGGGCGCGAGCCGAGAGGGCACGAGAGGACGAGCGCCGACTGCCATAGCGGTCCCATCGTAGGGGGACGTGGTGGACGGCACCACTCCGGCGCCGCGGAGTCCGCCCGTCACCGCGGCAGAATGTGCACATGCCCCTGGTGACCGCCCCCGTGCAAGAAGGCGCCACCGACACCGACACGACCACCGCGCCCGACCGGCCGTGGATCGTGCTCGTGTGGAACGACCCCATCAATCTGATGAGCTACGTCACGATGGTGTTCCAGAAGGTGTTCGGCTACAGCCTCGAGAAGGCGACCTCGCTGATGCTCGACGTGCACGAGAAGGGGCGCGCCGTGGTCAGCAACGGCACCCGCGAGAAGGCCGAGATCGACGTGTACCGCCTGCACGAGCACGGGTTGTGGGCCACCATGCAACAGGACGACTGATGTCCGCGACCGACGGTCGCACCGTCACCCCGCGCGGCCATCGCATCCTGCCCGAGTCCATCGAGTGGCAGGCCACTCGCAGCGGCGGCCCGGGCGGCCAGCACGCGAACACGTCGGACACGGCGGTCACGGTGACGGTGCACGTCGAGCGCACCGGATTGGCGGAGTTCCTCGTCGCCCGGCTGCTGGCCAACGTCGGGCCCACCGTCGTCGCCCAGTGCTCGAGCACCCGGTCGCAGTTCCGCAACCGGCAGATCGCCACGGAGGCGGCGCTCACCCGCCTCGACGAAGCAGCCGCTCCCCCGCCACCACCGCGGGCCCGCACGCGGCCCAGCCGCGGCGCACGCGAGGAGCGCCTGTCGGAGAAGCGCAAGGCCGCCGAGCGCAAACAGTCCCGCCAGCGGCCTCGCCTGGACGACTGATCACGTCGGTGCTGGGGGAACGCGAAAGGGCCCCCGCCGAGGCGGGGGCCCTTTCATCGGTTGTGGTCGTCGTACCCGGCGAACCGGGTGATCGGATCAGACCTTCGCAGGCTCTGCGTGGTGCTCGACGGCGAGGATCACGTCGTCGGCCTTCTTCGAGGCGAATGCGTGGACCAGGCCGGCGATCGACAGGACGAACAGGACCAGGGCTGCGATGTAGCAGACCCAGGCGGCCTGACCGGCCCGCTCACCGAAGACGCTGAAACCGTAGGTGGTCAGCAGCGAACCGCGGAGCGTCTGGGCCCGGAGGATGGTGTCGACTCGCAGCGACTGCAGCTGGTCGGCGACCGCCTGCTTCTCGGCGATGACCTCTTCGGACTCGCCGGCGTCCTTGGCGGCGGTGACTTCGGCCTTGGCGGCCGTGATCGGGCCGCTGATGGTGGCGTAGGTGTAGCTGACGCCGTCGACGGGGGTGCCGTCAGCGAGCTTCAGGCCGGTGCCGGTGACGATGCTGGACTCGAGTGCGTGCAGACGGATGAAGTCGTTTGCGTAGCATTCGGCCTGCTTGCCGGTGAGCAACTGCTGGCCGGCGAACTCGTTCAGGCACTTCGAGTCGGCTTCGGACGTGACGCCCATGTCGGCGATGAATGCATCAACCGCTTCCTGGCTGCCGAGCGACTCGAGCAGGGTCGCCTGGAACTCCTCGGTGGTGGCGAGCTTCTCAGCCGGCTTGAAGAAGATCTGCTGCTCGTTGAGCTGATCGGCGACGTAGTCGGTGGCGAAGTTCTTCTGGTTCGTCAGAATCAGGCCGACGACCACGAGCAGTACAGCGAAGACGATGCCTCCGATGCTGAACGCGATGTCGAGTGTGCGACGCTTCATGGTGTGTAATCCCTCCCTGCGGCCGCTCATGTCGGGATCGGTCGCACTGCCCATGGTGCAGGAGGGCCATTGCCCTCACAAGGGCACTATGTCCCCGGTCGTGGCGGGACCTTCGGCGGTTTCCGTCCGTGGGCGTAAGCCGTTGGTCGTACACGCTGACCAGGCATGATGCCCGTCAAGGACCTGTCAACCGGTCCCGCCCGGGGCGAAGGTCCCATCACTCACCGTGAGATTCACACTTCCTGTTGACACGCAGAGTGAATACAGGTTACGGTCCGATCAACGCCGGCGGGACGGGATTGCCGGCAGTGACGGGAGCAACGATCATGGACATCGCACGGCTGCAGACGGGAGCACTGGCCGCAGATCGCCAGGCGGACGCGAGCACGCATCGCGAACGTCAGCGTCAGCGCCGGCTGCTGCGGCTCGGTGTCCTGATCGCCATCCCCGTCACATGGTTCTGGGTGCGCGAGCTGAGCGGCAACCCCGTGCGGCCCGGCGTGCCCGCCATCATCCGCGACAGCCCCGAACTCGCGCTGCTGGTCGTGTTGATGACCGTGATGATGTCGCTGATGTTCATCCCCTACATCGGGGCCGGGCGCTCACCGCACACGTTGCTGCGACCCGAGGACTCCGACGTGCGCCTCGACGACGTCGTCGGTGCGAGCGCCACCAAGCGCGAAGCCATCGACACGCTGAACATCTTCCTCAACCATCAGACGTTCCGCGACGAGATGGGTGGCGCGGCGCGACGTGGCGTGCTGTTCGAAGGCCCGCCCGGCACCGGCAAGACCTATCTGGCCAAGGCGCTCGCCGCGGAGGCCGGAGTGCCGTTCCTGTTCGTCTCGGCCAGCGAGTTCCAGTCCATGTTCTACGGCCAGACGAACCGCAAGGTGCGCGCCTTCTTCAAGGCGTTGCGCAAGGCAGCCCGTTCCGAGGGTGGCGCCATCGGGTTCATCGAGGAGTTCGACGCCATCGGCGCGGCCCGCAGTGGCATGGGCGTGAACGGCAGCCGCGAGGGCGGCGCCGGCATCGTCAACGAACTGCTCGTGCAGATGCAGAGCTTCGAGCTGCCCACCGGCACGCAGAAGTTCACCAGCTTCTTCGTCGACCGCACCAACCGACTGCTGCCCAGCCATCGGTCGATGATGCGACCCAAGCTGCAGCAGGCGAACGTGCTCATCATCGCCGCCACCAACCGCGCCGCCGACCTCGACCCCGCGCTGCTGCGACCGGGTCGCTTCGACCGCACCATCCACTTCGACCTGCCGCCGCGTGCCGACCGGTTGGAGATCGCCGCCTACTACCTCGAGCGCAAGCGTCACGAGCCGTCGCTGTCGGCCGCGTACGTCGCCGACGTCACTGCGGGCTACACGCCCGGTGCGCATCGAGCGTCTGCTCGACGAGGCGCTGATCATCTCGCTCCGCGACGGCCGCACGGCGATGACGTCCAGCGACGTCATCCAGGCGCAGCTCGTCACCGAGGTGGGCGTGTCGCACGACGTGGGCTACCACCCCGACGAGCGCCGTCGCGTCGCCATTCACGAGGCCGGCCATGCACTGGTCGCCGCGCTCAACGGCCGCGACGTCAAGCTGGCCAGCATCCTCCGTCGTTCGGGCTCGCTGGGGCTGGTCGCCCACGGCGACATCGAGGAACGGTTCCTGAAGACCCCCAGCGACGCCAGCGACCTGATGGCCGTCGCGCTCGCCGGTCGCGCCGCCGAGGTGCAGGAGTTCGGTGAGGCGTCCAGCGGCATCGCCAGCGACCTCGCCATGGCCACCACCATCGCCGCCCAACTGGTCGGCATGCTCGGTGCGGGCGGCAGCCTGCTCAGTCTGGAGGCCGCGCACCTGGGCGGCGCCGGCAACCTGGTCGCCAAGGTGCTGCACGACGAGCCCTCGCGTGCGAAGGCCGACGAGCTGATGAACCGCGCCGCCGACCGCGCCGCGTGCACCGTGCTCGAACACCGCCGGGCGCTCATCGCGTTGGCCGACGCGTTGTGCGATCAGGACGAACTGAGCGGCGACGACGTCCACGCGATCGTCGCGGGCGCGATGACCTCGTGAGCCCCGCCTCCTAGCCTGCACGGGTGGGCTTCTTCCGGCGTGACACCGAACGACTGACCGACGTCGAGCTCCGCCGCCTCACGCGCCGGTGGTTGGCACAGTGGCCGACACTGCAGACCGACGAGCAGGAGCACCTGCTCGCGCTGACCACCGCACTGGTCGACGGGTTGCGGTGGGAGGCGTCGCACGGCTTCGCCGTCACCGACGACATGCGGGTCGCCATCGGGGCACACGCCGCGTTGCTCGTGCTCTCGTTCGACGACGGGCTCGACAGTTACCTCGACGTGACGTCGGTGATCGTCCATCCGACCACCATCGTGCGCACCGGCACGCGCTACGTCGGCGGCGGCATGTACAGCGACGGCGACGACCCGATCATCGGCGAGGCCCATCATCAGGGACCCGTCCTCGTCAGTTGGGACGCTGCCGCCCAGCAGGCCGTCGAGCCGTGGCGGGGCGAGAGCGTGTTGCTGCACGAGTTCGCCCACCGCCTGGACATGCTCGACGGCATCAGCGACGGCACGCCACCCATCGACGGCGACATGGCGCTCGACGAGTGGGTCCGCGTCTGCACCGACACGCTGCGGACGTTGCGCCGCAACGAGGAGCCGTCCGTGCTGCGTCAGTACGCGGCCACGAACCCGGCCGAGTTCTTCGCCGTCGCCACCGAGGTGTTCTTCACCCGACCCGCAGCCCTGCGCGACGAGAACGCCGAGCTGTACCGGGTGCTGCGCGACTACTTCCGCCAGGACCCCGCACGACGCCGCCCGATGTACTGATCGCGGTGTTCACCAGGAACTTCAGTTCGCGGTGTTCACCAGGAACTTAAGTTCGCGCGAGATGGGTCAGGCGGGGATGGTGTCGGCGTCGAGGCGGCCGTCGACGATGTGGACGGTGCGATCCGCGTAGTGGGTCATGCGGGTGTCGTGGGTGACGATGACGGCCGCGGTGTCGCGGGCCTTCATCTCCGACTGGATGAGCTCCATCACCTGCTCGCCGATCTTGGTGTCGAGCGCGGACGTCGGCTCGTCGAACAGCACCAGCTTCGGGTTGTTGAACAGCGCCCGACCGATGGCGACGCGCTGGCGCTCGCCACCGCTGAGCTGACCGGGCAGGTTCTTCAGCCGGTGACCCAGCCCGAGCTCTTCGAGCAACTGCCGGGCCCGGCCCTTGGCCTGCTTGCCGCCCTTGCGGCCGCCGAGCTCGTCGACCACGAGCAGGTTCTCCTCTGCCGTCAGGAACGGCACCAGGTTCACGGCCTGGAACACGAAGCCGACGTTGTTGCGGCGGAAGTCGGTGAGCTGCTTCGCGCTGTAGTCGGAGATGTCGTGCCCGCCGACGACGACGCTGCCCGCCGTCGGGGTGAGCAGGCCACCGGCGATGGACAGCAGCGTGGTCTTGCCCGAGCCCGACGGGCCGAGCAGGGCGACGATCTCGCCGTGGTCCACCTGGACGGTGGCGTGGTCGAGGGCGACGATCTCGTCGCCACCACTCATGTACACCTTGCGCACGTCGCGCATGTCGAGCACGGTCATGTCCGTTCCCCTCTCGTCGCGTGAAGACTCATGAAGCTGTCCCGATGGCCGATGCCGGATCCACCTTGGTGACACGGCGCAACGAGATCGCGCTGCCGAGCACCGCCGCCACGAGCAGGCCGATGAACGTGGACAGGAAACGTGCCGGCTCGAGCTGCAGCGGCACCTCGGCGGGCAGCGCTGCGGCAGCAGCGATGGACAGCAGGCTGCCGATGACGAAGGCCAGGACCGCGACGATGACCGCCTGCAGCACGACCCCGACGAACAGGCGCTGTGTCGATGCGCCGATGGCCTTCAGCACGCCGTAGAGGCCCAGCCGCTCGAGCGTGAGCAGGCTGAAGAACAGTCCGACGACGGCCAGCACCACGGCCAGCGTCGTGTAGATGATCTGGTTGAACGTGCTGCGTTGCTGCTCGACACCGGGGATGGCCAACACCGCGTCGTCGAGGCTGAGCGTGTGTGTGGCGCCGGCGGTGGCCGCGTCGATGGACGCGGGCAGGTCGCCCGAGCCGCGCACCACCAATGCCTGGACGACGTCGTCCGCCACGGCGGCGTCGGGCCGGTTCTGGTTCTGCACTTCGCGCCATGTGGTGAGGTTCACCCACAGCGAGCCCTGCAGGAGGTAGCTGGTGTCGTCGACGAAGCCGATGATGGTGATCGGCACCGCCGCCGGCCCGACCAGGATGGTGTCGCCCTTGCGCACACCCTGGTCCTCCAGGCGACTGTCGGCCGTGCCCTCGAAGTCGGCCGGAGGCTCGGGCACGCCCTCGGGCGGCAGCTCGTAACCGGCCACGGCGACATCGACGAGCTCGGTCTGCGCCGGCACCGTGGCACCGAGCAGGGCGAAGCCGATACCGCCGACCTCCTCGACGCCGTCGGCGCCCTCGACCGCGGCGCGGTCCTCGGGGGTGATGCGGCTGCGCACGAACGAGTCGAGCGCGCTCGACGAGAACACCACTGCGTCGGCCCGCTGCGATCGGATGGCACCGGTGGAACCGAGGTACAGCCCGTCGAGCAGCCCGCCGAGGAACATCAGCAGCGTCGCCAGGAACGACAGCACGACGGTGGCGACGATGAAGCGACTGGGCCGTCGGCGCATCTCCTTCAGCGGGAGGCTCATACCTGCACCCCCGCACCCGTGGTGGCCGACAACGGATCGAGCTTCAGGACCCGCCGCACGGCGATGAGCGACGTCAGCAGCGCCAGGCCGAGGACCACGAGCGACGTGACGACGACCGGTTGGATCTCGACGTGCACACCCAGGTTCTTCACACCCTGCAGCGAGAGCGCGTAGAGGCCGAACGCGATGACCGACCCGACGAGCATGATCGCGACCACCTGCACCAGCAACGACACGACGAGCGCGCTCGACTTGGCACCGATGGCCCGCAGCAACGTCAGCGCCGACGCCTTCTGGAACGTCACGATCAGGAAGAACAAACCGGTCACCAGCGGGACGACCAGGTAGAACAGCCCGAGGATGATGGCGAAGCTGGCCCGCACACTGCTGACGCCGGGCGCACCGTCGACGGCCTGCTGACGGGTGAGCGCCTCCACCCCGTCGACCTTGGCGTTGATCGTGTCGACGACCTCCTGGGGCGTCGAGCCCGGCGCGACGGCAACCGCGATGGCCGACGGCACGATGAACTCGGCGTCGGGGTTCTTCGTCTTCTTCGCCGACTCGAACGTCGCGTAGTGCAGGAACAGCACCGGGGTGACCGAGAAGTTCGAGTCACGCGCCAGGCCGACGATCGTGACCTTCACGCCGTCGGGCATCACCTGCACGACGTCGCCGATGTCGAAGCCGTCGGCACGGTCCTTCTCGCTGGCGACGGCTTCGTCGTCGGCGTCGGCCATGCGACCCTCGACCACGTTCGTCGGTTGCCCGGGCTGGCCCACCTCGTACCCGAACAGCACCGCGTTCCGCTGCTCGCCGCCGGCGAGCACGGTGAAGGTGCCCTCGCCGAGTGGCGCCGCGGCCGCAACACCGTCGAGCTGCTGCACCTGCGCCAACTGGTCGGGGAAGATGAACGACGCCTCGATGTTCTGGCGGGCGCGATCGCTGTACACCAGCACGTCGGCCGACTGGTTCTTCAGCGCACCGACGAACTGGTTGATCAGGCCGCCGAGCAACGCCTGCTGGAAGAGGATGAGGAACACCAGCAGCCCCACGGCGCCCGCCAGGAGCCCGAAGCGGATCTTCGCCCGCTTCATCTCGTGGTACGCCAGGAACATGGCCGACAGGATGGCCGGTGGCGGCCGAACAATCCAACCGGACTCGGAAGTCCGCGGTCAGGCGCCCGGATTCGCCGACAGGTGATCGAACCGACCGGCCGGCCGAATGGCGCGATATGCCTCGACCACCGGCGCCAGCTCGTCGGGGGTTGCGCCATGGATGATGACGCTGTCGGCGCCGAGGTCGAGCTGGTGCAGCACGGCCTGGGCGCACTGTTCCGGCGAACCCGTCGCGGCCGGCGCCAACCACTCGTCGGGGATGAGCGTCGCGACGTGTTCGAGCTCGGCCGTCGTGGCCTTGCCGTCGAGCGCGCCGCGGAAGCCCGCCACGAACGGGTCGGCACGGAAGCGGGCCAGCACCTCGGGGTCCCAGCCGTTCGTGCGCACCATCAGGTCGCCGTAACCCTGCAGATACGTGGCCATCCGTCCGACGGTCTTCTTCAACCTCACGTCGTCGGGCAGCCAGTCACCGACGACGGCGTAGCAGCTCCACATGCGCACCTTCGCAGGGTCGCGGCCTGCTTGCTCGGCGCTGGAGCGAACCGTGGCCACGCAACGCTGCAGGGTCTCGTCGGTGAAGAACGTGTGCAGCAGCACCGCATCGAACGCCCGGCCGGCGAGCTGCAGGCTCTGCGGCCCGAACGCGCTGATCAGCAGCGGGATGTCCTCGTCGAACTCGGGGTCGAGCGTGAGCACCGGCCACTTGCCCGCCGGGCCGTCGTGACCCACCACGACCTCACCGTGCCACAGCCGTCGCATCAGGCCGGCGAAGTCCTCCATCTGCGCGGTGGTGATGCGCGGCATGCCGAACGCGTCGAAGAGGCGGTCGATGCCGCGCCCCAGTCCCAACGCGAAGCGACCGCCCGTGAGGCGGTGCATGGTGGTGGCCCAACTGGCGGTCACCACCGGGTGACGGGTGTTGTGGTTCGTGACGCCGGTGGTGATGCCGAGCCGTGACGTGCAGGCGGCCGCGGCGCCCGAGAGCACCGCGGCCTCCTTGATGTTGAATCGTTCGCTCAGGAAGACCGAGCCGAAGCCCATGGCTTCACCGGCGCGGCATTCGTCGAGCAGATCGGCCGGCGAGCGAGGCGCACCGGGCAGACCGTAGAAGCCGAGTTCGGGCAGTTGTTCCACTCGGCCACGGTAGGCGGTGTGCCCCGCTCGGGGCGTGCCGTGGGTCAGGGCTTGCCGTGACCCTTGCCCTGGCCGTTGCCCTTGCCGTTGCCGGACGGGTGCGACGGCGCCGTGTGATCGACGCTGGTGGCCGTCTCGGTGGTCTCGTCGTCGGTGGCCTCCGTGTCGTCGGTGGCGTCGTCACCGTCGTCGGTGCCCTTCTTGTCGGCGATCACCTTGTCGCAGTACTCGTCGACGGCGGCGCGGGTGGCGGCCTCGTCGGCCGGAGCCTCGGGAGCTGCGGCATCGGCGACGGCCTGGTCGACCAGGTACGAGAACGCCGGGTTGGTGATCTTCTTCGGTGCACCGTGGGTCCATGCGGTGCACAGGCCGTAGTCGCGGCCCGGGTACAGGGCGACGGAGGTTTCGGTGGTGCCGGGCTCGGTGGTCTCCGACGCCTCGGTGGTGGTCGGGTCCTCGGTGGTCGACGTGGTCGACGAGTCCGTGGTGGTGCTGTTCGGGTCCGTGGTGGCGGTGCTGGTGGTCTCACCCTCGATGGTGGTGACGACCGGGTCCTCTCCGATGGAGGGGGAACCGAACGAGGGGACGGCACCTGCAGCGGCGGCCGCAGCCGTACCGGCGAGGACGACGGTGACGGCGCTGATGATGGCGGCACGCTTCGGGAGACGGGTGCTGATCATGTGGGAGACACTCCTTGTGGTTGCTGCACCGGCGGCGGATGCCGGTGCGGTGACCACTGCCTGGAAGGCAGCGACGGCCGACGTCATCCCGGCCAGTTCGCCCTCGGTGGGCGCCTGGTGGGCCGCTGCGGTCAACCCGGCCACGCCGCGGAGTTCCGCGGCGATCTCGGCAGGGTCGGCGCTACCGGCGAGCAGGTCGTCGGCGATGCGGTCCGGGATGATGGGGTCGGTCACGGGTGTCAGATCGTCTCGGGGTCGGCGTGCATTACCGACAACACGGAATCGGGCGGAAAATCCTTCGCCAGCTTGCGCAGGGCACGGAACTGGGTGACACGCACCCAGTTCGCGCTGCGCTGCATCACGTCGGCGACGTGGGCCACGTCGAGCTCGGCGACGATGCGCAGCAGCAACACCTCGGCCTGGTCGGGCGGGAGGTGGGCGGTGATGAGGTCGACCGCCTCCTGGGCGGACAGGTTCGACGCGACGACGCCTTCGAGGTCGGCATCGAGGCGGCCGTCGGCGGCCGCGAGGACGGAATCGGCCGGGTCGACCGCGTTCGTCCCACGCCGAGCGGCGGTGCGACGGTGATCGGCCAGGCGCCGTCGAGCGATGGTGAACACCCAGGAACGGAAGCCGACGAGGTCACCCTCGAACCCGTGCAACCCCTTGGCGAGTGCGAGCCACACCTCGCCGGCGAGATCGTCGGCGGCACGCGGTTCGACGCTGCGCAGGAACCTCAGCAGACGCGGCTGGATGTCGGTGAACAGGGCCTCGGCGGCCCAGGCTTCACCGGTTCTCGCCCCAGTGAGCACGCACGGGAACGACGAGTCGTCCAGGGGCACGTGCGAGTGGGCCATCGGTCAAGTATCGGCGCAGCCGGGCGAGCGGTGAAGTCACGAACAGCCAAGATTCGTCCGTATTCGAGCGGTGCGTGGTCGCGACCGACCGCCAAGGGCGTCGCAGCCCGTGTTCGAGGTGACGTGCCATGACCGGCTCAGGGCTTCGTGTCATCGCTGCCGCCACCCTTGCCCTTGCCCTTGCCGCTCGAGCCGCTGTCGCCATCGTCGTCGACGGTGGTCGCGGTGCTCGAGTGGGTGGACCCGCTCGACGACGTGGACACCGAGGTGTTCGAGTCGTCGTCGTCGGTGGAGTTGTCGGTGCTGTTCGACGTGCCGTCGTCGGACCCGTGTCCGCCGCTGCCGTCGTCGTCGACGCTGGAACTGGTGTCGTCGTCGATGCTCGAGCTGGTCGACGCGGCGACCGAGGCGAGCAGCAGCGTGCAGTAGTCGTCGGTGGTGACACCGGCGGCCGCCGCGAGCGCGTCGAGGTCGTCGTCGCCACTGTGGTCGTCGCTGTCGTCGGTACTCGTCGACGACGAGTCCTCACCGCGGTGCTCGCAGGCATCCGCCTGCGCTGCGAGCACCGACGGATCGGTGACGTCCTCTGCGGTCACCAGGGTGGCCTCGAGGCTGGTCGACGTGCCGGCGTCGTCGCCGGACGAAGGATCGGTCGAGTCGGCGGTTCCCGCCACCGACGACTCGACCGAGATGGAGGACGACTGGTCGTCCGAGGACTCGTCGAACGGCGTGGGGAGGACCCCACCTGCCGCAGCTGCGGCGGTGCCCGTGATGAGCACCGTCGCCGCCACGATTCCCGCCGCTCGTTTGGTGATGCGCGTACCGAACATCGAATTGCTCCCGTCAGTGCGCCGTCTCCCGCCGTCGCACAGGGGCAAGTATCCACGACGCGACCTGACGAATCCATCGAAAACGGCCGAAGGGGTCAAAAGACCCATCGCTACGATTCGTGCATGTCGCCGCCCGAACTTCGCCCGCTGACCTTCGACGACCTCCCCGACGTCGCCGCGCTGCACCAGCGGTCCCAGCGCGCCGACGGCATCCCTCAGGTGCTGCTGCTGGAGGAGTTGGAGGAGGAGCTCGACGACGAGCACGTCGTGCTGCTCACCGACACCCGCGCCGCACTGCTCGACGGACGACTGGTCGGCTACGCGTACACCTACCACCTGCCCAGCGAGGTGCGCGAGGAGCGCTGCTACGTGTTCGGCACGGTCGACCCCGAGGCTCGCCGCCAGGGAGTCGGCACCGCGCTCATGCGCTGGGGGTTGGAGCGTGGCGCCGAGCAACTGCGGTCCAGCGGGCGCGACCTGCCGCGCTATCTGCGCACCGACCACAAGGACGACCTCGTCGGCGCGCAGGCGCTCTTCGCCCACGTCGGCATGCGGCCGGTGCGCTACATGGAGGAACTGCTCCGCCCGCTCACCGACCTACCGCCGCTGCCGACACTGGACGGCGTGACGATCGTGCCGTGGCCCGACGACCGCGACGAGGAGATTCGCACCGAGAAGAACCTGGCGTTCGCCGATCACTGGGGCTCGACACCGACCTCGGCCCATCACTGGCACCAGATGCTGCACGGCTTCGGATCGCGCCGCGATCTGTCGTTCATCGCGGTCGACGACGCCGGTGCCGTGGTCGCCCACTGTCTGAACAAGCGCTTCGAGGCCGACGACGAGCTGCTCGGTCGGCGTGACGCGTGGATCGACAGCCTGGGCACCCTCGCCGAGTGGCGGGGACGGGGCATCGCCTCCGCGTTGATCGCCCATTCGCTGCACGCGTTCCTCGCCGCCGGGTGTACGCACGCATCCATCGGCGTCGACAGCGAGAGCCCCACCGGTGCGGCCCGGCTGTACCGCGGGCTGGGCTTCGAACCGGTGCTGCGGACGATCACGCATGAACTGACGGTCGATTGAGCGCGTAACGTTCCGGGCATGGAGTTCACCACCACGCCCCTCGACGACATCGCCCCGAAGGTGGCCGCCGCCCGTGCGGCCTTCGAGCACGGCAGCACTCGCCCGCACGCATGGCGCGTCGCCACGCTCGAACGACTGCGCACCCTGCTGGAGGAGCGCGAGACCCGCCTGCTCGACGCACTGGCCGCCGACTTCGGCAAGCCGCGGGCCGAGGCCTGGCTGACCGAACTGGGCTTCACCATCGGCGACATCAACCACACGCTGGCCCACCTGCCGCTGTGGATGAAGCCCGATCGGGTCGGCACGCCGGTCGCGTTCAAGCCGGGCAGCTCGTACATCGTGCCCGAGCCGGTCGGCGTCACCTGCGTGATCGCCCCGTGGAACTATCCGGTCCAGTTGCTGCTGGTGCCGATGGTCGCCGCCATCGCCGCCGGCAACGCGGTCGTGGCGAAGCCCAGCGAGCTGGCGCCGAACACGGCCGCCGAGCTCGTCGACCTGATCGACGCGTTCGGCGACGCCGCGGTGGCCGTGGTGCAGGGTGGTGTCGCGGAGACCACCGAGCTGCTCGCCCAGCGGTTCGATCACATCCTCTACACGGGCAACAGCCGCGTCGCCCGCATCGTCATGCGCGCCGCAGCCGAGCACCTGACGCCGGTCACGCTCGAGCTCGGCGGCAAGAGCCCGGCGATCGTCAGCAAGCACGCCAACGTCGAGGTCGCCGCGAAGCGCATCGCCTGGGGCAAGTTCGTCAACGCCGGCCAGACCTGCATCGCCCCCGACTACGTGCTCGTCGATCGTTCCGTGCACGACCAACTGGTGACGGCCATCGGTAAGAGCGTCGAGTCGTTCTACGGCAGCGACGTGCAGGCGAGCGCCGACTTCACGCGCATCGTCAACGAGCCGCACTTCCATCGCCTCGAGAAGCTGCTCCACGACGGCACGGTCGCGGTGGGCGGGCAGAGCGACGCCGACACCCGGTACATCGCGCCGACGGTGCTCACCGGCATCACCAAGGACGACCCGGTGATGGCGGAGGAGATCTTCGGACCGATCCTGCCCGTCATCGCCGTCGACTCGCTCGACGAGGCCATTGCCTTCGTCAGCACCAGCTCGGCGCAGGGCGACAAGCCGCTCGCGCTGTACACGTTCAGCGAGAGCGACGACGAGAACGACAAGGTGCTCGCCAGCTGCACCAGCGGCGGCGCATGCGTGAACGGCACGCTGCTGCACATCAGCAACCCGAACCTTCCGTTCGGCGGGGTCGGCGAGAGCGGCATGGGCGCGTACCACGGCAAGTTCGGCTTCGACACGTTCAGCCACCACCGCTCGGTGCACACCCGGTCGACCAAGTTGGACCCGGCGCTGATGTACCCGCCGTACACGGCGAAGAAGGAGAAGCTCCTCCGCAAGGGCATGGTCATGCCCGACCCGCGCGACGTCGCCGCCAAGGCGCGCAGCTGGTTCCACAAGCCCTGACCGCCGCGGACGAGTCGTGCCCGAGGGCACGCGTCACGGGGTGAGCATCATCGTCACGTGCTTGGCGAGGTCCTCGATGCCGGTGCCCTTGGTGGCGCTGACCCACATCACGTCGCCGGGATGCAGCTCGGCCGCCTTGGCGAGGTCCTTCTTGCGCGTCGCCAGCTTGCTCGGCTTCACCTTGTCGAGCTTCGTCGCCACGACGGTGTGCGGCACGTCGCTCTGCCGCAGCCAGTCGAGCATCTGTACGTCCAGCTTGGTCGGGCCGATCTCGCCGTCGACCAACACGAACACGAGCACGAGCGGCTCACGCTCGATGAGGTAGTCCTCGATCATCCGCTGCCAGCCGGCCTTCTCGCGCCCGGGCACCTTGGCGTAGCCGTAGCCGGGCAGGTCCATCACGGTGGCGCCGTTGGGCAGCGTGAACAGGTTCAGCAGCTGCGTGCGACCCGGGGTGTTGGACACCCTGGCCAACTGCTTGCGGTTCGCCAGCGCGTTGATCACCGACGACTTGCCGACGTTGCTGCGGCCGACGAACGCCACCTCGCAGGGCGAGTCCGGCAGATCGACGTGGCGCTTGGCGGAGGTGACGAAGGACAGTTGCAGCGGCATGCGCCGCTCATCCTGCCACGAGGTACCCGTCGAACCCCTCGGTGCTGAACATCTCGCCATCGTGGGTCATCGCACATCCGTCGTAGTCGGGGAAGCGCGACAGCCACGCCAAGCCCTCCACACCCATGACGTAGATCGTGGTCGCGAATGCGTCGGCCTCGGCCAGCGACGGCCCGACGACCGTGACACCGGCGAGTTCGGTGACGGGCAGGCCGTCGCGCGGGTCGATGATGTGGGCACCTCGCTCGTAGCTGCCCGACGTGGCGATGCCGAGCGGGCCGTCACCTTCGAGCACCACGGCCAGCGCATCGGCGTGATCGGGGTGGCGGACACCGACGCGCCATTTGCCGCCCTGCGCGTTGCGACCCGCGAACGCGATGTCGCCGCCGGCATTGATGCAGTAGTGGCGCACCCCGTGGTCGCGCAGCATCGCCACGGCGCGCTCGACCGACCAGCCCTTCACGTAACCGCACGGGTCGAAGCGGGTGCCGTTCGGGGACGGCAGGTTCCACACGTCGAACACACCGTCGGTCTCGACGATGAGCTCCTCACATCGCTGCAGGACCTCGAGCACGTCGTCGGTGAGCAGGCCGTCGGCCGACACGACTTCACCGCGCCCGATGCAGCTGATCGCGCTGGACTCCTTGTACGGGCTGAACACCTCGTCGACCTGATGGAACCAGGCGACCAACTCGTCGATGATCGTCGGGTCGGTGGAGTCGACGACCTCGATGCTGATGGTCGTGCCCATCACGGACTCGACGTGGTGCAGCGCCATCGGGATCAGCCCGTGACGCCCGACGCCTGCTTGGCGGCGTCGATGGCCGACTGCAGCGAGGTGACGTAGCTGTTCGAGGTGTAGGTCGCACCCGACACGCCGTTGATGTTCGCGCTGTTGGCCGAGATGGCCTCGGAGATGAGCGTGGGCAGCGCCCGCTGGTTGATGGAGATGCTCTTCCGGTCGCCATCGGGGTAGGCCAGGATCTGCACGTCGCTGATCTGGCCGCCGCTGTAGACGACCTGCACCTGCACGACGCCCCAGCGGTTCTGGTCGGCCACACCGACATAGGTGCCGTCGGCGATCGTGTTGGTTGCCGCGGCGACGGTGGTGGCCGTGGTGGAGGCAGTGGTCGACGCCGTGGTGTCGGCGACGCCGGCGACCGTGGTGGTCGACTCGGCGGCGACCACGGTGGTGGCCGTCGTGGTCAGCGGATCGGTGCCCGAGGTGAGGATGACCGAATCGGTGGTGCCGGTGTCCTGGCGGGCGAACAGCCCGGCGAGGGCCAGCGTCGTGGCGGCGCTGATGGCCGCCGCGGCCACCTTGCTGGCGCGAGCGGGCTTCACCTTGCGACCGGACTTCGGCGCCGTGGTCACCGCACCGCCCTGCTTGGCTGCACGGGCAGCGGCGGCGCGTTCGGCGGCGGCGGCCAGCTTGGCCTGCTGCGAGCCGGGCGCCGGGCTGGCTCCGGCGGTGGCGGGCTTCGACGGGGCGGCAGGGCGTGTCGTCGGGTTCGGCGGCGGCAGCGGTGCGCCGGCGGGGCGGCGCTGGCCGAGCTCGTTCAGGCGCTGCTGCAGCAGCGGATCGATCGGCTGCTTGCCGGTGGGCTTGTTGTTCTGGCGAGGGGGCTGCGGCTTCGACATGGTGCGTTCCTGGGGGGTGCGGGGGTGGCGGGGTGAAACGGTGCGGGTGGCGGTCAGGCCGCCGTCGTCCGACGGCGGGCTTCGACGATGCCGATGAGGCGGATGGCGACCGGGTAGACGGCGATGCCCACGAGCAGGGCGAGGCCACGGGTGAAGTACGAGGCGGCTGAATCGGAGCCGATCTGGAAGGCGTGGACCATGCCCAGCACCGTGGCCGGGATGGCCAGCAGGTGGACCAGGTGCCAGGCCTTGCGCGGCAGGCGGCGGCGAACTCGAGCGACCGACGGCAGCACGACCAGGGCGAACAACCAGAACGAGACGACGCCCCAGCCGATCTCCCAGCCGACCGAGCCGCTGGGGATGAACAGGTCCTTCAGGCCCAGGCCGGTCTGCGAATCCATCAACGAGAACAGCATGTGCAGGCCGATGAAGGTGAACGTCAGGCCACCGAGCCAGTTGTGGAGGGCGAGCCACCAGTTCGGCTTCAGGCGGGTACCGGTGTTGCGGGACGAGAAGAACAGGCCCCAGACGAGCGCGGCCACCGACAGCACGGCGGCGACGATGCCCGTCGACCGGGTGAGGTACCACGACCAAGAACTCATGTGGATGATGATCGTTTCCTCGGTTGTGACGCGCCTCGCGTCGAGGTGAGAGTTCCGTTAGAGCGTCAGACGCTCGGCCGCGGCGACGATCTCGTCCTCGCTGACCAGCACCAGCTTCGCCGCGTCACCCAGCGGGATGAAGCTGTCCTTGCTGGTCACACGGCTCATCCGGCCGAGGAAGCCGTCGTCGACCAGCGCCGCGAGCACCCCTTCGGCGACGCCGCCCGAGCGGCGGGTCTCGTCGACGACCAGCACCTTGCCGGTGGCCCGGGCTTCACGCAGCAGGTCGTCGACCGGGAGCGGGCTGATCCAGCGCAGGTCGACCACCCGGCAGTGGATCCCCTGCTGCTCCAGGCGACGCGCGGCACGCAGCGACAGGAACACCCCGTTGCCGAACGTGAGGATGGTCAGATCGCCACCGTCGCCGTAGGTGCGGGCGCGCCCGATGGGGACGTGGGTGTGCGGATCGGGCGTGGCCAGCCACAGGCCGTCGCCGGGTTCGAGCAGGTCGGCGGTGTGATAGCGGGCGATCGGTTCGACGAACACGCTCACCGTGCCGTCCACCTGTGCCGCTGCGACCAACGTGCGCAGCATCGACGCAGCGTCGTCGGGCCGCGACGGCACTGCGACCACCACGCCGGGCAGGTCGCGCAGCACCGTCAGCGAGTCGTCGTTGTGGAAGTGCCCGCCGAACCCCTCCTGGTACCCGAGGCCGGCGATGCGCACCACGAGCCCGTTGCGATACTGACCGTTGGAGAAGAACGACAGGGTCGATGCCTCGCCGCGCAACTGGTCCTCGGCGTTGTGGAGGTACGCGAGGTACTGGATCTCGGCGATCGGCAGGAACCCGCTCACCGCCGCGCCGAGGGCGAGCCCGAGGATGGACGTCTCGTCGAGCAGCGTGTCGAACACGCGAGCCGCGCCGGCCTGGGCCAGCAGACCCTTGGTGACGCCGTAGACGCCGCCCTTGGCAGCCACGTCCTCGCCGAACAACAACACGTCGTCGCGTTCGCGCAGCAGGTCGGCGAGCGTGGCGTTGACGGCCTGGGCGAGCGTGAGCTTCTTCGCGTCGGCCGGGGCCTGGTCGGGTCGGCGCGCCAGCACGGCGCGCGCCACGTCGTCGGGGCGGCGCGGTGCGAGCGGCGCCATCACCTCGGTGGCGGTGGTCAGCTGCGGGCGTTCGGCAGCGGCAGCCGCCACCTCGTAGACGAACGCACGCAGTTCGTCGTGTCGCGCCAACAGCGAGTCGACCGATCGCCCTCCGGCCACGAGTCGTGCCGCGGTGGCGAGGATGGGATCGAACTCGAAGTCGGCGCGCAGCTCCGCTGCGGTGCGGTACGCCGACTCGACGTCGGTGCCGGCGTGGCCTCCGAAGCGCACCGTCTTCAGGTGCAGGAACGCGGGCCGGCGCCGGGTGCGGACCCACTCGCCGAGCTCGCGAGTTCGGTGCAGCACGTCCTCGGGATCGGTGCCGTCGACGAACTCGTAGCGCAGGTGCGGCCGATTGCCGTACGCGGACTGCACCCAACCGGCGGGCGTGCGCACGCTGATGCCGAGGCCGTTGTCCTCGCAGACGAACAGCAGTGGCAACGGCAACCGCTGGTGCGCGCAGTGCAGCGCGGTGTTCACGGCCCCCGCGGTGACGCTGTGGTTGCTGGACGCGTCGCCGAACGAGCACACCGCGAGGGCATCGTCGGGCCATGGGCTGGGCACGCCGAGCCGCGCCGCGCGACCGATCGCGAACGCGACGCCGAGCGCTCGCGGCAGATGCGATGCGATGGTGGACGTCTGCGGGATGACGGCGAGGTCGTGGCGACCGAACACCTTGTGCCGACCGCCGGCGATCGGCTCGTCGCTCGCAGCGACGACGCCGGCGAGGATGTCACGCACCCCTTCCACGCCGGCCCGAGCAAGGTAGAAGCCGCCGCTTCGATAGTGCAGCAGCGCCGGGTCGGTGACACGGAGGGCCATCGCGACGGCGGCGTTGCTCTCGTGACCCGACGAGCCGATCGTGTAGTAGCCCTTGCCGCGCCCGCGCAGCCACCGCGCCGCGAGGTCGGTGTGGCGGCTCGCCACCTGCACGTCGAACAGCCGCTCGAGGTCGGCCAGATCTGCCGCGTCCACGGGGGCGCCCGTCGGCGCGGTGCCGAGGCGCCCGATCGCGTCGACCAGTTGCGTCTCGAGGGCCGTCCGTTCGATCGCCGTCACCCGGCCAGTGTGCCAGACCGTGCCGCGACGTGGCCCGCTGTCAGACGTCGATGCGGTAGCGGACCACCAACGGGTCACCACTGCGCTGGATCACGGCGCGGTACCGGTTGATGAGCGTGCGCATGCCGGTGTTCTCGCGCAGGACGTCGGCGATGATGCGCTGCACGCCCCGCTTGCGCGCCAACGCGAGCAGTGCGTCCATCAACCGGGTGCCCACGCCGAGCCCCTGATACGCGTCGATGACCGTCACCGACAACTCGGGCGGGCCGTCGTCGCCCGACATCCACCGCGCCACGCCGATGGGGAAGCCCTCGGGGTGATCGGGCAGCATCACCGCGGCATCGAACGCGAGGATCGCTGCGTTGCGGACACCGTCGACGTTCGCCAGCCGGCCGCGCACGTTCTCGGGCAACTCGCGCACGGCGGTGAAGAAGCGGAGGTGACGCGACTCGGGCGAGAGCTCGTCGAAGCCCTCGTCGAAGTAGCGCTCGAAGTCGCCCGGCTGGGCCTCGCGAACGACGATCGCGGGCACGTGGCCGAGGCGCTCTGCGCCGTGTGGCGTCGCAGTGTCCATGGTGACCACCATGATGCCGTACGCGGCGCGACGCCCGACTGCGACAGGTGGCACGCCGGTCGCTTGTCACAGCGCGTTGCGCGCCGGACGCGAGAGCACCCCGGCGCCTGTGGCTGCCGGGGTGCTCGTCGTTGCTTCGTAGGCGATCAGTCGATCTTGTCGACGACGTCCTTCAGGGCGTCAGCGCCTTTCTCCACCTGGGCGTCGACCGAGTCCGGCGTCTTCGACTCGACCACGTCTGCGGCCTTGTCGACGCCGTCCTTGACGGCCTCCTTGTTTCCCCCGATGAGGCCCTTGATCTTGTCCGTGAAGCCCATACAGCGGCTCCTCCTTTCCCCAGGGGCGGCCGGTCGCCGCGCGTTCAAGAGGAGGTTGGCACACCGCACCGTCGGACACCAGAGGCAAACATGACGGGAGATCCACATCCGCTCCGTGTGGGACTTCGTCCGACGGTGGGTGCGCACGGGCACTCTGCTGTCGCGAGGTTCGGAAAACCTTCGGAAAACTCCCGCTCAACGCGGTCGTACGACCAATCCCACGACCGTCGGGCGCCGCGTCCGGAACCCGAAAAACGAACAAACCCCCTTGCGGGGGCTTGCTGTGGTCGAGACCGGCGTCGATCCGGTGACCCTACGCTTTTCAGGCGTATGCTCTGCCGACTGAGCTACTCGACCGTGCTGAAAGACCGAGCACGGTGCCTTCGCAGGGCTATGGCTCCGGCTGTTTGACTTTCCGCTTTCGAGCTTTCGCTCGAGCGGTCCCGACGGGGTTCGAACCCGCGACCTCCGGCTTGACAGGCCGGCGTGAACTCCACTTCACCACGGGACCATTCTGTGTGACCAGTATGGCCTTGCACCCCCAACGGGATTCGAACCCGTGCCGCCACCTTGAAAGGGTGGTGTCCTAGGCCACTAGACGATGGGGGCATTGGACGACTCCGGTTGAGAGCGTGAGCACACTATCAGCAGCGCTCCGGATTCCGCACGCCGTATCGCGCGAAGCCTGGGCGGTACGGTGCCCGGGTGCGCCTCGAACTGGAACCCGGCCTCGTCGCCGACGACTACCCGTACCACCATCGACTGCGGGTGCGGTTCGCCGAGACCGACGCGATGGGCATCGTGCACCACAGCCGCTACCTGCCGTATCTGGAGGAAGCGCGCGTCGAGTACCTGCGCGCCCTCGGCCACCCGTACACCGAACTGCGCAAGGACGGCGTCGACTATGCGGTGCTCGAGGCGTTCGTCCAGTACCGGCAGCCGCTGCGGTTCGACGACGAGGTGACCGTGCATCTGTGCCTGGGCGCGGCGACGCGGGCGACGTTCCAGATGGCGTATCTGCTCACCGTCGACGACGAGGTGCGGGCCACGGCGGTGACGGTGCACGGGTGCGTGAACGCCGAGGGTCGTCCGGTGCGCATGCCGGCCTGGTTGGCCGAACTCGGACAAATCCGACAAAGCTGACGATGTCGGCGGTTCTTCCAGATCGACGCCGGATCGTCACATGATCCGCATGTGTGTTGGTTACGGTCGCCGAAGTGATCGGCATCTGCACCGACTCGAGCGCTCAGCTCCCGCCCGACCTCGTCGCCCGCTGGGGCATCGAGGTGGTGCCGCTGATCGTCACGATCGATGAGCTCGACCGACTCGACGGCGTGGATCTGGACCCCGACACGTTCTGGGCGCACTACGCCGACGGCCACCAGCCGACGATCGTCACCACCGACCCCGACCCCGGACAGTTCGCGGCGGCGTACGAGGATCTCATCGAACGCGGGTGCACCGAGATCCTCTCCGTCCACGTCGCGTCCACGGTCGCCGGTGCGCTGAAGGCAGCACGGTTGGCTGCCCACTCGACGCCCATCCCGGTCCGTGTCGTCGACACGGTCAGTGCGGGCTTCGCGGTGGGCTGCGCGGTCTGGAAGGCCGCCGAGGCGGTCGCCGACGGGGCGACGCTCGACCAGGCGGTGGCCGCGGCCGAGCGCGCCGCCGCCACGCTGGGCCACCTGTTGCTGCTGCCGCGCCCCGCGCTGGTCGAGCCCGGGTTCGACCTGGTGCGCATCCGCGAGGGTGGCGCCGAGCACCTCGGCGAGTTCGGCACCGCGGTCGACGCGATCAACGACATGTCGGCGCGAGCCGTCGCGTGGGGCGGTCAGCTGCGTGTCGCCATCGGGCACAGCGACGCAGCCAGCGCGCCGTTGGCCGACGCGCTGGAGGGCGCTGTCGAGGCCGCCGCATCGGTGCTCGAGGTCGTGCGCTTCCGCATCGGGCCCAGCATGGGGGCGCTCACCGGCCCCGGGGTCATCAGCTGCGTGATGTGCCCGAGCGATTGATCGCGTCGACGGCACACTCGAGGAGCCAACTCAAGAACGTGTAGAGGTGGTGTTCGCCCACCATCGGGTCGTCGTCGCGGACCGCGGTGGGGTCGTGCGCCTCACCGACGTCGAGCAGCGTGCCGAGCACCAGGCGCACGGAGTTCAGCGATCGGACGAAGCCCTCCATCGCCGCGTCGTCGAGTGGCGCGCCCACCGACATCGCCTTCTCGACTGCGCCGAGGCTCTCGAGCCGCGAGGCCACCAGCTCTTCGCGCATCAACCGCTGGTACTCGGACTCGGCTTCGGCATCGTCGGACAGGTGGTACGCGGGCGGGAACAGGCGGCGCATCAGCGGCGCGTGCTGCGGATCGTCGCTCAACACCAGGGCACGCAGCTCGGCGAACAGCCGCACCACCAGGTCGAGCTCCTCCTCCTGGATGTTGAACACGTACCCGCGCGGCGTCCAGTCGACGACGTACTTCGGGGTTCTGCGGAACGCCATGGATCAGGCCGGGTCGACCGTGCCCGAGGCGGCAGCGGCGTCGAGGCGTGCCAGCGCCTCGGCCCACACGTCGGGAAGGGCGGGCTCGATGTGCACGCCGTTGCGGGCGATGACCCGCGAACGGGTGATGCCGTACTCGCGCCAGGCGCTGCCGCCCTCGGCCATGTTCAGGAACATGGGGGCCATGCGATCGACGGCCATCACGTACCGGGCCTCGGGCGTGTCGCCGCGCTCGTACTCCTCCCACATCTCGCGGAACTGCTCGCCCATCTCGGCGGGCAGGATGCCGAACAGGCGGTCGGCCGCGGCCTCCTCACGGGCCCGCTTCGTGTCGGCGAGCTCGGAGGTGTCGTACGCGAACGTGTCGCCGGCGTCGATCTCGACGATGTCGTGGACGAGCGCCATGCACACCGCCCGACCCAGGTCGACCGGCTCGGTGGCGAACCCGGCGAACACCATCGCCGCGATGCCGAGGTGCCAGGAGTGCTCGGCGGTGTTCTCGCGACGCGAGCCGTCGGCGAGCCAGTTGCGGCGCTCGACGCCCTTCAGCTTGTCGACCTCCATGAAGAACTGCAGGGCCGCGCGGACGTCGATGGGGTCGCCGGTGGTCATGCGGTCGACGGTACTCGCTTCGTCGAAGTTACCGGTGAGTAGCTACTGTGTCGGCTCATGAGTGAGATCAAGAAGGTGGGCATCCTCGGTTCCGGCATCATGGGCTCCGGCCTGGCCGAAGTGGCGGCGCGGGCCGGGTACGACGTGGTCGTGCGGTCACGTAGCAAGGCCTCGGCCGAGGCGATGGTGGCGAGCATCGACAAGGGCTTCGCCAAGGCGATCGAGCGCGGCAAGTCCACCGAGGACGAGCGTGCCGCGGTGCTCGGCCGCATCCTCGCCACCGACCACCTCGGCGACGTCGCCGACTGCGACCTGGTCATCGAGTCGGTCGTCGAGGACCTCGCCGTGAAGAAGGCGCTCTTCGCCGAGCTCGAGCAGATCGTCAAGCCGGGGGCCATCCTGGCCACCAACACCAGCACGCTGCCGGTGGTCGAGATGGCCATGGTCACGCAGCGCCCCGACAAGGTCGTCGGCATCCACTTCTTCAACCCCGCCCCGATGATGAAGCTCGTCGAGGTCGTGCGGCCGATCACCGCCAGCGACGACACCATCGCGACGGCCCTCGCGTTCGCCGCCGCGTGCGGCAAGGACGGCGTCGAGGTCAAGGACCGCGCCGGCTTCATCGTCAACGCGCTGCTGTTCCCGTACCTGAACAACGCCGTGCGCATGTGGGAGGTCGGCACCGCGTCGATGGAGTCCATCGACACCGCCATGAAGGGCGGCTGCAACTTCCCCATGGGTCCGTTCGCGCTGCTCGACCTGGTGGGCCTGGACACCTCGCTCGCCATCCTCGACGCGCTGTACGCCGAGTTCGCCGACCCGAACTACGCCGCGGTGCCCACGCTGCGTCGTATGGTCGCCGCCGGCCAGCTGGGCCGCAAGACCAAGCGCGGCTTCTACACGTACTGATCGCCCTCGGCCCGCGAGACTGACGGCGATGCCCGTCGAACCGCCGGCCACGCACTGGCTGCTCCCCTCCCCCGACCGTGCCGACGAGCACGGTCTGGTGGCCGTGGGTGCCGACCTGGAGCCGGGCACGCTGCTGGCCGCCTATCGCGGCGGCCTGTTCCCCATGCCCCTCGGGCGGCGACGCCTGGGCTGGTGGTCGCCCGATCCGCGTGGCGTCATCCCGCTCGACGGCCTGCGGCTCACCCGGTCGTTGCGCAAGAGCTGCGCCCGGTTCGAGATCCGCGTCGACACCTCGTTCGAGACCGTGATGCGGCGCTGCGGCGACCCACGCCGACCGCACGGCTGGATCACCGAGGAGTTCGTGCGCGCCTACGCACGCTTGCACCACCTGGGTTGGGCGCACAGCGTCGAGACCTGGCTCGACGACGAGCTGGTCGGCGGGTTGTACGGGGTGAAGGTGGAGGGGTTGTTCGCCGGCGAGTCGATGTTCCACACCGTCACCGACGCGTCGAAGGTGGCGCTCGTCGCGCTGGTCGAGATCCTGCGCGAGCAGGGGGCGACGCTGCTCGACGTGCAGTGGTGCACCGAGCACCTGGCCTCGCTCGGCGCGATCGAGGTGCCGCGGCCCGACTACCTGGCCCTCTTGGCCGAAGCCGTGCGTCCGGCCTGACCACGTGCCGGAAAAACGAGAAGCACCATCGCGGTCGCCGGCACTCCATTCCGACGACCCGATGGTGCTCCCGAGGGGTTTCCGCCGCCCGGTTGTGCAAGAGGTATCGGACGGCCCGTCACCGGACTTGAGAGATTCTTGAAAGAAATCTCGCCACGACCTCCGGGAGTGGCGTGCACGGCTACCGAGCGGTAACACTCTGCTTCCATGACCACTCGCGACGAACCCTGGTTGATGCGCACGTACTCGGGCCATTCGTCGGCCCGGGCCTCGAACGAGCTGTATCGCACCAACCTGGCCAAGGGGCAGACCGGTCTGTCGATCGCCTTCGACCTGCCGACGCAGACGGGGTACGACCCCGACCACGTGCTCGCACGCGGCGAGGTCGGCAAGGTGGGTGTGCCGGTGGTGCACCTCGGACACATGCGCACCCTGCTCGATCACATCCCGCCCGGGCAGATGAACACCTCGATGACCATCAACGCCACGGCCGCCTGGTTGCTCGCGCTGTACGTCGCCAACGCCGAGGAGCAGGGCGTCGAGTCCACCGCGCTGCGCGGCACCACCCAGAACGACATCGTCAAGGAGTACCTGTCCCGCGGCACGTACATCTTCCCGCCCGAGCCGTCGAAGCGCTTGATCGTCGACATGGTGGCGTGGTGCGCGCACCATGCGCCGAAGTGGAACGCGATGAACGTCTGCAGCTACCACCTGCAGGAGGCCGGCGCGACGCCCGTGCAGGAGATCGCCTTCTCGCTGGCCACCGCGATCGACGTGCTCGACGCCGTGCGCGACAGCGGTCAGGTGCCGCCCGAGCAGTTCACCCAGGTGTTCGGCGCGATCAGCTTCTTCGTCAACGCCGGCATCCGCTTCGTGGAAGAGATCTGCAAGCTCCGTGCCTTCACCGAGCTGTGGGACCGCATCGGACTCGAGCGCTACGGCGTCACCGATGCCAAGGCCCGGCGCTTCCGCTACGGCGTGCAGGTGAACAGCCTCGGCCTCACCGAGGCCCAGCCCGAGAACAACGTGCAGCGCATCGTGCTCGAGATGCTCGCCGTGACGCTCTCCAAGAACGCTCGGGCGCGCAGTGTGCAGCTGCCGGCGTGGAACGAGGCGCTCGGGCTGCCTCGACCGTGGGACCAGCAGTGGGCGCTGCGCATGCAGCAGGTGCTCGCATTCGAGACCGACCTGCTGGAGTACGGCGACCTGTTCGACGGCAGCACCGTCATCGAGGCGAAGACCGCCGAGCTGCGCGACGCGGCCTGGGCCGAACTGCAGGACGTGCTCGAGCTGGGCGGCGCGTTCGCCGCGGTCGACGAGCTGAAGGGTCGCCTCGTGCGCAGCATGGCCGAGCGCACTCGGCGCATCGAGGCCGGCGACCAGACGGTGGTGGGCGTGAACGCGTTCACCGAGAGCGAGCCGTCGCCGCTGGATTCGCCGGGCAACATCCTCACCGTCGACCCTGCCGTCGAGCACGAGCTGATCGCCGAGGTCGACGAGTGGCGACGCGATCGCGACCAGGTCGCCGTCGACGCGGCACTCGCCGCACTGCACGATGCGGCGGTGGGCGGCGGCAACATCATGGAGCCGTCCATCGCGCTGGCGAAGGCCGGTGGCACGACGGGCGAATGGTCGGCGTGCCTGCGCGAGGTGTTCGGCGAGTTCCGCGCCCCGACCGGCGTGAACGCAGCGGTCGGCCGTCGCGTCGGCGAGCTGGCCGCCGTGGCCGAGTACGTGAAGTCCATGGCCGGCGGTCCGCCTCGTTTCCTGGTGGCCAAGCCGGGTCTCGACGGGCACAGCAACGGTGCCGAGCAGATCGCCGTCGCCGCTCGCGACGCGGGCATGGAGGTCGTGTACAGCGGCATCCGCCTGACGCCCGAACAGATCGTCGCCTCCGCCCGCGACGAGGACCCCGACGTGATCGGCCTGTCCATCCTCAGCGGCTCGCACCTCGAACTGGTGCCGGCGATCGTCGACATGCTGCGCGCCGAGGGTCTGGACACCCCGGTCATCGTCGGCGGCATCATCCCCGAGAGCGACCGGGCCCGGCTCGCCGACGCCGGCGTGAGTGCGGTCTACACACCGAAGGACTTCCAGTTGGCCAAGATCATGCGCGACGTCGCCGATCTGACTGCGGCACACCGCTCGATGCAGTGAGGCTTGCGCCGGTCGGCGCATCTCGCTAATCTACAACCGAATGGTTGTAGATCATCTGGACCCCGACGCCGCCGACCGCGTGTTCCACGCCCTCGCCGACGGCACCCGACGCGACATCGTGCATCGCGTGCTCGTCGGCGCCGCCTCGGTGTCCGAACTCGGCCGCCACTACCCGATCAGCCTCACCGCGGTGCAGAAGCACGTCGCGGTGCTCGAGCACGCCGGCCTCGTGTCCAAGACCCGCCGCGGCCGGGAACAGATCGTGCAGGCGCAGATCGACACCGTGCGCCGGGCCATGCAGCTGCTCGACGAGTACGAGGCGCTGTGGCGTGGCCGCATCGATCGGATGACCGACCTGCTGGCCGAGCCCGACGCTCGAGCCCAACCCCGAATTCCACCCCGAAGACCCCGAAGCAACAGGAGTACCCCGATGACCGTGTTGGACGTCCAGAAGGACCTCGCCGCCCTCACCATGACCGTCACCGCCGAGTTCGACGCCGCTGTCGAACGGGTGTGGCAGCTGTGGGCCGACCCGCGCCAGCTCGAGCGGTGGTGGGGGCCGCCCATGTTCCCGGCGACGTTCGGGCAGCACGACCTGTCGACCGGCGGGTCGGTCACCTACTTCATGACCAGCCCTGAGGGCGAGCAGTTCCACGGTTGGTGGCACGTCGTCGACGTGCAGGCACCCCGACTGCTCGTGGTCAACGACGGCTTCGCCGACGACCAGGGCGTCCCCAAGCCCGAGATGCCGGTCACGATCATCCGCGTCGAGCTCGTCGACCGCGACGGCGGAGGGACGCGCGTCACGATCACGAGCGTGTTCCCGTCGGCCGAAGAGCTCGAGCAGATGATCCAGATGGGCATGGAAGAGGGCCTGAAGGCCGCGATGGGCCAGATGGACGCCGTCCTCGCCGGCTGATCAGCGCAGGATGGCCGGGACCTGCCAGTCCTTGCCGTGGACCGTGTGGTCCAAGAACGCGAACACCGTCGAGTACCAGACCTTGGCGTGCTGCGGCGTGAGGACCCAGTGGTTCTCGTCCGGGAAGTACAGGAACTTGTGCGGCATCTCGCCGGTCGCCGCGGCGCGCTGGGCGAGCTCGGCCCACAGCCGCAGTCCCTCGCCGATGGGCACGCGGTAGTCCTTGTCGCCGTGCACCACCAGCATCGGCGTGCTGATCTGATCGACGAACCGGTGGGGCGAGTTCTCCCACGCCATCTCGGCGGTCATCTCGCGCGCCCAGAAGTAGGCGGCGTCGGTGGTCGGACCGAACTGGTCGAGCGCCCACAGGCTGGCGTGGGTGACGATGCCGGCGAAGCGATCGGTGTGGCCGGCGATCCAGTTGGCCATGTACCCACCGAACGAGCCGCCCATCGCCGCGACCTTGGTCTGGTCGATGTCGGCGCGCGCTTCGGTGGCGTCGGTGATGGTGAGCAGGTCGGTGTACGGCTCGGCTCCCCAGCGACCCCAGCCGCGCTGGATCATGTGCTGCCCGTAGCCGGTGGACAGACCCGGATCGGGCAGCACCACCGCATAGCCCTGGGCGACCGCCAGCCACGGGTTCCACCGCCACGACCACGCGTTCCACGAGCCGAGCGGCCCGCCGTGGATCCACAGCAGCAGCGGCGCCGGTGCCGCGGCGCTCGCGCCCTCGGGGAGTGCCAGCCAGGCGCGCAGCGGCGTGCCGTCGGCGGCGGTCGCGGTGACCTCCTCCAACCGGCCGGGCAACGCCGTTGCCTCGATGGGCGAGGGAAGCAGCGTCGGCTGCTGGTCGGCGGCACGAGCGTCGATGCGCACCGGCGCCGGTGCGGCATCGATCGCCGAACGCAGCGCATAGACGAACGCACCGTCGGGTGACACCACCACGTCGGAGTAGGCGCCATGGTCGCCGGTGAGACGGGTGACCGCACCGCCCGCGACCTCGATGCGGAACACGGGCGCGGCACCGTCGGAGTCGGCGACCGTCACGAGCGCGGTGCCGTCAGGCGTCCAGACGCAGCGGCCCGGCCAACGATCCCAGTCCTTGGCGACATCGATGAGGGCACCGCTGGCGATGTCGAGCACCGCGATCCACTGGTCGGGCGGCGTCGATGCGGTGGATCGGCGTTGCACGACCAACGACACCTTGGTGCCGTCGGGCGAGAAGCTCGGTGACGAGTACTCGGCGTCCACGTCGTCGAGGACGAGTCGAGGCTCACCTCCGGCGACCTCGATGAGCGCGAGCGCCTGACGCCGGCCGAACGTCTCGTCGACGAACCAGTTCGCGGCGACCAACGAGCCGTCGGGGCTGATCGCGATCTCGGTGTCGTCGAGGGCACGACCCGGGCGCGGGGTGAGGTCGCGCAGTTCCATCCGACCTGGGGTCGGCACCGGTGCGGTGTCGACGTCGTCCTTGGGCTGGTCGGCCTTCGCCGGCGGCACCGTCACGCTCGACGGCGCTGGCGGCACGTCGCCGACGAACAGACGGATCTCGTCGGGGCCGAGGTCGTGGTCCCAGTAGCGGATGGGATAGCCCTCGTGCAGGATCGCCGAGACCTTGCGCTCCTTGCGGTCCTTGCGCCGGGCCGCGTCGTCGGCCTCGGTGACCGCCGAGGGCATGGTGCCCGAGACCATCAGCACGCGACCGCTGTCGACGGCCACGGTGACGACTCCCACGCCGCTCGGCCGATTGGCCACCACGCGAGCCTCACCGCCACCCGCGGTGAGCAGCCACAGCGCCGGCGGCGCGTCGTCGGTGGCGTCGGGGTCGGGGCGACCGGACACGAACAGCATCGACCCGTCGGGAAGGAACGTGGCCGACGACTCGCCCTTGGCGCTGCGTGTCAGCCGCACCGGCGGGCGGGCGCCCGCGGGATCGATCTCCCACAGCGCACTCGTGGACCCCACGCGGTCGGCCCCGATGACGGAGACCGACGTCACCAGCCGGCGACCGTCGGGGCTGAGTGCCAGGCCGCCGAGGCGGGGCAGCGCGATGTAGGCGTCGAGATCCTGGAACGGGTTGGCGTTCGGGGTGGGGTTCGATGTGCTCGTCACGTCACGTTGCTATCACGCGCCAATTCACGCCCGCGTCGTCGCACCCGGCGCGTGCACCGGAGGGACTCCGGGCTCGTGCGTCGTCGCACGCCTCGCAAGCTCGGCTACCGCTCCTCCCGCACGACCCTGCGTCCCTCCTCGGTCCGCGACGTGGTTCCGAACCCTGTCACACCCCTTGTTCATGATGGGGGCATGGATCTCGAGCGGGCTCCGGGCGCTCATCGGCGGCAGACCGCTCACCGATCTCGCCGCGTGCCGCGCCGAACTCGACCACATCCGCGTCATCCGCAGCGCACTCGACACACGCGAACTGCAGATCGTCGCCCGACTCGACGAGATCGCCGCCGCACAGCCGTCGGTGTTCCCCGAGGACGAGGTCGCCAAGGCATCGAAGACGACGCTGAACAAGTCGACCAAGGTCCGCCAACGCAAGAAGGCCTGTGACGACGTGCCGCAGTTGGCCGACGCGTTGGCGAACGGTGACACCACCGGCGACCGGGTCGACACGTTCGCGAAGGCGACCAACGGGTTGACGCCGGACGAAATGGCCAAGGTGTCCGAACACGGCGACGCAATCGCCGCCGCGGCAGCGAACGCGACCGAACGCCAGTACCGGGAGACCATCGAGCGGATCATCGGCCGCGCCCGCCACGACGACGGCCTCGACCAACTCGCCCGCCAACGCGCCAACGTCCCGGTTCCGGTCCTGGACCGGGGCCGATGGGATGTGGAACTTCGCCGGCCGTTACGACCCCGTCCGCGGCACCGAACTCGACGGCCGCATCCGCAACGCCATCGACACCCTGTTCCACGGCACAGACCCCCGACGACACACCCACTGATCCGATCGAACGACAAGAACACCTCGCCGCGCTCGCCCTGCTCGCGCTGTCCGAGGGCAAGGGCACCTCCGGCCTACCCGACGTGACGGTGCTCATCGACGAGACGACACTCTCGACGGCGGCAACGACACGAACACACCGTCCTCGACGCCGGCCTCGGCCGATTCGGACTCCCCATCGAGACCGTCCGCCGCTGGGCATGCCTGGGCACCGTCACCCCCGTCGTCGTCGGTGCGGACGGGGTGCGACTGTTCCTCGGCCGAGAGACCCGGTTGGCCAACCGGGCCCAACGACGCGCCCTGCGGGTGCTCTACCGGACGTGCGCGCTGTGCGACGTCCCGTTCGAGCACACCCAAGCCCACCACGTCTCCTGGTTCGGGCTACAACAGGGTTCGACCGACATCGACAATCTGCTTCCGCTGTGCAGCCGGCACCACCACCTCGTCCACGAAGGCGGCTGGCAACTCCACCTCGCCGCCGACCGCACCCTCACCGTCATCCGACCCGGCGGCCACATCACCACCACCGGCCCACCCACCATCCGCGCCGCCTGACGCGGCGGTCGGCCGGTCGGGTGCGCCGGTCAGGCGTAGAGGTGGGCCCTCAGGTCCAGTCCGAGTGCCGCACCGTCGAGGCGCAGATGCCGGGCGTTGAAACCGGGGGCGTGCACGCTGATCGCCACCTGATCGGCCGCCAGATCGCTGGGGGTCGCAAAGCCGTACAGACCGTTCGCGTCGGTACGGCCGCGCGCCAGTTCGCGGGCGGCGCGACCGGGCACGTGCGCGACCACCGTGACCTCGGCACCCTCGACCGGGGGATGCTCGCCGGTGACGTCGGCGTCGTTGTCGAGCACGGTGACGCGACCCGTTCGGTTGTCGGGCTTGCGTTCGACGGTGACCGCGACGTCGCGCAGCCAGATCATCGGCTCGGCGACGACGGCCTCGAAGCCGGCTTCGATGACATGGGCGGCGGGGTTGGCGTGCAGCGACACGTCCTGGGGTGCCATGCCGTGATCGGCGGAGACGACGAAGAGCGTGTCCTCGAACAACCCCTGACGGTCGAGTTCGGCCAGCACGTGGCCGATGCGTCGATCGGTCTCGATCAGCGCGTCGACCAGTCCGGGGTCGTGCGGGCCGTACTCGTGGCCGGCGCCGTCGGTGACGGCGAGCTCGTGGTACACGAACGCCGGAGCGGGGAGGTCGTCGCGCTGCAGCAGCTCGATCACCTGGGCGAGGCCACGCGTGTCGAGCAGCGATTCGCTGGCGACGGCGGGGTGCTCGTCGGCCCATCGCGGGTTCATGTCACCGGCGAACTCGATGGTGAGCTCCTTGACGCGGATGCGATCGCAGAGGTTGCGACCCTCCAGCACCGCGTGCTTGGCCGAACGGCCGAACGGGGCGTGGATGGCGACGGTCAGCGCGTCGGCGTCGACGCGATGGAACGCCTCGTGGAGGCTCTCGACCGCGGTACTGGCGAAGCGTTCGGTGCCCACCTGCAGGCCCTGCGGCGACACGGTCTCGCGGGACTCGCGCAGGTAGTAGGTGGGGTTGACCACGCCGTGGTGACCGCACCAGGTGCCGGTGACGATGGCGGTGTGGCTGGGCCACGTGATGGACGGGAAGTTCACCATCGAACCACCGGCGAGCACGGCGGCCCGGTCGCGAAGGCGGCGCAGGTTCGGTAGGGCGTGTGGCTCGGCGTCGAGGCGATGCTCGAGCTCGGTCTGGTGCATCCCGTCCATCAGGAACACGTAGAGGCGAGTCGGGCGGGTACCACCGGGTTGCAGCACCTCGTCGAGCGGTCGACCGTCCTGGCGGGCCAGGTAGACCTCGGAGGACGGGGTCCCCGAGGCGTCGACGCCGTCGATCGTCGGGAAGCCGAGCGCGGCCAGGCAGGTGGGTGCGATGTCCACCGCGCGAGCGGCCAGGTCGTGACGACCGACGCGCACGCCGGGGCCACTGAACCACAACGGGGCGCGGGCCTGCCGGACGTGCAATGCCCCGTGGGTGCCGGGCTGGCTGCCCGAGCACCAGTCGCGGGGCGACACGGCGAGATCGGGCGCGTTCGGCGAGTCGAACAGCTGGGCGGCGCGCTCGTACCCGAACGGGTAGGTCTGCTGCTGTGGGGCGATGAAGCGGGTGGCGGGGTCGTCGGCTGCGAACCCCGACGCGGTGCTCGCCGCCCGCTCGAGTGCCATGGTGTTCAACGCGAGCGGGTCCTGACGTTCGATCGGGTTCTCGCCGGCGACCTCGAGCACGTCGAAGTGCAGTGCACCCGCGTCGTCGACGAGCCGCTGGAAGCGCACCATGCCGCGCGACGACCACACCTCGTACGCGCCGGTCGCTGCATCGTCGCCGCGCCATGTGAGCACCAGGTCGACCTGTTCGCCCACCACCGGGTCGGTGAGCAGCACCGCGATGGCGCGGTCACCCGACTCGGCCTGCTGTGAGTTCAACCCCTGCCCCGCCAACCGTTCCGGTCCGTGCACCCTCATGCGGCGCACAGTACTGCGGTGCTGGTCAGGCCACGAGATGGACCGACGAGTGCCAGCCGGTGAGGGTGACGGTGGTCGCGCCGGCGGACGGCTCGAGCCCGTTGACGATGAGGGTCGAGCCGATGGCCAGGCCCTCGGGCAGGGTGTACTCGTGCGTCTCGGTGCCGAGGTGCAGCAGCACCAGTGCGGTGACGTCGCCGAGCGTGCGCGTGTACGCGTACACGTGGGGATGGTCGGGGTCGAGGTCGCGATACGCGCCGTGCACCAGCACCGGATACTCGCGGCGCAGGGCGATCAGGCGCCGATGGTGGTGGAACACCGAGTCGGGATCGTCGCGCTGCGCGGCAGCGTTGATGTCGGTGTGGTTCGGGTTCACCGCCAACCACGGCGTGCCGGTGGTGAAGCCGCCGTGCGCGTCGGCGGTCCACTGCACCGGGGTGCGCGAATGGTCGCGGCTGGTCTTCGCCAGGTGTTCGAGCAACTCCTCGGCCGGCACCTTGCCGGTCTCGACGAGACCGCGCCACAGGCCGCGCACCTCCACGTCGTCGTACTGGTCGATCGACGTGAACGGGAAGTTCGTCATCCCCAGTTCGTCGCCCTGGTAGATGAACGGGGTGGCGCGCTGAGTGAGGTTCCACGTGGCCAATGCCTTCGCCGACGCCTCGCGCCACTCGGGTCGGTCGTCGCCGAACTGGCTGACCATGCGCGGGTTGTCGTGGTTGGCGAGGAAGCTGGTGTTCCACCCCGACGAGCCGGCCACCTCGTCCATCTCGGTGACGATGCGCTTGAACTGCGGCCACGTGAACGACTGCTGCCGCCAGTGCGGATGGCCGAGGCGCACGAGGTCGAACTGGAAGATCATCGACAACTCCTGGCGATCGACGTCGGTGAACTTCGGGATGTCGGCGACCTCGACGCCGAACGCCTCACCGATGGACACCGCGTCGTACGGCCCGAGCACCTCGGTGTGCATCTCGTGCAGGAACTCGTGGACGCGGGGCCCGTTGGCGTACACGTACTGCGGGCGGGCCCGCTCGTCGCCCACCAGATCGGGCAGTCCCGGCTGCTTGGAGATGAACGGGATGACGTCCATGCGGAACCCGGCCACACCCTTGTCGAGCCAGAACTTCATCAGGTCGTAGACCTCGCGGCGCACGGGCTCGTGCTCCCAGTTCAGGTCGGGTTGCTTCACCGCGAAGTAGTGCAGGTACCACTGGTCGGTGCCGGCGTCGTGCTCCCACGCCGAGCCGCCGAAGAAGGCCGGGTAGTTGTTGGGCGGCCCACCGTCCTTGCCGTCGCGCCAGATGTAGTAGTCGCGGTAGGGGTTGTCGCGCGACGACCGGCTCTGCACGAACCACTCGTGCTCGTCGCTGCTGTGGTTGACGACCAGATCGAGCACCAGGCGAATGCCGCGCTCGGTCATCGCCGCGAGCATGCGGTCGAAGTCGTCCATCGTGCCGAACTCGGTCATCACCCGGCGGTAGTCGCGGATGTCGTAGCCGTTGTCGGCGTTCGGGCTGTCGAAGTGTGGGCTCAGCCACACCACGTCGACGCCGAGCGTCTGCAGGTGGTCGAGCGACGCGGTGATGCCGTTCAGGTCGCCGATGCCGTCGCCGTTCGAGTCCATGAACGAACGCGGGTAGATCTGGTAGACGACCGCGTCCTTCCACCAGGGTGTGTCGTTGGCCATCGGCCTGTTCTAGCCGAACACGAGCGTTCGACCGTCCGAGCTACTCGGACAGGACCGGGATGCGCAGCCGCGTGGGGTTCGGGTTGCGGGCCGCGACTTCGCGCACCCGCAGGTCGGCCCAGCGCTGCTCGACGCGTGCCTGGTGCTCGGCGAGCGACACGGCCTCGAGCATCGGGTGCGGGTTGCGGCTCAGGCCGGCCTCGCGGCGCTTCAGATCGTGCAGGTCGTGCAGGCTGAGGTGCAGCTCGCGGTAGATCTCGGTGGGGTACGTCCCGTGGAACATCATCGCCAGGTCGCCCGACGTGGCCCAGTTGGCCTGCTCGTCGAGTTCGAGCTTCACCATCTCGTGGAAGCGCGTGCCGGGCAGCGGATAGCTGACGCTGATGCCGATGTCGTCGGGCATCACATCGGTGATCATCGCCACGGTGGCCTCGATGTCGTCCCACGTCTCGCCCGGGTAGCCGAACTGGATGAAGAAGCAGGCACGGATGCCGTGCTCGCCGAGACGACGGCGAGCGTCGCGGATCTGCTCGACCGTGATCTCCTTGTCCATCGCATCGAGGATGCGCTGGCTGCCGCTCTCGGCGCCCAGCCACACCTCTTCGCAGCCGGAGCGGGCGAGCGCGTCGACGGCCTGCTCGTTCATCAGGTCGCACCGACTCTGCATCGTGAACGGCACGTGCGTGCCGGCCTCGTTCAGCCGATCGGCGAACTTCGCCAGCCAGTCGCTGCGCAGGCCGAAGATGTCGTCGGCGAACCACAGATGGTCGGGCCGATAGTGGTCGGCCAGGTGCAGCACCTCGTCGGCCACCTCGACCGCAGAGCGCATGGCGTAGCGCTGGCCCCAGATGGGCTTCGCGCACCAGTTGCACGAGTAGGGGCAACCGCGTGTGGAGACGATGTTCATCGAGAACCGCTCGTGGCGCGACAGCCAGGCGGCGCGGTAGGCCTCGATGTCGACGAGGTCGCGCGACGGGTGGCCGAACACGTCGGGGTGGCGCTCGATGGGGCGGCGACCGTTGTTGTGCACCTCGCCCTGATGGTGGGTGGCGATGCCGGGGATGTCGGCCAGCGACTGGTGCGGCTCGGACCCCAACCAACGCTGCACGACCTCGCGCATCGTGTGCTCGCCCTCGCCCAACAGGCACGCCTCGGCGCCGGCCTCGAGGTACACCTCGGGGTGGTCGGTCACGTCGGCGCCGCACGCCATCACTCGGCAGCCCGCGCGGCGGGCCATGCCGATCATCGTGATCGCGGCCTCGCGCATGCGCGTGAGGCACATCTTCGACAGGAAGTTGAAGTTGTCCTCGAACATCACGACGATCTCGGGACGGTGCTTCGCGAGGCTGATCGCGAACTCCGACTCATCCACGGCGAGCATGGCGTCGAACACAGCGACATCGACCGCGTCGTTGCGCAGCACCGTGGCGGCGTGCAACGTGTTCAAAGGAGGGTAGGGCTTCATCTTCGCGTGCTGCTTCGGATCCAGCTGCAGGAAGTAGGAGTGCGCGAAAAGCACCGTGGCCATCTGTGCGTCGTCCTCCAACTCGATCATTCCCGTGATTCCCGTAGGTTGCGCATCGCGTCGACCAGCTGGTCGGCGACACGCGCCCATGTGTGGAGACTACGTGATCGCTGGAGGATCGGTTCCCCCGGCATGTCCGTCGCCGCTCGCAACGCCGCGGCCAGCGCAGTGCTGTCGCCGACCGGGAAGCGCACGCCGACGTCGCCGACGAGGGTGTGGTTCGGTGGAATGTCGCTGACCACGGGCACACAACCCCTGCTCATGGCCTCGAGCAACGAGTAGCCGGCCGCCTCGCGATGGCTCGTCGACAGGTACAGGTCGGCGGCCGTGAACCACGCGCCGATCCGTTCGTGCGGGACGGCGTCGTGGAGATGGACACGCGGCGTGGGCTCGCCACTGGCCGCGACACGCTCACGGACCGCACCCTCGAGGGTGCGATCGGTGGCGAGCAGGTGCAGGTGCGCCTCGGGGAGGTCGGCGGCGAGGAACCCGTCCACCGCCGTGAGCGGATCCTTGCCCTCGATCAGTCGGCCGACCCACAGCACGGCCGGCGCACCGCTCAGGTGGACCGGCTCGCCGTCGTCGTCGGGCAGCATCGGTGCCGCCTCGAGCACCTCGAACACGCGGGCATGCGCGTCGATGACGCCGGCTGCGATCCACGGGCGCACCTGACCGTCGTCGACACCCGTGAACAGATAGCCCGCGATGTGACGGCGCACGAGTCGGTGCCCCCAGCGGGCGCGGCCGGTGAACACCCGCTCGCCGTGGTGCTGCACCAGGATCGGCGCTCCGACGCGCCGCAATCGGCGCAGCAGGCGCGACCATCCCAGTCCGTGCACCAGCACGGCGTCGGCGTGCCGATCGCGCACCGCTGCGGCGAGTGCCGAGTCGGACGTGTGGAAGCGGTAGGTGACGCCGTCGCGTTCGACGGTCGCCGGGGTCGTCGCGTGGCGACCGTGCACCTCCGGCGTCACGTCGCCGCGCTCGACGAGTGCTCGGCAGGTGTGGTGCACCGCGGCCCACCGGTCCACCGCGTCGTCGGGACCCAGATCGGTGACCGGTGGCATCACGACGGCCAGCACCGACGGTCGAGTCACCGCAGTCGTCCCCGCGCCGATCGCACCAGTTGGCGCAGCACCCCGATCCGCTCGACACGTTCCTGGGTGAAGTCGGCACGCCAGCGCCCGGTGGTGCGTTGGGTGGGATCGCGCAGGACCGCCGCTGCCGGCGTGAGGGCGAGGGTGACGGCGCCGCGGAGGCGGGCGAGCTCGCGTTCGAGCAACGCCGGCGGCACGATGCCCGGCACCACACGATCGACCATCCACAGCCCGGGAGTGGTGAGCCGCGGGTCGAGCCCACGCATCGAGTCACCGACCGCGTGCCAGTCCAGGCCGCGTTCGTGGAGGAACCACACGTCGAGCACGTTCACGGCACGAACCTCGGCGCGGACGACGGTGGACGCGAGGTGACCGACGACGTGCGTGGCGAACGAGGCGTCGTCCAGCCGCCACTGGTCGTCGGACCGTCGTGCGGCTCGCTCGAACGGGTCGAACCCGTGCACGGTGTAGCCGTGCAGGAACTCCTGCCAACCGGGATGCACCTCGATCCGACCGTTGTGTGCGGCCGACTCGCCGTCGGTGCGGCCGACGCTGCCGTCGCCCCATGCGAGGAACGTGTCCTCGTGGCCCTCGGTCGAGTGGAGCGAGCACCCGGCGCGCACCAGCACCGCGGCCGCCTGGGCGCGGTGGCGCGGGTCGACGAGCAGGTCGATGTCGCTCATCGGTCGGGTGTCCGGATGCGTCCACACCGCACCGTCACCGGCGCTGCCGCCGAGCAGTGCACCCTTCACCGGCACGACGGGCACGTCGGCGGCGGCGAACGCGGCGAGGATCCGGGGCGTCAGCTCGACGAACCGGGCGGCACGCGCGGCCACCTCGGTCTGCTGCTCGGCCACGTAGGCGCGCACGTCGTCGTCGGCAGCGTCGAACAACCCCATCCGCCCCGCGAGCGCGGTGAGCCCGGTGGCCAGACCGACCCGCTGCACGTCGGCCAACGACCACGACGGCAGCGGCTGCGGAACCGCGCCACGACACGCGGCGACGACCGCGTCGACCAGCACGAGTTGCTGCGCGCGCCAGGGGGTGACCACGGGAGCGATGATCGCTCGACACTAGCCACGGGCGACCTGGGCACGCCTCGGTACAATCGCGGCGAACGCCGGGTTAGCTCAGTTGGTAGAGCACTTGACTTGTAATCATGAGGTGGCGAGTTCGATCCTCGCACCCGGCTCGATCACGCTCGTCGGCGCTGCACAAGCGTCGACAAATCCCACCTGGTCGGCGAACCTCCCCGTCTACCGTGACGCAATGCGCATCGCCATCGTCACGTTCGACGGGTTCAACGAGCTGGACTCGCTGATCGCCCTCGGCATCCTCAACCGGGTGAAGGATCGCGGTTGGCAGGTCGCCATCGCCGCACCCACCGAGACGGTCACGTCGATGAACGGCGTCGTGCTGCACCGCCAGGCCACGCTCGCCGATGCGTCGGCGGCCGACGTGGTGCTGGTCGGCAGCGGCATCCATACCCGCGACGTCGTGCGCGACCCACAGATCATGGATGCGCTGCAGTTCGACCCCGACCGGCAGCTCATCGGCGCGCAGTGCTCGGGTGCACTGGTACTGGCTCGCCTCGGACTGCTCGACGGCGTGCCCGCGTGCACCGACCTCACCACCAAGCCGTGGGTGGTCGACGCCGGGGTCGCCGTGCTCGACCAACCGTTCCACGCGGTGGGCAACGTCGCCACCGCCGGCGGATGCCTGGCCGCGCAGTACCTGGCCGCATGGGTGATCGCCCGCACCGCGGGGCTCGACGCCGCAGCGGAGGCCATGCACTACGTCGCCCCGGTCGGCGAGAAGGACGACTACGTCACGCGAGCGCTCGCCAACGTCGCCCCGTACGTCACTTCTTCGGCAGTGGCGGCGGCTGGGGCGTCAGCACCTGGCGGCACGTGACGCGATAGACGACGTGGACCATGCGGGTCCACAGTTCGTTGCAGTTGACGATCACGACGGCACCACCGCCAGTTCGGTCGGGCCAGACACCGTGACGTACACGGTCGCGGTGCCGTCGGCCGCGGCGACCATCGTCGTCGACTCGCCCTCACCACTCACGGTGTAGGTCGCACCGGGCGACAACTGGCGGAACGACAACTCGACCTGTTCGAGCGGCGCGTCGAGCGGTTCGACGCGCAGATCGAGCCGGGCGCCATCGGCCGAACGGGCTTCCACGACCAACAGGTCGTCCCACGGTGCCGATTCGAGCACCGGGCCGACGGGCGCTCGATATCCCCGCACGTTCAGCTGCGCCGTGGTGACCGGGTTCGACCAGCGCAGGATCATGTTGCCGCCGATGGCCGGCACCGCGGCCTCGAGCGGCTTCGACGGCCACCGCAGACCGGTGGCGCACTGACGGGCGGATGCGTCGATGGCCGCCGCGTGCAACCGTTCGTCGCCGAGCATCTTCGCCCCACCGATGACGCCGTTCCACTTGCCCAATGCGGAGCGGGCCGCACGGTGCCGCTCGAGCTCGAGCGGCAGCTCCATCTCCAGGCGGCCGTCCACGACCAGCGCCGACAACCCCGCCAGCTTCGCCGCGTTGCGCCGGTCGAGCGCCGCCGCGCGCTCGGCGTGCGTGGGCAGGATGTCGGCGAAGCGATTGCTGCCCTGGGCGAAGTAGTGACCGCCGGGGACCTCGCCCGTGTCCCACGACAGACCGACGTGGTTCGAACGGATGTGGGCGTACGAGCCGTCGGGTGTGTAGTACTCGTTGTCGAGCGTCTCGGCGAACCGCGGCCGCACGCGTTCCCAGTCGTCGGTGTGGTGCAGCGTGTCGTGACCGCGCAGGCTCTGCGCACCCATGATGTTGCAGACCGTGAACGACCAGCCCGGCTCGCAGGGGAAGAACCCGAGCTTGCTGCGCTCGAAGTTCTTCGCCACCGTCGCGGCGATGGTGTGGTGGTCGTACTCGAAGACCCGGCCGTCCTTCCACACGAAGGTCAGCGAGCCCGGCTCGTCGAACCGGGTGGAGCCCGTGGCCGCTTCGAAGATGTTCAACACGTCGCCGAGGAACGCGGAGAACATGATGTTGTCGCGCACGATGGGGTCGGGATTGGGGTCGAAGTTGCCGAGCAGGTTGAGCGCCCGCCAGTAGCCCCACACGCGCAGATCGGTGTGCTTCTCGATGAGCTTCACCAGCGCCGCCTCGGCCTGCGCCGGCGCGTTGGGCACGAAGTTCACCGCGTACACGCTGAGCGCCCAGCACAGGGCGTTCAGCTGGTAGCGCGACTGGGTGCCGCTGTGCATCTGCTCGCCCCAGTCCAGGCCCACGAGTCCGTCGTCGGGCTGGAAGGCGATCGAGTAGGCCCAGCGCAGCAACTCGACGTCCATGTCGTCGGCGGCGCGCTGGACGGACATCGGGGTGGGCGGCACCGCGGTGCGCAGGTACTCGTTCAACTCGGGAATCTTGGCGACCTTGCTGCGATGGCGGCGCTCGAATCGGGCCACCGCGACGGCGACCGAACCGACCGCCACCACGTACACGGGCACGATCGTCCACGACCACGTGGTGTCGTCGGCCACGAACAGTTTCGGACCGTCGACCAGCAGCGCACCTCCGGCGACGCTGGCGAGCCACACGAGCGGGATCGCGAAGTGCGCACTCGCCCCCCACCACACGATGAGCGCGACGAGCAGCAACCCCAGCGTGACGACGAACAAACCGGGAAGCGCCCCGTAGAGGAAACCGCCGCCGGGGAAGACGAGCGAGAGCCCGGCGCCGCGGGCGCGATCGGTGTCCGACACCGAACGTCAGCCACGCACCGATCGCCTGCACGATGGCCAGCGCGACGGCGAGTCGGAGCAGGAGTCGACGGCTGACCGGGCCGAGGCGCGGTGGGTGCTCGGGCAGGAGGAACGGTGCTGCGGTCTGTTGCGGCTCGTCGGTGACGGTCATGCAGTGCTCCTGGTCGGGTGGATGAGAGGTTCGCGTGCCTCGCTGTCGTCCGGCGTGTCGGACGAAGTGGACATGTGCGACAACGGGCCGAGCGACGTGGCGAACTGATCGAGCGCGATCGCGAGGGGATCGCGGTGGATGGTGACGCGGCCGATCACCCGCGCCGCCTGCGGGTCGGCGACGAAACGCAACCAGATCCGCCCGGCGGCGACGAGGCGTTCGTCGTCGGCGACCGCCGAGCCGCGGGCCGCGGCCGCCAGGGTGCGCGTGCGAACGGCCTGCCAGTCGTCGTCGGTCACCAGCCAGCCTGCCGACCGGGCCAGTCCGGTGGCCGCGGCGTGCTCCCAGGTCGCGCCGCGAGGGCCACGGACCGCGATCGGTGTCCAGAACGCGGATGGACGATGGCCTCGCCGCAGTGCGAAGGGACCCTCGAGCGAGGCGGACCACCGCGCACCCGCGCCGCTGTCGCCACCCCGCTGCAACGCCAGCGCGGCGAGCGTGCCGTCCAGCAGACGCACCCAGCCGGGCTCGCTCGCCGGCACACCGAGCAGCGCCGATGCGGCGTCGGCGCGGAACCGACCGAGGGCCGCGTCCTCGAGTCGTCCGGTGAGTGACAGCGCCGCGCGCGCGTGCGCGTGGTCGATGCGCAGCGGGTCGCCACCGAACCGGGCGCGTGCGGCCACGCCGACTCGTCGGCAACGCAACGCCAACGCATCGCCGTCGTACTCCACGACGGATCCGGCGAGTGCGGCGACCGCGGCCGCCCGGGCACGGTCCACGGGCGCGACGCTCGGTCGGGCGCGACTGGCTCGCCGCCGGCCGATCGGCGTGCGCCGCCAGGCGATGCGCACCCACGACAGCGCCCCCATCACCAGCACGACGAGAGGGAACTCGTGCGCCATCGCGTTGGCCTGCAGCCCGACGGCGGGGGTGGGGTGGTCGTCGTAGGCCAGCGCGGCCGACAGCGATCATCGAGGCGACCAGCACCACCGCCACCGTCCAGTCCATGCCCCAGCGCAGCCAGGCGACGGTGGCGACGACGCCGGCGACGGTGAGCCCGATGCCGAGCAACAGATGGCGGTGGTCGTAGAGCCCGGCGCCGGGCACCACCAGGCCGCGCACGGCGTGCACGCCCCTGTGGCCGAAACCGAACGCGAGCGCGGTGACGAGCACGCCGGTCGTCAGCAGGGCGATCGCCCGGCGTCGGCGAACGGTGCCGTCCACGCTGCCGTTCAGCTCACCAGGCTGAGCGCGTCGAGGTCGATGGCCTGCAGCGCGTGCCGGCGCAACATGGTCGTCAGCATCACGTCGCCGCGCTCGGTCTGCGCGGCGAGCATCGTCGCGATGACGCTCATCACCACGCCCCACAGGCTGCTGATGCGGTAGTCGTTCCAGCACACTTCGATCGGGTAGTCGATGCCCTTCGCGGCCAGGAGGGTGCAGTACTGCTCGACCAGGCCGCGCTCGACCCTGGCCCGCTCGTCGGGCTCGAAGCTGCCGCCGATCATGTAGGCCAGGTCGTGTGTGCCCGGCCCGGCGGTGACGGTCTGCCAGTCGACGATCGCCAGCGGCGGCGCATCGGGCGTGGTGCCGAACAGGAAGTTGTCGGGCCGGAAGTCCATGTGCAGCAACGTGCGCGGGGCCTCGCTGGCCAGCACCCAGGCGCCCACCTTCGGCGCGAATTCGCGGACGAGATCGATGACACTCTGCGGCAGGTTCGGGCCCAGCCGGGCGAGGGTGGCCTCGTGGGTGGCGTCGTAGATGGCCTGCAGCAGAGCGACGGTCTCGTCCTCCGAGCGGGTCATCAGCGCGGCCAGTGCCGGGTCGCCCCAGCGCGGTGCGTGGAAGGCGACGGCCTGTTCGACCGCGAGCAGCGCCTCGTCGACCGTGAGGCCACGCATCTGGTCGCCCTGGACCGAGCCGGCCATGTCCTCCATCAGGAGCACGAAGTTCTGCTGCTCCTCGTCGAACAGGGCGACGTGGCACTTCGGGGCGCGCACGTCGACGGTGTGGGCGAGCTCTTGGTAGAAGGTCCACTCCGTGCGGTAGTTCCCGTTGTCGAAGCCGCTGGCCCGACCGGTGGGGTCGTCGGTGGGGAACTTGCCCACCAGCGACGACGGGCGGCCGGTGGGGTCGTCCCACGTGAGCGAGTAGCGAGCGTTACGACCCATCTGGCCGGTGCCGATGTACCCGCCGAACTGCACGTCGAGGACACGAGCTCCGTTCGCGACACCCGCCGCGGACAGCGCGTCGTGCATCCACGCGGCATCGATGGTCGTCGGGTCGGTCGGAATCACGTCGGGTTGGGCCACGGTTCCCCCTGTGGTCGTCTCGATGGCCCCCGCCATCGGTCCGACCGGGAAAATCGGACCGCGTCATGGTTCCACACGATGACGGACCAGCCCGCAGCGAACACGTCTCCGGGCCCGGACGACGAACAGCGCAGCCGAGGGGTGCTCGGCTGACGCGGGTCAGCTCGCTTCGGCGATGGCTTTCGATGCGACCTGGCCGAGCAGGCCGATGCGGTCGGTGTCGTGTCCGTTGGCCGGGAGGTTGATGGTCATGCCGTCGATGCCGCTGTTCATGGCCTCGAGCAGCTTCTCGCCCACGGTGTCGGGGTCGCCGTAGATGAGGATGTGCTTCATCATCTCGACGATCTCGTCGTTGAAGCCCTTGACCGCGGCGATGGCACGCAGATCGGCCTCGGCCTGCTCCATGGTGGGCGCGACGCACACCATCAGCAGCTTGGTGACCTTGATCTCGGAACGGTCGCGACCCAGGCGGTCACAGTGCTCGGCGAGCACCTCGAGCTTGCGCGGGATGTCGGCCATCGGGCCCGCTCGACAGGTTCGACTCGTCGGCGTACTGGGCGACCATGCGCAGCGTCTTCTTCTCACCGCTGCCGCCGATCATCACCGGGATGCGCGAGATCGGGGCCGGCGAGTTGACCGCGTCGTTGACCTGAGTAGTACTTGCCGGCGAACGTGACCCGCTCGCCGCGCAGCATCGGGATGATGATCTGCAGCGCCTCCTCGAGCTTCTCGAACCGGTCGGTGAACGTGCCGAACTCGTAGCCGAGCGACTGGTGCTCGTGCTCGAACCAGCCGGCACCGATGCCGAGCGTGGCGCGGCCGTCGGACACGTGGTCGAGCGCGGTGATCGTCTTCGCCAGCAGCGTCGGGTTGCGGTAGGTGTTGCCGGTGACGAGCGCCGACAGTCGGACCGTCTTCGTGTGCTGAGCGATCGCCGACAGCAGCGTGTAGCACTCGATCATCGGCTCTTCCGGGGCGCCGAGGCCGGGCAGTTGGTAGAAGTGGTCCATCACGAAGACGCGGTCGAAGCCGGCGGCCTCGGCCGCCTTGGCCTGCTCGACGACGTTGCCGAAGATGCTGGGCCCGGCAGAGGCCGGGAGAGGTGAAGTTGGGAATCTGGTAGCCGAGACGGGTCATGGCGGGCTCCTCGTGTGACGTGGTCGATCTCCTGACACATTCCCCTGGAAATGTCAGACACCGCACCCTGACATATTCGCCCGAATGTGTCAAACTTCTCCCATGACACCGGCGACCGAGCGAGTTGACGTGAGCTCGCGCATCGCCACCATCCACCGCGCTGCGATCGGCGAGTTCTCGGCCCGCGGCTTCTCGGGAACCTCGATGGCCAACATCGCCGATGCCGCCGGGATGTCCCGGCCGGCGCTCTACCAGTACTTCCAGAACAAGGGCGACATCTTCGCTTCGTCGTTCGAGGCGCTGATGGAGGCGTGTGTGGATCGCGCCCTCGTGGCACTCGAGGCGCCAGGAACGTTGGCCGATCAGCTCGACGGCTTCCTGCAGCGCTTCGACGGCGACCTGTGGGAGCGGATGGCCGCCTCGCCGCACGCGCAGGAGTTGCTCGACGCCAAGTACGAACACGCCGCCGATGTCGGCATCCGGCCCATGCAGCGCCTGCGCAAGGGCCTGACCGCGCACCTGCGCGGCACAGGTGCACCGGCCGCTCGTCGGGCCGAGTGGGTGGAACTGCTCGACCTGTCCCCGAAGGGGTTCAAGGTCGATCAACCGTCGGTCGCGGTGTACCGGCGACGACTGTCCACCCTGGCGCGCTCGGTCGCCGCCGACATCGACGCCGCGTCCTGAGCTGGGCATCGCCCGGTCGACGCGTGGGTAACGTCGACGCATGTCGCACGTCCCCGAACACTGGGAACCGCCGCTGGCGGGAACCGAACTGCAACACGTCATCGGCTCGCTGGAACGGTTGCGCGCCACGTTCGCCTGGAAGGCCCGCGGCCTCGATGCGGCCGGCCTGTCGTACCGGCTCCCGTCGTCGAGCCTGTCGCTGGGTCGGTTGCTGAAGCATCTGGCCCGCGCCGAGGACGAGATGTTCAGCCGCAAGCTGTGGGGCGAGCCGGTATCGGAACCCTGGGCGTCGGCACCGTGGGCCGACGACCCCGAGTGGGACTTCACGTCCGCCGACGACGACACCCCTGAGGCGCTCTACGCGCTGTGGACCGAGACGGTTCGCCGGTCGCGGGCCAGCGTCGAGCGAGCGCTCGCCGACGGCGGGCTCGACCACGCCGCCCACCTCGGCTGGGGTGGCCAGCACGCCAGCCTGCGGCGTCTGCTCTTCGACCTGGTCGAGGAGTACGGCCGGCACACCGGTCATGCCGACCTGTTGCGCGAGGCAGTGGACGGTGTGACCGGCGAGGACCCGCCGTCCGACTCGCCCTGGCCCGACCCCCTCGGCTGACAGTCCCGTCAGTCGTCGTCGCTCGACGCGGCGAACGCCGGCGTCGGGTGTCCACCATTCGACGACCAGCTTGGTGGCCTTCTCGTCGAGGTGGGTGAGCACCACGCTGTCCACCTCGACGCGGAACGACTCGCCCTGAGGTGCACCGTCCTCACCGGCGACCGAGCCGGTCGGGAGCGCCCGGCCGGAGACCTTCGCCTCGCCCGGCCATTCGGCTTCCTTTCCCTCAACGGGGTCGACGGGAGGGCTGTGCAACGCGCAGCGCGGGTCGCGTCGCAGGTCGGCCAGCTTGCGTGCACCCGGCATGGAGCCGAAGGTCAGATCCACCTCACCGAACTCGCACTCGACACCCGAGATCCGCGGCGCGCCGTCGGCGCGCACCGTGGCCATCGTCTTGTGCCGTCCGGCGTTGAACAGGCGCTCGACGGTCTCGGCCAACTCGGGCGCCTGCGTCCTGAACTCGTTCCACGAGGCCATGCGACGACGCTAGCCGTCGCATCCTCGCGCCGAGATCAGGCGGCCGACTTGAGCTTCGGACGCACGCTGGCCAGGTAGTAGATCGCGACCACAGTGCCGATCGGGCCGCACATCAGGCCGGTCAGGATGAGGAGCACGAGCCACATCGGCTTCGTCTGTCCCACCTGCTCGAATGCGGCGGCGGGTCGGGTGATGGCGTCGATGATCGCCCACAGGGCGATGACCGACAGCACGATGGCAATGGCGATGAGGAGTCCCTGCGGGATCCCCCACGTGGTGGTGGCCAGAAGTCGCATTCCGGGCAAGATACTTCCCGGGCGACCCCCTGTCGCCCCGTGCTCGCAGCGCCACCGGGCGCGAAACGTCCCAAATCTGGGTCACTCCGCGCCCGTGTGTGCGATTCGTCCCATTGTTGGGACGAATCGCGCCCAACCGCTGCCACCGGCAGTGACCCCGAGGTAGCTCCCGGTCGACCGACAGGCCCATGACGCGCCCAACCTGCACCACACCAACCCGCTCACTCAGGAGTTGTCGGTCAGGCCTCGAGCGTGTGGCGATACACGTTCGTCTACTCCCGTTGTTAGAAGGCCGCCGAATACAACGCGCGCTCAGAACCCCTTGCGTTGAGCGCCCCTACCGGGCACTCGGCACGCGCCGGCTTCTGGGCGGGATTCTTCCCAAATCGGCTTCTGGGCGGGAATTCTCCCGGCTTCCGGGAACCAGACCGCCCAGAACGAGCGCCCACACCTGCCGCTATGCGTGCTGGACACCAGCAGCCACTTCGGGCACTATGCGCCTCATGTGGGATGGCAGACGCGAGGCCGGACAGTGGAGTTCGCTCGCCGCACCGCTGAAGGTCGTCTTCACCCGCGGGCTTTGGCTGGTTCTCGGCCTGGTCCTCGCGGCACGGGACTTCGATGGCACTGTGCAACTGCTACTGATCGGGTTCGTGCTCGTCGTTTTCGCGCTCGTGGTCGTGCGAGACATCACTGAACGCCGCCGAATCCCCTGAGGTCGAGAAGTAGCGACGCCAGATCTGCCGTTCTGGGCGGCCTGCGGCTCACGCTCTCACGCCGATATGTGCGGGCTGATTGCGGCCGACGGCCGGCCCCGCACCGTCACGCAGAACCTACGATCGCCGTCGGAGCGACTCAGGTCTCGAGGGTGTAGCGATACACGTTGGTGTCGCGGGGTGCGAAGCCGATGCGTTGGTACAGGCGGTTGGCGGCTTCGCGCGACGGGCGCGACGTGAGGTCGACGGTCTTCGCGCCACGCAGGCGGGCCAATTCGAGGGCGAAGCGGTTGAGCGAGTCACCCACACCGTGACCGCGGGCCGAGTCGTCGACGACGACGTCCTCGATCCAGGCGCGCACGCCGGTGGGGATGCGGAACGTCACCAGGGTCAGCGTGCCCACGATCGCTCCGTCCAGTCGAGCGATCAGCACGTCGCTGGCATCGCTCGCGATCATCTCGCCCAGCTGCGTGGCGTTCGGCGGCGGCGAACTCTTCGACAACTGGGGGATGAGGCGGGCGAACGCCTGCACCAGTTCGTCGGAGACTTCGGACGCGATCTCGATCGATGCACTCACCCCGCCCACGCTACGACACGACCGCTCGTCGCGACACCCGCATAGGGTCGCCGCATGGAGCCTTCACGAGCACTCGCCGCCGCACTCGAGCCCGTCATCGGCCAGGTGTACTTCTCGCCCGAATGCCACGCGAACTACGTCGCGCTCGGCTTCGCGCCCAGTCGCGGCGAGGCGAACGGTGTGGCGTTGCCCGATGGCCCGGCGTACTTCACGAGCCGCGGCTCGCTGATGGGCCAGGTACCGGGCGAACTGGTGGCCGCCGCATTCGCGGTGTTCAACCCCGAGGCCGTGGTGCCGTCGGTGACCTTCGGGTGGACGCTCACCGACGCGGCCACCATCTGCCAGGCACGCGACGACGGCGCGATCGCACAGCTGGTGCGCATCCTCGGCGAGTCGCCGGAGGGTGCGGGACGCGCTCGCGAGCTGCTGGCCCGAGCGTGCGCGCCGCTGCGGCCGGAGGGTCGACCGCTGTACGCCGGCGTCCTCTCGCAGGCGATGCCCGACACCGACCTCGGTGCGATCTTCCGCTACGGCGACATGCTGCGCGAGTACCGCGGCGACAGCCACACGGCTGCGTGGATCGGCCTCGGCATCGACGCCACCGAGATCGGTCTGCTGAGCGAGCTGTACTGGGGCCTTCCGATGCGCAGCTACAGCCGCACCCGCGCCTGGACCGAGGCGCAGTTCGACCTCGCCCACGAGCGACTGAAGGCCGAGGGACTGGTCGACGACAAGGGCCTGACGCCGCACGGGCATCAGGTGCGCGAGAACATCGAGAACGAAACCGATCGGCAGATGGACCGGTCGATGGCCGCGCTCGGCGACGACCTGGACGAGCTGTTGGGCATCCTGCTGCCGTGGGGCGCCGCCATTCGCGACGCCAAGGGCTACCCGGCGTCCGGCCCGCACGACCTGGCGGACGCCGTCGGTCGCCGGTAGAGGTACGGTGCGCTCATGATCCTCACAACGCTCGACGGGGTGTCCCCCGATCAGTTCGCCGAGCACACCGGCTGGGCTCCCAAGCCCGAAGGTTTGTGCCGTGGCGAGATCTGCGTGCCGGCACCCGGCTCACTGCGTGCCGACGGCACCGTCGACATCGATGCCGCGGCCGCAGCGCCTGGGCATGCCGGTCGTGCACGACGCCGAGCACGGCGCCTGGGCGGTCGGCCCGGCCACCCTGGGCGGACGGGCGCTGGCCACCACTGCGGCCGCCGATCCCGAACTGCTCACCCGCGACGGCAACCCGTTCAGGCTCAGCGCACTCCACGGCCGCAAGGTGCTGTTGGTCGCCTGGGCCAGTTATTGAGGCTGTCGCACCAGCTTGCCCGGGTGGCAAGCGCTCCATGCTGAACTCGAGCCGCTCGGCCTGACGGTCGTCACCGTCGCCCTCGACGTGGAACCGGCTCACACCTACAAGTGGATCGACGCAGCGTCGCCCACGCACCCGTCGCTCATCGACACCATGCACGTCACCGACGAGCTGTTCGGCTTCATCAACATCCCGATGGCCGTGTGGATCGACGAGACCGGCACCATCGTCCGCCCCGCCGAGGGTGCCTCCATCGAGCGCAGCCCGCTGCGCGACATGGACATCCCCGAAGGTCTGCCCGAACGCATGGACCGCATGTTCCGCGAGGTGAAGGCCATCCCCGACGTCAGCGACGACTACCGCGCCGCGATCGTCGACTGGGCCACGAAGGGCGCCGACTCGCAGTTCGTGCTGTCGGCCGACGAGGTCATCGCCCGCTCGCAACCACGCGGCGACGACGAAGCCCGCGCGGCCGCCTGCTTCGAGCTCGGCGAGCATCTGCGTCGCACCGTGTCACCCGACGCCGCCGTGTCGTGGTGGCGTGAGGCGCACCGCCTGTACCCGGCCAACTGGACGTACAAGCGCCAGGCCTGGACGCTGGTCACGACGCCGGAAGGCGCCGAGGACAACGACCTGATGCAGGGCCCCAACGACGTCTACGAAGGCAACTGGCTCGACGACGTCATCGCCAGTGGTGGTGGCGCGGCCTACACGGTCATCCCTCAACTCTGATCGCGACGGGCGACCTCGACCTTCCGAATCAGCTGGCCTGGAGGTGCGTGGTCTCGTGCAGGCGAGCAACCGCCCGAGGGTCGGTCGATCGTTCAGCGAAGTAGCCGTCGAGGAACGACTCCTCCGCGTGCAGCGTGCGCTCGACGTCGTCGCCGACGAACGAGGCGATCCGGCCACCCACGATGGGCATCGGACAGGTGACGTCACCGGTCATCTCGACGATCGTGCCCATGCCATCGGCGGTGGGGCCGAGCCGGAGCTGGCCTCCAGTCGTGACCGGGACACCGCGGGCGCTGATCTGCCAGATGCCCCAACGGGAGCCATCGGGGGTGGGCGGATCCCACTCGTCGTGTTCGTCGACGATGTTGACCGAGTCGAAGAAGCGGCGGGCGAAGCCCGGGACCTCCATCGGCACGCCGCGACGTGACCGGATCGAGATGATGCCCGCGCGTTCGGTGTGTTCGACGATCTTCACGTCGAGGTGACCCAGCGCGCGGTACTTGGCCACCATGACGTCGGGCGATGTCATCGCCTCGAAGACCACCTCGGGCGATGCCGCATAGGTGTGGGTGGACGCAACCTTCATACGGACATGGTGCGCCCCTCGACCGGCAGGGGTCAGGGACCATGGTCCCCTCGCAGGGGTGCCTTGTGGCGGACCGCGATCCCCCGGTCGAGGCGCTTCGGCTCGTCGTTGCGCCACGGCGCGGGCGGTAGTTTGGTCGCCGATGGAACACGTCCGCTGGTTGGCCCACCCCACGCTGCGGCGTCCCGTGGTCATTGCGGCCTTCACCGGCTGGAACGACGCCGGCGACGCCGCCAGCAACAGCGTGCGGCACCTGGTCGAGGCGTGGCAGGCGCAACCGCTGGCCGAGATCGACCCGGAGGAGTTCACCGACTTCGCCACGGTCCGCCCGCACGTGCGCCTCACCCCCGAACGGTCGCGCGCCATCGTGTGGCCGACGGTCGGCGTGTGGAGCGCCAGCACACCCGGCGGCGATGTCATCCTCATGCTCGGTCCCGAACCGGCACTGCGCTGGCGCCTGTTCACCGAGCAGCTGGTCGGCATCGCCCAGCAGTACGAGGCGTCGCTCGTCCTCACCCTCGGCGCGCTGCTGGCCGACGTGCCGCACTCGCGCCCGGTGCAGCTCATCGGCACGGCCACCGACCAGGAGATCATCGACCGATACGACCTGCAGCGCAGCCGCTACGAAGGCCCCACCGGCATCGTCGGTGTGCTGCACGACGCGTGCACTCGCGCCGACCTGCCGTCGGCCTCGCTGTGGGCCGCCGTTCCCGCATACGCCTCGCAGGTGCCGTCGCCGAAGGCCACGCTGGCGCTCGTCGAGCGCTCGTGCGAGATCCTCGGCACCCCCGGTCCCGTCGCCCGCCTGCGCCACGAGGCCGACGACTACGACAACCGGGTCACCGCATTCGTCGCCGACGACAGCGACCTCATCGGGTACGTCGCGCGACTGGAGAGCATGTCCGACGCCGGCGAGCTGGACGACGACTACGGCGACGACGACTTCTACGACGAGGACGAAGCCGTCGGCGGTGAGCTGACCGAGGACCCCGAGACCGTCGACAGCGACGAACTGATGGCCGAGGTCGAGCGCTTCCTGCGCGACCAGGGCGACGACGGCTGACCCGTCACACGCCCGAGGTCACCGCCAACGGCGACGCGAGCAACTCGCGGCGCAGCGACACCAGCTTCGGCGACGGTTCGCCGGGTGACCACGTGTCGGCCGCGAGGGCACGCTCGTACTGCTCCCATTCCAACCGGACACCGGCCAGATCGCCGCGGGACGCGTGGGCCCGCATGCGCAACGCGATCAACTCCTCGTGCCCGGCGAGCACCTTCAACCCCTGACCCGTCGCCCAGAACACACCGTCGACGTCACCGAGCGCGAGGTGATGGCCGGCCAGCTCGGTCGCCGCTGCCGTGGCCAGCAGCACCAGCGACGACGTCTGCCCCTGTGCGTCGACCCATGCGAAGCAAGGACTCGAGAACGGCAGGCCGGTGATCAGTTCGAGACCCGGCTGCAGGACATGGATCGCCGCAGCGTGCGACAACCCGCGCGAGGCCTCCAGACGCGCCTGCAGCAGGTCGCCGTCGGTGAGGATGCGCGGATGCAGCGGTAGATCATCGGTGAGGGTCCGGCCGATCCAGTCCTCACCGTCGGGCGGGAGCCGCAGTTCCGCGAGCGCCCGCCGCGCCTCGGACACCACGTTGGCGAACGTCGCCGACCGCACCCCAACCTCCCAGAGGTCGGTCCGCGCCCCGCTGCGAGTGGGACGCTCGCGGTGCAGCGCCATCCACACGACCAACTCGAGGGACTTCGACCGCACGAACTGGGCGACGCGCCCATCCGGCGAGATCACCTCGACCTGGCCGATCATCCGCACGAGCAGATCCCACTCGGGCTCGATGAACTCGACCTCGTCTCGGGCGGCGGCGAACCCCATGGGCGGCGAGACCTCGGGAAGCGGATCCTCCTGGAGCGTCACCAGATCGGTGATCGCCGCGAGTGCGTCCACTTCGACCGCGACCGGCGCGATCGCCAGCCCGAGCGGTTCGAACACGAACCGGTCACCCTCACGCCGAAGCCAGGCGGACGCCTTCCACGACTCCGGAACGATGAGTGCGATCCCCGCGCCGCCGGGCACATCGACGACGGACACCGGCGGGCCATCGGCCGTCCCCACGATCACGACCTCGGGATCCCACGATTCGCCATCAGCAGACTGGGCACGCAGGACGAACGTCGTGCCACCGCTCGCCCACGAGGCAACCGACGACCCACCAGCACGGGCCCGCTCGACGACGCTCGTCGCCTCGGACCCGGGGAACGTCGCCACACCGTGCAGCCCCTCGACCCCGACGACCCCGACGCACCGGATCGCCGCGGTGGTCCGGAACGGCGAGAGCGCCAGCGACGCCGCCAGCGCTGGCGCCACGTCGGCCGGGACGGCGATCGAGCCGAACGCCTCGACGTCCACGTACAGCTCGTCGCCGTCGTCGAGCCGGCCGAGTTGGACCAGCGTCGGGCAGGGGAAGACCCCGTCCCCCACCATCGCCGCGAGCTCTTCCAGCGGCACCGACGCCGACAGCCGCCACGTGCTCGTGTGGACGTCGAGACGCCACCGCAACGACGACGGCACGGCGGCGCCACGGAGGTGAAGGCGGACATCGCCTGCTTCCGACACCGACGTGGCCAGAATCGACGCCCCCTGAGACGCGAGGTCGCAACTCGCCGCGCGCACCGCCAGGTCCAGACGCACCAGCCGCTCGCGATCGTCGAGCGAACGGAGCAGCAGTTCGGTGCGCGCCTGGGCGAAGGTCGGCGAGTCGAGTCGGCTCGTCGGTCGACCGGCGCGCAGTCGAAGTCGGCGACGACCTTCGATCGCCGCCACGGCAGCGGTGGCGAGGAACACGGCGCCGCCGAGTCCCGGCCACGACGACGACCCGTCAGCCGCGGACGCCACGGGCGACACCGTCGGTGGCACCGAGGGGAGACGGTGGCACCGAAGTGTCGATCGATGCCGCATCGTCGGTCGCCCCCTCGGGAGCGGAGACGGCCGGGGTGAACACGCTCGCCGCGACCGGCGTGTCGGGGGTGGACGCCGCGCTCACTGCTCCCGGCGCGACCGACGGCTCGACCACAGTCGCGGGTGACACCTCCGTCGACGCGGCCGGCGAGACCTCGACCACCACGACCGTCTCGCCCGGCAGCAACAGGGTCGGGTCGTGGTGACCGAGACGAGGCGCGTTCTGCTCGATCAGCACCTCGGTCAGCTCGAACACCTCGTGACCGGTCGCGTCGCGCCCGAGCGTCTCGTGCAGATGCCCTTCGGCGATCTCCCAGTACGAGTCACCGGGCACGACCGTGTGGACCACTCGACTCGTCGACTCGGCGAAGCCCACGCCCGGCACACTGCCGGCCACCAGACCGGCACCCACCGACGAGATGGCCATGAACCGCACCAACCCCCGTACCCACCCGCCGGGGCCGGCGCCGGAAGTGCGTTGCAGCGCTGACGGGTCGTGCCGGTGCGGCAGCACCCTCACGAGCTCGATCACCGCGGTCGCGGCGAACCACGTCCAGAGGACACCGAACAACAGCACCCCTGCCTGCACGACCAGGTCGAGGTCCAGCCGGTGGGTCTGCCACGCGTCCCTCCAACGGTCGAGCGAGGGTTGGGGTATCCGCACCATCACCACGATGACGACAGGGACACCGACCAACAGCGCCACGAGGACGACGAGGGCGAGCAGACGAAGCATTTGGCGGCCGAACACGCGCACGTGCGGCTCCTTTCGTGAGGGTCAGTCCGAGTAGACGATCCGAGCAATGCCGGTTGCGCGGACGGTGAGGGTGGTGCGTCCACCGAGGACGAGGAACACCGTCGATCGGCGTTCGGTGATCGTGACGCGGACCGAGTCGCCGCGAACGTCGACCACGACGTCCGCGGGACGCACACCGGCCCGGCGCGCGTACGCCAGCGCGGCACGGCGCGCCTCGACAGGATCGAACGACGCCACGGGTGTCGCGGTCGCCACTGCCGCACGCGCCGCAGCCTCGGCCGTGTTCGAGGCATGACGGCGCGCCGCCATCGTTCGCCCGCCGTCGGTCACCAGACCTGCACCGGCGAACACGACGACGAGCAACAGCAGCATCGCCACCGAGATGGCCCCGCGATCGCGTCCAGCGTTCATCGTCGATACCGATCGACCGGCTGCGTGTCGCGCATCGTGACCACGCGGGTACCGGGGGACCAGATGCCACTGAGCGACTGGTTCCGCACCCGGCACGACACCTCGACGGTGACCGAGCCACCCTGCCAGGCACCGGAAGGCGACGGCGACCAGGTGGTCACGGCTCGCGGCCCGTTGACACAACGGGTGCGGAGCGGGGACCGCACCACGCTGTCGGTCGCGGCCAGTCGAGCGGCGGCCGGAGTGGCTGCCTGCGACGCGGTCCGCGCCGCCGACTGCGCTGCGTTCGTGACCTGCACACCCGTCGCATGCAGTCGACCGAGGAAGCCGAGGAACGCGACCGCCAGCAGACAGAACACCAGCAGATACATCGTCTCGACCGGCGTCGCCACACCGTCGTCCGCCCCGAGTCGCGAGCGGAGTCGAACACCGTGCATGTCATCCCTCCTTCGGCGCCGATTCGCTGACCCGGGCGCGCATGCCCAGCGCCGGCCCCAGCACGCCAGGCGTCCGCCCGTCCACCGTGACCGTCACCGTGGCGCCGCCCGTGCACGTGATCCGCACGCCGGCGCCCCACGCACGAGCGTGACGGTTCACCATGGTGCGCGCCGCGGCCACGCCGTCGCGGCAGGTTCCGTCGTACGCGGCGGCAACACGGACGCCCTCGGCGGCAGCGTCGTCGAACACGTTCCTGGCGTGCCAGTAGGTGGTGCTTTCGAACAACAGCAACAGCGTGAACAGCAACGCCATCGCACCGAACAGCATCTGCACCGACACGTCGACCGCGCCACGATCCGCGTGAGCGTTCATGTCAGGGCGTCACCGGGTCGGGCACGTTGCCCTTGGCCTGGTTGAACTTGGAGGTGAAGAAGGCCGTCGCGGCGAGCGCGATGACGATGCCCACGGCGAGCCAGATCATCTTGGTCACCGCCTCGTCCACTCCGTCCTCGTCACCCCGGTGGTGCCAGGTCTCCGCCGCGCGCGTGCGTACCGCCGCGTATGCCACCTGCATCCACACCGCCATGGGCAGCATCAACTCGTCCATCTCGCTCTCCTTCCGTTCGGGCCGACGGCCCGTGTTGGGTCGCACCGCTACAGGGGTGCCCTGTCCGACTCACCCGCCGAAGGCGTCGCTGATGCGCTGCGCCAGTGGGTAGGCCAAGAAGACGATCGTGGCGACGACGAACCCGATCGTGGGGCCGGACAGGTTCGCGTTGGCTCTGTCGGCCTCACGCTCGAGTTCGTCGAGGGATGCGGCACGCATGGCCGCGGCGAGTGCGGTGACGGTCTCGCTGATCGACACGCCCTGCAGACCCTGGCGCTCGACGGAGCCCGCGAACTCGCACAGCTCGCGTACGTCGTAGCGACGCCCGAACTCGTCGATGGCGTCCCACACCGGCACGCCACGCTGCGGTGCGGCCAGCACCTGGTGGCGCAGCGCGTCGAACGCATCGGTCGAGCCGACGTCGAGCGCGAAGCGCACCGCCTCCTCCACGCTCTGGTCGGTCGTGAGTCCGACCGCGACGAGTTGGACGAAGTCGTTCGCTGCCTGGCGCAGCTCCTTGCGGCGGCGCTCGATCTTCGAGCCGACCTCGCGGAACGTCACCCACCCGGCGAACCCTCCGGCGATCAACGGTGCGGCGAGCCACGGCACTCCCAGCGGCAGCATGCCCATCGCGGTGAGCGTGGCCACGGCGGCACCGACGGCGAACGTGAGGATCGCCGAGGCGGTGAGCACCCGGCTGACGACGTCCGCCGGTGTGCTGTCGATGATGTCGAGGCCGGCACCGAAGTGTCGGTTCGTCCGGTCGGCGAGCGTGCCCTCCGTGAGCCGATCGCGGAACGCTCCCTTCGCCGACGGCCCGCTGCTCATCATCGAACGGGCCAGCGCGACCGACGCCGGCGCTCGATGGAGTGCACGCACCACGCTCCAACCGCCGCCGAGGAGCAGCAGCACCACGCACGCGGCCACCTGCAGTGGGCTCATGCCGTCGCCTCCGTCGTCTCGGCGCGGCGGCCACGGCGGGGCAACTCGTACCGGCACAGGGAGCGCAGCCACAGCACACACCCGATCCACATCGCCAGCGGCAACCCGAGGACGACCTGGCCGACGGGCGTGCCGTAGGGCTGCAGCAGATCACCGCCGGCGACTCGCAGGTACGCGACGAGCAGCGCGCCGATGACGACGAGCCGCTGCATCGAGTGCTGATAGACCGCGCGAGTGCGGTCGATCCGCTCGCGTGCCGTCACCTCGTCGCGCGCCGCGGCGGCCAACGCCTGCACGGTGCCGTACAACCGCCCCGCCCCCGCAGACCCGCCGACCACCAGCCGGATGGCGGCGATCGCAGCGTCGGACGTGGGGTGCGCCAACTCGTCCGCCAGATCGTCGAGCGCGTCGTCCGTGCGGAAACCCTGTCGCCGACGATGGACGAAGTTGCGCAATGGCTGGGCGATCGCCTCCGGGGGTCGACCCGCCACCTGTTCGAGCGCATCTTCGGCCCCGACCGACGAGCCGCGCAGCGTGTCGCGCAGGTCCTCCAGCCACTTGGCGATGCCCTCCACCCGGCGCCGCTCGTCGTCGGCGCGGTCATCGCGGAGGAGACGTCCCCAGAGTGCGACCGTCGCACCCGCCACCAGCGCGAGCAACACCCAACCGGTGCCGAGCAACACCGCGAAACCGACGACGGCTGCCGTGACCAGCCGACCCCGAGGGATGCCGCGCACGATCGAGCCGTTCATGCCGGCACCACCTCACGTACCACGCCCGTGCGCAACGGACGGTGGGTGTCGGAGCCCGAGTGCCACCAGTGCACCGAGAAGTCGGGGTCGGCAGCGCAGAGTCGATCGAGCATCCACCGTTGCGGCTCGGACGCCGGACGCGCTCGAGGGTCGGGCGCGCCCGCCCTTGGTGCGAGCAGACGATGGACGATGAACCTGGCACCGTCCTCCTCCACCGAGGGAGCGACGATCTCGGTGACGTGACGACCGTGGCGGTTGTCGCCCGTGACGTGGACGACGAGGTCGACGCTGCGGTACACCTGCCATCGCGCCATCCGCAGGTCGATGCCCGAGTGATAGGCGATCAGTTCGGCGAGCCGCTCGATGCCATCCTTGGCCGAACCGCCGTGCACCGTGGCCATCGCTCCCTGACCGATGGACATCGCCTGCACGAGCGCGCCGCCCTCGGGGCCGCGGATCTCGCCGACGACCATCCAGTCGGCCCGCGTGCGGACCGCTGGCACCATCATGTCGTGGCACGAGATGCCCACGCCGTCCGACGTGCTCGGCACTCGCGACTGATATGCGTGCACGTAGCGGTGCACGCCCATCGACGCGACGTTCAGCTCGAAGTCGGTCTCGACGGTGACGATCACGTCGTCCTCGTCCACCTCGGCCAACAGGGCGCGCAGCAGCGTCGTCTTGCCCGAGCCCATGCGTCCGCACACGACGATGTTCATGTCGGCGGCGACGGCGGTGCGCAAGAGGGCCACGCCGGCATCGTCGAGGACACCACGCGAGGCGAGGTCGTCGAGCGTCATACCGAACACCGCGGCGCGGCGAATGGCCACCAACGGTCGTTGCACGACGTCGAAGCCCTCGCCGTGGAAGCGCACCCCGGGCTCGAGCTCCAGGTCGACGAACGGGTTCTCGCGATTGAACGGACGACGACGCGACGCGGCGGTGTCGTAGATGATGCGCTCGAGGTCGCGATCTCGTCGCACCAGCGGCGGCAGCAACTGTTGCGAGCCGTCGCTGCGCTCGACGCGCACCGGGTCCGCTCCGAACACGAGCACGTCCGTCACGTGCGGGTCGCGCAGCACCGTCAGCAGGCGCGGCAGACCGAACATCTCGGACACGACGAGGTCGATGAGGGCCGACCGTTCGTCGGCATCCAGCGGGGTCAACCGCGCAGCCATGCGTTGCTGGTCGAGTTCGGGCAGCACCGAGTGCTCCACGACCTCGCGGGTGAGCCGTTCACGTTGATCGCGTTCGCTCGGTGACTCGTCGCGACCGGGAACCGGCAGCCGGTCGCCCCACTGTCGGCGCACGTCGGCCACCACTGCGTCGAGCAGATCGTCGGACATCACACCACCTCCACCGGTCGGCGAAGTCCGTCGCGGAGCGAGCGAGCCGCTGCCACCAGCCCGCTGCGACGCAGCCGACGATCGCCCAACTCGGCGCCGCGGTGCACGAGGTCGACGGTGCTGGGCTCCCACGGCAGCCACCCGGCGAACGCCTCGCCCAACTCGGCAGCGATCGCCGCCCGGCCGAACGCCACGCCACCCGGCTGATCGACCACGGCCACCGTCACGGTCTCGGTCTCGAGCGTCACGTCGGTGGGCGAGACACGTCCCGCCGCGTGCAGCCACTCGGTGGTCGCCACGGCGGCACACACCTCGGGCGACGCCACCATCACCACCACGTCGGCCATGGCCAACAACGACGTCGACGGCGTGTGGGCGCGCAGTCGGCCGGCGTCCACGACGACCGGCCCGTCCAGTTCGTGGAGCACCGGCGCCCATGGCAGGCGCGGCGAATGACAGGAGTACGCACGGAACGGATCCGCCGGCGCAGCGACCAGTCGCAGTGCGCCCACGGAGTGAGCCACCGCCTCGAAGGCGTCGGTGCCCGCCACACGATCGGTCGGGAAGGCGATGCGTTCCAGACCGCCCAACTCGTGGGCGTCGAGGTGCACCCGTCCGGCGAGGACACCGCCAGCTGGGTCGGCCTCGACGAGCCACGCCGGCCCCTCCTCGGCCAACGCAGCGGCCAGGAGCAGCGCCGTGGTGGTGCAGCCCACCCCGCGCCAGGAGGTGAGGGTGATGATCACGATGCGTCCTCCACCACGATGGCCGGCGCATCGCCGACCAGGACGAGTTGCTCGGCCGCGGCCAGACGGGCGACCACGACACTCGCGTCGCTCGACACCGCGAGCGTCAGCGCGGTGGCACCCTCGGGTGTGAGCGCTGCGGTCAGCACGCGGACCGCGACAGGAGCCGTCGCGTCCGCGGGGTCCATCGGTGCGGCCCATGCGGTGTCGCCCTGGGCGAGCCCTTCGGGTAAGCCGGCCCGGTGACAGGACGACGCCGACCCGTTGCTCGCCTGGGGCCATCGCCGGCTCGGCCCGCCACATGCCGGTCTGCAACAGCGCACCGGGCTGCAGGTCGATCGCCGCGACACGTCCCTCCAGTTCGTTCAGCGACACGGCCGGCACCAGTCCCTGGAGTTGCGTGTCGTAGGCGATACCGGTGACGGTGAGGTCGTCGACCGTGATGACCTGGCCGGCCTGCACGCCCTGGGCGACCTGCACCACCTGCACGCGGTCCGCGGCCCGGGACAGCGCCCACGCGACCAGCACACCGGCCAGCACCACCATCGCACCGCCGAGGGCCATCCATTGGGTACGCACGCTGCTGCGCACGCGATCCGTCGTCGTCATGTCCACCACCCCATCGAGGTCGCCAGCAGCGCCACGGCCCATCCGAGCCACAGCGCCGGTCCGAGCGGGAGCGTGCGTCGTCGAGCGATCACGCCGACAGCACCGGCGAGTCGCTGCGGCCACGGCGATCGCCAACGCTGCGGCCGCGGGTGTGACCACCCCGACCGACGCGCCCACGACCGCTGCCGCCTTGACGTCGCCCATGCCGATGCCACGCAGCAGGTGGACCGCGAGCAGCAGTCCGCCGCCGAGCGTCGCGCCGACCAGCATCGACCCCGACAGGGGCCGAACCGGCGAACGGCGTCGCGGCGAGCAGTGCGATCGCTGCACTCGCGAGCAGACGATTGGGCAGTCGTCGTTCGTGGACGTCGACGAGCGCGGCCAGTACCAACAGCACCCCGACGACGGCCGTGCTCACTCGCACGACCGAGGGCAGCGGCGCTGCTGCGCCCACCATCACACTCGTCATTGCCGCCAGCACCGCCGCCCGACGGACCACGGACGACGCGTGATCCCACGCAGTGCCGAGGCGTTCCGCCGTGGCGATCGGACCGGCCGGCGCGACCCGCATCGCGTCGACAGCGTTCATCGCCATCACTCTCCCGTTGACTACCGAGGGTAGGCACTTGGCTGCGTTCCGTGCAGGGCCCAAAGTCCCGATCCGATGGCGTGACACACCCCACTGGGCACACCGGCCGGGCAGGGTCGGCAAGAAAAGCCGCGCAACTGGCGGCAGAATGGTCGGGTGCGCAGGTTCATGCGGGTGACGGCCGTCGTGGCACTGGCCATGGCGGGCAACATGGTGGCGGTGTCGACCGCCCGCGCCGAGCTGCCCGAACTGGGCGATTGCCGGGCCGACGCCGAGCTGCGCATCGGTTCCAGTGGCGGCAGCGTCATCTGCGTGCAGTGGGCGCTGCTGTGGCTCGGCTACTTCAAGGGCATCGTGTCCGGCAACTACGACCAGGCCACCGCCGATGCCGTCATCGCCTTCCAGCTCGACAACCCGCCGTTGAACGTGAACGGCAACGCGACCGCGCAGACGCTCATCGCGATGAACAACTACTCGGGCGTCGACAACGCCCCTGCGCCGGCGTGTGTGGCCGACGCCCCGGTGCAGCCGGGCGATCGCGGTCCGTCGGCCGAGTGCATCCAGCAGACCCTGCAGAAGCAGGGCCTGTTCAACGGCGCGGTCGATGGCAGCTACGGCAACGACACCCGCGACGCAGTGAAGGCGTTCCAGTTCGCCAACCCGCCGCTCGAGGCCAGCGGCACCGCGGATTCCAGCACCCTCGCGGCGATGGGCGTGTGGAGCGGGTTCAACAGCGAGTCGGCCGGTCCGCTGGACACGGCCTGGTGGCCGTCGCCGTTCCAGGCCGAGCCGAACTGGCGGGTCGCCAGCGGCGTGCCCGTCTACGGCAACCGCAAGCCGTGCGCCAAGGCCGACGCCGACACCATCGCACTCGAGTTCGCCAAGGACGGCGCCGACGTCAGCACCCAGCAGTTCTTCATCTACATCGCCTCGCGTGAGGGCAACTGCAACTACACGGCCGTGAACATCAACCCGGCCACCAAGGACGACTCGCACTGCACGTTCCAGCTGAACGCCCTGTCGGGCATGTTCGAGCCCAGTGGCGAGCTGGGTCGCCGGGGTTGGACGAAGGAGAACGTGAAGGCCAGCATGCAGAACTGCGCCGACGCGGCGAGCGACCTGTGGGTGTACTGCGCCCGCGGCCCGTGGACCCCGCCGTACAGCTGCACGCCGCCGTGGGCCGGCGACCTGGGCCCCGAGGGCGACGTCTGACGAAGGTCGGCGCCCGATTCGGTGCGTCTGCACGGTGGGACCAGGGCACCTGCCGCGATAGTCTTTCGCCCGCCTGGAGAGGTGCCGGAGTCTGGTCGATCGGACCGCACTGCTAATGCGGGGACCACCTTTAAAGTGGTCCGTGGGTTCAAATCCCACCCTCTCCGCGTCACACAAAGGCCCGGTGGCATCCGCCGCCGGGCCTTTGCCATTCCCGCCCGGAGCGCCCGCGACGAGCCTTCAGCCGGTCCGCGCGCTCCGTCACACGGTTGACACACTGTTGCAATTCGATGACGGTCCGTGTAGACCTTCTGCAACATTCAGGGTCCGAACGCGGACCCACGGCGGCACCGGCGGAGGTGAGACATGATCGAGGACGGCAATGTGGAAGACGAGTTCTGGAGCAATGTCCCCGACGGTCGGCTCGACAAGTTCCGCGCCTCCCGCCGTCGCCACCCGGTGACGCCGCGACCTGCGGCTCGCCCGGCCGGCACCCGCTCGCACGGCGACCACACCGGCGCCATCCCCGTCATTCCGGCCATCGACCTGACCGGCGACCTGGTCGATGACGAGGCCGTCGACACCCCCGTCGTTGTTGCGCATCGGCCCTCGATCTCCCACGTCGACCCCCTGCTGCGCCGCGTCGGCGTGCTCGCGATCGTGGTCGCCCTGCTCGTGCCCGTCGCCCTGGCCCTGCGCTCGTCGGGCTCCGACACCGCGGTCCCCGCCACCGCCGCCGAGGCCGCCAGCACCGCCGCTGCGGGTACCGAGGCCAGCGCCGTTGCGGCTGCCGACGCCTCTGTCGACCCGTGGGCCGCCATCGATGTCGACGCCCTGCCGCCGGCCGTGCCCGTGAACCCCGACCCCACCACGGCCGACACCGAGGCGTCCACCACCGCCGGCGACCAGCAGGCCGACGCCACCGCCGCGGCCAGCACGGTGGCGGCCACGGTGCCGAAGGTCGCCCAGACCCAGGCCAAGACCACCACGGCCAGCGCCTGCGCCAAGAAGTACACCGTCGCCAGCGGCGACGCCTGGATCCTCATCGCCAACCGGGCGCACGTGACAGTGAAGTCGCTGCTCGCGGTGAACAACGCCACCACCTCGACGGCGCTCTACCCGGGCCGCAGCATCTGCCTGCCGGCCGGGGCCACCACCCCCAAGGCACCGACCACGACGACGGTGGCGAAGGCGCCCACCACCACGGCGCCCAAGCCCACCACGACGACGGCCGCCCCGAAGCCGACGAAGACCTACACCAAGGCTCAGGTGGCGCAGATCATCCGCGACATCTGGCCCGACAACCTCGAGGACAAGGCCATCGCGATCGCCACCCGCGAGAGCAACCTCACGCCGGGCGTGCGCAACTACTGCTGCTACGGCCTGTTCCAGATCTACTACAAGGTGCACAAGAGCTGGCTGGCCAACCTGGGCATCACCAGTGCCGAGCAGCTGTACGACCCGAAGACCAATGCCTACGCCGCGTACGTCATGTACCTGCGGTCGGGCGGCTGGGGCCCCTGGTCGCTCTGAGCGATTCCGGTAGCCGAAGCGAGTGCGGCGCCCCTAGACTCGTGCATCGCAAGCGCTCGTAGCTCAATGGATAGAGCATCTGACTACGGATCAGAAGGTTAGGGGTTCGAGTCCCTTCGAGCGCGCTGGGTTCGTCCCAGGTCACCAGGTCCCTTCGGGGGCCTGTTGTCGTTTTCGGGGGCGCCATCCCGCGACGTCGTCGGTCGCCACCTCGGCGTCGCCGCCGTTGCGCACGACGAGGATGACACCGGCGATCACGACGGCGCCGCCGGCGACCTCCACCAGCGAGGGTGCGTCGCCCAGCACCAGCCACGCGACCAGCACGCTCGTGGGGGTGACGATGGTGCTCAGCGAGGTGGCGGTGGTGGCCGAGATGGCGGTCATCGCCCGGGCGAGTGAGTAGTAGATGAAGGCCGAACTCGCCGAGCCCAGCCAGACGACCGTGATCCACCCCTTCACCGAGAGGTCGGCGAACTCACCCAGGTGGGGTGCGTCGAGGGCGAGCATGAACAGCGCGCCGGCGACCGTGCCCGGCGTGTTCAACCACCACGAGTCGTAGCGGTCACCGATGCTGCGGGTGGCCACCGTGACGGCCGCCCAGGTGAGGGTGGCCAGGGCGATGACGATGGCGCCGATGATCGGCTTCGAGCCCTCGCCCACGCCGCCGGCCGCGGCGATCGCCGCACATCCGGCCATCGCCAGCGCGAGGCCACCCACCTGGATGGCGCGGAGGCGATGCCCGAGGAAGGCGACCTCGCCGAGCGCCGTCATCACCGGGTAGGTGGCCATGATCACCGCCGCGATCGCGACCGAGACGTAGTGCTGCCCCCAGTTGAACAGCAGGTGGAACACCGCCGAGCCGCCGAAACCGCAGAGGAAGACACGCAGTCGATCGCCGCGTTCGATCGGACGACGCCGCTGCGGCGAGCGGAGCACGATGAGCGAGAACATCGTCGCCGACACCACGACGCGGCCGGCTGCGAGGCTCAGCGGCGACAGTTCACGCAGCGCCACCTGGACCAACGTGAACGACACGCTGCCGATGGCGATGGACGCGGCGAGGAGGAGGAACGCCGTCCGACGCGTTGCGGGAGCAGGGAGAACGGTCGACGCGGCCATACGGGAGCGTGCCGAACCTAGCGGTCAAACCCGTTTGGAAGATCATTGACACAGTTCTGGATGTGTCTTGGATGTCGCCGGGCGGTCCGTTGGACCTACACCCTGTTGACTGCTGGTCGTGGGTCCCCCGCATCCCACGAAGGAGCAAGCACGATGAACCGAGCATGGATCACCGGCCTCACGGTCGCCAGTGTCGCAGGAACGGGTGGCGTCGCATTCGCCACCATGAACGCCAGCACCCACCCCGCCTCGGCGGCACCCACGCCGCTCGCCGCTGCCGCGGAGACCACCGCCTCGGTGGCCCCCCGGGCGTACAGCTTCCAGGCCGGCGCCGCCGGGCAGGTGAACCTGACCGCCGCCGACGGCGTCCTGACCGTCGACTCGACGGTGCCGTCGGCCGGATGGCTGGTCCTGTCGTACACCGGCCCGGGCACCCACGTCGAGGTCCAACTCGGCGACGGCGTGCAGATCGTCACCTTCGCCGCCGACCTGGTGAACGGCGAGGTCGAAGCCGGCATCACCGCCACCCCGGCCCCCACGCTTCCCACCGTGCCCGCCACCGACCCGGCCACGACGCCCGCACCGGCGCCCGCCGTGCCCGTCGTGGTGCTGCAGCCCACCGCACAGCCGCCGGCCACCTCGCACACCAGCTCGCCCTCCAGCGGCGGCGACGACGACCACGAGGACGAGAGCCACGACGACGACAACGAGAGCGAAGACGGCGATGACTGACCCGCAGCAGGCCGCCCGCATCGCCGCCATGCGCGCCCGTCGGGGCCAGGCCCCCATCGAGATCTCGACGAGCACGGTCGCAGCGTCGAGCAGCGCACCCACCCCCACCACCCTCTGGGCCCCGCCCACCGTCGCCGCGACGACGGCACCGATCGCACCGGTGGCCGCATCCCGCGCGGCGGCCACCGGTGCCCCTGTCACCTCTGCGGCCCGCTCGGCCCGACCGGCCCGGTCGGCACGGCGTCGCCATGCGGCCGCCGCCTCGCGCATCGTCGCCACCGGTCTGGCCACCTCGAGCGTGTTCGTCCTCATCGGCGTCATGGGTGCGGCCGCCCGGCCCGACACCCCGGCCGCGGACACTCCCACCTCCACCGACCCGCTCGCCACCACGCCCACCGCGACCCCGGCACCGACGACGGCCGCCGGTGCAGACCGTCGTGCTCACGTTGCCGCCCGACGCAGAGCACACTCCCCGCAGCCGCCCCTGCGCCCGCCCCGTCACAATTCGGGCAACAACCCGCACCGAAGCCGGCCAATGCGCCGGCCCCGAAGGCGGCCACCCCCGCACCGCAGCCCGGGTCGACCCAGCCGGCACCTGCCCCGGCTCCTGCTCCGGCACCCGCTGCCACCACGAAGTCCAGCAAGTGATCGCAAGTGGCAGCATGGAATGCCACGATGAGCACCGACACCGACCCGACCGCGGGCGGCACCCCAACGACACCGGTCGAGCGATCGTTTCGCGTCATGGGTTGCTCGTCGTACGTCGTGATCCACGGCGGCGACGAGCACCTCCTCGACGTCGCCGAGGCCCGCCTGCGCGAGCTCGAGTCGTGGTGGAGCCGGTTCCTCGACGACAGCGACATCACCATCGCCAACCGCGCCGCCGGCACACCGGTGGTCGTGCACGGCGACACGCTGGCCGTGGTCGCCCGGGCGCTCGACGCCTGGCGCCAGACCGAGGGCAGGTTCGACATCACCGTGCTGCCCGCACTGCTCGACGTGGGCTACACCCACAGCGCCGTCGACCAGTCGGCGGCACCCTCGGTTCCCGGTTCGCGCGTCGGCATGAGTGCCTGGGTGCGCGTCGACTACGAGCGGTCCACGCTCACCGTGCCGGCCCAGTCGGCCATCGACCTGGGCGGCATCGGCAAGGGGTTCGCCGCCGACATCGTCGCCGAGGAACTGGTCGAGCAGGGCGCCACCGGCGCGCTCGTCAACGTCGGTGGCGACCTGCGCACTGCTGGACGCCCGTCCGACGACGAGAGCTGGTATCTCGGCATCGAGGACCCCCGGCACCCGCCGCAGCACCTCGCCGTGCTGCGCCTGCACGAAGGCGGCGTCGCCACCTCGGGCACCACGGTTCGCACGTGGACCGACGCCCAGGGGCGGTCGGTGCACCACCTCATCGACCCCGCCACCAACCGGTCGGCCGACCACCAGGTGCTCACCGCGACCGTGCTCGCCGCCGATGCCGCGACGGCCGAAGCGTTCGCCACCTCGTCGATGATGATGCCCGCCGCACAGGCCGTGGCCGCGCTCGACCGGTTGGGGCTCGCCGGGCTGGTGGTCGACACCGCCGGCCACGCGCACCGAACCGCGACGTTCGCCGCGTTCGAGCCGCCGTCGGCGCAGTGATCTAGAAGCCGAAGATCAGGTCGACGTAGGGCTGGCCGAAGAAGATCGCCAGGATCGTGCCCAACGCCAGGAACGGACCGAACGGCACCGCGGTGCGCCGACCGGCGCGGCCGACGATCATCAGCACCACGCCGACGATGGCGCCGACGACGAACCCGAAGAACAGGCCGACGGCGGCCAGGCCGGGGTTGAGGAACCCGAGGTAGGCGCCGAGCAGCGGCGCCAGACGGACGTCGCCGTCGCCCATCCCGCCGCGGCTGGCCAGGTAGATGAGGCCCATGATCGACAGCGAGATGCCGGCTCCGAGCAGCATCATCCAGATCCGCTTCGGCTCGTGCTCGACCAGCGCGGCCACGCACAGTAGCGGCACACCGAGACCGGCGGTCCAGTAGATGATCTGCCGCGGCAGCCGCTGCGTCTTCAGGTCGATCCAGCTCAGCGCCACCAGGCCGGCCATCAGGACGCAGAACGCGGGGGTGCGCCACGACAGTCCGAAGTGCCACGCAGTGAGGCCGAAAAGAAACGACGTTGACAACTCAAGCACGAGAGGTTCGATGCCGATATCGGTATGACATTGACGGCACTTCCCACGGAGCGCCAACCAACTGAACACCGGAACCAGATCGCGAGGACCGAGGCGCAAGCCGCAGTTCCCGCAGGCCGACCCGGGGTGAACGACCGAAGCTCCTCGGGGCACTCGGTCCACCACCACGGTGAGGAAGGAACCGAACAGAAGCCCATACAGGGCGGAGAAGACGACAATCATCGTAAGAGGTGCCGACCGCATGGGCGGTGGGCACACGGGAGGCTAGCTCCAATGTTCAACCCAGACCCGATGTTGGTCACCCTGCTGCAGGCCACGGTCGCCGCAGGTGCGAGCGACCTCCACCTCACCGTCGGTCGACCGGCGACGGCGCGACGCGACGGCGTGCTCGTCCCGTTCGAGGGCGTCAGTCTCATCACCCCCGAGGAGAGCGAGCGCATCGTGCGTTCGCTGCTCACCCTCGAACAGCAGCACGAGCTCGAGCACGTCTCGCAGGTCGACTTCTCGTTCGGTCTCGAGGGCGTGGGCCGTTTCCGTGCCAACGCCTACAAGCAGCGCAACACCTATGCGCTCGCCCTGCGTGTCATTCCGTTCCGTGTGCGTTCGTTGGAAGAGCTCGGCGCCCCCTGGGCCGCCAACGAGTTGCTGCAGCGCCCGTACGGCCTGGTCCTCGTCGTGGGCCCGACCGGTTCCGGTAAGAGCACCACGCTCGCCGCGATGATCGACCGCATCAACGAATCCAAGCCGGTGCACATCCTCACCATCGAGGACCCCATCGAATACCTGCACCACCACAAGGTGGCCATGGTCAACCAGCGCGAAGTCGGCCAGGACGTGAACAACTTCCTCGACGGTCTGCGCAGCGCACTGCGTGAGGACCCCGATGTCATCCTGCTCGGCGAAATGCGCGACCTCGACTCGATCAGCATCACCCTGACGCTGGCCGAGACCGGTCACCTCGTGTTCGCCACCCTGCACACCAACGACGCCTCGCAGGCCCTCGACCGCATCGTCGACGTGTTCCCGGCCGAGCGCCGCGACCAGATCCAGATCCAGCTCGCCGGCACACTGCAGGGCGTCATCAGCCAGCGTCTGCTGCCCGCCGAGGGCGGTGGCCGAGTCGCCGCCTACGAGGTGCTCATGGCCAACGACGCCGTGCGCAACCTGGTCCGCGAAGGCAAGAGCCGTCAGCTGCGCAACGCGATGATCTCCGGTCAGCAGGAAGGCATGCAGACCATCGAGATGGACCTCGCCCGACTGGTGTCGAGCGGCATCATCAGCTTCGACACGGCCGCCGAGGCCAGCCAGTACCCGAAGGAGATCCTGGCGCAGGCCGCCACGATGCGAGCCCAGATGCAGGCTCAGGCCACCGTCGCTGCGGGTCAGTCCGCCAGCACGGGCGCCGGCGAATTCGTCGGCGCCTGACCGAGGTCGCTCCGTGGTCGCCTCCAAGCTTCCCTACAAGACCCTCGGCGGTGTCGTCCCCTGCCCGGGCGGCTGGCTCATCGTGCCGGCACGCCTGGCGGGTGTCACCGTCGCGGTCGAAGAGGCCATGGTCGTGCCCACCCTGCTCGACGTGCTCGAGTACAAGCCGAAGTTCGAGGCGTGCGCCATCTGGGCACCCATCGGCTTCTACGACGAACCGGCAGGGCCGTTCCGGCCGTGCGACGCCGAGGCCCGCGACTTCGTCGGCTGGCCGCGTCGCATCGCCATTCGTCCCACGCCGTCGCGGGCTGCGCTGAACGCGCCCACCCGTGAAGCCGCGCTCGAGCTCGAGCCCTGGCTCACCCGCGACGACTTCCGCCGCTTCAAGTGGATGCGCGAGGCCGAGCGCGAGTTCCAACCGTTCCACCAGCGCTCGTTCTTCGCCGGTCACCCCGAGCTCAGCTTCGTGCAGCTCAACGGCGATGTGCCGCTGACGTCGTCCCCGTACCACGAGGACGGCGTGCTCGAGCGCATGGCGCTCATCCGCGACAAGATGCCCGGTGTCGAAGAGGTCATCACCCGCACGCCGCCCCCTGGGTGCGCCGTCGTGCATCTCCTGCAGGCCACCGGCCTGCTGTGGACGGCTCGGCGTGCCGCCGGTCGTGCCATGCAGCGGCTGCCCATGGATCCCAACTGGGATTCGGGCGGCATGCGCATGGAACTCGTCCGCTGACGGGACCCGAGGTTTTCCGGCCGCACCCTGGCGGGTGAGGCCTGACCGAGGTTTTCCGGGGCCCCGTGGTTGGCGGAAAACCTCGGTCAGCTCCAGCGCGCCGGAAAACCTCGTCCGCCCGCGTCGTCGCGCCGCGAGCTCGAGGCTGCACGGCGCGACGCGATGGGTGAGACGGGGAGGACGTTCGGCGCGCGAGGCACGCCGGCCGGTCAGTTGACGACGCGCCAGCTGTTGACGGCCAGTTCGCCCGAGTCGGGTCGGAACTGGACGACCGCACGGATGACCGTGCTCTTGCCGCGCAGGGTCGCGTTCGAGATGAGCAGCAGCTTGGTGTCGCTCGGGTTGGTCTCGATGCCGATCAGGAACGCCGATGCCGAGGCCGAGGCCTGCGTGTCGATGTTGGCGATCACGATGCCGCCCAGGATCTGACCATTGGCGGCGTTGGTGATGTTGCCCAGCGACACGGCCTGCCGCGGCGCCCAGATGAGTCCGTGGATGGCGACATCGCTCGTGTTGCCCGACTGCGTCTCGATCATCCAGTCGTTCCAATCGAGGTCGCTCTCCTCGTAGCCGGAACCGTCGGAGCCGACGGCGACGATCGCGAGTGCGGTCTCGTTGATCTTGCGACGGAAGATCTCGAACCCGGCCTGGTTCCTCACCTGCACGTTGGTGGAACCGCCGAAGTAGAACGTCGCCCCGCCCTTGCCGCCGGCGAGCAGCGTGGTCTGCTTGTCGAGCGCCTGTTCGGCCGCGCAGTTCGGGTTGTCCAGCTTGGCGCTGTCGCCCTGGCCGCCGGGGAAGCCGGCGATGAGCGTCTTGTTGCCGAGGACGATGTCGACGTCGTCGAAGTAGTACTCGCCGGACTTGAAGTAGTTGTCCTGGCCGAGGGAGAGGCTGGTGTACTTACCGGGGCTGAAGACTCGGCACTTGGCCGTGTCGACCGGTGCCGCAGGAGCGGCCAGCGCGGCGGCGGTCGGCGTGATCCCGGTGGGCGCGGTGAACATCTGCGTCCAGTTCAGCGTGGTGCACTGCGGACCGCGGAAGAAGTCGGGCTCGAACTGCAACTGCCCCGAGTCCACCTCGGGGATGGCCGGCGGCACGTCGCAGTTGCTCTTCGTGTACCAGAGGTCGCCGTCCTTGAGCAGCATGTTCGACTGCAGCGCGATGCGCGTCGGGTCCTTGATGTACACCGGACCGCTGAAGGTCTTCACGTTGTCCGAACCACCGGCGCCCTTGGTGGTGAAGATCGGGTTGCCAGTCGGCACGCCCTCGCCGGTGACGACGACACCCCAGCCCTGCACGTCGCTGATCAGCGTGCCGACCCGCTGGCAGGTGACCTTCGTGGTCGCACCGTTGATGACCGGCGGGAAGACCGTCGTCACACCACCGCTACCGCCGGCACCGGTGGTGCACAGGGTCTGGAAGTTGCGCAGCTTCTCGATGCCGTAGCGCAGGCCACCATCGGCGGCGGCCAGGCGGTCGGCGCGCTCCTCGACGACGCGGCCGTAGCGCAGGTCGGCGCTCACGTACTTGGCGACGCCGACGATGATCGACCCGATGATGAACGAGCCGACGAGCACGAGCGGCAGGATCGCGCCGCGGTCCGACGACGTGCGACGTTCGGTCGACGTGGCGCAGGCGTCGGCGCTGCGGGCGTTGCGGGTGTTGCGGCGGGAGGACGTGTTGCGCTTCATGATCACTTCACCAGGAGGGTTGTGGAACCGAGCACGGCGCCGGTCGGCGAGTAGAAGTTGATCGTCCGGGTGCCGTCGGCCCACAGCTCGCTCGAGCCTTGGGTGTACCCCGGGAACGTCACGGCGAAGGTCGTGGGGCCGGTCTTCGCGAAGTTGTGGAACAGCTCACCGTTCGGTGCGCCCGTCGCGGCACGGGCATCGAGACCGGAGCAGACACCGGACACTGTCACCGTGATCGTCAGGGCATCGGTCAGCACACCCACGTTCACCGCGGCCTTGCCGTTGCCGTTCGGGTCGGTGTTCTTGGTCGACGCGATGTTCTGGCTCGAGCCCGTGACGGCGCACGGCGGCACGGTCGTGGTCGTCGCCGGAATGGTGGTGGTGGTCGTCGTCGGGCCGGCGACCGTCGTGGTCGTACCGCTCGGGACGGTCGTCGTGGTCGCCGGCGGCACCGTCGTCGCCGGCACGGTGGTCGCGCCACCGACGATCGTCTCGAGGGTGGTGGGCGGCAGCGTGTGGGCCGGGTTCTTCGGCGCCGAGTCGACGTGCATGATGGAACCCTCTTGCGTCTCGACGTCGAACGTCACCAGCACCACGTCGCCTGCCAGGTCGTAGGCGATGGCCACGGATGCCGGCATCGAACCCGGTGTCCACGCGGCGGTCATCTTCTTCAACGGTCCGGAGGCATTGAGCACGCGGCTGTTGCCCAGCGGGAACGCACCGGTGCCGGAGCAGCTGACGCGCACCATGGTGTCGAACTTCGCGCCGGACAGCCAGCGGTAGTTGGCGACGTAGCGCGTGGTGGTGCCGTTCACCGACTCCTGCCACTCCATGCGCAGCAGGCTCTTGCCGGGGCTGCTCGCGCAGCCGCTGGTGGCGGTGGGCGACAGGTCGAACCCGGTGGGCGGCGTCGAGTCGACGTCCTGGGGCAACCAGGTGACGAGGCCCTTCAGTGTGTGCGCCGTGTCGGTACGGATCTCGGCCATCGGGTTGTTCTTGAACGCGGTGGTGATGACCGCGGCGATCACGGTGGAGATGAGGCCCATGATGGCGATGGCCATCACCAGCTCGACGAGGGTGAACCCTCGGTTGCCCCGGTGGGCGCGGTGGCGGGTCACGGTGCTCATCCCTTCACGATCTCCACGCTCTCGACGATCTGGCCGCTGAGGTCGCGCACCTCGAGCTTGATCAGCTGCAGGTTGATGCCCGCGTCGTCGTAGCAGACCGGCCCGTACGACGACACGCCGTCCCAGAACTTCACGTTCGGCACGACGGTGATCTTCCCGGGGGGCCAACCCTCGGGGTTCTCGGTCGACTGGATGACGGCCTGGTAGGCGGCGCGCACGCCCGCCTCGTCGGTGGCGGCCTGGGTACCGCAGTCGATCCGCTCGACGCCGTACAGGACGTCGCTCGCGGTCTGCAGCCAGGCATGCGCATTGGCATGGTCGCGGTCCAGGCGCGACGCGAGGATCGTCGTTCGCAGCGTCACCATCGCGGCGACCGACAGGGTCCCCACGAGGACAATGGAGATCAGCGTCTCCACCAGTGTCATGCCCGCATCTCGCGTGCCGCCCGGTGGGACGTGATCCGCTTCTCGGCAGTCGTTCGTCACCATCACACACCTGCATCGGTGGCGTTCAGCACGCACTTGAGGCCGGAAAACCCCAGGTCAGACCACACAAGTCGTCAAATCCTCGCATTGCCGTGTCTGAAGCGTTTCAGCACATTTCGAGCATTTCGGCGATTTTCGGTCCTACGACTCGGTGCCACGGACGGGCCCGACGACGCGTCGCCGGCCCGGACCTGGCGCGGTCCGAGCCGAAAACTGCGAACGCCGGGCCCGAAGGCCCGGCGTCCGATTCAGTTGTTGCCGAAGCTGTTGGTCAGCTGCAGCCGTTGGGGTTGGCAACCGAGGGCGAAATGACGCCGCCGGCCACGTCGTAGTTGGGCGAGTCGCTCTTCACGAACTCGGGGATGAGGGCGTCCTCGTCGACCGGGTCGGCGTTGTTGGTCGCGAAGTACGCCTCGACGGCAACCTCGAGAGTCTTCTTGTCGCTGTCGCAGGTGCTCTGCTTGCCCTGATCGGTGATGCCACGCACGGCGAACACCGTGACGGTGGCAAGGATGCCGAGGATGACGATGACGATGAGCAGTTCGACGAGCGTGAAGCCCTTGTCGGTCTTGTTGGTCTTCATGGTGTGGGTTTCCTCCCGCTATCTGGTTTCTCCAACGCCGTTCCGACCATGCAGCCGCACGTACGCAAAGAAGTCATCGGACGGTGCTCGACGGACCTGAAGCGCGAATTCGGGAAATTTCCGACACTGTGAAAACGGCCACGAGACGTTGGAAAAGCAGCGAACGCCGGGCCCTGAGGCCCGGCGTCCGATTCAGTTGTTGCCGAAGCTGTTGGTCAGCTGCAGCCGTTGGGGTTGGCAACCGAGGGCGAGATGACGCCGCCGGCCACGTCGTAGTTGGGCGAGTTGCTCTTCACGAACTCGGGGATGAGGGCGTCCTCGTCGACCGGGTCGGCGTTGTTGGTCGCGAAGTACGCCTCGACGGCAACCTCGAGAGTCTTCTTGTCGCTGTCGCAGGTGCTCTGCTTGCCCTGATCGGTGATGCCACGCACGGCGAACACCGTGACGGTGGCAAGGATGCCGAGGATGACGATGACGATGAGCAGTTCGACGAGCGTGAAGCCCTTGTCGGTCTTGCCCTTGCCGGTGTGAGTGGTCTTCATGGTGTTGGTTTCCTCCGGTGGTCGGTGTGTTCCGACGTCGTGAGGTGTTGCACCGCCGCACGAACGCGGCAACTCATCGGGGCCTGGCGCGCGGAACTGAAAGGAAACTTGAAGTTCTTCTCGTCGGTTCAAGAGGTCGGTCCGATTCCTCAAGAAGGCAGAAAGTCGGGCCGATGACTTCCGTGGACGTGCGTGGGCGCGCAGGACCATGGGCAAAGGAAGTGGGAGCACGAATGTTCGGGCGAAACGACAAGCAGAACGACTGGATGGCACCGGAGGCCGCGATGGCCGAGCCGTTCCTCGACCCTGATGACACCCACACCGTGCAATCGGTGACGGTCGAGCTGCGTGACCGCATCACCCGCGTCGAACAACAGGTGATGGCGCAGTACACCGCGACCGCCGCCTATGCGACGCTCGCCCAGCAGGGCGTCGAGACCGCCCGCGCCGAGGCTCGCGCCGACCTCGACCGCAGTCAGTCGATGATCATCAGCCTCGTCGACCGCCTTCGCTCGGAGACCGTGAACCGCATCGACGGCATGGAGGCCCGCCCCGGCCTGCCCAGCACGTCGCTCGCCCTCGACGCCGCCTCTCGCCTCGCCATGATCGAGGACCGCATGTCCTCGATGATCGGTGCTCTCGAAGCCTGCGTGAAGGAGAACATCCTCCTCCGCCAGCAGGTGGACGAGCTGCTGCAGGCGAAGATGCTGCACGAAGGCTGGCTCGTCGCCAGCGGCGGCGCCTCGCAACTGTCGCTGCGCTAGTCACTCGGTACGGTGACGGGCGTGAGTGCCACGCCCCCGTCCATCCGTCTGCGTTCCAACCGCGAGCGTTCGCTGCTGCGCCGGCACCCGTGGGTGTTCAGCGGCGCCATCGATCGGGTCGACGGCTCGCCCGCGCCCGGCGACACCGTGCTGGTGCGGTCGTCCGACGGCACTGCGTTGGGGTGGGCGGCGTTCAGCCCCGAGTCGCAGATCCGGGCGCGGATGTGGACGTTCGACCCCGACGAGCGCGTCGACGACGCATTCGTGGCCGCTCGGGTCACGGCTGCGGCGTCACGGCGGGCGGACCTGCTGTCCGGCGACACCGACTCGGCGCGGCTGGTCTTCAGCGAGGCCGACGGCGTGCCCGGGCTGGTGGCCGACCGCTACGGCGACACGGTCGTCTGCCAGTTCACGACAGCCGGAGCCGACGCCTGGCGCGACGTGCTGGCCGACGCGCTCGCCGCCCTGCCCGGGGTGGCGTGCGTGTACGAGCGCAGCGACGCCGACGTCCGCGAGCGCGAGGGCTTGGGCGAGCGCACCGGCCTGCTGCGCGGCGCCGAGCCGTCGCCCGATCTGGTCGCCCACGAGAACGGGTTTCGCTTCGCGGTCGACGTGGCCGGCGGGCACAAGACGGGCTTCTACCTCGACCAGCGCGACGCCCGCTACGCCGTCGCCGAGGTTGCCGGCGGTCGGCGGGTGCTCAACGTGTTCGCCTACACCGGCGCGTTCAGCGTCATCGCCGCGGCACGTGGCGCGGCGAGCGTGCTGTCCATCGACTCGTCGGGGCCTGCGCTCGAGACGGCGGCTCGCAACGCCGGGCTGAACGGCGTGGACGTCGGCGAGTTGATGGAAGCCGACGCGTTCACCGCGCTGCGCGGCCTGCGCGACCGGGCCAAGCAGTACGACCTGATCTGCCTCGACCCGCCGAAGCTGGCCAACAGCGAGAAGCAGCTCGACAAGGCCACCCGCGCCTACAAGGACCTCAACCTGCTGGCCGTGAAGCTGCTCGCCCCGGGCGGCCTGCTGATGACCTGGTCGTGCAGCGGGGCGATGACCATGGACCTGTTCCAGAAGGTCGTGGCCGGCGCGGCGCTCGACGCCAAGCGCGACGTGCGCATCGTCGGCCGCCTGCACCAGCCGAGCGACCACCCCGTGCCGCTCCCCTTCCCCGAGGCCGAGTACCTGAAGGGCATGATCCTCCGCGCCGACTGACGTCCAGGCCCCCACCGGCCCGGCCCACCCCGCGCGAACTTAAGTTCCTGGTGAACAGCGCTAAGTTCCTGGTGAACGCGCCGGTCAGTGCGCGCCGGGGTTCTCCTGGACGAGCTCGATGAGCGTGCCGAAGCTGCCCTTGGGGTGGATGAACGCCACGGTCGTTCCTCGGCTGCCCGGGCGGGGCGCCTTGTCGATGGCGGTCGCGCCGGCGGCGAGCATGCTGTCGAGCGCGACCTGACAATCGGCGACGCGGTAGCCGATGTGGTGCAGACCCTCGCCGCGCTTCTCGATGGCCTTGGCCACCGGGCTGTCGTCGCGGGTGGGGGTGAGCAGCTGCACGTAGCTCTCGGCCACCTTCAGCAGCGCTTCCTCGACGCCGTCGCTCTCGACGACCTCGCGGTGGTCGACCGTGGCGCCGAACGCCTTGGCGTAGTACTCGATGGCGGCCTCGAGGTCCTTGACGGCGATGGCGACGTGGTCGATTTCCGTGAGCAGCATGAGATCCAGTGAAACAGATCGGCCACCGGTGGCGTCAACTGGTCGTGGCAGAGATCACACTGGTGTCACAGGCATCACCGATGACCATCGACTTCGACACGTTCTACCGAGCGCACCACGCCGACGCCGTCCGCTGGGCGGTCGCGCTCGTGGGCCGGCGAGACGTCGCCGAAGAGCTGGCGCAAGACGCGCTGGCCGCCGTCGGGCAACGCCTGTCGACCATCGACGAACCCGCCGCGTACCTGCGGCGAACCGTCGTGAACCGGTGCGCGTCGTGGCACCGCTCGACCATCCGATCTCGCCGCCGTGAGCAGCGCGCCAACGCCGGCGCGCCGACCGCCTACACCCAGCCGACCAACGAGATGCTCGACGCGCTCAACGCGCTGCCGTATCAACAGCGCGCCGCGCTGGCGTTGCGCTACTGGGCCGACTGGACCGACGAGCAGATCGCCGACGCGCTGGGCTGTGCCCCGGCGACCGTTCGCGTGCTGCTGCACCGCGGCATCGCCGCACTGCGCGAGGAGATCGAACGATGACCGACCAACCGAACACCCCGGACATTCGCGCCGACGACGACCTGATCGCCCGCATGCGCGGGGCGCTCGACGAGGCGGCACGAATCGAGCCCGGCACCGCAAAGCCCTCACCCGCACCAGATCGTCGTCGCTGGCTGGCGGTCGCCGCCGCAGCCGTGCTCGTGATCGGCGGTGTCGCCGCGCTGGCGGTCAACCTGTCGAACGACCACGCCGCGGTCGCCGACCCTGTACCGGCAACGGGAACCTTGCTCACCGGTCAGGCCGCCATCATCGACATGGGCGATGGCCCGAGGATGGCCGTCACGCTCGACGAGTCCTTGCCGCCGCAGGGCGGCGACATCCCGCTCACCGGGTTCGATTGGTCGATGGTCGACGACGAGCAGTCGCTGAACGGCACCACCTGGACCACGTGGCTGCAGGTCACCGGTACGTGGGACGGTACGGCGTTCACGGTCACACGCCCTCCCACCGACGCGACACCGGACGACAGCCCCGGACTCGGCGCACCCACGGCTGGCTGTCCGAGGCAAACGACCGATTCGGCAGCGAGCGCACTCGGGGAGCTCGACACGACGGCGTTGCACCTCTCCTTCTGGGCCCCCGACCCCTTCGGTGGTCGGTGTGGCGCATCCGCGGTCGCATGGTTCGACACCCAGGAAGTGCGCGACGCGATCGACAGCGTTCGCGCCGAAGGTCACGAGATCAGGCTGACGTTCGTCTTCAACCCGGTTCCCGCCGGCACCACCGACCCGACGACCACGACGGGCGTACGCAGCGGTGACGGGTGGTACGAGATCGCTGCCCCCGGTCTCACGGCTCGACCGCCCGAGTTCACGGTGTGCTGCCCGCCCATGCCGGCGCCCGGACCGGACGTGGTGATGGCGTGGACCGATGGCAGCGGGGGCCTGTTGATGCTGCAGGCCATCGGGCACGTGGACGGCAGTTCGCCCGAGCTGAAGTTCGCCCACTACGGCATGTCCGACGACCGCGCCAAGGAACTGGAAGCGAAGGTGGTGCCCGGCAGCGGCCTGCCGTACGTCCTCGACGATCCGAACATGGAGCTGCTCGGGCAGGGATTCGACGGAATCGGAACCAGCGTCTCGCAGCGCTACATCCCCAACGCGGGTGACGGCGACGTGGTGCTGACCGTCGGTGACTACACCGGACAGTTGGCCGCGCTCGCCGGACCGTTCCCGGTCGAGCAGACCACGATCGCCGGCCAGCCCGGCGTCCGCTACGCCACGAACTCGTCCGTCGTGTTCGTGTGGCAGACACCCGACACGACCTCCTGGGCCCAGCTGAGTATCTCGTCGGCGCTCGCGAGCCGCGCCGACGAGATCGTCGCCTCACTCACTCCCGCCCCGCTGCCCATCGACTCGACCACGTCGACGACGGTCGACACCAAGCCGACGAACACGATCACCGCCCCCGTCGACGACGTCGTCTACATGGGCAACGTCGGCGGCATCATCGACAGCGGTGACGGGCGTGGGCCGATGCTCACGTTCTTCTGGCTCGACTCGTATCCGCCGCAGGGAGGAACACTCCCGCTCGACAACTTCGACTGGAGCATGGTCGACGGCGAGCAGACCGCGAACGGAACGACGTGGCTCGACGAGACGATCGGAGTGACGGGCACGTTCGACGGCACGACGTTCACGCTCACCGAGCCGCCGTCGTCGCCGTTCACGTTCACCGACGACGTGCTGACCTACGGCACGCTGACGGAAGGCTGCACCGAGGCCGATGTGGCACCGGCGCTGGCGGCACTCAACGCGATCGATCACGTCGCCCTCGGTCTCATCGAGAGCAGCGACTATCGGTGGGACGGGCACTGCGGCGTGCAGCTCGCGGCGATGTTCGACTCCGAGGGTCTGCGCAATGCGATCGCGACGCTGGGCGACGACGTGATGGTGCGCATCGCGTTCCATCCCGTCCAACCCTGACTCGGGCTGTTCTCCAGGAACTTAAGTTCGCGCTGTTCTCCAGGAACTCAAGTTCGCGCGGCGAGGTGACGCGGCGGGGTCAGGCGCGGCGGAAGGCGTGGAGCTTGTCGCCGAGCTGCTCGCGCAGCTCGGGGTTGGTGACGCCCAGGCCCTCGGCGGGCGACAGGGCGAGCACGCCGATCTTGCCCTCGTGCATGTTGTGGTGCACCTGGAACGCCGCCTCGCCGGTCTGCTCGAGGCTGAACACCTGGCTCATCACCGGGTGGATCATGCCCTTGCTGATCAGCCGGTTGGCCTCCCACGCCTCCTTGTAGTTGGCGAAGTGGGAACCGACGAGCTTCTTCAACCGCATCCAGAAGTGGCGGTTGTCGAACTCCATCATGAAGCCGCTGGTGGCCGCGCAGGTGACGACGGTGCCGCCGCGCTTGGCCACGTACATCGATGCGGCGAACGTGCTGCGACCGGGGTGCTCGAACACGATGTCGGGGTCCTCACCGCACAGCTCGCGGATGTCCTTGCCCAGACGCCGCCACTCGCTCTCGTCGTGGGTGTGCTCGTCCTTCCAGAACTGGTAGCCAGCCGCTGCGCGGTCGATGATGTGCTCGACGCCCATGCTGCGCAGGATGTCGGCCTTGTCGGACGACGACACGACACACACGGGGATGCCGCCACCGTTCAACACGTACTGGGTGGCGTAGGCGCCGATGCCACCGGTGGCGCCCCAGATGAGCACGACGTCGCCCTGCTTCATCTGCGCACCGTTGCGGCCGACGAGCATGCGGTAGCTGGTGCTGTTGCACAGCGCGCTCACCGCAGCCTCTTCCCACGTGAGATGAGCGGGCTTGGGCATCAGTTGGTTGGCCTTCACGACGGCCAGGTCGGCGAGGCCACCGAAGTTCGTCTCGTAACCCCAGATGCGCTGATTCGCCGCCATCATGGAGTCGTCGTGGGCGCTCTGGTCCTGATCGTCGACGTGGTTGCAGTGCACCGTGATGCGGTCGCCCGGCTTCCAGTTGCGAACCGCGGTGCCCACCTTCAGCACCACGCCCGAGGCGTCGCTGCCGACCACCTGGTACGGCTGGTCGTGGCGCTTGGCCCAGGTGCTCTCGCGGGCCAGGCGGGCCATCGGGCCGAACGTGCTGACCGGCTCGAAGATGCTCGACCACACGGTGTTGAAGTTGATGCTGCTCGCCATGACGGCGATGTACACCTCGTCGGGGGCGAGCTCGGGCGTGGGCACCTCGCCGACGTGCAGGCTCTTGCGCGGGTCCTTCTCCTTCGTGGGAACGCCCTTCCACATGTCCTGCTCGTCCTTCAACACGTGGACGGCGCGGTAGCTCTCGGGGATGGCCAGGTTGGCGAAGTCGTCGCTGCTGGCGTCGGACTGGATGGCGTCGAGGACGTGCTGCATTCGTGCGAGGTTACTGACGGGTAGCCGCGGGGACCGAACCGATCGGCTCGGTTGCCGCTCACCGCCCTTCGGGGGGCTCAGTCCTTGGTGCAGCGCGAGTCGATGATCGGGCCCGACGCCGTCGCGGTGCCACCCGGCCCGGTGACCTTCACGCTGACCGAATAGTTGCCGGTCACCGGCCCTTGACCGCTGGCGGGCAAGCGGGCCGTGAGCTGGCCGCCGGAGATCGAGACCGTGAGGTCGTACACGATGCCGCCCGAGGGGACGAGCGTCATGCGCACCGTCGCGGCGGTCGCGTTGGTCACGGACGCGGTGACGGTCACCACGGTCGACGCCTGGCACAGCGCAGTGCCGGTGATCAGCGTCGGCGAGGCTGCCACGTTGCCGACCGTCGGTGCAGGAGGAGCGGTGACGGGCGGGGAGGTGGGTGGCACGGTCGGCTTCGCCGTCGGAGGCGCGGTCGGCGGTGCGGTTGGCGCCGCAGTGGGGGCGACCGTGACGGGCACCGTCGTCGAGGTCGACGTGGTGCTCGACGTCGACGAGATCGACGTGGTGGAGGAGGACGCAATCGTGGTGGTGGTGCTCGCCGGCAGAGTGGTCACCTCACCCGCCTTGCCGACGACCACGAACACGGCGGCGGACCGGTGTCCGCCACCGATCGCGACGAGCGCGTGCTCGCCCACCGAGGCGTCCCACGCGAACTGCGCCGTGACGAGTGTGTCGAACCGGTCGAGCTCGTCGGTGGTGACGACCTGTTCGCCGTCGACCTCGAGCGTCATCGATGACACACCGGATGCCGCCGTCGCATGTGCGACGACGTTGACCGCACCGGGATCCACCCGCCCACCGGTCACCGGCGAATCGATCCACACCGCGGCCTCGGGCGACGCCTCGGACGGCGCCGTCACGAACGCGACCACGCCACCGGCCGTGAGGACGAGCGGCAACCCCACCTTCAGCAACAGACCGCCGATCGCCACGTTCACTTCTCCCAGACCTCGGGCCAGGTACCGTGGCCGGACTTCGCACGAATGTAGCGGGCGGACGTGACGGGCGAGTCGACGCTCAGATTGCGGGAATGATGAGCAAGCGCTGGGTCACCGTCGTGTCCGTGACGGTCGGCGTCGCCGTGTTGGCGGGTGGCCTCGCGTACAACCTGTCGAAGCGGCGCAGTGCGGACGAACGCGATGCCGCACCGGCGTTGGCCGTGCTCGTGCCCTCGCCGCTGTCGGTCACCGTCACGCCGTTCACCGGCAATGGTCGAGCACTCCTCGGCTCGGCGCCGCTCGTCGGCGTGAGCGCCCTCGGGACGCAGATCACCGAGATCCAACTGTTCGACAACGCCGCGCTCGTCGGCCGCAAGGTGTTCGCACCGGCCGTCGGTCCAGCCACCTCCGCGACCTTCCAGTGGCCGGCGCTGCGCAAGGGTCGTCACGTCCTCCACGCGGTCGCGGTCGGTGCGACCGCGACGGACGTCGCTCACTCGGCGCCCACTCGCGTCGAGGTCGTCAGCGGACTGCAGGAGGTCACCGAGATCGCCGTGCCGACCAACGGCCTGTCCGTCGAGGAGGCCGCCGCGAGCGTCGGCATCGAGCCCGCGGACGCGACCGTGGTCGGCGACCCGACCGATGCCGACCCTGCTGGCGCACCACTCGACGTGACCGACCCGACCGCTCCGCTGCCTGGCGGTGCTCGGCTGGTCGTGGATGTCGACCAGATCGCTTCGGACCCCACCTCCAGCCCCACGACAGACGTCGGCATCACCGCGACGCTCGAGGGATGCGTCGCCACCATCACGTCCCCTTCGGCCGCACCGTTCGCGGTCTACGAGACGGGTGGATCCGGCCCGGGCTTCCTCCAGATCGGCACCGTTGCGCAGGACGCGCCGCTCACGACGGCCGAACTCACCCCTGGCGCGCACGTGTTCGTCGCCGGATTGGTCGGTGGGGCAGCCACGTCGGCCCCGGTGTCCGTCACCGCGGGCGCCGACTGCCTGGCCGACGTGTGGTCGGGTGACGCCACCCTGTTCGACGGGCTGCTCACGATCCCCGAGCCCCTGCCGCAGGTGTGGGCGTACGTGGGAGTGGACGGGCAGCCGTTCGAACGGATCCCCGCGGTGGGGACGGTGGACGCACCGACCGGCACTGCCGACTTCGGATCGGTCATCCCATCACTGCGCGGCCGCAACCTTCGCCTCGAGGTCTGGCAACCGGGCCCCACACCCGGCGCGCCCGCCGTCATGGTGGCGCGCAGCGAGGCCACACTGCCGTCCGACGAACGGGTGGCAGAGATCATCGGTGAGCCGGTGGTCACCCAACTCTTCGACGCGCAGTACACGTTGCAGCCGGGCTTCACCGGCATCGACCTCGACTGGGACTCGTCGTCGCGTACCGATTCGGTGCTGTGGCAGGTGCTGTCACAGCCGATCGGTGGCGACGACCGCAACACCTCACCCGCGTCGCTGCTGGCCACCGGCATCAGCGACGCCAACGGCCCGCCGCCCGGCAGTGTCGTGCTCGACGATCGACCGCGTGGCCACTTCACGATCACGGCCGATCAGCTGACGCCCGCCGCGGACACGGAACCCTCCACGCTGCTGGCCGCGCCGACGGTCCCGGCGCTGACGGACTTCGAGATCGGGTCGTCGATCGCGGCCGCACCGTTCGATCTGAGCGCGATCATCTCCGACGACGGCGCGGCGCTGGTCGCACCGCCAGGCCAACAGGTGTGGGTTCGCGTCATTCCGCTCGCGGGCGGCGCGGTCATCGGGCCGGCCAGCAACCTGTCCACCGTCACACTGCCCGACCCCGACGCGGTCGTTCCCCTGAAGTTCACGGTGGACTCAGTGGTGTTCGACCCCGGCATCAGCGGCAACTACCAGCTGGCCACCTGCGTGCGTGTGACGCAGGTGCCGTGGGACGAGAACGGCAAGCACATCCCGCTCACCCCCACGTACCAGGACTCGGGTCTGATGAGTGCCTTCTACAAGGTGCCGCGGACGTACTGCCCCCAGGACTTCCCGCCGCCCGAGTGCGACGGCCTGTGCACGTTCACCGAGACGCTCGTCGACGGGTTGAGCGTCGTGGTCGACGCACTTGCGAAGGTCTGGGACGTCGTCGCCTCGGCGTACAACTTCCTCGTCGAATTGGCGGTCACCATCGGCGCGGCGTTGAACCCGTTCTGCATCCAGGCACGGGTGGCCACCGCGGTCGCCGACTCGGCGTTCGGCACCGAGATGAGCGACGACGTGAACTCCACGTGTGACGCGATCGCGAAGGTGGCGACCAAGGCCGTGGTGTCGGCCGTCCTGTCGTCGTTCGGTCTCCCGCCCAGCCTGCCGACGAGTGCGCAGCTGGCCGAGATCGCCAAGGGCAACCTGGAGGTGCTGGCCGTGGAGTACCTGAAGTCGCTCGGTGTGCCGTGCGACGAGATGAAGCTCTCGCCGGAGGAGGCGACGCTCGTCGCCGACGGTGTCGATGCGGCGGGGGGCGAGCTGCCCGCGTCGGTGCAGCCGTCCGACGGTGTCGACGTGTGCGGCCAGATGATCGGTGCCGCGCTCGAGCAGGTGACGAAGGTGGTGAAGACGGCCCTCTATCAGCAGGTCGGCGGTTCGACCGGCCTGCCCGTGCCGTCGACGCCGATCGCGGGCTTCGAACTGATCCTCGAGCCACGAGCCAAGTACACGGGTGCCGACATCACCATCACTGCCTCGACGAGCGCCGACGCACCGCTGAACAGCGTGTGCAAGATCGGGGCATTGGGCCGCGCCGGCGAGCGGGTCACCGGCGGGATGCAGTACAAGGAACAGCTCGAGCTCCACCTGCAGACGGGCGTCATCCGCTCCAACATCTCCAGCAGCCTCGACTTCGGCTGGAAGGGCACACTGCACCTGGAGGGTTCGGAACTGTACGAGGGCAATGCCGTGTCCATCAGTTGGTTCAACGGCAAGTGCCTCGCTCCACTGAACCCGCTCCCGGCGCAACCGATCCAGCCGCCGCTGGGCTACTGGTACGCCGGCGACCCCAACTGACCGCCCGCTGCATGGCAGCATGTCCGCCGTGAACCGAACCCCCCGACTCCTCATCCTTCTCGGCGCGGCCACGCTCGCGCTCGCCGCGTGCGGCGACGACAGCAAGGGCGCCGGTGCGCTCCCCGAGGGATGCGCCCCCGCCGACGGCAGCGCCGCCACGACCCAGACCTTCACCGCCGCACCGCCGATGTGCCTGGAGGACGGGAAGTCGTACACCGCGGTCATCGAGACGACGCAGGGCACCCTGCACGTCGCGCTGCGCGACGACATCGCGCCGAACACGGTGAACAGCTTCGTGAACCTGGCCCGCTTCCACTACTTCGACGGCACCACGTGCCACCGCGCCATCCAGACGTTCGTCGTGCAGTGCGGCGACCCCACGGCCACCGGCACCGGCGGTCCCGGCTACGAGTTCGCCGACGAGCTCGACAAGATCGAGCCGTACCGCATCGGCTCGGTGGCGATGGCCAACTCGGGTCCGGACACCAACGGCAGCCAGTTCTTCATCATCACCGGCGACAGCGGCACGCAGCTGCCCCCGAACTACACGCTGTTCGGGCAGGTCAGCGACGACGACCTGAGCGTCATCACCGCACTCGACGCGGTGGCCAACCCGAACGACGGCCCGCCGCTGCAGAAGATCGACATCGCGTCGGTCACCATCCAGCAGAAGTAGTCCTCGCGCGATGCTCAGATGAGCGCGTCGTCGAGGACCACGTGGTCCTCGCGCGCCTCGCGGTAGGCGAGCACGCCGAGGGCCACCAGCACCACGGACATCGACAGCACCTGGGCCAGTGTCAACGCCTCGCCGAGGAACACCCACGCGGCGATCGACGCGCCCACCGGCTCGGCCTGGATGAGCACCGACGACACCGACGAATCGACCCGCGGTTGGGCCCAGACGAAGAGTCCGTGCCCCAACAGGCCCGGACCGAGCGCGAGCAGCACCACCCACCACCAGTCGGTGCCCTGCATCTCGCCCAGGTCGACGTCGACGAACAGCACGAGCACCGACACGGCAAGTGCCCCCGAGATGGACACCACCCACATCAGCCGCACGGTCTCGACCTCGCGTCGCACCTTCTTGCTGGCCAACAGATAGACGACCCAGATGAGGAGCGCGCCGACGGCCCACAAGTAGCCGACCACGGTGTTCTCGTTGTCGTCGCCCGACGGCGACGCGACCACGGCACCGACCACGCCGGCGACCGCGGCGAGCGCGCACACCACCTTCAACATGGTCAGCCGCTCGCCCATGAAGATGACCGCGATCGGCAACGCGACCACAGGCGTGAGGGCGCCGATGATCAACGCCACCGCGATGCTGACGTACTGCAAGGTGATGAAGAACACGCAGATGTTGAAGCCGAACACCACCCCCATCGGAGCAGCGCGGCGGATGTCGGCCCACGACGGCCACTTCCGGGTGACCACCACGACGATGCTCATCAGCACGGTGGCGATCCACATCCGCCAGAACCCGAGCACGACGCCGGACACCCCGGTGGCCTTGCCGAGCACGCTGCCGAACGACCAGAACACGGTGGCGCCCAGCACGGCGGCGACACCGAGGGTGCGGTGCGACGATCGTGTGCCGGCCGGTGCGGCCACGGACGCGGTCATCGAGTCACCGCCGCCGACGCTACGCCGCCAGGCCCGCGGTCATCGATGCGGGACCCGCCACTAGCCTGAACGCGTGGTCACGCGAACACGGTGGGCAGTGTTGGTCGCGGCAGCGCTGCTGCTGACGATCGTCTCCGTGCCTGCCTCCGCGGCCACGCCGCAGTCGCCCAACCGCTTCGTCACCGGCTGGATCCCCTACTGGCAGGCCACCTCGGGCGGCGCCACGGTCAACGGGTCGACCTCGGCGCCGCTGCTCAGCGAGGTGTCGCTGTTCGGCTCGTCGGCGGCGCTCGACTCGATCACCACGTCGGCGCACAACACCGGGCTGCCCGTCTTCCAGACGTTGTTCAGTTCGTCGACCGACGGCTTCATGACGCCGACCGCACGCACGGCCACCGTGAACGCGATCGCGGCCAGCGCGGTGGCGGGCAACTACGACGGCGTCGACATCGACTACGAGTTCGTGTGGTCGGTGGCCCGAGCCGACTGGCCGGCCATCACGAAAGAGTGGGTGGCGTTCGTCCAACTGCTGTCCGGCAGGCTGCACGCCGTCGGCAAGCTGCTGTCCGTCACGGTCCCCCCGGTCTGGAACAGCGGCAGCAGCGGCTACACGGTGTACGCCCAGCCACAGATCGCGCCGTTCGTCGACCGGCTGCGGTTGATGGTGTACGACTGGAGCATCACCAACCCCGGGCCCATCGCGCCGAACTTCTGGGTCAGCTCGGTCGTCGCCTACAGCACGAGCATCGCCAAGGTGCCGCCGAAGAAGCTGCAGCTCGGCGTCCCCGGCTACGGGCGCCACTGGTGGACCAAGCAGACCGCGGCGGAGACCTGCCCCGACGGCGCGTTGAAGCCCGTCGACAGCATCACCATGCGCGAGACGTCGGCTCTGGCGAGCCTGCACGGCGCGACGCCGGTGCGGCATTCGTCGGGCGAGCTGACCTTCACCTGGACCGAGCGGGTCACCGGCTCGACCAAGTTGCCACCGCCGTACATCCCGTCGCTGACGCGAGTCGGCACCGTCGACACGGCGGCAACGAGTTCAGGTCTGAAGCCAGCGGTGCGACTCGGCACGACGCGCACGGTCACCTGCACGGTCAAGCACACGGTGTTCATCCCCGACGCGGTCACCATCCGCACCAACGCGCAGACCGCGTTGACCGCCGGCTGGAGCGGCATCGCGTTGTGGGCCTTCGGCTACGAGACCGCCGACGTGTACACACAACTGAACGCGATCACGCCGCAACGGCCCAACGGCGCGCCGACGATCACCATCGACGCCCCCGCGGTCGGCACGGGAACCATTCGCGTCACTGGTGGCGCGTACGACCCCGAGTTCGACCTGCCCGTGCCCGTCCGCATCGGCGTCACCCGAACCGGCGGCGCCACGACGACCCGCACCGTGGTCGCCAACGCGAACCGACCGACGGTGCCGACCGCGCTCGGTCCGTTCCACGGCTACGACCAGACGTTCACGGTCACACCCGGCACCTACCAGGTGTGTGCACGCATGCTGCTGTGGGGCGGCGTCGCCGACGCCACGTTGCTCTGCCGATCTGTCACGGTTCCCTGACGCCCGCTTCGGTTACTGCCGGGTAACACCTCGCGAATACGCTGCGCTGCAGCAGCCGCCACGCCCGCCCCGGGCACCGCGGCGTCCGCCCCGTCCTCGGAGGTCCTCACATGTCTGGTTCGTACATCGTCGCCGGAGCCCGCACTCCCATCGGCAAGATGAGCGGCGCGCTGGCGTCGTTCTCCGCCGCCGACCTCGGTGGCTTCGCCATCAAGGCCGCGCTCGAGCGTGCCGGGGTGTCGGGCGAGGAAGTCGAGCACGTGATCATGGGACAGGTGCTCATGGCCGGCCAGGGGCAGGTGCCGTCGCGCCAGGCCGCGGTGAAGGGCGGCATCCCGATGAACGTCCCCAGCGTGAACATCAACAAGGTCTGCCTCAGCGGCCTGAACTCCATCTACCTCGCCAACCAGATGATCATGTCGGGCGAAGCCGACATCGTGGTCGCCGGCGGCATGGAGAGCATGACGAACGCGCCGTATCTGGCCCAGGGTGCTCGCGGCGGGTTCCGCTACGGCAACACCGAACTGGCCGACGCGATCATCAAGGACGGACTGTGGTGCGCGTTCGACGCATGCCTCATGGGGCTCGGCACCGAGCGCTACGCCGCCGGTGGCATCACCCGCGATCAGCAGGACGACCTGGCGATGAAGAGCAACCAGCGCGCCGCGGCCGCCATCGCCGCCGGTCGTCTGGCCGACGAGATCGTCGCCATCAGCATCCCGCAGCGCAAGGGCGACCCGAAGATCGTCGACACCGACGAGGGCGTGCGCGCCGACACGACGATGGAGTCGCTCGGCGGTCTGAAGCCCGCCTTCGACAAGGAGGGCACCATCACCGCGGCCAACGCCTCGCAGATCAGCGACGCCGGTTCGGCCGTCGTGCTGATGAGCGAGAAGGCCGTCAACGCTCGCGGCGTCACCCCGCTCGGTCAGTTCGTCAGCTACGGCATGGTCGCCGGCCCCGACAGCGCGTCGTTGCTGCAGCAGCCCAGCCGGGCCATCCAGGCCGCGCTGGCCCGGGCCGGCAAGACCGTCGCCGACGTCGATCTGTTCGAGATCAACGAGGCGTTCGCCGCGGTCGGCATCGCCTCGATGGCCGACCTGGGCATCAGCGACGAGATCGTCAACGTCAACGGTGGCGCCATCGCCCTCGGACACCCGATCGGCATGAGCGGCAACCGCCTGGCCCTCACCGTGCTGCACGAACTGCGCCGGCGTGGCGGCGGCCTCGGCGCCGTGGCGCTGTGCGGTGGCGGTGGCCAGGGCGACGCCCTCCTCGTGCGCACCGTCTGACACGAACGACGACGGCTGGCCCAGCGGCGGGTGGTCGCTCACCACACCGGAACGTGACCGTTCGACCTCTCTGAGCAGGCGATCCGCCGCTCGAAGTGATGATCTCGGCTGGATTGTGACAAAGGTTGACACAATCCAGGGTCCGTTGTAATGTAACCGCAACAAACACGGCGCGGCCTCCTCCTGGTTGCCACGACCGTGACTGATCTGAGGTACCGCTTCTGGAGCTGGCCCGTCCGCCCGCTACCAGGTCCAGGGGCGGTACCTCAGCCCATTTTTCGGGCCATTCCGAGCAGCGGTGTGCCGGAGACGACGGAACTCAGCCGGTGACGTCGCGGCGGCCTTCGAGGGCTCGACCGAGCGTCAGCTCGTCGGCGTACTCGAGGTCGCCACCCACGGGCAGCCCGCTGGCGATGCGGGTGACCCGCACACCGAACGGCTTCATCATCCGCGCGATGTACATCGCCGTCACTTCGCCCTCGGTGTTCGGATTCGTGCACAGGATGACCTCCTGCACGTCCTCGGGTTCGATGCGCGCGAACAGTTCCTTCATCTTCAACTGCTCGGGCCCGATGCCCTCGAGCGGGCTCATCGCCCCGAGCAGCACGTGGTAGCGGCCCTTGAACTCGCCCGTCTTCTCGATGGCGACGATGTCGCGTGACTCCTCGACGACGCAGATGATGGACGAATCGCGACGCTCGTCGAGGCAGATGGGGCACAGCTCGCCCTCGGCGACGTTCCAGCACCGCGAGCAGAACCGCACCCGCGCCTTGGCATCGGTGATGGCGATGGCCAGCCGGGCGACGTCGTCGTTCGGCAGCTTCAACAGATGGAAGGCGATGCGCTGCGCCGACTTCGGGCCGACGCCCGGAAGGCGGCCGAGCTCGTCGATGAGCGTCTGAACGGGTTGGGTGTAGACGGCGGACATGCGACTACTCGTCGATCACCTGCGAGCCGGGGAAGGCCTGCAGCAATCGATCGGTGGGCGTGACGACGGTCTCGGGCGGCGCGTCGACAAGATCGGAGATGTCGACCTCGTCGTCGGGCGGCGGCGGAGGTGGCGCATCGTCGCGGGGAGGCGGGGCGGCGCCCTCGTCGATGGCCGCGCTGCCGTCGACCACCAGGGTGACGGGCACGGCGGCGCCGAGCACCTTCACCAACGCGGCGTTGACGTCGGGCAACTGCTGCTGGCACTTGGCCCGCGTCGGTTCGTTCGGCGCGGCGATGACCACCGCGCCGTCGCGGGCGCCGAGCAACTTGGTCGTGGCGAAGATGGCCCGGGTGAGCGACTTCAGCGCGGGCATGACGTCGGAAGCCCAGACGGCCGCGGCGTGATCGGCAGTGGGTGCACCAGCGGGCGCTGCGGCCGGAGCAGGCGCAGGCGTGGGCGCGAACCGCGGCAGGTGCCGGAGCCGGCTCGACCGGAGCGGCTGCGGCCGCAGCCGACGTCGCTGCTGGGGCCTCGGGTGCCGCCGCCGGTTCGGGCGCTGCCGGCGTCGGCGCGGACGGTGCCGGGGCGGGTCGCGGCGCAGCAGCCGCAGGCGCGGCAGCTCGCGCCCGACCGCCCAGCGCGGCGCGACCCGTGCTGGGGTCGATGGGCGTGGGCCGCGGGATGGGGCCGGTGGGCTCGCGCACGGTGGTCTGCTGCTCGAGCCGCTCGATGCGATCGAGCAGCACCGCCACGTCGACGCTGGACGCCTCGTGGGTGAGCTGCACCAACGCCACCTCGAGCAACAGGCGCGGGTCGGGCGCGTGGCGCATCTCGACGAGCATCTCGCCGAGCCGCTCCATGGCCCGCACGATGGACGCGGCGCCCATGCGCTGGGCCAGCGCCGACACCTCGGCCGCACGCTGCGCCGGCAGCTGCACCAACTCGGGGGCCATCAGCGACAGGAAGCAGTCGCGCAGGTGGCGGACGATGTCGTCGGTGAGCGTGCGCGGGTCGCGCCCCTGCTGCACCGCGTGGGCGACGACCGTGAGGGCGCGACCGGGGTCGTGCTCGATGAACGCCTCGATGAACTCGTCGAGCGGGGTGGTCTCGAGCGCCACGCCGCCGCTGGCCGAGACGAGCTCGAGCGCGGACACGGTGTCGCGGGCCGAACCGCCGCCCTGGCGGAGCACGGACTGCAGTGCGTTCTCGTCGAGCTCGATGCCCGCGTCGCCGGCGAGCCAGCGGATGTGGTCCTCCATGACGTCCATGGGCAACAGGTGGAACTGCAGGTGCTGGGTACGACTCCGGATGGTGTCGGACACCTTCTGCGGGTCGGTGGTGGCCAGCACGAACACGACGTGTGGCGGCGGTTCCTCGAGCGTCTTCAACAACGCGGCCTCGGCCGCCTTGGAGAGCATGTGCACTTCGTCGAGGATGTACACCTTGTGCCGACCGGGGGTGCCGAGCGACGCCTTCTCGATGAGGTCGCGCATCGCGTCGACGCCGTTGTTGCTGGCCGCGTCGAGTTCGTGGACGTCGTAACTGGTGCCACGTTCGACCGCGAGACAGCTGTCGCACTCGCAGCACGGTTCGCCGTCCTGCGGGTTCTCGCAGTTCAACACCTTGGCGAGAATGCGTGCTGACGTGGTCTTTCCCGTGCCGCGCGGACCGGAGAACAGGTACGCCTGACCCTCGCGGTGGTTGATGACGGCATTGCGCAGGGCGCGCACCACGTGCTCCTGCCCCTTCACCTCACTGAAGCGTCGGGGGCGGTAGCGGCGGTAGAGCGACTGCGTGGCCATCGGTGCGACTCTACCCAGGGGGTGTGACGCGGGCGGCACCCCCAAACGGCGACGTGGCACCCCCGACGTGGGCTTGGGTGGCTAGCGTTGGTGCACCTTGAAGAACTCGACCCGGTCGTCCGCCCGCTCCGCGCTCCGCTGGTGCCTCTCGCTGCTCGTCGCAGCGGTGGTCGCCGCCTCGTGGTCGACCCCGGCGTTCGCCGCCGACAACTCGGTCGTCAGCAGCGTCCCCGCCCCCGACAGCACCATCGACGTCTCCCCCCCGATCATCAGCATCACCTTCGCCCAGCCGGTCGGCCCCAGCCCGCAGGTCACCATGACGTGCGGCGACCCGGGGGTCCCGCAGGCACTCGGCCAGCCGCTGCTGCTCGCCGGTCAGGTGACCGTCACGGTCGAGCTGCTCGCCGCGGCACCGAAGGGCACGTGCGCCGTCAGCTGGCGGGTCACCGACACCAACCTGCAGCCCGCCGGCAGCGGCAGCTTCAGCTTCTCCATCGCCAACGACACGGTGGCGACGGTCCCGAGCACCACGACCCCCGCCACCACCGGCTCCACCGTGGTCGGCGGCACCGACACCAGCACCACCGTCACCGCCACGACCGTCGCACCGGTCACCGGCGGCGAGGCCGCCGAGAGCGACGACCAGGGCGGCTCCAGCTCCGGACCGCTCGGCCTGTTCCGGCTGATCAGCACGCTCGGCCTGACCATGCTCTTCGGCGCACTCGTCGTCATCGCGATCGCCTGGCCCGAAGGCGTCGAATACATCCTCACCGTGCGCTACCTGCGCACCGCGTGGGGCATCGCCACGTTCGGCACGTTCCTGTTCGTCGGCGCGCTCACCGCGCAACAGACGGGGAACGGCCTCGCGTCGTCGTTGTCACCCACCGCGTGGGCCGACGTGCTGGACTCCACCTCCGGCAAGGCCGCGGTGCTGCGCTTCGTGCTGCTGCTGGTGGCGCTCTACGTCGTCATCCGCCCCGAGCGGGCCATCGACACCTCGACCCAGGTGTTCGCGCTCGGGCCCGCCGGGCTGGCCGTCGTCACGCTGGCGTTCAGCCGCGACGAGTTCGGGCTCATCGAGTACGCGGCCGGCGCGGTGCACGCGGTCGCGATGGCGGTGTGGTTGGGCGGCCTCATCCTGCTCACCCGCGTCGTGCTGGCCGGCCCCGGCGACGAGGACCTCGTGCACGGCGTTCGTGGCTTCGCGCGCATCTCCACCCCCGCGCTGTGGGCGACCGTGGTCACCGGCGCGATCATGCTGTTCCGCCTGGACCGCGGCCACCTCGGCAGCTCGCACGGTCTGGTCCTCATCGTGAAGACGCTGTTCGTGTCGATCATGGTGTTCGTCGGTGTCGCCGCTCGGCAGTTCATCAACCAGCGCGTCACGCGCAGCGAGGTGATGACCGCCCCGCTGGCGACCCGCCTGCGGCGCGCGCTCGGCATCGAGGCGCTCGTCGGCATCGTGGTGCTCGCGCTCACCGCGTGGCTGCTCGCGCTCACGCCGCCCGGCCTGGCGTCCAGTGGCGTGGGCGACCTGGCGCTGCAGCCCGAGCACAGCTTCTCCAACACGGCGCTCGACACCGAGGTGCGCGTCTCGTTCACCGAGCGGGTCGGCACCAACGACGTGCGCATCGAAGTCGTCCGCCCGGCGAGCGGCCTCGCCGGCCTCACCGTCAGCTTCCTCCCGCCGGCCGGCACCAACGGCACCGGCATGATGATCGAACCCATCCCGCTCACCGCACCGGGCGTCGTGGTGCTGCCCAAGAGCGCCGGGTTCACGCTCGACACCGCGGGCACGTGGACCGTGGTGGTCACCGCGAACAACGTCGAGATCGGTCGCGAGGACATCTACGTCGGCGACCTCTCGGCCCTGCCCACCGTCACCACCGTCGCCGTCACCGGCTGACGCGGCGACGGCCTCACGAACGGGCCTCAGGCGTCGGGCGAGACCAGCTTGGCGAACGGCACCGGCGTGGCCACCTCGAGCTGGTCGTACGTGCACGACGCGGGGTCGCGATCCGGACGCCACCGCAGCAACGTGGAGCCGTGGCGGAAGCGACCGGACTGCAGTTGGCCGAAGGTGACCTCGGCGACGAGTGAGATGCGCAACGGCACCCACGATTGATCCTTGCCAGCGTTCCACCGGCTGCCGCCGCCGGGCATGCGCTGCTCGGGACCTCGCTCGGCACTGGCCGCCTGCATCATCTCGGCCCACTCGCGCCACGGATGACCGTCGAGCGCGTCGTGGGTGAGCGGCTCGAGCTCGGCGAGCAGTTCGGTGCGGCGCTTGGCGGTGAACGACGCCGTGACGCCGACGTGGTGCAGCCGCCCGTCGCCGTCGTACAGGCCCAGCAGCAGCGAGCCGACTCCGTTGCCGTCCTTGTGGATGCGGTAGCCGGCCACCACGCAGTCCGCCGTGCGGCGATGCTTCACCTTCACGAGCGTGCGCTTGTCGGGCGTGTAGGGGTCGACGAGGCGCTTGGCGATGATCCCGTCGAGGCCTGCGCCCTCGAACTCGGTGAACCACCGCTGCGCGACCGCGGGGTCGGTGGTGGTGGGGCACAGGTGCACGGGCGCCGACACCTCGGCCAGCGCGGCGGTGAGCAGCGCCAAGCGTTCCTGCAACGGGGCCTCGATGAGCGACCGGTCGTCGAGCGCCAGCAGGTCGAAGGCGACGTACGACGCCGGCGTCTCGGCGGCGAGTCGTCGCACCCGCGACTCGGCGGGATGGATGCGCTGCAGCAGCGCATCGAAGTCGAGACCGCTGTCGTCGGCCGCGGGCAGGACGATCTCGCCGTCGACCACGCACCGGTCGGGGAGGTCGCGCAGCAGCGGCTCGAGCAGCTCGGGGAAGTAGCGGTTGAACGGACGCTTGTCGCGGCTGTGCAGCTCGATGTGGTCGCCGTCACGGAACACGATGCAGCGGAAGCCGTCCCACTTCGGTTCGTACGACCAGCCGTCGCCCGTGGGGATGGTGTCCATCAGCTTGGCCAGCATCGGCGCGATCGGTGGGGTGAGCGGCAACGTCATCGAGTTCATCTTGCCCCATCGCCGAACACCCGGAACGCCGCTGACCACGGCCCATGTGACCGGCATGCCCATCGGGCAACTAGGTTTGCCCGACGTGACCTCCAATCCCATGGCAGAGAAGCTCGACGACCTGCGCACTCGCCGCGAACAGGCCTACAACGCCGGCTCGCCGCGGTCGGTCGAGCGTCAGCACGAGAAGGGCAAGCTGCTCGCCCGCGAGCGCATCGAGTACTTCCTCGACCCCGGCAGCTTCCAGGAGCTCGACCTGCTCGCCCGCCACCGCGCCCAGGCCGCCGGCCTGGAGGAGCGGCCCTACACCGACGGTGTCATCACCGGCTGGGGCACGGTCGACGGTCGCAAGGTGTTCGTGTTCAGCCAGGACTTCACCGTCTTCGGCGGCGCGCTCGGCGAGGTCTTCGCCGAGAAGATCCACAAGCTGATGGACCTCGCGTTGAAGGTGGGTGCACCCGTCGTCGGCCTGAACGACGGTGCCGGCGCGCGCATCCAGGAAGGTGTGGTCAGCCTCGCCAGCTACGGCGGCATCTTCTATCGCAACGTGCTCTCCAGCGGCGTGGTGCCGCAGATCTCGGTCATCCTCGGCCCGTGCGCGGGCGGCGCGGTGTACAGCCCGGCCATGACCGACTTCATCTTCATGGTGCGCGAGACCAGCCACATGTTCATCACCGGCCCCGACGTGGTGAAGACCGTCACCGGCGAGGAAGTCACGCTGGAGGAACTGGGCGGCGCGATGAGCCACGCCAGCAAGAGCGGTGTGGCCACGTTCGTGTCGCCGGACGAGAAGTCGTGCCTCGACGACGTGCGCTTCCTGCTCAGTTTCCTGCCGAGCAACAACCTGGAGGAAGCACCCAGCGTCGACACGGGCGACGATCCCGATCGCCTGTGCCCGATGTTGCAGACCATCCTGCCGGCGTCGCCGAACCAGCCGTACGACATGAAGAAGGTCATCAAGGAAGTCGTCGACGACGGCGAGTTCTTCGAGTACTTCCCGCACTGGGCGAGGAGCATCGTGTGCGGCTTCAGCCGCGTCGACGGCCAGCCCGTCGGCATCGTCGGCAACCAGCCGATGATGCTCGCCGGAGTGTTGGACATCGAGAGCAGTGAGAAGGCCGCCCGCTTCGTCCGCACGTGCGATGCGTTCAACATCCCGCTGCTCACGTTCGTCGACGTGCCCGGCTTCCTGCCCGGCGTCGACCAGGAGTACGGCGGCATCATCCGTCACGGCGCCAAGCTGCTCTACGCCTACTGCGAGGCCACCGTGCCGCGCATCCAGATCATCACCCGCAAGGCGTACGGCGGCGCCTACGTCGTCATGAACAGCAAGTCCATCGGCGCCGACCTGGCCTACGCGTGGCCCACCGCCGAGCTGGCCGTCATGGGGCCGCAGGGCGCCGTCGAGATCGTCTACCGCCGCGAGCTGCAGCAGGCCGCCGACCCCATCGCCCGCCGCGCCGAGCTGGTCGCCGAGTACACCGAGAAGTACGCCAACCCGTACAACGCGGCCGAGCGTGGCTACGTCGACGACGTCATCGACCCGGCCGAGACGCGGCAGAAGATCGTGCAGGGCCTGCGCATGCTGAAGACCAAGCGCGAAGAGCTGCCCCGCCGCAAGCACGGAAACGTGCCGCTGTGAACCACGAGATCTCGCCGGCTCCCACCGACGAGGAAGCCGTGGCCATCGTGGCCGCGGTCGAGGCGCTGTGGCCCAAGCCGGTGTTCATGGCGGGCAACGAGAACCCGCTGCGCACACCGACCTGGCGGTTCAGCGCACGCTGGTGGGCCAAGCCGCTGCCGGCTCGCCGCGACCGCCCGTTCCGCTGACCCACCGCGCCAGAACGCTTCCGCACGCAGCATTGCCGAATCACGACCGACACGCGTACTACGGTCGCGGCCATGAGCAGCATGCCTCCGCCTCCCCCGCCGCCCTCGGGTATCGCCGACTACCCCACCAACGCCTACATCGGCGACGGTGAGTTGGCCGGTTTCGGCATCCGCTTCGCCGGACGGCTCCTCGACAGCATCCTCTACGGCCTGCTGTACGCCGTGTTCGCCATCCCCGGCTGGATCATGGTCGCGGCCGCGGTCAAGGACTGCAACAAGAGCTCCAGCGACGGCGTCACCGAGATCAACTGCACCGGCGATCAGTTGAACGGCGGCCTGTTGGCCGGCGGCATCGCCCTGCTCGCCATCGGGTTCATCATCGTGGCGATCATCTACGTCAAGCAGCTCGGCTCGACGGGCGTCACCTGGGGTCGTCGCATCGTCGGCCTGAAGGTGGTCGACAAGGCCACGCGCCAGCCCATCGGTTTCGGTCGTGCCCTCGGCCGCTCCATCCTCGAGGGCACCATCTCGCAGTGGCTGTGCTTCCTCGGCTTCCTGTGGATGCTGTGGGACGTCGACAAGCAGACCTGGCACGACAAGATCGTCAACTCGGTCGTGGTCCGCACGAACTGAGCCACTGCCCAGGTCCCAACGGTGGGCCGCGACTACGGTGACCGTTCGTGGACCTCACCACCGTTGCCGATGATCTGGTCGTGATGCACGACGGTCACACCGTGGCGCGTTTCGTCGACCTCCAGCCCGCGACCACCTACACCTTCCTCGGTACCGAGGTCACCACGCTGGACCGCCCCGCGGGCGAACTGCTGTGTCGCATCGCGACGGTCAACGACGTGCACTTCGGCGAGGTCGAGGCCGGCCGGGTGGGCGACAGTCCCGAAGGCCCCATCCAGCGCGGCGAGCCCGGTGCGGCCCCCTACCCCGAAGTGATGAACCAGGGCGCCGCCGACGAGATCGACGCGCTCGACCCCACGGTGGTCATCGTCAAGGGCGACCTGTCCAACGACGGTCGGCCCGACGAATGGGCCGCGTTCGAGGAGTGCTACCGCGGCCGCTTCGGCGACCGCCTGCACGTCGTGCGCGGCAACCACGACGCCTACCAGGGCCAGACCAGCTACGCCGGCGATCAGTGGATCGAACTGCCGGGTGTGGCCATCGCGCTCGTCGACACGGTCATCCCCGAGCAGACCACCGGCACGATCACCGCCGAGCAGATCGACTGGCTGGACACCATGGCCGCCGACTCGGCCTCGCCGGTCATCGTCATGGGCCACCATCAGCAGTGGATCGCCGACGGCGACACCGGCCACCGCTCGGAGGGCTACTTCGGCCTGCACCCCGACGCCAGCGACGCGCTCGACGAGCTGCTGGCGCGCCGCCCCAACGTGCTCGCCTACACCGCGGGCCACACCCACCGTCATCGCGTGCGGCACATGCGTCGCAGCGGTGCACCCACCATCGAGATCGGGTGCGTGAAGGACTTCCCCGGCACGTGGGCCGAGTACCGCGTGCACGAGGGCGGCGTGCAGCAGGTGGTGCACCGCATCTCCACGCCACAGGCGCTCGAGTGGAGCGAGCGGTGCCGGCACCTGTACTCGGACTTCGGGATCGACTACGAGCGGTACGCGCTCGGCGAGTTGGAGGATCGATGCTGCAACATCCCGCTGCGGTGAGGGCGGCGTTCCACGAGGGCGCGACCACCTTCCTCGACACACTGCGCGCGGTCACCCCCGACCTGTGGGACCGGCCCGGCGCGCTGGGCGAGTGGACGACCCGTGAACTGGCCGCGCACACGCTTCGTGCGTTCATCACCATCGACGGCTACCTGGCCGCGCAACCGACGGTCGACCGGGTGCTGGCCGACGCCGCCGAGTACTACAACACCGCGCTCGCCGACGCGGGTGTGCACCAAGGTGTGGCCGCCCGCGCCCGCATGGCCGGGCGTCAACTCATCGACCCCGTGGGCGAGGCCGAGGCCACCGTCGAACACACGCTCGCACTCGTCGCGGCCACCGCCGACGACGAGCCCGTGAACACGTTCGCCGGACAGATCACATTGATCGAGTACCTGGCGACGCGCGTCGTCGAACTGGGCGTGCACACGCTCGATCTGCAACGAGCGACCGGACAGACGCCCGAACTGCACGCCGACACGTCGGCCGTGATCGTCGCCGTGCTCACCTCGCTGGCCAAGCCCGTACCGCTGATCCTCGCGCTCACCGGGCGTGCCGCCCTGGCCGACGGATACAACGTCCTCGGCTGACTCGCGCCACACTGACGCCATGACCGAACCGCGTCCGGCTCCGCTCGCCGACCTGCGCGTCATCGACCTCTCGACGGTCATCGCCGGGCCGAACTGCGCCCGCTACCTGGCGGACTTCGGCGCCGACGTGATCAAGGTCGAGCGGCCCGACACGGGCGACAGCCTGCGCAACATGGCGTGGCGCGACCCCCGCGACGGCGAGGGCATGTGGTGGAAGATGGTCAACCGCAACAAGCGCACCATCGCACTCGACCTGAAGGACGCGGCGATCTCGACGTGCTGCGGCGACTGGCCGCGGAGGCCGACGTGCTGGTCGAGAACTTCCGCCCGGGCACCCTCGAGCGGCTGGGCCTCGGGCCCGACGGCGCTGCACGAGGTGAACCCGAAGCTGGTCGTCACCCGGGTCACCGGCTTCGGCCAGACCGGCCCCTACGCCGGCCGACCCGGCTTCGCGACGATCGCCGAGAGCATGTCGGGCCTTGCGGCGATCAGTGGAGAACCCGACGGGCAGCCGTTGCTGCCGCCGCTCGCCCTGACCGACGAACTGACCGGGCTGGTTGCCGCGTTCGCGACGATGGTGGCCGTGCACAGCGGCGTGGGGCAGGTGGTCGACGTCAGCTTGCTCGAGAGCATGTTCCAGATGATGAGCCCGCTCGTGACGTTGTACGGGCTGACCGGCGAACTGCAGCAACGGCTCGGCGCCGGCTTGCCGTACACCGTGCCGCGGGGCACGTACCAGTGCGCCGACGGCGAATGGGTCGGTCTCTCCGCGTCGAGCGACTCGGTGGCCGCGCGGCTGATGGGTCTGCTCGGTGTCGCCGACGACCCGCGGTTCACCCGCTTCGTCGATCGCATGGCGCACCGTGACGAGCTCGAGGCGCTGATGCGCGACTTCTGCGCCGCCCGAACGCGGGCCGAGGTGATCGCCGCGTTCGGCGAGGTCGACGCCGCCATCGGTCCGGTGATGGACATGGCCGACATCGCGGCCGACCCGCACTATGCGGCGCGCGACGCCATCGTGTCGCTGGACGGCACACCGATGCAGGGATTGATCGCCAAGCTGAGCGCCACACCCGGCGCGTTGCGATGGCAGGGACGAGCACTCGACGCGGACGGCGCCGAGATCCGTGAGAAGGGATGGAACCGATGACCACCACACCACGCGCCTATGTGGCCGGACCGTTGTTCGACGAGGGCGAACGGTGGTTCATCGAACAGGTCGATCAGCTCGTGGCCGACGCCGGCTTCGTGACGTTCCTCCCGCACCGCGACAACCCGCCCAAGGACGAGCACAACGTGCGCGCCATCTTCGAGAACGACAAGCGCGGTATCGACGAGTGCGACGTGGTGGTGGCCAACCTGAACGGTGTCATCACCGACGACGGCACCGCGTGGGAGCTGGGCTACGCCTACGCCAACGGAAAGTTCATCATCGGGCTGCACACCGACTGGCGCAAGCGGTTCGAACACGAGGTCGTCAACCTGATGATGGAGTGCTCACTCGACCGGTTGGTGCGCTCGCTCGACGAACTGCGCGCCGAACTCGCCGCCTGGAGCGTCGCGCGAACTTGAGTTCTGCGGCGCCGGCGTGGTTCAGGTGGTGAGGCCGATGGGGCAGCTGACGCCCGTGCCACCGATGCCGCAGTAGCCATTCGGGTTCTTGGCCAGGTACTGCTGGTGGTACGGCTCGGCGTAGAAGAAGTGGTCGAGCGGCGCGACCTCGGTGGTGATGTCGCCGTAGCCCGCGGCACGCAGCCGCTCCTGGTACATCGCCAGGCTGTCGCGCACGACGGCCTCCTGCGACGGGTCGGTGGTGTAGATCGCGCTGCGGTACTGGGTGCCCATGTCGTTGCCCTGGCGCATGCCCTGCGTCGGGTCGTGGTTCTCCCAGAACACCTTCAGCAGCGTCTCGAAGCTGACAGCGGCGGGGTCGAAGACCACCAGCACCGCTTCGGTGTGTCCGGTGCGGCCGCTGCAGGTCTCTTCGTACGTGGGGTTCGGGGTGTAGCCACCCGCGTAACCGACCGCCGTGGTGTACACGCCGGGCGTCTGCCAGAACTTTCGCTCGGCACCCCAGAAACAGCCCAGACCGAACACTGCGGTCTGCGAGCCCTCCGGCCACGGACCGGCGAGCGGTGCGTCGAGCACGAAGTGGCGCTCGGGCACGGGCATGGTCTGATCGGTACGACCCGGCAGGGCGGCGTCGGGTGTCACCATCTCGGTCTTCTGACGGAACAGCATGTCGTCGAGGCTACGACCATCCGGCTGGCTAGTCTCGTCGGCCGTGCTCATCCGTCCGTTCGCCGACCACGACGTCGCCCCGGCTCTGGCGTTGAACAACGCCTGCGTCCCCGACGTCAACGAGCTCGACGAAGCCACCCTGCGCAGGCTGCTCGAGCTGTCCGACCTGGCGTTGACCGCGGAGGTCGACGATCGCTTCGCCGGCTTCTGCCTCACACTCGGCCCGGGGCGGCAGTACGAGAGCCTGAACTACACGTGGTTCAGCTCGCGCTACGACGACTTCGCCTATCTCGATCGCATCGCGGTGCACCCCGACTTCCGCGGCGACGGCGTCGGCCGTGCCTTCTACGACGACCTGCGCCGTCGGCTGGCGGGCGTGCGACCGGTGCTGCTGTGCGAGGTGAACACGCGGCCGCGCAACGAGGTGTCGCTGCGGTTCCACGCACGCGTCGGGTTCACCGAGGTCGGGACGCAGGACACCGACGGCGGGTCGAAGACCGTCAGCCTGCTGGCGTGGACGCTGGGCCCGGTGGAACCGGGCGCGGATCAGCTGGGCTGATCGGGCGCCAGCGCCGGCCACACGCGGGCGGACTCGGTGAAGTCGCGGCGCGACGGTCGCGACGGCTGCACCGCGCGATCGGGCGACGTCCACGTGAAGTCGTCGGGCGGTGGGAATCGCGCGTACAGGTACGCCGACAGCACGTAGACGAGCTCTTGCTCGATGTACGGGCGGATGTCGGCGTCGACCTGGTTGTATCCGTTGAGCATGCCGAGCGTGATGCCGACGGCGGTCCGGGCGGAGATCTCGACCTCGGGATCGGGGATGCCCGGCACACGGTCGCGGACCAGAGCCGTGGCGAACTCGACCAGGCGATCGTTCATGACCCGCCCGGGACCATCGGCGCCGCCCGTGAGGCACAGCGCGACCGCCGCAGGGTTCTGCTCGACGTACACGCACATCGCCCGGATGGCCCGCTGCAGCAGCAGCGGGGTGGTGGTGGCGTGCTGGTGCTGCACCGCATCGCCGAACACCTGGGCCATGCGGACCGCGCTGCGCTCGACGAGCGCAGTGACCACCGCAGGGATGTCGGGGAACCAGTAGTAGACGCGACCGATGGACATGCCGGCGGCGGCGGCCAACTCGTTCGCCGTGAAGCCCACCTGACCCTGCTCGGCGATGAGGCGTTCGGCCGCATCGAGGATCGCGTCGATGGACTGCTGGCTCCGACGTTGCCGCGGTTCGGTGCGAAGTTCCTGCATCGGCATCACCATACGTGATTTCCCGCCACACAGTACGATTTCCTGCATGCGTCTGGCAGCCGTGCAACACGACATCATCTGGAACGATCGCAGCGCGAACTTCCGGCGATTGGCGCCCATGGTCGCCGCAGCCGCGGCGGGCGGAGCACGGCTGGTGCTGCTCACCGAGACGTTCTCCACGGGCTTCGCGGTCGACGACCCCGATCTGGGCGAGCCCGAGGGAGGTCCGTCGTCGACGTTCCTCCAGGAACAGGCGGCACAGCACGGTGTGTGGGTGTGTGGCAGTTGCCCGGAGATCCCCGCGGACAGCGACCCGGCCGACCGGCGACCGGCGAACAGCTTCGTCCTGGCCGGGCCCGACGGCACGGTGCATCGCTACCGCAAGATCCACCCGTTCACCTTCGGCGGCGAGGACGCCCACTTCCGGGCCGGAGACCGGTTGGTGCAGGTCGAGATCGAGGGCGTACGGGTGAGCCCGTTCGTCTGCTACGACCTCCGCTTCGCCGACGAGTTCTGGGGGTTGGCCACCACGACCGACCTGTACCTGGTGCCCGCGAACTGGCCCGAGCCCAGGCGCAACCACTGGATGGCCCTGTTGCAGGCACGGGCCATCGAGAACCAGGCCTACGTGGTCGGCTGCAATCGCGTCGGCGAGGGCGGTGGGCTGCAGTACGTCGGCGACAGTCGCATCGTGGATCCACTCGGCGAACTGCTCGCCACGGGCTCGCAGGGCGAGACCATCCTGTTCGCCGACATCGAGCCGGCGCGGGTGGCCGAGGTGCGCGATCGGTTCCGGTTCCTCCCCGATCGCCGCTGACGCACGATCCCGACATAAGGGGGAATGAAACTTGATGTCGCAAGCGTCATTCCTTGTTATGGACACCTTCACGGCTGAGGCCGAATCGAACCGTTTCAGCACGCTCAACCGAGTCGTTTGAGCCGTTCAACTGCCTCGTCGAGCACGTCGAGCCGCTTGCAGAACGCGAACCTGACCAGGTGCCGGCCCTCGTGCTTGTTCAGGTACAGCACCTCGGTGGGGATGGCCACGACACCCACCACGTGGGGCAGCCTGCGGCAGAACGCCATGCCGTCACCGTCGGGCTGCAACGGACGGATGTCGACCGTCACGAAGTACGTCGAGCTGGTGGGGAACACCGTGAACCCGGCGTCCACCAGGCCGGGCATCAGCCGGTCGCGCTTGGCCTGCAGGTCGGCGGCGAGATCGGCGTAGAACTGGTCGGGAAGACCCAGGCCCAGGGCGATGGCCGGCTGGAACGGGCCGCCGTTGACGTAGGTGAGGAACTGCTTGGCGGTGCGCACGGCCGCGACGACCTCGGCCGGCCCGCACACCCAGCCGATCTTCCAGCCGGTGGTGTTGAACGTCTTGCCCCCGCTGGAGATGACCAGGGTGCGCTCGCGCATGCCGGGCAGCGAGGCGAGCGACAGGTGCTCGACACCGTCGAACACGAGGTGCTCGTACACCTCGTCGGTGACCACCAGCAGGTCGTGCTCGATCGCCAGGTCGGCGATCAGCTGCACCTCGTCGCGCGTGAACACTCGACCCGTGGGGTTGTGCGGCGAGTTGAACAGGATCAGCTTCGTCTTCGGCGTGATCGCGGCGCGCAGCTCGTCGGGGTCGATGCCGTACGCCGGCGGGCGGATGGTGACCGGCTTGGTCACGGCACCGGCCATCGCGATGCACGGGGCGTAGCTGTCGAACATCGGCTCGAGCGTGACCACCTCGTCGCCCGTGTCGAGCAGCGCGAGCAACGTGCCGGCGAGTGCCTCGGTGGCGCCCGCGGTGACGAGGATCTCGCTGTCGGGGTCGTACTCGAGCCCGTAGAACCGCTGCTGGTGCGCGGCGATGGCCTGGCGCAGCACCGGCATGCCGGGACCCGGCGGGTACTGGTTCAGACCACCGTTGATCGCGTCGATGGCCGCGTCGAGCACGGCTCGAGGACCGTCGGAGTCGGGGAATCCCTGACCGAGGTTGACGCTGTTCGTGGCGATCGCGAGCTGCGACATCTCGGCGAAGATGGTGGTGCCGAAACCCTGCAGCTTGGCGGTGAGGTGGGGCGCTCGAGCGGACATCGCTCGCCAGCGTACGGGCCGCGCCGCGTACTCTGTGCGCCGTGCAACCCACCCCCGTCGACGAGCAGCACCGAGAGATCCGCATGGCCCTCGTGGCGTCGGGGTTGGCCGCCCTGTCGGTGGTGGTGTTCTACGTCGTCTTCGTGCGCACCGAGTGGGGCCAGGAGATCGACGACCTCGCGTTCGAGGGTCGCGCCGCGGTGTCCGCCCAGGCGACGCAACGCCTCGAGCGGATGTTGCGCACCATCACCGAGGTCTCGCTGTTCGTGCTCGGTGGCGCGATCGTGCTCGTCGCGCTGGCGCAGCGGCGGCTGCGCTTGGTCTTCGTGGTCGGCGGGTGCATGTCGGCCGCGGTGCTGACCACCGAGGTGCTGAAGCTGCACGTGCTCACGCGGCCGCAGTACTCGGATGTGCAGGGCATCACCCAGAACAGCTACCCGAGCGGCCATGCCACCATCGGCATGGTCCTGTCGTTGGGCATGGTGATGGTCACGACCACACGCTGGCGACGAATCACCACGGTCTTCGCCGTGCTGCTGGCCACCGCATTCGGCACCGCGGTGCTCGCCACCGGGTGGCACCGACCGAGCGACACCCTGGGTGCCTACGGCGTGGCGCTGGCCTGGTTCGCCGCGGGGCACGCCGTCCTGGTGTGGAGCGACATCACCCACCCGTACCGCTACGGCGCCGCGTCGGTCGCCGACCGTCCGCCGTCGCGGGTGTTGTTGGTCGGTGCCGCGCTCGCGCTGTTCGCATTCGTCAGTTTCAGCCTGGTCCGATCGCTGGACACCGATGGACTGCGCACCGTCGCCTATGCCGGCGCCTATGTCGCGGCCGTGGTGATCATCGACGTGGTCGGCATCGGCGTGGTGTTGTTCTTCGCCGTGCTCACCGGCGATCGGGCGCGCATCCGCCGCGACGCGATGCTCACGACACCGTGAGCGTGGCCGACATCGACGAGTGGATCTTGCAGACCACCGTGTAGGTGCCCGCCGCGGCGACGGTGACCTCAGCCGAGCCGCCGGCCGGCACCGTGACGTCGAACGCGCCGTCGGAGTTGGTGAACGTGTGCGTCGTGCCGTCGTCGTTGGTGACGGTGAACGCTGTGCCCGCCGCCACCGAGGCGGGCAGCGCGAACGAGAAGTTGCTGATGGTGACGCCGTCGCCTGCCGCCGCGCCGTCGCCACCCGTCGCCGTGGACCCGGTGGTGCCGTTGGTACCGGACGATCCGGAGCCGCCGTAGCCGTCGCTGCTGCAGGCCGCGAACGAGCCGACGATCGCCATCGCCAACGCCACCCGACCAGCGACGAACCCCTTGCCGATGAGACTCCCGTGGCGCATGGCGACCACCTCCTGAAGAGATCTACGGCGGCGGGACGACGACGGATTTTCAGGACGACGCGGCACGCAGCGCGACGGCGCCGTTCGGCCCGGCAGCGATGTGCCAGCCGTCGGTGGTGAGCGACTGCCCGGGCTCGAGCAGCGCGGTGTGCTGCGGGCCGCCCGTGAGGGGGTCGATCGTGGCCGGCAGGTCGTCGCCGCCGATGGTGACGCGGTGCACCGCGAGGCCGCTCGCCGGGAGATGATCGTCGAAGCCGTCGTTGGTCAACCATTCGATGGTCAGGAACGACCGCTCGTCGAGCGGCACGACCATCAGCCGCGTGCCCGTTTCGCCTGTGGAGGGCGACAGCGTCGCCTGTACGCCTTCCTCGGCGGTGAGGACGCCACTCGTCCCCAACCAACCGGCCACCACGCGCTGCACGGCGATGGTGTCGGGGCCGTCGCGTCGGTCTGGGTCGACGTCGCGAGGTGAAGCGCTGTCGCTCATCACGTCGAGTGCACTCGTGTAGCGCAGCGGGGGGTTGATGTCGGTGCCGCTGTGCACCCAGCCGAGCGTGTGCCCCAACTCGTGCTCGATCAGGTCCATCGGCGGATCATCGCCCCAGTCGGGACTGAAGTCGTTCGCACCGACGTAGGCCCACCGGCGACTGGTCGCCGCGGGCGCCTCGGCCGTGAGCGTGCCGGCGCTGCCGAAGCCGCCCGGCTGGTCCTCCGCGTGCTCGGCATCGGCCACCACGAGCACGGCACGACTGGTGGCGGCGGATCCGTCGAGCGCGGCCGAGGCACAGTCGGCCGGTTCGTCGTCGGCCGCCATGTCGACCGTGCCGCCGGCCACGAAGACCGGGTGATAGTCGCCGTGGGAGATGGTGTCGAAGTAGGTGGTCACCCGCGGGGTGATGATGTCGACGAGCTCGGCAGGCGTGAAGTCGGCGCGCAACGGCAGCCCGCCGTACACCGCCGCATCGGTGTCGGCGGGAACTCGGCACACCCACACCTCGACCGTGTCGTCACCCGTCGCACGCCACGTTCCGGCGGCCGATGCGGCAGTCATGCGGTCGAACGCCGCCGTGTCCACACCCGGATCGTCGGAGCCGCATGCCGCGGTCAGCAGGACCAGGGTGCAGAGAGCCGGCCGTACACGCACGGAGAGCACACTAGGGGTCTTCCGCCCCGCGCCCCACGTGCCACGATGGAGGCCCTATGGCCGTGTCTTCGCTGCGTCGACGGGTGTTCGGCAACTCCGTGTCCCGAACCATCTTCTCGGCCTGGGCCTGGTTCGTGCTCGGCATCATCGTCATCCTGTGGGTGCCCATGGTCGCGGTCGTGTGGGCCGTGACGGTGCCGTTCGACAAGGGTCGCTACTGGCCGGGCTGGTTGTTCCGCAAGCTGTGCGTGGTGCACAACTGGTTCAACCCCCTGTGGCGCTTCAAGGTGTCGGGCGTGAAGATCACCGACCCGCGTCGACCGTACGTGGTGCTCAGCAACCACGAGAGCTTCGTCGACATGTTGCTCATCTCGCACCTGCCCTGGGAGATGAAGTGGCTCTCGAAGGAGAGCATCTTCAAGATCCCGCTCGTCGGTTGGCTGATGGCCATGGCCGGCGACGTCCGCCTCATCCGCGGCAACAAGCAGAGCATCGTGTCGGCGATGCGCGGCTGCAGCGAGCGGCTCGACAAGCGGGTCAGCGTGATGCTGTTCCCCGAGGGCACGCGCACCCGCGACGGCGCTCTCGGCGAGTTCAAGGACGGCGCGTTCCGTCTGGCGATCGACCACCAGGTGCCCATCCTGCCGCTCGTCGTCGACGGCACGTTCGAGGCGCTGCAGGCCGGCAGTTGGAAGATGAACGTCACCGACGCCGAGGTGCGGGTGCTCGAACCCATCCCCACCGAGGGACTCACCAAGGCCGACGTGCCCGAGCTGCGCGAGCGCGTCCGCGCACTCATCGCCGCCGAGCTGCAGGCGATGCGGAGTTGACCGTGCCGCGCCTGTTCGCGAGCGACGACCACAGCGACACGGTTCGAGCCGAGCGCGACGTCCGCCAGGCGTTCACCGGCCTCGACCTCGATCTGCAGGCGTTGGCCGCGGTGAGCAACATCTTCCGCGCCGCCACCGCCGTGCGCAACCACATGGAGAACAACATCCTCGCCCAGCACGAGCTGTCGTGGTCGGCGTTCACCACGTTGTTCGTGCTGCGTGTGTGGGGCGAGATGGACGCACGGTCGTTGGCGGCCGAGGCCGGTGTCACCGCGGCGACGCTCACCGGCGTGATGAAGACGCTCGAAGCGCGCGACCTGCTCCGTCGGCGCAACGACCGGGTCGACGGTCGACGGGTGATGGTGTCGTGCACGGCGAAGGGCAAGAAGGCCGTCGACGAGATCATGCCGGCGTTCAACCGTCACGAGGCGCTCGTCACGCAGGCGCTCACCGAGGAGGAACTGGTCGACATGGCCCGTTACCTGCGCGTCGTCCTGCGCACCGTCGACGCCATCGACCTGTAGCCGGTCGGCTCAGCGGACGACCGGCTCGACCGTCAGCGTTCCGTCCACGGTGTCGATCGTGGCGAGCGAGCCCAGCGGCACCGCCATCTGGTCCGGGTTCCCGTCGGCACCGACGAGGTCGTGACCGACCGGCAGGCCACCGAGCACCGGCACTCCCAGCGCGCCGAGGCGGTCGGCCAGGACATCGATGAGCGTCCACCCCCGATCGGAGTAGCCACGGAACCCTTCGAACGATCCGAGCGCGACACCGGCGACGCCGTCGAGGGTTCCCGACGCGAGCAGTTGGGTGAGCTGCCGATCGATGGTGCCCAGGCCGACCACGCGCTGGTCCTCCAGCAACAGGATCGCGCCGTCCATCGAGGGCACGCGGACCCCGACGGACGTGGCCAGCGAGGCGAGGTTCCCGCCGACCACCCGACCCGTCGCTCGGCCGGCGAACTCCACCGCTGCGGACACCGCCGAGGGCAGACGACGAAGCACGATCGGGTCTGCGGTCATCAGCAGGTGGCGCACGGAGGCCTGTGCCATCGCGCCGACCAGACACCCGTGGATGTTGCCCAGTCGGCAGTGCCGCATCAACGACAGGTGCAGGAAGGTGATGTCGCTGAAGCCGACCAGCGGTTTCGGGTCGGCTCGAACCGCGTCGAAGTCGAGGCGGTCGGCGATCCGATAGGCGCCCGCGCCTCCCCGCGTCGCGACGATCGCCCGCACCTGCGGATCACGGAACGCCTGGTCGAGATCGTCCAGGCGGTCGGCGTCGGTGCCGGCCATGTAGCCGTGTTCGTCCATGGCGTGGCGAGCGACATCGACGCGAAGCCCCCAACCTTCGAGCGTCCGCACGCAGTCCGCCACCGCCGCCTGGTCGGGGAAGCTCGCGGGCGAGACCAACCGCACGAGGTCACCCCGTTCGAGCCTCGGTGCACGCAACAGCTCGTCTCCCATCGGGTCATCCAACCACGAGCGCCCTGCACATGTGGAGGCGGCGGGCATCGCCGCGTCCCGGCTCAGGTCCAGCGGTCGAAGCTCGCGCCGTTCCAGCGATAAGGGAAGTCCAGGCACGAGCACGAGCCCTTGGCGAACGAGCGCGTCTCGGCGAACGTGCCGACGGTGCCCCGGACGGAGCCGCAGAACTTGAGTTCGCGGTGTTCACCAGGAACTCAAGTTCGCGGTGTTCACCAGGAACTTAAGTTCGCGGTGTTCTCCAGGAACTTGAGTTCGCGGTGTTCTCCAGGAACTTAAGTTCGCGCCGGACGACCGGCTTCGGCGACGAGCCATTGGAAGGCGGGGTCGACCTGGTCGCTGAGCATCTCGGGGTGCCACTGCACGGCGAACACCTCGGGGCGGCCGGCCACCTCGAACGCTTCGACCACGCCGTCGTCGGTGGTGCCGGTGACGACCACGCCGTCGCCGATACGACCGACCGCCTGGTGGTGCAGGCTGTTGGTCGGCGTCTCCGGTCCGTACAGCTGCTCGGCGCGGCTGCCGGGTGCGACGCGGACGGTGTGGCAGCGGTCGATGCGCGGGTGGTCCCAGCGCGCGTGCTCGGGCGAGTCGAGGTGCTGCACCAGCGTGCCGCCGAGCGCGATGTTCAACAGCTGCGCCCCACGGCAGACGCACAGCATGGGGATGTGCGCGTCGAGCGCGGCACGGATGAGCGCGAGCTCCCAGTCGTCGCGGCCGCGCTCGACCGAGCCGAGCTCGGGGTGCGGGTCCTCGCCGTACAGGGCCGGGTCGGGGTCGGCGCCACCGGTCATCACCAGCCCGTCCAGGCGGGCGACGATCGACGCGGGGTCGGTGTTGCGGGTGAGCTGCACGGGCAGTCCACCGGCGCGTTCGATGACCTTGGGGTACTCGCTGAGGTGCACATCGACCTCTTCACCGTGCAGCGCGGTGTAGTCGAACAGGGGGATCCACTCGGCCGGCCAGCGCCGGCCGGAGAGGCCGATGAGCGGAAGTCGCGTGTCACCCGGTGTGGATGCGCTCACGACGCTCATGCCCATGTCACCTTCACGGGCAGCCGCTTCATGCCGCAGATGAAGTTGCTGCGCAACCGTTCGACCGGGCCGTCGAGCTGCACCGACGTGATGCGCGGCAGCAGTTCCTCGAACAGCACCTTCAGCTCCATGCGGGCCAGCTGCGCACCGAGGCACAGGTGCGGGCTGCGCAGGTTGAACGCGACGTGGTCGTTCGGCGTGCGATGGATGTCGAACCGGTACGGGTCGGGGAACTGGCGCTCGTCGTAGTCGGCCGAGCTGAACCAGATGACGACCTTGTCGCCCTTGCGGATCTGCTTGCCGTGCAGTTCGACATCCTGCGTCGCGGTGCGCCGGAAGTGCATGGTGACCGAGGTCCAGCGCAGCACCTCCTCCACCGCGCGCTCGACCACGTCGCTGTTGCCGTCGATGCACGCCTGACGCAGCTCGGCGAACTGCTCGGGGTGCTCGGCGAGCGCCTTGATGCCACCCGCCATGGTGTAGCGGGTGGTGTCGTTTCCGGCACTGACCATCAGCACGAACAGGTTCTTGAACTGCAGCTCGGTGAGCTTCTCGCCGTCGATGGTGGGCTCGAGCAGCTTGCCGATGACGTCCTCCGCAGGGCAGCCCTGGCGCAGCTCGGCCTGGTGTTCGGCGTAGCGGTACAGCTCGAGCGCGGCGGGCGAACGGAACGGGATGTGCTTGAACTCGTCGGTGTCGGTGAGGCCCACCGGATGCTGGGTCATCTCCGGGTCGAGGTTGCCGAGCAGCGCGTCGCCCTGCTCGACCAGCCAGTCGCCGTCGCTGTCGGGCACGCCCAGCAGGCGGCCGAGCATGCGCATCGGCAGCTGCTTGGCGACGCGGTCGACGTAGTCGAACTGCGCGCCCAGTTCGTGGGCCTCGAGCACGACGTCGCGGGCGAGGCCGCGGATGCCGTCCTCGTACGTGTACACCTCGCGGCGGCTGAACGGCTTGCTGACCAGCCGGCGGTAGCGGGTGTGTTCGGGCGGGTCGTACTCGAGCATGTTGCGGCGCAGCTCGAAGTCGTCGCCTTCGATCTCTTCCAGGGTGATGCCCTGCGCGCTGGAGAACAGCTCGACGTGCTGGCTGACGTACAGCAGGTCCTCGTAGCGGGTGACCGCCCAGAAGCCTTTGCCACCGTCGTGCTCGGGCCACCAGCTGACCGGGTCGTGATCACGCAGGCGCTGGAACGTGGCGTGCGGGAAGCCGTGCAGGTACGAGTCGGGGTCGACGATGTCGAGGTCGTCGCGACCCAGGTCGACCGCGCCGTCAGGGCCGGGTGTGGGACCGGAACTCATTGCGCCTCCAGGGTGGTGCCGCCGGCGAACGTGGTGCCCACCTGACGGAAGTAGCCACCGATGACCTCGCGCACCTCCAACCTGGACACCTCCTCCACCGGGCTGTCGAACAGTTCGATCTCGGCGTCACCGCGCCACGCCTGGTCCGACCTCGACGTCGCGGCCGCTCATGGTGACGAGCTCGCTGTAGCTGTCGGTGCCGTCGCCCTCGATGCGCGGCATGTAACGCGAGTGCACCATCGGATGGCCGTTGACGAAGCCGTTGGTGTCGCTCTGCTCGCGGAGTGTGACGTACGCGTTGAGGATTCGTCGGTCGTGGTACGCCACGGTGCCGGCGAACTTGCCACCGGCCGCGATGCGCGGCCCCGCCTTGCCGACCGCGACCGGGCGGGTCTGCCAGATGCTGCCGAGCTTCTTCGGGTAGCCCTGGAAGTGGCCGCGGACCATCGCGAAGTCCTTGTCGACCCAGATGTACACACAGCGGCTGTAGATGGTGCCGCGGTACATGCAGCGCACGACCATGAACGCTTCCTTGTACTGCGAGCGGACCGGATCCATCAGTTCGCTGTAGTCGTCGCCACAGCTCTGCCAGTCGGCGAAGATCATCGCCACGGCGCCAGGGTCCTGGTCGTCGGGCACCAGCGTCAGCGGGTCGGGCAGCAGCTCGGCGACGCGCGACGGGTCGGTGCGGTACTCGACCGTGATGAGGTCGCCGCTGTAGTGCCACGGCATCGGGGGCAGCATCGACGCACCGCCCAGTGCCGTGCGAGGGAAGATGAACCCGTTCAACGCAGTCATGGGCCGACACTATAGTTTGGCCCCAAACGACCTCAGGACGGGGAAGGGAACACCGTGTCCGACATCAGAAGGATCCTGCTCGACGGGTATCCGACCGTCATGCAACGCGACGACGACGTGCTGGTCGCGCGCGACGGCCGCACCATCGCCGTCGACGACGCCGTGCACCTGCCGCCGGTGGAGCCGACGAAGATCATCTGCTGCCACCTCAACCACGTCAGCCGCGTGCAGGAGTTCGGTGTGTCGTTGCCGCCGGCACCGACGTACTTCCACAAGCCGGTCAGCGCGCTCAACTCGCATCGCGCTGCCGTCGTCCGGCCGTCGAACTGCAAGTGGCTGAACTACGAGGGCGAGGTGGCCATCGTCATCGGCCGTACGTGCCGCAACGTCAGCCACGCCGAGGCCGCGTACTACATCGCCGGCTACACGGTCGCCAACGACTACGGCCTGCACGACTTCCGCGACACCGACAGCGGGTCGATGCTGCGCGTCAAAGGTGCCGACACCCTGTGCCCCATCGGACCCGGCCTGGTCACCGACTGGGACTTCCGCGGCAAGCGCATCACCACCATCGTCAACGGCGTCGTTCGCCAGGACGGCAGCACCGACGAGATGGCGTGGGACATGCACTACCTCGTCGCCGACATCGCCCGACTGATCACGCTCGTTCCCGGCGACATCATCCTGTCGGGCACCCCGGCGATCAGCCGCTCCGGTGCAGCCGGGCGACGTGGTGACGGTCGAGGTCGAAGGCCTGGGCGCGCTCACCAACCACATCGTCGAGGGACCGACCCCGGTGAGCGACGAGATCGGCGCCCAGCCCACCGAGACCGAAGAGGTGCTCAGCACCGCGCTCGGCGGCGACTGGCCGCTGCGCGGTCAGCGGCGACCGAACAACACCGATCGCAGCGAGCTGCCGTTCCCGCGAGTGCACCCGAGGCTGCCCGAGGGGTTCCAGTGACGGCGGCGCTTCCCTGGCCCGTGCAGGACGGCACCCGCGTCGACGTCGGTGGCGTGTCGGTCAGCACCGACCACTACATCGGTGGTGCCCGCGTCGCGTCGCCCACCACGTTCGAGGACCGTTCACCGCTCGACTGGTCGGTGAAGCTGGCCGACGTGTCCCGCGGCGACGCGCACACCGCCGAGCTCGCCGTGCGGGCCGCGGTCGATGCCTTCCCCGAGTGGGCGGCGATGGGCACCAAGGGCCGCGGCGACATCATGCGCCGTGTCGCCGACCTCATCGACCAGTACGTCCCGTCGCTCGCCGCCGTCGAGTGCCTGGACATGGCGATGCTCGAGGAGAGCCTGCGGTTGCGCGTGCTGTCGCGCGGTGCCCGCAACTTCCGCGCCTACGCCGACCTGGCCGAGCAGTACGAGGAACGCGTCTGGTCGTCGAACGGCACCGCGAACCGGGTCATGCGCATGCCGGCCGGTCCCACCGTCGTCATCACCCCGTGGAACGCGCCGTTCATGCTCAGCACGTGGAAGTGCGCGCCCGCCCTGGCGGCGGGCAACACGGTCGTGCTCAAGCCGGCCGAGTGGAGCCCGCTCAGCTGCAGCCTGCTCGCCGACCTGTGCCACGAGGCCGGCATGCCGCCCGGTGTGTTCAACGTGGTGCAGGGCATCGGTGAAGAGGTCGGCGCCGCGCTGGTGGCCGACCCACGCCTGAAGCGGATCAGCTTCACCGGGTCGCCCGAGACCGCGAAGCACATCGGCCGCGCCGCGGCCGAGAACATCGTGCCGTTCACCGCCGAGCTGGGCGGCAAGGGCCCGTTCGTCGTGTTCGCCGACAGCGATCTGCCGGCCGCGGCGAAGAAGGCGGCAGGTCAGTTCGACGACAGCGGCCAGGTGTGCCTGGCCGGCACGCGCCTGATCGTCGAGCAGTCCGTGCGCGACGAGTTCCTCGAACTGTTCCACGGGTTCGCCGACGCCCACGTCCTGGGCGATTCGCGCGACGACGCCACGACGATCAGCCCGATGATCCACCCCGACCACGCAGCGCGGGTCGCCGGGTTCGTCGACCGGGCGCGGGCCGCGGGCGACACGCATCCTGCGCGGCGGCGCGAAGTCGGCGCTCGGCGGCGACGACGGCCTGTGGTACGAGCCGACGCTCGTCGAGCCGCGCAGCAACGACAGCGAGGTCGTGCAGCACGAGGTGTTCGGACCGGTGCTCACCTTCCAGACCTTCACCGACGAGGCCGACGCCGTGCGGCTGGCCAACAGCACGCGCCTACGGGTTGTCGGCCATCGTCTACACCGGCTCGCAGGAGCGGGCCGAGCGCATGGGCCGCGCCATCCGCGCCGGCACCATCTGGACCAACTGTTTCCTGGTCCGCGACCTCACCGCGCCGTTCGGCGGATGCGGCATCAGCGGCATCGGTCGAGAGGGCGGCGACTACGCGCTCGACTTCTACAGCGACCTGAAGATGTTCCAAGTACTGGAGAACACGACCGCGTGAGCCGATGGTGATGCGTGCGTTCCCACGCCTCCACCTGCTCAACTGAGAACGTGCCGCCCTTCGGAGCCCGCCCGTGAACCGACGACGCGGCCGACGTCCCGTCGTCGTGCTCGCCGTCATGTGCCTCGTGGCCGCGGTGCTGGGCTGGTTCGTGGTGTCGCGTTTCGCCCCGCAGAAGGCGGCCAGCGCGGCGGCCGGGGCGGTGGATCTGTTCAGTTGCCCGATGGAGGGTGCGCAGAGCATCGGCCAGCTGCAACCGGGCGACGACGTGTGGCTGATCGGCGTGTCCGGCGGCCGCTGGGGCGTGGTGCGTCATCCCGACGACCCCAGCCGTCCGGCGTGGGCGCCGCTCGCCCAGCTCGGACCGAGTGTGCACACCGGCGGGTTGCCCGAGATGGGCTGCGACGTGAACCCGGTGACCGGCACCACGACGCCGCCAACGACCGCGCCGCCGACGACCGTGGCGGGTGCACCGACGACGAGCAGCACGACGACCAGCACCACGTCGTCGACCACGTCGACCACCTCGACCACCATCGCCACCGATCGCACTCCGCCGGTGGTCACCCTGTCGGCCAACCGCCCGTACCTGTACGTGTCGCCCGCGCCGAAGTGCGCGACCGAGGTGGAGTTGGAGGTGTCGGTCACCGTGGCCGACCCCACCCTGCCGGTGTCCATTCGATCGATCGTCGCCAACTGGAGCACCACCGCCGGCCCGCAGTCGACCGGACTCGTGCCGGTCGCCGGCAACCGTTTCAAGCTCGTGGTGACCGCGAACGGCCCGTCGTCGGGTGAGGTGTCCGTGGTGATCACCGCCACCGCAGCCGACGGCGCCGGCAACGTGGGAGGCGGCGCGGTGACCGTGTCGCTCCGCGAACCGGGGAGCTTCGGATGCAAGTGAACCGACAGCGCAGCCGGGCACTCGTCGTCGGCGCGCCACTCGTGATGCTGCTCATCGGTGGCGCCGTCGGCTGGTTCACGCGCGGCACCGAGGCGGGCAGTGGCGGCAACTCCGGCACCGTGGTCGGGCGACCGCTGCCGACCGGGGACGAGCTCGAGGCGACGGCGCCCACACGCGGCACCGTGCCTGCGACGAACACCATGCTCGTCGACCGGGCCACGCTCATCGGCTATCCCGACGACATCGGGGTGGAGGTGCCAAAGGGTGGGGCGGTGCCGCTCTTCCTGGACACCACCGGGGCACTCGTGCCGGTGGACGCAACGACCCTGCAACCGGTGACGGCGACCGAACCGGCAGCGCTCCCGCCCGTGGCGCCGGTGCCCTTGACCGAGGCCGTGCAGCCGGCCGCGCCGCCCAGCACCGCGGCGCTGCCCGACAGCACGACGACGTTGCCGCCCTCGGGCGGGTTCGCCGACCCGTGCACCACCTCGGCCACCGCCTGTGCCGGCGGCGCGGCGCGTGTGCTCGACGCACCGTCCGACGCGGCGCCGCAGTTGGCCCCGTTGACGATCTCGGTGCCGTTCGCCGCCACCGGAGCGGCAGCCGCGATGTGCGGCACCATCGAGGGCGCCACCGTCCCCGATCCGTTCCTCGCCCCAGCCGTGCGCCCCACCGTCGCGGTGGTCGTGAACCAGCCGTCGAGCATCGCTCTCACCGGCACGTGGGCCGACGGCGAGCCGCTGGAGAAGGTGACGATGGTGACATCGTCCGAGTTCGACCAACAGTGGCGCACCGCGTGGGAGACCGAAGGGGTGCAGCACACCCTGCTGGCCTGCCTGACGTTGCCGCTCGACCTGGTGCGCACCCACGCCTCGGCCGGTCGCGCCGACCTCGCCGCGTCGCTGCTGGGCATCAGCTCGGAGGGTCGCGCCGAGTCCGGCGGGCCGCTCACCGTCACCATGCCGCTCGACGGTGAAGACCCGCCGTTCGTGGACCAGGTGGTGTTCGGGTCGCTCGGCGAGCAGCGTGCGGTCGACGGGTCGCTCGTGCCCACCGTGCACGTGCACTACGCGGTCGTCGCCGACGAGCTGGTGCCGCCGACCAGCACGCTCGACCGCTTCAGCGCCAAGGTCTACGCCCGCCACGACCTGGTCGAGAACGCGGACTGCGCGGGCTGGGCGAACAACCAGCAGGGCGTCGTGCGTACCCGCGCCAGCGCGGTGAGCATCGCCCAGGAGCAACGCACCGTCGGCGGTCGCAGTCGTCCGGTGATCGTCGTCGACGGCGACATCGAACTCGACCCCGCCCTGCCGGGCGGATGGTCCGGATACGCGTGCATGCAGTTGTTCGTCGCCGATGCCTCGGGCACCCGGCTGACGCTCGACCTGCGCGGCACCCAGGTGCGCAGCCCGCTCTCCCCCACGTACGACATCGGGGTCGTCATCGACGATCCGGTGTTCCCCGCGGGATGGAAGGTGGAGGCGGCGTGGTCCACTCGCTCTGGCTCGCTGTGGTGCGGTCCGGCGACGCTCGACCCGTCGGCGCCGGGTGCGTCGTGCACCACCTACGCGCGGTCGATGCCCGACGGAGCCGTACTGACACTCCGGGCGATCGACGACACGGGTGCGAAGCGGCCGGCCTTCACCGTCGTGGTGCCGATGAACACCGCCTACTGCACGCCCGACGATCCGCTCGCCGCGGCGAGCAACGGTTGCGACACCGGCTTCACCGAACGGCTGAAGGTGCCCGCCGACGGGACGGGTGAGCAGACCGTCGCACTGTCACTGCAGGTCCGTCGCTCGGCCACAGCGGGGTCGATCCAGCAGAACCCCGCTCACGCCTGGCAGATCGGCGCGACGCAGTCGTTCACGTTCTGATCGGCGCCCAGGCATCGATCAGGCCGCGTCGAGGGTGGACGCCAACTGGTCGGCGAACGACAGCAGCGCGCGACGATCGACCTCGAGTGCGCCGAGGCCCGGCTGGGGTCGCACGATGAGGAACCGATCGTCGGCAGCGAGACGGACGGCCGCACCCGACTCGGGCAGCACGACGAGGTCGGGTGTGTCGAGCGACGGCTTGCGGGCGACGATGGGCAGCGAGCCGGCCCCGATGACGAGACGGGCGTCGAGCAGGCCCAGTTGCGGGTTCGAGCCGTCGAGCGCCGCATGCCAGGCAGCCAGGGCCGGGCCGCCGTCGTCGAGGAGCTCGCGGAGTCGCTGCGTGGCTCGATCGCCTTCGGCACCGGAATGTGCGAGCGTGCGGCGGCGAACGCGCACGGCCGTCGCCACGCTGACGATCACGCCGAGGCCGATGAGCAACACCACGGTGCCGATCTCGGCCCCTTCGGTCATGCGCAGCGAGTGCACCGGCACCGTGTGGAAGTAGTTCAGGGCGAGGCCGGCGACCACCGACGTGAGCAGGCCTGCCTGCCAGCTGACGAGCGCGGCGCCGACGCACAGCGCGGCGAGCAGGAGGGCGACGTTGGCGAGCGCCATTCCTGCGTTCGACGATTCGCTGGCCCAGGCCACGAGCACGACGGCGACGGGTCCGACGACCAGCGCGACGCGGGACAGCACAGTCATCTGTCGGTCGTTCATGTGCCAGTTCTACACCTTTCCGGCAGAATGCCGGCATGCTGCCGCGCCTGATCGCCACCGACCTGGACGGCACGTTGCTCGACCCATCGGGATCGCTGACGCCGCGTTCGGCGGCGGCGTTGCAGGCGATGGCCGCGGCCGGGGTGATCGTCGTGTTCGCCACGGGTCGTCCACCGTTCATCGCCACCACGGAGGTACTCGCTGCGGGCAGCGGCGTCCACTACGGCGTCATGGCCAACGGGACCATCGTCTGCTCGCTGCCCGACGCCACCGTGTTGCGCTCCATCTCGTTCGGCGCCGATGTGGCCCGCCACGCGATCCTGACCATGCGCGCCGCCGACGCTCGGTACGGCTTCGCCCTCGCCACGGACCGCGGCTTCGCCGCCGAGCCCGGGTTCTTCGAACGCATGCCGGTGCACTCGGGCGGCACGCCGGTGCCCGACGCGCTGGTGGGGCACGACGGCGCGGTCGAGGCCATCAAGCTGCTCGCCTACCACCCCACCCACACGGCGCACGATCTGATGGAGCACCTGCCGGCGTTGCTGGGGCCCGGTCTCTCGGTGTGCCACATGGGTGCCGACGCGGTGGAGATCGCCCCCGCCGGTGCCGACAAGGGTGTCGGGCTGGCGTGGCTGTGCGAGCACCTGGGCGTCGAGGCCGCCGACGTGTTGGTGTTCGGCGACGAGGTGAACGACCTGCCGATGTTCCAGTGGGCGGGTCGGCGGGTTGCGGTGGGCAACGCCCACCCCGCAGTGCGCGAGGCCGCCGACGAGGTGACCGGCTCGAACGCCGACGACGGTGTCGCCATGTACCTGGAGGCACTGCTCGCCGCCGGGTGAACCTCGCCGCGACCGCCCGCGTCACCGGCATCCCTCGCGCACCGCCTCCGTACACTGCGGGAATGGCTGCCCGCAACCAACCCCCGGCGCTGCAGCTCAGCTGGCTCGACGGTGAAGCCGTCGCGTGGCAGCCGGGCCGCGGCGTGTACGGGGGCAACCTCCACGGCGAGGTGGCCCGCGTCTCGCGGCAGTCGAAGACCAACTTCCTGGGTTCCACCCGCGTCGTCCCGTTCGGCCTTCCCGACGGACGGCTGAACGTCATGGTGCAGCGACTCGACGCCACGACGCTGGCGTCGTTGGGCGAGCTCGACGCCCTGCACGACGGCATCAGCCCCTCGGTCGCGTGGTTCGGCGCGCTGCACCGATACGCCACCGACCTGGTGCGCAACGGTCGGGTGCTGCCGGTGGTCACCCACCTGACCGGCCGATGGTGGCACTGCGAATGGCAGCCGCTGGCGTCCGACGTCACCGCCGCAGCGGAGTTGCTGGCGGCCATGCCGCCGGCGGTCGCCGCCGCGGCACCGGTCGAACCGATCGCCGTGCTGAACAGCATGGTCGACCGGCTGACGCGGCTGACGCTCGTCGGTCGCGGCTGGACGCCGATGTTCGACGAGATGCGCACCGTGAACGCCCGGGCGGCACGGGTGGTGTCGCGCGCCCTCATCTCGCAACAGGCCCAGTTCGAGGTGCCCGACGATCTGATGGAAGCGATCGCGCGCACCACCCAGGAGTTCGGCGCGATGGCCCGACGCGCCGACGGCGAACCCATCCTGCGCGCCCGGCTGCGGCTCGGCCTTCCCGAGCCGACCACCGACGACGCGAACCTCGACGCGGACCTCGGATTCGGTCCCGAAGGTCGCGAGGGCGGCGATTGGCCGTTGACGCTCGAGATCGTCGACGCCGACGACCGCAGCCGGTGGTGCACCGCCGACGACGTCGCCTCGAACCTGCCGACGGCTCGTTCGCTGGCGCGCGAGGAACGGTTCCTCCCGCTGCTGCGCCAACGCGTCACCGAGGCCGTCGACGCCATCGCCACGGCAGTGCCCGAGCTGGCCGAGTGGTTGCGCAACCGAACGTCCACCGTGTCGGTCGACGAGGCCGCCGCCGCGCTGGAGGGCATCGACCCGCTCGCCGCGGTCGGCATCGAGCTCGTCGCACCCGAGAAGCTGGTGCGTCGGCGCACGTCGGCGCGCATCACCGCCGAGCCGAAGGAAGGCGATTCCAGCGGCCGCTTCGGCTCCACCGCGTTGGTGCAGTGGCAGATCGTCGTCGACGACACGCCGGTGTCCGACGAGGTGTTGCGCCGTGCGGCCGAGGAGGGCGCCAACCTCATCCAGGTCGGCGGTCGCTGGGTGCAGCTCGACCGGGCCGAGGCTCGTCGGGCGCTCGCCAATCTGAACGAACACCGCGCCGAGCACCAGGAGATGAGCGCGCTCGAACTGCTCGCGTTGGCCGCCGAACTCGAGCGCGAGCTCGAGAAGGCCGGTCTGGTGGCCGACGACGGCGCCACCACCACCGACGTGCTGCAGGCCACCGGCTGGGTGAAGGACCTGCTCGACGGCCTGCCCGAGAGCGAGATCCACGAGGGTGTGGTGCCCGAGGGCTTCACGGCCACGCTGCGGCCGTACCAGATGCGCGGTCTGGGCTGGCTGCAGTTCCTGCACGGCCTGGGGTTGGGCGGCTGCCTCGCCGACGACATGGGCCTGGGCAAGACGCCCACCACGCTGGCCCATCTGGCCGGGTTGCCCGGGCCCGCACCTGGTGGTGTGCCCGCTGTCGGTGGTGCGCAACTGGGAGCAGGAGACCGCGAAGTTCGCGCCGTTCCTGCGGGTGATGGTGCATCACGGCACCGGTCGAGCCGCCGACACCGCGTTCCTGCACCGTGTCGCCGAGCACGACATCGTCGTCACCACGTACCAGGTGGCGGCGAAGGACCTCGAGCTGCTCCAGCGCGTCGACTGGACCACCTCCGTGATGGACGAGGCCCAGGCGGTGAAGAACCCGAACACGCACACTGCCCGTGCGATGCGGGCCATCAAGGCCGGGCAGCGCATCGCGCTCGACGGGCACGCCCGTCGAGAACCGGTTGAGCGAGTTGTGGTCGATCTTCCACATCGTCACTCCCGGCCTGCTGGGCAGCTTCGCCTCGTTCCGCGACCGGTTCGTGCAGCCCATCGAGAAGGGCCACGACCCTGCGGCCACCGCGGCGCTGCGTCTGCTCACCGGACCGTTCCTGCTGCGGCGCACCAAGGCCGACAAGTCGCTGGTCCCCGATCTGCCCGACAAGGTCGAGCAGATCGCCTGGGCACCGCTGACGCGCGAGCAGGCGCACATGTACCAGGCCGTCGTCGACCAGTTGTTGAAGGACGCGCAGGAGGCCGACGGCATGAAGCGCCGAGGCCTGGTGCTGGCGGCGCTCACCCGCCTGAAGCAGATCTGCAACCACCCCGCGCACGCGCTGGGTGACGGGTCGAAGCTCGGCGGCCGGTCCGGCAAGCTGCACCGCTTCGACGAACTGGTCACCGACCTGCTCGATGCGGGCGAGCAGGCGCTGGTGTTCACCCAGTTCCGCGAGATGGGCCTGTTGCTGCAACAGCACCTGCACGAGAAGTTCGGCCAACAGGTGCCGTTCCTGCACGGCGGGGTGCCGCGTGCGGGCCGCGACCGCATGGTCGCCCAGTTCCAGTCGGGCGACGCACCGTCGCCGCTGCTGCTGGTGTCGTTGAAGGCCGGCGGCACCGGCCTGAACCTCACCGCCGCCTCGCAGGTGGTGCACTACGACCGCTGGTGGAACCCGGCGGTGGAAGACCAGGCCACCGACCGCGCCTGGCGCATCGGCCAGTCGCGCACGGTGTTCGTGCACAAGCTGGTCAGCGAGGGCACGGTGGAGGAACGCATCGACGCGCTGATCAACGACAAGCGCAAGCTCGCCGACGCGGTGGTGGGCACCACGGGCGAGGCGTGGCTGAGCGAGCTCAGCACCGACGACCTGCGCGACCTCGTACGCCTCGATCACTCGAAGGTGCGCGGCCAGTGAGCATCGTCGTCATCCCCGGGCAGTTCCACGCCGCGCCGCACCCGGCCGGAAAGTTGGCCAGCACGCTGCTGTCGGTCACCGTCGCCGGCATGGCCGACCCGGCACGCTTCCGCCGCGGCAAGACGTACGTCGCCGACCATTCGGTCAGCCGGCTCGAGCTCGAGCCCGGCCAACTGGTCGCCACGGTGGCAGGAAGCCGAGAGTCGCCGTACCGGGCGATCGTCACCGTGCAATTGATGCCGGCCCTGACGCTCGAGTCGCCCGAGGCGCTGCGCACGCAGCTCACCCGGCTGACACCCGAGGCGAGTGAGCTGTTGATGAGCTGCACCTGCCCCGACCTGGACGAGCCGTGCAAGCACGTCGTGGCCGCGCTGCTGGCGTTCGCCGCCGAACTGGTCACCCGGCCCGAGTTGCTGGTGCAGTGGCGGTGCGCGCCCACCGGCGAGGAGCCCCAGCGCGCCAAGGTCGGTGCTCGCGCCCGCGCCAGCGAACGCCATCTGCGACTCGCGCCGCCGTTGGCCGAGCGGGCCGAGCAGGCCAACCAGTGGGAGTCGCCCGAGTGGGTGACGTTCCTCGGCGAGATGCCACCCGAGCCGCCCGATGCGCCGCGCGAACCGGCCACCATCGGGCGGGCCACGTTGGGCACCATCGATCTCGCCGACGTCGTCCGCAGCGCGCTCGACGACCTCCGCCGCGACGACTGACGAACCCTCGAGGCGTCAGTCGGGGAGCATGCCGTAGACGTGCGTGGGGCGGATGCGCAACACGACGCGCTGGTCGGCGACCATCGCCCGGCGGTAGTCGTCCCAGTCGGGGTGCTCGCCGGCGACGCGCCGGTACATGGTGATCAGTTCCTCGACGACGTCGTCGCTGGGGTCGTGGGCCACCGGCGACAGCATCGCCTCACCCTCGAACACCGCATAGGCCCAGAAGTCGGGCCGGGCGACGTGCAGCGACACCCGCGGGTCGCGCACCATGTTGTGGTACTTGGCGCGACCGGCCGTGACCGAGATGCGGAACACGTCGTCGGTGTCGAGGTGGTAGGTGATGTTCGACAGCTGTGGCCGACCGTCGCGCTTCTGGGTGGTGAGCACCCCGTTCTGGAAGTCGAGTGCGAACGCGAGGGCCTTGGCGAAGTCCATGTCGGGAACATACCCGACCATTGCGCAGCGAAACTTCAGCTACCGAGACGTTTTCCACCGAAGACGGTGACTTCCTGGCGCAGCGGCACCAGGTCGCGGCGCGGCGCGCGGCGCTCGGCCTCGGCCAGGGCGCCGGCGGCGATGTGGCGCAGTTCGTCGTTCTCGGCGCGGAGGCGTTCGACCTCGTTCTCGAGCGCCATCACCCGACGGATGCCTTCCAGGTTCATGCCTTCGGCGGCCAGGTCGCTGATGCGCCGCAGCCGTTCGATGTCGATGTCGCTGTAGCGGCGGTTGCCGCCCTGGGTGCGCGCCGGTTGCACCAGCCCGCGGCGCTCGTAGATGCGCAGGGTCTGCGGGTGCATGCCTGCCAGCTCCGCAGCCACGGAGATGACGTAGACGGCATGATCGCGAGATCGCATGGGTCAGCCCTCCAGGTCCTTCCTGGGCGACACGGTAGTCGCCGCGGCGAGTGCCTCGATGGCGGCTCGCTGTTCGGGGGTGAGTGTGGCGGGCACCTGCACGTCGACGGTGACGATGAGGTCGCCCGTGTGCTTGGCCGTGGCGATGCCCTTGCCCTTGACGCGGTGGCGGCTGCCGGACGGCGTGCCGGGCTTCAGGCGCAGCGTGACGCGTGGGCCGTCGAGCGTCGGGACGTCGACCTCGCCGCCGAGCGCGGCCTCGGCGAACGTGACCGGCAGACGGACGGTGAGGTGGTTGCCGTCGCGGCCGAAGAGTGGGTGCGGCATCACGTGGCACTCGACGATGAGGTCGCCGTGCGGGCCGCCGTGTCGGCCGGGTGCACCCCGCCCGCGCAGTCGGATGCGTTGGCCGTCGGCGACGCCGGCGGGGATGCGCGCCTGCACGTCGCGGGGCCGGTGCTCGACGCCGGTGCCACGGCACGTGACACAGGGGTCGGTGATGATGATGCCCGATCCGCCGCAACCGCGGCAGGGGGTCTGGAACGAGAACAAGCCCTGGTTGTCGTCGACGACGCCTCGGCCGCCGCACTGCGAGCAGGTGCTCGGCTGGGTACCCGGCTCGGGCGCCCGAGCCGTGGCAGGTGCTGCACTGCCCGTCGGCGGTGAGGTGCAGGGTGGTGGTGAGTCCCTTCGCCGCTTCCAGGAACGACAGGGTGAGTGTGGCCTCGACGTCGGCACCGCGCTGGGGACCGACGCCGCCGCCGCGTCGGCCGCCGGAGCGACCGAACATCTGGCCGAGCAGGTCGCTCATGCTGTCGCCGGAGACGTTGAAGTTGTAGCCACCGGGACCGCCCGGGCCGCCGGGACCACCGAAGCCAGACGCGGCGGGGCCGAGCCGACGGACCTCGTCGTACTCCTTGCGCTTGGTCTCGTCGCCGAGCACGTCGTACGCGCCGGAGACCTCCTTGAACCGTTCCTCCGCGGCCGCGTCGCCAGGATGCGTGTCGGGATGGCTGTCACGAGCCAACTTCCGATACGCCTTGGTGATCTCCTTCGGCGTCGCCCCATCGGACACGCCCAAGATCTTGTAATAGTCCCTCTCGAACCACTCCCGCTGAGCAGCCATCTCCTTCACCTCCCTGCGATCTGTCGTGGTTTGAATGTCTGCGGCCGAGCGAGTGCCAGGGCCGGAACGGTGCGTGAGCCGCTTCGAATGGTGAGCGGTAGGGCGACGAAGGAGTCCCGTGCGAACCATCGAAGCGGCGGAAGCACCGTGGAGGCCCGGGACCCGGACGTCAGCCGCGGACCTTCACCATGGCCGGCCGCAGCACCTTGCCCTTCCACGTGTACCCACTGCGCAACACCTCGCTGACGACGGCGTCGCCGTCGCCGGGCTCGTGCAGCACGGCCTCGGCGAGGTTGGGGTCGAACGGCTGGCCGTCGAGGTTCATGCTCTCCAGGCCGAGCTTCTTCAGCTGTCCGAGCAGCAGGTTGAACAGCGGCTCGACTTCGGCGGGGTGTTGCAGGAACGCGGCTTCGCAGGCGTCGAGCACGGGCAGCAGTTCCTCGGCCATCCTGCCGGTGGCGGCGTGGATGTCGAGCGACTGCTGGGTGGCGATGCGCTTGCGGTAGTTGTCGAAGTCGGCCTGCAGGCGGAGCGCGATGTCCTTGAAGGAGTCGCGCTCCGCGAGCAGTGCTTCGACGTCGTGTTCCACCGCGCTGCCGGCGGCCGCGGCTGCGGCGTCGGCCTCTTCCTGTTCGACGATGGCCCGCAGGCGGGTCATCTCGGACGTGAAGTCGGGGTCGAGGGCGATGTCCTCGGGGTGGAGTTCGTCGGGGTTGAAGTCGTCGGTCATCGGGCCGGGCTCACTGCTCGTCGACGATCTCGGCGTCGATGATGTCGTCGTCACCGTCGCTCGAGCCGTTGCCGGTCTGACCGCTGGCCGAGGTGCCGGCCGCGTTCTCCTGGGCGGCCTTCTCGTACAGCTGCTGGCTGAACGCCTGGCTGGCTCCCATGAGCTGCTCGTGGGCGGCGCGGATGGCGTCCATGTCGTTGCCGTTGAGTGCCGTCTTCAGCTCGTCGAGCGGGCCCTGGACGGTGGCCCGCTCGGCGTCGTCGACCTTGTCGGCGTTGTCGCGCAGCACCTTCTCCATCTGGTACACCAGCGAGTCGGCGTTGTTGCGGACCTCGGCCTCCTCGCGGCGCTTGCGGTCCTCCTCGGCGTGGGCCTCGGCGTCCTTGACCATCTGGTCGATGTCCTTCTTGTCGAGCGTGCTCTGACCGGTGATGGTCATGCTCTGCTCCTTGGACGTGGCCCGGTCCTTGGCGGACACGTGGACGATGCCGTTGGCGTCGATGTCGAAGGTGACCTCGATCTGCGGCACGCCACGCGGGGCGGGCGGCAGATCGACGAGCTGGAACTTGCCGAGCGTCTTGTTGTAGTTGGCCATCTCGCGCTCGCCCTGGAGCACGTGGATCTCGACCGACGGCTGCATGTCGTCGGCCGTGGTGAACACCTCGGTGCGCTTGGTGGGGATGGTCGTGTTGCGCTCGATGAGCTTGGTCATCACGCCGCCCTTGGTCTCGATGCCGAGGCTGAGCGGGGTGACGTCGAGGAGCAGGATGTCCTTCACGTCGCCGCGCAGCACGCCGGCCTGGACCGCGGCGCCGACCGCGACGACCTCGTCGGGGTTGACGCTCTTGTTCGGCTCCTTGCCGGTGAGGCTCTGCACCAGGTCGGTGACGGCGGGCATGCGGGTGGAGCCGCCGACGAGGATGACGTGGTTCAGTTCGCCCTTGCTGATGCCGGCGTCCTTGAGCGCCTGCTCGAACGGCACGCGGCAGCGCTCGATGAGATCGGCGGTCATCTCCTGGAACTTGGCCCGGGTGAGGTTCTCGTCGAGGTGCAGCGGGCCTTCGGCGGTGGCCGTGATGAACGGCAGGTTGATCTGCGTCTGCTGGACCTGGCTGAGTTCGATCTTGGCCTTCTCGGCCGCTTCCTTCAGGCGCTGGGCGGCCATCTTGTCGGCGCCGAGGTCCACGCCGTGCTTGGACTTGAACTCCTTGATCAGCCAGTCGATGACCCGCTGGTCCCAGTCGTCGCCACCGAGGTGGGTGTCGCCGTGGGTGCTCTTCACTTCGAACACGCCTTCGCCGATCTCGAGGACCGACACGTCGAACGTGCCGCCGCCGAGGTCGAACACGAGGACCTTCTCGTCCTCGGCGCTCTTGTCGAGGCCGTAGGCGAGGGCGGCCGCGGTGGGCTCGTTGATGATGCGCAGCACCTCGAGGCCGGCGATCGTGCCGGCTTCCTTGGTGGCGGTGCGCTGGGCGTCGTCGAAGTACGCGGGGACGGTGATGACCGCCTGGGTGACGGTGTCGCCCAGGTAGGCCTCGGCGTCGCGCTTCAGCTTCATGAGCGTGCGGGCGCTGATCTCCTGCGGGCTGTACCGCTTGCCGTCGACGTCGTCGCTCTTCCACGCCTCGCCCATGTGGCGCTTGATGCTGCGGAAGGTGCGATCGGGGTTGGTGATGGCCTGGCGCTTGGCGACCTCGCCGACGAGCACCTCACCGGCCTTGCTGAACGCGACGACCGACGGGGTGGTGCGGCCGCCCTCGCTGTTGGGGATGACGACGGTGTCGCCGGCTTCGAAGACGGCGACGACGGAGTTGGTGGTACCGAGGTCGATACCGACGGCCTTGGCCATGGGAGGGCTCCTTGTGAGGGGTTCTTCGCTCGGGGGATGTTGAGCGAACCTGACGCAAGGCTATGCCCCATCGGCCCCGCCCGCCAACCCGGGAGTCAGAAAACTTGAGTCACTCTTACTCAACTTTCACCGACGACGATTCGGACCCCGCCACACGTCCGGTCGCCTACGCTCCGTGCATGACGGCGGACCTGCCCACGCGCTCGCCGTGGATCGAGCAACTGCGCCGAGGTGATCCGCCCCGCCCACTCGACCGCGACCTGGTCACCGACGTGGCTGTCATCGGGGCGGGCATCGCCGGGACGAGTACGGCCTTCTTCGTCCTGCGAGACACCGATCGGCGCGTGGTGCTCGTCGAGCGCGGCACGATCGGGCACGGAGCCACGGGCCACAACGCCGGGCAGCTGGCCACCTACTTCGAGCGGCCGCTGTCCGACCTGGTCGACGAGTTCGGCGTCGACCTGGCCATCGAGGCGCAGCGCGGGCTGGACGGCACGTGGGACCTGATCGAGGTGATGGCCGCGGAGTGCGGCAGCCCACAGCGACTGGACCGCTTCACCGGCAACATGGGCATGTTCGGGCTGAACCACGTGCTGGTCCACCTCGGGCACAGCGCGCTCCGCCGCGACCACGGATTGACCGTGCCCGACTGTCTGGTCAGCGAAGCGCGCCACATTCCTGACCGACATCCCCGACGATCGCTCGTCGACCTGTACATCGGTCGTGCCCGACGGCCACATCCGCGCCGCGCTCGGCCCGGGCACCGATCGGTACTGCGCGATGCTGTGCAGTCCGATCGGCGCGGCGAACGGCGCATTGCTGGTGCAGTACGTCATCGACCACTTGCTGCGCGACGTTCCGGATCGCTTCGTCTACGCCGACCACTCGAAGGTCGAACACGTCGCGCTCCACGAGAACCACGCCGTGCTCACGGCGAACGGCCACACCGTGCACGCCGAGCGAGTGGTGCTCTGCACGAACGGCTTCCTCGACCATGTCCTCGACAACCTGGTCGGCGAGAGCCTGGCCCACACCATGCATCATCAGCTCATCGGCACGAAGGGCTACATGACCGGGGTGGCCGAGCCCGGACTCCGTGCGCCCAACGCCTACAGCTTCATCCGCAACGAGCAGATCGGCGACGACGAGACGCCGTACCTGTACGTCACGCGGCGCCCGTGGGACGACGCCCAGATGCTGGTCGTGTTCGGCGGTCCGGAGGAGGAGCTCGACGACGCGAGCACCTACGACGCCGACGACGGGTTCCCGGCGTGGGTGGTCGACGAGTTCGAGACGGACGTGACGCCGCTCGCCTACCCGGCGCACGGCACCGGGCGAGCCGTTCGACTTCCGCTGGCACGGACTGATGGGGTACACGACGAATCGGTTGCGGCTCATCGGTCCCGAACCACGCAACCCGGTGCTGCTCTACAACCTGGGCTGCAACGGGGTGGGGTTCATGCCGAGCATCTACGGCGGCCACCGCATCGCCCGTCTCCTGGCCGGCGACGACCTGGGACCGAGCATCTTCGACCCACCCGCCTGATAGGGGCGCCCGCGCGCCCGGAGGGTCGGGTCACCAGTTGAGGATGACCTTGCCGCACTCGCCGCGGTGGACGGTGGCGAAGGCGTCCTCGAAGTCGTCGGCGTCGAGCTGGTGGGTGACGATGCCGCTCACGTCGAGGCCGCTCTGCAGCATCGCGGCCATCTTGTACCAGGTCTCGAAGATGCGCCGGCCGTAGATGCCCTGGATCTCGAGGCCCTTGAAGATGACGTCGTTCACGTCGAGCGTCATCGGTCCGGCGGGGATGCCGAGCACCGCGATGCGTCCGCCGTGGTTCATCGAGTCGAGCATCTGGTTGAACGCCGCCTCGGCGCCGCTCATCTCCAGGCCGACGTCGAAACCCTCGGTCATGCCCAGGTCGGCCATCACCGGAGCCAGCGACTCCTTCGACACGTCGACCACGCGGGTGGCGCCGTGCGCAGCGGCCATGCCCAGCCGGTACGGGTTGATGTCGGTGACCACGATGTGGCGAGCGCCGATGTGGCGGGCGATCGCCGACGCCAGCACGCCGATGGGACCGGCACCGGTGATCAGCACGTCCTCGCCGACGCAGTCGAAGCGCAGTGCGGTGTGGGTGGCGTTGCCCAGCGGGTCGAGCACGGCGGCGACGTCGTCGCTGATGTGCGGCGGCACCACGAACACGTTCTGCGCGGGGATGACGATGTACTCGGCGAAGGCGCCCGGCCGGGTGACGCCGACGCCGGTGTGGTTGTGGCAGAACTCGCGGCGGCCGCCCTTGCAGTTGCGGCAGTGGCCGCAGGTGACGTGGCCTTCGCCGGCGACGCGCTGGCCGACCTCGAGGCCCTGCACCCCGGCGCCGAGCGCGGCGATCTCGCCCATGAACTCGTGGCCCACCACCATCGGCACGGGAATGGTCGCCTGCGCCCATGCGTCCCAGTGGTGGATGTGCAGGTCGGTACCGCAGATGCTGGTCTTGCGGACGCGGATCTTCACCTCGCCGTCGCCCGGCTCGGGCTCGGGCACGTCCTGCATCCACAGCCCCGGCTCGGCCTTGGCCTTCACGAGTGCCTTCATCACACGACCCCCATCTCCCTGCCGACCTTGGTGAACGCGGCCACCGCCATGTCGATGTCGGCGTCGCTGTGCGCAGCGGACATCTGCGTGCGGATGCGCGCCTTGCCCTGCGGCACCACAGGGTACGAGAACGCAGTGACGTACAACCCCTCGCCGAGCAGGCGCTGGGCCATGTCGCCGGCGACCTTGGCGTCGCCGAGCATCACGGGGATGATCGGGTGGCCGGCCCCCGCCATCGTGAACCCGACGGCGGCCATGCCGTCTCGGAAGCGGGCCGCGTTGCGCTCGAGCTGCAGCCGCAGCTCGTCGCCCTGCTCGAGCAGGTCGAGCACCGTGAGCGTGGTGGCCGTGATCATCGGGGCGAGGCTGTTGCTGAAGAGGTACGGCCGCGAGCGCTGACGCAGCCACTCGACGATCTCCTTGCGGCCGCTGGTGTAGCCGCCCGAGGCACCACCGAGGGCCTTGCCCAAGCGTCCCGGTGATGATGTCGACGCGATCCATCACGCCGTTCAACTCGTGCGTGCCCTTGCCGTGCGCACCGACGAACCCGACCGCGTGCGAGTCGTCGACCATCACCATCGCGTCGTACCGCTCGGCGAGGTCGCAGATGGCCGGCGAGGTCGGCGATCACGCCGTCCATGCTGAACACGCCGTCGGTGGCGATCAGCCGGTAGCGGGCGCCGGCCGCGTCCTTCAGGCACTGCTCGAGCTCGGCCATGTCGTTGTTCGCGTACCGCAGCCGCTGGGCGCGGCACAGGCGGATGCCGTCGATGATGGACGCGTGGTTCAGCGCGTCGCTGATGACGCAGTCCTGCTCGTCGAGGATGGTCTCGAACAGGCCGCCGTTGGCGTCGAAGCACGAGCCGTAGAGGATGGTGTCCTCGGTGCCGAGGAACGCCGAGATGCGCGCCTCGAGCTCCTTGTGCACGCTCTGCGTGCCGCAGATGAACCGCACCGACGCCATGCCGAAGCCGTGCTCGTGCACGGCCTTCGCCGCAGCCTCCACCAGCGCCGGGTGGTCGGCCAGGCCGAGGTAGTTGTTCGCACAGAGGTTCAGCACGCGGCTGCCGTCGGCGAGCTGGATGTGCGCGGTCTGCGGCGAGGCGATCACCCGCTCGTGCTTGAAGAGCCCCTCGTCCACCAGACCAGCGGTGCGTTCCTGCAGGTCGGCCAACAATCCGGTACGCATGTACCGAGAATACGCCATCCCCACCGTCGCCGCCGCCGCTCGCCGACCACCCGGATCGCACCCTGGTGTATGGTTGGTGTATGTCACGCACCAACATCGACATCGACGACGAGGCGTGCGAGCGCGTCATGCGCATGTACAACCTCGAGACCAAGCGCGACGCCATCAACCTGGCACTGCGCAAGCTCGCCATCGAACCCATGACCAAGGAGGAGGTGCTGGCCATGCGCGGCTTCTGGAAGGACCGTCCTCCCGTCGACATGGCCGCCCTGCGCGCCGACCGGTATCCGAACCTGAACCTGCATGCTGATCGCTGACAGCTCTGCGTGGGTGGAGTACCTGCGCCGCACCGAATCCGCGGCCGATCTCGCCCTCGACGCTGCGGTCGCCCGCGACGAGGTCGTGGTCCCCGAGCTGGTGAAGGCCGAGCTGCTCGTCGGCGCTCGCTCGAACGACGAGCTGCGCACACTGCAGCGCATGCTCGAGCACTTCGACGTGCTCCTGCTGGCACCCCGCGACGACCTGGACCAGGCGGTGGCACTCCATCTGCAGTGCCGGTCGGCGGGCGTCACGCCTCGCGGGTTGATCGACTGCACCATCGCCGCGATGGCGATGCGCGTCGGGCTCCCCGTGCTGCACCACGATCGCGACTTCGCCGCGATCGCCCCGGTGGCCGGTCTGACACAGGTGCCTGGCTCGCTGTCGACCTGACCGGGCTGAGTATCGTCCGGCCATGAGCGCTGCACTGCCGGTCCAGATCGAGCCCGAAGCGGTGGGCATGTCGAGCGATCGACTCGCCCGCATCGACCGCCACTTCCGCCAGTACGTCGACGACGGTCGACTGCCCGGGTGGCAGGTCGTCGTCGCCCGTCACGGCCAGGTGGTGCACAGCAGCACATACGGCCACCGCGACGTCGAGGCGGGCCTGCCGGTGGAGGACGACACCATCTGGCGCATCTACTCGATGACCAAGCCGATCACCGCGGTGCTCGCGCTGCAGCTGTGGGAGGAAGGCGCGTTCGAGCTGAACGACCCGGTCCACCGCTACATCCCGTCGTTCAAGGACACCAAGGTGTGGCGTGCCGGCAGCGTGACGTCGCCGATGCTCGACCCGATGGTCGAGACCATGCGCGTGTGGCAGCTGTTCGCGCACACGGCCGGCCTCACCTACGGGTTCATGTACAACCACCCGGTCGACGAGCTGTATCGCCGCGCCGGCTTCGAGTGGGGCATGCCCAAGGACGTCGACCTCGGCGGGATGTGCGACATCCTCGCCGGGCTGCCGCTGCTGTTCCAGCCCGGCACCGAGTGGAGCTACTCGATGGGGCTCGACGTGCTGGGCCGGGTGCTGGAGGTGGTCTCGGGTCAGTCGCTCGACGAGCTGCTGCGCACCCGACTGCTCGAGCCGCTGGGCATGCACGAGACGACGTGGCACGTGGCCGACGCGAACCACGCCCGCCTCGCCCGCCTGTACGGCGCACACCCGGCCACCCGGCAGGCCATCCCGCTGGACATGATGGGCGACGCGGCGAAGAGCCCGCCGCAGGCGTTCCTGGGCGGTGGCGGCCTGCAGAGCACGGCGCACGACTACCAGCGCTTCGTGCAGATGCTGGTGCGCGGCGGCGAGCTCGACGGGGTGCGCATCCTGTCGCCGCGCACGGTCGAGTTCATGGCCAGCAACCACCTGCCCGAACAACGCCGACCTCACCGCGTTCGGCCGGCCGCTGTTCTCGGAGACGACGTTCGACGGCGTCGGTTTCGGCCTCGGTGTCAGCGTCACCATCGACCCGGTGAAGGGCAAGGTGCCGGGCAACGCCGGGCGAGTTCGCGTGGGGTGGTGCGGCGAGCACGGCGTTCTGGGTCGACCCGGTCGACGACCTGACGGTCACGTTCTTCACCCAGTTGCTGCCGAGCAGCGTGCACCCCATCCGCAGTCAGCTGAAGCAGCTCGTCTATCAGTCGCTGCTCGACTGACGATCAACCGCGGCTACGGAGCGTTCAACTGCTCGATCATGATCCATGCATTGGTGGTGGCTCGGCTGCCGCCCACGAACGTCGACAGGACGAGGTCGCCGAGGAGCAACGGGTCGTCCGCTGCAGAGCCCGTCGACGAAACGTTCTCGACCGTGACGACGTCGCCTGCCTCGAGCGTCAACACCGCGCTGCCCGTGGTCGGTTGGTGCGCCAGTGCACCGAAGACGACGAGGCCCATTGACGGGATCTGCCCGTTGACTCGCACGTCGAGCTGGTTGTCGTCCTCGGCCAACGCCCACATCGTCACCTTGTAGACACCGGCGGTGCCCACCGTGAAGTCAGAGGTGCCGGCGGTGAAGGAGATGTCGCCCATCTTCGGGCCGACGGTGTCGAACGACAGCGCGTTGCCGAGCCCACGATGCACGATCTGGTCACTGGAGTTCGTCGCGTACACGTAGACCGAACCGGCTGGTCCGCCGCCGACGGCGTCGGCACCGGCCGGGCCCATCGGACCGTCGGCTCCAGCGGGGCCCTGCGGTCCCATCGGTCCCTCGGCCCCATTCGCGCCGGCGGGGGCGTAGTAGCCCAGCACGTCGAGCACGACGTGGACGTAGCCACCCTGGTTGAGCACGCGGCAGCTTGTGATTCGCGGCGATGCCGACGGTGACGTCGTTGGCCGAGCGGTCACCAGCACCAAAGCTGACGATCGACTGATGCGGCGTGACGGTGCCGGTCGCGAACACCTTCAGGCTGGAGGCCGTGGTGCCCTCCATGACGGTGATGTTCACCGACACCGCCTGCGCGTCGGACGGAAGGTTGGGGACGAGCACGTCGACCGCCTTCGCCGGTCCGAGGCGGACGGCTGCCACGCCACCGGCACCGGTGCGGGTGTCCAACACCCGCACGGGGCTGGCGTACACGTGCAGTCCCAGCGCACCCGAAGCACTGCTTCCGGCGCCGACGGCCACGCCGCCGGTGAGATCACCGACCCGACCGAGAAGAAGCTGGTCGCCAACGGCACCCTGCCGTCGACGCAGATCCCGCTCATCCTGTCGGACAAGACCTTCGTCGCCAACGACGAGCAGATGGCCGCGACCGACCCGACCTGGAACAAGATCAAGTGGGGCGGCCCCGGCAGCCTGTGGATGCCGCACGTCTACATGCCCATTCAGAACCCCGGCAGCTCCAGCGGCACCAGCGCATTCGGTCGCTGGGCCTACGGTCCCTGGTTCTGGCCGCCGACCACGGGCATCCTCTACGGCCCGAAGGCCAACCCCTACTACGACGCCAACTGCGACAGCGACGTCGAAGCGTTCTGCGAACCGCCACTGATCCCGGGCACACCGAACGTGTCGATGGGCATGGAGGCGTTCAACGACACGCCGCTCGTCAACGGCACCGCCTACCCGACGACGACACTGCAGCCGAAGGCGTATCGCTTCCGAGTGCTCAACGCGGCGGACGACCGGTACTGGAACCTGCAGCTGTACCAGGCGGACGCGACGGGAACCGAGGTCGCGTTGAACGAGTCCGAGTTGGCTGCGGCGCTCGAGGACCCGAACGTCTCGCCGACACCTGACACGACGAAGAGCAAGCCCGGCCCCAGCTGGATCCATATCGGTACCGAGGGTGGCTTCCTGCCCGCGCCGGCCATCGTGGCCCCGCAACCGATCACGTACGTGACGGACGCAGCACGATTCGACGTCGGCAACGTCGACAAGCACTCGCTGCTCATCGGCCCGGCCGAGCGTCAGGACGTCATCGTCGACTTCTCGAAGTTCGCCGGCAAGACGCTCATCCTCTACAACGACGCACCCGCCGCATTCCCGGCTCGTGACGCCCGGTACGACTACTACACCGGCAACGGCGACCTCACCTCCACCGGAGGCGCTCCGCCCACGCTGCCCGGCTACGGCCCCAACACCCGCACCGTCATGCAGATCAAGATCGCTGCAACGACACCGGCGCTGCCGTTCAACTACACCCGTCTGGTGACGGCGTTCGCGCACCAGGCCAACGGAACTGGCGTGTTCGAGTCGTCGCAGAACCCGATCATCGTCGGCCAGGGCGCCTACAACTCGGCGTACGGCACGATCGTTCCGCAACACCGCCCCGTACGACGGGTTCGCCCGCATGACCGACGGGGCGCTCAGCTTCAAGACGCTCGCCAACGGTGCCGAGCTGGCGACCCGATCACCATCCCCTTCCAGTTCAAGGCGATGCACGACGAGCAGGGCGCGGCGTTCGACCCCGTCTACGGACGAATGTCGGGTGAGCTCGGCCTCGAGGACCCGAACGCACTGACGGGCGCACAGAACGTGTACCTCTACCCGTTCATCAACCCGTCCACGGAGTCGTTCAACGGCATCGAGCTACCACCCGGTGTCGAGGTCACACCCATCTCGTCCGCTAGCTGACGGCACGCAGATCTGGAAGATCACCCACAACGGCGTCGACACCCACGCGATGCACTGGCACCTCTACGACGTGCATACCAGGCGATGCTCGACTGATCAGCCGGCGGCCTGCCGCCTCGCGGCGCGCCGAGCCGCCTGAGCACGGGCCGTGCCCACCACCACACGCGTCGCCGCGGCACCGACCGCCACGAACGTCAGCGTCAACGCGATCCACCGGTAGGCGAAGTTGCTCGCGTCGGTGCCGGCCAGTGCGCCGTGCAGGCTGGTGAGCCACACCGCGATGTAGGCGAAGTAGTGGATGAACTTCCACAGGTTGCGGGGCATGCGTTTCTGCACCAGCGACGTCGCCTGCACCACGACGATCAACCAGAACGCGACCACCCCGAGCGCGACGGGAGTGGTCTTCCACGACGCCATGCCCGGCACGAACAGGTCGCCCCAACTGAAGTGGACGAAGTTGTCGGCGACCAGCGCGAGCATGTGCAGCGCGATCAGCACGCACGCCAGCGCGCTGAACCAGCGATGCATGGCGAGCAACCACACCGGACGGTCGATGGGCTTGAGCGCTCGCGTGCTGATGAGCACGCCCCACACCAGGCTGGCCACCAGGAGGATGGCGGCGACCATGCCCGTGGCACGCGACACCCACCACCAGAACTGCGGATGAATGGCGACGATGGCCACGAACGGTCACTCCCCGGGGTCGGTCGTGACGACACTCTCCCACGCGGAATTCGAATACGCGCGACCACTCCCGTAGACGACCCGTGCCGCGAGTCCGTCGGTCTGCAGGCGCGGCAACGCACTGGGCGCACCGCGCACGATGGCCATCGTCGCGTGCATCTCGGCCTCGACCGCCGTTGCCGCGAGCACGGTCGCGTGCACGGGCGAGTCGAACCCGCTGGGCGTGGGCAGCACCGTGTCGGGGTCGAGCAGGTGGTGCGCCGGCTGACCGTCGCGGTTCACCCACGACCGACGCAGCGCCCCCGAACTGCCGAGCGCACCTCGGGTGAGCATCACGTGCATGGCCGGTTGCTCTGGCTCGAATGCAGCGTCGAGGGCGACCCGCCACTGGCCGTCGAACGGGCCTTCGCCCATCACGCGCACGTCGCCACCGACGTCGACCATCGCGCCGGCGGCGCCGTTGGCCATCAGCAGGCCGGCCACCATGTCGGCGGCGAGCCCCTTGCCGATGCCCCCGGCGTCGACCGCGGTGCCGGGCGGCAGGCGCACCGTCATGTGGTTCAGGTCGACGACGAGGCCGCGGATCTGACCGCGACGCTGCACGCCGATCGGCAACTCGGTGACCGCGGCGGGATCGTGCACGCTGGCGGCATAACCGAGTCGGACGATGGGGGCCAGCATCGTCGGGTCGAACGAACCGTCGGTGAGCGTGTAGCCGTGCACCATGGCCTCGAGCAGCTCGATGGTGCTGTCGTCGACGACGACCGGGTCGCCCTGGGCGTCGTTCAGCCGGCTGAGGTCGCTGTGGGCGCGGAAACGACTCCACCGCGCCTCGAGGAACGCGAGCCGATCACGCGCCAGCGACAGATGACCGGGCGACCCATCGGTGACCTCGACGACCACCTTCGAACCCATGCCGCGAAACTGGTCGCGCAGGACGGTGGCATTCACGTCAGCCGGACGTCTTGGTCGTCGCGGCAGGCGGTGGTGGTGCTGACTGGCCCTGGGTCGTGACCGGGCGAGGCGCGGGTGCCGGCGTGGGTGCGGGTGTGGGAACCGGGACGAGCACCTCTTCGACGATCACCGAGCCGGCGGCATCGGTGGCCGGCGGCGCCGTGGCGGGCGGAACCGTGGGGGGTGCGCTGAGCACGATGACCGAGGTGGTGGTCGTCGACGTGGCCTGGGCGGCGCGAGCGGCGGCCTGACGCGCGGCGTCGTCGGCCTCTCGCTCCTGGGTGGCGTGGGCGAGCGAGGCGACCAGGCCGAGCACCAGCGAGATGGTGCCACCTGCGGTGAGGATCTTCGCGGCCTGTGCGTGGCGCACCGCCGGTGCCGACCGGCCCGCGCGCAGCGCGGCGACGCGGTCGGTGGCGTTGGGCTCAGTCATCGTCGGACGACGAGTCGTCGTCGTTTCCGCCGCCGCCCTTGCCCTTGCCGCTGTCGTCCTCGGTGGTCTTCGTCGTGCTGTCGTCGTCATCGTCGTCGACGGTCGTCTGCGTGGAGTTGCCCGTGGAGGTGCCCGTGGTGCCCGAGCCCGGCGTGGTGTTCGCCGTGCCCTCTGTGGTGGACGAGCGAACAGCGACGGTCGGCGAGACCTTGCCGAAGAGCAGGTTGGCGCGGAAGTCGACCAGTGCGTCGCCCTGCTGGAACGTGACGAGCACGTTGAGGCCGTCGACCTGGTCGAGGGCGACGACCTTCCAGCCGTCGGCGGCCGTGGCCGAATCGATGCGCAGGACGTCGTTCGCGGTGTCGACCACCACGGTGCCCGAGCCACCGACCTTGAAGGCCTTCAGTGTGGCCGCAGGAGCGGCGGCGACCGTGGTGATGCTGGCCGAGGTGACGACCTCGGCCGACGTGCTCGACCCGTCCGAGGACGACGACGAGGACTCGTCGACGAGCTGCACGACGGTGTTGCTCGACGGTGCAGCGCTGCGCAGCACCTGGGTGTTCACCAGGGCCGCGGCGGAACCGGCGACCAGCACGCCCGTGAGCGAGAGCACCGTGGCCACTCGAGCCTTCATTCCGTCCTGCACCCTTCTGAGTCCGCTTGCTGCGACGCTCGTCTCGACGGCACACCCGTGGGGTGCCGTCCCGTCAGCTCCAAAACTACGCCGACCAGGTCCAACGGCGAGGGGCAGTTCGTACAAGAAACGTCAAAAGATCACCGTCCGTGCCCGGCAGTCACCGGTCCGGGCGCGTTTCGGGACAGAATGCACCCGTGAAGATCCTGCTCGTCGAGGACGACCGTTCCATTGCCAGTTCCGTGGTCGAGGGCCTCGAGGCCAACGGATTCGCGGTCACCCACGTGGCCAGCGGTGCCGGCGCCCTCGCCGCCGGCGAGCACGACCTGATCCTGCTCGACCTGGGGCTGCCCGACATGGACGGTCGCGACGTGTGCCGCGAGCTGCGCCTGAAGACGAAGGCGCCGATCATCATGCTCACCGCCCGGTCGGAGGAGTTCGATCGCGTCCTCGGCCTCGAGCTCGGCGCCGACGACTACGTGACGAAGCCGTTCAGCTTCCGCGAGCTGGTCGCCCGCATCCGCGCCGTGTCGCGCCGGTCCGGCGCCGACGGCACCGCGGCAGCCGACGATCCCGCCACCCCGCAGGCCATCGGCGGGCTGCGCATCGACCGACGCACCCGTCGGGTGTTCATCGACGAGAACGAAGTGCAGCTCACCGCGAAGGAATTCGACCTGCTCGCATTCCTGGCCGAGGACATCGGCGCCGTGCGCACGCGCACCGAGATCCTCGAGAACGTGTGGGACGCCCACTGGTACGGCCCCACCAAGACCGTCGACGCCCATGTCGCCTCGCTGCGCAAGAAGCTCGGTGGCCACGAATGGATCCAGGCCGTTCGTGGTGTCGGGTTCCGGTTGGAGCCGCCCGAATGAAATGGCGGCTCCTGGCCGCCTTCGCCGGACTCATCACGGTCATCCTGCTCGCCCAGGACCTTCCGCTCGTCGGGTATCTGCGCAAGATCGAGTTCGAACGCGTCATCGCAGGCCTCGAGCGCGACGCGTTCCTGATCGCCGGCAACGCCGAGGACGTGCTGTCCAACGAGAGTCCGGAGACCACGGTCGACGACCTACAGGCGAAGATCGACGCGTACGTCGCGGCCGAGGGCGGTCGCGTGGTGGTCGTCGACGCCGACGGCCTGCTGGTCGTGTCGTCCGACGCCAAGGACGTGCGCGGTGAACAGTTCGCGACCGATCTGCGACCGGAGTTGCAGGACGCGCTCGCCGGCAAGGTCGCCACCGGTGAACGCAACTCGAACACGCTCGGCGGCGACCTGGTGTACGTCGCCGTCCCGGTGCTGTCGGGGCCGCGCGCCGAAGGAGCCGTCCGCATCACCTACCCGGCCGCGGTCATCGACGACCGCACTGCCGAGAAGACACGCGGGCTCATCCTGGTGGGGGTCATCTCGCTCATCGGCGCGGCCTTCGCCGCGTTCCTCATCTCCAGTTCGTTCACGTCACCGATCCGTCGATTGCAGCGCACCACCGAGAAACTGGCCGAGGGCGACATGTCCCAACGTGCCGTCGAGGAGGGGCCGCCCGAGATCCGCAGCCTGGCCCGGTCGTTCAACTCGATGACCGAACGGCTGGAGGGTGTGCTCGAACAGCAGCGCGCCTTCGCGGGCGACGCATCGCATCAGCTGCGCACACCCCTCACGGCCCTGAGGCTGCAGCTCGAGCGCGCCGCCGACATGGTCGACACGGATCCCGAGGGCGCTCGTGAGCGCGTCGAGGCGGCCACCGAGGAGACCGAGCGGTTGCAGCGCCTGGTGGAGGGTCTGCTGATGATCGCCCGATCGGAAGGCTCGAAGCCGGCCACCGAGATGGTCGACGTCAGCCAGCTCGTCGCCGACCGGCTCGACGTGTGGGAGCCGTTCGCTGCCGAACGCGGCGTCACCATCGTCACCAGTGCGCCGCCCGGGCTGCGCGCCATGGCCGTGCCGAACGCGCTCGAGCAGATCGTCGACAACTACGTCGACAACGCGCTCGGCGTCGCGAGCGACGGCGACACGATCTCGATCGTCGCCCAGGCCTACGCGGGCACCGTCGGTGTGCACGTCATCGACGAGGGCCCGGGCATGAAGCCCGAACACCTCGACCACGCCTTCGACCGCTTCTGGCGGGCACCCGACGCGCCGCACGGCGGCTCGGGCATCGGCCTGGCCGTGGTGCAACACCTCGCCGAGCTGAGCGGTGGCCACGTCGTGTTGCGCAACCGCACCGACCGCAGCGGCCTCGACGCCTGCGTCGTCCTCCCCACGGCCGCCCCCAGCCGGCCGCGAACTCAAGTTCCTGGTGAACACCGCGAACTCAAGTTCCTGGTGAACACCGCCCGAACTCGAGTTCTGCGGGTCCAGCGGGTCAGGCGAGGTCGAGCGTGACGGACTGCTGGCCGGCGCGCTGGTGCGTGGCGGTCACCGTGACCGAGGTGCCCGCCGCGGCGCGGACCGTCCACGCCGCGAGGACGCGTTCGGGGGTGCCGTCGTTCTTGCCGAACGCGAAGCGGTGGTCCAGACGGCCACCGAGCTGACCGAGCTCGAGGCGCGCCGACCCACCGAGCACCTCGGCGCCGGCGAGCTCGGCGACCAGCGGCAGCACGAGACGCTCGCGCTTGGCTCGCTCGGTGATGTACGTCGGCAGGAAGCCGCTGTTGGCGATGCCCACCTCGACACGCCACACGTCGTCGGCGAGTCGCTCGACCTTCGCGTGCGGCACCTCCAGGCGCGGTGAGCACAGCGCCTGGTACACGGCGAACTCGGCGTGCGGTCGTACCTCGTCGAGCAGGCGCGAACCGGGCGCGTTCTGCCACACGTGGATCTCGTCCCACCCACCGATCTCGACCGGCCCGAGCTGCGGGTGGTCGAACGGTGCCCACGGCGCGTACATCTCCGGATGGTTGGCGACCGCCCAGCGGTACACCGCCAGCTCCTCGGCCTCGGTCGGCCCGGTGTACCAGATGTGGGTGCCGGGCTTGGTGCCCGTCGCCTGGTGGATGACGTCCCAGAACTCGGTCGTCCAGCCGTACACGCCGGCGTGCTCGTACGCCCAGTCGTCGCCGGCGCCGCTCATCAGGTCGCTGCGATCGAACGTGAAGTCCTCGAACACCGAGTGGGCCGAGTAGCCCGTGAGCGCGGTGCCCTTCTCGCCGAACGCCTTCCAGACGTACAGGTCCAGCGGCGGCAGCGAACTGTCGGCGGCGGTGCTGCTCGGTCGCAGGAGGACGCCGCCACTGGTGTGGTAGGCGTTGTAACCGCAGATGTTCGGGCGAGCGACGATGGCCCGCACGAGCGCGTCGATCTCGGGCTCGCTCAGGGGATGGTCGCCGCTGCCGTGGACGGTGGTCCCCCAGCCGGCGGGGAAGTTGCGGTTCATGTCCAGGCCCTGGGGCGGGTCGGGCAGGGGGATGGTGAAGCCGTCGTGCTCGACCAGGTCGCCCTCGTACAGCAGCCGGTAGCGCGGCACGTCGCCGACGACGCCTTCCGGTGGCACCCGCACCATCAACGCCGGCTCCTCGGTCGACACCATCCAGCTGCCGAACGGGTCGGCGATGCGCATGGTGAGGATGCGACCGTCGCCGTCGAGGTCGCGTTCGCGCAGGCCCGGCGCGTGCCGGTCGTCGCTCCACGGCCAGTTGCGCACGCTGCTGCGGCGAAAGCGCGGGTCGTCGGCGAGCGCCCACTCCACACCGTCGGGGTTGACGCGCGGTGCGACGTAGAACGTGCGGGTGCGCAACGCCTCGGTGACCTGTGCGTCGCTGCCGAACCCGGTGACGAGGTGATGCACGAGGTGGAGCGCGGCGACACCGCCGGTGAACTCGATGGAATGGATGTTCGCGTCCACCCAGTGCGCGGGCTTCGTGTCGGCGGCACCCGTGGACGAGTCGGTGATCGACGCCACCCACAGTTCGCGACCTTCGTGCGAGCGACCGTACGACTCGACGGTCATCAACTCCGGGTGCGCGGCAGCGGTGTCGTGCAGCCACGCGGTGTACTCGTCGTAGCGGAGGAAGCGGTCGAAGGCGTAGGTCACGGCTGCGACGCTACCGATCGCCCACTCGATCAACCTTTCAGCAGTGCCGGCAGCGCGGTGTCGGGCACGTAGATCCAGTGCGCGAGGTGGCTGACGGCGAACAGGTAGTCCTGCAGCTCCTGCACGACACGCAACGCGTGCAACACCTCGCTGTCCACGGCGTGGTGCGCCTCGTAGGCGTGCAATGCCGCCTGCACCGCGAGGGTGTTGAACTGCTCGACCTGTTCGGCGCGATCGGGGTGGCGACGCTTGACGATGATGCGGCCGACGTGGTCGATGGACTGCAGCAGACCGGCCAGGTCGCGCAGTGGCGTGTGCGGAAGGCGACGGTGCGTCGGGTCGCTCAGCGGGCTGCCGTCGAAGTCGTTGATGACGATGCGGTCGCCGGCGCGCAGGAACTGGCCGACGTGCAGGTCGCCGTGGATGCGGTGGGCGGGCAACAGCCGATCGGCGCGCAGCGGCTCGAGCGCGCCGGCGATCTGCGTCTCCATCGAGCGCAGCCGGTCGCCCTCGTCGCCGGGCACGACGCGCACGGCCTCGGCGAGCAGGTCGGTGGCGATCGTGTGATATGTCCGCGCTCCGACCGTGCTGCGCTGCAGGCCGGAGAGCGCGGCGTGCAGGTCGGCCGTGATCGCGCCGAGGCGCCACGCCGTGGCGAGCAACGAGTCGAGGTCGGCGCGGCCGTGCAGCCAGCGGTCGACGTCGTCGACGTACCACTCCCACCCGTCGAGGCAGTCGACCACGTACTCGCTGACGATGGCCTCGACCATGTCGTCGCGCACCTCGACACCCAGGAACTCGGGCATCGCCCGGAACCGCTGGGCCTGCAGGTACTCGAGCAACTCGACACCGGGATGCGGTACCGGCACCGCGGGCCGCAGCCACTTCACGACCACCTGCTCGCCGACCACGACGCTCTCGTTGGACTGGTCGACGTCGAGGGGACGTTCGCCCTGCAGCTCGCGGCCGGTCAACGACGTGGCAATGCCGGCGGACCGACCTGAGGGCACCATCTGGGCAACCATACGGCGCGGTCAGTACGACTTCGGGAGACCGAGCACGTTGGCCGCGATGAAGTTGCACACCATCTCCTGGCTGACCGGCGCGATCTTCATCAGCCGGGCCTCGCGCCAGTACCGCTCGACGTGGTACTCGCGGGCGTAGCCCATGCCGCCGAGCGTCTGCATGGCCCGGTCGCACGCGAAGAACGCGGCCTCGGCGGCGAGGAACTTCGCGGTGTTCGCGGCCTCGGCGCAGGGGATGCCGTGGTCGAACTGCCACGACGCCTCACGGATGGCCAGCTCGGCCGCATGCAGGTGCATGTGCGCCTCGGCGAGCGGGAACGCGAGCCCCTGGTTCTGGCCGATGGGGCGACCGAACACGACCCGCTCCTTGCCGTACGCGACCGCGATGCGCATGGCCGCCCTACCGATGCCCAGCGCCTCGGACGCGATGAGGATGCGCTCGGGGTTCAGCCCGTCGAGCAGGTACGTGAAGCCCTTGCCCTCGTCGCCGATGCGCCGCCCGACGGGCACGCGCAGGCCGTCGTAGCGCACCTCGCACGACACGACCGCGTTGCGGCCGAGCTTGGGGATGGGGCGGATGTCCACCTCTGGCCGTTGCAGGTCGACCAGCAGCAGCGTCATGCCGTCGGTGGGTCGGGCGCACTCCTCGCGCGGCGTGGTGCGCACGAGCAGGAGGCACATCTCGCACAGCGGCGCCTTGGTGGTCCACACCTTCGCGCCGTGCACCACGTACTCGTCGCCGTCGCGCACCGCGCGGGTGCGAATGGACGCGGTGTCGGTGCCGGCGTCGGGCTCGGTGACACCGAACGCGACGTGCAGTTCGCCCGACGCGACGCGGGGCAGCACCTCGGCCGCGAGCTCGGGTGACGCGTACCGCCGCACGGGCTCCATGCCGAAGATCGACAGGTGCACCGCCGAGCAGCCGTTCATCGCCGCGCCGGACGCGGCGATCTCCTCCAGCATCACCGACGCCTCGGTGATGCCCTGTCCGCCGCCGCCGTACTGCTCGGGCGTGGCGATGCCCACCCATCCGCCGCGGGCGAGCGCGTCGTAGAAGTCCCACGGGAACTCGTGGGCCTCGTCCTTCGCCGACCAGTACTCGTCGGGGAAGTCGGCGCACACGCGGCGGATGCCCTCGCGGATCGCGTCGTGGTCGGTCGAACTGGTGAAGTCCATCGCGGTTCCTCTCTGCCTCTGCGGTGCGACCGGGCTCAGACCGTCGCCGCGGCGCGACGCTCGTCGACCACGACCATGGTCTCGCTGTGCCGGAACGACGGCGACTGCCACAGCCCCTTGGTGAGCAGTTCGTTCAACTGTGCCGGATCGGCGACCCGACCGATGACCATCAGGTCCCAGCGGCCGGTGACGACGAGCACCTCGTCGATCTCGGGGATGGCCGTCAGCTCGGCGAGGATCCCGTCGAGCGGTGTGCCCTGGGCGATCTGCAGCCCGACCACGAACCCGAGCGGACGGCCGACCGACGCGGGCTCGACGATGGCCGTGTAGCCGCGGATGACGCCGGTCTGTTCGAGGCGCGCCACGCGTTGACCGACCGTGCCGGCGGCCACGCCGAGGCGTCGGCCGATGGCGCGCGCCGACAGTCGCGCGTCGGCGCGGAGTGCGTCGATGATCTGTCGATCGAGTTCGTCGAGCGTCTCCGCCATCTCAGCCTCCTCGCAACTGCTCAGTCGAAGCCTAGATCACTGCGCGTTCGTCCAGTGAGAGGTGATCATGTGCACCGTTCGTTCGGGGGTCTGTCGAACAGATGTGCAAATGTCGCGACCGCCCTTGACACTGCCCCGGCACCGGGGCAGATTCGCGGGATGGAGACCGACGACCGCGACGGTCCCCAGGCCCTGCGCCTGCGGATCCCCGAGCCCGCCCGCGGGGCCGACCCGGCCGAACGTGTGCGCCGCCACCTGAGCAACGCGGGCGAGATGCGCAAGCCGGCGCACGACGAACAGGTCGAGCGCATCGCGCTGATGCGCAAGCAGCTCGTGCGCGTGCTCGACGAGACCGGCGAGGCCGTCGGGCCGTGGGTGCCCGACCTGACCACCGAGCAGAAGCGCACCGGCTTGCGCGACATGATGCTCGTCCGCTCGTACGACGCCCGGCTGCTGCGCGCCCACCGCCAGGGGAAGATCTCGTTCTACATGCAGTCGCTCGGCGAGGAGGCCATCGCCTGCGCGCACCAGCGCGTGCTGCACCCCGGCGACATGAACTTCCCCACCTACCGACAGCAGGGTCTGCTCATCGCGGCCGGTTACCCGCTCGTGCAGATGATGCACCAGGTGCTGTCGAACGGGCTCGATCCGCTGAAGGGCCGCCAGCTACCGGTGATGTACTCGTCGAAGGAGCACGGCTTCTTCTCCATCTCGGGCAACCTGGCCACCCAGTACATCCAGGCCGTCGGGTGGGCGATGGCGTCGGCGCTGCGCGGTGGCACGGCCATCGCCTCGGCGTGGATCGGTGAGGGTGCGTCGTCCGAGTCCGACTTCCATGCGGCGCTCGTCTTCGCGTCCACGTACCAGGCGCCGGTCATCCTGAACATCGTCAACAACCACTGGGCCATCTCCACCCCGGAGGACTTCGCCCGCGGCGCGTCGGCCACGTTCGCCGACCGTGGCTTCGGCTTCAGCATCCCGGCGCTGCGCGTCGACGGCAACGACTACCTCGCCGTCTACGCGGTGTCGCAATGGGCGGCGGAACGGGCACGGATGAACATGGGCCCGACACTGATCGAGTGGGTGACGCTGCGCGTGGGCGCGCACTCCACGTCCGACGACCCGTCGGTGTACCGCCCGGCCGACGAGGCCGCGTCGTTCCCGTTGGGCGACCCGGTCGACCGGCTGCGCAACCACCTCGTGACCATCGGCGAGTGGGACGACGACCGCCAGGCCGCGCTGCAGGCCGAGGTGGACGCGCTGGTGACCCAGGCGTTCGACGAAGCCGACGCGCACGGCTCGGTGAAGAGCGGCCACACCAGCGATCCGCGCACCATGTTCGACGACGTCTACGCGGTGCTGCCCCGACATCTGCGCGAGCAGCGCGACCAGGTGGAGCACTGACATGCCGTCGATGACGATGATCGAAGCCATCCGCGACGCCCACGGTGTGGCGATGGAACGCGACGACCGTGTGGTGGTGTTCGGCGAGGACGTCGGCTACTTCGGCGGCGTGTTCCGATGCACGGCCGGTCTGCAGCAGCGCTTCGGCGCCAACCGCTGCTTCGACACACCCATCAGCGAGGCCGGCATCGTCGGCGCCGCCATCGGCATGGCGGCGTTCGGGCTGCGACCGTGTGTCGAGATCCAGTTCGCCGACTACGTGTACCCGGCCTACGACCAGATCGTGTCCGAGGCGGCGCGACTGCGCCACCGCTCGGCCGGCGACTTCACCGCTCCGCTGGTGATGCGCATGCCCACGGGTGGCGGCATCTTCGGCGGGCAGACCCACTCGCAGAGCCCCGAGGCCGTGTTCACCCACGTCGCCGGGTTGAAGACCATCGTCGTGTCGAACCCGTACGACGCGAAGGGCCTGCTGCTCGCGGCCATCGAGGACGACGACCCGGTCATCTTCCTCGAGCCCAAGCGCCTGTACAACGGGCCGTTCGACGGTCATCACGATCGCCCCATCGTGCCGTGGTCGAAGCACCCGTTGGGCGAGGTGCCCGAGGGCCACTACACGGTCGAGATCGGCAAGGCCCGCACGCATCGCGAGGGCAACGACCTCACCGTGCTGGCCTACGGCACGCTCGTGCACGTCGCCCAGGCGGCGGCCGAGGAGCAGGGCATCGACGCCGAGATCATCGACCTGCGCACGCTGGTGCCGCTCGACGTCGACGCGATCGTCGCCTCGGTCGTGAAGACCGGCCGCTGCCTGATCGTGCACGAGGCGACGCTCACGTCCGGCTTCGGTGCCGAGCTGAGCGCGACGGTGCAGGAGCGCTGCTTCCACCACCTCGAGGCGCCGATCACACGGGTGTGCGGCTACGACACGCCGTACCCGCACGCGCACGAGTGGTCGTACTTCCCCGGCCCCGACCGCGTCGGCAAGGCGATGCGCAAGGTGCTCGAGTCGTGAGCGAGTTCGGCGTGAAGCTGCCCGACGTGGGCGAGGGCGTGGCCGAGGCCGAGCTGGTGTCGTGGCACGTCGCGGTGGGCGACACGGTGACCACCGAGTCGGTGCTGGCCGAGGTGATGACCGACAAGGCGACGGTCGAGATCTCGTCGCCGGTGGCCGGCGTGGTGAGCGCACTGCACGGCGAACCCGGCGACACGCTGGCCGTCGGCGCGGCGTTCGTCACCGTCGACCTGGGTGGCGACGACCCGGTGCCACCCGCACCGGCATCCGCACCCGCACCCGCATCCGCACCCGCACCCGCCGAGCCGGCCAGCTCGGCCGAACCTGTCGCGGCCCCGTCACCGATCGTGGACGTCGAGCCGCGACAGGAATCGCCGGTTCGGGGCGACCGGCCCACCGCGGCACCCGCGGTGCGGGCCCGAGCTCGCGAGTTGGGTGTCGACCTGGCCGCGGTGCGCGGCACCGGCCCCGAGGGTCGAGTGGTGCACGCCGATCTCGATCGTCTGATCGCCGACCCCACGGGCGGGCTCGCCCGACCGGGCGGAGCCGCCCCGGTCCGCTCCGACGAGCCACACGTCCAGAGCGTGCGCGGCCTTCGCCGACGCATTGCCGAGCGGCTGACGTCGTCGTGGACGCAGATCCCGCACATCACCTACGTCGAGGCCGTCGACGTGACCGAGCTCGAGGCGCTCCGCGCCGAGCTCAACAAGCGCGGCCACGAGAGCGGGACCCGATTGACGATGCTGCCGTTCCTGGTGCGCGCCATCGTGGTCGCGATCGCCGAGCAACCGCGCCTGAACTCGCACTACGACGGCACGACGCAGACGCTGTCCACGTTCGACCCGGTGCACGTCGGCATCGCCACGCAGACCGACGACGGGCTGATGGTGCCCGTGGTCCATCACGCCGACGGGCGCGGCCTGTGGGACATCGCCAACGAACTCACCCGCGTGGCCACCGCGGCGCGCAACGGCACCGCGACCCGCCAGGAGTTGACCGGTTCGACCATCACGATCACGTCGCTCGGCGCGCTGGGCGGACTGGTGACGACGCCGATCATCAATCAGCCCGAAGTGGCGATCATCGGCGTCAACAAGATGGAGGTCCGCCCCGTCTGGCGCGACGACACCTGGGAACCCCGGTCGATGATGAACCTGTCGTCCAGCTTCGATCACCGCATCGTCGACGGCTGGGACGCCGCCACCTTCATCCAGAAGATCAAAACCCTCCTGGAGATGCCCGCCCTCCTCTTCGTCGACGACTGACAACCCATTGCACGCGAACTTAAGTTCGGCTCGGCCGTCTCGGGGTGTCAGAGGCGTTCGATGATGATGGCGGGGGCCATGCCGCCGGCGGCGCACATGGTGACCAGGCCGTAGCGGCCGCCGGTGCGCTCGAGCTCGTCGAGGGCGGTGCCGATGAGCATCGCGCCGGTCGCGCCGATCGGGTGACCGAGGGCCATCGCGCCGCCGTTGACGTTCACCTTCGAGCGGTCGAGGTCGAGGTCGCGGATGAACTTCTCGGCGACGACGGCGAACGCCTCGTTGATCTCCCAGATGTCGATGTCGTCGACCGTCAGGCCGGCCTTGGCGAGCGCCTTGCGGGCCGCGGGCACGGGTGCGTTGAGCATGAGCGTCGGGTCGTCGCCGACGTTCGACATGCTCACGAGGCGGGCACGCGGCTTCCAGCCACGGGCCTTGGCGGCCTCGGGGCTGGACCACAGGACGGCGGCGGCACCGTCGACGACACCCGAGCTGTTGCCGGCGTGGTGCACGTGGACGACCTCGAGGTCGGGGAACTTCTGCTGGACGAGCGACTTGAACGACGTGCCCTCTTCGGTGAGCGGGTAGGCGTACATGCCCTCGAACGACGGGGCCAGCGACTGCAGGCTCTCGAGCGTGGTCTGCGGACGGGGGAACTCTTCGCGGTCGAGGACGACCGTGCCGTCGTCGGCGATCACCGGGACGAGGCTGCGGTCGAAGCGGCCCTCGGCGATGGCGCGGGCGGCCCGCTGCTGCGACTCGAGCGCGAGCTCGTCGAGCGCGAGGCGCGGGATGCCCTCGAGTGTGGCGATGACGTCGGCGCACACGCCCTGGTGCGGCTGCGGGTGGATGGCGCGGAGGTGCTCGTTGCCGGTGTCCAGGAACGGCGCCGCGTTGGGGTGACGGTTCGGGCCGTACGTGCTCATCATGTCGGTGCCGCCGGCGACGATGACGTCCTCCAGGCCGGACAGGATCATGCCTGCGGCCAGGTTCGACGAGGTGATGCCGCCGCCGCAGAAGCGGTCGAGGGTGACGCCGCTGGCGCGGACGTCGTAGCCGGCGTCGAGTGCGGCCATGCGGCCGAGGTCGCTGCCCTGCGTGTTGCTCTGGTTGCTGGTGCTCCAGATGATGTCGTCGACGGTGGACGTGTCGAGCTCGTTGCGCTCGGCGATGGCCTTCAGCACGGTGGCGCCGACGCGCTGGGGGTGCATGTGGGCGAGGGCGCCCTTGCCGACCTTGCCGATGCCACGGGGCGTACGGCAGGCATCGATGATCCAGGCTTCGGACATTGTGGTCACCTTTCGAAGGGGGTCTCGAGGGGAGAGGAATTGGCATCCTGGCACGCCGGCCCCGTCGGCGACGAAGGCGGCCGGGCCGCGGATTTCCTGGCTCCGAGCACGCCGGTAGCGTGGTTGCCGTGCAGCACAACGATCGACGTTCGCCACTGGTCCTCGCGATCCTCGACGGCTTCGGCGACATGCCGCCGGCCGAGGACAACGCCGTGTGGTTGGCCCGTGCCCCGTTCCTGCACGGCCTGCTGAACGACCGCGCCCCGGCCGGTCGCACCTCGCGTTCGCACCTGCGTGCACACGGTTCGGCCGTGGGCCTGCCCAGCGAGGGCGACATGGGCAACAGCGAGGTCGGCCACAACATCATCGGTGCCGGGCGGGTGTTCGACCAGGGCGCCAAGCAGGTCGAGGAAGCCATCAAGGAGGGCACCATCTGGGGCCCCGGCTGGCAGCAGTTGGTCGCTCGCAAGCGGCTGCACTTCATCGGGCTGCTCAGCGACGGCAACGTGCACTCGCACATCCGCCACCTCGACACCCTGCTGCGCCGTGCCGCCGCCGACGGTGCGACCACGCTCGTCGTCCACCCGTTGTTCGACGGCCGCGACGTCATCGACCACACCGCCGAGCAGTACCTGGCCAAGCTCGAGCAGTCGTTGGCCGAGGTGCGTGCCCAGTTCGGCGTCACCGCGTTGGTGGGTTCCGCCGGCGGCCGCATGGCCACCACGATGGACCGCTACGAGGCCGACTGGACCATCGTCCAGCGCGGCTACGACGCGCACGCCCGAGGCGTGGCCCGGCCGTTCACGTCTGCCGAGGAAGCCCTCGCGACGCTGCGCAAGGAGCAGCCGGGCGTCAGCGACCAGTTCCTGCCCGAGTTCACCGTCGTCGGCGACGACGGTCAGCCGGTCGGCGCCATGCACGACGGCGATGCGGTGGTGCTGTTCAACTTCCGCGGCGACCGCATGATCGAGATCTACCGGGCGCTCACCGAGACGCCGTTCGACGCGTTCCCGCGCGGTCCACTGCCGGCCGACCTGCTGGTCGCCGGGCTCACCATGTACGACGGCGACCTGGGCATCCCGGCCATCTTCCTGGTGCCGCCGGTGCGTGTCACCGGCACGGTCAGCGAGGTCATCGCCAAGGCCGGACTGCGCCAGGCGGCCATCGCCGAGACGCAGAAGTTCGGTCATGTCACCTACTTCTGGAACGGCAACCGCACCGACAAGTTCGACGCCGCGCTCGAGGACTACGTCGAGATCCCGTCCGATCGCGTGCCGTTCGAACAGCGGCCGTGGATGAAGAGCGCCGAGACGGCCGACGAGGTCATCCGCTGCATCGAGTCGGGGTCGTACGAGTTCATCCGCGCCAACTTCGCCGCCGGCGACATGGTCGGCCACACGGGTGACATCGACGCGTCGGTGGTCGCCGTCGAGGCGATGGACATCTCGCTCGAGCGGGTGTTCCAGGCCGTGCAGGCCGCGGGCGGCACGTTGGTGGTCACGGCCGACCACGGCAACTGCGAGGTGCTGCACGAGCGCGACAAGCACGGCGAGACGCTGCTCGACGAGCACGGCGAGGCGGTGCCGAAGAAGAGCCACACGCTGTCGCCGGTGCCGTTCGTGGTGGTCGACTTCGTGCCGCGCACGTTGCACGTCAGCGCCACCGAGGGTCTGGGCCTGGCGAACATCGCCGCCTCGGTGTTGCAGTTGCTCGGCCTGCCGGTGCCCGACACGTACGCCGAGCCGGTGATCACGGCGTCGGAGTAGTCGGCAGCGACTCAGCACCCACGGCGCCGGCGTCGCCGTAGAAGCGGCGACGGAAGCGCAGACTCACGTACACCAGCCCGACCAGCACGGGCACCTCGATCAGCGGGCCGACCACGCCGGCCAACGCCTGACCCGACGCGACACCGAACACACCGATGGCCACCGCGATGGCCAGCTCGAAGTTGTTGCCGGCCGCGGTGAACGAGATGGACGCGTTGCGGTCGTACGGCACCTTCATGCGCAGCCCGAGGAAGAACGTGCCGAACCACATGATGCCGAAGTAGGCGAGCAACGGCAGGGCGATGCGGGCGACGTCGAGCGGGCGGTTGGTGATGTTGTCGCCCTGCAGTGCGAACAGCACGACGATGGTGAACAGCAGGCCGTAGAGGGCGATCGGACCGATGCGTGGCAGGAACGTGCCCTCGTACCATTCGGTGCCCTTGGCCCGCTCGCCGATGGTGCGGGTGAGGAACCCGGCGAGCAGCGGGATGCCGAGGAAGATGAGCACGCTCTTGGCGATCTGCCACACGGTGACGTCGATGCCTTCGCTGTCGAGCCCCAGCCAGCCGGGCAGCAGCTCGAGGTAGAAGTACCCGAGCAGCGAGTAGGCGACGATCTGGAACATCGAGTTGACCGCGACGAGCACCGCAGCCAGTTCGCTGTTGCCGCACGCCAGGTCGTTCCACACCAGCACCATGGCGATGCACCGGGCGAGGCCGACGATGATGAGCCCCGTTCGGTACTCGGGCAGGTCGGGCAGGAACACCCAGGCGAGCGCGAACATCAGCGCCGGACCGACCACCCAGTTGAGGACCAGCGAGGTGACGAGTGAGCGCCGGTCGGTGACGACGTGGCCGATCGAGCCGTACTTCACCTTGGCCAGCACCGGGTACATCATCAGCAGCAGGCCCAGCGCGATGGGCAGCGAGACCGTGTCGATCTTCACCTTGTCGAGCGTGTCGTCGAGGCCCGGGAACAGCCGACCGAGCAGCAGGCCGGCGACCATGGCGAGGCCGATCCACACCGGGAGGAAACGGTCGAGGGTGCTGAGGCGGCCCGCCGCGTGGAGTTCTTCGGTGTCGGTCACTGCGACGCGAACTGTACTGCGGGGTCGTCGGCGCGGGGCAGTGCCGGAAGTCGCAACGTGAGCAGCCAGGTGACCAGCACGAAGGCGGCCGAACCCCACAGCGCGGCGCTGAGATCGCCCCACAGGTAGAGCACGCCCGACAGCAGTGTGCCGACGAGTCGACCGGCGGCGTTGGCCGAGTAGTAGAAGCCGACGTCCATGGCGATGGAGTCGTCGTCGCTGTAGGCGAGGACGAGGTACGAGTGCAGCGACGAGTTCACCGCGAACACCACCCCGAACACCACGAGTCCGCCGACCACCGCGAGCGTGACCACGACGTCGGCCGCGACGGCGACGGTGACCGCGATCGCCGCCGACACGAACGCGAGCAGCAACGCCCACCGCTGCGCGGCGTGGATCTCGTCGAGCGGTCGCCCGCTGCGGCGCAGCAGCCTCGGCGCGAGTGTCTGCACGCCGCCGTAGCCGATGGTCCACAGGGCGAGGAACGCGCCGATGGCGTAGTTCGACCAGTCGAGTTGCTCGTGCAGGAACACGGGCAGGGCGACGACGAACCAGATGTCGCGCGAGCCGAACAGGAAGAAGCGGGCGGCCGAGAGGCGGTTGATCGCGGTCGACTTCGACAGGATCGAGCGCAGCGGCGCCTTCTTCTTCGACTTGCCGATGTCCTCGTCGAGCAGGACCACCAGCGCCACCACCACGACCGCGAGCATGCCTGCCATCGCGTACAGCGAGTTGTCATAACCGAGAACGCTCAGCAGCGTCGCACCGAGGAAGAAGCCGACGCCCTTCAGCGCGTTCTTCGACCCGGTGAGGATGGCGACCAGCCGGAACAGCGCGCCCTCACTGGTGCCGTTGGCACCGGCGCTGCTGATGGCCTTCACCGCGCTCTTCGAGCTCATCTTGGTCAGGTCCTTGGCGATACCGCTGAGCGCCTGGGCGGCCATCACGAACACGACGGTCACCCATTCGCGCCAGTCCGACTGCGTGAGGGTGAGCGCGAGCAGGGCGACGATCTGCAGCCCCAGGCCGGCCACGAGCGTGCGGTTCAGACCGGTGCGCGACCCCACCCACCCGCCGAGCAGGTTGGTGAGGATGCCCATGAACTCGTAGGCGAGGAACAGGAAGGCGATCGCCACGGGCGAGTAGCCGAGCTCGTGGAAGTGCAGCAGCACCAGCATGCGCAGCGCACCGTCGGTGAGCGTGAACGCCCAGTAGCCGGCGGTGACGAGCACGTAGTTGCGCAGCTTCATGCGCGTGAAGGCTCCGAGTTCATCGGGCGAAGCGACGCAGCCACCTTCGCCGCCAGCTCGGCCATGCGGAACACGTAGCCGTACTCGTTGTCGTACCAGACGAGCACCTTCACCAGGCTGCCGTCGACCACCATCGTGGACGGCCCGTCGACGATGCCGGATCGGGTGTCGTTGGTGAAGTCGGCCGACACCAGCGGACGGTGTTCGAACCCGAGGATGCCGGCCAGTTCGCCTTCGGCGGCGTCGCGCAACAGTCCGTTGATCTCGTCGACGGTGACGTCGCGGCGCATGGTGAACACGGCATCGGTGAGCGACGCGTTCAGCAGCGGCACGCGCACGGCCAGACCGTTCAGCTTCCCGAGCAGCTCGGGGTAGATCATCGTGATCGCCGTCGCCGACCCGGTGGACGTGGGGATGAGCGAGTTGATGGCCGAGCGGGCGCGGCGCAGGTCCTTGTGCGGCGCGTCGACGATGACCTGGGTGTTGGTCAGGTCGTGCATGGTGGTGATCGCACCGCGCTCGATGCCGATGCGTTCGTGCAACACCTTCACCACCGGCGCGAGGCAGTTGGTGGTGCACGACGCGGCGGTGACGATGCGGTGCACGGCCGGGTCGTAGAGGTGGTCGTTGCAGCCCATGACGATGTTCAGGACCTCGCTGTCCTTCACCGGTGCGGCGACCACGACCTTCTGCACACCGCGGTCGAAGTAGGGCTGCAGATCGGGGACCGACTTGAACTTGCCGGTCGCTTCGATGACCAGATCGACACCGAGGTCGTCCCACGGCACCTCGCCGGGTGTGGCGAACGACGAGTGGGTGACGCGGTTGCCGTCGATGACGAGCGCGTCGTCGGCGCCGGTCGCGTCGACCCCGACCGAGCCGGCGTAGCGACCGTGCACCGTGTCGAACTCGAGCAGGTGGGCCGACGTGACCGCGTCGGCCTTCAACTCGTTGACGTGCACGAGGTGCAGTTCGGGGTGACGGCCGAGGGCGCGCACGACGAGGCGGCCCATGCGGCCGAAGCCGTTGATGCCGATTCGGACAGGGGCGGGGACAGGGACAGCGGCGGGGGCGGTCACGGGTTGCTCCGTTCGGAGGTGTGGAGAAGGGTGTCGATGCGGGCGTGAAGATCGGCGACGACCGAGTCGAAGGCGGCCGCGCTGCCGTCGTCGACGGGGTCGGTGATGCTCCAGTGCCACCAGGCGGGGTCGGGTTCGAGTTCCTCGTGGACCAGGTCGCACACCGTGACGACCTGTGTCCCCGCGGGCACCCGGTCGAGCTCGCGGGGTGCGGCGTCGCCGAGGTCGAGCCCTGCCCGCCGCGCTGCGGCGACGGCACCGCGGTGCACGCGCGGCGCCGGCTGCGTGCCGGCCGACGTGGCGGGCGCGCCGGTGCGAGCCGTCCACACGGCTGCGGCCAGTTGCGAGCGGGCCGAGTTGCGCGTGCAGAGGAACAGCATCCGCTCGGGCCGCTCGGCGGCCGTTCCGGCGAGCGCCAGCAGCGGGGCGACACCCGCGACCAATCGGACATAACGGCGGCGGGCATCGCCGGCCGACGTCGAGCGGGCCACCACCCCCGCGTCCTCGAGCACCTGCAGGTGGTGCGCCAGCAGGTTGGTCGGCAGGCCGAAGCGCACGCCCAGTTCCTTCGGTGAGCGGTCGCTGACGACCAGTTCGTCGACGATGGCCAGACGCACCGGATCGCCCAGCGCGGCGTGCATCGCGACACGACGGTCGAACGGCAGCGAGGTCATGCGCCGAGCGTACGAGTCGACACAGATTGAGTCAACATCGACTGAGTGAACACTGGACGACCGGGTTGTGTCGGCCGGGCGACGCGATGTGACAACGTCCACGTCACCTGGTGTGGCGCGCCCGCGCTACTGTTCGCCACATGGCCAACAAGAAGGCGTACCTCGAGCACCTCCGGAACGTGTCGCTGTTCCAGGGTTGCTCCACGAAGGAACTCGAGAAGATCGCGAAGGCGTCCGACGAGATCACCATGTCCGCGGGCACCCTCATCGTCGATCAGGGTCAGACGGGTCGCGAGGCGTTCATCGTCCTCGAAGGCACGGTCACCGTGAAGCGCAACGGCAAGAAGGTCGGGTCGTTCGGTCCCGGCACGGTCGTGGGCGAGCTCTCGCTGCTCGACCACGGTCCCCGCACCGCCACCGTGGTGTGCGAGACCGACTGCGACCTGCTGCTGCTCGATCAGCGTCACTTCATCGGCGTCATCGACGACGTGCCGGCGCTGGCGCACAAGCTGCTCGCCACCCTGGCGGGCCGCATCCGCGACCTCGATCGCCAGAACTTCGGCTGATCACACGGCGGGCGCGGGCGGCACGTCGCCGCTCGGTGTGCCCACCGCGGCGATCAGGCTGTCGACCCGACGTGCGTTCGCGCGCACGCCCCACAACCCGCCGATGATGGCGAGCGCTCCGGCGACGATGGCCAGTCGCCACAGCCACACCTGATCGTCCAGGCGTTCGCGCGCTGCGGCGGCGTCGGCGATGGCCTGGTCGATCTCGCCGGGCACCTTCGACAGCGCGACGACGGTCTCGTGCAACGCGGGGCCGGCGTCGGCGAGCGTGGTGGCCGCCGTGTTCAGGCTGCCCTGCACGAACACCAGCGAATCCTCGGCCTCCTGCAGGCTCTGCTTCAGGTCGTCGACCCGGCCGATGAAGTCGATCAGTTCCAGGATGCCGCGCACGCTGGCACTGACGTCCTGGGTGCTGGCGAGTGCATCGGACGTGCTGGCCAACCCGTCGGACACCACGGCGACCACCTGTTCGAGCTCGCTGGCAGAACTGGCTGCGCTGTCGGCCAGGTCGCGGCCGGCGAGGAGGGCCGACTCCATCCGCAGGAGGGCGAGCTGAGTGGCGTCGGCGATGCGGCCGACGGCCACCCACGCGGCCCCGGCGCTGACCGCGACGAGGATGATCGACACCAGCAGGACGGTGGGCAACGCACGGCGGGACTGCATCGGCGCATTCTGCTCCACGGAGGCGGTGGTGGCGGACGTCGCGAACTACTGTCGGGGACGCACTATGAGCACTCACGACGCACCTGCCACCGAAGCCGGTCCCAACAAGCCGTGGTACCGCACGCCGCACAAGATCGTGCTGGCGGTGGGCATCTTCATGGGCCTGTTCACCCTGGCCTCGGGCATCATTCCGCAGTTCACCCACTGGCACGGCACCAAGGAGGTGTCCCGTGAGGTCTTCGACGGCATCCCGGGCGCGCTGCAGGTGGCGTTCTACACCGTCATCCCGGTGCTGCTGGTCTGGGGCGCGTTCGCGTTCTCGAACCGCGTGAAGAACTGGGAGCGTGGCGCTCCCGACCGCCGCAAGACCACGCCGAAGAACGTCAAGAACCGTCTGCGCGACTTCCGCGCCGGTGCGTACATGCAGACGCTGCTGCGCGACAGCGCCGCCGGCCTGATGCACTCGATGATCTACTTCGGCTTCCTGGTGCTGCTCGGCGTGACGACCGTGCTCGAGATCGACCACCAGATGCCCGAGGACCTGAAGTTCCTCCACGGCGGCACGTACAAGGCGTACGCGTTCATCGGCGACCTGGCCGGCCTGGTGTTCGTCATCGGCATCGTCTGGGCCATCCTGCGCCGTTACGTGCAGCGCCCGTACCGCATCCGCATCAAGACCAAGCCCGAGCACGCGATCATCCTCGGCGTCTTCCTGCTGATCGGCCTGTCCGGCTTCTTCGCCGAGGCGTTCCGCATCGCCGAGCAGGGCCAGCCCGACTACGAGAAGTGGAGCTTCATCGGCTACCCGCTCTCGAACCTGTTCAACGGCATGAGCGAGAGCTCGCTCAGCACGTGGCACCAGATCCTGTGGGTCGTGCACGTCGTCGCGTTCGCGGCCTTCCTGATCATGCTGCCCATCACGATGCTGCGGCACATCTTCACCAGCCCGCTGAACATGTACCTCAAGGACCGCGATCGCCCGAAGGGTGCGATGCGGGCCATGCCGAACCTCACCGAGACGTCGCTCGAGAGCTTCGGTGCGTCGGTCGTGGAGGACTTCACCTGGAAGCAGCTGCTCGACACCGACGCCTGCACCATGTGCGGCCGCTGCACCAGCGTGTGCCCGGCGCACGCCACGGGCAAGCCGCTCGACCCGCGCGAGATCGTGCTGAAGACCGGTGAGGTGATGGCCGCGTCGGCCAACCCGGTCGTCACGCCGCCGCTGTCGGTCGACAAGGAGATCACGATCTCGGCCAACTCGCTGTTCGACCGGATCACGGCCGAAGAGATCTGGAGCTGCACGTCGTGCCGCGCCTGCGACGAGATCTGCCCGGTGAACATCGAGATCCTCGACAAGATCCTCGACATGCGCCGCTACCTGTCGCTGATGGAGAGCAACTTCCCCAGCGAGCTGGGCAACGCCTACCGCGCCATGGAGAACCAGGGCAACCCGTGGGGCATGAACCAGGGCGAGCGCGGCGACTGGGCCGACGGCCTGGACGTGAAGATCGTCGACCCGGGCGAGGCGTTCAGCGCCGAGTACCTGTACTGGGTGGGCTGCGCCGGCTCGTTCGACGACAAGAACAAGAAGGTCACCCAGGCCATGGCCAAGCTGCTGAAGCGGGCCGGCATCGAGGTGGCCATCCTCGGCCCGAGCGAGATGTGCACGGGCGACTCGGCTCGCCGGTCGGGCAACGAGTACCTGTTCCAGATGCTGGCCATGCCGAACATCGAGATGCTCGACGGCATGGGCGTGAAGAAGATCATCACCCAGTGCCCGCACTGCTTCAACACGTTGAAGAACGAGTACCCGCAGCTCGGCGGCAACTACGAAGTGGTCCACCACACGCAGCTGCTCGAGAGCCTGATCGCCAGCGGCAAGCTCGACGTGTCGCCAGGCGACGCTGGAAGAGCGGCTCACCTATCACGACTCGTGCTACCTCGGTCGCCACAACGACGTGTACCTGGCGCCGCGCAAGGTGGTGGGCAGCATCAAGGGCATCGAGGTGGTCGAGATGCAGCGCAACGGCACCAAGGGCATGTGCTGCGGCGCCGGTGGCGCACGCATGTGGATGGAGGAGAACGTCGGCACCAAGGTGAACGACGAGCGTGCGGTCGAGGCCATCTCGACCGGCGCGACTCGTGTGGCCACCGCCTGCCCGTTCTGCTACATCATGCTCGACGACGGCGTGAAGGCCGCCGGCAAGGAAGAGGGCGAGGTGAAGGTGGCCGACATCGCCATCCACCTGCTCGACGCCATCGAGGCCGGCGAGTCGAAGCTGCACCAGCTCGGCACTCCCCTGGCCGACCCCGTCGCCGGCGACTGACGTCCGCCGCGCCGGTCCGGCGCGCAACATCCGACGTCAGAGGTCGTCCGGGTAGGTGATCGCAATGTCGCCGATCGACTTCGGGAAGTCCCTGCGGTTGTTCGTGACGAAGCGATCGGCGCCGGCGACGACCGCCGTCGCGAGGTGGACGGCGTCGGCGGCGCGCAGACCGTGCAGCGCGGCCAGGGCGGTGGACACGCGAGCGGTCTCGACGTCCATGGGGCGCAAGTCGAGGCGGCCGAGCAATTGCGACAGCTCGCGCACCTGCACGAACTGCTCCTCGCGAACCGGCTTCGACAAGACCTCGGGCAGCAGCATCACCGAGCCGACTCCCACGTGGTCGTGGTCGTCGGCGGCGAACAACCGCCGCACTCGGGCTCCCAGGGCATGCGTCGGATCGGCGGCGTAGATGATGACGTCGGCGTCGAAGGCGTCCACCGAGGGTCAGCGACCTTTGCGTGCTGCGTACAGCTCGGCCACCCAGCGTTCCGCGGTGTCGGTGTCGACGGAGGTGGTGGTGGCGAGCGGCTGCCGACGTGCCTCGTCCATCAGCCGCCCGAGCTCGGTGGCCAGTTGGAAGGTGGTCGTCGTGCGCCGAGTGCGGAGGGTGGCGGGGTTGACGAGGACCGCGACCGGGACGCCATGACGGGTGAGCGTGACTTCTTCGCCGGCCTGAACGCGGTCGACGATGTCGGGCAGCGTGGCGCGTGCTTCGCTCACGGAAACGGCGGTCATGCGCGAATTGTACAATGCTGTACATCTCCGTACAACACGCGCTCGGCGATCTGGAGCAGTTCCGACTCGGCTCCAACCTGCCTCTCACGCGGTGAGCGCAGTGTGAGCGGCATGGACGACACCACCCCCACCCCCGAGTCCCCCGAGCCGGTCGAGTCGGTCGACAGCACCGGGCCCATCCCCTCCCCGCAGGCGGCCGACCGAGGCCGCCGCGGCGTTCGACCCACCGGTCGACGAGTCGGTCGTGGCGACCCCGATCGCCGCGGCTCCGCTCGCCGACAGCACCACCCGCGCCCGGTGGGGCGGCAGGAAGATCGCCGCCTTCGCCGCGGCCGGTGCCCTGACGTTGGGCGCCGGGTTCGCGCTGGGCGCCGCCATCACCGGCGACGGCCACGGCGGTCGCGGCGACGACCAGTCGATCGACCGCGATGGCGACGGCGACGGCCACATGGGTCGCGGCGACCAGATGCAACCCGGTCACGGCATGCAGGGCCAGGGCGGCATGGGCCGCCCGACGCCGCAGACCCCGGCGGACGGCTGACCCGGCCGGCGGCTGACACGAACGCGAGACGACCCTTCGATCGCGCTGCCGCGAACACCGCCGGCGCGACCGAAGGGCGTCATCGCGCCATCGGTCGGGCGGGACGCCATCGGTCGGGCGCGATTCCTCCCGAATTCGGGTCACACCGCGCCCACGGGCGCCGAACGTCCCAGATCTGGGACATCTCGCGCCCAGTCAGGTCGAACCGAACGCCCGGGCTACAGGGTGTTCTGGTTGTACTTGCTGGCGGTGGCGCCGGACTGGTTCTGGTACTTGCTCTTCAGATCCGGGTGGCCGTAGGGGCGTTCGGCCGGCTTGTCGAGCTTCTGGAAGACCAGCTGGGCGACCTTCATGCCGGCGCGCAGCAGGATCGGCAGGTTCGAGACGTTCGACAGCTCGAGCACCACGGTGCCCTTGAAGCCGGGGTCGATGAAGCCGGCCGTGGCGTGCACCTGCAGGCCGAGGCGGCCGAGGCTGCTCTTGCCGTTGACGACGCCGACGATGTCGTCGGGGCAGCCGACCACTTCGGCGGTGTGGCCGAGCGCGAACTCACCGGGGTGCAGCACGAACACGTCGCCATTGGGGACGCTGACCGTCTCCATCAGGCGCGGCTGCTCTTCGAACGGGTCGATGTGGGTGAGGCGGCTGTTGCGCATGACGCGGAACTCGGTGCCCAGGCGGACGTCGACGCTGGCGGGCTGCACCAGGTCGGGGTCGTACGGGTCGAGGATGATGCGGCCAGAGCCGAGAAGCTCGCGCAGGGTGCCGTCGGAGAGGATCACGCGGGCGACCTTAGTTGCTGACCGTCGGAACGGCCGCGGCGATCCGGCGGCTCAGGCGGTGGTGAACTTCCACCAGGTGCCGTTGCTGGCGAGCGTCGAACCCGACGTGTTCACCGCACGCACCAGCCAGGAGTAGGTGGTCTTCGTGGTCAGTCCGGACACGGTGGTCGAGCGCGTCGCGCCGACGTTCACCCACGCCGTGTCGCACACGCCGTTGCTCACCTTGTCGAGGCAGTACTCGTAGGAGGTGGCGTTGCTGGACGATCCCCACGACAGCGTCAACGACGTGGCGCGACCGGTGGCGTTGTTCGACGGCGAGGTCAGCTTGAACGAGCCGGGCTTCGGTGCGGCGACCGTCGTGAACGTCCACCACGTGCCGGCGTTCGCGAGGGTGGTGCCGCCGTCGTTGACGGCGCGCACCTGCCACTCGTACTTCGTGCCGTTCAGCCGACCGGTCGGAGCGGCGGTGCGTGAGGTGCCGGTGCTGACCCAACTGGTGTCGCACGTGCTGTTGACGGTGGTGTCGAGGCAGTACTGGTACGACGTCGCGCCGGTGCTCGCACCCCACGTGAGGTTGGCGGTGAGCGACTGACCGGTGGCGCCGTTGGACGGGGCGACTTGGCGAATGCGGCCGGCACACCGACGGCGGTGGCCGTGGTGAACGTGGAACGCAGCGAGACGTTGGCCTGCTCGGTGTTGGTGCCGTCCGTGGCCCGCACCTGCCAGGCGTAGAGGGTCGAGCCCAACAGGCCGGTGAGCGCGACGCTCGTCGCGGTGCCGGTGGAGGTCCAGGTGGTGCACGGCGTGGCGATGCCGACGACCAGGCAGTACTCGTAGCCGGTGGCACCGATGCTGGCCGACCAGGTGAGCGTCGGTGCGGTGGTGACGGCAGTGCTGCCCGGGACCGGTGCGGTCTTGGCGAAGGCGCCGAGGACGCGAGGGCCGTTGGCGGTCGCCGCGCTGACGACGGCGAACCCGGCGTCGAGCATGCCGGCGCCGCACAGGGACGTGGTGCAGGTGCTGCCGGCGGGGAACGGCTTCGACTGCGCCTGCAGGACGGCGAGCAGTTGGGCCGGGGTGAGCGACGGCTGCACCGACTTCACGAGCGCGGCGACGCCGGCGACGTGGGGGGTGGCCATGCTGGTGCCCTGGTAGCCGGCGTAGGTGTCGGTGGTGGGGCTGGTCGTGCCGGCGTTGAGCGTGCTGAGGATGCGGCCGGGCGTCAGCGTGCTGTCGCCACCCGGTGCGGCGATCTCCACGAGGGTGCCGTAGTTGCTGTAGTAGCTGCGGTCGCCGGTGCTGCCGGTGGCGGCGACCGTGACGACGTTGGCGCAGTTGGCCGGGTTGAAGTTGGCCGCGTCGGCGTTGCTGTTGCCGGCGGCGACCACGACGGTGGTGCCGACGGCGACGATGTCGTTGATCGCGGTCTGCTGGGTGACGCCGCAGGCGCCGGATCCGCCGAGGCTCAGGTTCAGGACGGCGGCCGGGTTGGGGTTGGCAGGAACGCCGGCCACGGCGAGGCCTGCGGCCCAGCGCATGCCGTCGACGATGTCGCTGGTGTAGCCGCCGCACTTGCCGAGCACGCGGACCGGCAGGATCTTCACGCCCGAGGCGATGCCGGCGACGCCGATGCCGTTGTCGCTGAGCGCGGCGATGGTGCCCGACACGTGGGTGCCGTGCCACGAACTGTTGCCGACGCTGCAGCCACGGAACGTGGACGTCAGCGTGTCGGCGCTGGTGATCCAGTCGCCCGGGTCGCTGGGGTCGGCGTCGCGGCCGGTGCCGTCGTTGGCGATGTTGACGTCGCCGATGAAGTCGTAACCGGGGACGGTCTGGCCGGCGAGGTCGGCGTGGTTGGTGATGCCGGTGTCGATGACCGCGACGACCACGTCGGACGTGCCGCGGGTGACGTCCCAGGCCGGCGGCAGGTCGGCGCCACCGGTGGTGGTGGTGAGGTCCCACTGCTCGGACCAGCGCGGGTCGGTGGGGACGGCTGACACGGTGAGGATCGCGTCGGGCTCGGCGTAGGCGACACCGGGGAGCGTGGCGATGCGGGCGGCGAGGGCCTGGGCGGCGACGGGCGAACGGCGGCCGCCGAGCTTGCCGACCCACGTGCCTTGGCGGACCTGACGCTGCAGGCGGACGGGCTCGCCGGCCTGCGTGGCGAGCGCGGTCACGTCGGGGGTGCTGCCGTCGGCCATGCGGACGATGATCTGGTCGGTGGCGAACGGGTCGCGGCTGTCGACCGGCGCGGGCCGGGCGGCGTTCCCGGCGGCGGACGTCGAGGTGGGCAGTGTGGCCATGCCGACACCGGCCACGAGCAGGACGGCGACGAGGGCGGGGCGTGCGAGACGAGACGGTCGGATGGCCATTTCGCCATTCGATCTGGGGCGATGCGGTGCTGACCACGCCTTGAACGGATCCTGACCCGCGATAGGGCGCGCGGCCCAGTGGACGGTCACGGAGGATGGCCGGACCACGTGACTGGGCGGCAGAGGAGTCGTCTCGCCGCGGCGTCGGTGTCAGCCTTCGAGCGCCTCGAGGTCGAGCGACGGGAGCGCATCGACACCCTCGACCATCGTGCGCACCCACGAGTGGCCGAGGTGGGTGAGGTACTCGGACTGCTGATCGAGGCGAGTCTCGACCAGCTCGAGCGATCCGTTGCGGTAGACGCCCAGGTCGTACGGCGGGCCGACCGACAGGTTCGCCCGGGCGGTGCTGATCATCGAGATGAGCGCGATCTTGACCGCATCGTTCAGCCCGACCTTCGCGTGCACCGCGAGCTCGAGCATCAACTTGCCGTACTTGGTCTCCCCGATCTGCAGGAACGGCCGATCGTCGGACGTGTGCACGTAGTTGCCCTCGGGGTAGACGAGCAGGATGTCGGGCCGGTCACCGGCGATCTGCCCGCCGAGGATGAACGACGCAGTGGCGTCGGCGCCGATGGAGCTGAGCCCGGCGCGATGCCGCTGCACGACCTCCTGACTGAGCCGGCCGACGTACAGCGCCGCCTCGTGCAGGTGGCTCACGGTGGCGAGGCTCTCGTGGTCGCCGGGCGTGGACAGGTCGCGGTCGATGCGATCGAGCACCTCGTGCGTGGTGGCCAGGTTGCCGGCCGACTGCAGCACGAAGACGCGGTCCGGCGCCGGGCGGACGACGTGCAGCTTCCGGTACGTGCCGACGTTGTCGATGCCGGCGTTGGTGCGGGTGTCGGCGAGGAAGATGAGGCCTTCGTCGAGTCGAAGGGCGAGGCAGTAGGTCACGGCGATGGCTCCATGTCGAGGGGAAGCCGGATGGTACCGGCGCCACGACCCTTCGCAGGGCGGTGAATCGAGGCCGGTCGGCGATGGCTCACCGGCCGACCTGGCGATAACCTGGCGGAACTTCGACGGCCCTCGGGCCGACGATGCGGGTGTAGTTCAGAGGCAGAACATCAGCTTCCCAAGCTGAGAACGCGGGTTCGATTCCCGTCACCCGCTCCACGGCGAAGCCGTCGCACGGTCGCACGAATCGGGAGGAGCGCAGCGACGGATCCCGTCACCCGCTCTGCGCCGCAGGCGCACTCTCGGTCGCACGAATCGGGAGGAGCGCAGCGACGGATCCCGTCACCCGCTCTGCGCCGCAGGCGCACGTTCCGCTAGGAACGTGTGGAACGAAGCCGGAAGAGTTGATACTCCCACTCGTCGTCGCCGAGGTCCCATGTTGTCGTCGACTCGATCGTGCCGCCGCTGGCGAGAAGTGCTGCATTCTGGTCGAGGGAACGCAAGCTGAACAACCGCCGCTGGCCCGGGATGCCGTTCTCACTCACCACGTCCCCGTGGTCGCCGCCCCACACACCGACGACCATCGGCGACCCGGGCTCGAGCACGTCGGCCATCTGCCGGACGGCCACCCCGACACTCTCCGCTGAGAGGTGCATCAAGGTGCTCATCGACCACGCAGCCTGGAACGCGTGCTCACGAAACGGCAGGGCACGCAGATCAGCGTGAAGCACCGTGACTCCCCGCTCGGCGGCGAGCCGCGCGTTGCCGAGCGCGAGATCGATGCCGACGTACTCCATCCCAGCGGCGACGAAGTGCTCGCCGTCGAGTCCCGGCCCGGCCCCGACGTCGATCACCGAGCGGCGACCCTCACGTTCGAGCACCCGTATGAAATCGGCGACCAAACCAACCCGCCTGCCTCGAAGCGTCCCACGCACGCGCTGCTCAGCCTCTGCCTCGTAGTAGGACCGCAGATCGCGGACTGTCGCTTCCACATCACGACAGTAGGGCGCAACACCGGCGCCGAAGTCGACCTTTCCGAGCGCCGCACTTGCTGGTCGTCGTCGCGCCGCTGCGTCCATCGGCCGGGGTCCTTTGCCGGTCACTCGACGGTGGCGTAGCGTGGCCACATGCACACTCCGCGCATCAGCCGACGACTGACGACGGCGATCGCCGTGGCAATCGCGCTCACGACGACGTTGGCACCGGCGTCCATGATCGGCGCGTCGACGCGGAGCAAGGGGCAGTTGTTCGTGTTCGATTCGCCGGACTGCACGGGCGCCGGCAACTCGCCGAAGGTCACCGTGCCGGCGAGCGTTGGTGGCCGCGACTATCCGCCGAACATCGACATGGACCTCTACGCCACGGACACCGCGACCGGTGAGCGGTTCGGCCCGTACGTCGCCCACACGAACGGCAACGGCGACTTCTGCGAACGGGTCGTCACTGCGAGGGCGACGAAATGGAAGATCGACCTCGTCGAGCCGGGATCGGGGTTCACGGACTCCAAGGTCGTGACGGTGCTCAGCTCGCCGCCGCCCGCGACCACGACCACCGCGCCCGCCACCACCACGCCGACCACCATCGCTCCCACCACGACTGCGGCGACCACGACGACGCTCGCCGGAACGACGACCAGTGGCGTCACGACGACGGCAGCCGTCACGACCACGACGGCCGCGACCACCACCACCGACGTGGCGACCACCACGACCCTCGTCGAGTCGAGCGGCCCGCCGATCGAACTCGTCCCCGCACCCGTGCCGCCCGAGTGGTCACTTCCTGCGACCGGGTCGGCCACGACCGATCAGGCGACGTGGGCGCTGCTCTTCCTGTTGCTCGGTGGCGCGCTCGTCGTGGCCGTGCGTCGCCGCGGTGGTGCCGCCACGAACTGACGGCACCACGCGTTCACCTCGGCGCGACCTGCCGTGGCCGCGTTCGTCGTCTCCGCGATCAGGCGTCGGGGTTGTCCACGACGTGCAGCGCCGCCTCCTCGGGTGCTTGCGGCAGGCCGGTGTCGATGATGTCGTCGCCGTTCAGCAGCAGCTCGGACAGATCGCCCACCTCGCCCTGGATCGGCACATCGTCCTCATTGGGAACACCGAGATCGGTGACGTCCTCGTCCAGATCTTCGGCTCGGTCCTGTGGATCACTCATGCGCGGGGCTACCCCGTTCGAACGTTGGCGAGACACATCGTCGAGACCGAGACAGTGTGTCGCGGTTGATCGTGCCGGACCAGGAGACAGCTGACCTCGCGACTAGCACTGCACGACGAATGAGAACGACGAATCGACTTCCGCCGTCGAGTTGTAGACCCGGGCGTCGAAGTACCACTGCGAGGTGTTGCTGAGCGCGTAGGAGAAGAACCGGGTCGTCGACGAGTCACCGATCGCCACCACTGCGCAGTTCGGGATGAGCGGACGATCGAAGGTCACGATGTAGTCACCCAGGAACGTCGGGGACTTCTCGATCAGTGTGATGCCCGTACCGACGAGCAGAGTGCCATCCGCGTTGACGAGGCCTTCGATGGGCTCCTGCCAGAAGCCGATCAGGTCGGCCACGTAGCCGGCGCCGGCGCCGTTGGAGGTGATCCGCACCTTGCCATCGGCGCTCAGCCCCGACGTCGTGGTCGCGGACACACCCTGGCCCTTGCCGAACTGCAGCACGGTGGCTGAGGGGGCTGCGCCACCGGGCCCGATACGGGTGAAGCCGGCGGCCGTCGGCGTGCCGGCGAGTGTGCTCAGCGACAGGTCGACGGCCTTCGCCCGCGTCGGCACCCCACACGGTCCGAGGCTTCCGGGAAACCCGCCGTCGAGCACGGTGATGTCGCGCGACTGGTTCGGCGTGAACGCCGTCACGCCGGCAATCCGGGTGTCGTAGAAGCGGCACGCTTGCGACAGCGCCACGAACTCGAGGTTCTTCTGCGTCGGCCCGCTCACGACCTCCGGAGTGGCGATCCTGGCGGTCGACGACGGCGCTCTCCACGTCACGACCATCGCTCCGTTGGCCTTGTCCTCGGCCGGTGCCGCACCGCCTTGAGTGGATGCGACCGCCGGAACGATCACGACGACAGCGAGCGCCGCCGCGCCGAGCCAGCGGTACCGGGGCACGGCAAAGCCGGCGCGAATCGATGGAACCTTCATGGGTTGCCTCCCGTCATTGACGGGCCCGTATCGGTCCGCTGGGTGACCCTAACGAGTCACGTCGATGGCAGCGTCGATGGTCGGCCGAGCGCCGACCGCTCGGTCACCGGCGCTGTGGTCATGCGCACTCGACCAGCTCGATCTCGCCTCCCACCTTCTGCTGGATCGAATCCGCCATGGTGGGATCGTCGACGATGACGGCGGAACGATCGGACACGACAACGATGGCCGCGACTGCGGCCGGGTCGCCACAGCTCAGGGCTGACATCCAGGTGAGGAACTGGCCCTGCTGCGCGGCGTCGTCGAACTGGACGACCGTGATCATCTGGTCGTCGTAGGTGCACAGCACCATCCCGCTGGTGTTCGGCATTCCGTTCTCGCTGCCGTCCATCATCACCACGGTGCATCCCATGTGCTCGGCCACTTCGATCGCCAGATCAGGCGTCTCGCCAGGTGCGGTCGCGGACGTCGTCTCCGGTCCGGTGCCCGTCGGATCCTCATCCGGGAACGAGTTGGCGGGGTCATAGTTCGTGCACCGCTTCGAGCGCAGCTCTCCCCCAGCCAACGATGGTTGGATCGCCCGCAGTGATGCGGTCGCGTCGTCGACGGTGCTCATCATCTCGGGGATCACCGAGACGGCGACGATCCAGCGATCAGCGGCGAGGTACTCGACGCTCGACACCATGCCGGACATGCAGGACATCTCGGTGATGGCACCCTCGGCCTTGGACGCGTTCGCGGGCTCGAAGATGTAGATGTCGAACCAGACGTTCGAATTCACATCGAGAGTCATGCACACGGCGTGCTTCATGATGTAAGCGAGCGGCTCGTCGACGGAGCTCTCGATCGGTTCGCAACCGATCGCCGCCGCCAATTCGTCCACCGACGGCGACTCGGACAGCGTGCCGGTCGGCAGGCTCGAATCCGGTGGCGCCGAGGTGGGGTCGGTCGCCCTCGTCACGCCAGTCGCGGGCCCGGCGGTGTCGTTCGCGCCGCAGGCGGCGAGGAGCATGACCAGAGCGAGCATGGCTGTCCTGGTACGCATGGAAGCCACCTCCTCGTTGTTGTCACACCTTCATCTTGCGCCCGACCAGGTGCGCTGTACAGGCGTTCGCTCCCGCCGTTACTGCGCTTCGGCGGCTCGCGCGTAGCGGCGCAGGATGCGGCGGCCGAGGCTGGTCTTGTGCACCTCGTCGGCGCCGTCGTAGATGCGCGCCGCGCGTTCGTGGCGGTACCAGTACGACAGGATCGTGTCGTCGGTGACGCCCAGCGCGCCGTGCACCTGGATGGCTCGGTCGACCGACTTGAGCATCGTGTTGGCGACCTCGAACTTGATGGCCGAGATCTCGTCGCGGGCGACGCTGGCGCCGTGCTGGTCGATCATCCATGCGCAGTGCAGGGTCTGCAGACGGGCGCCGCGGATCTCGGCGTCCATCTCGGCCACCCAGTGCTGGATGACCTGCTTGTCGGCCAGCGTGCCGCCCTCGGCATCCATCACGCGGGCGTTGGCGCGATCGCACATCATGTCGAAGGCCCTGCCGGCGATGCCCAGCCAGCGCATGCAGTGGTGGATGCGGCCGGGGCCGAGGCGGTCCTGGGCGAGCAGGAAGCCGCTGCCCTCGGGGCCGAGCAGGTTGGTGCGCGGCACGCGGCACGACTGGTAGATGACCTCGGCGTGGCTGGAGTGGCCCGACCCGGCGTGGCCCATCACGCTGACGTTGCGGACCAGGTTGAAGCCGGGCGTGTCGGTGGGGACGAGGATCATGCTGGCCCGCTGGTGCGGCGGCGCGTCGGGGTTGGTGACGGCCATGACGATCGCGAACGCGGCACCGTCGGCCGACGACGTGAACCACTTCTGACCGTTGATGACGTAGTCGTCGCCGTCGGTGACCGCGGTCGTGGCGAGGAGCACGGGGTTCGAGCCGGCGGTCTCGGGCTCGGTCATCGAGAAGCAGCTGCGGATCTCGCCGGCGACGAGCGGGCGCAGGAAGCGCTCGCGCTGTTCCTCGGTGGCGTACTTGTGGAGGATCTCGATGTTGCCCGCGTCGGGAGCGGCGGTGCCGAACACACTCATGCCCAGCGGGCTGCGGCCGACGGCCTCGGCGAACAGACCGTGGTCGACCATCGACAGGCCCAGCCCACCGAACTCGACCGGATGGTTGGGCGCCCACAGGCCCATCTGCTTGACCTTCTCCTGGGCCTTCTTCACGCCGGCTTCGAGTGCGGCGGCGTCGCCGAAGAGCATCTCGCCCTCCAGCGGGATGACCTCGCGATCCATGAACTCACGGATCATCTCCAGCCTGACCTGCATCTCTTCGGACACGTCGAAGTCCATGGCACCTCCCGGGCTATCGGCCCAGCGTACGAACGGCGCGAGTGGCCAACTAGGGCAGTTGGTCCCTGCTGCGGGGAACCGGTCCGCGGGCGCAGCGGGCATACCATCGGCGCATGGACGACCAGCGTTTCCTCGAGCTCGCCAAGCAGGAGGCCCGCGACGGTCGGGCCGAAGGTGGCATCCCCATCGGCGCCGCACTGGTGGCCGACGACGGCACGGTGCTGGGGGTCGGGCACAACCGGCGCGTGCAGCAGGGGTCGGCGATCCGCCACGGCGAGACCGACGCACTCGAGCGCGCCGGACGCCTGCCTGCGTCGACCTACGCCCGTTCGACGATGTACACGACGTTGTCGCCGTGCTCGATGTGCACGGGGGCGATCCTGCTGTACGGCATCCCGCGCGTGGTGATCGGCGAGAACCGCACGTTCATGGGCGACGAGGATCTGTTGCGCTCGCGCGGTGTGGAGGTGGTCGTGCTCGACGACGCCGAGTGCGTGGCGATGATGGAGGACTTCATCGCGGCCGAGCCGACGCTGTGGAACGAGGACATCGGCGAGATCGACGCCGACTGAGGCCGGCGGGCCGCGGACTATGGGGTGATGCCGCCGTAGGGGACGCCGCTGAGGTGGTGCAGGTCGCGGTCGAAGGTCACCAGGTCGTCGACGTTCAGCTGCGACACGTGCGAGTGGCCGCACGCGCGGGTGAGCACGGTCATCAGTTCGACCGATGCGTGCAGGAACCGGGTGAGGCGTTGGGCAGCGTCGTCGACGACGAGCCGCTGGCGCAGGCCGGGCTTCTGGGTCGCGATGCCGACCGGGCAGTTGTCGGTGTTGCAGGCCCGCATCCCCAGGCAGCCGATCGCCTGCAGCGCCGAGTTCGAGATGGCCACCGCGTCGGCGCCGAGTGCGAGCGCCTTCACGAAGTCGGGCGCAGTGCGCAGCCCGCCCGTGATGACCAACGTGACGTCGCTGCCACTGCGGTCGAGGTGGCGTCGAGCGCGGGCGAGCGCGGGGATGGTGGGCACGGAGATGTGGTCGCGGAACAGTGTTGGCGCGGCGCCGGTGCCGCCACCGCGGCCGTCGAGGATGACGTAGTCGACGCCGATGGCCAGCGCGGTGTCCAGGTCGTCCTCGATGCGTTGCGCCGACAACTTGGCGCCGATGGGGATGCCGGACGACAGCTCGCGCACCTGGGCGGCCACCTCGCGGAAGTCGTCGACGGTGCGCAGGTCGGTGAACGTCGCCGGTGATACCGCAGGCGTGCCTTCGGGCAGACCGCGCACCTCGGCGATGCGGCCGACCACTTTCGGACCCGGTAGGTGGCCGCCGGTGCCGGTCTTGGCGCCCTGGCCGAACTTGAAGTGGAACGCCTGGACCACCTTCACCTTCTCGGGTGCCCAGCCGAAGCGGCCGGAGGCGAGCTCGTAGAAGTAGCGCGAGTTCTCGGCCTGCTCCTCGGGCAGCATGCCGCCCTCGCCCGAGCAGATGCCGGTGCCGGCGCCGTTGGCACCGCGGGCGAGCGCCACCTTGGCCTCCTGCGACAGCGCCCCGAAGCTCATGTCGGACACGAACAGCGGGATGTCGAGCTGCAGCGGGCGCTCGGCCCGGCCACCGATGACGACGTCGGTGCCGACCGGTTCGTCGTCCAACAACGGGCGCCGAGCGAGCTGCGCGGTGACCACCTGGATGGAATCCCACGACGGCAGCCGGTCGCGGGGAACGCCCATCGCGCCCACGGGTCCGTGATGACCCAACCGTGACAGGCCATGGGTCGCGAGCTCGCGGATCTGGCCGACGAACGGTTCCTCCGCAGCGCCGGTCGTGTCCTGGTACGCGCCCTGGTACGCGCCGCGCGACGTAGGGCTGCGGGTTCTGCAGCTCCCACGCGTCGACCTCGTCGCCGTCCACCATCAGCTGGTCGCCGTCGAGCCACGACTGGAACCGTTCCAGCCGTTCGGTGTTGTGATACGCACTCACGCCGGTGCGGAACCGGTAGTCCCAGCCGTGCAGCCCGCACACCAGGTTCTCGCCGGAGACGCTGCCGTCGGCGAGCAGCGCGCCGCGGTGCAGGCAGCGCCCGTAGAGCACGAAGTGGTCGTCGCCGTCGCGCACGACGACGAGGTCGACGTTGCCGACGAGGGCTGCGAATGGTGTGCGCTCGGCGAGCTCGCTCCACACCGCGATCGGGACTGGACGCATGTTGTGGTCCTCCTTGTGCGGGCATTCTGGCCGATCGGCACTGGGGCGCCGGTCGGCGAATGAAGGGGCCGATCAGCAGCGCGCGTCGACGGCGCGAGGATGGCGGCCATGAACGCCCCCGGACCGTCCCCCGCCTCCCCCTCCGAGGACCACACCGTGGCACAAGGTGCTGGAGGCGGGCGAGCTGGCTGACCAGCGCGTCACGACGGTGACCGTCGGCCGACGGGCATTGTGCGTCACCCGGGTCGGCGACCAGTACGGCGTGCTCGACAACGCCTGCCCGCACCAGGGTGGCCCGTTGGGCGAGGGGTCGATCGAGCACGGGCTGCTGCGCTGCCCGTGGCACGGGTACGACTATTCGCCGCTCACGGGTACCCCGCCGCCGCCGTTCACCGATGCGCCGGCGGCGCACCCTGTGGACGTGCGTGACGACGGCGTGTACGTCTCGCTGCCACCCGAGCCCGAGACGCCGCGCACGGTGTCCGACGCGCTGGTCGAGACGATGACGAACTGGGGCGTGCGCGTCGTGTTCGGCATGGTCGGCCACTCGAACCTCGGGTTCGCCGATGCGCTCCGCCGTGGTGAGGAGCGGGGCGATCTGCGGTTCGTCGCGATTCGTCACGAGGGTGCGGCGGCGTTCGCGGCGAGTGCCTACGGCAAGCTCACCGGTCAGGCCGCGGCGTGCTTCGCCATCGCCGGGCCGGGTTCCACCAACCTGCTCACCGGTCTGTACGACGCACGGGTGGACCACTCGCCGGTGCTCGCCTTGTCGGGTCAAGTGCCGTCGAAGGTGAAGGGGCGTGGTGCGTTCCAGGACCTCGACCTCGAGCGGGCGTTCGCCGACGTGGCCCGCTACAGCCAGACGGTGCAGGCCGGATCGGACCATGCCGAGCTGATGTCCACGGCGTGCTCGAACGCAGTGGTGGGTCGCGGCGTCGCACACCTGGTCCTGCCCGACGAGGTGCAGGTCGTGCCGTCGGACCGACCCGCAGGCGGTCCGAAGGGTCGTGTCGCCGATCGCCGCGTGTCGCCGCCGGACGACGTGTTGCTGGCGGCAGTGGCGATGGTCGCCGCGGCGAAGCGACCGGTCATCGTCGTCGGCCACGGTGCGCGTCGCGACATGGCTGCTGTGGTGGCGCTGGCCGAACGCTTGGGTGCGCCGGTGCTCACCACGTTCAAGGCGAAGGGGCAGATCTCGGACCGTCACGCGCTGGGCGCCGGGGTGCTGGGCCGCAGTGGTACGCCGGTCGCCAGCTACCTGATGAACGAGGCCGACCTGCTGGTGGTGTTCGGCGCGTCGTTCTCGAACCACACGGGCATCGCCGCGTACAAGCCGACGATTCAGGTCGACGACGACGCCATGGCGCTCGGCCGGCTGCAGCCGGTCGACATCCCTGTGCTGGGCGACGTCGGGGTCACCGCTGCGGCGATCGCTGCTGCCCTGCCGTCGAGCATCGCCGCGGTGGATCAACGGCCCGAGGTTGCCGAGCGATGGGCCATCTGGCGCGCCGAGAAGTCGCGGCGTGTGGCCGACGATCGTGGCCACGGTGTCGGGTCGGCCGCGTTGTTCGAGTCGCTCACCCGGCACGCCGCGACCGACGCGGTGATCTGCGTCGACGTGGGCAACAACGCGTACTCGTTCGGCCGCTACTTCGAGGTCGAGGCGCAGTCGGTGCTGATGTCGGGGTATCTGGGCTCCATCGGCTTCGGCCTCCCCGCGGCGATGGGAGCGTGGGCCGCGGTGGGCGACACGCGACAGATCATCGCCGTGGCCGGCGACGGCGGGTTCGGCCAGTACGCGATGGAGATGACCACTGCGGTGCGTCACGGCATGGACCTGACCGTGGTGTTGCTGGACAACAGCGAGTTGGGCAAGATCAGCAAGGAGCAGCGCGCCGGTCACCTGGACGTGTGGCAGACCTCACTGGTGAACCCCGACTTCGCCCTGTTCGCCCAGTCGTGCCGTGCGCAGGGCATCACGGTGCAGCGCGCCGACGAACTGGACGACGCGCTCGCCACAGCGTTCGCTCATCGCGGTCCGTCGCTGGTGCACGTACGCACCGACGCCGCGCTGGTCTGAGCGCGGGCGTGGAGGCCTGACCGGCAACGCCGGGCTACAGCGTGGCGAGGAACTGCTCGAGCGCGGCGTTCACCGCGGCGGGGGCTTCCTGCTGCACCCAGTGGCCCGAGTCGGGGACGATGGTCGCGCCGCGGAAGTCGGTGCAGCCGCCGCCGGGTGCGGCGTACGAGTCGACACCGGGGATCATCGTGCGGACCACGTCGAACTCGCCGCCGATGAAGCACGACGGACGGTCGACGGTGGCGCCGACGATGTCGGCCGCGGACTCGACCTCCAACGCCTGCGCCCGGTAGCGGTTGAACCCGCCGTGCGTGCCCGACCGTTCGAATGCGGCGACGTACACGTCGAGGTCGTCGTCGCTCAGGAACGGCAGCGGTCCGGCGGGAGGCTCGGGCAGCACGTCCATGAACGGGGTGCCGCGTGGCAGATCGCTCGCCAGCGGGTCGCGGGGACCGGCGGCGGAGAGGGCGAAGTAGACCTTCTTCAGCGCGCCGCGCAGGTCGTGCGCGAACTCGGCCTCCACCACGCCGGGCTCCTGGAAGTGGAGCATGTAGAAGAAGCGGTTCGCGTAGATCTGGTCGAACAGGTCGAGCAGCGACATCGGCAGCGGCGGGGTGTGCGGCACGCTGAGACCGGCCACGCCGCGCACGACGTCGGGGTGGCGGATGGCGGTGTGCCAGACGATCGGTGCGCCCCAGTCGTGACCGACGAGCACGACCGGTTCGTCGCTCAGCGCGGCGGCGACCGCGGCGACGTCACTGCTGAGCTCGCGCAGCGTGTAGCGGTCGATCTCGGTGGGGTTCGAGCTGCCGCCGTAGCCACGCACGTCGAGCGCAGCGCACTGGTAGCCGCGCTCGGCGAAGTGCTCCACCTGGTGCCGCCACGAGTGCGGGTTCTCGGGCCAGCCGTGCACGAACAGCAGGGTCGGGCCCTCGCCCGTCACCTCCACCCGCAGCGTGATGTCGCCGTTGTCGATGAAGCGCTCGTCCATCAGGTCCCCCTCGTGATGCGAGACGTCATTCTGACGCGTCGGCGGCCGTCGTCCGACGACCAGACGGACGCGCGCGACAGCCCTCAGACGTGGCGGTCAGGGAGCAACTCGTTGAGCGTCGCCATCGACTCGAGATGGTGCTCGTCGCGGAAGTCTTCGTTGTCGCGCTGCAACCTCGCCAGGGAGAGCGATTCGAGATCGACCGAGTCGATGGTGGCCATCGACAACTCACCGACGTGGTGGTACCCGCGATCGACCTCGCGCCGCACCGCCGCCACGGAACCGTTGCGGTCGCCCTGTCGCCCCGCGCCTCGATAGCCGTAGCCCTCGACGAGGTTGGCGGTGATGCTCGACTGGAAGCCGGTTCGCCACAGGAGTTTGTCGCTGGCCTCGGCGAGCACCGCGGGGCTCATCCCGAGGACGAAGTTCTCCTGCTGCCTGGCCCACGGCTTGACCACCGAGTTCGTCAGCACGTAGCGGAAGTCGTCGGAGTGGTTCACCGCGCCGCCGTGCAACAGGCGGCCATCGAACATCAGCACGGTGCCGGCGGGCGCCTCGAGGTTGATCGGTCGGGGCAGCGGCCCGTAGAGGCCGGTCTCAGGCGTGCCATTCGCCCGGTGTGAACCGGGTACCAACAGGGTGCCGCCGTTGTGTTCGTTCACGTCCTGCAGCACGTACATGGTGTTCACCAGGATCGGTGCCTCGTGCGTGTGGATGGGGGCCACCCAGGTCTGGTCCTGGTGCATCGGTTGCGGATGACAGCCCGGGTAGGAGATGTTGGCCAGCAGGCTGAAGTGGTTCCAGCCCGGCCCCAACGTCTCGTCGAGCAGACGCTCGATCATCGGTCCGGCCTGCACCGCAGCGGGGTCGTGCTCGAGCAGCCCGACGAAGTCGACGCCCTTGTTGACGAGCGACCACAGGTGCTGCTGCGACTCGACCATGTAGGCGATGCCGAGTTCTCGTTCGGCGGCGGCCTGGTCGGCGACGCGCTCCCTGATGCGGGTGCACTGTTCGTTCGACAGACCGTCCTCGATGAGGCAGAAGCCCCACTCGTAGAGGTCGTGACGAAGTTGCTGCAGGTCCTTCGTCGGCGTCGGCAGCTCGATGTCGCGCCAGTACTCGTGCTTCCGTGCGACCGTCGTGTCGTAGTACCAGCCGTCTCCCCAGGCGAGCTCCTCGCCGGCCTTCGGCGGCTGCAACCACAGGTTGTTCAGGTAGATCGACAGGTACGGCTCGCCACTGCGCAGGAAGTCGGCGTAGGGGCGAAACGCGTCGACCGATGCCTCGTCGACTGCCGCCGGGCTGAACTCGTGCGGCACCATCGGGCACCTCCCCTCCGTGAACGCACGGATGCTACTGAACGCACCGTGCCAGGTCGGACGGTGTCAGCCGACGGGCAGCGGGGCGATGTCGTCGACGGACCAGCCGTCGGCGCACCACACGAACTCCTCGCCCTGCGCCATCGCGCGCCGGACCTCGATCGGTCCGGTACTCGCCGGGAACCGCAGCACCAGTTCGCCGGCGCGGTGTGCGAGCACCCGGATGGCGACCAACTCGTGTGCGTGGACGCGAGCGGCGATCTCCCATCCGCCCGCGGCACGCAGCCCGGCGAACGCCACGTCGGGCCAGGCGGCGGGGAGCTTCGGCGCGATGCGCACGACGTGGTCGTGGTCCTGCACCAGGAGATCCACGACCGCGGCGACGAACGCGACGCCGGCTTCGAGGCTGAGCGCGTCGCCGCCGAGCAGGTCGCCCAGCTCGTTCCAGATGGTCGGGACTTCACCGCGGACACTGCGCTGCACGTGGAACGTCGATGCCCCGACCCACCGTTCGGCGTAGTCGCGGAGATGGCCGAGCGCGACATCGGGCTGGCCGGCGAGCGTGGCGATGGAGGCCGCCCACGGCACCGAGAAGCCGACCCACTCGCCCGGTCCACTCAGCATCAGCTGCTGCAGCGACGCAGCCACCGTGGCGCGCACCGTCGAATCGGGGTGGTCGGCGGTCATTCTGCGCAGCGGGTGGATGGCCATCAGGTGCGAGTGGTGGCGATGGCTGCGCTCGAGCGCCGCGTCGGCCCGCACCCGGATGCCACCCGCCCGACCGACGAGCACCCCGCCGATGACACCGAACCCGGCGTCGACCGGCAGCGGTGCCAGCCGATCGGCGAGGTCGCTCCAGCGTGTCGTGTCGCGACCGGCGATCGTGTCGAGCTCGATCAGCGCGTCGAGCAGCCAGGCGATGAGCGCCAGGTCGCAACTCGGGTCGGGTCCCCACGGCGAGCAGCCGGTCGGCACCAGTTCCGGCGAGTAGCCCCGCGGCAGGTGCAGCCGACCGTCGTCGCCGGCCTCGAGCTGGGCCAGGACCGGCTCGGCGACCCCGTGCAGGAACGGGTCGAGCAGGCGGGTTCGGAAGTCGTCGTCGCCGGTGTGCGCCCAGTGGGTGTGGAGCACATGGCCGAGCCACGGCCCCGACGACAGCGCCAGGTTCACGGTCGCCCACTCGTACCGGCACCGGCCGTCGTCGTCGGTGGCGGATGGCACGAACACACCGTCGCGACCGAACACGTCGCGCGCCAGGTCCTTCCACACCGGCATCGATCGCTCGACGTAGCGATGCAGGGACGAGGCGAGGTCGGCGTGGTTCGTCACCTCCATCGCCGAGTACGAGAACTGCGTGTTGACGTTGTGATGGAGGTCGCCTCCCCACGGCGGCATTCGCCCGTCGGGCGACCATGGCCCCTGCAGCCCGAGCGGAGGGCCGTCGCTGCGCACCGCCGCGCCGAGCTTCGACAGCTCCGCGTACCAGAGCGACTCGACCGACTCGGTGGGCACCGACAACCACGAGCGTGCATGGAAGTCGCGCCAGCGACGCTCGTGAGTCGGCCACGGCAGCGTCGGGTTGGGCCAGCACTGCGTCGACGGCCTCGCACGCGAACGTGGCCACCTGCGCTGCGTCGGCGCTTCGGTCGGCCACCAACTGCGATCGCGACGCGCCAACGTTCGGCGTCACCGACGAGACGCCACGCAAGACCGATCGCGCCACCACCCGGAACGGGCTGGCCGATCGTCTCGCCGTCGGCGATCGAACGGCGATCGGCCGGTTCCCACGAGGCGAAGAGTGCCGCCGGGTGCGGTGCCAGTGCCGGCTGCGGGCGGTCGCGCAACTCCCATGTCGCTGCGTCGCTGCACCAGTCGAGCTCGACCGACGGCACCGGCCCGCGCCCGTCGATCAACACCACGTCGTGCTCGCCCAACACCCGAACCGTGATCGTGGCGTCCGACGTGAGCACGTCGAGCGCCGCCGCGGCGAGATCGTGGTGCGAACCGGTGACCGCACCGATGCCGGTGAGCCGCAGCCGACTGGGCGGCAGGCGCGTCGGGGTGACCAGGTCGAAACGAGGGGCGGCCACCGGCCACTCCGCCGGCCACGCGGATGGCACACCGTCGAGCGCGTCGAGGAAGTCCGCGAACCGGTGCGGCAGCGGCGGCGGTGTCTCGGTGCGCCGGTCCCAGAACTCGGCGTGGTCGAGCGTCGCCACCAGTGGTGCACCGTCGCCCCACACCACCGCGCCGACGCGCCCGTTGCCCAGCGGCACCCCGTCGACCCAGTGCTCGGCTGCACCGTCGCGGTGCCGGGCGTGGCGACCGAGCATCGCCTCGACATGGCGACCGTCGACGAGGCTCGCGTGCGGCTCCGAGGTCACGACACCGGCCAGAGCAACGGATTTCCGGGACCGTCGATGAGCGAACCGGTCGGCGCACCGCCGAGCCACACCGCCTGGTCGAACGCGCGGAACGGCGAGTCGATCTCACCGACGCGAGCGCCGTCGGCGACGTAGATGATGGTCATCACCGACCGCATCAGATCGCTGCCGTTCGCCGGTGCCCGGTGCAGGGTCCAGCCCGAGTGGAAGGTGGCGTCGCCGGCGCGCATCGCACCGTGTGTGCCCGTCGACAGGCCGCGCGCGGCGACCATCGCACCGAACTCGGCCTCCGACTCGTCGCCGATCACCCAGCCGCCCAGGCTGCCGGCGCGATGGCTGCCGTTCACGAAGGTCATGCTCCCCACCTCGGCCGGTACGTCGACCAACGGCATCCACATGGTGATCGAGCGGTCGGTGTCGAACGGCCAGTAGGTCTGGTCCTGATGCCAGGGCGTGTGGCCACCACCCGGCTCCTTGAACAGCGCCTGGTCGTGATAGAGCCGCACGCCCTCCACGCCGAGCAGCGCCGCGGCCACCCTCGCGAAGCGAGCAGCCATGGTGAAGGCCCGCGCGGTCGGGTCGACCGCCCACAGATTCGGCACCTGCAGGAACGCCTTGCCGTACGTGTCGCGCTCGTCGAGCGGTCGCTGACTCGCCGCGGCGCGCTGCACCGCCGCCTCGATCGCCGGGCGGTACGCGGCGACTTCTTCGCCGGTTGCCAGGCCGCGCACCACCGTGTGCCCATCGCGGTCGAACTCGTCGACCTGTTCGGACGTCGCGACGTGGGTGCCGTCGAGCAGGGGGAGCGCCGATTCGACTCGCATTGTCGAACGCTAACGGATCGGCACGATGGGCCCGAGCGAGCGCGAGGGGGCGGCCCGGCTCGTCCACGCACGTCCGCGGCGACAACGGCGTCGCGATCGGCGAGGCTGGCGAGATGACTTCCGACGACGCGGTACCGACTCGGCGCATCGACCGACTGTTCGGCGTGTACGACGCCGACGGCACGTTGCGTGGCGAGTTGGCGTACTGGGTCGGCGCCCGGCTGGGCCGACGGCACTGCTCGCTGTGCGACATCACCCACGGGTCGGTGCGCGCCAAGCCCGAGTGGACCGCGTGCGTGGCCGGGCTGCCCGTTCCGTTCGACACGTTCCATCGCAACGACCAACCCGACGCCGTGCGCGCCGCAGCGGCCGGAGTGTTCCCGGTGGTGGTGGCCGAGGTGGACGGCAGCCATCTGGTGCTGCTCGGCCCGGACGAACTGGACGCGTGCGGCGGTTCGATCGATGCGCTCGTCGACGCCATCTCCGCGGCCGCGGCCCGGCTCGATTGGCGTGGGTGGCGTCGTGAGCGACACGACGTCGCCGGCGGCCGAGATCACGGTGTACTCGCGGCCCGGCTGCCCGTACTGCACGACGCTGAAGATGGGCCTGAAGCGCACCCACACCCCGTTCCGCGACGTGAACATCTGGAACGACCCGGACGCGGCGACGTTCGTTCGGTCGGTGGCGAACGGCAACGAGACCGTGCCCACGGTGACCATCGGCGACGTGTCGTTGGTGAACCCGTCGGCAGGTCGGGTGCGCTCGCTCGCCGTCGAGGCCGGCATCGTCGCCGCCGTCGACACGCCGCAGCTGGTTCGGGCTCAGGAAGAGCGCGTCGTCGTGACGCTGTCGGTCGGCGACCTGCTGCCCGAGGTGGAACTGGTCGATCACCGTGGCGAGCCATGGCGGCCGGGCGATCAGCGAGGTCGCCCACTGGTGATGGTGCTGCACCGTCACCTCGCTTGACTGCCGTGCCAGGAACACGTGATCGCCGTGCGCGATCGCCTCGCAGACTTCGGTGACGCCGCCGTGGTCGTGGTGACCTTCACCGACCCCGCCCGGCTGGCCGCGTATCGAGACCACCTGGAGTTGCCGTTCGACGTGGTGACCGACGTCGACCGGCAGATGTACCGATTGCTCGGGGCCGAGCGCGGCACCTCGCGTCAGGTGTGGTCGCCGGGGACGCTGCGGATGTACGCCCGCCTGCTGCGCCAGGGCCGGCGGCTGCGGCGGCCGACGGAGGACATCCGCCAGTTGGGCGCCGACGCCGTGATCGATCGCCACGGTCGCCTGGCGTTCCTGTCGTTGCCGGCGAGTCCCGACGCCCGGCCGCCCGTGCAAGACCTGATCGACGCAGCCCGCTGAGCGCGGACGAGGGGTCGCGCCGCGAGACCTAGGGTTCGTCGATGGCACTGGATCGCTATCTCGTCGAGGAGGTCGCGCTCGACTGCGCCGACGGTCTGCTGAGCCGTCGCGAGGCCGTTCGTCGACTGTTGTTGTTGGGGTTGTCCGCACCGGCGGCGGCGGCGCTGTTGGTCGGGTGCGGATCGGACGACGAGGAGGGTGCGCCGTCGTCGACGTCGGGGTCCACGACTCCGCCGACCGACAGCACCGCGCCAGCGTCGACGGTGACGTCGGCCGCGCCGAGTTCGTCGGTGGCGAGCGAGACCACGTCGGGCGTGGGCGAACCCACCGCCGAGCTGATCACGTTCGCCGGACCGCGCGGCGACCTGTTCGGCGTGCTGGCGACGGCCGATCAGCCGAAGGGTGCGGTGCTGGTGATCCACGAGAACCGTGGGTTGAGCGCGCACATCCGCACGATTCCCGGCCGCCTCGCCGCCGACGGCTACACCGCGTTGGCGATCGACCTGCTGTCCGAGGAGGGCGGCACCGCGTCGCTGCCGAGCGAAGGCGACGCGACCGCAGCGCTCGGTGCCGCGCCGACCGAGCGGCTCATCGCCGATCTGCGTGCCGGGCTGGACGAGCTGGAGCGGCAGGCACCAGGGGCGAAGTTGGCGGCGATCGGGTTCTGCTTCGGTGGTGGCATGACGTGGCAGTTGCTCGACGCGGGTGAACCGCGGCTGAGCGCGGCGGTGCCGTTCTACGGCCCGTGCCCGCAGGACGCCGACTTCAGCGGTTCACCGAACGCGGCAGTGCTGGGCGTGTACGCCGAACTCGACGACCGGGTGAACGCGTCGCAGGAGGTGGCTCGTGCCGCGTTGGAGGCCGCCGGTCTGGTGCACCAGATCGAGGTGTTCCCCGGCGTCAACCACGCCTTCTTCAACGACACCGGCGCGAGGTACGACGCGACGCAGGCTGCGGCGGCGTACTCGACGATGCTGGCCTGGTTCGACGAGCACCTCGCCGGCTGACGCGCGGCGACGTCGCCCTCGCTCAGGCGACGACGAACACGGCGACGCGGCCGACGTGGTCGGGGTCGTTCAGGTCGGTGTCGTCGTAGATGGGGACCTCGACGAAGCGCAGGTCGCGGATGCGGCCGTCGCTCACCAGTTGGTCGAGCGCAGCGCCGAAGCCGGTGGTGTCGAAGTGGGCGGCGTTGATGCCGATCGCGGCGATTCCCGAGGGGCGGATGATGCGGACCAGTTCATCGAGCGCCAGCCGGGCCGACGTGGCCGTGGGTGAACGTGCCGACGCTGACCGCTCCGGCGTAGGTGCCGGTGGGGATGTCGAGCGGCTGGGTGAGGTCGGCCTCGAGGAGGCTGCGATACACGGGTCGGCCATCGTGCTGCTTCAGCGACGCCTGGTGCAGCATCGCCGGCGAGATGTCGAGCCCGTCGATGTCGACGTGCGAGGATGGCGCGCAGCGCCGCACCGGCCAGTCCCGTGCCGCACCCGACGTCGACGACCACGTCGTCGGGAGCCAGTGCGTCACCGCCGCTCGTGAGCGACGAAGACCTGCCGCGACCTGGCCGGTGGTAGATGTACCGACTGTCGGCGATGAAGCCGCTCTCGTACGTCTCCGCCCAGCGGGCATAGAGCTCGCGGTTGGCGTCGGGACCGTCGACGGCGTAGGCCGCGGCAAGCAGCTCGTCGACACCGTCCGCGTCGCTCATCGTGCCCCTCCTTCGCGAGTTCGAATGCCGTCCCCCCACGACATCGGCGGAGAGTACCAGGGCCCTTTCCACGGTCGTTCGGGGTGAATCCACGACGGTGCTGTATCACCGTTCGACGCCTCCCACCTGCGGTACCTTGGCGAATCGTTCGGGGGCACTCACCGCACTCGTCGAGCCGAGGGAGTGGGCATGTCGACGAGCAGGTGGCGCAGAGCCTTGATCGTGGGAGCGTCGCTCGCAGCGACGCTGCCGTTCGTGTGGGCGACGGCCAACGCCGCCGAGGGGCCGGTCTTCACGACGGCGTCGTCGGGCAACACGGCGACGCCGATCGGCGTGAAGTGGCCCATTGCGGTCACGGGCAATCGGGTGCCGCTGCCCATGGGCTGTGGCATCGAGAAGCGGGTGCTCTGGTACGGACCGGGTGCGGGCACAGACGTGCTGTGGCGCAACGTGACGTTCCCGAAGACGGGGGCGTCGACGCACACCTCGGTACCGATCAGCGTGGGCGGCGCGTACAAGCCGTTCACCGGCGACTTCAACGGCGACGGATGCGAGGACGTGTTCTGGTACACGCCCGGCGCCAGGCGCCGACTCGATCTGGTTCTTCGCCGCGAACGGCTCGCACACCACGTCGGCCGTGACGATGAGCGCCGTGGCGACGCCGCTGGTCGGTCGTTTCACGATCGACGCGCGCGACGACATCTTCTGGTACATCCCCGGCACCGGTCGTGAGGTCATCTGGACGGGCAATGCGAACAAGACCTTCACGGCACGCACCGCGCCGCAGGTGTCGACGACGTTCACCCCGGTGATCGCGGTCGACGCGTCGAGCATCCTCTGGTACCGCGCCGGCACCGGCTCGGACGTGCTGTGGCGCGGCGTGCGCGCCGGCGTGAGCCTGCCGACCTCCAGCACGACCGTGGCGATCACCCCCACCTACGCGCCGCGCAACTTCGGTGGCAAGGCCCTGCTGTACGCCGCCGGCACACCGGTGGACATCCTGATCACCGGTGTCACCGCGGCACCGGTGAAGCTGAAGACGTTGTCCGGCCGTATCGACGGCACCTACGTCGTCTCGAACTCGAACGCCAAGGCGGGCTTCGGCGTCCTCTACTCCCCCACCACGGCGACCGATTACCTGGTCAACCCGACAGCCATCGCTCCGCCGCCGCCCACGACCACCACCATGCCCACCACTACGACAGCGCCCGCGGTGATGGGCAACGGCATCATCGAACCCGGCGAGGAGTGCGACGACGGCAACACGGCCGACGGTGACGGCTGCAACCAGAACGGTGGAATCGACAACGGCTTCACCTGCTCGGGCTCGCCGTCCGAGTGCGGGGCGACCCACGGCGACGGCATCATCGTCGGCAACGAGGACTGCGACGACGGCAACCAGGCCAACGGCGACGGGTGCTCGGACAGCGGCACCATCGACTTCGGGTACGACTGCACTGGGCAGCCCTCGACCTGCACCGGCATTCCAGGCGACGGCATCATCCTGATCGGCGAGGAGTGCGACGACGGGAACACGAGCAACGGTGACGGGTGTTCCGCGACGGGCAGCGTCGAGCTGGGCTTCAGCTGTCTCGGTGAACCCTCGGTGTGCAGCACGACCATGGGTGACGGCATCAGGGCCGGAGCCGAGGAGTGCGACGACGGCAACGTCCTCAACGGCGACGGCTGCTCCAACGTCGGCACGATCGACGTCGGCTTCCAGTGCACCGGCACGTTGTCGGTCTGCACGACCGTGATGGGTGACGGCATCGTTGCTGGTGCCGAGGACTGCGACGACGGCAACGTGTCCAACGGCGACGGATGCTCGTCGATCGGCACCATCGAGTCCGGGTTCTTCTGCTCGGGCCAGCCGTCGATCTGCGTGCAGGCCATCGTGCCCGCGTCGTTCACCCTGCGCCAACGACAACTGCTGTTCTGAGGCAAGCGGCTCGCCGCTGTTGACATCAGTCCCTTGGCAGCGCACGCACGGGATCGCACAATGACGGGAGAACGGACGCGTGATGACGTTCCACCGGACGGCACCAGGCACGGCGAGCAGAGATGGGTTCCGTCATGGCGAGGGCAGAAGTTCGATGCTGCAAACAGTGTGGTCACCATTGGGTTGCCAAGCGCGTCAATCCGAACCCACCGCTCGTCGCACCGGGGCTGTCGCGGCGCGACCAGGCGCTGGCCCGTCAGACGATCCATCAGGAGCGTCGAGCTGCGTATGCGAAGTGGAAACTGTGTCCAGTCTGTGCATCAAAGAAGGTGCGAAGCCTCGGGCGCAAGGAGGCGAATCAATACGCATCCGAACTCCGCACCAAGACCGCCCAAGTCCAGGCGAACACTGCGCTCACGCAACAGCGGCTTGCAGCCCTGAGATCCCAGACACCGATGCCCGCACCGGCGCCGGCACCGGTCGCAGTCCAACCTGGTTGGTACGCCGACCCGCTCGGTGTCGCAGGCCGAAGCCGGTACTGGGACGGGGTGCGATGGACTGAATCCGTGGCAGTGAGTCCGCCACCCACGCCCTGACGAACGGCGCAGTCCTGGGTGGGCCGCTTCAGAAGCGGCCACCGAGTGCCGATGTCTTTCTCAATTGGAGAGGCGAGGCATGGCGCGAGTGTTTCCCGATTGGGACGAACTGGGGACGTTGCCGACCGCATTGAACGTGGGCGAGCGGCAGGTGTTGGAGTGTCTCGCCGCGCTCGATGACGAGTGGATCATCTATGTCCAGCCGCGTCTCGGCCTCGATCAGCCCGACTTCATCACCGCACATCCAAGGTTCGGAGTGTGCGCTGTCGAGGTGAAGGACTGGTCGGTTGGGGCGTACCGCCAGGCGGCGGACGGGCGGATCGAAGTCCGCCGGAGGGATGCGTGGGTTCGGACCGACGAGGCGCCGCGCTACCAGGCCCATCGATACCGCGGTGCCATCCACGAACGGCTCGCCGCGGTGTCGGACGACGCGCCGGCGTACTCACAGGTACGCGGCGTGGTCGTGATGCCTCAGTGCACCACGACGCAAGCGAGAGCGCTCCTCACGAAGAGCGCCGTCAACGACTCCGAGAAGTGGGTCCACGTCTTTGGGCACGACAGTCTGGAGCAGGATCCCGTGCTCGTGCTGACAGGTACCCGACAGCCTGAAGGACGCTGGCATCAGCGAACGCTGCCTCGACGCACTCCGGCGCAGCCTGGCCGAGCCGGAGGCGCAGAGCGACCAGCGGCTCCCCCTGATCCTCAGCCCCGCGGCCGCCAACATCGAGGCGAACCCCCGCGACGCCCGAATTCGACGCGTGCGTGGATCTGCGGGTTGCGGAAAGTCGCTCGGCCTCGCGGCGCGGGCGGCGCGTCTTTCCCAGGAGGGGAAGAGTGTCGCTCGTCGTCACGTACAACTCGACGCTGCCGCACTACTTGCGCGACCTCGCGGCGCGTCGTTGCCGCGACGTCGGCGGCAGCCTCGGCCGCATCACGTTCACGCACTTCTCACGACCTGTGCCGGCGCGGCATCGACGACGCCCACCTCGCTGGAGCGCATCCGGCCATCAATCCCCTACCCGGCGTCTTGGACCCGTGGGAGGCGAAGATCGATCAGGGCATCGAGGCCTACCGGCTGGGCTACGGCCCTCGCTTCGACGCGGTGCTCGTGGACGAAGGGCAGGACTTCAGCCTGAAGTGGTGGAACTTGCTGCGGCTCCACGTGTGTCGGCCCGACGGCGAACTGCTGCTGGTCGCCGACCCCACGCAAGACCTCTACGGCAAGCGGGCGTGGACCGATGAAGAGCGAATGATCGGAGCCGGGTTCAGCGGCCCGTGGACGGAACTGCGGGGTTCGTATCGCCTTCCGCCCGACCTCACTCCTGTCATCGCCGAGTTCGCTCAACTTCATCTGTCCGGACTGGACGTCACCCCGTCCGTGCCGACCGACCATCCTCAGCAGGTGGGCCGCTACAAGCCGACCGTGAAGCGCTGGGTGAACACCAGCAAGGCGAGTCGTGTGGCCGCCGTCTCGGTGATGAGGTCGTGCGGCTACTGCGCGACAACCCCGATCTCGCGCCGTCCGACGTGGTGTTCCTGGCCAACCACCGAGAAGGTCTTGTCGCTGCGAGGATCATCTCCGAGGCGGGGTACGAAGTGATGCACACCTTCGGCAACACCGACACCGAGAAGCGTGACCGCAAGATGCGGTTCTACGGCACCTCCAATGGCGTGAAGGGCTGCACCGTGCACAGCTTCAAGGGCTGGGAGTCGCGAGCGGTCGTCATGTCGGTCGGCTGGGGCGAGGACACCACGACGGCTGCTGTACGTCGGCCTCACGCGAGTGAAGGGCGACCGCACCAACCGCAGTGCGTTCGTCACCGTCGTGAACAGCGATCACGGCCTCCGCAGCTTCCGAGAGCGCTTCGAGCAAACCGCATGAGGCAGTCGAACCTGGCCCCGGAGTCCCGGCGATGACGCAACGCGACGACCGTCCGGCGAGCGGCGACGCCGGCGCGCATCCACACAGCTGGAGTTCGAGCGACGCAAGCAACAGCGTGAGACCGCCATCGATGCGCGGTGGGGTCGATTCGCCGGTGTCGTGGAAGGCACTCACCGACGACCCACAGTCCACCTTGGCTTGGGCGCAAGGGGCGAGCGGAGAGCGGCGGCTTGCCGCGGCGCTCGAAGATCGGGTGCTCGACTCCGTGATCCCGCTCCACGACCGAGCCGTGCCCGGGACGAGGGGAAACATCGACCATCTGCTCGTCGGCCCAAGCGGCGTGTGGATCGTCGACGCGAAGGCGCACAACGGGCAAGTCGAGTGCCGCGACGTCGGCCGCTGGCTGAAGACCGACCTTCGCCTCTTCATCGCAGGCCGCGATCAGACGCGATTGGTCGATGGCATGGCGTGGCAGGTCGACGCAGTGAGGAGAGCGCTCGAGGAGGACGACACCCCTGTGCATCCCGTCCTGTGCTTCACCAACGCTGAACGGAAGCTCCTTTCGAAGCCCTTCACGATCAAGGGCGTGCGCTGCACGTGGGCCGAGAAGCTCGCCGAGGCCATCAACCAACCCGGTCCGCTCACCGACGAGCAGGTGGTTGCTATTGCGACGCGCTTGGCGGAGAAGCTGCCGAGCAAGACCTGACCGCTCGGGCGGCTGCGCGGTCAGCCGCCGGAGGCGATCAGGTCCTGGGCGAAGCCGATCAGGCGGTTGGCGACGGTGGCGTCCATGCCGTTGCCGGCCTTGGCCCGCAGCAGGTTGATGAACGCGCCGAGCTGGTTGGCCTCGACGTCGTGACGGCCACGGTTGTGTGACGTCAGCGCCTGGCCGATGATCGTGGTCAGGCCGTTACGGGCGCCGGGGTTGGTGACCTTGCCCTCGGCGATCGCCCGGGCCAGGTTGGCCTGCAGGCTGGCTGCGGTGGCCCGCACCCGGAACGTGGTGGTCGACGTGCCGACGTTGCCGAGCAGGTCGGCCACGGTCACGGTGATCGTGTGCAGGCCTGCGTTCAGCGTGTAGGTGTCGATCACGAACGTGTCGCTGACGAGCACGCCGTCGAGCTTCACCG
>CAWGHJ010000003.1:0-982500 GCA_963822385.1 uncultured Actinomycetes bacterium
CGGCGTCCTTCTGGAGGGTGGTGGTCTGGATGGCGGTGTCGGTGGCGCTGACGGTGACGGTGACGTCGAGTGCGTTGGTGTCGGTGTAGTAGAGGCTGAACTCGTTGACGGGGAAGTGGTCGGCCGCGCCGGTGTTGTCGAAGTGGGCGATGCGCTGGCCGCCGGCGGGGATGGTGAAGTCGGCGGGGAGCTTGGCGTAGTAGCTCTCGGTGACGTTCGTCGTCGGGTCGGTGAAGGTGTAGAAGACCTCGAACGCCGGTGAGCTCGGTGGTGCCGGTGTTGGTGAGCGCGATCTCGAGGTGGTCGCTCGGCGGCCTTGCCGGCGGCGTCGACGTTGTTCTCGACGAGGACGGAGTCGATCGTCAGCGCCTGGACGGTGGAGGTGTTGGTGATCGGGTTGTCGGCGACCGGGAGGACCGGCCCGCCGTGGTCGGCGTGCCGTGCATCGGTGCCGCGGTGGCGGCCGTGGTGCGCCGGTGGTGTCGGCGGCGGTCGAGCGTGGCCGCGGCGTGCGTCGCCGCGGTCGTCGCGCGAGCCGGAGCTGCCGCCGCAGGCGGCGAGTGCGGCGCCGCCGGCGAGCAGTCCGGTGGCGAGCAGGCCGGCGCGGAGGCGCTTGGTGTGGTGGTGTGGTGGTGGGGTTCATTGTGTTCCTCCTTGGGGGATGGTTGGTTGGCTGCGGAAGGTGCGGCGCAGGCCGGCGTAGAGGGCGGCGGCGTAGGCGATGAGCCAGCCGATGTCGTTGCGCGTCTGTCCGAGGAGCCAGCGGGAGGCTGAAGGGGCGGTAGCGCTCCTTGACGTCGGTCATCGCGAACGACGAAGCGTTCGAAGTGCTTGGCGAGCGACGCCTCTTCGATCCAGGTGCGGATGCGTCTCGTAGGTGGTGAAGTGGGTGAGGATCTGCGACTTCGCCGTCGTGGCCGAGGCCGAGTGCTTTGAACAGGCCGCCGGGGATCTGGTTGTCGGCGTCGAGGGTGTCGCCGATCTGGGGGAGGACGAGCACGACGACGAGCCAGATGCCGAGGGCGATCATCAGCCCGTTGGCGGCGACTCGTGACTTGGCGGTGGCGATCGCGCCGAGGCAGTAGAAGGCGCCCATGTAGACGATCGCGGCGATGTAGGCGAGGAGCAGCTTGAGGGCTTGGGTGGCGTTGATCCAGTCGTGGCCGATGATGCCGACGCAGACGACGCCGACGACGGCGGTGACGGCGACGAGGGTGGCGATCACGCCGAGTGCGCCGAGGAGGCTGCCGGTGGCGAGCTCGCCGGAGGTGACCGGTCGTGAGCGGATGCAGTGGCAGGGTCCGGTTGGCTCGTTCTCGGGAGACGGTGAGGTAGCCGAGGGCGATGGCGATGACGGCGCCGATGATCTCGAGGTACTCGATCGCGCCTCGCAGCAGCGACAGCGGCGCGCAGCGGTGACGGGGCGATGCGGTCGAGCCCGCTGGTCTGTCGCGGCGTCGACGTAGGCCTGGTAGTCGGCGAGCTTGCTGCGCGTAGTCGACCGACGCGATGTACACCGAGACCGCGGTGACGGTGACGAGGATGCCGAGCAGGACGATCAGGATCCTGCTGCGCACGGCGGCGCGGTACTCGTGGCGGGCGAGGGTGATGATGCGGTTGGTCGAGTCACTCACTGTTGGCGCTCCTGGAGAAGTCGTGGCGTTGCACGAGGCGGACGGTGACCAGCGCGAGGACGATCAGCGAGGCCGGCGATCGGCAGGATCCGCTGGATGGTCTGGCCGACCGACTCGGCGGTCGCGGTCTGGAGGATCTGGCCGCTGGCTTGTCTTGTATTGCTCGACGATCGAGTACGGGCCGGGCCTTGGAGGTGATCTTGAAGAAGGTCTGTGAGGTGCTGACCGGGTCGGTGATCGGGTTGAGCGATGGGTGGGGCGGAGCCCGGAGGTGAACTGGGGGATCACGAACGTGATGACCAGCCAGGCCCCCATCGCCGACAGCAGCGCGAGCGATCGGCGCCGGTGTCATCAGCACGGTGACCATGCCGATCAGCGGCGAACACCATCAGGTACAGCCACGACAGGGCGTAGAACAGCCGACGAGTCGGCCGAGCTCGCCAGCGTCGGCGACGGTGCTGGTTGACGACCAGCAGCGAGCGCGACGCTGACGACGCAGGCTGGCGGCGAGGACGCACGGCGAGCACGGCGGCGGCGCTGGCGATCTTGCCGAGCACGTAGCTGGTGCGGGTGATCTGGCGGGAGAACACCAGCCGGCCGATGCCGTTGGTTTCGTCGTCGGCGATGCTGAGGTGCCCGAGGACGAGCGCGAGCAGGGCGCCGATCAGCGGGATGTAGATCGACCATGTTCGACAGCAGCGACAGCGTCGGCTTGAGCAGGAACGGGTTCGGCGGTGCCGGCTTGCCGGTGCGACGCGAGCAGCTTGACGGCCTCGTCGTAGACCCGGACGATCGTGTGGTGGCTGGACCAGCCGAGCACCCCGGCGAGCGCGGTCATCGTCAGCAGGGTGGCGAGCAGGGCGAGGAACACCCGTTGGCGTCGCAGCGACAGCACCTGGTGCGATGCGATGGTGGCGATCACGACGATGTCGCTTCCATGCGGACGTAGATGTCCTCGAGCGAGGCCTCGTCGGGGAACCGGCGGGTGGTCTCCTCGATCGAGTCCTTGTAGATCAGCTCGCCGTGGTTGAGCACACCGATGGTGGTGCACACCTTGGACACCTCGCTGAGCAGGTGGGTGTTCATGAACACCGTCATCCCGAGGTCGCGGTTGAGGCGCAGGATCGTGTCGCGGAGCTGGCGGACGCCGAGCGGGTCGAGCCCGGAGGTCGGTTCGTCGAGGAACAGCACCTTCGGGCGGTGCACGATCGCCTGGGCGATGCCGATCCGCTGGCGCATCCCGGTCGAGAACGACCCGACCCGCCGGTCGGCGAGGTCGGCGCACTCGAGGTAGTCGAGGGTCTCGGCGACGGCCTTGCGGGGCTCGGCGACACCGGAGAGCTTGGCGAAGAACTCGAGGTTCTCCGCTGCGGTCATGTGGCCGTACATGCGGACCTCGGCGGGCAGGTACCCGATGCAGCGGGTGACCTCGCGTGCGCTCGGTGACGACGTCGAAGCCGCACACCTTGGCGGTGCCCGACGTGGGCTCGATCAGGGTGGTGAGGATGTTGATCGCGGTGGTCTTGCCGGCGCCGTTGTGGCCGAGGAATCCGAAGATCTCGCCGGGCTCGATCGTCAGGTCGATGTCACGCAGCACCGGGTCGGTGTCGTAGCGGTGGCTGAGCCCTCGTAGTTCGATGACTGGACTGTTCACAGGTCCTCCTGCACGTCGGTTCTCATGAGAGCGACGGTACGGAAGGGCCTGCCAGCGCCCGGGCGGCCCTCGGCCAGAACACGGCCAGAACTCGCGCCGCGTCAGCGACCGTCGGAGCGGGGCGTGTCAGGTCGGCTGGTGGGCTGGGAGTTCGACGGTGAAGGTCGCGCCGTGTGGATCGCTGTCGGTGACGGTGATCGAGCCGTGATGGCTGGCGACGACGTCGGCCACGATCGCGAGACCGAGTCCGGTGCCGCCGGTGTCGCGGGTGCGTGCGGTGTCGAGCACGCACGAACCGTTCGAAGACGATGTCGCGGACCTCTGCTGGGATGCCGGGCCCGTCGTCGGCGACCTGCAGCCGAACCGTCGCCGCCTGCTTCGTCAGGGTGACGGTGATGCGGTGCTCGGCGTGCTCCTCGGCGTTGTGCACGAGGTTGCGAATCATGCGGTGCAACTGTTCGGGATCACCGTCGACGATCGCGGACGAGTCGGCACCGAGCACGTTCACGTCGACGTCATTGCGGCGGATCCCGCCGGCTGCCTCGGCGGCGATCTCGGCGAGGTCGACCGGTTGGTGTGGTCGTTGCTGATGGGAGTCGAGCCGAGCGAGGAGCAACAGATCTTCGGTGAGGTGTTGGAGCCGTTCGACGTCGCTGAGCGTGTCCCGGGCGACGTCGTGCCAGGCGGTCCGCTCGGGGTGGGTGACGGAGATCTCCAGGTCGGCACGGAGCGCCGCGAGCGGTCCGCGCAGTTCGTGGCTGGCGTCGGCGACGAAGCGGCGTTGCTGCTCGACCGAGGTGTCGAGTCGGGCGAGGGTGTCGTTGACGGTGACCGCCAGCTCGCCGATCTCGTCGCGCGTGTCGGGTACCGGTACTCGGCGATGGAGGTCGCTGGCGGTGATGTCGGCCATCGTGCGCGTGATCCGTCGTACCGGTCGCAGTGTCCGCCCGACGGCCCACCAGGTCACCGCGGCAACGATGACCACGAGCAGCGGAAGCCCGATCGCGAGCACGCGTGATGACCGCGGCTGTCGTGTCGTCAGCGTTCTCCAGGCTCTCGCCGGTGTACACGGTGACCATGCCGGCATCCGTCGTGGTGTTCAGCGCGATCACCCGCATCGCGTCGGCCTGGTCGAGCGGATCGATCGGAATCGTCAGCACCAGCGGCGTCGTGCCGGATGGCTTGGCCGTCGAGACGGCGGGTTCGCCGTCGATGTTCTCGGTCGACGCGATCACGGCACCCGACTCGTCGACGACCTGCACGAACGCCGACTCCTCGCCGGGCAACGCCAACGTCGCGGGAAGGGCGCCGGCCTCCGCCAAGGCAGCGACATCGCGAGCGCGCAGCGTGGCGGCGGTCGTCGCGGCGGTATCGAGCCGGCTGCGCACCAACCCGACCAGCAACACCGCACTGACCGCGAGCGCGACACCGACGGCGAGGACCGCGACGGCGGTGACCCGCAACCGGAGCCCGACCCGGCGCCGGACTCGGTCAGCGGCCATCGGGAACGAGGCGGTAGCCGGAACCCCGAACGGTGCGCAGGCTGTGTACGCGAACGGCTTGTCGATCTTGCGGCGGATGTTCGACATGTGCACCTCGATCACGCTCGGGTCGCCGTCGTAGGCGAAGTCCCAGGCATGCTCGAGCAGATCGGCCTTCGAGACGACCTCACCGTTGCGGCGGGCGAGGAACTCGACGATCGAGAACTCCTTCGCCGTCAGCTCGATCAATCGGCCGCCGCGACTGCACGTCCGCGTCGCAGGATCGACGACCAGATCGCCCGACCGTCAGCTGCACCGGCCGCTCGGCGGCGCCGCGTCGCAGCAGCGCCCGGAGGTGCGCGACGAGCACCACGTAGGAGAACGGTTTGGTCAGGTAGTCGTCGGCGCCGGTGTCGAGCGCCTCGGCCTCGTCGAGGTCGCCGTCCTTGGCGGTGAGCATCAGGATCGGTGTCCAGTTGCCCAGCTCTCGCAGCCGTGCGCACACCTGGAAGCCGTTCACCTTCGGCAACATGATGTCGAGCACGATCGCGTCGTAGGCGTTCTCCGACGCCAACCACAGACCCTGTTCGCCGTCGAGGGCGTTGTCGACCGCGAAGCCCTCGGCCTCCAACCCGCGCCGCAACGTCGACGCCAGCCGCTTGTCGTCCTCGACCACCAGGATCCTCACGACCACAGCGTGACAGACCGAACCTGAAGCCTGGCCGAAGTGCCGCTTCAGGTCGCTTCGGGTCGGCTCAAGGTTGCGACAGCGCACCCTGGCCACATCGGAACGGAACTCCCGACCGAGCAACACGAAAGGACCCTTCCCATGACCTCCCGATTGAAGAAGGCCAGCTACACCGCCATCATCGGACTCGGCCTGTTCGCCGGCGCCGCCGGCATCGCCGCCGCGGCCGGTGGCAGCGGCGACACCCCGGCCCCGGCCCCGCCCGCCGTGGTCGCTCCGACCCCGGCAGCCGACACTCCGGCAGCGCAGGAAGCCCCGGACGCCAACGAGGCGCCCGAGGCTCCCGGCGACACCGGCGTCAACTGCGAGAACGGCATCGACACCGCCACCGGCGCCGAGTGCGACGGCGGCCCCGCAGCCGCACAGGCCGACGAGGCCACCGAGGCTCCCGACGCGGCCGAAGCCAACGACGCGACCGAAGCCAACGACGCGACTGGCGGCGATGAGGCCGACGGCGTGAACTGCGAGAACGGCATCGACACAGCCACTGGTGCCGAGTGCGACGGTGGCCCGACGGCCAACCAGGACAACGATCCGAACGAGCCGGCCGGCGTCGAGGACGCCAACGACTGACCTAACTCGACGGTTGTCACGTGCAAGGAGGGGAGGATCGAACTGATCCTCCCCTCCTGCGCGTGGCGAGACGATTCACGTGGGGGTTGGAAGCGTTCGTTGTAGGACGATGTCGATCTGTGGGTGGGGAGCGGTTCGCGTGATGGTCAGCCGTCCTGGCAGCGCGTCGACGAGCCGGCGGGCCAAGGGCAGACCCAGACCCGTGAAGGGACATGTCGTCCTCGAGGTGACGCTGGTTCATCCACCGTCGTCGGGGTGCTGAAGCCTGGTCCTTCGTCGGTGACCGAGATCGTGACGGTCGTCTCGGTGACAGTGTGATCGATGCGGACCTCGCCGGCACCGTGTCGAAGGGCGTTGTCGACCAGCACATCGAGCGCGTGACGGAGCACGGCGGAGCTGCCGCGCACCGTCGGCGCGTAACGAGCAGCAGCGATCGTCAGCGGCCGGTCGGCATGGGCGAACCGGCCCCGCCAGTTCTCTTCGATCTCGGCGAACACTTCGGCCAGAACAAGGGGAGCGCTGGCGATCTCGGAGGTTCGAGCGATGGTGAGCAGCTCGGTGATCGTTCGTTCCAGCCGGTCGATGTCGCTGATCGCCTCGTGAAGTACTTCCGTGTGATCAGCCCTCGGGAAGGCCAGTTCGGTTTCGATCGCGGCTCGCAGGCCGGCGATCGGAGTGCGCAGTTGATGCGACGCATCGGCGCTGAACGAACGCTCCCGGCTCACGAGGTCATCGAGTCGGCGCGCTGTCGCGGTCATTGCCTGGCCGGCCTGATCGAGCTCAGGGACGCTGCTGCGAGGTACATCGATGGTGAAGTCGCCGTCGCCGAGATCGACCGCTGCGTCGCGGAGGCGCCTCACCGGTCGTGCCAATCGCCCGGCGAGCACGTAGCCGATCGCCGCCCCGATCACCAGCACACCGACGGCCAACGCGGCGAGCAGTGCGATGATCCGGCGCGTACGCGCATCGCTGGCCGCGGTGGACTGCTCCGCCCGGATCACGCCGATCACCCGCTCGTCAGCAGCGACCGGAACGGCGACGACCCGAGCGCCACTGAGCTCGACGTCGGCGATCCGATTGCCGAGCGCCTCCGTCGTGGCAGCATCAGCGACCGTCGGCCCCGATCCCAGCGATCAGCACGCCGTCGTGGTCGTAGAGCGCGAGGACGATCCCATCGCCGTTCGTCGGGAGCTCCACCGGATCGTTGCTCGTCGCGAAGTCGGCCGGCACCTGACGCGACGCGAGCACGGCCGCGCGTTCGACCCGCAGCGCGGCGTCGTCGTCGACGAAACGTTGGACGACGATCGCCAACGGGACACCGAACAACACGATCGCCACCGCGGTCACGGACAGGATCGCCGCCAGGATCCGTCGCCTCACGACAACTCGAATCGGTAGCCGACCCCACGCAGGGTCGTGATCCGGCTGACGCCGTCGGCGGGATCGATCTTGCGGCGCAGCGCAGCGATGTGAAAGTCGAGGGTCTTGGTCGAGCCGAACCAGTGCTCGTCCCACACGTCAGCCATCAGCGTCTCGCGTGACACCGCGTTGCCGGCATCAGCGACGAGGCGCGCCAGCAGGTCGAACTCCTTGGCCCGCAGGACCAACTCGTCGCCGTGAAGCCATGCCCGTCGGGCGTTGCCGTCGATGACCAGATCGCCAGCGGTCGCTCGCGACTCGGCGCGTGGTTCGGCCCGGCGGAACTGGGCGCGCAGCCGTGCCAGCAACTCGGCGAGCTTGAACGGCTTGGTGATGTAGTCGATCGCACCGGCATCGAGGCCGACCACCACATCGAGTTCTTCGTCGCGAGCGGTGAGCATCACCACATCGATCGTCGAGTCAGCCCGATGGATCTCCCGGCACACCTCCAGCCCATCCATGTCCGGTAGTCCGAGATCCAGCAGCACCAGATCCGGGCGCGTCGCCTGCCACGGCGGTCAACGCGCCGCGCCCGGTCGACTCCCAACGGGCCTCGTAGCCACTGCCCTCGAGGGCGCGCAGCAACGTCGCTCCGATGCGTTCGTCATCCTCGACGATCAAGATCCGTTCACCGGGCACGATCCAACGGTACGGCAGCACGACCAGCGATCCCAGCGACCGAGACCAGTTCTGGCCGTCCGCTCACCTTCAGCCATCCACACGCTGGTTTACCGAGCGTTGAACGACACACCCGTCGGCGTTGACCCGCGCCTCCGTACGTTGCAGCCCACCACCCGAGAAACGAGAGACCATGACGACCACCAACACGGCCACCGTCGCACGCAGCCAGATGGGCACGATGATGAGCAAGGTCCCAGAAGTGACCTTGTTCTTCTGGATCATCAAGGTGCTGGCCACCACCGTCGGCGAGACCGCGGCGGACTTCTTGTCCGACAACCTCAACCTCGGGCTCACCAACACCACCTACATCATGGGCGCATGCCTCGCCGCGGTGTTGGTGTTCCAGTTCCGGGCACGCAAGTACGTGCCCGGCATCTACTGGCTGGCCGTCGTGCTGATCAGCATCGTCGGCACCCTGATCACCGACAACCTGGTCGACAACCTCGGCGTCAGCCTCGTCGTCAGCACCACCATCTTCGCCGTCGCCCTGGCCGTCACCTTCACGGCCTGGTACGCCAGCGAGGGCACGCTGTCGATCCACTCGATCCGCACCCCCAAGCGTGAAGCGTTCTACTGGCTCGCGATCCTGTTCACCTTCGCCCTCGGCACCGCCGCCGGTGACCTCATCGCCGAGCACCTCAACCTCGGCTACTGGAAGTCCGCACTCCTGTTCGCCGGCAGCATCGGGATCGTCGCCCTTGCGCACTTCAAGTTCGGCATGAACGCAATCCTCTCGTTCTGGCTCGCCTACATCCTCACCCGCCCACTCGGCGCCTCGATCGGCGACTACCTCTCACAGGCCCGAGCCGATGGCGGCCTCGGGTTGGGCACGGTCGGCACCAGCGCGATCTTCCTCGCCACCATCCTCGGAGTCGTCACCTACCTGGCGAAGACCAAGAAGGACCAGCCAGCCCTAGGGTGACCCAGTGAACCAGCGCATCCTGGTCGTGGAGGACGACGAGTCCATCGGCCAGACGGTCAGCACGTCACTGCAGTCGCACGGATACCTCGTCCAATGGTGCTCGGACGGGGCGTCCGCGACGGCGGCCGTCGAAGCAGCGGTGCCGGACCTGGTGCTGCTGGACGCCGGCCTCCCCGACATCGACGGCTTCACACTCTGCCGGTGGCTCCGCGAACAACACCGTGACCTTCCCATTCTGCTTGTCACCGCCCGGGACGCCGAGATCGACATCGTCGTCGGTCTCGACGCCGGCGCCAATGACTACGTCACCAAACCGTTCTCGATGAATGTGCTCCTCGCCCGAGTTCGCGCTCACCTCCGTGCCACAGCCGTGAGTCCCGACGAAGCTGTCGAGGTCGGCGCGTTACGGGTCGATCCGGCCGCCTACGTCGCGACCGTCGACGGTGAACCGGTCGATCTGCGTCGCCGCGAGTTCGAACTGCTCGCCCTGCTGTGTCGCGAAGCGGGCCGGGTCGTCACCCGCGAACGGCTCCTCGCCGAAGTGTGGGACCTCCACTGGGAGACCTCCACGAAGACCCTCGACATGCACGTGATGGCACTGCGCCGCAAACTCGGCGACGCGATCGAGATCGCGACCGTCCGCGGGGTCGGCTACCGGCTGGTGGCCCCTTGAGGCGTCGCATCACCGAAGCTATCGTCGGCGTCTCCGCGCTGATCCTGCTCGTGCTCGGCATACCACTGGCCCTCGCCGTCCACCAGTCGATCCTCGACTCAGAAGTCGTCGAGCTCCAAGCCACCGCTGCCCGCACCCTCACCGAGATCGACGTCCCCCTCGACCCGAACGAACTCGCCGCCGTCAGCAGTGAACCCGACGCCCCGCCACCGTTCAGTGTCTACGACGCCACGGGCACCCTCCTCTTCGGCGATGGCCCACCCGAGGCGGACGCCGCGGTACGCCGAGCGCTCGCCGGCAACCCGGCCTCCACCACCGACACCGAGATCGTCGTCGCCACCCCGATCACAGACGACACCAGCGAACGAATCGTCGGAGCGCTCCGCCTGACCGAGTCCCTCGCCGGTGCCAACCACCGATCTCGCATCGCCTGGCTCGAAATGGCAGCCACCGCGCTCGCCGCCCTGGCTGTCGGCTGGCTCATCGCCAAGCGCCTCGCCCGCCGCCTTTCCCAACCCGTCATCGACCTCGCCGACGCCGCGACCCGTCTCGGCGACGGCGGCGCCATCACCCGGCCCACCGCTTCCTCCGGTGTCACCGAGATCGACACCCTCGCCAATGCGCTCGCCGACAGCTCCGAGCGCATCAACGAGGCCCTCGCCCGAGAGCGACGGTTCAGTGCCGACGTCTCCCACCAACTCCGCACACCACTCACCGGCATGCGCCTCCGCCTCGAAACAGCGCGCACCGCACACGACCCGCAGGTCATCGAGCTGGCGCTCGACGACCTGCAACGGCTCGAACAAACCGTCGATCACCTGCTCGCGTTCGCCCGCGACGCCATCCCCGCCGCCTCGAGCGTGCGTCTGGACACAGCGGCAACAGAGGCGGGAGAGCGATGGAAGCCCCGCATCGCCGCTCTCGGCCGGACCATCACGACCACAGCGGCCGATCAGGTGACGGCGCGCGGTTCGATCGCCTCGATCGAACAGATCCTCGATGTCCTCATCGACAACGCCCTCCACCACGGCAGCGGGGCGATCGCGGTCACGTCGCGGCGACTCGCCGGCGGCGGTGCAATCGACGTCACCGACGAAGGCACCCTCGTCCCGGTCGCCGATCGCGAACGGATCTTCCAACGCGGCCACGGCGACCGACACGGCATCGGACTCGCGCTCGCCCGCTCGATCGCCGAAGCCGAAGGCGGACGCCTCATCCTCACCCGCCCCGAGCCCACCACCTTCTCCCTCATCCTGCTCGACCCCGACGAGAACCACGACACATGATCGTTCGCTGGTTGATCATCGCTGTGGTGCTCGTCGCCCTCTCGTGGATCGTGATGATCGTGCTCGCTCGCAGACTTCCGCCAGGCCTCGCCAAGGACCTTGCCACGGTCCTGCCAGCGTGCGTCACCACGGCACGCCGGCTGCGCAAGGACCCGCGAGTCCCCAAGCGGGTCAAACTCGCCGTCACGTTCGCCGGACTCTGGGTGCTCTCACCCATCGACCTCATCCCCGAGTTCCTCCCCGTCATCGGCCCACTCGACGACATCGTCGTCGTCGCACTCGCGCTGCGTTATGCCGCACGCCGCATCCCACCCCAAGCACTCATCGACGCATGGCCCGCAGAACGACGAATCCTCGAACGCCTCGCCCCGGCGACAGCCCCAACCCCGACACACGACAGGGACATCTGAATGGACAACAGCCTCTTCCGCTGGATCAACCGACTCGCCAACCGCACCGGTTGGGCACACGGATTCTTCACCAGCTACGCCAAGTACGGCATCGTGCTCTTCGCGGCGCTGCTCGTCGCCGCCTACCTCGACGGCCGCCAACACGACGACCTTCGCGCCGTCGCCGGCAGCGTCTGGGCCGCCGGCGCTGCACTCGTCGCACTTGGCATCGGACAACTCATCGGCGGTGCCATCGACCGCGCCCGCCCCTACGAAGCCATGACCGGCGTCTACCTCCTCGTCGACAAGACCACCGACTTCTCGTTCCCCAGCGACCATGCAACCGCTGCCGGAGCCGTCGCAGTCGGGCTCCTGTTCACCAACCGGCGATGGGGGATCGTGGCCGCGGTCCTCGCCATCGTGATGGCCTTCACCCGCGTGTACGTCGGCGCCCATTACCCCGGAGATGTCATCGCCGGCATCGCGCTCGGCGGCGTCGTCGCCGCCGCCGGCGCGGTCCTCGTCGTACCGCTACTGACCCGCCTCGCCGAGCACCTGAGTCGAACACGATTCCGGGTGGTCCTGCTATCTCACCCGGCCTGAACAAACCCAGATCGGAGCTCCCGCCTCGCGACATCTCCGGTCGAGCAAACTTCGCACCGTGACCTCGTGGCTGCGTCCGACTCGCGATCGTCAACCACGATTCGTCCTTGACCTTCAAGTAAACACGAAGGTTTATGGTGGGCGGCGATGACGACTGGACTGAAGATCAAAGAAGTCGCCGACGCCAGCGGTTTCACGGCTGCGACGTTGCGCTACTACGAACAGATCGGGCTGCTCCCGGCGGCGTCGCGCACTCCGGCGGGCTACCGGATGTATGACCAGCGCACCCTGGACCGGCTGGCGTTCATCGCTCGCGCCAAGCAACTCGGCTGCAGCCTGGATGAGATCACCGGCCTGACCGCCGCCTGGGACGGCGGGCAGTGCGGCCCGATCCAGGACCAGCTGCGACAACTCGTTGCCGGCAAGATCGCCGCTGCACAGCACCAGCTGGCCGAGTTGGCGACCTTCACCGCCGAACTGCAGCAGGCGGCCGCTGCGCTCGAGCGCCACCGTCCGGACGGAGCGTGCGACACGGACTGCGGATGCGTCAGCGACCCGGCCCAACCGTCCGACGTGACCACAACGGTTCAAGGCGTCGTGCTGTCGGCCAAGCCCGCGACACCTGGCGAGCCCGCGATCGCCTGCACCCTGTCGGCTGGATCGATGAACGGCCGGATCTCCGACTGGAACTCGCTGCTCGCCCACGTCGAACGACGTGAACAGATCGACGGTGGTGTCCGGTGCGTGTTCGCAGCATCGGTGCCCACCACTGAGCTGGTCCGGTTGGTCGCAGCCGAGCAGGACTGCTGCCAGTTCTTCCGGTTCGCGATCACGGTCGACACCCGTGGTGTCGCCCTCGAAACTCGAGCGCCCGACGCCGCCCAGGCGATCGTCGAGTCGGTGTTCGGAGTGGCGTCATGAGCGCCAAGAAGGAGAACGCGAGCATCGTCGGTGTCGGGGTAGCAGCCTGTGCCGCGTGCTGCGCAGGCCCGATCCTCGGGTTCCTCGCCGCCATCGGGCTGGGTACCGCGGCAGGTCTCGCTCTGTTCGGCGCCGTTGCGATCCTTATCGGCGGTACGGCGACCCTGTTCGTTCTCGCCCGCCATCGCCGTCGGACGACCGCATGCTCTTCCGTTGATGCGGCCACGTCGGTACCGGTCGCGCTCACCGAGGTGCGAACACGATCGTGAACATCGCCGAACTCCCACGATTCCGCTGGTTGCTCGGCACTCTGTTGATCGTCGCCGCAGCGATCTTCGCGGTCGGCATCGCAACCGAAGGCGACATCCACCACGAGACTGTCAACGTCGAAACGGGCGGGCACAACGATGCCGCCGAACAGGCCGAGCACAGCGAGCAGGCCGGGGTGCCTGAGACAGGCGAACGCATCCTCGGGATCAACCTTGAATCGACCCCACTCGTCGTCTTGGCGGTCTTCATCTCCGTCGCACTCGCGGCCGCGACCTGGCGGCGAGACCACAGGCTGGTCCTCCTCGTGACCGCCGTGTTCGCTGCTGCGTTCGCGATGCTCGATCTCGCTGAGTTCTCGCACCAGATCAGGCAGTCAGCCGCCATGATCGCTGCGATCGCTGCGATCATCGCTGTGCTTCACGCCGCAGCGGCGATGCTCGCAGAGCAACGTCGTTCAGCAACGTTGTAACGGCCCGGTCAGCCTGCACGATTCCTGCACGGAAGATGTCGCAATCGTGGAAATCAGAGGTGACAGAGGTCCTCTGCCGACGGGTTGACGCCGTCGACTGGGGCTCTCCCGCATCCCGTGCGGGACGCCGGTGAGTCAGCGCTGGCGCGTTGTGGCGTCAGCCGGCGCAGGCGTCAGAGCAGACGGTGCAGGCAGCGTCGGGTTCGGTCAGGATGACGCCGACCTCGCCGTCGGCCGCAACGAGCGAGCCGGCGGGATGGCTCAATCGGAAGCGGCACTCGACGGTTCCGTCAGACCATCGAACGCCGGTGAGATCGACGGGTACCGATCGGCTCCCCCCGGCCGTGAACATCCGGCGTTGTGGCGAGGCAGTGGACATCGGATTCCAGGGTAGGTGGTGTGATGTGCTCAGCCCTGGAGAAGGGCCTGCATCTCGGTGATCTCGCCTTGTTGGGCGGTGATGATCTGGTCGGCGAGGGCGAGCACGTCGGCGTTGGAGCCTTCTGTCTTGACGGTCTCGGACTGGCTGATCGCGCCCTCGTGGTGGGCGATCATCATCTCGAGCCATGTCCGGTCGAACTCCGTGCCGGTCATTGCCGACATGGTGTCCATCTGCTCGGCGGTCATCATGCCGTCCATCGACGACATGTCGTGGCCGTCGGACGAGTCCATCATGGTGGGCTGACCGGCGGCGGTGAGCCAGCCGGTCATCAGTTCGACTTCGGGGTCCTGGGCGCCCTTGATCCGGGTGGCGAGGTCGATGACCTCGGGGCTGGCGCCGACCTTGGGGTCGAGTGCGATCTCGGCCATCTCGATCGCTTGCTCGTGGTGGGCGATCATCCCTTGGGCGAACTCGACGTCGGCTGCGTTGAGGGTCACTGTCGCAGCGGATCCGCCGGAGGCTTGTGTAACCGGGGCGCTGTTGCCCATCGAGGAGTGGTCGGAACCGCACGCAGCGAGCGTGGCCGTGAGTGCGAGAGCGATGGCGGGGAGGGCGAGGCGACGGATCATCGAGTAGGCCTTTCGGGGGTGGTTACTACATCATGTAGTATAGAAGTGACTCGGGCGTCGCGGGGCGCGCCGGTCTCGGTTCGGCTGGTGGACGGCGGGGAGACGACCATGGCGGCGGTGATTCCGACGATGACGAGCCCGATCGCGAACTCGGCGACGATCGCCTGACGGAGGACGCCCGGTGTGGCGGCCCACTCCGTCGTGGACATCGAGGCGGTGGTCGACTCGGCGGCGGTTGGCGTTGGCGACGCCGAGCATCACTGCGAGCACGACGACCTTCGCGAGGAGGTAGCGGCCGTGGTTGGCGTCGAGCAGGTCCATCGGGCTGCCGACGAGTCGCACGGTCTGGACGAGCCCAGTGGCGACGAGGATCGCGACGCTGATCGCCGCCACCCGCGAGAAGCGACGGACAGCGGGCACGAGCACGTCCGGCGTCGTCCTGGGGATCACGATCCAGCCGACGATGGCGAGCCCGGCGATCCAGGCTGCTGCGGCGGCGTGGTGGGCGACGTCGGTGGCGACACCGATCGCGGGCCAGCGCATCGATCGTGAGTGGCCGGCGAACGCCCATGTGGCGAGCAGGCCCGAGCCCGGGCAGTGAGACGGCGGTCCAGTACACGTCGCGATGCGACGATGTCGGCGTGGAACAGCACCAGCCACATCGCGACCGCGAGGGCGATGCGGATCGCGAACGCCATCCCGGCGTCGGTGGTGGTGGCGGCGTCGATCGATCCGAACGATGACCATGGCACCTCGCCGCTGATGTCGGATGCGACCACGAGCAGTTGCAGGAACCCGAGCGCGGCGGTGACGAACAGTGAGCGGCTGAGAATGCGCCGCAGGATCGGGTGAGCCGCCGGCGCCGGTCCACACGTACGCGGTGGTGAGGAGGATCCCGACGATGGCCATGATCGCCAGGTAGGAGGCGTAACGCAGGACCCAGCGCACGAATGTCGGTGTCGAGTACGAGCCGTCGCCCTGATCGAGTGATGAGTCGCCGATGCGTCGAAGGGGTCGTGGTCGGCGGTGTTGTTCCTGCGACCGCTGGCGCTGTGGTGGCCGGCGGCCATAGTGGTCGGCGTCGGCGCGATGATCGTGAAGTCGACGCGGCCGGTGATGGGGTGACCGTCGGGTCCGACGAGACGCCACCGTACCGAGACCGGCCCGGGCAGCAGGGTCGGGAGTGGGGTGACGACCTCGGTGTCGCCGGCGGTGCCGTGGGTCGAGCCGTTCAGTTCGCTGCGGGCACCGGTCGCGTCGATCAGCGTGACCGTCATCGTCTCCAGCGGCACTGCCTTGTCGAACACCCACGTGATCTGCGTCGGCGCCACGGACAGTCGCGGCACCGTCGGCCGGGTCGCTGGACACCAGCGTGTTGTGCGCCGATGCGGTTCCCGCCGAGGAGTCCGACGACACCGGCGATGACAGCGCACATGGCGAGTGCGAGCAGGGCGAGGCGGCGGGGGAGTGTGTGCAGACATAGGCTGTCGAGTCCGGCAGCGCCCCGACAGCAGAGCAACTACACGATGTAGAAGTATATTCGAGGTCGTTCGCGAATGGGCGTCGCCCCGTGGAGGATGTGCATGACACGACGACCTGATGGTGCTCTGGAGACCGATGTGCTGCGCGTGTTGTGGGCCGCTGACGGCCCGCTGCTGCCTGGCGAGATCAACGAGCGACTCGACGCCGGATACGCCTACACCAGCGTGGCGACGATCCTCACCCGGCTGCAGACCAAGGGTTTGGTCGTGCGCACGCCTGCGGGTCGAGCATTCGCCTACTCGGCGGCAGTCGACGAGCCCGATCTCACGGTGCGACGCATCAGCGAACTGCTCGACTCGTCGTCGGATCGGGCCCAGGTGTTGAGCAGGTTCATCGGTGGGCTGCCGGCGAAAGAGGCGAAGGCGATCCAGGCCATGCTCGACAGGGCCAGCGTCCGACAAGGACAAGCACTGATGCTGGGTTCATTGGCATTTCCGTTGCTGGTGACGCTCGTCGTCGCCGCCGTCGCGACGTCGGCGCATCGTCGTCTGCCGCCGCGGCTGGCCACCCGCTTCGTGACGATCGCGCTCGTCCTGGTGGTGGTCGCTGCCCTTCCGACCGCGCTGGTCGTCGCCGTCGCGTTCCTGGCGCACGTGCCGGTCATCGGGTTCGGGTTCGAGTGGTGCGCGCAGGCGATGGGGCTCCACGGCTCTGTGCCGGCATGGCTCGGCGGTCCGGTCGGTCGTGCTGATCACCGTCGGCGCAGTGCGGACGTTCAGGTTGTTGCGCCAGCACCGGACACTGCGGGTCGAGCAGCCCGCGCCCGATCCACGTCGCTCACAGCCACAAGCCGTACGCGGTGACCCTGCCGGGCCGGGCGGGACAGATCGTGATCTCGACCGCGATGGTCGAATTGCTCGACGACGACGAGCAACGGATCGTGGTCGCCCACGAGCGAGCACATGCCCACTACCGGCACGACCGCTATCTGCTCGACTGCCGGAGCTCGCGGCAGCGGCGCTGCCACCGTTGCGGGCGCTGGCGCATGCGGGTCAACTACTCCATCGAGCGATGGGCCGACGAGGCCGCTGCCGCTGCGTGCGGTGACCGCCGGCTGGTCGCGATCACGCTCGGCAAGGTGGCACTGCAGACCAACCCGCCGACGGTCGCCGGGTTCTCGGGCCTCGGGGTCGCATCACGGATGGGGGCGCTGCTCGAGCCGCCGATCCCGAACCCGCACCGAAGCCATGTCGTTGCACTGTGGTCGAGCATCGCCGTCACCGCCGGGTTCAGCATGTACCAGCTCCATCATCTGGAACGACTGCTGACCGCACTCTGCCCGCACTGATCACGGCGTCGAAGGGGAGCTCGACGCTCGATCTCCGCCGGTTTCGGCGTTGTCGGGTCGCAGTTGGACTCGACGGAGCGTCTGTGCGTTGAGGGCGACGACGATGGTGGACAGGCTCATCAGGATCGCGCCGACTGCTGGTGCCAGTGTGATGCCGGCCCAGGCGAGTGCGCCGGCGGCGAGTGGGATCGAGACGATGTTGTAGCCGGCTGCCCAGGCGAGGTTCTGGCGCATCTTGCGGTACGACGCCTTCGACAGCTTGATGACCCCGACGACCGAGCGTGGGTCGTTGCCGGCGAGCACCACGCCGGCGGATTCGATGGCGACATCGGTGCCGGCACCGATGGCGAGGCCGACGTCGGCGCGGGCCAGTGCAGGTGCGTCGTTGACGCCGTCGCCGACCATCGCGACCTTGTAGCCGCGGGCCTGGAGTTCGGCGACCTTGTTCTGCTTGTCCTCGGGGAGCACCTCGGCGAAGACCTCGTCGATGCCGAGTTCGGCGGCGACGGCGTCGGCGACCTGGCTGGGCGTCGCCGGTGATCATCACGACTCGTTCGATCCCGATGTCGTGCAGATCGATCACGGCTTGGCGGGCCTCGGGGCGGATCTTGTCCTCGAGCGCGAGGGCGCCGATGATCTCGTCGTCGCGGACCAGGTGCAGCACCGCTGCGCCGCGGCCGGTCCATGTCGTCGATGTCGCTGCGGATCGAGTCGGGGATGTCGAGCGAACGTTCACGGAGCAGCACAGGGCCGCCGACGGCGTAGCGGCGGCCGTCGATGGTCGCCTCGACGCCGCGTCCGGTGATCGCACGGAAGTCGGTCGCGCTGGGCGACGTCGCCGCGTTCGCGTGCGGCGGCGACGATCGCTCGGGCGAGCGGATGCTCGCTGTCCAACTCGACACCACCTGCGAGGCGGAGCACCTCGTCGGTCGAGATGTCGCTGCCGGCGACGCCGGTGACGACGTGGCGACCTTCGGTCAGCGTGCCGGTCTTGTCGAACAGCACGGCGGTGATCGTGCGCATCCGTTCCAGGGCGAGACGGTCCTTGACGAGGATGCCGTTGCGGGCCGAGACCGCGGTGGAGATCGCGATCACGAGCGGGATGGCGAGGCCGAGGGCGTGTGGGCAGGCGATGACGAGGACCGTGACGGTGCTGGTGACGGCCTGATCGGTGTCGCCGGCGATCGACCATGCGATGAACGTGATCACCGCGGCGCCGGTGGCGATGTAGAACAGCCACTTGGCGAAGCGATCGGCCAGGACCTGGGCCCGGCTGTTCGATGCTTGGGCTTCGGCGACGAGACGTTGGATGCCGGCCAGCGCGGTGTTGTCGCCGACGGCGGAGATCCGGATCCGGATCGACGAGTCGGTCGAGACGGTCCCGGCCACGACGCGATCGCCGACGGCTTTGACGACCGCCTTCGACTCGCCGGTGATCATCGACTCGTCGAGCTCGGCCTCGCCGTCCTCGATCGTCCCGTCGGCCGGGACACGTCCGCCGGCACGAACGAGCACGAGTTGACCTTCGCGAAGGTCGCCGAGCACCGACGGCTCGTGTCTCGCCGTCCTCGATCACCTCGGCTTCGTCGGGGAGCAGCGCTGCAAGGGCAGCGAGCGCACCCTGTGCTTGGCCGATCGCCTTCATCTCCTGCCAGTGGCCGAGCAGCATGATCGTGACCAGCGCGGCCAGTTCCCACCAGAACTCGAGGTCGAACCAGCCGAGGCTCGACGCCATCGACGATGCCCACGCGACCGTGATCGCCATCGCGATCAGCAGCATCATCCCGGGCGCCCGGTCTCGGACTTCGTCGACGGCGCCCTTGAGGAACGGCCAGCCGCCCCAGAGGAACACGAACGTGCCGAGCACCGGGCCGACCCAGGCGACACCGGCGAGCTCGTAGCCGAACCAGTCCATGATCATCTCGCTGGTGGCGATGACCGGGATCGAGATCAGCAGGGTCAGCCAGAACCGCCGGCGGAACGTCTCCGGGTCGTGGCCGGCGTGCTTGTCGTGCCCGGCATGTCCGCCAGGTGCGGTGTGCGCGTCGTGGTGGTGGCCGCCGGAGTGGTGATCGTGGTCGGAGTGGGTCGCGTCCGCTCCTGTCGGATGCCCGTGCATAGGGGTGGCGCTCATGATCCAACTATACCCCCTGGGGGTATAGTGTCAAGGGTCGGTGTGACGAGGTGCCACCCCTACTCGACGGTGACCTCGATCTTCATGCCCGCTCCGTAGTGGCCAGGCTGATGACAGCCGACCTCGTAGGTACCGGGTTCGATGAAGGTGTAGGAGAGCTGGCCGGCGGCGCCAGGCTGCACCGTGACTGCGGCTTCGCCCATCGAGTGGGTCGATGCCTCGCCCATGTGTGCCATCTCGTCGTCGTGTTCCATCTGGGCAGCGACGTCGCCGATGAAGGCGTCGTGGGGGATCTGGCCGGTGTTGGTGAACCGGAAGTCGATGGTCTCGCCGGTCTTGACGGTCAGCGTTGTCTGGTCGAACTTGATGTCCTCCATGGCGACGTCGACGGCCCTCGCCCCGGCCGGCGCCGCGGCCGAATCGCTGGCAGCGTCAGAGCTGGACTGACGGGTCTCGCCACATGCGGCGACGAGCGTGGTGATTGCCACGATGCCGGCGATCAGCGGGAGGCGGAGTGTGTGCGTCATTGGATGGCCTTCTTCGGTCTCGGTCCGGGTACGCGTCTGCGCCCGGCTGTTCGAACACTGTGGCGATCCGGTGTGCAGATCGTGTGGAGGCCTGGTGCAGGCCGTCTGGTTTCGCACGTGACTCATGCCCCGGTCGCAACGAGCGCGTCGTAGAGTCGATTCGTGAGCGTGACCGTGCTGGTAGTCGAGGACGAGGTGAAGATCCGCGACCTCGTGCGCCGCTATCTCGAACGCGAGGACCTCGCGGTGGTTACCACTGGTTCGGGTGCTGAGGCGATGTCGATCCTCGAACGCGGTGGGATCGATCTGCTTGTGCTCGACCTGAACCTGCCCGACGTCGCCGGCGAGACGATCGCGACGGAATTCGCCGGTCGTCTCCCGATCGTGATGCTGACCGCGAAGTCGGGCGAGGCGGATCGCATCCGTGGTCTCGAGCTCGGTGCTGACGACTATTTGACCAAGCCGTTCTCCCCGCGGGAACTGGTGCTGCGCGTGCAGGCCGTGCTCCGTCGCAGCGCTGTGACGTCCGTCGACACGTCCGTCAGTTCGTTCGGTGGCGGGGAGCTCGTCATCGATGAGGTGCGGCACGAGGCGACCGTTTCCGGAACCGTCGTGGAGCTGACGCCGACGGAGTGGTCGCTGCTGACGGTGTTGGCGTCGTCGCCGGGTCGGGTGTTCTCGCGCAGTGAGTTGGTCAACCGCGTTCGTGGATACGAGTTCGACGGCTACGAGCGCACGGTCGATTCGCACATCAAGAACCTGCGCCGCAAGATCGAGCCGGATCCGCACGATCCGACAGTGGTGGAGACGGTGATCGGTGCCGGGTATCGGCTCGGCCTGTCGCGGGACCGAGCCTAACGGTGGCACGTCGTCCGCTGCTCGGCCCGCTCGGTGTCCGACTCGCCCTGGCTTTCCTGACCGTCGCCCTCTCGGCGGTCGCAGTGTTCGCCGCGCTGACGATGCTGTCGGCACGCAACGAGGTCTCCGGGCTCACCGACCGCCAGCGGAAAGACGACCTCACCGCGACGGCGATCGCAGCCGGCGACGCCTACCAGCGCGCCGACGGCTGGGCGACTGCAGACCTGGCCGGTGCGGCGGCGGTCGCCGCGAGAAGCCAAGCGACACTGACCATCGTCGACGCCAACGGCGAAGTGGTCGCAGCGCCGACCGACGCGCTGGCATCGATGATGATGCAGATGCACGGCATGGCCGCCGTGGACACACCCCGCGGCGATCCCGTCTCGGCCGCCGTCGTCGTCGACGGCAAGAACGTCGGAGCCGTGATGCTGCGATTCCCGACCCAGGCCATGGAAGCCGAACGCCACGTCCGCGACGCGCTCGCTCGCACAGCGATCCTCGGGGTACTGATCGCTGCCGGTGTAGCCCTCGTCGTCGCGCTGTACGTCTCGGTGCGTGTCACCCGACCGGTCACCGCGCTCACCACCGCCGCAGGCGATCTGGCCGCCGGGCGTCGCGACACTCGGGTCGACACCGATGGCCCCGGCGAGTTGCGCACCCTCGCCGAGGCGTTCAACGGGATGGCCGACCACCTCGACCGCGAGGACCGGCTCCGCCGCAACCTCGTCGCCGACGTCGCCCACGAACTGCGCACACCACTCGCGATTCTGCAGGGGTCGACCGAGGCACTCCTCGACGGAGTCGACCAGCCGACCCCCGAGATCCTCGGTTCGCTCAACGACGAGGTCACCCGCCTGCGCCGACTCGTCGGTGACCTGGAAACGCTCGCTGCCGCCGAAGCAGCCGGCCTGCGACCCCGCACCGATCGCGTCGATCTCGCCGACGTCGCGGCATCCGCCGCCGACCTGCTGCAGCCCTTGGCCGACGACCGCGGCACCACCCTGACGGCCGATACCGATCCGGCCGTGGTGATCGGTGACGCCGACCGGTTGCACCAGATCGCGGTCAACCTGCTCGCGAACGCGATCAAGTTCACCCCCGCGGGCGGTGCGATCACCATCCGCACCCGTTCGGACGGAGCAACCGCGACGCTCGAGGTCGTCGACAACGGCCCCGGAATCCCCGCACAGGACCTGCCGCACGTGTTCGAACGGTTCTGGCGTGGCGTGAACGGCGACAAGGCCAGCGGCAGCGGCATCGGTCTCGCCGTCGTCGCTGAGCTGGTCGCCGTGCACCAGGGCACGGTCACCGTTGGCAACGTGCCGGGCGGGGAGCGCGGCTGACTGTCGCGATTTCGGCGGCACCTGCCGAGTAGGCGTCGCGGGCGGGCGCCGAAATCGCGCGGAGTGCACTTCGTCTCCATCTCGCCCTCCACACCTGCAGCGCACCATGGTCCTCGTCAAGGAGGCAACCATGAAGCCACGAACTCGAACACTCGGTGCCATCGGCGCTGCAGTGGTCACGACAGGGCTGGTGCTCGGACTGGCGTTCGCGGGTAACTCCGCCGCCAGCGGCACCGACCGAACCACCCCGACCACGGTCTCGATGCCGATGAGTCAGATGCCCGACATGGGCTCGATGATGACCGGCGACTCGACCGGGATGGCCACCATGATGGGCTCGACCGACATGTCGGCAATGCACTCGATGATGCACCAGATGATGAAGGGCACCGTCGACGACGACGTCCTCGCCCAGTGCGACCAGGCCCACGCCGCAATGGCCGGCTCGATGACGACCGCGCCCACCCAAGGGCAGTCGAACCACGAGGCGCATCACGGGGGGACAGGGTCATGAACCACCGCCACCACCTCATCTGTGTCGTTGCGGCCGTCGGACTCGCAGTGTGGTTCCTCGTCGCCGGTAACGGCGGCGCCGCCCTCGCCGGCGTCAGTCTCGCCCTGTTGATCTGCCCCCTGGTGATGGGTGCCGTGATGTGGATGCTGATGCGCCAACCCAAGTCCGGCATCAGCGCCTCCTCAGACCGAGCACGTCAACCACGACGAACACATCTCGGCGGGACCGCGATGAACTCCCGACCGTGGTTGAAGATCGTCGGGTTCGAGCTCGCAGTGCTTGCACTGATCGGGCTCGGCATCGTCGGACTGATCCGCGGTGCCAGCGGGCCCGACGCCCCCGATGCGATGGCCGCGTCGCCGGTCGTGACGGTCGACCTGTCGACCGTCACGCCGGCCATCGCCGCCGACTACCACTACGCCGCCGACCACCTCACCGACCTCGCCCAGATCCCCTGCTACTGCGGCTGCGACCACAGCCTCGGCCACCGCAACCTCGCCGACTGCTACATGACCGCCACCGGAGCCTGGGACGCCCACGCCTCCGGGTGTGCGGTCTGCGGCAACGAGACCGCAACCGCCCGTGAGCAACTCGCCGCCGGCGTGCCGATCGTCGATGTACGCATCTCGATCATTGATCAATACGGACCACCCTCATCACTGTTCAGCTCTGGAGAATCGTCATGACCAACACCACTACCCGCCGCGCCGAGCGCCGGCGCGCCCACCGCAATCACTGGATCCTCGGTATCGGCACCCTCACGGTCGTCGCGGTCATCACCGTGTTCGCCCTCACCAGCGGCGGATCATCAGCCGACACGACGGCGACGCGCACCGGTGAGACGAACTCGATGGGCATGCCGATCATCGCCACACCCGGCGCCGGCAGCGGCGTCGCCGAAGTCGACGGGGTCACCGCCTCTCCCAGCCTGTGGTCCCTCGGACGCGTCGCGCTGAACGTCGCTGTGCGACCCAACTGGACGTTCCAGAACACCGGCACCCAAGCCGTCACCCTCGGCACTCCTCACGTCGAGATCAAGGAAGGCTGCTGCCCAGGCGCCCTCATCTACAACGGCGCGACCACACTCCAGCCTGACCAGTCCACCGAACTGACCTTCGAGCTGTCGATGCACCCGGGCATGGACGGCGCCCACGACATGACGCTCCACGTGCCGGTGCAGTACGCCGACGGCACCACCTCGGTCCTCGACCTGGCCGTGACCGGCGACTTCCGCGACTGACAGCGACCCGCTCAGTCAGTCGCGGTAGGAGAACACCGTCGCCATACCGGTCTCGAGGTGGTACGTGTTGTGGCAGTGGAGCATCCACTGGCCCGGGTTGTCAGCCTCGATGTCGAACTCGGCGGCAGTCATCGACAACACGTTGAGGGTGTCCTTGCGAGCACTGCCGGCGCCGACCATCTGAAACGTGTGACCGTGGAGGTGGATCGGGTGGAACATCATCGTGTCGTTCACCACTCGCATCCGCACTCGCTCGCCTTCGGCGACCGTGATCGGTGTCGTGTCGGGGAAGCTGCGCCCGTCGATGCCATGCGTGTAGCCGGACATGCTGGCCGTGAGGTGCACCTCAATGGTCCGGTCCGGTGCGCGTGACACCAACCGCGCCGCTGAGGTTGCCTCGAGGTCGGCGTACTCGAGAGTGCGGCCGTCGAGCTCGGTCGGCCGCGAACCCGTCGCTGGTGCGGTGCTGCTGGTGCTGGTCCGCAGCACCGCCTCGCCGGCCGGATCCTGCTTGCCCTCGGGCACCGCCACGATCGGGAATGCTCCGTCGCCGGCGGTGATCATGACGTCGTACCGTTCGCCCATCCCGAGCAGCACGTTGTCCACCTCCACCGGCTCGACTGGGAACCCGTCCGCATGAGTGACGGTCAGCCGGTGACCGCCGACCACGACCCGGTACGCGGTATCCGACCCCGCGTTGATCAGCCGAATGCGGACCCGCTGACCCGCCTTCGCGTCGATGGTGTCACGTTCACTCGGAGCGCGACCGTTGATGAGGTGCAGCGGGTACGACACGTCACCGACCAGCCCACCATTCATCATCGAACCCATGCCACCGGAGCCGCCCATTCCGCCCATCCCCGTGGAACCGTTGGTGTCGCTCGAACCGCCCATGTGGCCACCGTGCCCGGAGTGACCGCCGGACTGCTGCAACTCGAGAAGAACATCCTCGGCGGTGCGTCCATAGCCATCGAGCCAGTCGTCGAGCATCAGCGTGACGTCGACGTCGTACGCGACGGGTTCGTTCGGATCCTCGATGATCAACGGCGCGTACAGCCCACGGTCCAGCTCGAGGCCCATGTGCGGATGGAACCAATACGAACCCGGATCGGGAGCCGTGAACCGATACCGGAACGACGAGCCTGGCTCCACCATCGGCTGCGTCAAGTCATGCACACCATCCATGTCGTTCCGCAACGCGATGCCGTGCCAGTGGACCGTGTTCCCCGACGTCAAGTTGTTCACGAACGTCGCGTCGATCAGATCCCCAGCCGTGGCACGGATCCCACCCGAGCCGGGACGGTCGCCGAACGCCCACGTCGACACGTCTCGCCCGCCGATGTTCACCGACACCGGCGACGCCGTCACCGTCGCCGTGACCGTGCTGGCACCGCCGCGGCGGCGCTGCGCGTCACGCCGCTCGACCGACGGATCGTCCGAGCCGACGAGCGCACCCGAGATCGTCGTCGGCGTCGCCTTCGATGCGCCCGATCCGCACGCAGTGAGCAGCACTGCACCAGCGCTGGCGATCAACATCTCACGTCTCGACCACACTCGCACCAGCGCCACTCTCCTCGATGTCGGGCTCGGCCTTGGACGGCACGGGCCACCGTAAGCGGCACACGATGCCGGGTCGATGTGGAGATCATGTGGAGGACACATGGAGTCGGTCTGCCGATTGCGGCGCCACCGACCAAGCTGACACCGTTCGCCATACCGTGCACTGCAGACACGACGAATGGAGACCATGATGCACGGCAACTGGAACAACGACATGCACGACGGATTCGGCTGGGGCTGGATCCCCATGACCATCATGATGCTGCTGGTGTTCGGCACCCTGATCTGGCTCGGCGTTGCGTTGCTCCGACGCACGGGCCCCCAGCAGCACGCGGTTGCGACCGGCCCGACTGCCCCGCCTGCGCCGAGCGCGCAGCAGATCCTCGCTGAACGCCTCGCCCGCGGCGAGATCGAACCCGACGACTACCGCACCCGACTCGAGGCGCTGACCACGACACGACCGTGACGTCAGCCGGGCTCGCCGCGATCGGCGAAGTCGCCCAGCCCGCCTGGCGCGACGCTCCGGAAGGCGCACCTCCCCATCGTGAGCTCGCAAGGGACGTGATGACTCGATGCGGTCAGTCGATGTGGCCGATGCCAGGGGCGAATCGTCCGACTCTCTGCGCGTAGGCCCGGTACTGATCGCCGTGGGTGCGGACGAGGTATGGCTCTTCGACGAGTCGGACTTGGATCTCGAGGGCAGCGACGAGCGCCGCGAGGCCAACGAGGCTGATGATGTTGGGGATCATCATTGCGAGTCCCGTGGCCGTGACGAGCATGGCGGTGAAGATCGGGTTTCGTGCTAGGCCGAAGGCTCCATCGGTGACGAGGTCGGTGCGTTCTTGGGGGTCGACGCCGATTCGCCACGATGCGCCCATCGAGTATTGAGCGGCGACGGTGAGCGCGATGCCTGCGACGGTCACGACGGCCCCGGCGATGTGTAGCCATGTGGCGTCGAGTGCCGCGATGTTGCCGAGTCCGACGACGGCGGCGATGGGGGCGGCGAAGCCGACGAGGATCGCGATGCCGAACCCGATCTTGGCCCACCACTGGGGAGTGTTGGGCTGGGCCTGGAGGCGGAGTCCGCTGTCGCCGGTGCGGCGCCGTTGGTCGATGGTCCGCCACCCGAACGCGAGCCACGCCCAGAGGAGATAGAGGGCGAGTGCGGCGATGTCCACAGTCGATGTCCTTCCGATGTTGTCTTGTTATCTGTTCAGCTGCACAGATATAGTGCCGGACATGGCTGCTGCGCGCAAGGCTTCGGTTGTGGATCTCGATGTGTGTCCGTCGCACTGTGACGAGCCGACGGCACCGCTGGAGGCGTTACAGGATCGGCTGTCCGGCCGCGAGGCGCACGTCGACGCGGCCGAGCTGTTCCGGTTGCTGGGGGATCCGACCCGTCTGGCGATCTTGCATGCGCTGTTGGAGGCGGGAGAGCTGTGCGTGTGCGACCTGGCTCGTGTTGCCGGTGTGGCGGAGAACGTGGTGAGTCAGGCAATGCGGTTGCTGCGTGCTGCCGATGTGGTGCGTACTCGCCGCGATGGCCGCCGTATCCATTACCGGCTCGCCGATGCGCATGTGCGAATGCTGTTGGATCTCTCTGCTGACCATGTGCGCCATCAGGTCATGGTGTCGGACGCAACCGGGCCGATCGCCGGCTCAGGTGTGGAAGGCGGTCGTCGTGTCGGCTGAGCATGATCACGACCATCCTCCGGCGACTTCGACCGTGGACGCCGACGAGTGTTGTGTGGCACCGTCGATGGCGGCGCCGTTGGCGGGACCGTCAACGGGTGTCGGTGTGGTCACCTACCGGGTCGAGGAGCTCGACTGCGCGACTGAGGAGAACGATCTGCGGGCCGTACTGACACCGCTGCCCGGGGTGCGGTCGTTGGAGTTCGATCTGGTCGGCCGGCGGGTGCGTGTCCGTCACGAACTGGCGTCACCGGCGCCGATCGAGGCGGCGATTCGCGAGTTGGGGATGCGGCCCAGTGTCGTCGTCGAAGCCGAGGGCGCGGAGCTGTCGCGGAGCCTGTCGCGCCGCTCGATCGTCGTCACCGTCGGCGCCGGTGTGCTGGCCGTGGGCTCCGAGGTCGCGGTGATCGCCGGTGCCGACGAGCAGTCGTTGCTGGTCGCGGTGCTGGCACTTGCGGCGATCGCGCTCGGTGGTCGTGACACGCTACGCAAGGGGTTCCAGGCGCTGCGCTCGTTGCGGATGACGATGAGCCTGTTGATGTCCGTCGCGGTCATCGGCGCGATCGCGATCGGGCAGTGGCCCGAAGCAGCGGTGGTCATCTGGCTGTTCGGTGTGGCCGAACTCATCGAGGCACTGAGCTTGGAACGGGCCCGCAACGCGATCCGTTCACTCGTCGGTCTCGCTCCCGAGACGGCGAGCATGCGACGCGACGGTGGCTGGGTCACCGTTGCGACCGGGGAAGTGCCGTTGGACGCGGTGATCCTGGTCAAGCCGGGCGAACGCATCGCCCTCGACGGACGCGTCACCTCCGGGGCGAGTTCGGTGAACCAGGCACCGATCACCGGAGAATCGATCCCCGTGTCGAAAGCGGTCGGTGATCCGGTGTTCGCCGGCACGATCAACGAGCGCGGCACCCTGGAGATCACCGTCACCGCTGCCAAGGGCGAAGGCACACTCGATCGGATCGCCCGTTCGATCCAGGAAGCCCAAGCCGACAAGGCCCCTGCGCAGCGTTTCGTCGACCGCTTCGCCGCGATTTACACACCGGCGGTGTTCGCGATGGCGATCATCGTGGCCGTCGTCCCGGTGGTCACCGGGCATGGCAGCTTCCACGACTGGTTCTACCGGGCACTGGTGCTGCTCGTGCTCGCCTGCCCGTGCGCATTGGTGATTTCTACTCCGGTGACCGTGGTGTCCGGGCTCGGTGGCGCGGCCCGGCGCGGCATCTTGATCAAAGGCGGTGTGCACCTCGAGAACGCCCGCAAGATCCGCACCGTTGCGCTCGACAAGACCGGCACCTTGACTCACGGCACCCCGGTGCTCACCGACCTCGTCAACCTCGGCGAACTGACTGACGACGAGGTGCTGCGGATCACGGCGTCGATCGAAGCGCTTTCCGAGCACCCGGTGGCGCACGCGATCGTCACCGCCTACCACGGCCCGCTCGACACCGCCGAGGGGTTCGAAGCGATCACCGGTCGCGGTGTGCGCGCCAGCATCGCCGGCACCGTGTACACGTTGGGCAACCACCGCCTCGCCGAAGAGACCGGGATGTGCGGGCCCGAACTCGAAGCGATCCTGGAACGGCTGGAGAACGAAGCCAAGACCGCGATCGTGCTCATGAACGCGCACCCGATCGCCGTACTCGCCGTCGCCGACACGCTCCGCCCGAACAGCCGCCAAGCTGTCGACGACCTCAAGGCCTTGGGTGTGACCACGATCATGCTCACCGGCGACAACCAACGGACCGCAACCGCGATCGCCCACCAGGCAGGCATCGACGACGCCCGCGGCGATCTGCTGCCCGACGACAAACTGCGCATCATCACCGAGCTCGTCGCCACCGCCGGGCCCGTCGGGATGGTCGGCGACGGCGTCAACGACGCCCCTGCGCTCGCCAAAGCGGACCTCGGGATCGCAATGGGCGCCGCCGGCACCGACACCGCGATCGAGACCGCCGACATCGCGCTGATGGACGACGACCCACGCAAGATCGCCGAGACCATCCGCATCTCCACCCACACCGCACACGTGCTCTGGCAGAACATCAGCATCGCCCTCGGTGTCAAGGTCATCTTCCTCGTCCTCACACTCGCCGGGACCGCCTCGCTGTGGATCGCGGTGCTCGCCGACATGGGCGCCAGCCTCGTCGTCATCGCCAACGGCCTCCGGTTGCTGCGCCGACCCGCCCACGGCACACGCGCCGACGCCCGACGGGACACGCCGACTACGGTGACCGGGCAATGAGCACGATCGGACGACGCCAGTTCTGCGCCACACTCGGCGCCGGCATGGTCGCGCTGGCCGGGGTGTTCGCAGGCTGCTCGAGCACCGACGGCGGAACCGTATCGGCACCGCCTGCGTCAGCCGGGACCGGCGGTGCGCTGGCGGGTCTGTCATTCGCGGTCCGCCGTGACCCTGGTTGAAGCTGCTGCTCAGCGTGGGTCGTGTACCTGCAATCGAATGGTGCCACGGTCGACGTGACCGAGGATTCAGGCCGCGCCGAGTTCCGCACATCCCAAGGCATTCCCGACAACGCCGCGTCGTGCCACACGGGCATCGTCGACGGCTACGCGATCGAGGGACACGTACCGGCTGAGGCGATCCAACGACTGCTCACGGAACGCCCCGACGCCGCCGGACTGGCGTTGCCGGGCATGCCCGGCGACGCTCCAGGGATGGGCGGCGACACAGCGAGTTGGGCCGACCAGCCGGTCATGCTCGTCAACCGAGACGGGACGCTCACAGCGTTCGCGGTACTGATCGGTCGGTCGTCCCTTCGAACGCCGGCGGCCTTCGACCTCAGTGCTCGACGAGTACTTGCAGGGTTGGCTCGATGGTGAGCCAAGGGTGGCCGCGGTGAGCGTCGAGTTCCCCGGCGGCGCGCCATCCGGCGAGGTCGGTCAGGACCCTGCAGCCCTGCAGGTTGCGGTACCAATCGAAGGTGGCCGGATCGACCGGGTGTGGGCCGATCTTGCGGTAGGTGGCGATGAAGCGGTTGGCGATGCGGCGGGCTGCGGCGTTGATGATCGGCCGGAGTGGTTTGGGGGCGTCGAGGGGCGGGTTGGCCAGGAGCATGTGGGTGAACGCGAGGTCGTACGCTGGATGGGCGACCTGCCCGGCAGTCCAGTCGAGCACCGTCATCCGATCGTTGTTGATGAGGATGTTGAAGGGGTGGAGATCGCCGTGACAGACCACCCGCAGCTTCGGGTCGGGCTGGGACCGGGCGAGCCCTTCGAGGGCGCGTCGTAGATGCGCGTCCTTGAGTTCGCGGGCACGTGTCAGGTAGTGGTCGAGGAGCCCGTCGACGCCGACGGCTCTGTCGGTCATTTGGGCGAGTGCGGCTTCGATTGGTTCGGGGTCGAGTCGGTGGAGGTCGGCTGCGGCGTGTGCGAGCGTGTTAGGGAGCCCGGTCGCGATACGGGGGAGCGCAGCGAGGGCACGCAGGCCGCTGAGTCCACCGAGGATTGGTGCCCCGTCGGCGTGGTCCATGACGCACCACGCGCGCATGCCTGCCGATGGGGTGAAGTCCGAGGCACGCACGGCTGGCGTGGGGTAGCCCTGTTCGGCCACGGATGCCTGGAGAGTGGTTTCCCAGGCGGCGAGGTCGGCGTCGGGGGCGAGGCGGAGCACGACGCGGCTGGGCAGCCCGCTGCGATCGGGGGCGTTGAGGGAGATGGTCCACATCTCCGCCCAGAAACCGCCGCTCAAGCGCACGGGTGGCCCGTCGAGGCGCAGGTCGGGCAGGTGAAACTGTCGACGCAGGTGCTCGAGGACCGTGTCGAGTTCGGGGGGATGGTTGACGGTCGGGATTCCATGGGCAATACTCACGGTCATGACCGTAACGGTAAATACCGGCAATGTCTAGTGATCTGTCGAAGTCGTGGTCGATCGACGAGCTGGCCGCAATGGTCGGGGTGCCGACGCGAACGGTGCGGGAGTACCGCACGCTCGGTCTGATTGAGCCGCCACGCAAGCAGGGACGGGTGGGCCGCTACGACGAGTCTCATCGCCAGCGGCTGGAGCTGATCGCGCGCTTGCAGGAGCGTGGCTACTCGTTGGCAGCAATCCGTGACCTGTGCGGGGCGTCAGCGTCGGGCCGCTCGCTCGACGACATCCTCGGTGGGTCGAACGCGGCGGTGATCGACCAAGGGGCGGTGTCGTACGCAACGACCGAGCTGGTCGAGGCCGTTCCAGCGTTGGCGGACAACGACACCCTGGCGGTCGCGATCGAGGCTGGGTTGATCCACGCCGGCGACCCCGCTGGTGAGACGTGGCACGTTCGTGCGCCCGCGTTGCTTTCCCTCGTCGGTGACGCGATCGGCGCGGGTGTCGAACCGCTCGCGGCCATCCGCATGGCCGCAGGACTTGCCGCGGGTGCACACGTCCAGGCGAGCGCGTTCGCCGACATGGTCGTCGACGAGCTGTGGCACGACGACGCGCCGGCAGTCGCTGAACTGGTCTCTGCCGGTCGACGAGCCAGGCTGCAGCTGACGCAGGCGGTGGCGTCCTTGGTCGTGCACGAGGTCGGCGTCGAGCTGCGGGCACGCGCCAAGAATGCCTGGCGGCGCCGGTCTCGACGAACTCGTCGACGGGCTCCGAGTCGGTGTCGTGCGCAGTCGAGCAGATCAGCGATGACCGAGAGGCGGCCGACGAGGAGTCGTCCTCGGAACTGGTGCTTGGCCGGTCAGCGCATCTCGCCGGCGGTGAGTGTGAGCCACGCTTGGAAGCCGCCGATCAGATCGGTGGCCCGATGCAGCCCCACGGCTCGGAGGTGGGCAGCGGCGAGGCTCGATTGGTAGCCCTCGTTGCAGACGATCACGATGCGCGTGTCGTAGTCGACGACCTCGGCGATGTGGTGCTCGCAGGATGGATCGAGCCGCCACTCCAGCACGTTGCGATCGATGACGACCGCTGCGGGGAGTGCACCGTCTCTTGAACGTTGCTCGACCGGGCGGATGTCGACGATCAGCGCGCCGCTGGCGTGTTCGTCGGCGAGCTGTGCCGGTTCGACGCGATCGAGCTTGGCGCGGGCATCGGCAAGGATCTCGTCGATCGACCGCCGGTCACCGGGCTCGTTGTTCATTGCGGGTGCGTTTCGTACATGCGCACCGCGACGACCAGGCCGGAGAGCGCGGTGAGGGCGGCGACGGCGTAGATGGCGGCGGGGATCGAGATCAGGTCGGCGAGGATGCCGGCGAGCAGCGCGCCGACGGCGAAGCCGCCGTCGCGCCACAGCCGGTAGATGCCGACCGAGCGGGCCCGCCAGGCGGGGTGGGCGACGTCGCCGATCGCGGCGAGCAGGGTGGGGTAGACCATCGCGGTGCCGGCGCCGAGGACCATCGCCCCGAGCGCCCAGGCAGCGAAGCTGCCGGTGGCGGCGATCCAGGCGATCGCGACCGCCTGGGTGAGCATGCCGCCGACGATGAGCGGTTTGCGTCCGATGCGGTCGGACAGGCGCGCCGGTGTACGAGCTGGCCGAGTCCCCACACCGCGGGGTAGAGCGCGGCGAGGATGCCGATGCGTCCGATCGACAGGCCGGAGGCGGCGAAGAAGATCGGGAACAGGCCCCAGGCGAGCCCGTCGTTCAGGTTGTTGACCAGCCCGGCCTGTGAGCACGACGAGAGTGCTTTGTCGGTGAACGAGGTGAGGCGGAAGATCTGCCCGGTGGTGAGGTCCTGGTGGTGGGCGTCGCTGGTGGCGACGTGGTTGGCGGCTTCGTGGCGGGCGTGGTCGTGGGTCTCGCGGACGAAGAACACCGACAGGCCGAGGCCGAGGCCGGCGTAGGCGATGCCGAGGAAGAACGGCTCGGGGCGAAGCCCCCAGCGTTGCGGCGATGTAGCCGGTGGCGAGCGCGGTGACGGCGACGGCGCCGTAGCCGGCGGCTTCGTTGAAGCCCATCGCGAATCCGCGCCGGGCGGGGCCGACGAGGTCGATCTTCATGATCACCGTCGTCGACCAGGTGAGGCCTTGGTTGACGCCGAGCAGGACGTTGGCGAAGATCACCCATCCCCAAGTCGGCGCCCAGATCAGCAGCAGCGGGATCGGGAGGGCGATGATCCACCCGGCGACCAGCACCGGCTTGCGGCCGTAGCGGTCGGACAGGGTGCCGGCGAAGAAGTTCGTCGCCGCCTTGACGGCGCCGAAGGCGACGATGAACGTGAGCGTCGCGGTGAACGCGGTGAGCCCGAACTCCTGCTTGGCGAGCAGCGGGAGCACGGTGCGTTCCTGGCCGATCATCCCGCCGACGAGCGCGTTGACGCCGACGAGCAGCGCGAACTGGCCGAGGTTCTCCTTGAGGCCGAGCCGCAACGGTGCGTCGGTCGTGGGGGCGCTCATCGACCCGTCTCCAACGGTCGACCGGTCGCGGTCGACCAGGTATCGGGTCCACCGTCGAGCACCAGCGACGTCATCGCGTCCGGCCGCGGCGAGGATGCTGGCGCCGGTCATCGCCCGTTCACCATGGCCACACATCACGGTCACCGGTCCGGCCGGCGAGATCGGCGTGGGCGACGGCGCCGAGCTCGATGTTGATCGCCCCGGGCACGTGTCCGGAGACGTACTCGTTGGCTTGGCGGACATCGATCACGTGGCCGGTCATCGCCTGCGGGGTCGACGAGCGGGATCGTGGCGACCGCACGTCCGGAGGCAGTCCACGCGTCGATGCCACCGGCGAGCTCACCGAGCAGGTGCTCATGGCCGACGTCGAGACACTGACGAACGAGATCGTCGCGGTCCTGACCCTCGTCGAGAACGAACACGACCGGCCGACCCGCTTCGACGAGCCAGCCGAGCCAACTCGCGAACACCGGGCGCAGGGTGTTCGACAACGACCCCGGCACGTGCCCCGCGGCGAATGCGGCGACCGGGCGTGCATCGACCAGGACAGCTCCGGCGGCGAGGTGCCGCTCGACGTCGTCAGGGTCGAGGGCGGCGAGTTGGGGCAGCGTGTCGTAGCGGACCGGACCGAGCCGGTTCACCTCGGGCAGCCGAGCGAAGTACGTGGGGAACGTGCCGAACCCGGCGACCAGCCGCTCGACGAACAGACTCTCGTCGGTGATCGAGAACAGCGGGTTGGTGTCGCGTTCGTGCTCGAGGGTGGAGGTGCGCTGCGACGCACCCGGCGCCGAGCAGAACGACCCGGCCCCATGCGTCGGGTACACCGGCGAGCTCGTCGGGCAACTCATCGAAGCGTCGCAGCGCCGTGAACATCTCGTGGGCGAGCGGCACGGCGAGGTCCGGACCGCACAGGTCGGTTCGTCCCGACCGTGCCGACCATCAGCGAACCACCGGAGAACAGCGCGACCGGCGCGCCATCCTCGACCAGGAGGTAGGCGTGATGGTCGGGCGTGTGACCCGGCGTCGCCAGCGCCACCAGTTCCACGCCCTCGGCGAGGGCGACGTGCTCGCGATCGTGAACAGGCCGGTGCGGCGACTCGAGATGCGAGGCGGCCGGAGCGATGAACGTCGCCCCGGACCGGGCGGCCAACGCCGGGCTGCCCGTCACATAGTCGGCGTGCGAATGCGTGTCCAACGTCCACACGAGCCGAAGCCCGAGCGATTCGACGAGGCGCTCCTGGGCGATCGGGGAACCGGGGCGGATCGACGACCGCTGCAGTGCCGTCGCCGAGGTCGATCACATACGACGAATGACCGAGGCCCTCGTCGACGAACTCATGAACACGCACACTGCCTCCTCAAAGAACAACTTGAATAGTCGCGGCGATGACGCTATCTTGTCAAGTGGATCTTTGAACATGGAGGTGGCAGTGGGCAGACCGAGGCAAGAAGGACGCACTGTTCGACGGGTTCGCCGAGGTCGCAAAGGCGCTCGGCAACGGTCGCCGGGCCGAACTCGATCGACGTGCTCGCCCAGGGCGAACGACACGTCGACGAGCTCGCCAACGAGATCGACCAGAGCGTCGCCAACACGTCGTTCCACCTCCGCACCCTCGCCACCGTCGGTCTCGTCACCACCCGCCGCGACGGCAACCGCATCTACTACCGGCTCGCATCGGAACAGGTCGCCGCGTTGTGGACTTCGCTGCGATCGGTCGCCGTCACTCACCACGACGCGATCGACGATCTCGCCAGCGCCTACCTCGGTCACCGCGATGACCTCGAACAGATCCGTCGCGACGGATCTCGCCCGGCGTCTCGTCGATGGCGACGTGATCGTCATCGACGTCCGCCCAGACGCCGAGTACGCCGCCGGCCACATCGCCGGCGCGGTCTCGATCCCGATCGAACAACTCGCTCGCCGGCTGCGCAACCTGCCCGCCGATGTCGATGTCGTCGCCTACTGCCGCGGCCCGTACTGCGTGTTCGCCGACGAAGCCGTCCAACTCCTGCGCCGACGCGGGCGCCACGCCCGCCGCCTCGAGGACGGCTTCCCCGAATGGCGCAACGCCCGCCTCCCGATCGAGTCCAGCTCTACCGAGGAGATCACGTCATGAACGTTCTGGTCATCCTGCAAGGCCCCGCCTACGGCGACGAACGCGCCTACAACGGCCTCCGCCTCGCCGGCAACCTCGCCAAACGCGACGACGTCACCGTGAGGATCTTCTGCTTCGGCGACGCGGTCGGCTGCGCGATCGCCAACCAGCAACTCCCCAACGGCTACTACCACCTCGACCGCATGCTCACCTCCGCCGCCCACCACGGCGCCGAGATCGGGCTCTGCGGCAGCTGCATGGATGCCCGCGGGATCACCGCCGGAGATGCTCATCCCGGACGCCCGCCGGTCCAGCCTCGACGAGGTCACCGACTGGACACTCTGGGCCGACAAGACGATCACGTTCTGAGCACGATGATCACTGATGAGGTCATGCCGGTCGCACGAAACGTTCTCGCGGTGTGCGCCCATCCCGACGACGAGAGCTTCGGCCTCGGAGCGATCATCTCGACCCTCATCGACCAAGGTGCATCGATCGATCTCGTCTGCCTGACGCGTGGCGAGGCATCCACACTTGGGGCGTCGGTTCGCGATCTTGCCGGAGTGCGGTGCGGTGAGCTGGCGGCGGCGGCCACTGCGCTCGGCATCAACGCAGTCCACCAGTTCGACCATCCCGACGGAGGACTGTCCACTCTCGACATCGGGCTCCTCGCCACAGCCATCCAACGGTTAGCGAGTGGCATCGATCTACTGCTGGTGTTCGACGAAGGGGGCATCACCGGCCACCCCGACCACATCCACGCAACCGCCGCAGCAATAGCCGTTGCCGACCGACTCGACCTGCCCGTGCTCGCATGGACTCTTTCCGCTCAGGTTGCCGACACCCTCAACGCCGAGTTCAACGGCCGTTTCGTCGGCCGAGCCGACGACGAGATCCATGTCCGGCTCCCCGTTGAACGCACCCGGCAACGGGCAGCGATGCGATGCCACGACAGCCAACTCGCAGCCAATCCCGTCCCCGAGCGTCGCCTCGCGCTCACGGGTGACGTCGAACCGCTGCGGTTCCTACGCCGATCCCAGCGCCGCACGACCCAACACGCGAAGGACCAGACCTGATGAGCGACCGCCACCGCCACCACTTCGGTCTCGTGCTCGACTGCACCGACCCCCAGAGGCTCGCCGAGTTCTGGGCTGCAGCGCTCGACTACGTCAACGTCGGCTCGGCCGGCGCCTACGTCGCCCTCTACCCGCGCGGCGGCAACGGACCCAAGCTGCTCCTCCAACAAGTCACCGACGCCAAGACCGCCAAGAACCGGATGCACATCGACATCGATGCCGCCGACATCGAAGCGGAAGCTGAGCGCCTGACCCGTATCGGCGCGCAGCGCGCAACCGACACCAGCTGTCACGAACACGGCAACAACTGGATCGTGATGGCAGACCCCGAAGGCAACGAGTTCTGCATCTGTGACGGCGGCAACCCGGGCAGCGGTCCGAGCGCCTCCCCTGCCTAGATTTTGAATGTGACCAACACCAGCCGACGCATGACGCAGCGCAACGGGTGGGCCTGGTGCGCCCTCGCAGCCGTCCTGTTCGGTGCGGCTACACCGGCAACCAAACTTGTTGTCGACGACATCGGCGCAGTCACTCTCGCCGGATTGCTGTACCTCGGCGCAGCGGTGGCGGTCGCCCCGTTCGCCCTCCGAGAACAACGCCCGAAGGCCACCAGGCGTCAACGTTCACGCCTGCTGGTGGCTGTCGGCTTCGGTGGCGGCCTCGCACCCGTCCTGCTCGTTCTGGCACTCGACCGCACCCCAGCCGGCACCGTCTCGTTGTTCCTCAACCTCGAGCTCGTCGCCACCGCCGTGATCGCTCGCGTCTTCCTCCAGGAACACATCGGTCGCCGAGCCAGCCTCGGCATCGTCATCGTCGTGCTCGGCGGAGTGATCCTCGCTGGCACCTCCGAAGCAGGGGTCGCGTTCGGCGCCGTGCTGGTCGCGGCCACCTGTGTGTGCTGGGGGATCGACAACGCCATCACCGCCAGCCTCGACAGCTACAGCCCTTCGCAGATCACCCTCACCAAAGGGGTGGTCGCCGGCTCCGTCAATCTGCTGCTGGGCCTGGTCCTTCACGATGCTCCCGCCACGACGTTCATCCTCGCGGCGCTTGCGATCGGCGCACTCGGATACGGCGTCTCGATCACGATGTGGATCACCGGTGCCCGACTGGTCGGGGCCGCACGTGGTCAAGTCATCTTCGCGCTCGCGCCCTTCATCGGTGCGCTCCTGGCATGGCCGATCAACGGCGATCGACTGACGACCACCACCATGGTCGCGTTCGGTGTCTCGCTCGTCGGGGTCCTCGTCGTGGCCACCAGCCGCCACGCCCACCTGCACACCCACGAGTTCCTCGAGCACATCCACCCGATCGACGCGAGCGATCCGCATCATCGCCCGGATGTCATCGAGGTCCTCGCCGGTACCCAGCACCGCCACCTCGTCCTCAGCCACGAACACGAACACCTCCCTGACATCCATCACCGCCACAGTCACTGAGCTGTTGTGTCGGTGTTGGGCGGTGCTCGGCCAGGTGCTGTGGGCCGGTCGGCCTTCAGTATCTGGCGTCGATGGCTGACTTGAGGTTTCGACGTCGTGGCCGTCGATGAGCACGGTCGGTGATCCCCGCATTCTGAACCGGCCGGTTCAGGCAACGCCGACGCCGAGCCCGGCGGCAACGAGCGCGATCGCGGCGACGAGAAGGGTCCACCCACGACGCGGGACGGTTGCGGCGACCTCTTGGAGACGGTGTCGGTCATGCCTCCAAGATGTACCGGTCTGGTGATTGGAGGCAGAGCCAAAGGACCGAATTCGCGGTTGCGGTGGCGCCGGCCGTTCATCTGCGGGGTGACTCACGCGACGGTGCTCGCTGAGGTGCGATGGGCGTCGAGTCAGCTGACCAGGATCACCGGACTACAGTCCGTGCTCGTGCCCTCAACGGACTACACGAAGCTCGCGTACAGGGCCAAACGTCGCGTCCACGCCGCCGACACATCGATCATGCGTACGGTGTGCGGTCTACCGCTGAAGCAGCGGAAGCTGCGTCCACAGTCGGCGGCGTTCCAAACGAACTGCCCGGAATGTGTTTCGGCGATCGGAACGGTTCGCGCCGCGGAAGCAGCTCTGGGACAGCACGAAGTCGTCCCCGAGCCGCGCAAGGACTAGGTCTAACGCCCTCGGCGGCTCGCCTCGTCGTCGGTGAACCGGTCACGTTCGAATCGAAAGGTTGAGGTGGCGGCTGGACAGCGCCGATGTCGCTACGGCTTCGGAGGGCTCCTCGTTGGCCATCGCGTCTCCAGCGGCGTGGTAGCCCCGACGGGGGGACCGCTCCTGCACGATTCCTGCACAAGACCAGGCCGTACCTGTCGGGCCTGGCCGGATCAGACGGACACGGGCGGACAACGGCGGTGGACGTGAGCAGGGCAGATGGACTGAGCCGGACGCAACGGACGCGGAAGTGAAGTTTAAAGCCCCTTGTACGAACGTACGTACGGGTTCGAACCCCGCCCCGGGCACAACAAACGAGCAGCTCAGCGCCGGTGGCCGCGAATTCCGGCCTCCGGCGTTCGTTTCACGCTGCACGTTTCCTGCACAGAACGTTTCTCGATACCGGATTTCGGACGTCGGCTCGGGGCGCTGATGTGGTCCGAGAGGACACGTCGAGTGAATCGAACGACGCCGCACGGCCCCGCTGCCGGCCTGCCTGCCATCCCGGCGACCCGACGGGTCAGATGCGGGTCAGGATGCCGTACGCGATGAGAGCGAGCCCCGGGATGGCGACGAAGGTGCTGGCCGAGTTGGAGTAGAAGCCGAGCGAACGCTCAGCGAACTGGTCGCCGACGTTCTGAACCCAGTTGATGGTGACTCCGAGCGCCTGCAAGGCGGAGCCGATCACGAGCAGCCAGGCCCCGACCGTCGCCGCGCCGCTGTCGAACCCGACGGCGCCCACGGCGAACGCGAGCCCGAGGGGCATCGCTGCCTGCATCAAGGTCTCGACGTGTGCCGTGGCGAGGCTTCGTGCTGCGGGTGCTTTCATGCGCACCAAGCCCAGCACTGCTCCAAGGCCGAACCCGAGGATCAAGACAACGGTGCCGTATGTGATGAATACTCGTTGTGCTGTGCTCATTTGCCAATCCTACACAAACTGTGGCACGTCGTGCCAGAATGGCATGTCGTGCCGAGTCTGACCGAACGTCGTCACCAACAAACCCGTGCCGACATCGCCGAAGCGGCGATCGGGCTCTTCCGCGACCTCGGATTCGACGCTGTCACCATGGACGACGTCGCAGCAGCAGCCGGAACGTCGCGGCGCACCGTCTACCGCCACTTCCCGAGCAAGGACGAGCTGGTGTTCGAGCATCCACGCAACTGGTTGCGGCACTTCGACGGAGCGATCGCCGAGAACACGTCCGAGTCCGGCGTGGAACGATGCCTCCGGGCGTTGCGGTCCATCGCCCGCCTCATCGATGCGACGGCCGAGTCGGTGCACGCGGCATACGAGGTCTACGTGCAGACCCCGAGTCTTCGCGGGACCTACGGGCGCCTCGATGATGAGAGCTTCGCCCGTTTCTACGCCCTCGCCGTTCCTGACCTACCCGACGACGACAACAGAATTGCCGACGCGGCGATCATCGCCGGCGTGCTTGTCGGCACGCTCAACGGCGTCATCGCCGCATGGGTGCTCCGCTGGCCGGACAAGTCGATGGCGGAACTCATGGAGCACGGCCTTACCCGAATCGATCCGATCCTGACAGCTCGATGACGGTGGCCGAATTGCACGCCGATTTGGCGGGTCCCTGCCTCGTGTCTTCGTTCCTTCGCGACGCCCTCTCGTCAGATGGTCTCGATGGTGAGGCGGGCGCGCACGGCATCCGCGATCTTGCGGATGTGCGTGGGGTTCGACGTCACCACGGCGTCGTGGCGTCGAACGGCCCCCTCGACGACGGTGACGTCGACGATGTCGTCGTGGCCGGACCGGGCTCCGAGTGCGCCGACGGCCTTGGCCTGTTCGTCGGTCAGCGGCTCGGTGGTGCACAGAGCGAGGAAGCGGGCGAGGCTCGCCTGGCGCGGTCCGCCGCGCCACGCTTCGGCGAGCACCGGGGTCGGGCACGGTGGGGGAGACCTCGAGCGCGAGGAAGCCGGCGTGAAGTGCCCACATGCGTCGGTCGTTGCGGTCGGCGGCGATCAGCGCGCCGGTGTCGTAGGTGACGCCGTTCATTCAGGCGCTCTTGCGTGCCGGCTGGCGGCGCAGCATCGCCCTCGCTCGAGCGAGCCCATCGGCGATCTCATCGGGCGTGAGGGCGCCGTGTTGGCGTTCCCACTCGGCGACACCTTGACGGCCGGCGTCGATCCGGAGTCGGTGCGCTGCGGTCTCGGCGATCCAGGCGCTGACGGTGGTGCCTTCCGCGGTGGCGGCCTGGTCGATCGCGTCGGCGAGGTCGGAGGGAAGTGAGATCGATCGCTTCTGTCGTTGGGCCATGATGAGATGGTAGGACAGGTGGTAGGACAGCGCAACGCGAAATCCTGCACGATTCCTGCACAGGACTTGGCCGCACGTGCCGGACATGGGCGGATCAGACGGACACGGGCGGACAACGGCGATGGACGTGAGCAGGTGAAACGGACTGAGCCGGACGCAACGGACGTGGGAGTGAAGTCTTAAACCCCCCTTCCCCGCGAAGGGAGTGAGGGTTCGAACCCCTCCCCGGGCACCGAGAAGAATCGGTCAACTACGATCGCCAACACTCCCTGACCGCGCTGTCGGTCGCCGACTATCCGGAGGTTCCGTGTCCAGGCGGTCGCAATGGTCCACGCTCGTCGCGGTGTTCGCACTGTTCGCGTTGCCCGCATGCGCCGCGTCGTCCGCCCGCTCGGACCCTGCTGACGCGACGACCTTGACCACCGCGGCTGGCTCGGCAGCACCGTCGACGTCGTCGACCGCCGCGCCCGGGCCGCCTCGTGTGCTCCTCGTCGGCGACTCGACGTTGCTCGCGGTCGAGAAGTACAACGCCGTCGACGGGCTGCAGGGCTTCGTCGGCGACCTCCAGGTCGCATCGTGCCGGACGCTCGGCATCCCCTCGTGCGGCGACCCGCCCGTTCCCCCGAATGCCGTCGACGTGATCATTGCCGCGGAGGGTCCGTACGACATCGTCGTGGTGATGGCGGGCTACGACGAGTGGTGGACCTCGTTCCCGGACAGCCTGCGCGAGGTCGGCGATGCCGTGCGATCGCTCGGCGCGGAAACGCTGCTGTTCCTCACGTTCCGCGAAGGCGTCGGGTACATCGACCCCGCCGGCCGCACCGCGACGGAGGCGTTCGTGCGCAACAACGAGACGCTCCGCGCGGTGGCCGCCAGCGGAGAGATCCCGGAGCTGGTGGTCGCCGACTGGTACGGCTACACCTCGGGCGACGCGGCGGACGGGTGGTTCGCCTCCGACGGCATCCACCTGACCCTGCTCGGTGCGTTCGCGGTGGGCGACTACATCAGCAGGTGGGTCGCGGACCTGTCAGGGCTGCCGTGCCCCGATGAGCCGGTCGTCGGTGTGCCCTGCCCCAGCCCTGACGAGGTGATCGGCCAGGCGTGACGGTCGGGACGACCGGAATCCCTCACTCGTGCCCCGAGCCACCCTTCCAGATGAGACGATGAGTGACTCGACGCTGAAATGGTCAGCGGCGCCAGAAGAGCAGGTGGGTGACCCCGCTGGGGCTGAGCACGGACTCCATCTGGAAGCGGTCGAGCAGGTCGTCGGGGGAGTCCCACAGTCGCTCGCCGCGTCCCAACTCGAGCGGAGCGACAGCGACGTGCATCGTGTCGACCAGGTCGGCGTCGAGGAACTCCCGAAGGGTGGCGACGCCCCCTCCCAAGCGCACGTCCTTGCCGTCTGCCGCTTCCTTCGCCAGGTCCAGCGCAGCCTGCGGCGTGGCGTCGACGAAGTGGAACGTGGTGTCGGACAGTGTGAAGCTGGGTCGCGGGTGGTGGGTGAGCACGAACACGGGGGTGTGGAACGGCGGGTTGTCGCCCCACCAGCCCTGCCAGTCGAGGTTCTCCCACGGGCCGCGCTGTGGTCCGAACTTGTTGCGGCCCATGATCTCGGCACCGATGTTCCGCGCGAAGTCGCGGGTGAAGTAGTCGTCGAGGCCGCGAGTGCCGCCGGGCTCGGAGCGGTTGGGCCAGTGCGCGGTGCCGAAGGCCCACGCGCCGAGATCGGCGGGGTTGGCGTGCCCGAACGGTCGTTCCATGCTCTGGCCCTCGCCGGAGCCGAATCCGTCCGCCGACAACATGAAGTTCTGTACTCGGAGCAACTGCGTCATCCCTCGATCCTTTCGCGTGTGCGGCCCCTCGGCGGCACGATCTGGAGCATACGACGAGTCGTATATATGTACAAACGCATGTATGGGGACGCTCGACGTCGATGTGTCGTCCGATGCGCCGCCCGATGCGGGGACTCAGGTGGACGGCAGCGACCGGTGCAGGCGCTGCAGGGTGTCGCGAATGGCCGGTGCCCGCCCACCGAGCTCGTGCTCCACCGCCTCGAGGACGGGTTGGAACAGCTTCCCTGCGGCGCGGTGGGCGGCGCGCCCCGATGCCGTGAGCTGCAGGCGGAACGACCTGCCGTCGTCGGGGTTCGCCACGCGGGTGACGTGGCCGCGAGCCTCGAAGCGCTTGATGTAGCTCGACATCGACGTCGGCGGGGCCGCCATCCAGCGTGCCAGCTCGCTCGGCGTCATCGAATCGGTACTGGTGAGGACGCTGTAGATCGCGAACTCGTCGGCGGTGAGGCCAGACGGTGCGAGCGTCGCGTCGAGGACGGCGAACGTCGCCCTCGACACGAGCCACACGTCGAACAGCACGTTCGTGCCCTCCGGTGGAACGACTGCCGGACGGTCGGTCACCTCGTCGCATCCACGATCGGGTCGAGCAGGGCGTCCCGGTCGTAGTTCGGGGTGTTCGACATGATCGACGACGGCGAGCTCGAGGTCGGGATAGATGCGCATCGTGTTGTACACGCCGAGCCCTCCACCGAGATGCTCCACGAAGCGCGGCCCGCCGTGTCGATCCTGGCGGGGTCGGAACCAGCCGAGTCCGTGGTCGTAGGGTTTTCCGGGTGTCGTGATCGCCTGCATCTCGGCAACGGTGGCGGGGTCGAGCAGCCCTGCGTGCGACGCGGCCGCGTCGAGGTGTGCCCGCACGAACGTGGCCGCGTCGGCGGCGGGTCCGATGAGCCCGCCGTAGGCAGCGCCGTCGACCCGGAACGGGCGGTACGCGACCCACCGACCGGACTTCCCGGCGACCGTCCCGGGTGGCAGTGCGAGACGCAGGACAGTGGTCGTGCCGGGGTGGGCCGGCTGGTAGACGGTCGTCTCGTGCGCTCGGGGTGCGTCGAAGTAGGTGTCGCACATCCCGAGCGGCTCCAGGATCTGGCGCCGGACGTGGTCGACGAACGGTGTCCCCACCACCTCGGCGACGATCTGCCCGAGGGCGAGGTACCCGAGGTTCGTGTAGCGGCCGAACGTGCCGGGCTCGGAGCGCAGCACCCGGCGATGGCGCCCGAGTTGCTGGTCGAGGAAGGCGGCCGGCTCCGGTCCGTGGCCGTCGGCCGCATGCACCCACCTGACCGGGATGGGGTTGGCCAGGCCGGAGGAGTGGGAGAGGAGGTGGCGAGTGGTGATCGGTGTTCCTCGCGGAGCTCGCACCTGAGCCAGCGCGGGGAGGTAGTCCGCGGCGGGTCGGTCGAGGTCGATGATCCCGCGTTCGACGAGTTGCATGACGGCGGTCGCGGTCACGATCTTGGTCATCGAGAACCACGGGTACGCCGTGTCGTGGTCGGCGGGGCGGCCCGTCGCCAGGTCCGCGTGTCCGATCGAGGTGGTCCACGTGGGCTCGCCGGCGCTCACCACGGCGATGGTCATGCCGACGACGTGCTGCGATTCGACGACGCGGCGCAGCGTCGTCGCGAGATCGTCGTCGACATCGTGACCTGCGCGAGCGGAGTGATGTCGGTCGTGGTCGATGGATTGCATGGTGGTCGCCTCCCTGCGTCGTTCGTCAACTACTGCGATATCGCAGTAGTTGACATTATGCGAAGTCGCAGTAGTTCTGTCAACCCCCGGTGATCTGCCCGACGAGGAACGATCGAATGGTGTCGTCCGATGCGCGAGGATCCATCCATGACGGTCGACGAGTACATCGCCGCGCAAGCGCCCGAGCGACACGGCGCGCTGCACGAGCTTCGTCGCGTCGTCCTGAACGCCGCGCCCGACGCCGTGGAGTCGATCAGCTACGGGATGCCCACCTATCGGCTCCCGAATGGCCACCCGGTCTACTTCGCCGGTTGGAAGCACCATGTCAGCCTCCACGACATCCCGGCGCTCGATGCAGCCCTGGAGGCGGGGGTCGCGCCGTACCGCAGTGGCAAGGACACGTTGAAGTTCCCGAACGCCGACGGAATCCCGTTCGACCTGGTCGCCAGCGTGGTGGCCGCCATCGCGAGCCGACCGCCCGGGTGACCGGCGGGGCGGCCGTTCGGCCGCCCGGGAATTCGTCGCGCCGGCCCTGTTCGCTCGGCTCTACTGTGGCAACAGCACACCACAGACGAATCCGACCCCCGAACGAGGAGACGCCCCCGATGACCGTCGACACCTCACCCGACAGCAGCACGCGCCCCTCCGGGACGGGTGCCCTCGAGCGGCTCGCCCGAGCCTGCGTCCGACACCGATGGATCGTCATCGGCGCGTGGGTCGCGGCGCTGGTCCTCGCCAACGTCGTCGCCGGCGCGGTCGGCCCCGACTACCGGACCGACTTCACGCTGCCCGACAGCGAGACCAAGCAGGTGCAGGAGTTGCTCGCGGCCAACTCGCCCGACCGAGCCGGCTTCACCGCGCAGATCGTGTTCCGTGCTCCCCAGGGGGTCGACGATCCTGCGGTGGAGGCGGCGATGACCCAGTTGTTCGACCACGTGGCGGGCATCGGCGACATCACCGTCACCTCGCCGTACGACTCACCTCAGCAGATCAGCCAGGACGGCACCATCGCCTTCGCGCGGATGGACATCGCCGACACGCGCACGTTCGCCGAACTGCGCACGATCGGCGACGACATCATCGCTCGCGGCGATGCGGTGAACACCGTCGAGGGCCTGCAGATCGAGTACGGCGGCGACCTGTTCGCGACGTTCGAACTGCCCGAGAGCGAGGTCTACGGCCTGATCGCCGCGGTGATCATCCTCATCCTCGCGTTCGGCTCCGTGCTCGCGATGGGTCTGCCCATCGGCATCGCCCTGTTCGGCCTGGGCATCGCCTCGGCACTCGTGTCGCTGGCCAGCAACGTCATCAAGATGCCCGACTTCACGACGTCGATGGTGGCGATGATCGGGCTCGGCGTCGGCATCGACTACGCGCTCTTCATCGTCACCCGCTATCGCGAGAACCTGGCCAGAGGGGCGACGGTGGAGGACTCGGTCGTCGCCGCCATCGACACCAGTGGTCGCGCCGTGCTGTTCGCCGGCATCACGGTGATCATCGCGCTGCTCGGCCTGCTGCTCATCGGGTTGGCGTTCGTGCAGGGAGTCGCCATCGCCTCGGCCTTCGCCGTGGCGATGATGATCACCGCCTCGCTCACCCTGTTGCCGGCCCTGCTCGGATGGGTCGGCACGCGCATCGACCACACCACTCGGGCGGCGCTGATCGCCGTCGCGTTGGCCGTCGTCGGCGCGTTCGTCGGGGTGACCACCGGTCAGAGCAGCATCTTCCTCGGCGGCTTCCTGTTGGCGATCGCGTTCTTCGCGATCAGCTTCGCCATCAAGCCGCTCCGGAAGCTCGTACCGCACCGCGCCGAGAAGCCCAAGGAGGAGCAGGTCTGGTACCGGTGGAGTCGGTTCATCCAGCATCGTCCCGGGTGGAGCGTGCTGTTCGCCGCCGGATTCCTGCTGTTGCTCACGGTGCCGCTGTTCTCCATCCGTCTCGGCTTCGGAGACGCCGGCAACTATCCCGAGGACCGCACCGTTCGTCGCGCCTACGACCTGCTCGCCGAGGGCTTCGGGCCCGGCACCAACGGCCCGCTGTTCGTCACGGTCCAGGGTCCGACTGCATCGGATCCCGAGGCGCTGAACGCGTTCGTGCAGACGCTCGACGGCGTCGACAACGTCGCGTTCAGCGTGGCCAACCCCATCTCCGACAGCCTCGCGCTGGTGATCGTGTATCCGCAGAGTGCGCCGCAGGACGAGGCGACGTCGGACCTGGTCGGCGACCTGCGCGACAACGTGATCCCCGCGTCCGGCGTCGACGCGATGGTGGGCGGGCTCACCGCCGGCTCCACCGACTTCGCGTCGTATCTGGCCGGCCGAATGCCGTGGCTCATCGGTGTCGTGCTGCTGCTCAGCTTCCTGCTGCTGATGGCCGTGTTCCGCAGCGTGCTCGTGCCGCTGAAGGCGGTGATCATGAACCTGCTGTCCATCGGCGCCGCCTACGGAATCCTGGTCGCCATCTTCCAGTGGGGGTGGGGACGCGAGCTGATCGGGGTCGACAAGTCGGGCCCGATCGAGGCGTGGGTGCCGATGTTCCTGTTCGCCATCGTGTTCGGCCTGTCGATGGACTACGAGGTGTTCCTTCTGTCGCGCATCAAGGAGGAGTACGACCGGACGAAGGACAACGGCACTGCCGTCGCCGACGGGCTCGCCGCGACGGCTCGTGTCATCACCGCGGCGGCGCTGATCATGTTCTGCGTGTTCGGCGCGTTCGCGCTCGGTGACGACCGCCAGCTCAAGCTGTTCGGACTGGGGTTGGCGATCGCCGTGCTGGTCGATGCGACCATCGTCCGCATGGTCCTGGTGCCGGCGACGATGGAACTGCTCGGCGACCGGAACTGGTGGATCCCGCGTTGGCTCGACCGCCTGCTGCCCAACATCGACGTCGAGGGCCACGACGCCGACGTCTTCGCGGACGATCCGCGCGATGATCTGACCTCGGTGTGATGGGCCGAACGACGGAGGACGAATGATTCGACTGCTGCTCACCGGAGGCGGCGTGAACAACGCGACCATGCGCGACGCGCTGGTCGCGATGCTGCCCAAGCCCATCGCGGAGTGCACCGCGCTGTGCATCCCCACCGCGCAGTACGGGCACCCGTACGTCGGGCCCGGTGTGAAGCCGTGGGGGTTCGTCAGCGGGAACGAGGACTCGCAGATGACCCAGCTCGGGTGGAAGTCGGTGGGGCTGCTCGAGCTCACCGCGCTGCCCAGCATTCCCGAGGAGCGGTGGGTGCCGCTGGTGCGTGAGACCGACGTGTTCCTCGCCGCCGGCGGTGATGCGTTGTACCTGGCCCACTGGATGCGCGAGAGCGGGCTGGCCGACATGCTGCCGTCGCTCGACGACGCGGTGTGGGTGGGTCTCAGCGGCGGCAGCATGGTGATGACGCCGCGCATCGGGGCGGCGTTCATGGGCTGGCAGCCGCCGTCGGGCGACGACCGGGCATTGGGGGTGGTCGACTTCGCGCTCTACCCCCACCTCGATCACCCGATGCTGCCGACCAACACCATGGCCAACGCCGAGAAGTGGGCAGCCACGCTGGACTGCCACGCCTACGCGATGGACGACGACACCGCCATCACCGTGGTCGACGGCGTCGTCGGCATCGTCTCGGAAGGACACTGGCGCCACTTCGACGCACCCGCCGGCTGAGACCGGTCAGGTGCTGGCGCGTTGTGCGCTCAGCTGGCGACGCATCTCGGTGTCGCGCCAGAACGTGGCCGTCCTGGAACCGTACGGCTCCCACCTGGGGAGTGCCGCTGCGGGCTGCGGGTCGTCGCCCATCACGGTGACGCGCTGGATGACCCGCTCGCCCTCGAAGTCGTTCAGCACGTGGTGCTGGGTGCAGCGGTTGTCCCACATGGCGATGGTGCCGGCGGTCCAGCGGTAGCGCACGGTGAACCGGGGCTGCTGCACCCATCGGGTGAGGTGGCCGAGCAGCATCGTCGACTCCTCGTCGCTCAGCTCGACGATGCGACGAGTGAAGTGCTCGTTGACGAACAGCGACCGCCGACCGGTCTCGGGGTGGACGCGGACGACCGGGTGGATCCAGCCCTTGTCGGGCCGCAGGTGCGGGCCGGCGTCGTGGAACGCGGTGAGCCCCTCGCACAGCTCGCGCAGGGGCGCCGACAGCTCGTCGTACGCCTTGCACGCGTTGGTCCACATCGTGTCGCCGCCGACATCGGGCACCACCTTGGCCTGCAGGATGGCGAACTTCGACGGATTCCTCTCGGGCGTGATGTCGCTGTGCCATTCGTCGGCGATGCCACCCTGACCGTTCGTGGCCCGCAACTCGAAGAACTCGGGACGCTCGCGCTGGAGGTCGAGGTTGGGGTGCGCCTCCAGCTCGCCGAAGAGGCGGCCGAACGCGAGGTGCTCGTCGGCGGTGAGGTGCTGGTCGGGGAAGAACAGCACCATGTGCTCCATCAGCAACTCGTGCACCACGGCGGCGTCGCCGGGTGTCGCCTCGCCGAGTGCCATGCCACGGATCTCCGCGCCCAGCGAGCCCGACAGTCGACGGACGTCGAGCGCGCCGGTCATGCGTCGACCCTGCTGCGCAGCACGCAGAACTCGTTGCCTTCCGGGTCGGCGAGCACCACCCACGTGACGTCGCCCTGGCCGATGTCGACGCGAGTCGCTCCCATCGCGAGCAGCCGCTCGACCTCGGCGTCCTGGTCGTCGGGTCGGAAGTCGAGGTGCAGACGGTTCTTGCCGTGCTTGGCGTCGGTCACCGGCTCGAACAGGATGCCCGGCAGCCGGCCGTCGCGTGGACGGATCTCGATCTCGGCCGGCTCGATGTTGACGACCACCCAGCGGAGCGCCTCGGCCCACCATCGGCCGAGCTCCACCGGGTCGCGGGCGTCGATGACGACCTGTTCCCATTCGAGGCTCATCTCCCCACCCTAGAACGGTCGCAGGTGACCGTCGTCGGGACGGGCGGTGCGGCGCGCCATGTCTACGCTGAGGCGATGCCCGAGCAACAGCGCCGGTACACGGACGACGTTCCGCACGAGGCCGAAGCCCGACTCCGCGATGTCTGCCTCGGCCTGCCCGACGCGTACGAGGAGAAGGCCTGGGTGGGCACGCGTTGGATGGTCCGCAAGAAGACCTTCGCCCACGTCCTCGGCATCGAGTTCGACGGAGCGCCGCCGAGGGTGGTCGTCACGTTCCGGGCGGAGGGTGAGGAACTGGAAGTCCTTCGGCACGCCGGCGAGCCGTTCTACGCCCTCGGCTGGGGTCGCGACGCGATGGGCATGGCGATCGACGATCGCACCGATTGGGACGAGGTGCGCGAGCTGATGACCGAGAGTTACTGCGTGATGGCGCCGAAGAAGCTCGTGGCGCAGGTCGATCGGCCCGGCTGATCTCGTCGACGGATCGTTGTCTACGCTCGCCCGATGGCCAGACCGACCGCTCTGGACGAGCTCTTCGTCCACCAGGTGCCCGAACTGCTTCCCGAGGTCGAGACGCGCAGCCCGCACTGGCGGGAGAGCTACTTCTTCGACCTGCATCACCCGACCGGTGAGGGCGACGTCGTGTTCTTCACGATGGCGTTGTTCCCCGCGCGCCAGCACATGGACTCGATCCAGATGGGTCGCATCGACGGTGAGGCCGTGCTCGGCGTGCTCAGCCGGCCGACGGGCGACGACCCGCACACCACCGACGTGGGCGGGGCGCGCATCGAGATCGTCCGCGCCTGGGACGAGGTCCGCCTGTACGCCGACCCCGAGCAGGCGGCCATCGGCCTCGACCTCACCTTCCGCGCCCGCACCCAGCCGTACGGGCTGCGGCGCGGCACGATGCGCACGGCCGACGAGATCGTGTGGGACCAGAGCCACATCCTGCAGTCGGGCACGTATCACGGCACGTACACCCACGGCGGTGTCGTGCGCGAGGTGGACGGCTGGGTGGGCCAGCGCGATCACTCCTGGGGCATCCGCGACCACGGGCGTTGTCCGCTGTGGATCTGGTTCCAGCTGCAGTTCGACGACGGCTTCCTCGGCGTCTGGCACTGGGAGTACGAGAACGGCGCCCGGGTGTACACCGACGGATGCTGGGCCCCCGCCGACGGCAGCGACCCGGTGCCGCTCGTCGGCTTCGAGCACGACATGCGCTGGGTCGATGCGCATGGCGCCGACGCCGCGTACGGCGAGCACGGCGACGCCGTGGCCGGACTGGTGGGCACGTGCAGGTTCACGCTCGCCGGTGGGAGGTCCGTCGAGGTGACCGCCGAGGGGACGTTCGCCCGCCCGTACGAACCGTTCCATCGCGGCGGGCTGAACCTGATGCGCATCCGCGCCGACGACGGCCGCACCGGCACGGCCATCTACGAGGTCACCGGCGCACGCCACCACCACTACTTCCCCGACACCGTCGTGCCGGGCGTGCTCCCGGCCTGAGCCGGAATCATGCTGCGCCGGACCAGCCGGTGACGCCGACGATGCGGAGCACGAGCACGCGGGCGAACGGTTGCTCGCGGTACTGCGGGTAGCGCTCCGCGAGGAGCGCGCCCAACGACGCCAGGTGCTCGTCGGCATCGGGTTCCCACCGCAGCTCGGCGCGCACCCACCACAGCTGCGACCAGTCGGCACGGTCCCAGTGCTCGACCAACAGCGTCGCCCGCGGGTCGGCCTCGAGGTTGCGTTCCCGCTGCAGGCGAACCGAGGCCTTCGGCTTCACCAGGTCGACCGGAATGCCCACCATGGCGCCGTGGACGGCGAACGCGACCGGCACCGCGTCCACCCCTCGATCGACGTGCACCGTGCTCAGCACCCCGTGGTCGTGTGTCGCGAGCAGCGCCCGCGCTTCGTCGTCGGTGAGCCGCATCGACGTCGAGCGTAGTGCGGGCGCTTCTGGAAGAAGTCTGCGGTCGATGTCTACGATCGGGCCGTGATGAGCCCGTCGTCCCCTGTCGTCCCCATCGCCCCTCGCGATGTACTGCTCGCCGTCGAGGCGCTGCGATGAACCTCGCCGAGTGGGTGGTCCGCCACGGACGAAGCCGACCCGACGCGCCCGCGCTGGCCGAAGGTGAGCGCGTGCACTCGAGCTGGTCGCAGTTCGCCGCGACCACCGCGTCCGTCGGGTCCGGGCTGCGCGGCACGTTCGGGTTGGCGCAGGGTGACCGAGTCGCGATCGTGATGCGCAACCGCCCCGAGTACCTCGAGGCACTGTTCGCGATCTGGCACGCGGGCCTCGTGGCCGTCCCGGTGAACGCCCGCCTGCATCGCGAAGAGATCGCCTACATCCTCGACCACAGCGGCACCTCGGTGGTGCTGACCGACGACGACCACGCCGACGACGTGGTGTCGTTGGTCGACTCGGTGGAGTCGCTGGCGGCGGCCGTGGTCGCCCCGGGCGTCGGCTGGGACCGACTGACGGCGGCGTCGCCGATGTCCATCGTCGACCGCAGCGGTGACGACCCTGCCTGGCTGTTCTACACGAGCGGCACCACGGGTCGGCCCAAGGGGGCCACCCTCACCAATCGGAACCTGCTGATGATGTCGCTCAGCTACTTCGCCGACATCGATGCGATCTCGGCCGACGACAGCGTGCTCCACGCCGCGCCCATCTCGCACGGCTCGGGCCTGTACGGATTGCCGCACGTGGCGCGCGGTGCGGTCAGTGTCATCCCCGCGTCCGGTGGTGCCGACCCCGCCGAGATCGCAGCGCTGCTGCGGCGGTGGCCCGGCATGTCGTTCTTCGCCGCGCCGATCATGGTGAAGCGACTCGCCGCCGACCCGGCGATGGCCGCCGCCGACCTGACCAACCTGAAGACGATCATCTACGGCGGGGCACCGATGTACCTGGCCGACCTGGAGGAGGCGCTGGAGGCACTCGGCCCGCGTCTGGCGCAGATCTACGGCCAGGGCGAGACACCGATGACCATCACCGCGCTGTCGAAGGCCGAGCACGCCGACCGCACCCACCCGCGTTGGCGCGACCACATGCAGAGCGTCGGCGCGGCGCGCACCGACGTGGAGGTGCGAGTCGTCGACGAGCACGACAGTGAACTCCCGATCGGCGAGATCGGCGAGATCGTCGTCCGCGGCGCCGTGGTGATGGCCGGCTATTGGAACCAGCCCGAGGCCACCGCCGAGACGCTGCGCAACGGCTGGTTGCACACCGGCGACATGGGCAGCTTCGACGACGAGGGGTACCTCACCCTGCGCGACCGGTCCAAGGACCTGATCATCAGCGGTGGGATGAACATCTACCCCCGGGAGGTCGAGGAAGCGCTGCTGCAGCATCCGGCGGTCAAGGCCGTTTCGGTGGTCGGGCGGCCCGACCCCGAATGGGGTGAGGCCGTCGTGGCGTTCGTCGTCAGGGTCGACGGGGCCACGCAACCGACGGTGGCCGACCTCGACCAGGCCTGCCTCGATCGCATCGCCCGCTTCAAACGGCCCAAGGACTACCGTTTCGTCGACGCGCTGCCGACGAACAACTACGGCAAGGTGCTCAAGCGCGAGTTGCGCGAGCGATTGGCTGCCGAGCAGGGCTGACCGCCAAGGGCAGGGTGACCACCACGTGCGTGCCCTCGCCGACCACGCTCGACAACTCCAGCGCACCGTCCATGGCCTCGGTGAGCCGGCGGGCCAACACCAGGCCCAGTCCGGCGCCGCCCTCGCGGCCGGCATCTGCGCCGAGGCGGTCGAACGGTACGAACAGGCGGGCCAGCAGATCCGCAGGAATGCCCGGACCCTCGTCGGCGACGTGCACCACCACGCGACCATCGCCGAGCTCGGTCCACACGCGCACGGTGCTGTGCGGCGGCGAGAAGCGCACTGCGTTGGCGAGCAGGTTGAGCATCACCTGCTGCAGTCGCCGTCGGTCGCCGCGCACGTCGATCGGTGAGCCGTGGTGCTCGACCGCGACGGTGCGACGCTCGGCGAGTGGCTGGATGAGGTCGATCGACTCGGTGATCACGGGGAGTGCGTCGAAGTCGGCGACGTCGATGGGCATCGCTCCGGCTTCGACCCGGGCGAGGTCGAGCACGTCGTCGACGATCGCGAGGATGTGTGCCGATGCGAGCCCGATGCGATCGAGCGCGTGCCGCCGCTGCTCGGGCGACAGGTCGAGCGTCTGCAGGCTCTCGGTGAAGCCGGTGATCGCCTGCAGCGGGGTGCGCAGTTCGTGGCTGAGCGCAGCGACGAACTGCGACTTGGCGTGGTTGGCGCGCTCCGCCGTCTGCCGGGCGAGGTCGGCACGATGGCGGGCCTCGCGCTCGTTCGAGGTGTGATCGTGCTCGACGGCGAGCGAGGCGAGGTGCGCGAACCGACGCACCAGCTCGCTGTCGCGGAGATCGGGTTCGTACGGGTCGCCGTGGTAGACGGCGAACGTGCCGACGACACCGGCGCGCGACCGGATGGGGCTGGACCAGCACGACCGCAACCCGTGAGGGAGGGCCAGGTCGCGGAACTCGCGCCACCGCGGGTCGGTGGACACGTCGACGGCGATGACCGGCTCGTCGAGATGCACCGCGGTCCCGCACGAGCCGGCGAACGGCCCGGGCTCGAGCCCGTCGATGGCCGCGGAGTACTCGGCCGGCAGGTTGGGGGCCGAACCGTGGCGCAGGCGGCCCTGTGTGTCGAGCAGCAGGATCGAGCAGCGGCTGTCGGGCATGAGGTCCTCGAGCGCCAGCACCACCGAGTCCAGCACTGGTGCCAGAGGGGTGCCCGACGCCAACGCCTCCATCACCGTCGTCTGGTGATCGAGCACCGCCGTGGCCTCGTCGCCCGACAGGACGCGCGGCCAACCCATCGGCCCACCGCTCACCCTTCCCACCGGTACCCCACGGCGCGCACGGTACGGAGCCACTTCGGCCGCTGCGGGTCGGGCTCGATCTTCAGGCGCAGGCGATAGACGTGCTCGGTGACCGTGGACTCGTTCTGCCATCCGGAGTCGCTGGACCACACCGCGTGCAGCAGCTCGGATCGCCGACAGGCGCGCCGGGGGTGCTCGACCAGGTAGGCGAGCAGGTCGAACTCCTTCGCGGCGAGGTCGACCAGCTCGCCATCGACCCAGACGCTGCGCGACACGCGGTCCACCTCCACACCGGATCCGGTGGGCGAGAAGGGTGCCCGGCTGCTGGTGCCCGGTTCGCCGCTGCGGCGCAGCAGCGAGCGGGCACGTGCGGCCAGTTCGCCGGGTGAGAACGGCTTCACCAGGTAGTCGTCGGCACCGAGGTCCAACCCGACGATGCGGTCGGTCTCGCTGTCCCGCCCGGACAACACGATGATCGGCAGCTTCCAGCGTCCGTCGCGTGCCTCGTCGGCGCGAACCCGGCGCAGGATGTCGAGCCCGCCGAGTCCCGGCAGCGACAGGTCGAGCACCGCCAGCACGGGTGCAGCGGACTCGATGGCGTCCATCGCTGCCAGGCCGTTGTCGACGGCGAGCACGTCGAAGCCGTCGGCCTCGAGCGCCCAGGTCACGGCGGTGCGAACCCCGTCGTCGTCGTCGACGACCAACACCCGGCGAGCCCCCTCCACGGCCGCGAATGTAGTCGTTGATGAAGAGTTGAGCAGCGGTTGAGGCCGCTCCCAGGGACGGTGTTTACGGTGCTCTCATCGTGCTGACAGGGGGTCGGCGCACGTCGACACGAGGGGAACCTGTCATGAAACTCGCTCTGTACCTTCCGAACTTCCGCGACTCGGTGACCGTCAAGGAGCTCGAGGACCTCACCGCACTCGCGGAGGACCTGGACTACGACTCGGTGTGGACGCTCGACCGCATCGTCGTGCCCGAGGCGTCGGACCGTCAGGAGCTGCAGTACTCGTTCGGCATGATGGAGCAGTTCCCGAAGGCCCTGCCAGTGAGCGCCCGTGGTCAGTGGTTCCAGGGCTTCCCGCTCATCCCCTGGCTGGCGGGCAAGACCAGCAAACTGCGCATCGGCATGAGCATCATCGACACGCCGTACCGCGCCCCCGGGGTGCTCGCCACCGAGCTCGCCACCATCGACCACCTGTCGAACGGCCGTCTCAACGTCGGTGTCGGTTCGGGCTGGATGCCCGAGGAGTTCGCCGCGGCGAGCGCCGCGCACATCTTCCCGAAGCGCCATCAGCACGTCCGCGAGAGCATCGAGGTGATGCAGGGCATCTGGAACAACGACGTGTTCGAGTACCACGGCGAATTCGCCGACTTCGACCGCTGCGGGTTCGGCATCAAGCCGCTGCAGGCCGGCGGGCCGCCCATCTACTTCAGCGGTCTGAAGGACCCGAAGCGTTCGGCGGCGCGCATCGCCAAGTACGGCCTCTCGGGCTGGATCGGCATCCAGGACACGCCCGACGAGATCGCCCGCTGGAAGGGCGAGATCCAGCGAGAGCTGCAGGAACTGGGGAGCGACCGGTCGCTCGACAATGGCTTCGACATGTGCAGCATGATCTGGTTCACGATCACCGACGAGCCGACCGATCAGACCCCGAACGGGAAGCTCAGCAACCTGCTCGTCGGCACTGCGGGACAGATCACCGACAACCTGAAGCGGTACAAGGAAGCGGGCATGGACATGCCCCTGCTGTGGCCGCCCTTCACCGACGTGCCGGTGAGCAAGACGCTCGACGACATGAAGCGCCTCCACGAGGAGATCATGCCCAAGGTCAACGCCATCTGAGCGCCGCAACTCGGCGACGACTCAGGGGCGGGGGGCGGTGAGCCTGGGGAGGAGCGCTTGCGCCACTTCGGCTGGGCGTTCCTCGTGGGCGAACAACCCCGCCCCGGCGATGACCGCCAACTGCGCGTCGGTGAAGGTGTCGACCATCGTCCGCGCGTGCTCGACGGGGAAGAACGCGTCGTGCTCGCCCCACACCATCTGCACCGGACAGGTGATCCGGCGATGCAACTCACCCAATGAGGTCACGAGCGCGGGCTCGAACGAACGCAGCAGGCGCATTGTCGCGTCCCGGTACTCGCTCGACCGGTGGAGCGGCTGGAGGAAGAACTCGTCGAACTCACCGTCGAGCAGCGACGAGTCGGCGAACGCGTCACCGAGCACGAACTTGTTGCGGCGCAGCGTGGGGCGCCCGGCCAGCCAGCCGAGCGCGGCGCCGAAGCCGGGCACCTTCCGCCCGGCGATGAAGGAGCGGAACCGCCAGCTCATGCCGTTGGGTTGCTCGGTGTCGATCAGGCCCATGGCGCGGACGCGGGCATCGCCGGCCACCGCGTGGCGGGCGATCATGCCGCCGCTGTCGTGACCGACCACGGCGACGTCGTCGAGCCCGAGCAGGTCGAGCGATCGTCGGACGCTGCGGATGTGCAGGTCGATCGAGAGCGGTGTGGCGGCGGTGAACCGGCTGGAGCCCGCTCCGGGGAGGTCGATCAGGTGGCAGGTGACGTGCTCCGCGAGGTGGGGGAGCAGCAGTCGGAACGTCGCGCTGTTCACGGGCCACCCGTGCACGAACAGCACGTCGGGCCCGGTTCCCACCGTGCGGTACGCGACCTCGGCACCGTCGCCGACGTCGAGCCACCGTGCAGGCGGGGCACGGAAGAGGTCGGAAGCGGCGGCACTGCTGAGGGTCGTCATCGTCGGGCTCCAGAGATTGTAGTGATTACTACGAAACCGTAGCCGCAGTGGTCACTACGATCAACCCCATGGGCCACAAGCACACGAAGCAGGACATCCTCGACGGTGCCGTGGCCACCGCGTTCGCCGAGGGGTTGAGCCGCCTGAGCTTCGGTCGGGTCGCCAAGCACCTCGGCATCAGCGACCGGATCGTCGTGTACTACTTCCCGACGAAGGACGACCTCATCGGTGAGGTGCTGGTCGCGCTCGGAGCGCATCTGCAGGCCACGCTCGCACCGGCGTTCACCGCACCGGCCGCGGATCACGTCGCCCTCGTGCGGGCCGCCTGGCCGGTCCTGTCGAAGTCCGACGCCGACCCGGTGTTCGCGCTGTTCTTCGAGGCGATGGGGCTCACCGTCAGCGGCCTCGAGCCCTACCGCAGCCTCGTCCCACAGCAGGTGGAGGCGTGGATCGAGTGGGCGGCGCAGTTCATCGAAGGGCCCCGTCCGCGGCGACGTGCCGAGGCGGAAGCGGCGATCGCCACCCTCGACGGCCTGCTCCTGCTCCGCCAATTGGCCGGACCGGACGCGGCCGACCGAGCAGCTCGCCGCATCGTTCGGCCGACGCGAACCTGAGCCGATCGGACGCGACCACACGCTCGTCGGTGCGATCCAGGGCTTCGACTGACGGGTCCTACGCCCGTGGGCCGATCGCTTCGTGACTTTGGTCCCTGCACTCAGGTCAGTGTCGTGCAGAACACTGAGCCGATGGAGTTCCAGACCCGCGCCGCCAGTCGTCGCGAGCCGTGGTTCGTGCAGCACCCGGTCCGGGCGAAGATCGTCGTGCTGTGCTCGTTCATCGCGGTGTTCGCCCTGCACCTGATCGTCGGCGACTCCGACGCGACCATTCTCTACGTCCTCCCGGTGGCGCTGGCCGCGCTCGGATTCGGGCTGTTCGTCGGCACGGTGGCCGGGTTCGTGGCAGTGTGGCTGATCGTCGCCGGAGTGCTGGTCACGGGCGAGACGATGCCGTTCATCGCCTGGTTCAGCCATGTCGCGCCCGCTGCTGTTGCTCGGATCCCTCGCCGGCGCGTCCGCCGACCGCATCCGCCAGGCACGGGCTGCTGAACGGTTCGCGAACGAGGTCGCGCTGTTGCAGCGTGAGGCCGCCGAGGTGAACGACAGCGTGGTGCAGGGCATCGCCGCGGCTCGCTGGTTGCTCGACTCGGGTCAGGTCGAGCGGGCCCTCGAAGTGCTCGACGAGACCGCCCTCGGAGCCCAGGAGCTGGTGTCCAGGGTGCTCGGCGCCGACAGCGTGCTCAGCGACGACGTGCGGCTGCCCCAGCAGGTGGTCCGCCGCCTTCGGTCACCGTCCGTCGGGGACTGAGCCGGTGGCTCGCGCCGCTCGTCCCTCGGACCGGAGGCGCCCCATACCGCGGTAGAATGCGATTTCACCTGTGTTTGAGGCGTTTTCTGCTCGATCACCTTCCGAGAGGAAATCCCATGGCCAGGGTTGTCAAGCCGAAGCGCACGAAGAGCCATTGGTACGACGGGACCACGCCGTTCGAGGATCTCACCCCGAACCAGCAGCTCGCTCACCAGCTGGTCACCGACCGGAGCGACCTCACGCCCTCGGTCGAGCGGATCATGACCGCCGAGATCGACGAGGATCAGCGCCTGCACGCGCTCACCGCGTTCCACAACTCGCTCGGGGCCATCGACGATCCCAACCGCGACCCGCGGGTGGCCATCGCCAACGCCTCGGCCTGATCAGGCGGGAATCTCCACCTCGTTCGTCACCGACAGCGGACCGGTGTCGGTGTGCACAGGACCGCCGTCGATGGCCGCCTGCACCAGTGCGGCGATCAGCTCCGGTGAGCTGTGGTTCAACGCGTGTGCACCTGGGACCACGACGGCGCGCACGTGCGGCATGCCGCGAAGGACGGTGATGCGGTCGGGGTTCACCAGCGGGTCGCGTTCGCCGGCGACCAGCAGCGTCGGGACCGGCAGGGCGCGCAGGCGCTCGACCGTGGGGAACCGGGTCATCGCCGCGAACAGGTGCAGGCTGGTGACGACCCCGAAGCGCAGGTAGTCGCGAACAGCGATGGGGACGAGGGACAGCGGCTCGCGCGGGCCGTCGAGCGTCATCTGCCACAGTGCTCGGGGGAGTGGCTGATTGTTCGGCCCGCCGGCGGGCGAGACGAGCACGGCCCGTTCGATGCGCTCGGGGAACTCGTGGGCGAACGCGCAGATGGTCGGGCAGCCCAGCGAGTTGCCGACGAAGGTGGCCTTCTCGACCCCGACCGCGTCGAGGTACGCAGCCAGCGAGTGCGCCAACCGGGGCAGGTCCACTCTGCCGCGAAGGCGCATGCTGCGCCCGTGCCCGGGCAGGTCGGGCACGTAGGTGCGGTACCGGGGCGCCAACAGCGCTGCGGCGGGTTGCATGTACGTGCCGGAGATGCCGAAGCCGTGCACGTGCACGATCGCCGGCGCGTCCGGCCCGGCGATGGTCGCGCTGCGATGGTGGAACGGCAGCCCGTCGACGATCAGCCAGCCGCTCTCGAGCGGTGGCACGGCCCACGCACCTGAGAAGTACCGCTGCATCGTGCCCTCCTGATCGATCCGCTGCTCTCAGCTTCGCGCCGGTCGCCCGAACTGCGAAACTCTCGACATGAGCCCTTCGCGCATCCTCGTCCACGGTGGTCGTGTGTTCACGTCCGATCCCGATCGCCCCTGGGCCGATGCGGTCGTCGTCGACGGCGACCACTTCACGTACGTCGGCGACGTCGACGGTGCTCGCGCTGCGGCGGGCGACGGCGCCGAGGTGGTCGATCTCGCCGGTGGTGTGGCCATGCCCGGATTCGTCGACGGTCACGCCCACCTGCTGATGACCGGCGCGGCGCTGTTGAAGGCGCAGCTGCGCACCGCCGACTCGCTCGACGAGATCCGCCGGCGGCTGGTCGAGTGGCGCGCCGCGAACCCCGACGCACCGCGGGTGCTCGGCATCAGCTGGCAGTTCGGCGCGCTGCCCGACGCGACGCCGCACAAGGGCATGCTCGACGACCTGTTCCCCGATGTGCCGGTCTACCTCGACGCGAACGACCTGCACTCGACGTGGGTGAACAGCGCGGCGCTGCGCGAGTTGGGCATCACCGACGAGACACCGAATCCCATCGGTGGCGAGATCGTCCGCGACCCGGCCACCGGCGAGGCCACCGGTCACCTGCAGGAGACCGTGACGGTGGACATGGTGTGGCCGCTGCTCTCCCGTGTCAGCGACGACGCTCGCGACGCACACCTGGCCGCGACGCTGCGCGCCTACAACGAGACCGGTGTCACCACCTCGGTCGACATGGCGCTCGAGCGGGCGTCGCTCGACACCATGCGTCGTGCCGAGGCGGCGGGCACGCTGACGGTCCGGGTGATGGGTCACTGGATCATCCATCGCGATCCCGACCCTGCCAAGGAGCTCGCCCAGGTGGCCACCGCGGCCCGCATGGCAGCCGAGACGAACAGCAGTCGGTTGCGCGTGATGGGCATCAAGATCATCGTCGACGGCACCATCGACGGCTGCACGGCCGCACTGCTCGAGCCGTACACCACCGGCACGAACGCCGAGCCCATCTGGGACGCCGAGTCGTTGGAGCGGGTGGTCGCCGCGGCCGATGCCGCCGGACTTCAGGTCGCGTTGCACGCGATCGGCGATCGTGCCATTCGCATCGCGGTCGACGCGCTCGAACATGCGGCGACGGTGAACGGGCCGCGCGAGCGCCGTCACCGCATCGAGCACCTGGAGTACACCGACGAGGCCGACGTCGTGCGCCTCGCTCCACTCGGTATCACCGCATCGATGCAGCCGGTGCACATCGATCCCGCGATCTACAGCAACTGGGGCGAGATGCTGGGCGATCCGCGGGCCAACCGCGGGTTCGCCTGGCGCGAGTTCCTCGATGCCGGCACCACGCTCGCGTTCGGCACCGACACGCCGACTGCACCGTACGAGCCCCTGCACAACATGTACATCGCCGCGACCCGCAAGTCGCCCGGCGATCCGTCGCTCGCTCCCCACCGTCCCGACAACGCGCTCCCCCTGGAGGAGGCCGTGGTCCACGGCACTCGCGACTCGGCGTGGGCGAGCTTCCTGCACGACCGCGTCGGCATGGTGAAGGAAGGCCTGCTGGCCGACCTGATCCTGCTCGACCGCGACCCCTTCGCCGCCGGGCCCGAGTCGCTGCTCACCGCGCAGGTGGTGCGCACGATGCTGGGCGGGCGCACCGTCCATCCGGCCGGCTGACGGATCAGGCCAACAGACGCAGCGCCGTGAACACGGCCATGCCGACCACGATCATCGCGGTCATGCTGCGCCACCGAGCGAACACGGCGGCCGCGGCGAACAGCGCCCACATCTGGTGGTTGTGCCAGCTGATGTAGGGCTGGTGGTCGCGGGTGAAGACGGTGGGGGCGACGATCGCCGTCAACGCACAGACGGGCGCGTATCGCAACGCTCGCTCCCACGACTTCGGCAGTTGCACCGACGGCGGCAGCATGAAGAAGCTGCTGCGCGTCGCGAACGTCACGACGGTGAGCCCGAGCGTGGCGACGGCCATGTAGCCCAGGTCGTGGAAGCCGTTCACGACGCCGCCATCTCGGACGGTGCGGTCGCGTCGTGGCGGCTGCGCCACACGTCGGCGGCCACGGCGACGGCACCGCCGACGACGATGGACACCAGCAGTCCGAGCTTCATCGGCATGTCGGCGGTGAGCACGGCGAGCACGCCGGTGACGACGATGCCGGCGACGGCCGGGAGCTTGTTGGCCATCGGGATGAGCACGGCCACGAGCGCCAGCGCGGCTGCCAGGTCGAGGCCCCACGAGGTGGGCGCGAGACCGCCGAGGACGATGCCGGCGAACGACGACACCTGCCAGAACACCCAGTTCACCGTGGCGCCGCCGTAGAAGAAGCCGTACTGGTCGGCGGTGCCGAGTTCGGTGTCGTCGACGAACTCGCGGGTGAACAGCGCGAAGCCGAGGTCGCCGTTCAGGTAGCCGGCCACCAGGCGCTGTTGCCACGGCAGGCGAGTGAAGTAGCGCCGCGAACGCGGCGGCGAAGATGACGAAGCGCAGGTTCACCAGCAGGGCCGTGATCCAGACGACCGGCAGCGGTGCTCCGACGGCCAGCAGGGGCAACACCGCCAGCTGCGCCGATCCGGCGAACACGAACAGGGTGACCGCCATCGCACCGGGAATGGTCATGCCGGCGTTGACCATCGCCACGCCGGTGACCAGCCCCCACACGGAGATGGCGAGCGCGAACGGCATCATCGACGCCACGCCGCGCTGGTACGTGGCGCGCGGACAGTCCGCGAAGAAGGTGCTGCGCAGGCTCACCGGGAGAGGTGGTCGAGCTCGAGTTCGATCGCGCCGCGCGCGTCGACGTCGAGGAGGATGCGCACGGCGCGCCGCCCCTGCCACGGGCCTTCGTCGTCGCTGTCGCGCAGCGCCGGCAGCGTGCGCCCACGGCACACACCGTGGGCGGTGTCCACCCGGATGGGCAGTTCCTTCCAGGTGAACAGGTGCGGCGCCAGGAGGTACGTGATGGTGGTGGAGTCGTGCACGAAGATGCCTTCGACGTGGTTCCGCTCGAGATAGAAGCGTGCGTAGTGCGGCACGATGGCGGCGAGGTGTGCCGCACGCGGGCCCGGGATGGTGCCGAGCCGGGCGAGGTCGTCGGGGGTCATCGTGATGCGATGGGTGACGTCGAGGCCCGCCATCGTGATGGGGCAGTCGGCGCCGAACACGATGTCGGCCGCTTCGGGATCGTTGAGGATGTTGGCCTCGGACGCCGGCGAGGCGTTGCCGGTGGTGAACGCGGCGCCGCCCATGACGACGATCTCCTTCACGAACGAGGTGAGGTCGGGGCGCATCAGCATCGCCAGGGCCATGTTCGTGAACGGCCCGAGCAGGACGACGGTGATCTCTTCGGGTGACGGCCATCACGGTGTCGATGATGAACTGCGCGGCGTGCACACCGACGGGCTCGCGCGTCGACGGCGGCAGGAACGTGTCGCCCTGGCCGTCCTCGCCGTGCACGAATGCGACCGGGCCGCGATAGTTCATCGCCAGGGGACGCGAGGCGCCGTGGGCGACCGGGATGTCGGGGCGCCCGGCGATGTCGAGCAGCCGCAGGGCGTTCGTGGTGCACACGTCGGTGTGGGCGTTGCCGAAGACCGTGGTGAGGCCGACCACCTCGAGTTCGGGAGATGCCAGGGCGTAGAAGATGGCCATGGCATCGTCGATGCCTGGGTCCGTGTCGATGAGGATCTTCCGGGTGGCTGCCATCGTCGAGGTCACCGTGCGAATGTATCGGCGGAGGTGTCCTCGGAGCGCGGCTCGTCACCCTCGAGGCGGAACCACACCGACGCGATCGCGGTGATGCCCAGGTGCACCGCCGCAGCGACGAGCAGCGCCGTCGGCACGCTCGAGCCATTGGCGAGCGCGCCCCATGCGATGCCGCCCACCGATGCACCCAGCCACACCATCAACATGACCACCGACGACGCCCGCCCGCGGATCCACGCCGGCAGCAGGAGCATGAACAGTGAATAGGTGATGTTCATCGCCGACATGGCCGCGGCGCCGGTGAGCAGCACGCCCAGCACCGCGAGCGGCAGCCACGTCGTGATCGCCGTGAGCCCGGCGCCGAGTGCCCACACCGCCGCGGAGCCGAGCACCAACGCGTCGGGACCCATGTGCGGTCGCAGACGGGGCAGGATCCACACCGCGGCCACGGCGCCGATGCCGAAGGCGGCGGCGAGGATGCCGAACTGGGTGGGTGTCGCGTCGAGTCGGTCGCGGGCCACCACCGGGAGCAGCGCCACCATCGCGGTGGTCGTGAAGAACGCGAACATGATCCGCACCGCGTACTTGCGCAGCACCGGATGGTCGCGGAAGTAGCGCACCCCGGTCTTCATCGCGGCCACCGCCGATTCGTCGGACGTCGGTCCGGGATTCGTCGGATGGAACCGCCAGAGCACGGCGACGATGCCCAGGAACGACACCGCGTTCAGCAGGAACACCGCACCGGCGCCCGACAGTGCGATCACCACGCCGGCGAGCGCGGGGCCGACGGACTGGGCCCCGTTGTAGGCGATGTTGTTCAGGCCGATCGCCTGTGGGAGCTCGTCGGGTTCGACCAGATCGGGGATGAGCGCCATGAACGCGGGCCCGGCCATCGTGAGGGCGATCGAGAGCAGGAACGTGCCGAGCAGCAACAACGGCACGTCGAGCCGATCGGTGAGTTGCAGGACGCCCAGCGCGGTGGCGAACGCCATCGCGGTGAGCTCGCACCAGATGAGCAGGCGGCGGCGGTCGATGACGTCGGCGGCCACGCCGGCGGGGATGGCCACCAGGAAGCCCGGCACCGCCCACGCCGTCTGGACCAGGCTGACCACGGCCGGCGAATCGGTGAGTTCGGTCATCGACCACGCCGCGCCGACGGTGTGCATCGTGGTGCCGATGTTCGACACCAGGCTGGCGATCCACAGCCCGCGGAAGACGCCGACCCGCAGCGGTGACCACGGCCCTCGCGCCGGCGCGGCGGCGGTGGGCGGCGGAGACGACATCGGTGCAGTCTGCCGTGAAGTCGCTTGCACGGCACGGCCCGGGATCGTAATGTCCGAGAAATGTCGGACATTACGCCTGAGGCAGGGTCGGTCGAGGTGCACCAACTCGACTACTCGCTCGACGACCGCATCGATGCCGACACCCCGGCGCGGCTGAAGGCGCTCGGCGATCCGTTCCGCCATCTCATCCTCGACCTGGTGCTCGAACACGCGATGAGCGTCACCGAGCTCGCCGAGCGCGTCGGTCGACCCCGGGGGAGTGTCGCCCACCACGTCGACCTGCTCGTCGACGTCGGGTTGCTGCAGGTGGTCCGCACCCGCAAGGTGAGGTCCATCGACGAACGGTTCTACGGTCGCACCGCGCGGACGATCTACTTCCCCGACGAGGCGCATGGCACCGACCTGCCGTTCTTCGCCGACGCACGGGCGATGATCGACCGCGAGGCCCCGTCCGACACGCCGGGGGTCTTCACGATGCGCGCGGTGCGCATCCCGGAGGAACGCGCCGCCGAGTACGTCGAGCGCGTGGAAGCACTGGCACTCGAGTTCAGCAACACGCCGCGTGGCGGGACGCGCGAGTTCGCGCTCCTGCTCGGGTTGTTCGCCACCAACCGTCCGGTCAGTCCCGCCGCGACCGAGAAGAAGGGGGCCCGTCGTGGCTCGTGAACGCACTGCGCCTCGGCGCGAACTACCGCAAGGTCTACTGGGCCACCGCGATGTCGAACATCGGCGACGGCATGTCCGGCATCGCCTACCCGTGGCTGGCCACGGCGATCACCCGCAACCCGCTGCTGATCGCGCTCGTGGCCGTCGCGCAGCGGCTGCCGTGGCTGGTGTTCACGCTGCCTGCGGGTGTGATCACCGACCGGGTCGACCGCAAGCGCGCCATGGTGGCGATGGACGCACTGCGGTTCGTGTTCACACTGCTCATCGCGATCGCGGTGTTCTTCGAGCAGGACTCGTTGCCGGCACCCGACGCGGTGAAGGACGTGGTCGGCACACGTGGCGGGCTGTACCTGTTGCTGCTGTTCGCCACTCTCCTGCTCGGCTGTGCCGAGGTGCTGCGCGACAACAGCAACCAGACCTTCCTGCCGTCGATCGTGAAGCCCGAGCACCTCGAGCACGCCAACGGCCGCATCTGGAGCATCGAGTCCATCGCCAACACGTTCATCGGGCCGCCGCTCGGCTCGTTGCTGCTGGTGGTGGCGTTCTCGATTCCGTTCTTCGTCGACGCCGGTTCGTTCTTCGCCGCAGCGGCGCTCGTCGCCGCGATCCCCGGCACGTTCCGCGTCGAGCATCCCGACGGCGAGGCGCAGCGGCCGCCCTGGAAGCGAGAACTGAAGGAGGGCTTCGGGTGGCTGTGGCGCAACCCGCTGCTGCGCACGATGGCGATCGCCCTGGGCGTGATGAACCTGGCGAGCAACCTGAGTGGTGCGGTGTTCGTGCTGTTCGCCCAGGACGTGCTCGACGTCGGCCCGCTCACGTTCACCGTGATGGGCTTCGGCTTCGCGGTCGGTGCGATTCTCGGCGGCTACACGGCGCCGTGGCTGTCGAAGCGCCTGGGCAGCGGGCCGTGCCTCGCGCTCGCGATCGGCACCTTCGCCGTCACGCAGTTCCTCGTCGGTCTGGCGTCGTCGTGGGTGTTCGTCGCCGTCGTGTTCGCCATCGGCACCATGCTGTCCACGACGTGGAACGTCATCACCGTCAGCTTCCGGCAGACGATCATCCCGTCGCACCTCCTCGGCCGGGTCAACAGCGTCTACCGCTTCTTCGGATGGGGGATGATCCCCATCGGTGCCGCCATGGGCGGGATCATCGTGGCCGTGTCCCGTCAGTTCGTCAGCGACGAGATGTCGCTGCGCTTGGTGTGGTTCGTCGACGGCGGCATCCATGCGGTGCTGTTCTTCGTGGTGCGTGGCTTGCTCACCACCGAGCGACTCGAGGCCAGCGCGAGCCGAAGCGACCGCGTTGGCCGCCGCGTCCGCGACACTGGAGGCGTGACCGAACCGTCCGACCTCGCCATCGATCGTCGTGCGCCGGTGCGGCGCATCGAGCTCGACGGCGGTTCGTGGGTCGACCTCGTCGACGGGTTCGTCAGGGACGCAGGCAGTGCACTCGACGACGTCCTGTCGACGGTCCCCTGGGCGCAGAACGAGACACTGCGCTACGACAAGTACGTGCCCGAGCAGCGCCTCAGCGCCGGGATGCGCGCCGACAGTCGGCCGCTCCTGCGCCAAGCCGACCTGCACCTGCAGGCCACCTACCGGGTGGCCTTCGACGGTGTCGCCGCCATCCAGTACCGCGACGGCACCGACTTCCAGGGGCTGCACAGCGACCGCGAGATGCGCTGGCTGGACGACACGCGGATCGCGATCGTCGTGCTCGGCCAGCGGCGGCCGTTCGTCATCCGCCCGCGAACGAAGTGGATCGACTCGCTCGCCCAGCGCATCCCGGCCGGCCAGGATCCCGACGACCTGGTGCTGATGCCGGGGGAGGGCGACCTGCTCGTGATGGGCGGTGCGTGCCAACGCGACTGGCTGCACGGAGTACCCGCGTTCGACACGCCGAACCCTCGCGTGTCGCTCACCTGGCGCTGGGCGCGACGGTCCGGGCGGCCCGACACCAACCCCGGCTACTTCGAGGGGCGGCAGTTCGGTGACGCGCCGCGCCGCCAGGGCACGCGCACCCGGCGTTCCGCATCGTGAAATTCACGGAACGGTCGTGCAAGGAAAGCGAATGACGGGGGTCGCTTCATTCCTGCGTCTGGCCTACAGTGAGCAGTGTGAGCACCTCGGATCACGACCCTGACATCGCTCCCATCGTGCAGGAGTTCGCCACGTGGCCGGGAGGGCTGTTGCCGGCGCTCCACGCGGTCCAGCACCAGGCCGGATACATCGATCCGGCGCACATCCCGTTCCTCGCCGACACGTTCAACCTGTCGGTGGCCGAGGTGCACGGCGTGATCACGTTCTACAAGGACTTCCGCACCGCGCCGCCCGCCGGTCCGGTGGTGCACGTGTGCCGCGCCGAGGCGTGCCTGTCCCGTGGTGGAGGTGTGCTGCACCAGGCGGCCATCGACGCCGCCGAGGGACATCCGGTCGAGATCGAGGAAGTGTTCTGTCTGGGCCTGTGCACCCAGGGCCCGGCGGTCGCCGCCGGCGACCAACTGTTCGTCGGTGTCACCCCCGATTCCCTCGGCACGATCATCGAGCACGTCGCTCGTCGCGCCGACGGCGGTCCTCGCCCCGAGACGGGTGGCGACGGCATCACCGTGTACGTCCCGGCCGACGCGGCCGCACGTGCGGCGGGTGCCGACGACGTGGCCGCGGCGTTCGCCGCGCAGCCCGGTGTGCGCATCGTTCGCAACGGCTCGCGCGGCATGCTCTGGCTCGAACCACTGGTGGAGGTGGCCACCGAGCAGGGCCGCATCGGGTACGCCAACGTCACCGAGTCGATGGTCGCGGAACTCGTCGCGGCCGGCGCGTTGCAAGGTGGCGAACACCCCTCGCGGCTGGGTCTCGTCGACGATCTCGAGTGGATGCAGGGCCAGGAACGGGTCACGTTCGGCCGCGTCGGCGTCGTCGACCCCCGCGATCCCGACGACTACGTGGCGCACGGCGGTCTGGTCGGCCTGCGCCGGGCCCTGGCGATGGCGCCCGGCGACATCGTCACCGAGGTCACCGACAGCGGGTTGCGTGGTCGTGGCGGCGCAGCGTTCCCGAGCGGCATCAAGCTGCGCACCGTGCTCGACACACCGAGCGACCAGAAGTACGTCATCTGCAATGCCGACGAGGGCGACAGCGGCAGCTTCGCCGACCGGATGCTCATGGAAGGCGATCCGTTCCTGCTCGTCGAGGGCATGATCATCGCCGGTCTCGCCGTCGGAGCGACCGACGGCTACGTGTACATCCGCAGCGAGTACCCCGACGCGATCGCCACCATGCGTGCCGCCATCGCCGCCGCCGAGACGCTCGGCTGGCTCACCGCGCCGGCGGCCACCTCCGGCGTTCTGGGCTCGGACCGACCCTTCCGGCTGCACGTCCGCGTCGGTGCCGGCGCGTACATCTGCGGCGAGGAAACGGCGCTGATGGAGAGCATCGAGGGACGCCGCGGCATCGTGCGGTCGAAGCCGCCGCTCCCCGCGATCGAAGGTCTGTGGGGCAAGCCCACCGTCATCAACAACGTGCTCAGCCTGGCGGCGCTGCCGTCGGTGCTGGCCGACGGCGCCGGTGCCTATCAGGCGCTCGGGCACGGGCGCAGCCGCGGCACACAGGTCGTCCAACTGGCGGGCAACGTCGCCCGCGGCGGCATCGTGGAGGTGCCGTTCGGCGTCACGGTGCGCGAGCTCGTCGAGCAGTGGGGCGCAGGAACGGCCAGCGGCCGCCCGGTGCGTACCGTGCAGGTGGGTGGTCCGCTGGGCGCGTACCTGTCGCCCGAGCAGATGGATCTGCCCGTCGACTACGAGGCCTTCAACGCCGCCGGAGCCCTGCTCGGCCACGGCAGCATGGTCGTGTTCGACGACACCGTGAACATGGCTGCCATGGCGCGCTTCGCCATGGAGTTCTGCGCCGCCGAGTCGTGCGGCAAGTGCACCCCGTGCCGCATCGGCAGCACTCGCGGCGTGGAACTGATCGACAAGATCACCGCCGGCATCGATCGCGACGCGAACATCGACACCCTGGTCGACCTGTGCGAGGTGATGGCCGACGCGTCGCTGTGCGCGATGGGTGGCTTCACGCCCCTCCCCGTGCGCAGTGCCCTGACGCACTTCACCGACGACTTCTCGCCGACCCCCATTCCTCTGAACGGAGCCAGCGCATGACGCTCAGCCTGAACGTGCTCATCGACGAGCGCGACCTCGGCACGCCGCCGGCCGATCGTCGCCGCGTCGCCGCCCCCGACACCGTCGAGGTCACCATCGACGGACAGACCGTCACCGTGCCCGAGGGCACCTCGGTCATGCGCGCCGCAGCCGTGTGCGGTGTCGACATCCCCAAGCTGTGCGCCACCGATCGACTCGACCCGTTCGGGTCGTGCCGCCTGTGCCTGGTCGAGATCGAGGGCCGCAAAGGAACGCCCGCGTCCTGCACCACGCCGGTCGCCCCCGGCATGCACGTCACCACCCAGTCGCCGAAGCTCGAGAAGCTGCGCCGCGGTGTGATGGAGCTGTACATCAGCGACCATCCGCTCGACTGCCTCACCTGTGCCGCCAACGGCGACTGCGAGCTGCAGGACATGTCCGGCGCGGTCGGCCTGCGCGAGGTGCGCTACGGCTACGAGGGCGACCACCACCTGGGTCTCGACAAGGACACCTCGAACCCGTACTTCACGTTCGACTCGTCGAAGTGCATCGTCTGTTCGCGCTGCGTACGCGCGTGCGAGGAAGTGCAGGGCACGTTCGCGCTCACCATCGAGGGTCGTGGATTCGGCTCGCGGGTGGCGGCCGGCTTCAAGGGCTCGTTCTTCGACAGCGACTGCGTCAGCTGCGGCGCCTGCGTGCAGGTGTGCCCCACGGCGACACTGACGGAGAACACGGTCATCGAGATGGGCCAGCCTCGACGCACCGTCCTCACGACGTGCGCGTACTGCGGTGTCGGCTGCTCGTTCAAGGCAGAGATGCAGGGCGAGCAGGTCGTGCGGATGACGCCGTACAAGGACGGCGGGGCGAACGAGGGCCACTCGTGCGTGAAGGGTCGATTCGCCTGGGGGTACGCCACCCACCAGGACCGGCAACTGCACCCGATGATCCGCGAGCACATCACCGACGAGTGGACCGTCGTCACCTGGGAAGAGGCCATCTCCTACACCGCGGCCCGGCTGAAGGACATCCAGGCCCGTCACGGCCAGGGCGCCATCGGCGGCATCACCTCGTCGCGCACCACGAACGAAGAGGTGTTCGCGGTCCAGAAGATGATCCGTATGGCGTTCGGCAACAACAACGTCGACACGTGTGCGCGTGTGTGCCACTCGCCGACCGGCTTCGGCCTGTCGCAAGCGTTCGGCACGTCGGCCGGAACCCAGGACTTCAAGTCGGTCGAGATGGCCGACGTCGTGCTGCTCATCGGCGCCAACCCCACCGACGCCCACCCCGTGTTCGCGTCGCGCCTGAAGAAGCGTCTGCGGGAGGGCGCCGACATCGTCGTCGTCGACCCGCGCCGCATCGACCTGGTGAAGACGGCGCACATCCGCGCCAAGCACCACCTGCAGCTGCGCCCCGGCACCAACGTCGCCATCATCAACGCACTGGCCCACGTCGTGGTCACCGACGGCCTCGTCGACCATCGCTTCGTACAGGAACGTTGCGACCCGGCGGAGTTCGCCAACTGGGCCGCGTTCGTGTCGCAGCCCGAGAACAGCCCCGAGGCCACCGAGGCGCACACGGGCGTGCCCGCCGCCGAGGTGCGCGCCGCCGCCCACCTGTACGCATCGGCCGGCAACGGTGCCATCTACTACGGCCTCGGCGTCACCGAGCACAGCCAGGGCTCGACGATGGTGATGGGCATGGCCAACCTGGCCATGGCCACCGGCAACCTGGGCCGCGACGGCGTCGGTGTGAACCCGCTGCGCGGCCAGAACAACGTGCAGGGCTCGTGCGACATGGGTTCGTTCCCGCACGAGCTGTCGGGCTATCGCCACGTCAGCGACCCCACCACCCGAGCGCTCTTCGAAGCGCTGTGGGGCGTCACCATCCAGCCCGAGCCCGGCCTGCGCATCCCCAACATGTTCGATGCCGCGATCGACGGCGACTTCAAGGGTCTGTTCGTGCAGGGCGAGGACATCGCCCAGAGCGACCCGAACACCGTGCACGTGATGGCGGCGCTGGAAGCGCTCGAGTTGCTCGTCGTGCAGGACCTGTTCATCAACGAGACCGCCAAGGTCGCCCACGTGTTCCTGCCCGGTACGTCGTTCCTCGAGAAGGACGGCACGTTCACGAACGCCGAGCGTCGCATCAATCGCGTCCGACCGGCGATGCGACCCGCCACCGGCAAGCAGGAGTGGCAGGTCGTCAGCGAACTCGCCACCGCGATGGGGCACCCGATGCACTACGACGACGCGGCGCAGATCATGGACGAGATCGCCGAACTCACACCCACCTTCAAGGGTGTCAGCTTCGCCAAGCTCGACGAGCTCGGCTCGTGTGCAGTGGCCGTGCAACGACGCCACGCCGCTGGGCACGCCCATCATGCACGAGGGCAAGTTCGTGCGTGGCCTCGGTCGGTTCAGCGTCACCCCGTACGTGCCCACCGACGAGAAGAGCACCCGCCGCTTCCCGCTGCTGCTCACCACCGGTCGCATCCTCAGCCAGTACAACGTGGGTGCGCAGACGCGGCGCACCGAGAACAGCCGCTGGCACGGCGAGGACGTCCTCGAGATCCACCCGGCCGACGCCGAGGAACGCGGCATCCGCACCGGCGACCTGGTCACGCTGGCCAGTCGCGTCGGGGCCACCACGCTGCACGCCGAGGTCAGCGACCGCATGGCGCAGGGTGTGGTGTACACGACGTTCCACCACCCCGTCAGCGGCGCCAACGTGGTGACCACCGAGAACAGCGACTGGGCGACGAACTGCCCGGAGTACAAGGTGACGGCGGTGCAGGTGATGCCCGGTGGCTCGGCCGCGACGGTCGAGATCGATCACCCCGAGCATCGACTCGGCGCGCTGGTGCGCATGGCGAACCAGATCGCTCGCCAGATGGCGGCCGACCCGCACGCCGATGCGGTGGCCGCGACGGCGTACCACCTCGACCGGTTCTGGGAGACCGAGATGAAGGTCGACCTCGCCCGGGCCATCGATGGCGGCACCGCGACCGTGGACGACGTGGTCGCCCAGGCCGTGCACCGCCTCGCCGTCGACGTCTGAGTTCATCGCGCCTACAGCCCGCGCACATCGGCAGCGCTCTGCACGTGCGTCTGCACGGCGCCCAGATCGGCAGCTCTGCGCTGTCCGCCAGCCGTCGAAGCTCCTATCCCAAGTCGGAGTGTGGGGCTGACGAGTACAGGCCTGCGGCTCTTGTTGCTGCGACGATCTCCGCGGGCGTTGCACCGAGCTGTTGTGCCGTGCGGGCGAAGAGCTGGGCTGCTTCGCGTAGGCGAGCTCGCCGTTCTGCGGACGGTGCCTCGGCGGTCGCCCTCACTTGGGTGCCGTGACGGCCGTTGGTCGTCACGAGACCCTCGGACTCAAGCTCTCGGTAGGTGCGTGCAACGGTGCCGTTGGCCAGGCCGAGATCGCTGGCGAGTTGTCTGACAGAGGGCAACCGATGACCGGCTGGCAGGGTGCCGGACAGGATCATTGTCGTCAGTTGTTGTCGGAGCTGCTCGAACGGCGGCACGGCGGATGCCTGGTCGATGACAATGATCACGCGAGCGCGTCCTGGCGTTCGACATGGCGAACGAGTCGGGTCGGGACCCATGCCCACGAGGCGATGACGCCGACGATCGCGGCGAGGGCGATGGAGGTGTGGACGAGCTCGGCGTGTGGGAAGAAGCCCGTGGGTGCCAGATAGCCGGCGGCGATGTACTGGAGTGCGCTCCATCCGCTGATGGTTCGGGTGGTGGCAAGGCTGCGGATCGCCTCGTCGACTGCGAGGTCGTGTGGCCCTCCTGCGGGTTGCGGCCGTGTGGCGATCCTTCGCACCGCGGCGGTACTGATGATCGCCAAGAGCAGCGATGCGCTCAGCAGCATGGCGGCATCTGCCCGAGTGGGCGCGACGCGCAGCGTGACGGTTTGGCGAACCAGCAACGCGGCGAGGGTGAGCGCGCCGCTGCCGGCGAGCCAACGAGCCGCTGTGGGAGTGACGTAGCGCCTGACGCTCCGCGACTCGAGTGCGGCCGCGCGCACATCGGTGCCTGGCCGGTTCCTCACGAACAACTCAGGCAGGACGCCCGCGGCGAACCACCCGATGAACAGAGCCACAAGGAGGTTCGATTGTCGTCGGCCGTCGTGGAGCGGGAAGAGTGTCCACAGGAACGTACCCAGGACGCCGCCGGCGACGCCGTAGGCACGCCACCGGCGGGTGCGGGACGCGTAGCGGGACAGTGCAGGGTCATCCACCAGCGAGGGTGGAAGACCCTGCTGCAATGCCATCCACTCGTTGCTGCCAAGTTCAGGTAGGGCACGGCGCTTGCCCATCGCACGTACAACGAATGTGCCGACGATCGAGCGCGCCCACCACGACATACAGAATCACCACGGCACTCCCCGTTGTATCAACGTACCGCTACAATGATACAAGCACCCATCGCCGTCAAGCCACAAACTCCCTGGGGAGAGTCGGGTCAGCGAACTGGGGCTGGATCGTCTCGGTTTCCGGCACGATCCAGCCCCAGAAGGCGATTCGGAACGAATCAGCCCCAGAACCAGGGGCGGGCTCTGACTACGGACGCGGGCCGGGGTCGGGGGCGCCGGTGCGCGAGCGCTTCAACTCGAAGAACACCGGCATCGCTGCGCGAGCGTGACCGTCGCGTCCCACAGCGCGAGGGCGTCGTCGTGGTCGGGCAGCGCACTGATGACCGGGCCGAAGATGGCCACCTCCTGGCCGTCGCGGCCGGGGATGCCGATGATCGGGGTGCCGACGTCGTTGCCGACGAGCGCGAGCGCCTCGTGGTGGCGACGGAGCAGCTCGGCGTCGAGCGACTCGTCGTCGAACGCAGCGGCGTGGTCCTCCGACAGTCGACCGACTTCAGGGCGAGCGACACGTCCCAGAGGGTCTCCTTGTCGTGGTGGATGCGCCGGCCGTACTCGAGGTACAGCGCATCGACGGCGGCCTCGCCCTCTTCGGCTCGCACCTGCTCGAGGACGCGCAGCAGGCCGAAGCTCCACTTGCTGATGTCGTACCACGGGCTGTCGGGCTGCGTCTCGTTCTTCACCAGCAGGCTGATCGGCTGCCAGGAGATCTCGAGGTCGCGTTCTGGCGCGACACCGCGGATCCACTGGGCGGTCGCCCAGCAGAACGGGCACAGCGGATCGACCCAGAAGCGAACGGGGGTGGTCATGGCGGGAGCTCCAAAGGTGGCGCGGGTGAACAGTTGCGGATGCAAACGACGGGGAGCGCCGATCCATTCCCGAACCTGTGATAGAGACGACGCGACGAGTCGACGTTCTGGAGACGACATGACGGGCAACGCCGACTTCGACGGCAGCGTCGGCCGCACGTTCGCGGGATCGACACCGTCGTGGCCGACGCGGCCCGAAGCCGCCGCCGGTGCGCCCGACGTGGTGGTCATCCTGGTCGACGACCTGGGATTCGCCGACCTCGGGTGCTACGGCGCCGAGATCGAGACACCGAACCTCGACGCGCTCGCGGCGCGGGGGTTGCGATGGGGCTCGTTCCACACCGCACCGATGTGCTCGCCCACCCGCGCCTCGCTGCTGACCGGGCTGCATCCGCATGCCGCCGGGCTTCGGGCTGGTCGCCAACGTCGACCCCGGCTTCCCCGGCTACACGATGGAGCTCGCTGCCGACGTGCAGACGCTGCCCGAGATCTTCCGCGCCAACGGCTACGCCACCGCCACGGTGGGGAAGTGGCACCTGTCGAAGGAGACGCGACAACCACGACGGCGGCGACCGACACTCGTGGCCGCTGCAGCGCGGCTTCGACCGCTTCTACGGCTTCCTCGAGGGCTTCACCAGCTTCCACCACCCGCATCGCCTGGTGAACGGCAACGACACGATCACGGTCGACGAGTACCCGCCCGGCTACTACCTCACCGACGACCTCACCGACCGGGCCATCGAGTACGTGCGCGGCGTCGACGCGAACGCGCCGGGCAAGCCGTTCTTCCTCTACTTCGCGCACGCTGCGGTGCACGCGCCGTTGCAGGCCAAGGCCGACCACATCGCCGCGCAGCGCGGCCGCTACGAGCAGGGGCTGGGACGACGTGCGCGCCGAGCGCTTCGCTCGCCAGCACGAGCTCGGTGTCGTCCCGCCGAACGCCGGCTGCCGGACCGGCCCGCCGAGGCCGGCGCCGACGTGCGCCCATGGGCAGACGCTGACCGCCGACGAACGGTTGCTCGCCGCGCGCACGCAGGAGGTGTACGCGGCGATGGTCACCAGCGTCGACGAGAGCGTCGGCCGGTTGCTCGATGCGTTCGACGAGCTCGGTCGGCTCGACAACACGATCGTCGTGTTCATGTCCGACAACGGCGCGCTCGCGCGAGGGCGAGGAACTCGGCACCGCGCAGTACCTCCGCACCGTCATCACCGCACAGCTCGGTGACGCGTCGGCGTCGCTGCAGCACGACCTCGCGCAGATCGACGAGCTGGGTGGCCCGACGACGCTGCCGCACTACCCGCGCGGATGGGGCATGGTGTCGGGCACGCCGTGGCGGCTTGTTCAAGCAGCACACGTTCGCGGGTGGGCACACGGTGCCGTTCATCATCGCCGGGCCCGGGGTATCCGCCGACGAGGCCGGTGCGGTGCGCTTCCAGTATCAGCACGCCACCGACCTGCTGCCCACGCTGGTCGAGCTCGCCGGGGTCCGCGATGCCCGCGTCGCCAGGGTATGGCGGTGAGGCAGGTGCACGGACGCAGCTTCGCCGCGGCACTGGCCGACGCCGAGCGCCGAGCACCCACCCCGAGCAGCACTACGCGATGCTCGGCCATCGCGGGTTCCACCGCGACGGCTGGGAGATCGTCACCAACCACCGCGGCTGACGCCCTTCGGCGACCACGAGTGGTCGCTGTTCGACATCGCGCAACGACCCGACCCAGATCGACGACGTCGCGCGAGCAGTACCCGGAGAAGGTCGCCGAGCTGGCCGCGGCGTGGGAACGCGACGCCTAGGAGCACCAGGTGTATCCGCTCGACGAGGGTGCCGGCATCGTGTGGATCACGCGCCCCGAAGCGACGCGCGCTACCGCGAGCCGGTGACCCTGCTGCCAGGGACGCCGACGTTGGAGCGCTGGCGGGCCTCGCAGCTGGTGTCCGACGCGTACGTTCACATCGAGGTCGCGCTCGACTCGCCGGGCAACGGTGTGCTCGTCGCCCACGGCGATCAGGGCGGTGGCTACGTGCTCGCCGTGGAGGACGGCGTGGTGCAGTTCGCCTTCAACGAGTACGGCGACCTGCACACCACCGCGCGCCGGCCCGCTCGACGACGCCACCCGCGTCGTGCTGCGCGCCACCACCCGGCCGGGCCTGCGGTGGCAGTTCGAGGTGCAGGTCGGCGACGTCGCAGCGGTGGACGCCGGTGAACGCCCGATGCTGTTCGGCATGTCGCCGTTCGAGGGCATCGACGTCGGTGTCGACCGCCGCTCGCCGGTGTCGTGGCCGCTGTTCGAGCGACACGGCTCGTTCCCGTTCGACGGCGTCATCCGATCGGTTCGCTACGTACCTGGCGCCGAAGCGCCCGACGGTCCGGCAGCGATGCGCGACGTGCTGCGGCAGATCGGTGTCGCCTTCGAATGACTCGCGCCTCGGGGCTACAGGCGCAGCGCGAGGGCGGCGATCTCGTCGGCGGCGGCGCGCACGAGCGGAGCGATCTCGTCGATGCGCTCCCGCGTGAGGCGCATCGACGGTCCCTGCACGCCGACCGCCGCGCGGGCGATGCCGTTCGTGGCGAGGACCGGAGCGGCCACCCCGTTCACACCGAGATAACGCTCCTCCAGGTTGGTGGCGTAGCCGCGGCTGCGGGCCTCGAGCAGCATCCGCACCAGCGCGTCGAGGTCGCCGACGGTGTGCTCGGTGAAGCGGGGGAGCTCCTTGAGCTGGGCGACGGCGGCCTCGGGAGCGATCTCGCCGAACGCGAGCATCACCTTGCCCATGCCCGATGCGTGCATGTGCAATTCGGCGCCGGACGGATGGTCGAACCGCAGCGGTTGCGGCGACGACACGCGTTCGACGACGACGACCTCCAGGTTCCGACGCACGCCGAGGCTGACGGACTCACCAGTGGCGTCGGCCAGCCGGGCGAGCACCGGCTTGGCGAGGTGGTAGCCGGCCTGCTCGAGCGCACGCTGGCCGAGGACGGCGATCTCGATGCCCAGGCGGTAGCGCTCGGTGGTGGCGTCCTGTTCCAGGAAGCCGGCGGCGACCAGGGCCCGCATCAGCCGGTGCGCGGTGCTGATGTTCAGGCCGACAGTGCGAGCGATCTCGGAGATGCCGAGCGGCTCGGGGTCCTCGCGGAAGCAGTGCATGATGGCGATGGCGCGTTCGACCGCCTGGGTGCCGGGACGTGCTTCGTGGGACTCGCCGAGGCTCGACATCGGCGTCCAGTGTGGCACGGACGACGCGGTTCTGCCTGCACCGCGCCGGAGCCGCTCAGGCGGCGTCGGCGAATTGCGCGTCGGCCATGACGGGGGCCTGGCGAGCCACTCGTCGACCTGCGGATCGACGGTGGCGGTGTCGCGGATGGACTGCAGCAGCGACCGCACGCCCTCGAGCAGCGCCGGATCGCGCAGCGCGTCGGCCGGGACGTGGACGAACCGCCACAGCCCGTGACGGATCACGATGCCGCGGTCGCCGTTGGCGTCGACGAACAGGTGCACTCGACGCACTTCGGGTGCGTCGAGGTGACGGACCCGCAGGCCACGGGCGGTGATGCCGGCGGGGGAGGCGTCGATGCGAACCGGCATGCGTGGCACTCTACTTCTCCATCGTGGAATTGTCACGCGTGGAATCGTATTTCACATGTTGACATTGTTGATCGGAGACGGCATGCTGTTGATTCCTGACCCAATAGGTCAGGAATTCCCCCCGCTTCGACACGACGAGACCGGACGCCATGTACTCCACCCTCCAACTCAAGGCCGCCCACGTCGCCACCGGCTGCCGCCAGTGCGCTCGCCGAGCGGCCCCGACGAGCTGTCCCCGCGCCGTGCGCCGGCTGCTCGGGCCCGCACTGCTCATCGGCCTCTGGTGGTTCGCCTCGGCCACCGGCCGCCTCGACGAGAAGACGCTCGCCGGCCCCGGCACGGTCCTGCGCACCGGCTGGGAAATGATCCGCGACGGGTCGCTGCCCGAGGCGTTGTGGGTCTCGGTCCAGCGGGTGGCGCTCGGGCTCGCGTGGGTCATCACGATCGGGATCGTGCTCGCGGTGGTCGCCGGGCTGTTCCGTCTCGGCGAGGACCTCATCGACTCGAACGTGCAGATCCTGCGTACGGTGCCCATCATCGGCCTGTTGCCGCTGTTCATCATCTGGTTCGGCATCGACGAGACGCCGAAGATCGTGATGATCGCCGTGGCGGTGATGTTCCCCATCTACGTCAACACGTTCAACACGATCCGCAGTGTCGACGAACGACTCGTCGAAGCCGGCAGCACGTTCGGGCTCGGCCGCTGGGGGCTGATCCGCCACGTACTGCTCCCGGCCGCTCTGCCCGAGCCTGCTGGTGGGACTGCGCTTCACGCTGGTCATCAGTTGGCTGGTGCTCGTCTTCAGCGAGACCATCAACGCCCAACGTGGTCTCGGCTTTCTGCTGAACAACGCCCGCACGTTCTACGAGACCGACAAGATCGTGGTCGTGCTGGCGGTGTACGGCATCATCGGCCTCCTGTCCGACGCATTCGTGCGGCTGACTCGAGAGGAGGCTGCTGTCGTGGCGGCGCACGTATCTCGAGGGCGTTGAGCGTGCCCGCCACGACGGCCGAACCCGTCGTCCGTGTCCACGACCTTCATCGGTGACTCGACGCGCACCACGTGCTCCGTGGCATCGGCCTGTCCATCCGTCGTGGCGAGTTCGTCGCCCTCCTCGGTCGCAGCGGGTCGGGCAAGAGCACGCTCCTGCGAGCCATCGCCACGCTCGACGATGGTTACGTCGGCGAGCTGGAGGTGCACGGCAAGCGAGCGGTCGTGTTCCAGGACCCCCGACTGCTGCCTTGGAAGCGCGTCATCAACAACGTCATCCTCGGCCTGCCGAAGTCCGAGCGGGCCCACGGCCACGAGGTGCTCGGCGACGTCGGTCTCGAGCCACACGCTGGCAAGTGGCCGCTCAACCTCTCTGGTGGTGAGGCGCAGCGCGTGGCGCTCGCCCGAGCGCTGGTCCGCGAGCCCGACCTGTTGCTGCTCGACGAGCCCTTCGGTGCACTCGACGCGCTCAGCCGAATCCGCATGCATGGCCTGCTGCAGGACCTGTGTCGCAAGTATCGGCCAGGCGTGTTGCTGGTCACCCACGACGTCGACGAGGCGATCCTGCTGGCCGATGGGTGCTCGTGCTCACCGACGGTGCCATCTCGCTCGACCGAGCCGTCGAGGTGCCCAGTCCACGGCTGCGCTCCGACCCCGACTTCATCCGCCTCCGCCAGGACTTGCTCGCCGAACTCGGCGTCGACGAAGCGGCCGAAGGCCGAGGCGGCTGACGCCGGCCGATCGTCTCACCCCCACCCCACCCCCACCGAAAGGAATCCCTATGTCCCATCCCCCTCGTTCGTCGCGCCCGAAGTGGCTCGTCGCAGCCGCGGTGGCGGCCGTGCTCGTCGCCGCCTGCGGTTCTGATGGCGGTGACAGGCGCGGCCTCCGACACGACCGCCGCACCGACGACGACCGCAGGCAGCGAGACGACGGCCGGCAGTGCGTCGACGGCCTCCACCGAGGCAACGACCACCACGGCGATGGACGGTGCCCGTGGTGCCGGCCGGCACGACCCTACGGGTCGGCGATGAACAGGGCACCCTGCAGCGCCCGCTCGAGAGCTCGGGTGAGGCGACAGAGCTGCAGGCCGGGCTCGAGTATGCGACGTTCGTCGGTGGCCCGCCGCTCATCGAGGCGTTCAACGCCGGAGCGCTCGACCTCGGCTACGTCGGCGACACGCCACCGATCCTCGCCCAGGCCCGGGGCCAGGACCTCGTGATCGTCGGTGCCTGGCGCTTCAGCGGCAACGTCGCCGCCATCGTTGCTCCGCCCGGGGAAGAGCTTCGCCTCGGTCGCGGACCTGAAGGGCAAGTCGCTCGCCTACACCACCGGAACGGCGCTCCAGGCGTACGCGGACCCGTGCGCTGGACGAAGGTCGGGCTCACCGAGGGGGACATTAACCACGTCGATGTCCCGATCCTCGACGTGGTCGGCACGCTGCAGTCGGGCGATGTCGACGCGGCCGTCCTGGTCGAACCGATCCTCACCTCCTACCTCGACTCGAACCCCGGTGCGAAGGTCGTCCGAGACGCCGATGGCCTGACCACCGGTCTGCAACTGGTGATCACGACCAAGAAGACGCTCGAGGATCCCGCCAAGGCGGCGCGATCGGTGACTTCGTCTACCGCGAGGGCGCCGTGCCTTCACCTGGTCGATCCAGAACCCGGACGAGGCAGCGCAGGCGTTCGCCGACGCCAACCAGATCTCACTGGAACAGGCGAAGCTGCTGCAGGAGCGCAACGGTGCGCAGTCGTTCGTGCCGCTCGACGCCGACGTCATCGGGCCCTTGCAGGAACTGGCGGACATCTTCTTCGAGGCCAAGGTCATCCCCGACCAGTTGGACGTGGCCCAACTGTTCGACGACCGCTTCAACCCGCTCGTGGAGCTCGCCAACAGCGAGCTCCTGACGCATCGCCGGTCGGTGCCGCTGCGCAACCCCCTCGCGCTCGCGGCGCCGACCAGCGGCCCACCACGCCACACCCCACCCCAGAACCCGGAGAACCCACATGACCCTGATCACATCCACCTCGCTGCCGGCAGGTACCGACCTCGACGTCCGGCTGCTGTCGGGCAACATCGGCGCCGAGATTCGCGGCGTCGACCTGAAATCCCCGCTCGACAACGACACGGTGCTCGCGCTGTGCACGCTGCTGTTGCGTCACAAGGCGGCGTTCTTTCCCGGCCAGCACCTGCAGCCCGAACAACACCGAGCGTTCGCGGCGCTGTTCGGCAGTGTCACGCCGGCCCACCCCGTGGTGCCCGGTCTGCCCGACCACCCCGAAGTGTTCGAGATCGACTACACCAAGGCGGCCCAGACCTATGCCACGTACGGCGAGGTCGCCCGCAAGCAAGGCCTGGCGTGGCACACCGACGTCACGTTCGTCGAGCGTCCGCCCTTCGGCTCGATCCTCAACGCGGTGGTCATCCCGCCGAGCGGTGGCGACACGCTGTGGTCGAACCAGGTCGCCGCGTACGAAGGCCTCAGTGTCGCCCTGCAGCGTTTCCTCGACGAACTCACCGCGCTGCACGACGGCAAGGCGCAGTTCCAGGCGGCGCTCGACAAGCGGGGCGAAGGCGAATGGGACGGTTCGGCGTACTCGAAGCTCGAACCCGTGGAGCACCCGGTCGTCATCACGCACCCCGAGACGGGGGAGCGCGCGCTGTTCGTGAACCCCGGCTTCACCAGCCGCATCGTGCAGCTCGACCGCGAGGAGAGCGATCATCTTCTGGCCTACCTGTACGCCCACAGCGTGCGCCCCGAGTACACGGTCCGCTTCCACTGGACCCAGGGTGACCTGGGCTTCTGGGACAACCGCGTCACGCAGCACGCGGTCGTCGGCGACTTCGGCAGTCAGCATCGAGTGATCCAACGGGTCACCCTCCAGGGGGAGCGGCCGACTGCCTGAGTGCCGTGCGCCGGCGGCGTCGACAGGTGCTTCCCTTCCCGTCGACGCCGCCGGCCGCGGTCTCTCTGGCCCGGCGATGTATCGCAATGTGGAAACGCAGTTGCATCGGTCGCCAATAGCCGATAAACATGACCGAGTATGTCAACAATCCAAGATCCCCGAACTCGGCGGCTGCGCGGCCTGGTGCTCGCCACCGTCGTCGCCCTCGCCCTCGCCGCCTGCGGCTCCGATGACGCCGGCACCGCAGCCACCGACCCCGGCACCGATCCGACCACGGCCGACTCCAGCAGCCCCGACACCAGCACTCCCGACACCACCACGGCCGGGACCTCGGCGCCGCCGTCGTCGGTGAAGCTCGGGTTCTTCCCGAACGTCACCCATGCACCGGCGTTCGTGGGCGTCGCCGAGGGCACGTTCACCGAGGCCCTCGGCGGCACGAAGCTCGAGACGTTCACGTTCGACGCCGGCACCGAGGCGGCCGAGGCGTTGCTCGCCGGCTCGCTGGACCTCACCTTCATCGGGCCGAACCCGGCCATCAACGCCTGGGCGAAGAGCAACGGTGAGGCCATCCGCATCGTCGCCGGCACCACGTCGGGCGGTGCGTTCCTGGTCGTCAAGCCCGAGATCACGTCGGCCGATCAGCTGAAGGGCAAGAAGATCGCCTCCCCGTCGCTCGGCAACACCCAGGACGTGGCGCTGCGCGCCTGGTTGAAGGAGCAGGGCTACGAGACCACGCCCGAAGGCGGCGGCGACGTGACGATCATCCCGCAGAAGAACTCGACCACGCTCGAGTCGTTCATCTCCGGCGACATCGACGGCGCCTGGGTGCCCGAGCCGTGGGCCACCCGCCTCATCGACGAGGGCGGCGGCACGGTGCTGGTCGACGAGCGCGACCTGTGGCCCGACACCGACGGCGAGTTCGTCACCACCCACCTGATCGTGCGCACCGAGTTCCTCAACGAGCACCCCGACGCGGTGAAGGCGATCATCGAAGGGCTCGCCGCGGCGATCGACGCCATCGAGGCGGACCCGGCCAAGGCGCAGGCCGACGTCGTCGCCCAGATCGGCGACATCACCGGCAAGGACCCCGACGCCGGTGTCATCGCCAAGAGCTTCGCCAACCTCACGTTCACGCTCGACCCCATCGCGGCGTCGCTGCAGAAGTCGGCCGACGACGCGATCGCGGTGGGGCTGCTCGACCCGGTGGACCTGAAGGGCATCCACGACCTGACCCTCCTCAACGAGGTGCTCGCCGATCGTGGCGAGCCCGAGGTGACGGGGTTGTGAGCGCCCTGCAATCCGATCTCGGACTGACCGCGCCCTCGGAGGCGGCCTCGCCGCGGCCTGCGGCCGTCACCCTGCAGCGGGTGTCCAAGCGTCACGGCGTCCGGCGATGGCGCGGTGCTGGCGCTCGACGGCGTGTCACTCACCGTCGAACAGGGCGAGTTCCTGTGTCTGGTCGGGGCCTCGGGGTGCGGCAAGACCACGTTGCTGTCGCTGGTCGCCGGCCTCGACGCGCCCAGCGCGGGTAGCGTTTCGGTCAACGGGCGCACGGCGCTGATGTTCCAGGAGGCGGCGTTGCTGCCGTGGCGCAGTGCCGGTCAGAACGTCGAGCTCGCACTGAAGCTGCGCGGCGTGCCGCGCAAGGAGCGCGGCGAGCGGGCTCGCGAGCTGCTGTCGCTGGTGCACCTCGCCGACTTCGCCGACAAGGCACCGCACGAGCTGTCGGGCGGCATGCGTCAGCGCGTCGCCCTTGCCCGCGCGCTCGCGCAGGACGCCGACGTGCTGTTGATGGACGAGCCGTTCGGTGCGCTCGACGCGATCACCCGCGACGTGCTGCACGACGAGATCGAACGCATCGCCGCCGAGCGCAAGCTGACCGTGCTGTTCGTGACGCACAACGTGCGCGAGGCATCTCGCCTCGGCGATCGGATCGTCCTGCTGTCCAGCCGACCGGGCCGGGTGGTGCAGGAGTTCCCCGTCGTGGTCGAACGACCGCGGCGCATCGAGTCGGCCGAGGTGTCGGCCATAGCCGCCGACGTGACGGCGCAGCTCCGTGCGGAGGTGCGTCGCCATGCTCGCTGATCAGGACCGCATCGACGAAGAGCTCGCCGGTCTCGACCGGTTGGAGATCCCGGTCGAGACGCCGCGCCTCCGCTCGGCGCGACGAGCGTGGGCCGCCACGTGGCCCAAGTTCGCGGCCATCGGCATCGTGCTGCTCGTCTGGCAGGTGGCGGTGTGGGCGGAGTGGCGGAAGGTCTATCTGCTGCCGCCGCCGAAGGCCGTCTTCGCTCGCCTGTGGGACGACATCGGCACGGCCGACATGTGGAACGCGGTGTTCCACACGATGCAGCGCGCGGTCGTCGGCTTCCTCATCGCGATCGTCATCGGCACCGCCATCGGACTCGCCGTGTCGGCGTCGAGGGTCGTGCGCACCGCCATCGGCTCGATGATCACCGGGCTGCAGACCATGCCGTCCATCGCCTGGTTCCCGTTGGCCCTCCTGCTGTTCGGCCTGGACAACTCGGCGATCTACTTCGTCGTCGTGCTCGGCGCCGCGCCGTCGATCGCCAATGGGCTCATCCACGGTGTGGACTCGATGCCGCCGCTGCTGCGGCGTGTCGGTCGCAGCATGGGTGCGTCGCGCACCGGGCTGTACCGCGACTTCGTGGTCCCCGCGGCCATGCCGTCGGTGGTGGCCGGTCTGAAGCAGGGGTGGGCCTTCGCCTGGCGCAGCCTGATGGCGGGGGAGTTGCTCGTCGTCATCCCTGGAACGCAGACCATTGGCACCCGGCTGCAGTTCGCGCGGGAGCTGTCGGACGCCGAGGGTGTGATGGCGACGATGATCGTCATCCTCGTCATCGGCATCTTCGTCGACACGATGGTGTTCAGCCGTCTCGAGCGACGGGTCCTGAAGGCTCGTGGCCTCGGGCGTCGGCGCGTGATCACGGCGCGGTGAGGTAGGGCACCCAGGTGGCGTGGAACCCGTAGGGCACGCGCTGAGGCATCACCACTTCAGCCACGGGGCCATTGCTCACCTCGGTGGCATCGAGCACCGCCAGCACGGTCTCGTTCGCCGCGTCGTCGTGCACGAAGCTCAGCAGCCAGCCGGCGTCGTCGGCGGTGTCGCTCGGATCGCCGGGGACGAACAGCGGCTCGCTGGCATGTCGTGTCGGTCCCGGGTTCCACACGTCGCGGCTGCCGTTGGTGAAGTCGTGCTTGATGATGTCGCCCAGCTCGACCGTGTCGGGGTTGGGTCGGGTGCCGGTGAGGTAGCCGTACCGGTGCTCGATGCCGACGCGTCGTGGGTCGCGGCCGGGCAGGTCGCCGGAGTTCTCGTCGTTCAGCACGTCCTGGGTGGCCTTCCCGGTGGCGGTGTTCATCGTCCAGCGCACCAGTGCCGGGTCGCTGCCACCGCCGATGCCCTCGCCGTCGGTGGCGAACATCGAGTCCATGCGGCACACGTCGACCACCACCTCGTCGCCCCGGCGGAACGCGTTGACGCTGTGGAACACGTAGCACGGGTCGATGTCGAACCACTGCAGTTGGTCGGCACCGCCCTCGAGCGGCATCACGCCGATGCGTGCGCCGGCCTCGGGCGTCCACACGTAGGGGAGCGGGTGGACGGCCGGATCCTGGATCCACTTGATCGCCATGTCCAGGTCGAACACGACGGGCAGGTCCCAGAACACGGCGTCGGTCGACGTGATCTGGAAGTCGTGGATCATCGTGCTGCGCGGGATCTCGATCGGCTCGACGTGGCTCATCGTGCCGTCCTGCTCGACGACGTAGTAGCGCAGGTACGGCGCCGCGAAGTCGTACCCGAACGCGTGCATGCGGCCGGTGTCGGGGTGCAGCTTGGGGTGCGCCGTGAACGAGCTGGGCAGGGCCCCGTCGAACGTGTACACGCCGGTCGTCGACAGGTCCTCGGGATTCAACTCGTACGGGTAGCCCACCTCACCGCTGGACAGCAGGCGGCCACCGTGCCAGATGGTGGACACGTTGCTCTGATTGCCCTCGCCGCCCGGCGCGCCCTGGCCGAAGCCGACGCCCGCCTTGAAGGGTTGGGTCTGCACGTAGCGATTCCGGTACCACTCAGCTCTTCCACCTCGCATGCTGACGCCGTGCACCATGCCGTCGCCGAAGAACCAGTGCGGCGAGTCGGCGCGCGGCGGGTTGGACCCGTTCTTCACGTAGAGGCCGCTCAGCTCGGGCGGCAGCGCGCCGCGTACGGTCAGCTCGAACGACTCGACCTCGTCCATCACGGGTGCGTAGTTGCCCTGCAGCCACCACGCCACGTCGGGATCGATGGGCAGGGTGGTGCCCGGCAACGTGGTGCCGGGCAGGGTGGTGCTGGGCAGGGTGGTACCGGCCGTGCTGGTCGATGGCGCGCTCGTCGAGGTCGAGGAGGCCCTCGGTCGAGCATTGCTGGTCTTCGCCTCGTCGGCGCTGCACGCGGCCAGGAATGCGGCGATCGGTGCCGCGCCGGCACCGAACATCGACCACCGCATCAGGTCGCGTCGACTGATGGAATCCCCCATGCGCAGAGTCTGGCAGGTCGACCTCGAACGCCGTGGTGTCGTGTTTCCCCGCACGATCGTTCCGGGATAGTGTCGCCCGAAGTGAATCCGAGCGAGTGGGGGACAGCATGAGCCGGGTCGTGTACGACGGCACGCCCATCGAGTACCGGGCGGGCGACAGCCTGGCCATGGCGGCCGTGCGTGCGGGGCAGCATCCTGCCCGTGGCGGCACCCTGTGCCTCGCCGGCGATTGCGGCAACTGTGTCGCGATCGTCGACGGCACACCCTGGGTGCGCACCTGCCAGACCCCGGCTCGCCCCGGCACGACCGTCCGTCGCCATCCGAACGGTTCGCATCCCTCACCGGGTGGCCCGGAGCATCACACCCAGGTCACCGTGCGGCACCGCGTCGCCGACCACGTGGTCGTCGGCGCGGGTGACAGCGGCGTGGCCGCGGCGCTCGCCCAGCGCGACGCCGGGCACGAGGTCGTCGTGTTCGACGCGGCCAACGGCGACGAGGTGGTCGGCGTGTTCGACGGGCCCAGCCTGGTCGTTCGCCGCGACGACGCCATCGAGCACTGGCACGCGCACCACATCACGCTCGCCACCGGGGCGGCCGAGGTGCACCCGGTGTGCCCCGGCAACATGCTGGCCGGCGTCTACACGCCCAGAGCGGCCGCTTCGTTGCAGGCTGCCGGGGTGGACCTCGGTACCGTCGTCACCGTCGGGCACGACCTGGTCGCCCTGCACGGCGACGGTCACGTCAGCGAGGTCGAACTCGCCGACGGCTCGCGGATCGCCTGCGACAGCTGTCGTCGCCGACCTCGGCTCTGCGCCGCGCGACGTGCTCGCCCGTATGGCGCCGATGGTGCCCGTCGAGGTGGTCGGAGCCGCGGCACAGGCGCACCCGCTGCCGCCGCCGCCGCAGGCCGGGCTTCGTGTGCACGTGCGGCAAGGTCACCGTCGAAGATCTGCACGGTGTGTGGGACAAGGGCTTCCAGGACCTCGAGCTCGTCAAACGGGCCAGCCTGTGCGGCGTCGGCACGTGCCAGGGCGGCGTGTGCATGCCGCACCTGCGCTCGTTCGTCGCCGATCGCAGCGGAGTCGAGCCCAAGCCGTTCACCGGTCGCCCGGCCGCCCGCCAGGTGACGCTGGCCGAGGCCGCAGCCGGGTACCACATCGACACGTTCCGTCGAACGCCGCTGCACGACGAACACGAGGCGCTCGGCGCCAACGCTCGACAAGTTCGGCGGATGGTTCCGCCCCTGGAACTACGGCGACCCGGTGGCCGAGTACTGGGCGGTGCGCGAGGGCGTGTCGCTCGGCGACGTGAGCACGCTCGGCAAGATGATCGTCACGGGTCCCGACGTCGGTCGAGGCGCTCGAGCGGCTGTACCCGAACCACGTGCACGACATCAAGGTCGGGCGGGCGCGCTACGTCATCAACCTGAACGAGCGCGGCCACGTCCTCGACGACGGCATGATCTGCCGCGAGGGCGACGACGCGGTTCCTGCTCACGTTCACCTCCGGCGGTGCCAGCACGGCCGAGATGTGGGTGCGCGACTGGGTCGAGACCTGGGGCCTGAAGGTGCACGTGCTGGACCGCACCGTGTCGCACGGCGCGATCAACGTCACCGGCCCGCTCGCCGGCGAGCTGTTGCGCCGCGCCGGCGTGGCCGACGAGGATCGCCCGAAGTTCCTGCAGCACCGTCACCTCGACGTGGCCGGCATCCCGTGCCACGTGATGCGCCTGTCGTTCACCGGCGAGTCGAGCTTCGAGCTGCACCACCAGATCCACCGCTCGGTCGAGCTGTGGCAGACGCTGATGGACCTCGGCCGACCTCTGGGCATCAAGCCCCACGGCCTGCAGGCGCTGTTCGGCCTGCGCCTGCGAGAAGGGCCACGTCATCGTCGGCCAGGACACCGAGCTCGACAGCTCGCCGCGCCGCATCAACATGGACTGGGCGGTGAAGATGGACAAGCCCGACTTCGTCGGACGCGAGCGCGTTGGCACGTACCGCGAACCTGCCCGACGAGCGACGCCTGTTCGGCTTCACGATGGACGGTCCCGCTCCGTTGGAAGGCAGTGTCATCCGGGTGAACGGCGACGTGGTGGGCCACGTCACGTCCAGCTGGGACTCGCCACTGTTCGGCCATGCCGTGCTGCTCGGTTGGCAGAAGCGTGAGCCGCACGCCGACGTGGTGCAGATCGACGGCCGCGACGCCAGGGTGAGCCCCGTCCCGTTCTACGACCCGGAGGGTGCTCGTGCTCGTCTCTGAATCGGTGACCTTCTCGCCGCTCACCGGCTGGCGCATCATCGCCGACGCCGACGGCGCTCGACTCGGCGACGTGGCCGACCGGCTCTCGCGTCGTGCGCATCTCGCCCGACGACGTGTTCCTCATCGGTGCGGCCGAGCCGACGGTGCCGGCCGACGAGCACGCCATCGTCACGCCCGAGCACGGCTTCGCCGGGGCGACGCTGAGTGCCCAACAGCTGGCCGACATCGCCCTGCACCACATCGAGTGGCAACTGCCCAACGCCAGGCCGTGCGTGAGTCAGGGTCAGGTCGCCGGCGTGCCGGCGAAGTTGGTGCTGCACGCCGACGGCACGGCGTTGCTGCTCGTGGCGTGCGCCGCCCGTCACGAACTGGAGGAGCGCCTCGCATGAACGAGTTCGTCGAGACCCTGCTCGACCTGCCGTGGCAGGTCGGTGAGCCGAAGTCGTCGTACGACGTCGTCATCATCGGTGCCGGCGGCCATGGCCTGGCCACCGCGTACTACCTGGCGACGCGCCACGGCATCACGAACGTCTGCGTGCTCGACTCGGCGTTCATCGGTGCCGGCAACTCGGGTCGCAACACCACCATCATCCGCAGCAACTACGGCATCCCCGAGAGCGTGAACTTCTACCAGCACAGCCTGGAGATGTACCAGACGCTCGAGGCCGAGACCGGTGCCTGGATCATGCACAACCAGAAGGGCCAGATCTGGATGGCCCACTCGGTGAGCACGGCGCGCACCGAACAGACCCGGGCGTTGATGAACCAGGCGATGGGCGCCAAGACCGACTACATCCTGCCCGACGAGATCCAGCGGCTGTGCCCGCAGATCGACCTCACCGGTGGCGGCCGCTACCCGGTGCACGGGGCGAGCTACCACCACGAAGGCGCCACGGCCCGCCACGACCGCGTCGTGTGGGCGTACGCACAGGGTGCGTTGCGCGCGGGTGTGCACGTGTTCCAGCACACCCCGGTCACGGGCCTGCTGAAGGACGGCGATCGCGTCACCGGCGTGCAGACCACGACGGGGCAACATCTCGGCCGGCACGGTCATCTCGGCCGTCGGCGGCAACGTGTCCACCGTGGCCGGTTGGGCCGGTGTCCGGCTGCCCATTCGCACCCACGCGCTGCAAGCGTTCGTGACCAACGCGTACGCACAGGAGTTCGCGCCGATCGTGTCGTCCAACGACCTCGTCTTCTACGTCAGCCAGACTCCCCGTGGGCAGATGCTGCTGGGCGCCGAGTACGACCGCTTCGCCAGCTACCGCCAGGCCACGTCGTTCAGCTATCTGCAGTCGGTGTCGAAGAAGGCCATCACCATGCTGCCGTTCCTGGCCAAGCTGCGCATCCTGCGCTCGTGGACCGGCATCTGCGACGTGAGTACCGACTTCTCACCCATCATCGGCCACACCGATGCCGAGGGCCTGATGATCACCACCGGATGGGGCACGTGGGGCTTCAAGGCCATCCCCGCCGGCGGCGAGCAGCTGGCCCAGTTGTTGGCCACCGGGTCGGCGCCGCTCATCGAGCCGTTCGCCCTGTCGCGCTTCGCCGCCGAAGCTGCAATGGCCGACCCCAGTTCTGCAGGAACGAGGTAGTCATGCTGTGGGTCGAATGCCCCAACTGCGGTTCGCGTCCGTTCGAGGAGTACCGGTACGGCAACGTCTTCCCGGTGACGCCCGACTCGATCACCGACGCCGACGCCCGCGATGTGGATCACGCCTGGATGCAGGACAACACCGAGGGTGTCACGCTCGAGCGCTGGTTCCACGAAGCCGGTTGCCGCCGCTGGTTCACCGCCAAGCGCGACACCACCACGGATCAGTTCTTCCCCCTCGACGACTGACCCCCCTCGCGCGAACGTAAGTTCCTGCTGAGTGAGTCGCTTCGCTCGTTCACGTCGCCCGGAAACGACCGAAACGGAGGGTCTCCGCGTCGGCAGGTGGCGGGGAAACCCTCCGTTTCAGCAGGGGTGAATGGGTCCGGGACGGATCGACCCCGACGAGGCCGACGGCCCACTGGCTGGATCGAAGTCGTGTCATGGCAGCACGGACGTGTGAGCGCCTCTCCCGGGTGACGTCACCCGGTCGGCATTCTCGCACGTCTGTCCGAGCATGCATCCGACGGGTGGAAGGCTGAGCGGCGTGCTGGTCGTCCCTGTCGCGCCGCCCCGCCTCTCGGTGCTGCTGCAAGCCATCGCCGACGCGCGTGGCGGCGGCGAGGCGATCGGCGTCGCTGCCGAGGGACTGGTCGTCGAACTGTTCCGCACCGAGGGCCGGTCGCTCGTCAGGCTGGCGCGCCTGTTCGTCGACGATCGCGACGCCGCCGAGGACATCGTGCAGGAGGCGTTCCTGCGGCTCGCCCGCCACGCCGAGCGGATCGAGGCGCAGGACCGCGCGCCCGCCTACCTGCGTTCGATCGTGCTCAACCTGGCGCGCGACCACAATCGGCGCGGCCTGGTGTCGCTCCGCCACCGATCCACGAGAGGGCGCGAGATCGACGTCGCGGAGGATGCAGCCGATCTGCTGGTGACCTCGGAGGAGCATGGTCGGGTGATCGACGCAGTACGACGGCTGCCGACGCGCCAACGCGATTGCATCACGCTGCGGTACTTCGAGGAGAGTTCCATCGACGTCATCGCGGCGACGCTCGGCGTGTCCGCGAACTCGGTGAAGACGCACCTGCAACGGGGCCTCGCCGCCCTGGACCGGGCATTGGCGGAGCCATGAGCCCCGTGCCTGTCGAACAGCGTGTGGTCGACGCCTTCGCCGACGCCCGCCGACAGATCCGCGAGAACCCCGACCTGTTCGAGCGGGTGCACCGCTCGCTCGACGAGGCACGCGAGCGGCGTCGCTTCCGATGGCGGCTGGTCGCAGCACTCGGCGGGTTCGTCGCTGCCAACGCACTGCTCGCCATCGCACTGTCCGATTTCGACAACGGGAGGTTCACCATGCCGTGGTGGGTCATCGAACTGATCACCAACATCGTCCTGGTCGCATTGGCGATCGGCCTGGGACCGTTCATCAAACGGTTCGGCCGTTCGTACGCGGCGGACGTGTTCAGAGCCAACCCGCGGACCGGCAAGAGCTACCTCGTGCTCACCGACGTCGCGTACTACCTCATCTTCACGTCGTTCGTGCTGTTCACGGTCACCTTCGTTCCACCCGACGAGTGGCTCGACTCGACGGGTGACCAGCTGAAGCACGAGGTCGCCCGCGTCGGCGGCATCCTGCTGATCATGGGCGTCCTTCACGCCCTGAACGTGGTGGCGTTGCCCGTGATCGGTGGGCTGCTGTCCAGCAATCGCCGACGCGACGAAGCCGGCGGCGGCGTCCCGTCCGCACCGCCGCTGGCCCCGGGGACCTGGCTGCTGCGCATCGAGCCGGCTGCACCCATCGAACCCACCTCGAGCGAGATCACCGATCCGTAGACCGCGAACAGTCCGGCCATGCCGGCCCACCAGCGCCACTGCCAGCCCCAGTGGTCGTGCAGCTGCAGCCCGACGAACGCGATCGACGTGGAGCCCAACGCCACGAAGACGACGCGGGTCCACCTCGGCCAGTCCGTGCGATGCCATGCCAGACCGCCGAAGATGACGGTGGGCATCATGATGCCGCCCGCCGCCACGAACAACGGCAGCGTGCACAGCACGGCGAAGGTTCGCGCCGCGGTGACGACCCACCGCCGCTGCGCGGCGCGTCGGATGGCCACGGCACTGCCCTGCCCGAACCCGAACAACGTGAAGCCGAGCACGATGAACATCGTGCCGTTCCACGTGAACTCGGGGTCGGTGGAGATCATCCGCATCCAGGCGCGAGCCATGATGCCGAGCCCGGCACCGACCACGAGGCCGACGACGGGAACGAGAGCGGTGGGCAGCCGGTGTGATCGATGCATGCCCCTACGGACGTCGACCACACCCGGGCGGGCGACGCGCTACTTCGGGCGCTTCTGGATGTTCGCCCACTCGTCCTTCAGGCCGACGGTGCGGTGGAACAGCATGCCGCCCGCAGGGTCGTGTGCGAAGTAGCCGAGCCGCTCGAACTGCACGACCTGGCCCGGCGCGGTGTCGGCCAGCGCCGACTCGACCTTGGCCGTGACCACTTCCTTCGAGTCGCGGTTCAGGTCGTCGAACGGCTCGCCGGTGCGTTCGCCCGGCACCTCGGCGGTGAACAGCCGCTCGTACAGGCGCACCTCGGCGTCGACCGCGTCGTGTGCCGACACCCAGTGGATCGTTGCCTTCACCTTGCGGCCGTCGGGGGCCTGTCCGCCAGTGGTGGCCGGGTCGTACGTGCACAGCACCTCGGTGACGTTGCCGTCGGCGTCGGTGTTGAAACCGGTGCACTTCACGAAGTACGCGCCGCGCAGACGCACTTCGGCGCCGGGCGTGAGCCGGTAGTACTTCGGCGGTGCCTCGGCCTTGAAGTCGTCGTGCTCGATGAACAGCTCGCCGCTGAACGCGACCTGGCGCGTGCCGTCGGCTTCGTTCTCGGGGTTGTTCTGCACGGTCATGTGCTCGACCCGACCCTCGGGCCAGTTGGTGATGACCAGCTTGATGGGCCGCAGCACCGCCATGCGTCGCTGCGCGGTGCGGTTCAACTCGTTGCGGATGAACGACTCGAGCAGCTCGATCGCGTGTCGGCTGTTCGTCTTGGCGACACCGATGAACGTGCAGAAGTCGGTGATCGCGCTGGCGGGGTAACCGCGCCGGCGGAGGGCCTTCAGTGTGGGCAGTCGCGGGTCGTCCCACCCGTCCACCACGCCGTCGACGATGAGCTGGCGCAGCTTGCGCTTGGAGGTGACGGTGTGGGTGAGCTCGAGTCGGGCGAACTCGGTCTGGCGCGGCTGGTCGCCCGGCAGCGGGAGGTGCTCGAGGTACCAGTCGTACAGGGCGCGATGGCTGTCGAACTCGAGCGAGCAGAGCGAATGGGTGACGCCCTCGATGGCGTCGCTCTGGCCGTGCGCCCAGTCGTAGGTGGGGTAGATGGCCCACTGGTCGCCCGTGCGGTGGTGGTGCTCGTGGCGGATGCGGTACATCACGGGATCGCGCAGCTGCATGTTCTCGTGCTGCATGTCGGCCTTGGCGCGCAGCACGTGGCTGCCGTCGGGCAGCTCGCCGGCGCGCATCGAGCGGAAGATGCGCAGGTTCTCGTCGACGGTGCGCTCGCGGAAGGGGCTCTCGATGCCGGGCTTGCCGTAGCCGCCGCGCTGCTCGCGGATGGTCTCGGCGTCCTGGTCGTCGATGTAGGCGAGACCCGTGCATGATCAGATGCTCGGCCCACTGGTACAGCTGCTCGAAGTAGTCGCTGGCGTAGACGATGTCGCCGTCGGGTTCGAAGCCCAGCCAGCGGATGTCGTCGACGATCGCGTCGACGTACTCGGTGTCCTCGGTGACGGGGTTGGTGTCGTCGAAGCGCAGCTTGCAGATGCCGCCGAACTCCTTGGCGATGCCGAAGTCGACGCAGATGGCCTTGGCGTGTCCGATGTGCAGGTACCCGTTGGGCTCGGGTGGGAAGCGGGTCTGGACGCGGCCCCCGAAGGTGCCGGCCTCGATGTCGGCCTTCACCAGGTCGCGGATGAAGTTGGCCGCTGCCGGCGTGCCGTTGTCGTTGGCGTCGGCGGTGGGAGACGGGGTGTCGGTCATCGTGAGGTGCTTCCTGCGTGCGATCGACCGAAGACGGTACCGCCTACGATCCCAGCCGTGCGATCTCGATTGCTGCGACTCCGCAAGCGCGACGTGGAACTGGGCACGAGCTTCCTCGTCCTGCCGTTCCGGCTGACGGTGCGGGTGATCGTCCTGGCGGTCGTCACCATCACCATCGACAACCTGCTGCAGGACCAGTACGTCCATCTGCCGCGGTACATCCGCATGTCGGCAGAGGACTCCAAGACCATCCTCGCCACCCTCACCGGCGGGTCGATCACTGTCGTCGCCCTGGTGGTGTCGCTGATGATGGTGGTGCTGTCGTTGGTGGCGGCCAGCTTCGGACCGCGGATCATCCTCAACTTCGTGCGCCGGCGCACCACCCAGGTGGCCATCGGGTCGTTCGTCGCGGTGTTCGTGTACTCACTCGTCACGTTGGCCACGGTCTTCAGCGGCGCGACCGATCGGTTCGCGCCGATCCTGTCCACGTGGACGGCAGTGGTGATGGTGCTGCTGGCGACGGGGCTGCTCGTCGTCTTCGTGCAGGACGTCAGCTCGTCCATCCAGCTCGGCAACATGTTGCAGGAGATCTCGACCGAGCTCGACGGCGCGATCACGCGCCAGCGCGCGCTGGCGCAACGGGCGCATTCGTCGACGACGGTCGAGTTGGACACGTCCGGCTGGCACGTGGTGCCTGCGGTGCAGACGGGGTACGTGCAGCGCATCGACTTCGACGCGCTCATCGACATCGCGCGTCGGAACGACTGCGTCATCCGCCTCCTTCACCGGGCCGGTTCGTTCGCCAATTCCGACCGCCCCCTGGTGGAGGTGAGCACCACGCTCGCGTCCGGCGACGTCGGCCTGGTTCGTGCCGCGATCGTGCGGGGTACGTATCGCACGATGGAGCAGGACCTCGAGTGGGCCATCGCCGAGTACGTCGAGATCGCCTTGCGAGCGCTGTCGCCGGCGGTGAACGACCCCGCGACCGCGGTGTCGTGCATCGACTGGATCGGCGACTCGTTGATCGCCCTCGCGTCCGAACCGCTCGGAGTGTCCGCGTTCGCCGACGCCTCGGGTGCGCTGCGGGTGGTGGTGCCGGCGAATTCGCTGAGCCGCGTGGTGGCGGCGGCGTTCAACGACCTGCGGCAATCGGCCTCGTCGTCGCCCGGAGTGGCCATCCGGATGCTCACGACCATCGAGAAGGTGCTCCCTTCGGTCACGGAGCCGGGCGCGGTCGCCGAGCTCCGGCCGCAGGTGGAGGCCATCACGTTCGCGGCCACTGCGGCAGCGATCGTCGAGCGGGACCGCGTCGACATTCGCGATGCGGCCGCCTGCACGCTCGCCGCCATCGACGCTGTCTCCCCAGGCTGACCCGCCCTAAGCTGGCCAGATGGTGACGAACCGCGAACGCTGGGAAGCTGCCTTCGGCGCGTCGAAGCTGCGCGACGTGGCCCACACGACGATGTCGGGCATCCCGCTCGACCCGGTCTACGGCCCCGACGACGGCGAGTTCCCCGGTGAGTACCCGTACACACGCGGCCCGTACGCGTCGATGTACCGCAGCAAGTTGTGGACGATGCGCATGTTCGCCGGGTTCGGCACTGCCGAGGACACCAACTGGCGTTTCAAGGAGATCATCAAGGCCGGAGGCGACGGCCTGTCCACCGCGTTCGACATGCCCACGCTGCTGGGCCTGGACAGCGACCACCCGATGTCGCTCGGCGAGGTGGGCCGATGTGGCGTGGCCATCGACTCACTGGCCGACATGGAGGACCTCTACGCCGGCATCGATCTCGGCGCCATCACCACGAGCATGACGATCAACTCGCCGGCGGCGGTGATCTTCGCGATGTTCGTGGCCCAGGCCGAGAAGGCCGGCACCCACCGTTCGCGCCTCGGCGGCACGCTGCAGAACGACATCCTCAAGGAGTACCAGGCGCAGAAGGAGTTCGTGTTCCCGCCACGGCCGAGCATGCGGCTGGTGCGCGACACCATCTCGTTCACCGCGGCCGAGATGCCCCGCTGGCACAGCATCAGCATCAGCGGCTATCACATCCGCGAAGCGGGCAGCACGGCGGTGGAAGAGCTGGCCTTCACCCTGGCGAACGGGTTCGCCTACGTCGAGCTGGCCATGCAGGCCGGGCTGCCCGTCGACGCGTTCGCGCCACGCCTCAGCTTCTTCTTCAACGCGCACATCGACTTCTTCGAGGAGATCGCCAAGTACCGGGCCGCCCGGCGCGTGTGGGCGCGGTGGATGAAGGACCGCTACGGCGCACAGCTCGACCGCTCCATGCAGCTGCGCTTCCACACGCAGACCGCCGGCGTGTCGCTCACCGCGCAGCAGCCCGAGGTGAACATCGTCCGCACGGCCATCGAGGCGCTCGCCGGTGTGCTGGGTGGTACGCAGAGCCTGCACACCAACTCGATGGACGAGGCGCTCGCGCTGCCCACCGAGAAGTCGGCCCGCATCGCGCTCCGCACCCAGCAGGTCATCGCCAACGAGACCAACGTCGCTCACGTCGCCGACCCGCTGGGCGGCTCGTACTTCGTCGAGGCGTTGACCGACGAGGTCGAGCGGCAGGCCGAGGAGCTGTTCGCCGAGATCATGGAGTTCGGCGGCGGGTCGATGCTCGACGGTGTCATCAAGGGCATCGAGGACAACTGGTTCCAGGGCCGCATCGCGGACAGCGCGTACGACCTCGAGCGGCGGTTCAACCACGGTGAACGCATCATCGTCGGCGTCAACGGCTACACCGAGGGCAACGACGACGAACAGATGCAACTGCTGCGCATCACCGGGGAGGACGAAGCGCGGCAGCGCAAGCGCCTCTCCGAGGTGCGTGCCGACCGCGACGACGTTCGGGTGCAGGCCGCGCTCGATCGGGTGCGCACCGAGGCCGCCGATCCGGAGATCAACCTGATGCCTGCGCTCATCGACGCGGTGACCGACTACGCCACGCTCGGCGAACTGATGGCGGCCATGGGCGACGTGTTCGGCCGCCACGTGGAGGTGCCGACCATCTGATGAGCGACCAGGTCCAACATCCGTCCGCACGTGTGCTCGTGGCCAAGGTGGGTCTCGACGGCCACGACCGCGGCATCAAGGTGGTCGCTCGCATCCTGCGCGACGCCGGGTACGAGGTCATCTACACCGGCCTGTTCCAGACGCCCGAGATGGTGGCCGCCTCGGCCGTCGACGAAGACGTCGACGTCGTCGGCCTGTCCATGCTGTCGGGTGCGCACATGACCCTGGCGCCGTTGGTGGTCGAGCAGATCCGCGCCCGTGGCGCCGACATCCCCGTGGTGGTGGGTGGCATCGTGCCCGACCACGACCTGGCCGAACTGAAGGCGGCCGGCATCGCCGCCGTCCTCACCCCCGGCGCCACCGCCGAACAGATCGTCGCCGAGATCGCCGCGGTGCTCGCCGAGCACTGATCATGCGTGTGCGGCGAACTGGTAGTCGCCCGTGGTCAGTCGGAACGTGGGGTCGTCGTGGTTCAGTGCGTCGGCCAGCACCTTGGCATCCAGATCGGTCCACGCACCGGTGATCTGCACATTGCCCTCGAAGACGGGGGTCTGCACGGCGGGGGCCGAGTACAGCCAGCCGCCGAGCTCGATGGCCAGCTGACCGGTGGGGCACGTGGTGTCCTTGTCGTAGCAGTGTCCGGCGAGTGCGTTCCACACGTCGGTGCCGTCGGCACCGGGACGGAGCGAGACGACGATCGCCGGAGTGGTGGCGTCGATCGGCTGCACGGCTCGGCGTCGCGTTCGAACGCGGCGCCGGTGCCCAGCGCCGGGCCGACCTCGCACCGCTGGAACGCGTTGAGCACGGGCAGCAATTGCGTGGCCGCAGGGTTCGACGGGGTGATCGTCCCGCCGTCGTCCGCCGCGCACGCGGCAGTGACGGGCCGGAGTTGCACCGGGTCGGTCACGCTGTTCAGCGCCCGCAGCACGCCTCCCTCGTCGGTGTCGGTGACGTCGTGAAGCACGACGGTGATGGTCCGCCCATCGATGTTGACGTCGGCGTCGAGGCCGATGGCGACGGCCCGGTCCGTGAGCCGATCGACGGCGTCGTTCGGATCGCCTTCTTCGACCTGGTACTCGATCGTCAGTGTTCCGGTGACGCCGGTGGGCGCGACGGTCGTCGGTGTGGGGGTGGTGGGCTCGGTGACGGGCACTGTGGGCTCGGGGGAACCGCCGCGGTTCAGTGCGATGGCGGCGACGCCGACGGCGATCACCAACGGCCGCTGCGACTGCCAACAGCGTCGACGAACGTCGGCGTGCGTCGAGTGACACCACGTTCGTCGATGGCGTTGTGGGGTGCGTGGCGTAGTACGGCGCGCTCGGCGTCGAGGTGGGCGCCGAGCCCCTTCAAGCGGTCTTCGAGTTCGGTGTTCATCGTGCCGTCACTGCCTTTCGGAGCTGGGTCATGCCGCGTTGCACATGGTTGGTGATGGTCGTGACGGGGATGTCGAGCAGTTCGGCCGCGCTCGCGTACGAGTGACCATGTGCGTGCACCAGCACCACCGCCACTCGTTGCTCCCATGGCAACCGCATCAGCGCCTGTTGCAGGTCGAGGTCGAGCGGCCGGTCGATGGTGACCGGCTCGGAAGACAGGGCCGTCATGCGTCGTGCACGGCGGATGGCGCGGTTGGCCTTCCCGTGGCCCACCTTGAAGAGGTAGCCGGTGGGGTTCTCCATCACCGAGACGCGCTCCCAGTTGGTGAGCGCGTATTCGATGGCGTCGGACGCCGCCTCCATGCCGTCGCGAACGCCGAAGCGAGCCACGAAGGCCCGTTCGAGGAGCGGTCTGGCCGTCGCCAGGAACTCGTCCTGGCCGGTCATCGTGGTTCCGTCACTGATCATCGACCCCTAAGGCGCGTCGGCATCCGATTCCATTCGTGAATGTCGAAGAAATCTCCGCGGCTTCGATCGCAGCCGCGGTCAGCCGACGCGGACCGTGCCCGCATCACCGTCGACCTGCAGCCAGGTGCCGTCGGCCACAGCGGTGATGCGCTCGGACGCTCATGACGGCGGGAATGCCCAATTCGCGGGCGACGATCGCCGCGTGGCTGAACATGGCACCGGTGTCGCAGACGACCGCAGCGGCCACCAGGAACAGCGGAGTCCAACTGGGGTCGGTGATGGCGCACACCAGTACCTCGCCGGGCTCGAGGCCGCGTGGGTCGCCGGGATCGTGATCACCCGAGCCGACCGGCCGCGATGCCACCGCTGACGGCGAGACCGGGCAGGACGGCGCCCAGGGCGGGTGCAGCGGCCCCGACAGCGCTGCGCAGCGGCCACGTGGACGGGTCGGGAATGTGGCCCTCGAACCAGGCCGGCGGCACGCGATCGTTCAGGAACTGCTCGCGGGTCGACTCGTTCGGCGATGACGCTCGGTGAACGCCGCCGGGTCGGCCAGGTAGCGCGGCAGCTCGTCGAATGTCACGCTGAAGCCGTGTCGCGGACTCGGGCGGCCCACCGCGTTCGGCGCCGCGCCGGATCAGCTCGTGAAGGACTCGCCGGGCCCCGAAGTTCTCGAGCACCAGAATGTCCTTCGCTCGTTCTCGCCCCACCGAGCCGGCGCGCGACACGGACGCGGCACGCCGCGCGAAGGATCGCAGCGGGCGACGCAGCCGGCGTGCACGGCTCGTCCTCGGCCGGCTCACGTTCACCGCCGGAGCCGACTCATGGTCGTCGGCGGTGAGGGCTCGGTGGCGCGTGCCGCATTCGGTCGACGGCGGCGAGCACCGGCCGGGGTTCCATCGCCCAGCACGGCGACAGCGAGCTCGTACTCGTCGTTGCCACGATGCCCGAAGTCGGTGAGGAACGCAGCGAGCGGTTCGGCCAGCGCCGTTCCCTCCAGGCGGTCGACCAGGCCGTCGAGACCGTCGTCGAACAGCGAGCCCAGATCTGCATCGTCGGCAACGATGCGGCCGAGCCGCCATTGTCGGTGGGCGATCTGTGCGGAGTCCACGTCGTCGATACCGCTCACCAGTCGGTTCGCCGTGCCGGCGGCGAGGTCGGTCCGTTCGAGCACCCGGTCCAGAAAGGACGCGTGGTCCTGCGGCGATCATCCCGAACCACAGCAGCCGCTTCATGCTCTCGGCCAGACGGGGCGGGTACGTGCGGACGAAGGCGAGCAACTCGTCGTCGGAGGCGGTGGCGAGGTGGGGCGATCGAGGCCAACCATCTGCGAGCGGACATCGCGTGCCTCGTCGAGCGGCTCCAGGTCGGGCTGGCGCAACACCGTGGTGAGGAACCGTGTCACCTTCGCCGACGCCATCAGAGCTGCGGTCGCCGGGCTGCGGCGATACGGCGGGAGTCCCTCGACGGTGCCGAAGACCTGCGCGTCGCCGTCGTGGCGGTCATGCCTGGTGTGCGCACTCCCATCACCCGGCCGAACGAGGCGTTGCTGTACAGGTAGCCGCCGAACACGCCGGTGAGCTTCATCTCATCTCGATCGCGGTCGGTGGCGAAGCCGATCTCGCGGAACACCTCCAGCTGCGCCCGGGCGACATCGTCGCCGATCAGCGAGCCGCCGAGCGGCGACAGCACGCGCGGAAACACCTCGCCCACGTTGCCGCGGCTGTACAGCGGGTACTTGACGCTGGGTTCTTCGTCGAGGAACCAGATCGGTTCGACCGGATCGGTCATGTCCTTCCCCCTGTCGTCGGCGCGAGTCTCGCGCCCCACCGACGGACGGACGTGGAACGTCAGCGGGTGACGCGCTCGATGGTGACGTCGCCCGAGACCGAACGCAACCGAACGCGGACGGTACGCCGCGGCTCGACCGTGGGCGCGGCCACCGCGGGCTTGGGCAGCGTGGTGCGGCCACTCATGGTGGCGATGTCGGGCTCGACCCGGATGCCGGCCGGCAATCCGAGTTGGATGTCGCCCGACACCGACTTGGCGTCGACGGCGGCGCCCTCGAAACGATCGATGCGGATGTCGCCCGACGCGGTCGACGCCTCGGCGTCGTCGCTCACCTGGTCGACGCGGATGTCGCCCGACGCCGTGCCGGCCGTGAGCCGCCCGCGTACAGTGCCGACGCGGATGTCGCCCGACGCGGTGGAGGCGTCGAGTCGGTCGACGGTGCCGGCGCGGATGTCGCCCGACGCGGAGCGCACGCGCACTTCGCCGAGCGCTCCCGAGAGGGTGATGTCGGCCGACGCGGCGTTGAGGTCCAGGTGGGTGCCGGTGGGCGCTTCGACGTAGACCTTGGCCGACCGCAGGCGCAGGCCGCGTCGCCTCGGTGCGCGGACCGTGACGGTGTCGCCGAACTGCGACACCTCCCAGTCGTCGGGCTGGTCGGTGTCGAGGTGGACGGTGAGCGTCGACGACTCGCTGCTGCGCACCTCGATGGTGCCGCTCGGCAGGTCGACGGTGAGCATCGTGCGGTTGCCGGTGGTGGCGCCGGTCCAGCTGGTGAAGGTCTCGGTGCGTCGCATGGCGGTCACAGGTCGAACGCGTCGGTGACGCGCTTGCCCTTGGGGTCGTTGCGCTTGGCGCGCTTGTTCAGCGCGTCGACCACCCAGGCGTTGACGGACTCGCCGTCGATGGTGGCCGAGTCCTCGATGACTCGCTTCAGCGAGGGCGGCAGCCGAAGGGTGATGCGTGCGTCGAACTCCTCGTCGGACGGCTCAGCGGTCGCGGTGGGTGCGTCGGTGACACGCAGTTCGGGGTCGCCGTTGCTCATCACGACCTCGACGGTGCGGTCGGGGAGCTGGGCGCCGATCTCGGCCGCGGCCTGTTGGGCGAGGTCCATGGCCGCGAGTCGGAGTGCCGGTTCGAGGGCATCGACCAGCTGTTGGACGACGCCGTCGAGGGCCGGGTCGTCGCCGGCCAGGGAGGCGTGGCCGACGAGCGTGGCCCGGACGTGATGGATGATCGGCTGGAGTTGCACGTCAGTCCTGGTGGCGGCGGGCGGCGCGGCGCTGGCCACGGGTGGTGCGGGGGACGACGCCGTCGAAGTCGTTGCCGGGCACGCCGTGGTGGCTGTGGATCTGGCGGGTGAGGTCGGCGCGGACGGCGTCGGCCAGGGCGGGGTGGGCGTGGTACATGTCGAGTTCCTTTGACAGCAGGGCGACATCAGAACGACATCGCTGTGATGTCATGATGATGTCACGTTGACATCACGATGTCAACCCCCGTTGGCCAGAGCTCGGCTCAGCTGCGCGGCACCTTGCTCCAGGGCAGGTCCTTGTCGACGCGGGGCTCGCCGGGCAGGCCGAGCATCTGCTCGCCGAGGATGTTCTTCATGATCTCGGTCGTGCCACCCTCGATGCTGTTGGCGCGGGCGCGCAGGAAGCTGTGCCGCACGCCGTGGTCCATGCCGTCGACCGACAGCGCCTCGGGGCGGCGGAAGGTGAAGTCGTAGCCGACCAGCCCGTTCGGCTCCCAGCAGATCGATGCAGAACTCGGTGCAGACCTTGTTGAAGTTGCTCAACGCCAGCTTGGCGATCGAGCCCTCGGGTCCGGGGTTGCCCGTCTTCGCGTTCTGACCGGCGCGCACGTTGGTGAGCCGGAACGCCTCGGACTGGGTGAAGAGTTGCATCAGCCGCTCGCGCCGGGCACCGGTCTTCTCGTCGTCGGGCAGGGTCTCCCAGATGCGCAACGCCTCGGCGATGGGGCCGGTGCGGCGACCGCCACCGCTGCCGCCGCCGATGGCGGTGCGCTCGTTCATCAACGTCGTCAGCGCGGCGCGCCACCCTTCGCCGATGGCGCCGATGCGGCAGTCGTCGGGCACGCGGGCGTCGGTCATGTAGACCTCGTTGAACTCGGCCTCGCCGGTGATCTGACGCAGCGGGCGCACCTCGACGCCTGGTGCTCTCATGTCGAGCGCGAAGTAGGTCATGCCCTTGTGCTTGGGTGCCTCGGGGTCGGTGCGGGCGACGAGCATGCCCCAGTCACCAAGGTGCGCGAGCGTGTTCCACACCTTCTGACCGTTGACGACCCACTCGTCGCCGTCCTTCACCGCTCGAGTGCCGAGGCCGGCGAAGTCGCTGCCCGCGCCGGGCTCGCTGAACAGCTGGCACCAACGCTCCTCGCCCGTGAACATCGGCCGGAGGAAGCGACGCTTCTGCTCGTCGTTGCCGTGGGTGACGATGGTGGGGCCCGCCAATGCCATGAAGAAGGTGCTCGGGTCGCCTGCCGCCGAACCCGCCTTCCGGCAGCGCTCCTCGACGAGCCGGTTCAGCTCTGGGCGAGCGCCGAGACCGCCGAAGCCGACGGGGAAGTGCACCCACGCCAGCCCGGCGTCGTAGCGATGGCCGCGGAACTCGCGGTCACTGCAGCTGGTGGGCGGGTGCTCCGCGAGGAGGGTGTCGAGGGCTGCGGTGACGCGGTCGAGGTCGGTGTCGCTCATCCGTGCAGTCTCGCCGCCGGGGATCACCCCGAGCAATGTGGAGGGCGCGTAGCGTTCGGCGCATGTCCGATGCCGCGCTGCCCACCGTCTCCGCCGATGAACGGGCGGCCATGCGGGCGTTCCTGCAGCGGTGCGAGGTGCGACTCTCCACCATGCACCGCGTCGCCACCGCGTTGCTGTCCGGGGCCGGCATCCTCGTGCTGCTCCCTGCGGTCGAGCGCGATGCCGTGCTGCAGGTGCTCCGCTCGTTGTTGGTCGGTCCGGTCAGCTGGTCGCGTGGACTGCTCGCGGCAGCGGTGGCGCTCTCCATCGTGCTCGCCATCGTGGTGCTGTGGCTCGTCATCATCGAGCTCACCCGCTTCTACTTCCACGCCAATCACGTCGTGCACGCCGATGGTGAGGTGTTCACGCCGCGCTTCACGCTCACCGGCGTGCGCATGGCCACCGACGAGTTCGGCCCCGAGACGAACGCCGCGTACGAGGAGGTGCACTCGGCCGAGGCCACGGTGCGGCTGCTCGTGCCGGGCAACGCACGTGCTCGTGTCCGCATCGACCGTCAACTCGACGCGTACCCCGGTCTGCTCAGCGACGCCACCGACCCCGATCTGGCGCGGGCCGAGGCCTTGTTCGAACTCGCTGCAGCCCGTCGACGGACGATGGTCGAGGAGGTCGCCAAGATCGAGTACGGCATCGTCCGCCACATGCTGCGCCTGCAGGTCATCGTGCTGCGCTACGTGAAGGCGCTGCTCGTCATCGTCGTCACGGCCCTGGTCGCGTTCGCATGTGCGGCCGCGGTGAACGGCCAGGCGCGCATCACCGCAGCCGACGAACGGTGGATCGCCGGGGCGATGTTGCTGTGGGCACCCGTGGTGCTCATCGTCGTCTCCTCGCCGGTGCGCTGGCTCGAGAGCCTGCTGCGCACCGAGGGCGCCCAGCACACGGCGGTCAGCCGCGACCACGAGCTCACCCAACTGGAGGACGTCACGGCACGCATCGCCGGTGCCGCGTGGGTGTTCGCGGCCGCGGCGACGATCGTCCTCCTGGTGCACCATCCCATCTCCACCCAGGGCCGGGTGGCGTTGGGTGTCGTCGCCGTGGTCTCGGTGGGACTGGGCATCACCTGGATCGTTCGCCGCTATGGCAGCCGGCTACCGGCGAGGAGGGCCGGCTGATGCGTCGATCCATCGACGATCACCCGTTCTCCGAGGACGACATGCCCGAGGGCGCCGACGACGCGATGCGCATCAGTTGGGCGGTGGCCATCAGCGACGACTACGACGACGCCGAGCCGCGCGTGGTCCTGACCGTGGAGGAGGTCGGCTCGCCCGGGGAAGGCCTGGTGGGGCACTTCACCCCCGACATGGCCCGCCGGTTGCGGGTCGCGTTGCGTGACGCACTACGCGAGATCGGCGAGGATCCCGGGTCCTGACCGTTGCCGACGGGCCACGCGCGGCGTAATGTTGACAGGACTAGTCAGATTTCTGAGGAGTCCGCCTTGGGTGTCACCCCGATCATCCCCGCACCGCGCGATCTCGATGCCGAGCAGCAGCGCGACATCGAACGTTTCGAGCGTGCCGTCGCCCAGTACCTGTCGGGTGAGATCAGCGAGGATGTCTTCCGCGTCATGCGGTTGAACAACGGCGTCTACGGCCAGCGCCAGGGCGGCACGAACCAGATGGTGCGCATCAAGCTGCCCGCCGGCACCATCACACCCGAGCAGCTCGACACGATGGCCCACATCAGCGAGGAGTTCTCGCGCGGCTGGGGCCACATCACCACCCGCCAGAACGTGCAGGTGCACTACGTCGAGCTCACCCGCGTGCCCGAGCTGATGCGCCTCATCGGCTCCGTCGGTCTCACCAGCCGCGAGGCCTGCGGCGACACCGTCCGCAACGTGATGGCCTGCCACCTCGCCGGCGCCTGCCCGCACGAGGTGCTCGACGTCACCCCGTGGGCCGAGGCCGCCTACGAGCACTTCGTGCGCAACCCGCTCGGTCAGCGCCTGCCGCGCAAGTTCAAGATCAACTTCAGCGGGTGCAGCCAGGACTGCGGCCAGGCGATGTTCAACGACGCCGGCGTCATCGCCACCACCCGCACCCTTCCCGACGGCTCGGTCGAGCACGGCTTCCGGGTCTATCTCGCCGGCGGTCTCGGCGCGACGCCGCACCCGGCGATGGCGTTGGAGGACTTCACCAGCCGTGAGGACCTGCTGCCCACGGTCGAGGCCATCCTTCGCGTGTTCGAGCAGACCGGCAACCGCGACAACAAGCTGCGTGCTCGTCTCAAGTGGGTCGTCGACCAGCTCGGCATCGAGGAAGTCCGTCGCCGCGTGCTGAAGGTGCGTCACACGCTGCCGGCGTCGAGCTCGTGGCCGGGCGGCATTCCCGAGATCGTCGCCAAGGTCGGCGACGCGCCGGCCGGGAAGAGCACCACGATCGAGGCCACGGCCGTCGGCCAGGGTGTCGCCGTCGCGATCACCCCTCGCGACCCGTACGGCCGCTGGGAGGCCACCTCGGTGGTGCGTGGCGCCGCCAACGGTTCGGTGTCGGCCGTGGCCTACGCCGCACTCGGCGACGTCACCGCGGCGCAGTTCCGGGCGCTCGCCAGCATCCAGCGCGAGCTGGGCGCCGACGTCCGCCTCTCGAACCGCCAGAACGTCGTCTTCCGCGGACTCACCGAGGCGCAGCTGCCCATCCTGTTCCAGCGTCTCGAGGCCATCGGCATGGCCCGCCCCGGCGCCGAGCTCGCCCGCGACGTGGTCGCCTGCCCCGGCGCCGACACGTGCAACATCGCGGTCACCCAGTCGCGTGGCCTCGCCAGTGCCATCGGCGAAGCGCTCGAGGCCGAGGGCCTGGCCGAGGTCGGCGGCGTGCGCATCAACATCTCCGGCTGCACGAACTCGTGCGGTCAGCACCACGCCAGCGACATCGGCTTCTTCGGTGCCGAGCGCCGTGCCCACGGCAAGGCGGCGCCGGGCTACCAGATGTTGCTCGGCGGCTACGTCGGCCAAGAGCAGATCCACTTCGGCGAGAAGGCGCTGCGCCTGCCCGCCAAGGCGGCGCCGCAGGCAGCCGCCCGGGTCATCCGCCGGTTCAACGACGAGCGCACCGCCGGCGAGGCGTTCCGTTCGTGGATGGATCGCGTCGGCGGGGCGACGGCCATCGCCGACACGCTGCAGGACCTCGCCGAGTTCCCGCTGCCCGAGGACGCCCCCGAGTTCTACGTCGACTACGGCGAGACCGGTCCGTTCGTGGCCGAGGTGGGGGATTCGGAGTGCGCGGTCTGACCGACCGCTACGCCGCCGCCGTCCAGGCGATCGACGACGCCAACGCGCTCGATCCCAATCAGGTGCGAGTCCGCGGCGCGGTGCAACCGCTCGCCCTCGCGCACGGTCGGTACGCCGTCGAGTGGGTGCAGCAGCTGCACCCGGGGCCGAGCGAGCTGTTGCTGCTCGCCGCCCGCGCCCATCATCTGCGGCGCTGGGAGTTGCCCCGTTCGCGGTATCCCGAGGGCAAAGTGGGCTACCACCAGTGGAAGCGCGACCAGCGGCAGCGGCACGCTCACGACGTCGCGGTCCTGCTCGGGCCGTGCGGCTACAGCGACGACGAGATCGCCCAGGTCCAGGCGTGGGTGCGTCGCGACCAGCTGGCCAGTGACACCGGTTCGCAGTCGGTGGAGGACGCGGCATGCCTGGTGTTCATCGAGACCCAGTTGGCCGACGTGGCCACCAAGCTGGATCACGATCATCTCGTCGACGTCATCCGCAAGACCGCGAAGAAGATGTCAGCCGCGGCGCTGGGCGCCGTCGCCCGCATCCCCCTCGGTGACACCGAGCGCCAACTCCTCGCCGACGCCCTCGGCTGACGCCGATGCAGCACTGAAGTTCCGCGCTGTTCACCAGGAACTTCAGTTCGCGCTGTTCACCAGGAACTGAAGTTCGCGCCGCTGTGGTCAGTGGGCTTCGCCGCTGGCGAGGATGGGCTCGAGGGTGAGCTCGGGCTCGTCGCTCATCAGCCGCTGCAGGCGGTACTTGTTCTCGAACAGCGCCACCAGTGCACCGTCGCCACGAGTGAGGATGCGGATGCCGCCGATCTGGCGCAAGCGGTCGGCGGACTCCTTGTCGGTGAGCCGGATGGCCTGGTACGGGGCCGACACGATCTCGGTGGGGGCACCGAACTCGCTGCCCAGGCGGTGGGCGAAGACCTCGAACTGCAGCTGGCCCACCGCGGCCAACACGTTCTCGGTGTCGCCCATGTCGGGGTCGCGCAGCACTTGCACGACACCTTCCTCGTCGAGCTGCTCGAGGCCCTTGCGGAACTGCTTCGCCTTGCCGTTGTCCATCGGGCGGGCGCGGGCGAACACCTCGGGGGCGAAGCGCGGCAGTTGCGGGAACTCGACCGAGCCGCCGTCGAAGCCGGCGCCGAACAGCGTGTCGCCGATGAGCACACCGCTCGCGTTCACCAGACCGACGACGTCGCCGGGATAGGCCAGGTCCACCGTCTCACGGTCGGCGCCGAACGCCGTGGTCGCGTACTTGGTGGTCATGTCGCGGCCGGTGCGCGAGTTGGTGACGCTCATGCCGCGCTCGAACGTGCCGCTGCAGATGCGGGCGAACGCGATGCGGTCGCGGTGCGACGGATCCATGTTCGCCTGCACCTTGAACACGAACGCACTGAACGGCGCATCGAGCGGATGGGGCTGGTCCTTCACGTCGTGGCGCGGTGCCGGAGCGGGTGCCAGTTCGACGACGGCGTCGAGCAGCTTGCGCACGCCGAAGTTGGTGAGCGCCGAACCGACGAACACGGGGGTGCTCTCGCCGGCGAGGAACGACGGCAGGTCGACGTCGGCGCCGACGGCCTCGAGCAGTCCGAGCTCGTCCATCGCGTGCTGCCAGGCGCGGCCGCCCTCCTGCGAGGCGGCGGTGAGGTCGATGTCCTCCTCCAGCGCTGCGGAGGCGCCGCGGGCGGTGCGGGTGAACTTCGTGTACTGACCGGTTCGCCGGTCGACGACGCCGCGGAACTCGTCGCCGCTGCCCACGGGCCAGGTGACCGGCGTGGGACGCAGGTCGATCTGCGACTCGATCTCGTCGAGCAGCTCGAGCGGTTCGCGCCCGGGGCGGTCGTACTTGTTCAGGAAGGTGAGCACCGGCAGGTTGCGCGACCGGCACACCTGGAAGAGCTTCAGCGTCTGGCTCTCGATGCCCTTCGCCGCGTCGAGCACCATCACGACCGCGTCGACGGCGGCGAGCACGCGGTAGGTGTCCTCGCTGAAGTCGCGGTGGCCGGGCGTGTCGAGCAGGTTGATCGTGTGCCCGTGGTACGGGAACTGCAGCACCGTCGAGCTGATCGAGATGCCGCGCTGCTGCTCGATCTCCATCCAGTCGCTGCGCGAGCTGCGGCGGCCCTCGCGGGCGTGCACCGCACCGGCCTCCTGCACCGCGCCGGAGTACAGCAGGAACTTCTCGGTGAGCGTCGTCTTGCCCGCGTCGGGGTGGCTGATGATGGCGAACGTGCGTCGCTGTCCGGCTTCGTGCTTCACGTCCGCGCTCATGAGGCTCCGAGGCTATCGGCGGGCGCGCCGGTGAAGGCTCGGGGTCAGGCCATGCTGCGCCACGCGGCCAGGCGCTCGGCGCTGTCGTCGCCCGGCAACGGCAGCTGGCAGACCACCTTCAACCCGGGCCACTCGCTGGGGATGAGCTGCTGGTACTCGAACGCCAACTCGCCTGCACGCGGGTGGTGGTAGCGGCGGACGCGCGTCTCGAACTGGGCGACGTCGACCTGCGGCCACCAGGCGGCGAAGTCGCCGCTCGCTGCGGTGAGCCGATCGACCAGCGAACGCACCTTGGGGTCGGCGCGCAGCTCGGCCGTGCCGGCACGGAACTCGGCGAGAATCGTGCGGGCCTGGTCGGGCCAGTCGGCCACCAGGGAGCGAGCGGACGGTTCGGCGAAGATGACCCACAGCAGGTTCCGCTCGTCCCCGGCCAGCTGGTCGATCATCGGATACAGCCGCGCTTGGGAGCGGTTCCAGGCCAGGAACTCCCAGCGGGGGCCGAGGACGTACGCCGGTGCCGGCTCCATCGACGTGATCAGTCGGACCAGCGCGTCGGGTGCGTGGTCGAGTTCGGCGACCGGCTCGCCGTTCGAGCGATGGGCGAGCGTCAGCAGGTGATGGCGTTCGGCCTCGGACAGCCGCAGGGTGCGAGCCAGCGCATCGAGCACGTCGACGGAGGCGTTGATCGGCCGGCCCTGTTCGAGCCAGGTGTACCAGGTGACCGACACCCCGGCGAGCAGGGCGACCTCCTCGCGGCGCAGCCCCTTGGTACGCCGGCTGCGACCTTCTGGCAGGCCGACGTCGGCGGGCGTGAGTGCGTCGCGCCGCGCGCGCAGGAACTCGGCGAGGTCTTCACGGCGGCGGTCCACCCCGCCATTGCAGCACGTGTGGGTGCGAAGTGGAGGGTTTCCGCGACACCAGGTGGCGCGGAAACCCTCCGTGTCATTGGGCGAGCGGTTGAGTGAGGTCGTAGAAGGTGGTGCCATCGACGGTCACCTCGGCGAAGGTCGACTGCACCCATTCGCTGATCTGCGACGACGTGCTCGACGAAGCGCCGCCAGGCCCGCCGCCCATGCCGCCGCCCATCCACCGGCCACGAAGTAGTGGATGTCGCCGTCGGCGACCATCTGCTGGAAGCCCTCGAGGGTCGGCCATTCATCGGTGCCGTTGAAGCCGCCGATCGCCATCACCGGGTCTCCGGTGGCGAGTTGGTAGCCGGCCGCGTTGTTGGCGCCGATCGTGGCCAGGCTCCAGGTGAAGCCCTCCTGGCCGGCCGACAGGAAGTCGACGACGGTGTCGCTCGGCGTGGCGGCGTCGAGCAGGCCGCCCATGCCCCCCATGCCCCCCATACCGCCGCCCGGGAACCCGCCCTGGGCGCCGGCCGGCGGCGTCGGGAAGCCGCCGGCGGGAGGTGTCGGGAACGCGCCACCCGTCGGGGGCGCGGGGAGTGCCCCCTGCCCGCCGGTGCCGCCACCGGGCAGGCCGCCGCCGGGGAAGCCGCCGCCCGGTCCGCCGGCACCGCCGGGACCGAACGAGCTGGCCGGGCCGACGCCGGGGATGGCGCCGGAGTGCACCTGGCTCGCGGTCGAGATGGCGTACGCCGTCGGGGCGATGAGGCAGGCGGCGAGCGCTGCGCCCGCACCCCACCTGGCTGCGGTCCGGCCGATCAGGAGGCCGACGATGCCACCGCCGGCCAACGCCAGCACGAGCGGTCGCAGCCACGAGTTCCAGTCCGGCGTGCGCTCGAGCACGGTCCACGCCCACCACGCCGTCACGGCGACCGACCCTGCCAACAGGGCACGTGCCCACCACCGCTCACGCAGGGCGAACAGGACCGTGCTGCCGATGCCGACCAGCGCACCGATGGCCGGCGCCAGCGCCACCGAGTAGTACTCGTGGATGATGCCGGCGCCCAGGCTGAACATCGCGCCGGTGATGAACAGCCAGCCGCCCCACATGATCACCGCGGCGCGGATGCGGTCGTGCCGGTTCTTCCACCCGGCCAGTGCCAGACCCGCGAGGGCGAAGATCAACGCCGCGGGGATGAGCCACGACGCGTGCCCGGCCCAGCTGTCGCCGAACATGCGCAACCAGCCGGTCTCGCCCCACTGTCCTGCCTGGCCCTGGCCGCCACCGGCGACCACGCTGCCGGTCTCGTTGCCGGTGAGGCGACCGAAGCCGTTGTACCCGAACACCAGGTCGAGCACGCTGTTGTCGGTGGAGCCGCCGATGTACGGACGGCTGCTCGCCGGCCACAGCTCGACGATGGCCACCCACCACCCGGCGGCGGCGATCATGGCCAGGCCACCGAGCAGCAGCTGCCACAGACGCTTGCCCAGCTTCGGCGGACCGGCGACCAGGTAGGCCAGCGCGAAGGCCGGCATCACCACGAACGCCTGCAGCATCTTGGTCAGGAACCCGAAGCCGAGGAACACGCCGGCCCACACCAACCACGAGGTCTTCCCGTCCTCGATGGCCCGGGTGACCATGTACGCGGCGGCCACCATCAGCAGCACGAGGAGCGCGTCGGGGTTGTTGAAGCGGAACATCAGCGCCGCGGCCGGCATGAACGCCATCACCGCGCCGGCGATGAGCCCTGCGGCCACGCCGAACCATCGGCGAACCGTGAGGTACAGCAGGCCGACCGCGGCCACGCCTTCGAGCGCCTGGGGCACCAGGATGCTCCACGAGTTCACGCCGAAGACGCGGGCCGACAGTTCCATCACCCACAGCGACGCTGGCGGCTTGTCGACCGTGATGAAGTTGGCCGAGTCGCTGGAACCGAAGAAGAACGCCTTCCAGCTCTTCGTACCGGCCTGGACGGCGGCCGAGTAGAAGCTGTTCGCCCACCCCGACGCGCCGAGGCCCCACAGGTACAGCACAGCGGTGGCCACGAGCAGCGCGCCGACGGCCGGCTTCACCCAGCGAGGGTCCCGGTACTCGGGTGCGGCCGAAGGGGCGACGTCGTCGATCGGGCGGGGTCGAGCACCTCGTCGACGTGATCGGTGATGGTCATGGCAGCAGCATCGGCCGCGGGGTTGTGAACCACCTCCGGGAATCCTGGGAGGTTGCTGTGAGATCAGCCGCCGTTCGCGGCCGGGCTGTACGGCCGGCACGGCTGGCCACGCAACGATCCGCACGCCGGGGGAGCGGCCGGCACGTCGATGTCGGGCACCACGGGCAGCAGCAGGCGTGACGGGTGTTCGGCGTCGTGGGCGATGGTGACGGTCTCGCCGTCGCTGATCGTGCGGAACTCCCAGATCGCCCGGTTGTTGCCCGGGGCGTCGATCGTCAGGCGGATGCGGCTGCCGGCACGGAACGGGTGGGCGAACGGGAACAGCGCGACGCGGACCTCGGTGAACTCGCCCTCGGGCAGGTCCGCGGCGTCGGCCTCGGTGTTGGTGTGCCACGGTGAGAGCTGCGTGCTGCGGCCTTCGTCGAGGGCTCGTTGGCTGGCTCGCTGCCAGCCACTCTGGACGTAGATCTCCGTCCCGTCGGGGCGGACCTCGGTGATCGTCACCTCCAGGTCGGTGTCGGCGGCGGAGGCCTTCACCCACAGGTCCACCGAGCCGGCGCCGACGACGACGGTGTCGGTCTCGAGCGGCGCGGTGACGTAGCCGAGACCGGTGCCGTCGGGCAGCGGCTTCCAGTCGTACTGCACGTCCGCTCGCCACACGCCGCTGCCGCTACCCGTGTAGAAGGTGGGCGGCAGTGCGGTCGGGTCGGCGGTGTACTCGTCGTCGGCGCTCCCGGTGCCCTGCCCGTCGGCCGTGAGCGCGCCGTCGTCGCTCAGACCCCACAGCGTGGTCGACGGCTTCGCTGACCGGCCAGCGGGTGAACTCCTGCGGTGAACAGCGGCTCGGGGGTGCCAGCGCTGAACTCGGGGTTGCCTCCCTGCTCGAACAGCACCCGAATGGAGGGCTCGGCCTCGAACGCGGCGAGCGCATCGGCGTAGCTCATCCCGGCGAAACGGCTCTCGAACGGGGCGAAGGTCGACACGCCCCAGATCGCCGCACCGAGACCGGAGGCGATCAGCGCCCCGGCCGACAGGTCGGGCACCTTCTTGCCGACGTACAACTGCAGGAACTCCATGTAGCGGGCCGCGATCGGCGGGCTGAGGCTTTCGGTGTGCAGACCGTTGATGAGGTTCACGTACACGTGCGGCGAGGCGGCGAAGTGATCGAGCATCGCCGGGAAGTGGCCACCGGTCTGCTCGTCCTGCCACGCGCCGGCGATGAACACCGGCACGTTGATCTTGTCGATGAACGTGATCGGCGCCAGCGAGTCGCCGAGCGGGTTCGCGTAGTACGGGTTGTCGTCGATCTCGGCGACGAGGTCGGGGTTCTGCAGGCGCATCTGCTGGTTGTCGGCGCACACCTTGTCGCCGGCGTCGGCGCGGGTCTTCGTCCACTCCTCGCCGTACACCGCAGCGTCGTCCATGCGCTCCTGCGTCCAGTTGACGGCGAAGCCGGTGTTGAGGATGCCGCCCGGGTAGAGCGTGGCGCGGAAGCTGTCGTCGAGCACGGACAGCGGGGTGATGCTGTTCAGGCTGGGCGGCTGGGTGGCGGCGACGAACAGCTGGCTGATGCCCGGGTAGCTGATGCCGACCATGCCGACCTCGTGGTCGATCACCCATGGCTGGGCGGCGACGGCCTCGATGACGTCGTAGCCGTCGATCGACTGCGACGTCTCGAAGAAGCGGTACGAGCCGCCGCTGCAGCCGGTGCCGCGCATGTTCACGCCGACGTAGGCGAGGCCCTGGGCGGTGTAGATGGCGGCGAGTCTGGGCGCTGTCGGGGTCGCTCGGCTGGTAGCCGCTGTACTCCACGACGGTGGGGTAGGGGCCCGCGTCGGCCGGACCGGGAAGGATGACGTTGGCGCTCAGCGTCGTGCCGTCGCGGGTGGTGATGTAGCCGAACCCACTGTCCTGCGGGAACAGCGTCTGCTCGTCGGCGTACAGCGACTGCGGCGGCACGAAGCCGGGTGCGAGCACGGTCAGCGCGTCGGACGACTGCGTCTCGCTGCGCACCGTGTAGCCCTCACCTTCGGCGACCTCGCGGAACAGCAGCGCACCTTGTTCGTCGACGGTGCCGTCGACCACCTTCGTGCCGTCGGCCGCGTACACGGCCAGCGTGTCGCCGGGCTCGGCGCCGAGCACGCCGATCTGCTGCGTGCCCGGCACGGTGCGGAACGTCGCCGGCTCGAGCGAGACGGTGGTGGTGGGCGCCGCGGTGGTCGACGCTGCGGTCGACTCGGCAGTCGTGGGCGACGAGTCGCCGCTGTCACTGCAGGCAGCGACCACCAGACACAACGACACCACGAGCGCGACACGACGGTTCCCCATGAAAGGGAGTCTGGCATTCCTGCTGTCACCGACCAGAATGGAGCGGTGATCTCGCTCGACGACATGCTGGCCGACCTCGAACTGCTCGTGAACACCGAGTCGACGTCGTTGCACCTGGATCTGCTCGAGCAGTCGCGCGGCAGCGGTCGCCGCGGTGATGACCGCGCGGCTCGGTTCGGCACCGCGGATCGTCCCGTCGGCCCACGGGCCGCACGTGCGTGGAGCGGCGGTGGCACGCCGAAGGTGTTGCTCGTCGGCCATCACGACACCGTGTTCCCCGTGGGCAGCGTCGCCGCCCGCCCGTTCGCCGTGCGCGACGGCAGGGCCACCGGTCCGGGCGTGTTCGACATGAAGGCCGGCATCGTCCAGGCCGTCCACGCCGTGGCCGAACTCGACGACCGCAGCGGGGTCGAGATTCTCATCACCGCCGACGAAGAGGTCGGCAGCGATGCATCGCGCGAGCTCATCGAGGAGCGCGCGCTCGCCTGCGGCAACGTGCTCGTGTTCGAAGCCAGCGCCGACGGCGGCGCGTTGAAGATCGCCCGCAAGGGCACGGGCACGTTCGAGGTGGTCGTGCACGGCAAGGCCGCGCACGCCGGCCTCGAACCGGGAACGGCGTCAACTCACTGGTCGCCGCGGCCGAGCTGATCGGTCGCGATCACCGAGTTCGCGAATCCCGCGGCGAACACGACCGTCACACCCACCGTCGCCGTCGCCGGCACCGCCGACAACGTGGTACCCGCCGAGACGCGTGTGAAGGTCGACGTGCGCGTCGAGCAGCCCGACGAGGGCGAGCGGCTCACCGCCGCCTTCGCCGCGCTGGTGCCGTCGGTGCCCGGCGCGCGGGTCGAGATCCTCGGCGGGTTGAACCGCCCGCCCATGCCGGTGGGTGCCGCCGGCGACCTGTTCCAGATGGCGCTGACGGCCGCGGCCGAGGTGGGTGTCGAGGGCATCGAGGGCGTCGCCGTCGGCGGTGGCAGCGACGGCAATTTCACCGCAGCGGTGGGAGTGCCCACCCTCGACGGCATGGGCGCCGTCGGCGGTGGCGCACACGCCGACCACGAGTTCGTCCTGGTCGACACCATGGTGCCCAGGGCGAGCCTGGTCGCGGCGCTGCTGGGCTCGATCGCGCGAACCTGAGTTCGCGCTGTTCTCCAGGAACTTAAGTTCGCGCTGTTCTCCAGGAACTTAAGTTCGCGCTGTTACTCGGTGCCGCCTTCGAGGGCCATCAGGCCGCCACTGCCGAGCGTGCCGGCGTTGCGGTAGACGTCGAGCTTGGCGCGGCTGTCGTCGATGTCGAGGTTGCGCATCGTCAGCTGGCCGATGCGGTCGAGCGGACCGAACGCGGCGTCGTCGACCTTCTCCATGCTCAGCCGCTCGGGCGCGTACGTGAGGTGCGGGCCGGTGGTGTCGAGCACGGTGTAGTCGTCGCCACGGCGCAGGCGCAGCGTGACCTCGCCGGTGATGGCGGCACCGACCCAGCGCAGCAGCGGCTCGCGCAGCATCAGGCTCTGCGGGTCGAACCAGCGGCCTTCGTACAGCAGGCGGCCGAGACGGCGGCCCATCGTGCGGTAGTTCTCGATGGTGTTCTCGTTGTGGATGGCCGTGACCAGGCGCTCGTAGGCGATGTGCAGCAGCGCCAGGCCGGGACCCTCGTAGATGCCGCGGCTCTTGGCCTCGATGATGCGGTTCTCGATCTGGTCGCACATGCCCAGGCCGTGACGACCACCGATCTCGTTGGCCTTCATCACGAGCGCGACCTGATCGGGGAACTCCTCGCCGTTGATGGCGACGGGCCAGCCCTCGTGGAACCGGACCGTGACGATCTCGGTCTCGATGGCGACGTCGTCGCGGTAGTGGGCGACGCCCATGATCGGGTCGACGATGTCCATGCTGGTGCCGAGCTCCTCGAGCAGCTTGGCCTCGTGGGTGGCACCCCAGATGTTGGCGTCGGTGCTGTACGCCTTCTCCTTGCTGGCCCGGTACGGCAGGTTGCGCTCGGTGAGGAACTCGCTCATCTCGGCGCGGCCGCCCAGTTCGGTGACGAAGTCGTGGTCGAGCCACGGCTTGTAGATGCGCAGGTTCGGGTTGACGAGCAGCCCGTAGCGGTAGAACCGCTCGATGTCGTTGCCCTTGTAGGTGCTGCCGTCGCCCCAGATGTCGACGCCGTCGTCCTGCATCGCCCGCACGAGCAGCGTGCCGGTGACGGCGCGGCCGAGCGGCGTGGTGTTGAAGTACGTCTTGCCGGCGGTGGTGATGTGGAACGCACCGCACTGCAGCGCGACGAGGCCCTCGTGCACCAGTTCGGTGCGGCAGTCGACCATGCGGGCCGCCTCGGCGCCGTACTCGCTCGGCACGACCGGGCACGCCCGGCAGATCGTCCTCGTCCTGCTGGCCGAGGTCGGCCGTGTAGCAGTAGGGGATGCGCCCCCTTCTCGCGCATCCAGGCGACTGCGGCGGACGTGTCGAGCCCACCGCTGAACGCGATCCCGACCCGTTCACCGACGGGGAGCGACGTCAAAACCTTCGACATAGGTCGTTGACGCTATCGACTGGGGCGGTACATCCCGGCGAGCGAAGCGACGGAAACGAGCAGCCCACCGGCGGCGAGCACCAGCTCGACGGCGAAGTAGCGAGCCGGACCGCCGACGTCGCCCCAGGCGACCAGCGCTGTCGCCGCGGCGCCCGCCATGCCCCAGAACGGCAACCACCGGCGGTGCATGAGGGTCATCACCGACAGGGCGACCGGAGCGACGAAGGGGATCAGGCTGATGAAGATCAGCCGCGGCGCGGTCTCGGGGCCGAGCCACCAGGTGGCCATGCCGGTGACGCGCGAGCTGTACCAGATGGCGGCGAAACCGCCGGCGACGAGCGCCCAGCCGAGCCAGAACGCGGTGCCCCAGTTGGGTGTGAGGTGGCCGGGCAGCATCGGGCGGTGAGGCCGGATGTCACGGGGTGGTGCGTCGTCCGCGGGAGGCAATGGCAACGGTGCCGCGAACGGCTCGGGGGTCGGCTCCATGTGGCTGCGAGGGTACACCGACTACCCTTCTGCAGGTGACGCACGCACCGTTCCAGAAGCTCAGCATCTTCTTCCCGATGTGGAACGAGGAGGCCTACATCGATCGCGCCGTCGGCGTATGCGAAGGACGAGTGCGAGATCCTGGTCGAGCGCGGCGAGATCCTCGACTACGAGATCATCGTCGTCGACGACGCCAGCACCGACAGCACGCCCGCAGCTGGCCGACGAGTTGGCCGCCAACGATCCGCACGTGAAGGCGGTGCACCACCCGGTGAACCGCAAGCTCGGCGGATCGATGAAGACCGGGTTCGCCGCGGCCACCGGCGATCTGGTGCTGTACACCGATGCCGACCTGCCCTTCGACATGGCCGAGGTGGGCCACGCCGTGCGCCTGCTGCGCTACTACGAGGCCGACATCGTCAGCGCCTACCGCCACGACCGCACCGGCGAGGGCAGCTCGCGGGCCATCTACACGTTCTTCTACAACCTGCTCATCCGCTCGCTGTTCGGCGTGCGCATGCGCGACATCAACTTCGCGTTCAAGCTGTGCCGCACCCACGTGTTCGACCACATCCAGCTGAAGAGCGAGGGCTCGTTCATCGATGCCGAGCTGATCATCAGCGCCAAGAAGCTCGGCTTCGAGGTCATCCAGTTCGGTGTCGACTACTTCCCCCGCACCCGCGGCGAGAGCACCCTGGCGTCGTTCGGCGTGATCAAGAAGATCGTCAACGAGATGTTCGCCCTCCGCAAGGAGCTCAAGGGCATCACCCCGATCGCCGGCCCCAACGCCTGAGCCGGAACAGAACGAGGCCCCGCGTCGCCGCGGGGCCCCGTTGCTCTCCGTCCAGCCGTGGGAGTGGCCGGTGTCTGTGGGAACAGGAGATCAGTCGTCGTTGACGATGGTGCCGTTGCCGGTGGCGCGGGCGATCGTGATGCCGACGGGGCTGCTGAGGCGGACCGTGTAGGTCTCGTTCGCCTCGCGCAGACGGTCACCGGCGATCGGCACCCGCACCGTCGCGGTGCGCTGGCCGGCGGCGAACCGCACTGTGGTGTTGACCGCCGAGTAGTCGCCGGCGGCACGGGCAGTGCCGTTCGCCGTGCGAGCCACGACGCTGACGGCGGCGCTCGGCGCACGGGACAGCGTGATGGTGAACGTGGCGAACGTGAAGCCCGAGTTGCCTTCGGCCTGCGACACGTTGTTGATGGTCGCCGAGGGCGGTGTGTCGTCGTCGGTGATCGTGCCCGTTGCGGACACCTGACCGACCACGGCGTTGGTGACGCCGACGATCGAGAAGATCACCGTCTCGTTGGCCTCGATGACCGTGTCGCCGATGGTGCGGATCGGCACGACCAGGCTGGTGGTGCCGGCCGGGATGGTGACCACGCCCGTGGCCGCAGTGCGGTTGGGGGCGACGAAGTCGACGCTCGGGGTGGCCGTGCCACCCGCCGCCCGCCAGCTGACGCGGACGGGGTGCACGCTGGGCCGGTCGAGGTGCAGCGTGAAGTTCAGCGGGTTGCGGGCGTTCGTGTTCCCCTCGACCACCTGCTGGTTGGGGCCGGCGGTGAGAACGGCGACGTCGTCGTCCTGGACGGTCGCCGTGGCGGTGGTGGTGGCCGACGGGTTGGCACCCGTCACCGCACCGAGCTCCAGCGTGAACGTCTCGTCGAACTCGACGGCGTCGTCGTCGACCAGCGTGACGAGCACGGTGGCCGTCTGCTGACCGATCTCGAAGATGGCCGTACCGGTCTCACCGATGTAGTCGTCGGTGGCCACCGCGGTGCCCGGCACGAGCGTCCAGTCGACGGCGACAGCGTTCACCGGCGCCTGATCGAGGGTGAGCTCGAAGGACACCGTGCTCGCCGGACCTTCGACCCCGGTGGGGTCGGCGCCGAGGGCGACCGTCGGCAGGTCGTCGTCGGTGATCGTGCCGCTGATCGCGATGGGGTCGGTGAGTGCCATCGTCGAACCGGTGACGTTGAAGTCGACGGTCTCGTCGCCCTCCACCAGTTCGTCGCCGAGGACGTCGACCGTCACGTCGACCGAGGAGTCGCCGTTGAGCACCGTGGCGGTGCCGGCGGCGGCGATGAAGTCCTCGCCGTCGGTGGCGCTGACGCCGACCGCCGCCCACTCGACCGTGGTGTCCTGCGTGGCCGGACGGTCGAGGAGGATGGTGGCCGTGAGCGGCGTGATGTCGCCGGTGGCGCCTTCGCCGGTCGTTCCCGCCGAGAACATCACCGCTGCCGGATAGGTGAACTGACGGGTCTCGGGCAGCGACGTGATCGTCGTGAACTGCAGATCGAGCGGGGCCGGGTCCACCGCCACGGCGGTGAACTCGTGGATGCTGTCGACCGCCTCGGCGAGCACCACGGGGATGCTGGCGAAGCCGGTGTCGTCGGTGGGTGCGCCGCCGATCGGCGCGCCGTCCATGAAGAAGTCCATCTGGGTGCCGACGATCGGTGCGCCGTTGCCGTCGAGGAAGACTCCCGAGAGGGCGATGTTCGTCGTGTCGACGACGGCCGGAACGGTGAGCGTGATCGTCGCCGACGGCGCCACCACGATGTTCGAGGTGACCGCCGCGGTGGGCAGGCTCGGCACCGCTTCGGTGTTGCCGGCGAAGTCGAGGAAGCCGTAGATCGCTCGGATCTGGGTTCCTTCGTCCGTGGGCAGCACGGTGTAGGTGGGGTTGACGTCGAGGTCGATCCACACCGGCTCGTTCTGGTTGAACTGGTCGACGGTCACGCCGTCCCAGCTCTGCCACAGCACGGTGGCAGTGGCGGGGTCGTAGCCGTCGGGGTCGACGACGTCGACGACGATGCCGAGCGTGTCGCCCACGACGGGGAACTCGTTGTCGATGACGACGGTGCCCTCGGGCGAGCCGCCGCCACCCGGCGCCTGCGGGCTGAGGTCGACGATGCCGTCGGTGAACTGGGCGAACTCCATGTCGAGGAGGATGTCGGAGCCTTCGTCGATGACGCCGCCGCCACCGCCGACGGCACCGCCGCCGCCGAGGCCTCCGCCGTTCTGCGGGATGTGCGTGACGACGGCGAGGCCGTCGGGCATCACGCCGATGACGTACTGGTCCATCGGGAAGCGGTACACCGCGGTGTCGGCACCGCTGTTGTCGTAGGTGATCTCACGCTTGATGTCGCACGTGCCCGGGTCGAGCAGACCGGTGAGCAGCTCCTGCTGGACGGTGTTCAGCGAGTCGATGAGGATCGCGGTGCCATCGGTGAGCGTGCACGCGAGGTGCACGTCGAGGCTGGCGTCACCGTCGAGGAAGTCGTTGCCGCCGCCGCCTTCGATGGCGTCGGAGCCGCCGGCGCCGAACACCATGTCGTCGCCGAGGAACATGTTCGGCGAACCCTGCGGGGCGAGCAGCGTGGAGCGGAGCAGCAGCTCCTCCAGGCCGGTGATCTCGTCGAGGCCGGTCTGGGTGAGCTCGTGGGCGACGACCCGCAGCCGGTCGTCGCCGCGCAGGGTGTCGTCGAGCGAGCTGCCGGTGAGGCCCTCGACCAGGCTGAACCGGTCGCGCGGGTTGGCCAGACCACCACCGACGAGCGGCGGCAGGGCGAGGTTGGCGAACGCCGGTGACGTTGCCCGCGAGTAGCTGGCGAAGTCGAAGCCCAGGCCACCGACCACGGTGTCCAGGCCGTCGCCGGCCACCATGATGTCCATGCCGCCATCGGTGTGGTAGCGATCGTCGCCGGGGCCGCCGATGGCCACGTCGTCGTCGCCGACCGAGGGCGGGAACTCGGACAGGTTGTCGCCGGCGATGAAGTCGCCGCCGAGGCCGCCCTCCAGCCAGTCGAGGCCGAACCCACCCGTGATCGCGTCGGCGCCGGAGCTGCCGTAGACGAGGTCGTCGCCGGCCCCGCCGGTGCTCTCCTTGTCGTCGGCCCCGCCGATGATCGCGTCGTCGCCGTTGTCGCCGAACAGGATGTCGATGCCGCGTCCGGCGTTGATGACGTCGTTGCCGTTGCCGCCCGAGACCGTGTCGTCGCCGGCGATGTCGGTGAGGATGTCGTTGCCGTCGTTGCCCTCCACGAAGTCGGCGCCGATGCCGCCTTCGAGGCGGTCGTCGCCGTCGTTGCCCCAGAGCGAGTCGTCGCCCTCGGCCGAGCGGACCTTGTCGTCACCGTTGGTGCCGAGCCACGTGGTGTGGTTCTCGGTGGTGCCCTTGCCGGTGAGGCGGATGGTGCCGTCGGCCATGCGGGTGAGCTTGGAGACGCCGTCGAGGTTGGGCTCGTAGTACGGGGTGCTCGGGTCGTCGACGATGCCGCCGGGGTTCGTCTGGGCACCCAGGTCGAAGGTGTAGTCGGTGCGGGTGAACGCCATCACCGGGATGTTGACCGCATCGGTGTTGCGACGGATGAGGTCGGAGAACGTGTTGCCCTCGAGCTCGGCCAACAGCGGCAGGCCCTCGGTGCGCATGAGGTAGTACATGCGGTCGTTGTCCTGCAGCGACTCCATCTGCGTCTCGAAGACGAAGTTGAAGGTGCTGCCGAGCATGCCGCCGAACAGCGGCGGCGCCTCGGCCAGGCCGCCGATCCACAGGTCGACGTCCTCCAGGCCGGTGATGCTCCTGCCGCCGACGTTCGCCCAGGCACCGGCGCCGTCGAGGAAGTCCTGAGCGTCGGGGGTGACCAGGTCGACGATGTCCTGTGCTGCGGCGCGGCGGGCGTCGTTGTCGGTCGCGTCGAGGATCGTCTGGTGCGTGCCGTAGGCGGCGATGAAGTTCACGAGCGACGCCGAGTGGCGCAGCGACATGCCGAAGTCGCTCCAGTCGTGGTACGGCTTCAGCTGTGTGTTGCCCGAGGCGCCGGGCAGCGTGCCGGTGTACAGCTCGCGACGGAACTGGTTCATCGGGGCGATGCCCTCGCTGCGGGCACGGGTGATGTTCAGCGTGCCCAGGTCGAGCGGCAGGCCGACGAGGTTGTTGCGCAGTGCCTCGGTGATGAACTCGTCGATCTCCTCACCGCGCTGGTTGACCATGCCGCGGATGACCGAGCCCGACGCCTGCTCGTTGGTCAGGTGACCGGCCGTGCCGCCGTCGTTGAACGCCGTCGGGTTCAAGAACGCGTCCATCAGCGAGAGGTCGTTGCTGTCGCCGTTGGCGTTGGTGCGTGCCATCGTCTCGGTGAGCATCGAGTGGCCGAACCGGTAGACGGCGTGGGCGAACTCGGCGGTGATGGCCGGGTTCGACGTGGGGTCGTAGCCGTCGAACAGGTTCACGGTGGGCTGGATGGCCCGGGCGAACTCGCCCAGCGCGATGTGCTGGTACTCCATTTCGTTGACGAACTTGGCAGCCTGGAACAGGCGCTCGCCGTTCCAGGCACCGTTCTGGCCGGGAATGACCCATGCCGCCAGCGCGGCCGGCGAGTTGACGGGCAGCGTGGGGATGAGGTCCTTCAGCTGCTGCAGCACCTGGTTGTGCTCGCTGTGGAAGATGTCGTGGATGGCGGTGAGCCCGATGTTCTCGTTGCACCGGCCGTCGCCGCAGATGTAGTGGGCGCCGAGCATCTCGTCGTCGTACGTGCCGGGCAGCTCGTCGTCGGTGGTGCCCGCGTCGGTGTCGGCGGTCTGCGCGACGGCCGGCGTGCCGGGGTTGTGGTCGTCGTCCCACGTGCCGGGGGCGGCATGGTGGGCGATGTCGTTCAAGAACGCGTGGCCCGTGCGCAGCGCGCCGGCGTCGGTGGGCGACACGGGTGCCAGCGGGTTGCCCTCGGCCAGCACGTTGTCGGGAAGGACGAGCATGGGGTAGCCGTCCACACCGGGCAGGAAGCGACCGTAGGCATCGGTGGCGAGGAGCGGCACGTTGCCGACGTCGCTGTCGTCGAGGTGGATGCCGAGCAGGTTCTCGGCCTGCGTCTGGACGTCGTCCCACGTGGCCAGACCGCCGTCGGCGCCGTCGAGCAGCCGTCCGGTGGCGACCGGCTTGCCGTTCTGGTCCAGTTCGTACTCCCGCAGGAACACCTGGTGCGACGGGTGCGACGTGTAGGTCTGGTTGTTGTCGATGTACGGCGTCACCTGGTTGGTGGCGTCCTTCACGTCGTCGTCGGTGCCCAACTCGCCGTCGGGGCCGGGACCATTCGTGGCCCGGGTGAGCACCATGAAGTTCGTGGCGCTGCCCGGGACGTACAGCGGGTCGTCGGGCTGGAGGGGCACGAACACCGAGCCGCTGCCACCCTTGGCCGCGAGGTCGAGGCCGTGGTCGAAGAACTGACCGAACAGCGTGAACAGCGAGTTGTACGACGCCGAGAACCCGGCGTCGGGGGCCACGTTGGGGATCGAGTACTGCTTGATCTCGGGCGTGTCCGGGTTGCGGTCCTGGTCGACCCACACGGTGGTCGCGCCGAAGCCGTGGCCCTGCGTCTCCGCGGCGGCGGCGATCGCCGCCGGGTTGTGCTCGGTCTGGTCGCTGATCAGGTTGCTGATGACGCGGGGCGACTCGTCGACGACGATGCCCGAGTTCTGCTCGTAGCTCGTCGCGTCGCCGACCTGCAACGGTCCCGAGTCGCCGTCGGGATCGAACGTCAGCCCGTCCGCCTTGGCGTACACCGCCGTGGTGAGCCGGGGGAACGGCACGTCGGCCGCGCCGTAGAGGCTGCGACCGGTCACGAGGTTGTTGTTCTGGCCGTTGGTCTGGCGCAGGCCGAACGCCCGGTTGACGTTCGGCACCGACGTGGCGCACGCGGCCGGGTTGGTGAGTGCGTCAGGTGCCGTGCACAGCAGATCCGTCCCGTCCGGATGTGCCTCGGCGATCTGGATCTGGGTGAGGATGAACTCCAGATCGTGCTGCGTCAGGTTGATCTGTTGCGGCTGGGCCGGACGCACGGCCTGCGCGCTGACCGGCGTACGACCTCCCGCCACCAGGACGATGCCTCCCGCCAGCATCGACACGACCAATACCGCCCCGGCTGAACGCCGGGTACGAAAACGACCACTCATAGTGACTCCCGCCTCAATTGCTCCCACGGGGCGAGACCATAAAACCAAGTTCGGGCAAAGACCAGGGGTCGGAACCTGAATGGGCCGCGCGGCCTACGCCCTTTTTCAAGGGGGTCTCAGGCCCCCAGCAGATGGTGGTGCGTCCACCACGCAGCGTCGTAGTGCCTGACCTGTCCCTGACCGAATCCGTTGGTAGATTCGGTGAACGAGTATCCCGGAGCATCGTGAACAGCCGTCCCCCCGCCCAACAACCTCGCCGGCGTCAGCCACCGCCACCGTCGCCGTGGAAGCGGTGGGCACCGGCGATCGCCGCCGGCGGAGTGCTCGCGGTCGTGGTGTTCGCCGGCTTCTCCGGATCCGACGATGCGCTCACCTCTCCGCCCGGGGCCAACCCCGGCTCGGTCGACATCAGCGCCTTGACCGCGCCGTCCACCAACCCCGCCAACGTCGTCGTCAAGACCGACCCCGCACAGCAGAAGACCCAGCTCAGCCAGACGCTGCGCAAGGGCATGTTCGGCGACGAGGTCAAGGCCATGCAGCAGCGGCTGAAGGACTTCGGCTTCGACCCGGGCCCCATCGATGGCCAGTTCGGCAGCGGCACCGAGCAGTCCCTGTGGGCGTTCGAAGGGCTGGTGCTGCAGCGCAACAACCTCGAGCAGACCGGTGAGCTCGACAACGAGACCTGGCAGCTGATGCAGGACCCGCTCGTGTTCCAGCCGCGTCGCCCGCAGGGCATCGGCAGCACCCACATGGAGATCTACCTCGACCTGCAGGCTGCGGTCGTGTTCAGCGACGACCGGCCCACGCTCATCACGCACATCTCGTCGGGCACCGGCGAGACGTGGTGCGAGATCATCACCCAGGACACCGACGACAAGGGCGTGCTGTTGCCCGAGCCGGTGAAGAAGGACGTGTGCGGCGTGTCCAAGACGCCGGGTGGTGTGTTCCAGTTCTACCGACGGGTCGAGGGCAACCGTCAGGGGCCGCTCGGTGGCATGTACAACCCGGTGTACTTCAACTACGGCATCGCCGTGCACGGTGCGAAGAACGTGCCCCAGGAACCCGCCTCGCACGGCTGCATCCGCATCCCGATGTTCATCTCCGAGTACTTCCCGACGCTGGTGAAGAACAAGGACTACGTCTTCGTGTGGGACGGCAAGAAGGAGCCCGAGCAGCAGTCCGAGAACGACATGCTGCCGGTGTTCAACTACCCGAACCCCGACGCCACCACGTCGACCAGTTCGACCACCACGACGACCACGATCAAGCCGACGACGACCACGGCCAAGCCGGTCACCACGACCACCAAGCCCAAGCCGCCGGCCAGCACCACCACCTCATCGGTGGCCTCGGCGACGACCACCACCGGCTGACGGTGCCCCTCAGCCGAACGTCTCGTTGCAGACGTTCAAGCCGCCGAGCACGCCCGTGCGGAAGGCGTCGATCTTCTCGAACGCGCCGCCGTTGACGTCGGTGTCGCTCTTCTCGTCGGCGGTGGCGATCGCGGTGACGATGGCTTCGTCCAGGTCGCCGGCCGACAGCTCGAGCTTGTTCTCGCGATCGGCGGGGATGGGCGGCACGATGTGCGCGACCCAGGCGCCGGTGAGGCAGTCGTCGAACAACGCCCGGGGCTCGCCCGTGGCCTGGCTGTTGATCGCCGTCTGCACCGCGTCGGCATACGCGTTGGAGAACAGGTAACCCACCGACATGTCGCCCGTGAGCGGGTCGACGGACAGCCCCGAGGCGAAATCCTGGTCCCAGTGGATGACGTTGTCGTCGGCGCAGAACCGCACCGTGTTCGCCCAGGCGTCGTCGGCGACGGTGGAGCACGTCGGGTAGGGACCGGCGCCGGAGAACGCTTCGAGCGTCGGTGCGGTGAAGGGCACGTCGTTCGCCGCGGCGAGGTCGGTCCAGAAGTCCTCGAGGCTGCCGGGGATGAGGGTGACGATGTCGTTCGGGCCGTCCTGCGGGTCCGGCGCCTCGTCGATCAGCGGAAGGTTGCCGCCGGATGGATCGTCGGGGTCGAACGCGATGTCGATCATCCCGGACAGCCGATCCTCGGTGAAGAAGTCCTTGCACCGTGTGGCGCCGCCCTCGAACCCGTCCTGGAACGCGCCGACGCGATCGAAGCCGGTGCCGTGCGCCAGCGGGTCGGCGAGGCCGTTCCCGTCGAGCGGGTCGCGGACGTAGATCATCGCGATCAGCCCGGCGCGCAGCGCCGCGTCGTCGAAGCGGATGGTGTCGCTCTCGCCGGCCGCGACATGGGCGGCCCAGGCCCCGGCGAAACAGTCGGCCTGTTGTTCCTTCAGCACGCCCGGCTGGTCCCATTCGCCGGCCCGAGCCTGGATGGCGTGACCGAACTCGTGGGCGAGGACGATGGCGACGGCTTCCTTGCCCAGCAGGTCGACCAGCTCGGGCAGACCCTGCGCGTCGTCGTAGGCCATGAAGTCGCCGTCGATGCAGTAGAACGCGGTGCCGGCCTGCACGTCGTCGTAGCTCGAGGTGGGACTGCCGCAACCGGGGATCTCCGCCTGTCGATCGGGGTAGGCGGCGTAGATGCCACCGCTCAGCGGCTCCCACGCGCCGCCGTACGTCTCGGGGAACGCGGCGCTCCAGTACTGCTCGATGTCGCCGAACGCGGTGGTGAGGAAGCCGTCGTACTCGGGGTGCTGTGGTCCGGCCTCGCCGAAGTCGACCACGCCCGTCGACCACCTCGTAGGTGGGCTCGATGCCGGGGTCGGTGCCATCGGCGGGAGTGGTCGCGTCGGTGGGGAACAGGCCGCTGCTGCCACCACCCTGACCGGACTGCACGGCCCGCACGCCCGCATCGCCGACGCCGCAGGCCGACGTGGCCGCGGCGATGACCACCAGGGCTGCCCACGCTCGAGTCCGCACACTGCGAGCATACGACCGTCGCCGAGCGGCAGAATGGTCGGGTGAGCACCTCTCCGAACACTTCCGACGTGTACCTCGATCGCCTGGCACGGGCCCGCGCCAGCATGGCGACCAACGGCGTCGACGCGCTGCTCGTGTCGGTGGGCAGCGACCTGCCCTACCTCACCGGCTACGAGGCCATGCCGCTCGAACGGCTCACCATGCTGGTCGTACCCCGAGACGGCGAGGCGACGCTCGTCGTGCCGCGGCTCGAGGCGCCCCGCGTCGTCGAGCAGCCCGGCGCCTTCGCGCTGCATCCGTGGAACGAGACCGACGACCCCGTGGCCATCGTGGCGTCGCTCATCGGCCGGCCGTCCGTGGCCGCCGTCGGCGACACGATGTGGGCCCGCTTCCTGGTCGAGCTGCTCGGGCACTGGCCCTCCGACCGCACCACGTACGTGCGCGGCACCACGGTGATGAACGATCTGCGGATGCGCAAGGACGCCGCCGAGATCGCGGCACTGCAGGCCGCGGGCGCAGCCGCCGATCGGGTGGCTGCGCAACTGCATGCCGGCGACATCCCGCTGGCGGGTCGTACCGAGGCCGAGGTCAGCGCCGACATCTCGGCCCGCCTCATCGCCGAGGGTCACGAGGTCGTCAACTTCGCGATCGTCGCCACCGGCGAGAACGCGGCGTCGCCACATCACCATCCCGGCTCGCGGGTCATCCGCGACGGCGAACTGGTGCTGTGCGACTTCGGCGGCACGATGGCCGGGTACTGCAGCGACATCACCCGTTGCGTGTCGCTCGGCGCACCACCCACCGAGGTCGCCGAGGCGTACGCCGTGCTGCACGAAGCCCAGGCAGCGGGCGTGGCAGCCGGTGTCGTCGGTGCGGCATGCCAGGACGTCGACCGTGCGTCGCGCCAGGTCATCGCCGACGCCGGGTGGGGTGAGTACTTCATCCATCGCACCGGTCACGGCATCGGCATGGAGGCCCACGAGGACCCGTACATGGTCGAAGGCAACGCGCTGCCCATCGCCGCCGGCCATGCGTTCAGCGTCGAGCCCGGCATCTACGTGTCGGGCAAGTGGGGAATGCGCCTGGAGGACATCGTCGTGGCCACCGACGACGGACCCGTCTCGATGAACACCGCGAACCACGCCCTCGTCCAGCTGGGCTGACCCACCGCGCGATGCTGTCGGGATGACGGCACTCGACGAACCCGACACCTCCCGACTTCCGTTCCACCTGCGCGGCAGCTACGCGCCGGTGACCGAGGAGGTCGAGGCGTTCGACCTGGCGGTGCAGGGTCGCATCCCCGACGGCTTGAACGGCACGTTCGTGCGCAACGGCCCGAACCCGATGAGCGGCCGTTCGCCGCACTGGTTCGCGGGCGACGGCATGCTGCACGGTTTGCGCGTCCGCGACGGGAAGGCCGAGTGGTACCGCAATCGCTGGGTGCGCACCCGCACGCTCGAGGGCGCTCGTCGGCGCGACCCGAACACGGGCGAGGCAGACCTCACGGTGGGTGTGGCCAACACCCATGTCGTTCGCCACGCCGGCCGGATCTTCGCGCTCGAGGAGCAGAGCCTGCCGAACGAGATCTCGCCCGAGCTCGACACGCTCGGCCCGTGCGACTTCGGTGGTGCGTTGCGGACGCCGTTCACTGCGCATCCGCACGTCTGCCCCGAGACGGGTGAGATGCACTTCTTCGGGTACGAGCTCGTCCACGCGCCGTTCGTCACGTACCACGTGGTCGACCGCGACGGCAGCCTCGTGCACACCCAACCCATCCAGGTCGCGGGGCCGACGATGGTGCACGACTTCGCCATCAGCCGCAACTACGCCATCTTCCTCGACCTGCCCGTGCTGTTCGATCTGGAGATGGCGATGACCGGCTCGATGCCGTTCGCCTGGAACCCCGACTACGGCGCGCGGATCGGTCTGCTGCACCGCGACCGCGCCCGCCAGGGTGCCGAGCCGCAGTGGTTCGACGTGTCGCTCTGCTACGTGTTCCACATCATGAACGCGTGGGACGACGGCCCGGACGGTCGCTACGTGTGGCTCGACGGCGGACGGCACGAGACCATGTGGGCGCAGGGCAACGACAAGTTCGAGCCGTCGCTCATGCACCGCTGGCGGTTCGACCTGCAGACCGGCCAGGTGAAGGAGGAGGTGCTCGACGACGTCGACCACGCGTTCCCGCGCATCGACGATCGACGCTGTGGCCTGACCAATCGCTTCGGCTGGGCGGTCGCCCCGGTCGACCCCGTCGACCGTCGCCACGACGCGGCGACCGGGCTGGTGAAGTACGACCTGCAGACCGGTGCACGCACCACGCACTCGTTCGGTGACGCATCGTTGAGCGGTGAGCCGGTGTTCGTTCCGGCGCACGCGAACGCCGGTGAGGACGAGGGCTATCTCGTCACGTACACCCACGATCTCACCACCGACACGTCGTCGTTCGTGGTGCTCGACGCCTCCGACATGTCCTCGGCACCCCTCGCCGTCGTACCGTTGCCACAACGCGTGCCGCGGGGGTTCCACGGCAGCTGGTTCGCCGACGAGTGACGCTCGTCGACACGGAGGGGGAGCGATGCTCGATCTGAAGATCACCGGAGGCACCGTCGTCGACGGCACGGGGGCTGCTGGTCGCCGTGCCGACGTCGGTGTACGCGATGGCCGCATCGTCGCGGTCGGTTCGGTCGACGGCGCCGCGACGCGCACGATCGACGCCACCGACCTGGTCGTCGCACCCGGCTTCATCGATCTGCACACCCACTACGACGCGCAGGCGTTCTGGGATCCCACGCTCAGCCCGTCGCCGCTGCACGGCGTGACCACCGTGATGGGTGGCAACTGCGGCTTCTCCATCGCACCGCTCACCGCGGTCGACGGCGGTACGGTGCGCGCCGACGACGCCGACTACCTGATGCGCATGCTCGCCCGGGTCGAAGGCATGCCGCTCGAGAGCCTGCAACTGGGTGTGCCGTGGAACTGGGGTTCGTCGGCCGAGTACTTCGATCAGCTGGACGGCACGCTCATGCCCAACGCCGGCTTCATGGTCGGCCACAGCGCGCTGCGCCGTGTGGTGATGCACGACGACGCCACCCAGCGTCACTCCACGCCCGAGGAACTCGAGCAGATGATCACGCTGCTGCGCGCCGGGTTGGCCGCGGGTGGCATGGGCTTCACGAGCACCTGGTCGCCCAGCCACAACGACCACCTCGGCCACCCCGTCCCGTCGCGTGCGTCGAGCCGCGAGGAGTTGATCGCGCTGTGCTCGGTGGTCAGCGAGTTCCCCGGCACGCAGCTCGAGTTCATCCCGGCCGTCGGGCAGTTCAGCGACGACACGTTCCGTCTGATGGGCGCGATGAGCGCGGCCGCGAATCGGCCGCTGAACTGGAACCTGCTGCAGGTGTACGCGCAGAGCTGGGAGTTGGTGCAGCATCAGCTCGCCGGGTTCGACATCGCCGCGGCCGAGGGGGGTCGAGTGCTGGCGCTCACCTTGCCCGACACGTTCCGCCTGCGCCTCAACTTCACGAGCGGGTTCATCCTCGACATTCTCGAGGGCTGGGACGCGTTGATGGCCCTGCCGGTCGACGAGAAGCTGCGCCAACTGCGCGACCCGGCGACGCGCGCCGAGTGGAACCGACTCGCCCAGTCCACCGACGGTGTGCAGCGGGCCATCGCCAACTGGGCCGGATACTGGGTGCTCGAGACGTTCAGCGACACGTGGAAGCCCTACGAGGGCCGGATCATCGGCGACATCGCACGCGAGCTGGGACGCGACCCGTGGGACGTGCTGTGCGACATCGTCGTCGCCGATGGCCTGCGCACGGTCATCGCCAACCAGGACCGCGGTCAGGACGACGCGACGTGGGCCCGCCGGGTGGAGGTGTGGCGCGATCACCGCGCCGTCGTCGGCGCCAGCGACGCGGGCGCGCACCTCGACATGATCGACAGTTTCAGCTACAGCACCACGCTCATCGCCCGAGCGGTGCGCGAGCGCGGGCTGCTGCCGCTCGAGGAGGCCGTGCACTACCTCAGTGGCGCTCCGGCCGAGTTGTACGGGTTGCACGAGCGCGGCCGGGTCGTCGAGGGGTTGTGCGCCGATCTGCAGGTGTTCGACCCGGCGACCATCGGGCCGGGGCCGGTGTCGATGCGCTTCGACCTGCCCGGCGGCGCCGGTCGGGTCTACGGCGAGGCCGTCGGCGTGCACCACGTGGTCGTCAACGGCGTGCCCTGCGTGGAGGGCGGCGAGTTGCTCGCAGCTCGTCCCGGGCGATTGCTGCGCAGCGGCACCGACACCCACACGGTGTCCGTCCGACCGTGACGGTTCAGGCGGGCGGGATGAAGTTGTTCTCGTCGACCGTGGCGCCGTAGAGCGTCAGGGTGACGGTGACGTCGCCGTCGTCGAGCTTCGCCAACAGCCCCGAGTCGAGCGCGCAGTACACGGCGACGCCTCCGGTGACCGGCACGTCGACGCACGTCGCGACCTGCCCGGCGATGGTCTCGGTGCTGGCCGTTGCCGGACCGATCTTGGCGAGTGCGTCGCGGCGGAGTCGCTTCTCGGTGTCGACCGCGTAGAACTCGTAGGTGACGCCGCTGTCGCTGATGCGCTGCGGGTCGAAGCCGTCGACGCACTCGGACGGTTCGATGCTGCAGGTGACCGCGAGATCCTTGGTCTGGATGAAGTGCGTGTTGCCCACCGTGATGCTGCGCCGTCCGGGCGACAGCACGACCACGGCACCGGTGTGCAGTTCGCCGTACTTGCGGAAGACGTCGTACGCCGCGGTGGCCGGTCCGTTCGTGGCCGACTCGACCTTGGCGAACCGATCCAGGACCGCGTCGATCGCCGGGTCGCCGGTGGGCGTGTCGGGGATGACGCTCTCGTCGGCGAAGTACGGGCGCTGGCCGGTGGCACAGCCGACCAGGAGCAGCGCGGCGAGGGCGAGGGGGACGAGACCACGGCGGGACACGGAGCACGAGCGTACGGGGCGCGGCCACGGAAGCCTCGGCAGCCGGAGCGCCAGTTCCACGTGCGGCGGATCACTCGCCGCCATCGACGACCCACCTGGCGGGCGGGAGCATGGCTGGTCGTCGATGGCGGTTTGAGTGATTCACACCACCGTGCTCACGTCGGCGCGGGCTGCTGACGTCATCACGGTCGTGTCGATGTGGTCGGGACGGGAGATCCTGCGCACATCTGATGGAGACACGACGCTTGTGACGTGAACGTTTGGCGCGGGAGGGGAATTTCTTCCTAGCCTCGTGGGGTGATCCGACTCGACGCCGCCACGGTCCTGCTCCAGTGGTCGGCCGGCGGGTTGTTCTTCCTGTGGTTCACCACCCGTCGGCGCGAGGTCGGTATCGGCTACGGCTGGTTGCTGCGCGGCACCTACCTGCTGCTCGCAGCCCTCGGGGCGTGGTGCGGGTTCCGGTTCGGTGTCGTCCCGGTGCGCGAGGCGAGCGCCTTGGCCCTGATCGCGGCCACCCTGGTGGCGTTCGTGGTGTCGATCGTGCGCCGCGGAGCCGGCGTGTCGGGGGCCGACGCCGAACACGACCGGCGCAGCGAGCGTGTTGCTGCGATGACCGGGATCGATCGACAGGTCGGCGAGCGCGCGGGTGGTGCCGACGACGTGGCCGACCGGGGGCCGGAGTTCCCGCCGATCCTCGACCTCGTTCCGCCCCTGCTGGCGGTCCCTGGGCTGGTCGCGGCGGCCATCGACGCCGGGGGCAACCCGTTCACCTCGCTCCTGCGCACGTTCGCCGGAGCGCTGTTCCTCGGCGCGGTCACCGATGCGATGCTGCTGGGTCACTGGTACCTGGTGCAGCCGGGCCTGCCCCGGCGCCACCTGAACGAGCTCGTCCGCGCGTTGGGGTGGGTGTGGCCGGTCGAAGTGGTCGCGATGTTGCTTCCGGTCGGCATGTTCGCGGTGTTCAACGGCACCATCGACGACGGGTGGAGCGGCCAGCTGGGGTGGTTCTGGGCGGCGTGCGCGGTCACCACGATCGTGCTCGTCCAGGTCACCAAGGCGGCGCTGAAGGAGCGCTACTACTCGGCGGTGATGGCGGCCACCGGCCTGCTCTACCTGGCCATCCTCACCGCGTTCGGCACCGATCTGGTCGCCCGGGCGGTACTCGCCGGCTGACCGCGACCGGTCGGCTCTCACCCCCCGCTCCCGCCCACCTCACCCTCCACTTCACCCTCAGGGGTTTACGGACGACGCTCGGTGGGGCAGAATGCGGCATGGCCCGACCCGTGTGGACTGGGACGATCAGCTTCGGGCTGGTCGCGATCCCGGTGAAGTTGTACAACGCGGTGCACCGCAAGAACGTGTCGTTCAACCAGTTGGACGAGCGCACGATGTCGCGCATCCGGCTGAAGAAGGTGTCGGCGGCCACGGGTGAGGACGTGCCCGACGAGCACATCGTCAAGGGCTACGAGATCTCCAAGGGCAGCTACGTCGTGGTCGACCCCGACGAGTTGGAGGAGTTCGTCCCGGTCCCGACGCACTCGATCGATCTCGAGGAGTTCGTCGGGTTGGACGACATCGATCCGGTCTTCTTCGACGCCCCGTACATCGTCGCCCCCGACAAGAACGCCAAGCCGTACGCCCTCCTGGCGCGGGCGATGGAGTCGTCGAACAAGGTGGCCATCGGTCGCTTCGTGATGCGCAACAAGCAGTACGTCGCGGCGCTGCGCGCATCGAACGGCATGTTGATGATGAACACGATGGCGTTCGCCGACGAGGTGGTGGCGCCGTCCACCATCGAGGGGCTCTCCGACCTGGACGGCATCGACGTGTCCGATCGCGAGGTGCTGATGGCCGAGTCGCTCGTCGAGTCGCTGACGGCCGACTTCGACCCGACCAAGTACCACGACACGCACCGCGAGCAGCTGCTCGATCTCATCGAGCGCAAGGCCGCAGGCGAGCAGTTCGAGGCACCGGTCGCGGCCGAGCGTGGCCCGGTGGTCATCGACCTGATGGCTGCCTTGGAGGCCAGCGTGCAGGCGGCCAAGGACGCTCGCGGTCGCCATCCGGCGGGCGGTGGGGTCGACGCCGTGGAGGCCGCGCCGGCGAAGGCCGCCGCGCCGCGCAAACCGGCCGCGAAGAAGGCCGCCTCCACCACGCCGGCACGCAAGCCGGCGGCCGCGAAGAAGGCCGCGCCGAAGACGGCGAGCGCGAAGGCGACCGCGGTGAAGGCGACCGCGGCGAAGGCGACGGATCAGCCGAAGCGGCTGAAGAAGACGGCGTGATCGCCGTCGCCGATCGATGAGTGGAGCGGCCTCGGTCGTCCGGGTGGGCGACCGCGAGTTGCGCCTCACCAACCTGCAGAAGGTGCTGTACCCCGAGACGGGCACCACCAAGGGCGAGGTCATCGAGTACTACGCCACCATCGCGCCGGCGATGCTGCCGCACCTGAGCGGACGATGCATCACGCTCAAGCGCTTTCCCGACGGCGTCCAGTCCGACGGCTTCTTCGAGAAGCGCTGCCCGAAGCATCGCCCGCCGTGGATCGACACGGCCGTCGGTCCCGGCGACCGCAACGGTGAGGTGCCGTACTGCCGCTTCGAAGAGCCGGCGGCGCTGGTGTGGTCGGCGAACATGGCGGCCATCGAGTTGCACGTGCCGATGGCCCTGTCGGCCGACCTCGAGTCGCCGCGGGCGGTCGTGTTCGACTTCGACCCAGGTGCCCCGGCAGCGATGCGCGAATGCTGTGCGACGGCGATGCTGGTGCGCGACGTCATCGCCACGGTCGGCCTGGTGGGGTTCTGCAAGACCTCGGGCTCGAAGGGGCTGCAGATGTACGTGCCGTTGAACACGCCGTGCTCCCATCAGAAGGCGGGCGAGTTCGCCCTCGCGGTGGGCCAGGTGCTCGAGAGCCAGCACCGCGACACCATCACCACCGACATGGCGAGAGTGGTGCGGCCCGGGAAGATCTTCGTCGACTGGAGCCAGAACAGCCGCCACAAGACGACGGTCGGCGTGTACTCCATGCGTGCCCGACCCGAGCCGACGTGCAGCACCCCGGTCACGTGGGCCGAGGTGGAGGCGTGCGCTGCCGGCGATGTGGAACTGCGCTTCGACTTCCGTCAGCTCATGGCCCGCGTCGCCGAGCGCGGCGACCTGTTCGCCGACGTCCTCACCCTCCAGCAGTCGTTGCCGTCGCCGCGGGGTTCGGGTAGTTGAACACCGGCAGCATGTCCTCCGGCCGCTGATCCTCCGGTTCCTTCTCGCCGTCCCACACGAACACGGGGTCCTGGTTCTCCACCAGCGACGGGAAGTACTCGGCGATGGCCATGGGGATGCGGATGCCACCGTGTGACACGGGCTGCAGGGGGACGTTCACCGCGCCGGCGACAGCGATGCCGTAGTTGAAGTACACCGGGTTGTACATGCCGCCGAGCGGCGTCTGCACGGCGCCCTCGACGCGCCGGTAGAACTGGAACACGCCGCCGGGAGTCACTCCGATGCCGCACACGTCCTGCTGCACCGGCTCGGGCAACAGGACTCCCTTGTCGTCGGTGTCCTGCGGGATCAGCGCGCACCACGTCTCGCCGCTGCCGGACGAGATGTGGGTGATCAGCATCGGCGTGGCGAAGTGGAACACCACCATGGTCTGCAGGTCGAGGTGGATCTCGGTGTGCCGGGCCATTCCCACCGCCTCACGACGGGGCGCGATCACCGTGGCCGGGTCGAACAGCGTGGCGAGCGACCGCTCGTCGAGTGTGCCGGTCTGCTGCTGCCAGGGGCGGCCCAGGACCAACCCCTCGAATGCCCACACGGCCTGCTCGGTCTGCGTGCCGAACACTCCGTCGGCCGGGCCGGGGTCGAAGCCGAGATCGTCGAGACGGACTTGGGCGCGGCGGACCTCGTCGCCGCTCACGCCCTTCGACAGGACGAGGCTGTCGGGCGACCGCGGGGCGGTGGTGTCGACGGCTGAGACGCTGCTGGTGCCAGGAACGGAACCGACGGTGGTCTCGGCAGGAACGACCGACCGGTCGCCGTCGCGTCCTGCGACGACCGCGATGCCGCCGATCGCTGCCGCTGCTCCGAGCGCGCTCACCCCGGCCACCCGACGCTGGTGACGCTGGCGCGCACGTCGGCGAACCTGCTCCAGCGAGCCAGGGCGTACGTCGATCGCCCCGCACTCGGTGTCGAGCAATGTGGCGATGTGGCGGCTGCGATCGTCGAGATCGGTCATCGCAGGGTCTCCTTCGGGTCGAGGTGGTCGAGGCGGGCGGCGAGTGTGTCGACGGCTCGCGAGAGCCGGCTCTTGACGGTGCCGGGTCGGGTGCTCAGCGCGTCGGCGGTGCGGGCTTCGGACCAGCCGAGCAGCAGCCGACAGACGACGACGTCGCGCTGCGCCGCCGGAAGTTCGTGCAGGGCACGGACGATGGTCGGGTCGATGGACGGATCGTCGTGGTCGATCCCATCGCTCGTCAGCCAGGCGGGCGGCGTGCGGCGGTGTCGTCGGTGGAACGACCTGGTCCAGTTCAACGCCACGCGGTACACCCAGCCGGCGGGATGGTCGAGCGAGCCGACGCTCGACCACCGCTGGTAGGCGCGGGCCATCGCCTCGTCGACGGCGTCGGCGGCGAGGTCGGCGTCACCGATGGCCATCGCCAGCGCCCGGGCGATGCGGTCGCGCTGGCTCGCCCAGAAGTCGTCGAACGTGAGGGTCACGCCATCAACACTCCTGGCGACCCCGTTCGGTTCCACGCCGGGCACCGTATTCGCGGTCGAGGCCGCGCTGACACGGCGACGAGGTGGTGGCGAAAATGGTCGGGTCGTCGCGACGCCGATGCGCCACAATGGCTCCATGCGCCGCTGAGTGAACCCCTGCCCGTATCGTTCGAGTCCTCGGAGGTTCCTCATGTCTGCCGCCCTTCATGCCCGCGGCCTGTCGTTGGCACTCGGTGCCCGTCATCTGCTGGTCGATGTCGACGTCGCCGTCGACCCCGGTCAGCGGATCGGCCTGATCGGTCCCAACGGTGTCGGCAAGTCCACGCTCTTGCGGGTCCTCGCCGGTCAGATCGCGCCCGACAAGGGGGCGGTCACGCTGGCGCCGCCCACGGCCAACGTCGGGTACCTCCCCCAGGAGCCCGAACGACGCGACGAGTCGGTGCTCGCGTACCTGGAACGTCGCACCGGCGTGGCGCACGCCTCGGCCACGCTCGACGCCTCCACCGCCGACCTGGCTGCCGGGATCGATGGTGCCGACGACGCGTACAGCGACGCGCTCGACCGCTGGCTGGCGCTCGGTGCTGCCGACTTCGAGTCGCGAGTGGGCGACGTGTGGGCCGACCTCGGCCTGCGCGAGCACCTGCTGCACCAGATGATGCCGTCGCTGTCGGGCGGCGAGGCGGCTCGTGCCGGCCTGGCCGCGTTGCTGCTCGCCCGCTTCGACGTGTTCCTGCTCGACGAGCCCACCAACGACCTCGACCTCGACGGGCTCGCCCGGCTGGAGAAGTTCGTCACCGGACTCGGTGCCGGCTGCGTGCTCGTCAGCCACGACCGCACGTTCCTGGCGCGCACGGTGACGCACGTCCTCGAGCTCGACGAGTTCACCCACCAGGCCACGCGATGGTCGGGTGGGTGGGAGTCGTACCTGCGCGAGCGCGACCTGGCCAAGGCCCACGCCCGCGAGGCGTACGAGGAGTACGAGGCCAAGCGCTCGTCGCTCGCTGGGCGCTCGCAACGTGAACGCGAGTGGGCCACGCAGGGTCTGTCGAGGGCGAAGAAGAAGCCCGACGACAACGACAAGAACATCAAGAACTTCAAGATCAACCAGACCGAGCAGCTGGCCGGCAAGGCGGCGCGCACCGAGAAGATGATCGAGCGGCTCGACGTGGTGGAGGAGCCCCGTGAAGGGTGGGAGCTCCGTCTCGTGCTGGCCTCGGCACCGCGCAGCGGTGCGGTCGTGGCTCGGCTCGAGCACGCCACCGTCGAGCACGGCACGTTCACGCTCGGCCCGGTGGACCTGGAGATCGGCTTCGGCGAGAAGGTGGTCATCGAGGGCCCGAACGGCGCCGGCAAGTCGACGCTGTTGCGTGCGTTGTTGGGCGAGGAAGCCGTGTCGTCCGGGAACCACTGGCGGGGCCCCGGCGTGGTGGTGGGTCGACTCGAGCAGGCTCGCCACCAGCTCGCCGACGCCCCGACGGTGCTGCAGGCGTTCATGGGCGCCACGGGCATGCTCGTGCCCGAGGCGCGCACGTTGCTGGCCAAGTTCGGCATCGGTGCCGAGCACGTCAACCGCGCCGCCGAGTCGCTGTCACCCGGTGAACGCACCCGGCTGGTGCTGGCGCTGCTGATGGCCAAGGGCTCGAACTGCCTGGTGCTCGACGAACCGACGAACCACCTCGACCTGCCGGCCATCGAGCAACTCGAGCAGGCCCTGGCCACGTTCGACGGCACCGTCCTGCTGGTCAGCCACGATCGCTCGCTGCTGTCCAACGTGGCCCGGACGCGCACGCTCGAAGTGCGCGACGGCCGCATCGTGCGCGACGAACCGGCCTGACCGTCGGGAACCTGCCTAGTCGCGGGTCCAGCGGAAGACCTTGGTGCAGATCGCGAAGCCCGCGATGCACCACGCCACCAACACGATCGCCGCCATCCCCAGCTGCCACTCGCCGCCCGTCTCGACCGTCTTGAACGCGTCGGGAAGGAACGCGGCGCGCATGCCGCGGCAGATCCAGTGCAGCGGGAAGACCTGCGACACGGTGATCAGCCAATTCGGGAGCAGGGTGACCGAGATCCAGACACCCGAGATGAACTGCAGCGCCACGAACGGCAGGTTCACCACCGCCGGTGCCGACTTGGCGTCCTTGATCCAGCTGCCGACGGCGATGCCGAGCAGCGTCGACGAGGTGACGCCCAGCACGAACACCCACACGAACGTGAGCCACGCGGAGGCCGACGATGGCAGCGACATCCCGAAGAAGGCGATGCCGAGCGTGAGGAGCAGCACGGTCTGCAACCCCACCGTGGCCAACACCATGCCGACCTTGCCCAGGAAGTACGACGCCTTGGGCATCGGCGTGCCGGCGAGCCGCTTGAGCATGCCCGATTCGCGCTCGATGCTCATGCCGATGGCCAGGCTGACGAAGCCGGTGGACATGAGCGTCGAGCCCATGATGCCCGCCACGTAGACCTGACCGATCTCGACGTTCGTGCCTTCGACCGTGCCCGTGAAGATGGATGCGAACAGCACGAGCATCATCACCGGGAACAGGATGGTGAAGCCGAAGGCCTGGCGGTTGCGCCACAGGTTCTTCAGTTCGACGATGCAACGGCCGCGACCGATGGAGATCGTGTGTGCGTTCACGTGGCCGCTCCGATGAGGCGCAGGTACACGTCCTCCAGGGTCGGGCGGCTGACCGTCAACTCGGCGAGCTCGCCGCCGTGTCGCGCCGCGAGCTCGGCGATGGTCGCGGTGGGTGTGGCGGTGCGGACCTCGTGTGGTCCGTCGGCATCGACCCAGCGCACGATCGTGGCCGCCTGGTCGCGTCCGCCGAGCAGGCGTGGCGGTGCATCGGCGACGATCCGTCCATCGACGATGACGGCCACGCGATCGGCGAGCGCCTCGGCCTCTTCCAGGTAGTGGGTGGTGAGCAGGATGGTGGTGCCCTCGTCGCGCAATCGATGGATGAGGTCCCAGAACTGGCGGCGGGCCTCGGGATCGAACCCGGTGGTGGGCTCGTCGAGGAACAGCAACTCGGGCCGACCGACCACACCGACGGCGACGTCGAGGCGGCGCTGCTGGCCGCCCGACAACTGCCGGGCCCGAGTGGCGGCCTTGTCGACGAGACCGACGGCGTCGAGGAGCTCGTCGACGTCGCGTGGGTCGCGGTACAACGAGGCGAAGTGGGCCAGCGTCTCGCGCACGGTCAGCTCCTCGGTGAAGCCCGACGTCTGCAGCACCACCCCGACGCGCTCGCGCCAGGTGTGGTCGCCGTGTGCCGGGTCGACGCCGAGCACGCTCACCTCACCGCCGTCGCGGGTGCGATAGCCCTCGCAGATCTCCACCGTCGTGGTCTTCCCGGCGCCGTTCGGTCCGAGCAGGGCGAGGATCTCGCCGGTGGCGACATCGACGTCGACCCCATCGACCGCGGTGAAGGTGCCGTACTGCTTGCGCAGCCCGCGAACACTGATCGCGTGTGCCATGGAGCCAGTCTGCCCGATTCGGAACGTTCGCTCAGGGAGCGCGGCGGATGCGGCTACTGGCCACGACGCCGAGCATCGCCAGGCCGAACGCGAGCGCGAAGTTGATGCCGAGCGCGGTGGAGATGTGGATGGAGCCACGGTCGGCCACCGCGACGGTCGCCCCGCCGATGCCGCCCATCAGCGAGAAGCCGAGCGCGTCGCCCAGCGAGATCTGGCTGCTGACCTTGCCCTCGGTGCCCTCGGTCGCGTACGTCATCGTGGCCACGGTGGTGGGGTTGAACAGCAGGCCCATGCCGAAGCCGCCGACGCACCAACCCAGGAAGGCCGCCCACAGCGGCCAACCCGACCAGAGCACCGGCGACACGAGCGCGATGCCGAGCGCGATGACGACGAATCCGGTCCGCACCGCTGCGGCCACGTTCTCGGGTGGGCGATGGGCGCGAACCCACTGGCCGACCGTCCAGAAGATGGCGGCACCGATGATGACGAAGCCCTGGACGAGCGGCCGCACCCCGTGGATGCGATCGGCGGCGAGCGGAACGAAGCTGTCGACGCCCATGAACGTGGCGGTGGCGAGAATGCGGCAGGCGATGATCGCGGCGAGGCCCGTGCGCGCCGTCGACACGCCGGGCGGCAGCAGCACGCCCAACGCCCACCAACCCACCGCTCCACCGACGACGGTGATGACGGTGGCCGCGACGAGGTTCGACAACTGCAGGCCGGTGGCGAGCGCGCCGACGCCGATGGCGGCGGCGAAGGCGTACGGGAGTCGGCTCGATCCTTCGTCGCTCGCGGTCGGGCCGTACTTGCGCATCGGCTGGACGGCGAGCGCGGCCACCACGATGGCGAACGGGATGATGCCGAGGAACACCCATCGCCACCCGAACGTGTCGACCACCCAACCCGACACGAGCGGCGCGAACAGGCTGGGGAGCACCCACCCGGCAGAGAGGATGGCGAACATCTTCGGCTGTCGACTGCGGGGGAAGGCACGGTTGACCAGCGTGTAGGCGAGGGGCTGGAGCCCGCCGGTGCCGGCGCCCTGCAGCGTGCGGCCGATCACCACCCACACCATCGTCGGCGCCGCAGCGGCGACCACCAGCCCGGCGATGAACGTGGTGATCGACAACAGGTACGGCGTCACCGGGCCGCGCCGATCGGCCATCTCGCCGGCGGCGACGAGCGCCACCATGTTGGCCAACGTGTACACCGCGATGGCGAGCCCGTACAGCGAGGTGCCGCCCAGCTCGTCGGTGATCGTGGGCATCGCCGTCACCACCGCCGTCACCTCGAAGGCCACCAGGGTGACGCCGAGGACGAGCCCGATGGCGAGCAGTCGCTGACTGCGAGTGAGCGCGGTGGAGTCGGAGGTCTCGTCGGGGGAGATGCGAGTCATGCGCCGGTCAGTGCGGGCTGCCCGGCGCGACCAGCGGCCACGGGCGGTTGCGCTCGGCCGTCAGCGCCAGGTCGAGCAGCAGCGTCTCGGTGAAGTGGCGGCCGACCACCTGCAACCCGATGGGCAGGCCGTCGAGCGTGCCGGCCGGGATGGAGATGGCCGGGTTGCCGTGCAGGTTCGCCGGGAACGTGAGGCGTCCGTTGTTGCCCGGGCCGGCCTCGATGCCGCCGAACACGCCGGGCAGGGGGCCATCGGCGTCGAACGCCACATCGGGGTTGCTGGCCGTGATGACGAAGTCGACGCCGTCGACAGGGTCGAAGATCTGGGCCATCGCCTCGTTCACCTCCATGCGTCGGCGCTCGATCTTGGCGCGGGCGGCGGAGTCGTACTTGCCGACGGCCATCTCCATGCCGAAGCGGATCTCGGGGGTCAGGTCGTCGGCGCATGCGGGCCACTGGTCGATGAGCTGCGCCTCGATGGCGATGTTGCCGCTGAGCGACCACGCCGCGCCCATGCGCGGCAGGTTCACGTCGACGCCGTCCACCCGCTGCATGCCGCACTCGTCGACCAGCTGCATGCCGGCGACCTCGAGCAGCTCCCACATCATCGGTGACACCACGGCGTTGCCCCAGTTCGGGGCGAAACAGACGCGAGCGCCGCGCAGCGCGTCGAGGTGCGTGCCGAGACCCGCCTCCCAACCCTCGACGCGGGGCAGGCTGATGGGGTCGCGGGGATCGAACCCGTTGGAGACGTCGAACCAGCGCGCGGTGTCGCGCACCGAGCGCGACAGGCAGCCGATGGTGACGGTGAGGTTGCCGTAGGTGGCCTTCGGCCCGCGCGGGATGCGGCCGATGGTGGCCTTCAGGCCGACCAGCCCGGCGAAGCCGGCGGGGATGCGGATGCTGCCGCCACCGTCGCCGCCCGTGGCCAGGGTGCAGATGCCGCCGGCCACTGCCGCGGCGGTGCCGCCCGAGCTGCCGCCGGGGGTCTTGCCGTGCTGCCACGGGTTGTGGGTGGTGCCGTGCAGCGTGGTGCGGGTGAGGTTCACGCCGCCGAACTCGCTGGCCGTGGTCTGACCCACGAGCACGGCGCCGCCATCGTCGCGGATGCGCTGCACCATCGTGCTGGTGCAGTCGGCGACGTGGTCCTTCAACGGGACGGATGCGTGCGTGTCGGGCCAGCCGTCGACCTTGTCGAGTTCCTTCACGCCGATCGGCACACCGCCGAACGGCTTGCTGACGTCGGCGGCGCGAGCAGCGGCCTCGGCCTGTTCGCGGTCGACGAAGCAGAACGCGTTCAGGTCGCTGGCCTCGATGGCGTCGAGCGTCGCCTGCAGCTCCTCCACGGGCGACCGACGGCCGGCACGGAATTCATCGACGAGCGAGCAGGCATCGCCCTGCCACGGTGTGTTCCCCATGCGCCGCAGCGTACTGCGAGGCGGTGGGTCGACCGTCAGCCCGCGGGTGGGGCCTCGATCCACGAGCGGCCGTCGCGGCTGACGGCCATCCAGCGGTCGCCGGTGCTGATGACCAGCTTGGCCACATGGTCGTGCAGGTGCGGGGCGACCGGTGCGGACAGCACCACGACGCGCTCGACACCGCCGTGGGCGTCGTCGGCGGCCCAGACGTGCAGGCTGGCCCGGCTGTGCGCGGAGACCTCGCCGGTGGCGAAGCGCAGTTCGACGTCGACGGTCTCGCTGTGCTCGTCGTCGTGCGGATCGTGATGGGCCACGCGCACCTCCTGGTCAGGATCGTTGCAGTTCGGCCACGAGCGCGTCGGGATCTTCCACGCTCACGGTCAGCTCGCGCAGGGTCACCGGCACACCGGTCACCCGCCCTCTCGCCGGGGGGTCGATGTCGATGACCACGAGACCGTCGCCGGCCCCGTTGACCAACCATCTCCCGCTCCAGCCGTGTGCGCCGCGGCTGATCACCGAGCCGGGCTTGCGGCGAGCTCCGGTGATGGATGCGCGGGGGACCACGCCGTGGAACGCCCAGCTCTGACGGACGATCAACTCGTCGTCGGTCAGCGTGACGCCGCTGTGCTTGCGGCCGGCGCCGAGTGGGGTCATGACGCCCGCGCCGAGGGCGTCGTACTTCATCGCGAACTCCATGCGTCCAGTCTGCCGCCCCTAGAGTCGGAACGACATGGACACCCGATCGTTCCTCGGCGTCACGCAGAGCCACAACCCGTATCGCTGGTCGATGGAGGTCACCCAGTCGGTGGTCACCACCGGCAACTTCCTGTTCGGCGGTGCCGGGCTGGGCGCCGCCATCTCGGCCATGGAAGGGACGAGCGAGCGCGAGACGGTGTGGGCCACCGCCCAGTACCTCAGCTACGCGAAGCCGGGTGAAGTGGTCGACATCGACGTCACCCTCGCCGTCGTCGGTCACCAGATGACCCAGGCGCGCGCCGTGTGCCACGTGGGCAATCGCGAGATCCTCACCGTCAACGCCGCGCTCGGCGACCGGCCGATGGACCTGCACGGTCAGTTCGAGCAGATGCCCGATGTGCCACCACCCGACCGCTGCCCCGAGCGGCCGTTCCGCGGGCCGATCGACGGCACCATCAACGACAAGCTCGACCAGCGCCTGGCGAAGGGGCGACCCTTCGACGAACTCGACGGCACACCCGGCGACGGGCAGGTGCTGATGTGGGCGCGCATCCCCGACGTGATCGAGGGCGTCGACGCCGCAGCCCTGGCCGTGCTGGGCGACTTCGTGCCGATGGGCGTCGGCCAGACCCTGGGCGTCCGCGGTGGTGGCAACAGCCTCGACAACACGTTGCGCGTCGTGCACCTCGTGCCCACCGAATGGGTGCTGCTCGACATCCGCGTGCATGCGGTCGAGCGCGGCTTCGGCCACGGCCTGGTGCACATGTTCGCCCAGGACGGCACGTTGCTGGCGACGGCCAGTCAGAGTTGCATCGTGCGTTTCTGGAAAGGTGAGGACGCGGCCCGTCTGCTGCCGCCGAAGAAGGGGGAACCATCATGACCAGTGCCATGCCCAAGCGTCCCGGCATGACCGTGCCGCTGCCCGGCCCGCTGCACAGCCACCGCGACAAGCTGGCCGAGCTCGCCGACATGGGGTACACCGACATCTGGTCGGCCGAGAGCGACGGCGCCGACGGCTTCACCCCGCTGGCCATGGCCGCGGCGTGGGAGCCGCGCCTGCGCCTGGGCACGGCCATCATCCCGGCCTACACCCGCTCGCCCGCATGCTTCGCGCAGAGTGTCGCCAGCCTGGCCGACGCGGCGCCGGGCCGGTTCGCGATCGGCATCGGCAGCAGCAGCAACGTCATCGTCGAGCGGTGGAACGGCGTGCCGTTCGTCGAGCCGTACAAGAAGGTCCGCGACGTGGTCCGCTTCCTGCGCGACGCGTTGAGCGGCGAGAAGATCGCCAAGCAGTACGACACGTTCGAGGTGAACGGCTTCAAGCTGGGCGTACGCCCCGAGCAGACCCCGCCCATCCTGGTGGCCGCGCTGCGCGAGGGCATGCTGCGCCTGGCCGCCCGCGAGGGCGACGGCGCGATCATCAACTGGTTGTCGCCCGACGACGTGCGCAAGGTGGTCGGCGTGGTGAACGACGCCGCCGGCGGCGAACCGAAGGAGATCGTCTGCCGCATCTTCTGCTGCCCCAGCGAGAACGCCGACGCGGTGCGTGCGGCGGCGAAGTTCGCGATCGCGGCGTACCTGAACGTGCCGGTCTACGCCCAGTTCCACGACTGGCTGGGCCGCGGCGACGTGCTGCAGCCGATGTGGGACGCGTGGAAGGCCGGCGACCGCAAGGCCGCGCTGGCTGCGATCCCGGACTCGTTGGTGGACGAACTGGTGGTGCACGGCTCGCCCGAACAGTGCCGCGCGACCATCGACCGCTACTTCGAGAACGGCGTCACCACCACCAGCCTGGCCATCCTGCCCCTCGACCCCGACCTGAAGCACTGGGACGCGGTCCGCAGCCTGGCTCCCTCCGCCGGCTGAGTCACCGACCGCCTGCGGGCGTGACTCATGCGGCCTTGGTCGTGGTGGTGGGCTCGACTGACTGACGGGCTGCGGCGCGGGCGGCCAGCTGGGCCTTGATGGCGGCGACGTGGGCGAGACCACGTTCGCGGGTGCGCTGGTCGAGCCGGAACTGCACGGAAGTGGGGACCTCGCCGACCAGCACCAGCTGCTCGGGGCCGTGGTGGGAGTGGGTGGAATCGCTCATGGGGTCAGTGTGCCGAAAGGGTGTGACAGGGTTCCTCCACGTGCCAGAGTGGCGCCGTGCTCGTGCTCCAGATCGTCGCCGCGGTGGCCGGTGCAGTGCTCGTCGGCGCCGTGCTCGTGTCGGCGTTGAAGACCGTGGTGGTGCCGCGTGGCTATGCCAGCTGGCTGACCCGGCGGCACTTCCAGGCCTGGCGGTGGGTGTTCGACCTGTGGGTGAAGCCGCACCGGCCGTACGAGGAACGCGACCGGGCCGGTGCGTTCTACGCCCCGGCGGCGTTGATCACGCTGCCGGCGCTGTGGGTGAGCCTGATCACGATCGGGTTCACCGGCATCTTCTGGGGTGTCGGCATCCATCCGTTCGCCGAGGCCTTCGCCACCAGCGGCTCGTCGCTGTTCACGCTCGGCTTCGACCGGCCGCAGGGCACGGGGTACGTGGCGCTGTCGTTCGTCGAGGCCGGAATCGGCCTGGGCATGGTCAGCCTGATGATCTCGTATCTCCCCACCATCTATGGCGGCTTCAGCCGACGCGAGGCGCTCGTCGGAATGCTCGAGGTCCGCGCCGGAATGCCGCCGTCGGTCGCCGAACTGCTCACTCGTTATCAGCGGATCGGGTGGCTGAACCGTCTGCACGACGACGTGTTCGAGCGATGGGAGCAGTGGTTCATCGACGTCGAGGAGAGCCACACCAGCCACCCGTCGCTCGTCTTCTTCCGTTCTCAGCAGCCCGAACGCAGCTGGGTGGTCGCCGCCGGCTGCGTGCTCGACACGGCCGCCATCGCGAACAGCACGATCGACATCCCCCACGACGCACGCGCCGACGTCATGCTGCGCAGCGGGTTCTTCGCCCTGCGCCGCATCGCCGACTACTTCGGTATCCAGTACGAGCCCGACCCGCTTCCGGACGCACCGATCTCGGTGACGCGCCGCGAGTTCGACCTGATGTGCGTCGAGCTACGCGCCGCCGACATTCCTCTGAAGGCCGACCTCGACCAGGCGTGGCGCGACTTCCAGGGCTGGCGCGTCAACTACGACACCGTGCTCATCGCGCTCTGCGCGCTCGACCATGGCGCCGGTGGCCAAGTGGAGCAGCGACCGGCTGCCCGATCGTCCGCCGCCGAAGGCGTTCCGGGCACGGATGCGACGCCGCGCGGTGCGCTGAACCGGGTCAGACGACCAGCAGCACGCTGCCGACCACCGCGACGAGGATCACGGCGGCGGGGGTGGCCCAGCCGGCCCACTTCGGTAACGGCTTCCAGTTGGGCGCCAGCAGCACCCAGCCACAGATCGCACCACCGATCGCGCCACCGACGTGGCCGCCGATGGAGATGCCGCTGATGCTGAACGTGAGCACCAGGTTCAACAGCAGCGTGGTGCCGATGCCGGTGCTGAACACGTTCACGCCGCGTCGGTGCAGACCGACCGCGGCGCACGCCATCAGCCCGAACACGGCGCCCGAGGCACCACCCGTGACGCCGGCGCGATCGATGATGAGGACACCGAACGAACCCGCCAGGAGGCTGGCGAAGTACACCGCCGCGAGGCGCGTGCTGCCGATCGCCCGTTCCAGGAGGTTGCCCAACTGGAACAGCAGCAGCATGTTCATCAGGATGTGGATGAAACCGAAGTGGATGAACCCCGAGGTGACCAGTCGGTACCAGCCGTGGGCGTCCATGATGGTGCCGTCGACGTTCTGGGTCTGGAACTGCAGCAAGGACTTGCTGAGCCCGAGCTTGCCGTGCCAGGCGGTGATGTTGCCGGTCCAGGCCTTCGGGTCGGCGATGCCCATCGCGAGGAACAGCAGCAGGTTGGCGGCGATCAGCGAGTAGGTGGTGGGGGAGAGCACTCGCGACGAGGCCAGCTTCACCCGTGTGTTCACGTCGGGTCGAGCGGCCCGCGCACATTCGAGGCAGTGCGAACCGACCGACGCCTGCACCAGGCAGTCGCTGCACGCCGGCCGCCCGCAGCGGGTGCAGCTGCGCCCGCCCTCGCGATCGGGGTGGCGGTAGCAACGGGGAACCGTCGGCGGCGGGATCGGCAATGGCTGCGACACGGGCGTCAGGCTAGGGCCAGCGTGATGGCGAACGTCACCACGAGCACCACGATGACGGCGTTGTACACGGTGTGCGCGCGTGTGCTCTCGAGCGTGGCCAGGTGGCGGGAGTGGCCGACGCGGAAGGCGCGCAGGTAGACGTACATGAAGTACGCGCCGCCGAGCGAGAGCGCGAGCGCCGCTCCGATGGGGATGCCGATGACCGCATGGATCATGCCGAACTGCAGCACCTTCCACGCTCGCCGGCGCGTGCTCCAGTGCTCGGCGCCGGCGCGGAACATGCGCTCCTCGGTGAACGCGAACAACGGGAGTGCGGGAATGAGCAACGCCATGAACGCGAGTGGGATGATCCACTCCCACACCGTGCCGATGGTCGCATCCGACGAGCCGAACACGGGGTTGCCGTCGCCGCCGATCATCGTCCACCAACCCCAGCTGAGGCCAGGCACCGCGATCAGCAGGTTGGCGACCGCCACCACCACGGGAAGAACCACGACCAGCGGCCAGACGTGCCGGAACCGGATGCCCACGACCACGTCGCGGACCAACGCGCGCCCCTGACGGCTGCGCGACGTGCGCATCCCGCCGACCAGGCGGACGCCCATGAACGCGAGCACGCCGTAGGTCAGCACGTCCGCCGGGGAGACCGTCACGAGCGGCAGTGTACGGGTGCCCCGGCAGCTGGTGGCCGCGGCCCGGCGGCGGGGCCGGTCAGCGGCGGACGCGGCTGGCGAACAGGTCGGCGGCAGTGGGCTCGCCGAGCAGGTGGCCCTGCACCAGGTCGCAGCCGAGCACGCGCAGTCGGCGCAGCTGGTCGGCCGAGGTGACCCACTCGGCGACGACCTGCATGTCGAGCGCGTGAGCGAGTTGGATGATGGCGCGCACGATGGGGTCGTCGTCGCCGCTGGTGCCGAGCATGCGGGCGATCGACCCGTCGAGCTTCAACACGTCGGCCTCGCACGAGCGCAGTGCGGTGAGCGACGAGATGCCGGTCCCGAAGCTGTCGAGGGCCAGCTGCACGCCGAAGCGACGCAGTGCCTGCAGCGACCGCAACGAACCCGGTTGCTGGTCCATCAGCGTGTCCTCGTCGAAGTCGAACGTCAGCTGGTGCGGGCTGAGCTCCATCTGCCGGACCGTGGCCAGGACGCGCTCGACGAACGTGCCCTCGGCCAACTGCCGTGCGGCGACGTTGATGTGCACGCTGAAGCTGCGGTCGACCAGGCCGGCGTCGAGCCACGCCCTCGTGTCGAGGCAGGCCTGATGGGTGACCCAGTCGCCGATGGGCACGATGGCCCCGGACTCCTCGGCGAGGTGCAGGAACTGCGCGGGCAGCAGCGTGCCGCGGTCGGGGTGGTCCCAGCGCAGCAGCGCCTCGGCGCCGGCCACGCGCCCGCTGTGGGTGGAGATGATCGGCTGGTAGGCGAGGCGCAACTGCCCGGACGACAGCGCACGCTCGAGCTCGCCGCCGAGTTCCTTGTGCTTGCGCGATTCGGCGCGCATCGCATCGGTGTACAACTCGCTGCGGCTGCGGCCGCGGCGCTTGGCCTGGTACATGGCGATGTCGGCGTTGCGCAGCAGGTCGAGTGCTGCTTCGTGGGCCGTCATCCCCTCGATGTGGTGGGGCGACGACACGGCGACACCGATGGACACCGACAGTTCGATCTCCACGCCGTGGAGCATGATGCGCCCACCGAGCGAGTGACGGATGCGTTCGGCGAGATCGACCGCGGTGTGCTCGTCGATGCCGCCGTCGCACAGGACCACGAACTCGTCGCCGCCGATGCGGGCGACCATGTCGCTGGGCCGAGTCGCGTGTGCGATGCGGGTGGCCACCTGGGTGAGCAGCGCGTCGCCGACCTCGTGGCCGACGGTGTCGTTGACCTCTTTCAGCCGGTCGACGTCCATGAACAGGATGGCTGCGTTGTTGCGCGTGCCACGGATGCCGTCGAGCGCCTCGGCGGCGGTGCGCAGCAGGTGCAGGCGGTTCGGCAGCCCGGTGAGGGCGTCGTGGTTCGCCTGCCGGGTGAGTTCGCTCTGCAGGTGCTTCGTGGCGGTGACGTCGCGGGCGACGCCACCCCAGTACTCGATGATCCCGTCGGGGGTGCGCTGCATGATGAGGTCGACGTCGAGCGTGCGACCCAACCCGTCGGGAGCACGGAACCCCACCTCGCCGGTCCAGGTGCTCGTCTCGGTGGCGTTCATCACCTCGCGGGGCACCTGATCGCGGATGGCCTGCAGCAGTCCGCGGGCGCCGGGGTCGCGCACCAGGTCCACTTCCTCCTGCACGCCGAACAGGCGGCGGGCGGCCTCGTTCGTGTAGATCGGTGCGCCGTTGCGGTCGAGGATGATGACGGCGTCGTCGGTGCTGCCCACGACGCCCTGCAGCCGCTCGAGCAGCAGCTTGCGTTGGGTGTCGTCGGTGTGGTCGAGGGCCGTCCCGGCGTAGCCGAGGATGCGCCCCATTCCGTCGCGGACGGGGCTGGCATCGATGCGCACCCAGCACATGCGCCCTTCGCCGTGCCAGACGCGGAAGTCGAGGCGGACGTCGTCGTCACCCTCGGTGGCGCGCCGCCACGCCAGCTCGGCCATGGCACGGTCGCCGGGGTGGGCGTTGGACCACGGAGGGGCTCCGACGGCGTTCCCGGGCATACCCTGCACGAGCGCGCCGAACGCCGCATTGGCCGCGACGACGCGACCAGCTCGGTCGGCCTGGAACAGGCCTACCGGCAGCGAGGGAAGCACTTCGTTGATGTCCGCCATCCTTACAAATTCTTGTGGGTGCGGAGTAGGTATCGGTACGAATCAGCCCCTACTGAAGGTGCCGTCCACCTCTACTGATGCAATCTCCGCCGCCGTGATCACATCGATCAGCTCACCGCTGGCAACACCGTCGGTGAGATCTGACCTGACCTCAAGATAGTGCACCGTGAGGGCATATGTGTGCGTCGAACCGGCAGGAGGGCACGGACCCGTGTAGCCGATGGCCCCGAGGCCGTTCGTGGCCTCGTACGCACCGATGGGCACGGTGTCCTCGTCGAGCGAGGTCTGGTCGGCGGCGATGCCCGCGATCGTCCAGTGGGCGAACTCGGGGACCTGCAGGTCGCGCATCGTGACCGCGATCTCGACGGTGCCCTCGGGAGCGGCGGACCACTGCAGGCCAGGGGCGATGTTGTCGCCGTCGCAGGTGTACCGCGAGTCGATGGCGTCGCCGTCGAGCCACGGTGCGGTGAGGGTGAGTTCCTCGTCGCCGAGGGGCAGGCTGCCGGGCGCAGTCGTGTCGGGGGAGCCGGTGTCGGGCGTGGTGGTGTCGACGGTGTCGATGAAGTCGCCGTCGGTCGTGGTGCCCAGCGAGCTGATCGACTGGTTCTGGTCGTCTCGTGGTTCACGCAACGTCCGACCGTCGTCGTTGCACGACACGGCGATCATCGCGGCGATGGGAATGAGGGTGAGCAGGGCGACTCGACGCACGGGCAGCAGCCTACGTGGGGCGTCAGGTGGATATCGTGCAGCCCGTGGACGCTCCGCTCAGCCTGCTCACCGTGCATGCCCACCCCGACGACGAAGCGTCCAAGGGCGCGCCGACGCTCGCCAAGTACAAGGCCGAGGGCGTGCACACGGTCCTCGTCTGTTGCACCGGCGGCGAGGAGGGCGACCTGCAGAATCCCTCGCTGCGCGAGCCGGGGCAGCCGTTCCACGGGCTCACCCCCGAGCAGGACAAGCTGCTGCTGGCCCAACTGCGGCCCCAGGAGTTGGCCCTGTCGGCCGAGATCATCGGCTTCGACGAGGTGGTCATGCTCGGCTACCGCGACTCGGGCATGCCCGAGTCGTCCGCCAACGTGCACCCGGACAGCTTTCACATGGCCCCGCTCGACGAGGCCGTGGGCCGGCTGGTCGCGGTCATCCGTCGCGAGCGACCGCAGGTCATCATCACCTACGGCGACGACCAGCGTGGCTACCTGCACCCCGATCACCTGAAGGTGCACGACATCTCGCTGCCTGCCTTCGAGCGCGCCGGCGATCCTGCCTGGTACCCCGAGGCCGGCGAGCCGTGGCAGCCGTCGAAGCTCTACTACACGGTGTGGTCGAAGGCCCGGCTGATGGCCGTCCACGAGGGCATGATCCGTCACCGCGGCGAGTCGCCCTACGAGCAGGACTGGCTCGACCGTCCCGGCCAGGACGAGCGCATCACCACCAAGGTCGAGGTGGGCAGCTTCCTGTGGGCGCGCAGCGGTTCGCTGCGGGCACACGCCACCCAGGTCGACCCGAGCGAGCCGTGGTGGTTCGGACTCACCGACACGCAGCTCGCCGAGGTGTACCCGTGGGAGGACTGGATCCTCGCCCGGTCGCTCGTCGGCGAGCCCGCGCCCGGCACGATCGAGCACGACCTGTTCGCCGGCGTACGCGAGCGAGTCTCCAGCGCCGCGGGTGAGGTGCCGTCGTGAGCATCCAGTACCGGGTGGTGTTCGGCAAGAACGACGAGGCCGTCGACGGTCCCGACGACGCCGCGGTGGTGGTCACGGTCGGCGCGGCCGACGCGACCGCCACGCCCGAGATCGCCTTCATGCAGGGCAAGTTGAAGAGCACCGGACCCACAGGCCCGCTGCTCGCCGCGTTCGCCGACGGGTCGGCGGCAGCGGTGCTCAGTCGGCTCGCATCGCGTCCCTGAGCGTGCGGTAGCCGATGGGCACGGCGCCCGACTCGGCCAGCAGCGTGCGCAGGGTGGCGTCGGCGGTGACCAGCTCGTGGTCGTCGATCCACAGCTCGGCCATGTCGGTGATGGCCCTCACCTCGGGGGTGTCGATGACCGGTTGGACGTGGATCTCGGTGACCCCGGGCTGCAGTGAGCGAATGGCGTCGTAGACGCGCTCGCGGCTGCCGGCTCGCCAGTCGTGATCGAAGTGGTCGGGGAACCAGATCCCTTCCTCCTCGGCCAGTCGGCGGAAGGGGAAGCCGGCCTGCTCGGCCGAGATGGTGCTGGGCAGGCGGATGGGCAGCCGGTACTCGACGGCGAGCTCGAGGTAGACGTCGAAGAACGCGGCCTGGAGCATGATCGCCGAGATGTGCGGCGCCAGATGGGTGACGTCGATGCCCCACGCCATTGCTCGCTCGATCTGGGCGCGGCACTCGCGCAGCACCTCGGCCGGGTCGGCGTGCTCCCACAGGTCGTCGAGATGCCGGGGGAAGCCACCCTCGCCCGAGAGCAGGCTGGGCGCCACGGTGATCGGCCCGAAGCGGTACGACTCGTGCTCGCAGTTCAGCGTGAGGTGCACACCGAGGTCGTCGGTGGGCTCGGCCTGCATGGCGGCATGGCGTGCCCAGGGGGCGGGCACCATCAGGCTCGCGCACGTGGCGACACCGTGACGGAGGGCGTCGAACACGCCCTCGTTGGCCGCATGGCAGCTGCCCAGGTCGTCGCACGAGATGATGACGTACTTCGTGTCGGCGGCGTGGCCGAGCCGTTCGGCGAGGGTCGTCACGGCGGGAACGCTACCCGCTGCACCCGGCCCACAGGCCGATGTCGTCGCGTTCCGCGGCGCGGGCCGCGCCGACGAACTCGTCGACGTGGGCGACGTTCGGCGGGAAGGTCAACAGCCGTGCGTAGCCCTGGCGGACGATGTGCAGGTTGACGAAGAGGCCGCTGTCGGCGAGGTAGGCGTAGGCGAGGAGGCGGCCGTACTTGTCGCGCGCCTCGACGTCGCGCTCGAGGTGCAGCGCGGTGCCGGCGGGCAGCAGGCGTTCGGTGAAGGCCGACGCCTCGGGACCGAAGCACTGCACGGGAGTGTCCGGCTTCTTCGTCTCGGGTGTGTCGATGCCGATGAGGCGGATGCGTTCCTTCGTGCCGCTGACCGTGGCGACGATGGTGTCGCCGTCGACCACCGAGACGACGGTCGCGTTCGCCTCGAGCGCGCCGGGCACCGTCGATCCGGGCCGGGACGCGCCGCTGGCCGCGTGCGAACACGCGGCCAGCAACGAGAACAGCAACACGGGAACGAGACGGCGCACGCCGCCCGTTCTATCGGCTCAGCGCCACGCCGCGCTGCGGAGGTGGGGCCTCAGAGACGCTCGATGATCGTGCCGGTGCCGAGACCGCCACCGCAGCACATGCTGATCAGGCCGTAGCGGCCGCCGGTGCGCTCGAGCTCGTACAGCGCCTTGGTGATGAGGAAACCGCCGGTGCCGCCGAGCGGGTGACCCAGGGCGATGGCGCCGCCGTTCGGGTTCACCTTGGCCGGGTCTGCGCCGACTTCCTTCTGCCACGCGAGCACGACCGAGGCGAACGCTTCGTTGACCTCGAACGTGTCGATGTCGTCGATGCTCAGACCGGTGCGGCCGAGCAGGCGCTGGGTCGCGTCGATGGGGCCGGTGAGCATGAGCACGGGGTCGACGCCCACGTTGCAGGTGTCGACGATGCGGGCACGGGGCTTCAGGCCCAGCGCCGCGGCCTTCTCCTCGGTCATCAGCAGCACGGCCGATGCGCCGTCGCTGATCTGCGACGAGTTGCCGGCGGTGTGCACGCCGTTCTCGCGGCCGACCGGCTTCAGCGTGGACAGCTTCTCGAGCGTGGTCTCGCGCAGGCCTTCGTCGCGGGCGACGGTGTGGAACGTGTCGGCCAGGCTGCCGTCCTCGTTGCGGTCGGGGGCCTCGACGGTGACGTACTGGCCGCCGAAGCGGTCCTCGGCCCACGCCTGCGCGGCCAGCTGCTGGCTGCGCAGGCCGAACGCGTCGGTGTCCGCGCGGGTGATGCCCCACTTGTCGGCGATGCGCTCGGCACCCTCGAACTGCGAGGTCATCTCGTAGCGATCGAAGTACGCCTTGTTGATCGGCACGCCCAGGCCGAGGGCCTTGTTGCCGCCGACGCCGATGGGGATGCGGCTCATCACTTCGACGCCGCAGGCGAGAGCGACGTCGACGACGCCGCTGCCGACCAGGGCCGAGGCGAGGTTGGTGGCCTGCTGGCTGCTGCCGCACTGCGTGTCGACCGTGGTGGCGGCCGTGGTGAGGGGCAGACCGGCGCTCAGCCACGCGGTGCGAGTGATGTTGAACGCCTGCTCGCCGACCTGGCTGACGCAGCCGCCGACGACCTGGCCGATCTCGGTGGGGTCGATGCCCGTGCGCTCGACGATGGCCTTCTGGACGGTGGCCAGCACGTCGGCCGGGTGGAGGGTGGACAGTCCGCCGTTGCGCTTGCCGATGGGCGTGCGCACGGCGTCGACGATGACGATGTTGCTCATGCGGTCAGCCTAGGAACCGGCCGTTCCGGTCGTCGTATCGAGCTGTTGCGCTTCGCCCACTACTGCGCATACAGTAATAGTGATGGTGCACGACAGCCAGCTCCGCAAAGGAGTGCTCGACCTTGCCGTGATGCTGGTTCTCCAGCGCGGCGAGAGCTACGGCTACGAGCTCAACCGTGCCCTGGCCGACGCCGGATTCGAGGATCTTGGCGATGCGACCGTGTACGGCACGCTGCGTCGGTTGGAGCAGTCGAACTGGCTGCAGTCGCGGTTGGTGCCGTCGAGCGACGGCCCGGCGCGGAAGTACTACGCGCTCACCGCCGCAGGCCGGGAGCGACTTCGTGAAGGGATGACGCAATGGAACGAACTGGTGTCGGTGATGCAGGCGCTGGAGGACTCGCCGTGAGCGCTCGTCCATCCGAGCTGGCGTCGTACTCGTCGCAGGTCGCGGCCCGGCTGCGCGGGTTGCCGGTCGCCCAGCGACGCGAGGTGGCCGAGGACGTCCAACGGCGGCTGGTCGACCTGGGCATCGTTTCGTGGGAGGAGGCGGTCCAGCAGTTGGGCCCGCCGGCTGCCTATGCGGAGGAACTCCGTGCGGCCGCTGACTGGCCGATGCCTCGACGGCGACGCTGGCCCTGGGTGGCGCTGGTGGTGGTCGCGGTGACGGTCGGCGGGCTGGTCGTCTGGCAACGCGCCACTGCGGTGCCGAAGGACTATCCGCTGGTGTTCGCATCACGGATGCAGAGCGGGGCCGGGACGTCGGCCGGCTCGGTGATCGTGATGCCCGATCGTGTCGACGACGCCATCCAGATCGCGTTCGAGATCCAGAACCAGGGCGACCGAACCGTTCGGATCGACGGGCTGCGGCGAGCAGTCGGCGCGAGCACCCAGGGCGAACTCGTGGTGATGGGGAGCGACGGCGACCCGCCGTTGTGGTCGCCTGAGGCCCGGATGTTCCGCCATGTCCCCGACGCGCCATTCACGCTGACATCGTTCGACGACGACTCGGGGCTGCCGCTCGACGGTTTCACGATCGCACCCGGTGAGGCAGTCGTCCTGCAACTGCGGGGCTCGATCGCCTACTGCGTCGAGACGCAGCAGGGCACGGCCGTCGGCGACCACATCCGGCTCGACACCACCATCGACGGGGAGCATCGAGTGATCAACGGAACCGAGCTCAGCTTTCCGTTGGGCAACTGTTCGTAGCCGAACGAGGTCGTGTCCTAGGTTGACGTCCATGGCCGGCTTCCTCCCAGCGATGCGTCCCTCCGACGACGCATCCGAGCACCGTTACATCCACGTCATCGGCTCGTCGGTGTTCGTCGACGACCGTGTGGGTGAGGACGGCTGGCCGCTGCACTTCGTGGGCATGCTCGACGACGTCGCGGTGTGGGGCGTCGACGTACCCCACGGTGAGGACCCGTCGTACGGCGCGGCCAGCGACCTGTACTCGTACTACGGCCGGGCCACCGAACTGGACTGGCTGGTGGCGGGCCGCGCCGTGCAACTGGTCGAGTGGGCGCGCACCCATCAGTTCTGTGGCCGCTGCGCCACGCCCACCGAGATGCAGCCCGGCGAGCGGGCGATGAAGTGCCCCGCGTGCGGACTGCTCGCCTTCCCTCGCCTCGCCCCGGCGATGATCACACTCGTCACCCGCGGCGACCAGGCCCTGCTGGCCCAGGGCGTGCAGTTCCGTGGGCCGATGTACTCGTGCCTGGCGGGGTTCGTCGAGCCCGGCGAGTCGCTCGAGGAAGCGGTGGTGCGCGAGGTGCGCGAGGAGGTGGGTGTCGAGGTCGGCAACGTGCGGTACTGGGGCAGCCAGCCGTGGCCGTTCCCGCACAGCCTGATGGTCGGCTTCACCGCCGAGTGGGTGAGCGGCGAGATCGTGTGCGACCCCACCGAGATCGTCGACGCGCAGTGGTTCACCCGCGATGCGCTGCCGAACATCCCGCCGCGCATCAGCATCGCCCGCAAACTGATCGACGCCTGGCTCGAACACGCCTGACCACCCGCAGACCGCGGCGATTTGGGAAGAATCCCGCCCAGAAGCCCGCGCCGCAGGGAAGCGGGTCAGGCGAGCTTGTCGGCGAACCAGTCGAGGATGATCTCGGCGCGCTGGCGGCGGTGCACCGGCGAACCCGACCGTGACAGCTCGTGGCTCTCACCCGGGAAGCGGTAGAACGTCACGTCCTTGCCGAGCAGACGCATCGCGACGAACAGCTCCTCGGCCTGGCTGATGGGACAGCGCAGATCGCGTTCGCTGTGCACGATGAGCATCGGACACGCGATGTCGCGCACGTTGCGCATCGGTGACATGGCGTCGTAGGCGGCCGGGTCGTCGATGTGGCGCGGACCGTGTTCGACCCGGAAGACGGTCGAGATGTCGCTGGTGTACTCCTCGGTGAACAGGTTGTTGACGGCGCGCTCGCTGCAGATGCCCTTGAAGCGATGGCTGAACCGACCGGCGAGCTCGGTGGCCATGAACCCGCCGTAGCTGCCGCCCTGCATGCCGACCCGATCGGCGTCGCAGAACGGGTACCGCTCGAGCGCGGCGTCGAGCACGGCCAGCACGTCGTCGACGTCGAGCCCGCCCCAACCACTGCCCGGGGCGCGGTGGTGCTTGGGGCCGAGGATGGCCTGACCCCACGACTCCTCACGGCCGGAGCCGCCACGTGGGTTGCTCATCAGCACCACGAACCCGGCGGCCGCCTGGAACTGGGCCTCGTCGAAGTAGGTCTCGCCGTACTGCGTGTGCGGTCCACCGTGCACGTTGAGGATGACGGGGTAGCGCTGTGTCGGGTCGAAGTCCTTCGGCCGCATGATCCACGCGTCGATCTCGAGCGTGCCGTCGGTGGTCGGGACCGCGAACTTCTCCCACGACAGCGGCTGCACCACCGCGGCGTAGCCGGCCGCGAACGAGGTGAGTCGGCGTGGCTCACCGTCGGTGAGCACGAAGACGTCGGTGACCTGGTCGACGGCCGACGCCGCAGTACGCGACCACGCCGTTGCGGGCATCGAAGCCCTTCACCGAGATGGCGCCCTGGGTGACCTTGGTCGGCGTGGCGCCATCGGTGGTGACACGCACGATGTGGGTCTCGCCGCGGTCCTCGGCGGTCGCGAGCAGCGTCGTGTCGTCGAGCCAGCGTGGTGTGGCCGTGCCGGCCGTGGTCTCGAACGACCGGTCGAGCCCAGTGCTGATCCACCGGTGCTCGCCGCCTCCGATCGGGAGGACGCCCACCTTCACGTTCTGCGGGTACGTGCTCGCGTCGTCGAGGCCGAGCATCGCGAGCGACGAGCCGTCGGGCGAGACCGACGGGTGATGGTGGATGCCGGTCTGCGCCGTGAGCGGACGGACCGACCCGTCGAGGCCCACCGACGTAGAGGTCCTCGACGAAGTCGAGGTCCCATGTGTCGTGTCGCTGCGAGTGGGTGACGACACCGCTGTTGTCCGGCAACCAGGCGATGTTGCTGTGCTGGAACTCGCCCGGGCGTGAGGTTCCGCGGCGTGCCCGTGCCGTCCGCCGGCCACCACGTAGACATGTGCCGGTCGGTCGAAGGTCCAACCTTCGCCGTTCAGTTGGGTGAAGAAGCGCTCGATCTTGCGCGGCGGCTGCCAGCTCTCGTCGCCGTCATCGGCGCCCGGCACGGAGTAGCGCTCGTCCTGGGTGCGGCTGATGAACGCGATCCACCGACCGTCGGGGCTGAACGCCGGCTCGCTCAGGCCGTCGCGCATTGCCGCGACCTGGCGCACCTCGCCCGCCGCGCCGATCGGCAGCAGGTGCAGCGTGGCATCCTTCTTGCGGGTGCTGCGCTTCGACGTGAAGGCCAGCGTGCGGCCGTCGGGGCTCCAGGTGGGGTTGCCGTCGAGGTCGCCGGCGGTGACGGGGCGCGGCGGGCTGCTGCCGTCGGTGTCGGCCAGCCACACCTGCGAGAAGTACTTGTTCTTGGCCATGTCGGTGCGGGTGACCACGAAGGCGACCAACGAGCCATCGGGCGAGAGCACCGGCGACGAGGCCTGGGCGACGGCCCCGATGATCTGCTCGGCGATCGCCGCGTGGGCGCTCTGCGAGGGTTGCGGGGACGGGTCCGACGTCGTTGTCATGCCCGATGAAGGTAGCCGCTTCCGAGGGTGGGCGTCGCTGTGGCAGCATCGGCGTCATGACCCCCGACGAGGCGAGTGCCGACATCGACCACTTCCTGCACGACACACTCCGCCGCGGAGACGTCGCCGTGGGAGGGTCGGTGCACATCCACTGCACCGACGTGGCCGGCGAGTGGACCATCCGTGAGTCCGCCGACGCGTTCGTGGTGGCACGTGAGCACGCCAAGGGTGACTGTGCCATCCGTGGTGCGGCGCTCGACATCGTCGCCGTGCTCTCGCGGCAGGCGCCGCTGTCGTCGGTCGACGTGGTGGGCGACGCCGAGGTGGCGGCCCGCTTCGTGGCCGCCGCGTCGCAACCCTGAGGTCTACTCGGCGAGACCGACGGGCGAGCCGTCGACGATCTGGTCGAGGTACTCGCTGAGGCCGTAGCCGGTCTGGCCGGCGAACTCACCGCTCTCGACGGTCCACTTGGTCATCCCCTCGCTGATGCGCGTCATCAGCCAGTTGCCCTCGGGGTCCTGGCGGCGGTTGCGCAGCGGGATGAGGTCCATGACCTCGCCGCTGAACGTCCACTCCTTGTCGGAGCGCGACGAGCGCAGCACGCCCTGGATGCGGTCGTGGTACTGCTCGTCGTCGCGGGTCTCGGTGGTGATCTGCACGTCGTCGCAGTAATGCATCTGACCGTTCTCCCAGACGAAGCCGCCGCGCGTGCCGGGGCCGTCCTTCTTGGCGACGCGGCTGGCCATGAAGCCGAAGTCCTCGTTCACGTTGGCGGTGAGCCAGCGGTAGTACCACGGCGCCTGCCAGTACCGCGGCCCCCACGAGTGGTCGCGCAGGCCGTGGCCGGAGATCTCCCACTCGCGGTCGCCGACGCGGATGGTGCCGTGCGCCTGCGACGAGCTGCTCGTAGTGGCCCTTGGCGAACTCCTCGCCCGGTGCCTCGTGCGGGGTGTCGGGCTCGCCGCCGAACATGCTCGGCCGGCCCTGGCCGGTGAACGTGATGTGCGCCTCGCACTCCGCGTACGGATTGTCGGTGAACGCCTTCTTCGGGTCGGCCATCTGCTCGGGCTCGTCGAGCAGCACGACCTTGCCCGTGTAGTCGATGTGCAGCTCCTCGAACGGCGTGACGATGGTCCACTTCAGGCCGCCGGCGTTGAACTCGTCGTTGTTGGTGATGGTGGGGCGCTTGTACATGAAGCCCACGCTGCGACCGGGCTTGCCGTCCTCGGGCGGCAGGTACAGGCAGACCGTCATCTCGGCGTAACCCTCGTTGGCGCGGTTGCCGATGCGGAACCAGCCGCCGACCTGCTGTGCGGGGTCGAAACAGTTGATGTACATGCTCTCGTTGAAGTTGGACTCGGGGCCCAACTCGTGCATGTACTCGTCGGAGGGATCGAGACGTACGGCCATGCGGGTCACCGTACCGACCGACCGATGGCGGCCCGGTACCGGAGGGATCAGTCGTCGGTCTGCGGCGGCAGGGTGAGGTGACCGAGGCGCTCGTTGAGCAGGTTGGTCAGCTGCTCGAGGTCGATGTCCTCGGTGATGTCGTGGTGCGGTGTGGGCGGCTCGACATGAGGCGCTGGTGTGGCCCTCGTCGGCGAGCTCATCGTGGGCGGCACCGCAGGAGGAATGGCCAGCGACGTGATCTGTTGGATCGCCGGGTCGGTGATCGCGGGTAGTTGCGTGGTGATGTGCGGCGCGGTGTACAGCGGCTTCGAGATCGCCGACAGATCGGCCGGAGGAGCCTCGGTGTGGGTGGGAGGCGGCCCGTGCGTGTCGTGTTCGAGCTGGTCGACTCGGCGCTCCAGCGAGGCCAGCGCGTCGAGCATCTCGTGGTGGCGTCGCTCGACGTCGCCGGAGAACACGGCGAGCTCGTGACGGATGGTGTCGAGCCGCGAGTCGACGGCGTCCAGCACGGCTCGCACCAGCTGCTGGATCTTCTCGTCGGTCGTCGGCTCGTTCATCGATTCACCCTCGTCTGCTGCGCAGCCAGCCCCGTCCCTTCCTGTCCTCGGCGGGGCCACCGGCATTCACCAGTGTGGCGTCGTTGTGGGGAAGGCCGAGCAGGTCGTCGACCATGTCCCAGATCTCCTCGGTCTCGGGCTCGGCGCCCTGGGGTGCCGCTCCTGCCGCCGGGGTCATCATCGCGCCCACCGCCGGAAGGTCGAGAGGAGAAGGTCCGCCGATCGTCGGTGGCGGAAGGGGTAGCGGCCTGCTCGGTCGGTGCGGGCGGGGGCAGCGCCGCTGTGGCGAGCGCTGCGGCCGGCTCGACGGCGACGATCTCATCGGCTGGCTCGCTGGCCGTCACGGCCACGACGGGCTGGAACGAGGTTCCCACGGTGCCCAGGATGGGGAGGCCCTGGGTGTCCATCGCGCCCGGCTGGTGCACGGCGACCGTGGTGGGCGTCGGCATGCGGGTGCCCACCTCGCCGAGCGTGGGCAGCGGTGTGAGCCCCTGCAGCGAGCTGAGCGTGGGCAGGGCGGTCTCGGCCGTCGGGGTGGTGACGAGCGGTTCGAACGTCATCGCCGGTGCCGGGGCGGAGATGGGTTCCGGAGCGGCGGCGGTCGGCAGCGACCGGTTCGGCGGCGACCGGCTCGGCGATCACCGGCTCGGCGATCACCATGGGCACGGCGCCGCTGACCGCGGCCACGACGTCGTTCACCAGTGCGGCCATCGCCGGGCTCGGCTCGTCGCCCTCGGGGGCTGGTGGTGCGTCGGGGAACCACTGGTGGATGCCCGACGGATGATGGCGGAGGGGATGCAGCACGACCGGGCCCACGGGTCGCTCGGACACGGCTTCGAGCACCTGCCGGCCCAATCGTTCGGTCATCAGTTCGACCGCGTCGCGGTCGATGGCCGGAACGCGCTGGAACAGGCGGGCGAGCGAGACGCTGTCGCCGACCTTCACGCTGCCGTTGCGGAACTGCTCGGTGGTGATGACGCCGGTGGACACCAGCCGTGCGCCGAGCGGCGGATCGTCCGACTTCTGCGCGAAGTAGACACGCCCTTCGGCGACGTACAACTCGACGCGGGCGTCGACGCCGACGTCGGCCTGGCCGGTGAAGCGCTCCCGTTCGAGTTGGGCGATGAACCGCCACACGGGCTCGTCCGCGCCATAGTCCTGCAACTCGCTGCGGGTCATCACCGCATCCCTCCTGTCACGCATTTCGTCCTCTGCGTCTTTCGGCGTCGAGGGGCCGTTCCTTGAGGATTTCTCAACACTTCGGGCACCTCGGATGGTGACGCTCGTGACTCAAGACCGGTCCGGCCCGGGCCGATGGTCAATGTGGCGGACGAACGGCGTGGAAAGGGCAGTCGAATGCTGCGCAGGATGAAGATCGGCGGCCGGGTGAACCTGCTCATCGCCGTGCCGTTGCTGGCCCTGATCGCCGTCACCGCGCTCGGCTACGTGGCCCTCGAGCGATCGAGTGTGCGCAGCGACGACTACCGCGATCTGCGGTCGGCGCAGGACCTGCGGGCCGACACCCTGCCGCCGCCGGCGACCCTGCTGCAGGCCTGGGCCGAGGTGAACGCGATCGGACTCGCCGTGGCGTCGTCCGAGGGCGGCTTCGAGTCCGCGGTGCGGGATGCGATCGCCGGGCACCTGCGCGTGGTCGAACGGGCGCGTGCCGACTTCGACTCGTCGATGGACGCCTGGGCGTTGCAGCCGCTCGACCCGTCGGTCCGTGCCGACTTCGTGGTCGACGGCCGCGAGGCGGGCGACGCGTTCTTCGTGCTGGTGGACGAGCAGCTCGTGCCGGCCGTCGAGACCGAGGATTCGGCGGGCGTACTGGCAGCCATCGCGGCGATGCAGCCCCTGTACGCGACCCAGCAGATCGCGGCGTCGAGTGCACTGGCATGGGCCGACACCCAGGTCGCGGAGGGGGAGCGCCGCAACGACGACTTCGTCGCCCAGGTACTGCTCTTCGGTGGCGCCGCGATCGCGCTGATCGCGCTGCTCACACTGCTGCTGGCCGTGCGCGTGCGCCGTTCGATCGTGCGACCGATCCGCAGCATGGCCTCCCAGGCCTCGGGCGTGGCGGGCCGCGATCTCGCCGCAGCGGTGGCGGCGACGGAGGGCCTGCCGGCGGACGCTCCGGTGCCGCACCTCGCACCGTTCCAGGTGAGCACCCGCGACGAACTCGCCGAGCTGGCGGGCAGCTTCACCTCGGTCCAGGACACCGCGGTCGAGCTCGCCGCGGCGCAGAGCCGCACCCGACAGATCGTGTCGCAGAACATCGTCAACATCGCCCGCCGGAACCAATCGCTGCTGGGCCGGACGCTGGGCTTCATCTCCACGCTCGAACAGAACGAACACGATCCGGAGATGCTCGACAACCTGTTCCGCATCGACCACCTGGCGACGCGCATGCGTCGCAACGCCCAGTCGCTGCTGGTCCTCGCGGGTGCCGAGCCGGCCCGGCTGTGGTCGCCGCCGATCGCGCTCGGCGAGGTCGTACGCGCCGCGCTCTCGGAGGTGGAGCACTACGGACAGATCGAGCTCGGCGACGTGGGCTCGGCACACGTGCAGGGCGCGGTCGCTCACGAGGTGTCGCACCTGCTGGCCGAGTTGCTGGAGAACGCGACGAACTTCTCGCCGCCGACCACGATCGTGACGGTCGTCGGCCGAGCCGTGCCCGACGGCCACCAGCTGGCCGTCTTCGATCACGGGCTGGGCATGTCCGATGCCGAGCTGATGGCCGCCAACGAGCGACTCAACGCCGTGTCGTCGTTGGACCGCGACAGCAGTCCGATGCTCGGCTTCCAGGTCGTCGCCACGCTCGCCCGACGCCACGGCATCCAGGTGATGCTGACGACCACACCAGGTGGAACGGGCGTGACGGCAGTGATCCGCCTTCCGAAGTCGATCCTCGAGGTGCCGGCCCCGCAGGCGGAACCGCTGGGGGACGACGACCCCGTCGTCGAGCCGCACCGGGCATCGCCCGCCGACGTGTCAGCCGCGGCCGAGACGGAACTCGTGACGGCGCGTCTGCCCGTGACTGCCGACGAGCCTGGCGCCGAACTCGGACCGGAGGGGCTGCCCAAGCGAGTCCGCGGCGCACAACTGCTCGACGGCGGCGTGACCCACCTCGACGCACCACCCGCTCGTGGCGCCGACGAGGTGCGCGATGCGTTGTCCAGCCTGCAGCGTGGCGTGGACCTCGCCCGTCGGCAGGCCGAGGACTGAGCGGGAGGCGGCCGACATGGTGCTCTCCGCACGAGCCGACGACGTCAACTGGCTGATGGCCGACTTCGTCGACTCGACGCCCGGCGTCGAGCAGGCCATCGCCGTGTCGTCCGACGGACTGCTCATCGCGATCAGTGCAACGTTGTCCCGCGCTGCGGCCGACAAGTTGGCGGCGATCATCACGGGCATGCGCGCCCTCGCGCACGGCGCGGCGGGCGAACTGGACCGCGGGCCGGTGGCCCAGGTACTGGTGGAGATGTCCGACGGGTACCTGTTCGTCAGCGCCATCTCGGGTGGATCCACGCTCGGCGTGGTGACCCGGCGGACGTGCGACCTCGGCCTCGTCGGGTACGAGATCGCGATGCTGGTCGGCCGGGTCGGGCCTCACCTGACGCCCGACCTGATCACCGAACTGAAGCACTCGTTGGTGGGCGGATGACCGTCGACCCGCCCCACGAGCCGGCCGGTGCCCCGTCCGACCCGGTGCCCGCAGTCCGCCCGTTCCTGGCTCGCGGCCGAGCGCTGACCGACGCGCCCCTGCCCGCGGTCGATCCTTCGTCCACGGTGGACGTACGCGCCTACACGATGACACGCGGCCGGGCGCACGCCGTCGTGCACCTCGAGTTCGAGACGATGCTGATGGCCACCACGGCGGGCCGGACGGCGTGTGGACGCCAGCGCTTCGAGCGGCGCGACATCCTCGAGCGCTGCTCCGAGGAACCGGTGTCGGTGGCCGAGCTGGCGGCCATGCTGCGCCTGCCCATCGGTGTCGTCCGCGTGCTCGCCGCCGACCTGCTGGTCGACGGCCATCTGCAGGCCTATCAACCGAGCGAGCACGTCGCCGACGACGTCGCGTTGCTGAGCCGTCTGATCGCGGGCGTCCGTGCCCTCTGACGCCGACGTCCGCCCGGGTCCGATCCCGGTGAAGATCGTCGTCGCCGGTGGCTTCGGCGTGGGCAAGACCACGTTCGTCGGCGCGATCAGCGACATCGCGCCGCTGACCACCGAGGCGGCGATGACGACGTTGGCCGAGTGCGTCGACCACCTCGGCGACGTCACCACGAAGACGACCACCACCGTGGCCATGGACTTCGGGCGGGTGCGGGTCGACGAATCGATCGTCCTGTACCTGTTCGGCACGCCCGGCCAGGACCGCTTCGGCTTCATGTGGAACGACCTCGTCCAGGGGGCCCTCGGCGCGGTGGTCCTCGTCGACAGCCGGCGGGTGCAGGACTCGTTCCCTGCGCTCGACTACTTCGAGGATCGCCGGGTGCCGTTCGTCGTCGCGGTCAACCGCTTCGACGGCACGCTGTTCCACTCGGTCGAGGCCGTCCGCGAAGCGCTGTCGATCATGCCCGACGTACCTGTGGTCACCACCGACGCGCGGTCGCGCGGCGAGGTGAAGGACACCGTGGTCTGCCTGCTCGACGTGGTGCTCGAGCGAGCCATCACCAGAGCTGCAGCTGCTCCCAGGTGATCGCCACGTCGCTCACGGTCTGCCAGCAGAGTCGGCCGCGGCTGCCCGGTCGACGCACCTCGACCCGTTCCGGTCGAAGGCTTCGCGCGTTGCCATTGGCGTCGAAGATGGTGATGCTGCCGTCGACGGCGACCCCCGACATCTTGCCGGAGTACCAGCGCCCGGCGTCGCCCTTCTTGAAGCGCACGGGCTCGCCGGTGCGCAGTCCGAGACGGTGCAGCGTGGCGGTGTCGATCATGCGATCGGGGTGCGTCCCTGCGGCTGCATGGCGTGATCGTAGGCCGTGTGACCTGTTCCTGCTGGTTCCGTGACCAACGGCCGTCGTGAACGGCGGAGCGGTCGGTACCATGCACAGCAGAGGCGGCGCGCGCGAGATACGGTGCGCAGCACGAGCCAATCGCATGAAGGAGAGCCCGATGACCGAGACCAACGAAGCCGTCATCCACGAAGCGCTGACCGTCATCGACAAGGCGCTGTCGCAGATGATGAGCCGTGAACTGGTCTCGTCGGGCGAGATCACCGACGTCCTGCTCGACGTGCGCACGCTGCTCACCATGCCGGCCAAGGTGCCGGCGGCCGCCATCGCCGAGGGCTGAGCCCTCCCGGCCGTCAGACGGCCAACAGGTCCGCGAACGCGCGCTCCAGGCAGCGCCGCAGCAGGGCCGGATCCTGCACCGCTTCGGTGTCGATGTTCACGCCCATGTCCAGGCTGTGGTTGTAGCTGAGCAGGGTGAGGTTGTAGGCCACACCGAGCAGCGGGCCGACCGGGTAGTTCTCGAGCAGCTGCGCCCCGGCGAGGTACAGCGCCACCGGCGCGCCGCGCACGTTGCTCGTGGCGAAGTCGACCGTCTGGGCCTGCTGGCGAGCCAGGCGGGTGATCACGCTGGTCGGCAGGGTTGCCGCGACCGCGGCCAGCGCATCGACCGAGCCGCTGGTGCCGGCGTCGCGGGCCTCGTGTGCCAGCGACTGAATGCGCTGGAACCGCTCGGCGATGGGCATGTCGCCCGTCGGCACCAGCATGCGGGCCAGCGAGAACGCGTTCGCTCCCGACGAGTCGGTACGTGTGCTGATGGCCATGCTGGACCGCAACTCGTCGACCGGGCTGCCCATCTCGCGGTGATAGCGCCCGGCGGCTTCGGCCGCGGCGGCGAGGAACGCCGTGTTCAACGTGCCGTCGAGTCGCTTGGCGGCAGCGCGGGTCTCGTCGAACGGGGCGCGCAGCACCTCCATCTGCCGCCGCAACGAGCGCTTCGTCCACAGCGGTGAACGTGCCCCGTCGGTCTCGCCCAATTGGGCGAGCACGCCGCGCACGGTGTCGGCGGCCGCCGAGCCGGCGTCGGGGATACCGGTGGGATCGGCCAGCAGGTCCTTGACCTGCTTCATCAACGTGATCGGCACCCGCAGGCCGCCGTTCATCAGCTCGGTGAGCAGGTTCGGTGGCACGGCGTCGGCGGCGGCCTGCTCCTCGGCCGCGGCGATGAGGTCGGGGTCGATGGGAGGCGGCTCGGCTGCGTCGCGTTGGAAGTCGAGGAACTGCAGGCTGAGCTGCACCCCACCCTCGCCGTCGACGATGGTGTGGTGCATCTTCTGGACGAGGGCGCTCTTGCCGCCCTTGAGCCCGTCGACCACGACGAACTGCCACAGCGGCCGGGTGCGGTCGAACGCGTCGCCGGCCAACAGGCTGGCGTAGTCGAGCAGCTGCCGCATCGTGCCCGGCTTCGGCAACGAGACATGGCGGACGTGGTAGCGCAGATCGAAGTTCGGGTCGTCGACCCACATCGGCGACGTGAGGTTCACCGGCGCGGGTTGCACCCGCTGATGCAGACGAGGCACGGCGTAGACCGCCCGCTCCATCCGTCGCAGCAGCTGTTCGAAGTCGGGTGCGCGGTCGAGGACGGTGACGTTGGCGAACGTCGAACTGAGGTGCGGGTCCTTCTCGAGCCGCCACATCAGGCCTTCGGCGTCGCTCATCTTCCGATCGAAATGCGGCAGGTCGGCCATGGTGGGGGAGGCTACCCCGCGGCGGCGAGCAGCGCCCGGGCCAGACCGCCGAGCGCCAGGCCCACGGCGGCGCCGGCCACGATGTCGCTCGGGTGATGGATGCGCACGTAGGCGCGGCTGGTGCCGACGACGACGGCCATGCCGTACCACAGCGGCGCCCAGGCCAGACCGTCCCACCCGGTGAGCACGGTGGCGGCGAAGAACGCCGCCGACGCGTGGCCGCTGGGGAAGCTGGACGTGGACGGCTTGCGCACCGGGAACCGGGGGTCGCCCGCCTCGGTGGGACGCACTCGACGGAACAGCCGCTTGATGCCCTGGTTGACGATGAGGCTCTCGGCGCCGATGAGCGCCGAGAAGACGAACGCCTGGTTGGCGTGCTGGATGCTGGTGATGCCGCGGGCGGCGCCCGTGAGGTGCCAGATGAGGCTGAAGTCGCCGAGCTCGCTGGCGGCGACGAACACGCGGTCGGTGACGCGATGGCCGCGCAGTCGCTCGAGCTGGGCGTCGGCCCAGGTGTCGAAGCGCTCGACCGCAGGGTGGTCGAGCGGGCTCATGCGGCCGACGGAGCGCCGAACCGGATGGGCGCCTCGACCGCGGCCAGGTCGGGGTTACCGCCGAACGCGGGGCACCACGGCTGGAACGAGCACGTGCGGCAGAGCGGGCCCTCCTTGGGGCGGAAGTCGCCGGAGATGCAGGCCTTCTCGACGGCCTTCCACACGGCCGTGGTGCGCATGGTGAGGAAGCGCACGGACTGCTCGGACGGTGTGGCCGTGATGACCTCGCCGCTGCGCAGGTACATCAGGCGGATGGCGGCCGGCCGCTGGCCGAGGACCTCTTGGCACAGGAAGGAGTAGAAGTGCACGCCGGCGAGACTCTTCTGCTCCCAGTTGGCGCTCGGAGTGCGACCGGTCTTGTAGTCGGTGACCACCAGGCGCCCCTCGGTGTCGAGTTCGAGCCGGTCGATGATGCCGCGCAGTGCGAGCGAGCCGACCTGGGCCTCGAGGCGTAGTTCCAGGCCGATGTCGCGGATGGCGGTGGGGTCCTCGATCTCGAAGTACTTCTGCACCAGCACCCACGCGTCGGCGAAGAACGCCTCGATCTCGGTGGCGTCGAGACCCAACATGGTGAACTCGGGGTCGACCAGGTACTCGGCCCTGGCCTGCTGGAACGCGGCCTCGGCCGCGGCGACGTCGCGCTCGGCGTTGGGCCGCATGAACAGCAGCTCGAGTGCCCGGTGCACCATCGACCCCTTGGTCGTGTACGGGGCAGGCGGCTCGGGGAGCCGCTCGATGCTGGCGAAGCGGAATGCGAGGGGACAGCTGAGGAAGCTCTCGACCCGGCTGGGGGACAGGGACGTGGGCACCGGGTACATGTCCTGCATCGTAGAGAACCGGTGTGACACGCCGGGTGTGCACCAGGAACTTAAGTTCGCGCGAGCTCCTCCGCGATGAGGTCGGCGACCAGGAGGGGGCGCACCATCGGGCCGAAGTGGTCGAGCTGGTCGAACTGCACGTAGCGCGCGTGCGGCAACCGCTCGGCCACACCGGCGGCGATCATCGACGGCTGCATGGGCTCGACCCTGCCCGCCACGACCAGCACCTCGGTCGCGATCTCGGGGAGGTGATCCCAGGTGTCGTGGCCCGAGCCGGTGGCGAACGTCTCGGCTTCGGTGTCGGGTCGGCACTTCAGGTGCACGCCGTCGTCGTCGGGCGCGAAGCCGTGGACCACGTAGGCACGCAGCGCCTCGGGAGTGAAGCCGTTCAGCGGTGGCTTGGCGGCGTAGTTGTCGATGGCCGCCTGGTGCGACGCGAACGTCGCCCGTCGGCGGCGGGCGCCGGCGACCATCGGGTTGTCCGCGGGGTCGGCGTCGTCGTCGGTCGGGCGGATGCCGCCGGGTGGGAACACGATGGGTTCGAACACGACCAGCCGACGGAACAGGTCGGGCTCACGGGAGGCCGCCATCAGCAGGCAGGCGCCACCCATCGAGTGCCCGAATGCGTCGATCGGCCGGCCCGCGTTCTGCTCGACCGCCCATCGAGCCATCGCCACGGCATCGTCGCCGTAGCGCTGCCAGTCCACCGGACCGGCAGGTCGGGGCGTGTCGCCATGGCCGCGATAGTCGAACGCGACACTGTGGAACCGGTCGGCCAGCGCGTGAGCGAGCGGCTCGTAGCAGCGGCCGTGGAAGCCGGTGGCGTGCGACATGAGCAGCAGGGGACCGGTGCCACCGAGATCGTGGACCGCGAGCTCCACGCCGTCGGTCGAGGTCACCAACATGATGTGTGTGCCGTCATTGATCGAGATCGTCCTTGAGGAGTTGGTCGCGTCGCTTGGTGTCGCTGCGCCGGCGCATGCCGTAGCTGAACAGCCGGTCGAGGGCGATGCCCAGGAGGACGGCGATGAAGATGGCCCAGCGGACCGTGGTCTCCCACGTGAACAACCAGAAACTGACCTGCACCGGCTTGTCGTTGGCGACGATGAAGATCATGACCACGGCGAAGACCACCACGAAGCCGATGAGCTTCGGGCTGGGCCCGCTGGAACCGCTGGCTGCGCCGTGGCGCTCCTCACGGCGCATCTTCGGGTTGGTGGGGTCGTCCTGGAAGCTCATCGTTCAGCCCTTCGGTTCGCGGGGGAGGCCCAGGAGGCGCTCGCCGATGATGTTGCGTTGCACCTGGCTGGTGCCACCGGCAATGCGGCCGCCCGGGGCGGCGAGCATGCCGAAGGCGTCGGGGCCGTCGAGCATGGCGTCGGCGCCGGCGAGGTCGGCGCGCAGCATGGCGGTGTCGAACATCATCTCGGTGATACCCAGTTTCATCAGGCTCGCAGCCGTCGATGCGATGGGCCCCTGCCGCTGGGCCATCGCCTTGTAGGCCTGACCCTTCGACAGGAGGGCGGCGAGTCGTTGCAGCTCGGCCGGGCCGAGGTCCTTGCCCTCCGCCAGCTTGGACATGCCTTCGAGGCGGCGTTCCAGGCCGATGACGCTGGTGCCGATGTGGCCGCGCTCGCTGGTGAGCACCGCCATGCCGACACCCCAGCCGCCGTGGAGCGGTCCGAGCAGGTGGTCGGCGGGCAGCTCGACGTCGGTGAAGAACACCTCGTCGAACTCGGACTCACCGGTCATCTGCTTCAACGGACGCACCTCGACGCCCGGCAGGTCCATGGGGAACAGGAAGAACGAGATGCCCTCGTGCTTGGGCGCCTCGGGGTTCGTGCGGGCCATGAGGATGCCCCAGTTGCTGTAGCGCCCGCCGCTGCACCACACCTTCTGGCCGTTGATGATGTAGCGGTCGCCGTCGCGCTCGGCGCGGGTGGACAGGCTGCCCAGGTCGCTCCCGGCGCCCGGCTCGCTGAACAGCTGGCACCACACGTGCTCGGTGCTGAGCGTCTTCGACAGGTGGTCCGCCTGCTGCTCGGGCGTGCCGAACTTCATCAGTGCGCCGCCCGTGAGCACCAGACCGACCATGTTGAACACACTGGGCACGCCCGCGAGCGCGCACTCGTACTGCCACGCGGCGTTGTGGGCGACGGTGAGGCCGCGGCCCCCGAACTCGGCGGGCCAGTGGATGCCGGCGAACCCGGCCGCGTGCACCTGGCGATGCCAGGCCAGGCCGCGCTCGACCAGGTCGGGCGGGCAGATGGCGCCGTAGTCGCGCGGTGCGTCGTGCTTGTTGGCATCCAGCCACTCGCGTGCCTGGGCCTGGAAGTCGTCGACGGTGAGTTCGCTCATCACCGTCGAACGTAGCCGTGAGGCCCCGTCACTTGAAGAAGGGGAGGAACATCGCCGTCTCTTCGGCGAGGTTGTTCGGCACCGCGTAGCCGGACTGGTCGGTGATCGTGCCCCAGTTGTCGCGCACGTCCTCCATGGAGAGGTTGGCGTTGTGGTAGCCCTGCGTCTCGGCGATGAACACGTGGGCGACGCGACCGCCGCCGACGCTGAACGTCTGGCCGCTGACGGGGCAGTCCTCATGTGCCAGGAACGCCACGAGCGGCGACACCAGGCCCGGATCGAGCTTCTCGCCGAGGCCACCCATGAGGTTCTCGGTCATGCGGGTGAGCGCGAGGGGGGCGATGGCATTCGCCTTGATGTTGTACTTCGCGCCTTCGACGGCGAGCACGCGGGTGAAACCGACGAGCCCCATCTTGGCCGCGCCGTAGTTCGTCTGGCCGAAGTTGCCGAAGATGCCGGCCGCCGACGACGTGGACACGACGCGGCCGTAGCCCTGTTCCTTCATGATCGCCCATGCGGCGCGGGTGACGTTGAACGCACCCTTCAGGTGCACGTCGATGACCGGATCGAGCAGTTCGGGCGTCCATGTTGCCGAACGCCTTGTCGCGCAGGATGCCCGCGTTGTTGACGACGACGTCGACCTTGCCGAACGCGTCGACGGCGGTCTGCACGATGGCCTTGCCGCCCTCGGGCGTGGCGACCGAGTTGGTGTCGGCGACGGCCTCGCCACCCAGGGCCTTGATCTCGTCGACGACGCGCTCGGCGGCGCCCTTGTCGCTGCCGCTGCCGTCGACCGCACCACCGAGGTCGTTGATGACGATCAGCGCACCGCGCGACGCCATGAGCAGCGCATGCTGCCGGCCCAGGCCACCGCCTGCGCCCGTGATGATGACTACCTTGCCGTCGTAACCGAGTTCGCTCATGCGGCCGAAGTTACCGGCCGGTCACGTCGCGGGCGAAACCGGCCTGGTGAAGGTGACGAGGCTGGTTCCGGGACCGTGGTAGCCGTCGATCGGGTCGCTGACGCTGAAGCCCATTCGACGATGGAAGGCGATGGACCCATGGTTGACGACGCCCGTGATGGCGTGCACCTCCGTGCAGCCTGCGCCCGCAGCGAGAGCGAAGAACCGCTCGTACAGGTCGCGGGCGGTGCCACCACGACGATGATCGGGGCGGACGCCGATGAAGTGGATGTAGCCGATGTGCGGTTGGGACGGGGAGATGAAACCGACGAGGAACGCCACGTCGTCGCCGTCGTCGGCGGTGATCAAGCTCGTCGCGTGGAAGTGGTCGAGGAAGAGGCGAGGCAGGTTGTGGGCGATGGGCCGACCCCACCACTCGTCGGACACGCGGATGATCCACTCGTAGTCGTCGGGTCGCGCCGAGCGCACCGTTCGTTGCCCCATCGGCACAGTCTGCTGCAACGGTTCGCAGTGGGCGGGAACAGTTGTCGGTGCTCGACGGTTGGCCACGGCATGACCGACTCCGCACTGACCGATCGGCCGCCCGTGCTGCAGATGCGCCTCGTGGTCGAGGCGGTCGACTTCGAGGCCGCACTGCACTTCTACCGCGATGTGTTGGGCCTGCCCGAGCAGGCGGCATTCGAGGGCGACGGTGATGCTCGGGTGGTCATCCTCGATGCCGGCCGGGCGACATTGGAGCTGGCGAACCCGGCGCAGAAGGCGATGATCGACGCGGTCGAGGTGGGGCGTCCCGTCAGCCCACACCTGCGGGTGGCGTTCGAGGTCACCGACACCGAGGGCGTCACCCGTCGGTTGCTCGACGGCGGTGCCGAACTGATCGCCGCGCCGGTCGAGACGCCGTGGCGGTCGTTGAACAGCCGCCTCGCCGGCCCGGCCGGTCTGCAGCTGACGATCTTCGAGGAGCTCGAGGCGCAGGGTGGCTGAGGGCGCCGCGATCGGCTCGGTGCGACCGTTGAAGGCCACCGACGTCGCCGGTGTGCAAGCGGCGGAGGTCGCCGCCGGTGCGCTGTTCCGCTCGATCGACGAGCCGCGGATCTCGCAGTGCGCCGACAACCCGCCGTACCCGGCCGATGCGCTGGTCGCTGCGGGGGAGGAGGGGCGAGCGTGGGTGGCGGTCGTCGGCGGCGAGGTCGTCGGCTTCGCCGTTGCGGCAGTGGTCGACGGCGAGGGCCACCTCGACGAGGTGGCCGTCGCGCCGTCGCACGGCCGCCGTGGCGTGGGTCGAGCACTCGTCGACCAGGTCGTCGACTGGACCGCAGCGAAGGGGCTGGGGTCGGTGACCCTCACCACCTTCCGAGACGTCCCGTGGAACGCGCCGTACTACGAACGCCTCGGGTTCACGGTGGTCGACTCCCTGTCGCCCGCGCTGCAAGCGCTCGTCGACGAACAAGCGACTTGGGTCTCGACCCCACCCTCCGCGTCGTCATGCGCCGTCCCATCAGGCCCTGACCTCCGCGTCAGCCCACGCATATCGGCAGATCTATGGCGCGGTGCGTGTCGAGCGCACCGGGCTGGCAGATACAGCGACGAGACCTGACGGGCTAAACTCGGCGTCGTCCAGGCAGAGGCTCGCCGGTACGAGTCCGGGTCGAGAGCGCGACTTCATCGACACGCTCCATAGCGGCGTCGACTGAGAGCCAAGCGGCTGCTCGTCAGCTCGAACGCCGCGTCGTAGACGCAGAGAGATGATGTCGGCGGCTCGCCCAGCCACAGTTCTGCCGATGCCGGTCGTCGACTTCGTGCAAGCTCGGGCCGACGATCACGGTTCCGCCACGCTGCCACCCCGTCCGCTCGTCGAAGCGCTCAGGGGGCGGTTCGACTGCTCGTCAAGGTACAGCTCCACGTCGCGAGCTGCACCAGGCGACGGATGCTCGTGTCACCGTACCAACGCAAGTTGCGCCGGAACGGAAGCAGTCGCCACGGTCGCATCGACGCATAGCGGCCGAAGCAGTCGCTGGCGTCCAGCACGCATAGCGGCAGGTAGGGCGCGTCCCAACTGGGCATGCCCAGAAGGTGACGTCGGCATCTGGGCATGCCCAGAACGCCTGGACCTGGCGGCGCAGGCACGTGAGATGTCCGCTGCGGACATCTCAGGTGACAGCGGCTGGAGAAGGATGCCGAGTGCCCGATATGGGCGCTGCGCGCAAGGGTGATCACAGCGGGTGAGGGAAGGCTCCCTGGGGAGCGGCCGGCGTGCGAACTGGGGCGAATTCGTCTCGGATTCCGAGACGATTCAGCCCCAGAAGGCGCTTTGGAACGGATCAGCCCCAGAAACCGGTGGGCCGGCTAGGGGAGGCCGAGTTGGGTGAGGGCGTTGGCCTTCAGGGACTTGTAGTCGAGCTTGCCGTTGGCGGCTCGGCCGACGGTGGCGATGGGCAGGCAGCGCTTCGGAGCCTTGTAGTGGGCGAGGCGTTCCTTCACGTGGGCGATCAGCGCGGCCTCGTCGAGGACATCGCCGGCGTGCACCTCGACCAGCGCCGTGATGGCCTCGCCGAATCGTTCGTCGGGCACGCCGACGACCGCGGCGTCGTTCACCGACGGGTGCAGTTTCAGTGCTTCTTCCACCTCTTCGGGGTACACCTTCTCGCCGCCGGTGTTGATGCACTGGCTGCCGCGCCCGTACAGCTTCAGCGTGCCATCGGCCTCGACCTCGGCCCAGTCGCCGGGGATGCTCCAGCGCACCCCGTCGTGCACCATGAACGTGCTCGCGGTCTTCTCGGCGTCCTTGTAGTAGCCGATGGGCGTGCGACCACGCAGCGCCACTCGACCGCGATCGCCGCTGCCGGGTAGCACCTCGCGGCCGTCCTCGGTGAGCACCTTGGTGTTCGGGCCGAGTGCGAACTTGGCGGTGCTGCTCGCGCTGTCGGCCGTGGTGGTGTTGCTGGCCATGCCGATGGCCTCGCTGCTGCCCAGGCTGTCGATCATGATCAGCCGGGCGTTGTGGCGCAGCAGGCCGGCCTTGGTCTCGGACGCCCAGATGACACCGCTGGACACGATGACGCGCAGCGAGGAGATGTCCCAGCGATCGGGCTCGGCGTCGAGGGCGCGCAGGATGGGCTTGGCGAAGGCGTCGCCGACGATGGAGATGCTGTTCACCTTGTCGCGTTGGATGGTGTCGAGCAGCTCGACGGCGTCGAAGTGGCGGCCGACGAGCGTGTCGACCGAACCGGCCAGCACCAGGTTCCACATCGCGTTGAATGCGCCCGTGCCGTGCATGAGCGGTGCGGCCGGCAGGTTGCGCGGGCCCGGCTTGGCGATGCGTTCGTCGAACTCGTCCCAACCCGGCAGGGTGGGAAGCGGCCGCTTCGACGGGGCGTCGAGGCTGCCGACCATGTCGTCCTGGCGCCACATCACGCCCTTGGGCATACCGGTGGTGCCGCCGGTGTAGAGGATGTACAGGTCGTCGGGGCTGCGGCCCCACGGCGCCACGGTGCGGCCGGTGGCCGACGCAGCCGCGGTCTCGTAGGGAATGGCCCACTCGGGGCAGTCGCCGTGGCCGTCGTCGACCCAGATCCAGGTGTGCACGCCGGGCACCCGTGACCGCATGTGCTCGCAGTGCTCGGCGAACGTGCCGTGGAAGATGACCGCCACGGCGTCGCTGTTGGTCCACAGGTAGGCGAGTTCGTCGTCGCTGTACCGGTAGTTGGTGTTCACCGGGGCGAGGCCCGCCTTGTACAGGCCGAACATGCTCTCGAGGTACTCGGGGCAGTTGTACATGTACTGCGCCACCTTGTCCTGCTGGTGCACGCCGGCGGCGAGGAGGGTGGCCGCGATGCCGTCGGCGCGGCGGTCGAACTCGGCCCAGGTGAACGTGCGCTCACCCTGCAATTGGGCGATGGCGTCGGGGAAGCGGTCGGCGTTCCGTTCCCAGATCTCGGCGAGGTTCCAGCCTGCGGTCATGGCGCTGAACCTAGCCAATGCCCACGGGCAGCACCCCCTCGACGGTGGTGCCCGCAGCGTCCAGTGCGGCCGGGGCGATCGGCGCACCCAGTGCGGGGAGTTCGCGGCGGTCGATGATGTGGTCGACCAGCCCGTAGGCGAGCGCCTGGTCACCGCGGACGATGTAGTCGCGGTCGATGTCGGCGATGATCCGTTCGCGGGGCTGGCCGGTGGACGACACGAGAATGTCCACCATCCGCCGGCGCATCTCGACCATCTCGGCCACGGCGAGCTCCATGTCGGTGGACTGGCCCTGCGCACCACCGTGCGGCTGGTGGATGAGGACCCGCGCATTGGGGAGCGCCGATCGCTTGCCCGGTGTTCCGGCGGCGAGCAGCACCGCCGCGGCCGAGGCGGCCTGGCCGACGCAGATGGTGGCCACGTCGGGGGCGATGTACTGCATGGTGTCGTGGATGGCGAACAGGCCGTTCATGTCGCCGCCCGGGCTGTTGATGTACAGGGCGATGTCCTGGTCGGCGTTCTCGCTCTCGAGGTGCAGCAGTTGGGCGATGATCAGGTTCGTCACCTGGTCGTCGATGGCCGTGCCGAGGAACACGATGCGGTTGACCAGCAGCCGCGAGTAGATGTCGTAGGCGCGTTCACCGCGGCTGGTGGTCTCGATGACGGTGGGGATGAGCACGGTGCCTCCTGGTGATGGGTGATGTGCAACTGTTGAGTTGCGGATGACCGTAGCGACCGTCGGCCGAAAGTGCAACTGATCAGTTGCTCCTGGCGCGGCTCGCGGGTACGGTGCCCACATGGCTGCGCACTCCATCGAACGGACCCTGCATCTCGACGGCGACCTCAATGGCGGCCTCGACCTGCCTGCCGACGAGGCGTGGCGGCTCATCGGCACCGCCGAGGGTTGGCGCGAGTGGCTGGTCGACGAGGCCGACATCGACGTGCGTGAAGGCGCCGACGGCGACGTGCTCGACGACGACGTGCGCCGGGCCGTGCGCATCGAGACCGTCGAGCAAGGAACGCGCATCACGTTCGTGTGGTCGGCCGACGACGGCGACGTGGCGCGCGTGACGCTGCGCCTCGACGAGACCACCGACGGTCGACGGGTGCTGCGCATCACCGAGGAGCCGATCGAGGCGTGTGCCGACTGCCCGCTGCGGGCCGATGCGCGAGCGCTGCGCTGGGACCTGCGCGCCTGCCTGCTGTGCCTGTCGGCCCGTGCCACGAGCCACGTGTGAGTCGCGTGTGAGCGACCCGCTCGACCAGTTGTTCGGCGCGCTCGCCGACCCGACGCGCCGCGCCCTGATGGTGCGGCTGGTGTCGAAGGGGCCGACGACGGCCACGGTGCTGTCGGCCGACTTCCCGCTCACCCGCCAGGCGGTGGTGAAGCACCTGCAGGCGCTGGAGGCCGTGGGGATGGTCGTGCCCGAGCGCGTCGGTCGAGAGGTGCGCTACCGGGCTGAGCCCGAGCCGCTCGCCTCGGCCGTCGGGTGGTTGCTCGACGCCGGTGCGTCGTGGGACCGTCGCATCGACCGCCTGCGCGGCCGCGCCGGGTCGCGTACGGGGTCCGCGGCGGCGGCGCACTAGCTTCCGCCGCATGGACTTCCAGTTGCCCGCGGAGGACGATCCACGTCGCCTCGCCATCCGCGACTGGGTGGCTGCGCACCCGAACCCGACCGGCGAGCAACTCGCGCGAGCCGGGTACGTCGCTCCGCACTGGCCGGCACCGTGGGGTCTGGGAGCCGACCCCATCCACCAGTTGATCATCGACGACGAACTGTCACGGGCGAAGGTGCGGTTGCCGATGAACCCGATGGGTACCGGCTGGGGAGGCCCCACCATCCTGGTCGGAGGCACGCCGGCGCAGAAGGACCGCTACCTGTGGCCGATGCTCGCCGGCGACGAGTTCTGGTGCCAGCTGTTCAGCGAGCCGGGTGCGGGCAGCGACCTGGCCAACCTGAGCACGCGTGCCGTGCTCGACGGTGACGAGTTCGTCGTCAACGGGCAGAAGGTGTGGACCACCTCGGCCGAGCACAGCGACTTCGGCATCCTCATCGCTCGAACGGATCCTGATGTGCCCAAGCACAAGGGCATCAGCTACTTCATCTGCCCGATGGACCTGCCGGGCATCGAGGTGCGCACGATCACCGAGATCACCGGCGGCCACCACTTCTGCGAGGTGTTCTTCACCGACGTGCGCATCCCCGCCGAGAACCTCGTCGGCGACCTGCACGACGGCTGGCGGCTGGCGAAGGTGACCCTGGGCAACGAGCGCGTCTCGTTGAGCACCGGAGGAGTGCTGTGGGGCAACGGGCCCACCGGCCTGGAGCTGATCGACCAGCTGCGCGCTCGGGGACCGGTGATCGACCCGCTGCTGCGCCAGCAGGCCGCGCAGGTGTACACCGAGCACGTCGTCCTCGACCTCATCCGCATGCGCATGCTCACCGCTGCGCTGAAGCGGCAGGAGCCCGGTGCCGAGGCCAGCATCCGCAAGCTGCTCGCCGACGAGCACGGCCAGCACGTGATGGCGCTGGCGCGTGCCGCCCTGGGCGCCGACGCGATGCTGATGGCCGCCGGGCCCGAGGGGTACGACCCGGAGCGTGATGGACGCGTGCTCACCGAGCAGGGCGCGGCCGACCCACTGGACCACCCGAGCTGGTTCCACGGGTTCATGTTCAGCCAGGCGCTCACCATCGGCGGCGGCACGTTCGCCGTGCAACGGAACATCATCGGTGAGCGAGTGCTGGGGTTGCCCCGGGAGAGCGATGCGACACTGTCGATGAGCTGGGCTGAAGCGCAGCGGAGGCCGACGATCGACACGTCGGAGGCCCAACGAGTGGGGAGTGCGAGATGAGTGACCTGACGGCCGAGTGGTTGGACCGTGCGGACCGGGCGGCGTCAGTGGCGGCCGAGCACGGCGCCGAGGGCGACGAGCTGCGCCGTCTGCCGGCCGTCGTCGTCGACGCGCTGAAAGACGAAGGCGTGTTGCGCATGTGCGTGCCCGAGGCGTACGGCGGCCCTCAGCTCGACCCGCCGACGATGCTGCGCGTCATCGAGCGTGTCGCTCGTGCCGACGGTGCGGCCGGGTGGTGCGTGATGATCGCCAGCACCACGTCGCTGCTCAGCCACTACGTCGACCCGACCCGAGCACGCCAGATCTGGGGCGACCCTCGCCACGTGACCGGTGGGGTGTTCGCCCGCAATGGCGTGGCGACGAAGGTCGACGGCGGCTACCGCGTCACCGGCCGCTGGTTGTGGGGCAGCGGCACCCAGCACTGCGACTGGATCACGGGAGGCGCCGCCGGAGACGGCTACAACGGCTCGATGTGGTTCACACCCGATCAGGTGACGTTCCACGACACGTGGCACACGTCGGGCCTCCGCGGCACCGGTTCGCTGGAGTACAGCGTCGACGACGCGTTCGTCCCCGACGACCTGGCCAGCCAGCCGCAGGTGACCGGCCCGCTCGTCGACTCACCGCTCGGAGCGTTCCCCGACATGACCTTGCTCGCCGTCGGTGTCGCCGCCGCAGGCCTGGGCATCGGCCGCCACGCACTCGACGCGATCGTCGACCTGGGCACCGAGAAGAAGCCGCAGTTCAGTTCGCGCACGATCAGCCAGTCGGGCGTCGCCCAGGCCGAGTTGGCCAAGGCCGAGGCGACGTTGCGTTCGGCGCGGGCCTTCCTGCTCGACGAGGTGTCGCAGGCGTGGGATGTCGCCGTGGCGGGCGGCAAGGTCGACGTGGCGGCCCGGGCGCGCATGCGTCTCGCCGGAGCGCACGCGGCCGAAGCCGCGGTGCGAGCCGCCGACGCCGCCTACACCCTCGGCGGCGGCACGTCGATCTTCGAGCACAGCCCGCTGCAGCGTTGCCTCCGCGACGCTCACGTGGTCACCCAGCACATCATGGTCGCGCCCCGCCTCTACGAGACCCTGGGCAAGCACCTCTTCGGCATCGACATCGATGCCACGATGATCTGAGGACAGGCCCGAGGGTTTCGGCGGGGGCACCCCACGTCGAAACCCTCACGCTGATGCGCGGCGGTGGTGGCGGAACTGGTGCTTCAGCTCGCCGCCCTGGTGGGCCAGCCACACAGCGACGAGCACGATCAGCACACCCGACACGGCGATCAGCAGCGGCGCGCGGCCTTCGCCGGGGAAGAAGTGGCTGATCGCCCACGGCACGTTGACGAGCAGCCCGATGCAGCCGGCGATCGTCAGTACGGCGTGGTCGGGCAGGGTGCCCAACGCGAGCAGCGCCACGGCGACGACGAGGCCGATGACGGTGGCGACCGCCACCGACTGCATGCCCGTCACGGCCGCGCCGGCGACGAGCAGCGCCCCGCCCGCGAGCTGTGCGACCAACGGTGTCGCCACGATCGGCTTGCCGGCCAGGAGCAGCAGTACGACGCCGGTCGTGAACACCACTGCGCCGGTGAGCAGTCCGGCCTCCTCACCGAACCAGACGATCGTCTGCGGCAACGTCTGCACCGTTCCCATCGCACCGACGACGGTCAGCACCACGCGGTCGGCGCTGCTGAGCACCGGATGCGCCGAACCGGCGAGTGCCACCAGTGCTCCGGTCGTCAGCAACGAGAACAGCAGGCCGCTGCCCTGGTCGTCGGTGATCGTGATCATGGCTCCGACCACGGCACCGGCGGCGCCGACGGCAACCGTCAGCGCAGGCGCCGTGGTCCGGCGCATCAGACCGGCGGCCAGGATGATCCCGCCGAGGGCCCAGACCATCAGACCGGCGACGGCCGGATCGGCGAATTCGGCGGTGGCGGTGCCCATCGTGACCAGTGCGCCGACCAGGAACGTGGTCTGCTGCACCGGGCGGTCGTGCTGCCACCACAGGACCAGGCTCAGCGTCGTCGCCACGACGGCGGCGCCGAGCACCATCGACGGCACCCAGTCGGCGTCGAGCACGTCCTTGGCGAACACGCCACCGGCGAGGGCGCCGCTGGCCGTCGCGCCGGCCCACACGAAGCCGCGCAAGCGCTCCAGGGCAGGCTCGCCGCGATGCGGCACCATCATCCCGGCCACGGTGAGGGCGACCATCGCGCCGCCGGTCACCAACAGGCGGCCCGTCGTGCCGATGTCGTCCCACGAGCGGGCGGTCAGCAACACCAGGCCGATCACGCCGAGCATGCCGCCCAGGTAGCCCAGGGCCTCGGCCACCACCGGGATGCGGCGCCGCGGAGTGGCGGGCGCGGACGACGCGGATCGACCGATCGTGGCGGCGTGTTCGAACGCCCTGATCGCGTCGGCCTGATCGGCACCGATCAGGCCGGCCGAACGCCACGCAGCGAGTGACGCCTCCAACGCCGGGTTGCCCCGAGCGGGACGGTCGATGCTGGTCGGAGCCTGGCTGATCATGACGACCCCCTCGGGTGACATGGATTCGCTTCCGATTCAAGTGTGCGCCCACGACGGAACGACCGCCAGCGGAATCGGGCGGAGCCGCGGGCTACGGTGCCCGGCATGCAGGCCTTCCGGTTCGAACAGCAGGGTGACGTCCTCGTCGTCACCCTGCAGCATCCGACGTCGCCGATGAACGCGGTCGACGAACTGCTGCACCACGAGTTCGGCGAACTGTTCGGCCAACTGCGCCGCGACCCGCAGGGCAGGGCCATCGTGCTCACCGCCGAGGGACGGGCGTTCAGCGCCGGTGGCGACTTCGCCTGGTTCCCGTCGCTCCGCGACACCGCGGTGCTCGACGCTCTGCGGCGCGCGGCGAAGCAGATGATCTGGGACCTGCTGGACATCGAGGTGCCCATCGTGTGCGGGCTGAACGGTGCTGCGGCCGGGCTGGGCGCGTCGATCGCGCTGCTGTGCGACCTGGTCGTGATGAGCGATCGAGCCGTCGTGGTGGACCCCCATGTGAACGTCGGCCTGGTGGCCGGCGACGGCGGAGCGGTCATCTGGCCCGCACTGCTGGGGCCGATGGTCGCGAAGCGCCACCTGTTGTTGGGCGAGCCGTTGACCGCGGCCGACGCGCTGCGCCTCGGTGTCGCGGCCGAGGTGTGTCCGCCGGCCGAGGTACGCGCCCGTTCCATCGCCTGGGCCGAGCGACTGGCCGCACAGCCGCCGCTGGCCGTGAAGGGCACCAAGCTCGCGGTCAACGCCGGGTTGAAGCAGTCGTTGCTCACCAGCTTCGACCTGTCCACGGCGCTCGAGATCCCGTGCTTCCTGTCGCGCGACCATGCCGAGGCCATCGACGCACTCCGCGACGGCCGTACACCCACCTTCGAGGGGAGATGACCATGGATGCCGTCGAGGCCATCATGACCACGCGAGCGATCCGGCGGTTCACCGACCAGCCGGTCAGCGACGCCGACATCGAGACCTGCCTGCGCGCCGCACAGCAGGCACCCAGCGGTGGCAACGTGCAGCCGCAGCAGTACATGGTGGTGACCGATCCGTCGATGAAGGCGACACTCGGCGCCATCTACCAGCGCGCCTATCACCGCTACGAGCGGGCACTGCCCGAGCCCACCGAGTTCGAGGACGAGGCCAAGGCCGAGGCGTGGCGCCGCACCCGCGACGCGAGCCGGCACCTGGCCGACCACCTGGGCGAGGTGCCGGCGCTGGTGCTGTTCCTCCAGCCGATCATCCCGTGGGGTGCCGACGACGCCGACGGCCACATGGACATCGGCCGCCTCGATGCCAGCGTGTACCCGGCCGTGCAGAACTTCTGTGTCGCCGCTCGGGCGCTGGGGCTCGGCACCGCGCTCACGACCGTCATCCGGGTGTACTCCGACGAGGTGCTCGCCGCGCTCGGCGTGCCGAGTCGTTCCGACGGCCGGCCTCGCTTCGAGATCGCGGCGCTGCTCCCCGTCGGGTACCCGAAGGGTCACTTCGGTGTCGCGCCGCGCAAGCCCGCTGCGGCAGTGACGCACTGGGACACGTGGGGTGCCAAGCGCGGCTGAGGCGCTGGAAGCGCCGGCCGCGCTCGACCGGAGCCTGCCGACGGCGGTGTGGTTCGATGACGGGATGAGCACGACCGCCGATCGCCAGACCTTCGACCTGCTCGACCCGACCCTGTATCAGGACGGGGAACGCATGCACGCCGCGTTCACCTGGATGCGGGCGAACGAGCCGGTGTACCGCGACCATCGGAACGGGCTGTGGGGAATCACCCGTCACGCCGACCTGAAGGATGTCGAGCGGCGCAGCTCGGTGTTCGCCAGCGGCCAGGGCTACCGGGCCATCTGGAACCCCGACGAGATCAACATGATCGCCCAGGACGACCCGCGGCACCACCAGCAGCGGCTGCTCGTGCAGGGCGACCTCACGGCCGCCGCGGTGGCCAAGCGCAAGCCGACCATCGAGGCGATGGTGACCGAGCTCATCGACGCCGCCGTCGCCAAGCCGCGGATGGAGGTGGTCGACGAGTTCAGCGGGCAGCTTCCGGCGCGCCTCACGTGTCAGCTGCTCGGCTACCCCGAGAGCATGTGGCGTGAGGTGAAGAGCTGGAGCGAGCGGCTGATGCGCATCGACATGCGCGAGCGCGACGGCCACACGTTCACCGAGTTCATCGACGCGAACATGGAGTTCGTCCAGGCGCTCATGCCCATCGCCCAGGAGCGCGCCGCCTGCCCCGCCCACGACTTCATCAGCACCTGGGTGCACGCCGAGATCGAGGGCCAGCGGCTGCCACCTGCGGCCATCGTGCACGAGGTGGGCCTGTTCATCAGCGGCGGCGCCGAGACGACGCGTACGGCCATCTCGCACGGCCTGCGTGCGTTCGTCGACCATCCCGATCAGTGGGAGGCCATGGCGGCCGACCCGTCGCTGGTGCCCGGCGCTGTGGAGGAAGTGCTGCGCTGGGTGACGCCGCTGAACAACATGTTCCGTCGCGCCGTGGCCGACGACGAGGTGGGTGGCCAGCCCATCGCCCGCGGCGACCGCATCATCATGCTGTACCCGTCGGCCAACCGCGACGAGTCCGTGTTCACCGACCCGTTCACGTTCGACATCCGCCGCAGCCCGAACCCGCAGATCGCGTTCGGCTACGGCACCCATCTGTGCGTCGGCACGAACGTCGCCCGCACCACGTTGGCCGAGGTGTTCACGCAGTTGTCGCAGCGGATCACCGATCTGCGCGTGCGTCAGCGAGCCCGACGTCGAGCCGAACATCTTCGCCCGCGCCGTGCGCAGCTTCGACCTGGCCTACACGGTCCGCTGACCTGGACTTCGCGTCGCCGACGACGCACTACAGTCCGCGCCTGCCGGACGGATCCAGGGGGACCCGTCCACACGGGAGGCACGAATGTCCGGTCAGGTCGATCAGTCCAGGCTCTTTCCGAACGGTCCGGACGGCTTCACGATGCCGTTCTTCTACGCATCGCTGCAGTCGTTCTGGGTCTACTACCTCGTCGAGACGCACCTCATCGAGACGGTGCTGCCGCACAGTGCACCCGAGCAACGGCTGAAGCCGGCGCGGTTCCTCGACGGCGATCGCGAGTACGGCATGGTGTCGTTGGACTTCCAGCGCTACACGGGCCACGGGTCGTCCTTCCTCGAGCACGTCGAGGAGGTGGAGTTCAACGTCTACGCCTACCCGGAGGTGCGCGACGGGGCGGTGCCCCTGCAGTCGTGGCAGGACTACCTGATGGGTCGCGACCAGACCAAGACCATCGGCGGGTACCGCATCCACGTGCCGTGCAACACGGCGGGCGCGATCACCGCCGGCCGTGGGTTCTACGGCGAGCCGAAGTACCAGGCGACGTTCGTGTACAACGTGCCGACCCCGAACGACGCGACCGTGACGACGTGGCACTACGAGGTGCACACCAGCATCATGCCGCCGCCGGAGGTGGCGAAGGAGTACCCGTTCATCGACCTCAGCAAGCCGGGTGACCTGGTCTACGAGTTGGACGCCGACCTCACCGGCGTGCCGACCGTGCCGGGCAACGCGTCGCCGCTCATCGAGTACGGCGTGAACCCGTACGGCTCACAGGTGGTGGTGGCGAACTTCTGGAACTTCTTCGGCACGTTCGACACGGCGTTCCTCACCCCCGAGCAGGCCGCGAAGGTGACGGTGAAGCTCGGCGACGTCGACGACCCGCAGGGGCTGCGCCGCGACCTGCAGAAGCTGGTCGCCAACCGGCTGCCGGTCGCGACGCAGATCTTCAACTCGCCCGTCGTGTCCGCCGAAGGCGGGCCGTGGTTCCCGGTGGCGCAGTGATCACCGGTCGCGAGCGCTTCGTCGAACTGAGCTCGCTGCTCACCGGTTTCGACGCTGCGGAACTCGAGTCGACGGGCATGGTGCGCCCGTACCTGGCACTGCTCACCGAGCTCGTCGGCGACCAGATCGTCGGCGAACTGCTCGCCGCCTCGACCCACGACATGCCCGAACTGCTGCAGCACCCCTGCCACGGGCCGCTCTGCAAGAACCTGATCGTGCTCTGGTACCTGGGCCAATGGGACCAGCTGCCGGCGGCGTGGCGCACTGCGTACGGGGCGCATCCCGACGACGTCTCGCGCATCGTGTCGTCCGACGCGTACAAGGAGGGCCTGGTGTGGCCGGCCATGGGCAGCCATCCGCCCGGGGCGAAGCAACCGGGCTACGGCTCGTGGGCGCTGCCGCCCGGCACCGGCTCGTACGCGTGGAGTTCCGTCACGCTGAAGGGTGCGTCGACGTGAGCACCAAGGACTACGACGTCGCCATCGTCGGCGCCGGATTCTCCAGCGCGCTCATGGCGAAGCGGCTCGCCGAGCAGGGCTGCAGCGTCGTCGTGCTCGAGGCCGGCAACGCCACGGGCCAGACCTGGTCCGATTACCAGGGCAACGTGACGCGCTTCCACGAGTCACTGTTCAAGGTGCCCAACTCGGCGTGGGCGCCGAACCCGCTCGTGCCCACGGCGTCGGTGCTCGACGTGGAGCAGATCGTCCCCGGCACGCCATCGACGTCGGGTTATCTGGTGCAGAACGGGCCGTTGCCCTTCGCCAGCGACTACCAGAAGGAGAAGTCGGGGACGAGCCTGCACTGGTTGGGCATGACGTTCCGCATGCTGCCGGGCGACTTCGAGATGAAGTCCCGCTACGGCGTCGGGGTGGACTGGGCCATCCCGTACGACGAGATGAACGACGACTACGAGCAGGCCGAGTTCGAGCTCGGTGTGGCAGGCGAGGTGGAGGACCAGACCTTCCACGGCATCGAGTTCCGCAAGGACTACGTGTATCCGATGCACCGCATCCCAGCGAGCTATCAGGACCAGTGGATCGCCGAGGGCCTCGGCGACGCCAAAGTGCGCCTCGGTGACGACGAGTTCGATCTCGAGGTGCGGGCGCTGCAAGTGGCCCGCAACAGCATCCCCAACCCGGCCTACGACGGCGGCAAGGGATATCGGCCGGTGGGCGCACCCGGCGCGCCGGGCATCGGCGAGCGATGCGAGGGCAACGCCTCGTGCATTCCCATCTGCCCGGTGCAGGCCAAGTGGAACGCGGGCAAGACGTGGGCGAGCATCCCCGCCGGTCACGTGGAGGTGCGCACCCAGACGCTCGTCACTCAGGTGCTGCTGGGCCCCGACCGCAAGAAGGTCGTCGGTCTGCAGGTGCAGCCCTACGACCCTGCGAACTTCCCCCCGAAGGGGAAGCCCGAGGTGGTGACGGCGCAGATCTACGTCGTCGCGACTCACGCCATCGAGGCCGCCAAGCTGCTCCTGGCATCGGGTGCCGCCAACAGCAGCGACCAGCTGGGTCGCAACCTGATGGACCATCCGTACCTCCTCACGTGGGGCCTCGCGCCCGACAACATCGGCGCCTATCGCGGGCCGTCGCTCACCTCCACGTTCCCGGCGTTGCTGGACGGTGGCTTCCGTTCCGACCGGGCCGCGTGGCGCACGGACATCGACAACTGGGGGTGGTCGTTCGCCGCGTTCTCGCCGGGCAGCGACATCGAGACCAAGGTGCGCGGCAAAGGTCTGTACGGGAAGCGTCTCCGAGCCGAGCTGGCCGACGAGTTGCCACGGCAGATGCGTTTCGGCTTCCTCATCGAGCAGTTGCCGGACCCGTCGAACCGCGTGACCATCGATCAGCGCTACCTCGACCCGTTGGGCATGCCTCGGCCGGTCATCGACTACGACGTCAGTGCGTACTCGCGCAAGGGCATGGTGGCCGCCCGTGAGTTCACTCGCCAGGTCTACGAGCGTCTGAACGTGTCCGAGCGCACGGCCTACAGCGCGAGCGACGCGGGGTACATGAGCTTCGAGCACGAGACGCTGTCGTTCCACGGCGCCGGTCACGTGGTCGGCACCCACCGCCTCGGCGAGTCGGCCGAGACCTCGGTCACCGACACCTACCTGCGGTCGTGGGATCACGAGAACCTGTTCGTCGTCGGTTGCGGCAGCATGCCCACCATCGGCACGTCGAACCCGTCGCTCACGATGGCGGCGCTCGTGTATCGCTCGACCCGCGGCATCCTCTCGGACCTGGGGAAGCTGTGATGCCGCGGATCGAGACCGTCGACAGCCTGTGCGACCATCTGCGCAGCGCGGTGCGCGTCGAGCTGAGCACCATCCCCGTCTATCTGACGGCGTGGTGGTCCATCGAGGAGAACGCCAACCGCGAGGTGCAGGCCCTGCTGCGGTCGGTGGTGATGGAGGAGATGCTGCACATGTGCCTGGCAGCGAACGTCCTCCACGCCGTGCGCGGCGACCGAGAGGGCCCGCGCATCACGGGCGAGGATGCGCCGACCTATCCCGGTCCGCTGCTCCACAGCGCCGGGCTGGAACTGCAGCTGCGCTCCTTCGGTCCCGAGGCACTGGACCTGTTCTGCGTGATCGAGCACCCTGCTGCTCTCGACGCCCCACCCGAGCCGAACGGCTTCCACACCATCGGGCAGTTCTACGAAGCGATCGTCCAGGGACTCGACGACCTGCAGCACGAACTGTTCCGCGGCGACGTGCATCGGGAGTGCCAGGTACCGCCGAACCAGGCCTATTACGGCAGCGGTGGCCAGACGCTGCTGGTGCACGACCTGGGGACGGCGCGGGCGGCGCTGACCGAGATCGTCCAGCAGGGGGAGGGGCACGACGACCTGCCGTGGGAGCACTACGGCACCCCGGGCCAGCGTCGCGAGCTGGCCCACTTCTATCGGTTCGACGAGCTTCGCAAGGGTCGCCAGTACCGGGCCGACGACGAGCCCGAACTGCCGACCGGCCCGATCATCGTCGTCGACCAGGAGGCAGTGCGTCCGATCGCTCCCGACCTGTGGGCACGCGGTCCCGAGGATCTGCCGCCCGGGGTGAGCCGGTTGCTCGACGAGTGCGACGCGACGTATCGGCTGTTGCTCGAGGAGTTGCAGGCCGGCCTGGACGGCGAACCGGCGCGGCTGCTGGCTGCGACGCCGATCATGTACCAGCTGGGCCATCAGGCCAGGGCGCTGACCAAGATCCCGATCGGTGACGGCTGGTTCGCCGGGCCGCGGTTCCGCGCATGAGCCCGGTCGCTCCGCCGCCCGATCCGGCGCGGCGCACGCTGGTCGTCATCGCCGATCAGGACGAGGCAGTCGACCTCGTTCCCCGCGACTCGACACCGTTCTGGAGGGTACGGGCCAGCGGTGCGAACGAACAGATGGCCTGGCAGTTCGGCAACCTGACGGTCGTCGTCACCGGGTCCGGTGGCCCGGCGATCACCGCCGTCACGGCTCGCTTCCTGCTCGACCCGCCCGAGGGCATCGCCTACGACGAAGTGATCAACTTCGGCTCGTGCGGGCGGTACGGCTGGTCGGAACAGACCGAGCTGCTCGGCGCCTACTTCGTCACCGAGGCGCTGCAGTGGGACCTGTCGTTCAACTTCCGTGGCTGGGACTACGCCAACGGCACGATGCGCCTCGCGCCGCCGGCCGGGTGGACAGGACCCTCGACCACGTGCTTCAGCGGCGGGCGGTACTCGGACCCGTCGGATCGGCACTGGCCGATGTGGTTGACCGGCGACCTGGAGGAGTACGAGCTGTACTCGCTGGCGTGGCTGTGCCTCGAGTTGGGGATGCCCCTCGCCGGGCTGAAGTTCGTGACGGACAGCCCCGATGCGAATGCGGCGGCGCAGAAGGACCAGAACATGGCGAAGGCCCGCCTCGCGGGGACGGCCATGCTGCGTCGGCACCTCGCCGGCGACTTCGGCGCGGTGCCCCGCCCGCCGGTGAACCTGGCCGCGTCACGCCCCTGACGGGTCGAGTTCCATCCGTGCCAACAGTGCCGTGGCGCCCTGCGCCGTGGCGACGCGCCGGCCCTCGGCCAGCAACGCCTGCACCTGCTCGGCGGGGCGTTGCAGATGCGTGCCGACCTCGGCCTTGCAGCGGAGCAGTTCGGGCAGCCAGAACCGTTCGTGCATCGTCGCGGTGAGCGCCATTGCGTCGTCGAGCGTGCGGTCGGCTGCCTCGTGGTCGCCCATGCGCATCTCGCCGGCGGCGACCAGACCGAGGAAGTACGTCTTGCCCAGCCGCGAGCCCTGTGCCTCCCACGCGGCGATGCCCTTGCGCATGTCGTCGACGCCGTTGGCATCGCCGTGCTGGGCACGCCCCCAGCCGAGTTGCACGTCGGCCCAACCGACCCAGAACGGGAAGCCGTGGATGGCCGCGTGCTCGCGCCCTTCGGCAGCGCGATCGATGGTGGCCGCGACGTTCCCTTCGAACTGGCACAACCAGGTGTCGAAGCACAGTGCCAACCCGACCGTGAACGGGTGGGCCAGACGCCGGGCGGCGGTGATGGCTTCGTTGCTGTACTGCCGGGCGAGCTCGGGGTTGCCCATCAGCCACTGGATCCAGCCGGCGTACGACCTGCACGTGACGATGGGATCGACGACGTCGTCGAGATCGCCGAGGTACGCCCCGGGTCGCTGGGCATCGGGAGCGTCGAGCGCAGCCTGCAGGAAGGCGAACGTCTCGCGGTGGTCGTCGCCGCGGTAGACGCGCGTGCTGCCGAGTGCCCGATTCGCTCCGACGGCGAGCGTGGCGCGATGCGGTTCGGCCTTGGCGAGCGCTTCGAGGCGCCGGGCGAGTTCCTCGGCCCGGTCGTACTCGCCGCGCAGCAACACCGTGCGGAACAGCCCGTAGATGGCCGGGTACACCGGCGCTGCGTCGCCGAGGCCGTCGCACAACTGCTGGGCCCGCGAGTACACCTCGCCCGCCTCGGCGGATCCGTAGCCGGTGGTCGCAGTGATCGGCACGCCGAGCTTCACGAGCACGGTGATCTCCTGCAGGTCGCGCTGCGGACTGGGCGGGAACTGCGTCACCAGCACGCGGGCGTGGCGAAGGTGCACCAGCGCCTCGTCGTGGGCCGAGATGGCCACGGCGCGGTCGCCGGCGCGGAGCAGGTAGTTGATGGCCCGTCCGGGGTCGCCGCCGAGTTCGAAGTGGCGAGCCGACGTCTCGGGCTCGGTGATCGTCCGATCGGCGAAGCGAGCTTCGATGGACGTGGCCACCGTGGCGTGCAACTGGCGTCGCGTGGACTTCAGCATCGACTCGTACACGACCTCCTGTTGGAGCGCGTGCTTGAACGCGAACACCGAGTGCTGGCCTTCACCGCGTCGGATCAACAGGCCGATGCGCAGCAGCGTGGCGACGTGCTCGTTGAACGTCGCTCGATCGAGTCCGGACACCTCGTGCAGCAGGCTGTCGGGCGCCTCGCGGCCGAGCACCGACAGCGTGCGCACCACGTGCGCCTCGGGGCCGAGGTGGTCGATGCGGGCCATCAACGAGTCGCGCAACGTGGCGGGCACCGTGGTGCCGCCGTCGCCCGGCTCGCTGTCGAGCAACAGTTGCGTCAGCTCCTCGGCGAACAGCGGGATGCCCTCGGTGCGCAGCGAGATCTGGTCGTCGAGCGCGGCGCCCAACCCGCGGTCGCCGGCGATCGAACGGATGATGGCGCGTACGTCGTCGGCCTGCAGGCGGTCGAGCACGATCTGCTGGTGATGGGGCAACGCCGGCACCTCGGGCGAGAAGTCGGAACGGTGCGTCACGAGCGTCATCACGTCGTTGCGCTGCTCGGCGCCGATGAACCGTTGGGCCAGTTCCGCGCTCGTGCTGTCGATCCACTGCAGGTCCTCGATGACCACCAGCACCGGCTGGCGCATCGCCCGGTCGTCGACGAGGCGGGCGATGACGTCGAGGGTGTGCTGACGGATGCGATCGGCCGAGCCGGTGACCGGTCGGTACGGCGGGACGAGGGGGATGCCCAGCAGCTCGGCCACGACGGGAACCGCCAAGCCGCGCGGCGTGTTGTTCTCGTCGGCGAGCTGTTCGACGCCGTCGATGCTCAGCTCGCCGCACTTGGTCATCACGTACCGGCGGAACTGTTCCGCCGACGGGTGCAGGCTGCTCGACTGATGGAGGGCCGAGCAGCGGAACTCGATCTCGATGCCGCCGTCGGCACGCACCCGGTTGACCAGCTCGCGAACGAGCCGTGACTTGCCGATCCCGGGCTCGCCGGCGAGCCACACCACCTGTCCGTCGCCCATCTGGGTGCGTCGCCACGCAGCGTGCAGCGCGTCGAGCTCGGTGGCGCGTCCGACGAGGGGAGTGAGCCGCTGTTGTGCCGCGGCCACGTCGAGTCGGGTGACGGCGCCGGTGTCGCGCACCGCCCGGAACAGCTGCATCGGCCGATCGACGCCCTTCAGCTCGTGCGGGCCCATCGGCACCAACTCGATGAAGCCTTCGCACGCCTTCGCCACGGCCTCGCTGACCGCGACCTGACCGGGGGCAGCGGACGACTGCACGCGGGCCGCGATGTTCGGCGTCTCGCCGACGACGTCGCGTTGCTGCCGCTGGCTGCCGGCGCCCATGTCGGCGACGACGGTGATGCCGCTGTGGACGCCGACTCGCACCGCCAGGTCGGGCAGGTGCGCGGCGCGCTGATCGACGGCATGGACCATCTGCAACCCGGCCCGCACGGCGCGGACCGAGGCCTGCTCGTCGGCGATCGGATAGCCGAAGTAGGCGAGGATGCCGTCGCCCATGAAGTGGGCGACATAGCCGCCGTGCTCCTCGATGGCGGCGGTGCACACCTCCTGGTAGGCGAGGACCACCTGTTGCAGCTCCTCCGGGTCGAGACGACCCGACATGGAGGTGGAGCCGACGAGATCGCAGAACATCACCGTCAGGTGGCGGCGTTCGCCCGCTCGGTCGGCGCCGTCCGAGTCCGGCGCGGGTGCGGCGGGTGACGGGGTCGCGGGCGGCGCGGCCGTCGGGACGAGGGGACGGGCGTCGCTCCCCGACCGGGCGGTGCCGCATTCCTCGCAGAAGCGGTGCGACATCGGGTTGCGATGCCCACAGCCGCTGCACGGCCACTCGAGCCGGTTCCCGCACGCGCCGCAGAACTTGGCGCTGTCGGCGCACTCCTGATCGCAGTTCGGGCAGTTCACAACGAGGGCACCTTATGCCGTCGCTCGATCGGCGTCTGTAGGCACGCCGACACAGCACCGGGAGCGCACTATTGTCCCCGACCCATGGGGAACATCAACAGCGTCGTCGACATCATCCGCGTCCACGGTTCGGAACTCGCCGATCACATCGCCTACATCGACGGTGATCGCCGGCTGACGTGGGCCGAGGGCTACGAGCGGGCGTGCCGCATGGCCAACCTGCTCGCCTCGCACGGTGTCGGTGCCGAGGACCGCGTCGCCTTTCTCGAGAAGAACAGCGTCGAGCACTTCGACGTGTTCTACGGGTGTGCGCTGCTGAACGCCGTCGCGGTCGACGTGAACTGGCGCCTCGCCGCTCCCGAGGTGGAGTACATCGTCAACGATGCCGAGCGCGAAGGTGCTCGTCGTCGGCGCCGACTTCGTGCCCGTCCTCGACGCCATCGCCGGCAACCTGCCGACGGTGAACAAGATCCTCGTCATCAACGGCGACGGTCGCCACGACGACTATGCGACCGAACTCGCCGCGCAGCCGGCCACCGACCCCGGCGTGCAGCAGGGCCCCGACGATGTCGCCTTCCAGCTGTACTCCAGCGGCACCACCGGTCGGCCGAAGGGCGTGATGCTGACGAACAGCAACTTCTTCGGTCTGCTGCCGCTGGCCAGGAGATGTGGGAGCTCGACGAGACCAGCGTGAACCTCGTGGCGATGCCGCTGTTCCACATCGGTGGCGGCGGCTGGGCGATCGCCGGCCAGTACGTCGGTGCGGCCACGGTCATCCTGCGCGACCTCGACCCGGCGGCGCTCGATGCGCCTGATCGCCGAGCTCGGCATCACCCACGGCTTCGTCGTGCCCGCGGTCCTGCAGTTCATGCTGATGGTGCCCGGCATCGCAGGATGCCGACTTCAGCAGCCTGCAGCGTGATCGTCTACGGCGCGTCGCCGATCAGCGAGGAGGTGCTCGCCCAGAGCGTCACCACGTTCGGCTGCAAGTTCTGGCAGGCCTACGGCCTCACCGAGACCACCGGCGCAGTGGTGAACCTGCCGCCGGAGGACCACGACGTGGCCGGCCCGAACCGCCACCGCCTGCGCAGCTGCGGCCTGCCCGGCCCCGGCGTGGAGCTGCGGATCGTCGACCCCGACACGCGGCGGCGAGTGCCCGCAGGGTGAGGTCGGCGAGATCTGGATCCGCTGCGCCGCAGATCATGAAGGGCTACTGGAACATGCCCGAGGAGACGGCGAAGAGCGATCAACGCCGAGGGCTGGTTCCGCAGCGGCGATGCCGGCTACCTCGACGCCGACGGCTACCTCTACATCCACGACCGGGTGAAGGACATGATCGTCAGCGGCGGCGAGAACGTGTACCCGGCCGAGGTCGAGAACGTGCTGATGGGCCATCCGGCCATCGCCGACGTCGCCGTCATCGGCGTGCCCCACGAGCGGTGGGGCGAGACCGCCAAGGCCATGGTCGTGAAGAAGGCCGGGTTCGACGTCACCGAGCAGGAGATCATCGACTACGCCCGCGAGCGCCTGGCCACGTTCAAGTGCCCCACCAGCGTCGACTGGGTCGACGCACTGCCCCGCAACCCCACCGGCAAGATCCTGAAGAAGGACCTGCGCGCGCCGTACTGGGAGGGCCGCGACGCGGAACGTGAACTGAGCAGGCGCCGACGATGACCGACCAGCGAGTGTGGATGATCACCGGGGCGGCGCGCGGCATGGGTGCTGCGTTCACCCGGGCGGCGCTCGACGCTGGTCACGCCGTCGTCGCGACCGGCCGACGGCCCGACGAGATCATGGCTGCGATCGGCGAATCGGACCATCTGCTCGCGGTGCGGCTCGACGTCGTCAGCGTCGACGAGTCCGCCGCGGCCGTCGCCGCGGCGGTCGAGCGTTTCGGGCGTATCGACGTGCTGATCAACAACGCGGGTGCGTCGTTCAAGGGCTACTTCGAGGAGATGTCGCCGCAGCAGGTCGAGCAGCAACTGGCGACGAACCTGCTCGGTCCGATGAACGTCACTCGGGCGGTGCTCCCCGTCATGCGTCGGCAGCGGTCGGGTCACGTGATCTCGATCTCGTCGGGCGCGGGGCTGATGGCCTTCGAGTACTCGTCGGTGTACGCCGCGTCGAAGTTCGGGCTGGAGGGCTGGATGGGAGCACTGGCGCAGGAGGTCGAGCCGTTCGGCATCCACACCACGATCGTCAACCCGGGCTTCTTCCGCACCGGCCTGGCCAGCCCCGAGTCGCTCATCTGGCCCGAGGTGACCATCGACGACTATGCCGAACGCAGTGCCGTGCAGCAGACGTGGTGGCAGGCCCAGGACGGCCGCCAGTCCGGCGACCCCGACAAGCTGGCCCGCGCGATCCTGGCGATCGCCGGCGAGCAGCCACCCCCTCGTCGCTTCATCGCCGGCGCCGACGTGATCGCCCTCGCGGAACGGAAGATCGACGAGCTCCGACTCCAGATCGACGAGCATCGTTCGTTGTCGACCGCGCTCGACGTCGACGACTGAGGCTCGCTGCGTCAGGTCGTCACGTACGAACGAGCGGGCAGGTACGGGCTCGCCGAGCCGGCCACCGGTTGATCCGGCTCGGGGCGGCGGGCGTAGTGGGGGACGTACTCCTGGCCCGACAGTTGCGCGACTCGGCGCATCACCTCGTCGATCGCGGTTCGTGCCACCAGGCGGCGTGAACCGTCCGAGTCCTCGGCGAGCACCGGCTCGCCGACCGAGACCGCGCACCGACGCCGCAGGCGGGGGAGCGTGGCTCCGGGAGGTTGCACGTCGGCCGTGCCGCGCAGACCCACCGGGAGCAGCGGGCAACCAGCGGCGATGGCAAGGCGCGCCGCGCCGGTGTGGCCGCGGTGCAGGAAGCCGTCGCGTGACCGAGTGCCCTCGGGGTAGATGCACAGCAGCGCACCCTGAGCCAGCACGGACGTCGCTGCGTCGAGAGCGATCATCGCCTTCGCCCCACTGTCGCGGTCGACGGGGATCATGCCCATCGCCGGGAAGAGGCGGCGGGTGAGCCCGCGGTCGAGGTAGTCGCTCTTGCCGATGAAGTACACCGGCCGATCGAACGTCAGCATCATCAGCACCGAGTCGAAGAAGCTGAGGTGGTTCGGGCAGAGCACCGCCGCGCCGGTGGCCGGCACGCGATCCGCGCCGGTGACCTGGGTGGGCCACAACACCCTGACGGGCCGGCGCAGCAGGGCGCGAGCCCACCGCTGCAGCGTGGGGCCTCGATCGACCGGGGGGATGGGGCGGGTGCCTCGCATGGGCTGACTGTGACAGGACGACGTTGCCGAAGTGTCACGAGCGGATGACGGCGATGTTCGCCCCGCTCAGGCGGCGCGGATGGTGGGTGGGCCGGTGGTGGTGATGTGGCCGCCTGGTCGGATGATGGTGAGGGTGCGGTCGGCGGCGAGGTGGAGTTGCCAGCCGCCTTCGTGGACGAGGTGGTGGTGGCGGCCGCAAAGAGGGAGAAGGTTGTCGACGTCCGTCAGGCCCTGCTCGAGCCCGTACCAGGACACGTGGTGGGCTTGGGTGTGCTCGAACGGGACGTCGCACAGGGCGCACGTCCGGTAGAGCACCCGCAGGGCGCGTCGTTGGGCCCGGTTGGCCAACCGGGTCTCGCGGCCGAGGAACAGTCGCACCCCGTCCGCACCGACGACGACCGGGGTCACCGTCCCGAGGCAGGCCCAGCGGCGGACGGTTTCGATGGGGAGCCCGAAGCGTCCGAGTCCTGCGTCGACGACGGTGTGTTCGTGCCGGCAGCCGTCGACCAAGGTCTTCTCGTCGATCAACACCGTCACGTCGGGCAGGCCGGACGTGCCCTTGCCCTCGGACAACGCCAGCAGGGCGAGTGCGGCGAGGTGTTCTTGTCGTTCGACCGGGTCGGTGGGTGCGTCGTCGGGGGTCGTGCCGTGGAACAGGGTCTCGATGGCGTTGCGGATGCGGCCGTCGAGTTCGGTGCCGCGGACGGGGTCGTAGCGGCCGGCGAAGTTCCACATTCCGTCGGCACCGGTCCATGACCGGAACCTGGAGTTGGCGCGTTGGCGGGCGAGTTGGTCGAGCCCGTCGTCGGCTTTGGCGCGGCCGATGATCCGTTCGATCGTTTCGCGGTACTGGCGTTCGGTCGAGTTCGCGGCTGCGGCGGCGATGGTGTCGCCGTGTTCGGCGACCTTGGCCATCTCGTCGGGGGTGAGCCCGTTGGTGGCTTTGGCGAACGTGTCGACTCGGTCGCCGGTGGTGTCGCCGTTGGCCAATGCGTCGGCCAACTGGGGGACGTCGTCGCAGGCCTTCTTGCGCTGGCGGACCTTGGTCGACTTGTTCAGCGACGACTTGGATGCCTTCGCGACTTCGTCTTCGGGGAACACCGACGGCTCTCCGCCGTCGATCTCTCGAGCCGTGCGACGATCTGTGGATGACGCGAGGAGGGACGCAGCGGGTGACGAGGAGCGGTGCGAGTTCGGGCGTGCGACGACGACGAGATCGGTGAGCGGTCTGCCGCCGACGCGTCCGAGCACATCCATGCCCCCATCAGACCAAGGGGTGTCACAAGGTTCCGTCAGAGGAGGGTGACGATCGTGGTGTCGTCAGCGGTCAGCGGGGCGGGAACCAGACGCGCATGGTGCGTCCGGAGACGGCCACCAGAATTCCACCGAGCGCGTCGGTGTGGTGGTACTCGTACTCGCCGCAACATCCGGTCGCGGAACGTGCCGACGCCCGACCAGGAGGGTGAGTCGGCGAGCTGCCCAGTGTCGGTGTCGAGCGTGAACCATGCGCTCGGTTGCGCGTCGCCGGTCAGGGCGACGCTGTCGGTGACGTAGGCGACGCCGTCGCCGACCGGCCCGACGATCCGCCACCCTGGCAACGACCAGCAGCTCACGGCCCGGTGTCGGCGTCGAGCCCGACCAGCCGTTCGTCGGTGCAGGCGGACGATCTCGTCCGGACGGTCCGCACGACACGGACACGACGACGTCGTCCGAGCGGGCGTACATGAACCCCTCGCGTCCCGGGAACCGCTACGTCGCTCGACCAGCGCACGGACCCGGTGGCGTCCCACGACGCGAGGAGCACCCCGTCCGGGCCGTACCAGGCGTCGACGACCGGCCCCCACACCGATCGACGTAACCGCTCGTCGGTGCTCCATTCACCGTCCACCTCCACCGACTGCGGCACGCGGAGCTGCGACACGAGCAACCGACCCATGCGCAACAGGCTGCCGTCAGTGCCGAGCCCGAGCTCGAACTCGCCGGCCGTGTGGCCGTCGAACTCGGGCGGAAAGGTGGTGGTCGACACCGTCCACGTGGCGAGGTCGAGCCGGAGGAGTCCGTCGACGGCCACGTCCAGCACGTGCTCGGTGGGAGGAGCGAACACGGCGACACCACGCTCGGCGAGGATCAACTGTCGGTTCGAAGCGGCGGCGCCGGCCAGTCCGGCATCGGCGACGAGGTCGTCGAGCGAGCCGAGGGTGTCGCCGTTGGCGAGCGACATCACCTGCCAGGAGTACGTGGTCGCGTCGTCGACGAACTTCGACGTTCCCATGAGCAGTCGGTCGGGCTGCTGGTCGAGTGGCGCCACGAGCGCCGTGGCGAGCCCGTCGTTGAGACAGCGAACCCAGCGCACGGCGCCATCGAGATCGACCGCAGCGACGGCGCCGCCAGGGAACCACCCGCTGGACGGTGCGCCGACGGTCAGCAAGAGGCCGCGGGGGATGCGCACGGCTCCCGCGATCGGGTCCTCGGCCGGCACCTCGGTCCCGGAGACCGCGGTCGGCAGTTGGACCTCGAGTACCGGGTGGTCGCCGACGACACCGAGTGGCTCGAGTGCCGGGTCGTCGTCCGGTCCTTCCGGGTCGCGCTCGGTCGACTGGTCGTGGCACGACGGTTCGAAGTGCGGATCGGGCGACATCGTCGTCGTGGGTGCGAGCGTCGGAGGCGAGGTGGTGGTGGCCGTCGACGACGTGGTCTCGATCGACGTCGTGGATTCCGGCACACGAGTGGTGGTCGATCGACCGTCGGATGCGCACGCGGCGAGGAGCGTCGCCGCCACACAGACCATCGACGAACCGACTCGGCGGCGCGATGGCGATGATCTCATGGCTGCATCGTCGCGCCTCGGTCAACGTCCCGCACGGCTAGGGTCGCGCCACGCGGCGGGGGCCGCGCTGGGGGAAACGAGGGATCTCATGACCGTTCCGAATCTGCCTGGCCGACTGGGCAACCCGGACCTGACGCTCGCCACCGATCCGCGGGCCGACCCGCGCATGATCGCGGCGATGATGCCCATCGGCCTGGCCGACCGCACGCCGCCGCAGCCCGTCACGGTGGACACGCCGCTGGATGCGCTGCACGAGTTCAACACGATGGCCGAGGCCGCGTTCGACATGGCGTTCTCGATGTTCACGGCGCCGCTCGATCCCGTCGCCGGGGTCGAGCGCAGCATCGAGGTCATCAAGGGTGTCGACGGCAACGACATCACGCTGTACCTCCATCGGCCCGAAGGCGCGACCGGCCCACTGCCGGGGCTGCTGCACCTGCACGGCGGTGGCATGACGATCCTCGAGGCCACCGGCAGCTCGTACCAGCGCTGGCGCGACCACCTCGCGGTGTCCGGCATGGTGGTGTGCGGCGTCGAGTTCCGCAACGCCAGCGGCAAGCTGGGCCCGCACCCGTTCCCCGCAGGTCTGAACGACTGCACGTCGGCGCTGCAGTGGTTCGCCGACCAGAAGGCACGACTCGGTGTCACCACCATCGTCGTGTCGGGTGAATCGGGTGGTGGCAACCTGACGCTCGCGACCACCCTGAAGGCCAAGCGCGACGGTCATCTCGGCCTCATCGACGGTGTGTACGCGCAGTGCCCGTACATCTCCAACGCCTACGAGTCGCCGGTGGCCGAACTGACGTCGCTGTTCGAGAACGACGGGTACTTCCTCAGCTGCGAGCAGATGGGCGTGATGGCGATGCTGTACGACCCCAGCCGCGAGAGTTCGACCAATCCGCTGGCGTGGCCGTACCACGCGACGGCCGACGACCTGGGCGGCCTGCCACCGCACGTCATCTCGGTGAACGAACTCGACCCGCTGCGCGACGAGGGGCTCACCTACTACCGCAAGCTCGCCGCTGCGGGTGTGCCGGTGACGGCGCGCACCGTGAACGGCACCTGCCACGCGGGCGACTGCCTCTTCGAGATGGCCATGCCCGACGTCTACAACGCCACGCTGCGCGACATCAAGGGCTTCGCCGACTCGCTCTGAGCGGATTCTCGGCTCAGCCCTGCAGGGCGAGTTGGCTGCGGTTGCGGCCGTCCGACTTCGCCTGCAGCAGTGCGATGTCGGCCAGCGTGATCATGTCCGTGAAGTCGTCGGTGTCGGTGCTGTCGGCGATGCCGGCCGACACCGTGAACGGGGGAGTGCGCCCGTCGCCGAGCGTCGCCTCCAGTTCCAACCGCACGCGGTCGAACGCGAGCGCAGCGGTGAACTTGTCGGAGCCGGGGCACACGACGATGAACTCCTCGCCGCCGTAACGGCAGACCAGATCGGCGTCGCGGACGGCACGACGCAGCACACGCGCGAAGGTTCGCAGCGCGCGATCGCCGGCGTCGTGGCCGTGCGTGTCGTTGAGCACCTTGAAGTGATCGAGATCGGCGAGGATCACGGCGATCGGCTCGCCCTGCTGCATGAGCGTGCGGACCTCGTTCTCCAGGCTGCGCCGGTTCAGCAGACCGGTCAGGGGGTCGGTGCTCGCCTGCAGCTGGCTCTGCGCCATCGCGGTGACCATGCCGATGCGCGACCCGGTCATCTTGGCGACCGTGGTGAGGCCGGCGATCTCTCGGGCGTCGAAGGGTGCATCGGCGCTGCGGACGAGGTGCAGCACCCCGACGCTCGAACCGGCCACGCTCACCGGGACGCACAGCGCCGACAGCGCGTCGACCCCCCGGTGGCGCAGGTTCGGGCAGGCGTCGAGCAGGCGGCTGTCCTCATGGTGGATCGCATGCCCCGACCGCACGGCCGGGCAGCCGCTCGGCGTGGCGACGTCGCAGTGGCACGCGCTCCCGCACTCGGTGGGCGGCGTGGTGCCGACGGACTGCATGTGTGCCTTGCTGGAGTCGGCGAGCAACAGTTCGCCGCACACGCTCGGGCTGAGCAACGTGACCGCCTCGACGGCGACCGACACGGCAGCGCGTTGATCGGCGGCCATGTCGAGCGCTCGCACCAGACGGCTCTCGAACTCGCGACGGTCGCTCTCGGCGCTGAGCAGCGACTCGCGGTCGCGCGCCTCGTCGCGCTGGCGCAGCAGGAAGTAGCGAAGGGGGAGCGCGGTGCACACGAACAGCACGAGTCCGGCGACGACGACGAACGCGACTGCTCGGGCGACGGTGCCGTCGACGGCGGTCGAGACGACGAGCCAACTGACCAACGACAACAGGGTCACCCAGGCGACGTCGAGCACGATGATCGGCCAGGTGGCGCTCATCGGGTCGAACCGTTGGGCACCGCGCGGGGTTCGCTGGTGTGGATCCACGGTCAGTTCATCGGCCGTTCGGCACGAGAAGTTGAGGATGGCGTGACCGGCGCTTGACGAGCGCACGTCCGCCGAGGGGGACGATCGTGGCGTGACGAACGTCATGCTGCACGACTCTTGACCGGTACAGAGAACTCGGCGTACTGTACCGGTACAGACCCGATCACGGAGACACGCACATGGATGTCCACCACGTACTCACCCATCTCTCGACCACCTCGATGCGCGACATCACCGCCTTCAGCGCACTGCCCGATGCGCCGGTGCTGATCGATCGCCCCACCCGCCTGCAGCGGCTCGCCGCAGCATGGCGCACCCGCCGCGCCGGCTCGACGCAGACCCCCTCGCTGCGTCGGCCGGTGACGGCGGCCGCAGCACGGTCCGCGACGCACACCGCCAAAGTCGGTGCCGCCGCGACCGATGGTTGCAGAATGGTGGCGTGACCCGAGTGACGCTGCAGACGATCGCCGACGAGCTCGGCGTCAGCCGCATGACGGTGTCGAACGCGTTCTCCCGGCCCGACCAACTGTCGGCCGAGCTGCGCGACCGGGTCCTGGCCACGGCCACGCGGCTCGGCTACTCCGGGCCCGATCCGGCGGCACGTGCGTTGGCCAGGGGTTCGGTCGGCACGGTCGGTCTGGTCTTCACGGACCGACTCCACTACGCCTTCGTCGACGAGGTGGCCACCCGTTTCCTCGCGGCCATCGCCGACGAACTGGCCGAGTCGGGCCGGGGGCTCACGTTGCTCGGCTCGAAGGCGCACGGCGACCTGGTGCCCACCCGCGACATCCCGCTCGACGGCGCAGTGGTCTACGCATGCGGTGCGACATCCGAGGCTGTCGGCTGGCTGCGTCGGCGTGGCTTGCCGTTGGCGTTCGTCGACCAGGAGCCCGTCGAGGGCTACCCGTGCATCAACGTCGACGATCGTGGGGGAGCGCGAGCGGCGGCGCAACATCTGGTCGACCTCGGACACCGCCGGATCGCCGTGATCACCCGCCTGGCCGACGAGAACGGCATCGCCGACCTGGCCGCATTGCCCGATGCGGCATACACGACGAAGCAGCGCATGGCCGGATGGTTCGACGCCCTCGGGCCGGCGGGCGTGACACCGTTCCTCGTCAACGCCGAGGAGAGCACCGAAGCCGCTGGCTACGAGGCGGCGGGCTGGTTCCTGCGACTGCCGGTGGCCGAACGGCCCACCGCGGTGTTGGCGTACTCCGACCGCATCGCGCTCGGTGCCGTGCAGGCGGCCCGCGACGCCGGTCTCGACGTGCCCGACGACCTCAGCGTCGTCGGCTTCGACGACGCCGCGTTCGCGGTCCGATCACATCCGCCGTTGACGACCGTTCGCCAGGACGTGGCCCGCAAGGGTCACGAGGCGACGGCACTGCTGCGCGACGCGATCGATGGTCGAGTCGCCCAGCGCACCGATCACCGCGTGCTGCCCACCGAACTGGTGGTGCGTCGCAGCACGGCGCCTGCGCCATAGCCGTCGGTCATCGGTGCGTGCGCACCACGCCATCGGCGATGGCAGCGGCCTTCACCGCGGGCGCGACGCGATCGACCACGGACCGGTCGAACACCGACGGCACCACGAACTGCGGTGACAACTCGGCCTCGCTGACGGACTCGGCGATCGCCACGGCAGCGGCGAGCTTCATGTTCTCGGTGATGTCGGTGGCCTCCGCGTCGAGCGCGCCGCGGAAGATGCCCGGGAACGCCAGCACGTTGTTGATCTGATTCGGGTAGTCGCTGCGCCCGGTGGCCATGACGGCGGCGAGCCCGTCGGCGTGCTCGGGCCGGATCTCGGGGTTCGGGTTGGCCATCGCGAACACGATCGGATTCGGCGCCATCGTGCGCAGGTCCGCGGCAGTGATCAGGTCGGGGCCGCTGACCCCGACGAAGACGTCGGCGCCGTGCAGCACCTCGCCGATGGTGCCCATCTTGCGCGACGGGTTGGTGTTCTGGGCGAACCACTCCTTGGCCACGTTCAGGTCGCCGCGGCCCGAGTACACGGCGCCCGTGCGGTCGCAACCGACGATCTCGCCGACTCCGGCGTTGATGAGGATCTTGCCGATGGCGACGCCGGCCGCACCCATGCCGGCGATGACGACCGACAGGTCCTCCATCTTCTTGCCGGTGATCTTCAGCGAGTTCCACAGCGCGGCGAGGGTGACGACCGCGGTGCCGTGCTGATCGTCGTGGAACACGGGGATGTCGAGGCTGGCCTTCAGGCGCTCTTCGATCTCGAAGCACTCGGGTGCCTTGATGTCCTCCAGGTTGATGCCGCCGAACGTCGGTGCGATGCGCTGCACGAAGTCGACCACCTCGTCGGCGGTGCGCGCGTTGATGCACACGGGGAAGCCGTCGACGCCGCCGAACTCCTTGAAGAGCAGCGCCTTGCCCTCCATCACCGGCATCGCCGCCTCGGGGCCGATGTCGCCCAGCCCCAGCACGGCCGTGCCGTTGCTGACGATCGCAACCGTGTTCTTACGGATCGTGTAGCGGTGCGAGAGCGCCGGGTCGTCGTGGATCGCCATGCAGACCCGGGCGACGCCGGGCGTGTACGCCATGGACAGGTCGTCGCGGTCGTTCACCGGAGCGAGCGTGCCGGTCTCGATCTTGCCCGACTCGTGCATGCGGAACGTGCGGTCCCACCAGTCGACCAGGGTGACACCGTTCAGCGCGTGGACGGCGTCGACCACCTTCTGCTGGTGGGCCTCGTCTCGGCAGTGCACCACCAGGCAGCGGCGCAGTTCGGGACCGCGCACGTCGAAGCCGTCGAGGGCGCCGATGTTGCCACCCGCTTCGCCGATGGCGCTGCACAGGCGACCCAGCGTGCCGGGCACGTTGTCGAGGCGGCAGTCGAGGGTGATGGAGAACGCGGCGGTGGGAGAGGTCGGCACGTCGACCGAGGCTAGGTGCGCGAGGGGGCGAGCTCCACATCGCCTCGTTCGGTTCCGGCCATCCGGTCGGCGGTCAGCTCGGCGTCATCGAGGCGAGCAGCGACTCGATCGACAGCGTGGCGACGCCGATCATCTGATCGCCGATGCCGTACGGCATCACCAGGGTGTCGCCCACCGCAGCGGCGCCGCACGTGTACAGCACGTTCGGCACGTACCCGTCGCGTCGATGCTCGTCGGGCGTCATCAACGGTTCGGTGCACGACGCCAGGACGACGGTGGGGTCGTCCAGTTGCAGCAGGATCGCGCCGAGCGCATAGGTGCGCATCGCTCCCACCCCGTGCGTCAGCACCAACCATCCGGCGGAGGTCTCGATCGGTGAGCCGCAGTTGCCGAGCTGCATCAGCTCCCACGTCTGCTCGGGGAGCTGCACGACCTCCGACGTCGGCCAGCAACGCAGATCGTCCGAGATCGCGACGGAGTTCGATTCGCGGTCCGAGCGGGACAGCGCCACGTACTTCCCGGCGATCTTGCGCGGGAACAGCGCGAGTCCCTTGCCCTTGGCCGCATCGCCTGCGGTGGGTGACACGTCGAACACCCGGAAGTCGTCGGTCTGCAGGAGGTGCTGGCTGATGTGGGTGCCGTCGAACGCGGTGTACGTGCCGTAGTAGGTGGAGCTGCCGTCGTCGTCGGTGAAGCGTACGAATCGAGCATCCTCCATCCCCTGCGACTCGGCCGGCGAGTGGGGCCACAGCACGCGCTCGGAGATCTTCGTCGTCGGATCGAACTCGACGCGGTACGACGACCGTGCCAGCGCGGTCAGGTGCTCGACGGTTCTGGTGGTGTTCCGTCGGGTGGACCGTTCCGATCGGAGCTCGATGGTTCGCTCGAACAGGTCCTCGTCGGAGAACACCTCATCCAGTGAGTCGAGCGCGAACGATGCGTTCTCGTTGTCGTCGCCCAGCGAATCCAGGTGCACGTGGAAGACCGAGCGTCGGTGCAGGCCGGGTTGCGCCGCGGCGATGACCGGGAAGCGCCCAGGCGCATCCATCGCGACGGTGCCGTCGTCGCCGATCGCGCCGGTGCGGAAGCCGATCGACGACCGGTGACCTTCGCCGATGCCGCGCACGCTCATCACGAACCGGCGCGAGCCGGCTCGACCGCGTCGTCGTCGTCGTCGGGCAGCAGGACGAGCGACGGGTTGCACAGGGCGGCGCCCTCGACCGCGAACTCGTGGGTGAACGTCGCGCCGATCAACAGGCGACGCGCCTCGCCGACGGATGCGTCCGCAGGCATCATCGATGCCAGCTCGTCGGCGTGGTCACGGAACGTGCCGTGCAGGTCGCGGTGGCGGGTGGCGAACCGCGCGTCGATGTCGATCATCGCCGCGTCCACGGCGTCGTCGGACAGCTGCATGATGCGATCGAGCACGGCGCCGGCGCGCGAGTCGCCAGGCCCCACGTCCTCGCGTCCGGGTACGAACAGGCGGGCCACGACGCGGTGATGGTCCGGTCGCAGCTCGATCCCGGTCTCGGTGATGGCGACCTTCATCCGACCCTCTGCATCTGTGCCGCGCGGTACGTCGTCGTGACGTACGCGAGTGTGGATTCCGCACCCTGGTTCCGATTCACGCGATCGGCGTGCAGCCCGTCGTAGCCGCCCCGCGACACATCGTCGAACATCGTCAAGCCCGAGTCGTTCTCGCCACGGAACCAGGCGTCGGCGGCGCCGATGCCGAGCGCCCAGTGCGGGTCGTCGGTCACTCGCAGGGCCCGCCAGCAGGCGTCGGCCATCGCCGCCACCTCGATCGGCTGCTGGTCGAACTGTGGTCCGTCGTCGTCCGGGCCGCGGCCGTGGTGGCCCACCACCGAGAGGTGTCCGGGGGCCATCTCGAGTTCGAGCAACCAGTGCAGCATGTCCAATCCCTGCTGCAGCGCGCGACGGTTGCCGAGCACGGCGCCGGCGGCGATCAACGCCTCGGCCAGGGTGGCATTCGCGTAGCGCAGCCGCGGTTCGGGCCAGCACCACGTGCCCGTCGACGGGAGCGGGCCGATGGTCTCGACCGTGGCCCGCAGCAGGGCGCGAGCTTCGTGGTGGGTGGCCGCGACCGAGGCCACCTCGGCTGCGCCGATGGCGGCGAAGGCCATGGCACGCGGCCATTCGGAGCGTCGGCGCGCGCCGCGCTCGAAGCCGCGCATCGCCCACTTGCGGATCGTCGGGTTGTCGTGGTGCGCTGCCGCGTTGCCCAGGCCGGCCAGGCCGCGGCCCCAACAGTCCTCGGTGGTCGCCAGGTCGGTCCATCGGCCATCGGTGTCCATGCGGTTGCGCGTGCTGCCGTCGGGCATCTGTGCCTCACGGACGAACCGCAACGACATGCGGCTGAGGGCATGTGGCGCGCCGATGTCGTCGTGCAGCGAGCTGATGGTGAGCAGACGAGCGTTGTCGTCCGTGCAGTAGCCGTGATCGAGGCGCGGCTCGAGGCCGTCGGCGTGCTCGAACAGACCTCGTGCGTCGCTCATCGCAGTGAGATGGGAGAAGATCCGATCGTCGATCAACGGGCGACCGAGGGGGTGAGCCGGCGCACGTGCTCGAACAGGTCGAGGTAGCGGCGAGCTACGTTCGGCCAGAGCAGATCGGGTGCGAGGCGGGCCGCTTCCGCCGCCATCTCGGCGCGCACGGTGGGTCGGCTGAACATGCGGTCGATGGCCGCGGCAAGACCTTCCACGTCGCCGTGCGGCACCACGATCCCCGCGCCGCTCCCCAGCAACTCCAGCGCGTGAGGGAACGCCGTGGCGATGACCGGACGACCCGTGGCGATCGCATCGACCAGGACGCCCGAGGTGACCTGATCCCGGCTGTCGTACGGCAGCACCACGGCCCATGCACTGGCGACGAATCGGGTCAGTTCAGGAACATCGCGATAGGTGGCGTCGAAGGTGACGCGACCTTCCAGCCCGGCGTTGCGCACCTGTTCGATGAGTCCCATGCGGTAATGGTCGCCCTGTGTGCGCAGGACGTTGGGGTGGGTGATGCCCGCGACGGTGTAGTGCGGTGCGACGCCGCGCCGGTCGAGCAGGGCGAGCGCGGCGATGACGTGCTCGATGCCCTTGCCGGGGCCGAGGAGGCCCCACGTGAGCAGCTGTGGCCGGCGCGTGTGCGTCTGCGCCCGGGCGTCGGTGGGCACGGGTGTCGGCGACGCGGCACCGTGGGGAATGGTGATGGTCGAGTCGGCATCCACCGGGTAGCCCCCGATGAGCCGCTCGCGGGCCGTGTCGGTCATCACCACCACCTGCGCGGCGCGGTGGCAGACGGCGGTGAGGACCTCCGCCTGATGGGCGGTCGGGTGCAGCGGCACCGTGTGCGCGACGACCACGACGGGCACGTCGAGCGCATCCATGATCGCCAGCACCTCGTCACCGTCGGCACCGCCGAAAATGCCGAACTCGTGCTGGACGACGACGACATCGCAGTCGCGGAGCGCCTCGGCCGTGTGCTGCACGGCGCCGGGTGCGCCGTTGACGTGTCGTGCGACCACCACGCCGCCGACGGTCGCGTCGTTCTTGCCGTCGTCGAGGCAGACCACGGCGACGTGATGGCCGGCGTGACGGAACTGGCGGACGAGCGCCGCGGAGAACGTCGCCAGCCCGCAGTGCGTCGGGGGGTAGGTGCTGATGAGCCCGATTCGGACCGGGTGGGAGCCGCTGGCAGCGGTCGGGTCGGTGAGTACGGGGTCGCGAAACACAGGTCCTCCAGGGACGGTCGGGGAGGAGACGTCGAGCCTGCACGGGGCGACAGCGTGACGCCGTCCTGCCCAAACGAGGCGAATCTTCCGAGGTGTGTGGAGTCTACCCCGGCACCGTGGGTCCCATACCTCGGCCACGTCGACCGGGGCGGTGCTGCGTCAGCCCGGCGGAGTGGGCTCGGTGGCGCCTGGTGGCATCAGTTCGAAGTTGAGCCACACGTCGAGTGGCAGGGCGCGAAGGCGGTCGCGCACGGCGGAACGCACGCGGTGCTCGTCGGCGACGGTGGCGTCGGGCCGCACCTCGGCGTCGATCTCGACGTAGAGCTTCTTGCCCACCTTGGTCATGCGCACGACCGGTTCGTCGATGTCGAACTCGCGGAACACGTCGCGCACGATGTCGAGCACCGGTGCCTGCACCTCGGCCGGGGGAGCGCCCTCGAGCAACTCGAGGATGGTCGAGCGCACCATCCGAACGGGCGAAGCGAGGAAGACCGCGCACGTGACGACCACCATCACGGGGTCGACGTACGGCGCGGCACCGTCCCACGACGAGTCGGTGAGCGCCCACAGCAACAGAAAGCCGACCGACATGCCGACACCGCGGAACGCGGCGACGCGCCAGCCGGTGGTCTCGGCGATCAACAGGTCTGAGCCCTGCGTTGCGGGCGCGGATCCAGTTCCAGAACACGAGCGATGCGATCGTGGTGCTGACGGCGTAGACCATTGCGGGTCCGGGGCTGACGATGCTGCCACCGTCGCGAATGGTGAACACGGCCTCGACGAGCGCGTAGAGCAAGGTCGCCAGCAGGATGAACCCCTGCACGCCGATGACGAGCGGCGTCACTGCTTCGCGGCCATACGGGAAGCGGGTGCTCGGGCCCGCTGCGGCCATCGCCGAGGCGCGCAGCAGCAACCACGAGACGGCGATGCCGATGACCGCGTACACGCCATCGAGCAGGATCATCTGCGATCCGGTGGTGATGCCCCAGACCACGCCCATCGAACCGAGGACGGCCGTGGTGACGATCGAGCGCCGCAGCGCGAGCGACTCGAAGTCGGGATCCGCGGCGCTCGGCATCGTCACGGCCTCGTCAGAACGACCAGAACAGCGGGACGTAGAAGATCGAGACCACGGCGAAGAGGGTCATCAGGCACAGACCGAGCTTCCAGTAGTCGCCGAACTTGTAGCCACCTGGACCCATGACCATCAGGTTGGCCGGCGTGGCGACAGGGGTGAGGAACGACGCAGCAGCAGCGATGTTGACCGACATGAGCACGGGCCGCGCCGACACGTCGATCTGCGCCGCGGCGGTGACCGCGATGGGGATGACGATCAGCGCGGTGGCCGTGTTGCTGATGAGCTGCCCCATCACGGCGGTGAGGACGAACAGCCCGGCGACGAGCGCGTAGGGCCCGTGGTCGCCGACCAGGTTCACCAGGCCGTCGGCGAGCTTCTGCGCCGCGCCGGTCTGCTGCATGGCCACACTCAGCGGTGTCATGCCGCCGACCAGCACGATGGTGGTCCACGAGATGGAGCGGTAGGCGCGTGGCAGCGGGACCACGTTGGTGAGCACCAGTGCACCGGCGGCGAGCAGACCGGCCACCACGGGCGGCACCGCACCGGTGGCGAGCAGCACGACCATCAGGCCGACGATGACCAGCGCCTGCTTCGCTCCCATGCCGAGCGGCACCGCCTGGCGGCGGATGAGGCCGGGGTCGTCGACGACGAGCACTCGGCCGTCGTCGAGGTTCTGCTCGAGCGACGACCACGTTCCCTGCACGAGCAGGGTGTCGCCCGTCGCGAGGACGGTGTCGCCGTCGCGGACCTCGGCGCCGTTGCGCTGCACGGCGAGCACCACCACCTGGCTGCCGCTGAAGACCATGCCGGGGAAGACGCGGACGCCGATGAGCTCGCTGCGCGGCGGTACGACGACCTCGGCGACACCGATGTCGCGGTCGAGCAGTTGGTCGTCGGCGGGTTGTTCGACCGTGGTGGGCGCGTAGGTGAGCGTGTAGCGAGCGCAGAGTGCGTCGATGGTCTGGTCGTCGCCCGACACGACCAGCACGTCGCCGACGCGCACGATGTCGGTGGGGTCGAGGCCGCCGGGGTCCGCGCCGATGGTGCCCGGTCGCTGCACACCGGTGATGTCGGCGGGCAACGCCGTGCGCTGTCGGCCGACGAGGGGCGACCGCTCGCCGACCACCAGGCGGACCATCGAATGGTCGATCGCGTACTGCTCGGCGAGCAGGCGGGCGAGACGGCTGAGGTCGGGTGGGATGGAGTCCGGTGTGCGGTCGGGGAGCAGTCGGTCACCGAACAGCACGACGATGGCGATCGCGCCGATGACGAGCGGCACGCCGACGATGGTGAACTCGAAGAAGCCGAAGCGCCCGAACCCGGCGTCGTTGGCGGCCTCGGAGGTGATGACGCTCACCGGGGTGCCGGTGAGGGCGAGCATCGAACCGGCATGCGCCGCGAAGGCCAGCGGCATCATCAGTTTCGACGGCACGCGTCCGAGCCGGACGGCGATGACCACCACCATCGGGACCAGCGCCGCGACGGCGCCGTTGACGCTGATGACGGCGGTGAGCAGGGCGACGAGGAGCATCATCAACACGAGCAGGCGGGTACGGCTGGTGCCCGCCTTGGCGATGAGCTGTTGGCCCGCCCAGGCGGTGACACCGGTGGAGTCGAGGCCCTCGCTGACCACGAACAGCGACGCGATGAACAGGATCGTGGTCTCGCCGAACCCGCCCACGGCCTGCTCGATGGTGAGGATGTCGGTGGCCCACAGCGACAGCGCCACGCCCAGCGCGACCGCCTCGACCGGGAGCCGGTTCCACACGAACAACACCACGGCGACGCCGAGGATGATGAACGTGATCGTGCTCTCGGCCATCGGGCGGACATTACTGCGTGTCAGCGCGGTGACCGCCTCCGAGCAGGAGATCGCCCCGGGACGAAAAGTTGAGTAACTTCGCACTGTTCGCCCTCCGAACGAAAGGCCCCTCATGCAGATCTCCGTCCGCTCCGGCGACGTCCTCTCGACGCCGTCATCGCTCGCCATCGTCGCCGTCCACGAAGGCGCCGTACTGCCCAAGGCGGTGGCCGCTGCGTTCGAGGCGGGTGACTTCACCGGTGCCGCGAACCAGACGCTCGTCGTCTACCCGCGCACGAAGGGCACGCCCAGCCGGGTGCTGCTCGTGGGGCTCGGGGCGAAGAAGGCCGTCGACGCGGAACGCGTCCGCCAGGCTGTCGCCACGGCCATTCGTCAGGCGCGGCAGCGCGCAGGTCGCCGAGGTGTCGCTGGGCGTGCCGAGCGACATCGCCGTCGCCGCCGCGCCCCTCGGCCAGGCCATCGCCGAGGGGCTCGAGCTCGGCGCGTATCGCTGGTTCGGCGGCCGCACCGGCATCAGCGATGCCGAGACGCACGAGATCACGTCGGTCACGGTGGTCACGGGCAAGCAGGTGAAGGCGCTCGGCGACGGCATCGCCGTCGGGCAGGCCATCGCCGGTGGCACGAACCTCGCCCGCGACCTGGTCAACACGCCCGGCGTCGAGAAGACCCCGCCGCAGTTGGCGCAACGCGCGGTCGAGCTCGGCGAGCGCATGCCCTCCATCGAGGTCACCGTGTACGACGAGGTCCGCCTCGAGAAGGAGGGGTTCGGTGGCATCCTCGCCGTCGGCAAGGGCTCGGACAGCCCGCCCCGCTTCATCATCATGGAGTACGGCAAGCAGCTGAAGGGCGTGCCGACGGTGTGCCTGGTGGGCAAGGGCCTCACGTTCGACTCGGGCGGCCTGAACATCAAGCCTGCCGACGGCATGGAGTCCATGAAGAACGACATGGGCGGCAGCGCCGCCGTGTTCGGCACCATGCAGGCCGTCGCCGAGCTGGGCCTGCCCATCCACCTCGTCGGCCTCGTGCCGTCGGCCGAGAACATGCCCAGCGGTCGCAGCTACCGCCCGGGCGACGTCGTCACGACGCTCAGCGGCAAGACGATCGAGATCCTCAACACCGATGCCGAAGGCCGGGTCATCCTGTCCGACGGTCTGCACTTCGCCGGCCGGTACAAGCCGTCGGCCATCATCGAGCTGTCCACGCTCACCGGTGCGGTGATCATCGCCCTCGGCAACGTCGCCACGGCCGTGATGGCCACCGACCAGTCGCTGGCCGACCGCCTCGTTGCCGCAGGCACTGCCTCGAGCGATCGCGCGTGGCAGCTGCCGCTGTGGGACGAATACCACCAGATGGTGAAGAGCGAGGTCGCCGACCTGAAGAACCTCGCCGGCCGTGGCGCGGGCAGCATCACCGCCGGCGCGTTCCTGTCGGCGTTCGCCGGCAAGTACCCGTTCGCGCACCTCGACATCGCCGGCACCGCCTGGCTCGACGCGCCGACGAAGCCGTACCACAGCAAGGGTGGCACGGGCGCCGGTGTCCGCCTCGTCACCGAGTTCCTCCGCAACTTCAACTGATCGGGAGCCACCCCATGTCCAGCGATGCCGCGGCGTTGACGCCCACGAAGAAGTCGTTCTCGGAGAAGATGCTCGACGGCATCGAGAAGGCCGGCAACAAGGTCCCGCATCCGGTGATCATGTTCCTGTACCTCATCCTCGGGGTGATGGTGCTGTCCCTCGTGCTGTCGTGGTTCAACATCTCGGTCACCGAGGACGTGGCCGTGCCCATCCCGAAGGCGCAGCTCGAGCTCATCCGCGATCAGCTCGGCGGTTCCATCGTGCCGTACGACATCGACTCGGGGAAGATCGTCGACCTGCCGGATTACACCATCCAGCAGCAGACGTTCGAGATCCGCAGCCTCATCAGCGTCGACGGCATCCGCTACATCTTCTCCGGTTTCGTCAGCAACTTCGCCGGGTTCTCGGTGGTGGCGGTGACGTTCGTGGCGATGATGGGCGTCGGTGTCGCCGAGCACGCCGGCCTGATGGCTGCGCTCATCCGCAAGCTGGTGAAGGTGGCGCCACGGCGCATCATCGCGTTCGCGATCATCTTCGTCGGCGTGCTCTCCAGCGTCGCGTCCGACGCCGGCTACCTGATCCTCATCCCGCTCGCCGCGGTGGCGTTCCTCACGCTCGGGCGACATCCGCTCGCCGGCCTCGCTGCCGGCTTCGCGGGTGTCGGTGCGATCTTCGGCGTGAACCTGCTCATCACGCCGGTCGACAGCATGCTCACCGAGATCACCAACGAGGCCATCGGCTCGGGCGGCAAACCGTTGGAGGTGACGGCGAACTTCTACTTCGGCATCGCGTCGTCGATCATCCTGGCCATCGTCGCGGTCGTCGTCACGCAGCGCATCGTCGAGCCACGCCTCGGCAAGTACGACCCGTCCATCGGTGATCCCGTCTACGCGCTGGTCGGTTCCGACGACGGTGCCGTGGACGCCGACGCGGAAGCCGACGCCGAGGCCGCCGAGGCCCGCGGCCTGAAGTACTCGATGTACGGCCTGCTCGGCATGGTCGTGATGGTCCTGCTGCTCACGCTGCCCAGCGGCGCGCCGCTGCGCGACCCGGCCACGGGCGACCTCATCGGCAACACGCCGTTCATGGCCAGCCTGATCTTCATCATCACGCTCATCTTCCTCGTGTGCGGCATCTGCTACGGGGTCGGCGCGAAGACGATCACCAGCAGCAACGACGTCATCACCGGGGTCACCAAGACGTTCTCCGGGCTGTCCGGTCTGGTGTTCATGCTGTTGATCATCAGCCAGTTCATCGCCCTGTTCAACTACACGAACATGCCGCGAGTGGCCGCCGTCGAGATGGCCCACCTGCTCGAGCGCTCGGGCTTCGGGGCGCTGCCGCTGTTGATCGGCTTCATCCTCGTCATCCTGTTGCTCGACATCATCATCCCGGGCGTCGTGCCCAAGTGGGCCATCTTCGCCCCGGTGTTCGTGCCCATCTTCACCCGGCTCGGTGTGGCGCCGCAGACGGTGCTCGCCGCCTACCGCGTGGGCGACTCGCCGATGAACGTCATCACGCCGCTCATGGTGTACCTGCCGTTCATCACCGTGGTCGCGCAGCGCTACGACAAGAAGGCCGGCATCGGCACGGTGGTCGCGCTGATGATCCCGTACGTCATCGCCCTCTCGATCGCCTGGATCCTGCTGTTCACCGCATGGTGGGTGTTCGGCATCCCGCTCGGCCCCAGCTCACCCATCAGCCTCTGAGCCGCCAGCCGGCCGCGGCACATCTGAGCGCGCCCGACGGCTCATTCTCGTCATGCTTCGACCGGCGATTCCCCGGTCGAAGGATGACAGGAAGGTGGTCGCGAAGCGCCGAGCGATCTCCGGGCCTCCGTCGTCGGCCCACTTTCCAAACCGCCCGGAACGGCAGCTCCGTGCTCGCGCGACGATTCGGCAGCCGCACCTTCACCGAGGTCACAAGAATGCGACCGGTTTCGGTCGTTTCCGTGTGACTTCGACGGGCGAGAGCGCCGTTTCGCTCGTTCATGTCGCGACGAGACGACCGAAACGGTGGGATTCCCGCGACATGAGCGAGCGGTCGTGCGCCCGCGGGGCGAGCAGAACGGCAGCTATGCGCCGTCAACCTTTGGGGGCGCAGTCGAACTCGGGGTCGCGGGGCGCCGGATCGTTGTATCCACCCTCAGGGACGAACGAACCGATCGGTCGACATCCGAGAAGTGTTCGCGTTCCGAGAGGCGACGACAGGCTCACAGTTGTCGTGCGAGGGCCGTACGCCGTTGGACAAGTAGCGCCTTCATCGCCAGCGAAGCCCACGATGACGCTCAGCGTCACCACGTCCTGAGTCTCCCTGACGTCGACCCGGTTCAGATCGAGGGAGCAGCCCGGCTCGTTGACGTAGTACTTCAATTCGATCGTGTTCTCGGTGACCGATACAGCGTCCCAGTCGACGAGCGTGCATTCACCCTTACGTGCCGCTCGGTCGATGGGGGCGTTGCAGGACGAACCGCCTGCCGAGCCAGTCTCACCACACGACACTGTTGCCGCAAGAAGAAGCACCAACGCCGCTGCCCGACCCCACGTCCCCATCGGCGCATAGTGCCCGAACCTGCCCTGGATGTCCAGCACGCATAGCGGCAGGTAGGGCGCGTCCCAACTGGGCATGCCCAGAACGCCTGGACGTGGCGGCGCAGGCACGCGAGATGTCCGCTGCGGACATCTCAGGTGACAGCGCTGGAGAAGGGTGCCGAGTGCCCGTTCTGGCGCTCTGCGCAAGGGTGAGCACGTGTCAGGGTTCGGCGGTGGCGGGCGTCAGGTCGGCCGCTGAGGCGCGGGCGCTGAGGTCGGCCCACAGCAGATACGAGGCGACCGCCAGCCAGGGGATCGTGACGGCGTAGACCAGGCCGGCGATGACGTTGGCCACCCAGAACACCTTCCCGGTGAGCAGCAGCGCGAGCACGCCGAGCAACGGTGCGAGCAACACGGTGCTGGTGAGGACCAGGAACGTGATGCAGAACACCCTCCACCGCTGCCCCTTGCCGAGCGAGCGCGACCGACGCAGCGCAGCACGTGGGCCGAGACCCTCTGCGACCGCCGCGGCCGGAGCCGTCGCGAACATCGGCACCAGCACGAGCCCGAACACACCGGTGAAGGCGAACGCCGCCATCAGCGCCGCCATGGGAGCGATGCCACCGCTCCGCCACGCGCCACGGGCCTCGTGGGCGACGCGGGGTTCGTCGAGGTGATGGGTGATGTGCACGCCGACGACGAGTGCGATCAGGATGAACACCAGGGTCTCGATGACGCCCGCCGCGAGTGCGATGAGCAGGCCCACCGGCCCGTGCAGTTGGCCGTCACCGAGCAGGTTGCCGAGGAACGTGTGCTCGATGACCAACGGTTGGAGCACCGCGGCGAGCATGCCGCCGGCGAGCGCGATGGCGCTGACCGGAAGGAGGCGACGCCAATGGCGGCGCACGATCGTGATCGATGCGGACGCGATCTGACCGCCGCGGCGCCGAGCCCGCAACGGCTCGGCCGACGCAGGGCGCCATCGAGTGCGGCGGACGAGGAGCACGATGATGGCGACGATGCCGACGATGATCCCCACCAGGAGGGGGAGGTTGTCCATCAGGTGATTGAGCACTGCCGACACCGATTCGGTGGCGGAGCAGAAGAACGTCGTCACGCCGGCGAAGTCGATCTGCGGGACGGACACGGCGCCGTCTCGGCCCGCGTCGATGTACTGCACCGGGTGCCGCCACTGGGTGGTGTATTGGGGGCCGGCCTCGCTGTCGTTGATGGTCGGGGCGCGTTCGCCCCACCGTCCCTGGAAGCCCATCCATCCGTAGCCGTTCTCGGTGGTGCCGACGGCGGGGAGCATGTCGACGCGGGGGTCGAGCTCGGTGGACGGGGCGACGGTGCTGTCGCACCCGAAGCCGGCGTCGCCACTCATGCCGAACCACAACTTCTGCTCGTAGAAGAAGGCGTGCGAGCCGGCCGCCGGGTAGATGACCGGCCGATCGCCTCGTCGCTCGACGTCGTCCCACGCGCGACGCTCGTTGCCGTAGTGCTGGCTGAGGGACACGACGGTGGGACCGCTCGCCAACGCGGCCTCGGGTGTGGAGGCGTCGAACACCAACAGCGCGCTCTCCCAGTCGCTCTCGTGCACGTTGTTCCACTGGTTGTAGACGAAGTACTCCCAGTACTGCACGATGATCACGTCGGGGTCGTCGCTGTCGCGCACGACGCGGGCGTACTGCACGGGCGGCTCGCCGGTGCGCCAACCGAAGCGGCGTTCGAAGTCGCAGCCGGGCCGCAGCGTCGCGCCGGGCAGGTCGAAGTTCGACCCCTCGGGAGCGTGCAGGAGGTCGACGGCGCCGGGCGATCGGGTGATGACGTTGCCGGTTGCGTCGAGCAGCACCACGTCGGGCTGGTCGAGGATGACGTTCACGTCGGCGGGGTAGTAGGGCTCGCCCGAACCGCACGGCTCGGCCTGGGTCTGGATGGCGACGATCGGGGCGTAGCGCTCGGCCAACTGACGCGCTGCGTCGCTGTCGATCACCGTCACCGTGGTGGACGTGTCGAGGACGAGCTCCTCGGCGTGGGCGACCATCGTCGGCCCCGACGCGGTGAGCGACAGCACGACAGCGGTGACGAATGCGGCGAGGCAGCCGCGGCGGAGGAGCGCGATGGAGTCGATGCGCGCACGCTAACCGGCGCGTGCGGTCCGACACCGGGTGCGGTCAGTGGATGCGGACGCCTTGACGGACGAGTTCGGCCTGGACGGCGGTGATGTCCACCTGGTCGACCTCGCACCGGTCGTGCACGGCTCGCGCCGCGGCGACGCCGGCGCCCTGGCCGAGCACGGCGCAGGCCGCCATGTTGCGTGTCGCGGCGTGGGCCACGCGGTCGCCGCCGGTCGAGCGACCTGCCACCAGCAACCCACGCACCCGCTGTGGCAGCAGGTTCCGGTACGGCAACTGCACGTACCGGCCCGTCGTCGGCAGCACGAGGATGCCGTAGCCGTCGATGAACTCGGGGTAGATGCCGATGGAGTCGTCGAACCTGCCCTGCTCGCGCACGTCGTGTTCGGTCAGGTCGTACACGGCCTCGATCTTGCGGGTGTCGCGGACCCCGAGGGTCATCCCGAAGTTGCGCAGCCGAGCGTCTTCGCAGCCGGGTGTGAACGCTCGGAGCGCGGCGAGCGCGTGCATCGCCTGGCGTCGGCCTTCGATCTCGCCGATGGTGAGGTCGTCGGGGTCGGTGCCGTCGATGCCCGCGAGGTGGACGAGGTTCATGTAGGTGAGCTCGCCCGAGTCGTGCATCGCTCCCCACGTGCCGGCGATCGTGGTGAGGTCGGCGGGGATGAGCCCGGCTTCGACAGCAGCCTTGAACGGCTTGTGCAGGAACGGAGAGAACAGGTCGTCCTCCTTGCCGGTGGTCTCGATGGTCCACTCGCCGTTGCCGGCCCAGTCCTTGTACGTCTGCGGGTCGGCGGCGACACCTTCGACGAAGCGCCGCTTGTCGACGCCGGCGATGTGGAACATCACCGAGGCGGCCATCAGCCGTTCACGGGGCGCGAGTCGTGTCGGCGCCCCGGCTCGGTGGGCCACGTCGGCGTCGCCGGTGCAGTCGATGACCACCTCGCGCGAGCAGTGCCTCGCGGCCGGCCTTGGACTCGGTGACGATGCCGATCACACGGTCGCCGTCGAGCAACGGCGAGACGAAGCTGCGATGCAACATCGGGTGCACGCCGGCCTCCTGCACGAGCGTGTCGGCGACGACCTTGAAGCCCTCCGCATCGATCTCGTACGACAACGACTGGCTCTCGGGAACGGCGGCGCCCATGGCTCTGGCACGATCCTCGAACTCGCGGCCGATGCCGTCGGCCTCGACCGTCGCCTCGTGCCGATACCAGGCGAAGCCCTCCACGCCGACGGTCGTGATGTTGCCGCCGAAGCAACCGAAGCGCTCGACGAGCGTCACCTCCACACCGGCTCGTGCCGCGGCCAATGCCGCGGCCAGCCCGGCCGGCCCGGACCCGACGACGAGCACATCGGTGCGGTGAATGACGTCGACCGATCGGGCGGGCTCGACGATGGTCGAGAGCCGCCGTCCTGTACTGCGCTGCAACTCCACCGCGATCGACCGGTGTGGTCAGCCGGCGATGGCGGCGGCGATGGACGGCGTGTCGGCGAGGAGCCGCTGGGTGTACGCCTGGGTGGGTGCGGTGAGCACCTTCTCGGTGGGACCGGCTTCCACCACCTTGCCGTCGGCGAGCACCACCACCTGCTGGGCGAGCGAGCGCACGAGCGGCAGGTTGTGGGTGACGAAGAGCATGGACAGGCCGAGGTCGCGCTGCAGCCCGACCAGCAACTCCACCACGGCGGCCTGCACCAGCACGTCGAGCGCCGAGGTGACCTCGTCGCAGACGAGCACACTGGGCTTGCTGACCAGGGCGCGGGCGATGGCGACGCGTTGCCGCTCGCCACCGCTGAGCTGGTCGGGGTAGCGGTTGGCATAGGCGGCGGTGAGCGACACCCGCTCGAGCATCTCGGCGGCGGCCTTGGCGGCGTCGCGCTCGGATGCGCCGGCGACTCGCAGGGGTCGGCCGACGGACTCGCCGACGGTGCGGCGAGGGTGCAGCGAGCTGTACGGGTTCTGGAACACGTACTGGATGGAGAGGCGCTGCTTGGTCGGACGATCGCGCGACGACTTCTGCATCGCGACCCCGTTGAGCAGGATCTCGCCCGTCCACTCGCGGTGCAGGCCGCCGACCGAGCGCGAGATGGTGGTCTTGCCCGAGCCCGACTCGCCGACCAGCGCGACGCACTCGCCGCGGCTGACGCTGAAGCTGACGTCGTGCACGACCTGGTTGCCGGTGTAGGCGGCGTTCACGTTGCGGACGGCCAGGGCGATGTCGCTGCCCGCGGTGGGACCGAGGATGACGTTCGGCGGTTCACGCCGCAGGTCGGGTGCCTCACCTGCGTGGTGGCAGCGGACGGAGTGCTGCAACCGCAACGACACCTCGGCCGGGAACGTGGTGTGGCACTCGTCGGTGGCCAGCGCGCAGCGCATCGCGAATGCGCATCCGACGGGCCGCTTGCCGGGAGCCGGCGCTCGACCGCGAAGGCCGACGACGGCGTGCTCGCCGCTGATGTCGGGCGCGGCCGCCGTGAGGTGGCGGGTGTAGGGGTGCTGCGGGTCGTCGAAGATCTGCCGGGTCGGGCCCTGCTCGACGATGCGGCCGGCGTACATCACGGCCACGCGATCGGCGAGGTTGGCGACGACCGCCAGATCGTGGGTGACGTAGAGGGCGGCGACGCCGTGCTGCCGACAGAGGTCGCGGACCGTGGCGAGCACGTGCGACTGGGTGCTCACGTCGAGGCCGGTGGTGGGTTCGTCGAGCACGATGACCGCGGGGCGGCAGGCGAAGGCCATCGCCAGCCCGACGCGCTGCTGTTGTCCGCCGGACAGCTGATGGGGGTACCGACGCAGGAACTCGGGGACGCCCGGCAGGGCGACCTCGGCCATGACCTGCTCGACGCGTGCCTCGCGCTCCTTGGCGTTGGCGCCGAAGCCGTGCTGCTCGAGCACTTCGATGATCTGGGTCTTGATGCGCAACGCCGGGTTGAGCGATGTGCTCGGGTCCTGGGGGACGTAGGTGACCAGGCTGCCGCGCAGGGCGCGGAGTTCCTTGGCGGTGCGCCCGAGCAGGGGAGTGCCGTTGATCTCGATGCTGCCCGAGTGGATGACGACGCCCTTGCGCGCGTGGCCGAGCACGGCCAGGCCGACGGTGGTCTTGCCCGAGCCGGATTCGCCGACCAGGCCGAGCACCTGTCCCTTCGGGATCTGCAGCGTCACCTCGTCGACGATGTCGTGGCCCATGCCCTCGACATCGATGCGCAGATCGCTGATGGTGAGCGTGGTGGTGCCCGGTGTCGCGTCGCTCACTGTTCCCCCTTGGCGCGGTCGATGCCGGCCGACGAACGGGACAGGCCGTCGGCCATGAGGCCGGTGCTGACGGTGAGCAGGGCGATGGCGATGGCCGGGAGGACGACGCCCCACGGTTGCACCGACAGCGCGATGCGGTTCTCGTTGATCATCAGACCCCAGTCGGCGGCGTTGACGCGGGTGGCGAACCCGAGGAAGCCGAGTGCAGCGATCGAGCCGATGGAGTAGGTGAGGCGCAGGTTGGCTTCCACCAGCAGCGGACCGGAGATGTTCGGCAGCAACTCGCGCGACAGGATGCGCCACCGACTCTCACCGAGCGCTTCGGCCGCGCCCACGAAGTCGCGCTCGACCACCGGCACGGCGGCACCTCGCGTGATGCGGGCGATGCGCGGCATGGTGCCGAGGCCGACGATGAGCACGATGAGCCACGGCTCGGGTCCGACCGTGGTGAGCGCGACGAGGGCGAGCAGCAGCGCCGGGAAGGCGAGGAGGATGTCCATGATGCGCATCAGCAACGTGTCGGTCTTGCCTCGGTTGTAGGCGGCCACCAGGCCGATGGTGACGCCGAACAGCAACGCCAGGCCCGTCGCCAGCGTGGCCAGGATGAGGATCGAGCGTCCGCCCCACAGGGCTCGCGACAGCACGTCCTGTCCGAAGTAGTCGGTGCCGAACACCGTGCCCTCGACGTCGCGGGTGTTCGGTTGACCGACGAACTCCTGCTCGCCGTAGGGGGCGATGTACGGGACCGACGATGGCGACGAACACGAGGAGGACGAGCAGGACCAGCCCGATGCGCGTGCGCCACATGCGCAACGCGACGCGGAACACCCCCGGTGGCTTGCTCGGGACGGCGTCCGTCGGCTGTTCGACGCCGGGTCCGATGGTGGGGTCGAGCGTCGTCATGCCAACCTCGTGCGCAGTCGGGGTGTGACCAGGATGGTGCCGACGTCGGCGGCCAGGTTGGCCAGCACGAAGATGAGGCTGATGAACATGGCCAGGAACTGCACGACCGGCACGTTGTGGTCGCGCACCGCGTCGCGCATGGCGAGCCCGATGCCCGGGAAGTTGAACAGCGCCTCGACGACCACGACGCCGGCGGCCATGTAGGCGATGTTCAGCGCGATGACCTGGAAGGTGGGGCCGATCGCGTTCGGCGTGGCGTGACGCCACAGCACCGTGCGCTCGTTCAGGCCTTTCAGCCGGCCCATCTCGACGTAGTCGCTCTCGAGCACCTCGATCATCGAGGCGCGCACGACGCGTGAGACGTAGGGGGTGACCGCCAGTGTCAACGTCAGGAGCGGCAGGATCATCCCCTTCATGTCGCTCCACGGCGGCTCACCGGGGCGGATGCGTACCGTGGCAGGCAGGAAGTGCCACACGTTGGTGGCGAACAGGACGGTGAGGAACGCACCGATGACGAACTCGGGCATCGCCGCGAGGATGAGCGAGCCGATGGAGTTCGTCGTGTCGAAGAACTTGTCGCGTCGCAGCGCAGCGTACGAACCGATGAGCAGCGAGAGCGGGATGGAGATGACCGAGCCCATGAACATCAGGAACAGCGAGTTCTTGATGCGGTCACCGAGGAAGTCCATGATCGGTTCGCCGTTCGAGTAGCTGTAGCCGGGCTCGAGGTGGATGAGCCCGTTCAGCCAACGGAAGTACTGCACGAACAGCGGGTCGTTCAACCCGTACTTCTCGTTGAAGGCGGCGATGCTCTCGGGCGTCGCCTGTCGGCCGAGCACGGCCCTCGCCGGGTCGCCCAGGATCTGCGTGAGCACGAAGACCCCGAGCGACACGACGAGCAGCGTGAGCACACCCAACGCCAGGCGGCGGAGGATGAGCTTGAGGATTCCCATCAGGCGGACGGGCTCACTGGTCGAGCCAGACCTTCTTCATGCCACGACCGAAGTGGTCGAGGTTGAGCACGTTCGGGCGCGTCTCGAGGCCCTTGACGTAGTTGGCATATGCATCCAGGAGGTTGTTGAAGCCCCAGATGATGTTGCCGCCGTCGTCGTACTCCTCCTGCTGCATCTCCGTGATGAGGGCGAAGCGCTTGGCCTCGTCGGTCTCGGCGATGGCGGCGAGGTACTTGTCGGCGAAGTCGCTGTCGGCGGGCGGCCAGTGGGTCTCGGGGTACACGGCGTCCTTCAGGCTGCCGGCGGCGACCTGGTTGAGGTACGGGCGCGTGCCCCAGAAGCTGGTGGCGAACGTGCGCTTGGTGTACTCCGCACCCCAGTAGGTGCCACCGTCGAGGACCTGGACGTTGACGGTGACGCCGGCGCCCTTGGCCATCTCGGCGAACGCCGCGCACATCTCGGGCAGGCCCGCGGTGTCGTCGGGGGCGAAGAGGTCGATGGTCAGGTTCTCCTGGCCGGCCTCCTTCAGCAGCGCCTTGGCCGCCTCGAGGTCCTGCCCGCGCTGCGGGAAGTCCTTCGGGTAGCTGGCGTCGAGCTTGCCGTACATGTCGTTGCCGACCGACCCGAAGCCGCTGAGCACCTGCTGCACCATCTGCTCGCGGTCGGGGATGAGGCGCATCGCCTGGCGGACCCGCACGTCGTCGAACGGGGCCTGGTCGACGGCCATGGTGATGGGCAGCCACGAACCGGCCTCGGACACCATCAGCGTGAAGTTGCTGTCGGCCTTGACCGCGGTGGCCTGGGCGAACGGCAGGTCGACGATGCAGTCGATCTGGCCCGACGTGAATGCGTTGACCGCGGCGGCGGCGTCGGCGAAGTCGATGATCTGCACCTCGTCGAGGAGCGGCGCGCCACCCCAGTAGTCGTCGTTGCGGACGTGCACGCTCTCGGCGCCGGGGGTGAAGCTCTTCAGCTTGAACGGTCCGGTGCCCACCTGCTCGGCGTCCTCGCGTGTGTAGCCCTTGGGGACGATCGTGGAGGTGTACTCGGCGAGGCCGTTCAGGAACGTCACGGCCGGCTGCTTGAGCTTGACGTCGACGGTGAGGTCGTCGACCTTGGTGAGGCCGCTCGTGTCGAGCAGCGCCGACAACGCGGGCGCGAGGCCGAGGTCGGGGTCGAGGCGGCGCTCGAACGAGTAGATCAGGTCGTCGGCGGTGAGCGGGTTGCCGTTGTGGAACTTGATGCCGGACTTCAGCGTGATGATGTAGTGGTCGGCGGCCACCACTTCGACGTTCTCGGCGAGCGCGTTGTCGTAGGAGACGGCGAAGTTGTCGTCGTAGGACAGGATGGGTTCCCAGCCCATCACCAAACGTGCCTGGTCGGGCTTGGCCACGATGTACTGACCGTCGATGACGTCGTTGGTGCTGCCGACGACGCCGATCCTCAGCGTGCCACCCTTCTTGCCCTCGGCGGCCGCCGTGGTCTCGGTGCTGCCGGCGGTGGTGGTCTCGGTGCTGCCGCCGGTGGTGCCGCCGGTGGTGGTCTCGGGCGTGGCCGTGCCGCCGTCGTCGCTGCCGCACGCGGCGAGGCCGATCATGGCGGCAGCCGCGGTGCCGCCCACGACGACCTGACGGCGCGTGATCGGACTTCCAGCGATGCCCTTGTTGATGATGTCGTCGGCCATGCGGCCTCCCCATTCCCCCAGGCGCCGGACCGTCCGGCGCAGTGCCGCGACCATAGCCGATCACCTGCTCAGGGACGAGGGCGACGGGGTCAGATGGTGGGGTCGACCAGGACCCGTCCGCGCATGCCGCCGGCGAGGATCCGGTCGAGCTGCGGTGGCAGCGCGTCGAGGCCGACGACCTCGACCTCGAGGGTGTCGAGCCACGCCGGTCGGAGCTCCGCGCCGACGCGCCGCCACAGGGCGCGACGGGTGTCGATGGCGGCCTGCACGCTGTCGATGCCGAGCAGGTTCACGCCGCGCAGGATGAACGGCAGGACGGTGGTGGGCAGCGACGTGCCACCGGTGAGCCCGCTGGCCGCTACCGACGCGCCGTAGCGAAGGGTGCGCAACACGTGGACCAACGTGTCGCCGCCGACGCAATCGACTGCGCCGGCCCAACGTTCCTTCTCGAGCGGCCGGCCGGACTCGGGCGACAGTTCGGCTCGGTCGACGACGGCGCTGGCGCCGAGGGCCCGCAACCAGTCGGCCTCGTGCGGCTTGCCGGTGCCGGCGACCACCTCGTGACCGCGCGCCGCGAGCATGCCGATGGCCATCGAGCCGACACCACCGGTCGCGCCGGTGACGAGGACCGGTCCGGCGCCGGCGACGAGGCCGTGCTGTTCGAGCGCGGCGACGGACATCGCCGCGGTGAAGCCGGCGGTGCCGACGAGCATCGCGGTGCGGGCGTCGAGGCCGTCGGGCATGGGCACCACCCAGCCGGCGGGGACGCGGGCCAGTTCGGCGTACCCACCGTGGTGGGCGACGCCGAGGTCGTAGCCGTGCACGAGCACCGTCGAACCGACCGGCACCGACGGGTCGGTGGAGTCCTCGACGACCCCGGCGAGGTCGATGCCCGGCACGATCGGGTCGAGGCGAGCCACTCGTCCGGACTCGCTGCTCGCCAGGCCGTCCTTGAAGTTGATGCCCGAGTACTGCACGCGGACCAGCACGTCGCCCTCGCCGAGGGCGTCGACCGCCAGGTCGGTGACGCCGCGTCGCCACGTGTCACCGTCGTGGCCGGCCGTGAACGCGCGCAGGGTGTCGGCCATCGTCAGGCGGTCCGGATGTGCTTGCCGCCGGACTCGGTCCAGCCCTCGCGCAGGGTCTGCTCGACCTTGGCGGCGAAGGCGATCTGAGCGACGATGCCGACGATGGCGAGGCCGAGGTAGAGCACGTACCACCACGGGTTGTCGCTGATGATGTCCTTGGTGGTGATGCCGTTGTCGAAGTCGTCGAGGTCGACCGTGCCGACGATGAGCATCACGCCGGCGGTGATCGCGCTGGCGCCGCCGAACGCACTGACGACCGTGAGCACGCCCATCGGCAGGTCGGTGACGATGGCGAGCAGGCCAAGGGCCAGACCGACCACCACGCCGACGACGATGAGCACCCAGTTCCAGGTGACACCGAACGCCGACATCACGGCTGCGCCGAGGGCGAAGCCGATGAACGCCATGGCGACGATGACCGACACCTCGAAGTACAGGTAGGCGAGGAAGAAGAACACGATCGCGAACACGATGCCGATGATCCAGCTGAACGCCGTGCTGAGGAATCCGTCGCCGGTCCAGCCCTGGATGAGGGCGGCGCCGATGATGAACCCGGCGAACGCACCCCACAGCGGGATGACGATCCGCATCGCGAGCCAACCGCGGAAGCAGAACAGCCCGCCGATGAGGATGATGATGATGCCGACGATGACGTCCTTCATGGAGACCTCCTGGTCCGACCTTGGTTACCGAGGAAGCTACCCGACAGTGGTGGGCACCTCGGCGGATGGTGCGGTGCGCGGCCGTCGCTGGGCGCGGGTCGGCGGCCACTCGCCGTGGGGAACCATCACATCGGAGGGGTACTAGCACCGTCGCAGTTTTCCCACGTTCGGTGTGTGCGTTCCACGCTGTGCGTTCGCCCAGTTCAGGCCATATTTTCGACGGAGCGCGTTCGTCAAGGGATGGTCCATCCACCGTACGCTGGGACGACGAGAAATTCGGTCCGCGGCGCGCACCTCACACTCCGTGGTCTGGTCGTAGGACTATTGGGGAAAATGGTCCCTACACAGGTCCTATGACCGAACCAGGCCGAATGTCTCATTGATCTGTTCTTGAACTCTTGGTTGAGTGTGTCTCGAGTTCCAAGGCGGGGCTTCGAGCGGGAGAAGGAAAACTCAGAATGCACAGCGGGACGGGAGACCCGATGTGCGCCGACGTTCACGTCGGTGCATGCGGAAGTGTTGTTGCGGCGTCGAGCACGGCGGAGGTGGCCAAGTGAGCCTCAGCCGTCGCGACATGATCAAGACCGGCGTGTTCGCCGGCGCAGCGGTGGCCCTGCCGGCCGCCCGACTGGCCGGCGTCGGTGCGTCGACGCCTCCGGCGATGCCGGATGCGTTGCTGCCCAAGCCGTTCACGCTGCCGTTCAAGCAGGCCCCGGTCGCCGTGCCGTTCCGCCAGGACGCCACCTGCGACTACTACAAGATGTCGATGCAGGCGGTCGAGGCCCAGATCATCCCGGGCTACGACACGCTGCTGTTCGGCTACAACGGCTCGGTGCCCGGGCCCACCATCAAGGCCCAGCAGGGTCGTCAGGTCGTGGTGCGCCACTGCAACGACCTGCCCGCGATGCACCCCACCCTCGGCTACGAGCCGTGGACCTCGGTGCACCTGCACGGCTCGGCGTCGCTGCCGCAGTACGACGGCTACGCGAGCGACATCACTCGCCCGGGCCAGTACAAGGACTACCACTACCCGAACCACCAGAAGGCGCGCACCCTCTGGTACCACGACCACGGCGTGCACCACACGGCCGAGAACGCCTACCACGGCCTGGTCGGGCAGTACCACATGTACGACGCCGAAGAGCGCGCCCTGCCGCTGCCCAAGGGCAAGTACGACGTCGCCCTCACCGTCGGCGACGCCATCTTCCAGGCGCCGTACACGGGGCCCGACGGTCGCAAGAAGGCGCAGCTGCTGTGGTCGCTCGACAACCAGTCGGGTCACTGGGGCAACGTCATCCTCGTCAACGGCGTTCCGTGGCCGGTGATGAAGGTCGAGCCGCGCAAGTACCGCTTCCGGGTGCTCACCGCAGCCATCTCGCGCTCGTTCAAGTTCTCGCTCAGCAACGGCGGTTCGTACCAGGTGATCGCCACCGACGGCGGCCTGATGCCGGCGCCGGTCACGATCACCAGCCACCGCCAGCTGTCCGGCGAGCGCTACGAGATCGTCATCGACTTCGCCAAGTACAAGGGCCAGACCCTGAACCTGATGAACACCAGCCCGACCAACAACACGAACTACGCCAACACCAACAAGGTGATGCAGTTCCAGGTCGGCACGACGGTCACCGACACCACCAACAACTCGGTGCCCTCGGTGCTCAGCCGGACGAACGACATCATGAACCTCACCGAGGCCATGTGCGTGAAGAACCCCGACGGCACCATCAAGACCACGACCCTGCGCCTCGAGCGCAGTGGTGGCGCCTGGACGGTGAACGGCACGACCTGGGACAAGATCGTCGCCAGCGACTACCAGTTCTGCGAGGCGCGGCCCATGGAGGGCACCGTCGAGAAGTGGATCATCGAGAACAAGTCGGGCGGCTGGTTCCACCCGTTGCACATCCACCTCGTCGACTTCAAGGTGCTGCGCCGCAACGGTGGCGCCCCGATGGCCCACGAGCGTGGTCCGAAGGACGTCGTCTACACCGGCGAGAACGAGAAGATCGAACTGCTGGTGAGGTTCGACGCATGCGGCAAGTACATGGTCCACTGCCACAACCTCGTGCACGAGGACCACGACATGATGACCCAGTTCGAGGTCCAACCCGAGCCCGGCTCCGAGCACGCGACGTTCCTCATCGACAACGATCCGATTCACGCGGCGTACGCCAAGGACATGTGGCAGGAGGCCGACGATGTCCTCTGACCTGGCGGTCGTCGCGCTGCCGACGTCCACCCGGCGGTCCGCGACGACGCGCTCGGCGACGGTCGACCTGGCCATCCTGCTCGCGGCCGCGGCCGGCATCGCCCACGCCGTCTCCACCCGCGAGCACTGGCGTTGGTGGCAGGCCTCGGGAGTGTTCTTCGCGATCATCACCGTCGCCCAGCTGGCGTTGGCGATCGGTCTCTACCTGAACCGCACGGGCGTGCGCACCGTGATGGTGGGCATCTGGAGCAACGTCCTCGTCGTCGCCGTGTACGTGGCCAGTCGGTTGTCGGCGCTGCCCGGTCAGCCGGGCGTCACCGCACACAACTCCCCGAAGGCCCCCGGGCGCGCCTTTCTCCCGGCGCAGCCCGAAGGCGTGGGTGCGTTCGACATGTTCGCCCTCGTCGTCGAAGTGGCACTGATCGTGCTCCTCGTCGGACTGCTCCCGGCGAGGTGGCGGTCGCGCACGACGACGGCGCTGATGTGCTGTGGCCTCGCGTTCTGCGCCTTCGCGGCGTGGGCCGTGATGTCGAACGGCGCCATCGGGTGACCATCTCGTCGACGGACGCCGTCGACGCCGAGTCCCTCGCCGACTCGACGATCGTTCCGCCCGTCATCCGCCCGCGCTCGTCGCGCCTGCTGCGCATCGGTCTCGGATCGATGGCGCTGCTGCTCGTGGTCCGGTTGTTCGTGGCCCAACCGGTGCTCACCGACGGTCACAGCATGGAGCCCACGCTGCGCGACGGCGACGCGCTGGTCATCGACCAGGTGACGTATCGGTTCCGCGACCCCGAGGTCGGCGAGATCGTCATGGCCAACACACCCGACACCGGTGCATCCGTCGTCAAGCGAGTCGTCGCCGTCGGCGGCGATCGCATCGGCATCGAGGACGGCGTGCTCATCCGCAACGGGCAGGCGGTCGACGAGCCCTACGCCGATCAGACGCAGATGGGCGGCTACTACTGGGGGCCGATCGAGGTCCCCGCCGGCCACGTGTTCCTGCTCGGCGACAACCGACTCGAGTCGGTGGACTCGCGCAGTTACGGACCGGTCTCGGTCGACGAGGTCGAGGGCCGCTACGCGTTCCGCGCCTGGCCGCTCTGAGCAGCGGCCACCAGCGCCTGGATCTCGGTGATGCGCGGGTTGACCAGCGAGGCGTCGCCCACGCTCACGGTCGGCACGGTCTCGTTGCCACGGGCCACCGAGCGGACGAAGGCGGCCGCATCGGGGTCCTCCCAGATGTTGCGCATGCGATAGGCGAGACCTGACGCTTCGAGGTCGCGGTGCAGGGTGCTGCAGAACGGGCAGCCGGGGCGCCAGTACACGGTGATCTCGGGGTCCGACGCACTGCTCATCGGCACGACGATAGCGACGTCGGAGAATTCTGTTCCGACTCGTGCCGAGTGTGGTGATCTGTGGTACTGTCTGTCCAGCGATGTGAACATCTGCCGTGGCTTCGTCACCGCGGCATCGAGTGGGTTCGACGGCGACTCCCGTCCGTCATCGAACGACCGTCGCCGTGGCCAGCCCCGTCCCAACCGGAGGCTGGCCCGCGCCACGCCATGGGGCGGGTGTCGGCGTGGGGCGAGCCACGATCAGGGCAGATCGGCGATGCGACGCACGACGCGGTCGGCGAGTGGCCGGGGGAGTTCGAGGGTCCGCAGCAGCAGTTCACTGGTGCGCTTGACGCGCTCACTTGCCGGCGCCTGCATGAACTCGCGCAGGTCGACGACGATCGCGTCGACTTCGTGGTCACCCTGGAAGACCTTCACGCCCTCGTCGCTGATCTCGACGAGCACGGGGTGCGTCGGCGAGAACGAGTTGCCGCGAGGTGCAGCACCGCGGGAGACCGCCGGCCGCGGCCCGCGCCGACGCGGCGTGGGCGCCGTGGTGGCCGACATGTCGGTGCCGAGCACCCGGTCCAGCTCGACGAGCCATTCGTACGGCGGGACGCGAGATCCCTGTTCCCACTTGGCGACCAGCGACGCACCGATGCCGATCTGCTCACCGAGCTGGCGCTGCGTCCACGAGTGCAGTTGCCGCGCGTCGGCGATCTGTCTCCCGATGGTGCGAGTCTCTGTGGTTTCCATGCCGCCACAATAGCCGTGTCGATCGCCCGCTGGAATACGCAGAGTGAAAAAACGGTCAGTTCGGGTCGTACGACTCGCGGACCGTGGGATGGCCCGTTCGGCGGATCAGGGTTCGTTCAGGCGGGTGGTGTCCTGTCGATCAGTCGAGTGGCAGTGTCGCGGGAACACACACCGAGAGAAACGCTTCAGCAAGGTCTGAGTCGAGATGATCGGCGGCCGCCTGGACCGCAGCGACGCCCGCGGCGGGGTCGAAGCCGGTCCGCTGGGCCGCCGCATGGAACGTGTGGCAGACCGCGGTCAGCTGCGCCGCGAGCCGCTGGATCTGTCGTTCGAACGAGCCCCCCGGTGCCCGAAACTGTGCGGCTGCCGCGGCCAGAACGTGGCGGTCGGCGAGGATCATCTCGGAGGCGATCGCACACTTCGCTCCCGCTCCGGGCTCGTCGCGAACCACGGCCGCCACGTCGGCGTCGGCCAGTGACAGCGCCCCCACCTCGTGGCACAGCGCCGCGTGTCCGAGATGCTCGGCCACGTCGTCGAGGCGCACCGCGACCGCCAGTTGGTGCACCGAGCGCGACACGTGGCGGGCGCGAGCACCCAGTGCCGGTGCGCGCAGCGACAGCGCCGAGACGAGCACGTCGACCGCCATGGCGTGGTTGAGCTCGAGCTCCTCGTTCAGCTCCGTCAGCTCGAGGGCCAGGCTGCGGGCGAGCACGTCGGCGGCGCGCAGGTGATCGTGGGTGCGCAGCGTGCGTTGGGCGCGCACACCGAGCTCGAGCAGGTTGAAGGGTTTGGTGACCAGGTCGTCGGCACCCAGTTCGAGGGCACGGACGCGGCGCTCCGGGTCGACCTCGGCGGTCACCACGAGCACGGGCACACTCGCCGTGGCCCCCGACGAACTGCGGCGCCGGAGGAACTCGAGGATGGCCAGACCGTCACCGTCGGGGAGCCCGAGGTCGAGGATCAGGAGGTCGGGGTCCCACCCGGCGAGCTGCTCGCTCGCCTCGCGGGCGGTCGCGGCGATGCGGATCTCGGCGAAGCCGCTTCCGGCCAACGCCTCGCGCACCAGAAAGGCCTGCACCTGGTCGTCCTCCACCACCAGCACCCGTGGCCCAGACGATTCCTTGCGCATACGGCCACATCGTGTCACGTCGCGGCGAAGGTTCGGTCAACTTCGTTCGATCCCGCTCCCATCGTCGTGCATGGATCTGCGGCACCGGACCGTCGTCGACGATCCAGGAGGAACCGATGAGCGGACGACGAGCACGCCAAGACCAAGAGCGCGGCTTCACGTTGGTGGAGTTGCTGATCGTGGTGGTGGTGCTGGGCATCCTCGCCACCGTCACGATGTTGGCGGTACGTGGCATCACCGCGAAGGGCGCCGACAGCACCTGCAAGGCCGACCGGCAGATGCTCGAGACCGCCGTCGACGCGTTCTCGGCCACCCGACGCGCGGTGCTCTCCGAGGACGTCCTCGTCGGTGCCGGCTACCTGCGCAGCCACTCGGACAACTTCGACGTGGCCCCCGACGGCGCGATCGTGCCGCAGGCCGACGGCCTGTATCACTGCACCTGACAGAGGTAGCCTCGACCCGGTGACGGTCGATGCAGCGCTGCAGACGAAACTCGAGGTGCTCGACGCCGAACTGCGTCGTCTCGGCCGTGTCGTCGTCGCCTTCAGCGGGGGAGCCGACAGTGCGTTCCTCGCCGCGATGGCCCATCGTGCGCTCGGCGACGACGCCCACGCGGTGACCGCCGTGTCGCCCTCGCTCGCCGGCGACGAGGCCGACGACTGTCGATCGCTCGCCACCGAGTGGGGCCTGCGGTGGACCCCCGTGGTCACCCACGAGATGGAACGCGCCGCGTATCGGTTGAACGACACCGACCGGTGTTTCCACTGCAAGGCCGAACTGATGGACGTGGTCGGTCCCATCGCCACGGGCGAGTCCGCCACGGTCGTGCTCGGGGTGAACCTCGACGACCTCGGCGACCACCGTCCCGGTCAGAAGGCGGCCGCCGAGGCGGGTGCCGAGTTCCCGCTGGTCGCTGCCGGATTCACCAAGGACGACATCCGGACGGCGTCGCGGTCGCTCGGTCTGCGCACGTGGGACAAGCCGGCGATGGCCTGCCTCGCCAGTCGCATCCCCTACGGCACCGCCGTGTCGGTCGGCCTGCTCACCCAACTGGATCGGGCCGAGGCCGCGCTGCGTCGGCTCGGCTTCCGGCAGGTGCGAGTGCGTCACTACGACGACACGGCGCGTCTCGAGGTCCCGATCGATGATCTGCAGGCGGTGCTGGCGCAGCGCGAGGCAGTCGTCCACGCCGTCCGCGGTCAGGGCTACCGCTACGTCACGCTCGACCTCGAGGGCTTCCGATCGGGAAACCTCAACGGCTGACGAATAGGGTCTGCGGCCATGAAGCTCTCCATGGCCATCAACTACTCCGGCGGTTTCAAGGAGGCGGCGCAGCGCGTCGTCGAACTCGAGAAGGCCGGTCTCGACGTCGTCTGGATCGCCGAGGCGTACAGCTTCGACGCGATCAGCCAGGTCGGTTACCTCGCCGCGATCACCGAGCGGGTCGAGATCGCCACCGGCATCCTCAACGTGTACTCGCGCACCGCCGCACTGATGGCGATGACGGCCGCGGGCTGCGACTACGTCAGCGACGGCCGGTTCATCCTCGGCCTCGGCGCCTCGGGCCCGCAGGTCATCGAGGGCTTCCACGGCGTGCCGTACGAGAAGCCGATGGTCCGCATCAAGGAGTACATCGAGAGCTGCCGTCAGATCTGGGCGCGTGAGCAGAAGTTCGAGTTCCACGGCCAGACGGTGAACGTGCCGCTGCCCGAGGGACTGGGCACCGGTCTCGGCAAGCCGCTGAAGCTCATCAACCACCCGCTCCGCAAGGACATCCCCATCTGGTGGGCGAGCCTGATGGGCCTCAGCGTCACCGCCACGGCACAGCACGCCGACGGCTGGCTGCCGATCTTCTTCGATCCCGAGAAGTTCCACGACGTGTGGGGCGACGAGTTGAAGGCCGGCCTGGCCAAGCGCGACCCGTCGCTCGGCCAGCTGCAGATCTCGGCCGGCGGCATGCTCGCCATCGACGACAAGATCGATGCCGACGCGCGCAACAAGATCCTCGACTTCGCCCGCCCGAACGCCGCGCTGTACATCGGTGGCATGGGCGCTCGCGACAAGAACTTCTACAACACGATCTGTCAGAAGTACGGCTACGTGCAGGAAGCCATCGACATCCAGGACCTGTACCTCGACGGCAAGAAGGAAGAAGCTGCGGCCCGCGTGCCGACGCAGATGCTCGAGAACAGCAACCTCGTCGGGTCGAAGAGCTACATCAAGGAACGCCTTGCCGCCTACAAGGAGGCCGGCGTGACGATCCTCTCCGTGAACCCCGTCGGCGGCGACGCCGTCAAGCAGATCGAGACGCTGCGCGAACTGATGGGCTGAGCTCCGGTCAGCCCATCAGCGACCACAGTCGCACGGGCTCGGCGAACCCTTTCAACTGACGACGGCCTGCAGCTTCGAACTGCAGGCCGTCGGCGCGTTCGCTGACGGCCTGGTCGACGAGGATCTCGCCGGGCACGGCGATGTCGACGATGCGGGCGGCGAGGTTGACGATCTCGCCGTACAGATCGCCGCCGGACGTGATCACCGGTCCGTGGGCGAGACCGGCCCGTCCACCACCGGCCAGGTCGCTGGCCTGCTGCACCAAGCCGGCAGCGATGGCGCACGCCTCGGACGGTTCGACTGCGCTGAACATCACCTCGTCACCGATCAGCTTCACCAGTCGACCGCCGTGCTCGGCGACGAGGTCGATGCTCGCCGCTTCGAACCGCATGACGAGGTCGAGCAGCTCGCCCGGCGACAGGCCGGCCGAACGCGACGTGAACCCGTTGAGGTCGACGAAGCCGATGGTCAGCGTCACCGTGTCGTAGTCGCGTTGGCCCTCCCGGGCCCGGCGCACCGTCTGCGTGGACAGCTCCAGATGCGCACGGAAGAGCGGGTCGAACAGCCCGGTGGCCATGTGGGCGAGCTCGATGCCCGCGAGGTTCGCCTTGGCGACGGCGAGCGGCGAGCCGTCCTGTCCTTCTCCCTGGAGTGGTGCCTCGATGTCGCGGAGGAACATCTCGCTGGCCGCCTCGGCGATGCGGCGCATGGCGTTGCCGACCACTCGGGTGAAGTGCCCCAGCTCGGCGGCGCTGAAGATCTGCGACGCCAGACCGAACAGGCGGAACAGCTGCAGGTCGCCCTCGGTGTAGACCGCGTCGTCGAGACCCGTCGGTGGCATGCCGGTCGAGCGATGCACGGCGAGCGCGGTCTCCATCGGCAGGCCCGCCTCGGCCGCTGCATCGCGCAGGGTCAGGCGGCGACCGGGACGCAGCCGCAGATCGGCCGCCACCGCGCTCAGTTGGCCACGCGCGCAGGCATCGACCATCGCGTCGATGCTGACCCCCTGCTCGGTGAGCCAGGTGAGCAGTTCCAGGCGTTGTTCGGCACCGGCCGCGGTCGGTTCGTACAGCCCGGCGTCCTGCCACCGCTGTGCATCGGTGCTGCTCGCAGGTGTGTTCATGCGCTCCCACCGTAGTTGGCTAGCGTCCGCGGCCATGTCGAACGTTCTCATCACCGGGTGCAGCTCTGGCTTCGGCGAGCTCGCTGCGCTCACCTTCGCGGATCGCGGTCACACGGTGGTCGCCACGATGCGCACGCCGGGCAAGTCGGCCGCGCTGAACGGCCGGTCGGAGATCCTGCAGATTCCCCTCGACGTCACCAGCACGGCGAGCGTCGATGCCGCGGTCGCCGAGGCCATCGCCCAGGTGGGGCAGCTCGACGTGGTCGTCAACAACGCAGGAGTCGAGTCGTTCGGCGCGGTCCACCTGTTCTCCGACGACGAGGTCGCCTGGCAGTTCGACACCAACGTCACCGGCGTGGTGCGCGTCGTGCGCGCCGTCGTTCCCCACATGTTGGCCAACGGAGGTGGCGCGATCGTCAACGTCGGCTCCGTCGCGGGTCGCGTGGGCACGCCCTACGGCGGCATGTACGCCGCGACGAAGCACGCGGTCGAGGCACTCACCGAGGCCATGCACTTCGAGCTCGGCCACCGTGGCATCCGCGTGTGCGTCGTCGAGCCGGGCCAGTTCCCGACACAGCTCAACGCCAACAGCGGACACGCCGCAGCGATGGCCGACGCGACCGAGGAGGTCGATCGTTACCAGCGGTACCGCGTCGCACAGAAGTCGCTCGTCGGCGGTGACCCGGCGAACCCGCAGGACGTCGCCGACGCCATCTACGCCGCGGCGACCGAGCGACCCGGCGTGCTGCGCCACCCGGTGGGAGCCGATGCCGACCTCGTGATCGGCGCCAAGGACGGGATGAGTTTCGAGGACTTCGAGGCAGCGATGCGCACGGTGCTGAACTGGCACGAGTGAGACGGCTCACACCGTCCCGGGGAAGTGCCCCTCGACGACGTCGGGGTAGCTGCGTACGTAGTAGTTCCACAGCATCTGGCCGAAGACCGGCGCGACCTCGCTGCGGATCTCGGTCGCCCCGTCGAGGATCTCGTCGCGCTTGGCCATGAACCCGGCGTCGCGGTGGCGTGGGCTGGCGGCGACCGCCTCGCCGAAGCGCGCCGGCAGTGCCATCGGCGTCACTGCCGTGCGCAGGTCCGGGCCGTGGAAGTACGCGGCCGAGAACCTCGGCTCGGTGGCCACGACGCGGTGCGTCGCCGCCACGAAGTAGTTGCCCGTCATCGCCTGGAGCATCTCGCCGACGTTGACCACGAACGCACCCTGGGGCGGGTCGACGTCGATCCATTCGCCGTCCGGCGCCAACGCCTGCAGACCGCCGATCCCGTGCTGCACGACGAACGTGAGGAAGCCGGCGTCCTTGTGCGGATTCACACCCGCCTCACCGTCGGGCGTGGGCGGATAGTGGATGAGCTTGGTCAGGCTGAGCGGTCGCTCGCCGAACGCGTCGCGCAGGTGGTGACGTGGCAGACCGAGGCCCACCGACATGATCTCCATCAACTCCCAGGCCAGATCGCCCATCCGTTGCAGCCACTCGGTGACGGCCGCGCGGAAGCCGGGCAGCACCGCCTCGGGCAGCCACTGGTTCGGCCCGTCGAGACGCAGGTACTCGGGAAGTGCATCGGGCGGGTACGGCGTGTTCTCGGTGCTGCAGTCGATCTGCTCGCGGTGGTCGACCATGCCGTTGGTCAACTCGGCGCCGACGCGCTCCCAACCGCGGAACCACGGTGAGTTGCGTTTGTCGATCAGCGCCTTGGTCTCGTCGGGCAGAGCGAAGAACCGCTCGAGCAGCGCGAAGTAGTCGCGATGAACTCGTCAGGCACGCCGTGGTCGGTGATCGTGAAGAAGCCGACGCCGTGACACATGTCGATCAACCGGTCGGCGACGCGCTGCGGTTCGGTGGCGGACCGCCACTCGTCGAGCGAGAAGTTGGGGATGGTCCAGGGGGAGTGTGCGACCGTCATCGGCGACAGGCTACGTTGTGCCCGTCCGGTCGTGAGGGGCCAGTCGCCAGGGGGAGGGACCAACCGCGTGGTGTTGCTCGACGTGAATGACGTGACGGTGCGCTTCGGCGGCATCGTGGCGCTCGACCGCCTGAGTTTCAGCATCGACGAGGGCCACATCTGTGGCCTCATCGGGCCGAACGGCGCCGGCAAGACCACGATGTTCAACGTGGTCAGCCGCATCTACCAACCGGCCGGTGGGTCGGTGAAGTTCCGCGGCCAGGAGCTGCTCGACGTGCCGGCGCACGGCATCGCCGATCTGGGCATCGCCCGCACGTTCCAGAACCTCGCGCTGTTCCCCACGATGACGCTGCTCGAGAACGTGATGGTCGGTGCGCACAGTCAGGGCAAGATCGGCTTCACGCGTGGCATCCTGCGCATCGGCGCGGCCAAGGAGAACGAGCGCACCCGCAACTTCGCCGGCGATCTGCTCACCGAGCTCGGGCTCGGCGCACTGGCCTTCCGCCCGGCCGCGGGCCTGCCCTTCGGCACGCTTGAAGCGACTCGAGATCGCCCGGGCGCTGGCGGCCAAGCCGACCTTCCTGCTGATGGACGAACCGGCCAGCGGCCTGACGCACGGCGAGGTCGACGAGCTCGGCCACACCATCCAGTCCATCCGCGACCAGTTCGACCTCACCGTGCTGCTCGTCGAGCACCACATGAGCATGGTGATGAGCATCAGCGATCGGGTGGTGGCGATGGAGTTCGGTCGCAAGATCGCCGACGGCACTCCCGCCGAGGTGCAGAACGACCAACGGGTCATCGAGGCCTACCTGGGGACGAGCTGCATGAGCCTGCTCCGAACCCAGGGACTGCGCGCCGGGTACGGCCCGGTGACCGTGCTGCACGACATCGACCTCGAGGTGAACGAGGGCGAGATCGTCGTCATCCTCGGCGCCAACGGCGCCGGCAAGACCACCACGATGCGTGCCGTCAGCGGCACCATCGGCCGCCAGGGTCTGGTCGAGTTCGACGGCCACGACATCACCAAGGCGTCGCCCGACAGCATCGTGCGTCGCGGCCTCGTCCAGGTGCCCCAGGGCCGAGGCACGTTCCCCGAGCTCACGGTGGAGGACAACCTGCAGGCCGGTGCGATCACTCGCAAGGACAGCCGCTCGGTCGCCCGCGACATCGAGCTCTGGTACGGCCAGTTCCCCCGGCTCGACGAGCGCCGTTCGCAACGCGCCGGCAGCCTGAGTGGCGGCGAGCAACAGATGTTCGCCATCGCCCGGGCGCTGATGAGCCGACCCAAGCTGCTGCTCTGCGACGAGCCCAGCCTGGGCCTCGCTCCACTCATCACCCAGGAGTTGTTCGCCGTCATCGAACGGCTCAACAAGGAGGAGGGCCTCTCCGTGCTGTTGGTGGAACAGAACGCGAACCTGGCCATGCACATGGCCAGCCGCGTGTACCTGCTCGAGACCGGTCGCATCGTGGCGTCCGGTTCGGCCGACGAACTGAGCGCGGACGACTCCATCCGCAAGGCGTACCTGGGGTTCTGATGGAACTGTTCCTGCAGCGACTCTTCGACGGGCTCAGCCAGGGCAGCGTGTACGCGCTCATCGCCCTGGGCCTGGTCATCATCTACCGCGGCACCGGCCACCTCAACTTCGCCCAGGGCGAGATGGCGCTGTTCTGCACCTACGTCGTCTACCAGTGCGGTGAGTGGGGCCTGCCCATCGGCATCGCCCTACCGATCGGCATGCTCGTCGGTTTCGCCCTCGGTGCGGTCACCGAAGTGACGCTCATCCGGCCGATCGCCAAGAAGTCGGCGTTCGCGGTGTTCATCGTCACGCTCGGCCTGTTCCAGTTCCTCAACTGGCTCGACGCGGCCATCTGGAAGGACCAGCCGCTGCCGAACAGCGGCGTCGGCAGCGTGCAACAGTCGTTCCCGAGCCTGTTCCCGAACCAACCGGACGACTTCGTCAACGTGTTCGGCGCGGCGATCAAGATCCAGTCGATCGGCGTGTTCCTGCTCGTGTTGGTGTTGTTCGGGCTGTTGTTCCTGCTGTTCAACTTCACCAAGCTGGGCCTGTCGATGAACGCGGTGGCCAGCAACGCCGAGAGCGCCAAGCTGGTGGGCATCCGCACGAACCTGGTCCTCATGACCAGCTGGGGCCTCGCCGCAGCCATCGGTGCGCTGGGCGGCGTGGTCTTCGCCGGCATCAACTCCAACGTCAACCTCGGTCTGATGTTCGGCGTGTTCATCTACGCCTCCGCGGCGGCCACACTCGGCGGCTTCGACAGCCCCGGTGGTGCGGTGCTCGGCGGTCTGATCATCGGTGTCATCGAGAACATGGCGGCGGGCTACGCCCCGCGGTGGATCGGTCAGGAGATGAAGGTGGGGGTCGCGCTCGTGGTCATCCTCATCGTGCTCCTGGTGAAACCGTCCGGCCTGTTCGGTACGGCGAAGGTGGAACGAGTATGAAGCCCATCGCGATCCGCTCGGGCAGCGCTGCCAGCTGGGCCATCCGCCTGGTCGTCACCGCACTGCTGGTGTACCTGGCGTTCTGGATCCCCACCTCGGCCAGCAACGGCATCATCGACACGTGCATCACCGCCCTCACGCTGATGGCCGCGGCCATGGCGCTCAACCTGCTGCTCGGCTACACGGGGCAGATCTCCATCGGCCACTCGGCGTTCTTCGGCATCGGTGCGTACACCACGGGCATCCTCGTCTCGCGGTACGGATGGAGTCCGTTCCAGACGTTCGCCGTCGCCTTCGTGGTCGCCTTCGTCGTCGGCGCGCTCGTGTCGCTGCCGGCGCTGCGGATCAAGGGTGTGTACCTCGCCCTCGTGACGTTGGCGTTGGCGCTGGTGTTCCCGCAGATGATGAAGTGGCCCAAGCTCGTGTGGCTCACCGGCGGCGCGCGTGGCCTCGACAAGACCGGCTTCAAGTTCACCAAGGACAACCCGACCTACGAGATCTTCGGGTGGAACCCATGGGGCTCGCTGCGCGGCGAGAACGTGAAGCCGTTCCACTACTGGATCGCGATGGTCATCGTCGTCATCGTCTATCTCGCCTGCCGCGGTGTGGTGAAGAGCCGCGCCGGCCGGTCGCTCGTCGCCATCCGCGACAACGAGACGGCGGCGGCCGTGATGGGTGTCAACCTGGCCAGCACCAAGGCGCTCGCGTTCGGCCTTTCGGCGGCGTTGTGTTCGCTGCCGGGCTGCCTGTCGGCCATCCGCACCGGCAACGTCACGCCCGACTCCACGAACCTCACCGTGCAGGGATCGATCACGTTCCTCATCGTCATGGTGGTCGGCGGCGCCGGCTCGCTGTGGGGGCCGATCATCGGCTCGGTGCTGTTCGTGTTCATCACCGAACGCACCGGCGACTGGAGCGACCCCGACGCCATTCCCGGCGTCCTGCGGCCGTTCTTCAGCTGGTCGAACACCCCGCCCGGCACCGGCATCTTCGCCGTGATCCTGATCGTGCTGATGTTCGTCGCTCCGTTCGGCATCGTCGGAATGTGGCGCCGCTTCCAGGCACGCTTCGTCACGGTTGTCCCGCGCCCTGCCGGGACGGGTACCATCGGCGAACCGGTCGCGGCTCCTGCCGAGGCCTGATCCACAACACCACACCTGAGGGGGAATGGGATGAAGCGAGGTTCATCTGCTCGTCTGATCGCTGCTCTGGTGGCCGGTTCGTTCCTGGTCGCTGCGTGCAGCAGCGACGGTTCGGACACCACCGACACCGCAGCGGACACGACGACGGCCGAGACCGGTGGTCCGGAGACCACTGGCGACGGCACCGAGACCACCGCGGTCGAGACCACCGAGGCGGGTTCCGATGCCTGGGCGGTCAGCACCGACGACTGCATCGATCCCGATGCGGCCGAGGCGCCCATCGAAGGCACCATCAAGATCGGTTCGGCGATGCCGCTCACCGGCGGTGTCGCTGCTGCAGCGTTCGCTCCCGTGAAGGACGGCTTCGAGGCCTACATCAAGTACGCCAACGACAAGAAGCTGCTCGGTGACCTGAAGATCGAGGTCACCATCGAGGACGACCAGTACAACAAGGACCTCACCCCGGGCGCGATCTCGAAGCAGATCGACGCGGGCGTGAACATCTTCTCCGGCATCATCGGCTCGCCGAACAACGCCGCGGTGCGCGACACCCTCAACGAGGAGTGCATCCCGCAGTTGAACGCCCTCACCGGTTCGCCGGCGTGGGGTGACGTCGAGAACTACCCGTGGACGACCGGCATCCTGGTGCCGTACACCGTCGAGTCGAAGGTGTACGCCAAGCAGCTCGCCGAGCTGTACCCCGATGGCGCCAAGGTCGCGCTGTTCTACGTGAACAACGAGTTCGGCCAGGTCTACGCCGACGCCTTCAAGGAACTGGCGCCGGACTACAACCTCGAGATCGTCGACGAGCAGACCATCGAGGCCACCGACGCCGCACCGCCCACTTCGCAGATCACGAGCATCGCCTCGAAGAAGCCCGACGTGGTCATGGCGGTGCCGCTGGGCGCCGGCTGCATCGGCTTCCTCACCGAGCTCGCCGCCGCGAAGGCGCAGAACGCCGGCTGGACGCCGTCGACGTTCATCACCAACACCTGCGCCAGCAGCCTCATCCTCGGCGCTGCCGGTCCGGCGGCCGACGGCCTGTACACGTCCGGCAACCTGAAGGACATCACTGCGCCGTCGAACGCGGAGGACCCCGCGGTCAAGGAGTACCTCGACTTCATGAACGCCGAGGGCCTCGGCGACATCGCGGCCACGGCTGCCGCCGGCTGGACCACGGCCGAGGTCACCGTTGCGATGATCAAGCAGGCGATGGAGTCGCCCGAGGGTCTGAGCCGTGCGTCGATCATCAACGCCGCCCGCAACTTCACGTACACGCCGACGCTGGCTCGTGACGGTGTGGTCGACACGATGAACGGTGCGGACGACCCGTTCCTGGCCGAGTCGCTGCAGGTGCTGCAGTACGCCCAGCCGACGGCGACGTTCACCGACGTCGGCTCGTTGATCACCGAGTTCGAGACCAAGTAGGTCTCCACACCACTGCACCGTTCCGACGGTTCACGACGGCCCGCCCCTCGGGGCGGGCCGTTGCGCGTCCCGGGGCTACTGTCGGAGGCTCCGAGGGGAAGGAGCCGGCATGCCGGTGTCGTTGGACGATCTGTCGACCATTCGCTACGAGGTGCTCGACCCCGGTGAACACGGCATCGCAGTCGTGACGCTCGATCGGCCGGAGAAGCGCAACGCGCAGGACAAGCGGATGACCTACGAGTTGAATGTCGCATTCGACGACGCCTCGCGTCGCGCCGATGTGAAGGTGATCGTCCTCCAGGCCGACGGACCGCACTTCTCGAGCGGCCACGACCTACGCGACGACGAACCGTTCGACTCGTTCGAGCCGGTGTCACCGAACGGCGGCTTCAGCGCCGCCGGTCAGGAAGGCCACTTCGCCTGGGAGGAGGAGCTCTACTTCCAGATGTGCTGGCGGTGGCGCAACCTGCCCAAACCCCTCATCGCCGCGGCCCAGGGCAAGACCATCGCCGGCGGGCTGATGCTGCTGTGGGTGGCCGACATCATCCTCGCCGCCGATGACGCGCTCTTCAGCGATCCGGTGGTGGGCATGGGAGTGAACGGCGTGGAGTACTTCGCCCACCCCTGGGAACTGGGCGCCCGCAAGGCCAAGGAGTTGCTGTTCACCGGCGACTGGGTGACCGCCGCCGACGCGCATCGGCTGGGCATGGTGAACCACGTGGTGCCGGCCGCCGAGCTGCGCGACACCACGATGCAGATGGCCGCGCGTATCGCTCAGCGGCCGTCGTTCGCGCTGCGGTTGGCGAAGGAGAGCGTCAACCAGACGCTCGACGCGCAGGGCCAGTTCACCGCGTTCCGAGCAGCGTTCTCGCTGCAGCACCTCGGCCATGCCCACAACCGTGTGAAGTACGGCATGCCCATCGACCCCGGCGCGTTCAGGGCTGCTGACGGCCGGTGATCTGGAAGTTCGTGTCGTCGACGATCGCCACGTCGAAGCGCCAGTTCGCCCCGGCGGCGTCGCGGGCGGTGCACCGGAACGTGGTGCCCACTTCGGTGGAAGTGGGTTGTTCGCACACGGCGTCGGTGAACGTCGTGCCCGCCTCGTCGGTCATCGAGTCGCTCTCGATGAAGCGCTCGGCCGAGGCGCGGAAGTCGCCCGCGTCGGCGCCGCATCCGACCAGCAACATGCCCGCGACCACGAACGCGCCCGTCACACCTCTCGCCCGTCTCGCGCCCGCTGTCAAGGCTGCCGAACCTATCAGGACGTGAACACCGGGTCCGCGGGCAGCACTGCACGCGCGGCCCGCATGCGTCGTCCACTGTCGATGGTCATGATCGCCAGGCCGACCCAGACCAGGGCGAATCCGATCACCCGGGACAGCGGCAGTGCTTCGTCGTAGATGAGCCAGCCGATGAGGAAGTTCATCGTGGGCACGATGTACTGCATCGGCCCGATGATGCTGAGCGGCATCCGCTGTGCGGCGTAGGCGAACAGCATCAGTGGCCCCACCGTGGCGAGACCGGTGAACAGCGCGAAGACCACCTCGCGCGTGTCCGCGGAGCTGGGGATGCTGTCGGCCCGGCCGGCCATCGCGATGGCGAGAACCAGCGCCGGGACGAGCAGGATGAACGACTCGGCCGCCATGCTCTCGGTGGGCGCCAGCGGGACCTGCTTCTTGAGGTAGCCGTAGGTCGTCCACGACACGGCGATCATCAACGCCAGCCACGGCACCTCGCCGTACGACACGGTGAGCACGACGACCGAGGCGACGGCGAACACGAGCGCGATGCGCTGCGCGGCGCGCAGGTGCTCGCCGAGCACGACGACCCCCACCATCACGGTGCCGATGGGTGCGATGAAGTAGCCGAGGGCGGTCTCGAGCACGTGGTCGTGCACCACCGCCCACACATAGGCCGTCCAGTTGACCGTCAGCAGCAGCGCGGCGGCGACCACGCGCAGCTGGAGTGGACGGTTGCGACGCAGTACGGCCAGATGGCCCCACCGCCGCGTGGCCGTCAGCACCACGGCCATCACGACTGCCGACGCAGTGATCCGCCAGCCGATGAGCTCGAACGCGTTGAAGCGATGGAGCTGCTTCCAGTAGATGGTGAGCAGCCCCCACACGAAGTACGCCGTGAGACCGGCGATGATGCCGCGCCGTTGTTCGGGGTGCTCACCCATCGATGAGGTCGAGCACGAGCCCGTGGAGATCGGCAGCGCGGCGGAACTCGACGCGGGGGTCCTGGTGCAACGTGTCGTGGAGGAACGAGAAGCTGATGCCCGACGCCGGGTCGCACCAGTTCAGCTGGCCACCTGCGCCGGCATGGCCGAACGCGCGCGGCGTGGCAGGCATCCAACGATGGAGGTGGTAGCCGTCGCTGCCGGCCACGTAGCCGGCGATCGTGCGGTTCGCCGGGACGCCGTCGGTGACGCTGACGCTGCCGTTGCGCACGGTGCCCACGGCGTCGGCCAGCCAATCCTTCGGCAGGATGCCGCCGAAGTCGTGCAGGAAGTGCTGGTAGATGCGGGCCATGTCGGCGGCGCCGGCGATGCCGCCTCCGCCGGGAATGGCGGCGGCCTGGGCGCGCGTGTCGTTCAGCGACAGCAGCATCTCGGGACCCACGGAGGCCACGGGCACCAGGTCGGCGCGGCCGTACGTGGCGACGAGCATCGTCGTGTCGTCGGGGTACTCGCCCGTGGCCCGAATGGTGACGGGCCGCTGCGCGGCCGCGTCGGGTCCGAGGACGGCGCCGACGCCTGCCGGTGCGGCGACCCGCTCGTGGACGAGTTCGACATAGGTGCGGCCGGGGTTCAACGTCTCGAGCAGTTCGGCGATCACCCAGTGAGCGGCGACCGGGTGATACTCGGTGCGCGTGCCGGCCGGCCAGTCGAGGTGCCACTCGGCGAACGCGGCGCGGCGACCCTCGCTGGTGCCCCAGCGGTCGGGACCGATGGGCGCCTGGGGGAAGCCACCCTGCATGGTGAGCAGCTGCAGCACGGTGACGTCGTCCTTGGCGTGGTGGCCGAACTCGGGAATGTGGTGGGCCACGGTTTCGGTGAGCTCGAGCGATCCGTCGGCGAAGTGCGGCAGCAACGACATCGCGACCAGTGCCTTGGTGGCCGAGAAGATGACGAAACGACTGTCGTCGGTGGCAGCACCGAACGAACGCGCCGCGACCACGTCGCCGTCGAGGCCGATCGCCACCTGTGCAGCGCCGACGTCGCCCGCGTCGATCTCGTGCTGGATGCGCTCGAACAGCGCGTCGACTCCGGTGGCAGACAGGGAGGTCATGCTCCCTACAGTACGGGTCGTCAGCGAAGGGGTGCGAGATGGCCGACGTCCAGGTGCAGCGGGTGGGTGAGGTCGACGTGATCACGATCGACCGACCGGAGGTCCGCAACGCGTTGCGTTTCCAGAGCTACGACGAGCTCGAGGCTGCCGTCCGCACCACGACGGCGAGGTGTCTGGTCATCACCGGGACCGACCCGGCGTTCTGCTCCGGCGACGACGTCCGCGAGGTGATGGGCGGTGGTGACGGCCCGAAGCCGACCGCCGTTGCACCCAGGTTGACGCCTGCTGCCGATGCGCTGTTGCACACGAACGTGCCGGTGGTGGCGGCCATCAACGGTGCGGCCGTCGGCTGGGGTATGGAGCTGGCGCTGATGGCCGATCTGCGTGTCGCGTCCGAGCGCGCCAAGTTCGGTGAGCTGTTCGTGCTGCGCGGCCTGTGCAGCGACGTGGCCGGGATGGGGCGGCTGGCACAGCTGGTCGGTCGCGAACGGGCCGCCGAGATGCTCTTCACAGGCGACGTCATCGACGCGTCGACGGCCGAGCAGTGGGGGCTGGTGTCGCGTGTGGTCGATCATGACGATCTGCTGCCGACGGCGATGGCGCTGGCCGAGAAGATCGCGTCGCGGCCGCCCCTGGCCGTGCAGCAGTTGAAGGCCGGCATGCGTCAGGTGCTCGATCCCGACTGGACGGAGTTCGGGGTGTGGGTGAGCACCACGCTCGGGCGGCTGTTCCGCACCGAGGACCATCGTGAAGGTGTCCGCTCGTTCCTCGAGAAGCGCCCTCCGGTGTTCCGGGGCGAATGAGCGTGCGGCGCGAGAGGATCCACTGCACGGGAGCGAACGGCGTCGAGTTGGTCGCCGACGCGTACGGCGACCCCGCCGACCCCGCGGTGCTGCTGCTGCACGGTGGCGGCCAGACCCGCCACTCGTGGGGTGGCACCGCCACGGCGCTGGCCGGCGACGGCTTCTACGCCGTCAGCGCGGACCTGCGCGGCCACGGTGAGAGCGACTGGGACCCGCTCGGCGACTACAGCATGGCGGTGCTGCGCGTCGACACCGAGGCGTGGTGCGAGTTGCTCGGTCACCCGGCGGTCGTGGGGGCCTCGATGGGTGGCATGGCCGGAATGTGGACCGAGGGCACCCGCGCCGAGGAGGGCCTGCCGCCCGCGGCGTCGGCACTGGTGCTGGTCGACATCGCGCATCGCTCGGAGGCCGCCGGCGTGCAGCGCATCATCTCGTTCATGACCGGCAACCCGGAGGGGTTCGCGTCGTTGGAGGAGGTCGCCGATGCGGTGGCTGCCTACATGCCCCACCGCCCGCGCCCGAAGAACCACGACGGGCTCGTCCGCAACCTCCGTCAGGACGCCGAAGGTCGTTACCACTGGCACTGGGACCCTGCCTTCATGTCCGACGACCGTCGACCGCGCAGCAGCGTGAACATCGACATCTTCACCGAGCATGCACGGCGCCTGTCGCTGCCGGTCCTGCTGGTGCGTGGACGGATGAGCGACGTGGTCAGCGAGGACACCGTTCGTGAGTTCCTCGAGCTGGTGCCGCACGCCCAGTTCGTCGACGTCCAGGACGCGCACCACATGGTCGCCGGTGATCGCAACGACGCGTTCACGCCGCCGGTCGTGGCATTCCTGCGCAGCCGCTGACCTGTCAGGCTGGGGCGCATGGACGTACGTGTGACCGCCGATGCCGCCGCGGCGGCCGTGGAAGCAGCAGGGTGGACCGCACACCAGCTGCGCGGTGCCGTACAGCGACGGGGGGCCGCCACGATCGCCGTCAGCGGCGGCACCACGCCCGCGGCGATGTTCCGCGAGTTGGCCATGCTCGAGGTGCCGTGGGAGTGCGTCACCGTGTACCAGGTCGACGAGCGCGTGGCGCCCGACGGCGACGCGGCGCGCAACGCAGCGCTGCTCGACCTGTTCCCCGCAGCAGCGCGTGTGCTGCCGATGCCGGTCACCGACGACGACCTGCACGCCGCGGCAGCGCGCTATGCGGCGGCGCTGCCGTCGCGTCTGGATGTCGTCCACCTCGGGCTCGGCGACGACGGGCACACCGCGTCGTGGCCCCCCGGCGACCGCGTCGTCGACGACGAGGCGCTGGTGGCGCTGAGCGGCACCTACCGCGGCCACGTCCGGATGACCCTCACGCCGGTCGCGGTGAACGCCGCACGGCACCGGTTGGTCCTGGCAGCCGGCAGCGACAAGGCGGCGCCGTTGGAGGGCTGGTTGCTGGGTAGCACCGCTCTCCCGGTCCGGCGGGTCCGCAACTCGGACACGATCGTCGTCGTCGACGTCGCTGCCGCGGCGCGGCTGCCGGGTGTGGCTGGCTAGCGTCGGCCACGATGGACATCACGACTTCGCCCGAGTGGGCGGCCCTGCAGGCCGTGCCGCGACCTGCTCCGCTGCGCACGCTGTTCGCCGACGACGCCGACCGCGCCCGGCGCTACCTCACCGAGGCGGCCGACCTGCGTGCGGACTGGTCCAAGCACCTCGTCGACGACGACGTGGTGGCCGCGCTGCTCGCCGTCGCCCGGGTCGCCGGGGTGGCCGAGCGGCGTGACGCGATGTTCGCCGGCGAACAGATCAACACCACCGAGCGACGGGCGGTGCTGCACACCGCACTGCGCGCCCCCGTCGGGACGCAGGTGATGGTCGACGGCCACGATGTGGTGCCCGACGTCCACGAGGTGCTCGGCAGGATGGCGACGTTCGCCGGACGGGTGCGCAACGGGCACTGGACCGGCGCCACCGGCCAGCCCATCCGCGCCGTGGTCAACATCGGCATCGGCGGGAGCGACCTCGGCCCGGCGATGGCGTACCTGGCCACCGAGGCCTTCGGGCGCCCGGGGCTGACCTGTCGATTCGTCAGCAACGTCGACGGTGCCGACATCCACTCGAACCTGCGCGACCTCGACCCCGCGAGCACCCTCGTCGTGGTCAGCTCGAAGACGTTCACCACCATCGAGACCATCACCAACGCCACCGAAGCGCGCCGTTGGCTCACCGCTGCGCTCGGCGACGACGCCGTGGCGCAGCACTTCGTGGCCGTCAGCACCAACGCCGAGAAGGTGGCCGAGTTCGGCATCGACACCGCGAACATGTTCGGCTTCTGGGACTGGGTGGGTGGCCGGTACTCGGTCGACTCGGCCATCGGCCTGTCGCTGATGATCGCCATCGGTGCGGAGGCGTTCCACGACTTCCTGTCCGGGTTCCGGGCGATCGACGAGCACTTCCTGCACGCGCCCTTCGAACGCAACCTGCCCGTCCTGTTGGGCATGCTCGGGGTCTGGTACCACAACGTGCTCGGCGCGGAGACGAAGGCGGTGCTGCCCTACGCCCACGAGTTGCGGCGGTTCCCCGCGTACCTGCAGCAGCTGGACATGGAGAGCAACGGCAAGCGGGTACGCCTGGACGGCGGCGACGTCACCTCCACCACGGGACCCATCGTGTGGGGAGAGCCCGGCACGAACGGCCAGCACGCGTTCTACCAACTGCTGCACCAGGGCACTCGGCTGGTGCCGGTCGACTTCATCGGGTTCGCCCGCGCCAACCATCCGCTCCACGCGCAGCACGACCTGCTGATGGCCAACCTGTTCGCCCAGGGTGAGGCGCTGGCGTTCGGCAAGACACTCGACGAGGTCGTCGCCGAGGGCATCCCCGAGCACCAACAGGCCCATCGCGTGTTCCCCGGCAACCGTCCGAGCACCACCATCCTCGCGCCTCGCCTGACACCCAAGGTCCTGGGCGAACTCATCGCCCTGTACGAGCACATCGTGTTCGTGCAGGGAACGGTGTGGGGCGTGAACAGCTTCGATCAGTGGGGCGTCGAGCTGGGCAAGGCGCTGGCGAACCGCATCACGCCCGAGCTCACCACCGACGACGAACCCGGCCACGACAGCAGCACCACCGCCCTCATCCGGTGGTACCGCGCCGAACGCGCTCGCTGATCGTCACGGCAGGCGGGCGACGACGCCCTTCAGGTAGGCGCCCTCGGCGAACGTCACCGGGTGATCGATGGCATGGCCGGTGCGACGGAGTTCGTCGAGCGGTCGATCGATGCGCGCCGCCGCACGGTTGACGGTGACGTGGAACTGCTCGGCGGTGACTCGGCTGCTGCACGAGAACTGCGCCAACAGGCCGCCGCGCTCGACCAGGCGAACGCCGATGTCGGTGAGCTTCGCGTAGGCAGCGAGCGCTCGGTCGGTCTCGTGCTTGCGCTGCGCGAACGACGGCGGGTCGATGATGACGATGTCCCACTTGCGGCCCTGGCGGAGGAAGCGGTCCATCTCGCGGAATGCATCGCCGACCACGGGCTTGTAGGTGCAGGCGGCGACCGCGGGGAGCAGGGAGTTGTGGGCCAGGTTGCGCGCTGCGGCGGCCAGGGTCGGCTCGCTGAGATCGACCGCGGTGACCTCCGTGGCACCGCCGGCGGCGGCGTGGACGCCGAACCCACCGGTGCTGGCGAACAGGTCGAGCACCCGCGCTCCTTCGGCGAGCGACCCGACGAAGGCGCGGTTGTCGCGCTGGTCGAGGAAGTAGCCGGTCTTCTGCCCGTGCACCACGTCGGCCTCGAACGTCAGCCCGCACTCCTGGAACATGACGGGGTCCATCGGTGACGTGCCGATGAGCGCGTCGCCTTCCTCCAGACCGTGCAACGCATCGACCGGGATGTTGCGAGCGAGCCGCAACACGAGGGCATCGGGGTGGAACAGGTCGTCGATGGCGGGGACGATGTCGGCCAGGTGTGGCAGCCACGCGGGGGAGTACAGCTTCATCACCAGGGTGCGGTCGTAACGGTCGAGCACGAAGCCCGGCATGCCGTCGTTCTCTCCGTTGATGCACCGGTACCCCGTGGTGTCGCCGCGGTCGCGGAGCGGAGCGCGCCGCTGCAGCGCGGCGGTGAATCGCTCGCTCCAGAAGCTGCGGTCGATGTTCACGGGGCGGCCGCGATGGAGGATCTTCAGGCGGATCGGGCTGGTCGGGTCCCACAGTCCGATGGCCGCGAACTTGCGGTCCTGATCGAACACCACGGCCAGGTCGCCGGCGGCGCCGGGGTGGCTCACCGACTGGACGGAGTGGTCGTAGACCCACGGGTGACCGGCGCGCACCTGGCGCAGCGCGTCGGCCGTGAGGCGCACGGCGAGCCGTTGGGCGCCGGGGCGGGGGAGTCGGTCGAGCGAAGTCACGCCTGCAGGGTATTGGCTGGCAGACTGCGTCCCATGGCCGTCGATGCACTGGAGCGGATCACCAACCTGGTGGCACTGCTGCTCGAGACCCGTGCGCCGCTCACGCTGGAGCAGATCTCCAACGAATTGCGCGGCCAGTATCCCGCTGGCGAATCGGCGTTGCGTGGGGCGTTCGAGCGCGACAAGTCGCTGCTGCGCGAGATCGGTGTGCCGATCGACAGCGAGGTGCTCGCCGGTTCCGATGCGGGCAAGACGGCGTACCGCATCGACCGGCGCCGCTACGAGCTCGCCGATCTGGACCTGACACCCGACGAGACGCGTGCGCTGCAGATGGCCGTGGCCGCGGCTCGTCTCTCGGCGGGCGACTTCGGCCTCCTCAAGCTGGGTGCCGACGGCCCGGTGCCGGGTGGCGTGGTGGTGAACATGCCCGACGATCCCGCGTTGCCGGCGCTGCGCGAGGCAGCGGCCGGCCGGGCGGTCGCCTCGTTCGACTATCGCGGCACCCCGCGTCAGTTGCACCCGTACACCGTGCTGCTCCGTGAAGGTGCGTGGTACGTGATGGGGCACGACCTCGGTCACGGCACCGTCCGCACCTACCGCGTCGACCGCATCGAGGGGGCAGTGAAGGTGGGACCCCCCGATGCGTTCGAGCGCCCGTCCGGCTTCGATGCCAAGGCCACCTTTCCCGACGACCCGCGGCTGCTCGGCAACGAGCCCACCCAACGCGCGGTCGTGCGCGTGGACGCGGCTCGAGCGCGCTGGGTGGAGGGCGCAGTGGTGCGGCGGCTCACCGACGGCGCCGTCGAGGCCGAAGTGCCGTGTGCGAACCTCGACGCATTCCGTTCGTGGCTGTTCGGCCTGGGGGTGCACGCCGAGGTGATCTCACCTCCCGAGGTGCGCGCGGCCGTGGTCGAGTGGTTGCGCGAGATGGCCGGTGCCCGATGAGTGTGCGTCCCGGCCCGAGGTCCACCAGCGAACGACTGCGGCACATGCTCGTCATGCTGCCGTGGTTGATGGAGCGCGGCGAGGTGCCGGTTGCCGAGATGGCCGAGCGGTTCGGGCTCACCGAGGAGCAACTCGTCCGCGACATCGAGCTCGTGTCCATGTGCGGCCTGCCGCCGTACGTCGACGAGATGATCGACGTCTGGATCGACGAGGGCGTCGTGTCCACCGGTGTGCCGCGCGTGTTCACCAAGCCGCTGCGCCTGTCGGCTCCCGAAGGCTTCGCGCTGCTCGCCGCGGCCAGGGTGGCGATGCAGCTGCCCGGTGCCGACGCCGACGGGCCCCTGGCACGCGCGTTGCACAAGCTGGCCACCGCGTTGGGTGATGTGGTCACGGTGGATCAGCCGCAGCCTCCGGCGACGGCGGCCATCGCTGCCGCGGCCGAGAGGGCCGAGCGGGTCCGCATCACCTACTGGTCGGCCTCTGCCGAAGCGAGCAGCGAGCGCGACATCACGCCGCGACGTGTGTTCCTCGACCGCGGCCGTTGGTACGTGGTGGCCGACGACCACCGCAGCGGCGAGTCGCGCATCTTCCGGATCGATCGCATCGAAGCGTGCGAGCCCACCGGTGTCGTCGACGAGCTGCGCGAGGTCGAGGCCCCATCGGGCGACGACTGGTTCGCCGATGCCGCGCTGCCCGTGGCCCGACTGCAGCTGGCCGACTCGGCGCGCTGGGTGATCGAGCGCTATCCCACACGGTCGGTCGAGCGCGGCGCGGACGGCACGGTGGTCGAACTCACCGTGACGGATCCGCGATGGTTGCGCGAACTGCTCCTGCGTCTTGGCCCGTCGGCGCGAGTGCTCACCCCGGCCGAGTGGCAGGAGCTGGGCGCCGATGCGGCACGAGCGCTGTTGCGCCGCTACGAGGCCGACGGCAGCGAGGACAGCTGATCGACGGTGGTGACGCCGTGGGCGCGCAGCAGGTGGGGGAGCACCGCCGCCGTGGCGTCGGCGTCGGCCAGCGCGTCGTGAGGGCGGACGAGCACCACGCCATAGCGATCGCACAGGTCGCCCAGGCGGTGCGACACGGTGCGCTGGGGGTCGAGCGCCCGCGACATGCGCAGCGTGCACAGCGGGTCGGCGATGGGCAGTTCGACCCGGTGCAGGGTGGCCGCCTTGCGCAGGAACCCGATGTCGAACGGTGCGTTGTGGGCGACGAAACGCGAACCGTCGAGCCGTCGGGCGAGCTCGCGCAGCACGTCGCCGGCGGGTGGTGCTGCGCGGACGTCGCGACGGCGGATGCCGTGCAGTTCGGTGGGTCCGACGCGGAAGAACCATCGCGACCGCGGCCGAAGCAGGCTGCTCCACCGGTCGAGGACGACGCCATCGCCGTCGACCACGACGACACCGACCTGCAGGACGTGGTCGCGGCGCAATGACAGGCCCGACGTCTCGACGTCGACGACGGCGAAGCGTTCGCCGCTCACCGGATCGGACGGGTTCTGCTCCATGGCGGTCACCTTACGACAGGGGTGTGACAGGTCAGCCGAGCGCAGCCATGGCCGTGAACATCGACTCCTTGTCGAAGTAGTCGCGCCACAGCGAGATCTGTCCGTGACTGACGACGAACAGGCCAGCCACCCTGAGCTCCAGCCATCGATCGCCCTTGCGGAAGCGGTCGACCCGTTCGTTCATGACGACGCCGTGGTCGAGGTTGCCGGTCGCGACCTCGTGGAGGACCACCCACGACACCTCCTCGAACCCGGCGAGGAACGGCGCCATCGTCGCCCGAATGGCGTCGCGCCCCACGACCGGACCGAACGGCACGTTGTCGTACTCCACGTCGTCGGTGAAGTGGGTGAGCGCGTGCTCGAGGTCGAGCTGCTCGAACGAGCGGAACAGGCTGGCGACGACGTCGGTGGGCATGGCTCCACGGTACTCGCGTGGCCGCGACGGCCGGACGGGTGGCCCTCCCGGTGGGTCAGCCGGCGTGCATGCGGGCACGCACGCCGATGGGGGCGGACACCGTGAAGCCGGCGAGGTGCCGGTCCTCTTCGCTCTCGCCCGCCCAGAAGCCGTACTCATGATGGTTGCGGGCGAAGCTGCGGCATTCGTCGAGCACCGGGCACGACGAGCACAGCCGACGGGCACGTGCTTCTCGACGGGCCCGAGCCTGCGGGCGCTCGGCCTTCGGAGGGAAGAACAGCGAGGTGCGCCCCTTGCAATTCGCGTCGTCCATCCAGTCGCCCGACGCGGGTGCGGGCGAGAACGAGAGCGAGTGCACTGCAGCCATGGGATGGTCCTCCGGGACGACAACGGATTTAATACTAAATCGCCTGACGACGTTGTCAAGCACTTCGTCGCCGATGCCGCGGTGGATGGGTCGAACCTGGTTCGGGGCGTCAGAGGAGTTCGGCGGCCAGGCTGGCCACCGTGCTGCGCTCGCATGCCGTCAGCGTGACGTGCCCGAAGCACGACTGGCCGCCGAAGGCCTGGATGAGCACCGCGAGCGCGTTGTTCGACTCGCCGAGGTACGGCGCGTCGATCTGGCTCGTGTCGCCGGTGAAGACGACCTTGGTCCCTTCGCCGATGCGGGTGAGCACCGTCTTCAACGTGGTGGGCTCGAGGTTCTGGGCCTCGTCGACCACCACGATCTGACGGTGCAGGCTGCGGCCACGGAGGAACGTGACGGACTCGAGCGACAGTTGGTTGCGACCGACGAGTTCGTCGACCAGACGGTGCGCGTCGTGGGCGCTGCGTTGATCGGTGAGGGCGACGATCGCGTCGTGGATGGCGGACATCCACGGGTCGAGCTTCTCGTCCAGACCGCCCGGCAGGAAGCCGACGTCGGCCCGGCCGACCGGCACGAGCGGTCGGTACACGGCGAGCCGTTCGTACTCCCGCCGCTCGACGACCTGCTCGAGCCCGGCGGCGATCGCGAGCAGGGTCTTGCCCGTGCCGGCGCGGCCGTCGAGGGCGACGACGCTGACGTCGGGATCCATCAGCAGCTCGAGCGCGAACCGCTGCTCCTTCGAACGTGCGCGCAGCCCCCATGCTTCGGGCGCAGCGTGCGGCAGCAGCCGCAGCTCGTCGTCGATGCGGCGCACGAGCGCGGACTGGGAGCCGCGACCGCACTACGGCGAAACCGTTCTCGTGGAGGTCGACGGCCTCGTCGAGCGAGTCGGCGGCGACCGCGCCCGCGGCGTAGAGCGTGTCGATGGTCTCGTGGTCGGACTCGAGCGTCATCCAACCCGCGTGACGGGTGGCGGCGCGTCGACCGGCCGGATGGTGCTCGGTGGCCTCGAGCCCGAGGTGGGCCGCCTTGATGCGCAGCGCGGCGTCGTTCGACACCATGCGCGTCGGCGCGTGCATCGCCTGACCGAGCGCCGCGCCGATGATGCGGTTGTCGGGCACGTTCGGGTCGAGGCCGTGCTCGATGAGCAGATGCTTCTGCACGCCGTTGATCTCCACCTGCAGCGTGCCGTTCGCGGCTGGGTCGCCGATGCGGAACGGTGTGGCCAACGATCCGCCGGCGCGGACGCGGTGCTCCTCGATGGTGCGCAGCGCGGTTCGCGCCGCTCGACCGACGTCGTCGGGTCGAGTCTTCAGGCTGTCGAGCTCTTCGATCACCGTGAACGGGATGACCACGTCGCACCCGGCGAAGCCGTCGAGGCAACCGGGGTCGCCGACGAGGACCGAGGTGTCGAGCACCACCCTCGTACGCACACCTCCCTCCACTGCATCGTCTTCGACACGGCTGGGCAAGAGGTCGGTCAACGCGACTCCAGTTCCGTCGGGCCGTCTCGGGGGCGGCCTGTGCTGGTGTGAGTGGGTTCCCCGCGGGTGCGAGTGGAGCCAGTTGTAGCGCAGGCTCGCGGCCCGGTGGTGGATGGCACGAAGTGTTCACATTTCCTCGCTGTGACCATCGCTACCCGTTCGTCGGGTGTTGCAGACTTGGCAGATGGACGGCTGTGTGTTCTGTTCGATCGTCGCCGGGTCGGTCGCTGCCGAGGAGGTGCTGCGTACGCCCGACGTCGTCGCCTTCCTGGATCGCTCGCCGGTGTTCAAGGGGCACGTGCTGGTGGTGCCGGTGGCGCACGTCGACACGCTGCCCGATCTGCCGCCGCCAGCGATCGAACCGTTCTTCGCCGCAGTGCGACGCATCGCGGCCGCGATGCCCGACGCGCTCGACGCGCACGGCACGTTCGTCGCGATCAACAACGTCGTCAGTCAGAGCGTGCCCCACCTTCACGCGCACGTCGTGCCGCGTCGGCGCAAGGACGGTCTCCGCGGCTTCTTCTGGCCGCGCGTGAAGTACGCCGATGACGCCGATGCGACGTCGTACGCATCTCGACTTCGTGTCGCGTTGCGTGACGACTGAGTGAGCGCGCGCGTGCCGCGCGGCACTCGTTGCAAATGCAACAACGAGAATGCTTGTAATTGGCGCGCGAAACGGGTTCGATACGCGGGCGTAACACACAGTTACACAACCGAAAATCGGTACCCGGAGGTATCCAGTCAAAATGACCAAAGCAGAGCTGATCGACGCAGTGGCCAACGCAGCAGGCGTCACGAAGGCTGACGCCGAGAAGCACCATCGGTGCGTTCTTCGACATCGTCACGAAGACCGTCAGCAAGAAGGACGGCAAGGTCGCGTGGCCGGGCTTCGGCTCGTTCAGCACCTCCAAGTCGGCGGCGCGTACCGGTCGCAACCCGCAGACCGGCGAGCCCGTGAAGATCGCGGCTTCGACCCGCATGAAGTTCACCTCCAGCTCCACGCTGAAGGCTGCGCTCAACCCCAAGAAGAAGTAACTCAACACAACACCAACCAGGAAGGAAATTCAGTGGCAGCGAAGAAGGCTCCGGCCAAGAAGGCAGCTCCGGCGAAGAAGGCTCCGGCCAAGAAGGCCGCGGCGAAGAAGGCTCCGGCGAAGAAGGCCGCTCCGGCCAAGAAGGCCGCCCCCGCCAAGAAGGCCGCTCCGGCCAAGAAGGCGGCTCCGGCCAAGAAGGCAGCTCCGGCGAAGAAGGCTCCGGCCAAGAAGGCCGCGCCCGCCAAGAAGGCTCCGGCCAAGAAGGCAGCTCCGGCGAAGAAGGCTCCGGCCAAGAAGGCCGCGCCCGCCAAGAAGGCTCCGGCCAAGAAGGCTCCCGCCAAGAAGGCAGCCGCCAAGAAGAAGTGACCGTCGTCAAGAGGTCAGCGAACGGGGGGCTCCGGCCCCCCGTTCGTCGTTTTCCGGCGCACTCCACGACAATGTCGGCATGCACGAGATCTGTGACGACCTGCGCGACGAGTACGAGGCGCTCGACGCGATCGTCTCGGAGCTGACGGAGGAGCGGTGGGACACGCCGACGCCGGCCGACGGCTGGAGCGTGCGCGACCAGATCTGTCACCTGTGGTTCTTCGACGTGCGTGAGTTGATGGCGCTCACCGACCCCGACGCGTTCGCGGCCGACATGGCCGAGCTCCTCGCGTCGGGCGGTACCGAGGCGTCCGTCGCTCCCGGGCGGACGATGTCCGGCACCGAGCTGCTCGAGTCGTGGCGACGCGATCGCGCCCGACTCGTCGAGGTGGCCCGACAGATCGACCCGTCCACGCGGGTGCCGTGGTACGGGCCGTCGATGGCCGCGCGCTCGGCCATCACGGCGCGACTGATGGAGACGTGGGCCCACGGTCAGGACGTCGTCGACGCACTCGGCGTGGAGCGTGCGCCCACAGCCCGGCTGCAGCACGTCGCCCGCATCGGCGTGCGTGCCCGACCGTTCAGCTACATGATCCACGGGCGGGACGTGCCCGAGGCCCCGGTGTACGTCGCCCTGCGGGCTCCGGATGGCAGCACCTGGGAGTGGGGTGAACCGTCCGCCGACCGTGTCACTGGCGATGCACTCGACTTCTGCCTCGTCGTCACCCAGCGGCGACACGTCGCCGACACGTCGTTGCAGGTGGAGGGCGACGCTGCCGCCGACTGGATCGGCATCGCGCAGGCCTTCGCCGGTGCGCCGGGCGGCGGAAGGTCGCCCGGACAGTTCTCCTGAGCCAGTTCGGGTCGTACGACCAGGGTCGTAGACGGACTACCCCTTCCGACCCATCGGTGCCTGACCCAGTGCCCTGCTGACCGCCGCTCGCCGGGCGCACGCTGAGGGCATGGAATCTTGCACCCACAACCACGTGGCCGGCAAGCACCTGCATCGGGTCCTGATGGCGGTCATGGGCCTGATCCTGCTGCTCATCCCGCTCGCCCTCACCTCGCACACCGACGCGGCCGGCACCGCCACGGTGACGATCGACGGCGGACTGACCCCGAAGGTGATCACGGTGCAGGTGGGCACCACGGTCACCTGGCAGTTCGCCGACGCCGACAAGCACCGCATCCGCTCGCTCTCGGGCCCGGTGCAGTTCGACTCGGGTGGGCTGGCTGCGGGCAGCTCGTACTCGTTCACCTTCACCACGGTCGGCACGACCAACTACGGCGACGACGAGCACAAGAACCTCGACCTGTTCATGGGGTCGGTCGTCGTGGCCAACACGGTCACGACCACGACGGTCACCCCGGCGCCCCCGAGCACGGTGCCCGGCGGTACGACGCCCCCCACGAACCCGCCCGCACCCTCGACGGTGACGGTCCGCATCGCCAACCGCGCCTACTCGCCGACGTCGCTGAGCATCGCGGTCGGCGACACCGTCGTGTGGAACAACGCCGACAAGGACGCGCACACCGTGACCGAGCGGAACTTCTCGTTCGACAGTGGCTCGTTCGGCACCGGCGCGACGTGGCGGCGCACGTTCACCACGGCCGGCACCTACAGCTACTTCTGCGACATCCACCCGAGCATGGTCGGCGTCATCGCCGTCTCGGCGCCGAGCACCGGCGGAACACTGCCCCCGCCGCCACCTCCGCCCACCACCACACCGGCTCCGGTGACCACCGTCCCGGCCGGTGGCGGCTCGACGGGCGGTGGCTCGACCGGCGGTGGCACCACGGGCGGCGCGACCGGCGGGACACAGGTCTCGATCGCCGACTTCAGCTTCGCTCCGGCGACCCTGACCGTCGCGCAGGGCGCAACGGTCACGTGGACCAACAACGGACTCGCCCGCCACACGGTGGCGGCCGACGACGGCTCGTTCCACAGCCCCGACGTGCGCAACGGCCAGACGTACAGCCGTACGTTCGCCACCCCCGGCACGTACACGTACCTCTGCGACATCCACCCGGAGATGAAGGGCACGATCGCGGTCACGGGTGCCGGCGGCACGCCACCACCGCCCCCGGCTCCCACGACCGCACCGCCGGCCGTGACGGCGCAGGGCGACATCCGCATCGCCGACTTCAACTTCGCCCCTCGCTCGATCACCATCACCGCCGGCCAGTCGCTGACGTTCGTCAACACCGGCGTCGCTCGCCACAGCGCGACCGCCCGTGACGGTTCGTTCGACACCGGCCTGCTGCCCCGTGGCCAGTCGGCCACTCGCACCTTCGCCACACCGGGCACGTTCCTCTACTTCTGCACACTGCACGCCAACATGACCGGCACGATCCTCGTGCAGGGCAAGGACGGCTCGGCGCCGCCCCCGCCCAAGGAGGTCGTCGCCGCGGTCGCCAAGGCCGGCGACGTGCAGATGGTCGACTTCGACTTCTCGCCGAAGCAACTGACGGTCGCCGCCGGCGCCTCGGTGGGCTTCACCAACGGCGGCGTCGCCCCGCACACGGCCACGGCGAAGGACGGCAGCTGGGACACCGGCATCGTTCGCTCGGGCGCGACCACCCGCATCACGTTCGACACGCCCGGCACGTTCACCTACTACTGCACGATCCACCCGCAGATGGTGGCGACGCTGCTGGTCACCGGCGCCGATGGAGCGGCACCGCCGCCCGAGGCCGCACCGGCCGCTGCGCCGGTCACGCCGAGCGAGGTGGGCGTGAAGGTGCTCGCCGACACGTTCGAGCCCGCGGACGCACGAGTGGCGGTGGGCGGCACGATCACGTGGACCATCGACAGCCTCAGCCCGCACGTCATCGAGGCGGACAAGGGTGGCTTCCTCAGCGACCTGTTGCACCACGGTGAGTCGTTCGAGTTCACGTTCGACACGCCGGGGACGTACCAGTACCACGACGGCCTCACCGGTGAGATGGTCGGGTCGGTCACCGTCGTCGCCGCTCCCGGCTCGGCCGGTGACCTGGGCGCCGCCGCCGACGGCACCACGGCGTCGGTGAACATCATCGACCTCGACTTCGACCCCCGCGAAGTCACCGTGGTGCAGGGCGCCGAGGTGACGTGGACGAACATCGGCCAGGCGCCGCACACCGTGACGGCGAAGGACCAGAAGTGGACGTCCGATCTGCTGCAGAACGGCGACACCTACTCGCACACGTTCGATGCTGTCGGCCGCTACGAGTACCTGTGCAACCTGCATCCCAGCATGGTGGGCACGATCATCGTCACCGACGCCGCCGGCGTCGCCCCTGTTGCGCAGGTTCCCCAAGCTGCGCCGGCAGCGGTCGATCCCGGGAGTGGCGGCCGCAACGGCTCGCCGATGCTCCTGCTGGTGATCGGTGGCGTGGCGGTCGGCCTCGCAGCCTTCGTGATCGGGCGCCGCTCGGCGTCCCACGCAGCAGCGAACGTCTGACCGCACATCGGCCCTCGAACGCCCTCGCGGGTGGGCGTTCGGGGGTCGGTACGCGTCGGTGCCCTAGAGGTCGGCGATGCGCTTGAAGATCTCGGCCGCGGCGAGGCCGTGCGGTGCACCGAGTGCGGCGAGCCGGGACCTGATGCGCTGGCGGAAGGCGTCGACCTGTTCGGGGTCGACCGCCTTCATGGTGCTCTCGAACTGGCTCTCGTGGGCCTCGAGCGCGACGAGCTTGGCGTCGACGAAGTCGGTGACGTCCTCCACGTGGTCGGGCTCGTCGGCCTCCCACAGCAGCAGCACCTCGGGACGGTGGGGAGCGAGACCGTGCTCCTTGAAGAAGTGCGGGTCGCGTGACGCCACGATGCCCTCGCAGGCCAGGAGACCGGCGTGGCGATGGTCGGGGTGCAGTCGGTAGCGCTTCCACGGGTCGTGGCCGAGCACGACCTGCGGACGCAGTTCGCGGATGACCCGGGCGACCTCGCCGCGCAGGGCCAGCCCGCTGTCGAGTTCGCCGTCGACCTGCCCCAGGAAGACGACCTCGCCGGCGTGCTCGCCGGCGAGGCGACGTGCCGCCTCGCGTTGCTCGACCTGTCGCTGCGCAGCCAGTGCGACCACGTCGGCGTCGGCGTCCCAGGTGCCCTTCGAACCGTCGGTGAGCACCAGGTGATGCACGATGCACCCGGCCGCCGCCCATTTGGCGAGGGTGCCGCCGCATCCGAACTCGACGTCGTCGGGGTGCGCGCCGATGGCCAGTGCCGACACGGGCACCGCCAGGTCGCGCGACGATCAGCGCGGGTGCAGGGTCGGGTTGACCGGGTTCGTTGGCAGCCATGACGGAAGCACTTCCTGCACCAACGGGTGCGTGAGGTCGGAGGGGACGTCGAGGTCGAGGGCCAGCAGCGGGTCGCGGCGCACCGCCACGGGGTGGCCCGCGGCGATCGTCGCCGCCAGGTGACGGCGGAAGGATCCGGCGCCGTAGGCGAACGTGAAGTCGAACGACGTCGGCAGGGCGAGGACGTTCGTGCCGTCGCCGGCGACGTCGGGCACCAGCGTCACCGAGCCGGGAACGACCACCCGCAACAGTGCGTGGGCGCGCGGGAGGTCGCCGTGGGCGACGACGACGTGGCCCACGCCGCGCTCACGCAGGTCGCGGACACTGTCGGCGACGGCGGCGTTCAACCCGACGCCGGGATGCCACAGCACGATGGCGCCTCGGTCGACCGCCCATTCGGCCACCGAGTCGTCGTCGCACACGACGTACACGGGTGCCTCACCCGCCGCGGCCAGCACACGCTCGGCCGACCACCGCGCCAGGGCGACTCGCTCGGACGGCGAGAGCACGGGGGCGAGCCGTGCCTTGGCATCGGCGAATGCCTTCACCGGCACCAGCACCACGGAATCCACGTCGGCATCGTAACGGCGGGCATGGCCCGACCTTCCGTTCGCGACCTACGCTGTGCTCCATGCCGATCAACGTGGGGGTGGTGGGCGCCGGGTCGTGGGGAACCACGGTGGCGGCGATGGCGGCGGTGAACACGCCGACCGTGCTGTGGGCGCGTCGCGCCGAACTCGCCGAGCAGATCAACCGCGAGCACATCAACGGCGACTACCTCGCCCAGTACACGCTGCCCGAGCAGTTGCGGGCCACCAGTTCGCTGCACGAGGCCGTGTCGGGCTGCGACGTGTTGGTGATGGCGGTCCCGTCGCACGGGTATCGCGACGTGGCCATCGAGGCGGCCAGGTACCTGCGGCCGTGGGTGCCGATCGTCAGCCTCACCAAGGGACTCGAGCGAGCGTCACGCAAGCGCATGAGCGAGGTCAGCCGCGACGAGATGCCCGGTCACCCGGTGGCGGTGCTCACCGGTCCGAACCTGGCCAAGGAGATCCTCAGCGGCCAGCCGGCGGCGAGTGTCGTGGCGGTCGACGACGGCGACATCGCCGACGAGCTGCAGCGGATCTTCTCCCGGCCCAGCCTGCGCGTGTACACGAACAACGACGTCGTGGGCTGCGAGGTGGGCGGTGTGGTGAAGAACGTCATCGCCATCGCCGCGGGCATGGCCGAAGGCATGGGTTTCGGCGACAACACCCGTGCGACGCTCATCACCCGGGGGCTGGCGGAGATGACCCGCCTGGGCATCGCCATGGGTGGGCAGGCGGCCACGTTCGCCGGGCTGGCGGGCATGGGCGACCTCATCGCCACGTGCTCGTCGAAGCAGAGCCGCAACAACATGGTGGGTTTCCAGCTCGGTGAGGGCAAGCTGATCGGCGACGTGTTGGCATCGATGAACATGGTGGCCGAAGGCGTGAAGAGCTCGCCCAGCGTGCTCGACCTCGCCCGACGCCACGGTGTCGAGATGCCCATCACGGAACAGGTCGTGGCCGTGTGCCACCAGGGTCGCCCTGCGAAGGAGGCACTCGCCTCGCTGATGCAGCGGACCCGCAAGAGCGAGATGGAGTGACCCAGATGAGCACCGGCACGAGTCCCGGCGGCGTGAGCACCGGAGCGCTGGGCGGGCGTTGGCGGGCCACCGTCACCCCGTGGGGTGGCATCGAGGCGTGGCACGACGAGCCGACGCTGCAGTGGCACATCGCCGCCGACGACCGGTGGCACAGCCCGGAGCGCGAGGCCGCCGTGCGCCAGAGTCGCATCGAGGGCACCGCGGTCGTCCGAGACGCGGGTGAAGATCCCCAGCGGCGACGCCGTGCAACGGGTGTTCACGGTGCCCGACCATGGTGGCCTCACGGTCGTCGAGGTCGAGAACTCGTCGCCACTGCCCATCGCCGTGGCCTTCACGCGTGGCGACCTGTTGTCCGTTCGCCCGCCCACCGCACCGATCGAGGGCATCGAGCTGCCCGCCGGCAGCGTGGCGTTCCCCATCGGCCACCACGCCACCCTCACGGTCGCGATCGCCCACGACGGCCGCGGAGCCGGTGCACTGCCCGACGGCCTGCCGACGTCGGCCGGAGTCGTGCGCGGCTGGCTGGCGATGGTGGAACGGGCCAGCCGTCTGCTGCTGCCCGACCCCCTGCTCGCCGAGCGCATCGTCGCCGAGCGCTGCGAGCTGGCCCTCGGCGGTCCGGCGCACCCCGACGACGACCCGGTGGGGTTCGTCCTCGGCGTCGGACAACTGGTGCGCATGGGCGAGTCCGCCGACCCGTGGTTGCCCGACGTCGCGCACGCGCTCGAAGTGGCCGCCAAACGGGGTCCGCACGATTGGGCCTTCGCCGCTGCCGTGGTGGCCGCAGATGGTGTGTTCGCCGCAGCCGGCGACGGGTTGGCTCGCAAGGACGTGGCCGCGCTGCGGTCGCTCGTGGCCGTCGACGCCGACCTGCCGGCCGGCATCCCCGACGAGCCGGCCCGGCTGATCACGTGGGTCGAGCTGCGCCTGGCGAACCCCACGGCCGATGGTGTGTCGTTGCTGCCGGCCGGCTTCCCGCAGGGTTGGGCCGGCGAGCACTTCGAGGTCTACGGCCTGCCGAACGGCGTGGGCGGCACGATCAGCTACGCCGTCCGCTGGCACGGCGCACGCCCCGCGGTGCTGTGGGAGCAGACCGAGCCGGCCACGACGGTCACGGCCCCCGCACTGGCGCCCGACTGGGCCTCGACCGATGTGAAGGGCGAGACCTTGTGGCCCGAGCCGGTGGGGCTGCTGCCGCCGCCACCGGCCGAGGGCGAGTCCTTCAGCTGATGTGCGACGTCCTCGCGGCCCTGGCCCCGGTCACTGGCGGCGGAGCGACGTTGTTCGCCAAGAACAGCGACCGTCCGCCGGCCGAGGCGCAGCTGCTCGAGTGGTCGCCGCCGCGGCGTGACCACGGTGCGCTGCGGGTCACGCACGTCGACGTCGACCCGCATGCGGCCGCCACGCTGGGCTGTGTCCTGTCTCGGCCAGCATGGTGCTGGGGTGCCGAACACGGCGTGAACGAGGCCGGTGTCGCGGCCGGCAACACCACCGTGTACACGACACTCGACCCGCGGGGTGCCCAGGTGGGGCTGACGGGGATGGACCTCGTGCGCCTGGCGCTCGAGCGGGCAGCGTCCGCGGCGGCTGCCGTCGACGTGATCACTTCGCTCATCGAGCGGTACGGCCAGGGCGGCAGCGGCCACGACCCCGCCCTCGTGCCGCACGGCCGCCCGTACTGGAACGCCTTCCTCGTCGCCGATCCGACGACCGCGTTCGTCGTCGACACCAGCGGCGCCCAGTGGGCCGTCGAGCAGGTCGGGGACGTGCGGGCCATCTCCAATCGCACGTCCATCTCCGGGTTCGACGCCGTGCACCGTCACCCTCGCCAGCCGGTCGAACGACTGGTCGACCCGCGCTGGCACGCCTCGCAGCGAGTGCTGGATACACGGCCCGTCACCGTCGACGCGCTGCAGGCCCACCTCCGTTCGCACGACTCGTGCGGCGACCCGGGATGGAGTGTGTGCATGCACGCCGACGACGTCGAGGCCACCACCGCGTCGATGATCGCCGAACTGCACGACGGCCGCGCGAGCACCCTCTGGTTCGTGCAGGGCCACCCCTGCGAGCACGACTACTCCCGTATGGAGTTCAGCGCTGCGTCCACACTCCTGCCCGACACCCCCACACGCGAACTTAAGTTCCTGGTGAACGGCGCGAACTCAAGTTCCTGGTGAACGGCGCGAACTCAAGTTCCTGGTGACGCCTCGTCGCGAGCGCTGAGGGCGGCCATCACTGCGTCGAGCTTGGCCTGCACCGCGGCGATGATCTCGGGGTCGTCGGTCGTGCCGTCGGCAGCGATCTTGTCGGCGACGAACGACAGTTGCACCGGTGGATCGACCACCATCGTCGCGCCCATGAAGCCGAGGATGACGCCGAGGTTCTCCTGCGACTTCGCCGTGCCACCGCGGCCGCCCGACCCGAGGAACGCGACCACGGTGTCCTTGATCGCCCGGTCGTCGGGCGGGCGAGTGGCCCAGTCGAGCGCGTTCTTGGCCAGGGGAGTGGGGCTCCAGTTGTACTCGGGCATTCCCACGATCAGCGCGTCGGCTCGACGCAGTTCGTCCCACCAACGCTGCAGGACCGCGGGAGGTGCCTCCTCCAGATCGGGGTTCATCCACGGCAGCTGATCGATCCAGTCGACCCACTCGATCTGCAGTTCGGGCGGGGCCAGGCGTTCGGCCAAGCGGACGAGCGCGGTGTTGCTGGATCCGGTGCGAAGGCTGCCGCTGAAGGCGAGGGCACGGTACGGGACGGGCATCCCGGAAGTATGGGCTACGGTTTTCCACCGATCCAGTTGAACCCCCACCCCGAAGGGGAGACATGGCGCTCACGATCGACAAGTTCCAGGAGCACGGCGGCCGGTTGAAGACCGACGACCTCGACTTCGACGCGTTCCGCGCGTTGCCGCTCGATCCACACGTGCTGCGATGCCTCGGCTACATGCACGACATCGAGTATCAGACGGTGCTGTACACCCGCGAGCTGCTCATGTTGCCGCAGTGGAAGGACCCGCAGTTCACGGCGTTCCTCACGCTGTGGAACTACGAGGAGTACTGGCACGGCCAGGCCATCGGACGAGTGCTGGCCGCACACGGTCGCCCTGCGCACGACACCCGGCTCGCCGACATGCGCCGCTTCAACCGGCGCTACCTGTTCTGGAGCCCGGCCATCTTCTGGCTGCTCGGGCACGGCGTGCGCAAGTTCCCGGCGGTGCACATGACATGGGGCGCCATCAACGAGTGGACGGCCAACGCCGCCTACAACCGCCTCGCCCAGCTGGCGGATCACCCGGTGCTGTCGGAGCTGCTCGGACGGATCATGCGCCAAGAGGGTCGCCACGCGGCCTACTACGCCGCCGCGGCGCGCGACCTGCTCGACGGCGATCGCAACGCACAGCGGGTCACCCGGTGGTTCCTGCGTCACCAGTGGGCGCCCGTGGGCAACGGCGACGTGCCGCGCCTCGAGACGTCGTTCACCACCGCCTACCTGTTCGGCAGCGGTGAAGGCATCTCACTCATCGAACGAGTGGAGGAACGCATCGACCAGCTGCCGGGGCTGGCGGGGTTGGGCCTGGTGCGCAGCGCGATTCGCGACTCGGTCGAGCACGTGGTCGCCGAGGAGGGGCGAGTGCCCTGGCCGATGGGTGATGACAGCGCTCAGGGCTCGAGCACGACCGCGTCGCCGACCGCCACCGTGCCGGGCTGGAGCACCGTCGCGTAGACGCGGCTCACCGGCCCGCGCTCGTGGTGCATGACTTCGAAGTCGCCGCCGACGAACCAGCCCTTGTTCTGGAAGCACGGCAACGCGTACGACGACACCTCGCACAGCACCGAGCCGACCTGCAGCCGCACGCCGGGCCGCACATCGGCCCACGGGATGCCGCGCGATCGTGATGTTCTCGCCGGCCAGCCCTGGGGCGATCGGGTGGCCGTCGGCCTGGAATGCAGCGATGACCTCCGCGCTCCACAGGCACAACGCCTGGAACGGACGACCGTGGTGCACGCGGGTGGCCTGACGGTCGCCCTCGACCCCGCGCCAACCGACGCGGACTTCCGGTTGCGGCAGCTTCGGCAGACCGCCGTTGCTGACGTTGACCTGCACGACGGAACCGGTCGCGGTGGGCGGCATCTGCCCTGCGGCGCGCAGTGCCGGACCGGCGGCGAGCCAGGCGGCCCACACGAGCTCGAGGTCGGTGGCGACGTCGCCCGTGAGCTGCGGCACGAGTGCGTCGAGGACGGTCGCGTCGCGCCCGGCGGCGTACAGCGGCCACACGTGCGAGTGCGCTCCGATCGTCTTCACGGCGTCCTGTTCGGTGAACGTGTACGGGCCCACGGTGTACATGGGCACACCGTAGGCTGTCGCCGTGACGACCGTGGAGCACGATTTCGCCGACCTGAAGCTCACCGAGTGGACCTCCTGCGGCGGCTGTGCGGCCAAATGGGGCGCATCGCTGCTCACCGGACTGGTGCGCGAGATGCCGGCAGGGCTCGACCCGTCGCTCCTGGTGGGTCTGGCCCCGTTCGACGATGCCGCGATCTACCAGGTGGCCCCCGATGTGGCCCTGGTGAGCACCACCGACTTCTTCCCGCCGCTGGTGGACCATCCTGCCGACTTCGGCGCCATCGCCGCAGCGAACGCGTGCAGCGACGTGTTCGCGATGGGCGGTCGCGTGGTCATCGCCGTGAACGTCGCCGCGTTCCCCGAGCACTTCCCCCGTGAGGCCATCGTCGCCATCTTCGACGCCGCGGCGGCCGTGGTGGCCGAAGCGGGCGGCACGATCGCCGGGGGGCACACCATCCGCAACCCCGAACCCATCTTCGGCCTCGCCGTGCAGGGCGTCGTCCATCCCGACCGCGTGTTCCGCAAGGGTGGCGCTCGCCCCGGCGACGTGCTCGTGCTCAGCAAGCCGGTCGGCACCGGGCTGGCGCTGGCCGGTGGCAGCGACGCCGACAAGGCTGCTGCCATTGCCGGGATGCGCCGCATCAACCGGGCGGCGTCAGAGGAGCTCCAGGCGCTCGGCGGTGCCGTGCACGCCGTCACCGACGTCACCGGCTACGGCCTCGCCGGCCACGGTTGGGAGATGGCCGAGCGCGGCGACGTGCAGGTCGTCGTGCACACCGCCGGCATTCAGGCGTACCCCGGGGCGCGTGAGGCGGCCGTGCGTGGCGTGCGCACCGGTGGCGACCCGCGCAACCGCGAGTACGTGGCGGCGCATCTCACCAGCACGGCGACGCCGGATGGCGAAGCACTGTGCATGGATCCGCAGACGTCGGGCGGGTTGCTCGCCGCGGTGTCGGCCGAGGCGATCGCCGACCTGTCGCCGATGTGGTGGACGGTGGGCGACGTCGCCGCAGGGCCGGCCTCGATCGTGCTCCGCTGACGCCGATGGCCCGGCGCGCGCCCACTCGCGACATCGAGACGCGAACTCTGGAACGACGGCCATGCGGTCGTCGTCGGCATCGACGAGGTCGGTCGCGGCGCGTGGGCCGGACCGCTGATGGTCGGCGCGGCCATCCTGCCGCGCGACAAGCGCGTCAACGGTGTGCGCGACTCGAAGCTGCTCACCGAGGCCAACCGCGAACGACTCTTCGATCGCATCGCCGGATGGTGCGACGCGTGGTCGGTCGGTGCGGCCAGCCAGCAGGAGTGCGACGAGCTGGGCATGGCCGATGCGCAGCGGCTCGCTGCCCGCCGCGCGGTCGACGGTCTGGGCGTGCGGCCGGACGCGGCGGTGGTGGACGGCAAGTGGAACTTCCTGCAGGGTGTCGTGCCCCATGTCGAGATGCGGGTCAAGGCCGACATGGTCTGCCTGTCGGTGGCGGCCGCCAGCATCCTGGCCAAGGTCACCCGCGACCGCATCATGCGCGACGTGTCGAGCAGCTATCCGCACTGGAGCTTCGACACCAACAAGGGCTACCCCTGCCCGGTGCACAAGGCCGCACTGCAGGGGTACGGTCCGTCGGCCATCCACCGCCGAACCTGGGTGTTCATGGATCACTACGTCCCGTGGAGCGGCATCGAACGGATGACCCCGCTCGCCCTGCGCGCCACCGAGCCGGAACATCCGCGCCTGTTCTGATGGGCCTGTTCTGATCTGATGGCGGTCATGCAGCACGACGTCGTCGTCATCGGTGCCGGTCTCGCCGGTCTGCGGTGTGCCACCGACCTGGTGGCCGCAGGTCTGGACGTGGTCGTGGTGGAGGCCCGCGATCGGGTCGGCGGCCGTGTGTTCAGCCATACGTTCGCGAACGGCCAGACGTGCGAGCGCGGCGCCGAATTCATCGACGGCAACCACACCGAGGCGCTCGCCCTCGTCGCCGATCTCGGCCTGACGGTCAGCCAACGGCCTGAGAGCATCGACTGGCGGGCGACGCTGGTCGACGCCGGTGGACGGGCCGTGCCGATGCACCTGCATGCCACGCTCGCGCCCGACTGGGAGCGATGGGACAAGGCCGTGGCCGCACTGCTCCCGACCGACGAGTTCGAGCTCGGGACGTTGGGCGACCTGCTGCACGAACTGGGCCTCTCGGTGATCGCCCGGGTGGTGATCGGACGCGACATCCGTACCGAGTACATGCTGCCGCCCGAGGAGATCAGCCAGCGCTTCGCCGCCGAGGTGCACGCCAACCAGGTGGCGGGTCAGCGCGAGCGTCACCGCGTGGTCGGTGGCAACGACCAGCTCGCCACCGGGCTGGCGGCGCGTCTGGGCGACCGGGTGCGGCTGCGCACACCGGTGGCACGCGTCCGTCCCGCCGCGGGCGAGGTGGTGCTCGCCGACGGTACGGAGCTGTCGGCCGACACCATCGTGGCGGCGGTGCCGCTCCCCGTGCTGTCGCGGCTGTGGCCGGAGATGCCGCTCGAGCTCGGCGCCGTGGGTTACGGCGTCGGGGCCAAGATCAGCGTGCAGTTCTCGCGGCGGGTCTGGCTGGACTACGGACGCAACGGGCTGGTGCTGTCCGACCGCGCGTGGGGGCACCTGTGGGAGACCACCGACGACCAGTCGGGCGACACGGGCATCCTCACCGATCTGCTCGCCTCGCACGACGGGGCGGCCTTCGCGGCGCTGCCCGAGTGCACCGATCGGGTCGTGAGCGAGATCGACCGCATCTACCCCGGCGCCAAGGGCCTGGCGGGCGAGCGTGTGCACACCGACTGGACCAACGATCCGTTCAGCCTCGGCTGCTACACCTGCTTCGGGCCGGGTCAGTGGTCGGCGTCGCGGGCGCCACTGCACGAGCGCCACGGACGCATGTGGTTGGCGGGGGAGCACACCGACGGCTTCGCGGGGTTCATGGAGGGAGCGCTGCGCAGCGGCGCCAGAGTCGCCGCGAACATCGTCGCCTGACTACCGTCGCCGACGATGCGTACTCGTTCGACCTTCCTCGTCGCGGCCTGTGCCGCCGTCCTGCTCGCCGCCTGCGGCAGTGACGGATCCTCGTCCGCGGGCGACACCAGCGTGCCGGGGTCCTCCTCCGACACGACGCTGCCCGAGACGACCGTGCTCGAGACGACGCTGCCCGAGACGACCGTGCCGGAGACCACCGTGCCCGCGGTCGGCCACGTCCGCGGCACGGCGTACACGTTCAACACACCCGACCCCATCGCCGGCGCGACCATCAAGGTCGAGGAACTGCCCGACGTCTCGGCCGTCACCGGCGCCGACGGCAGCTACGAGTTCGAGGTGCCGGCCGGTTCGACGATCACGCCCTACATCGAGGCCGCAGGTCATCACAGCATCCACACGCAGACGTTCACCGTGGCCGCAGACGGTGACGGACTCGAACTCGACGGTGTGAATTTCCAGACGCCCACCGACGGCATCTACGACGGACTGAAGGCGCTGGTGGGTGGCTTCACCGGCAAGGACCCGTTCGAGGGAGGTTGCGTCATCGTCACGACCGTCGGCGACAAGAAGATGGTCGGCATGCCGTTCGCCGAGTTCATCGACTTCCACCCGCACGGTGTGGAGGGTGCGGTCGTGCAGATCGACCCCGCGTCGGCCACCCCGATCTACTTCAACGAGGACGTGCTGCCCGATGCGGCGCAGCAGACCACCTCCATCGACGGTGGCGTGCTGTGGCCGAACGTGCCGCCCGGCGAGTACACCCTCACCGCGACCAAGGCCGGTACGTCCTTCGTCACGGTGCACGTCCGCTGCGAGGACGGCTGGGTCGTCAACGCCAACCCCGTGTGGGGCCTGCACGAACAACCCTGATCCGAGTCACGCTCGTTCGAGGGCCTGGGCGAGGTCGGCGACGAGGTCGGCGGGGCTCTCGATGCCGACGGACAGGCGGATCAGGTCGTCGGGCACCTCGAGCGGTGAACCCGCGGCCGAGGCATGCGTCATCTGGCCGGGGTGTTCGATGAGGCTCTCGACCGCGCCGAGCGATTCGCCGAGCGTGAACAGGCTGGTCGCCGACGCCACCTTCAACGCCGACTCGAGGCCGCCGCGCATGCGGAAGCTCACCATGCCGCCGAAGTCGCGCATCTGCTTGGCCGCTGCGGCGTGGCCGGGGTGGTCGGGCAGCTGCGGGTACAGCACCCGTTCGACGGCCGGATGGCCGAGCAGCAGGTCGACGACCGCGCGGGCGTTGCTGCAGTGCCGCTCCATCCGCACCGCGAGCGTCTTCACGCCGCGTAGGGCGAGATAGCAGTCGAACGGTCCGGGCACGGCGCCCGCAGCGTTCTGCGTGAATCGCAGGCGCTGAGCCAGCTCGGCGTCGTCGAGCGCCAGGAAGCCGCCCACGACGTCGCTGTGGCCGCCGAGGTACTTGGTGGCCGAGTGCACCACCACGTCGGCGCCGAGCGTCATCGGCTGCTGCAGGAACGGCGTCGCGAACGTGTTGTCGACGCACACCAGCGCGCCACGCTCGTGGGCGATCGCGGCGATGGCCTCGATGTCGAAGCAGCGCAGCAGCGGATTGGTGGGCGTCTCGAGCCAGATGAGACGGGTGTCGGCCGGCCAGTCGCGGGCGAGTGCGTCCAGGTCGAGCAGGTCGACCGCCGTCCACGCCAGGTGAGTGTGCACCTTGCTGATGAGGCGGAACGTGCCGCCGTACGCATCGTTGCCCAGCAGCACCCGGTCGCCCGGTGCGAGCAGGCGCAGCACGTTGTCCTCGGCGGCGAGGCCGCTGGCGAACGCGAGGCCGTGGTCGGCCTGTTCCAGCGCCGCCACCTGGGTCTCGTACGCGGTGCGGGTGGGGTTGCCGCTGCGGCTGTACTCGTAGCCGCGGTGCTTGCCCACCTCCTCCTGGGCGAACGTGGTGCTCAGGCTGATCGGCACCACCACGGCGCCGGTGGTCGCGTCGGCATCCTGCCCGGCGTGGATGGCGCGGGTCTCGAAACCCCAGCCCTCGGACTGCTCGGTGTCACCCATTGCTCAGCTCCTCGAAGTACGACAGCAGGTCGGTGCGGGTCAGCACACTCAGGGGCCGTCCGCCGGACAACACCAGCAGGGCGGGGGAGCGGTCGAGCATCTCGACCGCGGTGGCCACCTGCTGACCGACTCCGATGGTGGGCAGCTTCGGGCCCATCACGTGCTCGACCGGTTGGGCCAGCACGCTGGGGTCGCGGTACACCGCCTCCATCAACTCGAGTTCGTCGACGGCACCCGACACCTCGGCGTTGGCGAACGGCGGCGTGTTCTTGCACACCGGCAACTGGCTGATGCTGTTGGCGCGCATCACCTCGATGGCCTCGCGCACCGTGTGCTCGGGGTTGACGTACAACAGCGACGGCGTGTCGCCGCGTGCGTCGAGCACCGCGGCGATGCATTCGTCGCACTCGCGGAGGAAGCCGAAGTTGGCCATCCAGTCGTCGTCGAACACCCGCGACAGGTAGCCGCGGCCCGAGTCGGGGTTCAGCACGACGACGATGTCGTCGGGGTTCGCCCGCTTGGCCACCTGGATGGCCGCGGCGACGGCCATGCCGCCCGAACCACCGATGAGGATGCCCTCCTCGCGGCTCACCTCGCGTGCGGTGGTGAAGCTCAGCTCGTCGGTGATCGGGATGACACCGTCGTACAACTCGGGCGACCACGCCGCGGGGAAGAAGTCCTCGCCGACACCCTCGACGAGGTAGGGGCGTCCCGAGCCGCCGCTGAACACCGACGCGTCGGGATCCGCGGCGATGACCTGGATGGCCGGGTTCATCGACTTCAGGTAGCGGGCCGTGCCGGTGATGGTGCCGCACGTGCCGGCGCCGGCGACGAAGTGGGTGATGCGTCCACCGGTCTGCGCCCACAGCTCGGGCCCGGTGGTCTTCTCGTGCGCCAGCGGGTTGTTCGGGTTGGCGTACTGGTTGGGGCGGAACGCGTGGCGCTCGACGGTGAGCCGTTCGGCGACGCTGTAGTAGCTCTGCGGATCCTCCGGGGCCACGGCCACCGGGCAGACCACCACCTCCGCGCCGTAGGCGCGCAACAGGCTGACCTTCTCGGGCGCCACCTTGTCGGTCATCACGAAGACGCACTTGTAGCCGCGTTGGGCGGCGACGATGGCCAGCCCCACACCGGTGTTGCCGCTGGTGGGCTCGACGATGGTGCCACCCGGCTGCAGCAGCCCGTCGCGCTCGGCCGCGAGGATCATCTCCAGCGCCGGCCGGTCCTTGGCCGAACCGCCGGGGTTGGTGGTCTCCAGCTTCATCGCCAGCACGCACGGCAGCTGGTGGATCTCGCTGATCCGCTTCAGGCGTACCAGCGGGGTGTTGCCGATGAGGTCGATGACGCTCTCGGCGATGGTCGTTCCGTGCAGTCGCGGGTCGGCCGCGTCGTTTCCCGATGCCATGCGCGGAGGGTACTGCGCCGGGACGGGCTCGCGGTCCGCGTCAGGCGGTGACGCTGATGAGGAACTCGCCCTCGGGGTTCATCTGGCAGACGCCGGACAGTTCGCCGGGCTGGGTGAACCGCATGGCGAGTTCCTGGCCGGCCGTCACGAAGAACGGACCGATCATGTAGTCGCGGCCGTCCTGGTTCTTGATACGGATGGACTCGCCCACCTTGACGTCGAGGCGTTGGGGCATGAGGCTCACCGTCTGGCCCTGGTCGATGCGCACGCTGGTGCCGTACGGCACCGTGTACTCGTAGGTGGCGGCCTCGCCTTCGGCGAGCGCGCCCCACTGGGCCTGCGGCTTGCCGGAGCTGCCGGCGTCGTCGCTGCAGGCGCTGAGGCCCACCAGGGCGATCGGCAGCACCGCGGCGAACAGGGCGGTGGTGAAGTGACGTCGGAGTGACATGGTCATCCCTTCCCGTACAGGATCTCGAGGTCGGTGGCGATGGCGCCGGACTTGATGCCGAACAGCCATTCGAGCACCACCTCGCCGTTCTGGTCCACCACGTACAGGTTGCCACTGTGCACGACCTCGGGTTCGCCCGAGTCGTTCTTGGTGACGCTGTAGGTGGTGCCGAAACCCTTCGCGACGGCCTGCAGCTGCGTGTCGTCGTCGGTGCGCAGCGCATGGGCGCCATCGATGAAGCTCTGGACGTACTTGGTGAGCAGCTCGCCGTTGTCGCGCTCGGGGTCGACCGTGATCATGGCCAGACCGGTGCGCGACGTGATGTCGTCGCCCGCCTTGGCCAGGGCCTTCTTCACTTCCGAGAGGGTGGTGGGGCACACGTCGGGGCAGGACGTGTAGCCGAAGTAGACGATGAGGAAGTCGCCCTCGTTGGCCGTGAACGTGAAGTCGGCATCGCCGTTGCTCGCATCGGGCAGCGACAGTGCCGACACGTTCGGCGGCGGGGTGAGCTGGAGGCCGCTGAGCACCTTGGCCTCCTTGTCGCCGCCGCAGGCCGCGACCATGGTGGCCAGCACGGCGAACGCGAGGAGGGTGGAACGGAACTTCACGGGTTGGTGCCCTTCGTGTCGGGGAAATCGGTGGCGATGCGGTCGCGCAGCTCGTCGGCGGTGAGCGCACCGGCGTGGACCTCCACCACCTTGCCATCCGCGTCGACGAAGGCGGTCGCGGGGAGCCCGGTGACCTCGAACGCGTCGGACAGCGCTCCGGTGGGATCGTTGAACTGCTCGTAGCCGACGCCGAGATCCGCGGCGAAGGCCGCGGCATCGTCGGCGTCGTCGGCGACGTTCACGCCGATGATGCGCACGTCGTCCTGCGATGAGGCGACCTCGTCGAACGCGGGCATCTCCTTCACGCACGGCTTGCACCACGTGGCCCACATGTTCAGCACCACAGGAGTGCCCTTCATGTCGGCCAGTGTCAACTGGGTGCCGTCGACCGCGGTGAATGCGACGTCGGTGACCGCGGCGTCGGTGCCGCCGGACGAGCCGCCCCCGCACGCCGCGACGCCAGTGACCGTGAGCACGACGAGTGCCGTACGGACGAACGACGCGAGCGCGTGTGGGCGGCGTCGGATCACGGCGCCTCGTCGAGCACCGGCACCTCGACGTCGATCGAGCCGGCGTTGGTGAACGTGAGCGTGACCGTGATGGTGTCGCCGACCTTCAGCGGGGCCACCAGGTCGAACAGCATGATGTGGTAGCCGCCGGGCTCGAACACGAAGTCCTGTCCGCCGGTGAGCGGAATCGACTCGACGGGCGACATCTGCATCCCGCCGTCGCCCATGCCCATCGTCGTCTCGGTGCCCATGGCCATGGTCGTCTCGGTGCCCATCGGCATGGTGGACTCGCCGGCCATCGTGGTCTCGGAACCGGCCATCTTCGTCTCGTGCATCTCGGCCCGGCCGGCGACGGTGGCGGGCACGCTGGCGCCCGTGAGGGTGTCGTCGGTGGCGGGAACGATGGTGAAGTACACGGCGCCGGTGGTGGCACCTTCGGCCGACGTACGGGCCCATTGGCCGACGATGCCGAGCTGACCCACGGTCGACTGGGTGGAGGTCTTCGTGCCGTCGCTGGTGGCGTCGTCGTCGCCGCAGGCGACGAGTGTCAGGGTGAGGGCGCTGACGGCAAGAGTTGCACCGGCGGCGCGGCGGATGAGGGACGTGGAGGTACGCATACCTTTCATGTCGTTCATCATGCCCGTCGAGTTCCCGTCTCGCGGTGGGACGACCGGCAGATTCTGCCCGGGACCAAAGTCCCACCCACCTGGAGCACCCCATCGTAGGACGGTTGTGGGCGCACGCGCACGCGTGCGGAGAGACCGTGCGACACCCTCTGAGTACCGTGGCGTCCGTGCAAGGAGTGTCGCCGGAACCACCACAGACGCAGGACCACGGTCGCTGGCAGGTCGAGCAGGTGCTCGCCCTCGCACCGCGCCCGAACTCGGTGGCCGCCGCGCAGCCCTTGGCAGTCCCCACCCGGTGGGCCGCACTCGGATGCGACGACCGCGGTCTGTGGGGTCGGTGCATCGGCACCGGTGCCGAGCCGTACGACTGCGTCGTCGACCACGTCGCGGTGGGGATGCGGTGCTCGTGCCCGAGCCGCCTGCACCCGTGCAAGCACACGCTGGCACTGCTCCTGCTCTGGGCGCGGGGCCAGGTGGCGCGCGGCGACGCGCCCAGGTTCGCCGCCGGGTGGCTCGCCGGGCGGGCGGGGGCCGCTGCCGCTGACGAGGCCGTGGCCGAACCCGTGGTCGGGCAGCCCGACGACCCACCCCAGCCGGGTGGCGCCGCCTCGTCGCCCGAACCACACCTTCCCGAGCCCGACCCGACGAAGTCGCGCGACGATCGCGTCGCCCGGATGATGGCCGGGCTCACCGAGCTCGACCGGTGGCTCGACGACCGCATGCGCACCGGGCTGGCCGATCCCGCGCTCGCCGCCTACCGCACCTGGGACCAACTGGCGGCCCGGCTCACCGACGCCCAGGTCGGTGGGTTGGCCAATCGGGTGCGCCGCCTCGCCGGCGCGGTGGGTGCCAGCCCGCAGTGGCACGAGCGGGTCCTCGCCGAGATGGGCGTGCTGCACCTGCTGGCCGACGGCGGACGACACCTCGGCGACCTGCCGCCCGGTCTGGCCGACTCGGTGGCCTCGACCGTCGGCTGGCAGGTTCGCCAGGCCGACATCCTGGCCGGGGTGCCCTCCACCGACCACTGGACGGTGATGGGCCGCAGCGACGTGCGGGAAGACCGCATCGAGGTCCGCCGTGTCTGGCTCCGCGGCCGTGCGACGGGCGAGTGGGCCATGGTGCTGTCCTTCGCGGCCTACCAGCAGACGCTCGACACCTCGTTCACGGTGGGCACCAGCGTCCACGCCGACCTGTTCCGCTACCCGGGGGCGGTCGCGCTCCGCGTGCTCGTCGGTCCCCGACACGCCCCGCCCGAGCCCGGCCTCGACGTGCTGGCGGTGGGCGTACGCGCCGCCTGCGACCAGATCGGTTCGGCACTCACCCTCGAACCGTGGCTCGAGCGTTACCCGATCTGCGTGTCCGCTGCGCCGGCGCGCGCGGGCGGACGCTGGGTGCTCACCGACGCCGAGGGCTCGTTGCCGCTCGCCGACGGCGCACCGGGCGTCGGCGCCCTGCTGTCGTGCAGCGAGGGTCGGGTCGTACCGATCACCGCCGAGTGGACCCCCGCAGGACTGGTGCCGCTCACCGTCCACCTGCCCGACAGGGCCATCGACGTCGGCCCGGTCGCCGACTCGTCGTTCGTCGGGGCGTCGGGTGCCGCGTCGCGAGCGGCGACATGAGTGCCGTCGACACCTACTGGACCGAGATGGTCACGGTCGCACTGCTGGGCACCGACCGGCGCGACCCGCCGACCGCCGCCCGAGGGTGGCCTCGCCGATCTCGCCGCCGACGAGCCGCTTCCCACCGCGTCGCAACGCCTGTTGCAGCAGGTGGCCGCCACCACGGTGGTGCGTCGCGCGGGCCTTCTGCCCGGACCGCCCGTGCCCATGGTCGCCCCGCCCGACACCGACCCACGCCCGTGCACGCCGCCCGCGGCCACCGCCACGTGGCGCCGCGTCGTCGCCGATTGGGCGGTGCTGGAGGACGAATGGGTGCTCACGGTGCTGCGCAGCGGTCGGCGGTTGTCGCCCGAGCTCGTGCCGCCGTTGCTGGCCCGCCACCGCACCGATGCCACCCGCCACGCCCGGGTGCGGGCCGCGGCCGGTTCGTTGGGCGAATGGATGATCTCGTGGTCGCCACGGCTGGCGTGTGCGTCGAAGCAGCGCGTGGTGCCCGAGCTGCTGGCCGAGGTGCCCGAGCTGGCCATCACTCCCGACCTCGCCTCGCTGGTGGTGGCGCCACCCGATCGGGTGGCCGCCGTGCTCGGCGGCGGGTTGGACGGCGGCGCGTTCGGGCCCGGTCATCGCGCCGTCCTCGTCAACCTGGTCGCCCGCGTGCAGCCATCGTCGCTGCCGACACTGTGCACGGCGCTCGACCGTGTCCGACCTTCCTCTCCCTGCATCGGACTCGCGTTCGCGCTGGCCGACCTGGCCCACCTCCGCCTCCACCTGCTCACCGAACTGGAGTCCACATGACCCCCACCGCCCACGGCGCACCCACGGTGCTGCGGCCGCACGCCGAGCACGAGTACGCGCACGAACTGGTGGCGCTCGCCGCCGTCGACGAGCGTGAGCGCCCGCCCAGTTGGCGCCTGTCGCCCTGGGCGGTCGTCACCTATGTCCTGGGTGGCACGTTGGCCGATGGCACCGTCATCACACCCAAGTACGTCGGCCGCCGTCGCCTGGTCGAGATCGCCGTCGCCACGCTGGCCACCGATCGCGCCCTGCTCCTGCTGGGCGTGCCCGGCACGGCCAAGACCTGGGTCAGCGAGCACCTGGCCGCGGCCATCAGTGGCGACTCCACACTCCTCGTACAAGGCACCGCCGGCACCGCCGAGGAGTCGCTGCGTTACGGCTGGAACTACGCCCGCCTGCTCGCCGAAGGGCCGTCCCCGGCAGCGTTGGTCGCCAGCCCGGTGTACCGGGCGATGGAGCGCGGCTCGATCGTGCGCGTCGAGGAGCTCACCCGCATGCCCAGCGACGTGCAGGACGCACTCGTCACGGTGCTCAGCGAGAAGACGCTGCCGATCCCCGAGCTGGGTGGCGAGATGCAGGCTGTGCCCGGCTTCAACCTCATCGCCACGGCCAACGACCGCGACCGGGGTGTGAACGACCTGTCCGCAGCGCTGCGCCGCCGCTTCAACACGGTCGTGCTGCCCCTGCCGGCCGACGCCGAGGAAGAGGTGGCCATCGTCGAGCGTCGCGTCGCCGAGTTGGGCGCGGCCCTGCAACTGCCGCAGGTGCCTGCCGCCGACGACGAGATCCGCCGGGTCGTCACGGTCTTCCGCGAACTGCGTTCTGGTGTCACCGAGGACGGGCACATCAGTCTGAAGGTGCCGAGCGGTTCGCTCAGCACCGCCGAGGCCATCAGCGTGGTCACCAACGGCGTCGCCCTGGCGGCGCACTTCGGCAACGGCCGGCTGAGCGCCGCCGACGTGGCGGCGGGCATCGTCGGCGCGGTGGTGAAGGACCCCGTGCACGACTCGGTCGCCTGGCGCGAGTACCTCGAGGCCGTGGTGCGCGACCGGGCCGACTGGGCCGACTTCTACGAGGCCTGCCGCGAGCTCTGACCCGTGACCGCGACGGTGCGCCTCCTGGGTGTTCGGCACCATGGCCCGGGCTCTGCCCGGTCGGTGGTGCGCGCCCTCGACGAGTTCGCGCCCACCGCCGTCTTGGTCGAGCTGCCCGCCGACTGCGAGGCCGCCTTGCGGTGGGTGGGCCACGAGCAGCTCAGACCGCCGGTGGCGCTCCTGGGCCACGTCATCGACCGGCCGCAGCGGGCGGCGTTCCTGCCGTTCGCATCGTTCAGCCCCGAGTGGCAGGCGTTCCAGTGGGCTCGGTCGCACGACGCCGAGCTCCGCGCCATGGACCTGCCGCTGGCCCACGCTCTGGCCGATGTGGTCGACGACGTGTTGCCGCTGCAGACGGCACCGGTGCGCGACCCGCTCGGCGCACTCGCGGCCGCGGCGGGCGACCCCGACGCCGAGCGGTGGTGGGAGGACGTCATCGAGCACCGTGGCGACGGTGAGCCGGCGTTCGACGCGGTGGCCGAGGCCATGCGGGCAGTACGCGGCAGCCGCGACGCGGCCACCGTGCACGAAGCACAGCGCGAGGCGTACATGCGCCAGGTGCTGCGCCGGGCGATGGCCGACGGCCACGAGCGCATCGCCGTCGTGTGCGGTGCCTGGCACGTGCCCGCGCTCGAGGCGCCGCTGCCGCCGGCGAAGGTCGACGCTGCCACGCTGCGCGGGCTGCCGAAGGTGAAGGTCGGCGTCAGTTGGGTGCCGTGGACCCACCGTCGGCTCGCCAACAGCAACGAGTTGGGCGCCACCGGCTACGGAGCGGGTGTGACGAGTCCGGGTTGGTACGCCCACGTCTTCGCCCACCCGGGCCCTGCCGGCGTCAGTCGGTGGTTCGTCGATGCCGCTCGACTGCTGCGCGACCGCGGCATGTCCGCGTCACCCGACCACCTCATCGCCGCGACTCGTGCCGCCGGCGCACTGGCCGCGTTGCGCGGTCGGCCGCGACCGGGGTTGTCCGAGATGCTCGACGCGGCCGACACGGTGATGGCCGGTTCCACCGGACTGGCGCTCATCGAACGCGAGCTCGTGGTCGGCGATGCCATCGGCGACGTGCCCGACGACGCGCCGCAGGTGCCGTTGGCCCGCGACCTGGCAGCCCAGCAGCGATCGGTGCGGTTGAAGCCCACCGCCGACGCCAAGATCGTCGAGCTCGACGTGCGCACCCCCAACGCTCGCAACCGTTCGGTGCTGCTCCATCGCCTGACCGCGCTCGGTGTGCCGTGGGGCCGAATCGAGGAGGGACGCGGCTCGAGCGGCACCTTCCGCGAGACCTGGACGTTGCTGTGGGAGCCGGAGTTGACGATCAGCGTCATCGAGCATTCGGCGCACGGCACCACGGTGCGCAGCGCTGCGGCGCACCGGTTGCTCGAGGTCGCCCAGCAGGCCGATGCACTGGCCGACCTGGTGCAGGTGCTCGACCGGGCGCTGCTCGCCGACCTGCCCGAGGTCGTGCAGCCAGTGGTCGCTCAGGTGGAGGCGCACGCAGCGCACGACCCCGACGTCGTGCAGGTCATCGACACGCTGGGCCCCCTCGCCCGGGCGATGCGCTACGGCGATGTACGCGGCACCGACGCGGCCGCGCTGCGACGGGTGTTCGACGGACTCGTCGTGCGCGTCGTCGCGGGGGTGGTGATGGCCTGTCGATCGCTGGCCCCCGACGCCGCTGCGGCGATGGTCGAGCGCCTCGCCGCGGTGCAGACGGCGTTGGCGTTGGTCGACCATCCGGCCCGGCGCGGTGAATGGCCGGCCGTGCTCACACTGGTGGCCGAGCGCACCGATGTGCACGGTCTGGTGCAGGGGAGAGCGACGCGGTTGCTGCACGACGGCGGCACGTGGAACCGGGCGCGGGTCGCGGCCCGCTTGTCGCGATCGCTCTCGGTGGGCAGCACGCCGGCCAACGGCGCCGCGTTCGTGGAGGGCTTCCTGGCGGGCAGCGGCACGGTGCTGGTGCACGACCGCGAGCTGCTCGAGGTCATCGACTCGTGGGTGTCGGCGTTGGCGCCCGATGCGTTCGCGGCCACCGCACCGTTGCTGCGCCGTACCTTCGGCTCGTTCGAGACGGCCGAGCGACGTCAGCTCGGCCTGCTGTTGGCCGACGAGGCGCCGGTCGCCGCCGTCGGCTTCGGCACCGACGTCGACCCCGACCGAGCCGCGGCGGCGCTGGTCACCGTGCGACAGCTGCTGGGGGTGCCGACATGAGCGACGCCGGGTTCGCCGGAAAGGGGATGGGTGAGGTCGGCCGGGTCAGCGACCACGAACGCCTGCGCCGGTGGCGCATGGTGCTCGGCGGAACGCCCGACGACGAGGGCGGCGGCCAGGGAGCCACGGGCATCACCCTCGAGGGGCACGACGCGCGCATCGACGCCGCACTGGGCGCCGTGTACGACACGAAGCCCGGTGCCCGACGCGGCGGTGGGCGCGCCGGGGGTCTCAGTACGTCGGCGCCGTCCGTGGCGCGCTGGCTGGGCGACATTCGCCGCTACTTCCCCTCGCCGGTCGTGCAGGTACTGCAGCGCGACGCGATCGACCGGTTGCACCTTCGGCAGCTGCTGCTCGAGCCCGAGATGCTCGAGGCCGTCGAGGCCGACCTGCATCTGGTCACGCTGCTGGTCGAGTTGAACGCGTTGTTGCCCGATGCAACCCGCGTCAGCGCCCGCCGAGTGGTTGCCGAGGTGGTCGACCAGATCCAGCAGCGGCTCGCGGCGCGCACCCGCCAGGCGGTGCACGGTGCGCTGGCCAGGTCGCAACGCACACGCCGGCCGCGGCACGCCGACATCGACTGGGCGCGCACCATCCACGCCAACCTGCGCCACTATCTGCCCGAGCACGGCACCGTCGTCCCCGAGCGGTTGGTCGGGTACGGGCGCCGGCAACGCAGCCTGGCGCGCGACGTCATCGTGGCCATCGATCAGTCGGGCAGCATGGCCGAGAGCGTGGTGTATGCCGCGGTGTTCGGCGCGGTCCTCGCCTCGATGCCCGCCCTGCGCACCAGCGTCATCGCGTTCGACACGTCCGTCGCCGACCTCACCCCCGTGCTGCACGATCCCGTCGAGGTGCTGTTCGGCGTGCAGCTGGGCGGTGGCACCGACATCGCCAACGCGATCGGCTACTGCCAGCAGCTGGTGACCCGGCCGGCGGACACGGTGCTCATCCTCGTCAGCGACCTGTTCGAGGGTGGCAACGCGACGCTGCTGCACGACCGCGTCGCGCAGCTCGCTCAGGCGGGCGTCACGGTCCTGGTGCTGCTGGCCCTCAACGACGAGGGTGCGCCCGCGTACGACCATCACGAGGCGGCCGCACTGGCCGAGTTGGGTGTTCCGTCCATGGCCTGCACCCCCGACGTGTTCCCCGACCTGTTGGCCGCGGCCCTCGAAGGCCACGATCTGTCCCGCTGGGCCAACGACCACGGCCTGCACACCGCGGCCCCCATCGCGCGAACTTAAGTTCCTGGTGAACGCGCCATCGCGCGAACTCGAGTTCTGCGGCTCCATTACGCTGCCGCGCATGAGCCGACTTGACCGGGTGTCGAACTCGAAGGCCGCCGAGATCGTCATCGTCGTGGGGCTGGTGCTGTTCGCCGCCGCGGTGCTGAACGGGCTGTTGATGGCGTTCACGGACGGCTTCACGTTCACGTCCGACAGCGTCGATCCGTCGTTGAAGGATCGCCTGATGACGTTCCTGCAGTCGGCGTTGGCGAGCATGGCCTGGGCATCGCTCGTGGTGGCCGCCGGGATCGGGCTGCGGATCCTCGCTCAGCGAACGCCTCCGGTGGCGCCGTCGCCGGGCGCGCCAGCGGCACCGGTGCCGTTCGACGACGTGCCGGTGCAGTTGCCGATCACGATCGACGTGGTCGAGGCGCCCGCCGACGACGAGGTGTGGCGGCGCTAGGCGAACCCCGAGGTCAGCCCTTCTGGGTGCCGACCTTGAGGTCCTTGAACGGCGACGTGCTGTCGATGCCGAGGTCCTTGGGCAGGCCGAGCACGCGCTCGCCGACGATGTTGCGCATGACCTCGTCGGAGCCGCCGGCGATGCGACCGCCGGGCGTGCCGAGGATGAGTTGGCTCCAGGCGTAGGTGCCCCACTCGCCCGAATCGGCGATGAGCTTCGGCCCGAGGATCTTGGACACGAAGTCGCACAGGCGCAGCGAGTTCAGGGTGCCGGCGAGCTTGGCGATGCTCATCTCGGGCCCGGGCAACTGGCCGGCCTTGATCTTGTCCATGGCGCGCTGGTTGTTGTAGCCGGCGACCTTGCTGTGGATGAGCAGGTTGGCCAGCTCGTTGCGCACCAGCGGGTCGGTGTCGAGGCCGTAGTGGCGGACCATCTCGATGACGCGCTGGTACATGTTCACGCCGCCGCCACCGCCACCGCCCGCACCGATCGCGGCGCGCTCGTTCATGAGTGTGGTGAGGGCCACGTTCCAGCCGTTGTTGACGTCGCCGAGGCGGTGATCGTCGCGGACGCGCACCTCGTTGAAGAACACCTCGTTGAAGCTCGCCCCGCCGGTCATCTGGCGCAGCGGACGGACCTCGACGCCAGGGGCGTGCATGTCGACGATGAAGCCGGTGAGGCCCTTGTGCTTGGGCATGTCGGGGTCGGTGCGGGCGATGATCTCGCCGAGGTCGCTGAACTGCGCGCCGGTGGTCCACACCTTCTGGCCGGTGATGATCCACTCGTCGCCGTCGCGCTCGGCCTTGGTCTGCAGGCTGGCGAGGTCGCTGCCGGCGCCGGGCTCGCTGAACAGCTGGCAGCCGATGATGTCGGCGCGGTACATCTTCTTCAGGTAGGCGTCCTTGGCGGCGTCGCTGCCGTGGGCGAGGATGGTGGGGGCGACCATGCCGAGACCGATGGTGAACGCACCCTGGTTGGGCACCTCGTACTGGGCCTCGAGGCGCTGGTAGGCGCGCTCGTGGGCGCTGGTGAGGCCGGCGCCGCCGTAGGTCTCGGGACCGGTGATCCAGCCGAAGCCGGCGTCGAACTTGGCCTGTCGCCATGCGCAGGCGGCCGCGACGTCGCGCGTCTCGGTGTCCTTGTCCTTCTCCTCGAACATGGCCACCTTGTCCTGGCCCTCGCCCCACACGAACTTCTTGTCGGTCTCCTTGCGAGTGGAGTTCGCCTCGAGGAATGCGCGGGCGTTCTCTTCGAACGCTTCCAGGGTGATGTCAGCCATGGCGCGAACCGTAGCGAAGGGGGTCCGCGCCGGTCGATCCGAGCGACCACGACCCCGCGCCGTTAACATTTTGTCAATGGCCCGATACCTGACCGTCGCCGCAGCCCAGATGGGGCCGGTGCAGAAGGAGCACACCCGCGACCAGGTCGTGCAGCGACTCGTCGCGCTGCTGCGGCAGGCACATGCGATGGGTGCCGAGCTGGTGGTGTTCCCCGAGCTCGCGCTCACCACGTTCTTCCCGCGCTGGTTCGTCGACGACATCACCGAGGCCGACCACTGGTACGAGCGGTGCATGCCGAACGAGGCCACCCAGCCGTTGTTCGACGAGGCGAAGCGACTCGGTGTCGGCTTCTGCCTCGGCTACGCACTGCTCGACGACGAGGGTCGCCGCTGGAACGTGCAGACCCTCGTCGAGCGCGACGGCAGCATCGTCGCCACCTACAGGAAGACGCACATCCCCGGGCACGAGCACCACGAGCCGGACCGCCCGTTCCAGCACGCCGAGCGGTACTACTTCGAGCCCAGCACCGACGGCTTTGGTGTGTGGCGTGCGTTCGGCGGCATCGTCGGCATGGCCATCTGCAACGACCGGCGCTGGCCCGAGACCTATCGCGAGATGGGCCTGCAGGGCGTCGAGTTGGTGCTCATCGGCTACAACACGCCCATCCACTACGTGCCCGACCCCAGCCAGGACATCCTGCAGGGATTCCACAACGCCCTGGTCATGCAGTCCGGTGCGTACCAGAACGGCACGTGGGTGGTCGGTGTGGCCAAGGGCGGCGTCGAGGAAGGCGTCGACTCGCTGGGGCAGAGCATGATCGTCGCCCCCAGCGGGCAGATCGTCGCCCAGACGCTCACCACCGACGACGAGGTCGTGGTCGCCCGCTGCGACCTCGACTGGTGCGAGAAGTACAAGGGCACCCTGTTCGACTTCGACCGCTACCGCCGACCCGACATGTACGGCCGCATCACCGGCCAGCGCGGCGTCGTCCTGCCCGACTGACGGTACAGTCCGCGTCATGGACGACGTTTCCACTCCGCCCACCGATCCGTTCGCGCTGCCGCCGACCATTCCGCAGATCGAGGTCGAGCCCACGCCGCCGCCGAAGCGCCGCCGTACGGGCCTGCTGGTGGCGGCCGGCGCGGTCGTCATCGCTGCCGTGGTGGCCGGGGTCGTGTTGCTCGGTGGCGACAAGAGCGATGCGTCGTACAGCCTGCAGGCCGCCGCCGAGGGTGCGGCCGCTGCGCAGAACGTGGCCTTCGAGATGGAGCTGAACGCTGCCGGGCAACAGGTGACCATGGCGGCGAGCATCGACGTCGAGCATCAACTGATGTCGATGTCGGCAGAGATGCCGATGTTCTCGGACTCGGGCGAGCTGTCGATGATCATGGACATCGAGAACAAGGTCATGTACATGGACGGCTCGGCGTTCCCCGGTGGGGCACTGCCGACGAAGTGGGTCAGCCTCGACCTGTCGAAGCTGCCCGACGTCGGTGACTCGTTCGGATCGCTCACCGGTGCGAATCCGCTCGACACCGCGCGGCTGTTCGAGAACGCCGCCAATGTCCAGGACAAGGGCGTCGAGGATCTGAACGGCGAGCAGGTCAAGCACTACGTCGTGACCGTCGACCTCGACGAGGCGATCGCTGCGCAACCCGGGCTCCTCGACGGGCTCGGTGACGTGGGCGCCGACCTGCCCGACACCATCGACTACGACGTCTGGGTGACCGAGGACAACCAGTTCCGACGCATGTCGTTCTCGATGGAGTACGCGGGCCAGACGGCCGACGTGGACATGCGGGTGACCTCCGTCGGCACCATCGAACCCATCGTCCTGCCGGCTGCCGACGAGGTCACCGACATCACCGAGATGCTGCCCGAGGGCTGACCTGTTCACACGGGGTTCACGGTGGTCGCTCGCATTGCGGCCCCGGCTTTGACAAAATGTAAAGCGTGACCGTCGAGTTCGTCCTCAACGGCACGCCGGTCTCCGTGCGTGCCGACCATCCGCACCTGCTCGCCGCGCTCCGCGAGGAGCTCGACGTCACCTCCCCGAAGGACGGCTGCTCGCCGTCGGGTCAGTGCGGCTGCTGCACGGTGATGATCGACGGCAAGGTGCAGATCTCGTGCACCTACGCGGTCGAGAAGGTCGCGGGCAAGACCGTGACGACGCTGGAGGGTGTCGACGCAGACGAACGCCAGCGGTTCGCCGATGCCTTCGCCAGCTTGCGGCGGTCTGCAGTGCGGGTACTGCATCCCGGGCATCGTCATGCGGGCCAAGGCGCAGATCGACAAGAAGGGCGCCGCACTCGAGCGCGACGACATGGCCCGCCACCTCGGTGCCCACCTGTGCCGCTGCACCGGGTACGTGAAGGTGCTCGACGCCATCGAGGCGGTCGCCAAGGGCACGCCGGTCGACCCAGGCTGCCGGGTGGCATCGGCACCAGCGGCGCCAAGTACGAGGCGGCGGAGCTGACGCTGGGCGATCGCGGCTACGTCGACGACATCCGCGTGCCGGGCATGCTGCACGCGCGCCGCTCCACCTCACCGCAGCACGTGCGGGCCGACATCCGTCGCATCGACACGTCGAACGCGGCCGCGGCGCCCGGTGTCGTCGCCGTGTTCACCGCGGCCGACATCCCCGGCGAGCAGTACGTCGGCATCATCTACAAGGACTGGCCGGTGTTCATCGGCGAGGGGCAGCGCACCAGCTACGCCGGCGACGTGCTCGCCATCGTGGTGGCCGACACCAAGCAGCACGCGCGGGAGGCGGCCGAAGCTCGTCGAGGTCGAGTACGACGTGCTGCGGCCCGATCACCGACCCCGTCGCCGCCATCGACGACCCCGAGGTCGCCGTCTTCGGCACGAAGAACAACGTCCTGTCCGTCAGCGCCTACCAGCGCGGCGACGTCGACGCCGCGCTGTCCGCCAGCGCGCACATCGTCCACGAGGTGTTCCAGACCCAGCGCATCGAGCACGCGTTCCTCGAGCCCGAGAGCACGCTGGCCGTGCCGTCGCGGGCCGACGACGGCTCGCGGCACCTGCACGTGTACTCCGGCGGCCAGGGCGTGTGGGACGACCGCGACCAGATCGCCGCCCTGCTGAACCTGTCGGCACCGACACCGTCACTGTCGAGTTGGTGTCCAACGGTGGCGCGTTCGGTGGCAAGGAGGACATGAGCAACCAGGGCCAGACCGCGCTGGCCGCGTGGTTGCTCGACCGTCCGGTGAAGTGCACGCTGTCGCGCGAGGAGAGCTTCCTCGTGCACGCCAAGCGGCACCCCATCCGCCTCGAGTACTGGGCGGGATGCGCCGAGGACGGTTCCCTGGTCGCGCTGAAGGTGCGCGGCATCGGCGACTCCGGTTCGTACGCGAGCGTCGGCATGAAGGTGCTCGAGCGTGCGGCCGGCCATGCCAGCGGCCCGTACCGGGTGCCGAACATCGACGTCGAGTGCATCGCCGTGCGCACCAACAACCCGGTGTGCGGCGCGTTCCGCGGCTTCGGCGCCAACCAGGCGCAGTTCGCGATGGAGGGTGTGATGGACCGGCTCGCCGAGCAGGTCGGCATCAGCGGGTGGGAGATGCGCAAGCGCAACGTCATCCACCCCGGCGAGGTGTGGGGCCCCGGCCAGATCATGGACGACGGTGCCGGTGGCGCCGAGGAGTGCCTCGACCGTGCCAAGCCGCACATCGACGCCGCACTCGCCGCGGGCAAGGCCGTCGGCATGGGTCTCGGGCCTGAAGAACTCGGGCCTGGGCAACGGCCTGCGCGAGGTGTGTGCGGCGGTCGTGCGCTTCCGCAGCCCCGTTCCGGTGAGACGGTCGGCAAGGTCGAGGTGCGCCACGGCTTCACCGAGATGGGCCAGGGCGTGCACACGGTCGCGATGCAGACTGCCGTCACCGAGCTGGGCATCGACCCGGCGCGCATCGAGGTCATCGTCGACACCACGCGCCAGCTCGGCTTCGGCCAGACCACGGGCAGCCGCGGCACGCTGATGGTGGCCGCGAGCGTGCAGAACGCGTGCCGGGTCGCGCTCGAGCACGACTGCGCGCCCGACGTCGACCACTACGCCGAGCACGTCGTCGACTGGACCCAGAAGCTGGGCGACCCCGCGGTGCCGAACCCCACCATCCACGCCGCGTTCGGGTTCGCCGCGCAGGTGGTCGTGGCCGACCGCGAGACCGGCGCGCATCGAGAAGGTCGTCGCCATCCACGACGTCGGCAGAGCCGTCAACCCGCGACTGTGCGAGGGCCAGATCGAGGGCTCGGTGCACATGGGCCTGGGCTACGCGCTCACCGAGGACTTCCCGAGCGACGAGCGTGGCTTCCCCACGTTCACCACGCTGCGGCAGCTGGGCATCCTGCGACCGAAGGACGTGCCGCCCATCGAGGTCGAGCTGGTCGAGGTGCCGCAACCGAAGTCGGCCTACGGCATCAAGGGCGTCGGCGAGATCGGCCTGGTGCCCACCAGCGGCGCCGTCGCCGCTGCGTTGCACATGGTCGACGGCCAGTGGCGCAACACGCTGCCAATGCGCCCTGCGGCGGAAGTGGCTTCCATCGTCAACTAACGTCCGGCCCGTGATGCGGCGAGCAACTGCCCTGGTCGGTGTCCTCGTGGTGGCCAACGTGGGGCTGATGTCCCCACACGTCGACGGAGTCGGCATCACGATCCGCTCCTGCATCTACAACGCCGGACGCAACAACGGCGATGTCGCGCCGTCCACCGGTACGGTCACCACCGGCGTGGACATGAGCCGCGACGGGTCGAAGATCGTGTTCGACGACATCTCGAACGGCAGCCAACTGCGGCTCCGTAACCGCGTCACCGGGGTCGTCGTCGACGTCCCGCCGGGCGTCGACCGCAACGCCGTGTGGTCGACCGACCTGCGTCGCGTTGCGACGGTGATCCTCGACGGCTCGTCGCAGCACCTCACCGTCTTCGATCTCGCGAACAGGGACGAGCACCGTCGTGCTGACGGTGCCCGCCGCCTCGGCACTGCTCGCCGAGGCGATCAGCGACGACGGGACTCAGGTCGTGATCACCGCCACCGAATCGGCGGTCCGCGTCCTGCAGCGCATCGATGTGGCGACGCATGGTGTGAGCATCATCGGTGCCGCGGACGGCGCGGCGTCCGGCCGCGCCAGCGCCAGCGCCGACGGGCGGTTCGTGGTCGCGGTCCGCACCTCGGGGGTGTGGCTGTACGACCTGCACACGCCGTCGGCCACGCTGCTTGGATCGGGATTTCGGGCCCTGGTGAACCCCGGTGGTACCGTCGTCGCCTGGGCCGGTGGGCGCGTCGGCCCACTGCACCTGTTCGATGTCGCGAGCGGGGTCGACTCGGTCTCGCCGATCGCAGCGTCGCTCGTCGGTGCATTCGACGTGATGCCCGTCGACATGTCGTTCGACGGGAGATTCCTCCTGGTGAGTGGCGGCATTCCCGGCGTCACGTCGGGCACGGAGCGCAAGCCGCTGGTGTACGACCGCCAGACCGGCAGCCTGGAAACGTTCGGTGTCGGGTCGCAACCCGATTCCACGGGCGCGGCGATCAGCGACGACGGCAATCGGGTGTTGGTCAGGTACGACGGAGGGGGAGACCCCTACATCGGCCTGTCGCAGGCGTACGTCGTGGATCGTGGCGCGACTGCGCTGTACGGCTCGACCACGGCGGTGGTGGGGCAACGCTCCAGTGTCACGATCTACGGCAACTCGCTGCCGACCACCCTGGATGGCTATCCCGCGCCCGCTGGGATGGCGTTCGGCAGGATCGCTCAGGCGGGCCCCCATGCCGTCACACTCTGGGTCGACTCGTGGCCGAGACGCGACGAAGCAGTCCGGCTGACGCTGACCGGCCCGAACGGCTGTCGGGTGAACGCGCCAGTCCTCGGCGTGGCCAACCCGTCCTCGAGCTTCGGCATGTCGCAGAAGGTCTTCCACCCAGGGCAGCGCATCAACACCAACGCCACGGAGCGCACCTTCGGGACGCTCACTGGCATCGAGGCGGGCACGGGCATCGCGTTCGTTCGGCACGACACGGGTGCCGGCAACTTCGACGCCGTGGTCGCATCCAATGCCCCGGTCGGGCTCCGCGCTGTGACGCTGAAGTACGGCGCCGTGGAGAGAGAAGTGGTGCCGGACGGCGCCCGCGTGCGCAGCACGGCGGGCGAGTACCACCCGGTGACCGCCGCACGGCTGACGCAACGCGACCCTCGTCGGTGGGACGCCGCAGGCCGTGCCGTCGCTGGTCGTCTCGGTGTGCCGTCATCCGGTGTGCAGTCGGTCGTGCTCAACGTCACCGTCACGGCGCCCACCGCGACGGGCTCGCTGACCGTGTACCCGTCGGGCACGGCTCGCCCGACCACGCTCACTGCCGCGTACTCGCCGTCCAGGTTCTCGTCGAACATGGTCGATCGCCAAGCTCGGTGCCGGTGGCGCCGTGAACCTGTTCATCAGCGCCGGGCGTGCCGTCGTGACTGTGGACGTCGTCGGGTGGTTCTCGGCGTTCGGCAGTGCGAACCGCACCGGTCTGGCCATCGACCCGCAACCTCCGGTGCGCGCCTACGACTCGAGGCAACACGGCCCTCGACCCCCTGCCGGGTCCACGTTCCTCGTACCCGATTGGGGTGGTGGCGTCGGCCTCCTGGCCAGTGTGACGGTCATCGGGCCTGCCACCGCCGGTGAACTGGTGCTGCGCCCGGGCCATGCGTCGAACCCGGCCCAGTTCCCGGATGGACCCGTCACCATCCGCTTCCGCGCAGGGCAGACGGTGACGAACCTCGCGCTCGTCACGGCGGGGCAGTTCGGTGAACTCGAGGTGGTGACCAGCGCCAGCGCGCACTACGTCGTCGACATCCTCGGCGTCGTGCAGCCGCAGACCACGACCGACGGCGAACTGGTCCGGTCGATGGCGCCGGTCCGGGCGCTCACACCGTCGGCCTTCGCGGCGGGCGGTGTACGGACCGTGAAGGTGGTGGGCGTCGGTGGCGTCCCCGCGAATGCGAAGTCGGTGGTGGTCAACCTGACGTCGACCAACACCTCCGTGAGCGGATCGGTGGTGGCGTGGTCCTCGGGCTGGACGCGTCCGACCGCACCGAACCTGAACACCGCCCGCGGGTCCGCCGTCTCCAACCTCGCGGTCGTCCCCATCGGCGCCGACGGCAGGATCGCGCTGTACAGCTCGACGGCGACGAGCCTGACGGTCGACATCGTCGGATTCACGGTGTCCGGCTGACGTCGCTGCGCTACCGTCCGGAGCGATGAGCGCCACGACCCCGGGCATGGTGTGTGCACACCACCACCTGTACTCGGCGCTGGCGCGCGGCATGCCGGCACCGCCGAAGCAGCCGACGAACTTCCTCGAGATCCTCGAGCAGGTGTGGTGGCGGCTCGACGTCGCGCTCGACGCCGACATGATCCGCTGGTCGGCGATGCTCGGCGCGGTCGAGGCGTTGCAGTGCGGCACCACGGCCATCGTCGATCACCACGAGTCGCCGTCGTGCATCGAGGGCAGCCTGTCGATCATCGCCGACGCGTGCGCCGAGGTCGGGGTGCGGACCAACCTCGCGTACGGCGTGACCGACCGCCACGGCGCCGCCGGGGCGCAGCGGGGCCTCGCCGAGAACGAACGCTTCCTGCGGGACGGCGGCCGCGGCATGGTCGGCGTGCACGCCGCGTTCACCTGCACCGACGACACGCTTGCCGCAGCCGCCGGCCTGGCCGCCGACCTGGGCGTCGGGGTGCACATCCACGTCGCCGAGGGCCCTGACGACGTCGCGGCGGGGGAGCGGCTGGCGTCGCTCGCTCGCGACGACTGGTGGCTGGTGCACTGTGTGTTCCTCGACCGCGACCTCCCCGGCACCATCGCCCACAACCCGCGCAGCAACATGAACAACTCGGTCGGCTACGCCCGCCCGGCCGCTCGCCCGAACCGCATCGTGCTGGGCACCGACGGCATCGGCGCCGACATGCTGGAGGAGGCCCGCCTCGCCTACGTCCGCCTGCGCGAGGACGACGTGCTCGCCTCGCCCGACACGGTCTGGGCCTGGCTCGACAACGGCTACTCGCTGTTCCCCGAGGCCCGCAACGACACCGTCACCTGGAACTACCCCCATGCCGACAGCGCGTGGCACGTGTCGTTCACGCCCGGGGTGCGAGCGCTCGACGTCACGCTCGACACGGGCGAGCAGGTGCTCGCCGGCGGCCTGCCGACGCGCGTCGACATCGCCGAAGTACGCGCCAAGGCAGCCGAGCAGGCGACCCGACTGTTCGAGCGGCTCTGATGCCCGTCACGTACGAGTGGCGCGGCGCGTTCACCAACGACGAAGTCAACGCGCTGCACGCCGAGGCGTTCGACACCCGAGTGTTCACCGCGGAGGAATGGGACTGGCTGGCACTCACCGCGGCGCACAGCCTCGGCTGGGTGACGGCTCGCGACGGCGACGCGCTGGTGGGTTTCGTCAACGTGGTGTGGGACGGGCTCGTGCACGCATGGCTGCAGGACACGATGGTGGCCGGGTCCGCTCGTCACCGGGGTGTCGGCGTCGGGGTGGTGCGAGCAGCGCAGGCAGGTGCGGCGGATGCCGGATGCGAATGGCTGCACGTCGATTTCGACGACGACCTTCGCCCCTTCTACTTCGACGCCTGCGGCTTCACGCCCACGAACGCCGGCCTCATCCCGCTCTCCCCATCCTGAGCTCCCGTCGACGGCGTAGGGTTCGTCCATGCCCAGTGACTTCATGCTCAAGGGAATGAACCTCGTCCACCGCGGTCTGCTCGCGGTCAGCTTCGGCAAGCTCGGTTGGGACGCCGCCGGCATGTCGGTGCTCGAACTCACCACCGTCGGCCGCAAGAGCGGCGAGCCGCGCTCGGTGATGCTCACGTCGCCGTTGCAGGAGGGCGACACGATCGTCATCGTCGCCTCACGAGGCGGCGACGACCACCACCCCGCGTGGTACCTGAACCTCGTCGCCAACCCCGAGGTGCAGGTGGTGTGGAAGGGCAAGCCGAAGGTGACGATGACGGCCCGCACCGCCACGGCCGAGGAGCGCGAGCGCATGTGGCCCGTGGTCACCGAGAAGTACAAGAACTACGCGGGCTACCAGACCAAGACGGACCGAGAGATCCCGCTGGTGCTGCTGACGCCGTCGGCGTGAACTGACGCGTCGTTCGGGTTTCGCCCGAGCCGTTCAGTTCTCGATCTGAATCACCGGAAACGGTTGCGTCGCCGCGTCGGTTCGCGTTGAATACCCCGCAACACGGCGTTCCCGCGCCGATCAACCGTGAACGTCCCACTCTCCCGTCGTGAGGACGAACACATCTCTACGATGCACCGGCCGCTCACGTCGCCGGTGCATCGTGCATTTTCGGGCTGTACAAAATGTCAACGACTAACGTGCCTCGCATGGACACGCCCGTTGCCGTCTACCTGCAGGACGCACACCCCATCCGTGAAGGCATGGAGATCGCCAAGTACGCCGAGGCCAAGGGCTTCCACGCGGTGTGGCAGGCCGAGAGCCGCCTCGTTCGCGAGGCCACCGTGCCGATGGCGGCGTTCGCCAGCGTCACCGACACCATCAAGGTCGGCTCGGGCGTCGTCGACTGCTGGAGCCGCAACCCGGCCCGACTGGCGGCCACGTTCAGCACGCTCGACGACCTGGCCCCCGGACGGGTCATCCTCGGCATCGGTGCCTGGTGGGACCCGCTGGCCGCAGAAGGTGGGCATCGAGCGTGCCCGTCCGCTGACCGTGATGCGCGAGATCGTGACCGTCGTGCGGGCCCTGCTGCACAACGAGACCGTCACCTTCGACGGCGCCTACGTGCACCTCGACGGTGTCGAACTGGACTACGTGTACCAGGAGCGCCGCCCGAAGGACGTGCCCATCTACATCGGTGCCACCGGCATGCAGATGATGGAACTCACCGGTGAGATCGCCGACGGCGCGGTGCTGAACTACCTCGTCTCGCCCGACTACAACGCGCAGCGCGATGGAGGCCCTGGCCGCCGGCGCGGCGAAGGCCGGCCGCTCGGTCGACGACATCGACCGGCCGCAACTGGTGGTGTGCAGCGTGCACGAGGACCGCCAGACCGCGCTCGACATGGCGCGCATGATGGTCACCCAGTACCTGGGGCAGCAGCCGCACATCATGAAGGCGTCGGGCGTGCCGCAGAGCCTGCTCGACAAGGTGGGCGAGGTGCTCACCTGGCCGGCCACCCACGAGCAGGTCGAGGCCGCGAGCAAGCTCGTGCCCGACGAGATCGTGCAGATGCTCACCGCCAGCGGAACCCCCGCCGAGGCGCGGGCGAAGGTGCAGGAGTACATCGACCACGGCTGCACCTGCCCGATCCTGTACCCGTTGGGCGACGTGAAGGCGATGATCGACGCGTTCGCCTGACGCCACCCGGCGTCGGGGACCTACCTAGGCCTCCGACCTGGGAAAACAGCCCGGAAATAGGTAGGTCTCCCGATGTGGACGACCCCGCCCGCGGCGCATCATCGGAGTGTCCCCACAGCACAAGGAACACTCCGATGCCCCCGATGACCACCCTTCAACACCTCGCCGGCCTCCAGCACGCTCAGCGCATCCAGATGGCCGAGTACCGCCACCGGCTCTTCCGCCGACCGCTCACCACCCGGTCCGCGGCCACCACCCGGCCTGCCGCGTCCGTCATCGCCATGCCCGTCCTCCGCCACTCGGCCGCCTCCCCGGCCAAGGTGGCGTGAGGACGAGAACATGGCGATGACCGACGCAGCTAGCGTCCAGCCCATGCTGCGCGCTCGCACGGGCCTCTCGCCGATCATGATCGGCCGACGCGGCGCACTCGAACGCCTGCACGGCCTGCTCGAGGTCGCGGAGGTCGCGCTCGGCACCCGCGCCCAGGACGGGCCGGCCATCGCGCTCGTGTCCGGTGAGGCCGGCATCGGCAAGAGCCGCCTGCTGCGCGAGCTGATCGACGGGCTCGACGACTCGGTCACCGTGCTCGCCGCACAGGCGCAGCCCGGGTCGATGGGCCGCCCGTTCGACGTGCTCGGTCAACTGGCAACGGGTTCGGACGAGCCGGACGGTGGCGGCGGGGACATCGCCACCGACGTGCGTCGTCGTGTGGCCGACGCCGTCGCCAGGGGTCGCACGCTGCTGATCGTGGAGGACCTCCACTGGGCCGACGCCGACAGTGTCCACCTGCTGGACCAGCTGTGCTCGCAGCCGTGGCCGCAGCTCGTGCTCGTCGGCACCTACCGGGGCACCGACCTGTCGCGGAAGGCGCCGGGCGGCGAACTGGTGCTGCGCCTCGAACGGCAGCACAGCGTCGAACAGCTCCGCCTCGACCGGCTCGACCGGGTCGAGGTCGCAGCGATGCTCGGTGCCATCGGCGGCGAAGCGCCGTCGTCCGGTGCGGTCGAGGCCGTGTTCCGCCGCAGCGGCGGCATTCCCTTCGTGGTCGAGGAGTTGGTGCGCTGCTGTGGGCCCGACGCCTGCACCGACGATCTGAAGACCGCCACGCTGCCGTGGTCGCTCGACGAGGCGGTGCGTCAGCAGCTGGCGGGACTGTCGGCCGACGAGCGCAAGGTGGCCGATGCGCTCGCGGTCTTCGGCGACCCGGCGCCGTTCGAACTGCTCGGTGCCATCGGCGAGCTCGACGACGACCGGCTCCTCGGCGCGCTGCGTTCGCTGGTCGCCCAGGGCATCGTCATCGAGCCCAGCGACGACCGCTTCTGGTTCGCTCACGCCCTGGTCGCCGACGCCGTGCACCAGCAGTTGCTGGGGCGGGAACGCCGTCGCCTCCACGAACGGTCGCTGGCTGCGCTGCGCGCCATCACGGCTCCCGATCATGCGGCGTTGGCGCGCCACGCGCTCGGTGCGGGCCAGTTCGAGCTCATCCCTCCCATCGCCCGCGAGGGGGCACGCCGCTACCTCGATCGCGGGGCGTCGTTCCAGGCCTTGCGGTTGGCCAGCGACGGACTGGCCGAGGCGCCCAACGACTCCGAGCTGCTCGCGGTCGCCACCGATGCGGCGTGGCGCCTGGAGTACGGCGACGAGGCGCTGTCGTACGCCCGGGCGTGGCTCGACCACGCCGTCACCGACCTGGATCGCATCGAGGCCATGCGCTTCACCGCCCGTCTGCATCACGAACTGGGGCATGGCGAGCAACGAGACGCGGTGCTCGAGCAGCTCGAAGCGCTCGCCGGGCAGCTGCCGGCCGGCACCGCCTGTGGTCGCGCCGCAGGTGCGGTGGCACAGGTGCACATGCTCGCCCACCGCAACACGCAGGCGTTGGCGTGGGCCGACCGGGCGTTCGACGACGCCCGCCGCAACGGCGACCAGTGGCTCGAGGCGCAGGCCACCGTCGAGCGTGCCTCAGCGATGGTCGGGCACGACACCCGAGCCGCCGCCGAGGCGGCGTTGCTGCAGGCGCACGAGGCTGCTCGTCGCGTCGGCGACGGGGTGCTGGAGTGCCGAGTCCTGAACAACCTGCTCGGTGTCGTCAGCCAGCGCAGTGCCACCGCCGAGTGGGCTCGCCGCGAGCTCCGTGCCGCGGCGGCTCGGTCCGGTCTCGACAAGCTGGGCGGCGCGGGCATGATCGCAACCTGGGACGCCGAAGCGGCGATGGCCACCGCCGACATGCGCGCCATGCGTCAGGCGGTGGCCGAGGCTCGAGCTCGACCGCCCGGCGGTTGGTTCGAGTCGTGCGCATCCTTCCTCCACCTGGGGTTGCTGAAGGTCGAGGAGGGCGTGGTGTCTGCCGCGCTCGATGCGTTCACCCGGGCACGCGAGATCGACCCCGACGACAAACCGTTGCCGCTGGAGCTGCTGGCCTACGCGGTGGGTGGACAGCGCGCCGACATGGAGCGTGCGTTCGACCGCTACCTGGCCACCGAACCACCGTCGGACTCGAGCGGCAGCGTGTTCGTGATGACCGAAGTCGGACTCGCCGCGCTGATGGGCGGCCTGTCGCCGGCACGGGTTCGAGGCGACTACGTGGGCGAGTGGCTGCACGGCCACGCGGCCCAGGAGTGGGTGGCACGTCACCTCGAGGGCCCGGTGCGACTCGCCGAGGGCGACGCCGCCGGTGCAGTGGAAGCGCTGCGTCTCGTGCTCACCGACCCGGATCCGACGCTCTACGCCACCACCCAGGCGTCATTGCAGATCTCGCTCGCCGCGGCGTTGCTGGCGTCGGGCGATCGCGACGGATCGCTGGAGGCCGTGCGCGTGGCGATCGCCCAGTTGGAGCGTTGGCCCGGCTGGCGCCGCGACCGCGCCGAGTCGCTCCTGCGGCGTCTCGAGGGGTCGGGGCGCAGCGATGGCGAGCTGACGGCACGAGAGCGCGAGGTCGCTGCGCTCATCGCCGAGGGCCTCACCAACGGGCAGCTGGCCGAGCGGCTGTTCATCTCGCCGAAGACCGCTGCAGTGCACGTGTCGAACATCCTCACCAAGCTCGGCCTCTCCAGCCGCGTCGAGGTGGCCGCCTGGGCCATCCGCCACGGCGTCGTCCTCCAACCCGGCTGACCTCCCGTCCCGGCCGTGGTCAGAGCCAGTTGTTGCGCTTGAACCAGCGCCACAGGACGACGCTCATCACCACCATCAGGCCCAGCGCGAACGGGTAGCCGAACTTCCAGTCCAGCTCGGGCATGTGCGCGAAGTTCATGCCGTAGATGCCGGCGATGAGGGTGGCCCCGAACACGATCGAGCCCCACGCGGTGAGCTGCTTCATCACCAGGTTCATCTGGTTGCTGATGACGGCCAGGTGGGCCTCGACCGCGTTGCCCACCAGCTCGCGGAGTTCGTCGACCAGGTCGACCGCGCGCAGCAGTTTGTCGAACGTGTCGCGGCACACGACCAGCGCCTCGCCCTGCACCCACTGCACCTCGTTGCGCAGCAGCGCCTGCAGCACCTCGCGCAACGGCAGCACGGCACGCCGCAGACGGATCAGTTCGCGGCGCACGTCGAACAACGCCTCCTGCACGTCCATCTCGTCGACGACCGCGATCGGTGCACTGTCGGCGCCTTCGTCGGGGGTGTCACCGAAGATGCGATCCTCGATGAACTCGATCTTGTCCTCCAACGTGTCGGCGGCGTCGAAGTAGCCGTCGACCAGATCCTCCAGCACCAGGGCGAGCATCGTGCCCGGAGTGATCTCGGCCAGTCGCCGAGCGCGTTCGATGGCCGTGGTGGGCGCCCACTCGAGGCCATCGGGGTCGTGCCGGCGGACGGTGGCGAACCAGTCGTCACCGGCCCACATGTCGACCTCGGCGTGCCGGCCGCTGAACGCGACGACGTAGACGTGATCGGGGAAGCGCTGCATGGTGGGCCGGGCCGCTCGCCGATGGGCCTCGTCGAAGGTCCGCTCGGCCACGCCCCGATCGCGAGCCAACTCGTCGAGCTCGTCCTGCGTGGGATCGACCACGTCGATCCACCTGACTCCGTCGATCTGATGGTGGGTGATCACTCGCCCGATCGTAGGGCTTCGTCGGAGCGGCCGTCCCCACTACGCTGGTCGGTCATGGGTCAGCAGATCGCCGTCGTCGCCAAGCCGAGCCGCACACCGGGGGTGATGCGGTACGAAGCCAACCGCAACCTCACCGGCATGGGACACGAGCTGTTCACCTCCGTGGCCGACGCGCACGGTCCCCGACCGGCGGCGCTGTTGGCCCGTCGTCTGCTCGACACCGGTCAGGTGGCCGGCGTGCACGTGTTCGGCAACATCATCACCGTCGACATCGCCAAGGGCCGCACGGCCGACGGCCTCGACGCGGTGATCGCCGACCTGTACGGCTACTGGAAGCCGGGCATGGAGCTCCCCACGTTCGACGACGTGGCCCCCGAGGCCGCGGCCGACGGCGGCGGTGCCGTCGCTGCGGAAGGTGCCAGCCCGGCCGAGGCCGAGTTCCTGCGCCGCGTGCCGGGCGTCCTGGTCGAGCGCAGCCGCGCGGCCATGGCGAAGTGGAAAGCCAATCACTGATCGGTCCACTGCTGCACGGCGACCACTGAGAATTCGCCGCGCTGCGTTACGCAGGCGCGACGTCGTGCTCGTACGGTTCGCCCGGTGAGCGACGCCGATCTCACCTTGCATGAGGCCGCCGAGTTGCTGGGCGTGCACTACATGACCGTCTATCGCTACGTGCGGCTCGGCGTGCTGCCCGCGACGAAGGCGGGAGGCACCTGGTCGGTGACGGCCGCCGATCTGGCCGCGTTTCAACAGAGCGTCCCTGCCGCGGGCGAACCCGGCAACGCGAAGCGGCGAGCACCGTGGGCATCGCGGCTCGAGTCCCGCCTCGTCGCCGGCGACACCCGCGGCGCGTGGGGTGTGGTCGAGGCCGCGTTGGCGGCCGGTGCCGAGCTCGACGAGGTGTACCTCGAGGTCATCACGCCGGCCATGCGCAGCATCGGCAACCGGTGGGCAGAAGGCGAGCTGGACATCTCGGTCGAGCACCGCGCCACGGGCATCGCCCAACGTCTGATCGGCCGTCTCGGGCCGCGGTTCTCGCGCCGTGGTCGCAGCCGGGGTGCGGTCGTGCTCGGCACGCCGGCCACCGAGCGGCACTCGTTGCCCGTGGCGATGCTCGGCGACCTGTTGCGCGGTGAGGGCTGGGAGGTCGCCGACCTCGGTGCGGACATGCCCGTCGAGTCGTTCGTGCACGCGGCGAAGGACACCTCCGATCTGGTCGCCATCGGGGTGTCGATCAGCTCGCCCGAAGGTCTGATCGGGGCGCCCGCGTTGCTCGCGGCGCTGGGGGAGGCGCTGCCCGGTGTGCCGCTGGTGGTCGGTGGGGTGGCCGTGCGCGACCGCGACCACGCCAGCGAGCTGGGCGCCACCGAGTACGCGTCGTCCGCCAGGGAGTTCGCCGAGCTGTTGGCGGTCGACGGACGAACAGGTGTTCGATAAGCTGTCGCCATGGCGACGGCGACGAACCCCACCCACCTCTCCGATCTCGCCGCTCGAGGCCTGGTCACCCGGGCCACCTCGGGCACGGCCTCGGCCGAACGCACCCTGCCCCTGCTCTCGGCGTTCTCGGCGCTGCTGCCCACCGCCACCGTGCAGCGCGGCAGCGTCGTCGGCTGTGCCGGAGCCGCCGCCGTGTCGTTGGCGCTGGCCGTGGCCGCCGGGCCCTCGCAACACGGGGCCTGGGTGGCCGTGGCCGGCATGCCCATGCTCGGGCTCGCGGCAGCGGCAGAAGCGGGGGTGGCCCTCGAACGCCTCGTCGCCGTCACCGAACCCGCTGCCGCCTTCGACGACGCCATGTGGGCCGACCTGCTCGCCGCGTGCATCGACGGGTTCGACGTCGTGCTGCTCGGCCCCGGCACCCAGCAGGTGCGGCCCGGCACGGCTCGCCGGCTGGTCGCCCGCCTGCAGTCGCGCGGCGCGGTGGCCATCACGGTGGGTGCCCCGGTGTTCGGCGCCGATCTGCGGTTCGAGTGCGTCACCTCGTCGTGGGCCGGCCTCGGTGAGGGGCACGGTGTGGCCCGCGAGCGTCGCACGCTCGTCGAGCTGACCGGACGCCGCGTCCCTCGGCCTCGTCGGGCCGAGTACTGCCTGCCGTCGGTCGACGGTCGGCTGCAACTGCTCGAACCCGCAGGCGACACGACACGCAGCGACACGGTCGTCCCCCTGCGCCGCACGGGCTGACATGGCCGGGAAGCCGCGTCCTGGAGTGCCACGACTCGGGGTGCTGTGGTGCCCGCACTGGCCGGTCGTCGTGGCCGGCGCACAGCCCGACGAGCCGGTCGCGGTGGTGCACGCCAACCGGGTGGTGGCCCATTCATCGGCGGCCGCGGCCGACGGCATCGCGCTCGGCATGCGCCGTCGCGAGGCCCAGGCGCGCTGCCCTCGGGTGCGCATCGAGGCCCACGACCCCACCCGCGACGCCCGCGAGTTCGACCGCGTCGTGCAGGCGGTGGGTGCCATGGTGCCGCGCATCGAGATCACCGAACCGGGCACGCTCACGTTCCTCGCCCGCGGCCCGGCCCGCTACTTCGGCGGCGAGCCGTCCATGGCCGACACCGTGGTGCACACGGCGGCGGCGGCCGTGGGGCTGTCGCTCGCCGCAGTGGGTGCGCTCGGGCTGGGCATCGCCGACGGCCGGTTCGCGGCCGGCATCGCCGCCCGTCGAGCTGCTGCCCAGGCGGCACCGATGGTGGTACCTGCCGGCCGACGCTCCACTGCAGGGTTCCTCAGCGGGTTGCCCGTGCAGTTGCTGGCCGACGTCGCCGACGTGCCCGCCGACTTCGTCCACCTGTTGCATCGACTCGGACTGCACCACCTCGGCGCGCTCGCCGAGCTGCCCCGCAACGACGTGGCGGCCCGCTTCGGCCCGCTCGGCGAGTTCGCCCATCGCATCGCCGCCGGTGGCGACGACCGGCTGCCCGGCACCCAGGATCCGCCGGCCGGTCTGCAGGTGCAGCGTGTGTTCGAACCGCCCGTGCACCACAGCGACGCCCTCGTGTTCGTGGGTCGTCAGCTCGCCGAGGAACTGGTCGCGGTGCTCGCCGCCGACGGCCGGGTGTGCACCAGGCTCGCCGTCGTCGCCGAGACCGAGCACGGTGAGCGCAGCGAACGGGTCTGGTATCGCAGCAGCGGGTTGAGCGCCGCGGCCATGGTCGAGCGGGTGCGCTGGCAACTCGACGCATGGACCACGTCGGGCGACCTCACCGCCGGCGTGATGCTGTTGCGGCTCGACCCGGTGGAGGTGCGGGCCGACGACGGAGTACAGCTCGGCTTGTGGGGCGGTCGCACTCAGGCCGACGACTGGGCCGTGCGCGCCGTCGCCCGGCTGGTGGCGCTCGCGGGCGAGCAGCAGGTGCTGGTGCCCTCGGTGCGTGGCGGTCGGCAACCGCACGACACCCACGCCTGGGTGCCGGCCGCCACCGCCGACCTGGCCGATCCTGCCGCTCGGTTCGCCGCGGGCGCTGCGCCGTGGCCGGGCAGCCTGCCCACGCCGTCGCCCGCGGTGGTGCACGACGCGGCCCGGGCCATCGAGGTGCTCGACGACGCCGGTGCACCGGTCACGGTCAGCGGTCGGGGTCTGGTCAGCGCCGCACCGTCGACGGTCCAGGTGGGTGGCGGCGTCGAGGCCGTGCAGGCGTGGGCCGGACCGTGGCCGGTCGACGAACGATGGTGGGACGTCGCTCGGGCGCGGCGAACGGCCCGGTTCCAGGTGCTCACCCGGTCGGGCCGTCTGCTGTTGGTGGGTGTCGAGCGGGGTCGGTGGTGGCTCACCGCCGAGTACCGCTGACGGAGGGTCAGGCCGAGATCAGCTCGCGGCCGTCGTCTTCGTGCTCCGGCTGCTGTTCGGCGGCACGGAGCAGATCGTTGCTGAGGCGGAAGCCCACGCCGCGCACGGTGTGGATGAACCGCAGCTCGGGAGCACGCTGCTGCAGCTTGCGGCGCAGGTTGCTCAGGTGCACGTCCACGACATGGGTGTCGCCCACCCAGTTCGGGCCCCAGACCTCTTCCAGCAGCTCGGTGCGCGAGCACACCTCGGCCGGACGGCGGCAGAGCTGCTCGAAGAGCGCGAACTCGATGCGGGTCACCGGGACGTCGTCGCCGTGCACGCGGATCTCCTTGCGGCCCACGTCGACCGTGAGGCAGCCGAGGTTGATCACCGAGGCCTGCATCGGGTCCCAGCGGGCGTGCAGTTGCCGCGGCCGGCGCAGCAGCGCCTGGCACCGAGCAGCGAGCTCGTCGGGGTTCAGATCGGAGGACACCACGTCGTCGGCGCCGGCGCGCAGCGCCCGGATGCGGGCGGTGTCGGCTTCGGGGGCCGCGATGCCCACGATGTACGCGTCGGTGAGGGCGCGCATCGTGTCGAACAGATTGCCACCCTCGGGGCTGGGCAGGTCGAGGTCGACCATCACCACATCGGGCGAGAACGAACGGGCCAAGGTCAAGGCGGCGTCCTGTTCGGTCGTCGCGCTCACGGAGTAGCCCCGCGACCGCAGCGCCGAACCGGCGACCCGTCGCAGCTCGGGGTCGCCCACTGCCAGCAGCACTCGAGGTGCGAGTTGTGCGTCGGGTTCCATAGTGAAGTTCTTCCGCCTCGGGGTGATTGCAGACCGGCCCTGCGCCGGCTATCGCACCGTTCGAAGTCACTATCGGCGCGTTCTCGGGGCGACTGAAGCGATGTTTTTGACGATCTCGTGCCACGGTCGTGACGAGCAGCGCCTACGTTGGACGCATGTCCGACACCCGCCAGCAGGTCCGCGATGCCGTGGCGGCGCGCCGTCCGGTCGATGCGCGCGAACGCGACTCGATCGCCGACTTCCTCGCCCGCTTCGATGCCCTCGACCAGCCGTTCTCCGAGACGGCGAGTCCGGTGCACGTCACCGGGTCGGCCATCCTGGTCACCCCCGACCGCACCCGCGTCCTGCTGCACAAGCACAAGCGGCTGGGCATCTGGCTGCAACCCGGTGGTCACATCGACGACGGCGAACTGCCCTGGGAAGGGTCACGCAGAGAGGCGGCCGAGGAGACCGGGCTGCCGGTCGTCCTGGTGGGTGCCGCGGAGGGGGAGGGTGTGCCCGAACTGGTGCACGTCGACGTGCACCCCGGGCCGCGCAAGCACACTCATCTCGACCTCCGCTACCTGGTGGAGGCCCCGCATCAACGACCCGAGCCGCCCGAGGGTGAGAGCCAGGAGGTCGAGTGGTTCCAGTGGCACCAGGCCATCGCGATCACCGAATCGGGTCTCGAGGGAGCGCTCCGGGCGCTGCAGCCGGGCACCCCGCGACTGCGCACCGTGAGGGCGCAGGACGCCGTCGAGTGCGCCCACGTGTACCTGCGGTCGCGCGCCTTCGGCCTGCCGGAAGTGCCCTTCGCCTACCCGCCGAGCGACGTGAAGCGATGGATGGCCGACGAGGTGGTCGGCCGCACCGACATGTGGGTGGCCGAGGTGGACGGCGTCATCGCCGGGTTGATGGTGCTCGGTCACGAGCGCGACGGCTCGTGGATCGAGCACCTGTACCTCGACCCGGCCTGGACCGGTCGGGGGCTGGGCGACCGGTTCATCGAACTCGCCCGGCAGCGTGGTGCCGATGGCCTGCAGCTGTGGACGTTCCAGTCGAACGACCGCGCCCGGCGCTTCTACGAGCGGCACGGGTTCGTCGCCGAGGAGCTGACCGACGGCTCCGGCAACGCCGAACGCACGGCCGACGTGCGCTACCGCTGGACCCCTTGACGTCCCTTCGCTCCGCTGAGTGACACATCGGAGCGACCGATGGGTTGTCGTGAGTGATATCGCGATATATCGTGATGGAACACAACAGCTCATGAAAGGAGCTCACGATGCGACGTTTCCACGCACATCACGATCATCACGATCACCCGGGACATCCCGGACAACCCGGACGCGACCGCGACCGCGACCGCGGCGAGTTCGGGTTCGGTCGGCCCGGCGGCGGGCGAGGCCCCCGTGCCCGCCGCGGCGACATCCGCTTCGCGCTGCTGTCGGCGCTCACCGACGGCCCGGCGCACGGCTACGAGATCATCCAGCGGCTCGAGGAGCGCACGGGCGGTCGCTGGAAGCCGAGCCCCGGCTCGGTGTACCCGACGCTGCAGTTGCTGGAGGAGACCGGCCTCGTCACCGCCAGCCAGCAGGACGACAAGCGAGTGTTCACGCTCACCACGGCAGGGCAGAAGGCGCTCGACGAACGGGCCGCGGAAGGCCCCATGCCGTGGATGAACGCCGACGCGGCCGAAGGCCACGGCGCCTTCCGACACTCGTTGGGGCAGCTGGTGATGGCCGCCAAGCAGGTGGCCACCTCGGGCAATCCGCAACTGGTGGAACAGGCGACGGGCATCCTCAACGACGCTCGCCGCAAGCTGTACCAGTTGCTCGCCGAGGCGTGACGCTCAGCGGGTGTACTTGTCGGCCGGCACGCTGAGGCAGAACCGGGTGCCCTGGTCGTCGGTGCACTCCGCTGCCCAGCCGCTGTCGTAGTGCACCGGCTCGGTGGAGGTGCCACCCAACTCGCGCACCTTGGCCACGGCGACCTCGATGTCGGGCACGGCGAACCACAGGTCGTACGTGGTCTGTCCCACGTGCAGTCCGCCGGGCGGCGCGGCGATGTTCGACGCATGGCCCGACTGCGGGTCGTCGAACTGCCAGCCGAGCACCGACCCGAAGAAGGCCTGCGCCCGGGCCAGGTCGGGGGTGGGCAGCGTGAAGTAGTACAGGTCGCCGCGCTCGTGGTGCTTCACCTGGTGGTCGTCGGCGGTGATCGTCGTGTCGGCGCCGGGCACGTACTCGAAGCCGGCGGCCGCGGCCTCCTCGCGGTAGCGGTCGTGGATGGGCATCGTCACCGTCCAGCGGTGACCCCACGGATCGCGGAACTGCGCATTGCGGTTGCCGTGGAACTCGTCGCTCGGCTCGCGCCCGGCGACGGCGCCGTTGGCGATGGCGAGCGCGTACGTGGCGTCGACGTCGGGCACCGTCACCATCAGCGCCACCGGCGAACCGCCCAGCGTGTCGGCGCCGACGATGTCGAACTCGGGGTACTCGTCGGCGAGGTACAACTCGCTGTCACCGATGCGCAGTTCGGCGTGGCCGATGCGGTCGCCGTCGAGCAGTCGGTGGTGCTCGACCGCCCCGAGGACCGTGACGTAGAAGTCGATCGCCGCGGCAGCGTTGCTGAGGACGAGATGCGGGGTGATGGTGGACATGGTGGGTTCCGTTCGGGTGGGAGTGCGAGTGGGGGTGGGGGCGAGCGCGGCGTCGGCGAGCCGGGCGCGCAGACGGGCGGCGAACGCGGCGGACGGCGCCACGGGTGTGGTGTCGGCGCGCAGTGCGTCGAACGCGTCGGGTCGGATGGGATCGGTCACGAGGGGCTCCCCTCCGTGTGGATGTCGCCGGCGGCGTGGCGGTACGCGGCCTTGGCGCGGACGATGAGCGACTCGGTGGCGTGCACCGAGCGATCGAGCAGTGCGGCCACTTCCGGCACGGGCAGGCCGTCGACGTAGCGCAGCACCAGGACGGCGCGGTGGTGCGGGGTGAGCCGAGCCAGCGTGTCGCGCACGTGCAACACGTCGACCGGGTCGTTGGCGTCGATCGGTGGTTCGGTCTGCTCCCACAAGTCCTCGAGGGCCTGACGCTGTCGGCCCGCTCGGCGCCAGTGGTCGACCAGCTTGTGGCGTGCCGTGCCGATGAGCCAGGGGATGGTCACCTCCGTGCCGCGTTGTGTCGCGGTGGCCGCGGCGACGAACGTGTCGGCCGTGAGGTCCTCGGCGGTGGCGGCCGAGCCGCAGCGGCGCACCAGATAGCCGTAGACGTGCGGCAGGGCATCGTCGTACAGCTGCAGGAAGGCGCTCACGGGGGACTCATCGTTCGGGGGCATCGTTCTCCGTCGCGATGTTCCCAGATTTCTTCCCCCTTGTGGGTCGAACAGGTGTTCGGTAAGGTCGCGAACCTTCCTATGGGGTTCAACAATCCGAACATGCCCTGGTCCCAGGTCGAGCGACTGCTCTCCTCCGGACCGGAACCACGTGGACGGGACGGTCGCGCCCCTGGTTCGCCCTCGTGGAACGCCGGCGGCGACGGCCCTGCGTGGGGCCGCAAGCGTCAGCCCTACGAACCGCCGGCGACGGCGAGCGAGCCCGACGCCACCCAACCGCTGTGGCGTCCCGACCCCGTGCACGTGCCGTACGCCGAGCTGCACTGTCACAGCAACTTCTCGTTCCTCGACGGGGCCTCGCACCCCGAGCAACTGGTCGAGGAGGCCACTCGTCTGGGGCTCGAGGCGTTGGCCCTCACCGACCACGACGGCTTCTACGGCATCGTCCGCTTCGCCGAGGCGGCTCGGGCCGTCGGCCTGCCCACCGTGTTCGGCACCGAGATCACCCTCACCCCGGGGCTCGACGGGCGCCGGGCGCGCAGTGAGGCCGACACCCAGCGTCAGGTGCACACCGGCATGCTGCCCGACACCCATGCGCCCGACCCGCACGGTCAGCACCTCGTCGTGCTCGCCGACGGGCCCACCGGGTACGCGCGCCTGGCTCGAGCGCTCAGCCTGGGCCACCTGGCCGGCGAGAAGGGGGTGCCGCAGTTCGGTCTGCTCGACCTGGCCGACGCCGTGCGCGGCCACGGGTGGGTGCTCACCGGGTGCCGCAAGGGGGCGGTGCCCCAGGCGCTGGTGGAAGAGGGCCCGGCCGCGGCCGGCCGCGAGCTGCACCGGTTGATGGACCTGTTCGGTCGCGACCGGGTGCTGGTGGAACTGTGGGACCACGGCCATCCGATGGACTCGGTGCGCAACGACGCGCTCGCCGAGTTGGCCGCCCGCCACGACGTGGGTGTGGTCGCCACCAACAACGTGCACTACGCAACGCCACAGCAGCGGCGGCTCGCCACGGCCATCGCCGCCGTGCGCGCCCGGCGCAGCCTCGACGACCTCGACCCGTGGCTGCCCGCCTCTGCCGGCGCCCATCTGCGCAGCGGCGGCGAGCAGTTGCGTCGCTTCGCCCGCTACCCGGGGGTGGTCGAACTCGCCGCCGAGGTCGGTCGGGCGGCAGCGTTCGACCTGTCGCTCGTCGCGCCGAACCTGCCGCCGTACCCGTGCCCCGACGGGCCCGACGGTCGTCCGATCACCGAGATGCAGTACCTGCGCCAACTGGTCGAGGCCGGTGGCCGCCGTCGGTACGGCGAGCGCCCCGCCGCCCACGAGGACCTGTCGCTGCGGGCCAGAGCGTGGCGCACCATCGACCACGAACTCGACGTCATCGAACACCTCGGGTTCGCCGGCTACTTCCTCGTGGTGTGGGACATCGTCGAGTTCTGCGACCGGGCGAACATCTTCTGTCAGGGCCGTGGCAGCGCGGCCAACAGCGCCGCCTGCTACGCCCTCGGCATCACCAAGGCCGATGCCGTGTCGCTCGGGCTGCTGTTCGAACGGTTCCTGTCCACCGAGCGCGACGGCCCGCCCGACATCGACCTCGACATCGAGAGCGACCGCCGCGAAGAGGTCATCCAGTACGTGTACGAACGGTACGGCCGCCACCACACCGCACAGGTGGCCAACGTCATCACGTATCGGGCCCGGTCCGCGGTGCGCGACATGGCCAAGGCGCTCGGCTACGCCACCGGCCAGCAGGACGCGTGGAGCAAGCAGATGGACGCGTGGGGCACGGTGTCCACCACCGCGCAACAGACGAAGCCCGACGGCTCCGCCGATCACGACGTGCCCGAGGCCGTGCTCGAGATGGCCGCCGAGATCGAGGACGCACCGCGCCACCTGGGCATCCACTCTGGAGGGATGGTGATCTGTGACCGCCCGGTCATCGAGGTCTGCCCGGTCGAGTGGGGGCGCATGGACCGGCGCAGCGTGCTGCAGTGGGACAAGGACGACTGTGCGGCGGCCGGGTTGGTGAAGTTCGACCTGCTCGGCCTGGGCATGCTCAGCGCGTTGCACTATGCCGTCGACCTCATCCGCGACCACCGTGGCTACGAGGTCGACCTGGCCACCATCCCGCAGGAGGACGACGTCTACGCGATGCTCTGCCGGGCCGACACGGTGGGTGTGTTCCAGATCGAGTCGCGGGCGCAGATGGCCACGTTGCCGCGGTTGAAGCCGCGCCGCTTCTACGACCTGGTGGTCGAGGTCGCGCTCATCCGCCCCGGCCCCATCCAGGGCGGGTCGGTGCACCCGTACATCCGTCGCCGCAACGGGCAGGAGCCGATCACCTACCTGCATCCGCTGCTCGAGAACTCGCTGGGGAAGACGCTCGGTGTGCCGCTGTTCCAGGAGCAGCTCATGCAGATGGCCATCGACGTCGCCGGCTTCACCCCGGCCGAGGCCGACCAACTGCGTCAGGCGATGGGGTCCAAGCGCAGCCGGGCGCGCATGGAACGGCTGAAGCAGCGCCTGTTCGACGGCATGGCCGAGCGCGGCATCACCGGAGCGGTGGCCGACGAGATCTTCGTGAAGATGGCCGCGTTCGCCAACTACGGCTTCCCCGAGAGCCACTCGGTGTCGTTCAGCTACCTGGTCTACGCGTCGGCGTGGATCAAGTTCCACGAGCCGGCCGCGTTCTGCGCGGCGCTGCTGAACGCGCAACCGATGGGGTTCTGGAGTCCGCACTCGCTCAGCCAGGACGCGCGTCGTCACGGGGTGGTCGTGCGTTCGCCCGATCTCAACGCATCGCTCGCCGTGGCCACGCTCGAGCCGTGCGCCGACAGCGTGGGCGGGGTGGCCGTGCGGCTGGGCCTGTCCAGCGTCCGCGGGTTGGGTACCGAACTCGCCGAGCAGATCCAGGCCGGCCGCCCGTTCGAGTCGTTGGAAGACCTGGTGCGGCGGGTGCCCGAGCTCGATCTCGCCCAACTCGAAGCACTCGCCACCGCTGGTGCCTTCGACGAGTCGCTGGGACTCGAGCGTCGTGCTGCGCTCTGGGCGGTGGGCGCGGCGGCGCAGTCGCGTCCCGACCGGCTGGAGGGCGTGGTGGTGGGGCAGGAGGCGCCGCGCCTGCCGGGCATGGACCCCGTCGAGACCGCCATCGCCGACCTGTGGGCCACCGGCGTCGCCCCGAACGGTCACCCCACCCAGTTCCTCCGTGAATCGTTGGCCGCACGTGGCGTGGTCACGTCCGAAGGGCTGTGGCACTGCGAACCACGCAGCCGGGTGCTCGTGGCGGGCGTGGTCACCCATCGCCAGCGCCCGATGACCGCCCAGGGCACCACGTTCATGAACCTGGAGGACGAGACCGGGCTGATCAACGTCGTCGTGTCGAAGGGCTGCTGGGCCCGGTACCGGAAGATCGCCAGGGGAGCGGCGGCGTTGCTCATCCGCGGCCGCCTCGAGCGCGCCGAGGGTGTCATCAACATCGTCGCCGAGGAGTTGACACCGTTGCCCGTCGCCGCCAGCGCCGCCAGCCGCGATTTCCGCTGAGGTCGTGTCCGCCGGTCGCGTACGGTGACGGCATGCAGGCCATCACCGTCGGCGACCTCGTCGTGCAACCCGTGTTCGACGGCACCGCCACGCTGCCGGCCGCGGCGTGGGGCAACGCCGACTGGTCGGCGCACCGCCACCTGCTCGACGACGACGACACGATGACCGTGCCGGTCGGTGCGTTCCTCGTGCGCGTCGGCGACCGGTCGGTGTTGCTCGACGCGGGCGTCGGCGACGTGCGCAACGAGATGTTCGACGGCGGCCGACTGCTCGACAGCCTGCGAGCACTCGGGGTCGCTCCGCCCGACATCGACACCGTCGTCGTCAGCCACCTGCACAGCGACCACATGGGCTGGCTGTCCACCGATGAAGGGTCCACCTTCCCGAACGCGACCATCCATCTCGGCGCCGCCGACTGGGCGCACTTCGTCGACGGCGAGAGCGACGGTCCGCGTCGCGCCGAGCGTCTGCGACGTGTCGAGCACCAGGTGTCGCTCATCCACGACGACGGCATCACCATCGCTCCCGGCATCACCACGCGGCACACCCCGGGGCACACGCCCGGACATACGAGCACGGTCATCTCCAGCGGCACGGAGCGACTCATCGTCCTCGGCGATGCGCTGCACTGCCCGGCGCAGCTCACCGAACCCGAGTGGCAGTTCCTGTACGACGTCGACAAGGACCTCGCCGTGAACACCCGCCGTCGGCTCCTGCGTGATGCCGAGGAACCGGGCACGTCGGTGCTGCCGTGCCACTTCGCCGGCATGCAGGCGGCGCGTCTGCTGCCCGCCACAGGCGTGCGTCGGTGGGTGTTGTCGGGCGGATGACGGCTGGCAGGTGGAGCCCGCGGCGTCAGATCAACCCGCGCGCCCGACCTGCGGCCACGGCCTGCGACCGTGACGACACCCCGAGCCGTCGATACAGGCTGCGGATGTGGGTCTTCAGCGTGTTCAGCGAGATGAACAGTTCGGCGGCGATCTCGCGGTTGGACAGGCGCGTCGCCAGATGCCGCAGGATCTCGAGCTCGCGGTTGCTGGGTGTGAGCGGACCGTCGGTCGCGTCGGTGAGGCGCGGCAGCGGAACCCGCGTGCGCAAGGCCTCGCTGATCGAGTCGCGATGTGAACCCTGTGGGGCGCGTCGCAGCGCCCGCTCGAACGCCTCGTCGAGCGTGTGCGACTCGAGCACCGTCGTTCGCATGAAGCCGTGCTCGTCGGAGATGGTGAGCGCACGTTCGACGTGCGAGTCGATCTCGGTGTCCGGTCGGCCGAGCCGGACGCCGGTTCGCGCCCGCAGCAGCGCCAACTCGAGCTCGAAGCGGGGCCAACCGTTGGTGACGACCGTCTGCAGCGCGTGTCGAGCGTCGTGCGGGCGATTCCGCGCCAGCGCGATGCGGGCCTCGGTGAGCGATCGACGAGGACCGGCCGGCGCGGTGGACGTGGTCGCCGCCGCTCGGTCCGGCTCGCCGACGAGCAGGTCCAGTCGTGCGCTGGTGTCCAGCACTCGTGCGACGAGCGGGATCGACGGCCGGACCCGCTGCACCAACGACTGCAGGCGCGCCACGGTCTCTGCGGCGTCGTCGAGCAGCCCGCGTTCGATCAGCAGCCCGACCTCGTCGACCAGGCACAACAGCTCGATGCCCGGTCGCTCTCGTTCGACGATGCGCAGCGCCTGCTCGAGCAGGGTGTCGGCATCGTCCAACTGCAGCCGTTCGATCTGCACCGAGGCGATGACGCGCAGTGCTTCGCCGGCAGCGAAGTGCTGCCGGGCACCCAGCTCGTCGGCCAGTTCGAGCGCGGCGCGTCCGAGGCGTTCGGCCACGTGCAGATGGCCGGCGTCGCCCTCGATGCCGCCCTGGGCGCCGAGCATGATGACCGTCGCCATCGGTGGAAGCCCGTCCGCTGGCCGGCGCGCCGCGAGCGCGCGGACCCCGTCGAGGTCGTCGAGGTAGTGCAGCACGCGCCCGTCGGCGATGGTCAGCTCGCGGGCGATGTCCTCGTCGGGAGCGAGCAGCTGACGAGCGCGCTCGGTGTGCTCGCTCGCCCGCTCCGCACCACCACGCGCCATCTCCCAGAACGATTGGGCCGCGGCGAGCCGGCCCTGGAAGGTGGTCTCGGCGCGCTCGTCGCCGAGGTGCTCGAGACGCGCGAGTCGACGCAACCATCTCCCGGCTTCGTCCAGCGCTCCGTTCATGCCGATGGTGAGCGCGAACTCGAGCGCCAGCTCGCGCTCGCGGCCGAGGGTGTCGTCGTCGAGCACGTCGATCAACCGGGTGCGCACCTCGGCGACGCCCGAGAAGTAGTTGTGCACGAGCCGGTCGCGCATGAGGGCGACGGCGCGCGTGGTCTGGTGGGCGCGCACGGCGTGGAACACGGCCAGGTCGAGGTCGCCTTCACCGGCGTACCAGTCGGCGGCGCGGCCGTGCAGCTCGAGCTCGTGCTGTTCGTCCTTGGCGCGCAGTCGGTTCTGCAGCAGCTCGGCGAACAACTGGTGGTAGCGGTAGCGCTGTCGCCCGCCGTCGAGCGGCACCAGGAACAGGCCCCGAGCGTCGATGTCGCGCAACCTGGCATGTGCGTCGCGGTCGCCCGTGAGCGCCCGGCAGGCTCGCGCGTCGAGCTCGCGCAACACCGACGTGTCGAGCATGAACCGGGCGATGTCGTCGGGCTGCCGGTCCAACACCTCGTCCGTGAGGTAGTCGACGATGTTGCTGTCGGTCTCGGCGATGTCGTGCAGATAGGCGACGGCGTCGAGTCGGTCGCGCACCGACAACCCGGCCAGCTGCAACCCGGCAGCCCAACCTTCGGTGCGTCGGGCGAGCAGCGAGACCGCGTCACGGTCGACGTCGGCGCCAAGCCCCGCGAGCAGCTCGGCCGCCTCGTCGTCGTCGAACGCGAGTTGCTCGTGGCGGATCTCGGCGAGCCGCCCCTCGACTCGCCACCGATGCAACGGCAGCGACGGTTCGCTGCGGCTGGTGACCACCATGCGATGCGGCGACGGCAGCCACTCGACGAACGCGGCGAGCAGGGGCCACAGATCCGGGTCCGACGACTTGTGCAGGTCGTCGACGACGATGATCAGCGAATCCTCGATGCCGCGCAGTTCTTCGGCGAACACCCCGATCGCTCCTGCGCCGACGCGGCCGTCGAGTTCGATGCGGTCCAGCGTGTCGGCGCCCACGGTCGGTTCGGTCCGACGGACCGCCGACACGAGCGCGGTCCAGAAGCGGATCGGGTCGGTGTCCACCTCGTCGCAGGTCAACCAGGCCAGCCGGACGCCGGGACGCGATGCGGCCCACGAGGACACGAGCACCGACTTGCCCGCCCCGGCGTAGCCCATCACGAGGGTCAGCGTCGCCGTGCTCGTCCCCTCGTCGAGGGCGCGCAACAGGCGCGCGCGCTCGACCACGTTGGTACGCAGGCGCGGCGGGGCCAGCTTCGAGGCCGGCAGTTCGAGGGGGGTGATCACTGCGGTCGATCCATCATCGTCGGCGCGACTGTAGCGGTGCCCCGCTGCAGGTCAGAGGCGCTGGCGGGTGGAGGTCGCCAAGTAGGCGCCCAACAGGGCCACGGCGCAACCGACGACCGACAGCACCGCCACCGACTCGTGACGAACGAGCGAGCCGAGCAGCAGTGACACCACGGGGATGAGGTAGACGCTGGCCGAGGCGCGGCTGCTGCCCAGGCGTCCGGCGTTGGCGGCCATGGTGACGTAGGCGAGCGCCGTGCCGAGCGTGCCGAGGGCGACCATCGCCCAGAACGCGCTCCAGGTGAAGTGCACGTCGCCGAGCGATGCCACACCGAACGGTGCGACGAGCAGGAACGCCACGCCCTGCACGCGCCACATCAGCGGGATGCTGCCGTACTTCTGCTGCAGGGGCACGGCGACGTTCAGGGCGAAGCCGTAGAAGACGAGCGCGATGAAGATGAGCATGATGCCGAACCACGAGTTGTCGCCACCGCCCGACGGCAGGGCGATGAGCACCACCCCGAGGAACCCGATGGCCAGGCCGACGATGGCCTGACGGCGGGGGAGTCGGTGCGCCATGAACGCGGCCACGGTGGTCACGAAGATCGGGGTCGCCCCGTTGAGCATGCCCGTGACCGACGACGAGACGTGCTGTTCGGCGAACGGGAACAGCGACAGCGGGATGGCCATCCAGATGACGCCGAGCAGCGCGACACGCGGACGGTCGGCCTTCTCGATGCGGCCGTGGCGCGCCGCGGGGAAGCACGCGAGCGTGAGGAACCCGAACAAGATGCGCATCGGGGTGATGAGCGCCGCCGGGAACGCCTCGAGCCCCTCGGCGATGAAGAAGAACGACGTGCCCCACACCAGCCCGGGTACCGCCCAGCGGGCCCAGTCGGTGGCGTGCATGTGCGTGGCGGCCGGGGCGGCGGCGACGTCGGTCGCGGGAGAGGTCACCGAGGCAGCGTACGACCGCGGGCGCGGGGACGACGGCGGATTTCGGACGCTACGCTCCGCGCATGACGATGCCGTTCAGGTTCGGCTACCAGGCACGTGGGGGCACGGTCGAGGAACTGCGTGAGCAGGCCCGACGCGCCGAGGATGCCGGGTTCGACCTCATCCACACGTTCGACCACCTCAACCCGGCGTGGGGCCCCACGTTGCCGCTCCTGGCCATGGCCGAGGCCACCACCCGCCTGCGGGTGTGCCCGCTGGTGTTGAACAACGACTTCCACCACCCGGTGCTGATGGCCATGGAGTACGCCAACCTCGACCATCTCACCGACGGCCGGGTGGAACTGGGCATCGGCGCCGGCCACTCGTTCACCGAGTACACGGCGATGGGGTTGCCGTTCGACCCGCCGAAGGTCCGCAAGGCGCGCATGGCCGAAGCGGTCGAGATCGTGCGTCGCCTGTTCGACGGCGAGACGGTCTCCTACGACGGCGAGCACTACCACCTGTCCGACGTCACCACGCAGCGCTCGCTGCAACCGCACCTGCCCATCCTCGTCGGGGTGAACGGCGGTACGGCGCTCGCCCATGCCGCGGCGCACGCCGACACGATCGGGCTGACGATGCTGGGTCGCACGTTGGAGGACGGTCACAACCACGAGGTGCGATGGCAGGCCGACCGGCTCGACGAGACCGTGCTGCACGTCCGCTCGAGCGCGGCGGGCCGGTCGCGGCCACTCGAGTTGAACGCGCTCGTGCAGGTGCTCCAGGTCACCGACGACCCGGAGGCCGTGTTGCAGGGCATCGTCGACGAGGTGCCGTCGCTCTCGCTCGACGACGCCCGGCTCACCCCGTTCATCGCGGTCGGGTCGCACGATCAGATCGCCCAGCACCTGCTGCACTGCCGCGACCGCTGGGGCATCAGCTCGTTCGCGGTGCGCGACATCGACGCCTTCGCCCCGGTCATCGAACGCCTGCGCCTCGTCGACGCCGCGCCCTAGCCCGGCGGGCGGCGCAGGATCTGACGGAGACGGGCGTCGGGCTCGGGGCGGGCGCCGAGGTGTTCGATGACCCAGGCCGAGATGGTGGTGGCGAAACGAGCCGCCGCCACCGCGTCGTGATGCTCGAGGTAATGGGCCAGGAACCCGCCGGCGAACGAATCGCCCGCACCGGTGGCATCGACGAGGTTGTTGGTACCGGCCGGGATGTGGGTGGCGTCGCCCTGCTCGTACACCAGCGCGCCATCGGCGTCGAGCTTCAGCATGATCAGCGCCTTCGGGTACAGCTCGGCGAGCGCAGCGGCGATCTCGACCGGCTCGGTGAGCCCGCCCGTGAGCATGCTGCCCTCCTCCTTGTTCGGCAGGAGGATGTCGATGCCCAGGTCCTGGGTGACGGCGAGGAAGTGATCGACCCCCATCTCGCCGATCATCTGGAACGAGCCAGGGTCGAACGAGAGCGTCGCGCCGGAGCGCTGGGCGAGCAGCGCCGCCGCACGCGCTGCAGCCCGGGGCGGGTCGATGAAGAACGACCACGCCGTCAGGTGCATGTGCTGGGCGGACGTGATCGGTGCCTTGGGCAACTCGGACGGCAACAGGTAGAAGTCGGCACCGTGCCCCGACACCATCGATCGCTCGCCGGTGTGGTCGACGAACACGGCCACCGAGCCGGTGAGGTGGGCCTCGCTCTCGATGAAGTGGGCGACGACCTTCTCGCGTTCCAGGTCCTCCTGGGCGAGCTGGCCGAAGCGGTCGCGCCCGATCTTGCCGATGAACTCGGTGGGCTGGCCGGCACGGCTGGCCCACACCGCGACGTTCGCTGCGCTGCCGCCGGGGGTGAGCATCACCTCGCCGAACGTGTCGCCGCCGCGGAGCAGTTCGCTGTTGGTTCGGATGAGGACGTCCCAGGCGAAGTCGCCGACGACGCACATGGGGGCTGCCACGACGGGCACGGTATCAGCGCTTCTTGGCAGTCGACGCAGACGCAGTGGCAGCCACCAGACCGAGACCGATGAGCACCGAACCGGCCACCCACCGCCGTACGAACGGCAGCGCCCGTCCGCGCAGCAACACATCGCGCAGCCCGCTGGCCAGCAGCGAGTACGTGCTGTCGGTGCACGCACCCATCAGCACGAACACCATGCCCAGCACGAACACCTGCAGACCGGGGCGGCCGAGCTCGGGCTTGATGAACTGCGGCAGGAACGACAGGAAGAACAACGCCACCTTCACGTTCAACACGTTCACGACGATGCCCTGCGTGAAGGCGCGGCGCGGGCTGACACCGCCCTGGTCGGTGGCCATCTCGGAGGGCTTCGACATGAGGGTGCGCACGCCGACGTAGATGAGGTAGCCGGCGCCCAGCCACTTCACGGTGTTGAACGCGGTCGCCGAGGCAGCGATGACCGCCGACAGCCCGACCGCGGCGGCGATGGCATGCACGCTGTTGCCCAGCGTCACTCCTGCGACGGCGGCCAGGCCGGCGGTGCGCCCGTCGCTGACGCTGCGGTTCACGATGTACAGCACCGCCGGACCCGGAATGATGAGCAGGATGAACGACGCCGCAGCGAACGCGGCGATGGTCGACGGGCTGGGCATGGCGCCGACCCTATTCGTCAGATCCCGACGTCGACGGGTCGATTCGGTGGCCCGTCGCGCAGCAACACCTGGAGGTGATGGACCAGTTGCCGCGGCACCATCGGCAGGTCGTTCGCTCAACTCGTGCACGTGCCACCAGCGCAGGTCGAACACGTACTCGGCGTTCAGTTGCTCCCACGTCATCTGTGGCTGGGGTTCGAACGCTTCGGTGCGCACGACGTAGATGCGTTCGCGCTGGCCGTCCCACAGCCCGTTGATGAACGGGATGACATGGACCCGCTCCCACACGTGCGGACCGATCTGCGCGTCCACCAGGCCGCACTCCTCGGCCAACTCGCGGTGCAGCGCGTCGTGGTCGCTCTCGCCGGGCTCGACCCCGCCGCCGGGCAGGGCCCAGTGCTCGCCGGTCTCAGGGAAGCGGAACTGCACCAGCAGCACTCGATCGTCGGGGTCGAGCACGATGGCCCGCACCGCCTCGACGGATGCGCAGACCCTGCAGGTCGGGGTCGCCGTCCGGGCCTGCCGTCACTCGTCGGGCCGGTCGTTGAGCCCCTCGTTGAACGCCCGGTACATCTCGTAGATGCTCTTGCAGGCCTCGCACAGCGGCAACTGCTTCGGGTCGCGCGACGGCACCCAGACATGGCCGCACAGCGCCTCGAGCGGAGTGCCGTAGATGCGTGCCTCGAGCACCTTGGCTGCCGCGTTCTCGCCCGGGTCGGTCTTCACGATGTGCGCCGACGTGGGCTCGCCGGTCTGCGTGACCTCGTCCGTGTCGGGGGTGAGGGTGGGGAGCGGGCTGAGCTGACTCACGGATGACAGTCAACCACAGCGAGGCGTTACGATGACGGGCGTGCCGCTCTACGAGTTCAAGTGCAAGGAGTGCGACGACACCTTCGAGGTGCGCCGCCCCATGAGTGAGGCCGGCGACCCCGCCACGTGCCCGCAGGGTCACGACGGTGCAGTGCGTCTGCTCAGCGTGTTCGCCAGTGTCGGTGCCTCGTCGGGCGGTGCCCCGGCGGCCGCGCCGAAGGCCGGCGGTGGCTGCGGCGGCGCCTGCGCCTGCGCGCACTGATCACCGCAGCGACGCCAGCTCCGCGGCCAGATTGGCCTTGGCCCGCACTTCGCGCTCGGCGTGCATCACGTCGGTGGTGAACAGACGGGGCGTGTCGAGGAACCCCCGCAGTACGTCGGCCCGACCCACACGCCACTGCGCTGCAGGGACGTGCGCGTACTCGCCGCGCACGCCGGCCACGTAGGCCGCGTAGTCCTTCGGCTCGCCGCCGAGCATCGCCAGGTCGGCGTCGACGAGAACGGCTTCGTCGTCGGCCATGGGGGAGTGGCCGGCCGTTGCCATCACCAGGCGGTGCACGGTGGCGCAGCGCTCAGCCGTCCAGCCGAGCTGGGTCGACGCGGCTGCCGCCAGGTCGGCGCTGATGGCCTCGTTGTCGGATCGTCGCGGGTCGTACACGGCGTCGTGGTACAGCGCCGCCATACGCACCGCGTCGAGATCGACCGATGGTGGGAGGCCGACGGCAGCGATGTGGTCGACGTGCCGGAGCACCCACATGACGTGGGTGGCGGTGTGATAGCGGCGATGTGGTTCGCGGTGCCGGGCGAGCAGCTCGTCGAGCAGCGCATCGTGGGTGCTGCCGGCGAGTTGCTGCCACGCCGATCGCAGTGCCACCTCGGGTGCGCTCATGCATGTGATCGTATGGGGCGATGACCGTGCTGATCGACGAGCCGCGCTGGCACCACATGGGTCGCGTGTGGAGCCACCTGGTGAGCGACCACAGCCTGGCCGAGTTGCACCGTTTCGCCGAGGAGGTGGGCATTCCCCGTCGTGGCTTCCACGGCGACCACTACGACGTGCCGCAGGAGTACTACGACACGATGGTGGCCCACGGGGCCGTCCCCACGCCCAGCCGCGAACTGGTGCGTCGACTGCGTGCCGCGGGGCTGCGGCTGACGCCGGCGCAACGACGCGCCGCGGACTGACGCTCGCCACGGTCACTGCGTCGGCCAGCGCGGCGGTTCGCCCAGCAGGTCGCGCGGGCACACCGGCCCCATGTCGCCGATGACGAACCATTCGGTCAGTTGCAGGCCGCGTTCAGCGCACAGCGTGCTGGCCTCGAGCCACCGGTCCAGGTCGCCGGGCACGATGCCGCCGCCGGGCCGGACGCTGGCGACCACGAGCGACGTGACCTCCTCGAGACCTTCAGCGGCGAGCGACATGACGTCGACGATGTGCAGCATGGTGTCGGGCGACTCCGTGTTCGTGAAGGCCAGGACGAGGCCGCCCATGCCGTGGTCGTCGAGCATGAACGCCAGGATCTCGGGTTCGGCCGGACCTTCGATGGCCAGACCGAGCAGGAACAGTGCGGCCCCAGCGGAGCGCACCGGCATCGGTGACGGGGCGGATGTGACGGTCATGGCATACCTCCGGACGCGGCCCGCGACGGGGCCTGGACGAACGGGGGAAGCCGTGCCGCCGACAGTACGGAAGGGGTGTGCGAGGGATCACCGTCCCGGGACCGGTCGGCGCTGACGGAGGCTTTCCGGCGACCCCGGGTGGCAGGAAGACCTCGGTCAGGGGCTGGGTGCCGGAAACCTCGGGGTTCCCGGGACCGGCAGCGGGGCCGCTATCGTCGGCCACATGGCCGACGTCACGATCTACCACAACCCGAATTGAAACTCCTCCAGCAATGCCGTGCGCATTGCCCAGGAACTCGGCGTCGACGCCGACATCGTGTTGTACCTGAAGACACCGCCCGATGAGGCCACCCTGCGGGGCATCATCGCCAAGCTCGAGGACCCGGTCACCGATCTGGTGCGTCGCGACAGCATGTGGAAGAAGCTCGGCCTCACCGAGGCCGACGCGCAGACCGACGATCAGGTCGTGGCCTTGCTCGTGAAGCACAAGCAGCTGCTCCAGCGACCGGTCGTCGTGACGAAGAAGAAGGCCATCATCGGTCGCCCGAAGGACCGCGTCCGCACGCTGCTCGGCGGCTGACGCCACCGCAGGCGACGTCAGCGACGTCGCTTGCGTCCGGCGATGGCCTGCAGAACGAGCAGCAGGAGGATCGCTCCGACGGCGGCGACCAGCACGGAGCGGAAGTCGAACTCGGTGACGCCCTTGTGGCCGGCGGCCTGGAACAGCGCGCCGCCGATGAGCGCGCCGATGACGCCGACGGCCATCGTGTAGAGGCATCCCGACCGGTCGTCACGTGTGATCCAGCGCGCCACCAGGCCGGCGAAGAGGCCGACGAAGACCCAGGAGAAGAAACCCATGGCGCCCACCGTATTCGGCTCTGCGCCGCGTCACCCGCGGGCGTAGTGTCGCCCTCGTGGGGAAACGGACCGGATCGCGCTCGTCGTCGACCCGCCAGCCGTCCCCCGGCAGCGGCGGGTGGAAGCTGCTCATCTCGATGCTGCGCGAGCAGCGGGCCGGCCTCATCGCCGGCATGGTGGTCGGGCTCGCCTGGAGCGCCGGCAAGGTGTCGGTGCCCAAGCTCACCAGCCTCGCGGTCGACCGGGCCATCCTCGGGTCGGGCTCGCTGTTGTTCTGGTCGTCCCTCATCGCGATCATGGCGGTCATCGCCGGCATCTTCACGGCGTGGCGGCGTTGGTTCGCGTTCCGCGAGAGTCGCCTGACCGAGACCAAGCTGCGCGAGCAGTTGTTCGCGCACATCCTTCGCCTGCACGTCGGGTACCACGACCACACCCAGACCGGGCAGTTGATGTCGCGAGCGTCCAGCGACCTGCTGCAGATCCAGGGCTTCGTCGTGATGATCCCCATCACCGCGTCGAACCTGGCGATGGTGATGGCCATCGTCGTCATCCTCTTCGTACAGCAGCCGATGCTGGCGCTCGTCGCCCTCGCGCCGTTGCCGTTCCTGAACCTGCTCGCCACCCGGTTCTCGCGCAGCATCCATCCAGCTGTGCTCGCCGTGCAGCAGGAGCAGGCGCAGCTCGCCACGGTCGTGGAGGAGAGCGTCAGCGGCGTGCGCGTCATCAAGGGGTTCGGCGCGCACGACGTGACCGCGGCGCGGCTGCGCACGGAGGCCGACGACATTCGCACCGTGTCGCTGCGTGCGGCGCGGGTGCGCAGTGCGTTCCTGCCGGCGCTCGACCTGCTGCCGAACCTCGGGCTCCTCGCGGTGCTGGCCATCGGCGGGCACATGGTGCTCGACGGTGAGATGTCGCGCGGGCAGATGCTCGAGTTCATGCAGTACATCGGGCTGCTCATCTTCCCGTTGCGCAACCTGGGCATGACGGTGGCGTTCGGCCAGCGTGCCGCAGCCGCGCTGTTGCGCGTGAACGAAGTGCTGTCCACGGTGCCCGCCGTGGCCGATCCGGAGCAACCGGTCGCCCTGCCGGTCGGCGGTGATGTCGGAGCGCTGGAGTTCGACCACGTGTCGTTCGGGTACAGCGCCGACGCCCCGACGCTGCGCGACTTCGACCTGCGCATCCCCGCCGGCGCCTCCGTGGCGATCGTCGGGGCCACCGGCAGCGGCAAGAGCACGGTGGCCCGCCTGCTGGTCCGCTTCTACGACGTGGAGGTGGGGGCCATCCGCCTCGACGGCGTCGACGTGCGCGACATCGAACTGTCCGAACTGCGGCACAACGTCTCGATCGTCTTCGAGGACACGTTCCTGTTCCACGACAGCGTCGCCGCGAACATCGCCTTCTCGCGGCCCGACGCGTCGTCCGACGACGTGCAGCACGCCGCCACGCTGTCCGGTGCGCACGACTTCATCGTCCAGCTGCCCGACGGGTACGACACGATGATCGGCGAACGCGGCTACTCGCTCAGCGGCGGCCAGCGCCAGCGCATCGCTCTGGCCCGGGCGATTCTCGCCAACCCTCGCGTGCTGGTGCTCGACGACGCCACCAGCGCGGTCGACCCCAGCAAGGAGCACGAGATCCGCGAGGCCATGCGCACCGTGATGACGGGCCGCACCACCTTCGTCATCGCCCATCGCCCCGGCACCATCGCGTTGGCCGACACGGTGGTGCTGCTCGACGAGGGCGGCGTCGCCGCCACCGGCACGCACGACGAACTGCTGGCGACCAACGAGCGATACCGCTCGGTGCTGGCCGCACTGGCCGCCGACGACGATCTCGAGGACGCCGACGACGTGGAAGAGGTGATCGGCTGATGTGGGCCGGCGGAGCGATCAGCGACGAGGACAAGCTCGACCGGTCCGAGACCAGCCGCGTCCTGCGCCGTTCGTTGCAGTTCGCGCAGCCGTACCGACGCACCCTGTGGTGGGCCATCGCGCTGGTCTGCGCCTCGACGGTCTGCACGTTGGCGGGGCCTGTCTTCGTGAAGTTCGGCCTCGATCACGGCATCGGCCAGGGCAGCAGCCGGGCGTTGAACCTGGCGGTGGTCGGCTACGTCGTCATCGTCATCGTCGGCTACTTCGTCGGGCGCCTGCAGTACCTGGCGATCAACCGCGCCGGTGAGGGGTTCCTGCGCGACCTGCGGGTGACGGTCTTCGACAAACTGCAGGCCCAGTCGATGGCGTTCTTCGACCGCAACAAGGCCGGTGTGCTCGTCAGTCGCATGACGGCCGACATCGAGAGCATGGGCGAGCTCATCCAGTGGGGTCTGCTGCAGTTCGTCGCCGCCGGTCTGCTGCTGGTGATGACACTCATCCTGATGACCGCGATGAGCTGGCAGCTGACGCTGATGGTGGTGGTGTTCGTCGCCCCGGTGCTGGGCATCGCGTCGGTGCGCTTCCAGCGACAGTCGAACGTGGCGTACCTCGACGTGCGCGAACGCGTCGGCACCAACCTGTCGAACCTGCAGGAGGGCATCACCGGCGTCCGGGTCATCCAGGCCTACGGCCGCGAGGCCGAGCAGACCCGCCGCTTCGTCGGCCACCAACCGCGCCCTCTACGGCTCGCACCTGCACAGCGTGAAGATCAGCACGTGGTACTTCGGCCTCGTCGAGTGGTCGGGCATCACGTCCATCGCGCTGGTCATCGGCGTCGGCGGGTTCCTCGTGCACAACGGTTCGGTGGCGTTCGGCACGGTCGCGGCATTCGTACTGTTGCTCGCCAACCTGTTCGATCCCGTGCAGCAGCTGTCGCAGCTCTACAACACCGTGCAGAGCGCCGCGGCGTCGCTGCACAAGCTGTACGCGCTGATGGACGCCGAACCCGACGTGGCCGAGCACCCGCGTCCGGTGCCGCTGCCTGCGTCCGGTGAACTGGTGGCCCACCACATCACGTTCGCCTACGACGGCAGCGAGCGACCGGCGCTGCACGAGGTGACCATCGGGGTCCGACCCGGCGAACGCCTCGCGCTGGTCGGCCCCACCGGCGCAGGCAAGAGCACGCTGGCCAAGCTGCTGTCCCGCCTGTACGACCCGACGTCGGGTCACGTCACCTACGGCGACGTCGACGTGCGGCTCGTGTCGCTCGCCGAGCTGCGCGAGCGCGTCGTGGTGGTGCCGCAGGAAGGGTTCCTCTTCGGTGGCACGATTCGCGACAACATCCGCATCGCGCGTTCATCGGCGACCGATCAGGAGGTGTCCGACGCGCTGCAGGCCATCGGTGTGCTCGAGCGGTTCGAGGAGTTCCCCGAAGGGCTCGACACCGAGGTGCGCGAACGCGGGTCGCGGCTGTCGGCCGGTGAGCGGCAACTCGTGTCGTTGGCCCGGGCAGCGCTGGTGGACCCGGCGGTGTTGGTGCTCGACGAGGCCACCAGCAACCTCGACCCGGGCACCGAGGCGGTCGTCGAGCGCGCGCTCGAACGGCTGATGGAGGGCAGGTCGGTCATCGTGGTCGCCCACCGTCTGAGCACCGTGCGCCGCGCCGACCGCATCGCGGTCATCGACCATGCGCGGCTGGTCGAACTGGGCACCCACGACGAACTCATCGCCCAGGGAGGCCGTTACGCGGCGCTCGCCGACGCCTGGGCACGTTCGCAACCCGTGGTCGACCCCAACCCCGGCCGCTGACTCACCGTCGAGACCGATCAGGCCTTGTCGAAGATGAGGACGAACTCGAGCAGGCCGTTGTCCTCGGTGGAGATGGTGGCGATCGACGGGTTGGGGATGCCGAAGTCCGAGAAGAGCACGGGGATCTGCCCCAGCACGCCGATACGACCGTTCTTGAACGTCGCCTGCAGCTCGAAGGTCACCGGCTTGGTGACGCCGCGCAACGTCAGGTCGCCCGTCGCCGTGGCGGTGATCGTCTGGCCGTCGGCGGGGACTGCCCCGAAGTCGATGGGCTCGGTGAGCGTGAACGTCGACGTGGGGAACTGGTCGACGGCCATGATGCGACCCTTGAACTGACCGTCGCGGCGGCTCTCGTCGCTCTTGAACGTCGTCATGTCGACGGTCCAGTCGCCGGCGGTGGCCTTCGTGCCTTCGATGGTGAACTGACCGGTGATCGCGTTCGTGCGGCCGTTGGCGGTGGTGTCGAAGCCGTTGATGCTCTCGTCGACCCGGTAGCCGACCTCGCTCTCGGCGGCGATGGTCCACGCCCCGTCCACGCCGGTGCCGGTGGACGACGGTGCGGTGGTGCTGTCGGTGGTGTTCGCCGTGCTGTCGCTGGTGGGCGTGGTCGAGTCGACCGACGAGGCGATGGTCGTGGTGGCATCGAGCTTGTCGATGACGTCGTTCTGGTTGAACTCGGCATCGGCCTTGTTGAAGACCTTGGCGTAGATGAACGATCCGGCGAGCACGAGCACCACCAGGGTGACCGAGGCCGATCGCGATCTTCTTCCAATGACGCTTCATGGGAGTCCTTACGTCGTGGCTCGGGGGGTGGTTCGTTCGATCATTGCAGAAGCAACCAAGGCGCGCACGTCGGGTCGATCACTGTTCACATACGCCAGACTGTCGACCATGACAGCGACCGCCTCTCTCGCCCGCACCACCCCGAAGACCGCCGACGCCGTCGGCGTTCCCGTCGCCACGTCGGGCGCAGTGCCCCGTTCGCTGGGCCTCACCCGTGCGGCGTTGGCGGCCCACGGTTTCGAGGGCAAGCCCGGACAGGTGCTCGTCGTGCCCGCGGCGAGCGGCCCCACACACATCGCGCTCGGCATCGGCGACCCCGGCACGCTCACCGCACAGGTGCTGCGCAATGCCGCGGGTGCCCTGGTGCGCGCTGCGTCGAAGCACGCAGTGGTCGCCACCTCGCTCGCCGACCTCGAGGGTGTCGATGCGGCCAATGCGGCGCAGGCCGTCGTCGAGGGCGGTCTGCTCGCCGCCTACCGCTACGCGGGCATCAAGAAGACGCCCAACACCACGTCGTTGCGCGAGCTGGTGCTCGTGGCCGGCGAGAAGCGCTCCAAGGGTGTGGCCTCCGGCATCGAGCGCGGCACCGTCACGGCAGGCGCAGCCGCGCTGGCCCGCGACCTGGCCAACACGCCGCCGTCGTACATGAACGCCCGCGACATCGCGGCCAAGGCCGTCGAGCTCGGTGCCACCACCGGTCTCACGGTCGAGGTGTTCAACAAGGACCAGCTCGTCGCGATGGGCTGCGGCGGCATCATCGGCGTGAACCAGGGCAGCACCGAGCCGCCGCGCATGGTGCGCCTCACCTACACACCGCGCAACCCGGTCGGTCACCTCGCCTTCGTCGGCAAGGGCGTCATGTTCGACAGCGGTGGCCTCAGCCTGAAGCCCACCGACGGCCAGGTGAGCATGAAGATGGACATGAGTGGCGCAGCCGCCGTGCTGTCCGCGATGACGGCGCTGAAGGCGCTGCGGTGTCGGTCGAAGGTGACGGCGTACCTGATGTGCACCGACAACATGCCGTCGGGGTCGGCCGTGAAGATGGGCGACGTGCTGACGTTCCGCAACGGCAAGACCGCCGAGATCCTGAACACCGACGCCGAGGGCCGGTTGGTGCTCGCCGACGGCCTGTCGATGGCGGTCGAGGACGCGCCCGATGCGATCGTCGACATCGCCACGCTCACCGGTGCCGTGATGGGTGCGCTGGGCCTGAAGATGGCCGGGGTGTTCGCCAACGATCAGCCGCTCGCCGAGAAGGTGAAGGCGTCGGCTGCCGCGGTCGACGAGCCGGTGTGGCAACTGCCGCTCGAGAAGAACTACCGCAAGCTGCTCGACAGCAACGTCGCCGACATGAAGAACGTCGGCGGCCCCTACGGCGGCGCCATCCTCGCCGCGCTGTTCCTGAACGAGTTCGTCGGTGACGTGCCGTGGGCGCACCTGGACATCGCCGGCACCATGGAGGTGTCGGCCGACGACGGCTGGCAGTCGCGCGGTGCCACCGGCTTCGGCACCCGCCTGCTCATCGACCTCGCACTCGGTTTCACCAAGTAGCCCGGCTCACGCGGTGCGCAGCCAGATGCTGCCGCCGTGGTTGCGCAGGCAGTTCGGCATGTTCGCGGCGAACCACGGCTCGTCGATCCGCTCCATGTAGGTGTTCATCAACTGCACCTCGAGGTGCGGGTTCCCGATGAGCAGGGCGCGCAGCAGGTAGATCTCGGTCCACCCGCGCCCTTCGTAGATCCACGGGATCGGGTACTCGAAGGCGTCGAAGATGTCGTGGATGTGGACGTGCACGCCCGCTCGCAGCCGAGGCAGCACCTCGAAGTACAGGAAGTTGACGTCGCCTCCTGCTCGCGCGACGTGCGTCGAGTCGATGAAGAGGATGTCGCCCGACTCGAGCTCTTCGAACCGGGCGAGTGGCACGTCCTGCACCGCGTGCTCGATGATCTCGCACGCATCGTCCGGTCGGATGAGCGAACGCAGCAGTTCGGGGTAGGGCTCGACGAACGTGATCCGGGCCGAGCCCCCGAGGAACAGCTCGTTCGTGTCGAGAGCGAGCGCCGACGAGTATCCCGAGCCGATCTCGATGATCTGCTTCGGGCGCAGATGACGGAGCATGCAGTGGTAGATGATGCCGTCGGACCACGAGTACGCCGGGTTGTCGTAGAAGTAGCGCACACCGGGCTGCCGTTCGGCGGCGAACGGGATGTCGCCGTAGAACTTCACCAGGTCGCGTAGGAGCGCCCGTTGCTGTTCGGTGCGCATGTCGATGCCGATCGGTTCGATGTCGCGTCGGAAGATGTCGTCGTGCCGCTCGAGGACGTCGTCGAGCGGCGGGATGGGCGAGTAGAAGTGGCCGGGTGGTACCCACAGCACGGCGCCACCCACCGTCGCGTGCGTTCGTTCGTGGTTCACGGCGAGCTCGAACACCCGGTGCTCGTCGCTGGCCGCCTCGAGTTGGTGCCGCAACGCATCCCGTTCGGCCAGGGCGGTGTCGCGCTCCGCGGCGAACTCGGCTCGCTCTCGGATGACTCGCCCGAGTCCGGGAAGGTGCAGCGCGGTCGACCGAAGCGTGCTCCTGAATGTCATTCGATCACCCCCGTTCGTACGGCGGAGAATAGTCACGCGACCTCGGCCAGGTGGTCAGGCCGTGAGCGCCCGCCCCGCGGCTTCTGCCGCGGCGGCGGGCGACACGCCGACGGCGAGCAGTTGCCGTTCGACCAGGTCGGGGTCGTCGCCCACGTCGAGCATCACCCGGGCCAGCGCCATGCCGCGCTCCACCTCGGCCAGCGTCGTCGTGCGCACGGTCCAGTGCCGGTGTTGCTGCTGCAGCCCGGCGGGCATACGCGCCAGGTGGCGAGTCGCGACCGGTGGCAGGCGACGGCGTACCGCCAGCCCGTCGGTGATCGGTTGCGAGACGCCGAACAACACGCAGCGCTGCAGTGCCTTCACGAACGTGCTCGACGTCGCCGAGCTGTACGACAGGCCGAGCTCGTTGGCCGTCTCACCGAGGTCGAGTTCGTAGCCCAACGGGTAACGGTCGAGCCCGATCACCAGTCGGCGCAGCGCCCACATCGCACTCGGCCCGAGGATGTTCAACCAGAACAACTCGACGTACGAGCTGCGGACGTCGAAGCCGACGCTGTCGACGACGGGGTCGTGCCACGGGACCACCATCATGGTCGGCTCGGCGGGGACGAAGTCGGTGGCGGGCATGGCGGCTCCTTGGCGCGGCGACGGCGGGTGGGGGAGTCGTCACCTCACTGGGTACGGCGAGCCGGCCCGATCGGCAAGAGTGGCGGTCAGCCCTGCGGGATGAAGCCGAACTGGGTGAAGTCGCCCGTCCACGCGACGCTCGCGACGTCGAAGCCGGGGGCTTCTGTCAGCGAGCCGTCGTCGTGGACGATGAAGAGACGATCCGTGCCGCGGGGGGCGCAACCGGTGTTCGTCTCGGCAGCGATCACGTGACCGTCGGCACCGAGCCTCAGGAGGGACGTCGGCTCGACGCTGACGGTCACGGTCTGCACCGCGCTGCCGTCGAACGACGGCAGCGTGGTGAGGGTCGTCGGGGAGCCCCAGCACACGGGGACCTCGACGAGAGCAGCAGCAGGAGCGGTGGCGGCGACCGGGGCGGTCGTGCCGCGCTCGGCCAGGGCGATGCCGGTGACGGCCAACGAGCCGACCAGCACAGTTGACGCCAACATTGAACGTGTGGTGAACGCGACGTGTCGCATGACGACCTTCCCTCCGCCGAGGCGCAACCCGTCGTATGTGCTGACGTGCTGTGGTGCTCACCTTTCTCATCGGCACAGGCCGCCGCGACTTGATGACGGGTTGCTGAACGACAGGTGACACAGTTCACGAATCGCCAGACAGCTCGCCGCAGGCGAGAATGGACGGATGGACGATCTGCAGCGTGCGGCCGAGTGGGTGCGGGCAGCGCGACGCATCACCGTCCTCACGGGGGCGGGCATCTCCACCGACTCGGGCATCCCCGACTACCGTGGTCCGAACGGGGTGTGGACGAAGAACCCGGCGGCCGAGAAGGCGTCGACGCTGCAGCACTACCTGGCCGACCCCGAGCTGCGGAAGCTGGCGTGGCGGAACCGCGTGGCCTCGCCCGCGTGGGATGCCCAGCCCAACGCCGCGCACCGGGCGCTGTTCGAGTTGGAGCGCCGCGGTCAGCTGGAGGCGCTGGTCACGCAGAACATCGACGAGCTGCACCAGAAGGCCGGGCACGACCCGCGCAAGGTCATCGAGGTGCACGGCACCATGCACTGGTCGCGTTGCTGGGGGTGCAACGACCGGCGGCCGATGCCGTCGATCCTCGAGCGTGTCCGCGCCGGTGAGGAGGACCCGCCGTGCGCGCTGTGCGGCGGCGTGCTGAAGAGCGACACCATTTCGTTCGGGCAGGCATTGGTGCCCGATGTCATCGACGCAGCGCTCGCTGCGGCCGAGCGGTGCGACGTGCTCGTCGCCGCCGGATCCTCGCTGTCGGTGTTCCCTGCGGCCAACGTCGTCCCTCGCGCGAAGAGCGCCGGTGCTCGTGTCGTGATCATGAACGGCGAGCCGACGAAGATGGATCGCTTCGCCGATGCGATCGTGTTGGGGCCCTTGTCGGACACGCTTCCAGCCCTGTGTGCGAATCCCGACTGAACGGGTAGTCTTTTGTCATGGCAACGTTCCGTGACCTCCTCTCCGCCGCCAAGGCCGAGATCACCGAAGTCGACACTGCTGGCGCCGAGCGCCTCATCGCCGAGGGTTCGCTCGTGCTCGACGTGCGCGAGCCCGACGAGTACGACCAGGGCGCCCTGCCCGGTGCCGTGCACATTCCGCGAGGCCACCTCGAGGCCCAGGTGGAGGGCAAGCTGCTCGACAAGACCAAGCCCGTGGTCGTCTACTGCGCGGGTGGTGTGCGCAGCGCCTTCGCCGCGAAGACGTTGCAGGAATTGGGTTACGCCGACGTCGTGTCGATGGCCGGTGGATTCGGCAAGTGGAAGGACGAAGGCCGCGCCTGGAAGACGCCGGTCGTCCTGACCGCCGACCAGAAGAACCGCTACATGCGCCACCTGCTGTTGCCCGAGGTGGGCACCGAGGGTCAGGCCAAGCTGCTCGGCAGCAAGGTGCTCATGCTCGGCGCCGGTGGCCTCGGGTCGCCGTCGGCGCTGTACCTGGCCGCGGCCGGTGTGGGCACCATCGGCATCGTCGACATGGACGAGGTCGACGCCAGCAACCTGCAGCGCCAGATCCTGCACAACCTCGACCGCATCGGCGACCGCAAGGTCGACAGCGCGAAGAAGACGCTCACCCTGCTGAACCCCGACGTCGACGTCGTCACCTACGACACCCGCCTCGACGCGTCGAACATCATGGACATCATCAGCGGCTACGACGTCATCGTCGACGGCGCCGACAACTTCCCCAGCCGCTACCTGCTCAACGACGCCAGCGTGAAGCTGGGCATCCCGGTGGTGCACGGCAGCATCTTCCGGTTCGAGGGCATGGTCAGCGTGTTCCACCCGCTGCAGGGCCCGACGTACCGCGACATGGTGCCCGAGCCGCCGCCCGCCGAACTGGCCCCCAGCTGCGCCGAAGCCGGCGTCCTGGGTGTGCTGCCCGGCATCGTCGGCAGCATCCAGGCCCTCGAGGTCATCAAGGTGCTGCTCGGCATCGGCGAGCCGCTCATCGGTCGCATCCTGTCGGTCGACACCACCGACATGACCTTCCGCACGTTCAAGCTGCGCGCCGACCCGGCCAACGAGGTCACCTACGCCAACCGCGACCGCATCATCGTGCAAGAGCTCGAGGGCCTCTGCGCCCCCGGTCTCGCCCACTGATCACCGAACGCGGTAGCGAAGGCGCACCGCACCGCTGCTGAAGCGGTGCTGGTCGATCAGCTCGAGATCGGCGCGGGTGTCGGTCGGGAGTGCGGGCGTGGTGCCACCGAGGACGATCGGCCAGACGTACAGGACGAGCTCGTCGACCACACCGGCGGCGAGTGCCTGCCCCGCGAGGTTCGGTCCGCCCACCAGCAGATCCCTGTCGGCGGCCGCCTTCATGTCGGCGACCGCGCGGGGGTCGAAGTGGCGGTCGAGCCTGGTGTTCGCCGTGACCGGCGCGGCCAGCGTGGAGGAGTACACGACCTTGTCGGCCGCCTGCCAGACGTTCGCGTAGGCGGCGGTGAGATCGGAGCGGGTCGCCAGGGTGGGGTCGGTCTCCCACACGGCCATCGTCTCGTACATGCGCCGCCCGTAGAGATAGGTCCCTGCCGACCGCATCACCTCGGTGATCGATGCGAAGACGTCGTCGTCGGGCGGCGCCCAGTTGATGCCGCCCTCGGCGTCCTCGGTGCAGCCGTCGAGGGACATGTTCGACGCATAGATCAACTTCGCCATGTCGGCTCCTTCGTCTCGTCACGCCTCGTTGCTCGGCCCACCAACCTTAGGGCGCACGGCGGTCACCGTTCTCGGTCAGGCGACGACGTCTTCGCCGGGGACCGGAAGTTCGTCGCGATCCTGCAGCACGACACCGGAGATCACCAGCGCGGCACCGGCCAGGTCGGCGATCGTCGGGGTCTGGTCGAGGGCGATGAAGCCGACCAACATGGCTGTCACCGGCAGCAGGGCCAGGAGCAGTGCGAAGCGGCGCATCGGGATGCGGCGCAGCACCACCTGGTCGATGGCGTAGCCGATGGACGACGACAGCAGGCCGACCAGGAAGCACAGCCACAGCAGGCGGGGCGTGGTGAGCACCTCGCCCAGGTGGCCGAAGCCGAACGGCATGATGGCCAGGCCGCCGATCAGCAGACCGACGCCGAGTCCGCTGAGCCCGCGGTCCAAGCCCGCGACCCGTCTGCCCAGGACGATGTACGTGGCCCAGAACGCCGACGCCATCAGGATGAACAGCACGCCGAGCGGGTCGCCACTGAGCTCGACCCCGGACAGGATGACGACGCCGCCCGCGGCGAGGACGAGCGCGACCGTGTTGCGTCGTGTGCGCGTGAAGTAGGCGGCCACCGCAATGGGTCCGATGAACTCCATGACGACGCTCTTGCCCAGCGGCAGACGGTTGATGCCCAGGTAGAAGCACAGGTTCATCGCCGCGGTGGCAAGGCCGAACACGGCCGCGGCGCGCAGGTCGTCGCGCGTCCACCGGCGCTGGTCGCGCCACGAGATCAACAGGATCGGCACCGCGCCGAGCAGCACGCGGAAGACCGCCACCGTGGCCGGCGGCAGCTCGTCGAACAGGCGGACGGCGATGACGGCGCCCGTGTACTGCGAGATGCCGGACAGGACGAAGAGCGCCTCGGGCGACGCGGTGTGGAAGAACTTGCTCGGGGAACGCACGTTGCGGGCTGCGCCCGTCCGGTTCAGTCGAACAGGTCGGGATCGGTGCGGCAGATCTCCTGCCACAGCGGCTGGAAGCTCAGCCAGCCGGCGATCGGCGACGCGGTGTTCTCGCGGGTGTAGACGGCGTCCTCGTGCGGGATGAGCTGCGGCTCACCCGCAGCCATGGCCAGCAACTGCGCCTGGCAGCTGCGGTCCATGCTGAGGAACCAGAACGCCGCTTCGTCGACGGTGGAGCCGACGGTGAACAGGCCGTGGTTCTGGTGGATGGCGGCCTTGCCGGTGGGGAACTGGGCGACCAGCTCGCGACCGTCCTCGATGCCGAACTGCACGCGGCCGCGCTGGGCGGTGACCACCACGTGGTCCTCGTAGAAGATGCACGAGTCCTGGGTGATGGGGTCGAGCAGCCGGCCGAGCGAGCTGAACGCCTTGCCGTGCACGCTGTGGCTGTGCGCCGCGGCGACGACGTCGGGGCGGGCCTGGTGCACCGCCGAGTGGATGACGAACGCGGCGCGGTTCACCGGACGGCTGCCGTAGACCACGTTGCCGTCGTGGTCGACCAGGATGAGGTCGCTGACGCGCATGTGCCGGAAACTGACCGCGAACGGGTTGACCCAGAACAGCTCGGGGAACTCGGGGTCGCGGACCGTGATGTGGCCGGCGACGCCTTCGCCGAAGCCGACGCGGCCGAAGATGCGCAGCGCGGCGGCGAGCTTCTGCTTGCGGTGCAGACGCTCTTCCTCCACGGTGGCGAACGGGGCGGGCAGCTCGAGGCTGACCTGCTGCGGGGTGAGCTCCACCCCGTCGATGATGCGGATGCCGGACTCGGTGACGGTCATGGCCCCAGCCTACGCGAGCACACCAGCCCGGCGCCCGGCCCGACGGCACTAGTCTGCGGATCGATCGAAGGGGGATCGATGAGCCTGACCCACGCCACCACGGTGGCCACGCGGAAGCAGTCGCCGTCGACGCGGCGGCTGTCGCCGACGACGAGGCGGCTGTCGCCGATGATCGGCGCCGAGATCGAAGGCGTCGACCTGCGCGACGAGCTGAGCGACGACGCCATCGCGGCCATTCGCCAGGCGTTGCTGGACCACAAGGTGATCTTCTTCCGCGATCAGGACATCACCGCCGAGCAGCACATCGCCTTCGCCCGTCGCTTCGGGCGGCTCGAGATCCACCCGGCGACACCGAAGACGCAGGAACACCTGGAAGTGCTGCGCATCGCCCACGGCCCCAACTCACGTGGCACGGAGAACAACTGGCACAGCGACGTCACCTGGCGTGCCGAGCCGTCGCTCGGCTCCATCCTGCGTGCCATCGAGCTGCCCGACACGGGTGGCGACACGCTGTTCGCCAACATGGAGGCCGCGTACGACGGGCTGTCGCCGAAGCTGCAGGAATGGATCTGCGGCCTCACCGCAGTGCACGACATCGCCCGTGTGTTCGCCAAGAAGCTGGGCCGCACGGCCGAGGAACTGCACGAGAAGTACCCGCCGCAGCAGCACCCCGTGGTGCGCACGCACCCCGAGACCGGCCGGCGCAGCATCTACGTCAACACGGGCTTCACGTCGCACATCGAGGGTCTGTCGAAGAAGGAGAGCGACTGGTTGCTCGAGCACCTGTACTCGCAGGCGGCTCGTCCCGAGTACCAGTGCCGGTTCGTGTGGCGGCCGAACTCCATCGCCTTCTGGGACAACCGCGCCAGCCAGCACTACGCGGCGAGCGACTACTTCCCCGAGGTGCGGGTCATGGAACGAGTGACCATCGCGGGCGATCGTCCCTACTTCGATCCCGCAGCGGGTGCCACACTGGCCGGGTGAACCAGGAGATCGCCCCCGCCACCATCGCGCCGCCCGCGGCGAACTACGCCCACGCCGTCCTCACCGAAGGTGCGACGGCCTGGCTGCACACGAGCGGTGTGGTGCCGACGGCGCCCGACCGGTCGGTACCCGAGAGCATCCAGGACCAGGCCCGGGTCGTGTGGTCGAACCTGCTCGCCATCCTGCAGGACGCGCACATGGGGCCGAGCGACGTGGTCAGTGTCACCACGTACGTCGTGGCCGATCACCTGTCGTCGCTGCCGTGGATCATGCAGGCGCGAGACACCGCGCTCAACGGTCGCCGCGTGGCGAGCACCTTGGTCACCGTCCCCGCGCTGGCGAACCCGGCGTGGAAGATGGAGATCGCGATCATCGCGGCACGTTGAGGTTCCGTCGGATGGCCCGGCGGAGGCCGGCCGACGTACGCTCGGACCCGTGAGCAACGACAGCGACGACAAGCGCACCGACAGCGGCATCGTGGTGCGGCCCCTGTACACGGCCGACGACCTCGCGGGCTGGGACGCCGCCGCACAGTTGGGCACGCCGGGCACGCCGCCGTACACCCGCGGCGTGTACCCCACGATGTACCGCGGCAAGTTGTGGACGATGCGCCAGTACGCCGGGTTCGGCAGTGCTGCGAGCACCAACGAGCGCTTCAAGTTCCTGCTCGAGGCCGGGCAGACCGGTCTCAGCTGCGCGTTCGACCTGCCCACGCAGATGGGCTACGACAGCGACCATCCGCGTGCCGAGGGCGAGGTCGGCAAGGTCGGCGTCGCCATCGACTCCATCGACGACATGCGCACCCTGCTCGGCGGTCTGCCGCTCGACAAGGTGAGCACCTCGATGACCATCAACTCGACGGCGGCCATCCTGCTGCTGATGTACGAGCTGGTCGCCGAGGAGCAGGGCGTGCCGTCCACCGCCATCAGCGGCACCATCCAGAACGACCTGCTGAAGGAGTACATCGCTCGCGGCACCTACGTGTACCCGCCGAAGCCGTCGATGCGGGTCATCACGAACATCTTCGAGTACTGCAGCCAGCACGTGCCGAAGTGGAACACCATCTCGATCAGCGGCTACCACATCCGCGAAGCCGGCAGCACGGCGGTGCAGGAGATCGCGTTCACCATCGCCAACGGCATCGCCTACGTGGAGGCGGCGATTGCGGCGGGCCTCGACGTCGACGACTTCGCCCCGCGCCTGAGCTTCTTCTGGAACGCGCACAACAACTTCTTCGAAGAGGTCGCCAAGTTCCGTGCCTCGCGCCGCATCTGGTACCGCCTGATGACCGAGCGGTTCGGCGCGAAGAAGGAGAGCAGCAAGCTGCTCCGCTTCCACACCCAGACCGGCGGCAGCACGTTGACGGCGCAGCAGCCCGAGACCAACATCGTGCGCGTCGCGGTGCAGAGCATGGCCGCGGTCATGGGCGGCACGCAGAGCCTGCACACCAACGGCTACGACGAGGCGCTCAGCCTGCCCACCGAGCGGGCGGCGCGCATCGCGCTGCGCACCCAGCAGGTCATCGGCTACGAGAGCGGCATCGTCGACACGCCCGACCCGTTGGCCGGCAGCTACTTCGTCGAGACGCTCACCGACGAGGTCGAGCGCCTCGCCTGGGAGTACATCCAGCGCATCGACGAGATGGGCGGGGCGGTCGAGGCCATCGAGGCCGGCTTCCAGCAGGACGAGATCATGGAGGCCGCGTACTCGTACGCGAAGAGCATCGACGACGACGAGCGCGTCATCGTCGGCGTCAACAAGTTCAAGCTCGAGAACGAGCCCGAGCCCGACGTGTTCCCCATCGACCCGCTGCTCGAGAAGGGTCAGAAGGATCGCCTCGGCCAGTTCAAGGCGAACCGCGACCTCGCGCTGCTGCAGGCCCGTCTCGACGACGTGCAGGCCGCAGCCCGCGGCACGCAGAACGTGCTCTACCCGATGAAGGAAGCGCTGCGCGCCAACGCCACCCTCGGCGAGGTCAGCGATGCCCTGCGCGAGGTCTTCGGCGTCTACTCGCCGCGCTGACATGTCCTGGCTCGCCGCGCACGCCGACACCGAGAACTGCTACCTCGGCACCATCGGTCGGGTGAGCGGGCGCACGCACGAGGTGGAGATCTGGTTCGGTGTCGTCGACGACGTGCTGTACATGATCAACGGCAGCGGTGCGGCCGACTGGTATCTGCAACGCTCTGGCGAACCCGCAGGTCACCGTCCGCATCGACGACGAGCGACGCGCCGGGACGGCGTTCGCGCTCACCGACGACGACGTCCGCCGGCAGATCGGCGACCTGATGGGCGCCAAGTACCCCTGGGACGGCGACCCGTCCATCGGGCTGACGTTCGAGAAGTGGTGCTACGAGGTGCCGGTGCTGGCCGTGTCCGGGTGGCAGGCGTCCGCCGTCGTGGCGCAGTAGCTTCGCCCCCGATGGGATCGCCGGTACGACGGATGCTGTGCGCCGCGGTGTTGCTCGCCGCGTGCAGCACGGGTGGTGCCGACACGCAGGAGACCCAACTCACGCTGGTGCCGAATCCCGACACCTCGGACACGCTGCTGCCCGTGATCACCGACGACGTCGAGACCGACGACACCGGCACGTTGCCGCCCGATGCGCTGTTCGGTGGCGACCTGTGCAGCGCGTTGGAGACCACCGACTTCTCGGGGCTGGGGCGTGTGCGGGATTCGTCGCCGCTGTCGATCGACTCGTGTCAGTGGACGGTCGGCTCGGGCCTGGTGCTGGTGAAGCTGGCGACGCCGGAGGAGTTCGCCCGCCCGGGGACCGCCGACGAGGAGATCGCGCCGGTCGACGGTGTCGGCCTCGACGCCATCGGCGTCGCCCACGCGGACCGCTATCAGGTCTACGTGCAGGTCGAGAACGGCTACTTCTCGGTCACCGCGCCCACTCAGGCCGCCGCCGAACGCCTCGCCGCAGCCGCCGCACCACGGGCCACCGCGGCCCCGCCGCCCGCGACCTCGACCACCGAGCCGCCCTCGTCGACCGAAGTCGCTTCGACCACCACCTGAGTACCGAGCACGCGGTGTTGGGCCGAGCCGACGGACGGCGATCGCCAGATGGAGGGTTTCGTGCGCCCCCCGGGGGTGCACGAAACCCTCCATTCGGAGCCGGGTGACATGAACATTGCGACGCGGCCCGACCCACTCCGCCTCAAGAGCAAGCAACCCCGCCGGGGGAGCGCCGAGTGTCCGACATGGCGCTCGCTGCGCAAGGGCGGTCACGTCTGGTGAGCGAGAACTTCCTGGGGAGTGGCAACGAGGCGACACTGGCTGCTGTGATTCCCGGAAACCGGGGGCCAGGGCGACCAGAAGCCGGTTTGTGCAGAATCCCGCCCAGAAACCAGGCGCAGTGGGTCAGATGTCGTGGAGGTGGACCGGGGGGCGGTCGGGGGCGGTGACGTGCTCGGTGGCCCAGCCGAGGTAGATGATCGCGGCCACGTGCGTGCCGGGCTCGAAGCCGCACAGTGCGGCGACGACGTCGTTGGCACCCTTCGGGCACGAGCCCCAGTACGTGGCCAGGCCGTGTGCGGTGCCGGCGAGCAGCAGGTTCTGCACGCCGGCGGCGACCGCGTCGCGGTTCTCGGCGGTGCGGTCGGGCGTGTCGCCGGGTGCGCTGCCCACCACCAACGTGGCGGGCGTGCGCAGATACTTGCCGCGGGCCTTGGTCACCTTCTCGGGCGGGTCGCCGTGCAGCTCCATCGCGTCGGCGATGGTGGCGCCCAACCGGGCCCGACCCTCACCCTCGGCGAGCGCGAATCGCCACGGCCAGGTGCGCTTGTGGTTCGGCGCCCAGGTGGCCAGCTCGCACAGCTGCTCGACCAACTCGCGCGGCACCGGTCGATCGCGGTCGACGAGCATGCTCGTGCGGCGTGAACGGACGAGCGCGGCGACCTCGTCGGGTGTCATGAGTGAGCGCGAATGTGGCCGACGACGAGATCGGTCCACTGCCGCCACAGCTGCGGCGGGTAGTCGTGGCCCATGCCGTCGATCAGCTCGAACCGAGCCCCGGGGATGAGGGCCGCGGTGCGCTCGCCGCCGATGGCGAAGATGAGGTTGTCCTTGTCGCCGTGGATGACCAGCGTGGGGACGGTGACACCGGGCAGGCGCTCGGCCCGCGAACCGCTGCGGCCCACGCCTTCGAACTGGCGCTTCACGCCGGCGGGGTCGAAGCAGCGGTCGAACGCGGCCTCCGCGTCGGCGGTCCAGCGAGCCTCGTCGGCGAACTCCGGGCTGCCCCACTCGTGCAGCCCGTCGATCCACTGCTGCACGTACTCGGCCTTGTTCGTTGCGCCCGGTGCGGTGAGCAGTTCCCACGCCCGCGGCGTGCTCTGGCGGAACTCCTCCTCGCCCGTGTTGCTCATCACCGAGGTCATGGTGAGCAACCGCTGGGGGTGCTCGATGGCCATCATCTGGACGATCATCCCGCCCATCGACAGCCCCATGACATGCGCCTGCTCGACCCCGAGTGCGTCGAGCACGGCCATGCCGTCGGCTGCCATGTCGCTGACCGTGTACTCCACCCCGGGCAGGTGCGAGCTGAGGCCGACGTCGCGGTTGTCGTAGCGCACCACCTGCAGGCCCTCGGCGGCGAACATCTCGCACCAGGCCTCCTTGTAGTTGATGCACTGGCTGCCCAGCCCGTTCACCAACAACAGCGTGGGATCGGCGGGGTCGCCGAACACGTCGTAGTGGATCTGCACGTCGCCGTTGGTGGCCGTGGCTGTGCGCATGTCAGCTGCCTTCCAGGATCTCCTTGCGCACTTCGCGCTTGAGGAACTTACCGCTCGCGTTGCGCGGGATGGGCTCGCTGCGCAGCCAGATGCGCGAGGGGATCTTGTACGCGGCGAGGTCGGTCTTCAGGAACGCCTGCAGCTCCTCGGCGGTGATGCTGTGGCCCTCCTTGGGCACGATGCACGCGGCGACCTCTTCGCCCAGACGATCGTCGGGCACGCCGAACACGATGGCCTCGGCGACGGCGTCGTGGTGGTAGATCGCGGCCTCGACCTCGCTGCAGTACACGTTCTCGCCACCGCGGATGACCATGTCCTTGGCGCGGTCGACGATGAACACCCAGCCGTCCTCGTCGATGCGGGCGATGTCGCCGGTGTTCAGCCAGCCGTCCTGGATGCTCTCGGCGGTGGCCTCGGGCCGGTTGATGTAGCCCTTGATGACGATGCTGCCGCGCACGCACAGGATGCCGACCGTGTCGGGGTGGACGGGCAGGTCGTTGCCGTCGTCGTCGACCAACTTGGCGTCGAGCGTGGGCACGACCGGACCGCACGACGACGGCTTGGCCAGGTAGAAGCGCGACGAGTTGGCGGTGATGATGCCGTGCGTCTCGGTCATGCCGTAGCCGGTGGTGGGCGAGCCCTTCTCGAGCGCGCTGTCGATCTTCTGCACCAGGTCGGGCTGCACGGCCGAGCCGCCACCGCTGATGCTCGCGAGCGACGACGTGTCGCGCGACTCCCAGTCGGGGTGCATGAGCAGCTCGCGGCCCATCGTGGGCACGCCCGAGAAGTTGGTGACCTTCTCGCGCTCGATCAGCTCGAGTGCGCGGCCCGCGTCCCACTTGTAGGTGAGCACGATCTTGGCGCCGCTGGCCGTGGCCGGGTGGAGCAGGCAGTTGCAGGCCGTCACGTGGAACAGCGGCGTGGGCGCCATGAACACCGGCGGCAGGGGCTCGGCCGGGGGAGCGGACGGCGCCTCGACCTCGCCCGCGGCGACGGCCTTGGCCTCGGCCGACGTGACCGCAGTGGCCATGTACATCAGGTTGAGCAGGTTGTGCACCGAACCGCGGTGGGTGAGCTGGGCGCCCTTCGGGAAGCCGGTGGTGCCCGACGTGTAGAAGATGGTGGCGTCGTCGTCGGGGTCGATCTCGGCGGCCGGCAGCGTGCCCGGGTCGTCGGTGGCCATGATGTCGGCCCAGCGAGCGGCGTTGGCCGGCAGTTCGGCGTCGGTGCGCACGGTGATGACGTGCATCGGCTTCGGCAGGCGCACGCGCACGGCTTCCAGGATGTGGCCGACGCGCTCGAGGCGCTCGCCGTCGACGATGAGCACCTTCGGGTGGCTGTCGTCGAGCGCGTACTCCATCTCGTGCGGCGTCCACCACGCGTTCATGCCCACGCATGCAGCGCCGACGCTGATCGCAGCCCAGTAGCCGACGACCCACTCGGGGTAGTTGCGCATCGCCAGGGCGACACGGTCGCCCGGCTGCACACCCTGCTCGGCCAGGTGGTGGGCCAGCTTGCGCACCTGGGCGTGGATCTCGGTGTACGTGTAGTGCTCGTCCTCGTAGCAGATGTACTGCTTGTCGCCGTGGGCGGCCGTCATCTCCCACAGCACCCGCATGTTCGGCGGGGCGGAGTCGAACACCCGCATCGGCACACCTCGCACCTCGATGGTGCTCATGTGGAAGGGCGAGCCAGGGGACTCGAGTTCGGCGCGGGCGGCTTTGTAGTGGTCGATCACGGGGGTGATGGTGGCAGAATCGACGTGACCGGCGCCACACGGGGGCGTTAGGTTCGCCGGATGAGCACCGATCGCCTGCGTACCGGCCCCGATGGCGTCACCCGCTGCTGGTGGTGTGGCGACGAGCCGCTGTACGTCGCCTACCACGACGACGAGTGGGGGCACGAGGTCACCGACGACACCCGGTTGTTCGAGAAGCTGTGCCTCGAGGGCTTCCAGTCGGGTCTGTCGTGGCTCACCATCCTGCGCAAGCGCGACAACTTCCGCGCCGCGTTCGACGACTTCGACGCCACCAGGGTGGCCGCGTACGGGCCCGACGACGTGAACCGTCTGCTCGGCGACGCGGGCATCGTTCGTCATCGCGGCAAGATCGAGAGCACCATCAACAACGCGCAGCGGATGCTCGAGCTCGAGGAACAGTTCGGCACGTTGTACGGGTACGTGCAGCAGTTCCGGCCGGCGCCCACGAACCTCACGGCCGCCAGCGAGCTGCGGGCGACCTGCCCCGAGAGCATCGCCATGTCCAAGGACCTCAAGAAGCGCGGCTGGTCGTTCGTCGGCCCCACCACGCTCTACGCGTTCATGCAGGCGATGGGGCTGGTCGACGACCACATCGAAGGGTGCGAGCGGCGGCCATGAGCGTGGCGCCCGTCGAAGTTCGCCGCGTCGCCGCCGACGAGTGGCAGGCCTTCAAGTCGGTGCGCCTGGCGGCGCTCGCCGAATCGCCGAGCGCGTTCGGCTCCACCCACGAGCGAGAGGTCGCGTACGACGACGGGGTGTGGCAGGAACGGGCGCGCATCGGTTCGTACAGCGACGACCGAGCCATGTTCCTGGCCTGGTCCGACGACCGACCCGTGGGCATCGTCGGTGGCAACCGCGACGACGACGGGCACGTCGAGCTGGTCGCCATGTGGGTGTCGCCCGATGCGCGCCGTGGCGCGGTGGGGCAGCGGCTGGTGACGGCCGTGCTCGACTTCGCCCGCGCCACCGACACCGATCGGGTCGAGCTGTGGGTGGTGCGCGGCAACGACTCGGCGCAACGGTTGTACGAGACGATGGGGTTCGCCGTGACCGGCGACTTCCAGCCGTTGCCGAGCGACCCGTGCAAGGACGAAGTGCGCATGCGCCACCCCCTCGGCTGACGCCGGGTTGGTCGCCGAGCGCGTCAGTCGTTGGCGTGGAGGGCGGCGTTCAGGCCGTCCCACTTGGCGCTGCGGGGCAGGGCCTCCACCGCGCCCGACTGGCTGTTGCGGCGGTACAGCAGACCGCCCTTGCCGCTGAGCACACGGGCCTTCACCACCTCGACACCGCTCGGCCCGTGCAGCGCGACCAGCGTGCCCGCGGTGACGTACAGGCCGGCCTCGACGACGCATTCGTCGCCCAGGCTGATGCCGATACCGGCCTCGGCACCCACCAGGCAGCGCTCGCCGATGCTGATCTGCTCGGTGCCGCCACCCGACAGGGTGCCCTGCGTGGACGCCCCGCCACCGATGTCGCTGCCGTCGCCGACGACGACACCCTGGCTGATGCGGCCCTCGATCATGGAGGTGCCCAAGGTGCCGGCGTTGAAGTTGACGAACCCCTCGTGCATGACGGTGGTACCCGACGCCAGGTGTGCGCCGAGGCGCACCCGGTCGGCGTCGGCGATACGCACGCCGCTGGGCACGACGTAGTCGGTCATGCGCGGGAACTTGTCGAGGCCGTGCACCGTCAGGTTGCCGCCATCGCGACGGACCCGCCAGCGCAGCTCCTCGATGCCGTCGACGGGGGCCGGGCCCAGGTTCGTCCAGGCGACGTTGGTGAGCTGGCCGAACAGCCCGTCGAGGTTCTGCTCGCGGGGCTTCATCAGTCGGTGCGACAGCAGGTGCAGTCGCAGGTAGGCGTCGCTGGCGCCGTCCGGCTTGTCGGCGGTGTCGATGGTGATCTGCACGGCACGCACGTGCACGCGGCGGGTCTCGTCGTGCCGCTGTGCCGTGGTGTACGCCTCGAACGCCTCGGGCATCGGCTCGTCGCCCAGTCCGACCTCGCGGAACCAGGTGTCGAGCACCGTGCCGTCGTCGGTGACCGTCGCCAACCCGCGTCCCCATGCCGTCGTCATCGTCGAGTTCCCTTCATCAGGTCGTAGCTGCTCACCAGCGGTTGCGGGCTTCCTCGGCGAAGCCGCGGATGCCCGAGATCGTCGTCGGTACACCGTCGTCGCCGACGATACGCCCGCTCCAGGTGCCGAAGCACTGGTGCACTTCCATCTTCAGTGCCTTCAGGTCGGTGACGTCGTACCGGTCGAAGGTGGGGGTGAGCGTCACGTCGACCTGGTCGCTGCCCGGCGTGCGCACCCGCCACGGCGCCATCGGGTTCGCCCAGTCGTACGTCCACTCCAGTTCGTCGCTCAGCTTGGTGAGCCGGCCATCGATGCACAGGGCGTTCTCGGTGGCGCCGGTGCCCTCGGTCCACTTGCCGCCGAACTGCAGGCCGATCACCCGTCCGTCATCGGCGCGGCCCGACGCCGCCGCCCAGTTCCAACGGTTCGCGTACGGCCAGATGCCACGGCCGAGATCCTGCACGCCCCATGCGTCGTGCGATGCGTCGATCGACCACGTGTGTGCACCGACCCGCACCGTGCCGACGGCGGGACGCGTGTTCTGCTTCGAGGTGAACTGGAACGTTCGGTCGCTCCACGGGATGACCACGTTCAGCGATTCGTGCCCTGCCGGCTTGGCGACCTCGATGTCGATCTCGATGGCGCCCGGCCAGGTGCTGGTGCCGGAGGTGTCGGCCCACGCCGAGAAGCGGGTGGCGTCGGCCGCCTCGTCGATGCACAGTCGGAACGCGTCGTCGCTGTACGACACGACGCCGGTGCACACCTGCTCGGGCAGTGCGAATCCCTTGGCCAACGGCTTCAGCACGCCGGCCGTGGCCTGGCGCCCGGTGGCGTGCTCCATGATCCACACGTTGGCCAGCCCGGCGTAGTCGATGTCGGCGTAGACGAACGACACGACGATCTCGTCGGTGTCGATGCACCAGTAGTCCCACCGCTTCTTGCGGCCGTGACGGCCCTTCAGATTGGCGCGCAGCATCGGGTGCCGCGACCAGCCTCGGGCAGCGGGGGACAGGCGGCCGCGGGCGTCGCACAGGTCGACGGGCTCGGTGATCTCGCGCTCGACGTTGCCGGTGACGTTTCCCATGGCGTTCAGAGTGCTTCAGGACGAAGGGTGGGGAACAGGATGACCTCCTTGATGGAGTTCACACCGGCGATGAGCATGGCGACGCGATCCATGCCGATGCCCAGGCCGCCGGTGGGCGGCAGCCCGTACTCCAGCGCCCGGAGGTAGTCCTCGTCGACGGTGCCGGCCTCGGCGTCGCCCGCGTCCTTCGCGGCCTGCTCGTCCTCGAAGCGCAGCCGCTGCTCGACCGGGTCGTTCAACTCGGAGTATCCGTTGGCCAGCTCGCGGGCGCCGACGAACAGTTCGAAGCGTTCGGTGAGGTACGGGTCGTTGCGATCGACGCGGGCCAGCGGGGAGATCTCGACCGGGTGCCCGGTGACGAACGTCGGCGCGATGAGCTTGTGCTCGGCCGTGGCCTCGAACAACTCCTCGATGATCTTGCCCGAGCCCCACCGCGGGTTCACGGTCACACCGTGCTGTGCGGCCAGGGCGCGCAGGTCGTCGACCGGCTGCGACGGGTGCACCGCCACGCCGATGGCTTCCTCCACGAGGTCGATCATGCGCGCTCGCCGCCACGGCTGCGCCAGATCGATCTCCTCGGTCTCGCCGTCGGGGCGGAACACGGTGACGATGCTGCTGCCGGTGGCGTCGACCGCCGCCCGGGTGATGAGCGTCTCGGTGATCTCGATGACGTCTTCCACGTCGGCGAACGCCTGGTAGAGCTCCATCATCGTGAACTCGGGGTTGTGGCGCGTGCTGATGCCTTCGTTGCGGAAGATGCGACCGATCTCGAAGACCCGCTCCATGCCGCCGACGATGAGCCGCTTCAGGTGCAGCTCGAGTGCGATGCGCAGGTACAACTGCATGTCGAGCGCGTTGTGGTGGGTGATGAACGGGCGGGCGTGCGCGCCGCCGGCCTCGACGTGCAGCACCGGCGTCTCGACCTCGATGTAGCCGCGGTCGTGCAGCGTGCGGCGGAAGCTGGCGATCATCGCGTGGCGCACGCGGAAGTTCTTGCGCGCCTCGTCGTTGACGATCAGGTCGGCGTACCGCTGACGGAAGCGCGTGTCGGTGTCGGTGAGGCCGTGCCACTTGTCGGGCATCGGGCGGACGGCCTTGGACAGCAGCTCGAGCCGCTCGACCTTCACACTGAGCTCGCCCTTGCGGGTGGTCATGACGGTGCCGTGCACGCCCACCCAGTCGCCCAGGTCCAGGCCCTTGATGGCCTCGAACGCGTCGTCGCCGACGACGGCCTTGCTGATGAACAGCTGCACCTCGTCGTCGCGGTCGCGCATGGTGGCGAAGATGAGCTTGCCCGAGTCGCGCAGCAGCATCACTCGACCGGCGACGGCCACGGCGATCTCGGTCTCGGTGCCGGGCTCGAGCTCGCCGTGCTCCTTGCGCAGGTCGGCCAGCGTGACGGTGCGATCGAAGCGGTACGGGTACGGGTTCGTCCCCTGGTCACGCAGGTCGGCGAGCTTCTGCAGACGCTTGGCCTTCTCGGCCACCAGGCCGGAGCCGGAATGAATGTCGTCGAGAGGGGTGTCGTCGCTGCTCACAGTCCCTTGACGGTAGTGGGTTCGGCCCGCCTTTCCCCGGTCCATATCCGCCGGTACCCTGAGGGTTCATGTCCTTGCGCCGCCGATCCCGACTCGTTGGGTTCGCGGTCGCGCTCACGCTGGTCGTCTCGGCCACCCAGGCCGACGCCGCGATCACCACGATCGACGGTGGCGCGCAGGGGTCGACGCCTGCCGCGCCGGTGGAAGTGCCGTTCGACGCCGTGTCGGTGTTCCAGACGGGCGAGCTCACCGCTGGCATCCGCGATCGCGCCCTCGCCGCGGCCCGCGATGCAGGTGCACAGGCCGTCGTCGGTCGTGGCTTCACGGCACTGATGACGGCGGTCCGGCGCGGCACCACTGTGGTGCAGCGCTCCCGGACCACCGGGTGGGCCTTCCCGATGGCAGTCACGGCCCTGCCGCTGAACACGCTCGGCGCCATCATGGGACGCGACGTGTCCGGCATCGTCGCCCAGGGCAAGATCGTGATGAGTCAGACCTCCGCCGACATCCGCGGCGCGAAGGTGGGCGACCTCGTCGATCTCGTCGGCCCGGGCAACGCTCGCATCACCTTCACCGTCGGTCGCATCGGCAGCGACGCCGAGGTGGGCGGCACCGAGATCGTGATGACGCCCGAGATGGCCAACAGGTTGGGCGCGACCATCCCCACGCGGGTGCTCATCTACGGTCAGATGGACCGGGCCAAGCTCTCGCGGGCCCTCTACAACCGTGGGCTGTGCACCAGCCCGACCAGCCTCATCTGTGTCACGTCGAGCACCCTGAAGTCGAAGGTGCGCCGTTCCTGGGATCCCGCCGACCCCGACGGCCAACTGAGCATGGCGACGACCAAGCGCCTCCTCGGTGAGTTCGACTTCTTCTACGCGGGCCTGTCCAGCAGCGGTTGGACCGCGATGAACCCGACGTGGGTGGCGACGTACCTGCCGGCCGGACGCGAGACGTACCCCACCGGCATCCGCGCCCGGTGCAACAAGCGGGTCAAGGCCGATCTCGCCGCCGCGCTGCAGGAGGTCGTCAACTCGGGACTCGGGGGTGCCATCGACGCGGCCAACGCCAACTCGTACGGCGGGTGTGCCACCGGCCAGGTGCGGTTCGCCCGCATCACGCAAGCGCTCGGCTCCGTGTCGCGGCACTCGTGGGGGCAGCCGCTGGACACGAACACGACGTCGAACTGTCAGGGATGCGTGCCGCGCATGGACTGCCGGGTCGTGCGCATCTTCCGCAAGCACGGCTTCGCGTGGGGCGGCAACTTCCTCACCGCCGACGGCATGCACTTCGAGTGGGTCGGCGAGCCGCGCAACACGCTGCAGTACGACTCGAAGTACTGCGACAACCTGCCGGCCGGCCGCATCCAATCGTTCGGCTCGCCACCGGCGACCGCGCGCGACACCCTGTTCGCCGACGACGGATTCATCGGTGATGAGCACTCCTGAGGCGCTGCAGCCGGTGCGGTCGTGGGTGGCCGACCAGATCCGCACACGTGTCGTCGGCGACGACCCCGACGACAAGGCCGCCGCCATCTTCGAGGCATCTGGGCCGCGATGGTTCGCCGAGGATCGCGTCATCCGCCGAGTCCACGCCGACGCGTCGATGTTCGTCGGGGGCCTGCGGGCCATCCTCTTCCAGTCGCTGCACCCGCTGGCCATGGCCGGGGTCGCCCAACACTCCGACTACCGGCAGGACCCGTGGGGTCGATTGCAGCGCACGGCCGACTTCCTCGCCGCCACCACGTTCGGCAACGAGCAGACCGCCGACGCGGCCATCGCCCGGGTGCGCTCGGTCCACCAGCGGGTGCGTGGGCGTGCGGCCGACGGCCGGGCGTACTCGGCGAACGATCCGCACCTGCTGCGGTGGGTGCACGTGTGCGAGGTCGACAGCTTCCTCGCCGCGTACCGCCGCTACGGCGCGGCCGAACTGACCGATGCCGAAGCCGACCAGTACGTCGCCGACATGGCCGTCGTGGCATCGGCGCTCGGGGTGAACCACCCGCCCGAGTCGGTACGGCAACTTCGTGCCGAGATCGCCGATTTCCGGGACGAGCTGCGCGGCACGCCCGAGGCCCGCCAGGCCGCCCGGTTCCTGTTGCTCGAGCCGCCGTTGCCGTTGGCCGCCCGCCCTCCGTACACCGTGCTCGCCGCGGCATCGGTGGCGTTGCTGCCCGGCTGGACCCGTTGGCCGCTGCGGCTGCCGTACCTGCCGTTCAGCGAGACGGTGCTCGTGCGCCCGGCGGGGGCGGCCGTCACCGGCCTCATCCGCTGGTCGCTCACCATGCAGCCGGACGAAGGCGCTGCCTGACGAAGGCAGATAGCCTCGGCACTCGTGTCGACTCGTTTCGTGATCATCGGCGGTGGCCCCGCCGGCAACACTGCAGCCACCCATGCCGCACGGCTCGGTGCGCAGGTCACCCTCATCGAACGCGATGTCATCGGCGGTGCCGCTCACCTGTGGGACTGCATCCCGTCGAAGACGATGATCGCCACGGGTGGGGCGATCGCGTTCACCCGGCGCATCCAGGGCATGGGTCTCGAGCAGCAGGAGGCCGAGGTCGACATCCCGGCGCTCACCGAGCGCATCACGAACATCCAGGGTCGGTTGAAGGACAACACGACGCAACTGCTCGAGAGCCAGGGCGTCACCATGTTGCGCGGCACGGCCCGCCTGATCGGCCCGCACGAGGTGGAGGTCACGACCGCCGAAGGCACCCGGGTGCTGCCGGCCGACAACGTCCTCATCGCCACCGGAACCAGCCCGCGCATCCCCGAGTGGTGCACGCCCGACGGCGAGCGCATCCTCACCACCCGCGACTGCTACCCGCCGAAGATCTTCCCGAAGAGCATCACGGTCATCGGCTCCGGCGTCACGGGCGTGGAGTTCGTGCACATGTTCGCCAGCTTCGGCGCCGACGTCACGCTGGTGGTCAGCCGCCAACAGGTGCTGCCCGCCAAGGACCCCGAGGTCGCGGCCGTGCTGGAAGACGACTTCCTGCGCCGTGGTGTGAAGTTGCTCAAGGGAGCTCGAGCCACGTCCATCGACCGCGAGGGCGACGACGTCGTGGTCCGCTGCGACGACGGCCGAGTGGTGCGCAGCACGCACGCGGTGCTCGCCATCGGCTCGGTGCCGAACACCGACGGCCTCGGTCTCCCGGACGCGGGTGTCGAGATGGACCGCGGCGGCTACGTCACCATCAACCGTCACTGCCAGAGCAGCCAGCCGCACATCTACGCCGCCGGCGACGTCAGCGGCAAGCTGCCGCTGTCCAGCGTGGCCAGCATGCAGGGCCGCAAGGTGGCCGAGCACGTGATGGGCCTGCAGAAGGTGGCCCACCGGCACCTCGACTACGACAAGGCGGCCAGCGCCATCTTCACCGAGCCCGAGATCGCCGATGTCGGGCTGGCCGAGGCCGACGCCTTCGCCGTCGGCCGCAAGATCCGCGTCACCAAGGTGCCGTTCTCGGCGACGCCCAAGGCGCTCATCAACAACGACTCGCGTGGCTTCGTGAAGATCATCAGCGACCCGGCCACCGGTGTCGTGCTCGGCGGGTCGATCGTCGGTCGTCACGCGGCCGAGCTGATCAGCGTCATCGCGCTCGCCGTCACGGCGAACCTGAAGGTCACCGACATCGTCGAGAGCCTGCTGGTGCATCCGGCGCTGGCCGAGGCGCTCGCCGAAGCCGCGGAGTGACGGTCGCCTGATGCAGCCGGAGGAGCGCGCGGTCCCGGCGATCCCGGGCGATGCGACGCTCGCCTCGTTCCCCGCACGCATCGGCGGGTTGATCGTCGACCAGGCCGTCGCAGGTGTGCCCGTGTTCGCCGTGTTCGCCGCCCTTGGCTACACGGCGAACGACATGCTCACCGGTGACGCCGCGTTCTGGTTCAACATCGCGTTCATCGCGGTCGGTCTGCTGCACGAGACGGTCGGTGTGTCACGGTTCGGCCGCACGATCGGCAAGTGGATCTGCCGAACTCGGGTCGTCCACGCCATCGATGGTGGTTCGGTGACGGTGAGCTCGGCGTTCATCCGGTCGCTGGTGCCCGCCGCGTTCGGCGTCGTCCCCGGCGTCGGCATGTTCCTGGAGATGGGCGTGTACTTCTGGGCGTTCTTCGACCCGCGTCGCCAGACCGTGCACGACAAGGCCGCCGGCACGCTCGTCGTCCGCAACGGTGTCGTCGGCGACGGCGCCCACCCCGACCCCGACGCCGCGAACTTAAGTTCCTGGTGAACGGTCGGGCGTCGCCCAGACCGAGACGTGGCTGGTGCTCACCGCGGTGAAGGGCGAGTGGTCCCAGTCGGCCCAGCGCTCGACCAGGGTCATGCCGGCGAGACGGGCCATGAGATCGAGTTCGGCGGGCCAGGCGTATCTCCACGGCGTCGCCTCGTGGCGGATCGTCCCGTCGACGGTCCAGTAGTGGTGCGACGTCCCCTGCTGTGTGGCGGTGTCGATCTCGTCGATGCCGATGTGCCGCTCGGTCGAGTCGCACAGGAGGTGCTGCTCGCCGGGCAACAGGCGACGGAGCTCGGGGATCCACAGCTCGACGACGAACCTGCCGCCCGGTGCGAGGTGAGCCGCAGCGTTCTGGAAGCAGGCGACCTGCGCGTCCTGCGTGGTGAGGTTCGAGATGGTGTTCCACACCAGGTACACCAGTGAGAACGTTCGATCGAGACGAGTCGTCGACATGTCGCCGACCGTGACCGGAATGTGCTCGCTGCCCGGTTTCGTCAGGAACTGTTCGACCATCGCCGGACTGAACTCGATGCCTTCCACGCGCACCCCCAACGAGGCGAGGGGCAGTGCGACTCGGCCTGTGCCGAGCGCGAACTCGAGTGCGTCGCCTCCGCGGGCATGCGTCCGCGAGGAAGCGTGTCGTCCGGTCGAGCAGACCGGGATCGAACATCGCCGCCGACGTCTCGTCGTAGTGCTCGGCCGCCCAGCCGTCGAAATGGTTCTCCACCGCGGCAGTCTCGCGCCGCGGCCGACCCGTTCTCCCGAACTTGAGTTCTGCGGGTCCTCAGGTCACTCGATGACGACGACGACGTCGCCGGCACCGACGGTGTCGCCGGCGGCCACTTTGATCTCCTTGACCTTGCCGGCCTTCTCGGCGGTGATCTGGTTCTCCATCTTCATCGCCTCGAGGACGACGACGGCCTGACCGGCCTCGACGTCCTGGCCGACCTCGACGAGCACCTTCACGATGGTGCCTTGCATGGGCACCTCGACGCTGCCGCTGCCGGCGCCCGCGGCACCGCTGCCGCCACCTGCGGCGCGAGCCGGCTTCTTCGCAGCCTTCGCGGGACCGGCCGCCACCATCGGCACGTCGGGCACCCACATCTTCACGTCGAAGCGCTTGCCGTTGACCTCGACGGTGGTGTTGCGCTGCACGAGCGGCGCATCGTCGTCGCCGGCCGGGGCGGGAGCCTTGGGGGCCTCGATGTCGGACAGGTCGAGCACTTCCTCGACCCACTTCGTCGAGTGCTGCATGGCCTGGAAGTCGGCGTGCTTGAGGATGGCCAGGTCGGCCGGGATGGTGGTGGCCACGCCTTCGACGACCATCTCCTCCAGGGCGCGGATGGTGCGGGCGATCGCGGTGGGGCGGTCCTTGCCCCACACGATGAGCTTGCCGACCAGGTTGTCGTAGTACTGGCTGACCGTGTCGCCGGTCTCGTAGCCGGCGTCGAAGCGCACGCCGAACCCATCGGGAGCGACGAGCTTGCTGATCGTGCCGGGGGAGGGCAGGAACTTTCCGCCGGCCGGGTTCTCGGCGTTGATGCGGATCTCGATGCGCATGGCCGCGGCGCTGTGCCGCCACTTCCTGCTGCGTCATCGGCAGCTTCTCGCCGCTGGCGACACGGATCTGCCACTCGACCAGGTCGATGCCGGTGATGACCTCGGTGACCGGGTGCTCGACCTGCAGGCGGGTGTTCATCTCGAGGAAGAAGAACTCGCCGTCCTGGTAGATGAACTCGACCGTGCCGGCGTTGTAGTAGCCGACGGCCTTGGCGGCCTTGATGGCGGCCTCGCCCATGGCCTCCTCGATGCCGGGCTCCATGCCGTACGAGGGGGCCTCCTCGATGAGCTTCTGGTGCCGGCGCTGGGCCGAGCAGTCGCGGGTGCTGACCCACACGACGTCGCCGTGTTGGTCGCCGACGATCTGCACCTCGACGTGGCGCGGCCAGGTGAGGTAGCGCTCGATGTAGATCTCGTCGCGACCGAAGAACGCCTTGGACTCGCGCTTGGCGCTGTCCATGGCTTCCTGCACTTCCTCCTCGGAGCGCACGACCTTCATGCCGCGTCCGCCGCCGCCGAACGCGGCCTTGATGGCGAGGGGGTAGCCGAACTCGCGACCGAAGGCGACGATCTCGTCGACGTGCTCGACGAACTCGGTGGTGCCGGGAACGATGGGGGCGCCGCCGCGCAGTGCGGCCTTGCGCGAGCTGACCTTGTCGCCCATCTCGTCGATCGCCGCGGGCGGCGGCCCGATGAACGCGACACCCTTCTCGGTGATCGCCCGGGCGAAGTCGGCGTTCTCGCTGAAGAAGCCGTAGCCGGGGTGGACGCCGTCGGCGCCGCTCTGCTCGATGGCGCTGAGGATGGCCTCGGTGTTGAGGTAGCTCTCGGCCGCGGTGGTGCCGCCGAGTGCGTACGCCTCGTCGGCGAGCCGCACGTGGAGCGCCTCACGATCCAGTTCGCTGTAGACCGCGACGGTCTTGATGCCGAGCTCACGAGCGGCGCGGATGACACGGACGGCGATCTCGCCGCGGTTGGCAATCAGGATCTTTTTCAGCACAGGTGGCAATCTTGTCCGAATGGAGACCCCTGGTGCCACCCCACCGGCCGAACCGGCCCGAACCTGGCCTGCGGGTTGGCGCGTCCGGGTGGTCGACGAGACCGGCAGCACCAACGCCGACCTGCTCGTCGAGGCCGCCGCAGGGGCCCCCGACCGCACGGTCCTGGTGGCCCGTCACCAGACCGCCGGTCGCGGCCGGCTGGACCGCACCTGGGTGGCGCCGCCGGGCGCCAATCTGCTGGTGTCGCTGCTCTTCACCGACGTGCCGCACGTGCCGCACGTGCTCACCCAGCGGGTCGGGGTCGCCGCGGTGATCGCCTGCGAGCGGGTTGCCGGCGTTCGGGCCACGTTGAAATGGCCCAACGACCTGCTGGTCGACGACCAGAAGCTCGCCGGAGTGCTGGCGCAGGCGACCATCGTCGGCGCTCGCCAGGCCGTCGTCGTCGGCATCGGCATCAACGTCGGCTGGGCGCCGCCCGACGCGGCACGTCTCGGCGACGGCATCGACCCGCTCGATGTCCTCGCCGCGATGCTCGTCGCCTTCGACGAGCTCCCCGACGACATCGCCGCTTCGTACCGCTCGCGTCTCGGCACCCTCGGCCGAAGTGTGAAGGTCGACCTCGCCGACGGGGCGGTCGAGGGGCGGGCCATCGACGTCGAACCCGACGGGCGCCTCCTGGTGCTCGACGAGTGCGGCATCACCCACCGCATCGACACGGGCGACGTGGTGCACCTGAGGCCACGCTGAAGCGTCGCGCCCGGGGGTGACCCTGCCCGACGACAGGGCGCCGCTACCGTTGACGGTCGTGCTGGCCATCGACACGACCCCGCTGCCGAAGCGGCGTCGACTCCCTTCGCTGCTGATGGTCGCGCTCCTCGTCACCGTCGCCGGTGCCGCCGGCGTGCTCATCGCCGCTCGCCGCACGGTCGATGCCGTCGATCGCGTCCCGGCCGTGGCCGACGTGCTCAGCCCGGCCGACTCGAACGTCGACAACTACCTGCTCGTCGGCAGTGACAGCCGCGAGTTCGGCGACCCCAACACCGGCGAGACCGGCCAGGTCAGCGGCAACCGCAGCGACACCATCATGGTGTTGCGATACGACAGGGGCTCCGGCGAGGCGTCGCTGCTGTCCATCCCTCGCGACCTGTACGTCGCGGTGCCCGGTCACGACGGCAAGCGGCGCATCAACGCAGCGTTCAACGACGGCCCCGACGTGCTGGTCCGCACCGTGCAGACAGAGCTGGGCATCCCCGTGCACCACTACGTCGAGATCGACTTCACCGGCTTCGAGCGGCTGGTCGAGGCGCTCGGTGGGGTGCAGGTGTGCTTCCTCTACCCGACGCGCGACCTCAACACCGGCCTGAACGTCACGGTGCCCGGTTGCCACGTGCTGGACGGCACACAGGCCCTGGCCTACGCCCGCAGCCGCCACTACGAGGAGTTCCGCGACGGCGAGTGGCACGAGGACCCCACCAGCGACCTCGGTCGGTCGAAACGCCAGCGCGAGTTCGTCAACGCCTGCCTGCAGGAGTCGGTCGCCCAGTTGAAGACCAACCCGTTCCGGACGGGCGAGTTGGTCGCCGCGATCGGCGACGCGGTCCGTATCGACGAACATCTCGACCCGATCGAGGCCGGCTCGTCGTTGCGCAGTGCCGTGGCGAGCGGCCTGCAGTCGTACGCGCTCCCGGTGGTGCCCGAGACCATCGACGGCAACGCGGTCCTGCTCCTCGGCGATGGCGCCGACGCCGTCCTGTCCTACTTCCGCGGCGACGGGCCCGCGCCGGCGCCGTGATCACGGTCGCCGCCTGATCACGCCCGCCATACTGGTGCCGATGCCGAACGTACGAGAGAGTTCCGCCATTGCCGGAGTGCACATCGTGGAGCCCACGCTCCACGGCGACCAGCGTGGTCTGTTCATCGAGACCTACCGCCGAGAGTGGTTCCCGAACGGTCGCGAGATGTTGCAGGGCAACCGCTCGAACAAGCAGCAGGGCGCGGTGGTCGGCCTGCACTACCACCTGCACCAGGCCGACTACTGGTACTGCCCCGTGGGCACCATCCGAGTCGTCCTGCACGACCTGCGCGAGGGCGGCCCCACCTACGGCGGCACCGAGTGCTTCGACATCTCGGGCGAGAACCACCTCGGCGTGTACATCCCACCGGGCGTGGCGCACGGTTTCGCGGCCCTCACCGACGTGGTGATGACGTACCTGGTGGACGGGTACTACAACCCGGCCGACGAGCTCGGGGTGTTGTGGAACGACCCGGTCATCGGCGCCGACTGGGGCGTCACCGATCCCATCCTCTCCGCCCGCGACGAGGCGAACCCCCTCCGCGCCGACCTGCCCGAAGGTCGACGCCCCTACTGGCCCATGCGGACCTGATCGAGGAGCCCTCCTGACATGAAACTGTTCGTCACCGGCGCCGCCGGCTTCATCGGTTCCAACTACGCCCGTTGGGTGCTGAACAACAGCGACGACGAGATCACCATCTACGACGCGCTCACCTATGCCGGCAACATGGAGAGCATCAACGACATCGTCGACGGCGATCGGTGCCGGTTCGTCCATGCCGACATCTGCGACCGAGACGCGGTGCTGCAGCACATGGACGGTCACGACGCCGTCGTGCACTTCGCTGCCGAGAGCCACGTCGACCGCAGCATCAAGGACCCCGACGCCTTCGTGCGCACCAACGTGTTCGGCACGAACGTGCTGTGCGACGTCGCTCGTCAGGTCGGCGTGCAGAAGTTCCTGCACATCAGCACCGACGAGGTGTACGGCACCATCGACGAGGGCTCGTTCATCGAGACCGACATCCTCACGCCCCGCTCGCCGTACTCCGCGGCGAAGGCCGGCAGCGACCTCATCGCCCTCAGCTACGTCACCACCTATGGCGTGCCGGTGGTGGTCACCCGATGCAGCAACAACTTCGGGCCGTACCAGTTCCCCGAGAAGGTCATCCCGCTCTTCACCACCAACCTGCTCGACGGCAAGCAGGTGCCGCTGTACGGCGACGGTGGCAACGTGCGCGACTGGATCCACGTCGAGGACCACAACCGTGCGGCGCACCTGGTGCTCACCGACGGTGTCGTCGGCGAGGTCTACAACATCGGCGCCCACCAGGAGATGACGAACAAGGAGCTCACCTACGCACTGCTCGGCCTGTGCGGGCGCGACGAGAGCTTCATCAAGCCGGTCGACGACCGGCTGGGCCACGACCGTCGTTACTCGGTGAACATCGACAAGGTCACCGCGCTCGGCTGGCGCATGGAGCGCTCGTTCGACGAGAGCCTCGCCTCCACCGTGCAGTGGTACGCCGACAACCGCTGGTGGTGGGAGCCGTTGAAGGCCAAGGCCGGCCTCTGATGCGTGTGCTCGTCACGGGTGCCGGCGGTCAGCTCGGCACCGACCTGGTGGCCGCCTGCACCGCTGCGGGCGACGACCTCTTCGCGTTCGATCGTGCCGGGCTCGACGTCAGCGATCGCGACGCCGTGCTGGGTGCGATCACCTCGATCGCCCCCGACGCGGTCGTCAACTGCGCGGCCTGGACCGCGGTCGACGCGTGCGAGGGCGACCCCGAGTTGGCGTTGGCGATGAACGGCACGGCGGTTCGGTGGCTGGCCGAGGCCTGCCACCGCAGCGGCGCTCATCTGGTGACGGTCAGCACCGACTACGTGTTCGACGGCGAACTCGACCGCGCGTATCACGAGTGGGACGACCCTGCGCCGCAGAGCATCTACGGCATCACCAAGCTCATCGGCGAGAAGGAAGCGCTCGTGCTCGGGCCGAGCGCCAGCGTCGTGCGCACCTCGTGGGTGTGCGGGGTGAACGGCGCCAACATGGTGAAGACCATCATGCGCCTCGCCGACCAACACCCCGAGCTCGCGTTCGTCGCCGACCAGGTGGGTCACCCGACGTTCACCCACGACCTGGCCCCGCTGCTGCGGCGCATCGCCCTCGACCGGCTGTCCGGCGTCGTCCACGCCACCAACCAGGGTGCGGTCTCGTGGTTCGAGTTCGCCCAGTCCGTGGTGCAGGCGATGGGCAAGGACCCCGCGATGGTGCGTCCCATCAGCACCGCCGAGCTGCAACCGCCGCGGCCCGCGCCGCGACCCACGAACAGCGTCCTCGACAATGCCGTCCTGCGTCAGGCCGGCTTCGGCGAGCTGCGCGACCATCGCGACCCGCTCGGCGAGACCGTGCGCGCGCTCCTCGCCCGCTGACGACGCTCACCGGGACGCGGCCACCACCGCGGCGGCACCGACCGCCAACACGATCCCCACGGCGTTGATCGGCCGCAACCGCTCGCCATCCAGGCGAACGGCCAGACCCGACGTGATGATGGGGTACAGCGAGCCCAGCACCGTGGCCAACGAGATCGGGCCGATCTGCAACGCCCGAGTGATGCAGACGCCGGCGACGATGCTGCACACGCCGCTGCCCACCGCACCGATGGGCGGGGTGCCGAAAGGGACGCGTTGCAGCAGCGTGATGAGCCCCACGACCAGCGCGCCCACGACGAATGACGCAACCACTGGCCATTGTCCGCTGTCCTGCGAGGTGTGGCCGAGGAGGACGAAGTAGCCGGCATAGCCGGCGCCCGCGCCCAGCGAGAGTGCGAGCTCGGCACGCAGCGAGAGGCGATGGTCGCCACCGGGGCGGATGGCCACCATCGGCACGGCAGCGATGACGACGACCATCGCCATCCAGGTGATGCCGGACATGGACACGCCGGTCGCGACGTCCAGCACGACGGGCAGCAACACCCCGGTGACCGCGGTGATCGGAGCGACGATCGACATTCGGCCGTTGGCAAGTGCGTGGAAGAAGCCCACGGACGCGGTGCCCGCTGCCGCTCCGGACAATCCGCCGAGGATCAGGTCGCCGGGGTGCAGCTCCGTCCATCCGACGACGAACACGACCACCACGGCGACGATGGCGGCGACGAGTTGCCCGACGAAGGCCACGACCAGCGCCGGTCGACGGACGGTGGCCCGTCCGCCCCAGTAGTCGCCCAGCCCGATGACCACGGCCGCCGTGAGTGCGAGCGTGACGACCATCGCAGGGAGTGTAGATTCTTCGGGACCTAAGGATTTGAGGGGGAGCAGCAATGGGTGAAATCGTCGGCGCAGCGCTCGTGTCCCACGTGCCCCCGTTGGTGCTGCCGGAGGCCACGCGGCTGGAGATGAACCAGGGTAGGGACTTCACGATCCTCGAGGGGTTGCATCGCATCCGCAAGGAGATCGACGCGCTGCAGCCCGACACGATCGTGGTGCTCGACTCGCACTGGTTCACGACGTTCGAGTTCGTGGTCAGCGCGCACGAGCGGCGCAGCGGCCGATTCACGAGCGAGGAGTTGCCGCGCGGCAACCCGCAGATGCCGTACGACCTTCCGGGCGACCCCGCGCTGGCCCATCTCGTCGCCGAGGTGGCTGCCGAGCACGACGACGTGTGGGTGCACGCCAGCGACGACCCGTGCCTGCCCGTGCGCTACGCGACGGTGTATCTCACGCCGTTCCTCCAACGCGACGAGCGGTGGGTGTCGTTCAGCCTGTGCCAGACCGCGGAGTACGACGACTTCATCGACACGGGCGCCGTCCTGGGCGAGGCCATTCGGCGCAGCGACCGACGGGTGGTGCTGCTCGCGAGTGGAGCGCTGTCGCACAAGTTCTGGCCGCTCCGGCAGCTGCGTCAACACGAGTCGGCCGACCCGTCGCACCTGCGCAGCCCCGAGCACCGTGCCGCCGACGAGCACCTCATCGGACTGCTCGAGCGCGGCGACCACGCCGCAGCGCTGGCGTTCTACCCCGAGTTCCGCACCTTCTCGCCCGAGGGTCGTTTCGGGCACTACCTGCTGATGGCCTCGGCCCTGGGCGGGTCGTCGTGGGACTGGCCGGGCCAGGCCACGAGCGACTATGAAAACGCTGCGGGCACCGGCAACATCCAGATGTGGTTCCCGGCGCAGCACTGACGCCGCACCTCCCGACAGAAGAGAGACTCCTCATGCGTTTGGCCAACCTCGGCGGTCGCGCCGTCATCGTCGTCGACGGCCACGCGGTCGACGTCGAACAGGCCAGCGACGGCCGCCTCGGCAGCGACCCGATGCTGCTCAGCGACCTCGCCCACCACGACACGCTGCGTTCGATCGCCACCTCCGTCGACGCCGCTGCCTGGCCGGTGCTCGACGAGCGGCTGCTCAGCGCTCCGGTGCCGCGCCCGCCGAAGGGGTACGGCGTCGGGCTGAACTACAAGCAGCACGCCATCGAGAGCGGTCGCGACATGCCCACCGAGCCGCACCTGTTCGCCAAGACCGAGAACTGCGTCTGCGGTCCGTTCGACGAGATCGTCATTCCTGCCGGGCTCACCGAGATCGACTACGAGACCGAGCTCGTCATCGTCTTCGGTCGCACGTGCAAGGCGGCCACGCGTGATGACGCGTGGAGCTACCTCGCCGGCGTCACGTGCGGGCAGGACATCAGCGACCGCGGCGAGCAGTTCCGTCCGCCGCTGAAGCAGTTCACCATCGCCAAGTCGTACGACACGTTCGGTCCCACCGGCCCGTACCTGGTGACGGCCGACGACCTGCCCGACGCCGACGCGCTGCAGCTCACCGGCATCGTCAGCGGCGAGGTCATGCAAGAGGCGAACACCAACGACCTCATCTTCGACGTGCCCGCGCTCGTGGTGTGGCTCAGCCGCTACATCACGTTCCAGCCGGGCGACCTGGTGTGGACCGGTACGCCGGGTGGCGTCGGCGAGGCGCGCGGCCGCTTCCTGCGGGACGGCGATGTCGTGGAAACCACGATCGAGGGCATCGGGACGATGCGCAACCCGGTCGTCGAACGGTAGGAGCGAGGCGATGAAGGTCATCCCCGAGGGCGACAAGTCGGTCAGCTACGGCGGCCGCTTCACCGGCACCGTCGAGTTGGAGATGCTCCACGCGACGCCGACCGACGAGCAGCCCGACACGGCGCTCGTGCACTTCAAGGACGGCGCCGTCTCGTTCTGGCACCTGCACCCCGGCGGTCAACAGCTCTTCGTCGTGTCCGGTGCAGCCCGCGTGGGGACCGAGGCCGATGGCGAGGTGCGCCTGGCCACGGGCACCCTGGTGGTGTGCCCGCCGAACGAGCGGCACTGGCACGGCGCCGCACCCGGTCACGACACGACATTGCTCGCGGTCACCTGGGGCACCACCCAGTGGGAGACCGTGGCGCCGGAGTGACCGTGCAGTTCGACGTCGCCATCGTCGGCCTCGGACCCACCGGGGCGACGCTCGCCAACCTGTGTGGCGCAGCCGGCCTGCGCGCGGTCGTGTACGAACGCGACCCCGCCCCGTACTCGCAACCCCGTGCGTGCCACCTCGACGCCGAGATCGCCCGCGTCTTCCAGGCGCTGGGCTTCGAGCGGGAACTGCACGACCTGCTCACCGTGTCCGCTGGGATGGAGTACGTCGACGCCAATGGCGGACGGCTGTTCACCTTCGAGGGGTTCGAACGCGAGCCGTTGCTCGGCTGGCACGAGGACTACGTCTTCGTGCAGCCGCAGGTCGAAGCGATGCTCCGCCGCGGCCTCGACCGGTTCCCGAACGTCGAGGTCCACCTCGGGGTCGAAGCCCCGCCGCTCGACGCCTTGCTGGCCGACAGCCGGTACGTGGTGGCGTGTGATGGCGCCACCAGCCCCACGCGCGAGGCGCTCGGCATCCGCATGCTCGATCTGCAGTACCACGAGCCGTGGCTGGTGGTCGACGTGACGTTGCACGACGTCGCCGAGCCGCCGTTGCCGGGCATCATCCAGCAGGTGTGCGATCCGGATCGGCTGGCCACGTTCGTGCCGTCCCACGCCGAGTACCGGCGATGGGAGTTCCTGCTCCACGGCGACGAGCATCCCGATCCGTGGGAGCTGCTCGCTGCCTGGGGTGTCACCCCCGCCAACGCGGCGCTCGTGCGCGCTGCCCGTTACCGCTTCCACGCGCTCGTGGCCGAGCGCTGGCGTGGCGGCCCGGACGGGCGGGTGTTCCTCGCGGGTGACGCCGCGCACATGATGCCGCCGTTCATGGGGCAGGGCATGTGCAGCGGCATTCGTGACGCGGTGAACCTGGCCTGGAAGTTCGCCGAGGAGCGCGACACCGGCGGCGACGACCTGCTCGACACGTACGAACCCGAGCGCCGTCCGCACGCGGAGGCCGTGGTGCGCATGTCCATCGAGGCCGGTCGCACCCTGGCTCGCCTGGCGGCCGACCCGTCCGATCTCCCCACGCCCGACGTGCCCGATCCGGCCCGCTGGTCGCGCCTGCCGGGTCTGGACCTGGGCGGCGAGTTCCCCGTCGGTCATCTGCTGCCACAGCCTGACCGGCTCGACGACCGGCTGCCCGTCGGCTGGGTGTGGGTCGCTGCCGACCCGTGGTTCGATGCGCCCGATGGCCGCATCGTCGTCGTCGAGCCCCGCGCCACCTACGGCGAGGTGGCCGTGCTGGTGCGCCCGGATCGTTACATCGCGGCGGTCGGCACCGGTGCCGGTGCAGGCGGGCCCACGTAGCGGGCGCTCGGGCGGATGATCTTGTTGTCGGCCGCCTGTTCGAGCACGTTCGCGCACCAGCCGATCACCCGGCTCGTGGCGAAGGTGGGGGTGAACATCTCCGGCGGCAGGCCGCAGAGGTGCATCACCACGCCGGCGTAGAACTCGACGTTGGTGCGCAACTGTCGCCCCGGCTTGAGCTGGTCGAGCAGTCGAACCACGCCTGCCTCGGTCGCCTCGGCGAACGACACGAAGTCGCGTGACGCCTCGTCGACCGCGAGGTGCCGAGCGACGTCGCGCAACATCACCGACCGTGGGTCCTCGGTGCGGTACACGGCGTGACCGAAACCCATGATCTTGTCGCCGTGCTGGATCATCGGCCCGACCACCCCGTCGATGCGGTCCGGGGTGCCGATCTCGTCCAGCAGCGCCAGTGCCCGGCTCGGTGCGCCACCGTGCAGCGGACCGCTGAGCGCACCGATCGCGGCGACCACGCAGGCGCCGAGGTCGGCGCCGGTGGATGCCACCACGCGAGCGGTGAACGTCGACGCGTTGAACCCGTGATCGATCGTCGACACCAGGTAGTGCTCGACCGCCCGGGCGTGGGCCGCGCTCGGCTCGTCGCCGGTGGCCATGTACAGCCAGTTGGCGGCATAGCCGAGGTCGTCGCGCGGTGACACGGGTTGCAGGCCGAGGCGAAGACGGTGCAGCGCGGTCAGCAACGTCGGCGTGATGGCGCACAGGAACAGCGCGTCGGACCGCCTGGCCGCCGCGTCGATGTCGATCAGTGGCCGTAGGCCGCGTGACGCGGCGGCCAGTGACAACGCCGTGCGCAGGCCCTGCAGCGGTTCGCTCGTGGCGGCGATGGCCGGGAGCATGCTCGCCACCGCAGCGGGCAGCTCGCGCCGACTCGCGACCTCGTCGGCGAACGCCCGGCGCTGCAGGTCGTCGACCGGCAGTGCTCCATCGATCATCAGCTGCCACACGTCCTCGAACGAGCGCCGTTCGGCCAGTTCGACGGCCGAGTACTGGCGGTAGTGGTAGAAGCCTTCGTCGCCGCGTACGTCGCCGACCTCCGTGTCGGCCACGACGACGCCCTTCAAGCCAGGAGGGACGATCACGCCAGTCGGGACGGTCGATGTTGCGGTGCTCATGCCTCCACTGTCGGGCGTGTTTCCCTCATCATCAACATTGATTATCGTCAAGCCATGACCTGGCTCTCGACCGACCAGACCGCGCACCGACTGGGCGTCAAGCCGGCAACGGTCTACGCCTACGTCAGCAGGGGAGTGCTGCACTCGACCCGCGACCCCGACACGCGGCACAGTCGGTTCGATGCGACCGATGTCGAGCGGCTGGCGGTTCGTGGCCGACCCCGACAGGCGAGCCGGGCCCGCTCGCTGGACCTGCAGATCGAGACGGCGATCACCCAGATCGACGGCCACGTCATCCGTCACCGCGGCCACGAGCAGTCGCACCTGGCCCGCACGTCCACGTTCGAACAGGTCGCCGAGCTCATCTGGACCGGTGAGCTCCCCGCCACACCGCCCGCTTGGCCGTCGTCGTCGTTCGACCGGCCGATCGTGGACGGTGGACTGCTCGAGCGATTGCGTGTGGTGGTGGCGCTCGACGCGATCGGCGCCCGGCGCGACGTCGACCCGCGGGCGTTCGTCGACACGGCGCGACGGCTCATCGTCACGATGGTCGAGTCCCTGCCGGTGCTGTCGGGCAACCGCTGCCCGCGCCGACGACTGCCCGACGGGACCCGAGTCGCCGACACCATCGCGGGCCGGCTGTGGGTTCGGCTCAGCCCGCGCCGCGCCAGTCCGGAGTTGCTGAGCGTGCTCGACGCATGTCTCGTGATGCTCGCCGACCACGAGATCGCGGCATCGACGCTCGCTGCGCGGGTCGCGGCCAGCACGCGAGGCGGGGTGCACGACGTCGTGACGGCGGGCTTCGGCGCGCTCGGCGGTCCGCTGCACGGGGGCGAGAGCCAACGGGTCCGACGGCTGCTGGAGCGCGCCGCGCAGGGCTCGGTGCGCGACGTCGTCGACGACGCGCTCGTTCGCTACGGCCGGCTGCCCGGCTACGGCCAGTTGCTCTACCCCGAGGGCGACCCTCGGGCGGTCGTGCTGTTGGCCATGCTCCGTGAGGCGGGCCCCACGCCGCAGCTCGCGCTGGTCGACGCCGTCACGGCCGAAGCCGAGCGTCGACGACTTCCTCCTCCGAACGTCGATCTCGCGCTTGCCGCCCTGGGTGCCACGGCCGGCATGCCGCCGGATGCAGGTGCGGCCGTGTTCGGTGCGGCGCGAGTGGTCGGATGGGTGGCGCACGCGTTGGAGGAGCAGCTCGAGATGCCGCTGCGGTTCCGCCCCCGGGCCGTGTACGTCGGCCCGCCGTCACCAGGAACTTAAGTTCGCGCCACGAGGCTGAGGGGGAGGGCCTTCAGGCCGTTGATGAAGTTGCTGCGGACGCGGCGTGGCTCGCCGGCGAGTTCGACCCGATCGACCCGCTCGACCAGGGCCTCCAGGAACGCACGCACCTCGAGACGGGCCATCCATTGGCCGAGGCACAGGTGTGGCCCGCCGCCGCCGAACGTGACGTGCCGATTCGGGGTGCGGCCGATGTCGAACACGTGCGGATCGGCGAACTCGGCCGGATCGAAGTTGGCGGCCATGTACCAGGTGACCACCTTGTCGCCCGCGGCGATGGTCACGTCGCCGAGGGCGCTGTCGCGGATCGTCGTGTCGACGGTGGCGGTGCGGCGGAAGTGCAGTTGCGGGCTGGTCCAGCGCAGCACTTCCTCCACCGCGGTGTCGAGCAGTTCCGGTCGGGCGCGCAGGCGGTCGAGCTGGTCGGGGTGTTCGGCGAATGCCAGGAGGCCGTGCGAGAGCGAATGCCGGGTGGTCTCGTTGCCGGCGATGAGCAGCAGCAGGAAGAACGTGCCCTGCTCGCGTTCGGTGAGCGGCTCGCCGTCGACGAGCGCGTTGGTCAGCACGGTGAGCACGTCGCCGCCGTCGACACCGCGGCGTGCCGCGGCGAGACGGTGCACGTACTCGAGCACCTTCAGGCTGACGGGACTGCGGAACGGCAGCAGCCGGTACGGGTCGGTGTCGACCTGGTCGCTGATGGCCGGCGAGTAGTCCGGGTCGGCGTTGTAGACGATCTGGTCGGCCCAGTGGAAGAGCTGGGCGGCGTCGGCGTCGGGAACGCCGAGCAGGCCGGTGATCATGCGGATGGGGAGCTCGCGAGCGACGTCGTACACGCCGTCGCAGACCGGCATGGTGAGCGTCCGGTCGAGCACGTCGGCCACCAGTTCGTGGGCGTGGTCGGCGTAGGTCTGCACTGCGAGCCGGCTGAAGGTCGGGTTGACGAGTTGGCGGAGCTTGGTGTGCCGAGGCGGGTCGGTCTCCAGCATCGTGCGGCGCGCCGCCAACGCGTCGGGCTCGAGCTCTTCGATCTCGGTGCCGCCGACCTCGGACGAGAACGTGCGCCAGTCCTTGTGCACGGCGACGACGTGTTCGTGGGTGGTCAACGACCAGAACCCGCCGCCGTGATGCCCATTGGCCTCGGTCTCGTCGATCCACGCCACCGGCGCGAGCCGGCGGAACTCGTCGTAGGCCGCGAACGGCACACCGCGCTCGTAGACGTCGTGGCCGACGATGTCGAGGTGGGGGAGCGACTCGGTGCGCATCCCCCGAACGTAGCGCGGGTCGTTCGGAGCCAAACGACCCGCGGCCACGCCAGGCGGGAAGCACTGACCGGGTGTCAGAGCTGGGTGTCGACCAGTTCCGTGCAGCCACCCGGCTGCGAGCAGGAAATGGGGTTCGGGGCGGGCGGCTTGGCATCGGCCGTCTGCACCATGCCCACTGCCAAGGCAGCAGCGGCAGTGAACAGGGCGAAGAAGGTACGAACCCTCAGCCGCTTGATGACGCCCCCATCTCCATGCACGTTCGTGACACGCCGCACGGACCGGAAACGTTTGGTCAAGAGTGTGTCTGGCGTCACCACCGACGGTGTGGCAACCGTCCGTGACCTGCGACGACGCAGATGGTGGTGGCCGCGCCACCGACCGCAGTGTGCGGTCAGGCCTGCGAGCCGAGGTACGCCTCGGCCACCGCCGGGTCGGCGCGTACCTGTTCGGGCGTGCCTTCGGCGAGCACCCGACCTTCGGCGAGCACGACGATGTGGTCGCTGATCCGGGTGATGAACCCGAGGTCGTGGTCGATGACCAGCACGCCGGCGCCGATGAGCGACGCCACGGAGCGCACGGAGTCGACCATCGCCAGGCTCTCGGTGTCGCTCATGCCCGACGTCGGTTCGTCGAGCAGCAGGTACTCGGGCGCCAGTGCGGCCGCGCGCACGAGTTCGAGCCGGCGCTGGTTGCCGTAGTCGAGCGTGCCCGCCTGGCGGTCGGCCCACTCGACCAGGCCCGCCTCGGCGAGCAGCAGGTCCACGTCGGGGCGGACGCGCTCCTTGCGGTGACGCGCCGCGACCAGCGCCGTCAGGGCGACGTTCTCGCGCACGCTGAGCGTGGGGAACAGGCGCAGGTTCTGGAAGGTCCGGGCGAGGCCGGCCCGCGCCACACCCACGGGGGTGGCCTCGGAGATGTCCTGGTCGCCGAGGCGGACGCTGCCGGCGGTCTCGTCGACGAGCCCGGTGATGACGTTGAACAGCGTCGTCTTGCCGGCGCCGTTGGGGCCGATGAGGCCCACCACCTCGCCCGGACGCACGCTGAGCCGGGCGCCGTCGAGCGCCACGAAACCGCCGAAGTGCACCTCGACGTCCGATGCGGTGAGCGGTCTCGTGCCGAGCGTCGCTTCGATCGGCACGGCCTCGGCGGGTCGGTACATCTTCCGCCGCATCCACCCGAGCAGGTCTCGGTCGCCGAGCAGTCCCTCCGGGCGCAGGAGCATCGCGAGGAGCAGCGCGACGCCGAGGAACAGGTCGGGGAAGCGTTCGATGTCCAGTCGCTCGGGATCGCCCAGCTGTCGGAACAGTTCGTTGCCGGCCGTGATGAGCACCGTGCCCAGCACCGCGCCGCTGACCGTCTTCATCCCGCCCACGACGAGCATGACCAGGATGAGGATGCCGGCGTCGAGGGTGAACTGTTTGGGGTTCACGCTGCCCAGCGACTGGGCGCGCAGCGAGCCACCGAGCGCCGTGAGGCCGATGCTGACCACCCACGCTGCGTAGCGGGAGGTGAAGATGCGGATGCCCAGCGCGGGCGCGGCCAACTCGTCCTCGCGGGTGGCGATCGAGAAGCGACCGATGCGCATCTCCTGGAAGAACGCCGCGACGACGAGTGCCACGAACGCGCCGACGTACAGCCAGCCGTTGCCGCGGATGATGGGAATGCCCGACAGCCCACCCGCACCGCGGGTGAGCTCCTTCCAGTTCTTCACCAGTTGCTCGACGACGAACAGCAGCGCCAGCGTGATCATCGTCGGGGCCAGGCCGTGGGCCCGACAGACGGCGACACCGAGCAGCGCGCCGATGATCACCGTCACGGCGACCGCGAACAGGGTGCCCTCGAGCGCGTTCATGTGGACACCGTCGAGGCCGAACGGGATGTCGGGCAGCGACTTCGCCTTCGCCGCCACGGGGATGACCACCACGGCCGTCGCATACGACGCGATCTGGGCGAAGGCCATGTGACCGAAGCTGAGGACGCCGGTGTTGCCGATGAACACCTGAATGCCGAGCACGAGGATGAAGTTCGCCAGCATCTCCGACACGAGCGACGAGCGCGACGTGCCGCCTGTGCTGGTGTAGAGCATGGCCACCGCCGCGACCGCGGCCAGCAGGACCGCGCTGCCGAGCGTGCTGCGGAGGGTGCGCTGGAGAACGCCGCTCATCACACCCGCTCCGCGTGCGACACCTTGAAGATGCCGTCGGGCCGGACCACGAAGAAGATCGCGATGATGATGAACACCACGGCGGTGGAGAACTTGTCCCATCCCGTCGCCACTTCGGGCAGATAGGCGCGGGTGAGGGTCTCGAGCAGGCCGAGCACGACACCGCCCACGACGGCGCCGCTGAAGCTGCCCAGGCCGCCGATGACTGCGGCGATGACGGCCTTCATCAGCCAGTCCGAGCCCATGCTCGGCTCGGCCGCCGGGGTGCGCATGAGGATGAGCGTGGCCGCGACGCCGGCGAGCAGGCCGGCGAAGGCGAACGCGCCGGAGATGACCCGGTTGGCCCGGGTGCCCATCAGCCGTGCGGCGTCGAAATCCTCGGCTGCAGCGCGGACACTGATGCCGAACATCGTGCGCTTGAAGACCAACGCGGTGATGCACAGGGTGGCGATGGTGACGGCGATGGTGACCACGTCCATCACCTCGATGCTGACGCCGAAGATCTTGAACTGGTTGAACACCCACTCGGGCTTCGGGAACGCACGCTGCTTCGGGGACACGAAGATCTGCCAGAGCGCGTGCGAGATGCGTTCGATGGCGAACGACGTGAGCAGCAGCGTGAACGGGCTGGAGTTGCGCACCCAACGGAACGCGACGAACTCCATGCTCACCGACGCGAGCACCGCCGCGCCGATGATCGCGAAGGGCATCCACCACCAACTGCCACCGTGGAGGAAGAAGAAGTAGGCCGTGTAGGCCCCGACCGTGATGAGTTCGCCGTGGGCGAAGTTCACCAGGTGCATGACGCCGAAGATCAGCGAGATGCCCAGGGCCAGCAGCGCATAGGTGCTGCCGACACCGAGCCCGTCGACCAGGGTCTGGATGAGTTTGGTCACGAGCTGCTCCCGGCGGCGCCGCCGATGAACGATTCGAACAGGGACGTGTCGGCGGCGAGTTCGGCCCCAGTGCCGTCGGCGACCATGTTGCCGGTGCGCAGCAGGTAGCCGCGATCGGCGAGCTGGAGGATGCGATGCGCGTTCTGCTCGACCACGAGCATCGTGCGGCCCTGCTCGCGCAAGCGCTGCAGCAGATCGAAGACGACGTCGACGAGCGTGGGTGCGAGCCCCATCGTCGGCTCGTCGAGCAGCAGGAGCCGCGGGTTGCTCATCAACGCTCTGGCCACGGCCAACTGCTGCGCCTCGCCGCCGGACAGGAAGCCGGCGGAGGTGGACCACTTGGCGCGCAGCACCGGGAACACATCGGCGGCTTCCTCGAGCCGCCGCTTGCGCTCGGCGCTGCTGGCCGTGGTGCCGCCGAGCCGCAGGTTCTCCTCGACCGTGAGGTCCTTGAAGATGCGCCGGTGCTCGGGCACCAGGGCCAGGCCCTTGCGAACCAGGGTCGCCGGCTCGGCGCCGGTGATGTCCTCGCCCTCGAACCGCACGCTGCCGGTGGCCGGGCGCAACAGCCCGGCCACCGTGTTCAGCAACGTGGTCTTGCCAGCCCCGTTCGGGCCGACCAGCGCCACCAGCTCACCGGCGCGCACCTCCAACGAGGCACCGTGCAGCGCGGTGATCGCGCCGTAGCGCGTGGTGATGCCGTCGACCTCGAGCATGGCGGCGGTGGCGGTCCGTCAGTCGGGGACGTTCGCCGGGCGCAGGGCCTTCACGAACGCCGGCTCGCCGCCCTCGACGGTGAGGATGACGACGTCCTTGTCGGGCACGCCCGCACGGTCCTTGTAGGTGACCGAGCCGGTGGTGACCTTCAGGTCCTGCAGGTTGTCGATGGCCTCGATCATCTTGTCGGGATCGGTCGAGCAGGCCGCCGTCGCCGCAGCGGCGAGGATCTGCACCGAGTCGGCCGACAGGGCGCCGAAGCTGATCGTCTCGATGTTCGCGCCGGCCGCGGTGGCGTCGGCGAGGAACTGCTCGACGTCGTTGGTGTCCTGCGGGAAGGTGTGCGCGGCGAAGAACACGCCGTCGGCGATGTCGCCGGCGCTCCACACGACGGTGGCGTCGAAGCCGTCGACACCCATGACGACGATGTCGCCCAGGCCGGCGGCGTCGAGCTGCTCGAGCAGCGTCTGCGTCTGCGGCATCACCATCGCGGTGAACAGGACCTCGGGCTTGTCGCTCAGGTTGGAGATCTCGTTCACCTGGGTGGAGAAGTCGGTGTCGGCGAGGCTGTACGCGTAGTCGCCCAGCACCTCGCCGCCGCCCTCGGTGAAGACGGTGGTGAAGTACTCGGGGTTGCCCGAGAAGTACACGTCGTCGGTGCTGCTCATCGTGACGGCCTTGGTGAAGCCCTTGTCGGTGAGCGCGAACTCGGCCATCGCCGAGGCCTGCGACTTGTCGCTGAAGCTGGTGAGGAATGCGCCGCGCGACGGGTCGGCGAGCGACGGGTCGGTGGTGGCCATGAAGACGACCGGTGCCTTGCCGGCCACGGTGTCGAGCAGCGGTGCACCCGTGTTCGCGAAGGGCGGGCCGATGATGGCGTTGACGCCGTCGTCGAGCAGTTCCTGAGCGGCGCGCTGGGTGGCCGCGGGATCGCCCTGGACGTCCTTCACCTCGTACTCGACGGGAAGTCCGCCGACGCCACCGGCAGCGTTGATCTGGTCGACCTTCACCTTGGCGGCCTCGGAGCCGGGCTGGTCGGAGAACGCACCGAGCTCGCCGAGGTCGGCAGCGAAGCCGATCTTCAGCGGCGCGTCGAGCGTGCAGTCCGACGGCGTGGTGGTGTCGCTGCCGCCGGTGCCGGGCGTCGTGGTCTCCCCGCCACTGGTCTGGGCCGTGGTGGTGTCGGGCGCGGCGGTGCCGTCGGTGGACTCGTCGCTGCCGCAGGCGGCGAGCACGAGTCCGAGCGACACGAGCGCGGCCGGGATCAACTGCTTCTTCATGATGTCTCCCCTGAGTGCTCCACACGGTTCCGATCGTGCGGATCCGGGAAGACTAGACCACGAGGTCCTTAGGGAACGAACGAAACTCGGCGCCTTTGCTATCGTCGCCCGCCATGGGGAATCGACGAGTGCGAGTGATGTGGTGCGACCTGAACGGGTTGTCGCACGGCCGGTACGTGCCGGAGCGGCGGCTCAACGAGCACGGACACCACGCGGTGACGACGCTCACCATGGGCATCGATCGCGAGATCCTGCCCATCGACGGGTACGCCGCCGACGTCGGCTTCCCCGACCTGTCCACGGTGCCGCTTCGTGAGACGCGCCGGCCCGGCTGGGAGGTCGACACCGACGTCGTCATCGCCGACCTCGAGTACGAGCACGGCCCGCTCGCCATCGCCCCGCGCACCGCGCTCGTCAAGGCGGTCGAGGCCTGGCGCTCCCTCGGCTACGAACCGCAGCTCGGCTACGAGATGGAGTTCTACGTCATGCAGGCCGATGCCTCGGCGCCCGGTGGCTACGTGCCGTTGGTCATCCCGTCGCACCGCGTCTACGGCGTCGGCATGGGCGGCGACAACACCGGCCTGATGTTCGACTACTTCGACGCCGCCGAGCACAGCGAACTCGACCTCGAGGGCGTGATGGGTGAGTTCAGCCCCGGTCAGATGGAGCTGAACATGAAGTACGGCCCGGCGCTCGACGCTGCCGACCGAGCGTTCATCTGCAAGGAGATGACCCGCGAGCTGGCCGCGGCGAAGGGGTACCTGGCCACCTACATGGGCCGGCCGAGCGCCACCATGGTGGGCAGCGGGCTGCACATCAACTTCTCGTTGTTGCCCGTCGACGGCGGCCTGAACTCGTTCGACGACCCGCACGCCGAACACGGCATCTCCACGATCGCCCGGCAATGCCTCGGCGGACTGATCGCGCACCACGAAGCGCAGGCGCTGATGTGCGCCCCGACCGTGAACAGCTATCGACGGCTCATTCCCGGCATCATCGCCGGCTACTGGGCGAACTGGGGCCTCGACAACCGGTCGAGCACGTACCGCATCCCCGGCGAGCGCGGGAACGCGACGCGCATCGAGAACCGCATGCCGTGCGGCACCGCGAACGTGTATCTGGCGGCCGCGGCCATGCTGAATGCGGCTCTCATCGGTGTGGCCGAAGGGCTCGACTGCGGTGCGCCGCAGGCCGGCGACGGCGACAGCGAACCGAACACCGATCGGCACACGCCGCACTCGTTGGCCGAGGCGATCGCCGCGTACGAGGCCGACGACGTGCTGCGCGATGCGATGGGCGCCGACCTCAGCCGGGCCTACGTGCAACTGCGCAAGTACGAGCTCGACCTGTTCCACGCCGCCGGCAACACCTGGACCGAGACCGCCGGTGAAGAGCTCACCGACTGGGAGCTCGATCACTACCTGCCGTTCTACTGAGCCAGGCCCAGCAGGGGCAGGCACGGCTCGACCCCGTGCAGTTCGATGTCGTCGCGGCGCAGCTCGGCGAGGAAGAACTCGCGGGTCATCTCGAAGCGCAGCTGGCGAGCGGCCTGGCCGCGTCGCGTCATGCGGGCGTGGCCGTTCTCGGCATAGCCGAGTGAACGGGTGACGCCCAGTGACGGTCCGTTGTCGTCCCAGGCGGCGGTGGTGGCGAACAGCGCGCCGAAGCCGAGGAAGCCGAGCTGGAGGTTCGCGGTCCGCATCTCCTTGCCGATGCCCTGACCCTGGAACTCGCGGCCCAGCCAGGAACCGGTCTCGAACGTGCGCAGCGTCGCGAACTCGCGGGTGATGAAACCGGTGCTGCCGACGATGGTGCCGTCGACCGAGACGGCGAAGTTGAGCATCCACGACTCGGGTGACAGCTCGGCGCGCCACCGCCATTGGAACTGCAGCGAGTTGCGTTCGAGCTGCGGGGACGGCACGTCGGTCCACGGGATGCCGAACGGCATGTACTCGGGATCGTGCACCCCCTTCGCCGACAGCAGGGCCAGTTCGGTTCCGGTCTCGTCGTCGATGGGGAGCAGCTCGAGGCGCGGCGTGACGACACGCAGCTCGTAGAACGGCCAGATCGGATGTGCCATGCCGGAAGTCTGACGCGACCTGACCACGAGCTCGCGCCGACTTTCCTACGATGGTGGCGTGGCCACCGAGATGCGCGCTCCCGACCATGCGCTGGTCCACCTGCGTCGAGCTCGCGACCACGCCGATCGGCATTTCGCCGAGCCGCTCGACCTGCAGCAGCTCGCCGCGGTGGCCACGCTGTCGAAGTACCACTTCCATCGGCTGTTCTCCGCCACGTACGGAGTGACGCCTGCCGAGTACCTGTCGCAACGGCGCATCGAACGGGCGCAGGATCTGCTGCGGTCGACGAACCTGACGGTCACCGAGGTGTGCTTCGCCGTCGGCTTCAGCAGCCTCGGTTCGTTCAGCACCCGCTTCCGCGACCTGGTCGGCGAGTCCCCGAGCGCCTTCCAGCAGCGGTACGGAGGGCAGTCGGTGCGCATCCCGGGCTGCTACGTGTTCATGTGGGGCCTGGCCGAGCGCAGATCCGCAAGCGAGGAGAAGCAGCCGCCGAGCGCTCCGTCGTAGCGTTCGGCGCATGATCACCAACGTCTCCCTCGTCAGCGTCTGGGTCGTCGACCTGGACGAATCGCTCGCCTTCTACACCGACGTCCTGGGCTTCGACGCTCGTGAGGACATCACGTTCGGACCCGATTTCCGGTGGGTCACGGTGAGCCACCCGAACCAGCCCGAGTTGTTCCTCCACCTGACCACCCCGAGCAAGCCGCTCTCCGACGACCTGATCGCGGCGATGAAGCGGGCACAGGCCGAGGGTGGCCTGCCGGGTGTCGGCCTGCAGGTCGACGACTGCCGGGCAACCCACCGCGAACTGACGGCCAAGGGCGTCGAGTTCATCCAGGAGCCCCAGGACCGTCCGTACGGCGTGGAAGCGTTGATGCGCGACAACTCCGGTAACTGGATCGTGCTCGTCGAGCCGAAGGAGTTCACCCAGGCCGACTTCGAGCACTTCAGCCCCGCCTGACCCCACCGCTGTCACCAGATGTTGCGCCCACCGCAACATCCGGTGACAACGCTGGCCTTCCGCGGCGCAGGCACGTCAGATGTCCGCCGCGGACACACTCCCCGACCGCGCACCACGCTGTGCGCCGAGCGAGCCGAACACAACGACCGCCCCATCCATTTCGGCAGGGCTGCTCGCGACCTGGTCGTCGCACATCGGAGGCTGCGTTGCTCCGGAAGCGGGCGATGACCTTGTCGCGTCGTGGGGGTGACCGTCTGTGTCACATCGCTGAGCGGCGCCTACGTGGTCTGCGATGTGACAGAGACGGGGGTCACGGTTGGTGAGCGAAAACTCCCTGGGGAGTCCGGGGGCGGGTGAACTGGGCGGTCTGGTTCCCGGGTTCCGGGAACGTGGACGCCCAGAAACGGCTTTGGGAAGGATCCCGCCCAGAAACCACTGGGGAGTCGGTCAGTAGGCGGAGGGCATGTACTGGGCGCGCTGCTCTTCGGCCATGCGCGCGATCTCGTCGATCTCGGCGGTGTCGAAGCCGGCCATCTCGCGGAACTTGCGGGCCAGTTGGATGGACGCCTCACGCGTCTCGCCGCGGGCGCCGCGGAAGTTGAACAGGCCGTCGACGGTGCGCTGGAACTCGAGCGCCTTGGTCTGGCGATCCTTGTCGTCCTTGGTCAGCTCGCGCAGCCAGTTGCTGCCCATCTTCACGTGGGTCACCTCGTCGGCGAGCATCCAGTCCTCGGCGAACTCGAGCACGGGATCGTGCATCTCGATCGCGAAGTTGCGCATCGTGGTGAACACGTCGATGGCCAGTCCCTCGAGCGCCCGGTTCACGCCGGCGAGGCGGAACACGGGGTCGGGGTGGCAGGCCGCCTCGAACAGCGTGACGGCCTCGCTGAACTCGCCGACGTCGATGCCCATGTGGTCGCCGAGCTGCAGGCTGATCTCGACGTGACGGGCTTCGTCCCAGCACTGGCGGGCCATGTCGAGCTTCATCGCGAACGGTGTCTCGTCGGTGGAGTAGTCGAACGCGGTGCGGCCCGAGCCCTCCAACGCCTGGATCTCGCCGACGAAGATGCCGTGCATCTGGCGTCGGGCACGGTCGGCGACCTCCTCGGACGCGGGGTCGATGCGACGTTGCTCGGCGGCGCCGGTCATCCGTTCGTCGGCGAACCGTTCGGCGGTGGTGATGCGGTGGAACCGCTCGTCGCGGGCGAGCTGTTCGGGCGGCAACTGTGTGCGCATGTGAAAACCGTAGTCGGCGCAGGTCAGGTGTGTCGGTACCGAGCCGCGCACACGCCATGATGGAGCCGTGCGCGTCGCCTACACCCTCGAGCAGTGCTGGCACCGGGTGCCCGGCGGCACCGCGGTCGCTGCGCTGCGCATCGCCGAGGCGCTGGGCCCGCACAACGACGTCCGCCTCATCGGGGTCGCCGGCCGCCACCGCCACCTCCCGCCCGAGCCGTGGGTGCCCACCATCCCCGTGGTGCACCTGCCGTTGGCGGCACCGTGGCTGTACGAGGCGTGGCTGCGCACCGGCCATCCGAAGGTCGAGACCGTCACCGGGCCGGTGGACATCGCCCACGCGACGACGCTCATCCCGTGCCCGTCCGACGCCAAGTTGGTGGTCACCCTGCACGACCTCGCGTTCCTGCACGAGCCCGACCACTTCACCAAGCACGGCGTCAAGGTCTTCACGCGCAGCCTCGAGCAGATCCGCCGTCGCGCCGATCTGGTGCTGTGCTGCAGTCAGGCGACGATGGACGACTGCGTGCAGGCCGGCATCGACAGCGAACGCCTGCGGTTCGTCCCGCTGGGCGTCGAGGCGGCGCGCGCCACCGACGAGGACGTGGCGCGGGTGCGCCGCGACTACTCGCTGCCCGAGCGCTACCTGCTGTTCGTCGGCACGCTCGAGCCGCGCAAGAACCTGCGCGGCCTGGTCGCCGCGCTGGACCACCTCGACGCCGACACGCCGCCGCTGGTGGTCGCCGGTGCCGACGGGTGGGGCGACGCCGGCCACGGCGACGACGAACGCGTCCGCTTCCTCGGCTTCCTGCCTCACGACGACCTCGCCGGGCTGTACGCCGGTGCGTCGGTGTTCTGCTACCCGAGCGAACGCGAGGGCTACGGCCTCCCCGTGCTCGAAGCGATGGCCCAGGGCACGCCCGTCGTCACCAGCCGCGGCACGGCCACCGAGGAGACCGCGGGGAACGCCGCCGTGCTCGTCGACCCGTTCGATCACCTCGACATCGCTCGCGGCATCGACGAGGCCATGCGTCGTCGTGCCGAGCTGCAGCGCGAAGGGTCTGGCCCGAGCGCAGCGCCGCAGCTGGGCCGAGACGGCGTCGCTCACCGCTGCCGCGTATCGGGAGCTCGCCGGATGACGGCTCACCCTTCGGTACTGGTGAACATGCTGTGGTGCGTCCCCGGAGCCGTCGGGGGCTCGGAGGAGTACCTCGTGCGGCAGTTGCTGGGTCTGGCCGAGCAACCGTCACCGGTGTGGCGGCCGACGGTCGCGGTCGCTCGGGGCATGCCTGCCGCGCACCCGGAACTCGCCGCCGTCGCCGACATGGTCGAGCCCGAGTTCGAGAGCCACGGGCGGGTGCGGCGCATCGTCGGTGAGGCCACCTGGCTGCGCCGTCACACCGGCGACGTCGACCTCGTCCACCACGGCGGCGGCACGGCGCCCATCCGGGCCCACCAGCCGTACGTGCTGACCATCCACGACCTGCAGTTCCGCACGTTCCCCGAGTACTTCTCACGGGTGAAGCGCCGCGTACCTCGCGGCGGTCATCCCCCCGTCCGCGCAGCGGGCGACGGTGGTCGCCGTCCCCAGCGAGTACGTGCGCGGCTCGGTCGTCGAGGCCTACGGCGTCGACCCCGACCGGGTGATGGTCGTGCCCCACGGCATCGAACCCGCAGTCGCCGACCAGATCACGCCCGAGGCCGAGCTGCGTCAGCGCTACGCCTTGGGCGACGGTCCGGTCATCGTCTACCCGGCGATGACCCACCCGCACAAGCACCACGAGTTCCTGCTGGCGATGATGCGCGACCACTGGACCGATCCCGATCTGCGCCTGGTGCTCACCGGCGGTGCGGGCATGGCCGAACACGTCGTCGCCGCCACGTCCGACCGACGCGTCTGCCGTCTCGGCCGTGTGCCCGCCGCCGACCGCAACGGCCTGCTCGCCATGTCGCTGGCGATGGTGTTCCCCAGCCGGTACGAGGGCTTCGGTGCACCACTCATCGAGGCGATGACACTCGGTGCTCCGGTGATCTGCAGCGACGCGACCTGCATGCCCCAGATCGTGGGCGACGCCGGTCTGGTCCGCCCATTGCGCGCCGGTGCCTGGAAGGACGTGCTCGACGAGGCGGTCACTCGTCGCGACGAGCTGATCGCCGCTGGTCACCGCCGGGCCCAGGACTTCACGTCGCGGGCCAGCGGTGCGGCGCTCGCCGAGGTCTACGCGCGGGCGGTGTCGCTGTGATCCCCCTGCGCATCGCGGTGCTGTGCCCACACTTCGCTCCCGACACCGCGCCCACCGGTGAGGTGATCACGCGCATCGTTCTCGAGCTCGCCGAGTTGGGGCACGAGGTCCACGTCGTCACCGCCCTGCCCTGGTACCGCGAGCACCGCATCGAGGATGGTTGGGAAGGCAAGTGGATGCGTCGCGAGACCACCGAGTGGGGGTCGATCACCCGGGTCAACCCGTTCCCCGGCACCGACAAGCGCAACCTGGTGCGTCGCGCACTCGGCTTCGCCGGCTTCAGCGCACTGGCCGGACTCGGTTCGCTGCGCGGCGGCCGCGTCGATGCCGTCATCGCCATGTCGCCGCCTCTCACCATGGGGCTGACGGGGTGGGGCACACACCTCGTGCGTCGTGGCCCGTTGGTGTTCAACATCCAGGACGTGTTCCCCGACGCTGCGGTCGAGACCGGCGCAATCACGAACGCACGCATCATCGCCGTCGCCCGCTGGCTGGAACGGGTCAGCTACCACCGTGCCGCAGCGGTCACCGTGCTCAGCGACGACCTACGCGACAACGTGGCCGCCAAGGTGAAGCCCGCGCACCGGGACCGCGTGCACGTCATCCCCAACTTCGTCGACACCGAGTTCATCCGGCCGGCCGATCGCCGCACCGCGCTGCGTGCCGAGCTGGGCATCGGCGACGAGCCGGTGGTGCTGTACGCCGGCAACGTCGGTTTCTCGCAGTCGCTCGAGATGGTCGTCGAGGCGGCTCGCCGGTTCCCCCAGGCCACCTTCCTGATCAACGGCGACGGCGCCGCCCGGACGACGTTGCAGGAGCAGGCGGCCGGCCTGGCCAACGTTCGCTTCAGTGGCTACCAGCCCAAGGATCGGGTGCCCGAGGTGCTGGCCACCGGCGACATCCACCTCGTGCCGTTGAAGGCCGGGCTGGGTCGCGTCAGCGTGCCGTCCAAGACGTATTCCATCCTCGCCGCCGGGCGGCCGGTGCTCGCCGCCATCGACCCGGGCACCGAGGTGCCGCGCATGCTGGCCGCCAGCGGCGGCGGCGTCGCGGTGGCCCCCGACGACCTCGAAGCGTTCTGCGCCGCCCTCGCCGACCTGCTCGCCGACCCCGCCGACGCCGCCCGAATGGGCGCCGCCGGACGCCGATGGGTGCAGGGTGCAGCGTCGCCGGCGGCGGTCGCCTCGGCCTACGAGCGGTTGATCCGGTCACTCGGCAGCGGCACCTGACAACTTTTGCGCCGACGAGTTGGTAGCCTCGCACCCTCGTGGCCTCCTCATCGTCCGCCAAGAAAGTCGCCAAGCTCGCTTCGAAGGGCAAGGGCAAGAAGGTCCGCTTCCAGGGCGGCACCACCTTCCCCGCCATCGTCGCCATCGTGTCCGTGGTGATGATCGTGCTCGTCGCCTACTCGCGCGCCACGGTGCCGGGTGTCGAGACCGGTGCACCGCAGCCCACCGACGCCTGGTCCATCGCCTACGGCATCCGCGTCTGCGACGAGCAATTGCCGTCGCTCACCGGCAGCGACGCCGAGCTCGACAAGGACGCCAGCACCGGCGACCTGGGCAAGGTCGCCAGCGCACCCGATGCCGACGGCATCATCCACTACCACGCCCAGGAGGGTGGGGCCACCGGCCGCCGCGCCAAGTTGGGCGTGTTCCTCGACATCTACGGCGTGAAGCTCACCGACACCGTGCTCGAGCTGCCCGAGTCGCAGGTCGGCGAGGGCGAGACCCGCAAGTGGGACACCGAGGACTTCAAGTGCAACGGCAAGGACACCCAGATCCGCGTCCGCGTGTGGAAGGACTACACGACGAACGACTTCGTCGACAACGTCACCAACTTCCGCAACCTGCGCTTCACGAACAACGGCATGGTGTTCGCCATCGCCATCGTGCCCAAGGGTGACGACATCCCCAAGCCCGACTCGGCTGCCACGCTCGCCGACCTCGGCGTCATCGGTTCCGGCACGGTCAGCACCACGACCACGGTGCCGTCCACCGACAGCACCGGCGCGACGGACACCACTGCGGTGACCGAGACGTCGGCCGCCACCACCACGACGGGCTGATGCGCGCGGTCGTGCTCGTCGGCGGGTTCGGGACGCGCCTGCGTCCGCTCACGTCGACGATCCCGAAGCCGATGCTGCCGGTCGGCCACCTGCCGATCATCGAACGTCTCGTCGCCAACCTGGCGCGCAGCGGGGTCACCGAGGTCACGCTGGCGCTCGGCTTCAAGCCCGAGCCGTTCGTCGCCGCCTTCCCCGACGGCGTCTGCGCCGGCATCGACCTGCGCTACGCGGTCGAGCCCGAGCCGCTCGACACCGCCGGCGCCATTCGCTTCGCCGCCGAGGCCGCGGGCATCGACGACACCTTCGTGGTGGTCAACGGCGATGTGCTCACCGATCTCGACGTGGCCGCCCTGGTGCGGTTCCACCGCGAGCACGGCGCCGAGGCCACGATCCACCTCACCCCGGTGCCCGATCCGTCGGCGTTCGGTGTCGTGGCACTCGACGCCGATGGCAAGGTCGAGCGGTTCGTCGAGAAGCCGGCGCCCGGAACGGCCCCGAGCAACCTCATCAACGCCGGCACGTACGTGCTCGAGCCCTCCGTCCTGGCCCGCATCCCCGCAGGTCAGAAGGTATCGATCGAGCGGGCGACGTTCCCGGCGGTCGTCGCCGACGGCGGGTTGTTCGCGATGGCCACCGACGACTACTGGCTCGACACGGGCCGCCCCGACCTGTACCTGCAGGCCAACCTCGACGTCGTCGACGGCCGCCGCCGTCACGACCACTGCGACGCCGTCCATGCCGACGCCCTGGTCGCCGCCGACGCCGTGGTGCAGTCGTCGGTGGTCGGTGCACGTGCGGTGGTCGGCGCGGGCGCCACGCTGCGCAACTCGGTGCTGCTGCCCGACGCGGTCGTGGGTGCCGGTGCCGTGGTGGCAGACTCGGTGGTCATGGGCCGGGTCGGTGAAGGCGCTGAACTGCGCAACAGCGTGTTGGGTGCCGACGGTGTCGTCGCTCCCGGTGAGCACGTCCACGACGAGCGCCGCCCCGATCCCGACGCCCCGTGAGGGCGTTGGTGGTGGGTGGGGCCGGCTTCATCGGCTCGCACCTCACCGAACGTCTGCTGGCCGAGGGCCACGTGGTCGACGTCGTCGATCACCTCGGCTCGGGTTCGCTGGCCAACCTGGCCGATGCGCGCCAGGCGGCCGGTGAACTGAAGATCCACACACTCGACGCAACCGCCGTCGAGTTCGACTCGGTGGTCGCGATGCGCACCCCCGACGTCATCTTCCACCTCGGTCTGCTGCCGCCCGGACAACCGGCCGAGCACACGGCTGCGTCGACGCTGGCATCGATCATGGCGGTGCTCGAGAGCGCCCGGCGGTTGGGGGAGGCGAAGGTCGTCGTGGCCCTGTCGGCGGTGTCGCTGTACGGCGACGTGGCGGGCAAGGACCAGCCCATCAAGGAAGCGCAGCCGTGGAGTCCGGTCGGAGTGCGGGGTGTCGTCACCCGCGCGATCGCGGAACTGCTCACGGTCTACCGCGAGACCCACGCCGTCGAGTTCACCGCGCTCGCGCTGTCGAACGTGTACGGCCCGCGGCAGCGACCCGACGGCGGCGTGGTCGGTGCGTTCGCCCACGCCATCCGCGAGGGCATCACCCCGATGGTGCACGGCGACGGCCGCCAGACCCGCGACTTCCTGTACATCGACGACGCGGTCGACGCACTCGTCCGGGCGGCTCAGCGGGGGAGCGGACTGGTCATCAACGTCGGCAGCGGCGTCGGCACGCCCATCCGCGACGTGTGGGATCAGCTCTCCGGTCCCTCGGGTCGCGCGCCCGCCCCGTCACCGCGGCGAGCCGACGACGTGCAGCGATTCGTGCTGGCGCCGACGCGGGCCCGCATCCAGCTCGGGTGGGCGCCGTGGACCGACCTGACCACGGGCCTGCGCAGCCTGCACCGCTGAGCGGTCAGACCTGCACGCCCACTGCAGCGAGGCTCTGCCGTGCCAGCTCGTGACCGACCTCGGGCGTGCTCATGATGCTCGGGGTGACCACCACCTGCATGCCCTCGGACCGCACGGCATCGGCCAGGTGCGCATCGACGGGATCGATCACCAGCGTGGCGGCGATTCGGGCGTAGAGCCGGGCGACGCCCACCACCGACGCCTCGTGGCCGAGCTCGACGAGCATGCGGTCTGCAGGGCCCTTCAGGGCCGCGCCGCCGACGATGGGCGAGATGGCGACCACGGTGTCGCGACGTGCGGCCAGCAGCTCGTCGACGCCGGCCAGGGCGCGGATCGGGGCCGATCGAGACCAGTGGGTTCGACGGGGCGACCACCACGGCCGCGGACTCGGCGAGGGCACTGCGCGCCGTCTCGGACAACGTGGCGAGTTCGGCGCCGTCGAAACGGACGCCGTCGACCGGCACGCCGTGGCGACGCTGCACGAAGTACTCCTGGAACGGCACCTCGATGCCCTCCTCGGGCAGCGAGACGATGGTCGTCACCCGGTCGTCGGTCATCGGGACGAGGCGCTGGGACAGCCCGAACGCGGTGGCGATCTCGGCGGTGACCTCGGTGAGCGTCGCACCCTCGGCGAGGCGCGCCGTGCGGTAGAAGTGGGTCGCCAGGTCCTGATCACCGAGGTTGAACCATGTGGGGGCTGCGGCCGACCCCGTGGGTCGCACGGGAACGAACCGGGCCAGCGCTTCCATCGCCCGCCACGACTCGTCGCGCAGGCCCCAACCGCGCTCGGGGTCGATCGCTTCGGCCAGCGTGTAGGTGATGGTGTCGAGGTCGGGCGAGATGCTCAGCCCGTGCAGCACCGTGTCGTCGCCGGTGTTCACCACGCCCACGGTGTCGGCAGTCGGCCACACGCCGGCGAGGGCGCGCAGGAAGCGGGCGGCGCCCACGCCACCACACACCACGCCGATCGTCGTCCTCGAAGTCATCGCAGCCCTTCCACCTCGCCTCGGAGCACGAGACCGTACAGGTCGACCAGTTCGTCGGCGCATCGTTGCCAGCTGAACGTGCGCCACTGGCGCTGGCCCGCAGCCACGAGCCGGGTGCGCAGTTCGGTGTCGGTGAGCACCCGCGACAGCGCCGAGGCGAGCGCGAGCTCGTCGTCGGCCGGGCACAGCACGGCGGCATCGCCCGCCACCTCGGGAATCGACCCCGCAGTGGAGGCCACCACCGGGACGCCCGCCTGCATGGCGTCGAGCAGCGGGAAGCCGAACCCCTCGTCGAGTGACGGGTAGGCGAGCACCGTGGCGTGGTGCTGCAGCCAGCCGCGGACGCCGTCGTCCACCCGCCCGGTGAGCATCACGCGGGGTGCGAGCGCTGGTCCGAGCCCGTCGATCGCGGCGCGCACCGCAGCGCTGTCGTCGCCGGGTGAGCCGGCGAGCACGAGACGACACTCGGGGTGGTCGGCGGCCAGCCGTCCGAACGCCCGCACCAGCGTGGGAAGGTTCTTGCGACGCTCGAGCGTGCCGATCGCGACGATGAACGGGCGCCCGTCGAGCTCGGGCACCGGTGCGGTCGCGGCCGGGGGAGCCAGCGGCAATGGGCCGAGGTGCACGGTGCGCACCGCCGCGCCGGGGAACAGGTCGCGCACCACTGCCTCGGTGGCATGGGAACTGGTGTGCACGACGGCGCCGCGCTCGATGGCCCGGCGGAGCACCGCACCGGCCCGTCGCACATCGGCGCCGGCGGCCTCGGGGTGACGCAGGAACCAGCAGTCGTACACGCTGACCAGCGACGGCAGTCGGCTCGGCGGTACGACGTAGTTCGTGCCGTGCACGACGGCCGCCCCGTGCAACCACCGATCGGCGCGAGGCAGGTCGGTGCGACCCCAGGCGCGCTGGGCAAGTGCGGCCGGCAGCGGCAGGCGACGCGTGCCGTCGGCCAGCCGGGCACGGAACGACAGCACGTACTCGAGCAGGTCCACGTCGTCGCGTGCCGACAGGGCGTCGTGCATCGCCTGTACGGCCAGCCCGATGCCGGTGCGCTGCCCGTGCAGCGGGCCGGTGTCGAACGCGACGGTCAGGGTGGCCATGTCGGGGCGAGGATATCGGAACGCGGTCCTGCGACTGGGTCGCCGGTTCCGCGGGTCGCCCACCGTAGACTTGCTCGACCTTCACGACGGAGACCGATCTCATGCCTCGCGCGTTCATCACCGGAATCACCGGCCAAGACGGCCAGCACCTCGCCGAGTTCCTGCACAGCAAGGACTACGAGGTGTTCGGCATGGTGAAGGGCCAGAACAACCCGAAGTTCACCGGCATGCGCGACGAGTTCCCCTACGTCGAGCCGGTGCCGGGCGACCTGGCCGACCTTCCGTCCATCGTCAAGGCCCTCGAGGCCGTGCAGCCCGACGAGGTGTACAACCTCGGTGCCATCTCGTTCGTGGCGCTCAGCTTCAACCAGGCCGAGCTCACCGCGAACATCACCGGTCTGGGCGTGCTGCGCATGCTCGAGGCCATTCGCATGGTCGGTGGGGCGCAGAACAACCCGATCCGCTTCTACCAGGCCAGCTCGTCGGAGATGTTCGGCAAGGTGCGCGAGATCCCGCAGAACGAACGCACACCGTTCCACCCGCGCTCGCCCTACGGCTGCGCGAAGGTGTTCGGTCACGACATCACCGTGAACTACCGCGAGGCGTACGACCTCTACGCGTGCAGCGGCATCCTGTTCAACCACGAGGGCCCGCGTCGTGGCCTCGAGTTCGTCACCCGCAAGGTCACCAACGCCGCGGCCCGCATCAAGCTGGGCCTGCAGGACGAGCTGGTGCTCGGCAACCTCGACTTCAAGCGCGACTGGGGCTATGCCGGCGACTACGTCAAGGCGATGTGGCTGATGCTGCAGCAGGACGAGCCCGACGACTACGTGGTCGCCACGGGCGAGACCCACAGCGGCGAGGAGCTCGTTCGCCTGGCGTTCGAGGAGGTCGGCATCGACGACTGGCAGCGCTACGTCCGTCAGGACCAGAAGTTCTTCCGTCCGGCCGAGGTCGACCTGCTCATCGGCGACCCCTCCAAGGCCGAGTCCACGCTGGGCTGGAAGCCGCGACGTCGACTTCCCCACGCTGGTGAAGATGATGGTCGCCAACGACCTGCGCCTGGAGTCGGCCGAAGCGCTGATCAGCCTTCGAGCGGCATGTCGATGATGGCTTCCATCATCGAGTCCTGCGTCGGCGTGGCGCCGGCACGCAGCTTGGCCCGTAGGGAGATCGCGAACGAGAGCATCGCCGCGAACGACGAGGCAACCAGGCCGAACTCGATGCGCCGGAACAGGTCGTCGCTGCTCAGCCAGGTGACGAGCACGAACGTCACCATGCCCAGGCCCCAGCCGAGCGCGACGAACGCGTGGCCCTTGAGGGCGATCACGGCCTGCGCCATGGCCAGTGCCGCCATGTAGGCGGCGCTGCCGAGGGCCAGCATGGCCAGCGTGTCGCGGGTGACGGTGGCGTCGTACATCTTCTCGATGACGAACGGGCCGAGCAGGAACGCGCCGACCATGCCGACGATGCCGACGGCCACGACGATGACCATCAGCTTGCGGAAGCCGGCGCGGAACTCCTTGATCTCGTTGCGAGCGGCGAGCCCGGCGAGACGGGGGAGCAGGGCGGCCTGCACGGCCTGGAAGAGGTACAGCGGGATCCGCGACAGCAGGACGCCGTAGCCGAACTGGGTGACGAGCTGGGATTGGCCGTCGGACTTGAGCAGGTTGGCGGCGACCGGGCCGGCGTTCACCAGACCGGCGGCGAAGACCGAGCCGAGGAGGAGCCAACCGAGGTTGGGGGTGACCTCGCCCCACGTGGCCGGCGGGCCGTCCTCGGTGTGCAGCTGACCGCGCCCGAGCACCCAGAAGAAGCCGGCGAGCGGGGCGAGTGCGACGGCCATGCCGTAGGCGCCGGCGCTGGTGGCACCGATGACGGCGAGCGCGATGCACAACAGCACACGGACCGCTCCGTCGGCGCCCATCACCACGGCGTAGGCGCGGAACCGGCCGTTGCCGCTGGCGATGCCGCGGGCCAGGTGCACCGGCGCATAGCTGGCGAACGCCAGGACCAGCGCGAGCAGCAGCACCCAGTCGCCGTCGAAGTAGTTGTGCGTGATCGTCGAGCTGAAGATGAGGATGACGGCGACGACGGACGCAGCGAGGATGACGCCCAGCATCGCCACCTTGCGCACCACCGGGCGTCCACCCTGGCCGAGGGCCCGACGAGCGGACAGCGCTCGGCCGAGCTCCTGCTCGAGCGGCAGGAAGAAGCCGGGGGCGAGCGCGAACGTGGCGAACCACAGCGAGAGCACGGGGGCGAACGCGTCGTCGCCGCCCATTGCGTTCTTGCCGACACGGAGGAACGCGAAACTGGCCAGGCCGGCCACGAGGAGGCCGACACCCACCGGGATGGTGCCCTCGGGGAGCGGCGCCCGTGAAGAGGAGGACTGCTCGTCGGAGGTGGTCACCAAGAGAGCGAGGTTATCGGAAGGACCTGCTCGCGCACGGTCAAGTCGGCCACGCACTGTGCCGATGACACAGTATGCGTCGTCGCTCCATCGTCCTCTCCGCGCTCCTGGCGCTGGTGGGGACGGCGACCGGATTGACCGCGACGGTCGGTCCGGCGGCGGCCGCCGATGTCACGATCGTGCTCGACGGCCACGGCAACGGCCACGGTGTCGGTCTCAGCCAGTGGGGCGCGTACGGCTACGCGGTCGACTTCGGCTGGACGTCGGCGCAGATCCTCGACCGCTACTACGGCGGCACGGTCGCCGCCACCGTGCCGACCTCCACCCCGATTCGGGTGCGCCTGCAGAACCTGGACGGCGCACAGACGTCGGTCGCGGTGGACTCGGGCTCGCTCGTGGTCGCCGGCCTGAGCGGCGGGCCGTGGCGGTCGGTGCTCGTGCGCGAGTCGGCGACCCAACGCACGTACTCGGTGTGGGCCCGGGCCGACGCGGTGCGCTGCCCGTCGTCGACCGGCGATCCCGTGGCTGCGGGGTGGACCCTCGTGAACGCCGCGGTCCCAGAGAAGGTCGAGATCCGCACCGCCGTCGATTCGACGACCGTCACGACCACCGCGCAACTGCTGTCCACCTGCGAGCCGAGCGGCACCGTCCGGTGGTACCGCGGCACGATCCGAGCGATCAACGACGCGAGCAACGTGAACCGCACCGTGAACGAGCTCCCGCTCGAGCAGTACCTGCGCACGGTGATCGCGATGGAGATGTCGCCCGGGTGGGCCGACGACGGTGGGGGCCGGGGTGCGCAGGCGCTGCAGGCCCAGGCCGTCGCCGCACGCAGCTATGCGCTGGCATATCCGGCAGCGTCGACCCCGTCGACGTACTCCGACGTCTGCGACATGGTCTGCCAGTCCTACTTCGGTGTCGCCTACCGCGTCGCCGGGGGAACCGTTCGCCAGGTCGAGGCCGCGTCCACGGATGCCGCAGTACTCGCCACGGCGGGAGTGGTGCGCAAGGTCGGCTCCACGACCGGAGCCGTGGCGTTGACGATGTTCTCCGCGTCCAACGGTGGGTACACGGCCACCAATTCGCATCCGCTGACGCCGTTCCCGGCAGTGGCCGACGCCGGCGACGCGACGGCCCTCAACCCGAACCACTCGTGGTCGGTCTCGCTGACGGGGACGGCGATCAGCGCCAAGTACCCGACCATCGGCACGTTCTCCGGTCTGACCGTCACCTCTCGCAACGGGTTCGGCGAGTGGGGTGGGCGGGTGCTGACACTCACGCTCTCGGGTTCGGCCGGCTCGGTGTCGGTCACGGGTGCGGACTTCCGCAGCAAGATGGGACTCAAGGACACCTGGTTCAACGTGCGAGGCGCCAGTTCGCCGCCGGCACCCACCGCCCTGTGCGGCGCCCGAGTCGCGCCCGTGGTCACCGGCGCGCTGAAGGTCGCCCCTGCGGCCCGCTTCACGCCGGTGGGACCGCGTCGCATCGTGGACACGCGCAGCGGCCTGGGCACCCAGAAGGCGCCGCTCGGTGCCGGCTGCACGATGGTCGTCGACCCCGGCCTGGACGCCTCGGTCACGTCGGTCGCGGTGAACGTGACCTCGGTGAAACCGCTGGCCAGCGGGTACGTCGTCGCCTATGCGTGTGGCACGACGCGGCCCCAGGCGTCGGCGGTGCAGGCCGTGGCCGGTCGCGTGGTCGGTGGGGCGAGCATCGTTCGCCTGGCCGCCAACGGGACCTTCTGCGTCTACAGCGCCTCGACCACCGACGTGATCGTCGATCTGACGGGCACGTTCGCTGCAGGGTCGGGCGCGAAGTACCAGCCGGTCGTTCCGACTCGGCTGTACGACTCGCGCAGTCGCAGCACACCGCTGCCCGCCGGGACCGTGCTGCGCGTCAAGGTGGGTGCGACGACCAAGGTGCCCGCAGGTGCCTCCGCCGCTGCGCTCACCGTGATGGGGCTGTCCGCCGCGGGCGACGGGTACCTCACCGTGTACCCGTGCACCGCATCGCGTCCTGGTGTGACATCGCTGAACACCACCAAGGGCATCGCTGTGACGAACCACGTCGAGGTGGGCCTGGCCGCCACCGGCGAGGTGTGCGTCTTCCTGGGCGCTGCCATGCACGTGACCCTCGACGTGAGCGGCTGGTACGGCGCTGCGGCGACGACGCAGTACTACGCCTCGACGCCGACGCGGGTGATGGACACGCGCAAGAACCTCGGTCTGTCAGGTGGCTTCACCGCTGGTGCCAACCGGGCGTTCACGCTCGCCGGCCGCGCCGGGTTGCCCGCGGCCGCCACACTGAAGGCCGTGGCCGGCCAGGTGACCGCAGTGGGCGCGGCATCGACCGGGTGGCTGACCGTGCACCCCTGCCAGAGCCCGGTTCCCGCGGTCTCGATGGTGCGGTACGCAGCCGGAAACGCAGCGGCCACCAGCGTCGTCGGATCCGACGATGCCAGTGGCCGGTGGTGCATCGCCGCGAGCGCGGCCACACACGTGCTGGTCGACGTCAACGGCTGGTTCGCCTGACGCCGAGGTGGAACTGCCTCAGGCAGCGTTGCGAACGACGCCCTTGACCTGCTTGGTCGCGGTGCCGGCGGCGGTGCGGGCCTGCTTGGTGGCGGTCTGGACCTTGTGGCCGTACTGCTTCGTGGCGGTCTGGACCTTGTCGTTGTACTGCTTGGTCGCCGTCTCGAGCTTGCTCGTGTACTGCTTGGCGATCTCCTGTGCCTTCGTCGCGGTCGTCTTGGCCACTTCGGAGGCGGTCTGGACGCCGATGACGCCCAGTCCGATGGTGATGTAGGCGCCGTCACGCAGCGCAGCGGTCACGGTGTCGACGGCCTTCGCGGCGTCGAGGTGCGAGAAGTCGATCCGGGGGAATTCGATCTTGCTGAGGTCGGGCTTGGGGAGCGTGGCCATGGTGGGACCTTTCTGGGATGGGGGATCCGCTATCGGGAGGCTTGATTGCAGTGTAGCGCAGAGTGCTAACTTTTGCAAGCACTTCCGTCTGCGTGGTGAGGACGGTGGGTGGCTGACTGATGGGGGTGCCGGTCGTAGTCCGGCGCGCACGGCTAGCCTTGAGCCTTCGTGGAAGCCGCCGGAACGATCGCCCCGCCCGTCGTGGCCGTGATGGTCGTGCACCAGCCGGACGACTGGTTCGACGAGGTGCTCGACGGGTTGACGCGCCAGGACTACAGCAACCTCAAGCTGCTGTTCCTCGTGGTGGGCGAACCCGGTGACGTGCCGGCCCGCATCCGCGAGCACGTCCCCAACGCGTTCGTGCGTGCCGTCACCGGCAACCCCGGCTTCGGCACCGCGGCGAACGAGGTCCTGCGCCTCGTGGAGGGCGACAACGGCTTCTTCTGCTTCCTGCACGACGACGTCGCGCTCGAGCCGTCGGCCATCCGCCTGCTGGTCGAGGAGCTGTACCGCTCGAACGCCGGCATCGTCGGGCCGAAGCTGGTGACCTGGGACGAACCCGACCGTGCTGCAGCACGTCGGCCTCGGTGTCGACCGCTACGCCGACGTCGATCCGCTCGTCGAGCCGGGGGAGTACGACCAGGAGCAGCACGACGCCGTCCGCGACGTGTTCGCGCTGCCCAGTGCGTGCCTGCTCGTCCGTGCCGACCTGTTCCGCACCATCGGCGGGTTCGACCCCAGCATCGAGTACTTCGGCGACGACGTCGACCTGTGCTGGCGAGCCCACCTCAGCGGCGCTCGCGTCGTGGTCGTGCCCGGCCGCCAGGGCTCGTCACCGCGAGCGGCTCACCGAACGCCGTCCCGACGTGCCCGTCATCGGGCCGCGGGCGCGCACCCGCATGCGCAGCGTCGCCACGCTCACCGGTGCACGGCGGCTGCCCTGGGTCCTGCTGCAACTGGTGCTCGTCACCATCGCCCAATCGCTGTTCCTGGCGCTCGCGCGGTCGGTTCCGCGAAGCGCTCGCCGGGCTCACCGCGCTCATCGGCATGGTGCCGCGCATTCCTTCCTACCTGCGGCGACGTCGCATCGTGGCCCCGCTGCGGCACGTGCCCGACACCGAGGTCGCCGGGCTGCAGCTGCGTGGCAGCGCCCGTCTGTCGGCCTACCTGCGCGCTCGCGACAGCCGACCGGTCGACCCCGAGCTGGGCAACGAGCGCCGCTGGCGCGCAGAGCGCCGGCAGCGCGCCGGTGCTGGCGTGGCTGGCAGTGCTGTTGTTCTTCATCGTCGGCAGCCGCAAGGTCATCGCCGACGGCGTGCCCCAATTCGGCGAGTTCCTCCGCTTCAAGGGCAGCCCGGCCGAGATGCTCGGCGACTACTTCTCGGGTTGGTCGGGGCACGGCCTCGGCAGCAGCAGCCCGGTGCCCACCGCCATCGGCGCCACCGCGTTGCTCAGCATCGGCACGCTGTTCCACACCGGCCTGCTGCACACCTTCGCCGTCATCGGACTGCTCGTCGCCGGCTATCTGGGCGCGTGGCGACTGGCGACCATCTTCCCGACCGCACGCGCCCGCATCACCGTCCTCGTCGTCTACGCCGCCGTCCCGCTGCCGTCGCAGTTGCTCTCGGCCGGTCGGTGGAGCGCCCTCGTCGGCTACGCGATGGTGCCGTGGGTGGTGCACCTGCTGCGGCGTCTGGCCGGTCTCGACACCCGCTGGGTCGACGTCGAACCCGACAGCGAGACCGTGCGCGAGGTCCCGACCCGCAAGCGCGTCCGCATCTTCGCTCAGCTGGTGCTCATCGCCGCTACGGCGTTCGCGTTCGCGCCGTCGTCCGCGGTGCTGCTCGTGGGTGTCGCTGTCGTCCTCGCGGTCGCCACGCTGATCGGCGGCGGTGCCTGGCGCCCGGCCGCGGTGATGGCGGTCGGCGGCATCGGTGCACTCGCCGCCGCACTGCTGCTGAACCTGCCCTGGGCGAGCACGTTCGTGGGCAGCGACGGATGGACCGCCATCGTCGGCGTGCCGCCGACCAGCTCGCGGTCGCTGGGGGTGCGGTCGTTGGCCCAGTTCGGCGTCGGCGACCTGCAGTTCTCCATCCTCGGTGTGGTGCTGTTCCTCCCCGTCTTCGCCGCGCCGCTCGTCGCTCGTTCGTGGCGGTTCACGTGGGCGGTTCGTGCCGCTGCATTGGTGTCGGTGTTCGGCGCGCTCGCCATCCTCGACGACCGCGCCGCCCTGCCGTTCCGCATGCCCGAGCCCGGCGTGATGCTCGTTCCCGTCGCCGTCGGCATGGCCATCGCCGCCGGTTGCGTCGTCGCCGCGTTCGACACCGACGTCCTGCTCGGACAATTCGGCTGGCGACAGCCGCTGGCGGTGCTGGCCATGGTGGCCATGGTCGTGGGGGTCGTGCCGGGTGTGCTGGCGACGGCGAACGGCCGGTGGAACATGCCCAGCCGCACGCTGCAGAGCGTGCTCAGCAGCTTCCCCGTCGACCCTGCCGAGGGCGACTACCGCATTCTCTGGATCGGCGACCCCGCCGCCATGCCGGTCGCGGCGTGGACCTACCAGCCCGGGGTCGGCTACGCCATCACCGACGACGGACCGCTGTACCTCGAGGAGCGCTACTCGGGCACGCCCACGTCGGTCGAGCAGGAGGTCGCGGCCGCGATGCGGCAGATGTCGGGCGGGTTCACCCTGCGCGGCGGACGCCTGCTCGCCCAGTACGGCATCCGCTACATCGTCGTGCCGCTCGCCGACGGGTTCAACGGCACGATCAGCGCGCCGCTGCCGGCACCGAACGGCCTCACCGACGTGCTCGACGACCAACTCGATCTGGCGTCGCCGCTCACCCGGCCGCCGAACTACCTGGTCTACGAGAACACGGCGTACACGCCCACACGGGCGACGCTCACCGCCGACGGGGCCGAGGCCAGTCAGCAGGCAGGCGGCGAGGCCGTCACCCAGAGCGACCTGCGCGGCTCCACGCCGTGGGCCGTCGGTGCGCCCGATCGCGGCGACGCAGTCGGCCCGTTGCCGCCGGGCACGCTGCACATCGCCGTCCCCGACGACCCCGACTGGCACCTCACGGTCGACGGCACCGAGGTGCCGGGTCGGCGCGCCTTCGGCTCGACGCTCGCGTTCGACGTGCCGACCGCCGGCGACGGCGTGCTGTCGTACGACACGGGGTTCATCCGTCCCATCTGGATCGTGCTGCAGTTGCTGATCGTCATCGCCCTGCTGTTCGCCGCCAGCCGAGTCCGGTCGAGCTACCTGCTGCCGCGGCGACGTCTCGCGGTGCTCACCGACACGTCGCCGATCGCCGACCTCACGTCGCCGTTCGACCCGCCGGTCATCCCCGCCGAGTCCACCGACGATCCCAACGCGCTGCACTTCATCGAGGACGAGCCGTCGTGAACCGTCGTCTGCCTGCGCTCGTCCTGTTCGTCCTGGTGCCCGTGGCGCTGCTCGCCCTGTTCCCGCTCGGCGTGTTCTCGACCACGCCGCCGCCCACCACGCCCACGTTCGCCGCGCTCGGCCAGCCGACGCTGCCGTTCGTGCCCAGTGCGTCGTTCATCAACTCCACGTGGTTCTGCGCCGGGGTCCCCAACGCCGAAGGCGCCTCGGGCGGTTTCGTCACGGTGGCCAACCCCACCGACGCGCCTCTGCAGGGACACGTCACCGTGTACTCCGACACGCCCGACACACCGGTGGGCGAGCGGGCGTTCGAGGTGGCGCCGCGCACCACGTCCACCGTCGTGCTCGCCGAGGTGCAGCCCACCGGCACGTACCTGTCCGCGATGGTCGAGATCGCCGGCGGTGGCGGGTACGTCGAGCAACAGGCGAACTCGTCGGCCGGCAACGCCGTCAGTGCGTGCTCGAACAGCACCAGCACCGACTGGTACTTCGCCGACAACTACACGCTGAACGGCAGCAGGGAAGACCTCGTCATCACCAACCCGTTCCCCGACGACGCCATCCTCAACTTCACCTTCGCCAGCAACGACGGCACCCGCGAGCCGCAGAACCTGCAGGGCTATCCCGTGCCCGGCAACTCCGTCGTGGTGGTGTCCGAGGCCAACATGCCCAAGGACGAAGCCATCCTCGCGGTCACCGTCAACGCGAGTCGCGGTCGGGTCGTGGCCGGGCGGGCGCAGACGTACCTGGGCGAGCGTTCGGGCTACTCGATGACGCTCGGGTCGCCCAGCCTGTCCAGCGAGTGGTGGTTCGCCGACGGCGAGGCCGGCCCCGACGTCACGTTCGAGCGCTACAGCATCTACAACCCGAGCGACGAGGACGTCACGGTGACCAGCAACTTCTGGGGCATCAACGACCATCCCGAGTTCGTCGGCTACCGCACCGACACGGTGTCCGCCGGCAACGTCATCTCGTTCACCACCGCCGAGTTCGCCGGCGTGCCCGACAGGTCGGCACGGCATGACCTTCTCGACCGAAGGCGATGCATCGATCGTCGTCGAGCGAGGGATCACCCGCAAGGCGGGCGACGCGGGCTTCGCCACCACGGTGGTGCTCGGCGCGCCGCAGGTGTTCACCGGCTACCCCCGGTGGAGCATGGCCATCGGCACCGACCTCGCCGTCGACAACGTGCTCGTCGTCATGAACCTCGACTTCCTCGACGGGACGGTCACGGTGAAGGCGCTCGGCCCCGGCGGGGAAGTGCCCGTACCCGGTCTGGAGGAGATCGCCCTGCCGAAGTCGGGCGTCATCACCATCGCCATCCCCGACGAAGCCGCGGCGCTGGGCGTGCCGCTCGTCGTCGAGTCCACGCAACGCATCGTCGTCGAGCGACTCCTGCCCCGCGGTGGCGACCTCCGCGGCCGCAGCGGTTCGCTGGCCATGCCCGGTTGATCGGCGGTCCGACGTGGCGCAGGTGATCGTCGCGGTCGTCGTCGTGGCCCTCGCCGTGGGCGTCGGACTGGTGCTGCGCCGTCGTCAGACCATCGCAGCACCCACGCAGCCGACACTCGTGGTGCCGGCGCAGCTCGACCGGGCCGACTTCCCCGGGGCCACCGCCCCGTGGGTGGTCGTGGTGTTCTCGTCGGCGACGTGCCACACGTGTGCCGACGTCCTGCGCAAGGCGGCGGTGCTCGAGTCGAAGGAGGTCGCCGTCGTCGACGTCGAGTTCCCGTCGTCGAAGGCGCTGCACGACAAGTACGACATCCAGGCCGTGCCCATCGTGGCCATCGCCGACGCCGACGGCGTCGTGCACCGCGGCTTCGCCGGACCGGTCAGTGCCACCGACCTGTGGGCCGCCGTCGCCGAAGCGCGCGAGCCGGGCAGCTCACCCGAACCCGAGTTGGGCAACCAGCCGGACGAGTCGCCGACGCACCTGCGTGCCGCGGTTCTCCGGCAGATCAACCCTGACCGAGTGATCGCGACAGTCTCCGGTGCTGTCGGGTTCGCTCCGGTAGGCCTCGTGCCCAGGTCGCTCGTTGGTCCGTGGGTCAGTCGCCGACGGGCTGTTCGTGGTCGTTCTCGGGGCTCACCGAGTCGGCCAGGTTGTCCTGCACCAGGCGGGCCACGTCGGCGCCGTCCATGGTCTCCCGTTCGAGCAGCTCCTCCGCCACGGCCTCGAGTGCAGCCCGGTGGTGGCCGAGGATCTCGGTCGCCCGAGCCTCCTGCTCGTGGAGGATGCGGAAGATCTCGCTGTCGACCATCTTGGCCGTGTCGTCGCTGTACTCGCGACCCTGCGTCATCAGGTCCTCGCCGAGGAACACCTGCTGGTGTCCGCTCCAGGCCATCGGCCCGACGGCGTCGCTCATGCCCCACTCGCGCACCATGCGGCGGGCGATGCTGGTGGCCTGCTCGAGGTCGTTGGCGGCGCCCGAGTTGACGTGGCCGTAGATGATCTTCTCGGCGACGCGGCCGCCCATGGCGCGGCAGATGACGTCCTCGAAGTACTCCTTCGAGTAGGTGTGCCGCTCTTCGGGCAGGCTCCAGGTGACGCCCAGGGCCATGCCGCGGGGGAGGATGGTGACCTTGTGCAGCGGGTCGGCGTTGGGCAGCACCACGGTGAGGATGGCGTGACCGCCCTCGTGGATGGCGGTGGCGCGGCGCTCTTCGGCGCTGAGCACCAGGCTCTCGCGGCGGGCGCCCATGACGACGCGGTCGCGGGCGTTCTCGAAGTCGATGCGCTCGACCTGCTTGCTGCCACGGCGCACGGCGAACAGCGCGGCCTCGTTGACCAGGTTGGCCAGGTCGGCGCCGCTCATGCCCGGGGTGGCCTTCGACATGACCTCGAGGTCGACGTCGGGGCCCATGCGCTTGTCGCGGCTGTGCACCTTGAGGATCGCCAGGCGCTCTTCGTTCTCGGGCAGCGGGACCACGATCTGGCGGTCGAAGCGGCCCGGGCGCAGGAGCGCCGGGTCGAGGATGTCGGGGCGGTTCGTCGCGGCGAGGATGACGATGCCCTCGCTGGTCTCGAAGCCGTCCATCTCGGCGAGCATCTGGTTCAGCGTCTGCTCGCGCTCGTCGTGCCCGCCACCGAGGCCGGCGCCGCGCTTGCGGCCGATGGAGTCGATCTCGTCGATGAAGATGATGGCCCGGCCCAGCTTGCGGGCCTGGGCGAACAGGTCGCGAACTCGGCTGGCGCCGACGCCCACGAACATCTCCATGAAGTCCGAGCCCGTGACGCTGAGGAAGCCGACGCCGGCCTCACCGGCGACCGCGCGGGCGAACAGGGTCTTGCCGGTGCCGGGAGGCCCGACCAGGAGCATGCCCTTGGGCACGCGGGCGCCGATCTCGCGGAACCGCTCGGGCATGCGCAGGAAGTCGACGACCTCGGTGATCTCCTGCTTCACGCCCTCGTAGCCGGCGATGTCGGCGAACGTGGTGGACGGCTTGTCGGCCGAGTACGTCTTGGCGCGGGAACGCCCTATCGACATGACGTTGCCCATCTGGCCCTGCGCCCGGCGGTTCATCCACACCAGGAAGCCGATGATGAGCACGAAGGGGAGCAGCAGGCTGGCCCAGCTGAGCAGCCAGTTGCTGGACGGCTCCTTGGTGGTCCAGTTGACGTTGTGCTCGGTGAGCAGCGTCCGCTCGGACTCGTCGGGGAAGTTGTCGCGCACCGTGGTGGTGAACTTCGACCCGTCGCTGAGCTCGCCCTCGATGGAGTTCGTCCCGTTGGTGAGCGTGAAGGTGACGACCTTGTCGGCCTCGACCGCGGTGATGAAGTCGGTGTAGCTGAGCTTCTCGCCCGTCTCGCCCGGCCACACCTGGTTCAGCAGGAGGGTGCCGACGAGGACCGCGAGGAGGACCGGAATGGTCCAGCGCGGCCATCCGCCCATCGGGCGCTTCGTTCCACCGGGCGGAGGTTGCTGGCCAGGCTGCTGGCCACGCCCCGGCGGCGGCGGCGGGGGCGGCGGAGGAAGGTTGGACATGGGGCAATGCTACGGCCCGTATCCACCACTGGCCACGCGGGCTGATTTAGCGTGTTCGCATGCGTCGGCAGTGCTCCCGCTCCGGATGTGCCGAAGAGGCCATCTCGACCCTTTCGTTCCAGTACGCCCAGTCGTTCGTGTGGCTCGACGACCTGTCCGACGAGCGCGATCCGCACAGCTACGACCTGTGCCAGCGGCACACGGTGCGCCTCTCGGTGCCCAACGGGTGGCGCCTCGAGGACCGTCGGGCTCGCCGCCAGTTGGCGTACTCGTCGGTGCCCCGCCTGGCCGGCTGAGCCACCGCGCCGCGCCGACCCCGGCCGCACCGCACCGGTAGGCTCGCCCGTCGTGTCGTCGCCGAAGCTGTCTCCGTTGCGCTCGGATCTCGACCGCGCCCAGGTGCCGTTGCCGCAGGCGTGCCTGCTGTGGGTCGTCGCCTGGATGGCGGGCCAGGTGTGCGCCGCAGCCGTGCAGGTCGCCTCCGGTGCCGACACCGTCGCCGAGGCCGGCCCCGGTTGGCTGTTCGCCACGGCGATGGCCGGATGGGTGCCGCTGCTGGCCGCTCTGTGGAGCGCCGGGCGCAAGTTCGGCATCGGCTCGTTCGCGGCCGATTGGGGTCTGTCGTTCGCGCCCGCGATCTGCTGGGTGTGCCCATCGGCGTGATCACCCAGCTGGTGTTGATACCGCTGCTGTACTGGCCGCTCGAGGCGCTCTGGCCCGACACGTTCGCCCAGGACAAGGTGCAGGAACGGGCGCGCGACCTGTTCGACAGCGCTCACGGGTTCGGTCTGGTGCTGCTCGTGCTCGTCGTCGTGGTGGGCGCGCCGGTCGTGGAGGAGCTCGTGTACCGCGGTCTGTTGCAGGGCGCGTTCACCCGTCGCCTCAGCGACTGGGTCGGTGTCGCGGTCGTCGCCCTGTGGTTCGCCGTCGTCCACTTCCAGCCGGTCGAGACGCCCGGACTGTTCGTCGTCGGCATGGTGCTCGGCGCGTGCGCGCTCGTCACCCGTCGACTCGGGCTCGGCATCGTGGCCCACATGTCGTTCAACGCCACCGGTCTGGTGCTGGTCGCGGTCGCCGCATGAGGGCCGACCTGACCCGATCCGCGGGCCCCGGCGTGAAACAATGCGCAGCGGCATGAGCGACTCCGATCTCCTCCTCGACGATCCCTTCGGCAGCCCGTCCGACCCAGCGGGCGACGACCTCGTCGACCCCGCCGTCGCGGCGCCCACGCCGTCCACCGCGAGTCGCGTCGGTCGGCGCATCGTCCGCCGCCCGATGAACTGGCTGAACCGGCCGTGGCCGGCAGCGCGCATCGCCCAGTACCTGACGGCACTCGTCGTGGTCGGTGGGTGCACCTTCGCGATCATGAAGGTCATCCACCTCGACCTCGTGTTCGAGAACAACACGCCCACCGGCGGCGACATGGGCGCCCACGTGATGGCCCCGGCCTACCTGCGCGACCACCTGCTGCCGAACTTCCAGATCCAGGGGTGGAGCAACTACTGGTACAACGGCTTCCCGCTGTACCGGTTCTACATGGTCATCCCGGCGTTGATGATCGTGGTCCTGAACATCGTGCTGCCGTACGGCGTGGCGTTCAAGGTGGTCGCCTGCCTCGGCATCGTCACCCTGCCGTTCTGCTGCTGGGCGTTCGGTCGCCTCGCCCGCTTCGTCTACCCGATCCCCGAGCTCATGGCGCTGGCGGCGGTCGTGTTCCTGTTCGACGAGAGCTTCAGCATCTACGGCGGCAACGTGAAGAGCACGATGGCCGGCGAGTTCTCGTTCTCGATCGCGCTCTCGTTCGCGATCCTCGGCTTCGGTCTGTTCGCCCGCGGCCTCGAGACCGGAAAGTACCGCAACTGGACGGCGCTCCTGCTCGCGCTGGCGATCCTGTCGCACGGCATCGTGCTGCCATCTTCGTGGTCATGGGCGCGGTGCTCATGTGGCTGGTGTGGATGGACAAGACGCGCTTCTGGTACGGCTTCACGATGGGGCTGTCGGCCGTGCTGCTCAGCGCGTTCTGGATCATTCCGTTCCTGTTCAACCACCAGTACATGACCGACATGAAGTACGGCTTCCGTCCCGACGGTGGCGGCGACAGCTTCTGGGACATGTTCTTCCAGTACCCCGTGTTCTGGGACCTGCTGGTCGGCGTGTTCGCCGTGGTCGGTTTCGTCAGCAGCGTGGTCAAGCGCAACCTCACCGGAGCGTGGCTGGGCATCATGTGCCTCGCCCTGATGGCCCTCACCTACGTGGCACGCGACAGCCTGCCGGTCATCGGTCTGCTGTGGAACCCGCGCGTGCTGCCGTTCCTGTATCTCGTGCGCCTGCTGCTGTGCATGGTGGGCATCGTCGACACCGTCCACTTCGTCATCAAGGGCGTGCGCGGTCGCCCGGTGTCCAGCGGCGACGTGTGGGTGTCGGGGGTGGTCACCGCCTCGGTCGTGGCCCTGGTCGTGCTCGTCGTGCAGCTGCTTCTCGTTCCAGGAGATGCCCGGCGCCAAGTTCGTCACCAAGAACGACAAGACCGTCTACTCGTGGGGCCTCTTCGGTTGGGACATCATCACGCTCACTCCGTCGGCGAAGGACGCGCTGTCCGACGGGTGGACGAAGTACAACTTCATGGGGTACGAGGGCCGCGCCGCCTACGGCGAGTACAAGGGCGTCATCGACACCATGGCCGGTCTGGGCGACAGCACCGACCCCGAGCTCGGGTGCGGCCGCGCGCTGTGGGAGAACAACGGCGACACCGGCGCCTACGGCACCACGATGGCGCTGATGCTGCTGCCGCACTGGACCGACGGTTGCATCGCCAGCCAGGAGGGCTTGTTCTTCGAGGCCTCGGGCACGACGCCGTACCACTTCCTCACCGCCGCGGCGATGAGCGAGAACAGCTCGAACCCGGTGCGCGAACTCCGGTACACCGACAACGACGCCGCGGTCGGTGTTCCGATGATGCAGAAGATGGGCATCAAGTACCTGATGGTGTTCACCAAGGCGGCCAAGGACGAAGCCGACGCCCGCAGCGACCTGCAGTTGGTCGCGACCACCGGCCCGTGGAAGGTCTACACGGTCGACGACTCGCCGGTCGTGGTGCCGCTCACCACCCAGCCCGTGGTCGTCAACGAGCGCGGTGGCGACCAGCGTGAACGCAACCTCGAGCTGGGCACCAGTTGGTTCCAGCACCCCGAGGAATGGGCGGCGATGCCGGCCGACGACGGTCCTGCCGACTGGCAGCGCATCGACGTGCAGGTCGACCTGAGCCGTCAGGTCGGCACCGAGCCGCTCGAGCCGGGCCGCAAGGTCGACATCGTCGTGCCCGCCGACACCATCGAGCCGAAGGCGCTGACACCGATCACCGTGTCGAACTACCAGCTCGACGACCAGAGCCTGAGCTTCGACGTGTCCGAGGTGGGCGTGCCCGTGCTCGTCAAGGTGAGCTACTTCCCGAACTGGACCGTGGAGGGGGCCAAGGGCCCGTACCGGGTCGCCCCGAACTTCATGGTGGTCATCCCGACGTCCACCCACGTGTCGATGAGCTTCGACTCCAGCGGCATCGACAAGATCGCCTATCTCCTCACGTTCCTCGGCATCGCGCTGATGGTGTTCTGGCGGTTCAAGGTCGGCGACGTGCGCCACCGCTCGCCGCACCCGTTCATCCCCGTGGCCGCCGCCCGGGTGGCCGGCGACGGCCTCGACGACGACCTGCAGTGGAGCGAGTACGGATCGAGGATCACCGACTCGGATCCGCTGCCGCCCTCCGCCGACGACGACACCGTCGTCGACGTGACGTGGAGCGACTCGATCTTCGAGATGCCACCACCCCCTGGTGAGACGGTCGATCCCACCCCTCCGGAGGGCGCCGAGCGTCCCCCCGGTAGCGTGTAGGGCCGCATGCCTCCCACCGATTCACGGGTGCTCAACGACATCGTCAAGGCCTACGACGTCCGCGGCACCGTTCCCGATCAGCTCAACCCCGACATCGCCCATGCACTGGGTGTCGCCTTCGCCCGGTTCTGCGGCACCGACCGCGTGCTCGTGGCCCGCGACATGCGTCCGTCGGGCGTCGAGCTGGTCGATGCGTTCGCTCGCGGCGCCATGGAACAGGGTGTCGACGTCGTCGACCTCGGCCTGGCCAGCACCGACCTCGTCTACTACGCCGCCGGCACGCTCGACGCACCCGGGGCGATGTTCACGGCCTCGCACAACCCCGCCCAGTACAACGGCGTCAAGTTCTGCCTGGCCGGCGCGAAGCCGGTGGGTCAGGACACCGGTCTCGACGACGTCAAGCAGATCGCCATCGACGTCCTCGACGGCAAGGGCCCCGCTCCCGCGGCGACGGCCGGCTCGCTGAGCACGCGCAACCTGCTCGAAGCGTTCGCCGACCACGTCGTGTCGTTCATCGACATCGGCTCCATCCGCCCGTTGCGCGTCGTCGCCGACACGGCGAACGGCATGGGCGGCCTGGTCGTTCCCGCCGTCTTCGAACGTCTGCCGCAGATCACCCTCGAGGTGATGTACGGCGAGCTCGACGGCACGTTCCCCAACCACCCGGCCGACCCGCTGCAGCCCGCCAACCAGCGCGACCTGCAGGCCCGCGTCACGGCCGGCGGCTTCGACGTCGGGCTGGCGTTCGACGGCGATGCGGACCGTGTGTTCGTCGTCGACGAGCAGGGCCGTGGCCTCAGCGGTTCCACCACGACGGCCATCCTGGCCGCAGGCGTGCTGCGCACGAACCCCGGCGCCACCATCCTGCACAACCTGATCTGCTCGCGTGCGGTGCCCGAGGTCGTGCGCGAGCACGGCGGCGTGCCGGTGCGCACCAAGGTCGGGCCACTCGTTCATCAAGCAGGAGATGCTCGACATCGGGCGCCGTGTTCGGTGGCGAACACTCGGCGCACTACTACTTCCTGAAGAACTTCCGCGCCGACAGCGGGCTCATCGCCAGCGTGCTGATGCTCAACGAGATCAGCGTCTCGGGCACCGACCTGTCGGTGCTGCGCAAGCCCTTCGAGCGCTACTCGTCGAGCGGCGAGATCAACACCTCGGTCGCCGACACCACAGCAGGTCATCGACCACGTGGCGCGCGAGTTCGGCGAGTTCCAGCAGGATCGTCTCGACGGTCTCACCGTCGATTGCGGTCCGTGGTGGTTCAACCTGCGTCCCTCGAACACCGAGCCGCTGCTGCGCCTCAACCTCGAGGCATCCGACCGCGACGCGTGCGACCAGCACGTCGCCGAACTGCTCGCGCTCATCACCGAGCATCTGAGAGGAATCCCATGGCACTCGACGCTCGTCTGTTGGCCGTGCTGGCCTGCCCCGTCGACAAGGGGCCGCTCTACTACCTCGGTGACGACGGCGGCCTGTACAACCCTCGGTTGCGCCGTCGTTACGAGGTGCGCGACGGCATTCCGGTGATGTTGCCCGACGAGTCGATCGAGGTGCCGGCCGCCGAGGCCGAGGCGCTCGACGCCCGCATCGCTGCCGGCGAACTGACGCCGACGTTCTCGTCCTGACCGGACCCCTCGATGGCGCGCTGGTAGGTTGATCCACGCATGAAGGCCGCTCGAACCGTCCGCCGGTTGCTGCTCGTCCTCGCCCTGGGTGCCACTGCCGTGGTCGCCGGAGCGGTGGCGTCGCCCGCCACTCCCGTCGCGGCAGCGTGCACGATGTGCTCCGGTGGCGAATTCCACGCGCTCGATGCACCTGTCCGGGTCTACAGCTCGGACACGCCGGCCATCAACGAGGCGTCGCCGGGTCGCAAGGTCATCGGCACGACGTTCAGCATCGACCTGCTCGGTGTCGGCCCGACGAGCACCACGCCCTGGTTGCCCGCCGGCGCAGCGGCCGGCGACGTGTTGGCGGTGGCCGCGAGCATCACCGCCGATCGCCCGCTCAGCGCCGGGTTCCTGCGCGCCTACGCCGGTGCCACGGTGCCGACCGCGAGCATCCTCAACTTCCGCAGCGGCGTCTCCGTGTCGAACATGGCCATCCTTCGCCCGAACTCGAACGGCACCATCTCCATCAGCACGTCGACGACCGCAGTGCCCGCGAACGGAGTCGGCATCCGCGTCGACGTGATCGGTTGGTTCAGCACCAGCGGCTACGTCGGCGTCGACACGGTGGGCTTCACGGCCGACGACCGAGGTTCGCGCCTCGTCGGTGCCGCGCCGCCGGTCCGCATCGTCGACACCCGCAAGTCGCTGCCCAGCGGCCCCGCCGCTGCCGGCCAGCCGTTGGTCGTTCCCATCCGCACCGCCAAGAACATCGCCACCGGCGCCACCTACACACCGCTCACGCCGGCGAAGGTCTCGTCGGTGATGTTGAACATCACCGCGGTCGCTCCGTCCGCCGTCACCGGTCTGGCGGTCCTGCCCGACGCCGGCACCGTCACCACGCGCAACGTCAGCGCTCCCGCCGGCACCACGGTGGCCACGCTGGCCATCGCCAAGGTCGGAGCCGACGGCAACGTGCGCATCTACAGCACCGCCGGCCCCACGCAGATCGTGGTCGACGTGGTCGGCTGGTTCGAGGACGGTGCCGCCGAAACGCTCGCGCACCGGGCGAGTCGTGCCGCTCACCACGCCGTTCCGCACCTTCGACACGCGCAAGACCGAGTTCGGCGCCGTCCCGCTGGGTCCGGCGCAGGCCGAGGACTGGAGCTTCGCGGCGTTCGCCAACAGCGTGAACATCGGTGGCGTGTCGGTCGGCGCCCAGCGTGGCTTCCTCGGCAACCTCACCAACGCCAGCCTCAGCCGCCAGTACCCGACGACGCCGGTCGGCAGCTTCATGACGGTGTACCCGCCGGCCTCGGCACGGCCCGGGGTCTCGAACCTCAACACGATCGAGGGTGTGGCGGTGCCGAACATGGCGTTGCTCACCGCCGACGACAAGGGCGTCGTGCGCGTCTACAACGCTTCCGGCTACGCGCACTACCTGCTCGACGTGTATGCCGTCGTCTTGAAGAACTGATCGCTACACTTGGTGCCCGTTCGGGCTGATCAGAGAGCTGCCAGTTGGCACCGGCCCGGTTCCCACCCTCTCCTGACCCCAGGAGACTCGTTCCCGGAGGAACCACCCATGTCATCGCTCGCAGCGCGCCGTGATTACCGCGTCGCCGACTTGTCGCTCGCCCCGTTCGGTCGTAAGGAGATCCACCTCGCCGAACACGAAATGCCCGGCCTGCGTGCCCTCCGCAAGGAGTACGGGCCGCTGAAGCCGTTGAAGGGCGCCCGCATCTCGGGCTCCCTGCACATGACCATCCAGACCGCGGTGCTCATCGAGACCCTCGTCGAGCTCGGCGCCGAGGTGCGTTGGGCCAGCTGCAACATCTTCTCCACCCAGGACCACGCCGCTGCCGCGGTGGCCGTCGGCCCCAACGGCACGCCGGAGGACCCGCAGGGTGTTCCGGTGTTCGCCTGGAAGGGCGAGACGCTGGAGGAGTACTGGTGGTGCACCGAGCAGATGATGTCGTGGCCGGCCGGCCCCAACGGCGAGCCGACGGAAGCCAACATGATCCTCGACGACGGTGGCGACGCCACCCTGCTGCTGCACAAGGGCGTCGAGTTCGAGGCCAGCGGTGAGGTCCCCGATCCCGACCACGGCGAGCAACGCCGAGTTCGCCATCGTGCTCGGCCTGCTGCAGCGTTCGCTGAAGACCGACCCGACGAAGTGGACCCGCATGGCCAAGTCCATCAAGGGCGTCACCGAGGAGACCACCACCGGCGTGATGCGTCTGTACAAGATGCACGAGAAGGGCGAGCTGCTCTTCCCGGCCATCAACGTCAACGACTCGGTCACCAAGAGCAAGTTCGACAACCTGTACGGCTGCCGTCACTCGCTCATCGACGCCATCTGCCGCGCCACCGACGTGATGATCGCCGGCAAGGTGGCCGTCGTCGCCGGCTACGGCGACGTGGGCAAGGGCTGCGCCCAGGCCCTCACCGGTCAGGGCGCCCGCGTCATCATCACCGAGATCGACCCCATCAACGCCCTGCAGGCCGCGATGGAGGGCTACCAGGTCACCACGCTGGAGGACGTCGTCGGCACCGCCGACATCTTCGTGTCGTCCACCGGCAACGACCACATCATCACGGTCGACCACATGCACAAGATGAAGCACAACGCGATCGTCTGCAACATCGGTCACTTCGACAGTGAGATCGACATGGCCGGCCTCGCCCGCAGCGGCGCCACCAAGGACGAGCTGAAGCCCGGCACCGACCTGTGGACGTTCGACGACGGCCACGCGATCATCGTGCTCGCCGAGGGTCGCCTCGTGAACCTGGGTTGCGCCACCGGCCACCCCAGCTTCGTGATGAGCTGCTCGTTCAGCAACCAGGTCATCGCCCAGATGGAGCTGTTCGCCAACACCGACAAGTACCCGCTGGGTGTGTACGTGCTGCCGAAGAAGCTCGACGAGAAGGTGGCCCGTCTGCACCTCGACGCGCTGGGTGTGAAGCTCACCAAGCTCACCGACGAGCAGGCCGAGTACCTGGGCGTCGACCCGAGCGGCCCGTTCAAGAGCGACCACTACCGCTACTGATCCACGACCGACCTCGCCCGGGCTTCTGGGCGGGATCCTTCTCAATCTGCCATCTGGGCGGTTTCGCTCCCGGTTCCCGGGAACGAAACCGCCCAGTTCGCGTTCTGGCAGACTTCGCGCATGGCGACCTACTCGTACCCGCTGCACCGCCGGACGATGTCGTGGATGCAGGCGAGGGGCCACGCTGCCGGCATCGTCGGCGCGGTGGCCGTGCTGCTGGTCGGGGGCATGTCGGCCCTCGGCTCGGCCCGAGACTCGTCCACGTCGTCGGGTGTGGTCATCGGAGTCGTCAGCGTCGTGCTCGCCGTGGTGGTGTACACCGTGGGGCGTCGGCTCGGTGCCATCACGTCGGCGAAGGGCATGCTGGTCATCCAGCCCGATCGGCTGGAGATCAGCGACGGCGCGACGCTGCACGAGACGCTGTTGCTCCTGCGCCACAAGATCCTGCATGTCAACCAGCCGGGTGTGGCCGACACCGGCCCTGTCCAGGCGATCCGCGATGCGGCCCGACGGAGCGAGCTCGCGATCGGACCGGAGTCACCGAACGTCGAGATCTGGCTCGCGGAACCGGTCCGCGTGTCGTTGGTCGCCGGACGCTCGGCGGAGGTGCGGGTCGTGCGGATGCAGACGCCCGGCGCTCTGGCGCTGCTGACCTGGTTCAGGTCGCAGCCGATGGCGCACAAGGAACGGTCGCTGATCGAGGACATCGTGGGCGCCGACATCGACCCGATGTCGTACCTGCCGTCGAGTCTGGACAAGGGCAATCAGTTCTGATCCCGTCCTCCCGTTGGGCGCGGCCGCCGATCGGAACGCGTTCCCGCTGCACCAGCGGAAGTGGTCGTTCGCCCAGCTCTGGGCATACCCGACCGGCATCGTGGTGGCCAGTTCGAGCATGGTCATCGGCCTGCTGTCGGTCGTCGGGCTGGTGCAGCGAGGGGAAGGGCGCACCGCGGTGCTCGTGGCGGTCGCCGCGTCGGCGGTCGCGTTCGGTGCGTTTCGCCTCGGTCGCCGGCTGGGAGGGCTCAGCGGCCGGACCGGGTTGCTGGTGGTCCATCCTGACCGGATCGTGATCGCCGACGAACAGCTGCTCGACCGGCCGATCGTGCTCGACCGCGGCGAGGTGCTCGGCGTGTCGCAGCCCGGGGTGAGCGGCAGCGGTCCGTTCGGTTCGCAACGAGAGGAATCGTTCGTGGCCCGCCTGGTCCGCGGTGACTCGCGGCCGAACGTGGAGATCTGGCTCAGCGGCTTCGTCCAGCTTCCCGGTGGTCCTGCCGAGACCGGCGGGCGCGCCACGATGCTGCAGCTCGAGACACCGGGCGCTGCCGCACTGCTGCGCTGGGCGCAGGGCGACGAGCGGTTCCTCGGCGTCTCGCTCCGTTGGTACGAACGGGCGGAGGGCGGTCAGGGCCGCTGGTTCTGACGCCGGTCAGTGGGCGGTGGCCAGCACGGTGACGTCGTGGTGCAGGCGCAGGCGGGGCAGGAACAGCTGCACCAGGGGACCGATGCCGAACGTGAACGCCACGGTGCCGACTCCGATGCTGCCGCCCAGCAGCAGGCCCGCCACCAGCACGACCGCCTCGATGGACGTGCGGGCGATGCGCACGCTGATGCCGCGCTTGGCCAGGCCGAGCATCAGGCCGTCGCGTGGTCCGGCGCCGAGTCCGGCACCGATGTACAGACCCGACCCGATGGCGACGCTGAGCAGGCCGCCGAGCATGTACGGCACCCGGATCCAGAGCAGGTCGGTGGTGGGTAGGTGATCGGCCACGAGGAACACGACCAGGCCGATCTCGATCGCGTTGAGGACGGTGCCCCAGCCCAGGCGCTCGCGCAGCGGGATCCACAGCAGCAGGATGATCACCCCGGTGATCTCGATGACGATGCCGATGGGGATGCCGGTCTTGTCGGCGAGGCCCTGGTGGAAGATGTCCCACGGGGCCAGGCCCAGGTCGGCGGCCAGGAACACGCTGATGCCGAGCCCGAAGAACGCCAGCCCGACGATGCAGCGCACGAACCGCTCGGGCAGGCGGTCGTCGGGGAGCGGCAGGAACATCGCCCCGACGCTATCCAGCGACGCGGTTGGACCCGCAGAACTTAAGTTCCTGGTGAACGGACCCTGGGCACCGTGTCACACCCCTCTGGTTGAGTGCGGAGCATGCTGCTCAACGCTTCCTGTGCCGGGTGCAACCAGCCCGGCGACGTCCTCTGCCGGCGATGCCGGTTCACCCTGGCCAGCACGCCCACCCGGCTCGGCGACGGTGGCGTGGCCGCCGCGTTCTCGTTCGAGGGCGCTGCCCGGCAGGTCGTGCTCGGCCTGAAGTACCGCAACCGCCGAGCGGTGGCCCGACACCTGGCCCATTCGATGGTGCGGCGTCTGCACCTGCCGGCGGTCGACCTGGTCACGTGGGCTCCCACCAGCCCAGGCCACGCCCGTCGGCGCGGGTTCGACCAGGCCGAGCTGCTCGCCCGGGCCGTGGCCAAGGAGCTCGGCGTGCCGTGTCGTCGGCTGCTCTACCGCTCCCACGGTGCGGCGCAGACCGGGCGCACCAGAGCCGAGCGCCTCCAGGGGCCGTCGTTCCGGGCCAGGTCGGGCCGCCCCGGTCTGCACGTGCTGCTGGTCGACGACGTCGTCACCACCGGGGCCACGATGGTCGCGGCACGAGACTCACTGGTCGCGGCGGGCGTGGCCCGTGTCACCTGTGTCGCTGCGGCGGCCACGCCGTCGGCGCGGCACACACCGGGTCCGGGCCAATTCGAGCAGCGTCAGTCCAGCCCGGCCCAGCTGCGCACGGTGGCCACTGCCGGCGCGGGGTCCTCGTCCACCAGCACCGCCAGCATGCCGACGCCCTCGGCGGCGGCCACGTTCGACGCCACGTCGTCCAGGAAGGCGGTGCGGCCGGGCTCGGCACCCAGTCTGGCCAGGGCCAGCTGATAGATCGCCGGGTTCGGCTTGCGCACGCCGACCTCGTGGCTGTCCACCACGTCGTCGAACAGCTCGTCGAACGGCAGCATCCGTCGCCACGACGCCTTGAACTCGGCCACGTTGTTGGTCAGCACACCGAGGCGGATGCCCGCTGCCTTCAGGTCGCGCACCAGCTGGACCACGGGCTCGTTGAGCACGAACTCGATCATCGGCGAGTTGCCCGGCGGCGGGGGAGGGATGGTGATGCCGGCCGCCTGGAACGCCTCGCGGTTCAACTGACGGTTCTCGGCCAGGGTGATCTCGCCGCGTTCCAGCCGATGCCATGGGTGGTCACCGTCCTCGGCGTAGTCGCCGAGGATGATCCGTGCGATCACCGCCGGGTCCTCGCCCGGGAAGCGCTTGCCGAAGTCGCTGTGTCGGCCGGTGGCCGCGAGCACCCCTCCGACGTCGAAGATCACCGTGTCCACCAGTCGTACACCCACGGCCGGGGAGTCTGGCATGCCAAGGCACCGCGCGGCCTCACCGGTAGGCTTGCCAACCGCATGGGCATTCTCGACAAGATCCTCCGCGCTGGTGAAGGTAAGAAGCTGAAGGCCCTCCAGGGCCTGGTTCCCGACATCAACGCGCAAGAATCCGCCATCGCGGCACTCAGCGACGACGCCCTTCGTGGCAAGACCGCCGAGTTCCGTCAGCGCATCGATCGCGGCGAGACGGTCGACGACCTCCTCGTCGAGGCGTTCGCCGTCACCCGCGAGGCCGCATCGCGCGTCATCGGGCAGCGTCACTTCGACGTGCAGATGATGGGCGGCGCCGCGCTGCACTTCGGTTGGGTCGCCGAGATGAAGACCGGCGAGGGCAAGACCCTCGTCAGCACCCTGCCCGCCTACCTGAACGGTCTGGAGGGCAAGGGCGTCCACGTCATCACCGTCAACGACTACCTGGCCCGGTTCCACGCCGAGTGGATGGGCCGCATCCACAACTTCCTGGGGCTCGAGGTCGGCCTCGATCATCCCCGGTTTCAAGGACCGTCCGGCCGAGAAGCGCCTCAGCTACGCCGCCGACATCACCTACGGCACGAACAACGAGTTCGGCTTCGACTACCTCCGCGACAACATGGCGGGCACGCTGTCCGACAAGACGCAGCGTGGCCACCACTACGCGATCGTCGACGAGGTCGACTCCATCCTCATCGACGAGGCCCGCACACCGCTGATCATCAGCGGTCGGGTGGCCGACGCCGCCAAGCTGTACTACCGCTTCGCCAGCATCGTCCGCTCGCTCGTGCGCGACGTGGACTACGAGGTGGAAGAGGACAAGCGCGTCGTCGTTCCGCTCGAGGCCGGCATCGAGAAGGTCGAGCGGGCGCTCGGCATCGACAACCTCTACGACGAGGTGCAGCAGAACCTGGTGCACCAGATGCAGGTCGCGCTGAAGGCCAAGGAGCTGTACAAGCGCGACAAGGACTACATCATCCAGAACGGCGAGGTGAAGATCGTCGACGAGTTCACCGGTCGTGTGCTCGACGGTCGTCGCTGGAGCGAGGGCATCCACCAGGCCGTCGAGGCCAAGGAGGGTGTGAAGATCAAGGAAGAGAACCAGACGCTCGCCACGATCACCCTGCAGAACTACTTCCGCATGTACGACAAGCTCGCCGGCATGACCGGTACGGCCCAGACCGAGGCCGCCGAGCTGGGCAACACCTACGAGCTGCAGGTGGTGCCGATCCCCACCAACCGCGAGACCGTCCGCGCCGACCAGCCCGACCTGATCTACAAGAGCGAGGCCGCGAAGTTCGGCGCCGTCGTGGCCGACATCGTCGAGAAGCACGAGAAGGGCCAGCCGGTCCTGGTCGGCACGATCAGCGTCGAGAAGAGCGAGTACCTGTCGCGGCACCTCAGCCAGCGCGGCATCACCCACGAGGTGCTCAACGCCAAGCAGCACACGCGTGAGGCCATGATCGTCACCCAGGCCGGTCGCCTCGGCGCGGTCACCGTCTCCACGAACATGGCCGGCCGTGGCGTCGACATCCTCCTCGGCGGCAACCCCGAGGGTCTGGCCCGTCACGAGGCGCTGAAGGAGGGTTACGAGCCCGAGATGCTCGACGACGACTTCTCGTTGCCGATGCCCATCGAGCAGATGCCCGAAGAGTTCCAGGAGGCCCGTGCCAAGGCGCAGGCCCGCTACCAGGAGCTGCTCGTGGGCTTCAAGCAGCAGTGCTCGGCCGAGGGCGACCAGGTGCGTGCACTCGGTGGCCTGTACGTGCTGGGCACCGAGCGTCACGAGAGCCGCCGCATCGACAACCAGCTGCGTGGCCGTTCCGGCCGTCAGGGCGACCCCGGCGAGAGCCGCTTCTACCTCAGCCTCGACGACGAGCTGATGCGCCTGTTCGCCACCGGCGCGCTCAGCTGGGTGATGGGCCGAGCCCTGCCCGACGACGAAGCCATCGAGGCGAAGATGGTCACCAAGGCCATCGAGCGGGCCCAGACCACGGTCGAGCAGCGCAACGCCGAGATCCGCAAGAACGTCCTCAAGTACGACGAGGTCATGAACGAGCAGCGCAAGGTCATCTATCGCGCGCCGCGACCAGATCCTCGAGGGTGCCGACCTGAAGAGCGCTGCGATGGAGTACCTCTCCGACGCGATCGATGCGCTCATCGACACCCACTGCGTCGTCCGAGGCCCCCGACGAGTGGGACCTCGACGGCCTCGTCAAGGAACTGCACACGTTCTGGCCGAGCGAGATCGCCGTGAGCGCGCTCGACCGGTTCGAGGACGCCGACGACATCTACGACCTCGTCATGGCCGACGCCAAGGCGTACTACGAGCGGCGCGAGGCCGAACTCGGCGAAGCGGTCATGCGCGACGTCGAGCGTCAGGTCATGCTGCGCATCATCGACCAGCGCTGGCGCGAGCACCTCGAGGAGATGGACTACCTCCAGGAGGGCATCAACCTGCGGGCCATGGGTCAGAAGGACCCGCTCACCGAGTGGCAGCGCGAAGGCTTCGAGATGTTCGGCCAGATGATGAAGGGCATCGCCCAGGACTTCGTCAAGTACGTCATGCACGTGCAGGTCGTCCGCAACGACGCCCCCGCGCAGACGGTGCAGAACGTGCAGCAGACCTCCAGCGAGAACGCCTCCACCGACGGCATCGCCGCCGCAGCGCGTGCCGCGGCCGCGTCGGGCGAGATCTCCGAGGACGCCGTTCCCGCGGCGCCGGCACCGGCCAAGCAGCAGACGGTCGTCAAGGACGAATGGTCCAAGACGCCGCGCAATGCGCCGTGCCCGTGTGGCAGCGGCAAGAAGTTCAAGATGTGCCACGGCGCCACCCTCTGACCTCAGAACCCTGACGACTCTCCCATGCGTGACTTCTCCGACGACCTCAAGGACCTTCGCCGCCGCCTCGGCGACGCCGAGGGCTACCTGAAGATCACCGTCGCCCGCGCTCGCCTCACCGAGCTCGAGTTCGAGGTTGCCCGCCCCGACCTGTGGGACGACCAGGAGCTGGCCAAGAAGATCAACGCCGAGTACGCCAACGTGAAGGGCGACATCGACACGTTCGACGCGCTCACCCAGGAGCTCGACGACGTCGAACTGCTGCACGAGATGGCCCGCGAGGTCGACGACGAGTCGCAGGAGGCCGACATCCAGGCCGCCGTCGACTCGATCAGCGGTCAGCTGCGTCAGCTCGACCTGCGCAGCCTGTTCACGGGCGAGCACGACGATGCCGACTGCATCGTGCAGATCAACGCCAAGGACGGCGGCGTCGACGCCCAGGACTTCGCCGAGATCCTGCTGCGCATGTACTCGCGCTGGGCCGAGCTGCGCGGCTTCCAGTTGGAGATCGACGAGCGCAGCGACGGTGCCGAGGCCGGCATCATGTCGTGCGAGTTCACCATCACCGGGCGCTACGCGTACGGGTTGATGACCGGCGAGCGCGGCACGCACCGTCTGGTGCGGATCAGCCCGTTCGACAACCAGGGTCGCCGCCAGACCAGCTTCGCTGCCGTGCAGGTGTGGCCGGTGATGGACGCCCCCGACGTCGAGATCAACGAGAGCGACATCGAGATGCAGGTGTTCCGGGCCAGTGGCGCCGGCGGCCAGCACGTCAACAAGACCTCCTCCGCCGTGCGGCTCATCCACAAGCCCACCGGCCTCGTGTCGTCCAGCCAGGAAGAGCGCAGCCAGCTGCAGAACCGTGAGAAGGCGCTCAACCGCCTGAAGGCGATGGTCGCGGCGAAGATCGAAGAAGAGCACGAGGCCGACCTGGCCAAGATCGCCGGCCGTCAGGCGCAGGTGGGCTGGGGCAGCCAGATCCGCTCGTACGTCGTGCAGCCGTACCAGATGGTGAAGGACCTGCGCACCGAGGTCGAGACCAGCCAGATCGACGCCGTGCTCGACGGTCACATCGACGAGTTCATGGAGGGCTACCTCCGGTGGCGACGCCGAGAGGCGGAATGACCGGGCTACGGTTGAGCACTCCATGATCAAGCTCGAGAACGTCACCAAGTCGTACAGCACGGACGTCACGGCCCTTCGTGATGCCAGCTTCGACGTCAACAAGGCCGAGTTCGTGTTCCTCGTGGGACCGTCCGGCTCGGGCAAGAGCACGCTCTTGCGGTTGATGAACCGACAGGAGCGCCCCGAGCGTGGCGCCGTGTGGGTGGCCGGCCGCAACATCAACGAGATGCCCGACAGCAAGGTGCCGCACCTGCGGCGCAACATCGGCAACATCTTCCAGGACTACAAACTGCTGACGAACAAGACGGTGTTCGAGAACGTCGCGTTCGCGCTCGAGGTCATCGGTCGTCCGCGGCACGTGATCCGCCAGCAGGTGCCGGCGGTGATGGACCTGGTCGGCCTGACCGGCAAGCAGGACCGCTTCCCACACCAGCTCTCCGGCGGTGAGCAGCAGCGTGTGTCCATCGCTCGCGCGTTCGTCAACCGGCCGCTCATCCTTCTCGCCGACGAGCCCACCGGCAACCTCGACCCCGCCACCGGCGAGGGCATCATGCGTCTGCTCGACCGCATCAACAAGACGGGCACCACCGTGGTCATGGCCACCCACGACCAACGCATCGTGAACATGATGCGCAAGCGCGTCATCCAGCTCGATCGAGGCGTCATCGTGCGCGACCAGGCACGAGGTGTCTACGAATGATCTCCCGCCTTCGCTACACGCTGCGCGAGATGTGGGCGAGCATGTCTCGCAACAAGACGCTCACCGTGGCCACCATCATCACCAGCACCATCTCGCTGCTGCTGTTCGGCCTCACCCTGCTCATCCAGCGCGGCTTCGACAACCAGCTGAAGCTGTGGACGGGCGGCGTCGAGATGGTCGTCTACGTGAAGCACGGTGCCGGCCCCGAGCAGGTGCAGCTCATCGAGGACGCGCTCACCGGCCAGACCACCGTCATCGAGAACGTCGAGTACTGCGACGAGACCTGCGCCACCGCAGTGGCCAACACGCTGTTCGCCGGTGATCAGGATTCGCTCGAGCAGCTCATCCCGAAGATCCCGTCGTTCTTCAAGGTGACCCCCATCGACAAGGACAGCGGCGAGGTGCTGCGCACGTTGAAGGACACGTTCAGCGAATTGCCGAACGTCATCGATGTGCGAACACCGGATCAACAGGTCGAAGTGCTCAGTCAGCTGAAGAGCTTCTTCGGCGTGCGCACCCTCATCATCGCGGGCGGACTCCTGGGCGCGTCAGCGCTGCTCATCTGGAACACCATCCGAACCGCGATGTTCGCCCGACGGCGGGAGATCGAGGTGATGAAACTCGTGGGTGCCACCAACTGGTTCATCCGCCTCCCGTTCATGCTCGAAGGCCTGCTGCAGGGCATCGTCGGCGGCTTCCTCGGTGGCATCTTCATGCTGTTGATCAACCGCGACTGGACCGCCGGCGTGCGCGCGTTCCCGGTCAGTTCCGGCCTGGAAGGTTTCGTCGTCACCGACGGCTACCCGTACACGGTGTGGATGATCATGATCCTCGTCGGTGCCTTCGTCGGCGCCGTCGGCTCCGGCACCGCAGCCTCCAAGTTCCTCGACGTCTGAGAGCGTGTGTCCCACGTCGTTGTTGCGAACGCCTTGACCAGCGCGCACAGCACGGGCACTCGGCACGCCCGAGGTCTTCATGTCCGACCTGGTCTGTGTCACACCGCTGACTACGTGGACGCCGCTCAGCGATGTGACACACACGGCTCAACGGCACGACGCGAACCGGCTCCGCCCACTTCCAGAGCATGACAACGTCTGATGTCGCGCGGGCCAGGCAGCAGCCCGTGCACACCTGCCGACATGAACTCCACCGGGGTCCAAGTATCGGACACACGCGTCCACGTGGTGAGGACTGGCCTCCGCTACGGAACGCCAGTTGCCGTGGAACTACGTTCGCCGCATGGAGTACACGCAGATCATCTACTCGGTCGACGACCATGTCGCCACCATCACGCTGAACCGTCCCGACCAGTTGAACGCGTTCACCGGCACGATGATCCGCGAGATCATCGACGCCTTCGATCAGGTCGACGCGGACGACGACGTGCGTGCGGTCATCGTCACCGGTGCGGGGCGTGGCTTCTGCGCCGGCGCCGATCTGTCGGGCGGCGGCGAGACGTTCAGCAAGGGTGGCAGCGACGAGATCCCCGAGGACGTCGGCATCCCGCGTGACGGGGGCGGCTTGGTGAGCCTGCGCATCTTCGAGTGCACCAAGCCGGTCATCGGCGCGATCAACGGCGCGGCCGTCGGCGTGGGCGTCACCATGACCCTGCCGATGGACATCCGACTCGCCAGCGAGCACGCCAAGTTCGGGTTCGTGTTCGCCCGTCGCGGCATCGTGCCCGAGGCGTGCAGCAGCTGGTTCCTGCCGCGCCTGGTCGGCATCAGCCAGGCCACGGAGTGGTGCTACACGGGCCGGGTGTTCCCGGCCGTCCGAAGCGCTCGACGGTGGCCTGGTCCGCAGCGTGCACGCGGCCGATGACCTGCTGCCCACGGCGCGGGCGATCGCCAAGGAGATCGCCGACAACACGGCGCCGGTCAGCGTGGCACTGACTCGGCAGATGCTGTGGCGAATGCTCGGCGCCGCGCACCCGATGGAGGCCCACCGGGTGGATTCCCGGGGGATCCTCAGCCGTGGGGCCAGCCCCGACGCTCGCGAGGGCGTGGTCAGCTTCCTCGAAAAGCGGCCGCCGGCGTTCCCGGTGAAGGTCAGCGACGGGCTGCCCGACATCTTTCCTTCATACGAAACTCCAAAGTTTTCGTAAAGCCCCTCACAGCCAGTGCCGATGTACTTGCCACAACGGGCGCGACAGCGGGCAATGCAGTCGCATCGAGAACCAAAGGGCGAGAACAATGACTGCACTGGCAACCCGGCTCCACGCCGGCGACGTGATCGAAGTGGACATCGAGGGCGACTCGGCGACGGCACTGGTGCTGCTCGCCACGCATGAGTTCGTGATCCTCGACCCCTGCGACGGGCGCACCCCGATCGTCGTTCGCGCCGAGGACCTTGGTCCCGTGCGCGTCTTCCACGACGACCTCTAACCTCCACGGGGTGAGCAATCCCCCCGACGCCACCCCCGAGGAAGAGGGCATGTCCCTCTACGACGCGGTGGGCGGCATGCCGTTCTTCGAGCGATTGGTCGACGCCTTCTACGAGGGGGTCATGCCCGATCCCGTGCTCGGCCCGTTGTACCCGCCCGACGACGTCGACGGTGCCAAGCGCCGCCTCGCCCTGTTCCTCGGCCAGTACTGGGGTGGCCCGCAGACCTACATGGAAGAGCGCGGCCACCCGATGCTGCGCATGCGCCACAACCCGTTCGCCATCGGTGCCGCCGAACGCGACCACTGGTTGCTGCACATGGCCGCCGCCGTCGAGCGCTGCACGCCGCCCGGCGAGATCCGCGACATGTTGATGGGCTACTTCGTCCCTGCCGCCGAGCACATGCGCAACGACGGCGGCCTGAACATCGTCAAGGGCTGACGCCACCCCGCCCGGGGTAGGGTCCGTCCATGGAAGCCGAAGGTGCCCGCTCGTTCCAAGCAGGTGGCGACGCGTACGACCTGTTCATGGGGCGCTACTCCCGTCATCTGGCCGAGCCGTTCGCCGACGCCGCATCCGTGACGGCTGGCTCGCGCGTCCTCGAGGTGGGGTGCGGACCGGGTGCACTCACCGCCGCGCTGGTGCAGCGCGTGGGGACATCCGGCGTGGTGGCCATCGACCCGGCGCCACCGTTCGTGGAGGCGTGTGCGTCTCGCTTCCCGAACGTCCAGGTGCAACTCGGACGGGCCGAAGCGTTGCAGTTCCCCGACGAGTCGTTCGACCGGGTGATGGCGCAGCTGGTCCTGCACTTCGTGTCCGAACCCGCCGACGCGGCGGCCGAGTTCCGTCGCGTGCTCCGTCCCGGCGGCATTGCCGCGGCGTGCGTGTGGGACTTCGCCGATGGGATGCAGATGTTGCGCAGCTTCTGGGACGCCGCGCTCGATGTCGACGACGAGGCACCCGACGAAGCGCGCACCCTGCGCTTCGGCCGCGAAGGCGAGATCGCCGAGCTCTTCGACGCGGCCGGTCTGGTCGACGTCACCGAATCGACGCTCGAGGTCGAGTCCACCTACTCCGATTTCGACGAGCTGTGGGCCGGGTTCATGGCCGGCATCGGCCCGGCGGGTGCGTTCGTCGTGGCGCTCGATCAGCCGCGGCGCAATGCCATCCGCGAGGCGCTGTTCCAGCGGCTCGGCGCGCCCTCGGGTTCGTTCACGCTCGGTGCGACGGCCAGGTGTGCGACGGGCGTTCGTTCTCCAGGAACTTAAGTTCGCGCCCGCAGGGCCCAGCAGGCCACCGCGGTCGCGGCTGCCACGTTCAGGCTGTCCACTCCGGCGTGCATGGGGATGCTCGCCCGGTGCGTGGCGGCGGCCATCGCTCCCTCCGTCAGTCCGGCGCGTTCGCTGCCGACGAGCAGGGCCACCTTGTCGCCGACCGGCACGTGGTCGAGTGGCAGCGCGTCGTCGGCGGGAGTGAGGGCGACGACCTGCCAGCCGGCCTCGACCAACTCGCGCACGGTGGCGACCATGTCGCGGGTGCGGGCGTTCGGCAGGTGCAGCGAATTGCCCATCGACACCCGCATCGCCCTTCTGGCCAACGGGTCGACGCTCGTGCTGTCGAGCACCAACCCCTGCCACCCCATACCCAGCGAGTTGCGGACGATGCTGCCGACGTTCAACGGGTTGTCGACGGCCTCGGCCAGCACGAGGCGCGTGCACGATGCCGCCAACTCGGCCACGGTGGACCGAGCGGGCCGTTCGAACAGCGCCACGATCGAGTACGGCATGCCCAGCTGGGTGATCGACCGGCGCATCGCGTCGCCACCGGCGAACACGGGCACGCGACCGAGCAGGCGATCCGTCACCGCCGGCACCCGCTCGCCGTCGACCAACGCCATCGCCGGGACACAACCGGCGTCGAGTGCACGCTCGACGACCAGGTCGCCCTCGGCCATGAACAGGCCGTCGCCGCCGTCGTCACGGCGCTGCAACCGGTTCGCCAGCCCGCGTTCGTTCAACCGGAACGGCGCCACCCGGGGATCGTCGGGTTCGTCGACCGTGATGATCGCCGGCACGACCGCGTCGGGCATCAGAAGTGCCAGGGGAAGGGCGACCAGTCGGGGTCGCGCTTCTCGAGGAACGACATGCGGCCCTCCTGGGCCTCGTCGGTCATGTAGGCCAGCCGCGTCGCCTCGCCGGCGAACACCTGCTGGCCGACCAGGCCGTCGTCGATGAGGTTGAACGAGAACTTCAGCATCCGCTGCGCCGTGGGGCTCTTGCCGTTGATCTCCTTCGCCCACTGCAGCGCCTCGCGCTCGAGGTCGGCGTGTGGGTAGACGCCGTTGACGGCGCCCATCTCCTTCATCTCGTCGGCGCTGTAGGTGCGGCCGAGGAAGAAGATCTCGCGGGCGAACTTCTGGCCCACCTGGCGGGCCAGGTAGGCGCTGCCGAAGCCGCCGTCGAAGCTGGCCACGTCGGCGTCGGTCTGCTTGAACTTGCCGTGCTCGCGGCTGGCGATCGTGAGATCGCTGACCACGTGCAGGCTGTGCCCGCCGCCGGCCGCCCAGCCGTTGACCACGCACAGGACCACCTTGGGCATGAAGCGGATCAGCCGTTGCACCTCGAGGATGTGCAGGCGTCCGGCGCGCCCGGCCTGCACCGTGTCCTCGGTGTCGCCGTCGGCATACTTGTAGCCGTCCTTGCCGCGGATGCGCTGGTCGCCGCCGCTGCAGAACGCCCAGCCGCCGTCCTTGGGCGACGGGCCGTTGCCGGTGAGGATGACGCAGCCGACGTCGGTGCTCATGCGCGCGTGGTCGAGCGCCTGGTACAGCTGGTCGACCGTGCGCGGGCGGAACGCGTTGCGCACCTCGGGCCGGTTGAACGCGATGCGCACCGTGCCGTGCTCGACGGCACGGTGGTACGTGATGTCGTCGAAGTCGAAACCGGGCACCTCGTGCCACGCGGACGGGTCGAAGATCTCGGAGACCATTCGGTCATCTTCCCACTGCTACGTTCCGCGCATGGCATTCGCACAGGTCAACGGCCAGAACATCTACTTCGAGGACACGGGCGGCGACGGCCCTGTGGTCATCCTCGGTCACGGGTTCCTGATGGACCACGAGATGTTCGTCCACCAGGTCGCCGCGTTGCGCGACCAGTACCGCGTCATCACGTGGGACGAGCGCGGCTTCGGCCTCACCGAGTTCGATGGTCAGCCGTTCACCTATTGGGACTCGGCCGACGACTGCCTGGCGCTGCTCACCCATCTGGGCATCGAGCGCGCCGTCGTCGGTGGCATGAGCCAGGGTGGCTACCTCTCGCTGCGCGTCGCGCTCACCGCCCCCGAGCGCGTGCGTGCGCTCATCCTGCTCGACTCCGGCGCGGCCCTCGACCACCCCGACACGCTCGCCGCGAACCAGGGCATGGTCGACCTGTGGCTGGCCGTCGGTCCGGTCGACGACCTGGCCAACGCCGTGGCCACGATCATCATCGACGACCCCGCCGAGAACCCGAAGTGGGTCGCCAAGTGGCAGGCCCGCCCGAAGGAGCTGATGGCCGAGCCGGCCCGCTGCCTGCTCACGCGCGACGACGTCAGCCCGCGCCTGGGCGAGATCACCTGCCCCGCGCTGGTCGTGCACGGCACCGAGGACACCGCGATCACGATGGAGCACGCCGAGGAGATGGCGGCCGGTCTGGTCGGCTGCGGCGGCGTGGTGAAGGTGGGCGGCGCGCACGCGGCGAACCTGACCAACCCCGAGCCGGTGAACGCGGCCATCCTCGAGTTCCTCGCCGGCCTTCCCGCGTGAGCTCGCTGCAGATCTTCGGCATCCCGGGCCTCCCCGAGATCGTCGAAGGCACCGACCTCGGCATTGCCGTGTTGCACGCTGCCGCGGCGGCAGGGACGCCGCTGCAGTCCGGCGACGTCGTCGTCGTGACGTCGAAGATCGTCTCCAAGGCCGAGGGCCGCACGGTCGAACTGGCCGACGTCGAGCCGTCGCCGTGGGCTCGTTCGTGGTCCGAGCAGTGGGACAAGGACCCGGCCGTCACCGAGATCGTGCTGCTCGAGGCGAAGCGCATCGTCCGCCAGCTCGGACCGATCCTGATCACCGAGACGCACCACGGCTTCGTGTGTGCGAACAGCGGTGTCGACCAGTCGAGCAGCGGCGCACACGGGCGTGCCGTGCTGCTGCCGCTGGACTCCGACGCGTCGGCTCGCGCCATCCGCGCCACGTTCCTCGCGACCGGCGTGGACGCCGCGGTCATCATCTCCGACACGTTCGGCCGCGCCTGGCGTGAGGGGCAGACCGACATCGCCATCGGTGTCGCCGGCATCCAACCCATCCACAGCTACATCGGCCAGGTCGACCCGCACGGTCACGAGTTCAAGGTGCAGGCGCTGTGCGTCGCCGACGAGCTCGCGGGCGCCGCGGAACTGGTGAAGGGCAACGTGTCGCGAGTGCCGGTCGCGGTCATCCGCGGCCATGCGTGGGAGGTCGACGACACGGCCACCATCGCCCCGGTGCTCCGCGACCAGTCACGCGATCTGTTCAGATAGCGCCATGAGTGCACGGATCGAAGTCACCCGAGTCCTTCCCGCGTCGCCCGAGCAGGTGTACGCGTTGATCAGCGACCTGCCGCGGATGGGCGAGTTCTCGCCCGAGAACACCGGCGGCAAGTGGGTGAAGGGCGCCACCGGCCCCGCCGTCGGTGCGAAGTTCAAGGGCACCAACGCCAAGGGCAAGAAGAAGTGGTCCACCGAGGCGGTCGTCACGACGGCCGATCCCGGCAAGGAGTTCGCGTTCGACGTCAGCGCGGCGGGCATGGCCGTGGCCGGATGGGGATTTCCGCCTCGAGCCGGTCGACGGCGGCACGAAGGTCACGCAGTACTGGGAGGATCACCGCAACCCGGTGGCCCGGAAGGTCACCGGCTGGTTCCTGAGCATCCCCGACCGCGCCGACCACAACAGCGCCGGCATGGAGACCACGCTCGAGAAGATGGCCGCCGCGCTCGAGGCGTAGCGCGTCAGCCCGCCAGCGGGTGGGCTCGGAAGAACTGCCAGATCAACTCGGTGGCGTCGATGGTCGTCGTCGTCGGGCCGACGAGCTCGGCGATGGATTGGTCGAACGTGCTGCCGGGCCACGTGTGCCCGCCGCCGATGACGGTGTAGAGGATCGCTGGCGCGTCACACACGTCGTCAGCGGCGAAGGTGAACATCGTCACGTCGTCCCACAGCGGAGCGTCGACCGACTCGCCCTCGCACCCGTTGCGCTCGGCCCAAGCTCCCCAACGATCCGGCACCGGAGCGGCGAGGTCGGACGGAACCGACAGGCCGGTGCCCGCCTGGTCGCCGACAGATCCGCTGCCGTCGGCGGCGGGCAGGTCGAGTGCCTTCGGCCCCAGGCCGCCGTCGTACGCGAGGAACGGGTCGTCGGTGCCGTGGAACGTCATCACCGGCACAGGGCGGGTGGGCGCACAGCCGGCCGGGTCGGTGATGCCGGCCACGGGTGCCGCGGCAGCGATGCGGTCGGCGAGCGCGCACGACAGGGTCGAGCTCATCATCGCCCCGTTCGACATGCCCATCACGTAGACGCGATTGGTGTCGATGCACGTCGTCGACTCCACCTCGTCGAGCAACGCACTGATCCACTGCACGTCGCCGCTGTCGATGGCGGTCTCCCAATGGGCGACGTCGCGCGTGATGTCGGGCGTGACCGCGACGAACCGGTGGCGGCTGCTCCGTGCCGGCAGGTCGGACTCGGTGGCGAACAGCGCGGCCGGCTGGGTCCACCCGTGCAGACCGAGGACGAGCGGCAGGGGAGTGGCGCCGTCGTACGCGGGCGGCAGGTACGACGTGTAGGTGCCGTCCAGCCCGGCGGCACTGAGGGTGAGCGGGTACGTGCCGGGCGCCGTCGGCGTCTCGGTGTCGCAGCCGGTCGAGGCCGACGTCTGCACCGAGTTGGCGGCGACGAACTCGTTCACGGCCTGCACGCCCTGCGCAGGGAAGTTGATGTTCAGGCCGACGATGCCCTGTTCGAGGAAGTCCTTGTACGACGCCAGGTTCTCGAGGTCGCGATCGTTGGGCCACACCCAGATCGGCAACCCGTCGGCGACCGTGCGCGCGACCAACTCGGGCGTGATGACCTGCAGGCCCGAGAACTCGGGCGGCAGCTGCAGGATGCGCATGCCGTCGGGGATGGGCGTGTTGCTGAGGACGTACGCGGTGAGCACGTTCAGACCGGGCGACACCTCGGTGTCGGGGTCGATGGAGTGGTAGTAGCTGACCACGTCGTCCTGGAACGACGCCACCACGGTGGCCTGAGCGCGCCCCAGTTCCTTCAGCTGCTTCGCCAGCTCGTCGGCGGTGCGCTTGGCGACATCGCCTTCGCCCTTGATCTCGATGTTCAGCGGGATGTCGGGGAACCGCTCGACCAGCTGCCGCAGCGTCGGCAGGGCGAAGTCGTCGGCGGTGTACCCGGCGGGCGGGTCGCTCTCGCCGGTGCGGATGCCCCGGTACAGGTAGTCGGCCTCGGGCTTGTCGTGGCAGTCGCTGCACGCGGTGCTGAACCAGTACGCGGCATCGAGCGCACTGATCTCGTCCATCGTGAGGTCGGCGGTCTTGCCCGTGCCGTTGGTGTTGCGGTCGACGCTGTCGTCGTGCTGCACCACCAGTTCGCCGTCCTTGGTGATGTTGATGTTCAGGTCGAGCATGTCGACCCCGGCCTTCACGCTCTCGCCGAACGCGAACAGCGTGCTGGCGGGGAACTCGTCCTCGCCGGCGGTGTGGGCCAGGACGATCGGTCGGCCGATGTTCAGCAGCTCGTCGATGGTGGCCGCGTACGTCACCGGCGGCTCGGTCGTGGTCGTCACCAACTCGGTGGTGCTCGTCGCAGCGGTCGTGTCGACGGCCGTCGAGTCGGGACCGGCGGTGCTGCCGGTGGACGAACCGTCGCTGCCGGAACAGGCGACGAGGACGAGGGTGGCGGCGGCGAGCGCGGCGGTGAGAACAGTGAGACGCGGATTCACGCCACGAGTCTGGCGTACTCCACCGCGATGTTCGCGGCTGTGGCCGCGTTGTTGCGCACGAGCGCGAGATTGGCGACCAGGCTGCGCCCGCCGGTGCGTTCGACGACGGTCTTCAGCAGGAACGGCGTCACGTCCTGTCCCTCGATGCCGTTGGCCTGCAGGTCGGCCAGCGCCGCCTCGATGTGCGCGCCGATCTCGTCGGCGGGGATCTCGTCGGCCTCGGGGATGGGGTTGGCGATGCTGATGCCGCACGTCAGGCCGAGCTCGTCCCAGGTGGCGTACAGGTGACGAGCGAGTTCGACCGGACCGTCCAGCCGGCGCGGTGCGGCGTGGCCGCTGGTGCGGCTGTAGAACGACGGGAAGTCGTCGCTGCCGTTGACGACCACCGGCACGCCCAGCGTCTCGAGCCGTTCCAGCGTGAGGCCGATGTCGAGGATGCTCTTCACGCCCGCCGACACCACGGCCACGGGGGTGACACCCAGCTCGGTGAGGTCGGCGGAGATGTCCATGCTCTGCCCGGCTCCACGATGAACGCCGCCGATACCACCGGTGGCGAACACCCGGATGCCGGCCAGCGCGGCCAGCCGCATCGTCGCCGCAACCGTCGTGGCTCCCGTTCGCTTCGCGGCCATCAACCACGGCAGGTCGCGCGTGGTGGCCTTGAACACGCCGCCCACGGTGGCGAGGTGGTGCAGTTGCTCGGGCGACAGGCCCACCTGGCACACGCCGTCGAGCACGGCGATCGTCGCAGGCACGGCGCCGTTGGCGCGGACGATGCCCTCCACCTCGGTGGCCATTTCGACGTTCTGCGGGAACGGCATGCCGTGGCTGATGATGGTGCTCTCGAGCGCCACGACGGGACGGCGATCGGCCAACGCCTGGGCGACCTCGGGATGGACGGACAACTGCTGCATGCCCCCATTGAACCAGCGCTCGCGGCCTTCCTGCGGTGCCGTCGAGGTGTGCCGTTCGGCTGTGCTAGAGACCAGTTGATGATCGAACGGATCGGCGACTTCACGCTCGAGTGGGGCGAGAGCCTGTTGTGGGACGACCGGCGTGATCGGCTGTACTTCGTCGACACGCTCGGACGCACCATCCATTGGCTCGACGACGGTCGCGGTGCCCTGCACACCCTCGACTGCCCGACGATGCCGTCGGGCATGGTCAACGACGCGGCGGGTCGCATCGTCGTCACGGGCGATGATGGCATCCATCGCGTCGACGTCGACACGGGGGAGTGGTCGATGGTCGCCGCGTACCCCGAGCCGCTGGGCGGGCGGTGCAACGACATGTGCGCCGACTTCGACGGCAACCTCATCACCGGCAAGCTCAACCTCGGTCCGGCCGAAGGTTCGGCGTGGCGGTACTCGGTGGCGGGCGAGTGGACGATGCTCGACGACGACATCTCGAACACGAACGGGCCCACCGTTGCCGTGCTCGACGGTGTGATGACGCTGATCATCGGCGATTCGGCGGCGTCGTACTACCGCTACGACTACGACGCCGCCACCGGTTCGGTGGGGCCGCGGTCGGTGTTCGGCGACGTGACGGGTTTGGGCTGGGACGGGCGCGACGGCGTCCCCGATGGTGCGACGCTCGACGACGAGGGTGGCCTGTGGTGCGCGCTGCCGCGCAGCAGTTGTCTGGTTCGGTTCACCACATCGGGGCTTGCGGACCGGATCGACGTGCCGTTCCGCCACCCCACCGATGTCACGTTCGGGGGAGCCGACCTCGATCGGCTGTTCGTGGTCGGTGTGAAGGAAGGGCTGTACGTGCTCGACGGCGTCGGGCGCGGCAGGCGCGAGCCACGCTTCGGCGGCTGACCGCCCGCCTCGTCAGCGGGCGCCCCAGCTGAAGACCTGCTTGAACAGCTTCAGGCACGAGAACGCCTCCACCTCGACGATGTCGGCGCGGCCACGCAGCTGACTGAGCAGGTGCATCAGGTGGGTGTCGTCGTCGGCGACCACCTCGAACATCAGGTCGTAGCGGCCGGTCGTGGCCAGCAGGTACTCGATCTCGGGCATCTCGGCGAGCGCGTTGGCAGTCGTCTCCACGTCGCCCTGCACCCGCGCCCCGATCATCGCCACGCGGCGCACTCCGAGCGACATTGGGTCGGTCACCGCGACGATCTGCATCACGCCCGCCTCGGTGAGCCGCGCGCACGCGCTGGCGGATCGCCCCTTCGGTGAGCCCCACCTCGGCCGCGACCTTGGTGAACGGCATGCGGCCGTCGGCCTGCAACAACTCGATGATGGCTCGGTCGGTGTCGTCGACCGCGGCCTGGTTCACCGGCCCTCCCGCGATGCGAACTCGCGGCTGGCGTCGGTGAGGGCGGTGCGCAGCGTGGACTCGATGAAGGCGAACTCCTCCTCGCCGGCGATGAGCGGCGGCGACAGGGTGATGACCGGCTCGCCGCGGTCGTCGGCGCGACAGATCGAGCCCGGCGTCGTACAGGCGCGGTGACAGGTAGCCGCGCAGCAGCCACTCGCTCTGCTCGGCGGTGAAGAACCCGCGCGTCGCCTGATCGGGGACCAGTTCGATCGCCAGGAAGTAGCCGTCGCCGCGCACGTCGCCCACGAGCGGAATGTCACGCAAACCTTCGATGAGCGACTTGAACCGACCCTCGTTGGCCAGCACGTGGCCGCAGATGTCCTCCCGCTCGAAGATGTCGATGTTCGCGTTCGCGACGGCGCAGCTGACCGGATGGGCACCGAACGTCTGGCCCTGCAGGAACGCCGTCGTGTCGTCGAGGAACGGCTCGGCGATGCGGTCGCTGACCATCACACCGCCGAGGGGCGCATATCCACTGGTGAGGCCCTTCGCGAACGTGATCATGTCGGGCTGGTAGCCGTAGCGCTGACTGCCGAACATGTGCCCGAAGCGGCCGAACGCGGCGATGACCTCGTCGCTGACGAGGAGCACGTCGTACTCGTCGCAGATCTCGCGGACTCGCGCCCAGTAGCCCTCGGGCGGGGTGAACGCGCCGCCGGTGTTCTGCACCGGCTCCATGAACACCGCGGCCACGCTGTCGGGCCCCTCCATCTCGATGCGCAACGCCAGGTCGTCGGCGCATCGGAGGGTGCACGCGCCGAGGTTCATGCAGTCGTTGCAGCGGTAGCGATACGGGGTCTGCACCTTCACGGCGCCCGGCATGAGCGGCTCGAACGGCGTCTTGATGGCGGGGACGCCCGTGAGGCTGAGCGCCCCCATCGTGGTGCCGTGGTAGGCGAGGTACCGCGAGATGACCTTGGTCTTGCCGTGCTGCCCGCGCAGCTTCCAGTACTGGCGCGACAGCTTGATCGCCGTCTCGACGGCGTCGCCGCCCGATGGCGTGAAGAACGCCCGGTTCAGGTCGCCGGGCGCGTACTCGGCCAGACGAGTGGCCAGGGTGATCGCCGGCTCGTGCGCGAACGACCACACGGGGAAGTAGGCGAGCGTCTCGCTCTGGGCACGGGCGGCTTCGGCGAGCTCGGCGCGGCCGTGGCCGACCTGCACGGTGAACAGCCCCGACAGGCCGTCGAGGAACTTCTTGCCGTGCTGGTCGTACACGTAGCAGCCCTCGCCACGAGCGATGACGGGCACCTCGTGGTCGTCACCGTACGACCCGAGGCGGGTGAAGTGCATCCAGAGGTGGCGTTGGGCCTGCTCGGAGAGCGAGGTCATGGTTGACTCCGATTGTCGTAGTGAATTGCTACGACAATCGTAGTCGATCACGCTTCGGGTGCGAAGCCGCAGTTCTCCTGGCCCCACGTGTCGAGGCGCGTGCTGGCGTCGTTCACCGTCGTGTCGTTGAGGACTTCCTGGAACTTCGTCGCGTCGTCGCCGGCGTTCGACAGAGCGATGACGTCCCACTCGTACTTGTCGAAGATGGCGATGATCTGTGCGGTCGCGTCGTTCACCGCGGCGACGTCGGCGGCGATGTCGGCCGGGGCGTCGTCGGCGAGGTCCTGCAGCAGCGTCTTCATGCTGGTGAACGCCTCTTCGGTGGCGGCAGGGTCGGGCGTGTCGCTGGTGAACACCGAGTCGAAGCTGTCGGCGTTGTCCTTGTACGCGGTGATCTTGGCGCAGTAGTCCGCGAACTCGGGGTTCACGCTGCCGGTCGCACCGGTGGTGGTGTCGCTGCCGCCCGTCGTGTCGGAGCCGGCCGTCGTGCCAGTGGCACCGTCGGACTTCGAGTCGCTGCCGCACGCAGCGAGAAGGGTGAGGGCTGCGGCCGCCGCCGCGAAGAGAGCTCGGGTGCGCATGGCGCTGCCTTTCGAGTGGGGAAGGGTTCCCGGGCAGGTTATCGGTCCGCCTAGCCTGCGTTCATGCAACTCGCACACGAACTGGTGGGCACTCCCGACAACCCGGCGCTGGTACTGGTGCACGGCATCACCGAGAACCGCCGCATGTGGCATCCGCTGCTGCACCGCCTGGCCGAGCACCACTACGTGCTCGCCGTCGACCTGCGCGGCCACGGCGAGAGCGACCTGTGCGACCCGTACGACCCCATCTCGTACGCCACCGACGTGGCCGAGACGGTGCAGGCGCTGGGCATCGAGCAGCCACTGCTCATCGGGCACTCGCTGGGCGGCGTGGTGGTCAGTGCCTATCCGGCGGTCGGTCAGTGCGTCGGCATCATCAACGTCGACCAGCCCATCGCGCTCGCCGACTTCAAGGACGCACTCGGTCAGATCGACTCGTTGCTCACCGGGTCCCAGGCCGAGTTCGAGACCGGCATCTCGCTGATGTTCGGCGCGATGAACGGGGCCCTGCCGCCCGACGAGGTGGCCCGCATCGAGGCACTGCGTGGCACGCCGAACCAGGAGGTCGTGCTCGGCACGTGGGACGCCGTGCTGAACTCGTCGGTGGAAGAACTCGAGGCGACGGTGGCCGCGCTGGCGAGCGTCATCACCGTGCCGTATCTGTCGCTGCACGGCATCGATCCCGGTCCCGACTACGCGGCGTGGCTCACCGGCCTGGTGCCCACGGCGACCGTCGAGGTGTGGGCGGGCCTCGGCCACTACCCGCATCTCGTCGAGCCCGAAAGGTTCCTCGCTCGCGTCGCAGCGTTCGAGGCGCAGGTCCGCGGTTGAGCGTGCCGTGCGCCGAAGTCGGCGTCGCCGTTGCCGGGTCGGTGGGCACGATCACGCTGCGGCGCGCGCCGAAGCGCAACGCCGTCACCTACGACATGTGGGTCGCGCTCGGCGAGGCAGCCCATCGGTTGGCCGCCGACCCCGCAGTCCGCGTCGTCGTGCTACGCGGCGAGGGTGATCACTTCTGCGCCGGTGCCGACATCACCGAACTGCTCGCCGAGCGGCCGCACGGTGTGCCCTCGTTCATGGACGTCAACATGGCCGCCGAGCACGCGCTCGCCACGCTGCCCAAGCCGGTGGTCGCCGTCGTGCAGGGCGACTGCGTCGGTGGGGGAGCAGCGCTCGCCATCGACTGCGATCTGCGGCTCGCGGTGGAGGGCTCGCGGTTCGGCATCACGCCGGCCAAGCTGGGCATCGTCTATCCGTCCGCGTCGCTCGAGCGCGCCGTGCGCCTGCTCGGCCCGGCGGCCAAGCGCCTGCTGTACACGGGTGACCTGATCGACGCGGCCGAGGCACACCGCATCGGCCTGGTCGACGAGCTGCTCGCCGTCGACGCCGTGGAGGCACGCCTCGCCCAGCTGTGTGCGACATTGGCCGAGCGCTCGCTGCTCACCCAGGCCGGCACGAAGGAGATGGTCGCCGCGGTGCTGGCGCACGGCTCCGTGCCCGCCGAGCTCGCCGCCTCGTGGGGCCGTGAAGTTGCCGCGGCCCCCGATCCGCAGGAGGGTGTGGCCGCGTTCGTCGAGCGCCGCGCCCCGAACTTCACCTGGACCGGCCGCACCACCGAGTAGTCGGCACGTCGGCGCCGAAACGGAGGGTTTCCGCGCCACCTGCCGGCGTGCAAACCCTCCGTTTCGTGGTCGATCGAGGTGCGGTTCCATGGCTGGGACGCCGAGTCGAGGCTGTGGGTGACCGTGCCGCGTGTCGCATAGGGCTGTCCCGGGACGGACGACGCTCACACGCCCCTCCGCAGATCACGACGTGCTGTGGGCTCCCTGTTGGGCGGCGTGCAGCTGGGTCTCGATCAGCAGGACACGGGCCGCGCCGCCGAGCGCCGAGCGGTAGCGGTGGGGGAGATCGGCGGGATACGACATGAAGTCGCCCGAGTCGAGCGCGGTGATGGTGCCGTCGATCTCGACCTCGATCGGCCCGGCCAGCACGTACAGCGCCTCGAACCCCTCGTGCTGCCACGACTCGAGGAAGTCGGTGGCCAGGCCGCGGAGCTCGATGACGTGGAAGGGGGTGTCGCCGGGCAGCAGCAACCGGCGCAGCGATTCGCCGGCGGTGTCGATCGCCGGGGCGTCGTCGACGCCGGCGCGCACCACCGCCGCGGCGTGCTCGGGGCGTTCGGCCCCGAACAGTGCCTGCGGCGTGGTGCCCAGTGCGGAGGCGATGCGGTACAGCGACTCCATCGATGGCGCGGCGCGCCCGTTCTCGACCTGCGAGAGGAACGGCTGCGACAGGCCGGAGCGCTCGGCCAGCGCGACGAGCGTCAGCTCGCCGGCAAGCCGACGTTCGCGGATCGCGGCACCCAGTGCGTTGTCGGTCATCGACCCGCCGTCACGAGACGAGCGGCACGACTTCCGTCATGAACCGGCCCATCTGCTCGACAGCCTTCGCGTACGGGTCGCCGGCGAGGTGCGGGAACAGCGTGAGGTATTCGAAGCCGAGGAGGTCCTTGAGCTCCTGCACCTGCTCGGCCACTTCCTCGGCCGTGCCCACCAGGATGGTGCGCTGCTTCATCGACTCCTCGAGGCTGGGGATGAGGCCGGGGCCGACGGGCTTGCCGTCGTCGCCCATGTAGCCGCGGCTCCAGCCGTACGGCCCGAGGAACTTCCAGAACTCGTCGTGGCCGTTGCGGGCCGTGCGCATGGCCTCTTCGTGCGTGTCCTCGACGCGCACGCTGACGACGAGCATGCGCTGCTCGCCCACGGGCAGCCCGGCGCCGTGGTGCTGTTCGTGCACCTCGCCGTAGCGGTCCCACATGCGCTTGATGAACGCGGGGTTCTGGTTCCAGAACACGGCGCCGTGGTTCACCTTCGGGCAGTACTCGACGGTGGGCGGGCTGGTGGCCGCCTGCCAGGTCTGGAACGGGTACAGCGGGCGCGGCACGAGCGTGAGCTCCTGCACGGTCTCGCCGCGGTCGGGGATGCCCGGCACGGGGAGCTGGAAGTACTTGCCGTGGTACTTGAACGACTCCTGGGTGAGTGCCAGATGGATGATGTCCATCTGCTCCTCGAAGTACTCGCGGTTCTTCGCGTCGTCGGCGGCCTGATCGGGGTTGTCGTGCGAACCGATGGAGACGTGGAAGTCGTTCAGGTGGAGGATCTCGCGGGGGACCGTGCCGCGGCCGACGCCGAGGATGCCGCGACCGCCGCTGAGGTTGTGCAGCGTGGCGAAGTCCTCGGCCAGGCGCAGTGCGTTCCACTGCGGCACGACGTTGAACATCGCGCCCAGGCGCACGTTCTTGGTGCGGGCGGCGATCCAGGCGCTGATGAGCAGGCCGTTGGGGATGACCTCGTAGCCCTCGTACTGGAAGTGGTGCTCGGTGGTCCAGAAGCTGTCGTAGCCGAGCTGGTCGGCCTCGACCGCGGCGTCGATGTACTTGAGCGTCGCGTCCCAGCAGGTCTGGTTGTCGTACCTGCGGTCCATCGGGTTGGGCAGACCGGCACCGGCGTCGGGCATCTCGACACCGCCGAAGAAGAAGGCTCCAAGTTTCATGGAGCCGAACGTAGCACGGTATTGATGTCGTCAATATGAACGAAGCGTGCGTCAGGCGTGACGTGGCCGCTGGGTGTACGCGCCCACTCCGGCCAGCACCGGGACCACGAGCAACGCCCAGCGCAGCCCCACCTGGTCGGCCAACACGCCCAATGCCAGCGGGCCCAGCGTGACCGCCACGCCGGACGCGAGTGCGCAGAACGCGCCCATGCTGACCGAGTCGAGCCGGTGCCCGGCCTGTCGGTAGAACTTGTCGACCGTCAGCGGGTACAGGGGGCCGCCACCGAAGCCGACGACGGTGAGGCCGACGACCTTCAGGGGCAGCCCGGGCGCGAAGCACATGATCAACGCGCCCGTGCCGATGGTGAGGAAGCTGAGCATCGTGGTGGCCTCACCGAAGCGGGCCAGCAACCGCGGCAGGATGAGGCGGACCACGAACATCATGATTCCGAACACGCTGGCGACGACGGCGGCCAGGCCCGACGACGCCTTGCCCACCTCGTGCAGGTACGTCACGGCCCAGATGCCGACGGTGAATTCGGTGAGCACCGCGTTGACGATGTGCAGCCACGGCGTGCGCACCGTGGGGTCGGCGAACGGGCGCAGCGAGAACTCGGCCTGACGGTCGCCCTCGGGCACGTCGACCGGCCAGGCGACCAGGGCCAGGGCGAGGGCGAAGATCGCGGTGATGGCCAGGTACGGGCCGCGCCAGCTGAGGCCCGCAGCGAGCGCACCGCCGATGACGAAGCTGAACAGCAGCCCGGCCAGACCCGGTGCACCGTTGACGGCGGCGAACGCAGTGGCGCGGTGCTCGCCGTGGTGGTCGCTGATGAGGCCCGGCATCACCATCACCAGCGTGGCGCCGCCCAGGCCGGACAGCGCCGTGCCGAACAGGGTGATGGGCCACGCCGGGCCGAGGCAGAGGAGGACGACGCCCGTGAGCATCGAGACGACGGAGTACTGCAGCGTGGCGCGGCGGCCCAGTCGGTCGACGACCTTCACGCCCCAGACACCGGCGACGAGCAACCCGATGCCGAACGTGCTGCCGTGCAACGCGGCGACCACACCGCTCAAGCCGAACTGCTCGCGCAGTTCGCCGAGCACCACGCCGACGCTGAGCGCGGCCACGAGCATGCAGTACCCGAGCGCCGAGGCGTACGTGAGACGATCCCACCGGAACCGGGTCGGGGGCGCGATCGTCGTAGTCACCGCGTCAGTTGTACCAACATTCCGGGCGGAAGCCCCGGATGTTTGTCACGGCCCACTGCGCGCACGACCCCGAACAACCCTGAAAGGATCCGGCTCCGGCCGGACATGGATCTCACATGGACGAACGTCGCCGCCGCTTCGAGGACGTGTTCCGCGAGGTCTACGAACCGTTGCAGCGCTACGCGCGGCGACGCACCGACCCGGCCAACGCCGACGACGTGGTCGCCGACGCGCTGCTGGTGGTGTGGCGTCGACTCGACGAAGCACCCGACGGCCTGGCGCTGCCATGGTGCTACGGCATCGCTCGTCGCTGCCTGGCGAACCGGCGTCGCGGCGACGCTCGGCAGGTGAACGTGGTCAACCGGCTGATGAGCGAGCGGGTCGAGCGGCCGGTGTCCGACGACCCGGTGCTCGACGCAGCGCTCGACGAGTTGGACGCCGACGATCGCGAGCTCGTGCGTCTGTGGGCGTGGGAGCAGTTGGCGCCGCGCGAGATCGCCGTGGTGCTGGGCATCACACCGAACGCGGCGTCCATCCGCATCCACCGTGCCAAGGGCCGCCTTGCCGACGCACTGGGCAGAAAGAATCGAACCGGTGCCGGACACACAGCGGTTGGAAGCACCCCGCTCGGATCGAAGGGAGATCAGCGATGAACCCGGATGAACTCCAGGAACGACTGCAGCGCATCGATCCGACGCGGGACGCCTCCATCGACCCTGTCACCGGCCCACGGGCCGCAGCACTCTTGGAGCAGATCATGCAGACCGACCCGACCTCATCGAACGAAGTCCCCGTCGTCACCGAGCCGTCGCGCCGGCCGCGGCGCACCCTGTTCGCCGCACTCGCGGGTGTCGGCGTCGCCGCCGTCGCCGCGGTGGCCTTCGTCAGCCTTCGCGGCGACGACCCGGCGCCCACGTCGGTCACGTTCTCGTTGGCCGCGAGCGACCCGCTGACGCAGATGTGCATGGCACTCAGCGACATCACCCCGTCGGCCGACACGGCGGCCTTCCGCGGCACGGTCGTGGCCGTCGACGCCGAGTCGGTGACCCTCGACGTCGCCAAGTGGTACGCCAACGGCACCGCCGACCAGGTGGTCGTGTCCACCGCCGGCATGCCGTCGCCCGCCCTCGACGGCGTGACGTTCGAGCAGGGTGGCGACTACCTGGTCGCTGCCGGCCCCGACGGCCAGGTGGGCATCTGCGGCATCAGCGGTCCGTACTCGGCCGAGCTCGAGGCGTTCTACGCCACCTGGTTCGGCTGACGCCCGGCACATCGCCTGCTGGTCGAGGGCCGGTTGAGGTGACCGCTTTGTAGCGTGGCCGGATGCTCCTGGGCATCGACACCGGCGGTACGTACACCGACGCCGTCCTCTACGACGAAGCCACCCGCACCGTGGTGGCCAGCGCGAAGTCACCGACGACCCACCACGAGCTGTCGATCGGCATCTGCGGCGCCATCGATGCAGTCCTCGCGACTGCATCGGTGGCGCCGTCGCGTCTGGAGCTGGTGTCGATGAGCACCACGCTCGCCACGAATGCGTTGGTGGAGGGCAAGGGCCGACCGGTCGGGGCGGTCATCATCGGGTTCGACGGCGACGTGCTCGAACGTGCTGGTCTGGGCGAGGCCCTGGGTGGCGACCCCGCCGTCATCCTCGCCGGGGGCCACGACCCGCACGGCGGTCAGGTGGCGCCGCTGGATCTCGACCGACTCGCCGCCGAGGTGGAAGCGGTCGCCGACCTGGTCGAGGCGTTCGCCGTCACCTCCCAGTTCAGCGTGCGCAATCCCGAGCACGAACTCGCCGCGGCCGAGGTCATCCGCCGGGTCACCGGCAAGCCGGTCACCCTGAGCCACCACCTGTCGGCGCAGCTGAACGGCCCCAAGCGGGCGGTCACGGCCGTCCTGAACGCCCGGCTGATCTCGATCATCGACGGGCTGGTGCACACCACCCAGCAGGCGCTGTCGGCTCGCGGCGTGCATGCGCCGCTGATGGTGGTGCGGGGCGACGGCTCGCTGGTGTCCGCGGCGTTCGTCCGCGAGCGGCCCATCGAGACCATCCTCAGTGGCCCGGCGGCGAGCCTGGTGGGTGCGGCGCACCTCACCGGCCTCACCGACGCGATCATCAGCGACATCGGCGGAACCACCACCGACATCGCCGTCCTGCGCGACGGCATTCCCGCGGTCAGCCCCGAGGGCGCGACCGTCGGTGGACACCGGACGATGGTGTCGGCGGTGGCGATGCACACCCACGGCCTGGGTGGCGACAGCCGGGTGCGACACGACGAGCGCGTGGTCGGCGCGTCGTTGCTGATCGGACCGCGCAAGGTGGTGCCGCTGTGTCAACTGGCCGTCGACGAGCCGACGCTCGTGCACGCGATGCTCGACCAGCACCTCACCTATCTGTCGCCCAGCGCGCTGGACGGGGTGGTCCTCATCGCGGAGCGGTACGACGAACGGCTGGCGTCGCTCGACGGCATCGAGCGGCAGGTGCTGGCGGCCATGGGAGGCCGCGTCGCGGTGGCGTCGACGGCGCTGTCGACGCTGCAGTTGCAGCGGGTGATGGAGCGACTGGTGCAGCGCGGTGTGCTGCAGATCGCCGCGTTCACGCCCACCGACGCCGCACACGTGCTGGGCATCCAGGCCACCTACGACGTCGCGGCGGCGCGCAAGGCGGCGGCATTGTTCGCCAAGGGCCGCGACCGTATGGGCAAGGCCATCGCTCCCGACGGCGAGACCATCAGCCGGCGAACGGTCGACACGCTCGTACGGCGCAGCGCCGAAGCGGTGCTCGCTGCATCCTTCGTCAACGACGGATTGCCGGCCGACACGGTGTCGAGCACCGTCGTCCAGGCCGTGCTCGATCGTCGCCTCGACGTGGTCCGGCTGTCGCTGGGCCTGGGCGCCCCGCTGGTGGGGCTGGGGGCGTCGGCGCCGGCGTACTACCCGCTCGTGGCGGCGCTGCTCGGCGCCGAGTCGCGCATCCCTGCCCACGCCGACGTGGCCAACGCAGTCGGTGCCGTCGTGGGCCGGGTGCGGCTCACTCGTGAATGTGTGGTCAGCTCACCGTCGCACGGTCAATTCGTGGTCCACGCGGGGGAGGCCCCGTCGATCTTCGTCGACCTGCTGGCAGCGCGCGCCTACGCGCTCGAGCACCTCACCGCGGCGCTCCAGCACGACATGGTCGTCGCCGGGGCACCGTTGTTCGAGACGCGAGAGCAGTGGGTCGAGCAGACGGTGCCGGTCGACGGCATGGAGTTGTTCGTGGAGGGCCGGCTGACGCTCATCGCCAGCGGCCGTCCCGAGTTGGCTCAGTAGCTCTTCTTGCCGTACGGCTTCTTGTCGCCGTATTCCTTCTTCTCGTAGGGCTTCTTGCCCTCGTAGCCGGTGGGGCGCGAGCCGCGGTGGCCTTCGCTCGGGCCGCGGCTCGGCGCCGAGCCGTTGTCGACGTAGCGGCGGACGCTGGCGGCCTTGCCACGGATGACCGTGTTCTTCAACTGGTCGATGACGCCGTCGAGCCGGGTCTCGGGCACGCCGACCACCGAGTAGGTGTCGGTGATGCGGATCGGGCCGATCTCGCGGCCGGTGAGGCCGGTCTCGTTGGCGATCGCGCCGACGAGGTCGTTCGGGCGGATACCGGCCTTGCGGCCGACGCCGACGTAGATGAACGCCGTGCCGGCCTGCGCTGCACCGCCCGACTCGCGGGAGCGCTGCTCGCGCGGCTCGAACTTGCGCTCGGGACGCATCTGCACGTCGGGGATCTCGTGCTCGTCGACGGTGTTGCCGGCGGCTTCGTGGTACAGGCGGATGGCCGCCAGGGCGACCGACCGCGGGTCGGCCTCGGCGCGGAGCGTGTGGAGGACGGGGTGGAAGTCGTCGAGGTCGTCGGCTGCCAGCGACTCGCGGATGGCGGCGACCGTCTGCTCGAGCTGCGCCGACCGCAGATCGGCGATCGACGGCACCTTCTCGATGGCGATGGTCTGCTTGGTGAGGTGCTCGATGTTCTTCAGCAGGCGCTGCTCTCGCGGCTCTGCGAGCGTGATGGCCACGCCTTCGCGGCCGGCGCGACCGACGCGGCCGATGCGGTGCACGTAGCTCTCGGGCGCCGAGGGCACGTCGTAGTTGACGACGTGTGTCAGCGTGTCGACGTCGAGGCCGCGTGCTGCGACGTCGGTGGCGACGAGCAGTTCGGCGGTGCCGTCGCGCAGCCGGTTCATGACGCGGTCGCGCTGGGCCTGATCCATGCCGCCGTGCAGGGCCTCGGCGCGGTAGCCGCGGATGTTCATCGTCTCGGTGAGCTGATCCACCTCGGTGCGGGTGCGGCAGAACACGAGCGCACCGCCCGGGGCCTCGATGTCGAGCACGCGGCCCAGGGCCGCCGGCTTGTGCTGCCGGGACACGATGTAGGCGATCTGGCGCACCTTGCCCTTGCTGGCCTTGGTGTCGCCGCGCACGACGTTGATGCGGACGGGATCGTTGAGGTGGCGCTTGGCGATGGCGTTGATGCGCGGCGGCATGGTGGCCGAGAACATCACCGTCTGGTGCTCGGTGGGGATGGCATCGAGGATGCTCTCGATGTCGTCGGCGAAGCCCATGTCGAGCATCTCGTCGGCCTCGTCGAGGACGACCATCTTGATGTTGTCGAGCGGCAGCGAGCCGCGACCGATGTGGTCGAGCACGCGGCCGGGGGTGCCGACGACGATGTGGACGCCGCGGTCCAACGCCTGCAGCTGGCGGAAGATGGGGGTGCCGCCGTAGACCGGCACGCACTTCGCGCCGAGGTCCTTGCCGTAGCGGAAGAACGCCTCGCTGACCTGCATGGCCAGCTCGCGGGTGGGGGTGAGGATGAGGGCCAACGGCTTGTTGGTGGCCTGACCCTTGATCAACGCCAGCGCCGGCAGGGCGAATGCCGCGGTCTTGCCGGTGCCGGTGGCCGCCTGGCCGACGAGGTCCTTGCCCGCGATCAGGTGGGGGATGGTCTCGCGCTGGATGGGGGTGGGCTCTTCGTAGCCGAGGTGCTCGAGGGCCTCGAGCAGTTCGGCGCGCAGGCCGAGGGTGGCGAAGCCGTTCTCGGTGGCCGCGGCCACCTCGACGTCGACGTCAGGAGTGACATCGAGTTCGGTGTCGTGGTGGTCTTCCATGGGCTGTCTCACTTCCAAAAAACGGTAACGCTCCACGATACGGGCAATGTGAGCGCCTTCCCCGCCATGTGTCCGGTGGCTCAGTGGCCGCGATCGGTGCGGAGCACGGACATGACCACGGTGTCGTGGAACGCCCCGTCCCACCACAGTGCGTCGCGGAGGACGCCCTCGCGGCGGAACCCGACTCGTTCGTACACCGCCTGTGCGCGCGGATTGAACGCGAACACCTCCAACGACACCCGGTGGACCAGGGGCTCGTCGATCGAGTCGAACACGTGGTCGAGGATCAGACGGGTCGCTTCGGTGCCCAGCCCGCGGTCGCGCGCCTGCGGCCCGAGGGCGATCCTGAACCCGCACGATCGGTTGTCGAGGTCCAGGTCGTTGACGACCACCTCGCCCGCCCAGGTGCCCGTGGCCCGATCGACGACGGCCAGGTCCAGCCGATCGGCCTGCTCGGCACGGGTGACGCACCACCGGTCGATCTGGGCCCGCTCGAACGTGGCGTGTGTTCCGGTGAGGCGGTTGGCCTCGGGGTCGTGCAGGTCGCGCCACATGTCGTCGGCGTCGGACGCCACGATCGGCCGCAGCGTCACCCGCTGGCCGTGCAGCGTCGGTTTGTCGGCGAACGACGTCACTACGTCGACGATAGTCGTCGCTCGGTAGGGTCGGGTCTCCGAGGGGGGTACCAGTGGGTTCCAACGAAGTCGTCATCACCGGCACGGGGCTGTTCACGCCCCCGCACTCGATCAGCAATGCCGAGCTGGCCGCATCGCTCAGCGTCGCCGTGAACCGGTGGAACGAGGACCACGCCGCCGACATCGAGCGCGGCGACGTGATCGCCCGCACGTTGCCCGACGCCGAGTTCATCGAGAAGGCGTCCGGCATCAAGAGCCGCTACGTGATGGACAAGGCGGGTGTGCTCGACCCCGATCGGCTGCGCCCCCATCTGCCGACGCGAACCGAGGACGAGCACAGCCTGCAGGTCGAGATGGCGTTGCCAGCGGTGCTCGAGGCGCTCGCCCAGGCCGGGCGTCGACCCGACGAGGTCGATTGCGTCATCGTCGGCTGCTCGAACATCCAGCGCGCCTACCCGGCGGTCGCGATCGAGCTGCAGCACGCGCTCGGCGCGGGTGGATGGGGCTACGACATGAACGTGGCGTGTTCGTCGGCGACGTTCAGCATGCAGGCGGGGGTCGACGCGTTGAAGAACGGCTCGGCGAACTGCGTGGTCGTCGTGCACCCCGAGATCACGTCGGGTCACAACAACTTCGCCCTGCGCGACCACCACTTCATCTTCGGTGACGCCTGCACCGCGGTGGTGCTCGAGCGTGCCGACGACGCCGTCGCCGTCGAGCAGTGGACGGTGCTCGGCCTGAAGCTGTCCACCGCCTTCTCGAACGCGATTCGCAACGACTTCGGCTTCCTCAACCCCAGCGAGGACGACGCTCGCGACCCGTTCGAGTTGGTGTTCCGTCAGCAGGGGCAGCGCGTCTTCAAGGACGTCGTACCGATGGTGGTCGCACACATCAACGCCCAGCTGGCGCAGGTGGGCATGGAGGCCGGCGACATCCGCCGGTTCTGGTTGCACCAGGCCAACCTGAAGATGAATCAGCTCATCGCCAAGCACCTGCTCGGGCGGGTGCCCGACGAGCAGGAGGCGCCGGTCATCCTCGACACGTACGCGAACACGTCGTCGGCCGGCTGCATCATCGCCCTGCACCTGCACCGCGCCGACATGGCGAGCGGCGACGTGGGCGTGCTCTGCAGCTTCGGCGCCGGTTACAGCATCGGCAGCCTGGTCATCCAGAAGTCCTGACCCGACCGGCTGGGCTTCTGGGCGGGATTCTTCCCACATCGGCTTCTGGGCGGGATTTCTCCCGGATTCCGGGAACCACACCGCCCAGTTCGCCTCCGTACCGACCTCAGGCTTTGATGCGGTCGTTCTTGGGGTCGTACAGGGGGCGCAGGCTGACACGGGCCGGGTACTCGGCACCGTTGATCTCGACGGTCCATTCGCCGCCCGACACGTCGCCGGTGACCATCGCCAGGCCGACGGCGCCGCCGAGGGTGTGACCGTACGACGCGGCGCGGATGTAGCCGACCTCGACGCCATCGCGGCGCACGATCTCGGCGTGGTACATCAGCGGCTCGGGGTCGAGGCACAGCACGCTCACCAGCCGGGCCGTGGGCGTCTGTCCGCGCTTGGGCAGCAGGGCATCGCGGCCGACGAAACCACCCGGCTTGTCCCAGTCGATGGCGAAGTTGAAACCGGCCATCAACGGGTCGTCGGTGTTGTCGATGTCGTGGCCGTAGTCGCGGTAGCCCTTCTCCATGCGCAGGCTGGCCAGGGCCTTCAAGCCGGCGTGGCACCAGGCCGAACGTCGGCACCCGCGGCGACGATGCGCTCGTACACGTGCACCGCCTGTTCGGTGGGCACGTACAGCTCGTAGCCCAGCTCGCCGAGATAGGTGATGCGGATGCACAGCACACGAGCGAAGCCGATGTCGATGGTCGCGCGCCGTGCGGAACGGGAACGCGTCGTTCGACAGGTCGACCGTGGTGAGCGACTGCAGCAACTCGCGTGATCGAGGGCCCTGCACGTTCAGCTGTGCGAACGCGCCCGTCACGTCGGTGACGAACGCATGGGCGTCGCCGATGTGCCGCTGCAGATGCGCCTGCACGTGGCGGTGCGCGGTGTCGGTGGCGACGACGAAGAAGTCGTCGTCGGCCAGCTTGGTGACGGTGAGGTCGGCCTGCAGCTTGCCGATCTCGTCGAGCCACTGGGTGTAGGTGATGGTGCCGGCGTCGCCGTTCACCGAGTTGGCCGACACGGTGTCGAGCACTCGGCCCGCGTCGCGCCCTCGTACCGCGGAACTTCGACATGAAGCTCATGTCCATGAGGATGACGCCCTCGCGACAGGCGCGGTGCTCGTCGGCCCACCGCTGCCAGAATGCCGGCCGGCCCCATGTGAGCGGACCGACGTCGGGGGTCGCGCCCGGCCCGGCGAACCAGTCGGCGCCCTCCCACCCGCTGACGTCCTTGAAGTACGCGCCCTGATCCGCGAGTTGCGCGTGAATGGGGGAACGCTTGGCGTCGCGCGCCGTTGTCATCGCCTTGTTCGGGTAGTGGCACTGGTACACCATGCCCAACGACTCGACGGTGCGAGTGCGGCGGTACTCGGGGTTGGTCTGGTACGCGCTGCAGACGGGCAGGGTCCATCCCGGTGACGTCCATGTCGGGGTGACCGTCGACGATCCAGTGGGCCACCAACCGGCCGAGGCCGCCGCCGGTGAGGATGCCGATCGAGTTCAGGCCGGCGGCGATGAAGTAGTTGCGCACCTCGGGCGCTTCGCCGACGATCGGACGAAGGTCGGGGGTGAAGCTCTCCGGTCCGCAGAAGAACGTGCGGATGCCGGTGTCGAAGCTGAGGGGCACGCGGCTCATCGCTGCTTCGACGTACGGACCCATTCGGTCCCAGTCGGGCTGGATGCTGGTGAACGACGAGTCGTTGGGGATGCCGCCCACGTTCCACGGCGCGCACTCCGCCTCGAACAGGCCGATCATCAGCCCGCCGACCTCTTCGCGGTAGTAGCCGTAGTTGCGCCGGATCCTCGATGACCGGCCACGAGGGGTCGAGGCCCTCCATCTGCTCGGTGATGAGGTAGTAGTGCTCGGCGGCCTGCAGGGGGATGGACACGCCCGACAGCGCGCCGAGTTGGCGGGCCCACATGCCGGCCGCGTTGACGACGTACTCGCACTCGATGGTGCCGTGGTCGGTGACGACGGCCTGTCACGGCCCCGTCCTTCACGCACGACGTCGGTGACCGTGACGCCCTGGGCGATGGTGACGCCCTGCTGGCGGGCACCCTTGGCCATGCTCATCGTGCACGTCGACCGGGTTCACGCGCCCGTCGCCCTCCACGTAGAAGCCGGCGAGCAGGTCGTCGGTGCGGGCCAGCGGGAACATGTCGGCCACCTCGCGTGGCGACAGCTCGTGCACGTCGACGCCGCACGTGGCGGTTGAACGCCGACACTCGGCGGTACTCCTCCAGGCGCCCCTCGTCGGCGGCGAGTTCGATGAAGCCGACCGGCTTGAAGCCCGTGGCCAGCCCGGTCTCGGCCTCCAGGTTGGTGTACAGGTCGCGGGTGTACTTGCGCAGCTCGGTCGACGTCTCGGACGTGCTGCCGAACGTGACCATCAGGCCCGGCGGCGTGCCAGGTGGTGCCGGAGGTGAGCTGGTCGCGCTCGACGAGCACCGTGTCGGTCCAGCCCATGTGGCCGAGGTGGTAGGCGATGGACGTGCCGATGACGCCGCCGCCGATGACGACGACACGGGCACGAGACGGCAACGAACTGGGACTGCTCATGGATCCTCCGAGGAAACGGACGACCCATTGAACCATGCCGCCTCCCGAGCCGGGTCGAGCGAGTCAGGCCGGGGGATTGTCGGCGACGGTCACCGTCACTGGCAGCGTCGCTCCACTCCGCATCGTGAGGGTGAGGGTGAACGTCGCTCCGGCCGTCAACGGCGCGGCCAGGTCGGTCAGCATGATGTGCTTGCCACCCGGTTCGAACACGACCGGCTCCCCGGCCTCGAGCGTCACGGACTCCACTGGTGACATGGTCATCTCGCCGTCGCCGGTCGCCATCTCGGGCATGTTCGGCATCGGCGACGTGCCCCCGCCACCCATGGTCTCGTGCAACTCCGCCGCGCCGGCGACGTCCGTCGGCACGATGGCGCCCATGATGGCGTCGTCGCCGGGGCCGACGACCTGCACGTACACGACGCCGTTCGTCGCACCCGGAGGGGTGGTGCGAGCCCAGGCGCCGGACGCGGTGAGCTCCGTCACGGGTTTCGCACCGGAATCAGAGCCACACGCGGCGAAGCACACCGCCGCGACCGCGAGGAGAAGGATGCGTCGACTCATCGCTGCCCGAAGGTCGCGCGCAGACGGGGGACGGTACGGATGACGACGCGGTCGAACGCGAGGACGACGACCGCTGTCACGCCCCACACGGGGTACACGACGGCCAGCACGCCGAGGATGACCCAGAGGCCCCGGCCGAGCCTCACGTTGCGCGGGCGACGGGGGAGGCCGGCAGAACCGGGTCGGCGGCGCTTCCAGAACATGATGAAGCCGCTGACCACCGCCCAGATGGCCAGGACACTGAGCGCGGTCATGAAGATGCGCGTGGCGAGGCCCCACTGGGTGCCCATGTGCCAGCTCACCACGCTGTCCATGGCGTAGGACACCGAGCCGTAGCCGTACGCGTTCATCTCGTCGAGCTTCGTGCCGCTGAACTGGTCGATGAACACGTCGCGCGCCTCGCCCGTCTTGCGTGGCCACGAGTTGCTGAGGGTGAAGCTGCCGTAGATGGGGTTGCCGGCGTCGTCGAGCTGGCTGTTGTCGGGAAAGAACACCGAGTAGCCGGGCTTCATCCCTTCGTCGGCGGCGATCTCGACGATGGAGTCGAGCGAGACCGCAGCGGGAAAGCTGCCGTCGGTGGCTGTCGCGTAGCTCGCCGGGATGGGCACGTCGCCGGTGTTCCACGCGATCTTGTTGCCCAGTCGGTCGAGGTCGCCTCGCGTTCCCAGCGTGCTCGCCGGGGTGTCGACCCACACGTTCGGGCTGATCTCGTTCGCCAGCGCACTGAAGTTGGCAGCCCAGTACGAGCTCCAGGCCATTCCGCTCACCAGGGTGATCAGCAAGATGATGCTCATCGCCACCCCACCCATGGCGTGCAGGTCGCGCCACTTGGCGCGACCCTTCTTGCCGAGACGAAGCCCGAACAGGGTGCGGCCGGTCTTCTCGTTGCCGGCGTTGCGCGACCTGCGTGGCCACCACAGATAGATGCCGCTCGCGGCGAGCACCATGACCCACACGCCGAGGATCTCGAGGAGCACGTCACCGATCACGTAGTCGCGCATCACCGGGCCGTCGTCCCACAGTGCGCTGACGGTGGGCAGGCTGACCATGCGTTGGTCGTTGTTGAGGTAGCCGTGCAGACGGTTCGAGAGGCCGACGATGCCGCCACCCGGATCGGTGTCGCCCAGCACCTCGCCCGTGTACGGGTCGACGAACGCGGCGTGGTCGTTGTCCAGCCCGAAGATGGTGGAGTGTTCGCCGTCCGCCGGCAGGGTCATCGACACGACGGCGTTGTCGGGGAACGCGGCCTCGGCGGCCTGTTCCTGCTGATCGAACGACACCCATTCGCCGGTGTCGGCGACGGTGCGCAGGTCGCCCTCGGTGAGGTCCTGGATGGGTTGCGTGTACAGGATGACCAGACCGGTGAGGGCCATGAACAGAATGAACGGCATGGCCACCATTCCGCTGTAGAAGTGCACCCTCCACAGCGTGCGCCAACGACGGCTGGCGCGATCGGCGGCCTCGACCGACGTGGTGACGGGTCGGGTCGGATCCCCGCTCGAATAGGTGACTGCAGACATCGAGGTCGTCCTCCCAGTTGGCGCTCGCTGTTGGGACTGATGTCGCTCGCCCTCGTCGTCCGGTTCCCGGAGTTTCTGTCGTACTGTTCAGCGCATGAAGGAACTCGTGTACCACCGCCTCTTCCTGCCGGCGATCAGCAAGTACGCCGATCGTCCCTGCACGACGAACGCCGGAAGCGGGGTGACGCGCACCTTCGCCGAGCACCACGAACGTGTCGGGCGGCTCATCGGTGGGCTGCAGTCGCTGGGCGTCGGACGGGGCGATCGCTTCGCGGTGATGACGCTCAACTCACCCGAGTACCTCGAGCTGTACCACGCATCCTTCCTCGGCGGTGGCGTGGTGAACCCCCTGAACCTGCGTTTCGCCCCGAAGGAGCTCGCCTATGTGCTGCGCGACTCGGGCACCAAGGTGTGCTTCGTCGACGGCTTCTTCGCCGGTCTCATCGACAAGGTGAAGGAGGAGGCCGGGCTCGAGCACGTGGTGCTCATCGGCCAGGGCGACGTGCCGCACACCGTCGGCTACGACGACCTCCTCGCCTCCTCGCCACATGTCATCCCCGACGAGGGCGACGAGACCGATCCGGTCGTGCTGATGTACACCGGCGGCACCACCGGCCTGCCCAAGGGAGTGCTGCTCGACCAGCGCGCCGAGATGCTCAACGCGTATCACGTGCTCATGCGGCTCCCGATGGACCGCGACACGGTCAGCTACGTGCAGACGCCGATGTTCCACGCGGCCAGCATGTTCAGCGTGCTCGGCGGTCCGGCTCTCGGCGCGCACACCGTCATCCAGCCGATGTTCGACCCGGCGGCCGTGATGGCCTCCGTCGAGAAGTACGCGCCGACCGTCACGGTGATGGTGCCGACGATGATCGGCCTCACCATGGCGCACCCCGACTTCCGTCCGTCGGGGCTGGCCAGCTTCACCGATCTGGTCTATGGCGCGTCGCCCATGCCGCAGGCGCTGCTCGAGAAGCTGCTCGCGCTGTACCCCGACATGAACATCTGGCAGGGCTACGGCATGACCGAGAGCAGCAGCGTCATCTGCATGCTCGGACCCGACGAGCACCGCCAGGGTGGCAAGTACCTGCGCTCCGCGGGCTCGCCCTTCCTCGGTGTGGTGCTGAGCATCCAGGACGAGACGGGCAACGAGATGCCCCAGGGTGAGCCCGGCGAGGTGTGCGTGCGCTCGGGCAACTACATGATCGAGTACTGGAACAAGCCCGAGGCCACCGCCGAGGCGTTCCGCGGCGGGTGGTACCACACCGGCGATGCCGGTTACGTCGACGAGGAGGGCTACCTGTATCTCGTCGACCGGGTGAAGGACATGATCGTGACCGGCGGCGAGAACGTGTACTCGACGGAGGTCGAGAACGCGATCGCCAGCCATCCGGCGGTGGCGCAGGTGGCCGTCATCGGCGTCCCCAGCGAGAAGTGGGGCGAGGCGGTGCACGCCATCGTGGTGCTCAAGCCCGACGCCACGGCGACAGAGCAGGAGATCATCGACCACTGTCGCGAATGGATCGCCGGCTACAAGGTGCCCAAGAGCGTCGAGTTCCGCACCGAGCCGCTGCCGTTGTCCGGCGCGATGAAGGTGCTCAAGAAGGACCTGCGCGAGCCCTACTGGGAGGGGCACACCCGCAAGGTGAACTGATCAGGCGCCGAGCGGAAAGCGACCGCTGCGCAGCAATCGAATGCACGCGTCCACTGCGTCGGGGTCGTACTTCGTGCCTGCGCCCTCGGCGATCTCCGCGAGCGCGGCGTCCAGCCCGAGTGCCGGGCGATAGGGGCGGTGCGACGACATGGACTCGACGACGTCGGCCACGGTGATGATCCGGGCCTCCTTGCAGATCTGCTCACTCACGAGTCCTCGGGGGTAGCCGGAGCCGTCGAGGTGCTCGTGGTGTTCGAACGCGATGCGCGCCACCGGCCACGGGAACTCGACCGTGCTGAGGATCTCGTACCCGACGCGCGGATGCTCGCGGACCATCGAGGTCTCCAGCGCCGACAGCGACGACGGTTTGACGAGGATCTCGGCCGGCACGGCGATCTTGCCGATGTCGTGCAACTGCCCGCCGACGCGGAGGCCGATGAGCTCGACCTCGTTCCATCCCAGCTCGCGGCCGATGGCCACCGCCAACTCGGCGACGCGGCCCTCGTGGCCGGCGGTGTACGGGTCGCGCATCTCGGCGATCGATGTCACCAGGCCCACGGTCTGGAACATGACCCGCTGCACCTGGTCGGCGTACCGCTGGATGTGTGCCTCGGCCACGGCGCGATCCGACAGGTCCTGCATCAGGCCGATGACCGCAGGCTCGCCGCGGTACGTCGCGTTCGAGCTGTGCGTGCCGATGTCGACGAGAGTGCCATCCTTGCGCACGGCGCGCAGCGTCGTCTCCAGTTGCTCCGGCTGATCCGAGCCGAGGTGTTGCCCGCGCATCATCGTGCCGTCTCGGTCGGAAGCCACGATCATCTGCGCCGGATCCATGCCCACGAGATCGTCGTCGGGTTGATAGCCGAGGATCTCCTTGAAGCGGGGGTTCACGTAGACGAGCCGACCGTCCTGCACGATGTACGCCCCGGCGATCGACTGCTCGACCAGGCTGCGGAACCGCTGCTCGGAGTCGCGCAGCCGCAGCTCGCCGCGGATCTTGTCGAGCGCGTAACTGATCTCGGACGTCATGCCCTCGACGAGCTGCACGGTCTCGCTGTCGAGCCAGTGCACCTGGTCGGAGTAGAAGGTGAGCACGGCGACCACCTCGTCGCCGACGCGGATGGGCAGCGCGGCCGACGACCGCCAGCCCTGTGCTGCGCCGCGCTCGCGCCACGGGGCAGTGCGCGGGTCGGTGTCGAACTCGTCGAACCACACCGGGATGCCATCGCGAGCCGCGGTGCCGGTGGGGCCCTGACCGTGCGGGTCGTCGGCGTTGGTCGAGATCTCGATGTCGTCCAGGTACTCGGTGCCCGCTCCATATGCGCACACGGGGATCACCCTGTTGGTGCCGCGGTCCACCTCGCCGACCCAGGCCATCAGCACACCGGCGCGGGTGACGACCACCTCGCAGATCGACCGGTACAGCGACGGGGCGTCCGGGGCGTGCATCAGCGCTGCGTTGCACTCGCTCGAGAGCCTTGTACAGCCCGGTGAGCCGTTCGACGCGATGCAGACACCGAACGTCGCTCGGTGACGTCCATGGCGATGCCGTGCACCTCCACGATCCGGCCATCGGGCCCACGAGCGGCCCTGCCGCGCGCGACCATCCACCGTGGCGAACCATCGTGGTGGATCGTCTCCAACTCCAACTCGTACGGGTCGCCCTCGGCGATGCAGCGTTGCACGGCGGCGTCGAGCGTGGTCCAACTCTCGGGGGTGAACAGCGCCACCTGCTGGTCGTAGGGCGGGACGGGGCTCGTCGGGTCCAGGCCGAACAGCTCGACGAGCGCCGGCGACCACTGCACCGCGCCGGTGGCCGGGTCGAGGTGCCAGCTGCCCATCTTGGCCATGCGCTGGGCTTCCTCGAGGTCTGATCGCTGCTGGGCGAGCTCGACCTCCATCGCCTTCTGGGCGGCGATGTCCTTGTGCGTGCCGATCATGCGTGTCGGCGCGCCGTCGGCGTCGCGTTCCACCACCATGCCGCGATCGAGCACCCACAGGTACGACCCGTCCTTGCACTGCACGCGGTGCTCGCACTCGTACCGCTCGGAGTCGCCGCGGAGGTAGTGCTGCACCAGCGCCATCGTCGGCTCGAGATCGTCGGCGTGGATACGGCCGGACCACTCCACGAGGTCGGACCCGATCTCGTCGTCGGCGAACCCCAGCATCGCCTTCCACTGATGCGAGTAGAACACCGAGTGATTCGGGATGTCCCAGTCCCACAGCCCGTCGCCGGTGCCTTCGACCGCGAACTTCCAACGCGCGGCGAGGTCGCGCTCTCGCTCGAGCGCCTCGGCCTCCGTGGGTGTCCGTGTCCGCTTCACCGGTCGTGATGTCCTCCGCGTGATCACCGTCCGTTGCGTCATCCTGCGCCGATCATCCGCAGAACACCAGGGACCAGGGTCACTCAGCGCAGCCCACTAGCCTGGCTCCGTGGCGGTCGACGCGCAGCGGAGCGGAGCGAGGCGTGCGGCGCGGTGGCTGATCCTCGCCGACGACCGCACGGGCGCGTTGGAGGTGGCCGCGGAGCTGGCGCGAACGGGCGCTCCGGTGACCGTGACCGTCGGGGCGCCGCCGCCGGGCGACGGCGTGGTCGATCTCGGCTCTCGGACACTGAGCGCGTCCGCTGCGGCAGCGGCCGCAGCCGCGATGCCGCGGGCGGTGTGGCAGGCACACAAGATCGACTCGACGTTGCGTGGCAACTGGGCGGCCGAACTCCGCGCCCGAGGTGAACGCACGTTGGTCGTGGCCGCCTGGCCCGACCTGGGACGCACCTGCGTCGGGGGAGTGGTGCACGTCCATGGCGTGGCCGGACGGGCGGTACGCGACGCGTTGCCGGAGGCCGTGCTGCTGCCCGGACTCGACGCGCTCGACGAGTGGTTGGATGCGGGCGAGGGCATCGCGGCGGTCGACGTACCCGACACGGCGACGCTGCAGGAGGTGGCGCGGCGAGCCGCCGCGAGCGACGTGTTGCTCGCCGGCCCGGCGGGCGCGATCGGAGCGGCCCATCGTGCTCGATTCGGTTCGGTGCACCCTGCAGCTCCGCCGCCACTGCATCCACCGTTCCTCGTGGTGTGCGGCAGCGCGACTGCGGTGTCGAACGAGCAGCTCGACCGCCTGCTCGCGGCGCGACCCGACGTGCGCGTGGTGCGTACGCCGCCGGCCGAGGGGGAGTTGTCGCCCGCAGTGGCCGGGGCCTTGGTGGCCGACGTCGACATCTCGTCCATCGGCACGCTCGTGATCATCGGTGGCGACACAGCGGCTGCGTTGCTCGGCGATCGGCCTCGCCGGGTCGGCGGCTACGCGGCGCCGGGCATGCCCTGGAGCCTCGACGAGCATGGCGGCGGCCCCGTGGTCGTGACGAAGGCGGGCGGCTTCGGCGCTCCCGACGCACTGGTCGACCTGCTCAGTTCGGGTTGAGCAGGACCTCGGACCCGACGGGGACGAAACCCGCCGCGAGGAACGCGCGCAGCGAGGCGGCGTTGCCGGGCGCCACCTGCGCCCACACGGGTTCGGTGCGCGGCGCGGCACGCAGGCCCAGGTCGATGAGCCGCCGACCGTGGCCGCGGCGATGCTCGACGTGCTCGAACAGCTCGACGGCCAACTCGAGCCGATCGGCCACGCCGCGGCCGAGCAGCACCACCCCGGCGTCGTCGCCGAAGGTGCGCACGTCGCGTCGATACCGGTGGGCACGGACCACGCGCGGGTGCTCGACACCGTGGTCGTCGCCGTCGGCCAGCACGTCGCCCGTCCCCAGCCGTACCAGCACCACGTCGAGCGATCCGATGCCGCGATGCGTGCCGGCCAGCCACAGCAGGACGTCGGGATGGGTGCAGCCTCCGTACCCGTGAAGCCCCCGGGATCGCACCTGGTCGGTGTCGATGTCGGCGCAGATGACCGTGTGCGCCGTGAACTCGGTGACCGCGACGATGTCGCCGCGCAGCACCGGCAGGATCTCGACGCGGCCGTCGGGCGGCGGGAAGCGTCCGTTCGCCGCCTCGGCCAGCACCGAGGCGAACGGGTGCGGCGCGGCATCGGGCATGCGCCGGACGATACCGTGCGGCCCATGACTGCTCCGCTGGCGATCACGATGGGCGACCCCTCGGGCATCGGCCCCGAGATCCTGCTGCGCAGCTGGGTGCAGGGCGAGCTGGGTGCCGGCGTCCCCGATCCTGGTGTTGTCGTCTACGGCGACGCGGCGGTGCTGCGGCGGGGCGCCGAGCTGTTGGGGCTGAGCGTCGACTGGGCGGCGTTCCCCCTGGTCGATCTCGGCCTGCTCTCGGCGGGCGATCATCGTCCCGGTGTGCTCGACGCGAAGAGCGGTGCGGCGGCGCGCAGCTACGTCGAGCGGGCCACGCTCGACGCGCTGGAGGGTGTCGTGTCGGGCATCGTCACGATGCCGATGAACAAGGAGGCCACCCAGCTCACCGATCCCACGTTCGTCGGCCACACCGAGTTCATCGCCGGACTGTGCGGTGTGGAGAAGGTGACGATGATGCTCACTGCGGCCACGCCGTCGGGTTCGATCGCCGTCACCCACGTCAGCACGCACTGCTCGCTCCAGGAGGCCATCCGACGGGTGCAGGCCGACCGCGTGCTCGACGTGGTGCACCTGACGAACGACGTCCTGTCGCGCTTCCTCGACCGCACCGCGCATCGCGGTCTGCGGACTCAATCCGCACGCGGGTGAGCACGGGCTGTTCGGCAGCGAGGACATCGAGCACATCGCCCCGGCCATCGACGCGGCGCGAGCGCAGGGCATCGACGCGACGGGCCCGCACCCCGCCGACACCGTGTTCTTCCAGGCGGTACATCGCGACCGTTACGACGCCATCGTGTGCATGTACCACGACCAGGGCCACGGCCCGATGAAGTTGCTCGCGTTCGACAGCGGGGTGAACGTCACGCTCGGGTTGCCCATCGTGCGCACGTCGGTCGACCACGGCACGGCGTTCGACATCGCGTGGCAGGGCGTCGCGTTCACCGACTCGGTGCGCCACGCCGTGGCGTACGCCCGCAAACTCGTGTCAGCCTGACTGCCACATGTTGGTCGTCGCGTGTTAGGTTGCTCGCCATGACGCTGGGGAGCATCCGCCACGAGATCCGCATCGGCCGCAGCGCCGACGACGTGTGGGCGCGAGTTCGCGACGCCGCCGGCCTGCACACCTGGTTCCCCGGGCTGACGAACTGCACGGTCGAGGGCAACAACAGAGTCATCTTCCTCGGCTCGGGTATGGCCATGCCCGAGGAGATCCTGGTCATCGACGACGTGCAGCGGCGCTTCCAGTACCGCATCACCGCGCCGATCTTCCGCCATCACCGCGGCACCATCGACGTCATCGCCCTGGGCGACGACGAGTGCCTCGTGGTGTACAGCACCGAGGCCGACCCGCGGACGATGGCGCTCACCATCGCCGGCGGCACGGCCGGCGCGCTCGACGAACTCAAGCGACAGATGGAACACGGCACCGAACGACACGAACTCGACAGCGAAGGAGCCCACTGATGGGGCGCAAGATCCTCTTCGTCACCACCGACCAGCAGCGCTACGACGCCATCGGGTGCAACGGCGGCATGGTCGCCCGCACCCCGGTCATCGACGCGCTGGCCGCGCAGGGCATCCGCTACGAGCGCGCCCAGCCGCAGTCGGTCGTGTGCATGCCGTCGCGCAGCACGATGATCACGGGCCAGCACGTCAGCACGCACGGCGTGTGGATGAACGGCGTCGCCCTGCCGGCCGACGCGCCGTCGGTGGCCCAGGTGCTGCACGACGCCGGGTATCGCACCGCGATCATCGGCAAGCCGCACTTCGAGCCGTTCCTCGACCCCTTCCTGCGGTTCGCCGAGAACACGTTCGCTCGCGAGCCCCTGGTCGGCACGCATCGCGGTTTCGAGCACTTCGAGGGTGCCACCCACGGCGGCCAGGGCATGCTCGCCTACGCCCGCTGGCTGGCTGCCCATCACCCCGAGGTGGTGGGCATGTTCTACCCGGTGCTCGACGGCAGCCTGGAGGTCAACGCGCTCGGCGGCGGTGAGACCGGTGCACCCCAGGTGTGGGAGAACGCGATTCCGAAGGAGTGGTACCACACCGACTGGGTGGCCGATCGCACCATCGCCTGGCTCGATTCGCTGCCGGCCGACGACGACTGGTTCTGCTGGATGAGCTTCCCCGACCCGCACCACCCGTGGGACCCGCCGTCGAGCGAGCTCGGCCGCATCGATTGGCGCGACGTACCGCTGCCCGAGGGGTACATCGAGGATCCCGCCCAGCGCGAGGCCGTGCTCGACGCCAAGCCGCGCCACTGGAAGGCGTGGTACGACGGCTCGTTGGTCAGCAACTACGAGGCCCCGTCCGACTGGGTGCCGGCCACGATGACGGCCGACCACGTTCGCGAGGTGAACCAGCGCAACGCCATCGAGTGCGAACTCATCGACGAGGCCCTCGGTCGGGTGATGGGCGCCATCGCCGCGCGCGGTTGGGGCGACGACGTCGACGTGGTGTTCACCACCGATCACGGCGAGTTCCAGGGCGACTTCGGGTTGCTGTTCAAGGGTCCGTACCATGTCGACGCGTTGATGCGCCTCCCGCTGGTGTGGCGCCCGGCGCCGTCCAGCGCGCCCTCGCCGTCGGCGGTCACCCGCCCGGTGGGCCTGGTCGACCTTGCGCCGACGTTCTGCGCCATCGCAGGGCTGCCCGTCCCCGAGTGGATGGAGGGCAAGCCCCTGCCGGTCGACGACGGTGATGCCGACGCTCGCGGGTTCGAACGTTCGCTCACGGAATGGGACAGCAACCTGTTCGGTGTGAACGTGCACCTGCGCACCATCACCCGCGACGGTTGGGTGTGCACCGCCTACCTGCCGGGTTCACAGCACGACGGCAGCGAGGGCGAGCTGTACCACCTCGCCGACGACCCGCTGCAGCGCGTCAACCGGTGGAGCGACCCCGCGTGTGCTGCCATTCGCGGCGACCTGCTGGCCGACCTCTGGGATCACCAGCCGCCGATGCAGCTGCCGCTACGCCGCGTGGAGGCGCCGGTCTGACCGCTTCGCCGTGTTCGACTTCGGCGAGCGTGGTACGGCCAGCATCCAGATCAGCAGCACGCTGATCAACTCGGGAAGGTGCGTCGCCTCGCCGAGCAGCGGCACGCGCCCGCTGACGAGGTCGATGACGGCCGTGACGAGCAACGCGCCGGCGAGAACCGCCGCCACCGGGAGCATCGTGCGGGCCCTGGCCGGGCGGACGACGACCACCAGGAGGCCCACGCCGTAGGCGATGCTGAACGCCCCCAGGTGTCGGGTGGCGTGGACCCCGGCGTCGCCGTCGCTGGCGACGATGAGGTCGCGCACGGCGAAGAACACGACGTCGAGCGCGACGATCGCCAGCAGGATGCGCACGATGCTCCAACTCGCGGCGCGATCGGCCGCGGCGTTGAGTTTGGCCATCGGTCGCGAGAGATCCGGCATCGTCGGCGCCGGCTGCAGCGATGCACCGCCCACCCCGTCGCGGAGCAACGCCTCGAACCGCCGGCACTCGCCACAGGTCGTGACGTGGGCCTCGAGCAGACGCGGCTCGATGCCGGGATCCTCGCCGTCGATGCGGGCCGAGATGGCCTCCTGCCATCGTGCACAGCTCATGCCTTCATTGTCGTCCGTCGAGCGCTGCTGGTTCCCATCCGATGCGGATGCCCGGACGGGTCGAATGGCCTATTCGGTCCTCGACACATTGACCTCGACCGGTCGTTCCCGACAGACTGCTCGGAATGCAGGAGCGGGAGGGCGATCAGTTGCGGCGCCACGTCGAGGCGGCGATCGAAGGCGACGACGTCGCGTTCGGTGTCCTCGTACGCGCCACGCAACCGGCCGTGTGGCGGTTGTGCACGTCGTTGGGGTCGCCCGGGGTCGAGGAGGACCTCGTCCAGGAGACCTACCTCCGCGCCATCCGCTCGCTCCCGGGCTTCCGCTTCGAAGTGCCGTTCCAGGGTTGGCTGCTCTCCATCGCCCGCCGCGTGTGCGCCGACGACGTTCGCCGGCGAACCCGACAGCGCCGGCTCGCCGACCGACTCGACCGCTTGGCGGGTGACGTGGTCACCGTCGATCACGAATCCGTCGACGACCTGCTCGACGGGCTCGACCCTGAGCGCCGCGACGCCTTCGTGCTCACGCAGGTCCTCGGCCTCAGCTACGACGAGGCCGCCCAGGTGATGGGGTGCCCGATCGGCACGGTCCGCTCGCGAGTGGCCCGTGCCCGCGCCGATCTGGCAGCCACGGTGGGTCGCTCCCTGGCCGTCTGAGCTGGGCCGACGTCGCTCGAGTGCTGGTCGCGGGCCGGAAGGCCCTAGTGGATTACTGACAGGAACTTCACAATCGACATACCAGCGGTGGCGCGATGACCACCGGTGGCAGTCAAGCGGAGGAGGTGGCGACGACGTGACGGCATCGACGGGATCGGCCGACATCGTGCGAGCGGTGCTCGACAACATGATCCACCCGTGCATCGTGCTGCACCCGGTACGCAACGCCGATGGGGACATCGACGACTTCGTCTGGCTCGACGCCAATGCCGCTGCGTGTGACTACACCCGACTCGGACTCGACCAGCTCGTCGGCCGCCATGTGGCGGGCGCCACGCCGCGCCGAGCTGCAGGCGACCTGTTCGTGCCCTGTCTGGAGGTGGCCACGACGCGACAGCGGATCGACCTGGCCGACCATGCGTTCATCGAGCCGCCGTTCGTCGAGGATGCCGACACGATTCCGTCGCGGCGATGCGACCTCCATGTCGTGCCGCTCGGCGACGACGTGATGGTGTCGTGGGTGGATCGTTCGGTGTTGCACTCCCAGGCCGATGCGCTCGCCGAACGCGAACGTCGCTACCGCATCCTGGCCGAGCACATGAGCGACGTCGTGGTCGATTGCGCCTTCGACGGTCGCGTCGACTGGGTCTCACCGTCGGTCGAGAAGGTGTTCGGCGTCCGCGCGGAGCAGTGGCTCGGACGGCGTCCCCGCGACCTCGTCGCTCCCGACGACGTGGCGACGATCGACCGACTCCGCGGGCACGTCACCGGTGACGGCAGCCCGCTCGAGGCGACCGAGGTGCGCATTCCCAATGCCGTGGGCGAGTTTCGTTGGATGGCGGTGCGCGCCCACATCTACCACGACGCGGACGACGCCATCGCCGGTGCGGTCATCGGCCTGCGCGACGTGCACGACGCGGTGCTGCTGCGTCGCGCGTTGACGACGCTGTCGGCCGGCAACGCCATCCTGGTGCGCGCGACCGAAGAGGACGAGTTGCTCGGCGCGATGTGCGAGGTCGCCGTCGAACGGGCCGGGTACACCTTCTGCTGGTACGGGCGACCCGATGCACGACGAGGAGCAGAGCGTGCGCGCCGTGGCGTCGAGCGAGCTGCACCGCGACTACCTCGACGACATCAAGGTCTCGTGGGGAGACGGCCCGCTCGGCCAGGGCCCGTGCGGCACCTGCCTGCGCACCGGAGCGCCGGCGATCGTCGACGACTTCCTCGAGTCGGATCGGTTCCGTCCGTGGCAGGCTCCCGCCGCGGCGCGTGGCTTCCGGTCGTCGGTGAGCGTGCCCGTCCACGTCGACGGGCAGATCGACGGCGCGCTGATGATCTACGCAGCCGAGCCACTGGCGTTCGACGAGCGGGCTGTCGCGGCGATGAGCGAACTGTCGAGGCAGCTCGGCTTCGGCATCGGACGCATTCGCGACGCCGAGCGCCTGTCCAGGGCGCTCGACGACCGTCGGCTGTTGAACACGGCCATCGACCAGGCGGCGGAGGCCATCGTCGTCACCGACGCCGATGCCCGCATCCAGTACGCCAACCCGGCAGCGTTGCGGGTCAGCGGCTACGAGCTGCACGAGGTGATGGGCGAGAACCCGCGCATCTTCCAGAGCGGTATCCACGACGAGCGCTTCTACGCGGACATGTGGACCCGGTTGAACGGTGGCCACCCCTGGCACGGGGTCATCCTCAACCGCCGCAAGGACGGGTCGTTCTACGAGGAGGAGGCGACCATCGCTCCGGTGCACGACGACGTGGGTCGCCGCATCGCCTATGTCGCGGTGAAGCACGACCTCAGTCGCGAGCGAGAACTGCAGGAGACCGTGCAGCGCGACCAGTCCGATCGCGACAACATCCTCGACGTCATGCGCGAAGTGCGCGCCGGCGAGTCGCTCGAGGTCACCGCGGGAACCCTGTGTGCCGCCGTGCAGCGGTTCGAGCACGTCGACGGGTGCATGGTCGTGCTCCTCGGTGCGAACGGGGCGGTGCCCATCGCCATCGCCGGCGCATCCGTCCCCGATCTGCAGACGGTGGGCCGACCACTCGAGATCGAGAAGCTCGACCTGATCGTCGAGCTGAGCCGCAGCGGGTCGTGGTGGATGGATCTGCGACCGGAGGACGGTCTCGCCGCCGCGGCACCGAGCTTCCGCGACTCGATGGTGGCCGCCGGGTTCACCGGCCACGGCCTACGCGCCCATCCGCTGGGAGGGTGAGTCGATCGGTGTGGTCTCGATCGTCACCTCCGCCGAGGACGCCGAGCAGTGGATGCCCATGCGGTTGGGGATGCTCAGCGAGATCGGGTCGTTCGCCGGCGATGCTGCTCGGCCCGCAGGCCTCGCAGCACACCCGTCGCGAATCGGTACGTGCCGAGATCGAGGACATCATCGAGCACCAGCGATTCCACATCGTGTTCGAGCCCGTCGTCCACCTCCCGTCGGGCTCGGTCATCGGGTACGAGGCGCTGACACGTTTCACCGACGGCACCCCGCCCGACCGTCGCTTCGATGCGGCGCAGAACGTCGGCCTCGGCTCGCGGCTGGAGGCCGTCTGCGCCCGGCAGGCGATCCTCGACGCAGCCCGGCTGCCCTCGCACGCATGGGTCAGCGTCAACTTCTCGCCCGCATCGGTCGTCGACGGCGCCGCCGCCGAGGTGGTGCGCGACGCGACTCGACAGGTCATCATCGAGATCACCGAGCACAACGAGATCGAGAACTACGCCGCGGTGCGTCACGCGATCGGCGAGTGCGGCAACGTGCTCGTGGCGGTCGACGACGCAGGATCGGGCTTCGCCAGCCTGCGCCACATCCTCGAGCTCGAGCCCGACATCATCAAGCTCGACCTGGCGCTGGTGCGCGACATCGACACGGACCCCGCCCGGCAGGCGCTCGCCGCCGGCATGCGCCACTTCGCGGCGCTCACGGGGACCACCCTCATCGCCGAAGGCGTCGAGACCGAGGCCGAGGCCCGTGCCATCCGCCAACTCGGCGTCGAACTGGCGCAGGGCTACCTCTTCGGACGCGACGAGGGCACGTAGCATCCCCGGAGTGACCTGGACCGACCGGTGGCTGCGAGCCGACGACCTGCCGCGGCCGCGTCTGCTGGTCGTCGGCGGGGCGTCGCTCGACATCATCCACGTGCGCGGCGTGCCCACGCCGACGCCCGGTGGTGCGGGCCTGTACACCGCGCTCGCGGCGGCCCGGGCGGGTGCCGAGGTGACCATGCTCGCGCCCGTCCCGGACCCGATGCCACCGGAACTGGCACCTGCGCTGGAACGAATCACGTGGGTGGGCCCACGGGTGCCCCTCGACGACCTGCCCCGCTTCGAGATCGCCTACGACGACGCCGGTGCGGTGACGCTGTTCCGCGAGCACCTCGGCGCAGAGCCCGACATGACGCCGTCGTTGCTCGACCTGATCGACGAATTGCCCGGCTGCGCGTACTGCGTGCCGTTCCTCGATGCCACGCTGCAGCAGTCGTTCATCGCCGCGTTGGCCGATCGTGGCTGCCTCACCGTGGCGTCCACGTACGGCAAGGCGGCGCGCCAGGAGACCGAGGTCGTGCGGCGCACCGCCGCAGCGGCCGACCTGTTCTTCTGCAACGCCGACGAGGCCGAGGTGCTGTTCGGTGGGCTCGACGGCGCATCACCGTTGCCCGGTCGGTTCCGCTTCGTCACTCGCGGCTCCGACGGCGCCACGGTGTTCCAGGGCGACCACCGCACCGACGTGCCAGCGGTCGCGACGCGCCCGCTCGATCCCACCGGCGCGGGCGACACGTTCTGTGGCACCACCGTGGCCCGCCTGCTCGCCGGTGATCATCCGGTGATCGCCGCCCGCCGGGCGACCGCTGCCGCGGCAGAGATGGTGGCCGGCATCGGGCCGGCGGCGCTGTGGTCGGCCGAGCCGGCACCGCACGTGCCGCCCGATCCTCGCGTTCGGGTGGACACCGGCGCGGTCGAGCGGCTGGCCGCGGTGCTGCGTGACCTCCCGGTGCTCGACGGGTTCGACTTCGTCGGCGAGCTGTTCCCCCCGGTGGGGCATTCCGGCAACGTCGCGTGGTGGACGGCGGCGACGCTGCAGCAATACGGGTTCTGGTACGAGGCCGACGGCGGTCACGCCGGCCCGCTCATCGCGACGATCGGCGGCGTGCCGCGCAAGGGCAGCGACTACCTGTGGGCCCACTACCTGCGCGAGTGGCAGGACGACGCGTCGTTCGTCGAACCCTCCAGCCAGGCGGTGGTGGACGCGGCGCGCTGGTCCACGTCGGCCGCGGACGACGCCGGACGTGACCCGTACCCGGACCCCGAACGGCGCGCCGAGCTGTGTCGTGCGTTCGGCCACACGCTGGAGGCCATCGGGGTGACTGCGGACGAGTTGGTGGGTGCGGCTGCCCGTTCATCTCGTCCGATGCGGGCGCTCCTGCGGCTGTTGGACCACGTGGGCGGGTACCGCGAGGACCCGTGGCGGAAGAAGGCCGCACTGCTCGGTGTCATCCTTCGCCAACGGCCCGAGGCGTTCCTCCCCGAGGTCGAGGGCGACGACGCCCCGCCCATCGTCGACTATCACGTGCAACGGACCGCGCTGCGCACGGGCATGGTCGTCATCGGCGACGCCGCACTGCGAGCGCAGGTCGCCGCCCGACGATCGGTCACCTCCGCCGACGAGGAGGCGGTGCGTGCCGCGACGTTCGAGGCGGTGGCGCTGCTGTCCACGCGCAGCGGCCGCCCCATGGGGGCGGTCGACTGGTTCCTCTTCCAGATGCGGCACCGGTGTCCGGAGATGACCGCTCCGGACTGCGCACACTGCCCGGCGATGCCGGCGTGTGCGCAGTCCGTGGAGCTGTTCCAGCCCGTGTTCCGGACGACGGCCTATTAGGCCTTCGGCTCGACCGTCGGGATGAGGACCCCGGCGATCGGGATGATGATGCCGTTCGACGCCCGCAGTTCCGGAGCGATCGTCTCGACGCCGTTCACGAGCACCACATCGCCCTCGACCGTGACGGTGAGTGCCTCGCCGTACATGGTGGGCACCGAGCTGAGCGTGCCGAGGAACGTCAGCGTGATGCCGGCGTCGACGAGGTGGAACGACAGTGCTCGCTGCAGTGCGACCGGGTCGCTCTTCAGGGCCTCGAGCACTGCCGGGTCGACCGCGTCGAACGCGTCGTTCGTCGGCGCGAACAGTGTGATCGGGCCGAGCACGCTGGCGTCGTCGGTGAACCCGGCGGCGGTGAGCAGCTCGACCAGCGTCGTGAACCGGTCGTCGGCCTTCAGCGAGTCGAGGATGCTCGGCGCGCTCGGGTCCGGCGGCACCACGGGGATGCTGGTCGTCGGCGTGGGGATGGTGGTGGGCGGCACCGTGCTGGCCGGCGGGACCGTCGTGCTGGGCGTGCCGACGACGATGCCCTTCTCGAACGCGGCCTGCAGCGTGGCGGCGTCGAGGATGCCGGTCTCGGGTACGCCCAGCTCGCGCTGCAGGGCGCGGATGGCGTCGACGGTCTCCTGCGAGTACACGCCGTCGATCGGGCCGGTGTAGAAGCCGAGATCGGTGAGGAGCTGCTGGATGCTGATCACCGAGTCGGTGAAGGCGTTCATGACGTCGCCGTACTTGGCCCGTGCGGCCTCGTCGGTGGCGGCATCCCACACGCCGGTGACCGGGACGCCCAGGTCGCTCTGGAGCGCGGCCACCGAGGCGGTCATCTCGTCGCTCCACTGGCCGTCGATCGGGCCCGAGTAGTAGCCGAGCACGGCGAGCACCTGCTGCAGGCGGCTGATCATGATCGCCGAGGCGAGCGCCTCCTGCTGACGGAGCTCGTCGAGGTCGAGGTCGCTGGAGCTGACCTCGGTCATCGCTCCGGCGGTGAACGACGCCGTGGTGAGGCGCACCTCGGCCGGGTCGCCGGCCTCGTCGAAGCGAATGCCGCCGCTGACGCCCTCGTAGTCGATGTCCTCGCCGGCGGCGAGCTTCTCGAGGCAGTCGGCCACGGTCGAGCACGAGCGGCCCGAGTCGGTGACGGCGCTGATCGACGGCGCGAACGCAGCCGGATCGGAGGACTTCGCCGTCGCCGCGGCGAGCGCCCCGATGATGGCGCAGTCGTACGCCTGTGCACCGAACACGAGCTGATCCAGGCCGGGCTCCGCCGCCAGTCGGTCGAGGAAGGCGCGGTCGCCGGTGGAACCGATGACGCGCATGCCGTCGACCCGGGCCGGGTCGGTGTTGCTGGCGCGCTGGGCGAAGTTGGGATCGAACAGGCCGTCGAGACCGACGATCTTGGTCGCCGCCACGCCGGCGGTGACGAGGGTGTCGACCTGGCGGACGCCTTCGCCGTAGGCCACGAGCACGACGGCGTCGGGTGTGGTGGCAGCGATCGCGTCGGCCTCGGCCGTGAAGATGACCTGGCGCGGGCTGTACTGGACGACCTGCACCTCCATGCCACGAGCGGTGAGCGTCGACGCCAGGCCGTTGCCGACGTTGATGCCGTAGTCGTCGTTGCGGGCGAGGATGCTCACCTTGTAGGGCGTGCCCTCGGGCAGCGCCGCCGCCTCGGCGTCGGCCGACAGCGCGTCGGCCACGTAGTTCAGGGTGAACGAGTCGGGCATCGCCGTGCGATAGAGCACGTTCGCCTCGTCGAGCGTGGACAGCTCGGGCGACGTGGCCGACGCCGAGCACGCCACCGACTTGCGGGTGGTGAGCGGGTCGAGTGCGGCCTTCGCGCCGGTCGAGCCGATGGGGCCGAGGATCATGTTCGCGCCCTGGTCGAGCAGATCGTTCACCGCGCCGGCCGTGTCGCCGTCGAGCGACTCGTCGACCGCGAGCAGCTGCACGGGTCCGCCGTTGATGCCGCCGGCCGCGTTGATGTCGTCGATGGCGAGGTTGATCGCCGCCTCCTGGGCCGTCGCGAGCTGCGAGAGCAGCCCCGCGCCGGGCCGCACATAGCCCATGACCAGGCCCGGGTCACGCCCGTCCGCCGTGGTCTCGGTGCCCGTGGTGGTACCGGGAGCCGCCGACGTGGTGGTCGTCGTCTCGTCGTCGGAGCAGGCCGCGAAGAGCAGGCCTCCCACGAGTGCAACGGCGATCAATCGCCTGGCAGGGTGGGGGTGGGTTCGGAACATGGGGCCTCCAGTCATCGGCAACAGCATGCGATGTATCGGCCGGTCCGACACCACCCATAAGGGGTGATGGTGGTCAGCGGCGACGCTTGCGTTGCTGGGTGTAGGCCACGATCACGAGGATCGCGGCGACCATGATGACGCCGGCACCGATGAAGTACATGGACGACACACTACTCTGCGGGTTCATGCCGTCTCCGTTTCGAGGGCTCGTCCGCATCGTCGTGTTGGCGGTGCTGCTGGCGGTCGTGTACACGCTGATCCCCGTCCAGACCGAGCGCTGGTGGTTGGGTCTGCTCATCGGTCTGGTGGCACTGCTGGCCATCACGCCGTTCACGGTGCGGCGGGCGGCGGCCATCGCGACCTCCGAACGCCCCGTGCTCGCCGCGGCGGAGGCGATCGTGTTCGTCGTGGCGATGCTGGTGTTCGGCTTCAGCAGCGTGTATCTGGCGATCAATCGTGGCGACGGACAGTTCGTCGGGCTGTCGACGAAAGTCGACGCGGTGTACTTCACGGCCACCACGCTGGCCACGGTCGGCTACGGCGACATCCACGCCGCGGGCCAGGCCGCGCGGCTCGCAGTCACCGCCCAGATGGTGCTCGACCTGTCGTTGCTGGCCATCGCGGTGCGACTGTTGGTGCGGGCGGCGAAGGGGTCTACGTTGCAGTGAGCATGCCCTCACGCGACGACCATCCGAACCCCATCTTCCCGGTCTTCCTCACGGTCTTCATCGACCTGGTCGGGTTCAGCATCCTCATCCCGGTGTTCCCGCTGCTCATCAGCCCCGGGTCGCCGTTCCGGGTGACACCCGAGTCGTGGTCGTTCCAGGACGGGCTGATCATGCTCGGCTTCCTGCAGGCCATCTACCCGCTGTGCACGTTCATCGCCGCGCCCATCCTCGGGCAGCTCTCCGACCGGTACGGCCGCCGTCCCGTCCTCGCGTTCAGCATCGCCGGCACCGCCATCGGCTACGTCGTGTTCGCGTTGGGCATCTCGGCGTTGTCCATTCCGCTGCTGTTCATCGGCCGGGCGATCGACGGCCTCACCGGCGGCAACATCGCCGTGGCACAGGCAGCGGTGGGCGACATCAGCACCGATCAGAACCGCCAGAAGAACTTCGGACTGCTCGGCGCGGCGTTCGGTCTGGGCTTCATCATCGGCCCGTACCTGGGCGGCAAGCTCAGCGTGCCGGGCGTCAGCTTCTACGGATTGTTCACCACGCCCGACTGGTTCTCGGCGACCACGCCGTTCTGGTTCGCCGCCGGGCTGTGCGTCCTGAACGTGCTGCTCATCCTGACCCGGTTCCCGGAGACGATCGCCCACAAGCAGACCGACAAGCGGATCGACGCGGCGACGTCGGTGCGCAACGTCGTTCGTGGCTTCACGTCGCCGCGGCTGCGCGTGCTGCTCGCCTCGTCGTTCCTCTTCAACGGCGGCTTCACGTTCTTCACCACGTTCTTCGGGGTGTATCTGGCGAACAGCTTCGGATTCTCGGCGAGCAAGACGGGCGACTACTTCGCGTTCGTCGGGCTGTTCATCGCCATCAGCCAGGCATTGTTCGTGCCCCGCGTCGCTCATCACCTACGCGACTATCAGGTGTTGCGCTTCTCGTTCTTCGGCCTCGCGATCGCGATGAGCCTGTTCTTCCTGGCCAACGAGACGTGGCAGCTGTACGCCATCGTGCCGTTGTTCTCGGCGTTCAACGGCCTGACGATGGCCAACCAGACCAGCCTCATCTCGCGTTCGGCCGAGCCGGGCAAGCAGGGTGAGGCGATGGGCATCTCCAGCAGCGTGATGAACCTGGCGCAGGTGCCGGCGAGCATCCTCGTCGGCTTCATCACCGGCTCCATCACGTCGGCCATGCCGCTGGTGGTCTCCACCATCTGCATCGCCGCCGCGGGCGTGGTGTACCTGGTGTGGTTCCGTCCGACGTACGTCACCGACGTCCCCGGACCCCGCCCCGAGACCGCACCGGTGCACTGACCGTGCAGCGCTGCATCGCGTTGCTGACGGTGGTGGCCCTGTCGTCGTGCGCTGCTGCGGACGGTCGTGACGCGGGTGAGCCGATCGCCACCGTCCCGCCCGGGGTGCTCGCCGCGGTGCCCTTCCAGAACCGGCTCGACGTGGCCCAGGGCATCTTCCAGGTGAAGCTGTACAACGGCACCGACACCGACCTCGACATCGTCGGTGTGCAGTTGGTGTGGGATGGCATGACCACGGTCGTTGCCGATCGTCAGAACCCACTCGTCGCGGGTGATCGGCTGGACTATCCGGTGCCGCTCGCCCCGGCGAACTGCGTCGGCGACGGACGGGTCGACGAGATGCCCGACCCCGCCGGAGGTGTCGCCCGCATCGTGTTGCGCGACGGCTCGACGGTGGACGCGCCGGTGTTCGACGTGAAGCATTTCGCCCGGGCGCTGTATCTGCAGGACTGCACGCGGCAGCGCATCGAGGCGGCCCTCGACGTTCGCTGGGCCGACCTGCACGAGGCCGACTTCGACGGTCGACCGGTGACGGAAGGGGTGCTGCGCATCACGCGCCGCACCGGTGACGGGCCGGTCCGTGTGCTGGGCGTGCTGAACACCATCAACTACACGGTGTTCACCGCCGACGGCGGCACCGAGATCACGGGCGAGCTCGCCACGGGTGCGTCGTCAGTCGACGTCGCCGTTCGCTTCCAGGAAGGCCGCTGCGACGCGCATGCGCTGTCCGAGAGCAGTCAGCCGTTCAAGTTCGTCGTGCAGCTCGACCTGGCCGACGGCGAAGTGTCCACGCTCTCCGTGCTGCCGTCGCCCACCGATCAGCCGCTCATGCGCGAGCGGGCCGCGCGGGCGTGCGACATCCTCGGTGAAGGCGGCTTCGTGGGGCAGGGCTGAGCCGCCGTTACAGGTGCTTGTTGCGCTCGAGCCAGCGGAGCGAGAAGAAGCCCCACGTCGGGGGCAGGTAGAAGGTCGATGCGCGATAGGCGATGACGGCGGCGAACGCGGCCTCGTCGGGCATCCCGGCCCTGATGAGACCGACCGTCAAGAGCGTCTCGGACACACCGACGCCACCGGGCACGGGCACCAGCCCGGCGAACAGCGACACGAACAGGTGGATGAGCAGCAGGTCGGCGAACGGCACCGTGTAGCCCATCGACCGGGCGAACAGGCCCAGCGCCGTCGTGAAGAAGATCTCGGTCGCGACGTTGCCGCCGAGCAGCAGTGCCAGGCGGCGCGGCGAGTTCAGGCCACGAAGCACCGACAGGGCTTCGGTGCCGAGGCGCTTCGCCCAGTCGACGACCAGCACGCGCAGCTTGCGCACGGCGACGACCACCAGCACCACGATGACGACCAGCACGACGGCGATCCACAGCAGCCTCGTCGCCGCGCTCCCGGCGTTGCTGAGGTCGATGTCCAGCGACGCGCCCGTGAACAGCACCAGGCAGGCGATGCCGATGACCTCGATGAAGAACGTCGTCATCACGTCGATGAAGCCCGCCGCCAACGCGGCGCCGGCCGGGATGCCCTGTCGCTGGAAGAAGCGGACGCTCACGGCGACGCGTGCGGCGTAGGAGGGGATCGCGACCGTGAGGTACGACATCGCGAGCTGCATCGCATAGACCGGCCCGAACGCCAGTGGCGCCGGCGACGAGCCGAGCGTCGAGACCGCCTGCGACATGCGCGTCACATTGGCGAACAGGAAGCCGAGGACGAGCAGCCACCAGGTGGCACCGAGCAGTTGGTCGAGCACGCCCTCCAGGTCGAGACCGGCGATCGCGGTGCTGATGGCGACGATGGCGAGACCGGGCAAGGCGACGCGGAGAATGGAGCCGATGGTGATGCGGCGCAGGCGCTGCAACTCGGGAACCTCGACGTCGGACGCTGCCGCGGCCTGCTCGCGCAACGCATCGAGATCGAGCTCGTCGCCCTTCTCGGCGCGGCGCTGAGCTGGTGTGAGCACGGCTCGTTGGACGTAGGGGAGGAGCCCGGCCAGACCGTCGATGCCCAGTGCGTCGGTCGCCGACCGAATGGCCGTCTCGATGTCGGTGAGCAGTGCGACCGTCGCCAATGCCTGCACCCGGTCGGTCTGCAGTCGCGACTCGGACGCAGCGACACCGGCGTTGCCGAAGTCCACCAGACCGACGCGACCGTTCTCGACGATGAGCGTGGTCGAGTCGATGGCGCCATGGGCGATGCCGCGTTCGTGGAGCAGACCCAGCAACCGCCAGATCTGGTCGACGGCATCGACTGGCGGTGTGGACTCGGCGAGCGAGGCGCCGCGGGCGCGGAGCACGAGCACGGCGTCGTCGCCTGCCGTCGCTCCGGCGGTGACCACCGACTCGGTGAGCACGCCGGTCTGCTCGGCCAGCAGGGTGACGAACGCCTCGTGCTCGACCTGTTGCAGGCGACCGATGCGCAAGGGCGCGCCCGGCTCGCGGTACCACAGCGTTCGCCAGATGGTGGTGGCCAACGCCGAGTCGTGCGCGTCGCGGCCGTAGATCTTCACGACGAGCGAATTGCCGTCGACATCGACACCCGTGACCTCGAACAGTCCGGCCGGTTGGCGGTCGGCAGGGCTCAGCGACGTGGTGGACACGCCGACCTGGGCGAGCGCTCGGTGCACGTCGTCGAGGCTCGGCCGCCCGGCCGACGATCCGAACGCGAGGTGTGCGACGGCCGCACCGGCGGCGCCGACGAGCACCCCGGCGAGTGCCCCGAGTGCGCTGGTGGCGCCCAGCGCGAGCACCCCGAGGCAGCCGAAGACGAGCAGCCATCGGCCGAGCCGGCGCACCGGTCGGGTGAGGTGTGGCGAGACCGTGACGAGCACCGCGGCCGGCAGTGCGATGCGCGGCGAGGGATACCACGACGGCGGGCTGGCCGACCGCATCGAGTCCCAGAACGCCGGCCACTGGCCCTCGGTCCAGCGTGCCACGAGCATCCACACCACAGCAGCGGCGAGCAGCCCGACCACCAGGTCGCGGACCACGTCGGCGCGGCGCCGGACCAGTGCGGCGACGAGCAGCACCACCGCGTACAGGGCGAGCAGGTCGGCGCTGATCTCCCACGCCGTCTCGAGGAACGCCGGCGCGCTGCGCACGAATGCGGTGAGCGCGACGAGAAAGCCGGGCGGCGGGACGGCGGCCACGCTGGTCGCCCACAGCGCCAGCAGGGATCCGACCAGCAGGGCGACGTCGGTGAATCGCCGGGCCCGGGGCTCGCTGCGAGCATGGGCGAACAGTCGGGGCGCGCGGATGCCGTCGGATGAGCGCATCCCTTCACTCTGTCACGTCGGGAAACGTCGACGGCTCTTCGTCGCTTGGCGTCGCTTCGCGGTCCCCGGTACGGTCGCCGCATGTCGCAGGTCCGTCGAGGTGTGGTCGTCGTCTCCGGCGGCGGTGCCATCAGTCCGTTCACCACTCCCACGGCCGGATGCGCCGAGGGGCTGTCGGCGGGGAGCACCGACACGGGGTTGCGCGAGGCGTTGCTCGGTGCCGGTCACGCGGTGTGGACGTCGCCCGCCAACGTCGGGCGCGGCCCGGTGACCGCCGACCCTGAACCGAACGGGTTCGCCCACGCGCCCGAGACGCTGCCGGCCGATCTGACGGTCAACTCCGCGGGCCCGATCGACAGCGCGGGCGAGCACCTCGCCGCGTTCCTCGCGTTCCTGGCCGATCGGGAGGGGCTCGCCGAGGTGGATCTGGTGTGCCACTCCATGGGCGGGCTGTTCGCTCGTGCGGCCCTGCGCGAGCTGCGCTCCGCCGGACATCCGCTGCGCACTCGCTCGTTCACGACGCTGGGCACGCCGTGGCAGGGGAGCTTCGTCGCCGAGGCTGCCGGGGGGTTGGTCGACATGGCGGTCGCGGCGGGCGATCCGCGCACCGTGCAGATCATCGACGAGTTCCGGCTGTTGCTGAACGGCGTGTCCGAGGGCGCGGGCACACAGGTGACGTCGCAGTACCTCGCCGGCGACGGCGGCTGGAACGACCGCCAGGGCGACGTGTTGCACGGGCGGCCGGTCGCGTTGGTCGCCGGCGACTGGTTCCGCGCCGACGACGGTGATCCGGTCGCCTGGCCGCACGACGGGCTCGTCAGCGTGGCGAGCGCGTTCGCCCACGGTGTGTCGCCGACGGTCCTGCCCGAGCACTCCACGCACCTGTTCCCCGACGTGCACAGCATCTTCTTCGCCGACCAGTTCGGGCTGCCGTGGGACCGCGCTCTGACCTGGAACCCCGAGGTCGTCCGCGTCGTGATCGAGACCATAGAGTCCGCGGACTGAGGCACACCGATCATCAGGGGAGCGCAATGGCCGGGAACGAAACGATCGACCGTGACGCGCTGCGGGCCCGGTACCGGGCGGAGCGCGACAAGCGAATCCGCCCCGACGGCAACGAGCAGTACATCGAGCCCGCGCGGGCGCTTCGCGCACTTCCTCGACGACCCGTACGTCCCGAAGGTCGAGCGCGAGCCTCTGCACGACGAGGTGACGTTCGCGTTCATCGGCGCGCGGATTCGCCGGCCTGGTGACCGGGGCGCGCCTGAAGCAGGCCGGGATCGACGACGTGCGGCTGATCGACGGCGGCGGCGACGTCGGCGGCGCCTGGTACTGGAACCGCTATCCCGGCGCGATGTGCGACACCGCGGCGATGGTGTACCTGCCGTTGCTCGAGGAGACCGGGCACATGCCGTCGCAGAAGTACGTCTTCGCGCCCGAGATCTACGGTCAGGCGCGCCGCATCGCGACCACGTTCGCCCTGTACGACGACGCCCTGTTCTCGACCGCGGTCTCGTCGCTCACGTGGGACGACGATGTGTCGCGGTGGATCATCCGCACCGATCGCGGCGACGAGATCCGGGCCCGGTTCGTCGGCATGGGCACCGGACCCCTGCATCGGCCGAAGCTGCCCGGTATCCCGGGCATCGAGTCGTTCGAGGGCCACTGCTTCCACACCAGCCGCTGGGACTACGCGTTCACCGGTGGCTCGTACGAGGGCGCGCCGATGACCAACCTCGCCGACAAGCGGGTGGGCATCATCGGCACCGGCGCCACGGCCGTGCAGTGCATCCCCGCGCTGGGGCGGGACTCGAAGGAGTTGTTCGTCTTCCAGCGCACGCCGTCGTCCATCGACATCCGCAACAACCACGCCATCGACCCCGAGTGGTTCGCCACGCTCGGCGAGGGCTGGCAGCAGCGTTGGTTGATGAACTTCGTCACCCTGCAGACCGGCGGATTCGCCGACGAGGACCTGGTGAAGGACGGCTGGACCGACATCAGCAAGCGCATCCGCGACCGGATGGTCGAGATGTTCAAGGACGGCACGCCCGAGGGCATGACCGTGCAGGAGGCCTTCGTGAAGGCCTACGAGGACAGCGACGACGAGAAGATGGAGGAGATCCGGGCACGGGTCGACCAGATCGTCGCCGACGAGGCGACGGCGCAGGCCCTGAAGCCGTGGTACCGCCAGCTGTGCAAGCGGCCGTGCTTCCACGACGAGTACCTGCAGACGTACAACCGGCCGAACGTGCACCTCGTCGACACCGACGGCCAGGGCGTCGAGCGCATCGACGAGACCGGCGTGTGGGTGAACGGCGTGCACCACGAGCTCGACGTGATCATCTTCGCCTCAGGGTTCGAGGTGGGGACGACGTACGCGCGGCGCGCGGGCTTCGAGACCTACGGCCGCGACGGCGTGTCGCTGTCCGACTACTGGGAGGAGGGGATGCGCAGCAAGCACGGCCTGCACGTGCACGGTTTCCCCAACCTGTTCGTCGTCGCTCCGAACCAGGGCGCCAACCTGATCTCCAACGTCACCCACAACTTCGGCGAGGCGGGCGCCACCATCGCCTGCATCGTCCGCCATGCGCTCGACACGGGTGCCGAGCAGGTGGAGGTGACCAAGGAGGCCGAGGACGCGTGGGTCGAGCTGCTCGAGGGCAGCCAGCGCGCGTTCATGGGCAACGCCGACTGCACCCCCGGTTACTACAACAACGAAGGCAAGCCCGTCGGCCGCCGCGAGAAGCTGAACGGCAGCGGCTACCCCGACGGCCCGGTCGCGTACTTCCAGTACATCGCCAAGTGGCGCGACAGCGGCGAGTTCGAAGGCCTCGACTTCCGCTGACCGGTCAGGCGAGGTCGTGCTTCTGGACGTAGCGGTAGGCGAGCCAGCAGGGCAGGATCGGGAGCCAGTAGCTGATCACGCGGAAGAACACGACGATGGCCGCCGCGGTCGCGGGGTCGACTCCCAGGCCCACCAGACCGGCGGTCAGCGCCGCCTCGAGCGGTCCGACGCCGCCCGGCACGGGAACTGCGCCGGCGACGGTGGTGGCGATGACGTACATCGCGCCGAGCTGGGCGAACGAGATGCCGGTGACGTCGAACACGTTCAGGCTCTGCCACAGCATGACGATGCCCATCATCTTCCCGAACTCGGCACCGCCGAAGAGCATGAGCATCTTCACCGGCTGCCGGGCCAGGTGCTTGAGCTCGCCCCACAGCTTCGACGCCTGGATGCGCAGCTGGGCGAGCAGGCGCTTGCCGAACGCCGTGGTGAGGACGATGCCGACCACGACGATGAGCAACAGGATGATCAGCAGCCACGGCAGATCGGGGATCGAGAACGTGCCACTCGCCTCGTCGCCGCGACCGGCCCAGGTGAGGAAGAAGATGATCGTGAACACCTGCATCACGCCACTGGCTGCGCTGGTGAGTCCCACGCTGCCGGCCGACACCACCAGATCGACGCCGTTGCGCTGCAGATACCGCATGCGCAGTGCCATGCCGCCGGCGTTCGCCGGGATGAACCGGTTGAGGAACGACTGGGCGAACATGATCAGCAACGTCCGGAACAACGGCAGGCGAATGTTCACCGCACCCATCAGCGAGAACGTGCCGCCGAAGTACGAGATGAGCATGAAGAAGACCATCAGCGGGATCGCGCTGTAGTCCGCACCCTTCAGCGCCTCCCAGATGTCGCCGATGTTGGCCACGAACAGCAGCAGCACGTTGCCCAGGAACAGGAACGCCAGGAAGCTGACGATGCCCTTGATGGTGATGCGCTGCATCGCCGCCATCTGGAACGTGTCGACACCCACCCGTTGCTGGGTCGCCTCGCGGACGGCGGGGATGATGTCTCGCTGCGCCTTGGCCATCTTGCGGGTGTCGGGCGACAGCGCCAGTGGCTGCAGATAGGGGAGTGCGGCGATGAAGGCCCGCTCGTCGAACGCCTTGGCCGCGGCGGCGACGGTGCGCTCGGGGCCGGCCCGGAACGCGAGTGACGCGAGCAGCTCGGCGAGGTCGCGGCCGAGTTGTTGATCGCTTGCCGACAGCTCGGCCCAACGGTGGTCGATGAGGCACACGGTGCCGTCGTCGCGGCGGACGAAGTGGCGGGTGCTGGCCCACAGGTGGGCGATGCGGTTGCGGTGCAGTGCGGCGACCTGGGCGCAGCAGTCGTCGAGCAACTCGTCGGTGAACGCGTCGTCGGGGAGGTCGGCCAGCCGCGTGCCCTCGACCCACTCGAACGCGACGAAGGCGCCTCGCTCGTCGGTCTCGCCGATGGCGTGCACAGCGGGCACCGACGCGCCGGCGCGGGCGGCCATCAGCCCGTTGAGCGCCTCGTGTTCGACGGTGGGCATCGGGGCGACCGGGCGGTCGTCCTCGACGCCCTTCACCCGAACGGCCCGCACGAACCGCGTGAGCAGGTCGGCGTTGCGTTCGTCACGTCCGACGACCTTGACGAACAGCCGCTCGCCCGAGGCCGTGCCGGCGTAGGCGGGGCCGTGAGAGGTACGGCCGGCGAAGGCCGTGAGGTCGCTCACGAGCCGGCCGCCTCTGGCGAGCGCCACGGTGACGCTGGCCAGCGACGGACGTCGCGAGGGTGCGCCGAAGCACATCGAGCGCGGCCGACCCGATGGCGACACCGATGGACACCGTGGCGATCAGGTTCAGCGGCGCCTCGACCGCCGTGAGCACCCTGGCGATCGCGACGACGCCGACGATGGACCACGTCGCCCGCCGCCACGAGGTGGTGAGCGTGGGTCCGATGGTCGTCACCGCAGCGGCGGTCGCGGCCAGGTAGGCATTGGAGGGGAACGCGGACCCGGTGATCCACGACGGGCGTTGCAGGTCCTCGATGATCACCGGCGGGACGGCGAGTTGCAGCCAGTGGTTCAGCAGCGCGGCCACGCCGGCGGCGACCACGGCGGTCCCGACCGCGAGCGCGACCTCGAGCCACCTGCCGCGCCGGAACCACAGCACGATCGCGATGGGGGCGGCGAGTGCGACCAGCTGCAGGATGCCGATGACCGCACTGGTGAGGCCGTCGGGCAGACGGTCGAACAGACGCACCAGATCGGCGGTGCCGTCCTGCACGCTGTCGGGGGCATTGCGGACCACCAGGATGGACACGGCGGCGATCGTGAGCGACAGCACGAAGCGCGCCGTGTCGGCGGGGTGGCGCTCCCATTCGGTACGTCCGGACATGGTTCAGCACGGTAGTGCGGACGAGCGTCCCGCTGCTCGCTACTGTCGACTCACGACAAGGGGGGTGACGTGTTGACGGAGCGAATCGGTTTCCACTTCGACGTGATGTGCCCGTGGGCGTACCAGACGTCGCTGTGGATTCGCGACGTTCGGCGGCAGAACGGCATCACCATCGACTGGCGGTTCTTCTCGCTCGAGGAGATCAACCGCACCGAGGGCAAGAAGCACCCGTGGGAGCGCGACTGGTCCTACGGGTGGGGAATGATGCGCGTCGCGGCACTGCTGCGCCGCACGTCGATGGACGACTGCGACCGCTTCTATGCCGCTGCGGGCAAGGCCCTGCACGAGGAAGGCCGCAAGCCCCATCGGCCCGAGGTCGCCGCCGAGATCCTCGAGGAACTGGGCCTCGACCCGGCGGTGGTCCGACAGGCGATCGACGACCCCACCACGCACGACGACGTGCACCGCGACCACGACGCCGTGGTGAGCAGCGGTGGCTTCGGTGTACCGACGCTGGTGTTCGAGGACGGCTCGTCGCTGTACGGGCCGGTGCTCACGCCCGGCGGTGTACGGCGACGACGCACTCGCGCTGTGGGACGTGGTGCAGGGCATGCGCCGCTTCCCCCACGTGTACGAGATCAAACGACCCAAGAGCGACGAGGACCTGCGGCACATCCAGGCGCAGTTCACGCCGTACCTCACCGCACGAGACTGGGAATCCCGAGAGAGGCCGGCCCGATGACCACCCGCGAACAGATCGTCCACAACCTGCGCACCGTGCTGCATTCGTTCGGCTCGCTCATCGACGGCCTGACGCCTGAGCAGTGGAACGCGCAATCGCTGTGCCCGGCGTGGACCACGCACGGTGTGGTGGTCCACACCGTCGCCATCGAATCCGCCCTGCTCGGCTGGGACCCCGCGAGCGGCGAGAACCCGTTCGCGCGCATGGCCGAGCTCACTCCGGCGCTGAACGCGATGTCACCCGACGAGCTGCGCGCCCGATTCCACGAGGTGGTGGTCGGCCGGCTGCGCGAGATCGAGGACATGACCGACGCCCAGTTCGACGCACCGTCGTTCACCCCTGTCGGCCAGGCCACCTACGGCCGGTTCATCACCATCAGGGTGTTCGACATCTGGGTCCACGAGCAGGACATCCGTGTCCCGCTCGGCCTTCCGGGTGATGCAGGTGGACCTGCCGCCGAGATGGCGCTCGACGAGGTGGAGGGGTCCATCGGGTACATCGCCGGCAAGAAGATCGGGCTGCCCGACGGCAGGTCGATCGCCTTCCACCTCACCGGCCCCGTGCACCGCGACATCTTCGTGAAGGTCGACGGCCGTGCGGCGCGGGTGGCCGAGCTGCCGAGCCCCGACGTGACGGTCACCGCCGACTCGCTGACGTTCATGTTGTTGGCCTGTGGTCGAATCGATCCCGGTCCCGCAATCGCCGACGGGTCGATCTCGTGGATCGGCGACGCCGAACTCGGCGAGCGCGCCGCGAGGAACCTCGCCTTCACCATGTAGGCGGCGCCGCCCTGGCGTCAGGGCAGGGCGACGATCGCCTCGTGCTCCAGGGACGCGACGACGACACCGTCGACGGTGATGTGGACGTCGAGCACGGCGCGCTCACCGTGCGACTCGAAGCGGCGTACGACGACGCCGGTCACCACGGCGGTGGCGCCGGCCGCCGCGAGCGCGTGGTGGCGGACGATGCTGCGCGTGTGGATCCAGCTCCCGCGCGCCACTTGCGTGTGCACCAGGTGGTTGGCCAGCGCCGGCCACACGGCAGGGTGCGCCACGGCGGCGTCGACGCACAGGCGCGACGGGTCGCCGGCGCGCAGCCCGTAGTCCGCGCCCCACTCGCCCTCCAGGCGAATTCGTTTCTCGGGCAATGGTTCACCGGGCCGCATCGGCGTCAGCGCTGCGGCGTGCTCGACCACGGCGAAGGTCGCCCGGGGTTGCTCGGGCTCGTCGGTGTGGGCCTCGACGCGGGTCGCGTCGCCCGCATCGGTCGGCACACACCGGACCAGGTCGCCGTCGAACACGGGTCGTCGGAACCGCGCCTCGCCACCACCGCAGCGCACCCATTCGAGCCCCCACGTCTCCATGGGCGGCTGGCACAGGTAGGCGTAGGTGGTGACACCGGCGACGAGCGCACGGGGGAAGCCTGCTGCCTGCGCGCCGACGTCGGTGTGGATGGCGTTGCGTGCGTGCTCGGGCAGGTTCTGCGCGGTCACGCGCCACTCGCGGAGACTCGTCGTCATCGCTGCTCGCTCATGCGGTGAGCGGCCCCGACAGGAAGCGGCGCACCACGGTCTCGTCGCCGAACTCGGCGGTGTCGTCGGTGAGTGGCCGTCGCTTCCAGATGGCCAGCAGCAATGCCGACGCAGCGCATGCCAGGTCGGGTGCCGAGCGATCGTCGATGTGCTCGACGTGCACCCGTCCGCCACCATCCGGTGTGATGCGCCAGGCCGCGTCGACGTCGGTGCAGACGATGCTGAGCGGCCGATCGAGACGGTGTGGCGAGTAGCGCTCGGTGTACACGTGGAACGCCTCGTCGACCCCGTCCGCGGCCACTCGTGCGTCGATGAGCGCATGACGACCGGTGGCCGACTCGAGATCCCATCGGTGCAGCAGCGTCTCGTGAGCCTGGTGGCGAGGCCACCATCCCAGCGTGCCCAGGTCGAGCTCGGCGAAGTTCGGGCACGGCGTCGACGGTGAGGCGGCGGCCATCGCGAGCGCGTCGCCCATGCGCGTCGCCGCCTCGTCGTAGGCGCGCAGCAGATGGTCGCCGCGGGCGCGCGGCACGGAGAATCCGTTGCCGTTCCACCGACATGTCTCGACGATGTCGCTCGCCCATCGGAAGTCGCCCACCAGGTGGCGCACCACGCCACCGACGGACCACCGGGGCACGTGCGGCAGGGGAGCCGCATGCGGCACCGTGCGCGCCAAGGCGGCGCACCGCTCGGCTTCGGCACGGAAGGTGGCCACGTGGGTCATCGGGTCGAGGGACGACATCCCCACCATCCTGCCGCATCGAGCGGTCGCTAGCCTCGGACCAATGCGGTACGCCTCCATCTCCGATCGACTCAGCGGCCTCGGCAGCAGCAAGTGGGCCGTGCACATCGCCGGTCGACGCCGGGCGCAGACCGGGGCTGAGACCATCTTCCTGTCCATCGGTGAGCCCGACCTGCCGCCACCGGCAGCGGTCATCGATCGAGCCGTCGAGTCCATGCGCGGCGGACGGACCAAGTACTCGAGCGGCCAGGGCGAGCCCGGCGCGCTGCGCGCCATCGCCGGCCACCTGTCGCGTCGCTCCGGCTCGGAGGTGGTGCCCGAACAGGTGCTGTACACGGCCGGCACTCAGCACGGCCTGCACGTGGTGCTCACCACGTTGGTCGAGGCGGGCGACGAGGTGCTCGTGCCCGACCCGTACTACGCCACCTACGAGGGCTTGGTCGCCTCCACGGGCGCGACGTTCGTGCCGGTACCGACGCTGCCCGAGGACGACTTCCACCTCCGTCCCGACATGCTCGAGTCGCTCATCACGCCGCAGTCGCGGGTGCTCCTGCTGAACACCCCGAGCAACCCCACCGGTGCCGTGCTGTCGGCCGACGAGATCGACGCGATCGGCGAGGTGTGTCGCCGACACGACCTGTGGATCGTGTGCGACGAGGTCTACGCCGAGATCACGTTCGACGCGCCGTTCGCGTCCCCGTTCGACCGGCCGCAACTGCGCGATCGTTCGGTGTCGGTGGCGTCGATCTCCAAGTCGCACGCCCTGCCCGGCTTTCGGTCCGGCTGGGCGGCAGGACCACCCGAGCTCGCACCGCGCATGACGTCGGTCGCCGAGGCGATGCTGTTCGGCAGCCAGCCGTTCCTCGCCGATGCCGTCGCGGTGGCGCTGTCGCACGAGCACGAGGAGGTGCTGACGCTGAAGCGGACCTTCCGCGAGCGGGCACTCACCCTCGTCGAGGCGCTGCAGGGCAGCGACGCGGTGAAGGTGCACATGCCCGAGGGTGGCATGTTCGTCATGCCCGACATCCGTCCCACCGGGCTGACGGGCGAGCAGTTCGCATGGAAGTTGCTCGACGAGTGCGGCGTGGTGGTCATGCCCGGCGAGAGCTTCGGTTCGCGGGGTGCCGGGCACATCCGCATCGCGTTGACCGTCGACGCCGACGTCATGGCCGAGGCCTGCCACCGCATCCGCGATCTCGCCGAGCGCCTGCACGCGGAGCGCGGCCATGCGGCTGGGTGAGGCGGTCATCGACCTGCTCGTACGCGAGTACGGGCTGGACACCGTGTTCGGCATCCCCGGGGTCCACAACATCGAGCTGTACCGCGGTCTGCATCGCAGTGGAGTGCGGGCGGTGTCGCCACGACATGAACAGGGTGCGGGTTTCATGGCCGACGGCTGGTCGGTCGTCACCGGCCGACCGGGTGTGTGCACCCTCATCAGCGGCCCCGGGTTGACCAACGCGCTCACGCCCATCGCTCAGGCATTCCACGATTCGCGGCCGATGCTCGTGCTCGCCGCGACCACGCCCAGCGACGCGCTCGGACGCCGGTTCGGTCCGTTGCACGACCTCGACGATCAGGCCGCGGTGGCGCGTTCGGTGACCGCGTTCAGCGAGACCGTGCTGCACCCCGACGAGGTGCCCGAGCTGCTGGCCATGGCGTTCGACGTCTTCCGATCGCAGCGGCCTCGTCCCGTCCATCTGGCGTTCCCCACCGACGTGCTGCAGCTGGAGTGTGAACCGATGCAGGTGTTCCCGTCGTCGGCCACGCGCGTTGCTCCCTCGCCGTCGTCGGTCGCCGCGGCGGTCGACGTCCTGCGCGGCGCCGCGACGCCGATCATCGTGGCCGGGGGCGGGGCCATCGACGCAGGTGACGAGCTGCGCAAAGTGGCCGAGCTGCTCGACGCCCCGGTCGTGCTCACCGGCAACGCGAAGGGTGTGGTGGCGTCGTCGCACCCGCTGTGCGTCGGCAACCTACTGGTGGCCCCGTCCGTGCAGCGGGCGCTCGAAGGGGCCGACGCCGTGCTCGTCGTCGGCAGCGAGCTGTCCGACGCCGACATGTACAACGGTGGTCGGGCCCTACGGTTCCAGGGCCGCCTGGTGCGCCTGGACCTCGACCCCGAGCAGCTCGATCGGCGGGCCGAGCCCGAGGTGCGCCTGGTGGGCGACGCCGCCAAGGGGTTGCGTGCCCTCGCAGCCGGTCTGCGCACCGCACAGCGCGACGGCGCCGCTCGCACGGCCGCGCTGCGCGTCGATGCACTGCAGGGCGGCCGGGCAGACCTCGTGCCGTGGCTCGACGCGCTCGACGCGTCCATCCCCACCGACTCGATCGTGGCCCTCGACTCGACCCAGCTCGCCTATGCCGCGCACGGCCGGCTGCGCGCCGAGCGCCCCCGCTCGTGGCTGGCACCGTACGGGCTGGGCACGCTCGGGTGCGCGCTGCCCATGGCCATCGGCGCCAAGATCGGAGCACCCGACCGGCCGGTGTTCGCGCTGGCCGGCGACGGTGGCTGGCTGTTCACGGTCGCCGAGATGGCGACGGCGTTCGACGAGCAGCTCGACCTGGTGCTGGTGGTGTGGGACAACCGCGGCTACGCGCAGATCCGCGAGTCGTTCGACGATGTCGATGCGCCGCGCATGGGTGTCGACGTGTCCTCGCTGGACCCCGAGGCCATCGCCGCGGGTTTCGGGTGGTCCACCAGCCGGGTCAGCTCACCCGATGGCCTGCGCGAAGCCGTTCGCGACGCCTTCGCCTCCGGCGGCCCCCAGTTCATCCGCGTCGTCGTCCCCTGAGGGGTGTGTGCCGCTAGGGCTCGACGAGTTTGAACATGCTCATGAACGTGTCGAGGTGATCGAAGATGTCGTTCGCCGCGGTGGCGTCGCCGTCGACGACGATGTCACCGGCGGCGATGGCCTCGCTCACGGCTCGGGCGCCCTCGCAGACCGACAGCAGCACCGTGCGGTCCAGGCGCAGCGTGGCCGCGGCGGTGTCGTCGTGACGGCCGGCGACGTAGTGGATGGCCCGGTTGGACAGGCCCAGGATCCACTGCTCCTCACCCTTCGACGTGCCGACGCTGAGGTTCAGCAGCACCGACCGACCGCCCACCTCCTCGGCCTTCAGGCGCACGGCCATCGTGTCGAAGATCTGGTCGATCGTCATCGCGTTGAGGTAGCCGTTCCGCCCGGCGGGGCGTGAGGGGAGCGTGCCGTGCCGCAGCTCCTGGGCGCCACTGAGGTAGGCGTTGCGGAACGTCGCACTCTCCGACTGGTACCCGAGCTGTTCGTAGGCGTCGGCCTGCAGTTCGCGCGCCTCGACGTTGGTCGGGTCGGCGAACACCAGATGGTTGACCAGCTCGACCACCCAGCGGTAGTCGCCGGCGTCGAACCAGGTGCGCGCCTTGGCGAGCAGCGCGTCGGCACCACCGGCGAGTTCGACGTAGCGCGTCCCGCTCTCGGTGGGCGGCAGCTTCCACAGGTTGGCGGGGTTGCCGTCGTACCAGCTCAGGTAGCGCTGATAGACGGCCTTGATGTTGTGCACCAGGTGGCCGTAGTAGCCCGACGGTGTGCGACTCGGCCTGGAACTCGGGCGGCATGGTCAGCATCTCGGCGATCTCGACCGCCGTGTACCCGTGGTTGGCCATGCGCATCGTCTGGTCGTGCACCCACCGGTACAGATCGCGCTGCAGACGCAGGTACTCGATGACGTTCTGGTTGCCCCAGCGAGGCCAGTGGTGCGAGGCGAACATCAGCTCGGTGCGATCGCCCCACAGCTCGATCATCTCGCCGATGTACTTCGACCACTTCAGCGAGTCACGGATGAGTGCACCACGGATGGGCACCAGGTTGTGCATGTTGTGGGTGCAGTTCTCGGCGGTGCACAACCAGCCGTGGTCGGGGAAGAAGAAGTTCATCTCGGCCGGCGCCTCGGCCTCGGGGGTGATCTGGAACACCACCCGGACGCCGTCGACGACCAGCTCGGTGCCGGTCGCGCAGATCTCCTCGGTCGGGGCGATCAGGCCGGCTGGCCACAGCGGGATCGCCTTGCCCAGGCCGCAGTCGACGTGCTGCCTGGGGCCGGCGGGGAGCAGCGGCCCGAACTGGTACATCGCCCGGCGGGCCATGCTGTACCCGGCGATCACGTTCTCGCCGAGCGTCTCGCGCATGAAGTGCTGAGGGGCGATGATGCGGCAACGCCCCGCGTCGACGTCGTCCTGCGAGGTGACGCCGAGGACACCACCGAAGTGATCGGCGTGGGAGTGGGTGTAGATGACGGCGGTCACCGGCCGTTCCCCCAGGTGTTCGTTGGCCAGATCCAGGCAGGCCCGCGCGCACGGTTCGGCGGTGAGGGGGTCGATGATCACCCACCCGGTCTCGCCGGCGATGAACGTGATGTTCGAGATGTCGTAGCCCCGCGCCTGCCAGATGCCGGGGGCGACCTCGAACAGGCCGTGGATGTTGTTCAACTGGGCCTGCCGCCACAGGCTGGGGTTCACCGTGTCGGGGTTCTCGCTGCCTTCGACGATGAACGCGTACTTGTTGATGTCCCACACGGCACCGAACGGGGTCTCGATTCGTCCCGGTCGCGTGCTGCGCGACCAGGCCGCGACCGGCACGCTCGAAGTCGGCGGTGTCGAAGGCGAGGTCGCGGGGGCGTTGGCGCGGCGGGTGTGTTCGGAGGCGTCTTTGGGTTCGGTGGCCATGCGTCGAGTGTCGCGCATCGCCGAGGTTCGACCCGACCTCGGAGAATGTGAACCCGCGTTCAGTTCAGGTCCTTCGCCCCTATGTGTCGCGCCTGGTCACCTGGACAATCCGAGAGTGGAGGACGACCGATTCAGGCTCATCGCGGAGTACAACCGCGACGTGCTGCTGCTGGGGCGGCCCGGCCAACTCGAGTGGGTGTCACCGGCTGCGGCCGACGTGCTCGGCTGGGTGCCGGGCGAGGTCGTCGGCCGACCGTTCATCGACCTCGTCCACCCCGACGATCACGCGGAGGTCATCGCCGCTCGCGACGCCCTCGAGGCGGGCGGCGTCGCCCAGGCACGCTGCCGCATGCGCCACGGCGACGGTTCGTGGCACTGGTGGGAGTCCCGTGCCCGCGGTGTGCCCGACGACGACGGCGTGTTCCGCGGACTGTCCGTGTCCAGTTGGCGACTCGTCGACGACGACATGGCCGTGCTGCGCGACCTGCAGATGCGTGATCGGTGGTTGGACCTGATCGCCGAGAACTCCAGCGACGTGGTCGTCCTCCTGCGCGAGACGGGCGAGGTCGACTGGATCTCGCGACCGGTGGGCATCCGCGAGTCGATCACGTCCGAGATGGTCGTCGGGACGGCGCCGTGGGGAATGGTCCACCCCGACGACCGGGTCGCGGCGATGGAAGCGCTGGCCCGGGTCGCCGAACACGGCACCACGTCGGAGATCGAGATCCGCTTCGAGGAGGCGCCCGGTCACTACCGCTGGCTGGCGGCGAAGGGCCACCGGCTCGACGATCCGCTGCTGCCGGGACGCATGGTGGTGTCGTTCCGCGACATCGAGGACGAACATCGAGCCCGCGAGCAGTTGCGTTCGTCCGAACGTCGGTACCGGACACTCGCCGAGAACGCCACCGACGTGGTGTACACGATCGGCATGGACGGCGTGATCACGTGGGTGTCGCAGTCCGTCCGCGAGATCTTCGGATGGCGGCCCGGCCAACTGATCGGTCACCCGGTACGCGAGTTCATGCATCCCGACGACCTCGACGACCACTCGCCGCGCCACGAGCAGGTGCTGCGCGACGGCGGTGACGGCGGTCAGGCGGAGATCCGCTTCCTCGCCGCGGATGGCGAGTGGCGGTGGGTCGGCCTCACCGGTCGCGTCCTGCGCGATCAGGACGGCGAGGCGCTCGGCGGCATCGAGTCGCTGCGCGACATCTCGGCCGAGATGGCTGCACGCCATGCGTTGGAGGAGAGCGAGCGCCGCTTCCGGCTGGCCATGGAGGGCAGCCCGGAGGGGATGGCGGTCATCGGCCTCGACCGGCGCTTCATCTCGGTCAATCCGGCGCTGTGCACCGCGCTCGGGCGCGATGCGGCGTGGTTCGAGCATCGCTGCATCGACGAGATCGTGTGCGAGGCCGACCTCGAGGCCGACCACGCGGTGCGGACCCGCCTGCTCGCGGGCGAGGTCGAGACGCAGGCGCAGGAGCGGCGGTTGGTGGCGGCCGACGGGTCCTTGCGCTGGGTGTTGCACGCGGTGGGGCTGCTGCGCGACCACGACGGCGGCCCGCTCTTCTTCGTCTCGCACTTCCAGAACATCACCGATCGCAAGAGCGCCGAGGCGGACCTGGAGTACGCGGCGACGCACGATCCGCTCACCGGGTTGTCGAACCGGGCGAACCTCGTCGACGAGATCCGCCGCGCGCTCGAGCGCGAGCCATCGGTCGCAGCGGCCGACCGCGGTGGTCCTGCTCGACCTGGACCACTTCAAGTTCGTCAACGACTCGCTGGGCCACGCCACGGGTGACGAACTCATCCGCGAGGCCGCATCGCGCATCAGGGCGACCGTGCGCGACGGAGACCTCGTGGCGCGGCAGGGTGGCGACGAGTTCGTCGTCGTCATGCGCGACCTCGACGATCCCACCGAGGCGATGCGTGTGGCCCAGCGGCTGGTCGACGCGTTCCGCACGCCGGTGCACATCGCCAACGCCGAGTTGTTCACCACCGCGAGCGTCGGAGTCTCGGTCAGCCGCGGCGGCACCGACGTGCACGCGCTCATCGCCGAGGCGGACACGGCGATGTACGTGGCCAAGGACGAAGGCCGCGATCGCGTCTCGCTGTTCAACGACGAGCTCCGCGCGGTCGTCACCGAGCGGCTGCGCATCGAGGGTGGGCTGCGTCATGCGATCGAACGCGACGAGTTCCGCGTCTGGTTCCAGCCCGAGGTCGATCTGCGCACGGGTGCGCTCACGGCAGTCGAGGCGCTGCTGCGCTGGAACCACCCCGATGGTGATCTGTACCAGGCCGGTGCGTTCATCGAGGTGGCCGAGGACAGCGGACTGATCGTCGAGATCGGCGCGATGGTCATTCGTCGGGCGTGTGGCCAGGCGGCGCTGTGGGCTGCGGCGTGGCCCGAGCGCGACTTCACCGTGCGCGTCAACCTCTCGACTCGCCAGCTGGCCGAGAACGACCTGCTGAGGGTCGTCGACGATGCGTTGCAGGCCAGCGGAGTGGATCCGGGCCGGCTGTGCTTCGAGATCACCGAGACCGCCATCCTGCGCGACATCCCCACGGTGGGGACCAATCTGCAGGGGATCCACGCCCGCGGTATCGCGCTGGCGGTCGACGACTTCGGCACGGGCTACGCGTCGCTCACCTACCTTCGGCAGCTGCCGATCAGCGTGCTGAAACTGGACCGTTCGTTCGTCGTCGGCATCGCCCACAACGACTTCGATCGACGCCTGGTCGCCGGCGTCATCGGCCTCGCCCGCAACCTGGGCATCACCGTGACGGCGGAAGGTGTGGAGCACCACGAGCAGGCGGACATGTTGCGCGAGCTCGGTTGCCGTCGGGCGCAGGGGTACCTGTACTCGAGGGCCGTGTCGGCGGATCAGATCGATCGCATGCTCGCGACGTCGGGGTCGCACCCGTCGAAGGGGGCTGCGGCGCCTCACTGAGCGACTGTTATCGTCGTCCGACCGAGGCCCTTCATGCATCACTCCGCCGCACACCCCTCTCCCTCGGTGCCCGCCGCTCTGGCGCCGGCGCCCTTGATCGCGGCGAAGCTGCAGCCCCCCGGCCTGCCGACCGTGCTCGTCGAGCGTCCGGACGAACGCCATGGCATCGATGACGGTGCTCAGGTCGTGGCCGTCGTCGCGCCGGCGGGGTACGGCAAGACGACGCTCGTCCGCGAGTGGCTCGAGCACGAGCGCACCCGGCCGGTCGCGTGGTACTCGCTCGACGCGCTGGACACGAACCCGCTGTGCTTCTGGCGGCACGTCGTCGCCGCCCTGCAGGACGCGGTCGGCATCGGCGTCGAGCCGGCGTCCATCCTCGACGAGCGTGGCGCCGACACGGTGTTCCTCCACTCGCTCGTGCACGCCCTGGTCAGCCAGGTCGACGACGTCGTCCTCGTGCTCGACGACCTGCATCACCTGCGCGACCGGACGACGCTCGAGCAGCTGGCGCTGCTGGTCGAACGGGCCGGTCCGCCGCTGCGGCTCGTGTTCACGGCGCGTTCCGTGCCGGGTCTGCCGTTGTCGCGTTGGCGCCTGCAGGGTCGCCTCACCGAGTTGCGCGACGTCGACCTGCGTTTCGACGAGCGCCAGACGGCACGAATGCTGCAGGGCCTCGGCTGTGCAGCGCTCGCCGACGCCGAGCTCGCCGACCTGGTGCAGCGCTCGGAGGGGTGGGTGGCCGGTCTGCAGCTCGCTGCCCTGGCCCGGCCCGACGCCGCGCTGCAGGCGCTGTACGACCTGCCGGTCGACGGACTGCTCGTCGCCGACTACCTGGTGGTCGAGGTGCTCGAGTCCCTGCCGGCCGATGAACGCCGGACGGCGCTCGAACTCTCCGTGGTCGACGAGTTCGACATTCCGTTCGCCGTCGAGCTCACCGGACGCGCCGACGTGGCCATGCAGGTGCGGGCCCTGCTCGACGGCAACGTGTTCCTCGGTCGTGTCGGTGAGGACCGCGCCACGTACCGGTTCCACCCGCTGTTCCGCGACCTGCTGCGGCGCGAGCTGCACGATCGCGACGTGGACACGTGGACGCGGCTGCACCGCGATGCGGCACGGCTCGCGGCCGAACGAGGTCAGACGCCCGCCGCGTTCGAGTACCTGATGGCCATCGCCGACCTCGACGGCGCGCTGGACCTGATCGTCCGTCCCGGTCTGGCCCTGTCGGATCAGGGCCATGGCCGCCACTACCGACGCTGGCTCGAGCAGCTGCCCACCGACCTCGACGTGCAGGACCCTTCGTTGATGCTCGACCTCGCCTTCGCGAACTTCACCGCCGGCCGGCTCGAACAGGCCGAGCGCTGGCTCGACGCCGCGGCGCCGCTGTGCGACCCGAACGACCAGCGCATCGCGCTGCGGAGGATGGCCGTGGCGGTCGCACGTGGCGACGTCGCGGCGGCGGCAGCGGCCATCGAGACCGGACGGAAGGGCATGGGCCTGGCAGACCGAACGGCATTCGAGTCGCGGTTCGACACCACCGCGGCGCGCCTGTACGTGATGCAGGGCGAGCCGGCGGCGGCCACGGAGGCGCTCGATCGGGCCGCTGCGGTGTCGGGCGACGAGCTCGCCGTGACCGTCACCGTGCCCGCCATCCGCGCCCGGGTGGCGGCGATGTCGGGGGCCGTGGACGATGCGGCGGCACTGGCCCGGCACGCGCTCGACCGGGCCGACACCCACGGGGTGCGCGACAACCCTGCCTACCTCGAAGCGGCCATCGCCCTGGCGGTCGCCCGGCTGGGCCAGGCCGACGTCGGCGAGGCGGCGACGGCGGTCGACGCCGTGCTCGAGGTGGCCGACGCGGTGGACTATCCCTACTCGCGTGCGCACGCCGCTGCGCTGTTGATCGAGCTGCACGCCCTGCAGCACGGCTGGGCGGCCACCGCCGGTCAGCTCGACTCGTTGCTCGCGCTCGCCGGGCTCGCCGACCGCACCGCGCTCCCGTGGCTGACGCAGCCGTTGTGGGTGCGGGCGTTGGTGGCCGCCGGCCGGGTCGCCGATGCTCAGGCGATCGTCGACGAGATGTCACCCGGTGCCGTGCAGCGGCTCGCCGCGGCGACGGTGTGCCACACGCTGCGCAAGTACGACGACGCCATCCAGCTGGTCGCCGCGAACGACACCTGGACACCACGCCAACGCGTCGAGGCACTGGTGCTGCTGGCGGAATGCTCCACCGGTGTGCTCGCCGAGGAGTACCTCTCCGCCGCACTGCAGCTCGCCCGCCCCCTGGGTCTGGTGTCGCCGTTCCTCGGGCGTGGCGACGACCTCGTGCGCCTCCTGCGGCGGTTACCCCCCGACCTCGTCGACTTCACCCGCGACACGGCCGGCTTCCGCTCCGACGAGGCGGGTGCAGCGTCGGCGATCATCGATCCGCTGACGCCACGCGAGATGGAGCTGCTGGCGCTGCTGCCCACCCACCTGTCGAATTCGGCGATGGGCGAGCGGCTGTTCGTCTCGATCAACACGATCAAGACGAACTTGAAGGCCATCTACCGCAAGTTCGGCACGGCGTCACGTGCCGAGACGGTGGCACGCGCCCGCAGCGTGGGCCTGCTGCCGGCCGACGACGCCGCCGGCTGACCTCGTCTCGGCGCGTCGTGCCTGGTGAAGCGGGCTTCACCCGGTCCGGGTGAGGCGTCGTCCGACGCCCGGGTGCCACGGTGTGCGCATCGTCGTCGCCCACCGAGGAGCAAGCCGTGAACCGCCCGCCGAACATCCTGTTGATCACGACCGACGAGGAGCGGGCGAACATCCCCCGCCCCGCCGGATACTCGCTGCCGGGTCGTGAACGGCTTGCCGCCCGCGGCACCACGTTCGCCAACTACTACGCCGCGTCGGCGATGTGCAGCTCGTCCCGCTCGGTCATCTACACCGGTCGGCACATGCCGCTCACCGAGATCTACGACAACGACAACATGCCCTACATCCGACCGCTCGACCCCGCGCTCGGCACGCTCGGCACGATGCTGCGGTCGGCCGGCTACTACACCACCTACCAGGGCAAGTGGCACCTCTCGAACGCCTACCTGCAGCCCGGCTCCACCGAGTCGACCACCGACGCGTTGGAGCCGTACGGCTTCTCGGAGTGGAACGACTGGGGCGACATCGACGGCGGAGCCTGGGCCGGCCTGCAGGTCGACCCCGTGATCGCCGGTCAGGCGGCCGGCTGGCTGCGCAACCGGGCGCCGGTGGTGGACCAGCCGTGGTTCATGGCCGTCAACTTCGTCAACCCGCACGACATCATGAGCTTCGACTACGGCAGCCGGTCGAGCGTGCAACTTCCTCCCGCGCTGTCGCACGCGGTGGCCACCCGTCCTCCTGCCGACATCCCGGTGTACCGACAGCAGTGGGACGTCGAGTTGCCTGCCAGTGTGCACGACGATCTCAGCGGCGCCGCACCTGCGGTGCGCGAGTACGCCGAGGTGATGAACGTGTCGTTCGGCGAGATCGCCGGCGACGACCACTGGCTGGAGGGGATGAACTTCTACCTCAACTGCATCCGCGACGTGGATCGCAGCATCGAGATCGTGCTCGACGCGCTGGAGGCCTCGGGTGAGGCCGATCGCACGGTGATCGTGTTCACCGCCGACCATGGCGACCTCGTCGGTTCCCACGGGCTGCGCCAGAAGGGCAACCTGGTCTACGACGAGAACTTCCACGTGCCGTTCATCGTCAGCCACCCCGACGTCGCCGGCGGTGGCACGACCGACGCGTTGGCGTCGGCGGTCGACCTCGCTCCGACGCTGTTGTCGTTCGCCGGCCTGTCGGCCGAGCAGATCGCCGCCGACCACCCGGAGCTGTTCGGTCATTCGCTCGCCCCCGCGCTCGACGGCGGCGCGGTCAGGTCCGGCGTGCTCACCGCGGTGGAATCGATCACCACGCTCGATGCGGACTACTGGCGGCACTTCGGCGACGCCGACGTGATGGAGCAGTTGCAGTCCGGTCGACTTCGCCCGGACCTGCACAAGCGCGGCTTCCTGCGCGGCTTCACCGATGAGCGATACACCTTCGGCCGCTACTTCTCTCCGCTGCACCCCAATCGTCCGGTGGACCTGGAGAGCCTGCACGCCGCCAACGACGTCGTGCTCTACGACCGGCTGAACGATCCGCACGAGACCGTGAACCTGGCCGCCCAGCCCGAGCAGCAGGCGCTCGTGGCCGAGTACTCGGCGAAGCTCGAGGCACTGATCTCGGCCGAGATCGGTGACGACCTCCACGCCTGGGTGCGCGAGCGTCCGGCCCTGATGGGCCCGCCCGACGCAGGCTGATCGTCAGGGCGACTCGAAGCAGCCGCTCAGGAAGTCCATCAACGGATCGGTCATCACCGAGTCGTCGGCGGCACCGATGTTGCCGTTGACCTCCTCGTGCGACAGCGAGCGCGCGTCGATCATGGTCGTCTCGACCCCGACGGCGTCGAGGCGATCGAGGAACTCGGTCTCGATGCGGCGCCGCTCGGCGGTGCCGCGCACCACGCCGATGATGGGTGGGATGCCGAGACCGGCGCGCACCTCCACGTCGGCGAAGCCGACGGTGTCGAGCGGGCCGGCGCACCGCAGGTCGGCGAGCGACAGTCCCAGGGCGCCGAGGTACGTGGGGTCCGTCGCGAGGTTGGCGACGATGTCCGCGCCGGCGGAGTGACCCAGGAGTGCGATCCGCGACGGATCGCCGCCGTACTCCGCGATGTGGTCGTGCACCCAGCTCACGGCAGCCGCGACGTCGTCGAAGGGGTCGGTGAACTCGGGCGATCCTTCGCGGCCGTCGGGTGTGAGGCGGTAGTTCGTACTGACGAGAATCCACCCGGATTCGCCGAACAGTCGCACCTTGTCGGCCATCTGGTTCCCCTTGTCGCCGCCTCGGTAGCCGCCACCGTGGACCCAGACGACCACGGGCGCGTCACATGTCGCAGTGCTCGGGACGTGCACGTCGAGGCTCGTCTCCTCGGGTGCAACCCCGCGGCGGACGGCGTAGACCACCGTCGTGGGAGCGCTGGGGTCGAGACACGACGTGCTGCTGGTCGGGGTGCTGGAGGCAGCGAGGCCACCGGCGGTGGACTCGGCGACCGTACGGTCGGGATCGGTGGTCGTCGACCGTTCGGAGCACGCGGTCACGGCGAGTCCGACGAGCAACAATGTGAGTGGGACGCGGCGCATGACCGACATCGTGCCGGACGGGTGTGAGGAACCTGTGATGAGTCAGACGCGTACGGTGTCGCCCATGACCTGTGCCGACGACATCCCGGTTGCCCACACACCCCCCGGCGGGTTCGGCGACACGTTCCCCGAACTCGTGCTCGGCGGCTGTACCGAACCGCTGGCGGATGGCGCTCCCGACCTGCGCGGACTGTGGCGCGCGGTCGCTGCCGAGCGGGCGGGTGTCGCCGTGGCCGCCGACGATCGCATCCTCACCTACGTCGAGCGCATCGAGCAGTGCGGCGACCGCATCGTCGACATGGGCGGCGGCACCATCGCCGACGCTCGGGCCGACGGCACCGAGATCAACGGGGTGCACGACGTGTCGGCGTTCGACTTCACGACGCCCATCCACGTGATCGCGTCCTACGAGGAGGGCGTGTTCGTGCTCCGCCCCGTGGGGATCCCCGGCATCCAGGTCACCCGCCGGCTCGACGCGCAGGGTCGCATGGTGTGGACCCGCCCCGACCAGGGAGGTCTGGTGGTGACGCTCGTTCGCGACGGCGACGGCGCCGGAACACCGTCGAACACGTTCCGCCGCGTCTGATCCACCGCTCGGATCGCTCGGGTGCTCACGCGGTCGCGGTGCGACGCGTGCGAATCGGGGCGAGGGGCTTGGACATCGTGTACGAGTGCTCCACGCCCACGTACTCGCCCCACGGTGCACATGCGTCGAATCCGAATCGGCGATACAGGGCGACCGCCGCGGTGAGGTACTCACCCGTTTCGAGGCGCAGCTCGGTGATGCCCTGCTCTCGAGCGGCGGACTGCACCGTGGCCAGCACGGCGGCGCCCAACCGCAGACCGCGCACGTCGGGAGCTGCCCACATGCGCTTCACCTCGCCGGTGTCGTCCCGCCCGGCGGTGTCGTCGATCCGCCGCCACGCCCCGCACGCCACCGGGTTCCCGTCGAGCCAGGCCACGAACAGCGAGCCCTGGTCGCCCTCCACGTGGTCGGCCGGCAGGTGGATGAAGTTCGTGCCGCCCTCGGGCGTCTGGTCGATGAGCTCGCGGTCCAGTCGGGCGAGCATGCCCCGCACCTCGGGGTCGGTGACGTCGTGGCGGCGCATCACCAACTCGGGTGGTCGTTGCCCGGTGACGAAGGCGTACGGCGTGGGTCCGAAGTCGTCGTGGAAGTCGAGTCGCGCCAGGCACTCCTGCATGGTCGGCACGGTGCCTCGGGGGATCCACCACATCACCGCGGCCGAGTCGATGAACCATTCCTGCCGCCGACGGAAGACGTCGCGGTGCCAGCCGCGATAGGCGAACGCGCGCAGGTCGTCGATGGACTCCCAGACCGACGCGTTGACGGTGATCGACCGATCGTCGTACGGGGTGTCGCTCACGTCTCGGGCGTCGATGCCGTGACGCCACACGAAGCCGGCGCTGGCCTCGGCGCGAGCGTTGGTCTCGTCGATCAGTTCCTCGAACCCGACGGTCAGCGGATGGCCGATGGGGTGACGGAGGCGGGCGATGTTGAACTGCGCCAGTTGGACGTCCGTCGCCATCCATCGCACTGTAACGGCGGTCGGTAGGCTCCGTCCGTGCCGGAGCTGCCCACGTTCTCGGTGTCCGAACCCGACGAACCGGACTACGTGCGCTCCGCCGTCACGGCCATCCGGTTGCTCGGCGCGCTGGCGCTCCTCGGTGTGCTGTCGGTCGCGGTGCACGCCGCCGATCAGGCGCAGTTCGCGACCAACTTCGGTGAACTGCTGGCCGCGGTGCCGCACTGGCTGGTGTCGGGTGTCGTCGCGGTGTGCCAGATCGGCTTCCTCATTCCTGCGGTCCTCGGGCTGATCGGGCTGCTGGTCCTGCGGCGCTGGGCACGAGTGGGGAGGATGCTGTTCGCGTCGCTCGTCGCCGCCGGCACGCTGATGCTGCTCGTGACCTGGTTCGGGTCGTCGACGATGCGGCTCTTCCCGGCGCCGCCGGGCGACCCGAACGGTGGCTCGCTGACCGACTACGGCATCGGCGCCTCGTTCCCCACCACGCTCGACCTCGCCGTCATCGCGTCGTGGATGTACATCGACCGGGTGCACTGGTCTGCCCGGTGGCGGTGGATCGGCCGCTTCGTGCTGCTGCTCGGCATGGTCGCCCATCTGGGCCTGACGTTGGCCAACCCGACGGTCATCCTCACCGTGGTCACCGTGGGAGCCGCGGCGGCGTCGTTGGTGCAGGTGCTCATCGGCATCCCGAACACGCGGCCGCGTGCGGCGGTCGTCGGCCACATCCTGCAACGGCTGGGCTACCCGCCGCGGGAGGTGGAGGCGTTCGGGGGTTTCCGCGGCTTCGCCGGCTTCCGTGTCTGGCTCGACGACGGACGCCAACTGTTCGTGAAGATCGTCAGCCGCGACGCGTGGACCGGGCTGCTGCCGGTGCGCCTGTATCGGGCTGCCCGCTTCCGCGACGTCGGTCAGGACCGACCGTTTCGCTCACTGCGTTCGGCCGTGGAGCACGAGGCGTTGTGCTCGTTGAAGGCCCATTCCGACGGGGTCCCGACGGCACGGCTCGCCGTGGTGACCGAGTTCCCACCGGACGCGATGTTGATGGCGTTCGACTCCCGGCCGTTCCACTCGCTCCGCGACCTCGAGCCCGAGCGACGTACCCCGGAGCTGCTCACGAAGGTGTGGCGGATCGTCGGCGCGCTGCAGCACAGCCACACCGTGCACGGCCGGTTGAACGCCGACGCGCTGTTCGTCGACGACGCCGACACCGTGGTGCTGGTCGCGTTCGACGCTGCGTCGTTGGGTGTGGTCGGCTCGGCGCTGTCGACGGACGTGGCCGAGGTCCTCGCCGCGACGGCAGCGATCATGGGCCCCGAACGTGCCGTCGAGGAGGCCATCGCCGTGGTCGGGCCCGAGGTCGTGGCCCGCGCCCTGCCCAGGGTGCAACCGCTCGCGTTGACGCCGCCCACCCGCGCCGCCGTGAAGTCGTCCGGGTGCCTCGACCAGCTGCGCGACGAGATCCAACGTGCCACCGGCGCCGAGGAGGTGCCCGTCGAGCCCATCGAACGCATCAAGCCGCGCACGCTGCTCGGCATCGTCATGGCTGCGGTGGCGGTGGCGACGCTCATCCCGCAGTTCCTGGGGCTCGGCTCGGTGTGGGGCGAGTTGCGCAACGCCAACTGGTGGTGGGGTGCCGCCGCGCTGGCGCTGTCGGCCGTCACGTACGTCGGCGCCGCGGTGTCGCTCGACGGGTCGGTGTCCGAGCGGCTGCCGCTCGCCCCGAACTTCGGGGCGCAGCTGGCATCGTCGTACGTCGGGGTCGTGGCGCCCGGAGGGTCGCTGGCCGTGACCGGCCGCTTCCTCCAGAAGCGCGGCGTGGACACCCCCACGGCCGTGGCGGCAGTGGCGACGAACACGGTTGCCGGGGTCATCGTCCACCTCACGCTCACGGCGCTGTTCTTCGCCCTCGCCGGTTCCTCGGGCCTCGGGACGTTCGAGCTGCCGTCATTGGGCACCATCGGGCTCATCGGGGCCGGCATCGCGCTGGTCATGGCCATCGGCGCGGCCGTGCCGTGGAGCCGATCGCTGCTCACCACGCGAGTGATCCCGGCGACGCGTCGGTCCCTCGCCGGCGTCGGCGAGATCGCCCGTCAGCCGACGAAGATGATCGAGCTGTTCGGCGGCTCGCTGGTGATCACCGTCGGCTACATCCTGGCGCTCGCCGTGTCGGTGTCCGCGTTCAGCACCGGTCCGGCGTTCACGTCCATCGCGCTGGTGTACCTGGTGGGCTCGGTGCTGTCGTCGGCCGCGCCGACGCCCGGCGGTCTCGGCGCCGTGGAGGCCACGCTCATCGCCGGGCTCACCTCGGCCGGCATGTCCAGCGCCACCGCCGTCGCCGCGGTCATCCTGTTCCGACTGGCCACGTTCTGGATCCCGCTCGTGCCCGGGTGGGGTGCGTTCGTCGCGCTGCAGCGCTCGGGAGATCTGTGACCGCCCACTGATACCGTCGGCCGTCATGAACCTGGAGAAATTCGAGCGCTACCCGCTGACGTTCGGGCCGACGCCCATCGAGCACCTGCCCCGCCTCACCGCCGCCATCGGCGGCAAGGTGCAGATCTACGCCAAGCGCGACGACTGCAACTCGGGCCTGGCCATGGGCGGCAACAAGCTGCGCAAGCTCGAGTACATCGTGCCCGACGCGTCGCAGTCGGGCGCCGACACGCTGGTCTCCATCGGCGGCGTGCAGTCCAACCACACGCGCATGGTGGCGGCCACCGCGGCGAAGATCGGCATGAAGTGCGTGGTCATCCAGGAGAAGTGGGTGCCGCACTTCGACGCCGTGTACGACCGGGTCGGCAACATCCTGATGACGCGGCTGATGGGTGCCGACAGCCGTCTGGTCGACGACGGCTTCGACATCGGCATTCGCAAGAGCTGGGAGGACGCGATGCAGTCCGTGCGCGACGCCGGGGCAGGCCGTACGGCATCCCGGCCGGCGCCTCGGTGCACCCGCTCGGCGGTCTCGGCTACGTCGGCTTCGCCGAGGAGGTCCGCGCCCAGGAGGCCGAGCTGGGCTTCACGTTCGACTACATCGTGGTGTGCGTGGTCACCGGCTCGACGCAGGCCGGCATGATCGTCGGCTTCGCGGCCGACGACCGGGCCGATCGCGTCATCGGCATCGACGCATCGGGCACGCTCGAGCAGACCCGCGCCCAGGTGCGCCAGATCGTCGACCAGACCGCCGAGCTGGTCGAGCTGGGCCGTCCGGTCCGCGACGACGAGATCGTCATCAACCCCGACTACGCGTATCCCGCGTACGGCGTTCCGTCCGACGAGACCAACGACGCCATCCGTCTGGCCGCCCGCACCGAGGCGATGATCACGGACCCGGTCTACGAGGGCAAGTCGATGCAGGGCCTCATCGATCTCACCCGCAAGGGCTTCTTCCCCGACGGCTCGCGTGTGCTGTACGCGCACCTCGGTGGCGCGCCCGCCATCAACGGTTACAGCTACTACTACAAGGAAGGCTGAGCCAGGTCGGCGTACAGCCGCTGCACCTCGGCGTCGGTGACGTCGAGGTCGAACTCGTCGCGCAACAGGCTCCCCATCATCTCGGCGCTGTCCACCTCGATCGTGCTGCGCGGTGACCCGTCGGGGTTCAGCACCATCATCCCCAGGTTGCGCAACGAGCGGATCTCGCCATCGAGGATGCGTGAGGCCACCAGGTGGTTGACGAACGCGGCGTCGGGGTGGCGATGCGAGTAGAAGTGGCCGAGCTCGCAGTCGGCCTGGCCGAACGCGCCACTGTCGAAGCGATACAGCGAGTACGACGCGCCGTCCCTGCGGCACTGCAGGTGGAACTGGCCGGGGCCGATGGCCACGACACGGAACGTCCACTCGTCGACCGGATCGGCTCGTGCGTCCCGATCGCCCGGCATGGGTACCGGTGTCGGCGGTCCGGACGGGCCGAAGCCCACGTCGACCACGTGGTCGACGCCATCGAGCTCGACGAGGCTGATGCGGTGGGTCAGGCCCGGCAGCTCGCCGGGCCGGTGAACCGTGTTGTGGACGACCCGGGCCAGCTGCAACCGCGGCTCGTAACCGAGTTCGGCGAGCACGGCGAACAGCAGGCCGTTCTGCTCGAAGCAGTAGCCGCCGCGTCGTCGCACCACGATGCGGTCGAACAGCGCGTCGGTGGCGAGTGGCAACTCGTCGCCCAGGCGCGGCCCGATGCTGGCGAAGGGGAACGTGGCGACGTGCCGGCGAACGATCTGCTCGAGGAGGGCCCGGGTGGGTGCGCCCGCCTGCAGGTCGAGTGCGGCGAGGTAGCGGTCGACGAGTGCTGCCGGTTCCATGGCCGCAATCTAGGCGTGCAGAATGGCCCGATGACGGTGCTGGGATGACGGTGCAGGGAACGCTGGCAGCGGGCTTCGAGGGCGTCGCCGAGGCGGTGGCGTCGTGCGGGCGGGGGGTCACGGTGGCGGCCATGCTCGACGGCGAGACCGTGGTGAACCTGTGGACCGACGACCTCGCCGCGGACTCGCTGGTGTGCACGTGGTCGTCGGTGAAGCCCGTCACCGGCGCGTGCCTGCTGTTGCTCGTCGAGCGCGGCCTGATCGGGCTCGACGATGCCGTCGTGTCGGTGTGGCCCGAGATCGGCGACGAGCGGATGCTGGTGCGCCATGCGCTCACCCACACCGCCGGTCGCATCACCGTGCCGGACGCACCGCTCACCGACTGGGCCGCATCGACGGCTGCGCTCGCTGCGCAGCCTGCGGACTGGCCGCCCGGCGAGGTGCTGTGCGAGCACGCCCTCACGTTCGGCCATCTGGTGGGCGAGATCGTCCGACGTGTCGACGGCCGCTCGCTCGGCACGTTCTTCCGCGAGGAGCTCGCCGCGCCGCTCGGGCTGGACATCGCGATCGGTGTCGCCGATGCGGACCTGGGTCGTGTCGCCGACACGGTGGGGCTGGACCGCGCCTGGTGGGCTGGCGCGTGCGGTCCCGTCGGCGAGCCTCGCCAGCGATCTCTCGGGGCGTGGTTCGACGTCAACGATGTCGCGTGGCGTCAGGCCGAGGTGCCCGCGGTGAACGGCCATGCCACCGCTCGAGGCCTGGCCCGCTTCTGGCAGGCGTTCCTGGACGGGAGACTGCCCAGCGGGCTGGGCGAGCCCGGCGCGATCGGCGTCGACCGCTTCGTCGGGTCGGAGGTCACCTGGAGCCTGGCGGGTGGCCGCGCCGAGGGAGAGGAGGTCGGCATGGGTGGGCTCGGAGGCCAGTGGGGCGGTGCCAGCCGGGCCGATCGTCTCGCCTGGGCGTTCCTGACCACACACGTCGGTGACCACGACAGGGCCGACGCGGTCGAGCGAGCGCTGCTCACCGCCGTGGCGGGTCGCAGCGCTCGCTGAACCGGGGGGAGTGCTGGGGCGAGCGGAACGCGCTCGGCCGGATGTGTTCGTTCGTCGTGCTCAGTCGTCGGAGCCGTGGCCGTGGCCACCGTGATCGTCGACCGTGGTGACCGTGGCGCTCGGGGCGCTGGTGGCGACGGTCGAGCTCGTGGCGCTGTCGTCGTCGTCATCGTCGTCGCTGTCGTCGTCGATGCTGTTCTCGGTGGCGTCGTCGCTGTCGTCGTCGATGCTGTTCGAGGTCTCGACCGACGAGCTCGTGGCGTCGTCGTCACCGTGATCGTCGATGCTGTTCTCGGTGGCGTCGTCGTTGCCGTGGTCGTCGATGCTGTTCGAGGTCTCGACCGACGAGCTCGTCGTGTCGTCGATGCTGCTCGACGTGGCGACCGTGTCGTCGACCGACGTCGGGGTGGCGGAGGTGGAGGTCTCGGCGGAGTTGGTGGTGGCCACCGAGCTGACGGTGGTCTCGACCTTCTCGACCTTGTGGCTGCCACCGGTGGCGGCGGCGGCGAAGCCGGCGGCGCCGAAGACGGCGATGCCCGAGATGGCGCTGATGACGATGATGCGGCGGGGGGACTTGGTGTTCACGGTGATCGGTTCCTTTGGAGTGGAGGGACTCGGAGTTCGAGTTCGTCGCTGCGTTGCGTTGACGGTGATTACACGCCAACGGCGAGCGAAAAGCTCGGCTCCTTCCGTTTCTTGGAACAGGTGGTCCGTGCTGTTGGAAGTCCGGTACGTCAGCAGGAAAAACCTTTGATGACCAGGCCCTTCGCGCTCCGTCGAAGGTCCTAGGACCTGAGGCGGACGGTCACCGGGCGCCGAGCGCGGCGAGGTCGCGCTCGGCGAACGTGTGGTGCTCCCACTCCTCGTTCAACACGACCAGCAGGCACTCGCGAAACGGGAAGTCCGTCACTTGCGGCCAACCCGGCTCGGTGCACGTGACGGTCGACGCCAACTGCTCGTCGGTGAGGTCGGCGATGACGCCGCGCACCATCGCCTGTCGCTGATGGCGCAGCACGACGATCTCGTCGAGCGACGGCCGGGCGTCGCGGTCCCACGGGATGCCGTCCCAGCCGGGCGCCTCGCTCCACGGGAGGTCGAGGTGATGCCAGGGCGACACCTCGCCGAGGATGAGACGCGCCACCCACGCCGCGGACGCGAAGCCGAGATGCCGCAGTGTCTCGATGAACGACCATTCACCGCCGACGTGCTCGTGCAGCGCGGCCAACGGGAGCGTCCGGGCACGCTCGACCGTCTCGGCCCACCGCCGTTCGAGGATGTCCCACGCCTCGACGAAGCCGGCGGGATCGGTCGGCTTCATCTTCGCCCGCTCGGGCGTGCGGCGGTTCAGTTCGGCCTCCACCAGCGGCCCGATGTCCACGCCGTTGACCGTGACGTCGACGATCTCACCAGTGATCTCGACGTTCCACATCTCCATCCCGATGAGACGGGCGTCCTTGATGAGCGCGCCGCGGATCTCGACGCCCGTCATGTTCATCCGGCGCATGCGTGCCCCGGTCAGGTTCACCCGCTCGAAGTGGGCGCCACTGAGGTCCTGATGGAGGAAGTCGGTCATCGCGCCAGCGTAGAACCGGTGCCGCGCCGCACGATTCAGCCCATCGTCCTCGCGCCGTCGATGGTCTCGCGGATGATGTCCGCGTGACCGGCGTGCTGCGCGGTCTCGGCGACGATGTGCACGAGTGCTCGCCGTACGCTGCGGTGCGCGCCGGGCGGGAACCACGGCGCGGGCGGCAGCGGGAACGAGCGGTCCAGGTCGGGCAGTTCGCGCACCAGCCGATCGGTGGCGGCGGCGACCCGCTCGTACTCGTCGAGCACGTCGGCGAGCGTCTGGTCGTCGCCGAGGCGGAAGCCGGCCGCGTACTCCGCGAGCATCGCCGGGTCGGGGTTCGACCAGTCGACGTCGGCGCTGGCCTTCAGGCCGCCGCCGTCGACGATGAACTGCGCCCAGCCGCGCTCGGTCGAGGCCACGTGCTTGATGATGCCGCCGACGCTGAGCGCGCTGGCGGTGGGGGTGAGGCGGGCCTGGTCGTCGGTGAGCCCGGCGGCGGTCTGGCGCAGCAGTTGCCGGTGCATCGCCAGCACCTCCAGCAGATCGTGCCGTTCGGCGGACAGGGTGGGCTCGGGGACGGTGTTCGACATGGTGGCATCGTGACACCGATACCGGTCAGAACCTGTCCACTTTGCAGCCGGTACCGCCGATTGGGTACGGGTGGTCCCCACCTGATTACCGTTCAGTACTGAGTGATCGTTCGGTGGGAACGACACGACAAGGGGGTCATCCCATGGGCACCGAGACCGACCTGACCATCGCCGAAGCGCAACTGGTCCTGTTCTCGCCGGAGGGTCTCGTCGACGAAGACCTGTGGCACCGCGCCGCGACCAAGCTGCGCGCCGAGGCGCCCATCTCGTGGGTGGAGGGTGAGGGCATCAACCCGTTCTGGGCCATCACCAAGCACGCCGACGTGCTGGAGATCGAACTGCACAACAACGAGTTCCTCAGCGAGCCGCGGTGCATCCTCGGCACGGTCGAATCCGACGCCAACCTGCAGCGCGACGGCCACCTGGTGAAGTCGCTGGTCCAGATGGACGACCCCGAGCACCGCCTGCACCGCAACGTCACCGCCGAGTGGTTCCTGCCGAAGAACCTGGCCAAGCTGGAGGGCCGCCTCGACGAACTGGCCGACGTGGCGCTGCAGAAGATGGTCGACGCAGGTGGCGAGATCGACTTCGCCGCCGACATCGCCATGCAGTACCCGCTGCAGGTCATCCTGGCCATCCTCGGCCTGCCCGAGAGCGACTACGGGATGATGCTGCGCCTGACGCAGGAGATGTTCGCTCCCGACGACTCGGACTTCAAGCGCGACGAGGACGCCATGGCGGGCCTGATGCAGACGCTGATGGACCTGTTCAACTACTTCACCAACCTGACCACCGATCGCCGCGCCAACCCGGGTGAGGATCTCGCGTCGGTCATCGCCAACGCGCAGATCGAGGGCAGCCCGATGGGCGACAAGGAGACCCTCGGCTACTACATCATCGCCGCGACGGCCGGCCACGACACCACGTCGAACGCGATGGCAGGGGCGATGAAGGCCCTGCTCGACAACCCCGAACAGCTGAAGAAGCTGCAGGACGATCCGTCGCTGATGGCCACCGCGGTCGACGAGATGATCCGCTGGACCTCACCCGTGAAGCACTTCATGCGCACCGCCGCACGCGACTACGAGTTGAGCGGGGTGACGATCAAGCAGGGCGAGGACGTCTACCTGTCGTACTGGTCGGCGAACCGCGACGAGGACGTGTTCGGCGATCCGTTCACGTTCGACATCACCCGCTCGCCGAACAAGCACCTCGCCTTCGGCTTCGGCGTGCACTACTGCCTGGGGGCGATGCTGGCCCGCATGGAGCTACGGGCGCTGTTCGGCAAGATCCTGCCGCACCTCGCCTCGGTCGAGCAGGCCGGCGACTCGGCACTGACGAAGTCGGGTTTCGTCAGCGGCGTGAAGCGCCTGCCCATCCGCTACACGCTGCGCTGACGCGGCCGTCAGTACGAGAACGTGGTGGCGCCGTCGCCGATCCACTCCCACATCGGGACGGTGCCACCGAGTTCGGCGCCGTCGATCCACGTCGAGTCGCGCAGCCCCTTCGCGTCGACGCAGATGGGGCACACCAGGTAACGACCGCCGGCGGCCTGATAGCGGGCGATCAGGTCGGCGAGTGGCGGGCAGCCGTCGCACCCGGTGCCGCGCGCGACCCCGTCGACGGCGAGACGGACGGCCTCCTTGGTGAGGAACATGAGGGTCGGCCGGCCGGACTCGGCGGCGCCGACGGCGACGAGGAAGGCGATGGTGACGCGCTCGGCGTCCTCCAGGCCGGTGGTGAGTGAGACGACTGCCTTGTTGGTCATCGGGTGCTCCCTTGTGATGGCGATGAGGGCCATCATCCGGCGAGGGGCGATGCGCTTCCAGTTCAAGATCTGAACCGTCGACGGCGGTGTGTTCGACGTCTGCACCGGGGGTGTCGCACGCGGTCGTACTGTCTGCACATGACGTCATACGGTCAGTTCTGTCCGGTGGCCAAGACCTCGGAGCTGTTGTGCGAGCGATGGGTGCCGTTGATCCTGCGTGAGCTGATGTGCGGCAGCGAACGCTTCAGCGAGATCCGGCGAGGGGTGCCGCTGATCTCCACCGCGATGTTGTCCGCCCGGCTGCGCCAGCTGGCCGACCGCGGTGTCATCGCCCGGGTCGGGGAGGGGCGGGGCACCACCTACCGGCTCACCGAGGCCGGCTGGGAGCTGTACCCGATCATCGAGGCGATGGGGGTGTGGGGGCAGCGCTGGGCGCGCAGCGAGTACACCGTCGACGAACTGGACCCGTCGCTGCTGATGTGGGACATGCGCCGCATGCTGCGACCGGGCGGACTCGACGAGGGCCGCACCGTGGTGGAGATTCGATTCCGAGCTGCGCCGCCCGGCCGGTCGGCGTTCTGGTTGGTGGTCGACGACTCGATCGACCTGTGCCTCGTCGATCCGGGCCACGAGGTCGACCTGCGCGTCGTGGCCGCCCTGCGCGCGCTGACGGAGGTGTGGATGGGCGACCGCACCATGCGGTCGGCCCTCGACGACGGCTCGATCGAGATGGACGGGCGACGCGATCTCGTTCGACGCTTCCCGGGATGGCTCGGCGCCCACCCCGTGCTCGGCGCCGTCGAGTCCGCCCGTTGACGAGGACGCCGACGGCGGTGCGGTGCCGGGGCATGGCGCGAACGAGGTACGTGCCATAGTGACGAGATGATTGAGCTGGTGTTGACCATCATCGGACGCGACCGGGCGGGAGTCGTCGCCGAGTTGGCCGACGTGGTCCGCTTCCACGAGGCCAACTGGAAGCGCAGCGAGCTGGCCGAGATCTCGGGCACGTTCGCCGGCGTGGTGGTGGTCGACGTCGACGACGACCGGGCCGATGAACTGCTCACCAACCTGCTCATCCTGCGTCAGCAGGGGCTGCACATCACGGCCGAGCAGATCGAGGCACCGGTCGAGGCGCCCGACGCCCAACCGGTGCGCCTGCGGTTCACCGGTGACGACCGCCCCGGCATCGTCCACGAGATCTCCACGACGATCAGCGGGTTCGGCATCAGCATCGCTCGTCTCGGCACCGCGCATCGACACCGTCCGGCGACACCGATCAGTTCGAGATCACCACCCAGTTGGTCGTGCCCGAGTCCGTCGACCTCGACGCCGTGCTCGACGCAGTCAGCACCCTCGCGGGCAATCTGGGCATCGCCCTGCACGTCGAAGACCTCACCGGCGACGCCGACGACTAGCGCCGCGGTGAAACGGAGGGTTTCCCCGCCACCTGCTGTCGCGGAAACACTCCGTTTCGGCCCGCTCGCGTCGAGCTGCCAGATGCGGGGCCAGACGCGCTCGAGGCGCCCGGCTGGTGCCGGACGCCTCGATCTTCGGTGGGGTGTTAGCGAAATGAACGAAAGTCCTGGTCAGACGGGTGGTGACCGACCATCTCGGCGCGGTTCTCACACGCAAATCGGCGCTTGTTCACACGGCATCGCTGCGTCGGTGCGAATCGTTGCGAACGCTGGGCGCCACTTGCGCGAAGCGCACATAGCGGGCACTCGGCATCCTTCTCCAGCGCTGTCACCTGAGGATTCGTCCGCAAGTCGGACATCTGACGGGCCTGCGCCGCCAGGCTTCCAGGCGTTCCGGGCATGCCCAGTGGGACGCGCCCACACCTGTCGATATGCGTGGCCGGGAACGCGGACGAGGCGCCCGGCTGAGCCGGACGCCTCGTGTTCTTGACGAACACTTTGGGTGTTTTTCAACGAACACCCCTCGGTGGAGCTGGGGGGAATCGAACCCCCGTCCATCAGGCGCTGAACGCCCGTGCTACGACCATTCCCGACTCACTCCCTGACGCAGGGAGACCGGCGGGTCGGCTGGCCGTCGATCACTCGGCGGCCCACGAATCGTCTTTCCGAATCGTCATCGGTCTTTCCCGACGTCAGCGTTCTTTCCAGCTGTCATCCCCCGCTTCTGTTGCCGGGCTGCGGTGGATCGGCCCCGTGCGCCATTTCTGGTCACGATGTCTCTTCACTCACCTGAGAATCAGGCGGCGAGAGCGAACTGCTCGTTGGCAATTCTTTTGGTTGCCCCGTTTAGCGAGTCTGAGCAACTCGGGTCGCACGCTCGCCCAGGAACTCTGACGTCGAAACCTGTCAGCCCCTTGGTTGATCATTGCGAGGCCAGGGTACCAGCGGGCTGTGAGAGTGTGTCCCGCGTGACCTTCCGGATGGACCCCACCCCGTCCGACCACCGCGGCGGCTTCGTCGCCGGCGACACCCACCTCCGGCTCGGTGGGGGGCTGACGTGCACCGTCGCCGACGTGGTCGAGCGTCAGCACCGAGGCGTCGAGACGCGCACCGACGCCCTCGATCCGGACGGCCATGTGCAGCACGTGAAGGTCACGATGGCTCGCCGCCTGGACGGCGACGCCGAGACCGTGACGGTGGTGCTCGACGACGGCACCGAAGTGCACTGTTCGCCGGGCCAGCTGTTCCTGGGCCCGGCCGGGGAGTGGTTGGCGGCGGCCACCGAGCTGGGCCCCGGCACGGCGCTGTACTCCACCGACGGGGCGCGATCCGTCGACCACGTCACGGTTCGACAACACCGCGCCGTGTACGAGATCCGTATCGAGCACCTGCACAACGTGGTCCATCCGTCGGGCTTCGTCCTCCACGACTGACCAGCGGTCCCTGGGGAGTGCGGTGGTGACACGGTTCCGCGGCTGCCGTGAACCTGTGTCATACTCCCTGTCAATTCTTCGACGAACTCCAGAGGGGGAGCAGTGGCCGAGAACGTGGCAGGGCAGTCGGTGCGGTACGGGCAGATCGATCGCGACTACGCGATGAAGATGCTCACGATGGCGCCCGAGGACGACGGCCCCATCTGGATGGTCAACCTGATGAGCTACCGCGAGAAGGCCGACTACGCCGACGGCCGCGAGAGCGACATCAGCGGCAAGGAGGCCGACGACCGTTACGCGCCGCTCGGCCCGCTGAAGGCCATCGGCGCGCAGCCGGTGTTCCTGGCCGACGTCGACACCCAGTTCCTCAACGACACGCCCAAGTGGGATCGCGTCGGCATCGTCAAGTACCCGTCGCGCAAGGCGTTCCTCGAGATGCAGCAGCGTCCCGACTTCAAGGAGCTGCACGCGCACAAGGAGGCCGGCATGGCCACCACCATCGTGTCGGGCTGCCTGCCGATGCCCGTGCCCGAACTGCCGGCCGATGCCCCGTCGTGGGACGACGTCCCGCACCCGCCGACGGCCGACGACGACTACGTGGTCGTCATCCACGTCATCAAGTTCAAGGACGACGAGCGGCGCGACGAGATGGCCACCTACACCGACCACGCCGGCAAGGTGGCCGTGCCCAACGGTGTCCGCCTCGCGGCGTGGACGCAGGTGGAGGGCACCATCCTCGGCGACGGACGGCAGTGGGACCAGATCCGATTCAACGTGTTCCCCAGCCGGGCGGCGTTCATGGCCGTGGTGTTCGACCCCGAGCGGCTCGAGGCGCAGAAGGCGCACCGCGAGACCGCCATCGCCGACACCTACACGCTCATCACCCGCCCGAGCATCGATCGCCTCTACGAGTCGATCACGGGCGAGCCGGCGCCCTACCCTGCCAAGTCATGATCAAAGCATCTGTGTACTACCCCAACGGCGAAGGCACCACCTTCGATCACGACTACTACAAGGCCACCCACGTGCCCATGTGCGTCGAGGCCTGGAGCCCGCTCAAGGCCGAGATCGACAAGGGCATCGACGGTCAGCCGAACGCCGCCGCCGTGCACATCTACTTCGACTCGATGGAGGCGCTCGGCGCCGCCATGGGCTCGCCGAAGACGGCCGACATCATGGCCGACGTCGCCAACTACACGAACATCACCCCGGTGATGCAGATCTCCGAAGTCGTCAGCTGACGACACGGGTCTGACCGCCCACATCCGATGGCGCGCTTCACACGCGCCGAACTGCAGGCGTACCACGGCGCGCTGGTCGACGACCTCGTCGACCAGCGTGTTCGTCTGCTGTTCGTCGGTATCAACCCCGGGCTGTGGACCGCTGCGGTCGGTGCGCACTTCGCCCGCCGCGGCAACCGGTTCTGGCCCGCGCTGCACGCGGCCGGTATCACGCCCACACTGGTCGACGGCAGCGACGGCATGACGCTCGCCGACACCGAGATGGTGCTCGGCCTGGGCATCGGCATCACCAACATCGTGCCCACGGCCAGCGCGCGTGCCGACGAGCTCACCCTGCCCGAGCTCCGCGCCGGCGCCGAGGCGCTCGAGCGGAAGGTGGCGTCGCTGCAGCCGAAGGTGGTCGCCGTGCTCGGCCTCACCGCATACCGGCAGGCGTTCGCCCGACCCAAGGCCGTGGCCGGGCAGCAGCACGAGACGCTCGGCGGCGCCGAGCTGTGGGTGCTGCCCAACCCGAGTGGCCTGAACGCCCACGACACGGTCGACTCGTTGGCCGTCGCCTACCGAGCCGCCTGGGACGCGTCCCGTCTCGACTGAAGTTCTCGGGAAACTCTCAACGGAACTCGACGGTCGTGCGTGTGTACGGCATGAGGGGATCCACGTGAGCGCGTCGTCGTCACCGGCACAGTGGCTGGGGGACGAGACTGTCGAGATGGAGGCGGACGGCCCGGCCTGGGTGTTCGAGAGCGTCTATCGCTCGGAGTATCCGGGTCTCGTCGCCGTCGCCGCCGCGCTCACCGGCGACCGTGACGGCGCGTACGACCTGGTGCAGGACACCATGGTCAAGGCGTTCGTGCGTTGGAACCGCATCTCGCTGATGGAACGGCCGGGAGCGTGGTGTCATCACGTGTTGGTCAATGCGTGCCGTTCCCGCCTTCGGCGGCGGGCGACCGAGCGTCGCTACGTCGCGTCGTTCTCGCGTCGCGAGCCCACGACGGCGCCGCCGTCCGACGACGTCATCGCGTTCTGGGACGTCGTGCGCACACTGCCCAGTCGGCCGAGGACGGTGGTGGCCCTCTACTTCGCCGGCGGCATGACGAGCGTCGAGATCGCCGAGATGCTCTCGGTACCCGAGGGCACGGTGCGATCCGATCTCTCCGCTGCTCGCCGCCTGGTGATGCGATCACTGCGAGGTGATGGCGATGACTGACTTCATCGACGACGTCGATGCCGAGGAGTGGGCCGAGTTCGAACGGCTCGGCCGACGCGCCGGCGCCGAACTGCGGACCGCGCCGCCCGACCGCGCGATCGAGGACCTGGAGCGCACCGTTCGTCGTCGCGCGACGACGCGGGTGGTCACCGGCACGGTGGTCGTCGTGGCGCTCGCCGCCGTGGGCTGGTTCGTCACGCGTGGCCACATCGGCTCCGACGACACGCCGGTCGATCAGACACCGGTGCCCACGGTGCCGCTGCCCGTCGGCGAGGCGGGCACCTGGCGCGTGCTCGCCGAGCCCGCGACGGTCCCCACTCGGGTGTCGAGTGCGGCATGGACCGGCACGGAGGTCTTCGTGCTGGGGGTGCGATTCGCCGGCACGTTGTCCGGCTCTGCGGCCGCCTACGACGTCCGTGCTGACTCGTGGCGCTCGCTCGCGCCACCACCCGAAGCACTGCTCGACTCGGTGCGCACCGCGTGGACCGGGTCGGCGTTGCTCGCGGTTGGCGCACGCGGCGAGGTCTTCACGTACGAACCGATCGAGGATCGGTGGAATCGCATTGGCAGCCCCGAGAACGCTGCGTTCGAGGATGATGCATTGGCGGTCGTGTCCTCCCGAGGTGTGCTGGCGAGGTCGACCGACGGCTGGTGGTGGTACGACGCATCGACCGACGCCTGGTCGTCGGTGCCGTCGCCCGACCCGGCGCTGGACACTCGAAACACCGTCGCGGGAGGGGCGATGCTCGACACCCTGTCGCCGACGTCGTTCGTGCTGGCCGCTCACGACGCCGGCAGGACCGCGTACTCGGTGTTCGACGCGGAGTCGGGGAAGTGGGCGCGGACTCGTGCGGTGGAAGGTCCCACCGTGACGCGGGGCGGTCCGAGCTGCCTGCGGCCGACGGGCGGTTGGTCTGCATGGCCGAGGGCTTCGGCACGCTCGACGGGATCGTCGTCGACGTCGAGGACGGAACGACGTCGCCGTTCTCGCTGGACCACGGGGCCAGTCTGCTCTCGACGAGCGGGACACCGTGGTTCGGTCATGCATGGAGCCTGCTGCTGGCCAGGACGGCCACGTGGGAGGCACTGCCACCCCTCGACCGCGTCGCAGGGTTCTCGGTCGCGATCTGGAATGGAAGGGAACTGCTCATGTTCGGAGGCCAATTGGAGTCCGGTGAACCCGGTGGCCACTTCGCCGCCGCCTACACGCCGGTGGTGCAGCCATGACGCCGGTGCTCGGTGCAGGTCGAGGTCTGCTGGTGGTTGCCGGAGCACTCGCTCTGGGGGCCTGCGGAAGCTCGGACGGGGCGTCGTCGTCGTCGCAGCGCATGGTGTACCAGGGCGACGCCGACCACACGATCATCCTGACCATCGGCGGTGACGGCAGCGGGAAGTCGTCGCCGACCGCCGACGTGCCGGGGATCGACCAGACGAACCCGGACTGGTCGCCCGACGGGAAGCGGATCGTGTTCGTCGTGTCCGACGGCGCCGACGACCTGTGGACGGTCGGGGCCGACGGATCGGGTGCAGCGATGCTGCTGTCGTGCGACGACCCGTGCGTGGCCCTCGACGACCCTGCCTGGTCGCCGGACGGCACGTCGGTGATGTACCAACGTGCGTCGGTGGTGAACGGCCTCGGCGTCGGCACCCTCGAGTCGGTGAACGTCGCAGACGGCACGGTGACGGTGTGGCTGACCGCTCCGACGAACGACTTCTACGCAGGGGTGCGCTACTCGCCGGACGGACGGCAGGTGGTGTTCGAACAGGTGCACGCCACCGGCGACTCGATCGACGCCGACGTGGAGGGTGTCACGCTGAGCATCCTGGACCTGGATCATCCCGAAACCGGGGCGCGGGCGATCACCGATCCGACGCTGTTCGCCGCCACGGCCGACTGGGGTCCGAACGGCGATCGCATCGTCTTCTCGGCGCTGCCGACGGCCGGTGCCACGGCGCCAGACCTGTTCACCATCCAGCCGGACGGCAGCGGGCTGACGAGGTTGACCACGTTGTCCGACGAGGGCGGCTCGGCCGAGGAGCCGGCATGGAGTGCCGACGGGTCGACCGTCTACTTCAAGGGAACGGTGTCGGGCGAGGAGGGCGTGCTGGCCAAGGTGTCCGCCAAGGGCGGCGCGGTGTCACCGGCGTTCGGCTCCGAGTACGACGTCCACGGCCGCCACCCCCGCCTGCACGAAGGCTGAGGGTGTCTCGCCGAACTCGAGTTCGGGGGGACTTACCGCCGCGATACCGGGCAATGGTTCGGTGCATCCATCGACTTCGACGAGGAAGGATGGAGAGATGCGGCGAACAACGGTGCTGTCATGGGTGATGGGGGTCGGCCTCATTGCCGGATGCTCGAGCGGCGACGGAGGCGCAACGCCGGGTACCGCGACGTCGGTTGGCGTGACCGCCGGGCCGTCACGGACGACCGACCCGTCGCCAGACCGGCACATCGTGATCATCGGCGATTCCCTCGTCGATCCGGCAGGAAAGTGCGAAGGGTGCACCGGCTTCGCCGACCAGTTCGCCGACCACGTCGGTGACACCATGGGTGGCACCGCAGCGGTCGACATCATCGAGGCGCTCACCGTGCCCGACGCGGTGCACACGCTCACGGCCGATGAGCACGCGAGGTCGACGGTGGCTGCCGCCGACATCGTGGTCATCGAGGTGGGGTTCAACAATGCCTTGCCCGATCCGGAAACGGGCATCGGCTGTGGCGGCTCCCTGGCAGATGGACCCATTCCCTGGGTGTTGTCCACGGAGTTGGCCTGCATGGAGGAAGGCGTCGCGACGTACGGCGACCTCTACGACCAGATCTTCACGAGCGTGAAGGAACTGCGGTCGGGGCATCCGACAGTGATGATCGTGACGAACACGATCGACGGGAACATCGACCCAGATGATCCCGACGGTCTGCTCGGCCTGGTGAAGGGCACCGACCAGGTCGACGCAGTGCGGGCCTGGGCGCTGGCTGCGTACGAACGATGGAACGGCATGCTCGCCGAACGAGCAGCTGCGGCAGGGTTCGTCCTGGTCGATCTGTTCCGATCGTTCAACGGCCCCGACGGCTCCGAGCCACCAAGGTCGCTGACGGTGGACGGCACGCATCCGTCGCAGTCGGGTCACGACCTGATCGCGTCACGTCTGGCCGATGTCGATCTGGGAGCGCTGACCGGCTAGCAGACGGGGTCGTACTCTGCCGCGCCGAGGTGCGTCGACCATTCCTGCGCGGTGAGGGAACGACCGGCCAGACGACAGGCCTCCTCGATCCACGAACTCACCGATTCGTCGGTCATCGTCAGCAGGTGACCGGCGATACGAAACGAGATGGGAGTTCCGTCATCGGTTCGTATGACGGTCTGCGAGCCGGAGAGGTCCCACTGGTGCAGGCCATCGCTGCCGTACGAATACACGGACCCTCCAGCAGGGTCGAACCAGTGCGACCACACCTGCCCGTCGCCTGAGTCGAAACGAGCGACCTCGATTCGTTGCGCCACGTTCCACACGGTGGTCACCCCCGAGTCGGCGAAGCCCTTCTCGCTGAACCCGCCAGCGAGCAGGCGGCCGCGTGCGTCGAACGCCAGGGCGTTCGGTGTCGTGGCGAGACGACCGATCGTGCCGATGACACCGTTCGTGGCAGCGTCACGAAGGATGATCTCGCTCGACGCGACCTCCGCGATCAGGGTCCCGTCGGGAGCGCGAGCGGTGTTCCCGACGGGCTCGGCCGGGGTGCCCGACGGCCACGCCGTGCCGGTCGGCGGCTGGTCGGTGCTCAGGAGCGCTTCGAACCGTCCGAACACCTCCAGCGCCTGCACCCGGCTCGCGGGTGAGTCGACGATGCGCAGCGCCTCGGCGGTCAGGGCGAGCGCGATCGCCGGATCATCGATTCCTTCGGCAACGGCTCCGATTCGCAAGGATTCGCTGTAGTCCCGTGCTCGCTGCGAACTGATCCGCGCGTGCTCGGCTGCGGACCGTTGGTGCAGCGCGAAGGCCGTGCCCAGAATCGACGCAGCCAGCAGGGTTCCACTGGTGATGAGCGCGATTCGGAGGCGTCGGTTGGATCGCCTCGTGTCGTCCAGCACGCCCTGCGCGACGATCCGCGACTCGCGAACGAACTCGTGCTCGAGGTCGTCGAGTTCACCGGGATGCTCGACGGCGAGTGCTGCGGCCGCATCGAGGCGCACCCCTCGGTAGAGCAGTTCGGTCGGCCGACCACCGGCATCCCATTCGGATGCCTCGGCCGCGAGGTGACGGAGGAGGTGCTCGACGTCTCGATCCTCCTCGATCCATCGGGCGAGCCGGGGCCAGTGCACGGCGACCTGTTCGTGGGCCAACTGCAGGTCGCCGTCGGCGGACGCCGTCACCAGACGCGCTGCGACCAATCGTTCGACGAGTTCGTCCTCGGCAACCCGTCTCGGCGCGCGCGAGCCCACGGGACGGTCGCCGTCCAGGTGGACCAGACGGCGGAACAGGCGCCGCATTTGTATGCGCTGTTCGTCGTCGAGTGAGGCGTGTACACGTTCGGCAGACATCGCGATCGCGGCTCTGAGCCCGCCGGACGTCCTGTAGGCGTGCACCGTCATGGTGTTGCCCTCCACCAGTGCCCAGGTCTCTGCCAACGCGTGCGAGAGCAATGGAAGGACGCCGGGTTGCCCGCGACATTCCTCCAGCACCAACTCGACCAGTCCGGGCTCGAGGCGCAGCGATGCTCGCTCGGCCGGCACCTCCACAGCCGATCGCAGCCCACGCTCGTCCAGCTGCCGAAGCACGAACATTCCACACTCGAGCACATCTGCGAAGCCGGCCGACTTCGTCAGGTCGTCCAGCAGATCGGCTCGTGCGCTGACGACGACGCCTCCAGGGTGCCGGGCGAGGAGTTCGAAGAATGCGTCCCGCTCGACCGTGCTCGTGCACGCAGTGACCGCCTCCTCCGCTTGGTCGACGGCGATCATGCAGTCCTCCTCGATCGAGTGGACGGCATCCATCGGGTGCGCTCCAGGCGTGACGATCTTCACGAGCCGACCGCCGGCGCGCAGCCTCGGCACCACACCGGCTCTGAGAAGTGACGATTTGCCGGAGCCCGAGCTGCCGACGATGACCAGGCGAGCCGAGGATTCCAGGCGATTCAGGCATGTCGCGACCTCGTCATCGCGCCCGATGAAGTCGGCAGCATCCTCCGGCTCGTACGGGAGTAGGCCGCGCCACGGGCAGCGATCGCCCCGCCGCACCGCCGGCATGTTGCGAAGGATCGGGTCGTGCTCGAGGATCGCCAGTTCGAGTGACTGGATGCCGGGGCCCGGAGCCACGCCGAGCTCGTCGTCCAAGAGGACACGAAGCCGTTGGAGCGACGCGAGGGCTGCGCTCTGCTGCCCATCCGCATAGAGGGCCCTCGCCAGAATGGCCCAACGCGTCTCGCGATATGGCGTCGTGATGACGAGCTGCAGCGCGTCGGCGGCCACCGATCGATGATGCCCAGCGTGAAGGTGGGCCTCGAGGCGGAGGTCCACGGCGGCGTCGTGCAGTGATTCGAGACGAACCCGCTCCGCCTCGGCCGCCGGCCACTCATCGAGTTCGGTGAGCGGTCGACCGCGCCAACCGACGAGTGCCTGCTCCACCGTTCGTGCTGCGAGCGCTGCCTGTCCTGTCGAAAGGCGCTCTCCGGCGGCTTCGATGGAACGCTCGAATCGGTCTGCGTCGAGCGGAGCGTGGGCGAGATCGAGTCGGTAGCCGGCCCCCGCCGTGATGATCGAGTCGCCGCCGAGCCGGCGTCGTAGCCGCACGATGCTGCCCTGGATCACCTTGCGGTACGAGGCCGGCGGATGGTCGCCCCAGAGCGCGAACGCAATGTCGTCCGACGACACGACCGAGCCGCGACGGACCACGAGAACACCCAGGATGGTGCGGTCGCGGAGCTGCGCGTCGTCCCGACCGGCGATCAGCATCGGGCCCAGGATGCAGATCGAGCACCCTGTGAACGTGTCGTCGATGTCGCCCAGGCGCAAGGACTTCATCCCGTGCTCCTACCACACGAGCGATGTCGTGCCGCGCGGCTCTCGGCCTACGGCGTCTCCAGGAACTTAAGTTCGCGCGGCGGGGGCCTCGCGCAGTCGGACCGAGAGGCAGGTGACGCAGCCTTCGAGCTTGATGTACTCGCTGATGTCGACGCGCACCGTGGTGTAGCCGCGGCCTTCCAGCATCGCCGCGCTGCGCGGGCAATCGGCGCTGAGCAACAGCGTGTGGTCGTCGAGGATGACCACGTGGCTGCCGCTCTCCTCGGGCATGGCCAGGAAGTTGGGGAACACGTCGACGTCGTCGACGGCGTCCTCCCAGCCGATGATCGTGCCGTCGGGCAGCGCGGTGACGGCCGACTTGAGGTGCAGCACCTTCGTCAGTGGGACCGTGACGACCTTGGCGCCGAGCGGTTCGAGCGCGGCGGCCAGTTGCTCGATGCCCTCCAGGTTGGTACGACCGCCATTGCCGACGTAGACGACGTCGTCGACCTTCAGGACGTCGCCGCCGTCGAGCGTGCCGGGAGCCTGGATGGCGACGGTGCGATACCCGAGCGCTGCGACTGCGGCGGCCGCGGCCTCGACCTCGGGCTTGCGCTCGTCGGCACCGGGACGGGCGAGCACTGCGACGTCGCGGAACACGACCATCGTGTCCTCCACGAACGCGCTGTCGGCGCAGTCGGGTGCGGCGGCGACCTCGACGGTGTCCCATCCGTTCGCCTGCAGCGCCGCGACGTAGCCGTGCCACTGGCGGACCGCCAGGTCGACGTCGACCGGCGTGCGTTCGATGTGGGTGACCAGGCCCGAGGCCAGGTAGGGGCTGGGCGGGCGCACCAGTGCGAGGCGGCTCATCAGTCCATTCCCTTTCGTGCGCGGCCCATGGCCTTCTGCATCTCGAGCTTCGAGTCGCGCTCGGCGAGCGCCTGGCGCTTGTCGGCCTTCTTGCGTCCTCGTCCGACGCCGAGCTCGACCTTCACCCGGCCCTCCTTGAAGTACACCGACAGCGGGATGAGCGCGAGGTGCTCGGTGGCGATCTCGTGGTCGAGCTTCTGGATCTCGCGGCTGTGCATGAGCAGCTTGCGGGCCCGGTTGGGGTCGTGCGCACCCACGCCGTGGCCGTGCTGGTACGGGGGAATGTGCATGCCGTCGAGCCACACCTGACCGCGGATGATGCGGGCGAACGCGTCGCCGATCTGGGCGTGTCCTTCGCGCAGCGACTTCACCTCGCTGCCCGACAGCACGATGCCGGCCTCGATGCTGTCGAGGATGGCGTAGTCGTGACGCGCGCGACGGTTGCTCGCGATGAGCTTGCGTCCTGCGGGGTTCGAGCGGTCACGGTTCGGCGCCATGGGACGCACAGGGTATCGGTACGCTGCCACGTCATGGAGTTGGTGTTCCCCGCCCAGGCCTACGCCGAGATGATCGCCCACGCCTACGCGGGCTACCCGCTCGAGGCCTGCGGCCTGCTGGTGGGGGAGGGGAACCGGGTGCGTCGGTTCGTGCCGTGCACGAACGCCGCCGAGTCGGCCCGGGTGTACACGATTCCGCCCAAGGAGCACCTCCGCGCCGAGCGCGACGCGGAGGACGACGGCCTGGCGGTCATCGGCGTGTTCCACAGCCACACGCACAGCGAGCCGTACCCCAGCCCCACCGACGTCGCCCAGGCACCCGACCCCGACTGGCACTACGTCATCGTCAGCCTGAAGCGCGAGGCGCCCGAGGCCCGGTCGTACCGCATCGTCGAGGGCGGCATTTCGTCGGTCCCCATCGCCATCGCCTGAGTCGCCGTCTACAATTGCGACCGAACAGGTCGGAATACCGCGAACCCGGATCGGAAGAGGCTCGACGTGGTGATCAACGAGAACGTGCTCGACATGATCGGCAACACACCGCTGGTCGACGTCAGCGCGCTGTCGCCGAACCCCGACGTGCGGATCATCGGCAAGCTCGAGAGCCAGAACCCGTTCGGGTCGGTGAAGGACCGCATCGCCAAGCACATGATCGAACAGGCCGAGAAGGACGGCATCCTCCGTCCCGGCCAGACCATCATGGAGCCGTCCTCGGGCAACACCGGCATCGCCCTCGCGGCCATCGCCCAGCTCAAGGGCTATCCCATCAAGATCCTCATGCCCACCAGCGTGTCCATCGAGCGTCGGCAGATGCTCGAGGTGTTCGGCGCCGAGCTCATCCTCACCCCCGGCGAGGAGGGCAGCAACGGCGCGGTGAAGCGGGCCATCGAGCTGGCCGCGGCGCACCCCGAGTACTGCTTCCTGTACCAGTACGGCAACGAGAACAATCCGCGCGCCCACTACGAGGGCACCGGGCCCGAGATCTGGCGCGACTGCCCCGAGATCACCCACTTCGTCGCCGGTCTGGGCACGAGCGGCACGCTCATGGGCACCGGTCGGTACCTCAAGGAACAGAACCCCGACATCAAGATCATCGCCATCGAGCCGCCGCTCGGCGAGCGCGTCGAGGGCCTGCGCAACCTCGACGAGGGGTACATCCCGCCGCTGTTCGAGCAGTGGAACGGGTTCGAGCTGCTCGACCGCAAGCGAGTCGTGCGGCCGCGCGAGAGCCTCGAGTGGACGCGCGAACTGGTGAAGCTGGGCGTGTTCGCCGGCATCTCGTCGGGTGCCGCGCTGGCCGGCGCGGTGAAGGTGGCGGGCGAGATCGAGAGCGGCACGATCGTGTTCATCGTGTGCGACGGTGGCTGGAAGTACCTCAGCACCGGTGCGTACACCGACGACCTCGACGCCGCCGAGGCCAAGGCCGAGCAGATCATCTACTTCTGAACCCGGTTCGTTGCTTACGCTGTCCGGCGTGAGCGACACGACGACGGCCGACGCGACGGCACGCACCGACGAGCAGCGGCTGCAGGAGTGGAACCGGCGGGTCGGCCCACTCATCATCGTCGCGGCCATCCTGCCCATCGCGGTGAGCCTCACCGACTCGCACCGCGGGCATCCGGCCGTCTGGCTCGACCTGGTGTCGTGGCTGGTGTTCATCGTCGACTACGTCGTGCACATGCGCTTGCGAAAGGGGTACGGACGCTCACGGGCGGGATGGTTCGACCTGGGCATCGTCGTGCTCAGCGCGCCGTGGTACATCCTGCCGTTCCTCGGTCCCAGCCGGGTGCTCGGTCTGGCCCGACTGGCCCGACTCGGTCGAGTGTTCGTGGTGTCGTCGCACGGCAGGAAGATCAAGGAGCTCGGCCGTCGCCTCGGTCAGGCGGCGCTGTACTCGGCCGCCCTCATCGTGGTCTGCGCCATCGTGGTCGAGGCCGTCGAGCCGGCCGAGAACGGCTATCACAACATGGGTGACGCGCTGTGGTGGGCCGTCGTCACGTTCACCACGGTCGGGTACGGCGACCTGTACCCCACGACCGGTGCGGGTCGGTTCGTCGCCGTGCTGCTGATGCTCGGCGGTGTCGCGCTCATCGGCAGCCTGGCGGCATCGCTCGGCTCGTTCTTCAACAAGGGCGACGACACCGAGGACGAGCTGCAGCAGCTCGAGTCCGTCCAGCAGGAACTGCTGGCCGAGGTGCGCGCCCTGCGCACCGAGATCGCAGCCATCCGTCAGACCCAGCAGGACAGCGCGCCGCCGTCCTGACGGTCGACGCTCAGCGGCCCAACACCAGGACGAGCAGGCCGGAGAACACCACCGCCGCGGCGGTGATCCGTCGGCGGTGGTCACCCTCGCCGAGCAACTTCCACCCGGCCAGCGCGGCCAGCACCACGCTGCTCTCGCGCAGTGCGGTCACATAGCCGACCGGCGCGTGTTGCACGGCGACGAGCACCAGTCCGTACGTGATCAGCGAGGCCACGCCGGTGACGAACGCCCGCTGCCAGTTGGCGCGCAGCATCGCCGACATCTCCGCACGCCGACCGGTGGCCAACCCGAACGTCGTGTTGCTCACCGCCGTGCCGCAGAAGGTGATGAAGATGTAGCCCAGGCTTTCGGTGGCGCGGGCACCTTTGGCATCGAGGACCGTGTAGGTGCCGATGGTGACGGCGACGGCCAGGGCCATGGCGATGTTCGGTCCGGTGGCGCCGTAGGCCAGCAGCATCAGGCCGGCGACGACGATCGCGATGCCCACGACCTCCATGCTCGACAGGTGGTCGCCCAGCAACACCACGCCACCGACCGCGGCCAAGGCCGCGCCGCCACCGCGGGCCACCGGGTAACTGACCGAGAAGTCGCCGTGCGTGTACGCCTTCGCCAGCAACCACGTGTATGGCAGGTGGACGCAGCCGCTGAGCGCGCCCCACGCATAGCCCTGCCAGGGCATGCCCCAGATGAGGTGGACACCCACCATGAACGGCAGCGAGATCAGACCGCCGGCGAAGAACTGGGCCCACAGGACCATGTACCGGTCGCCCTCGGCGCGCTTGGCGACGAAGTTCCACGCGGCGTGGATGACGGCAGCGCTCAGCGCGAGCAGGGTGGCGAGCAGCACGCGTGGTCAGTTCGCAGGTGCGGTGGGCGCCGTCGGGCGCGGCGGCTTCACCCAACGGCGGCCGAACAGGAAGATGACGGGAAGGGTGAACAGCAGCGGGCCGATGAACGCCAATGGTCGCAGCAACCACCACCCGAGCGTGGGTTCGCGTGTCTCGTTGTTCTGGCCGGCGATGAGGTAACGGGCCGCCAGCCACAACGCCATGCCGGTGGTGTGGAACAGGAACAGCGGCATCGAGAAGCGGTTGATCAACTCGTTGACGCGCTGCCAACGGCGCCGCTGCAGGACGACCTCCATGGTCGGGCGCATGATCTCGGCGACGCCCGCCTGGAACACCACGAGGGCGACGATCACCAGCGTCGGCGGCGCCATGTTCGATCGCTCGCCGGGGACGCCGACCATCGAGCCGGGGTACAGGCCGCTGAACACCAGCCCGGCCAGCACGGCGAGGCCGGCGTAGAGCATGGTCCAGTCGGTGTGTCGGGGGGCCTTGACGATGCGGTCGTAGAAGAAGCCGAGCTGATGGCACAGGCCCCACACCGCGACCATGTTGATCATGCCCAACGCCTCGTGGTGGTAGCGGAAGCGCAGGATGTCCACCGCGCCGGCGATGGCGGCGAAGAACACGAGCACGATGCTCTCCCAACGTTCGTGCAACCACAGGAACACCGGCAGCAGTGCCACGAGGCCGAGGTACACGGCCATGAACCACAGCGGGCTGACCACCAGGAACACGGCGCGCCGGATCCACGTGAACCCGAACGCCTGGAACAGACCGATGCCGAGCGCCACCCACACGCCGAACAACGCGAGCGCGGGGATGGCGAGTTGCTTCAGCCGCTTGAACACGAACGGACCGATCGTCTCGCCGCGTGCCTGCGCCCGTCGCCACGACGACAGGTGCGAGTAGCCGCCCACGTAGAAGAACAACGGCATCACCTGCAGCAACCACGTCGCCGCCCACATGCCGGTGGTGAAGCCGATCGGGTTCGTCGCATGGGGCCCGTCCTCGCTCCACGTGATGATCGTGAACACCCAGTGCCACGCCACCACGACGAGCAGGCTGAACGCACGCAGGAAGTCGATGTAGACGTTGCGTCCCGAAGGCGTGCCGGGCGATGTCGACACGGTGTCGGTCACGGATACCCTCCTCGCCGTGGCGAACCTTGCTGAGCCCGAGCGTACGCGCTGGCGCAACACGATGGTGGGAGTGGTGCTCCTGTTGGTGTTCGCCAACGTGATGTCGAACCGGGTCATCCCCAACTGGATGTACGTGCCGTGGAACGTCGGCATCGCCGTCGCACTCGTGTGGGTGGCGCGGCACGATCTCACCCGCGAGCAGATGGGCTTCACCCAGTGGCGACGCGGCCTGCTGTGGGGTGGAGCCCTCTTCGCGGGCACGTTGGCGGTACTGCTCATCGGGCTCGCCCTGCCCGCCACCCGCGACATGTTCGACGACAAGCGCGTCACCGACAGCGTGTGGGCGTGGGTGTATCACGCCTTCCTGCGCATCCCCATCGGGACCGCGTTGATGGAGGAGACCGCGTTCCGAGCGGTCCTGCCGGCCCTGTTCGCCGTGCGATGGGGCGTGCTGCGCGGCTGCATCGCCGCGTCGGTGCTGTTCGGCTTCTGGCACGTGCTGCCGTCGCTCGGTCTGCACAAGTCCAACCCCACGATCACCGACCTGTTCGGCACGGGCGCCGCCGGCACGGTCATCACCGTCGCGTTCGCCGTCGTCGGCACCGCGATCGCCGGGTTGTGGTGGTGCTGGATCCGCTATCGCTCCGGCAGCATCCTGGCCACGATCATCGGCCACGTCGCCACCAACTCCATCGCCTACACGATCGCGTTCTGGGTCAACCGTTAGCCTTTCCCCGATGGATCGTCCGATCGGGATGTTCGACAGCGGGTTCGGCGGGCTCACCGTGGCGCGCGCCGTCATCGACCTGCTGCCCGGCGGAGGACCTGGTCTACATCGGCGACACCGGCCGCTACCCGTACGGCCCGCGGCCGCAGGCCGAGGTGCGTCGAGTTCGCCCGCGAGCTGGCCTGGAGCCTGGTGAAGGACTTCGACGTCAAGGCCATCGTCGTGGCGTGCAACACGGCCTCGGCCGCGGCGCTCGACGATCTGAAGGCCGAGCTGCCGGTGCCCGTCATCGACGTCGTCGAGCCCGGTGCCAAGGCGCTGGTGCTCACCACCACGCAGCGGCGAAGTCGGGCGTCATCGGCACGGTGGGCACCATCGGGTCGGGCGCCTACGACCGAGCCGTCGCCGCCACCGGTGCCGCCGTCCACCTCACCTCCGCGGCGTGCCCGGGTTTCGTCGAGTTCGTCGAGCGTGGCCAGGTCGAGCGGCGAAGAGGTGCACATCCTGGCCGAGCGGCTGCTCGCCCCGGTGAAGGACGCCGGCGTCGACAGCCTGCTGCTCGGGTGCACCCACTACCCGTACCTCGCTCGGGTCATCAGCGATGTCATGGGTCGCGACGTCACGCTGGTCAGCAGCGCCGACGAGACCGCGTTCGCCACCCGCGCCGTGCTCACCGATGCCGGCCTGCTACGCGCCCCTGGCGGCGCTCCTGCCGAGCACCGATTCCTCTCGAGCGGCGACATCTCGTGGTTCGCCGACCTCGGCCGACGCCTGCTCGGCCCCGAACTCCGTGACGCCGGCGAGTGGCGTCACGACTGAAGTCCACCCCTTCGTACCATCACACAGGAGACACCATGCCCCGCCCCGACGGACGCGCCGACGACGAACTGCGCCCCATCACGTTCGAACGCGACTACACCGAGATGGCTGCCGGCAGCGTGCTGGTCAGCTTCGGCAAGACCCGCGTGTTGTGCACCGCCAGCATCGACGAGGACGTCCCGCGCTGGATGCGCAACAGCGGCAAGGGCTGGGTGACCGCCGAGTACTCCATGCTGCCCGGCGCGTCGCCCGAGCGCATCGACCGTGAGGCGGCGAAGGGGAAGCAGAGCGGTCGCACCGTCGAGATCCAGCGGCTCATCGGCCGCTCGCTGCGTGCCGCGTGCGACATGAAACTGCTCGGAGAGCGCCAGGTCATCGTCGACTGCGACGTCCTGCAGGCCGACGGCGGCACCCGCACCGCCAGCATCTGCGGCGGCTACCTGGCGCTGCACGACGCGCTCACCCGCCTGGTGCAGAACAAGGCCATCAAGCAGCACCCGCTGCACAGCTTCTGCGCGGCCATCAGCGTCGGCATCGTCGGCGGGGTGCCCGTGCTGGACCTCCCCTACGTCGAGGACAGCAGCGCCGAGACCGACATGAACGTCGTCGTCCTCGGCGCACCCGGCGAGGAGCCGCGGTTCGTGGAGGTGCAGGGCACCGCCGAGGGTGTGGCGTTCAGCCGCGGCGAACTGGACCAGTTGCTCGGTCTCGCCACCGGTGGCCTGTCGCAGATCATCGACCTGCAGGCCGAGCTCATCGCCTCGCCGCCGCCCCCGCGCACGCTCGGCCGATGACGCTGCCGACGCTCGTCTCGGCCTCGGCGAACCCGCACAAGGTCGCCGAGATCGCGTCCATCCTCGACGGCCTCGTCCTCCTCGTGCCGCGTCCCGCCGACGTGCCCGAGGTGGTCGAGGACGCGGGCACGCTGGAAGGCAACGCGCGGCTGAAGGCGGCGTCCATCTGCTCGGCCACCGGCCAGGCCGCGGTGAGCGACGACACCGGGCTGTTCGTCGACGCGCTCGACGGTGAGCCGGGTGTCGACACCGCGTACTACGCCGGCCCGCACGCCACCTACGCCGAGAACCGGGCGAAGTTGCTCGTGGCGTTGGAGGGCGTGACCGACCGGCGGGCGAGGTTCCGTACCGTGGTGATGGTCGTGCGGCCCGATGGCACCGAACTGGCGGTCGAGGGCGTCTGCGAGGGCCGCATCGCGACCGAGGAGCGCGGCGAGCGCGGCTTCGGCTTCGACCCGCTGTTCATCCCCGACGACGGCGACGGGCGCACGTTCAGCGAGATGAGCGAGGCCGAGAAGAACGCGATGTCGCACCGCGGTCGGGCGTTCGTCGCGCTCGTGACGGCGCTCAGCCCCGCGGCGGGTTGACGGCGTTCGCCAACGACAGCGTCACCACGAAGCCGCGGTGATCGCTGCCCGGCAGCGGCACCTCGACCACGCGCACCGGTCGCACCCGGTCGCGGAGCAACGCATGGTCGATGCGGATGAACAGCGGGAACGCCCGGCCTTCGTTGGCCCAGCTGTTGCTCGACCACCGACCGAGCCACTCGTGGGCGGTGATCCAGCCGTGGGCGAGCAGGCGGCGGAACGAGGGGTGCCAGCGGGCGGCGTTGAAGTCGCCGACCAGCAGATCGGCGCCCTCGGCCAGCTCGCCGATGTCGTCCAGCTCGCGGCTCCACTCCCGGGCACGCATCGTCGGCGGCTCGGTGTGGACGCCGATCAGCCGCATCGAGGTGCCGTGCACGTCGATCGTCGCGTCGACGCTCGGGCGATCGCTCAGGGGGACCAGCCGGCCGTGCATCGGGACTCGACTCCAGACGGCGATGCCCGCCGGGTCAGGACGGACGTCGTCGATGCGATTCGGATAGCGATCGCCGCACCGCTCGACGAGCGCAGCGTGCATCGGTGGGGTGAACTCGGTGAGCACCAGTACGTCGGCGCCGCACGCGGCAACGGCCTCCATGGCCTCGCTCACCTTCGGGTTGTGGGCGAGCAGGTTGCCGAAGAACACGGTGACCGTGTGCGTGTCGACGCCCGGAGCACGTCGCGAGCGGATGGCGGGCACCACCAGGGCGGTCCAGGTCAGCAGGGGCACCACGGCCGCGCCGAGCAGCACCCACTTGCCGGTGACCGCCGCAGCGACCACCACCGGCGCGGCGCACGGCAGCGCCTGGAACGACAGCGACTGCCCGACCGCCACCGGGCGCCAACGGTCGAAGCCGACCCACTGGGTGACGCACAGGGCGAGCAGGGTGAGGGCGACGGCCCAGCCGAGGAACAGCACGGTCACCAGTTGCGCAGGTCGATCGGCCAACGGTCGACGACCTCGTGGCCGCGAACCACCCAGGCCACCTCGTGCATGGCCATCGTCGGGTCGACGTGGGCGGGCACGACCCGCACCCGGTCGCCCACTTCGGCCACGCCCACGTGCGGGGCGAAGGTGACGTGCTCGTCGCTCACGAACCACACGTCGGCGCCGTTGCCGTCGAGCGTCTCGACGGTGGGGTTGCCGTGGTCCATGCCGAGCGACTTGAGGCCGACGTCGGCGACGGCGAACTTCGGCGTGGCGGAGATGACCGTGCCGTACACGTGCATCGCCTGCACGAACGGCAGCCCGAGTCGCGCGTACTGCGTGTCCATCAGCGCATAGCTACCGGCCTGCACTTCGGTGACCCGATCGTGCAGGTGGTGCGTGCCGGTGCCGCCGGCGCTGACGACGTCGCCGCCCACGTTCCGGTGGGCCTCGAGCAACAGGTCCATCGCCGCCGTCACGCGTCGGCGCTGCTCGTCGCGGTCGTCCACCATCATCAGATGGCCCTCGTACCCCATCACGCCGCGGACGACGAGTCCGCGGTTGCGGGCGAGGTCGGCGATGCGGCCCGCTCCGTCGGGTGCGACGCCGCAGCGTGGCAGGCCGACGTTGACGTCGACCAGGACCTCGCGCAACCCGGCGTTCGCCGCCGCGTCGACCGTCTCGGGTGAATCGACGGCGATCGTGATGCGCGCCCCGTCCTGGGCCGCCGCCAGCGCCGCGAGCCGGCCGTGGTCGAGCACCTCGTTGGCGAGCAGCAGATCGTCGCCCAGCCCGGCTGCCGCCATGCCCAGCACCTCGCGTGGCGTCGCGCAGGTGAACGACCGGTGGCCGTGCGCGTGCTGCGCCGCGGCCAGCGCCGTGCACTTGTGCGCCTTCACGTGCGGCCGCAGCGCGGCGCCGGGGCGCACCGCGGCCATCGCCGCGAGGTTCCGGTCCAGCAGTTCGGCGTCGATCACCAGCGCCGGCGTGGGCAGGTCGAAGAGGTTCACAAGGGTGAGAGTAGAGAAATGATCAGCCGGTCGAGGTGCAAGGCGTGTGCCTTGTCGATGGATGCCTGGTCACCCTTCGACGCCCACCCGGTGCACTCGAACGGCCGGTCGCCGGCAGCGTCGCGCGCCGCCGCGAGGTAACGGGCGGCGTTCGGGCTGCTGAGGCGGACGTTCACCCCGTCGGCGTGCGTGCCAGCGATGCGGGCCAGACCTTCGCTGTTGACGCCGATGTGGATGGGCACGTCGGGAGCGCGATGCCGCACCACCGCGATCTGGTGCACGACGGCGGCGTGTCGGGCGTCGAGTGTGGGCAGCAACTCGATGCCACGTTCGCGGTGCTCGCGCGACCAGGGCGTCTCCGGTGCGGCGCCCGCGCCGAGGCCGAGCTTCAAGCGCCCGTTGCTGATGCGCTGCACACTGGAGGCGGCGAGCGCCAGCATCTCGGGATGCCGATTGGCGACGTTCGCGACCAGGGAGCCGATGCCGATGGTGGTGGTGACTGCGGCGAGTGCGCCCATGAACGTGAACGCCTCCAGCAGGTCGCGATCGCCGCCCTCGAACGTGGTGCCGTCGAAGTGGTCGAGCACCCACGTCGTGTCGTAGGTGCCGTCGGCCTCGTCCTGCAGGATGGTGTCACGCAGCGTGGGCCAGTCGTTGTGGGCCGAGCTGTACTGGACGTCGACGATCATGGCCCCCAGGATGGCCCGGATCCGGCCGGGTTACTCTGTCGCGATGAGCACTCGCGGCTTCGATCACGTCTACGTCGAGACCCACGACTGGGCGGCCGCCGTGGCGTTCTGGCGGTCGTTGGGTTTCGAGCTGGAGTTCGAGACCGACCATCACTCGGGCATGCTGCGCAATCCGGCCGGGGGACCGACCGTGTTCCTCGCCGAGCAGTCGTTGGAAGACCCGTTGGCCACCGAGCTGTACCTGGCCGCGCCCGCCGACTTCACGCCGCCACCCGGCATGCACGTGGTCAGCCCGTTCCGCGACACCCACTGGGGTACGAAGGTGATGATCGTCCAGGACCCCGACGGCCACCGCTTCCGCATCGAGGCCCCGACCGAGTAGCGATCGGGGGATGGTGCCGACGGAGAGATTCGAACTCTCACTGACAGCGACCTAAACGCTGTGCCTCTGCCGTTGGGCTACGTCGGCCTGCTCGAGCGCTTGCGGCACCATGATTCCGTCTGGGCGTGGCAGTTCGGGCACAGCATACGGAGGTTCTGGATCGTGTTGTTGTGGCGATCCCCATCGATGTGATCGAGCTCAAGCGGCAGCGGCATTCCTCGCCACTCGGTCAGCCCGCACATCTCGCATTGCTCGACCTTGAGACCCGCCCTGACCAGGCGACTGCGAAGCTTGCCGATGTTGAAGTACGGAGACGGAGAGGTCAGTGCTACCTCCAGGGGCAGCTGAAACGAACACACGTTCGACTTCATCGGCGTTGGTCAATCAAGTCTGAGAGGTTCCAGGATCAGACGAGGTCGACGTGGAGGTCGTGACCGGGGAACGGTCGGGCGCTGCTCTCCATCGCGTCGGTGCGGATGGTGATGGACCGGTTCGGCAGCCAGGTCTGCCGGTCGCTCGTCCACTGCACCTCGCCGCCGTGCAGCAGTCGCAGGCGACCGGTGGCTTCATCGGCCATGCGGACGTTGATGCCGCGTGCGTCCCAGTTGGCCCAGGCGACCGGGTCGGCGCACGTCACGGCCCGCACGCGCGACGGCCAGCGGCCGAGGGCGAGCCAGTCGAGCACTCCGGCGGCGACGTGGTGCCCGTCGAGCGCGCAGACGTCAGCCGTCTCTGCGGGGTGCACCAGGTTGCCGATCGCGAAGACGCCGCGCGATGCGGTGTGCAGCGCCGCGTCGACGACGGGTGCCTTCGCCACCGGGACCATGGGAATGCCGGCGCGGCGAGCGAGTTCGTGGTCCGGTATCCAGTCACCCGTGAACACCACCATGTCGCACTCGATGCGCGATCCGTCGGTGAGGACGACGGCCTCCACGCGGCCTCGGCCGACCACCTCGGCCACCTCGACGTCGGTGCGCAGCGGGATGGAGCGCGCCGTCGCCCAGGCGAGCGAGCGGTACGTCTGATGCCGGCCGAACGGCGTGGTGATCGCGACGGTCTCGCAGCCAGCGTGGCGAAGGGTGAGCACGGCGGAGTAGCTGACGTGCTCGGCGCCGACGACCACGGCCCGTCCGCCGAGTGGAGCGTGATGATGCTGCACGAACCGCTGCAACGCGCCAGTCGTGAACACGCCCGCGGGGCGATCTCCCGGTACGAGCCGGGCGGACCGCGGCCGCTCGCGAACACCCGTGGCGAGCACGAGCGCGTCGGTGGCGATGGTGTCGACTCCGCTGGACGTGGCGACCTCCACCCTCGACTCGTCGATGGAAGTGACCGTGACGCCGGTGCGAAGGTCGACGCCCTCCCGCTCGGCGGTGCGCACCAGCGCGGCGGCATAGCGCGGCCCGGTGGTCACCCGGTGACGGTCGCGGAGGCCGAAACCGAGATGCGGGAGCTGTCGGGGGATGCCGCCGGCCTGCAGTTCGCGCTCGAGCACCGTCACCTTCACTCCGCGTCGGCGCAACGCAATGGCAGCCGACAACCCGGCGGGTCCTCCGCCGACGACCACCACCTCGCTCATGACAGCCCCACCCACTCACGCGGGGTGCGGCCGTCGGCGTCGGAGGCGAGGCCGCACACGTCGGCGGTGCAGAAGAAGCCCTGGCAGCGGCCGGCCAGCGCACGCGTGCGTCGACGGATGCCATCGAGGTCGCGTGCGGGCAGGAGGCCGGTGCACGCGTCGGCGATCTCGTCGGCCGTGACCCGCTCGCAGTGGCAGACGATGGTGCCACCACGCCGGTACGGGCGCACCGACGTCTCGCCGAGCGGCGTGCGGTGCGCGGAGCGGACGTCGTCGCGAGGGGTGGCGTCGAGGCCGATCGCACGCAGGAGCACCAGCGCCTCCTCCGCCAGGGCCATCGACGCGGTGAGGCCGGTCGAGCGGATGCCGCCGAGGCACACGTAGCGGGAATCATCGTGCGCGCTGAGCTGGTAGTCGCTGTGCTCGGTCGCCGCACGCAGGCCGGCGTAGACCGCGGTGACCTCCTCGTCGAGCAGGGCCGGCAGGATGCGCCTGCCCTTGGCGAGCAGCGAGTCGATGCCGTCGCGTGTGGACCCCGTGGCGCCGCGGTCGTCGATGTCGTCGGCCGTCGGCCCGAGCATGACGTTGCCGAACACCGTCGGTGCGACGAGCACGCCCTTGGTGTGCGACGTGGGAACAGGCAGCAGCGTGCGCTGCAGCAACGACCTGGCCAGCTTGTCGAACACGATCAGTTCGCCCCGCCGTGGTCGGATCGTGAACCCGCCGAAGCCGAACCGGCGATGCAGCTCGTCGCCGTGCAGTCCGGCGGCGTTGACGACGAACCTGGTGAGCACCGAGCGGCCGTCGGCCGCGACCAGCTCGGTGGTCTCCGAGCCCGGCACGACGGACTCGACCCGGAAGCCGGTGAGCAACTCCGTGCCGTTGGCGATGGCATCGGCGGCGAACGCGAGGGGAGTGGTCCACGGGTCGATGATGTGCTCGTCGGGGACGATCATCCCACCGGTCACGCCCGCACCGACATGGGGCTCCATCTCGCGGACGGTCGTCGCATCGACCACCTCGGCGCGCAGGTACCCGTTCGCCCGCGCCTTGTCGCGCAGCTTCGGCAGCGTCGCCGCCTGCTCGTCGTCCCATGCCACCAGCACGGCCCCGGTGGGTTCGACCGAGATACCCGCACCGGCGGCGTAGGCGGACAGCAACTCGTAGCCCCGAGCGACCAGACGCGCCTCCACCGAACCAGGGGTGGCGTCGAACCCGGTGTGCAGGATGGCCGTGTTCGCCTTGCTCGTTCCCGCGCCGACGTCGCCGTTGGCCTCGACCAGCGCGACGCGCAGCCGGTGGTGCGACAGTTCTCGCGCGACGGCGGCGCCGACGACGCCGGCCCCCACCACCACGACGTCGAACGGCTCCATCAGCAGTCCATCGTGGCACTCGCGACGGACTGCCACGCGGCCAGTCGACTCGCGGCCTCGTCGGCGCCGATGCGCGGCTCGACGACGGCGCTGGGTGCCCACCCGTCGGTGGCCACCGGGAGCCCCGCCCCGATGGCGGCGAACGCGGCGACACCGAGGGCCGTGGCGTGTGGCGACGGGTAGACCTCCACCGGGCACTGCAACAGGTCGGCCTGCACCTGCATCAGGCTGCTGCTGCGGGTCAGCCCGCCATCGACACGCAGCGTCGTCAACGGTGCGCCGAGGTCGCGCCCCGCTGCCGCGGCGAGCAGCGCGACCTGTGCGGCAATGCCATCGATCGCGGCTCGCACCAGATGCGCCCGCTCGGTTCCCAGGGACATGCCGGTGAACGCCGCCTTGGCGTGCGGCCTCCAGTACGGCGCCGCCAGCCCGGCGAGCGCCGGCACGAACGTGACGCCCGCCGAGTCGGCGACGGCGCCGCCGAGACGGTCCAGATCTGCGGCTTCGGTCATCACTCCCATGTCGATCAACCAACTCACCGCGGCGCCGACCGTGTACACCTGGCCGTCGAGGCACCACGTCAGCTCGTCGCCCAACCGCCACGCCGGGCAACCGACGAGCCCGTTCGCCGATCTGGTGGGCACCGTGCCGGTGCACGCCAGCATGAACGCGCCGGTGCCGTAGGTGCACTTGGCCTGGCCCGCACTGCGACACGCTTCGGCGAACAGCGCGGCCTGCTGGTCGACGCAGGCGCCGGTGACAGGGACGTCGCCGCCGAACACGGCGGTGTGACCGAGGAGCTCTGCGTTGCCGACGATGTGTGGCAGCGACGTCGGGTCGATGGCGAACACGTCGCACGCCTCGTCGCTCCACGCGCCGGTGTCGAGGTCCAGCAACAACGTGCGTCCGGCGGTGGCGACGTCGGTGGCGAACGCACCGCACAGGCGGTGCAGCATCCAAGTGTCGGTGGTCGTGATGGCCAGACCCGCGGGAACGCGGTCGCGGAGCCACACGATCTTCGGGGCGACGAAGTATGGATCGAGCTCGAGGCCGGTGATCGCGGCGAGCCGCGGGCCGTGTTCGGCGAGGCGGTCGCACACGATGCTGGACCGCCGGTCCTGCCACACGACGGCCGGGCCGTGCGGAGCACCCGTCCGACGGTCCCAGGCCATCACGGTCTCGCCCTGGTTGGCCAGGCCGATGGCACCCAGCGAGGGACCGCCTGCGGTCGCGAGCGCGGCACGCCCGGCCTCGACGACGCTCTGCCAGAGTCGCTCGGGGTCCAGCTCGACGCCACCGTCGGGCGTGGCGTGCACGTCGACGGGCACCTCGGCGAGCCCGGCGATGGTGCCGTCGTCGAGCACCACGACGGCCTTGGTGGACGACGTCCCCTGATCGATCGCCAGTGTGGCGCTGCCCGACATGCGCCTACAGTACGCGGCGATGGCGTTCTCCGGTTTCCCGCTCGAGGCCGTGCACTTCTACGAAGGGCTCCAGGCCGACAACTCCCGCACCTACTGGCAGGCGAACAAGGCCGTGTACGAGTCGGCCGTTCGTGGTCCGTTCCTGGCACTGCTCGACGAGCTCGCGGACTACGGACCCTTCCAGGTGTTCCGGCCGTACAAGGACGTGCGCTTCAGCAAGGACAAGACGCCGTACAAGGAGAACATCGGCGGCTACGGCGAGAGCGAGGGTGGTGCGGGCTACTACGTCGCGTTCAGCGCCACCGGCATGTACGCCGGGGCCGGCTACTACTCGATGGCTTCCGACCAACTCGAGCGGTTCCGTGCTGCGGTCGACGCCGAGGCCACCGGCACCGAGATCGTCCGGTTGGTGGCCGCGACCGAGAAGGCCGGAATGAAGGCGGGCGCGATGAGCGAGCTGAAGACGGCGCCGCGCGGCGTCCCGAAGGACCATCCGCGCATCGAGTTGCTGCGCCGGAAGGGCCTGATGGTCGGCCGCGACTTCGCTCCGGCGAAGTGGATGCAGACGAAGGCCGCAGTGGGCAAGGTGCGCGGCGTGTGGGAGGTCGCGGCCGACATGTGCGCCTGGCTGGACCTGCACGTCGGCCCGAGCACCCTCCCGCCCGAGGACTGGCGCCGCTGACCCACGGCGCCGATGGGGCATTCGCTGATTGCGCTTCCCCCAGGGAGTGTTCGCTGACCAGTCGTGGTGCTCCTTGCGCAGAGAGCGCCAAATCGGGCACTCGGCGCGCCCTGGCTTCTGGGCGGGATTCGTCCCAAATCGGCTTCTGGGCGGGAATTCTCCCGGTTTCCGGGAACCAGACCGCCCAGAACGAGCGCGCGCGCCCAACTCCTGTCGCCCCGCTCGTCGGGCGTCGCGGTCAGGGGACGGGGAGCCAGACGAGGGCGCGTTGGACGACCTTGACGTCGGTGCGTTCGAGCGGCACCGAGACGGTGGAGATGTCGAGTGCCACGGCGTTCCACTTGTCGGTGATCGCCTGCACCTCGTCGACCAACTGCTGCTCGAGATCGGCCAGGTCGCGCTGCAGCGTCTGGATCTTGTTCTCCGCCGCATCGAGCTTCGCGCCCGCCGCCTGGGTGCTGGACCGGCGCCGGGCCGCTCCGCTGATCATGCTGCCGCGTGACCGCCGTCCGCCGAGGAAGCCGTCGAGGATGGAGCCCGCGGCGCTGACCAGTTCGTCGGTGCGCTTGCCCGACACCTGGGTCTGCAACACGTGGGCGCGGTCCTCCGCAGTGGCGAGTTGCGTCTGCAACGACTTCAACTTCGTCTCGTACTTGCCGCGCAGCTTCGCGGTCTCGGCGTCGGCGAGGTCGCCCGCCGCGCTCTGGCAGCGCACGGCGAACGCCTCGGGCGTCTCGCCGGGCCGACCGAACACCTTGAGGTCCTTGTTGGCGAGCATGTCGACGCTGCGACTGAGCACCAGTGCGTCGATGAGGTCGCGCTCGACACGACTGAAGTACGTCTTCTGCCGCACCGGCGCGTCGGGCAGGCGATAGGTGCACGGTGCGGGCGGGTCGCTGCGCAGGTCGCGGTCGTCGTAGTCGACGTCGACCGGCCGACTGGCGTCGACCTGTTCGGTCAACGGGAACAGCACCGCCTCGAACTCCTGGTCGTGCACGAAGTCGGCCTTGTCGTCGTCGAACCGCATCGCCACCCGGCAGATGAATGCCGGTTCCCAGGTGGTGCCGGCGGGGTCGGCGCCCACGTCGGCGAGCCACGGTGCGGCGGGATCGACCCAGCGGACCGCCACGCCTTCGGCGACGTCGGGCATCACCGGTGACGAGGTGTCGTCGCCCGTCCCGGTGGCCGACGTGGCGCCCCCGGAGGGTGACGCCGGCGGGCGGGCCGGGGCCCCTGTCGGCGGCGGCAACGTGGTGGGTGCGGCTGCCGGCGCGGATGCGGGTGTGGCGCTGGAGGTCGCGGTCGGTGCGGCGGTGGGTGCGGCGGCGGCGGCCACCGCCTTCTGGTCGGCCATCAGCACGGCGATCTGGTCGCGCGTGAGCGGGCCGCGCAGGTAGCTCATGGCCCAGCGGGTGGTGAACACCTCGGGCTGGTCCTTGCCGGCGCGGCGCAGGACGAACTCGCGCTTGGCGAGGCCGCTGATCGTGTCGCCGACGGCCTTCACGTCGACACCGCCGCTGGCGGCGCTCATGCCGTCGAGCAGGCGGGCCTTGTCGCGATCGGTCTGCAGCCGGCCGATCATCCACGTGCCGGCGTTCGACAGCGCCTTGTAGTCCACGTCGACCGGGTTCTGCGTGCTGAGCACGACGCCCACGCCGAACGCTCGGGCCTGCTTCATCAGCGTCATGATCGGCTTCTTGGTGGGCGGCGCGGCGGTGGGTGGCAGGTAGCCGGCCACCTCGTCCATGTACAGCAGGGCGCGCAGGTCGGTGGTGCCGCTCTGCTTGCGCATCCACGTGACCAGCTTGCTGAGCACCAACGTGGTGACGAACTGACGCTCCTGATCGCCGAGATGCGCGGTGGTGACGATCGCGCACCGAGGGCGACCGTCCTCGGTGCGCAGCATGGCGTCGATGTCGAGCGGCGTTCCGGCCATCCACGCCCCGAACGACGGCGAGGCCAACAGTCCGTTCAGTCGCATCGCGAACGCGGTGCGGTCCTTCGGCGGGAAGAACTGGTCCAGGTCGAAGACGCCGAGCTTGCGCAGCGGCGGTGACTGCACCATGCCGACCAATGTCGGCAGGTCCAGGTTGCGCCCGGCGGACCACTCGTTCATGACGAGGTTGCTGAGCAGGATGTGCTCGCGGCTGGTGAGCGGATCGGCATCGACCCCCACCAGGCCGAGCAGGCCGCTGACGAAGCCGTCGATCTCGTCGCCGAGGATCTCGGGGTCGCTGACACCCGTCGGTGCCGCGAGCGACCCGACGATGTTCAGCCCCACGCCACCAGTCGATCCCGGCGTGTAGATGGTGAAGCCGGCCTTCTGGCGCAGCGTGGCGACCCGCTCGGCGGTGATGCCCCATCCCGCCAGTCCTTCGGTCCACGTGGCTGCCTGCGCCGCGGCGAACTCGGCGACCGACTTGCCCGCCTTCTGCGCGTCGCCCTCGTTCACCCAGGGCTCGAAGTCGGTCGGTGCGAGCGTGGGGAACGTGAGGCACAGGTTGGTCAGGTCGCCCTTGGGGTCGATCAACAGCGTCGGCACGCCGGCCGACAGTGCTTCCTCGATGAGCACCACGCCCAGACCGGTCTTGCCGGAGCCGGTCATGCCGACGATCACCCCGTGGGTGGTGAGGTCACCGCTGGGCACCGCGGTGTTCGTGCCGGTGCGCTGGTGCTGAGCGGGATCGATCTGCCCGCCGAGGAGAAAATCGGCCATGGGCAGAACCTAGCCAGCGGGGGCGAGCGCGGGGTTACGCCGAGCGGACGGCGATGCGGTACGCGCAGCGTTGGCCGCCGTCGAGCAGGTGCTGCTCGCGGTCGACGTCGACATCGGGGCCGAGCGCCTTGCGGAACAGATCGAGCTCGGCGCTGCACAGGCCACCGCAGTGGTCGGCCGCGCTCTGGATGGGGCAGTGGTGTTCGATCAGCTCGAGATGGCCGTCCACCTCGAGGGCCTCGGCCAGGTACCCCTCGGCGCTGCGGAGCGTGGCGAGGCGGTGCACCTTCTCGGCGACGCTGCCCGCATCGTCGAGCACGATCCGGTAGTTGGCCAGCTGACGCTCGGCGCGGGTGCGCACGACCGTGTCGAGCGCCTCGTCGCCGAGCGCGGAGCGGATGCTGTTCAGCAGCTCGACGGACAGGTCGCCGTGCCGGTCGGCGAACAGCGAGCCCGCCGACGGCGTGAGTCGCCAGTGCGTGGGCGGCCGACCGCGACCGTTGCTGACACCGGTGGAACGCTCGACCAGCCGAGCGCCCTCGAGCGCCTCCAGATGCTGACGGATGGCCGTGTCGGTGAGCCCGAACTCGGCCGCCAACTCGGGGGCGGTGGCCGTGTCGGCGCGCTTGAGCCGCTCGATGATGCGGCGCTTGGCGCCCGACAGGTCGGGGGCGATCTCGGAGATGGTCGTCAGGATAGCGAATTAGAAAAGCGGATGCTTGGCGAATGAGTTCGCGCGAAGTGGTCCGTCCTTTGACAAAATGTCAACCATGACGTCACTCACCGGTGCGGCCGGCGCCGATCCCATCGCTCATGCGCTCGAGAATCAGTTCGGCCTCGCCGATCGGGTGATCGACGGCGACTCGCTGGCCAACAGCGTCGAGCGCTTCCGCGCCCAGGGCATCACGCTGCCGACGTTCGCCCAGCTGGCCGACCCGTCGACCGTCGACCCGGCCATCGTCGGTGACGCGTCGAAGGACGGCCCCGACGCCCGCAACCTGTGGCGCGTGCACTGGTACAACGACGTGCACGGCAACCGCGTGTCCGTTCCCGATCACGTCGTGCTGCCCAGCAGCCTCACCGGTGTCGCCAGCCCCATCATCGTCGCGTTCGGCGACCGCTTCCCGATGATCACCGCGCACAAGGTGCTCGCCGCCTACGCGTGTCTGGCGCCGCGCATCGTCACCGGGCAGTTCGACCCCACCCGCCACCGGGCCATCTGGCCCAGCACCGGCAACTACGCCCGCGGTGGCATCGCCATCAGCCGCATCATGGCGTCGCGGGGTGTGGCCATCCTCCCGGCGGGCATGAGCCAGGAGCGCTTCGACTGGCTGGACCAGTGGTGCGAGAACCCGAAGGACGACGTCATCCGCACGGTCGGCACCGAGAGCAACGTCAAGGAGATCTACGACGCCTGCAACGAGTTGGCCAAGGATCCCGGCAACTTCGTGCTCAACCAGTTCTGCGAGTTCGGCAACCACCTCGGCCACTACGAGGTCACCGGTCGTGCGCTGGCCCATGTGTTCGAGACCGCCAAGGCAGCCAGCGGTCGGCCGCTTCGCCTGGCGGCGTTCACCAGCGCCACCGGCTCCGCCGGCACCATCGCTGCCGGTGATCGCCTGAAGGATCTGTACGGCACGAAGATCGTCGCCGTCGAGGCGCTGGAGTGCCCGACGATGCTCGAGAACGGATTCGGCGAGCACAACATCCAGGGCATCGGCGACAAGCACATCCCGCTCATCCACAACGTGATGAACACCGACGTCGTCGTCGCCGTCAGCGACCGGGCCACCGATCAGCTGTACGCCATGTTCAACAGCGACGACGGCCTCGGCTACCTGAGCGATCGGCGGGGGGTGCCGCAGCAGATCCTGCAGACGCTGCAGCACTTCGGCCTGTCCGCCATCTGCAACGTGCTCGCCGCCATCAGCACGGCCAAGGCACTCGACCTGGGCCCCGACGACGCCATCGTCACCGTGGCCACCGACGGAGCCGCGCTGTATCCCAGCGAGTACTCGAAGATCACCGCTCGCGACTTCGGCGGCGGGTTCACCAACCTCGATGCCGCGCAGGCGTGGGGCGAGCACCTCGCCAACGTCACGACGGCGCACACCCTCGAGCTCACCGAGCGCGAGCGCAACCGCATCTTCAACCTCGGCTACTACACCTGGGTCGAGCAGCAGGGCACTCCGTTCGAGCTGTTCGAGGCCCGTCGTGAGCAGTCGTTCTGGCGCGACCTGCGCCGCTTCGTGCCGGTGTGGGACGAGATGATCGACGACTTCAACGCACGTGTCGCGGCCGGCTGACAGGCCATGAACACCAGCGGGAACGGCGGCGTGGCCGATGCCGGCCTCACCCTCGGCTGGAAGTGTGCCGTCTGCGGTGCTGCCTCGCCGATCGACGAGCCGTTCACGTGGCGGTGCCCGCACGCCACCGATGCCGACCGTCATCACGCGCCCCAGCTGCAGCAGGTCATCGCCCCGCTGCGTAGCAGTGGCGACGGCAACCCGTTCCTCGCCTTCCGCCGCTACCTCGCGTGGGACACGTTCGCCGCATCGCTCGGTCTCGACGAATCCTCCCGCGTCGGGCTGATCGCCGAGCTCGACGCACAGGTCGCCGCTGTCGCCGGGACCGGTTTCGTCACCACACCGTTCGGTCGCGCCGACGCGCTCAGCGACGAGCTCGGCTTCCGCGCCGACGGTGGAGTGTGGGTGAAGGACGAGACGCAGCACGTCGCCGGCAGCCACAAGGCTCGCCACCTGTTCGGCATCCTCCTGCACCTCGTCGCCGCCGAACGCGCCGGTCGCGCGCCGTGGGGTTCGTCGCGCCCACCGCTGGCCATCGCCTCGTGCGGCAACGCGGCCCTCGCCGCGGCCACCTTGGCAGCGGCCGTGTCGTGGCCCATCCGGGTGTTCGTGCCCGTCGACGCCAACGCTGCCGTGGTCGCGCTGCTCCGGGGGCTCGATGCCGACGTCGTCACCTGCCCGCGGCTCGCCACCGACCCGCCCGGCGACCCGTGCGTGCACCGATTCCGCGAGGCCGTCGCCAGCGGCGCCGTGCCGTTCAGCGTGCAGGGCACCGAGAACGCGTGGTGCCTCGACGGCGGGCGGACCATCGGGTGGGAGATGGCCCGGTTCATGGAGGAGCACATCGAGGGCCCGCCGTTCGACCGTCTGTTCGTGCAGGTCGGTGGGGGAGCGTTCGCCGCGTGCGTGGCGGCGGGCTTCCGCATGAGCGGCGTCACCCCGATGCTGCACGCCGTGCAGACCAACGCCTGTGCGCCACTCGAGCGGGCCTGGCAGTTGGCCGAGTCCGTCGGCGGCCCGAAGCATGTCGCCACCCACTGGTCCGACGTCATGTGGCCGTGGGAGCACGTCGGTCATTCCGCTGCCGACGGCATCCTCGACGACGAGACGTACGACTGGTTGCCGGTGGTCGGCGCGATGGCCGACGGGCACGGCTCGCCGATCATCGCCCACGAGCACCACGTGTTGCTGGCGAACGAACTGGGCGTGCGCACCACCGGCATCGACGCCAGCCACACGGGCACGGCCGGCCTGGCCGGTCTGTTGGCGGTGCGCGATCATGTGGCAGCCGACGAACGCGTGGCGGTGATCTTCAGCGGGGTGAGTCGATGAACATGCGCAAGTGGGAGAGTGCGGTCGAGCAGCAGATCCGCGACGGCATCGCCCGCGGCGAGTTCGCCGATCTGCCCGGTCGCGGCAAGCCCATCGAGGGCCTGGCCGACGACCACGACGAGGACTGGTGGCTGAAGGCCAAGCTCCGCGCCGAACGGCTGAGCTACCTGCCGCCCACCATCCGCATCCGCAAGGAGGTGGAGGAGGCACGTGAGGCGATGGCGGCGGCGTCGAACGAGTCGATCGTGCGTCGCATCGTCGACGACATCAACGTGCGCATCCGCGACATCAACCGGCGTGGCGCCGAGGGGCCGCCCTCGACGGTGATGGTGCTCGACCCGGAGGCGGAAGTGGCGAGGTGGCGTGCCAGGATCCAGGAGTGACCGCTTCTCGACCCAACGTGCTGATCGTCATGTACGACCAGTTGACGCCCGGTGCGCTCGGTTGTTACGGCAACCCCGCCACGAAGGCGCCGCACATCGACCGGCTGGCCGCCGAGGGTGTGGTGTTCGACGCGGCGTACACGAACAGCCCGCTGTGCACTCCGGCCCGCTACTGCATGATGACCGGCCAGCTGCCGTCGGCCACCCGCGGCTACGACAACGCGGCGTACCTGGCCAGCACGGTGCCCACGTTCGCCCACTACGCCCGCTCCGCCGGGTACCGCACCGTGCCTGTCCGGGAAGATGCACTTCGTCGGGCCCGATCAACTGCACGGGTTCGAGGAGCGGCGCACCACCGACATCTATCCGGCCGACTTCGGCTGGACGCCCGATTGGCGCGCCGCCCGACGAACGCATCGACTGGTGGTACCACAACATGGACAGCGTCACCGGGGCCGGCGTGGCCGAGGTGACCAACCAGTTGCTGTTCGACGACGAGGTCGGCTTCCACGCCGTCCGGGCACTGCACGACCTGGCCCGTTCGGCCGACGAGCGCCCGTTCCTGCTCGTCGCCAGCTTCACCCACCCGCACGACCCGTACGTCACCCGTCAGGAGTACTGGGACCGCTACGAGGGTGTCGACATCCCGCATGCCGGTGGTGTCGGCCGACGAGGTCGGATCTCGACCCGCACACCCAGCGTCTGCGCGACGCGTGCGACATGGACCGCACGACGATCACCGACGACGACGTCCGCGACGCTCGGCGGGCCTACATGGGCAACATCAGCTACGTCGACGACTGGACCGGCAAGCTGGTCGGCACGCTCGAGTCGCTCGGCCTGTCCGACGACACCGTCGTGGTCCTGCTCGCCGACCACGGCGACATGCTCGGTGAGCGGGGCCTCTGGTACAAGATGAACTTCTTCGAGGGCTCGACGCGCATCCCCCTGGTGGTGCACGCGCCGGGCCGTTTCGCGCCGCGTCGGGTGTCCTCGCCGGTGTCACTCGTCGATGTCCTGCCGACCATCGTCGAGCTGGCGGGCGGGTCGGCGTCCGATGCCGTCGAGCCGCTCGCAGGGCGGTCGTTGGTGCCGTTGTGCGCGGGGGAGTACGAAGCGCGGACGGTCATCGGCGAGTACGCCGCCGAGGGGGCATGTGCGCCGATCGTGATGATCCGTCGCGACGACCTGAAGTTCGTCCACTGCCCGGTCGACCCCGACCAGCTGTACGACCTCGCGGTCGACCCGCACGAGCGTGTGAACCTGGCCACCGACCCGGCCCACACCGACATCGTCGCCACCTTCCGGGCCGAGGTGGCCGAACGCTGGGACCTCGCTCGCTTCCACACCGAGGTCCTCGCCGATCAGGCCCGCCGCCGCCTGGTGTCGTCGGCGCTGCGTTCGGGCACGTTCACCCCGTGGGACCACACCCCGCGTCGCGACGCCGCCGGCGAGTACATGCGCAACCACCTCGACCTCAACGACGTCGAGCGCACCGCCCGCTGGCCCCGCTGACCCGGCCGACCCCGCGCGAACTTAAGTTCCTGGTGAACACGCGCGAACTCAAGTTCCTGGTGAACACGCTCGGTCAGCCCTGCTCGGGTGGACGCTGCCGCGCCGCGGGCTCGAGCGCCCGGTAGGTCGCCACCACGTCGGCACAACCGGCAGTGCCGGGGAGCAGTGGGCGACGGGTGACGAGCCGCCCGTCCACGACGATCTCGGGCACCTGCCGTTCCCCGATCGGAAGTGGCCATTCGGAGCGTTCCACAACGGCGCAGTCCATGCCCTCGATCGCCGTCCAGGTCAGTGTGTCGAGGTCGGGACCGGACCAGACCTGGCCCTCGTACGGCGTGCGATCGCCGGCCGGTTCGGTCAACACCGCCCAGGCGGTGATGGGCACCTCGACGAGATCGGTCGGCGACGCCAGGAGGAATGGTGTGAGCGCGGACTGCAGCGCCTCGAACTGCTGCCGTACGGCGTCGCCTTCGAGGCCGAAGCCCCCCTGGTCCAAGACCCGGGTCGTCGTGACCCCCTCGATGGTGGAGGTGAACGCGGTTCTGCCGCCGTCGGCGACGGTGGCACCGTCGGGAACGGGGACGAGGGGTTGGAGTCCCCCGCCGGTCAGCCCGGCGTCGACGACCTGGCGATACAGCTCGTTCATGGTCGCCTTCGGAATGGCGAGGCGTTCGGCGACGAGGTGGGAATCGCCGTCCGACCCGGTCGGTTCGAGGCGGACGCGGAGCACGGTGCCGTCCGGGTACACGGTCACGTTCGGCAGGTCGACCGGCTGCCAGTAGTCCGCGATCGCGTACGGCCAGAAACGCATCGTCAACCACGGATGCGGATCACCTGCGTCGAGGGGGACGTCGTCGTCGGAACGCAGTGCGAAGAACGTCACGGCACCGGCGATGACCAGCAACCCCACGACCGCGACCGCGATGATCGCGTGTCGGCCCCGACGCGCTGGACGGTCCGTTGCCATCGTCGAACTCAGACCTCGTTGAGCTGGCCGTCGGCGACGTCGTAGACGAAGCCGCGAATGTGGTCCTTGAACTTCACGAAGGGGCTGTTGCGCAGGCGGTTGATGCTCTGGCGCACATCGGTGTAGGGGTCGCTGAAGCACTCCAGCGCCCACCACGGCTTGATGCCCACCTCGGCCTCGATCTCGGCCTTGAACTGGTCCTCGCTGACCGACTGCAGGCCGCAGTTGGTGTGGTGGATGAGGATGATCTCGCGGGTGCCGAGCGAACGCTGGCTGAGCACCAGCGAACGGATGACGTCGTCGGTGACCACGCCGCCGGCGTTGCGGATGATGTGCGCTTCGCCGTGGCCCAGGCCGAGCATCTGGAAGATGTCCATGCGGCTGTCCATGCAGGCCACGATGGCCAGCTTGCGGCGTGGACGCAGGGCGAGATCCTTGTCCGCGTAGCTCTGCACGAACACCCGGTTGTTGGCGATCAGCTCGTCGGCGTTGGGCTGGAAAGGAGCAGATGTGTCGGGGTTGCTCATCGCTCAGGACGGTAGCGTGTCCTGCCATGAGCGACATCACCCGTCCCATGGCCCTCGAATCGGGAATGGACCCGCGTCTCGACGTCTTCAACCGTCTGCTCCGCAACCGAGTGGTCATGCTCGGGACCGATGTGAACGACGACATCGCCAACCAGCTGTGCGCCCAGTTGCTGTACCTGGAGGGCGAAGACCCCAACGCCGACATCTGGCTGTACATCAACAGCCCCGGCGGGTCGGTCACGGCCGGCATGGCCATCTACGACACGATGCAGTTCGTCAGCTGCGACGTCGCCACCGTCTGCATGGGCATGGCCGCCAGCATGGGCCAGTTCCTGCTCACCGCCGGCGCCGCGGGCAAGCGGTACACCCTGCCCAACGCCCGCATCATGATGCACCAGCCGCTCGCCGGCCTGCGTGGCCAGGCCACCGACATCGCCATCCAGGCCGAGCAGCTGAAGTACACCAAGCGCCGCATGGCCGAGCTCATCTCGCAGCACTCGGGTCAGTCGCTCGAGACCATCCAGGCCGACAGCGAGCGCGACCGCTGGTTCACGGCCGAAGAGGCCAAGGCCTACGGCCTGGTCGACAACGTCATCCTGCGCCGCGGCGAGATCGTCTGATCCTGCTCAGCCCGTGGTCGTGGTCGGCGCTGCCGTCACGATCGGCGCGGTGATCACCGGCGTCACGTCACCGATGGTCGCACCACACACGTTGAACGTGTAGTCGATGACCCGGTTCGCCGCGGGTTCGTTGCGGCGTGCCGTGTCGACGACGCGTTGCACGGACTCCGGATCGGACGCGACCACGGTGGACATGGTCTCCATCGTCGACAGCAGCGCGTCCCACTCGGGTTGGATGGCGATCGGCGCCGTGCGAGCCACGGTGCGCCACGCGTTCAGCATTTCGTCCACCTCCGCCTGCGTCGCCAGGCTGGGCGAGTTCAGCTCGGCCAGGTGATTGCCGACCTCGGTGCAGTAGCGACCCGCCGAGCGGTCCGAATCGCTGCCACAGGCGGTCGCCGTCAGGCCGAGGGCCGACAGCACGAGCACGGCCATCGCCGACGAGGACTTCATACGGTCGGCGATTCTCGCAGGCCGAGGCCCGCCGGGGGTGTCACGACCGGCCCCGACCCTCCGTCCGCGGCAGCACGTTGCCATCTCCGGTGCCGCCGATATGGTGCGCCTCAGCCGTCGGGGAGCCGGACTCCGTTCCCTCCAACCGTTCACGGCGCCGTCGCGCGCCACGTCGTTGGAGGAGGGCCCGTGCTGGCCGCTGTTCGTTCCGCCACGTTGTTCGGCGTCGAAGGACGCCCCGTCACGGTCGAGGTGCACGTCGCCTCCGGCCTTCCGTCGTTCCAGATCATCGGCCTGCCCGACGCCGTGTGTCGCGAGGCGCGCGACCGTGTCAGGGCGGCGGTGCTGTCCAGCGACCTGCGCTGGCCGTCCAGCCGGGTCACGGTGAACCTCGCCCCGTCGCACGAACGCAAGGCCGGCTCGGCGCTCGACCTGGCGATGGCCGTCGGTGTCCTCGCCGCCAGTGAGCAGCTGCCGTTCGCGGAGGTCGAGGGGCGCACGTTCATCGGCGAGCTCGGCCTCGACGGGTCGCTGCGCTCGGTGCCCGGGGTGGCGCCGATGTTGGCTGCGCTGCGGATGGAGGGCGAGCCGGTTCGTCCGGTCCTCGCGCCGCGTCGGTTTCCGCGAGGCGCAGGGTGTGGTGGGCGACGACGTACTCGTGGCCGGCTCGCTGGCCGAGTTGGTCGCCGCCATGCGTGGCGACGCGCCGTGGCCCGAACCGCCGCAGGAGGAGTTGGTCGACGACACCCCACCGGTGCCCGACCTGGCCGACGTGCGCGGTCAGTGGGCCGCCCGCATGGGGTTGGAACTGGCGGCCGCCGGCGGGCATCACCTGTTGCTCGTCGGCCCGCCCGGCTCGGGCAAGACCATGCTGGCCCAGCGCATGCCGGGCCTGCTGCCACCGCTCGAGCCGGGCGCGTCGCTGGAGACCACGATGATCCACTCGGCGGCCGGTGTGCGCCTGCCCGCGGGCGGTCTGGTGCGCATTCCGCCGTTCCGGGCGCCGCACCACAGCAGCTCGATGGTCGCCCTCGTCGGCGGTGGCAGCCCGACGCTGCGTCCCGGTGAGGTGAGCATGGCGAACGGGGGAGTGCTGTTCCTCGACGAGCTCGGCGAGTTCTCTCCCGTGGTGCTCGACGCGTTGCGTCAGCCGCTCGAGGAGGGCGTCATCCGCCTCGCCCGGGCGCGCGCCGCGGCCACGGTGCCGGCGCGTTTCCTGCTCGTCGCCGCCACCAACCCGTGTCCGTGCGGTGGCGGACGCCCGGGCGCCTGCGAGTGCGACGACGGGGCTCGCCTGCGCTACCTGCGGCGGTTGTCCGGGCCGCTGCTCGACCGGTTCGACCTGCGAGTGCCGGTGCAACGACCGGACGTCGACGACCTGCTGTCGTCGGGTGGCGGCGAGCCCACCGCGGCGGTGCTCGGCCGGGTGGAAGCGGCGCGCCTGCGGTCGTGGGAGCGCATCGGCATGCTCAACGCGTCCATCCCGGGGTCGCAGCTCGACGCGTTGGCGCCGGTCGACGACGCGGCGCGCACCATGCTGCGGACCCAGCTCGAACGCGACTCGCTCACCGGTCGCGGCTATCACCGGGTGCGCCGGGTGGCGCGCACCATCGCCGATCTCGACGGCGAGCACGAGGTGGTGCGCGACTCGCACGTGGCGCTCGCCCTGCAGCTGCGGGTGTCGTTGAAGGTGAGCACTCGATGGCAGGCCGCATGAGCCCGCTGCCGCCGCAGGCTCACGCCGCGGCACTCGCCGCGCTGCCACCCTCCACGGTCCACCGGTTGGGTGCGCTGCTGCGCCACCACGACCCCATCGAAGCATGGGCCGTGGTGCGGGGCGATGCCCGGCCACGGGGACTGGCGCAGCGCATCCTGGCCGATCGGGCGGTCGCCGAAGGGTTCCGGCGCGCCGCCGCCGACGTCGACCCCGCCGCTGTGTGGGGACGATGTCAGCAGCTCGGGCTGCAGGTGCTGGTCCACGGCGCCGACGACTACCCGGCGCTGCTCGTGTCCGACCCCCAGCCGCCGCCAGTGCTGTTCGCCAGGGGTCGGCTCGACCTGCTGCAGGGTCGGCGGGTGGCGATCGTGGGCACCCGCAATGCCACCGCAGCCGGTCGCGAGACCGGGCGCGCCATCGCCGCCGGACTCGGCGCGGCGGGGGTGCACGTGGTCTCCGGCCTGGCACGGGGAATCGACGGCGTCGCCCATCGGGCCGTGCTCGCCCAGCAGGGTGGCGGGCGGCCGATCGCGGTGGTGGCGTCGGGGCTCGACGTCGTCTACCCCCGCGAGCACCGCGACCTGTGGTCGGCGGTCGGCGAATCGGGGCTGCTGCTGTCCGAGGCCGCGCCCGGCACTCGGCCCGAGCCGTACCGCTTCCCCCTGCGCAACCGCATCGTGGCGGCCCTGTCGGAGGTGCTGGTGGTCGTCGAGTCCCGCGAGCGCGGTGGTTCGCTCATCACCGCCGACGCCGCCCTCGAGCGCGGCGTTCCCGTGATGGCCGTGCCGGGCGCGCCGTCGAATCGCGCCGCGGGCGGTTCGAACGCGCTGTTGCGCGACGGTGCGGCCCCTGCGCTCGACGCCGGCGACGTGCTCACCCAGCTGCAACTGGATCACTCGCTGGCCGCAGGCGGCGTGGCGGTCGAACGGCGACGGCGCCCCCGGCCCGACGACCTGGAGGTCTACCGAGTGCTCCGCGACGAGCCACGCACCATCGACGGCGTGGTGCTGCTCACCGGCCTGGGGCTGGTGGAGGCCGCCATGCGGCTGGCTCGGCTGGAGGCGGCGGGGTGGCTGGCCCAGGCCGACGGGTGGTTCGAGATCGTGGGGTCACCGTTGCGATGAGCGCGAGCGAATACCCTGTCCCTCGATGGCTGGGCGAGCGACGACGCTTCCTTCGGCCGCGGATCTCGCGGCATGGCACGTGGACGGCTTCGTCGCGTCCCTCACCAGCAGTTCGCCGAACACCGTCGCGGCCTACCGCACCGACGTCGAGGCGTTCATCCGCTGGGCGGCCGACGAACGCGACCTGCACGCTCCTGGCGAGGTGGATCGCCTGGTGCTGCGCCGCTACGTGGCGCATCTGGGATCCAAGCAGCCGCCGCTGGCCAAGCGCAGCGTCGCCCGCCACGTGTCGTCCCTGCGTCGATTCTTCCGTCACCTGCGCCGAGAGGGCGTGCTCGCGGTCGACCCCAGCACGTCGCTGCGGGCGCCGTCCGGCGAGAGCCGACTGCCGCGAGTGCTCGACCACACCGACGTGCACGATCTGCTCGACGGCGCCACACCCGAGGACGAGCCGCACTGGCGGCGCCTGCGCGACGACGCCGTGCTCGAGTTGCTGTACGGCAGTGGCGTCCGCGTCGGCGAGCTCTGCGGCCTGCAGGTCGACTCGCTCGACCTGGCCGGTGGTGCCATGTCGGTGTGGGGCAAGGGTTCCAAGCAGCGCCGCGTGCCGCTCAGCGAACCGGCCGTCGTCGCGCTGCGCGCCTGGCTGGGCGTTCGCACCGAGGTCGTGGCCGCTCCCACCGGTGCCGTGCTGTTCGGCAACGAGCGTGGCAACCCGCTCACCCCGCGCGACGTGCGCCGCATTCTCGACCGCCGTTCGCCCCGCCCCACGCACCCGCACGCGCTGCGGCACACGTTCGCCACCCACCTCCTCGACGGTGGTGCGGATCTGCGCGCCGTGCAGGAATTGCTGGGTCACGCCGACGTGGCCACCACGCAGCGATACACCCATGTCAGCAATCACCTCCTCCGTGAGGCCTACGCTGAGGCGCACCCCCGAGCATGAGACGCGAACTCGACATCGAACAGGTCTGGCAACAGTTCTTCCTGCGACACGACTCCGTGTCGCGGGATCAGCTCATCGTGCACTATTCGCCGTTGGTGAAGTTCGTCGCCGGTCGTGTCGGTGCCGGCCTGCCCAGCAGCGTCGACCCGGGCGACCTGGTCAGCGCGGGTGTGTTCGGGCTCATCGACGCGGTCGAGCGGTTCGACCCCGAGCGTGCAGTGAAGTTCGAGACGTTCGCCGTGCCGCGCATCCGCGGTGCCATCTTCGACGGCCTGCGGTCACTCGACTGGGTGCCGCGATCGGTCCGCAGCCGGGCCCGCGAGGTCGAGACCGCCTTCACCGAGTTGGAAGGCAAGATGGGCCGGGCGCCCACCGACGAGGAACTGTCGAAGCACCTCCGCCTGTCGCCCACCGAGTTCCAGAAGTGGCTGTCGTCGATCGCCTCCACCACCGTGGGTCCGCTCGACCGGGCACTCGTCGCCGGCACCGAACCCAAGTCGCTCGGTGGCGACGTCCCCGACTCGCCGTCGGCCATCGTCGAGGAGGGCGAGGTGCGCCGCCTGGTGAAGGTCGAAGTGCGTCGCCTGCCCGATCGCGAGAAGCTGGTCCTGTCGCTGTACTACGACGAGGGGCTGACGCTCGCCGAGATCGGCACGGTGCTCGGTGTCACCGAGAGTCGCGTGTCGCAGATCCACACCAAGGCGGTGCTGCACCTGCGTGCCCGCCTGTCGGCCAGCGGCGTCGCCTGATCCCTGCGGCGGCGGCCGCATGATCGCCGCCCTGCTCATGGTCGTCGCGCTGGCGGCGCCATCGTGCTGGCGGCCGCCGGTCGAGGTGCCCGTCGCCGTGCCGTTCCGAGCGCCGGCCTGCATCTGGTGCCCGGGCCACCGTGGTGTCGAGTACCACCCGCCCATCGGCGCGCCCGTGCGGGCGGTCGCCGACGGCAGGGTCACCTTCGCCGGCACGGTGGCGGGCACGAAGTACCTGGTCACCGAGGTTGCCGGGGGCCGTCGGGTCACCTACGGAATGCTCGAAGCGTTCTCGGTCGGCACGGGCGACCGGGTGGTCGCCGGGCACGTCGTCGGGCGCAGTTCGGCCCGTCTGTACCTCGGCGTTCGCCAGGGCAACCGAGCGGTCGACCCCACGCCGCTGCTCGCCCGGTCTGCGGGCCCGCTGCGGCTCGTCCCGACCGATCGGCGTGCCGCCCGACCTGCAGGTCCGCGCCGTTGGGCGTGTGCCACCGGGCCGACCGCCCGATAGCATTTCTCGGCGGTCCGTCTCCTGACGGGCCACGAGCAATTCCAGCACCCGTCCCCCTGCGGTCGCTTCGGCGCCGGGACGGGTGTCCACTCGAACCGCAGGAGAAGGAGACAACACCATGGCTGTCGTCACGATGCGCCAGATGCTGGAAGCCGGCGTCCACTTCGGTCACCAGACCCGTCGTTGGAACCCGAAGATGAAGCGCTTCATCTTCGGCGAGCGCAACGGCATCTACATCATCGACCTCGATCAGACGCTCGCCCGCGCCGAGGTCAGCTACAAGTTCGTCCGCGACCTCGCCGCCAAGGGCGGCAACGTGCTGTTCATCGGCACCAAGAAGCAGGCGCAGGATCCCATCCGCAGCTACGCCGAGAAGTGCGGCATGCCGTACATCAACGAGCGTTGGCTCGGTGGCATGCTCACCAACTTCGAGACCATCTCCAAGCGCGTCGAGAAGATGAAGGAATACGAGCGCATGAAGGTCTCGGGCGAGTTCGAGGCCATGCCGAAGAAGGAAGCCCTGTTGCTGAGCCGCGAGCTCGAGAAGCTGCAGAAGAACCTCGGCGGCATCCGCAACATGAGCAAGCGTCCCGACGCCGTGTTCATCCTCGACACCAAGAAGGAGCACATCGGCGTCACCGAGGCCAACAAGCTCGGCATCCCGGTGATCGCCGTCGTCGACACCAACGTCGACCCCGACGTCGTCCAGTTCCCCATCCCCGGCAACGACGACGCCATCCGCGCCAACGCGCTGATGTGCCACGTCATCGCCGAGGCCGTGCTCGAGGGCCGCTACATCGCCAACAAGCGCAACCCGCAGACCGCTGCCGCCCCGGCGCGCACCGCCGAGGACGAGGCCGCGTTCGCGTCGGCCCAGGCCGACGCCCGCCGTCAGGCCGCTGCCGCCCAGGCCGAGCGTGACGCCCGCGTCGCCGCTGCCAAGGTCGCCGCGGCCCCCGCCGCCGACGAAGTGGCTGCCGACGAAGTGGTCGCCGAGACCACCGAAGAGACCCCCGCCGAGACCCCTGAGAGCTGATCGAGAATGGCATTCACCGCGAAGGACGTACAGGCCCTGCGCCAGGCCACCGGCGCCGGCATGATGGACGCCAAGAAGGCCCTCGAGGCCAACGACGGCGACATGGACGCCAGCAAGCAGTGGCTTCGTGAGAAGGGCCTCGCGGCCAGCGCCAAGCGCGACGACCGCGAGAACACCCAGGGCCTGGTGGCCCTGCTCATCGACGGCAACGTCGGTGCGATGGTGAAGCTGAAGAGCGAGACCGACTTCGTCGCCGCGAGCGACCTGTTCAAGGCCGAGGCCGCCGAACTGGTGAAGCTGGTCGTGGAGAAGGGCGAGGCCGCCGTCAGCGAGCGTGCCGCCATCCTCGACGACCTGAAGATCACGCTCAAGGAGAAGATCGAGCTGGGCGAAGTCGTCCGCATCGAGGCCGCTCCTGGCAACATCATCGACAGCTACCTGCACATGCAGGGCGGTCGTGGCGTGAACGGTGTGCTCGTCGAGATGACGGGTGCCACCCCCGAACTCGCCCACGACGTGGCCGTGCACATCGGGTTCGCTCGTCCGAAGTACCTCGCTCGCGAGGACGTCCCGGCCGACGTGGTCGAGAAGGAGCGGGCGACGCTCGAGGTCCTCAGCCGCAACGAGGGCAAGCCCGAAGCAGCGCTGCCGAAGATCGTGGAAGGCCGGGTGAACGGCTTCTTCAAGGAGGTCGCGTTGCTCGAGCAGCCGTACGCGAAGGACGACAGCCAGTCGGTGCAGAAGTTCATCGGCGGGGCGTCGATCGTGCGCTTCGCCCAGGTCGAAATCGGCTGAGCCGACTCGATCGGTCATACTGTCGGCCATGACCTCACCGCGATGGAAACGAATCGTCTTCAAACCATCGGGTGAGGCCTTGGCCGGCGTCGGCGGTCAGGGCCTCGACGGCGACACGCTCGCCGCGACGGCCCTCGAGATCATCGCCGTCCGTGAAATGGGCGTCGACGTCACCGTCGTCGTCGGTGGCGGCAACTTCTGGCGCGGTCGCGAAGGCGCCATGACCGGAATGGACGCCACCCAGAGCGACCACATCGGCATGCTCGGCACCGTCATGAACGCGCTGGCGTTGCAGGACGCGCTCGAACGTGCCGGGCAGACCACCCGCGTGCAGAGCGCCATCGAGATGCCGCGCATCGCCGAGCCGTACATCCGGCGCCGGGCCATGCGCCACCTCGAGAAGGGCCGCGTCGTCATCTTCGCGGCCGGCACCGGCAACCCGTTCTTCACCACCGACACCGCGGCGGCGCTGCGTGCCGCCGAGATCGATGCCGAGGCGCTGCTGAAGGGCACCCACTCGGGCGTCGACGGCGTGTACGACGCCGACCCGCGCATCGTGCCCGACGCTCGCAAGTACGAAGAGGTCAGCTACATCGAGGTCATGACGAAGAACCTGAAGGTCATGGATGCCACGGCCATCGCGTTCTGCCGCGACAACAAGATCCCGATCGTGGTGTTCGACATGTCGGCGCCCGGCTCGCTGCAGGCCATCCTGCGGGGCGACGCCGTGGGCACCATCGTCCACGACCGGTAGTGCAGTACGCTGGTCCGGTGACCGAAGACACCATCCTCGAAGCAATGGAGAAGATGGAGAAGGCCGTCGACCACGTGCAGAACCAGTTCACGACGGTTCGCACGGGTCGGGCCACTCCCGCCCTCGTCGAGAAGCTGCTCGTCGAGTACTACGGCTCCCCGGTGCCGCTCCAGCAGCTGGCCGGGTTCCAGGTGCCCGAGGCCCGGCAGCTCATCGTCAAGCCGCACGACCGCGGTTCGCTCGCTCCCATCGAGAAGGCCATTCGCGACAGCGACCTCGGTGTGAACCCGAACAACGACGGCGTCGTCATCCGCCTGAACTTCCCGCCGCTCACCGAGGAGCGTCGCAAGGAGTACGTGAAGGTGGTCAAGCACATGGCCGAGGACGGCCGCGTCGCCGTGCGCAACATTCGCCGCGACGCGCGCAAGCACCTCGAAGGCGCCGAGAAGGCCGGGACCATCTCGGCCGACGAGCTCGAGCGTGCCGAGAAGGAACTGGAGAAGATCACCCACGACCACGTCGAGCACATCGACAAGGCTCTGGGTCGCAAAGAGCAGGAACTGCTCGAGGTCTGAGCGAGGGGACAGGATGACCGACGATCAATGGCGGCGCCGCCGCGATGAGGCAGAGGACTTCGGACCGCCGTTGTTCGCCGACGACCAGGTCGACGACGACGCGCCGCTGTCCTTCGGTGATGGTGACACCGGCCCGCTGCCGCACTGGACGCAGCCGCCCACGGGCGAGATGCCCAGGGTGCTCAGCGAGGGTGCCGACCACACCGACGATCTCGACGTGTGGTCGTCGTTCTCCGGGTCCTCGTCGCCCGCGTGGCGCGACGACCGCGGCGCAGCCGGCGACGATGGCGGCCTCGACGACATCACCGGCCTGAACCCGGTGTTCGACGAGCCCGACAGCGGGCCGATCCCGTTCGAGGACGTCGAGCCGACCACGCAGCACGACTCCATCCCGGTGCGGCGCGAGCCCGGTCGCATCACCATCGGCACCGACCCCACCGACGGGGCGATGGCCCGTCCCACCACCTCGAGCCGTCGCTCCGGGCGGCAGTCCGACCCCACCGGTCGCGGCGCCGTGCGCCCGGCTCGCCCCGCCCCGTCGTCGCGTGCGTCGGGTGGCAAGCCCGCAGGTGGCACCGGCGGCCGCGACATGCCCACCGCCGTCGCCGTGGGCCTGATCATCGCCGTGGTGTTCATCGGCGCGTTGAAGTTCAAGCCGTGGGCCGTCGCCGTCCTGGTCGTCCTGGTGCTCGGCCTCGCTGCGGTCGAGTACTTCGACCGGGTGCGCGAGAAGGGCTATCAGCCGGCCTTCGTGCCGGGCATCATGGCCTGTGTGGCCGCGCCGGCCGCGGTGTACCACTACGGCATCTCGGCCCTGCCGCTGGTGCTGTTCCTGGCGTTCGCCGCCTGTGCGGTGAGCTTCGTGTTCTCGGCCGGCCTCGAGTCCAACCCCATGCCGAACATGGCGATCACCACGCTCGGCATCACCTGGATCGGCCTGCTCGGCTCGTTCGGCGCGGCCATCGTGGCCCTGTCGAACCTCGCCCTGCCGCGAGCCGATGGCTCCATCGCCACCCACGTCGGCACCGACACCCTGTGCCTGCTGGCCATCGGTGTGGTGGCCAACGACGTCGGCGCGCTCTTCGTGGGCAGTGCCGTCGGCCGCACACCGCTGCGCGCCTGGATCAGCCCGAACAAGAGCGTCGAGGGGTTCATCGGCGGTGCCGTGCTCACGCTGGCCGCGATGTTCCTGGTCGGCGTCACCGACCGCAGCACCACGTGGAACAGCACCGGCGACCTGCTGCTGCTGGGCCTCGTCGTGGCGATCGCCGCCCCGCTCGGCGACCTCACCGAGAGCATGTTCAAGCGCAACCTCGACGTGAAGGACTTCGGGTCCATCGTCAAGGGACACGGTGGCATCCTCGACCGCTTCGACGGGTTCCTGTTCACGTTGCCCGCGGTGTACTACCTCACCGAGTTCCTGCACCCCTGGTTCACCAAGTAGCCGTGAAACGGGTCGCTGAAGACGAGCTTCAGCTCCCGCGGTGCACGTGTTCCGCCTGGCTGCGAGACTGACGGCGACATGAGCGCAGTACGGGTCGCCATCGCCGGGTCCTCCGGGTCCGTGGGCACGCAGACGCTCGACGTCGTGCGTGCCACGAACCTGCGCGAGGGTGCCGGACGTACGAGGTCGTCGCGCTCGGCGTCGGGTCGTCGGTCGACGTGTTGGTGCAGCAGGCCCTCGAGTTCCGTCCGAAGGTGGTCGCCGTCGCCGACGCGTCGCGGCGGGCAGAGGTCGCCGCGGCCTTGCCGTTCGCCGAGGTCGTCGCCGACATCTCCGACCTCGTCGAGGTCGCCGACGTGGTGGTCAACGCGGTCGTCGGATTCGCCGGCCTGGCGGTCACCGTGCGCACCCTGACGTCGGGGAGGCGGTTGGCGCTGGCCAACAAGGAGAGCCTCATCGCCGCCGGTCCGGTCGTGCAGCCGCTGCGCTCGACGCCGGGCGCCGAGCTGGTCCCGGTGGACAGCGAGCACTGCGCCGTGCACCAGTGCCTGCGTTCATCGGCATCCGCCGAGCGCGAGGTGTCGCGCATCGTCCTCACCGCCAGCGGCGGCCCGTTCCGCGGTCGCACTTCCGAGCAGTTGGCCGACGTCGGTGTCGAACAGGCGCTGGCCCATCCCACGTGGAAGATGGGCCCGAAGATCACCATCGACTCCAGCACCCTGATGAACAAGGGGCTCGAGGTCATCGAGGCCCACGAACTGTTCGGCACGCCGTACGACCGCATCGAGGTCGTCGTCCACCCGCAGAGCGTCGTCCACTCGATGGCCGAGTTCACCGACGGCTCCACCATCGCCCAGTTGTCGATGCCCGACATGCGACTGCCCATCGGCTACGCGTTGGCGTACCCGGCGCGCATCGCCACGCCGTTCGGCCGCATCGATTGGTCCACCCTCGGGCGCCTCGACTTCGAGGCACCCGACATGCACACGTTCCGCTGCCTGGCGCTCGCTTACGAAGCCGGTCGCATCGGTAGCACCGCACCGGCGTGGTTGAGCGCCGCCAACGAGGTCGCCGTCGAGGCGTTCCTGCAGGGACGGCTGCGGTGGTCGCAGATCGCCGAGGTGTGCGACGCCGCGCTCCAGCGATACGAACCAGGTGCCGATGGCACTGTCGACGACATCATCGCCGCCGACGCCCGAGCGCGTCAGGTGGCCCAGGAGGTCCTTCCCGAATGAGCAACGACACCCGCTTCTCGCGCATGTCGAACGAGGTCGTGTCCGGTGGCACCCAGCGCGACCCCGACGCGCCGCCCACCCGTTCCACGACGGTGCTCGGCATCCTCGCCTGGGTCGCCCTGTTCGGCGTGCTCTGGCTCTACAGCCCGTGGTACGTGGTGTTCGCCGCTCGGCCTGATCGTGTCGATCGTCCTCCACGAGTTCGGCCACTTCTGGACCGCCCGCCGCAGTGGCATGAAGGCCACGCAGTTCTTCCTCGGTTTCGGTTCGCGCGTGTGGAGCTTCCGCCGGGGCGAGACCGAGTACGGCGTCCGGGCCATCCCGCTGGGCGGCTTCGTGAAGATCATCGGCATGACCAACATGGACGAGGTCGACGCCGGAGGACGAGGGCCGTACGTATCGACAGGCCAGCTACCCGCGCCGCATGTGGGTCATCACGGCCGGCTCGGCGATGCACATGATCATCGCCTTCGTGATGATCGTCGCGGTGTACGGCTTCTGGGGCCGCATCGAGGAGTCCGGTCAGGTCACCGTGTACAGCGTGTCGGAGAACAGCCCGGCCGCCCAGGCAGGGCTGCAGCCCGACGACATCGTGCTGGCGGTCGACGGCGAGCCGATGGAGACGTCGGCCGAGTTCCGCACCACGCTGGCCGGCACCGCGCCCGGCACCACGGTGGCGCTCGACGTGCAACGTGGTGACGAGCAGCTCGCCCTGACGGCGACGCTGGTGCAGTCGCCGATCGCGGCCGAGGGCGAGCAGCGGGGCTTCCTGGGCGTGAGCAGCGACTCCACCGACCGGGTGCAGCAGAGCTGGGGCGAGGCGATCGTGGAGGGCCCCACCGACCTGGTGAAGGGTGTCGGCCAGGCGATCGTCGGGGTCACCAAGGTGCTCAACCCCGTCAGCGTGTTCGGTCACCTCACGGGTACGAACGACGACGTGTCGTCGCGGCCGGGCACCATCGTCGGGGCCACCGAGATCTCCAAGGACGTCGGCGAGAACGACGGGTGGGCCGGGGTCCTCTCGCTGCTCGCCGCCGTGAACGTGTCGGTCGGCGTGTTCAACATGTTCCCGCTCCTGCCGCTCGACGGCGGTCACGCCGCCATCGCCACGTACGAACGGCTGCGCGAACGCCGCGGCAAGCGCTACTTCGCGGACGTCAGCAAGCTGATGCCCGTCGCTGCTGCGTGCCTGGCGCTCATCGGCTTCATGTTCTTCACCGGCCTGTACCTCGACATCGCCAAGTAACTTGGCATCGTGAGCTTCGAGCGACGTCCCACCCGGCAGATCCACGTCGGCAAGGTGGCCGTGGGCGGCGGTGCCCCCATCACGGTGCAGTCGATGACCATCACCAAGACGGCCGACGTCGAGGGGACGCTGCAGCAGATCTACGCGCTGGCCGCAGCGGGGTGCGACATCGTCCGCTGCACGTGCAACGAGGCCGAGGCCGCCGAGGGTCTGGCCCAGATCGTGCCGCGGTCGCCCATCCCGGTGATCGCCGACATCCACCACCAGTACAAGATGGCCCTCGCGGCGATGGAGGCCGGTGTCCACGGCCTGCGCCTCAACCCCGGCAACATCCGTCGTCCCGAGCACATCAAGGCCGTCGCCAGCGAGGCCAAGGATCGCGGCCTGCCCATCCGCATCGGCGTGAACGGTGGCTCGCTCGACCCGTCGCTGTACGACAAGTACGGCGGGCTCACGGCCGAGGCGATGGTCGAGAGCGCGATGCACGAGATCTCGTTCTTCGAAGAGGTCGACTTCCACGACTACAAGATCAGCGTCAAGGCCAGCAACGTGCCGTTGATGGTCGAGGCCTATCGGCAGCTCAGTGAGGCCACCGATGCGCCGCTGCACCTCGGCGTCACCGAGGCCGGTCCGCCGCCCGCCGGCCTGGTGAAGGCCACGGCCGGCATCGCCACCCTGTTGCTCGAGGGCATCGGCGACACCATCCGCTACAGCCTCACCGCCGACCCGGTGGAGGAGGCACGTGCCGGTCGCCAGCTGCTGGAGGCGCTCGGACTGCGTGAGCGCAAGAACGTCGACCTCATCGCCTGCCCGTCGTGCGGGCGTGCCGAGGTCGATGTCATCGACGTCGCCAATCGAGCCATGAAGGCGTTCGGCGATCGCAAGCTGCCGCTGCAGGTGGCCGTCATGGGCTGCGTCGTCAACGGTCCGGGCGAGGCACGAGAGGCCGACATCGGCATCGCCGCGGGCAACAAGCGTGGGCACCTGTTCGTGAAGGGCCGCAACGTCGCGGTCGTCAAGGAGGAGGACATGGTCGACGCGCTCGTCGAGTGGGCCGAGTTCATCCACGAGCACGGCACCGACGCGGCCATCGCTCGCGCCGACACGGCGCTGGCCGAGCGCGAGGCCGCGAAGGACCGCGGCAAGTTGCTCGACGACAAGGGCCTCGACGCCAACCACTCCACGGAGAAGATCGTCGAGATCCGCAAGACCGTCAGCGGTCAGTGAGGCACGCCGTGTCGGCGTGTATCGAACGACACATCCTCGGCGGGTGGAACACGTGCCCCGCCGCGGCATCCTGGTGAACGGCTACCCGGGTAGGGCGCTGAGCGGTCGACCTGCAAAGGCGACTTAGCGGTTCGACTCCGCGCTTGGCCACCAGTGCATCAGTGCTCGGCGACCGCCCAGACGGTGGCAGGTCCCGTCAGTGTGATCGTCTCGTCGGGTCGCAGCACGGCGCTGTCGCCACGTCGCAGCGTGTCCGCGTCGCCCGATGTGCACAGCAGTAGTTCGCGGCTGGTCGCCGTGTGGATCGCGGTGTCGGTGACGTCGAGTCGGGTGACGGCGAACGGCGCGTCGGGTGTGTCGTACGCCCACTCGCCGACGGCGGTCCGCCGGGGCCGTACGACCGGATCGGGCAGGGGTTCGAAACGCAGGACCCGCAGCAGTTCGTCGACATCGATGTGTTTCGGCGTGAGCCCGCCGCGCACGACGTTGTCGCTGGCACCCATCACCTCCACGCCGAGGCCGCGCAGGTAGGCGTGCAGGTTGCCGGGCGTGAGGTGGATGGCTTCACCGGGCTGCAGGCTGACCCGGTTCAGGAACAGGGTGACGGCAACGCTCGGGTCGCCGGGGTACTGCGAGTCGAGCGCGCCCGACCAGCACCGCTGCCGGCTCGTCGTGGCCGGAGCACGCGGTGGCGATCGGTGCGGCGTCGATGGTGCGTCGGTACAGACCCGACACCACGGCCTCCAGCCCATCGGTCAGGAGACGCTCTGCCAGGTCGCCGAGGCCGAGTCTGCGCAACAGCGTCGCCGTGTCGGCGACCGGGCGGAATCCGCACAGCGCGTCGAACTCGGTGAGCGCACACAGGATCTCGGGTTTGGCGAACGGGTCGCGGTAGATGCGGGTCGGGTCCGACAGGGCGATGCCGGCGTCGTTCTCGCGCCGGAAGCCGACCTGTGCGGTGACGGTGTCGGGGTGCGTCTGCAACGACAGCGGCTCGGCGGCGGCGAGCAACTTCACCAGGTACGGCAGATCACCCACCGCATCGCGCAACGGCGTGCCGTCGTCGAGCACGGCCGGGCCGCCGGGGTGTGTGCCGATCCACCATTCGGCCCACGGCCGGCCGTCGTCGGGCACGCCCAGCAGCGCGGGGATGGCGTGCGGGTCGCCCCAGGCGTAGTGCTGGGCGACGCCGTGGACGAGGCGCATCGTCAGAACAGCCTCAGCTCGTCGGGCTTCATGCCGCGCAGTTCGTCGTAGTCGACCTCGACCACGCGGAATCCGCGTGCCTCGGCGAGGACCCGTGCCTGCGGCTTCACCACCTGGGCGACGAACACGCCGCGGACCTGGCCCAGCGACGAGTCGAGGTGCAGGCGCTCGATGTAGCGGGCGAGCTGCTCGACGCCGTCGATGTCGCCACGGCGCTTGACCTCGATGGCGACCACCTGGTTCGTGGTGTCGCGGCAGACCAGGTCGATGGGGCCGATCGCCGTCGGGTACTCGCGGCGCACCAGGGTGAGGCCGTCCTCGATCGCATGCGGCGACGCGGCGAGCAACTCCTGCAGGTGTGCCTCGACGCCGTCCTTCTGCAGGCCTGGGTCGTCACCGAATTCGTGCGCCGTCTCGGTGAGCACCTCCAGCAGGTGGATGGTCAGCTCTTCGCCCTTCGGGTTGGTGACGGTCCAGTGATCGCCGTGATCGACCAGGGTGTTGGGCGCGTTCATCCAGTTCAGGGGCTTGTAGGCGCCGCCGTCGGCGTGGATCGCCACGCAGCCGTCGGCCTTCACCATGATCAGGCGGACGGCTTCGGGCAGGTGGGCATCCAGTCGACCGCGATAGTCGACGGTGCAGCGGGCAACGACAAGACGCACGGTGATCGAATGTAGCCAGTGCGCTCAGCGGCCGACGTGATCGCGCATGCGCTTCTGGATGAGCTCGCGACGGGCCTGCAGCTCGCGGTACGTGAGCCGTTCGGTGCTGGGATCGACGCCGAATCCGGCCTTGACGCCATCCATGTCGATCTCGACCGAGGTGTGGTCGATGCCCAGCTCCTGGGCGAGTCGTTCACCATGCCGCTCGGCGAACATCATCGAGATCTTGGCGATCTCGCCGAGCAGGTCGAGGTCGGGCGCCAGACGAGCCATGGCCCCGTCGAGGAACACCATGTTCTTCACGTACAGCATCAGTTCCTTGGGCAGCTTGGCGCCGTAGCCGAGCAGGCCCTTGACCACGCGCTGCACCTCGGCGACCAGCTCCTCGCCGGTGAGCGTGGTGGGGTCGATGCGCTCCTCGTCGAGGCGCAGGTCGCGGATGACCGCGTCGAGGTCGGTGTCGGGAGGGACCGCGCCGAGGTCGCGCATCGCCACCATCTGGCCCTTCAGGTCGTTCGTCGTCGCGCCGAGCATGAGGCGCAGGAACGCCAGTCGGCGATCGCCCGTGAGGCGGCCGACGATGCCGAAGTCGAGCAGCGCGGTGCGGCCGTCGGGCAGCACGAACAGGTTGCCGCCGTGCAGGTCGCCGTGGAACACGCCGTAGACCATCGCGCCCTCCATCAGCGCGACCATCGCCGTGCGGACCACTTCCTCGGTGTCGATGCCGGCGTCCTTCATGCCGACGACGTCGTCGAAGTTGAAGCCGCTCAGGCGCTGCATCACCAGCACGCGCCGGGTGACGAGCGACGGGTGCGGGCGGGGGACGACGTAGCCGTGGTTGCCCAACTCGTGGAGCATCGCGGCGACGTCGACCATGTTGGCGGCCTCCATGCGGAAGTCGAGCTCCTCGACGATCGTCTCGGCGAACAGCTCGACCAGTGCCGGCGGGTTGGCCAGCGACGCGATGGGGATCCGCCCGACCAGGAAGGGGGCCAGCCAGGCCATGACGCGCAGGTCGTTGCGGACGAACTTGGCGACCGACGGTCGCTGCACCTTCACCACGACCTCTTCGCCGGTGCACAGCGTGGCCGCGTGCACCTGGGCGATCGACGCCGCGGCGAGCGGGGTGGGGGAGAAGAACGAGAACACGTCCTCCATGCGGCAGCCGAGGTCGGACTCGACGACCTGGCGCACGACGGCGAACGGCTCGGCGGGGACCTGGTCGCGGCACTTCTTGAACTCGCCGACGAGCTCGGGTGGGAACAGGCCCTCACCGCTGGAGATGATCTGGCCGAGCTTGATGTACGTCGGCCCGAGCTGCTCGGCGGCTTCCCGCAGCCGCTTGGAGATCTCGGCGCGGCTGGCCTCGGGTGTGGCGTAGCGGCCGCGCTGCTTGGCGACCATCCACGGCAGGACCGCTCCGCCCAGCGTGCGCACCACCCGCAGCACGCGATGCCCCGGCGGCACGCGGCGTGCCTTGGTCAGGCCTGGCACCTCGGCCTGCGCGGCGGCGCGCAGATCGGCGGCGACGGGCAGCCAGCGGATGTCGTCGCGCACGAGGGTCCAGGGGCCCTCCTCGGTGAATGCGGCCCATTTCCGGTCGTCGAGCACGTTCATGGTCCCCCCATGATCGCAGCCAACCACCCCACCTTCCACGCGTGCGGGTGGACCCGCAGAACTTAAGTTCCTGGAGAACAGCGCGAACTCAGGTTCGGGCGAAGGGGTCCCAGGCCGGGGGAGCGGTGCGCAGGTACGACCGCAGCTCGTCGAGGAACGACGGCAGGGTGAGCGTCGTGCCGTGCTTGGGGCGCAGGCCAGGGGTGAGCTGATCGGGCGCTTCCGCCCGCCACGTGGCGCGACCCTCGATCTCGTCGAGGCGGGCGGCCAGTGGCCGCAGATCGGGACGGGGCACCAGCGGACGCGAGCAGTACATGACCCAGGTCTCGTATCGGCACTCGAGCCGGTGCTCGCCACCGTGTGACACCAGCAGGCGCATGCGGTCGGTGCGGTTGGGCAACGCCGCGGGGTGCAGCGCGCTGCGCTGCTCCATGGTGAAGCGGGTGGCCACGCGCTCGGCCCAGTCGTCGGGCACGACGCACACCGCGAGGTCCAGGTCGGGCTCCTCGACGACTCGCACCGTGCCGTCGTCGATGGCTGCGAGGCTCTCGGTGAGGTGGGCGTCCTCGTCCTCCCAGAGTTGCCGGTATCGCTCGGGGTGGTCGAGCATCTCTGCGAAGCGGGGGAGGAGTTCCAGGTAGAGCGTGCCGCACTGGTCGTCGTACTCGCCGCTGAACACCCCGCAGTCCAACGGCGACCGCTCGGGATCGTCGTGCGCAGCGATCGCCATGGCGATGCGCATCGAGTCGCGATCTCGGAAGGTGGCGAAGTCGCCGGCACTCGCGACGTCGACGACGCGGTCGCGTCGCGCCGTCGCCTCGTCGGCGAACAGCAGGGCAAATGCGCTGCACAGTCCGTCCTGGTCGAAGTGGTTGTTCGACACGGCATCGATGCCGTCGAACAGCTCGGGGCGCTCCAGGGCACGGAACGCGATCTGGGCCGACAGATCGTCGAGCAGGTCGTCGGGGGTGGGGCTACCGGGCCAGTGCGAGAGCGTCAACCGCGTCGACGCCGTGGGCGAACCGTCGACGACGACGTTCGGCGTGTCGCCGAGCAGGTGAGAGGGGACGAAGCGCATCGCCATGGGCACGACGATACGACGTTCCGCGCGAGCCCTCGGTTCGTGGCTATCATCCGCGGACCACACGACGTCTGGGGGGACATCATGGGTGATCGCTACTACGTCACGGACTCCGACCTGTCGGAGCGCTTTCCGATCTACACACGCGCCAACGTGGGGGAGGTGTTCCCCGACCCGGTGACGCCGCTCACCAGCGACACGGCGTTGTTCGACGCGGAGATCGGCTGGCGCGACGCGTGGATCCGGATGGGTGCGTTCGAGGCCGACGAGTTCCCCGACGGCACGTTCTGCCAGCTCGGGGTGCAGGGCGGCTACTGCTACCTGAACGCGTCACTCATCCGCCTGTTCGGCGAACGGGCGCCCGGCCTCAGCTGGCAGGCGATGGACGAGCAGTTCTTCGGTGCCCAGCCCGGCATCCCTCCGTACGAGGAGATGGCCGGCGACGTGCGCCCCGACCTCAGCGAGAAGATCGGTGCCACGTTCGCGTGGGTGTTCGGGCAACAGTCGCTCAGCGACCTGACCGAGCTCACCGAGGACCGGCGGATGACCAAGGAACTGCGCGACCACCGCCCCGACCTCACCACCCTGTCGCTCGACGAGCTGTGGCAGCGCTACCTGTCGCTCATCCCCATCCATCGCAAGCTGTTCGCCCAGCACCTGTTCACCACGTACATGGCCACCGTGCCCGTCGGGGTCATCAGCGGCGTCGCCACCGCAGTTGGTCGACCCGACCTGATCATGCCCATCATCGCCGGCATCGGCGAGGTCGACTCGGCCGAGCCGAGCCATGCGATGTGGGCGTTGTCACGCCTCGACCCCGACTCGGCCGAGTTCGCCGAGGGCTTCCAGGCATTCCTGTACGAGTACGGCAGCCGGGGCCCCAACGAGTGGGAGTCGCGCTCGCCGTCGTGGGAGACCCGCCCGGCGCTCGCGTTGTCGGCCATCGATCGCATGCGTGGCGCTCCCGACGTCGGCGAATCCGGCGGGCCACCATGCCGAGCGAGCCGCCGAGCGTGAGGAGGCCTCAGCCGCATTGCTGGCCATGGTCGAGGGCGACCCGGCCACGCACGGCCAGCTCGCCGCCGCGATCGGGTGTTCGAAGGCGTGGCTGCCCGGTCGCGAGCGCACCAAGACGAACAACATCCGCCTCATCCACGAGATGCGGATGACGATGCGCGAGGTCGGTCGCCGCATGGTCGAGGCCGGCGGCTTCGACGACATCGAGGACTTCGGCTTCATCCGCAAGGCCGAGATGGAAGCGCTGTTCGCCGACCCCCCGTCGATGCTGGCCACCGTGCGCGAGCGGCGCGCCGACTACGACCGGCTCGCTCAGCTCGAGCCGCCGTTCGTGTTCGTCGGTCGCACCGATGGTCCCGACACGTGGCCACGCCGCGACTCGGTGGCCGCCAACGTGCTCGGCGCCGACGACGTGCTCGCCGGCCTGCCCGGCTGCCCGGGACAGGCCGAGGGCATCGCCCGGGTCATCCTCGACAGCAACGATCCCTTCGCGCTCGAGCCGGGCGACATCCTGGTCGCCCCGATCACCGACCCGTCGTGGACACCGTTGTTCGTCCCCGCTGCCGGCGTGGTGGTCGACGTGGGTGCGCCGCTCAGCCACGCCATCATCGTCAGCCGCGAGTTGGGCATCCCGTGCGTCATCAGCGCCACCGGCGCGACGCGTCGAATCCCGAACGGGGCGCGCATCCGCGTCGACGGCAGTACGGGCGTCGTCACGGTTCTGGAAATGCCCTGACGCAGGTCTACGGTCGCGGCGATGACCACCGTCGCCGCCGCACCCAGTAGCAACGATCTGGTGCCGGTGTTCGGCCGGCTGATGGCGTACAAGTGGATCGTCGCCATCGTCTACGTCTCGGCGCTGTTCCTCGACATCCTCGACACCACCATCGTCAACGTGGCCCTGTTCTCGATGGGGCGCGAGTTCCAGACCGACGCGATCGAGTGGGTGGTGCTCGGCTACACCCTCAGCCTCGCGGTGTGGATTCCCACGAGCGGCTGGCTGGGCGATCGCTTCGGCACCAAGCGCACGTTCCTCTTCGCGCTCGCTGCCTTCACGGCCGGTTCGCTGGCGTGCGGCTTCGCCCAGAGCATCGGCCAACTGATCTTCTTCCGCGTCCTGCAGGGCGTGGGCGGCGGCATGCTCACCCCGGTCGGCATCGCCATGCTGTTCCGCTCGTTCCCGCCGGCCGAGAGGGCCAAGGCGTCCACGGTGGTGATGATCCCCACGCTCGTCGCGCCGGCGATGGGCCCGGTGCTCGGCGGCCTGATCACCACGAACTTCCACTGGCGGTGGATCTTCTGGGTGAACGTGCCGATCGCGCTCGTGGCGCTGTGGTTCGGGTGGCGCTTCCTGCGCGAACACAAGGAGCCGTCGGCTCGCGGCTTCGACGCGTGGGGCTTCGTGTTGTCCGGAGCGGCGCTCGCCCTCGTGGTGTACGCGCTCAGCGAGGGCCCGCGCGCCGGGTGGACGTCCGACGTCGTGCTCGCCACCGCCGCCATCGGGTTGCTGTGCACGGTGCTCACGGTGGTGGTCGAGCTGAGGGTCGAGAACCCGATGCTCGACCTCCGGCTGCTCGGCAACCGCATGTTCCGCCAGTGCAACACGGTCGGCTTCTTCTCGATCGCCAGCTTCCTCGGGGTCACCTTCGTGATGCCCATCTACCTGCAGAACCTTCGGGGGATGTCGGCACTCGAGAGTGGACTCACGACCTTCCCGCAGGCGTTCGGTGTGATGGCGTCGTCGCTGATCGCCGGACGTGTCTATGCCACCGTCGGCCCGCGCCGGCTGATGTCCGGCGGCTTCTTCGCCGCGGCGATGGCCATCTCGCTGTACACGTTCCTCCAGATCGACACGAGCCTGTGGCTCATCCGGGGTCTGATGCTGCTGCGTGGCCTGTGCATGGGCTTCGCGTTCGTCCCGATGCAGGCCGCCAGCTACGCCACCATCGAGCCGTCGCAGAACGGTCGGGCGTCCTCGCTGTTCAGCACGCAGCGTCAGGTGGGCGTGTCGTTCGGCGTGGCCGTGCTCGCGTCGGTGCTCGCGTCGTACGGTGCCCTCGACCCGCGGCTGTCACCCGATGGCGTCGAGCATGCGCTCACCGGTGTGCACATCGCGTTCGGCATCGCCATCGGCTTTGCGCTGATCGCCGCGTTCTTCGCACTGTTCATCCGCGACGAGGACGCCAAGGCGACCATGGTGGTGCGCTCGGCCAAGGCCTGAGCCGGCGCCGAGAAGCGGAGCCGCGGAACCTGGGTCAGCCGAGGAGGCCGGTGGAGCCGTGGGCGTGATCGCAGAGGCGTTCCTCGCCGGGCTTGATCTGACCGGCGCCGACACCTTCCAGCGCGGCGAACGGGCCGCACGGGTGCGAGGTGATCCACACGTGGATCATCGGGGCCGGACGGAACTTCGTCAGCGGCGGCGTGCAGGTGCCTCCCGAGCTGATGACACCGGCGACTCGAGGCGCGACCGGGTCGTTGGTGAAGCACAGGTTGTCGTGGATGTGCCACTGCATCAGGGCACCGCCGATGTTCGGCACGTCCTCGAGCGGCACCGTGTCGGGCAGCATGTACATCGCGCTGACGAGCTTCTTCGAGCCGTCGGGCTGCGGCTGGTAGACGAGGCTCTCGGGGTGGTCGGGGTCGAGCACCGTGTCGTCGTTGATCCAGTCCCACTGGATGTAGTGCTCGGCGCCGGTGATGCCGTCGCCGATGCTGTGGAAGCCGGCGGCCTCGGCGGTGCGGTAGTCGGCCCACTGGGGCAGGCGCACCAGCGTGACCGCGATCAGGTTCTCGGCGGCCGCCTGCTGCTCGGGGGTGACGCCGGCCGTGCCGGACAGGTCGATCGGTTGGGTGGGGTCGTACGGCTTGACGACTGCCGCGGGCGTGGTGCCCGTGCCGTGGTCGTGGGCCTGGCACTTGTCGGTGCGAGCGGCCTCGTCGACGGCGGCCTGGCCGGCGCCGACACCTTCCAGGGCGGCGAACGGACCGCACTGGTTGGGTGTGATCCACACGTGGACCATCGGGTTCTCGCCACCGGTGTTCAACCCGCGGGCGCACTTGCCGTTCGCATCGGTGATGCCCACGACCGTGGCCTTGCCGTTCACCTGGTCCCAGCACAGGTTGCCGTGGTTGTGCCAGGTCATCAGCGGGCCGGCCCAACTGGTGAGGGTGGGATCGTCGGTGGATCGCTTGCTGGCGATGAACATCGCCCCGGCCAGCACGCGCTGATCGCCCTTCACGTTGTAGACGAGCGACTCGGGCTGCGTGGGATCGAGCATCACGTCGTCCTGGATGAGCGCGAGCTTGATGAAGTGCTCGCTGCCCGTACCGGCGTCACCGATGCTCTTGTATCCGTCGGCTTCGGCGGCCTTCACGTCGGCCCACTTCGGCAGTTCGCGCAGGGTGTCGTCGATGAGTTGCTGGGCACGAGCCTGCTGCTCGGTCGTCACGCCCGGCACACCGGAGAGGTCGACGCCGACGGCAGGGTCCCACGCACGGGGCCAGGCGCCGAGCGTGGTGTCCTCGTGGGCATGCACGGTGTCGCCCGTGACCGTGGTGTCGTGTGGGTGCGTGGTGTCGCCCGTGACCGTGGTGTCGTGGGTGTGCGGCTGGCTCTCGTCGACCGCGCCGGCGGATGCGCCGTCCGCGCCGGCTGCGACGCTGTGGTCGTGCGCAGCCTCGTCGTGCGAGTGGACGTGGGTGCCGCCGGTCCACATCGCCGGGACGGCCAGCGCGGCGATGAGCAGCGCGGGGACGGCGAGTCGCACCGGGCCCGCCTCGCGCTTGCCGACCAGCAGTGCGGCGATCGCGCAGCCGGCGGCAACCGCGCCGAGTGCGGCGCACACCGTGTCGGCGAACTGCGCCGCTTCGCGAGCCTGGAGGCCGTCGATCTGGGAGACGCCCCACAGGCGGGTGGCCAACCACCCGGCGACCGCGGCGCCATTGACTGCGGCCACGCCGACGGCCCCTGCGCGGGTCGGGCGTACGAGTGCCCAGATGCCGACGGCGAGTTGGGCGACGGTGACGACGACGAAGATCCGCGCCAGATCGGGGTGCTCGGCATGGATACCGGTGGCGGCGCCGTGGATGGCGCCGGCGCCCAACGACGCCAGCGCCGCGACGGCGAGGCCGGGGAAGCGCTCGACGGTCGCAGGGCGCGACGGCGGCTCAGGGGCGATCGGGGATGGCGCGGCGTGCATTCCGGAAGTGTAAGGCACCCTTGTCACCTGGTGCGTGGCGGGACGACGTGCGCCGCGAACTGCATGGTCGCAGGACCACCCACGCCTCGACGGTCGGCCTCGACGGTCAGCCGAAGTCCGGCGGTCGCCGCTCGCGCAGCGCGGCCACTCCTTCGCGGTACTCCGCGGTGGTCATCGCCTGCTCGAGCAGTCGTTGGGCTTCGTCGATGGCCGCAGCAGGCGAGTGATGCAACAGGTCGGTGTACAGCTGGCGCTTGGTCACGGCCAACGCCGTGGGCCCGACACCCGTGGCCAGTTGCCGGGCGTACGCCTGAGCTGCCTCGAGGGCGCCGTCGCCATCGGCTTCGACACCGTTCCACAACCCCCACGACTCGGTCTCGGCCGGCGTGAACACGCGGCCCGACAGCAACAGGTCGGCGGCCCGGGTCGCGCCGACGAGCCGAGGCAGCTGCCAGCTCATGCCGTACTCGGCGGGCAGCCCCAACTTCGGTGCGGCGGTGGTGAGCTTCGCGGCCGCCGCGCCGAAGCGCAGATCGCAGAACAGGGCGAGCGCCAGGCCCACACCCGCGGTGGCGCCGTTGACCGCAGCGATGACCGGGAACCGCAGCGCGAACTGGAAGGCGAAATCGGCGTCGAACTCGGGACGTACTCCGTACCCCGGCCGAGCGAGCTCCTCGGGCAGACCGGGGTCGTACGCCGCCACGCTCGGCATGACCCGCCAGTGCCTCGCTGTCGCCGCCCACGCAGAACGCCGGGGGAGTGCCGGTGACGACCACTGCTCGCACGGTCGGGTCCGCGTCGAGTGCGCCGAGCACGTGGCGGTACTCCGTGTGCATGCGTCCGGTCCAGGCGTTGTGTCGATGCGGGCGATGCAGCCACACCGTGGCCACGTGCCCATCGATCTCGTAGCGCACCGCGTTCAGTTCCACGGCGCGGAACCTACCGCCTGTCGGGTCGGCCGTTCGGATCGCCCCACAACGCCTCGAACACCTGCGGGGCGAGCTCCTTGCGGCACACGAGGAAGTCGGGCAACCATGCCTCGCGCGCGTTGTAGACGAGCGGCGAACCGTCGACGCGGCTGATGTGCAGCCCCGCCGCCTGCGCCACGGCCGCCGGCGCAGCGCTGTCCCACTGGTACATGCCGCCGTCGTGCACGTAGATGTCGGCTTCGCCCACCACGACCGCCATCGCCTTGGCGCCGGCCGAGCCGAGGCGGATGTGCGTCGCGCCCAGCGTGTTGGCGACGATGACCGCGGCGGCCGGATTGCGGTTGCGGCTGGTGATGATCATCGGCCGCTCGCGCTCCTGCGGCGGCAGCACGGGAGGAGGATCGGTGGGGAACACCAGGTCGAGTGCGGGCAGGCTGACCGCGGCGGCGGCGAAGCGATCGCGTTCCCACAGCGCGACGTGCACGGCCCAGTCGTGGCGGCCGCGTTCGCCGAACTCGTTCGTGCCGTCGAGCGGGTCGACGATCCAGACGCGATCCGTGATGAACCGGCGCGGGTCCTCGACGCCCTCTTCGGACAGCACGGCGTCGTCGGGGCGCAGGCGGCCCAGTTCGTCGAGCAGGAAGCGGTGGCTGGACAGGTCGCCCATGTCCATCACCTGCCACGAGGGCGCCCCCTTGGCGAACATCTCGTCTCGCAGGTCGACGAGCAGGCGGCCGGCCTCGACGGCGAGTCGGGTGGCCAGCTCGGCGTCGGTCTCGGCGGCGCTGCCGTCGACGCCGTGGACGCTCATCGTGCGACGACGCGCATGGCGTCACGCACCAGGGCGCGCACCTTGTCCTCGGGAGCGCCGGCGGCGACGAGTTCGTTGACCTGCTGTTCGAGCTGCTCGGCGCGGGCCTCGTCGAACACGTCGATGCGCTGCTTGGGGGTGACCGCCCCGTAGCGTGAGCAGGGCGACCGCGGCGAAGACGATGGTCAGGCCCACCGACAGCACCACACCGGCGTTGTTGCCGGCGACCGAGCTGATGATCAACCCGGCGATGCCCGCGACGAAGACCAGCGCGCACACTCGAGGGATCCAGCGCCGGGCCATGGGTCAGCGGGCCAGCGGCTTGTACTTGATCGGTGCGGCTGGTCGGCGGCGCCGCCCAGCTCCTTGTGGCGCCAGGCCTCGTACTCGGTGAAGTTGCCCTCGAACCAGCGCACCTGGCTGTCGCCCTCGAACGCGAGCACGTGGGTGGCGATGCGGTCGAGGAACCAACGGTCGTGGCTGATGACCACCGCGCAGCCGGGGAAGTTCTCGAGGGCGGTCTCGAGCGCGCGCAACGTGTCGACGTCGAGGTCGTTGGTCGGTTCGTCGAGCAGGAGCACGTTGCCGCCCGTTCTTCAACAGCTTGGCGAGGTGGACGCGGTTGCGCTCGCCACCCGAGAGGTCGCCGACCCGCTTCTGCTGGTCGCTGCCCTTGAAGTTGAAGCTGGCGCAGTAGGCGCGACCGTGGATCTCGCGGTTGCCGACCTTCATCTGCTCGATGCCGCCCGTGATCTCCTCGAACACGGTGGCGTCGGGGTTCAGCGTGTCGCGGCTCTGGTCGACGTAGGCGAACTGCACGGTGTCGCCGACGGTGATGGTGCCGGCGTCGGGCGCCTCCTGCCCGGTGAGCATCTTGAACAACGTCGTCTTGCCGGCGCCGTTGGGCCCGATGATGCCGACGATGCCGGCTCGGGGCAGCGAGAACGACAGGTCGTCGACCAGCAGCCGGTCGCCGAAGCCCTTGTTGAGGTGCTCCACCTCGATGACCGTGTCGCCCAGTCGCTTGCCGACGGGGATGGTGATCTCCAACTTGTCGGGCCCGCGCTCGGCAGCCTCGGCTTCGTTCTGCAGCTTGTCGTACGCGGACAGTCGGGCCTTGCCCTTGGCCTGGCGTGCCTTGGGCGACATGCGCACCCACTCGAGCTCGCGCTGCAGCGTGCGCTGGCGGGCCTCGTTGCTCTTCTCCTCGCGGGCGAGGCGCTCCTGCTTCTGCTCGAGCCAGCTGGAGTAGTTGCCCTCGAACGGGATGCCGCGACCGCGGTCCAGTTCGAGGATCCACTTGGCGACGTTGTCGAGGAAGTAGCGGTCGTGGGTGATGGCGACGACGGTGCCGGTGTACTCCTGCAGGAACCGCTCGAGCCAGTCGACGCTCTCGGCGTCGAGGTGGTTGGTGGGCTCGTCGAGCAGCAGCAGGTCGGGGTGCTGACAGCAGCAGACGGCACAGCGCGACGCGGCGACGTTCGCCACCGGAGAGCGTGGTGACGTCGGCGTCGTCGGGCGGGCAGCGCAGCGCGTCCATCGCGATCTCGACGTTGCGCTCGAGGCTCCACGCATCGGCCGCGGCGATCTTGTCCTCCAGGTCGGCCTGCAGCGCACCGACCTTCTCGTAGTCGGCATCGGGGTCGGCCCACATGCCCATGACCTCGTTGTAGCGGTCGATGAGGCCCTGGACCTCGGCGACGCCGTCCATCACGTTGCCGCGCACGTCCTTGGTGGGATCGAGCTGCGGCTCCTGGGCGAGGTATCCGACGCTGAAGCCGGGGGTGAGGCGGGCCTCGCCGGAGTAGCCGTCGTCGAGCCCCGCCATGATCTTCAGCAGCGAGCTCTTACCGGCGCCGTTGCTGCCGAGCACGCCGATCTTCGCACCGGGGTAGAAGGACAGCGAGATGTTCTCCAGCACCGTGCGATCGGGTGGGTAGAAGCGAGCCAGCTTGTAACAGGTGTAGATGAATTCGTGCGCCATGACGAGGACGCAGGCTAACCGGGATGTCGCAGCCCGAGAGTTCCACAAACCCGGTCGGCGTGGTGTTATGTTCGCAACCGAACGTTTTTCACAAGGAGGGGGTACGGAAAGTGCTCGCAGGTTTCTTCAGCCAGGACGGTCTGGCATTCGGGTTCCGTTGGTTGCACATCCTGGTCGGCATCATGTGGATCGGCTTGCTGTACTACTTCAACTTCGTCCAGGTGCCGGCGTTCGCCGCATTCGGTGACGAGGCGAGGGCACGCAACATCGCCATCGACAAGGTCGCCCGCAAGGCGCTGTGGTGGTTCCGTTGGGCCGCCATCAGCACCTTCGTGACCGGCATCCTCATCACCGGCATCACCAAGGACTACTACGCCGCCGTCTTCACCGACGCGAACGGCGCCGAGGTCAGCTGGGGCAAGATCTCCGGCAACATCGGCATCAGCACCGGCATGGTGCTCGGCACGATCATGATGCTCAACGTGTGGGGCGTCATCTGGCGCAACCAGAAGGTCGTGCTCGCCAACGCCGCCAACGTGCTCGCCGGTGGCGATCCCGATCCGGCCGCCGCAGCCGCTGGTCGCAAGGCCGTCATGGCCAGCCGCCAGAACGCCATCTTCTCGGTGACGATGCTGTTCTTCATGGTCTTCAAGAGCCACTCGCCGACCGGTTCGGAGATCGTGTCGTCGAGCAACCTGATGATCTACTGGATCATCGCCCTGGTGCTGATCATCGGCCTCGAGCTGAACGCGCTCGGTCTGCTGCCGTGGAAGACGCAGCCCAACAAGGGCCTCAACGCCATCTACGACGGTCCCGGTGTGCGCAACCCGCTCATCGCCTCGTTCGGCCTGTGGGTCGTGTTCCTGATCCTCAGCGAGGTCTTCCTGAAGGCCTGAGCACCGCTCAGAGCGCGATCGCCTCGGCGATCGCATGCACGTCGAGACTGGCCACCGCGCCGATCACGATCACCGCAGGTGATTCGATCGGTGTGGTGGCCAGTTCGCGTAGCGAGCACCGCTGCACCCGCTGCGCACCGGTGGTGGCGCGGTGCACGGCGGCGACCGCGGTGGTGTCGGCCAGGCCGCCGGCCATGAGCTGTTCGGCGATCTCGCCACGCTGGGCCACGCCCATCAGCACCACGAGCGTGCCGCCGACCTGGGCGAGCGCGTGCCAGTTCACCGGGGTCTCGCCGCGTTGGCGGTGCCCGGTGACGACCGTGAACGACGCCGACATGCCGCGGTGGGTGACAGGGATGCCGGCGGCGGCCGGGGCACCGATCGCCGACGAGATGCCGGGGACGACCTCGCAGGCGATGCCGGATTCGGCCAGGGCCACCGCTTCTTCGCCGCCGCGGCCGAACACGAACGGGTCGCCGCCCTTCAGGCGCACGACGCGCTTGCCCTCGCGCACCAGGCGGACGAGCAACACGTTGATCAGGTCCTGGGCGATGCTCTGACCCGGACGCTTGCCGACGTCGATGCGTTCGGCCGACGCGGGTGCCAGGGCGAGCACGGCGTCGCTGACGAGTGCATCGTGCACGACGACCTCGGCCGCGGCGAGGCGAGCCGCGGCGCGCACGGTGAGCAGGTCGGGGTCGCCGGGGCCGGCGCCCACCAGGCTGACGGTGCCGAGCGGCACCGACGCGGGCGTCGTCACGGGCTACCGAGGCCGTGCACCATCGCAGCGGCGGCGGTGGTGTTGTCGGCGGGGTCGATGAGGATCATCCTGCCACCCTCGGGCAACACGTGGTAGCGGTCGGCGACGATGACCTCGCTGAGCTGCAGCCGGACGCGACCGAGGTCGTTCAGCGTCAGCTCCGTGGCGACTTCCTGCTCCAGCGTCGCGGGCGACAGGTGGTACTGCACCTCGCGGACGGTGGCGTGGCCGGTGCGCGTGCCGTGCTTGAACCACCAGCGGCTGCCGACGGTGAGCGGCCGGTCGACCATCCAGCACAGGTCGACCACGATGTCGTCCCCGACGATGGGTTCGATGTGCGGGTCGGCGGTCGAGCACGTCGCCGCGGGCGACGTCGATGTTCGTGTCCAGTTGCACGACGATCGCGTGGCCCGGACCCGCTTCATCGACCTCCTGGCCCCAGCGGTACAGGGCGCGGACCGTCGACGTCTGCCGCCCGGGCAGCACGGTCACCTCGTCGCCGACGACGCAGCCAGCCGCCGGTGACCACGCCGGCCTGGCCGCGGAAGTCGCCGTGCTCGCCGCCCTGAGGACGGATGACGCGCTGCACGTGCACGCGAACACCGGTGTCGCCGTGGGGGCGGGTCTCGAACTGCTCGAGGAAGTCGAGCAGCGGCGCGCCGTCGTACCACGGCGTGTTCGTGGAAGCGTCGACGACGTTGTCGCCCAGCAGGGCCGAGATGGGGATGGCGGTGACGGGCACCGGATTCGGCAACGCCCCGACGAACGACTCGACCTCGGTGACGATGCGGTGGAACACCGATTCGTCCCACGCCACCAGGTCCATCTTGTTGACCGCGAGGACGATGGCCTGGACGCCGAGCATCGACGCGATGAGCGAATGCCGTCGGGTCTGATCGAGCACGCCGTGCCGGGCGTCGACGAGCACGATGGCGACGTCGGAGGTGGACGCTCCGGTGACCATGTTGCGCGTGTACTGCGCGTGGCCCGGCGTGTCGGCGACGATGAAGCTGCGCTTGGGCGTGGCGAAGTAGCGATGGGCGACGTCGATGGTGATGCCCTGCTCGCGCTCGGCGCGCAGGCCGTCGGTGAGCAGTGCCAGGTTCGTCTCACCGTCGCCGTAGCGGCGGCTGGCCTTCACCACCGCGGACAGCTGGTCCTCGAACACCGTCTTGGTGTCGTGCAGCAGGCGACCGATGAGCGTGCTCTTGCCGTCGTCGACCGAGCCGGCCGTGGCGATGCGCAACGTCGACGCGGTGCTGTCGATGACGACGCTCATCAGAAGTACCCCTCGCGCTTGCGGTCTTCCATCGCGCTCTCGCTGAACGTGTCGTCGGCACGTGTCGCGCCGCGCTCGGTGATGCGTGCGGCCGCGACTTCGGCGAGCACGTCGTGCACGTCGAGCGCCGTCGACTCGACGGCGCCGGTGCAGCTGGCGTCGCCGACGGTGCGGTAGCGCACCACGGCCTCGTACGGCTGCTCGCCGGGCTCGAGCACCACCGGGCCGCCGACCGACAGCAGCATGCCGTCGCGCTCGACCACGGTGCGGGTGTGCGAGTAGTAGATGCTCGGCAGCGGGACGGCGTGACGCTCGATGTACCGCCAGATGTCCAGCTCGGTCCAGTTCGACAGCGGGAACGCGCGCAGGTGCTCGCCCTTGCGGATGCGCGGGTTGAGCAGCGCCCACGGCTCGGGCCGTTGCTGGCGCGGGTCCCAGCGTCCCTGGCGATCGCGGAAGCTGAGGATGCGCTCCTTGGCGCGGGCCTTGTCCTCGTCGCGGCGGCCGCCACCGAACGCGGCGTCGAAGCCGTGCTCGGCGATGGCGTCGAGCAGGGTGACGGACTGCAGCCGGTTGCGGCTGGCCCGGGGGCCGGGTCCTCGACGACGCGGCCCGTGTCGATGCTCTCCTGCACGCTGGCGACCACGAGGCGGACGTTCCAGTCCTTCACGAACTGGTCGCGGTACTCGATGACCTCGGGGAAGTTGTGGCCCGTGTCGACGTGCATGACGGGGAACGGCAGACGGGCGGGGGCGAAGGCCAGCACGGCGAGGTGCAACAGCACGGCGCTGTCCTTGCCGCCGCTGAACAGCAGCACCGGGTTCTCGCACTCGGTGGCGACCTCGCGGATGATCGTGATCGCCTCGTCGGTGAGGGCGTCGAGGTGCGCGGTGGCGTGGGTGTGGTCCAGCCCGGTGACATTGATGACGGTCATACGTGCAGCCCGCACTCGGTCTTGTCGCTGCCCGCCCAGCGGCCGGCGCGCTTGTCCTCGCCCGGCGCCACGGGCCGCGTGCACGGCCAGCAGCCGATGCTCGGGTAGCCGCGCTCGCTCAGCGGGTTCTTGGGCAGTTCGTACAGCGACTCGTACAGCGCCATGTCGTCGTCGGTGAACGTGGCGAGCGGGTTCACCTTCACCAGGCCGCGGCCGATGTCGAACGATGCGACCGGGGCGTTGGCGCGGGTGGGGCCGTCGACGCGGCGCACGCCGGTGATCCACGCGGCCTTGCCGGCGATGGCCCGGGCGAGCGGCTGCACCTTGCGGACGTCGCAGCATGCCGCGGTGTCGGTCTGCCACAGGTTGTCGGGTACGACGTCGGCGGCGGGATGCTCGACGCGCAGGTTCAGGTCGAGGCGCGTCCGCAGTTGCTCGGCGAACCACTGCGTCTCGGCGAACAGGTACTGCGTGTCGAGCAGCACGATCTCGATGCCGGGCACCGCGGTGGCGGCGACGTGCACGAGCACGGCGTCCTCGAAGCTGGCCGTGACCACGAGACCGGCGACGCCGTACTGGTCGGCGGCCCAGCGCACGACGTCGGCCGGATGCGCCGTCTCGAGCTCGGCAGGGATGACGGGGGGAGCGATCACCCCACAGTTCTACCATGATTGCTGACTAGACCGATCAGGAATAGGGCGAATTGTTCCCGCTAGGGTTGCGCCCATGGCGTTCGGCTACCCCGTGGTGCTCGACCTGGCCGGCGTGCCCGTGCTGCTCGTGGGCGGTGGCGTCATTGCGTCACGCAAGGCGGAGGGGCTGCTGCAGGCGGGTGCGCTCGTCACCGTGGTCGCGCCGATGGTGTTGCCGGCACTGGCCGCGGCGGCGGCCGAGGTGCGCGAACGCGGCTACGTCGCGTCCGACCTCGACGGCCATCGGTTGGTGATGACCGCCACCGACGACACCGGCGTGAACGCCCAGGTGGCGACGGATGCACGTGCACGCGGCATGTGGGTGAACAGTGCCGACGACCCGGTCAACTGCACGTTCATCCTGCCGGCGGTCACGCGGCGCGGGCCGGTGGTGGTGGCGGTCGGCACCGACGGCTCCAGCCCGGCGCTGGCTCGCCACCTGCGCGACCGCATCGCCGACGAGATCCTCACCCCAGCGGTCGAGGACGCCGCGCGGGAGCTCGCCCGTCAGCGGGCCGAGTTCCACGAGCAGGGCATCAGCACCGAGACCGTCGACTGGTCCGAACGCCTCCGCGCCGCCCTCGACCCGGAGTCGACCCGCAGAACGTGAGGCCTGCGGGACCCTGTCGTTCACCAGGAACTTAAGTTCCTGGTGAACACCCTTTCGTCAGTGGACGGTGTCAGCTGACGGTGAGGGTGGACCGCATGTTGTTGTGGCCGGGGATCTTGCAGACGATCGAATACGTGCCAGCGGCGAGGTCGAGCTGACGGGAACCGTTCGAGCCACGCTTGGGCAGGTCGATGAAGTCGCCGACCACCTTGTCGGCCGAGTCGAGCACGTACAGGTTGTGAGCGATGCTCGAGTTGTTCTCGCCGAAGATGACCACTTCACCGGCGGTGGCCGTGTAGGTCTTCGAGTTCCAGGCGATGCCGTCGACCGCGCGGACCACGACATCTGCCTCGGCAGGTGCGGTGCCGGCCGGGGTCGAGCTGCCGCCGCACGCGCTGAGGGCGAACAGGCCGACGGCGACGGCGAGGAACGGGGTGGCGAAACGGGACGTCATGGGCGTGATTCTAGAAGTTCGCGCTTCGGAAATGCAACGCATGGCGACCGGTCGTCAGATCGACGTCGAAACAGGTGGTCACGGCAACATCCTGCAACGTCCCCTGCGTGCGCCCGCACGGGTACCATCACCTGCGATGACTACCCCCGAACAGCCGGCCGCCTTCGGCGCCAACTCGTGGCTCGTCGAGGAGATGTACGAGCAGTTCCGTACGGACCCCGACAGCGTCAGCGACACGTGGCGCGAGTTCTTCGACGACTACAAGCCGCTCACGCCGCAGCAGGCTGCGCCCGTCGCGCCTGCGGTTCCGCTCGACGCCCCTGTCGCTGCCGCGCCCGCAGCCGCGCCTGCGGCTCCCGCCGCGCCCACTCCTGCGACCCCCGCCGTCGACCTGAGCGAGCCCATCCGTGGTGCCGGTGTCGCCATCGTCAACAACATGGAGCGCAGCCTCACCGTCCCCACGGCGACCAGCTTCCGCAACGTGCCCGCCAAGTTGCTCGAGGTCAACCGTTCGGTCATCAACGGCTACCGCAGCCGCACCGGCCAGGGCAAGGTCAGCTACACGCACCTCATCGGTTTCGCCATCATCCGCGCCATCGCCGACGCCGTGCCGAACATGAACAACACGTACGTCACCGATGCCGACGGCAAGCCGCGCATCATCCGCAACGAGCACCTCAGCATGGGGCTCGCGGTCGACGTGTCGAAGTCCGACGGCTCGCGCACGCTGGTCGTCCCCGTGCTGCGCGATGCCGACACGCTCGACTTCGCCGGCTTCCTCGCCGCGTACGAGGACATCATCCGCAAGGTGAAGACGAACAAGCTCGCGGTCAGCGACTTCCAGGGCGCCACCGTCAGCCTCACCAACCCCGGCACCATCGGCACCGTGCAGAGCGTGCCGCGCCTCATGCCCGGCCAGGGCGTCATCGTCGGCGTCGGCAGCATCGACTACCCGGCCGAGTTCCAGGGCAGCGACGAACGCACGCTCGGGTCACTGGGCATCAGCAAGGTCGTCACCATCACCAGCACGTACGACCACCGCATCATCCAGGGCGCCGAGAGCGGCATGTTCCTGCAGCGGGTGCATCAGCTGCTGCTGGGCGAGCACGGCTTCTACGACGACGTGTTCCGCAGCATCGGCGTGCCGTACGAGTCCGTGCGTTGGCACGTCGACCAGAACCCGGTCGACCACGAAGAAGCCATGCTGCACAAGCAGATGCAGGTGGCGACGCTCATCCGCGTGCACCGCGTGCGCGGCCACCTCATCGCCGACCTCGACCCGCTGCGCTGGAAGCAGCCGAGCATGCCGCCCGAGCTCGATCCGGCCACCTACGGCCTCACCATCTGGGACCTCGACCGCGAGTTCCTCACCGGCGGTGTCGGCGGCACCGACAAGCTGACGCTGGGCGATCTGCTGCACGTGCTGCGCGACGCGTACTGCCGCACCATCGGTGTCGAGTACATGCACATCCAGGACTTCGCCGAGCAGCGCTGGATCCAGACCAAACTCGAGGGCGCCAAGTACGAACTGGGCAAGGACCGCAAGCGCCGCATCGTCGAGCGCCTCAACGCCGCCGAGGCGTTCGAGAAGTTCCTCGCCACCAAGTACGTGGGCACCAAGCGTTTCGGCCTGGAAGGTGCCGAGAGCGCCATCCCGGTGCTCGACCAGATCCTGTCGATGGCCGCCGATGCGGGCATGGACTCGTCGGTGCTCGGTATGGCCCACCGTGGTCGACTGAACGTGCTCGCCAACATCATGGGCAAGAGCTACGACCAGATCTTCAAGGAGTTCGAGGGTCACGTCGACCCCAGCACCGTGCAGGGCTCGGGCGACGTGAAGTACCACCTCGGCGCGAGCGGCAAGTACGAGGGCCCCAGCGGCGAGAGCATCCGCCTCGAGCTGGCGGCGAACCCGAGCCACCTCGAGACCGTCGACCCCATCGTGCTCGGCATCGTGCGCGCCATCCAGGACGGCATCGAGCCCGCCGGTTCGTTCCCGTCGCTGCCCATCCTCATCCACGGCGACGCCGCGTTCGCCGGGCAGGGCATCGTGGCCGAGTGCCTGGCCATGTCCGACATCGCCGGCTACCGCGTCGGCGGCACCATCCACCTGATCATCAACAACCAGATCGGGTTCACCACCAGCCCGCAGCACTCGCGCAGCTCCATCTACTGCAGCGACGTCGCCAAGACGGTGCAGGCGCCCATCTTCCACGTCAACGGCGACGACCCGGAGGCGTGCGTGCGGGTGGCCGAGCTGGCGTTCGAGTACCGCCAGAAGTTCCACAAGGACGTCGTCATCGACATGGTGTGCTACCGCCGCCACGGTCACAACGAGGGCGACGATCCCAGCTACACCCAGCCGCTCATGTACAAGGCCATCGCCGAGCGGCGCAGCGTGCGCAAGTTGTACGTCGAGGCGCTCGTCAAGCGCGGCGACATCACGGTGGAGGAGGCCGAGAGCGCGCTGGCCGACTTCCAGGGCAAGCTCCAGGTCGCGCTCGACGAGACCCGCGCCCATGCGCCCGAGACGGTGAAGGTGGCCAAGCCGCCCAAGCCCGTCGGCGTGCGCCCGCACGTCGAGACCGGTGTGCCGCGCGAGGTGCTCGATGGCATCTTCGGCCACTTCACCGACTACCCGTCCGACTTCACACCGCACCCGAAGCTGGTCCGCCAGTTCGAGACGCGGGCGAAGATGTACCACGAGGCCGGCGAGCTGGAGTGGGCGACCGCCGAGCTGTTGGCGCTCGGCTCGATCGTCACCGAGGGCACGCCCGTGCGCCTGGCCGGCGAGGACAGCCGCCGCGGCACGTTCAGTCAGCGGCACGCCGCGCTCGTCGACTACGACAACGAGAACGTGTGGATCCCCATCTCCACGTTGCCGGATCGCAAGGCCGGGTTCTGGGTCTACGACAGCCTGCTCAGCGAGTACGCCGCGCTCGGCTTCGAGTACGGCTACGCCCACGAGAGCCCCGAGGCACTCGTCATGTGGGAGGCCCAGTTCGGCGACTTCGTCAACGGCGCGCAGATCATCATCGACCAGTACCTGGTCGCCGCCGAGGACAAGTGGGGACAGATGAACGGCCTCGTGCTGCTGCTGCCGCACGGCTTCGAAGGCCAGGGTCCCGAGCACAGCTCGGCCCGCATCGAGCGCTTCCTCACCCTGTGCGCCGACGACAACATCCAGGTCTGCAACGCCACCACGGCGGCGCAGTACTTCCACCTCCTGCGTCGCCAGGTGCGCCGCGACGTGCGCAAGCCGCTGGTGCTGTTCACGCCGAAGGCGCCGCTGCGCATGAAGGAGAGCCGGTCGAAGGTCGACGACCTCACCCACGGCTCGTTCCAGGAAGTGCTCGACGACCCCGTCGCCGGCCAGAACCCGGGCGCCGTGCAGCGCGTCGTGTTCTGCAGCGGCAAGGTCGCCTGGGACGCCATGGGCGAGCGCGACAAGCGCAACGCTCCTGCGGCGATCGTGCGGGTCGAGCAGCTGTACCCGTTCCCCGGTGAGCAGATGCGTGCGATCCTGCAGCGGTACCCGAACGCCAAGCAGGTCGTGTGGTTGCAGGAAGAGCCCGACAACATGGGCCCGTGGCACTTCGTCGAAGCCCGCTTCTGGCGGGTGAAGGAGTCCGGCTACGACCTGCGCCTGGTCAGCCGAATCGGCAGCGGAAGCCCCGCCACCGGCAGCGGCGCCGTCCACCAGCAAGAGCTGGCCGACATGATGGACGAGACCTTCCGCGACCTCTGACGGTCAGCGCATCACGCGCATTGGCCGAGCAGCCGGGTTTCTGGGCGGGATTCTTCCCAAATCGGCTTCTGGGCGGGAATTCTCCCGGCTTCCGGGAACCAGACCGCCCAGTTCGTCCCCGTGGACGCTCCCCAGGAGGTCTGTGTCACACCGCTGACCACGTGGACGCCGCTCAGCGATGTGACACACACGGCACAACGGCACGACGCGAACCGGCTGCCGCCCACTTCCAGAGCAATGCAGCGTCCGATGTGCGCGGGCCAGACAGCGAGCACACACCTGCCGTTGGGTCGCTGGACACCATCAGCCGGGTCCGCGACGATGCGCTCCGTGTGGAGAGCTGGTGAACGGTGTCCGTAGCGATTCCGGATGTGGCGCGGATGCTGCCCGTCGACTGGTACGTCGGTGAGGACGACTCGGAGACAGCGGCCGGGGTCGCTCGATCGAGTGTTTCCTGTCGATGCATCTCCGACCGTGGAGAACGCGGCGCTTCTGCGGCGTCGGCTCGACTTCATCAAGCAACACGTCATCCCGGAGTATCGCGACCGGTGATCGGGCGCGGTGTGTGAACTCCTACAACCCGAGGATGCGGGTCAGGTCGGCGATGGCCTGTTCGGCCGAGAGCACCTTGATCGTGGTCATGCCCATGGCCGCGGCGGGCTTGAGGTTGATGCCCAGGTCGTCGAGGAACACGCACTGGCTCGGCTGCACGCCGAGCAGTTCGCAGGCGATCTCGTAGAACCGCGGCTCGGGCTTGCGCACGCCCACCTTGCTGCTCTCGACGACCGCGTCGAAGCGCATCATGATCGCGCCGACCTGTGCTGCGCGGTCCGAGTCGGGGTGGTCGCCGAGCACGTTGTTCGTCAGGCACGCCGTGAGGTAGCCGGCGTCCTTCACCCGGTCGAGCAGCTCGACCATCTCCGGCCGAACGTCGCCCGACAGGAGCGCGAGCACATCGGCGCCGGGAATGCGGTGGCCGAGCGCGGCCGACTCGGTGGCGAAGATCTCGTCGAACTCGCGACCGTTCACCTCGCTCCGCTCGAGCTTCGCCCAGGCGTTGTCGTGCGGGTTGGTGGCGTTCACCGTGCGGATGAAGTCGAGGGGCAGGCCCTGCTCGTGCTCGTAGCGGTTGAACGCTTCGAAGGGACTGCTGAGGATGACGCCACCGAAGTCCCAGAGGACCGCCGTGAACTGCGAGGAAGTATTGGACACCGGGGCATCGTAGGCTGGCCGGGTTATGCCGCATCATGTCGTCGTCGACGGTTCCAACATCGCGACCGAGGGTCGCTCCCAGCCCAGCCTCAAGCAGTTGAACGAGGCGGTGTTGGCGTTCATGCAGGAGCATCCCGAAGCGCTCATCACCGTCGTCGTCGACGCCACCTTCGGGCATCGCATCGATGCCAAGGAGGTCACCGAGTTCGACGAGGCCGTGAACAACAACGAGCTCGTCGCACCGCCCGCCGGCGCCATCGGCCGCGGCGATGCGTTCGTGCTGAGCATCGCCAACAAGGTGAACGCGATCATCCTCACCAACGACAGCTACCAGGAGTTCCACGGCCAGTACGACTGGCTGTTCGACGAAGGTCGGCTCATCGGTGGCAAGCCAGTGCCCCACATCGGTTGGGTGTTCGTGCCGCGCCTCCCCGTCCGTGGACCGCTGAGCCGCAAGGTGACGGCCGAGGCCAAGCGCCGCGGCCGTGGTTCCAAGGCCGAGTCCGCCGGCACCGTGCGCGTCGGCAGCCCCGATGCCAGCCTGCCGATGCCCGTGCCCACCGCGCCGCCGCCCGGCGCGGTGCTGCCCGGCGCCACGCCGGCCGCCACCCCGGCTGCGGCGAAGCCGTCGGGTCGTCGTGGGCGCGGCGGGGCCAAGTCCGCCGCCGCCGCAACCGCCGCTGCAGCTGCTGCCGAATCGCCGACGCCCATCGAGGTCGAAGTTCCCATCGCCGAGGCGGCCATGGCCGCCTCGCCCAAGGGAGGCGGCGTGAACGAGTTGATGTCGTTCCTGTCGTTCGTCGAGCACCATCCGGTGGGCACCAGCGTCAACGCCATCGTCGACCACTACTCGTCGCACGGGGCCTACGTGAAGGTCGGCGAGGTCATGGGTTACGTCCCGCTGCGCCTCATGGCGAGCCCGACGCCCCGCAGCGCCCGCGAGTTCATGAAGCTGGGCGAGGCCATCACGCTCGTCGTCGAGAAGTTCGTGCCCGAGAAGCGCAGCATCGATCTCTCGGTGCCGGGCATGGGCGAGGCCGTCCCGGTCGAGTCGAAGCCGGCCAAGGCCGCCAAGGCACCGCGCAAAGCGGCGAAGAAGGCGGCCGAGCCGGTCGAGGCCGCCCCGGTCGTCGAGCCGGCAGCCGACACGCCGGCGCCTGCGAAGGCCAAGCGGGCCGCCAAGAAGGCGGCACCGGCCCCGTCGAGATCGTCGCGGCGGTCGAGGCCGCGCCGGCCAAGCCGGCCCCAAGAAGGCCGCTGCCAAGGCCGCCGCGCCGGCCAAGAAGGCCGCCGCCAAGAAGACTGCGGCGACGCCCGTCAAGGCCGCCAAGGCCGCCGCCGCTCCGGCTGCCGTTGCTCCGGCCAAGAAGGCCGCTGCCAAGAAGGCTCCGGCGAAGAAGGCGGCATCGAAGGCGGCCGCCAAGCAACAGGGGGCGTGAGGCTCGTATGCGCATCGCCACCTGGAACGTGAACTCGCTCAAGGCGCGCCTGCCTCGTGTGCAGGAGTGGCTCGCCGACGTGCAGCCCGACGTGCTGTGCATGCAGGAGACCAAGCTCGCCGACGACGCCTTCCCTGCGCTCACGTTCGCCGAGATGGGGTACGAGAGTGCCCATCACGGCCAGGGGCAGTGGAACGGTGTGGCCATTCTGTCGAAGGTGGGCCTCACCGACGTGGTGTCGAACTTCGCCGACGGCGGCGAGGCCGACCCCGATGCGCGCATCATCACCGCCACGTGTGGGGGAGTGAAGGTGACGAGCGTGTACGTGCCGAACGGCCGCTCGCTCGACAACGACCACTACCAGTACAAGCTGCGTTGGCTGGCCCAGTTGCGTCGCCACGTCGCCGCACTCAGCACGCCCGACGAGCAGGTCGTGGTGACGGGCGACTTCAACATCGCGCCGACCGACCTCGACGTGTACGACCCGGCCAAGTTCGTCGGTGCCACGCACGTCAGTCCCGAAGAGCGAGCCGAGTTGCAGGCGCTGTGCGACTGGGGCATGGTCGACCTGTTCCGCCAGCACCACCCCGACGCCAAGTTGTACAGCTGGTGGGATTACCGCGCCGGCGACTTCCATCAGGGACGCGGGTTGCGCATCGACCTCGTGCTCGGCACGAAGTCGGTCGCCGAGCGGTGCACGTTCAGCGTGGTCGACCGCAACGCGCGCAAGGGCCAGTCGCCGAGCGACCATGCCCCGGTCATCGTGGACCTCGCGTGATCAGCAGCGAGGGGCAGACCGACCGCCTCGCCGGCGACACCCGTCAGCACCTCGCGTCGGCATGCCGAGCGATCATCGAGGAGCTGGCCTCGTCGACCGCCGACTCGGGTTCGTTCGCCGCGGCGAGCGACCTCGTGCAACAGGCGGTCGCCATCCTCGAGTCGTCGTCGCACGGCCGGCCGTACGAGGGCGGTGAGGCATCGCTGGCGAACTACCAGGAGTCGTTGTTCATCGATCACAGCCCGCTCGTCGGGCCGCTCAACCCACTGGCGCCGCCCATCGAGATGGCGGTCGACGGCACTCGGGTGACGGGTGTGGTCACGTTCGGCAGCGCCTACGAAGGGCCGCCCGGTTGCGTGCACGGCGGGTTCATCGCCGCCGCGTTCGACGAGTTGCTGGGCTTCGCCCAGGGGCTGTCGGGCAACCCCGGCATGACCGCCAACCTCAGCGTGAACTACCGCTCGCCGACGCCGCTGCGCCAGAAGCTGCGCCTGGTGGGCGACATCGACCGCATCGAGGGTCGGAAGATCTTCGTCAAGGGCGAGCTGCGTGTGGCCGACGACGATCGGCTGTGCGCCGAGGCGACCGGGTTGTTCCTGTCGATGCCGCCCGAGGTGTTCGACCGGTTGATGGGCGGACGTCGAGCCGACTGACGGCCTGGTGACGGATGTGGGATTCCCCGATGCGCTCGGCGCACGGCGGGTTCACCATCAGGGCATGCGGATCCCATCGTGTCTCGTCGTGCTCGCGCTCTTCATCACCGCGTGCGGAGGAGGTGACAGCGGGTCCGGCGTGACGAGCGGCTCGGCCGTGAACAGCGCGGTGGCGTCCACCGGAATGATCGTCGACGGACGGATCACCGACGAGGCGCTGGCCGAGATCGTCGCCGACGACGGCACGGTGGACCAGCCGAAGATGGATGCCCTGGTCGCCGACGTGCTGGCACGGCCTGTGGAGGAGCAGATGGCGGTGTCGTCGGACCTGTCGCTGCGCGTCGAGCTGGCCGCGGCCGAGATGTCGGGTCTGGCCGCGGCCGCGGGCGGGCCCGAGGTACTGGCGACGGCGTTGACGGACGCGTGGGCACCCATTCAGGGCGTGCTCGACGCCGGCGTGCCCTCACCGTCCAGCGGATTGCGGCGGGTTGCGGCGACCGGCACGCCGCAGGGTGCCGCGGCGACGGGCATCTTCATGGGGTACATGGCCTTGGCGGTGACTGCGAGTGCGTTGGTCAGCAGTTCGGGTCGGATGCAGCCGGGCGAGACCGAGACGAGGCCGACGAAGGACGGCATGAAGCTGTCGTCGTCGCTCGCCAAGACGGGTCTGCAGATCGAGTACAAGGGCACGGAGAAGAGCGGGGTCGAGATCCAGTTCACGGCCAAGTCGGAGATCGAGGTGTGCCCGGATGCCAACGGTGTCGTCGACATCAGCGCACTGATCGACGTGCGCGCCAGCAAGGGTGGCGTCGGTCAGAACGCGTCGATGGACATGAACGTCAGCGTGCGGTCGGGGACGACGCCGAGCCGTTGTCGAAGACCGGGACCAACCGCATCCAGTGGGCGGACTACGCGAACGGCAAGGGGCAGTTCATCGACATGACGTCCACCGGTGAGCTCGGGCTCGGCACGATCGACGTCCATCGGCAGGGCGGCAGCGTCACCGCCGAGTTCGTGCGCGGGGCCGCGGTGCTGGGTCAGCTGATGGGGGCGATGATCATGATGCAGATCGTCGACGCCGCTGTCGCCGGGTGGAAGTCGGGACGTTGCGTCACGCTGACCGCCACACCGTCGGCGGGGCCGAAGGGAATGCGGCCCGGCGAGCAGGCGACGATCAGTGCCCAGCCGCGCAGCAGGATCGACGGGGCGCCGACCGGCGGCACCGTGACGGCCCTCCTCAGCGGTGGCGCCACCAGCGTCGAGCCGTCGTCCACGCCGCTGCCGGCCGACGCCGAGTTCACCTACACGGCTCCCGGTGAGAAGGACCAGACCGGCACGGTGGCCCTCGAGGCGCGGTCCAAGCGCGGCATCGGTACGGCCAGCATCGAGTTCGACACGAAGTCGACGTCGTACTCGGCGAGCTTCAACGGCGATGGTGTGTCCATCTCCGGTACGGTCGCCAGCCTCACCGAACCGTTCGATCTCGCCGTCACATTCACCGGTGGATCCGGGACGTTCAGTCAGAGTCCATCCGGTGAAACGGGCGGCGCGGTCGGACTCAGCGGTGGCGGCAGCGGTGCCACGCTGTCGGGCGGTGGCTCATACACCGTCACCGACAATGGTGATGGCACCAAGACCGTGACCTTGATGGGTGAGGCGTGCGTCGATGTGAGCGGGGCATGCACCGAATTCGTCCATCCCGTGCTGCTGACGCCGGTCAGCGGCTGACCGGCACGTCGAGCGGCGGTGGCAGCGGCCGCAGGCGGGCCGCTGCCGACTCGGTGATGCCCAACCGCTGGGCGAGGTCGCTCGCATCCGTGGGCGGCGACTCGAGCAGCGAACGCAGCACCCGGTCGGGGCACACCGAGCGCTCCGGCTGACCCGACACGCGGGCGACCGCAGCGCGCCACTCGCGGTACGGCGCAAGGGGATCGGCGGCCGGCGGACGCCAGGTGCGGCTGACGGGCGGCGGAACGGGCAGCGTCGTCGTCGACCGTGTCGAGGACGGCAGGCAGCCAGCGGCTGGGTGCCACCGGCCGTTCGGCGCGCACCTCGGCGTGGGTGATGACCAGGTGCTGTTCGGCGCGGGTGAGGGCCACGTAGAACAGGCGCGCCTCCTCGGCCAGTTGGTCGGCACTGCTGGCCGACGAGTGCGGGATGAGTTGATCCTCCGCACCGATGACGAACACACCCCACCACTCGCGGCCCTTGGCGGCGTGGAACGTGAGCAGCGACACCGCGTCGTCGGACGGGCCGTCGTCGAGGTCGTCGAACGGGCTGCGCAGCTCGACCCAGTTGCGGAAGCTGCCGGTCTCGCCCGACGTGAGGAATCGGTCGACTTCCTCGGCGACGCGCAGGCGGATGGGGTCGCCGGCATCGGAGAAGATGCCGTCGACCCATGCGGCGAGCTGCTCGCGGTTCGTGCACCGGGCCGCGTCGGCCACGGCGATCTCGAGCGGCGAGCGGCCGACGGTGCGCTCGGTGGCCAGTCCGTGGCGGGCGAACACCCGCTGAATGTTCGTGATCTGGTCGTTGGTGCGGGCCAGCACCGCGAGCCGTCGACCGGAGTGCTGGTGCAGCAGATCGCGAATCTGGCGCACGACGCCTTCGGCCTCTGCCGTGTCGTCGGCGTACTGCTGTACGTCGACGGAGCGACCGGACGGCAGCTCGCTGCGCGAATCGTCGAGCTGGCCGGCGGCCGAGAGCGCGGCAGCCGCGGCGCGCACCACCTGCGGCGAGCAGCGGTAGTTCGAGGTGAGCGGCACGACCGTGATGCCGGGATAGCGCACCTCGACGTTGGCCAGCGTGGTGTGGTCGGCGCCGTTCCAGCCGTAGATGGCCTGACGCGGATCGCCGACCAGGCACAGGTCGGCGCGGCCGTCGCGCAGTGCTTCGAGCACGGCGTGCTGCAGTGGGTTCAGGTCCTGGGCCTCGTCGACGAACAGGTGGCGGTAGCGCCAGCGCACCGCCTCGGCCCAGGTCGGGTCGTCGCGCAGGGCGTGGAGCAGGTGCACGAGCAGGTCGTCGAAGTCGACCACGCCACGCCGGCGCTTCAGCTGCTCGTAGGCGTCGAACAGCTCGGCGAACCGCGATGCGGGCACGCCGCTGCGGCGCCGCTCGGAACGACACGCGGCGTCGTAGCGACGGGGCTCGATGAGGCGGGCCCGGGCCCAGTCGATGTCGGTCATCGCCTGGTAGGCCTCGGCGCGCAGCTTCAGTGAGGTGAGCGACTCGCGCACCAGCCGGACGCGGTCGTTGGCCACCTGCGGCGGTGTCTCGTTCCGGGCGAGCGCCCGGTCGCGCAGCAGCCGCAGGGCGACGCTGTGGAACGTGCCGGCCTCGATGGGCTCGCGGATGTCGAGGCGACGCAAGCGTCGTTTCAGCTCGGCCGCCGCGTCGCGTGTGAACGTGAGGGCGAGGACGTGGCGGGGGATCGCCGTGCCCTCGGCCACCCGATGGGCGATCCGCCGGGTGAGCACCATCGTCTTGCCCGAGCCTGCCGCGGCGATGACCGCCAGCGGGGCGGCCGTGGTGGTGACGGCCTCGCGCTGGGCCGGGTCGAGGCCCGAGAGAAGGTGGTCACCGTGCACGGCGTCACCCTAGAGGGTGGGTGTCACACTGTTCCTGAGCGCGCCGGGACGAGGCGGCTACAGTCCGGGACATGACGTTTCCGAAGAAGCACCTGAACGACGGCGAGACCATCGCGCTCGACATGCATCCGCACTGGTGGTACTTCGCCGAGCCGGCGTTGGCCCTCGCCGCCACCATCCTCGTGGGCATCTGGGCGCTCACGCTCGACGACGGCACCCTGAAGGACATCCTTCGCCCAGTCGTGCTCGTCGTGCTGATCGGAACCGGCTGCTGGTTGGCCTACAGGGCGCTCACCTGGCAGAACACCGACTTCGTGATCACCTCGCAGCGCGTCATCTTCCGCCAGGGCCTCGTCGCCAAGCGTGGCATGGAGATCCCCCTCGACCGGGTGAACAACATCAACTTCAGCCAGGGCGTCTTCGAGCGCATGCTCGGCGCCGGCGACCTGCTCATCGAGTCCGGTGGCGAGGACGGCCAGCAGCGGTTCACCGACATCAAGGACCCGGCGGGCGTGCAGAACCTGCTCCACAGCGAGGTCGAGAAGGTGCGCGGTCGGCGTGCGTCGGGGAGCGGCCCGACGGCGTCGGGCCTGTCCGTGCCCGAGCAGCTCGAGCGCCTGGAAGGTCTGCTCGAGCGAGGCAGCATCACGCCCGAGGAGTTCGAGTCGCAGAAGCGCAAGTTGCTCGAGTGAGCTGCTGCCCGATCAGGGCAGACCGGCGTGGGGCACCGACACCTCGGTGACCTCGATGCAGCCGTCGCGGTTCGCCGCGGCGAGCGACGACAGCGACGTCGTCGCCGTGGCCAGGAACAGGGTGCGGCCGTCGAGCCCGCCGAGCATCACCGCGTAGCAGGGGCGGCTGGTGACGACCTCGTCGAGCACCGCGCCACCCTCGGCGACGCGGATGGCCCGCGGGCCGGACGCGTCGGCCAACCAGATGGCACCTTCGGCATCGAGGCAGATGCCGTCGGGCGTCGCGTCGAGTTCGGCCCAGACGCGCTGGTTGGTGAGGCTGCCGTCGATGCCCACGTCGAACGCCGTCAGCCGTCGCCCGAGCGACTCGGCGACCACGAGGGTGCCGCCGTCGGGAGTGAGCACCATGCCGTTGGGGAACTTCAAACCGGAGGCCACCGCGTGCACCGCGCCGTGCGGGTCGACGCGGGCGAGTGCGGCGCCCTCGTAGCGACCGAGCGCCCCGCGGAAGTCGCCGCCGGTGATGGCGGCGTCGAGGTCGAACCCGAAGTTGCCGACGTAGGCGCGGCCGATGCGATCGACGACCATGTCGTTGCAGTGGAAGGTGGCGATCTGGGACAGGTCGGCGTGGACGACGAGGGCGTCGTACTCCATGCGCAGGACGGCGCGCTGATGCATGGACACGATGAGCATGCGTCCGTCGGGCATCCACCCGAGGCCGCTCGGCTGGTCCTCGAGGACCACCTTGGTCTCGACGTGACCATCGAGGTCGACGGTCTTGACCGCGTGATCGTGGAAGTCGCTGAACCACAGCTTTCCCTGGTGCCAGCGCGGGCCCTCTGCGAAGTGCAACCCGTCGGCGAGGACCTTGACCGTCATCCCGAACTCCTTGATGTCGAGCGCAGGCTACTGCGTGGCGCGCCCTGCCTCAGCCGTCGATGACGGCACGAGCGCCGTCGACGGCCTGCACGACCCAGCCCTGGGTGAGTGCACCGGGTTCGGTGAGGGCGACCACACAACCCCCGAATCCGCCACCGGTCATGCGTGCCCCGTACACGCCGGGCGTGGCGCACAACGCCTCGACGGCGGCGTCCATGACGGGCGTGGACGTCGCGTACAGCAGGCGCAGGCTCTCGTGGCCGTCGCGCACGATGCGTCCGGCCTCCACCAGGTCGCCGGCGCGCAGGGCCTGGGCGAAGTCGCGGACCCGTTGGTTCTCGGTGGTGACATGCAGCGCCCGCATCCGCAGGACGGGGTCCTCGATGGCTCGTGCCTGTTCCGGCGTCGCCTCGCGGAGCGGACCGATGAGCTGCTCGACGGCGGCGCACTCGGCCACACGATCGGCGTAGGCGCTGCCGACCAATGTTCGATGGGCGATGAACTGCACCACGATCTCCAGGTCGCCCGGCAGCGGCACCGGCTGCACGGTGAGGGCGCCGCAGTCCATCAACAGCGCGTGGCCCTTCACGCCCGACACGATGGACAACTGGTCCATGATGCCGGTGGGAACTCCCGACGACCGGTTCTCGGCCCGCTGGGTGAGCTGAGCCAGCTCGGTCGTGGAGCCGTCGTAGCCCAGTGCCAGTGCCACCGCCACCTGCAGCGCGTGGCTGCTGGACAGCCCGGCGCCGATGGGGATGTCGGTGCTCACCTGGCCCGTGAACCCGACCGACGGCGACAGTTCCGCCACCACACCGGCGACGTACTTCGCCCATGCCGGTTCGGCGTGCTGCGGGTCGTCGACGTGCAGCGGCAGGTCGACCGGCTCGGCCTCGTCGAACGACGTGAGTCGCACTCGGTCGCCGCCACGCCGGCCCTGGATCTCGGTGTACCGGTCGACGGCCATCGGCATGACCAGACCGCCGGTGTAGTCGGTGTGATCGCCGATCAGGTTCACCCGGCCGGGGGCGTAGACGTGCACCTTCACGCGGCGTCCGCCGACAGGTGCAGTGCCGCCGCGAACCGCTCGATCGGGTCGAGTTGGAACGGCGCGCGCAGGGCGATGTTCACCTGGTCGGCGCCGGCCTCCACGTACTGGCCGATGCGGTCGACGATCTCGTCGTCGCTGCCACTGAGCACGCCGGGTCGGACCATGTCGGCGAGTGCGCCGAACTGCTGGCGCAGACTCTCGTCGGTGTACGCGAGGCCGAGGTTCACGGCCCGCTTGATCTCGCTCGGGTCGCGGCCGACATCGGCGCAGTGCTGGTCGAGGACGGCGCTCTTGTGAGCGAAGGCGTCGGGAGCGATGAACGGGACGTTCCATCCGTCGGCGTACCGCGCGGCGATCTTCAGCGTGCGCTTCTCGCCGCCGCCGCCGATCCAGATGGGCAGCTTCGCCTGCACCGGGCGCGGTTCGTTGCGGGCTTCGGCGAGCGTGAAGTGCTCGCCCTCGAACGTGGTGACGTCGTCGTGCAGCAGCCCGCGCAGGCACTGGATGCCCTCCTCGAGCTGGTCCATGCGGGTCTTGATGCCGGGGAAGGGGATGCCGTACGCGTCGTACTCGACCTTCGCCCACCCGGCACCGATGCCCATGTCGGCACGACCGCCACTGAGCTGATCGATGGCCGTGATGGCCTTGGCGAGCACCGCGGGGTGTCGGTAGCCGACGCTGTACACCAGCGAGCCGCAGCGCACCTTCGTGGTGCTGCACGCGAGGGCGGCGTGCATCGCGACGGCTTCGAGGCACGCGGCGTCGTCGGGCTTGCCCGTCGCCCCGTAGAAGTGGTCCCACACGCTGATCCAGCCGAAGCCGAGCGATTCGATCCGCTGCCACACCGTGCGGAGCTCGTCCGCGGTGGTGTGCTGCAACCCGACATGGACACCGAAGACCGTCATGGCCACCGAAGGTAGTCTGCTCCGATGCCTCGCGCCCTCGTTCAGACCGGTATGGAACTCGAGTACGACACGTTCGGTTCGCCCGACGATCCCACGCTGCTCCTCGTCATGGGTTTCACGGCCCAGATGACGGCATGGGACGACCGCTTCTGTCGGCTGCTCGCCGACGGAGGGTTCCACGTCGTCCGCTTCGACAACCGCGACTGCGGTCTGTCGACCAAGCTCGACGGCCAGACCGTCGACATCGGTGCGGTCATCATGGCGGCGCTCACCGAGCAGCCGCTGCCCGAGGTGCCGTACACGCTCACCGACATGGCGGCCGATGCCATCGGCCTGCTCGACCACCTCGGCATCGAGCGCGCCCACATCATGGGTGCGTCGATGGGCGGGATGATCGTCCAGACCATGGCGATCGAGCACCCCACCCGGGTGCGCAGCCTCGTCTCGGTGATGAGCATGCCCGGTGAGCCGGAAGTGGGCCAGCCGGCACCCGAGGTCGCCGCGGTGCTGCTGTCGCCGCCCGCCACCGACCGCCAGGCGTACATCGACGAATCGCCGAAGTGGATGGTGTGGCAGTCGAAGAAGTACGCCGACGAGCAGAAGGTGAAGGAGGCCGCGGCCGCCTCGTACGACCGGTCGTTCTACCCCGACGGCGGCGCCCGCCAGATGGCTGCCATCTATGCGAGCGGCCCGCGCACCGAGGGGCTGCAGCAGCTCGACGTGCCCACGCTCGTCATCCACGGTCGCGACGACGCGCTCATCACGCCCAGCGGCGGCTTCCGCACCGCCGAGCTCATCCCTGGGGCGCACCTGTTGTTCGTCGCCGACATGGGCCACGACCTGCCCGAGCCGCTGTGGCCGCTGTTCGTCGACAGCATCCACAGCCACCTGCGTCGGGCCGGTTGATCGCGCCGAGCGCGGTCGGGTGACGGGTTCCGCGGGGCCGTCCACTAAAACGGCGGCCATGGCAGGTCCCCTCACTGGATATCGCATCATCGAGATCGCCGGCATCGGCCCCGGCCCGTTCGCAGCCATGTTGCTGTCGGACATGGGCGCCGAGGTCATCCGCGTCGATCGAGCCCAGGCCGTGCGCGGCCCTGCGCCCGACACCGCGCACTACGACGTGATGCTGCGCAACCGCCGCAACGTCGCGCTCGACCTGAAGCACCCCGACGGCGTCGCCACGTTGCTCGATCTGGTCGAGGGTGCCGATGCGATCATCGAAGGCTTCCGCCCCGGTGTGATGGAGCGCCTCGGCGTCGGCCCCGACGTCTGCCTGGCCCGCAACCCGAAGCTGGTCTTCGGGCGCATGACCGGGTGGGGCCAGGACGGCCCGTACTCGCAGGCCGCCGGCCACGACATCAACTACATCTCGCTGGCCGGTGCGCTGGCCCACTTCCGTCGGGCCGGCGAGGCACCGGTGCCGCCGCTGAACATGGTCGGCGACTTCGGCGGCGGCGGCATGTTCCTCGCCTACGGCGTGGTGTGTGCGCTGCTCGAGGCGCAGCGCAGCGGCAAGGGTCAGGTCGTCGACACCGCGATGGTCGACGGTGCCGCCGTGCTGATGAGCATGTTCTGGGCGTTCCGCACCATCGGCATGTTCGACGAGCACGCCCCCGGCACGAACCTGCTCGACACCGGTGCCCACTTCTACGACGTGTTCGAGTGCAGCGACGGCAAGTACATCTCGCTCGGCTCGATCGAGCCACAGTTCTACGCCGAGTTGATGCGCATCACCGGTCTCGAGGGCGACCCCGAGTTCGCCCAGCAGATGGACCAGGCGCTGTGGCCGCAGTTGAAGGAACGCCTGCGCTCGACTGTTCCTGACCAAGACCCGCGACGAGTGGTGCGCCTTGATGGAGCACACCGACGTCTGCTTCGCCCCGGTGCTCACATGGGCGAGGCCGCCGAGCACCCGCACAACGTCGCCCGCGGGCACGTTCATCGAGGTCGCCGGCGTCACCCAACCCGCGTCCGGCGCCGCGCTTCTCGCGCACCGAACCCGAGGTGATCTCGGCCACCGGCCCATCCCGGCCAGCACTCGCGCGCGGTGCTGGCCGATTGGGGCCTCGCCGCCGACCGCATCGACGCGCTCGTGGCCAGTGGAGCGGTCGCCGACGCGGGTGGCGCCGACCGCTGATAGACAGTTCCCTCGATGGGAACCCTCGTCTGCTTCCACGCACATCCCGACGACGAGAGCATCTCCACCGGTGGGACGATCGCGCGAGCCGTCGCCGAGGGTCACCGGGTGGTGCTGGTCGTCGCCACCAACGGCGATCACGGTGAGGTCCCCGACGACCTCGCGCCCGGCGAGACGCTCGTCGACCGTCGCCGTGCGGAGACCGCCGCGTCGGCAGCAGTGCTCGGCGTGCACCGCGTCGAGTGGCTCGGCTACGCCGACAGCGGCATGACCGGCTGGGAGCAGAACGGCCACGAGCACTCGTTCCTGCAGGCACCGCTCGACGAGGCGGCCGAGAAGCTGGCGGCGATCCTGCGCGAGGAGCAGGCCGACGTGCTGACGACGCTACGACTGGCACGGCAACTACGGTCATCCCGACCACATCAAGGTGCACACCGGTCGGCCACCGCGCCGCCGAACTGGCCGACACGCCCGGTCGTGTTCGAGACCACGATGAACCGCGACGCGATGGTGCGCTTCTTCGAGCATGGCCCGCGAGGCCGGCGGCACTGGCGGTCCCGACGGCGAGGACTGGGACCCCAACGGCCCGGCCGACGACGGCAACCCGATCGGCACACCCGAGGCCGAGACTCACGCCTCCGGGTCGACGTGTCGGCCTACGTGCAGCAGAAGCGCGAGTCGATCCGCTGCCACAAGAGCCAGATCACCGACGCCGGGTTCTTCAGCACCATGCCCGACGAGCAGTTCGCCTTCGCCTTCGGTCACGAGTGGTTCATCGTCGCCGGCTCGTCCGAACCCCTGCGCGACGGCTGGCTGTTCGAATGATCCGCGTGTTCCTGGTGCGTCACGGACGGGCCGCGGCGGGCTGGGACACCGACCCCGACCCCGGTCTCGACGAGGTCGGTCGCGAACAGTCCATGGCCGTGGCCCGGCGGCTGACGCCGGTGGGTCCGCTGCCGGTGGTGAGCAGCCCGCTGCTGCGCTGCCAGCAGACGGCGTTCCCGCTGAGCACGGCCTGGAGGACCGCGGCGCGCGATCGAGCCCGGCGGTCGCCGAGATCCCGTCACCCGACGGCGTGGCGATGGCCGATCGCGTCGAATGGCTGCGTGCGGCCATGGGCGGCACGTGGGCCGAGCTCGGCGCGCCGTACACCGACTTTCGCGACGGCGTCGTGTCGGCGATCGCCGCACTCGACCACGACACGGTGGTGTTCAGCCACTTCGTCGCCATCAACGCGGTCATCGGGGCGGCCCTGGGCGACGACCGTCTGGTCATCCGCAGCCTCGACAACTGCTCGGTGACGGTCGTCGATGTCGTCGACGGTGCGCTGCGGTTGGTCGAGGGCGGCCACGAGGCCGACACGCTCATTCGCTGACCTGCACGTTCGCGGCGGCGGCGGGCTGGCAGACTGATCCCATGACGTCTCGTCGTTTCCTGGTCGGCCTCGCCGTCGGTGCCCTGGCGCTCACTGCCAGCGCGTGCAGCGACGAGCAGAGCAGCGCCGACAGCAGCTCGTCCACCAGTTCCAGCACGTCGACGACGGTGGTCGACACGACCGCGTCGAGCACGAGCAGCAGCACCAGCACGAGCACCACGTCCAGCACCACGACGGTTGCGCCCACCACCACGATCCCCGTGGTCGACGGCCTCGACCTGTCGTCGGGAGGGCTCGGCGACGCACTGTTCGGCGCCGACGCCGACGAGACCATCGGGTACGTCACGGCGATCCTCGGTGCGCCCACCAACGACAGCGGCTGGCAGGACCCCATCGCCATCGGCGCAGCGTGCCCCGGCACGTCGGTGCGATTCGTCGACTGGCACGACCTGGCGCTGTTCTTCTCCGACGAGTCGCCCGCGGCGAGCGGGTTCCGTCACTTCGCCGCCTACACCTACGGCCCGGCCATCGACGGGTCGACGATCGACCCGTTCGGTCTCACCACCGACGCCGGCCTCGGCATCGGCGGCAGCGTCGAGTTCCTGCGGGCCACCTACCCGGCGGCGAAGGTGAACCCGGGCGACGAGATCAGCGGTCCGTCGTTCTACATCGAGGACGGCCTCTCGGGCTTCCTCACCGGTGCATCGAACGCCGACACGATCATCTCGTTCGTGGGTGGTTTCGGGTGCGGCGAGTAGCCTCCATCTGATGCTCGCTGCGGGTCTCGAGACCGTCAAGGACATTCATCACGGTTGGGCCTGGGTGGTCATCATCGGCAACGGCCTGGCCGGCCTGTGGGCGCTCACCGCCAACTGGGTGACGCCGTTGCGCTCGAGGGCGCTGTGGTGGTTCATCGGCATCGCCCAGGTCACCGTGTTCGTGCAGGTGATCCTCGGTGTCATCATGGTCGGCAAGTACAAGGTGCCGCTGCCGCAGTTCCATGCGTTCTACGGCTTCGTCGCGATCATCGCCGTGGCCATCATCTACAGCTACCGCTTCCAGATGAAGCACCGCATCTACATGCTGTACGGCTTCGGCAGCCTGTTCGTGATGGGTCTCGGCATCCGCGCCATGCTCATCGCCACCACCGGCTGACCACCGGGCTCGGGCGGGCGCGTCGGTTGGGCGCGAAACGTCCCGAAATCGGGTCACACCGCGCCCGCGGGCGCGACAACTCCCAGATCCGGGACATCTCGCGCCCGTGGGCGCGAGATGCTCCTGGTCAGAGGGCGGCGGAGAGCGTGTCGAGCTGGGTCTTCAGCTCGGCCGGCAGGGCGTCGCCGAACTTGGCGAAGTGCTCCTCGATCTGCGGGATGGCGCCCTTCCAACCGTCGGCGTCGACGGCCAGCAGCGTGGCCAGGTCGTCGTCGCTGACATCGAGGCCGCTGAGGTCCAGGTCGCCGGGCAGCGGCAGGTCGCCGATGGCCGTGCGGGTGGCGCCGGCGGTGCCGGCCACACGCTCGAACACCCACTTCAGCACGCGGCTGTTCTCGCCGTAGCCGGGCCACAGGAAGCGGCCGTCGTCGTCGCGTCGGAACCAGTTGACGAAGAAGATCTTCGGCAGGTTGGCCTCGTCGGTGGCCTTGCCGACCTTCAGCCAGTGGGCGAAGTAGTCGGCCATGTTGTAGCCGCAGAACGGCAGCATGGCCATCGGGTCGAAGCGGAGGATGCCGGCGGCACCCTGCTGGGCGGCCGTGGTCTCACTGGCCATGATGCTGCCGAGGAAGGTGCCGTGCTCCCAGTCGAACGCCTGGGTGACCAGCGGGACCGTGGTGCGGCGGCGGCCACCGAAGAGGATGGCGCTGATCGGCACGCCGGCCGGGTCCTCCCACTCGGCGGCGATGGCCGGGCACTGGCTGGCCGGGGCGGTGAAGCGGGCGTTCGGGTGGGCGGCCGGTGTCTCGGTCTCGGGCGTCCACGCGTTGCCCTTCCAGTCGGTGGCGCGGGCGGGCTTGTCGTCGCTCATGCCCTCCCACCACACGTCGCCCTCACTGGTGAGCGCGGTGTTGGTGAAGATGCTGTTGCCCCACAGGCTGTGCATCGCGTTGGCGTTGGTGTCCCAGCCGGTGCCGGGGGCGACGCCGAAGAAGCCGGCCTCGGGGTTGATCGCGTACAGGCGGCCGTCGGCCCCGAACTTCATCCAGCAGATGTCGTCGCCGATGGTCTCGGCCTTCCAACCCGGGATGGTGGGCACGAGCATCGCCAGGTTGGTCTTGCCGCAGGCGCTGGGGAAGGCGGCGGCGATGTACTTGCTCTCGCCCTGGGGGTTGGTGAGCTTGAGGATGAGCATGTGCTCGGCCAGCCAGCCGTCGTCGCGGGCCATCACCGAGGCGATGCGCAGCGCGAAGCACTTCTTGCCGAGCAGTGCGTTGCCGCCGTAGCCCGAGCCGAAGCTCCAGATCTCGCGGGTCTCGGGGAAGTGGACGATGTACTTGTTGTCGGGGTTGCACGGCCACGGGCACGTCGGCCTGGCCCGGCTCGAGCGGCGCGCCGACCGAGTGCAGGCACGGCACCCACTGGTCGTCGCCCAGCACGTCGAGCGCGCCCTGGCCCATGCGGGTCATGATGCGCATGTTCGTGGCCACGTAGGCCGAGTCGGTGAGCTGCACGCCGATGTGGGCGATGGGCGAACCGAGCGGACCCATGCTGAACGGCACCACGTACATGGTGCGGCCCTTCATGCAGCCGGTGTAGAGAGCGGTCATCTCGGCGCGCATCTCGTCGGGGGCCCGCCAGTTGTTGGTGGGGCCGGCGTCGGATCTCGTTCTCGGCGCAGATGAACGTGCGGTCCTCGACGCGGGCGACGTCGCCCGGGTCGCTGTGGGCCCAGTAGCTGTTCGGGCGCTTGGCCTCGTCGAGCTTGGTGAACACGCCGGCGTCGACGAGCACCTGACACAGGCGGTCGTACTCCTCGGCCGAGCCGTCGCACCAGTAGATGTCGTCGGGCTGCATGATCGCTGCCCAGTCGGCGACCCACTGCTGGAGCCGCTGGTTGGTGGTGGTACCGCTCATGGACAAGGTTCTCCTTGTGAAGGACACCGACACGACGTTGTGTCTTCGATCATTGTGTCAAACACGATCCCCAAAAACCGAAACGCCCGACCGTTCGGCCGGGCGTCGTCGATCGATTGTTCCGATCGCGCGGATCGTTCGCAGCGATCGGTGACGGCGATCGCTCGCCGTCGTCGACCACGTGATCAGTGGTCGGGGGTCTCCATGTCGACCTCGCTGCCGAGGCGCAACTTGGTGGCGCAGCCGTCGGCGTTCAGTTCGAACACGACACGCTGACCCTGCCGGAGCATGCGGAAGATCGACCCGTCGAGCGCGTCGCTCGCGAGTTCGAATTCGGGAAGGTCGCCGGTGTCGGCGACGACGGTGCCGTCGCCCGATGCCGGGTCGTAGCTCTTGACGACGCCCTGCACGGCTGGCCTCAGCCGGCCTTGACGATCTTGCCGCTCTTGATGCAGCCCGTGCACACGTTGAGGCGCTTGGGCGCGCCACCGACGAGGGCGCGGACACGCTGGATGTTCGGGTTCCAACGACGCTTCGTGCGACGGTGGGAGTGCGACACGTTCATGCCCCAGCTCGGGCCCTTGCCACACACTTCACACACTGCTGCCATGACGAGACTTCTTCCACGGAGATCAATAGAGCGGAAGGAGGCTACCAGCGCGACCCCGCCGTTCACCACGTGACCGGAGCAGACATCGCGGCTGGTCGTCAGTAGTGTGGCGGCCGTGCCCACCCTGGAACGATTCGGCGCCGATGCGCTGCGCAGCACCGTCGTCACCTTTCGCGACACGATGAAGGCGCACGCCCCCGGTATCAACCGCCTCAACGTGTACCCCGTCCCCGACGGCGACACGGGCACCAACATGGCCCGCACGCTGGACGCCGTGGTCGCCGAGCTCGAGGGTGCGGCCGAGGGGATGGACACCACGTGCGACGCCATTTCCCACGGCAGCCTCATGGGCGCTCGCGGCAACAGCGGTGTCATCCTCAGCCAGATCCTGCGCGGCATCGCCTCCACCCTGAAGGGCGCGTCCGGCGCGACCGGTGCCACCGGCGCGAAGGTCGCCGAGGCGCTGAAGGCCGCCAGCACGTCCGCCTACCAGGCGGTGCTCAAGCCCATCGAGGGCACCATCCTCACCGTCGTGCGCGAGTCCGCCGATGGTGCGCACGAGGCGGCTCAGGCCGGTGCCTCGTTGTCGGGCGTGCTCCACGCGGCCCGAGCCGCCGGCAAGTCGGCGCTCGACCGCACACCCGAGATGCTGCCCGTCCTGAAGGACGCGGGCGTGGTCGATGCCGGGGGAGCGGGCTTCCTGCTGTTGTTGGACTCGGCCTTGCACGTCGTCGACGGGGTGCCGCTGCCCGAGCCCGACGAGGGTCCCGGCCCGTCGATGGAGCAGCTCGACGCGATCAGCCACCGTCACACCGACGGCGAGGTCGACGTCAGCGAGCTGCGCTACGAGGTCATGTACTTCATGGACCTCGACGACGCGAACATCCAGGCCTTCAAGGAGGGCTGGGGCGAGATCGGCGACAGCATCGTCGTCGTCGGCGGCGACGGCCTGTGGAACTGCCACGTGCACACCAACGACATCGGCGCCGCCATCGAGGTGGCGCTCGACCTCGACGGCCGGCCGAAGAAGATCCGTGTCACCGACCTGTTCGAGGAGATGGCCGACGAGCACATGCACCGCGAGCACGAGCTCGGCGTCCACCCGCCCAAGGCCGGGGCCGGCCTGCCGCCTGTCACCTGCGCGGTGGTCGCCGTGTCCAGCGGCCAGGGCCTGTCCGAGCTGTTCGGTCAGCTCGGTGTGCAGGGCGTGGTCACGGGCGGGCAGACGCTGAACCCGTCCACGGCCGAACTGCTCTCCGCGGTCGAGGCCGTGAACGCGCAGCAGGTCGTCGTGTTGCCGAACAACAAGAACATCATCCCGGTGGCCGAGCAGCTCGACGCGCTGACGACGAAGACGGTCATCGTCGTCCCCACCCGCTCCATGCCCGAGGCACTCGCCGCGCTGGTGTTGTACGACCCCGAGGCCGACGCCGAGACCAACGGCGCGGAGATGGGCGAAGCCGCCGAGAGCGTGGTCACGGGCGAGGTCACCCAGGCCGTGCGTGCCACGAACAGCGACGCCGGGCCGATCGACGAAGGCGACTGGATCGGCATCGTCAGGGGAGACGGCATCGTCGCGGTCAGCGGTTCGCTCGACGGCGCCACGGTCGCACTGCTCGACCATCTGGTCGGGCCGCGGGCCGAGATCGTCACCGTCGTCGAAGGTGTCGACGCCACGGCCGGGCACACCGACGTCATCCACGCCTGGCTCGACGAGCATCGTCCGGGTGTGCAGGTGGAGGTGCACCGCGGCGCGCAGCCCCTGTACCCCTACCTCTTCGGCGTCGAGTGACCGACCAGCCGCCGCTCACGCTGCGCGATCTGTCGGCCATCGGGGTCGACCGGTTGAAGGGTGTCGGCGAGAAGAAGCTCGCGTCGCTGCACGAGGTGGGCGTGTTCACGGTCCTCGACCTGCTCACCACGTATCCGCGTCGGTGGATCGACCGCACCAACGAGTGCCGGGTCAGCGATCTCGAGCCGGGCAAGGAGGCGCTGGTGCTGGTGACGGTGCGCTCCGTCACCAAGCGTCAGGCGCGCAACCGGCGCAGCATCGTGGAGGCCGTGGTCGGCGATGGCAGCGGCCGCTTCCACGTCGTGTTCTTCAACCAACCGTGGCGCGAGAAGCAGTTCCGCGACGGTCTGCAGATCGCCCTGTTCGGACGCCCCGACGTGTACCGCGGCAGCCTGCAGATGACCAACCCCATCGTCGACCTCATCGGCGACCGCACCGGTCGCATCGTGCCCATCTACCCGCAGAGCGAGAAGGCGGCGCTGAACACGTGGGAGATCGCCGGCTGGGTGGAGGACGCGCTGAAGAAGTGCGAGCCGCGGGGCATCGCCGACCCGGTCTCGGGCGACGTGGTGCGCCGGCTGGGCTTGATCGATCGGCACGACGCACTGAAGAGCATCCACATGCCCGAGACCTACGCCGAGAAGGAGGTCGCCCGTCGGCGGCTGGCGTTCGACGAACTCCTGCGCGTGCAGACAGTGCTGGTCATGCGCAAACGCGCACTCGAGCGGGCGTCGAAGGGCATCCGCCACACCGTCGACGGTGAACTGGTCGGGCGGCTGCGGGCAGCGTTGCCGTACGAGCTGACGGGGGCGCAGCGACGGGCGATCGGTGAGATCGAACACGACCTCGCCGGGCCCCACCCGATGCACCGGCTGCTGCAGGGCGACGTCGGCGCGGGCAAGACGCTCGTGGCCGTCAGCGCCATGCTGACCGCCGTGCAGGGCGGCCACCAGGGTGCACTGATGGCGCCCACCGAGGTGCTCGCCGAGCAGCACGCCACCGGTGTGCGTCGGCTGCTCGACGGCGTCACCGTGCCCGACCCCGGCAACCTGTTCGGCGACCGGCCGCTCCGTGTCGAGCTGCTCACCAATCGGGTCACCGGGGCGGATCGGCGCGATGTGCTGGCCGGCCTGGCCGACGGTTCGGTCGACATCGCGATCGGCACGCACGCGCTCATCCAGGAGGGTGTGGCGTTCCACAGTCTCGGCGTCGTGGTGGTCGACGAACAGCACCGCTTCGGCGTCGAGCAACGCGCCGCGCTGCGCGACAAGGGCGACGGCGAGCTGGTGCCCGATGTGCTGGTGATGACGGCCACGCCCATCCCGCGCACCGCGGCGATGACGGTCTACGGCGACCTCGACGTGAGTGTGCTCGACGAGCTGCCGCCCGGCCGCACGCCCATCGTCACCAAGTGGGCCAACGGCCCGCTGATGGAGGAGGGCGCCTGGGCGACCGTGCGCGAGCAGGTGGCCGCAGGGCGCCAGGCCTATGTGGTGTGCCCGCTCATCGAGGAGAGCGAGAAGCTCGAGGTGGCCAGCGCGCGAGGAGACGTTCGAGCGACTGCAGCACCTCGACCTGAAGGGTCTTCGCCTCGCCCTGTTGCACGGGCGCATGCCCTCGGCCGAGAAGGAGACGGTGATGGACTCGTTCCGACGCGGCGACGTCGACGTGCTCGTCGCCACGACGGTCATCGAGGTCGGCGTCGACGTGCCCAACGCGACGGTGATGGTCATCCTCGACGCCGATCGGTTCGGCATCGCCCAGCTGCACCAGTTGCGCGGCCGTGTCGGCCGGGGCGCGCACGAGTCGATGTGCTGGCTCGTCACCCAGGAGGTCGAGGACGACGAACGCTCGGGTGCAGGCGCTGGTGGACAGCACCGACGGGTTCGCTCTGGCCGAGGTCGACCTCGAGCTGCGCGGCGAGGGCACGTTGATGAACACCGCGCAGAAGGGCCGCAGCGACCTGAAGCTGGCGTCGCTGCGGCGGGACCGCGAACTGGTCGAGCTCGCCCGCGATGTCGCGTTCGAGCTGGTCGACGCCGACCCGCTGTTGGAGGACCACCCCCTCCTGCTCGACGAACTGCGCGTGCTGTTCAGCGACGAGGACGAGGCGTTCCTGTTCAAGAGCTGACGGCGACGCACACTCCGGCCGTTGCGTCGGCAAGAATGCCCGGATGCGCCGTCTTGCTGCCGTTCTCCTCGTTGGTCTCGTCACGGTCTCCGCGTGCTCGTCCGACTCGTCGGAGGGCGCCGGCACGACGGCGCCCGGCGGGTCCACGTTGCCGCCGGCCACCGGCGAGCCCGAGGGCACGCAGACGTTCCTCGAACTCGAGCAGACCCACGTCGACACCCCGGTGAACTACCCGCAGATCCCTCCGGTCGGCGGACCGCACAACCCGGTGTGGCAGACCTGTGCGTTCTACGACACGGCTGTGCCCAGCGAGCGCGGCGTGCACTCGATGGAGCACGGCGCCGTGTGGATCACCTACTCGCCCGACCTCGCGGCTGCGTCAGGTCGACGTGCTGAAGGCGCTGCAGTCGGCCGGCAAGGAAGTGCTCGTCAGCCAGTTCGACGGTCTGCCCACCCCGGTGGTCGCCTCGGCCTGGGGCAAGCAACTCCAGCTGGAGTCGACCGACGACCCGCGCCTGGCGCAGTTCGTCTCGTACTTCGACGACGGCCCGCAGACCCCCGAGCTCGGCACCCCGTGCGAGGGCGGCACCACCGAGACCGGCTGAGTCAGTACGACTGGTCGCGGGCGCTGTCGTCCTCGTCGGGGAGCACCAGGTCCCAGCGGTCGCGGCAGTCCTCGCAGCGGTAGGCGACGATGTCGCCCGGCTCCCAGATGCCGTCCTCGGGCGGGTGCGACAACAGGTGGCAGCGCCCACCGCAGTCGACACAGATGATGGTGGGTTCCGGAGTCAGCACGCCCGTAGTCTGGCCGGTATGCGCGTGATTTCGGGCGAGTTCGGTGGGCGCAGGCTCGTGGCGCCGGCCGGCACCACGACGCGCCCCACCACCGACAAGGTGCGCCAGGCGGTGTTCAACTCGCTCGGCAGCATGGGGGTGCATCGAGGGGGCGGTCGTCGCCGACCTGTACGCCGGGTCCGGTGCGCTGGGCATCGAGGCCCTGTCGCGCGGCGCCGAGCGATGCGTCTTCGTCGAGCGCGACCGGTCCGCGTTGCACGCGCTGCGCGAGAACATCGCCGCGCTCGACCTGGAGGACCGGGCCAGCGTCCATGCCACCGACGTGATGGCCTGGGTGCCCGCGATGCGTGGCGTCGACATCGCCTTCATCGACCCGCCCTACGCGTTCGACGCGTGGGCCGAACCTGCTGCCACTCATCGACGTCGGCATGGTGGTCGCCGAGGCCGACGATCCCGTCGACGCGCCGGAGGGCTGGGACGCGACCCGCTCGAAGCGGTACGGGCGCACCTGGGTCACGATCCTCGAACGGCTAGCGTGAGGCCCCACATGGCGACAGTTCTGTACCCCGGCAGCTTCGACCCGTTGCACCTCGGCCACATCGACGTCATCGAGCAATCGGTGGCGCTGTTCGGCAAGGTCATCGTCGGGGTGATGCACAACCCCACCAAGCCCAGCGGCATGTTCACGCTCGAGCAGCGCGTCGCAGATGATCAAGGACAGCATCTCGTACATGCCGTCGGTGAAGGTCGTCGCGTTCGAGGGGCTCGCGGTCGACGCGGTCAAGCAGGTCAAGGCGGCGTTCATCGTCAAGGGTCTGCGCACCGGCGGCGACTTCGAGGTCGAGCAGCAGATGGCCCACACCAACCACGCGGTCAGCGGTGTCCGCACCGTCTACCTGCCGTGCAAGCCGGCGCTCGTCTCCATCAGTAGCCGGTTCATCCGCGAGATCGCGCAGTACGGTGGTGACGTCACGTCGTTGGTGCCCGCCCCGGTCGCCAACGAACTCGCCTCTCTCTTCCCTCGCAAGGGTGCCTGAACACGCCGATGAGCTACGACGACCAGTACGACGAGGACCTCGATCCGGAGTTCGACGACTCCGACGCGTTCGTCCGCACCACCAACGGCTACGTCGGCGACGCCGAGGCGCTGCTGCAACGAGCCATCGACATCATCGCCACCGCGCCCAAGATGCCGTTGTCGTCCTCGCCGCGCATCGACGGCGACGAGATCATCGAGCTCCTCGATGAAGCCATGCGCCGCATGCCCGAAGAGATGCGTCACGCGCGCTGGATGATCAAGGAGCGCCAGGACTTCGTCGCCAAGACGCGCCGCGAGGCCGACGAACTGCTCGAGGCGGCACGTGTGCAGGCCGAACGCATGGTGCAGCGCACCGAGGTCGTCCGTGCCGCCGAAGCAGCGGGCCCGGCAGATCAGCGAAGCCGCCGACGCCGACGCCCGTCGCCTGCGCCACGAGACCGAGGACTTCCTCGATCAGCGCCTGGCCAGCTTCGAGATTCTGCTCGACAAGCTGAACAAGACCGTGCACGCCGGTCGCAGCCGGCTGAACATCGGCGCCCACCACGAGGTGGTCGAGACGGAAGAGGAAGACCCCACGAAGGGCTTCTTCGACCAGGATCGCTGAGGCGCGCCGTGGCCAACGTGCTGATGGTGAACGCGAGCGATCTGCTCCGCCGACCCGGGACGCAGAAGGACTACGAGCTGCACATGCCGCTCATCGACCTCGACGTGCAGGGCGACCCTCGCTTCGACGACGACGGCCGTGGTCGACGTCGAACTGCACCTCGAGAGCCTCAACGACAGCATCGTCGTCGACGGTCGCGTCAGCGTGCCGTGGCACGGCACCTGCCGTCGGTGCCTCGAGCCCACCGACGGCGTGTCGGTCAGCGAGGTCCACGAGCTCTACCAGCGGGTCCTCACCGACCCCGACGCGTTCGAGATCCTCGGCGACCAGCTCGATCTGCGCCCCATCGCCCGTGAGCTGGTGCTGCTCGATGCGCCGGCCACGCCGCTGTGCCGCCCCGACTGCGCCGGGCTGTGCCCGACGTGCGGGACGAACCTCAACGAGTCCACCTGCGACTGCGGTCCGGCCCCGGTCGATCCGCGCTGGGCGGCACTCGACCTGTTCACGGCCGACGATTCCTCGGAATCCGCCGCCGACGACAGGTAGCAACCGAGCAGGCTGCGCCGCTAACCTCCAATGGTCGTTTGACGAGGGGATCCGCCCTCGCCTGTTGTCGGGAGTCATCATGGCTGTTCCCAAGAAGAAGAAGTCGAAGTCGAAGACGCGCAGCCGTCGTGCCGGCAACTGGAAGCTCGCCGCCCCGTCGCGCAGCATCTGCCCGCGTTGCGCCGCTGCCAAGCTCCCGCACACCGTGTGCCCGAGCTGCGGCTGGTACAAGGACCGCGTCGCCGTCGAAGTCGGCTGAGCCGGCCTCACCACATGCTGCCGATCGCTCTCGACGCGATGGGCGGCGACAGGGCACCGGGCGACATCCTCGCCGGTGCGCATGCCGCCGCAGCACTGGGTATTCCCGTCGTTCTCGTCGGCCCCGCGGGGCTCGACGGCATTGGCGACCTGCCGCTCATCCCCGCCTCTGAAGTCATCGCCATGGATGACGACGCGGCCGCCGGGGTGCGTCGCAAGAAGGACTCCACGCTCGTGCGAGCCGCCGAGGCCGTGCGCGACGGCAAGGCCAGCGCCATGGTCTCGGCCGGCAACACGGGCGCCACGATGGCCTCCGCGCTGCTGCGCATGGGCCGCGTACGCGGCGTGAACCGCCCGGCCATCGCCACACCCATTCCCGTGCCCGGCCACCTGCCGAACATCCTGCTCGACGCCGGCGCGAATGCCGAGGTGCAGGCCGAGTGGCTGGTGCAGTTCGGCCAGATGGGCTCCATCTACGCCCGCAAGCGGTTCGGCATCGAATCGCCGACGGTCGGCCTGTTGTCCATCGGTGAAGAGCCCGGGAAGGGCGACACCCTCCGCAAGGAGGCCTACGAGTTGCTCGCTGCTGCGCCCGGCATCCAGTTCGTCGGCAACGTCGAGGGTCGCGACCTGATGAAGAAGACGGCCGACGTCATCGTCACCGACGGCTTCACCGGCAACGTCGCGCTGAAGGCGCTCGAGGGCGGCATGAAGACGCTGTTCGCCGCACTCCTCGAGGCGTTCGCCAGCGAGCCGCACTACAAGGAGCACGCCGACGCGCTGCTCCCGGCCATCCTGCCGCTGTACGCACAGATGACCCCCGACACCTATGGCGGCGCGGTGCTGCTGGGTGTCGACGGCATCTGCATCATCAGCCACGGCTCGTCGGGCGAGACGGCCATCGTCAACGCGATCAAGCTCGGCCAGGAACTGGCCGAGAGCGGCATGGTGGCCGAGATCGCCGCCGCCTTCGCCACCCCCGCCCCCTGACCCACACGGCGCGAACTTAAGTTCCTGGTGAACGGCGCGAACTTAAGTTCCTGGTGAACGGCGCGAACTTAAGTTCCTGGTGAACGGCGCGAACTTAAGTTCCTGGTGAACGGCGCGAACTGGAGTTCTGCGGGACCTCAGGAGCGGAGGAGGTCCTTGGCGATGTGGGTGATCTGGATCTCGTCGGTACCGGCGTAGATCTGCAGCACCTTGGCGTCGCGCGCCAGTTGCTCGACGCGGAACTCGCTCATGTAACCGTTGCCGCCGAACAGCTGCACGGCTTCGAGGGCCACCTCGGTGGCGGCACGGGCCGAGTACAGCTTCATGGCCGACGCCTCGGCGAGGCTCATCGCGCGGCCGGCCGCGCTCATCTCCATGGTGCGGAACACCAGGTTCTGCACGTTCATGCGGGCCACCTCCATGCGGGCCAGCTTGTCCTGGATGAGCTGGAACTCGCCGATCGGCTTGCCGAACTGCACCCGGTCCTTGGCGTACTGCACGCTGAGCTGCAGGCACTCCTCGATGATGCCGAGGGACATCGCGGCGACGCCCGACCGCTCCTGCTGGAACGTGGCCTTGGCGCCGTCGCGGCCGCCGGCCGGCAGGTCCTCGGTCTCGCCGATGAGGCGGTCGCGACCGACCCGCACGTCGTCGAGGAACAGTTCGCCGGTGGGGGAGGAGTGCATGCCCATCTTGCGCAGCGGCTTGGACTGCACGAACCCGGGGATGCCGCGGTCGAGCACGAACGACAGCACCTTGCGCTGCTCGGGCGGGTTGCCCTCGTCGAGTTTGCAGATGAACACGGTGGTGTCGGCATATGGGCCGTTGGTGATGAACGTCTTCGAGCCGTTGAGGATGTAGTCGTCGCCATCGCGCCGGGCGGTGCTCTTCATCGAGCCGAACGCATCACTGCCCGAGCCGGGCTCGGTGATGGCCCATGCGCCCACCTTGTCCATCGTCAGCAGGTCGAGCGCCCAACGCTCCTTCTGCGCGATGGTGCCCTTGGACATGATCGCGGCGGAGGTGAGGCCCATGCTGACGCCCATCGCGGTGACCATGCCCGGGCACACCCGGCACAGTTCGATGATGGGGATCAGCGACATGCCGCTGTCGCCGCCACCCTCCCTGGCGCGACCCGGTGTCGGCTCGGCGGTGCCGTCGGCGACCGCCTTCTCGCGGGCGATCTGCTTCTGGAACCGGTCGCGGGCCATGGCGTCCATGCCGAACGTCGCGAACAGCTTGCGGAGGATGTCGTACGGCGGCAGGTCGCCGTGCTCCAGTTCCTCGACGTGCGGACGGATCTCGTCGTCCACGAACCGCTTCACGGCATCGCGGATCATCTGGTGCTCTTCGCTCCACTCGAACATGCGGCGATGGTAGGTGACACATGCCCCTGTGCTCCCAATGCAACGCGGCGTACGGTGAGGTCGTGAAGAGCGTCATCGTCGCTCGCGCACTCACCAAGCGCTTCGGCTCGTCCGTGGCCCTCGACGGGCTCGACCTGGAGGTCCACGCCGGCGAGGTGTTCGGCTTCGTCGGACCAAATGGTGCCGGCAAGACCACGACCATCCGCCTCCTGCTCGACCTGCTGCGCCCCACCGCGGGCACGGTGGAGGTGCTCGGCCTCGACCCACGGCGCGACGGAGTCGAGCTGCGGCGGCGCATCGGGTACCTGCCCGGCGACCTGAACCTGCCGGGCCGGTTGACCGGTCGCGCGTTCCTGGCGGACCACGCCGCGCTGCGCGGCGCCTCGCTCGACGCCGAGCACGACGAGTTCGCCGAACGGCTGGCGGCCGACCTCGACCGGCCGATGGGCGAGCTGTCGCTGGGCAACCGCCGCAAGATCGGAGTGATCGCCGCGTTCGTCCACCGTCCCGAGCTGCTCGTGCTCGACGAGCCGACCGGCGGGCTGGACCCGCTGGTGCAGCAGCAGTTCCGGGCGATGGCGCGTGAGGCCGCGGACGACGGACGGTCGGTGTTCCTGTCGTCGCACGTGCTCGACGAGGTGCAGCACACGGCGGATCGCGTGGCGGTGCTGCGCAAGGGCCGGCTGGTGGTGGAGGACCGCGTCGATGCGCTGCTCGCGAAGTTGGTGCGTGTGGTCAGGGTGACGTTCGCCGACGCCCCGCCGGTGGAGGCGTTGCGGGACGTCGTGGGCGTGCAGCAGGTCGAGGTGCGGCATCCCGGCGAACTGGCCATCACCCTGGAGGGCCCGGCCGGTCCGCTGCTCGCCGCGCTGGCCCCCTTCGCGCCGCTGGACCTGCACGCGACCGAACCCGACCTCGAGGACGTGTTCCTCGGCTACTACGGCGAGGACCCGTCGTGAACGCCGTCGTGTTCCGTCGTGCGGTGGTGGACCGGAGACGATGGCTGTTCGGCTGGTGCATCGGCATCGTCGTGCTCGTCGTGCTGAACGTGGCGTTCTGGCCGTCGTTCCAGGACCAGTCGGCCGAGATGAACGAGATCATCGACAAGATGCCCGAGAGCGTGAAGTCGTTGTTCGGCTTCGGTGGCGGCGTCGACCCGTTCTCGCCGGTGGGCTACCTCTCGTCGCAGGTGTACGCGTTCATGCTGCCGATGCTGCTGCTGATCGCCGGCATCGGCTCCGCCGCATCGGTCGCGGGCGACGAGGAGCACGGGTTGTTGGAGACGACCTTCGCGCTGCCGATCGCCCGACGCCGCGTGGTGCTCGAGCGGTGGATGGCGACGGTCACCCTCACCGGCGTGATCTGCCTCGTCGCGTTCGTCGTCGTGCTGGCCTCCGTGCGCGCCGTCGGCCTGGAGGTCGGGACCGCGGCGCTGTTCTGGGCGTCCGTCAGTGCAGCCGTGTTGACCTGGTCGTTCGCGGGTGTGGCGCTGGCCGCAGGAGCCTGGACCGGTCGTCGCAGCGTCGCCATCGCGGCCGCCGCGGTGCTCGCCACCGCCATGTACGTCGTCACCGGCCTGGCCGACGCGGGCATCGGGTTCTTCCGCACGCTCGAACCGGCGTCGCTGTTCACGCACTACGACGTGCTGCACTCGCTGGTGAACGGAACACCGCCCTGGTCGCTGCTCGTCCTGGTGGCGGTGGCGACGGCCGGCCCGGTCCTGGCCATGTGGGGTATCGACCGGCGCGACCTGCGGGCCGGTTGACGGCTAACCTTGCGATCCGCCCGTCCCTACCTTCCAGGAGAACCCAGGTGCCTGCAGAAACCCATGTCGAACAAGGTCCGCTCGACCGCAACGGCGTGTTCGAGATCGTGCGTGCCAACCTCGCCGACATCCTGGAGATCGATCCGTCGACCATCAGCGAAGGTCAGTCGTTCACCGACGACCTGGATGCCGACTCGCTCGCGCTGATCGAGCTGGTCGAGGCGCTCGAGGAAGAACTGGGCGAGCGCTCGGTCGGCTTCCGCATCGAGGACGAGGATCTCGTCGACCTGAAGACCGTGCGCGACGCGGTCGACTACGTGTTCGCCAAAGTCCAGGACGCCTGACATCTCCGTCCTGCCCGAACCCGACCTCACCGAGCTGCCTCGGCGTCTCGGTCACGAGTTCTCCGACCCGACGCTGCTCGAGCGCGCCATGTCGCACCGCAGCTGGTGCGCCGAGGTCGGCGGGCAACCGCAGAGCAACGAGCGCCTCGAGTTCCTCGGCGATGCCGTGCTCGGGTGGGTCGTCGCCGACCTGGCGTACCGCAACCACTCCGAACTGGCCGAGGGCAAGCTCACCGACCTGCGCAAGAGCGTCGTCAACGCCTCGGCGCTGGCCGAGGTGGCCATCGAGATCGGGCTCGGCTCGTATCTGCGGCTCGGCAAGGGTGAGGACGCGGCCGGTGGCCGCACCAAGCCGTCCATCCTCAGCGACGCGTTCGAGGCCGTGCTCGGTGCGGTGTACATCGACGGCGGCTCCGAGCCCGCGTTCCAACTGATCGAGCGGCTGTTCACCGAACGCATGGCCTCGGCCGCGCAACGCCTCGACCGGCTGGACTACAAGACGGTCCTGCAGGAGCTCACCGCTCGGCTGCACGACATCGCCCCGGTGTACGTGCTCAGCGACACCGGACCCGATCACGACAAGCGCTTCTACGCCACGGTCATCGTGCAGGGCGTCGCCGTCGGCCAGGGCGAGGGTCGGTCGAAGAAGACCGCCGAGCAGGCCGCGGCCGAGCAGGCCTGGTTGGCGCTGACGAACCACGCGGTGGGCCAGGAAGCCGGATAGCCCGTGCCCGAACTTCCCGAAGTGGAGACGGTGCGCAAGGGGATCGCCGCCCAGGTGGTGGGTCGACGCATCGATGCGGTCGAAGTGGGTCGTGAGCGCACCGTGCGTCGCACGTCGCGCCAGGCGCTCATCGACGGCCTCACCGGCACCACGATCATCGCGGCCAACCGCCGCGGCAAGTACCTGCTGCTGCCGCTCGACAGCGGTGACGAACTGATGGTGCACCTGCGCATGAGCGGCCGCCTGCTGGTCGCCGATGCGGGAGCCACCCGCCCGCCGCACACGCACGTCGTCCTTCACCTGTCACGGCGAGCCCGCCCAGGAACTGTGGTTCATCGATCCGCGTACGTTCGGCGAGATGGTCGTGTTCGACCCCACCAACGTCGCCGTCGAGATGCCGGAACTGGCGAAGATGGGCATCGACCCCATCACCGACGGTCTCAGCCGAGCCCAGCTGACCGCGATCGTCCGCGGCCGCCGCCGGCAGCTGAAGGCACTGTTGCTCGACCAGCACGTGCTCGCCGGCGTCGGCAACATCTACTGCGACGAGAGCCTGCATCTCGCCAAGCTGCGGCCCGACCGCATCAGCGACACGCTGACCACGCGCGAGATCGGGCGGCTCCACCAGGCGGTGCTCGATGTGCTCGGCGCGGCCATCGAGGCCGGTGGGAGCACGCTCGCCGACACCCAGTACGTGGACATCGAAGGCCAGGGCGGCTGGTTCCAGGTGCACCACCGGGTCTACGACCGGGCCGGCCAGCGCTGCCTGACGTGCGGAAAGGCCGACATCGTGCGCACCGTGTCCGCCGGTCGCAGCACCTGTTTCTGCCCCCGCTGCCAGCGTTGAGTAGGGTCCACCACGCCGTGTTCCTGAAATCCCTCACCCTCAAAGGCTTCAAGTCGTTCGCCGACGCCACCACCCTCCAGCTCGAGCCGGGGGTCACCGTCGTCGTCGGGCCCAACGGCTCCGGCAAGTCGAACGTCGTCGACGCCATCGCCTGGGTGCTCGGCGCGCAGGCGCCCAGCGCGGTGCGCAGCCAGAAGATGGACGACGTCATCTTCGCCGGCACCGCTCAGCCGCCCGGCCCTGGGCCGTGCCGAGGTGGGCCTCACCATCGACAACTCCGCCGGGCTGCTGCCCATCGAGTTCACCGAGGTCACGGTCACCCGCACCCTGTTCCGTACCGGTGAGAGCGAGTACGCGATCAACGGCGTCGGCTGCCGCCTGCTCGACGTGCAGGAGCTGCTCAGCGACGCCGGCGTCGGACGCCAGCAGCACGTCATCGTCAGCCAGGGCCAGATCGACGCGGTGCTCAACGCCCGTCCCGAGGACCGCCGCAGCATCGTCGAGGAAGCCGCCGGCGTGCTGAAGTACCGCAAGCGCAAGGAGAAGGCCGAGCGTCGACTCGACGCCACCGAGGCCAGCCTGCTGCGCGTCCAGGACCTGTTGCGCGAGGTCCGTCGCCAGCTGCGTCCGCTCGAACGGCAGGCCGACGCCGCACGCCGTCACGGCGACCTGGTCGCCGAGCTGTCGGCGCTGCAGATCTTCCTGGCCGGTCGCGAGATCGCATCGCAGCGTGCCCGCCTCACGGCGCTGGCCGGCGAGAAGATCACGCTCGGCCAGGCCGAGCAGACCCTGCGCACCGAGCTGGCCCAGCTCGACACCGACGTGATGGCCGCCGAGGCCGAGCTCACCGCCCGCGGCGACACCGACCTGGGCGACGAGATGGTGCGCGTCGAGCAGCTCCGCGAGCGTGCCCGCGGCATCGCCGCCGTGCTCGTCGAGCGCCGTCGCTCGATGGAGCGCGATCGCGGTCAGCTGATGGACAGCGGCGTCGTCGCCAACCTCGAAGCCGACGCGCAGCGCCTGCGCGACGAGCTCGAGTCGGTCGTCGCCGAGCTGGGGCAGCTGGGTCCCGACGCCGAGGCCCTCGCGGCCGAGGAGGCCGAGTTCGCCGACCAGCGCCGCGAGACCATGGAGGCCATCGAGCACCTCGGTGGCACCACGTCCGCCGCCAGCGCCGCGGCCGAGGTGCGCGGCGAGCTGCGGTCCATGCGGTCGGGCCTCGAGCGCGCCGACGCCGAGCTGCGTCGCCAGCGCCAGCGCGTCGACCAGTTGCGCCAGCGCGCCGAGCGACTCGACGCCGAGTGCGAGCGGTTGAAGACCGAGTGCGAGCACGCGCAGACGCTGGAGGCCGAGCTGGTCACCGGCGTCGAGGCCGCCGAGGCGCGGCGCATCGCCGCCGAGGCGGCCCACGACTCGCTGCTCGCCGGTCGTCAGGACGCGGCGGAGGAAGCGAGCCGCTGGAAGGCCCGCGCCGAGGCACTGCACCTCGCGCTCGAGAGCGCACGCGCCAAGGCCGGTGCCGAACACCTGGCCGGCGTGGAGGGTGTGCTCGGCACGCTGCTCGACCTCATCGAGATCGACGGCGGATGGGAAGCCTCCGTCGAGGCCGCTCTGGGCGAGGCTCTGCAGGCCGTCGTGGTCGCCTCGCCGCAGACCGGTCGCGACGCACTCCGGTCGCTGCAGGCCAACAACGTGCACGGTGCCGTGCTCGCGCTCGGTACCCGCGCCGCCGGTGCGGCCCTCGCGGTCGCCGGTGGCAGCGCGGTCCGACCGCACGTGCGCAGCCGGCACGACGGCGTGCCCGCACTGCTCGACGCAGTGCTGGGTGGCGCCGTGCGCGCCGACAGCTGGAACGACGCCGTCGACCTGGCGATCGCCAACCCCGCGGCCGTCGTGGTCACGTCCGACGGCGACCGCTTCGGGCCCACCGGCTGGCGCATCGGTGCCGCCGGTGGTGGCGCCACGGCCGCCGCGCTGGAGGAGGCCCAGGAGCGCTCGGGCGTCGCCCAGACCGAACTCGCCCGTCTGGACACCGCGCTCGCCGGTGCCAAGGCCGAGCTGCAGGCGGCCCGCCAGCACGAGAACGAACTCACCCGCAAGCTCGACGCGCACGACGCCGGCTTCTCCGCCAACAGCGAGGCGTTGGCTCGCAGCCAGGGCGAACGCCGTGAGGCACAGACCGAGATCGAAGGGCTCGAGCACACGCTCGCCGACGCCGACGAGCGCACCGAACGCGAGCGGGTGCGTATCGCCGAACTGGAAGCGCTGGTGCCCGCGCTCGAGGCCGACGAGGCCGCCGAGGCGGAGGCCGCCAAGGCCCGCGGCGAGGCCCGTGCCCGCCTGGAAGCACAGGCCGCCCGCCTGAACGGTCGTCGCCAGGAGCTCGAGGTCCGCAACGCGGGGCTGCACGAACGCCAGGCGTTCCTCGAGCGCCGACTGCAGGAGACCGAGCGTCGGCTCGAGGCCGACGCGGTCGCACGTGCCGAGGCGGCCCACCGTCGCGAAGCGGTCGAGCGCAGCCTTGCTGCCGTCGAACGCCTCGGCGAGCTGGTCGAGGCCCACCGCCACGTCATCGAGGTGCGGCACCAGGAGCTGCTCGAGATCCGCCGCCGCCAGAGCGACGAGGTGCGCGGCATCGCCTCGCGGCTCGATGCGCTGCGCCGCCGCCGCTCGGCGGCCGAGAAGGAGCTCGAGGAGTCCCGCGAGCGCATGCGTCGGGTCGAGATCGACGAAGCCGAGGTGCGCATGCGCCTCGAAGGCGCGGTCGAAGCGCTGCGCCGCGACCACGACCTCGAGCCGTCCGCCGCCGAGGCCACCGAGATGCCGCCGCTGCCCGAGGGCATCGGTGCGGCGGCACGGGTGCGCGACCTCGAGCGCGAGCTGCGCCTGATGGGCCCGATCAACCCGCTGGCGCTGGAGGAGTTCAACGAGCTGCAGGAGCGCCACCGCTTCCTGGAGGAGCAGCTCGAGGACGTCCGCAACACCCGCCGCGACCTGATGCGGGTCATCAAGGCGGTCGACCTCGAGATCCAGACGGTCTTCTCGGCGGCCTTCGCCGACGTCAGCACGCACTTCAACCAGCTGTTCGGCACGCTGTTCCCCGGTGGCAGCGGCAAGCTCGATCCTCACCAACCCCGACGACCTGCTCAACACGGGCGTCGAGGTCGAGGCCAAGCCCAGCGGCAAGAACGTGAAGAAGCTGTCGCTGCTGTCCGGTGGCGAGCGCAGCCTCACCGCGCTGGCGTTCCTGTTCGCCGTGTTCCGCAGCCGCCCCTCGCCGTTCTACGTGATGGACGAGGTCGAGGCCGCGCTCGACGACGTCAACCTGCACCGCTTCCTCGGGCTCATCAGCGAGTTCCGCCAGGAGGCCCAGCTGCTCATCGTCAGCCACCAGAAGCGCACGATGGAGGCCGGCGACAGCCTGCTCGGCGTCAGCATGCAGCCCGGTGGCTCGTCGAAGGTCATCGTCGAGAAGGTGTCCACCAGCGCCTGACGCAGTCGCGGCCCGTCGAAGGGTCCTAGGACGCCAGATCATTCCGACCGGACATCCGCATCGGCTACCATCGCGCATGTCGCGAGCCAGCACCGCGGCGACGAATTCCACGGGGAGAACCAGCGCATCGTGAGCGATTCCGTTGCTCTGCACAGCCAGCACGACGAAACGCGCAGCACACCGGCCATCCAGCTGGTCGGGCTGCGCAAGCACTTCGGTGCGGGCGACGGCGAGGTCGTGGCCGTCGACGGCGTCGACCTGACCATCGGCGAGGGCGAGTTCTTCTCGCTGCTCGGGCCGAGCGGTAGCGGCAAGACCACCGTGCTGCGCATGATCGCCGGGTTCGAGCTGCCCACGGGTGGTGCCATCCTGCTGCAGGGCAAGGACGTCACGAACCAGCCGCCCTACGACCGCGACGTCAACACGGTGTTCCAGGACTACGCGCTGTTCCCGCACATGACCGTGCGGCAGAACGTGGAGTACGGCCTGAAGGTGAAGAAGGTCGGCAAGGCCGAGCGTCGCAAGCGGGCCGGCGAGATGCTCGACGCGGTGCGCCTCGGCAACTTCGGCAACCGCAAGCCCACGCAGCTCAGCGGCGGCCAGCGGCAGCGAGTGGCCCTCGCCCGGGCTCTGGTGAACCATCCCAAGGTGCTGCTGCTCGACGAGCCGCTCGGTGCACTCGACCTGAAGCTGCGCGAAGAGATGCAGGCACGAGTTGAAGGCCATCCAGCGCGACGTGGGCATCACGTTCGTGTTCGTCACCCACGACCAGGGTGAGGCGCTCAGCATGAGCAGCCGGGTGGCCGTGTTCAACCACGGCCGCATCGAGCAGGTGGGCACGCCCCGCGAGATCTACGCCCACCCCACCACGATGTTCGTGGCCGGGTTCGTGGGCACCAGCAACGTTCTCGATGCGCAGCGGTCGTTCGACCTGCTCGGCGTGCGCCAGACGCATTCGGTGCGGCCCGAGCGCATTCGACTGGTCGTCGGCGACGATCTCCGCGCCGACGAGGTCGCCGTCGACGGCACCGTCACCGACGTGCAGTACCTGGGTGCCGAGAGCCGGGTCCGAGTCGACCTGGCCGACGGCGCACACCTTCTCGCCAACGTGCCGAGCGACGGGCTCGATGGCGTGGCCGTGGGCAGTGATGCCCGAATGGCCTGGCCGCGCACTGCGGCCTTTGCAGTCGCAGAAACCAACTCTGAAGGGGAGGAACAGTTGTGAGGAAATTCCGTTACACCGCGGCCGTCTTGGCGTCCGCGGCCCTCGTGCTCGCCGCGTGCGGCAGCGACGAAACCAGCTCGGGCACCACCGGTGCACCCGAGACCACCACGGGCAGCGAGACCACCAGCGGCAGCGAGACCACCTCGGGCAGCGAGACCACGGCCGGCGGCGAGACCGACTACATGTGGACGCCGAACGCGGACATCGTGGCCAACGCCGAGGGCTCGCTGAACATCGTCGCCTGGGCCGGCTACGCCGAGGACGGGTCCACCGATCCGGCGGTCGACTGGGTCACGCCGTTCGAGGACCTGACCAGCTGTCAGGTGAACGTCAAGAACGGCACCACCAGCGACGAGATGGTCCAGCTCATGCAGAGCGGTGAGTACGACGGTGTGTCGGCGTCGGGCGACGCCACGACCCGTCTCATCCAGGGCGACGAGGTCGTCGAGATCGACCCGGCCGAGTTCTCCAGCTACGCCGACATCTTCGAGCAGCTGAAGATGCAGCCGTGGAACAGCGTCGACGGCAAGCCGTACGGCGTGCCGCACGGCCGCGGTGCCAACCTGCTGGTGTACAACACCGAGGCCTTCGCCGACGGCGCTCCCGACTCGTGGGGCGTGATGTTCGACGGTGGTACGCCGGCCGACGGTGCCATCTCGGTCTACGACAGCCCGATCTACATCGCCGACGCGGCGCTGTACCTGATGGCCACGCAGCCCGACCTGGGTATCACCGACCCGTACGCGCTGGACCAGACCCAGTTCGACGCGGCCATCGAGCTGCTCACCAAGCAGAAGGACCTGACCAGCCAGTACTGGGGCGACTACACGGTCCAGCAGGCCTCGCTCGAGGGCGGCGACGTGCTGGCCGGCACCACCTGGCAGGTCATCGTCAACCTCGCGCTGGCGAACGGCGCCAAGATCGACGCGGTCAAGCCCGTCGAGGGCGCGACCGGTTGGTCCGACACCTGGATGCTCTCGTCGCAGGCCAAGAACCCCAACTGCATGAAGCTGTGGATGGACTGGATCGCGTCGCCGTGGGCCAACAGCCAGGTCGCCGTGTGGTTCGGTGAGGCCCCGAGCAACGCCAAGTCGTGCGAGCTCGAGGGCATGGCCGAGCACTGCACCACGTTCCACGCGTCCGAGGACGACTACTGGAAGGACGTGTGGTACTGGACCACCGCCACCGAGGAGTGCCTCGACGGTCGGACCGACGTGAAGTGCGTGCCCTACACCGAATGGGTGAATGCTTGGACCGCACTCCGCTCCTGACGGAAGTCGACCTGACCGACGGGAGGGCTTCCGAGCCCTCCCGTCCGGTCAGGGGAGTGAACCGCGCGTTCCACGGCAAGCGGGGCCTCGGCGTGACCTCCACGCTGGGGCTCCCGCTCACGTGGATGCTGTTCGTCTACATCGGGTCGTTGCTGCTGCTCGTCGTCAGCGCGTTCTACAAACTCGATCCCATCACCCAGAAGCCGTCCGACGAGTTCACCTGGGACAACCTCGTCGCGGCGTTCAACATCTTCGACCCCGCCGTGCGCGACACCATCTGGGTGCTCGCCCGCACCGTGGGCGTCGCCCTGCTGGTCACGGTGCTGTGCTTCCTCATCGCCCTGCCCGTGTCGTTCTTCATCGCCAAGGTCGCGCCGCGGTGGATCCGCCGTGGCCTCGTCGTCGCCCTGCTCATGCCGCTGTGGGCCGGCTACCTCGTCAAGGGTTACGCCTGGCGCGCCATGGTGGCGCCCAGCGGCGGCAAGTTCGCCGCCAGCGGCAAGGGGGCGGGTGGCTTCCTCGACGCGACGTTCGGCTGGACCCCCGGCTACGGCCGCGCCGCCATCGTCATCACGCTCGTCTACTTCTGGCTGCCGTACATGGTGCTGCCCATCTACGCCGGGCTCGATCGCATGCCGCCGTCGCTCGTCGACGCCGCGGGCGACCTCGGTGCCCGCCCGTTCCGCACGTTCAAGGACGTCATCTTCCCGCTGCTCAAGCCGGCCATCGCCGCGGGCAGCATCTTCACCTTCTCGCTGTCGCTCGGCGACTACATCGTCCCGCAGATGGTGAACAACGGGAAGGAGAAGTTCATGTTCGGCACGCTCATCAACTCCACCCTGGGCGCACCGAATCAGCCGCTGGCCGCGGCGTACACCCTCTGGCCGCTGCTCATCGTCGTCCTCTACCTCATCGCCATGAAGCGCATGGGTGCGTTCGAGAACATCTGAGATGAAGCTCTCCCTTCCCGCCCGGCTCGCGTTCGTCGCCTTCACGGTGCTGACGCTCGCGTTCCTCTATCTGCCGCTGGTCGTCGTGGCGCGGCTGAGCTTCAACCCGCAGAAGTCCGTCGCCTGGCCCGGCTGGGCGGGCTGGACCACGGAGTGGTGGACCAAGGCGTGGGAGACCGATGCGCCGCGCGAGGCGCTGCTGAACTCGTGCAAGGTCGCGTTCGTGGCGATGCTGCTGGCCATGTTCCTGGGGACGCTGGCCGCGATGGCCATGGCCCGGTTCGACTTCTTCGGCAAGAACGCCGTGTCGTTCCTGCTGGTGCTGCCCATCGCCCTGCCCGGCATCGTCACCGGCATCGCCCTGCAGAACACGTTCTCGCGCGAGTTCGACCTCGGCCTGTTCTCGTTCAAGGTCGGCTTCGGGTTCCACTCGCTGGTCCTCGCCCACGCCACGTTCTGCGTCGTCGTCGCCTACAACAACGTCGTGGCCCGCCTGCGCCGGTCGTCGCCGAACCTGCTCGAGGCCAGCGCCGACCTCGGTGCACACGGCAGCCAGACGTTCCGGTTCGTGACGTTCCCGCTCATGCGCTCCGCCCTGGTGGCCGGTGGCATCCTCGCCTTCGCGCTCGAGCTTCGACGAGATCGTGGTCACCACGTTCACCGCGGGCTCCGGCTTCCAGACGCTGCCGGTGTGGATCTACGCCAACTTCAGCCGGCCCAACAACGTGCCGCTGGTGAACGTGATGGCGACGTTCGTGATGATCGTCTCCATCCCGCTGGCGTGGTTGGCGCAGCGGCTCAGCGAGGGTGGCGACGGGTAGCCTGCGGGCACCATGTCATCCACGATCTACCTCGTTCTCATCGCCGTCGTCGTGGCGTTCGGCATCGGCGTCGTGCTGTGGAATCGCAGCCGCGCCGGCCGTCCCACGGCCCCCGACTCGTCGCGTCCCTCCGCCCCGACGAAGCCCGCGCCGACGAAGCCGGCGCCCACCCCGCCGGTGGTCCGCCCGCCGGCGAGCGACGGCGAGGAGCCGGGTGACGCCGACGGCGACGGCGACACCGAGATCGTCGGCGACGAGCTGGCCGAGATCGAGCGTCCGTCGTTCCGGTCGCGCATGTCGAAGGCACGCGGTGCGTTCACCGGCGCGTTCCTCGGCATCCGCGGACGTGGTGGCATCACCCAGGACACGTGGGACGACCTCGAGGAGAGCCTGCTGCGCGCCGACGTCGGTGTGCGCGTCACCGACGAGTTGCTCGAAGGTCTGAAGGCGCGGGTGAAGAGCAAGGAGATCGCCGACCCCGACGCACTCCTCGCCGCACTGCAGGCCGAGATGACCGGTCGCCTGCAGGGCGCCGAGCGCAGCCTGCGCTTCGAACCCGGCGAGCCGGGTAGCCCGAACGTGTGGCTGTTCGTCGGCGTCAACGGCGTCGGCAAGACCACCACCATCGGCAAGGTGTCGGCCCAGCAGAAGGCCGAGGGGCGCAGCGTGCTGATGGCCGCGGGCGACACGTTCCGCGCCGCCGCCGCCGAGCAGCTCACCACGTGGGCCGAGCGCAGCGGCAGCGAGATCGTGCGCGGCAACGAGGGCGGCGACCCGAGTGCGGTCATCTTCGACGCCATCGAGTCGGCGTCGGCGCGCAACATCGATCTCGTGCTGGCCGACACCGCCGGCCGTCTGCACACCAAGACCAACCTGATGGACGAGCTGCGCAAGGTGCGTCGCGTCGCCGCCAAGGGCGACGGCCGGGTCACCGAGGTGCTGCTCGTCATCGACGCCACCACCGGCCAGAACGGCCTCACCCAGGCGCGCGAGTTCGGTGACGCGACCGAGGTCACGGGCGTGGTGCTGACCAAGCTCGACGGCTCGGCCAAGGGCGGCATCGTGTTCGCCATCGAGACCGAGCTGGGCCTGCCGGTCAAGCTCGTCGGTCTCGGCGAGACCATCGGCGACCTCGTGCCGTTCGAACCCGCCGAGTTCATCGACGCACTCTTCACCGACGGTCAGCCGATCACGGACGGCTGATTCCGCCCGGCTGACATTTCTCGGAACCATCGTCGCGTGGCGGCCGTCACAACCGATGCACGACCACTTCCCATCGGGGACCAAGGAAGGAACCACGCCATGCTGCGCTCGCGTCGCTTCGCACTGATCGCCACCATCGCCGTACTCGGGCTCAGCGCCTGCGGCGACGCGGCGTCCACCACCACGGCGGGCCGTAGCCCGGCCGTCATCCACCTCGGTGCCGGCGGCACCACCAATGCCGCGTCGGTCGAGGGTGGTGCCGAGGACAAGATGATGGCGATCCAGAACATCACCTACGTGTTCGACGGTTCGTACCCCGACCTCGGCAGCGCCGCCCCCTCGTGGACGCTGCCCGCCGGTGCCCAGCCCGACGCAGGTGCCGTGGCGAAGATCGCCGCACTGTTGGGCGTGAAGGGCGAGGTTCGCCAGCTGTCCGCCGATCAGGGTGGCGGTTGGATGGTCGGCCCCGGCGACTACAGCGACGCCACGCTCACCGTGTCGGCCGACGGCCTGCTCAGCTGGTGGTTCAACCCGGCACCGAGTCTGTCGACGTCCGGCGGCTGCGCCATGCCGGTCGACGACGTCAGCGGTGGCACCGATGCCTCCGGCTCGGCGGTCGCCGGCTCCGCCGCCACCGAGACCACCGTCACCGCCGACATCGCCGTGGCCCCGCCCGACTCCATCGCCGTCGACCCGATCTGCGAGGCCCCGGCCCCGCCCGCGAACGTGCCCGACAAGGCCGCCGCCGAGGCCAAGGCGAAGGCCTTCCTCGCCGACCTCGGCCTCGACGCGACCCAGTTCGAGCTGACGTCGTACGCCGACGACTACGGCGCCAACGTCACCGCCTGGCTGCTGCTCGGCGGTCACCGCAGCCCGGTGCAGGTGAACATCGGCTTCGGTGCCGAAGGCGCCATCGTCTGGGCATCGGGCTCGCTGTCGGTGCCGCAGGCTGCGGCCGACTACCCGTTGGTCACCCCCGAGGAGGCGCTCGCCCGTCTGAACGACCAGAGCGGCCAGTGGTACGGCGGCTACTACGGCGGCGGCATGCTCCGTGGCACGGCTGCCGACACCGCGGTGTCGCGCTCCGTCACCGTGTCCGGTGGCGCCACCGAGGCAGCCCCGCCGGCCAGTGACGGCGTCGTCGCCCCGGCCACCGACGTCACCATCGAGCCGATGCCCGACATCTGCGACCCGAACGCCGACTGCGTCGATCCGCCCATCGGCAACATCGAGCCGATCACCGTCCACCTGACGGGTGTCCGTCTCGACGTCACGATGGTCTGGGCCGACGACGGCACCGTCTGGTTGCTGCCGGCGTACACGTTCACGAGCGCCGACGGTGGCGAGTACACCGTCATCGCGGTCGACGACCAGTACATCGCCCAGCCCGAGCCGACCCCGGTCGACACCACCGTCCCCGGCGACACCACCGTCCCGGTCGACACGACCACCCCTGGCTCGGTGCCCGACACCACCACACCGGTCGTCGTGGACACCACCCTGGTCACCGACCCCGGCTCGGCCGAGCAGGAACTCGTCGGCCTGTCGGTCGACGAGGCCACGAAGGTGGCCGCCGAACACGGCTGGACCGTGCGGGTCGTCGTGCTCGATGGTGAGCCGCAGATCGTCACCGACGACTACTCGCCCGACCGCATCAACGTGGGCGTCGCCGACGGGGTCGTGACCTCGATCGAATCCCGCGGCTGATCCCGAGGCGGATCTCCACGACCCGCCCCAGCGACCTGCGAGCCGGCCCGGTGCCCTTGTTGCACCGGGCCGGTGACGCGTCCGCGCTCAGGTCGGGCCGGTAGCGTTCACGGTCGCATGTTCGATTCCCTGTCATCCCGCCTCGAAGGCATCGTCAAGCGGTTGCGCGGCAAGGGCCGCCTCACCGAGGCCGATGTCGACGAGATGCTCAAAGAGATCCGCACGGCGCTGCTCGAGGCCGACGTCAACGTCGGTGTCGTCCGCAACGTCACGGCCCGCATCCGCGAACAGGCCATCGGGGCCACGGTCAGCGATGCGCTCGATCCCGGCCAGCAGGTCATCAAGATCGTCAACGCCGAGCTCACCGCGATGCTCGGTGGCGAGACGCTGAAGATCCACTTCGCCAGCCGTCCGCCCACCGTGGTGCTGATGGCCGGTCTGCAGGGTTCGGGCAAGACCACGAACTCGGCCAAGCTCGCCCGCTGGTTCAAGAGCCAGGGCCGCCAGCCGCTGCTCGTCGGTGCCGACCTGCAGCGCCCTGCCGCTGTCGAGCAGCTGCGCACGCTCGGTCGGCAGATCGACGTGCCGGTGTTCAGCGAGCCCGGCGACCCGGTCAGCACCGCCCGCCGCGGCCTGGAGGAGGCTCGCCGGCTGGGCAAGGACGTGCTCATCGTCGACACCGCCGGCCGTCTGGCCATCGACGCCGAGATGATGGAGCAGGTGCGCCAGATCAGCGCCACCATCCAGCCGACTACACGTTCCTCGTCATCGACGCGATGACCGGCCAGGACGCCGTCAGCGTCGCCGAGGCGTTCCACGCACACGCTCGCCATCGACGGCGTCATCCTCTCGAAGCTCGACGGCGACGCCCGCGGCGGTGCCGCGCTCAGCGTGAAGGAGGTCATCGGCCGCCCGATCGCCTTCGCCAGCACCGGTGAGAAGCTCACCGAGTTCGAGCAGTTCCACCCCGACCGCATGGCCGGCCGCATCCTCGGCATGGGCGACGTGCTCGTCGCTCATCGAGCAGGCCGAGCAGGCCTTCGAGAAGGATCAGGCCGAGAAGGCCGCCGAGAAGCTGCTCGACGGCGAGTTCACGCTCGACGACTTCCTCGAGCAGATGCAGGCCCTGAAGAAGATGGGCCCGCTCGGCAACCTGATGGGCATGATGCCCGGCGTGCCCAAGGAGATGAAGAACGCACAGATCGGCGACGACCAGCTCAAGCCGATCGAAGCCATCATCCGCAGCATGACCCCCTCGAGCGACGCAAGCCGGAGATCATCAACGGCAGCCGACGCACCCGCATCGCCACCGGCAGCGGCACCACGGTCGGCGACGTGAACCGGCTGGTCAAGCAGTTCGGCGAGATGCAGAAGATGATGAAGCGGATGGGCGCCATGGGTGGTGGACGCGGCGGCAAGAAGGGCAAGAAGGGCAAGCCCGGCCGTGGCGGCTTCCCCGGCATGCCTGGCATGCCCGCAGGCATGCCCGGCGGGATGCCGGCCGGCCTGCCCAACGGGCTGCCCGAGGGCTTCCCCGGATTTCCTCCCTCCGGACGCTGATCAGCTCGGTCCTTCCGGGTGGGTTCCCGCCCGTCAATTGATAACCTCACGTGGTTCGATTTCTCAAGGAGCACCTCGTCTCATGGCAGTGAAGCTGCGCCTCACCCGGGTTGGCAAGAAGAAGCAGCCGCAGTACCGCATCGTGGCGGCCGACTGCTCGGTCGCCCCGTGACGGTCGGTTCATCCAGATCATCGGTACGTACAACCCTCGTACCGAGCCGTCGGCCCTCACGGTCGACAACGAGAAGGCCGTGAAGTGGCTCATGGACGGCGCACAGCCGACCGAGCGCGTCAAGAAGCTGCTCGAGATCTCGGGCGCCTGGTCCGAGTTCGGCGCTGCACGCGCCGCGAAGTGACCTCGGACCCCGTCGTGACCGACGAGTCCCAGAACACCCAGGACGACACCGCCCTCGCGCCCACGGCCACGGCCGTGTTGACGCACGTCGTGAAGTCCATCGTCGACGATCCCACGGCCGTCGAGGTCGAGGCCGGCCATGCCAAGGGGCGCATCCGCCTCGAGGTCAAGGTCGGCCCCGGTGACCTCGGTCGTGTCATCGGCCGCCGTGGTCGCACCGCGCAGAGCATCCGCACCGTCGTGCGTGCCGCTGCCACCCGCGACGGCGTCGAGGTCGACGTCGACTTCGTCGACTGACCCCCGTGTCCGAACCCGCGTTGCGCGAGGTCGGCAAGACCGGTCGCGCGCACGGCGTGCGCGGCGACATCTACGTCGATCTGATCACCGACCGGACCGAGCGTCTCGACGTCGGTGCCCGCCTGTTCCGTCGGCTCGCGCTGGCTCACCATCGCTGCCGCTCGCCCCGCCGGCACCCGCTGGCTGGTGCACTTCACCGGCTTCGACGACCGCACGGCCGTCGAGGTGCTGCAGGGCCAGCCGCTGCTGGCCGAACCGCTGCCCGACGACGGCGACGGTCTCTACGTGCACGACCTCATCGGGGCCGAGGTGGTCGACACCACCGGTGCCGTGATCGGTCGCTGCACCGCCGTGCTGGCCAACCCGGCCCACGACATCCTCGAACTCGACACCGGCGGATTGGTGCCCGTGGTGTTCGTCGTGTCGAACGAGCCCGGCCGGATCGTCATCGATCCCCCCGAGGGCCTGTTCGACCTCCAGGACTGACCCGTCGCGAACTCGAGTTCGGGGAGTCTCCAGGAACTCAAGTTCGCGCGAGTCTCCAGGAACTCAAGTTCGCGCGAGTCTCCAGGAACTCAAGTTCGCGCGAGGGTCTCGACCTCGACGACGGCCGCGAGGGGGAGCGGGCCGTAGATGTGCGGGAACGCCGCCGGCGCATCGCCGAGTTGCTCGTAGACGATGTCGCTGGCCACCAGGGACTCGTCGATGTGCAGCAGGAGCAGCGGGTCGACATCGGCGTAGAACAGCCCGCGCACGACGGGCCACTGCTCGGCCGTGCTGCAGTGGATGAAGCCTTCGTCGGCGAGCTCGATGCCGCGGCTCGAGCCGGTGTGGACGCCCTCGGCCTGTGAGCGGGCCCAGCGATCGGGTTCGGTGAGGTGGTAGATCATCGCCCCCAGGTTGGCAGAAGCGGGGCTGGTCGGCAGACGTAGGCTGGTCGGGCGATGCGGATCGACGTCTTCACCATCTTCCCGGGCCTGATCGACGCCTTCTGCGCCGAGAGCCTGCTGGGCAAGGCCCGCACCGGCGGTCTGCTCGACCTGCGCCTGCACGACCCCCGCGACCACACCTCCGACGTGCATCGCACGGTCGACGACAGCCCGTTCGGCGGGGGAGCGGGCATGGTGATGAAGCCCGAGCCGCTGTTCGCCAGCGTCGAGGCCGCCCAGCCGCCGCGGCCACTGTTCCTGCTCGGCCCCGGAGGTCGCCGGTTCGACCAGCGACTGGCCGAGGAACTGGCTGGCGACGTCGCCGGCGCGGTGGGTTCTCGCTGCTGTGCGGCCGCTACGAGGGCATCGACCACCGGGTGCGCGAGCACCTCGTCGACGACGAGCTGAGCATCGGCGACGTCGTGCTCAACGGCGGCGAGGTCGCTGCGTGCCTGGTCATCGAGGCCGTGGTGCGGCTGCTGCCGGGAGCGATGGGCAACCACGCCAGCCCGGTGAACGAGAGCTTCGGCCACCACGGGCTGCTGGAGGAGCCGCAGTACACCCGTCCTGCCGAGTTCCGCGGCTGGGCCGTGCCCGACGTGCTGCGCGGCGGCGACCACGCCCGGATCGAGCGCTGGCGGCGCGCGCAGGCCCTGCACCGCACCGTGAAGTACCGGCCCGACCTGCTCGAGGCCCGCGGCGGGCTCACCGAAACCGACCGCCGACTGTTGGAAGAGTTCCCTTCTGTCACCTATCCTTGAGCGTTCCCTGTACGACCTCTGAGAGAGCCCGCCATGAAGTCCACCGACATCGTTGACGCCCAGTACCTCCGCACCGACATCCCGGCCTTCGGCCCCGGCGACGAGGTGAAGGTGCACGTGAAGGTGGTCGAGGGCAACAAGGAGCGCGTCCAGGTCTTCCAGGGCAACGTCATCGCCCGTCAGGGCAGCGGCGTGCCGAGACCTACACGGTCCGCAAGCTCAGCTACGGCGTCGGTGTCGAGCGCACCTTCCCGGTCCACACGCCCACGGTCGTGAAGATCGAAGTCCTCAAGAAGGGCGATGTGCGTCGTGCCAAGCTGTACTACGTGCGCGATCGCATCGGCAAGGCCGCCAAGATCAAGGAAAAGCGCGTCGTCTGAGGCGCGCGGCTCCCGATCGAAATTGTCGGTGTGAAGAGCACCCCCGTTGAGTTCTGACGATCTCGAGAACTTCGAGGCCGAGCGAGAGCTCCAACTCGCGCAGGAGTATCAGGACGTCGCGGCCATGTTCCGCTTCGCCGTCGAGACCGAGCGCCGCTTCTACCTGGCCAACGAGGTGTCCGTGAACGTCACGGGCGACTCGGCCAGGCCGGTGATCGAGGTGGAGCTGAGCGACGCATGGGTGTGGGACATGTACCGGAAGACCCGCTTCATCCCGAAGGTTCGGGTGCTGACGTTCAAGGACGTCAACGTGGAGGAGCTTCCCCCGATCGAGCTCTGACCCCTGCGCACGCGCGGGGGCGGTTCGGTGAGGAGGAGGCGGCACGGTGGTATCGACGCGCCGGGTTCGAGATCCTCGACCGCAACTGGCGCTGCGAACACGGCGAGCTCGATCTGGTCGCCGCAACCCCCGGACTGATCGTGTTCTGCGAGGTGAAGGCCCGCGCCGGCACCGGCTTCGGCGGGCCCGCCGCCGCGGTCGACCATCGCAAGCAGCAGCGCCTGCGACGGCTCGCCGTCGCCTGGCTGGCGGCGCACCGCCCAGGTCAGGTGGAGATCAGGTTCGACGTCGCGGCAGTCGTCGGCGCCAAGGTCGAGATCATCGCCGACGCGTTCTGAACAGCGTTCCGAACCGGGTGCACGGCCGACCGCGCACGCCTGCCTACGATGCGCCGATGGAACTGCAGGGGGCTCATGTCCTGATCACGGGCGCGTCCCGCGGCATCGGTGCGGCGATGGCTCGCGAGTTCGCCGCCGCGGGCGCCCGCGTGTCGCTGGCGGCTCGCTCGGCAGAAGGGCTCGCCAAGGTCGCGATGACGACCAAGGGCGAGGCATTCACCGTCGACCTGCTCGATGCCGACGCCGCCGACCGCCTCATCGCCCGCGTCGAGGCCGAGGCCGGGCCGATCGACGTGTTGGTCAACAACGCCGGGCTGGAGAGTCGCGAGTGGCTGGTCAACGAGACGCCGCACAGCATCCGCGACGTCCTCCGTCTGAACCTGGAGGTGCCCTCGGTACTCAGTCAGGCGGTGCTGCCGGGCATGCTCGCCAGGGGGAGGGGGTCGATCGTGTTCGTCTCGTCGCTGGCCGGGACGGCCGGGTTCCCCGGGATGTCGGTCTACGCCGGGTCGAAGGCCGGCGTGAACAACTTCGCGGCGTCGTTGCGCCTCGAGCTCCGCGACACGCCGCTGCACGTCACGTTGATGGCCGCCGGCCCGGTGGACACCGAGATGTGGGACCGCCTGGAGGCCGAGGACTGGTCCACGCCCATCCTGCGCCGGTTCAACCGGCTGCATCTGCTGCCGAAGAAGTCCCCCGAGCTCATGGCCCGCCGCACGGTCGCCGCGGTGAAGGCCGATCGGCGCCACGTCCGGGTGCCGCGACGGCTGTCGCTCACCTACTGGTTGGGGGAGTCGCCACGCCGCATCGCCGAGTGGCTGCTCGCCGGCGTCCCGTTCGACATGACCCGCTGACCGCCACCTCGCCGCGGCGGCGTCAACCGAACAGCGTCCAGAGCACCAACCCGATGCACAGCACCGCGGCCGCGCCGACGAAGAGGTAGTCAGTGGTGCGTGCGACGCGCTTGCGCTGCGGGTTGAAGCCCATCGCATCAGTATCGTCGGCCGGATGGAGACCCTCAACGTCAGCCGCGACAATGGCATCGTCACCGTCACTCTCGACCGGGCCGCGAAGAAGAACGCGATGAGCGGCACGATGTTCGACGAACTGCTCGTCGTGTTCCGCGAGATCGCCGACAACGACGACGATCGAGTCGTCGTGATCACCGGCGCGAACGGCGAGTTCTGCTCGGGGGCCGACCTCACGCCGGCCGAGGGAGCACGCACCCGCCACCAGCTCGCCGCGATGCGCCACGTCGGCGACGTGGCGCTGGCGCTGCACCGTCTGCCGCAGCCCACCATCGCCAAGGTCCGCGGCGTCGCCGTCGGCGCCGGGTGCAACCTCGCACTCGGCTGCGATCTGGTCGTGGCGGGCGACACGGCGCGCTTCTCGCAGATCTTCGCCCGACGCGGCCTGAGCCTGGATTTCGGTGGCTCGTGGCTGCTGCCCCGACGAGTCGGTCTGCACAAGGCCAAGGAGCTCGCCTTCTTCGCCGACATCATCGACGCGACGGAGGCCGAGCGCATCGGCCTGGTGAACCGGGTCGTCGCGGACGGCGAGCTCGACGCGTTCGTCGACGACTGGGCGACGCGGCTCGCCGGCGGTCCGCCCATCGCCCTCGCCCAGACCAAGCACCTGCTCGACAATGCGATGGCGGTCACGATGGAGGAGGCCCTCGACGACGAGGGCATGGCCCAGACGGTGAACATCGCCGGCACCAAGGACACGGGCGAGGCGTTCCTGGCGTTCATCGAGAAGCGCACCCCGCGGTTCCAGGGGCGCTGACCCCCGACGAGCGCGGCGGTTCACTAGCGTGAGCCGCGATGCGCACCCGATCCGTTCTCCTCGGCCTGGCGGTCGGCTGGTGCGCGGTCGGACTGCTGATCGCTGTGCCGCACTCGGTCGACGCGGGCACGACGGTGCCGCCGACCACCGTCCCCCCGGCGGAGGGTCCTCCCACCGCGTCCACGTTGGCGGTGGATCCGGCCAACGGGCTGCCGGTCGCCCAGGGTCCGCTGGCGGTACTGCCCGCCGGCTGTGTGGCCCCGGCCCCGCCGATCGCGGTGTTCGAGGGCGTCATCACCGACGCGGTGGCCACCACGGCCCGCTTCCGGATCACCCGGCTGCTCGCCGGTTCGCTGCAGGGCTACCAGTTCGGCGACGTGGTCGACGTCCGATACGGCGACGAGACCCGCTTCCTCGACGTCGGCGGCACCTACGTGGTCGGAGCGGGGTCCGCGGCGACCGATGGCGCACTGGTCAGCACGGTGCGCGAGGCCGCACCGTTGTTCGGCGGTGACGCGGTGGTGGGCCTGAACGACAACGACGTCGACTGCCCCACGCTCGACGACCCGGTGCGCACACTGCTGCCGAGCGGCCAGTCCGTCGACACGGGGGTGCTGGCGCCGCTGCGCGGCAACAGCAAGAGCCTGCTCGGTGCCGTGCTGCGCCCGGTGGGCATCGCCCTGCTGGTGCTGCTCGCCCTCGTGCTCGTCAAGCACCTGCTGTTCGCCACCGGGCGGGCACTGCGCGACCTCGGCGCCGGCGCACCCGTCGAACGGGGCCGCCACCACGACTCGCCGTAGCGCGGCGTCAGCCGGTGTACGCCGCCTCGGCCCTGGCGCGCAGGTCGGCGACGGCATGGGCCAGGCCCTGCGGGTCGCGGTACAGCGCGCTGCCGGCGACCAGGATGTTCGCGCCGGCTGCGGCTGCGGCGGCGATCGTGTCGGGCGCGATGCCGCCGTCGACCTCGATGTCGACGCGGTCGCTGAGGCCGGCCTCCGCGATCATCCGTCGAACCTCGCGGATCTTGGGTTCCATCGTGGCGATGTACTTCTGGCCGCCGAACCCGGGGTTCACCGTCATCACGAGCACCATGTCCACCAGGTCGAGGACGTGGGCGATGGTGTCGACGGGCGTGGCGGGGTTCAGGGCCACGGACGCAGTGGCGCCGAGGCTGGCGATGTTGGCGAGCGTGCGGTGCAGATGGGTGCACGCCTCGACGTGCACGATCAGGCGCGAGCAACCGGCCTCGACGTACTGCGCCGCCATCGCGTCGGGCGTGAGGACCATCAGATGGGCCTCGAACGGCAGCGACGTGTGGCGCCGGGCGGCCGCGATGACGTCGGGCCCGAACGTCAGGTTGGGGACGAACTGGCCGTCCATGACGTCCCACTGGATGCGGTCGACGCCGGCGGCCTCGAGCGCGGCGACCTCCTCGCCCAGACGGGCGAAGTCGGCGGGCAGCACGCTGGGGGCGATCTCGATCCTGGGCACGCGCCGAGGGTAACGCGCGCGTTCGAGGCGTGCGGGGTCCGTAGGCTCGGATCGATGTCGGCCGCCGCGCACCACCAGACCCTCGTGGTCGAGAAGATGGCAGCCGGCGGTGACGGCATCGCCCGCGCCGACGACGGACGTGTGGTCTTCGTGCAGGGCGGCCTGCCGGGCGAACGGGTTCGGGTGGCCGTGCACACCGTGAAGAAGGACTTCGCCAAGGGGGTGGTCGACGAGGTGCTCGACGCCGCACCCGACCGGGTCGCGCCGCCGTGCCCGGCGCTGGCGGAGGGATGCGGCGGGTGCCAGTGGCAGCACGTGTCCGCCGAAGGGCAGCTGCGGCTGAAGGCCTCGATCGTCGTCGACGCGCTCCGTCGCACGGCGAAGCTGACCGACCCCGAGGTTCGCCTGGGCGGCGCGGTGCCGCCGTGGGCGTACCGCACGACGCTGCGACTGGCGGTCGCCGCCGACGGCCGGCTCGGGCTGCGCGCCGCGGCGAGCCACCGCGTCGTGCCGGTCGACGACTGTCTCATCGCCCATCCTGCGATCACCGCACTGCTGCCCGGTCTGCGGGTGCACGGCGCCGACGAGGTGTCGTTGCGCGTGTCGCGCCGCGACGGGGGAGGCGACGGTGTTGCCGTCCGACGCTCGAGCGCGCATCAGCGGGTTGCCCGACCACGTGTCCGTCGGCGGCGACGCGGTGGTGCACGAGGACGTCGCCGGCGCGCGGCTGCGCGTCAGCGCTGCGTCGTTCTTCCAGAGTGGGCCCGCCGCGGCCGAGTTGTTGGTGCACACCGTTCGTGACGCGTGCGGGTCGCTGCTGAACGACTCCGGTCCGGTGCTCGACGCCTACGGAGGCGTCGGCCTGTTCGCCGCCGGCCTTCCGCTGTCGTCCGCGATCGTCGTCGAGAGCAGCCGCTCGGCGTGCGCCGACGCGAGGGTGAACGTTCCGGCCGCCGAGGTGGTGTGCATGCCGTTCGAACAGTGGACTCCCAGTCGAGTGCGGCTCGCTGTCGTGGACCCGGCGCGAGCCGGGCTGGGGCGCGATGCTGCCGCGGTGCTGGCCGCGACCGGCGCCGAGCGGGTCGTCCTGGTGAGTTGCGACCCGGTGAGCCTGGCTCGCGACGCGGTGCTGCTCGCCGAGCGCGGCTACGGGCTCGCCTGCTCGACCGTGCTCGATCTGTTTCCGAACACGCCCCACGTCGAGGTGGTCAGCGTGTTCGAACGGCGTTGAGTCAGCGCAGCTCGCGCATGCGTCGCTCGACCGTGTCGAGGAACGCCACCCGTTCGGCCTGATCGGCGAGGTCGATGCCGTACAGCGCGAGCCACGTCGTGCGCGTCCGCCGGTTGCAGAGAATCCGCAGCGAACGGAAGGCGACCCGCTTTCCGCCCTCGCCCTGCAGGGAGTTGATCCACTTCGACGAGCCGTGTGTGGTGACGACGACGATGCGGCGGATGTTGCCGAGCCGGGGCCGGATGGTGTTGGAACCCTCGGGCAGGTCGTAGGCGACGCCGCGCACCCACACCCGATCGATCCAGCCCTTCAGCATTCCGGGCTGGCCGGAGAACCAGGTGGGGTAGACGAGGACCAGGGCCTCGCACCACTGCAGGTCGGCGGCGTACGAGGCGATGTCGGGTTTGATCGACGGGTCGTCGAGGTGGTGCTCGCGTTCCCACGCCGACAGTTCGGGCACGAACCCGTCGGCGTACAGGTCGAGCAACCGCACCTCGTGGCCGGCGGCGGTGAGGCCGGTGACGACGCGATCTCGTGCGGCGGCGACGAACGAGCCCGGGTCGGGGTGGCAGTGGACGACGTGGACCTTCACAGCGCCCTCATGCGTCGCTCGACGCGGGTGAGGAAGCGTTCGCGCTCGTCGGCCGTGGCCGTGTCGATGCCGTACAGCCCGAGCCAGTGGGTGGAGGTGCGCAGGCCGGTGTTCATCCGGATCGTGCGCATCAGGGTGCGACGACCGTTGTCGTTGACCACCTTGACGTAGCGCCACGGTGATCCGTAGGTGCTGATGCCGATCATGTGCCGCACCTGGGTGAGGCCCGGCCGAACCTTGCCCTGCTCGTTGAAGCGGAACCCGACACCGGGCACGAGCACCCGCTCGAGCCAGCCCTTGAGGATGGCCGGCTGTCCGCTCCACCACGTGGGGTACACGAACACCAGTGCTTCCGCGCTGCGGACGAGATCGGCGTGTTCGCGCACCAGCGGGTCGACGATCGGCTCGTCCGAGTGGTAGGCGTGACGCTCGTCGGGTGTCATCGCCGCACCGAAGCGCAAGGCATAGAGGTCGAGCACGTGCACGCGGTGCCCGCCGAGTTGCAGCGCAGCCGCAGCCCGAGACGCGATCGCGTGGTTGAAGCTGTCGCCCTTCGGGTGGGCGAGGACGACGAGGACCTCCATCGACGGCGACGCTACAGGCTCACCTAGATTGGCGGCGCATGCTCCCCGACGAATCCCGGCCGCCGCGCCCACGTGACGCAGTGCCGGCGTACCTGATGGGCTTCGTCCTCATCGGTGTCGTCCTCTCGCTGTCGGGACCGGCGCTGTCGCACCTGCGCGACCGAATGGGCACCGACGACGGCGGCATCGCGTGGATGTTCGTCGGCGGCTCGCTCGGGTACGTGATCGGGTCGTCGTTCGCCGGTCGGCTGCTCGATCATGGCGGCGGGCACCGCTGGTGGGCGGGCTCGATGGCCGTCAGCACGCTCAGCATCCTGCTGGTCGCCTGGGCGCCCACGTTGGTGCTGCTCGTGCTCGCGTTCGCGGTGATGGGCCTGGCCGCCGGCATCAGCGACGTCGCCGGGAACACGTTGGTCATGTGGAGCAGGCCGAAGGGCTCGGGTGCGTTGCTGAACGCACTGCACCTGTGCTTCGCCGTGGGCGCGCTCGCCGCGCCGATCGTCGTGAACCGCTCGATCCACTGGTTCGACTCGGTCTGGGCGGTGGCCATCCCGGTGGGGGCGCTGGCGATCGTGGCCGGGTCGATGCTGCTGCGTCACCCTGCGCCGACGCGCACGAGGCTGGCCACGGTCGAGCGCAGCAGGGCCGGCGGTGCGAGGACCCTGCACGTGGTGCTCGTCTGCCTGTTCTTCTTCTCCTATGTCGCCTTCGAGGCCGGCTTCGCCGGATGGATCCACACCTACGTCGAGCAGATCGAGTACGGCGACGCCACGACCGCGACGGCGATGCTCACCGTGTTCTGGGGCGGCTTCGCGCTCGGCCGGTTGCTCGCGATCTGGATGGCGCGACGCACCTCGCCCGGACGCATGGTCGCCGGCAGCATGAGCCTGTCGGTGGTGGCGGCGGCGCTGTTCGCCGTGTTCCCCGACGGCGGCCCGATGCTGTGGGTGGTCACGGCGCTGTTCGCGCTGTCGATCGCTCCGCAGTACGCGTCGATGATGGCGTTCGCCGAGTCGCATCTCGCCCTCAGCGGCAAGAACACCTCCGCCATCGTGGCGGCGTCGGGAGTCGGCGCCCTCGTCATGCCGTGGGCGCTGGGACAACTGTTCGACGCCGTCGGCCCCGAGGCGCTGCCACCGGTGATGGTGGTGATGGCGGTGGTCACGTCGGTCGTCGCGCTGGTCGTCGGACGGACCGTGGGCTCGGATCAGCGGCCGCCGGTGACGTCGACGAACGTGCCGGTGATGTAGCCGGCCTCCGGCCCGGCGAGGAACAGCACCGCACCGGCGACCTCGTCGGGGTGCGGCGGATCGCTGCATGGGCACGGTCGGAGCCATGCGTTCGATCCGCCCAGGGGGAGCGTGATCGTGGAAGTCACTCTCGATCAGGCCGGGCCGCACGCCGTTGACCCTGACGCCGACCGTGGCCAGCTCCTTGGCGAGGCCGACGGTCATCGTGTCGATCGCACCCTTCGACGCGGCGTAGTGCACCCACTCGCCCGAACCGCCGAGCACGGCCGCCTTCGACGAGATGTTGACGATGGCCCCGCCGACGCCGCCGCGATCGGTGCGCATGCGTGCTGCCGCCTCACGGCAGGCGATGAACGGACCGGTGACGTTCACGGCCCACAACCGCTGGAGCATGTCGGCGTCGACGGTGTCGATCGTGCCGTACCCACCGGCGATGCCGGCGTTGTTGACGAGGACGTCGATGCGGCCGAACCAACGGTCGACGGTCTCGAACATCCGCATCACCTCGCGCTCGTCGCCCATGTCGGCCTGCACCGGAAGGGCTCTGCAACCGGTCTCGCGGAACGCTGCTGCCAGTTCGTCGGTGGCGGCGGCCGACGTGGCGAAGTTCAGGACCAGGTCGTAGTGCTGCGCTGCCGCAGCCCGGGCGATGGCCGCGCCGATGCCGCGCGACGCCCCGGTGATGAGCATGACGCGACGTGCGTCGGACCTGAGTTGCGGGTCATCCATCGAGCCGCTCCCGCAGTCGCGCCCGCACGTCGGGCCACTCCGAAGCGATGATCGAGTGCATGGCGGTGTCGCGTGGTGTGCCGGGCTCGGTGTGCTCGCCCATGCTGAGTCGATGGTTGCGCAGGATGCCCTCGAGGCGGGCGCCGAGTCGCTCGATCGCGGCCCGGCTGCGCTCGTTCCGCGCGTCGGTGCAGATGGCCACGCGGTGCACGCCCCACACGTCGAACGCGTGGCTCAGCAACAGCAGCTTGGCCTCGGTGTTGAGCGGCGTGCGTTGCGCATCGGCGGCGAGCCAGGTGCCGCCGATCTCCACCTCGATGGGCACGTCATGTGCGGCCTGCCAGTACAGGCTCATGAAACGGGTGCACCCCACGAGCTGGTCGTCGGCGCACCGTCGCTGGGCGAAGGCCACGACGACGCCGCGCGCCGCGTCGTCGACGAGTGCATCGACGTAGGCCTGCATCGCGGGCAGATCGGCCGGGACGGCGGTGAAGCCGTAGCTGGAACGGTCGCGGGCCGCCGCGGCGAGCAGCGCGGGCGCGTGGTCGGACTGCAGGGGTTCGAGCCGGACGTGTCGTCCTTCGAGGGTGGGTGCTTCGAGCCGCATCGCACGACAGCTTGGCACTACCGTCCGTCGGTATGCGTGTCGTTTCCTGCCAGTCGTTCGCCCCGGTCGACCAGTTGGTCGTGGAGGAGCAGCCGCCGTCGGTCTGTGGGCCTGGAATGGTGCGGATCGCGGTCAGTGCGTGCGGTGTGAACTACGTCGACGGGCTGATCGTGCAGGGGCTGTACCAGCTCAAGCCGGTCCTTCCGTTCGTGCCGGGTGGCGAGGTGGCCGGCACGGTCGTGGAGGTGGGCGAGGGTGTCACGTCGCACGCCGTCGGCGACCGGGTCTTCGCCACCACCGGGCTCAGCGGCGGGTACGCGAGCGAGGTCGTCATCCAGGCGTTCCGGGCCATCCACACACCCGACGCGCTCACCGACGGGCAGGCGGCGACGTTCGTCCAGAGCTACTGCACCGCGTGGTTCGCCCTGCACCACCGGGCGCGGGCGCAGGCGGGGGAGTGGCTGCTCGTGCTCGGCGCCGGTGGTGGCGTGGGGCTCGCTGCCGTCGACGTCGGTCGGTCGATGGGCCTGCAGGTCATCGCCGCGGCGTCGAGCGAGGACAAGCGCGAGTTGGCCCGTGCCGCCGGTGCGGTCGCGGTCATCGACACGAGCGCCGAGGATGTCAAGGTGCGAGCCAAGGAGCTCAGCGACGGGGGAGTCCACCACGTCTACGACCCCATCGGCGGCGCGATGGCCGAGGCCGGATTGCGGGCCTTGCGCGAGGACGGGCAGTTGTTGATCATCGGGTTCACCTCGGGGGAGATCCCGCGCCTGCCCGCCAACCAGATCCTGCTGCGCAACCGTCGCGTCACCGGCGTCGACTGGGGTGGGTGGACGTTCACCCACGCGGTCGAGAACCAGCAGTTGCTCGCCGACGTCGTCGCCGCGGTCGCGGACGGCCGCCTGCACCCGGTGCAGCCGCGCAGCTACCCGCTCGCCGACGTGGCCGCGGCATTGAGCGATCAGCTCGAGCGGCGCGTCGTCGGGAAGACCGTGTTGGTGCCCTGAGCGGCGCTACTGCACTTCCCACGTGTTGACGGCGTAGGCACCGTTCTGGTTCACCTGCACCACGGCGGTCGAGGTGACGACGCCATTGGTGGACACGATGCGGAACGTGCGCTGCACGATGGACTGCAGGAAGCCGATGTCCACCGATTGCGCCGTCACGGGTGCGCCGGCGCGTCCGTCGACGATCTCGAACGAGCTGGTGAGCACGCCTCCGGCCATGACGACCGACTTGCCGTGCGGGTTGTTGACCTTGACGATGCCCTGCGGGACGGACACGTAGCCAGGGATCGCGATGTCGGCGGCGACGTTCGCCGCGAGGTCGATGTCGACGATCGGCGTGAACGTCGTCGCAGGAGCCACCATCAACTCGGCGGTGAGCGTGGACGGGACGTAGTCCGACACCGTTGCCGCGGTCGGGTTGGTGGCGCCGACGAGCGAGAGGGGAACGTAGTTCACGTCGGGCACGTTCAGCGGTTCCCCAGTCGCGACGTTCAGTTTGCCGTTGACGCTGGCGATGGACACGCCTGCCGACGGGGCGACTCCGTCGTCGCCGGGCTGCACGTAGCGCTGGTTGAACTTCAGGCTGATGGTGCCGGAGTTGGCGTTGGTGACGGCGAGCCGACCGGTCTTGCCGAACACGAACGTCGCGCCGAGTCCGTTGATGTTGTGCGTGGCCGGAGCGTTGACGGCGTAGAACGCGGCCTCCTGGTCGTCGGAGCACCCCTGCTCGGCGCCGAGACCCGCGACGACGTTCGCGCCCCCGAGGACACGGACCTCGTTCTCGAAGTAGTAGATGCCCGAGGTGAAGAACGTCGGTCCGCTGATCGTCAGCGGGTCGGTGTACGTGCCGGGGAAGTAGACGTTGCACGTGGGGAACCCGGCCGGCATCTGGAACGGCGTCGACGACCGACGGTTCAGCCCGTGGACGGGCAGGTTCGGCAGCCACACCTTGCCGGTGGTGGATGCCGTGGTGGTCTGCGACGCCCATTCGGTGATGTCCGACGGGTTCGTCGGGACGAACGACGAGCCCTTCAGCTCGACGGGGGGAGTGGCGTCCTTGCGGGTCGCCACGAGGCCCCAGTGCTGCTCGTCCGCCGACTGCGCAGTCGCGAAGTCGACGAAGTAGCAGTTCGTGCTCACCGTCTGTCCCGAGATCTGGGGGGAGGCGAGGTGCACGGGCGTGGTGGGGCCGCCGTTCCCGCACTGTTCGTAGAGCGACACCGGGTCGGCGAGGGCGACGCGCAGGCCCGCCTTCACGGACTCGACCCGCTTCGTCTTGTCGCTGAGCACGGTGTTCGCCTTCAGTACCGACATCGCGTAGTTCATGAGGGGCACGACCACCAGGCCCCCGACGATGATGAACAGCAGCGTGAGGACCAGGACGGAGCCCTGGTCGCCCGATCCCCGGCCGCCATGGGTCGGGTCCGAGCCTGTGGGTCGCGGTGCGCGGTTCCGCTTCCGAAGCATGGTCAGACCTTCCTCACCGACAGCACGCACGAGACGGCCTCGTTGGCGCCGACCTGCACGCGGATGCCACTCCACGGTGACGAGTCGATTGCGACCGGGGTGACCGTTCGGGCGGTCACACCAGCTCGGCAGCTCCAGTCGTTGGGCAGGTAGCCGCCGAGGTCCGACAGGTTCTGGGGCCTGATCTCGACGGTGTAGAAGCGGCCGTCGGCGATCTCGAAGTCGAACGTACCGGTGGTGAACTGCTGGTTCGTGCGCACCACGGTCGGCTCGAGCGTGACCGCCGCCCCGCCCGAGTCGGTGACGCCGCTGTTCTGGTACGTGAACGGATCGGCCACCGGGGTCGCGCCGTTCAGCTTCGTCTGCAGCGTCAACGTGCCACCGCACTTGCCGAGCGCGACCGCTTCGAGTGCCTTGGTGAACTGCGTCCATTGCGGCAGCACGTACATGTCGGCCTCTTCGGCGTTCGTGTACGCGTTGCCGTCCCACACGGCCGGCACGCCGAAGTCGTTTCCGGCCACGAGCCGCGACAGGATGATCGAGTTGGCGGTGTTCGCAGTCACGGCAGGGAGGTAGCCGTCGTACGGCGGGGAGTTGAACACCTGCGTCGAGCGGTACTGAGCCTGGGGGTCCGGTCGTGAGCCGGTCCACGGCTCCCAGTCCAGGTACGGCGAGGTGTACGACTTGCCACCGGCGCGGGGACGGAAGCCGTCGGTCTCGTCGCCCGTGGTGTTGCCTGCGGTGAACGCCGCGGTGCTGATCGGCGTCCACGACGCGGTGCGGGTGACGCCGTCGGCGCTGCTGTCGTTGGCCGGGTTCTCGATGGCCGTGTACTGCGCCTGGGTGATCGTGGTGTAGCCGACGGTCACGCCGACGGCTGCCGCTGGTGTTGTTGTAGGTGGTCTTGTTCGCCCACACCCACGGCGCAGAGCTGCTCGAACGCACCTGGTAGCGAGCCTGGTAGGTGTAGCTCGAACGCTGCTCGTACGACCACGAGCCACGCTCCCAGGTGTACCGGTAGCCGGCCCCCGGGTCGCTGATCCACGTGGAGTTCCCGGAGATGCCGGTGCCGACGCCCACACCGATGAACTTGACGCTCGACCGGAACTGCGTGGCGATGTAGTTGGCGCGGTCGAACGCGACCTGGCTGTAGCTGCTACCGGTCGACGTGGCCCACGGGGGAGGTGGGGCGGCCGGCTGGGCGGGGAGGATGCCGGGAGCGGTCTTGTAGACCATGCGATCGAACGTCGGGACGCCGTCGGTGAAGAACACGACGGTGTCGGGGATGGTCGAGGTGGTCGAGCCGTCGGCGTTGTAGAACGTGCGGAACAGCGCCTCTTCCCAGTTGGTGCCGCCGTACGGGTTGTTCGACCAGCTGCCCTGCAGGCCGTTGATCGCTCCGAGCAGGGCGGTCACGTCGGACTGGTTGGTCATGTCGAAGTAGCGCTGCCAGGCAGCGTTGTCGCCGAGGATGCTCGAGTACGTCTGGAACCGCACCAGCTGCAGCTTCATGGGGGTGCCGGCGAGTGCTTGCACGAACGCCGTCACGCCGGCCTTCACCTGTGTGATCGACGCACCGATGGAGTTCGACTCGTCGATCACCAGTGCGAGCGGTCCACCGCAGCGGCTGCGTGCGTCGGCGAACGACGGTGCGCCCTGGATGCTGTTCGCATCGATGACCGTGCGGGTCGTGCCGCCCGCCGTGATGCTGATCTGGTTGATGCCACCGCCGGCGCCCGGCGTGTCGCCGCCGCCGTTGATCGTCACCACGACGCGCTTGGCGTTCTTGATGTACGAGTCCGTCTGGGCGATCTGGCTCTCGTTGATGGCGTCGGCCGCGAGCGGCTCACTGACCAGGATGACCCATGTGGGCGCGGTCACGCCGGGGACGAACGGCAGGCCACCGGGAGGACCGGGGAGGTCGCGCAGGACGATCGTCGACTCGCACGTCCACCCTCCGCCGGTGGACTCGCACAGGATGCGCGCCAGTTGGTAGGTGCCGTCGGTCGCCAACGAGAAGTGGTACGAGACCTTGGTGGTCGTCGTCACTCCGGCAGCGGACGTCGTGGTCCACGTCAGCAGCATCGCGTTCGACCCGGTGAGGTGCACGTTCGGCGGGCAGGAGTTGCCACACGGCGAGCCCGCCGGGTTGGTGTCGACGGTGACCGCGGAGGCGAGATCGGCCGGGACCCACATGCCGATGGTCTGCTCGGCGCGGGCGACGTTGAAGCGGCCTTCGGTGCTCTTCTCCTGACGGAACACGACGGTCAGCGACGTGGCCAGTGCCGAGATGATCGCGCCGACGACCAACATCGACACGAGCAGTTCCGGCAACGTCATGCCGACGTCGCCGGCGCGGCGCCGGGCAGCGCGAGTGGGGTTCGACCTGTCAGACATCGCTCTTGACCACCTCGATCGTTCTCGTCACCTTGTTGTCCGGACTGGTGATGGACATCCGCACCTTCTGGACGAGGCCGTCCGTCGGGGTGCCGATCTCGCACGCGGGGGTGGCCGCCGGACCGGCGACCCAGGTGCCGGCTGCGGCAGCGGTGGCGCCGGGCACGTAGTAGTACTGGGTGAGCGTCACTCGATCGGCGGACCATCCCTGGGTCTGCACGGCCGCCTGGGCGTAGACGTGGTAGTCGCAGTGCAGCGGGGCGCGGTTGACGCGGTCGGCCGCATTGACGAGGGCCGTCTCGACCTGCGCCGCGGACCGACTGGTCGCGGACGCGACGATCGACGTCGCCACCGCCTTCAGGATGGGCAGCACCACCACGCCCACGAGTGCGATCGCGATCACCACCTCGATGAGGGAGAAGCCGCGATCGCGCCGCTCCCCAGTTGCCCGCTGTGTTGTCACAGTTCGTCTATCGGAACCGTTTCAGCAGAGATTGAGCAGATTGTGGAAGAACAGACGCGATCGTGAAGGAAACGCGACGAAGGGAGGGCCGGGGCCCTCCCTTCGTCGTTGTCTCGTGTGCGCCCCCTGGGTTTCGAACCCAGAACCTGCGGATTAAGAGTCCGTTGCTCTGCCGTTGAGCTAGAGGCGCAGCGGCGAGCAGTGTAGGGGGCACCATCGGTGCTCCCTACCTGCTGCCTTGGGGTGACCGACGGGTTTCGAACCCGCGACCCTCAGTACCACAAACTGATGCTCTACCAACTGAGCTACGGCCACCATGTAGGGCACGTAGTGTGCCACACGCGCCGACTGAATTCCACACTTCGAATTCGTCGTCCTGTCGCTGGTGGGGTGATCGTGGGCACAGCACCCGTTCACGACGGATTCCGTGGTGAGCTAGTCTTACGGGAACGAAATCCGGAGGAGATCAGGATGAGCGCAACGGAAAGCATTCCCACGCGTGAACTTGCCGAACGGGCAAGGACCATCACCCAACGAGAACTGCGCACGTACATCGCAGCGCACGCAAGGGTTCCCAGGCGGCCACCGACCGGGCGCGCAAGGTGTTGCCGCTCGGGGTGCCGTCCAGCTTCCAGGCCTACGATCCGCACCCGATCGTCGTGCAGCCGGGCCCAGGCCGGCTGGATGGAGGACGTCGACGGCAACCGCTATGTCGACTACGACATGGGCTACGGCGCGCTGTTCACCGGCCACTGCCACCCGGCGGTGCGCGCGCGCGGTCGAGCACCAGCTCGACAACGGCACGCTGTTCGTCACCCCGTGCGAGATGAACGCCGAGGTCGCCGAGCTGCTCGGCGCCCGCTACAGACTTGCCGATGTGGCGGTTCACCAACTCGGGCACCGAGGCCACGATGGACGCCATCCGCGTCGCCCGTGGCATCACCGGTCGCCACAAGATCGTCAAGGTCGAGGGTGGCTACCACGGCCACCACGACGAAGTGATGATCTCGATGAAGCCGCCGCTCGACAAGGCCGGCCCGGCCGACAACCCGACGCCCGTCGCCGGCGACCGCGGGCATCACCCCCGGCGTGCTGGCCGAGACCGGGTCATCCCGTACAACGACGCGGCGGCGCTCGAGCGGGTGCTGTCGGCCGGCGACGTCGCCGCGTTCATCGTCGAGCCGGTCATGGAGAACATCGGCATCTGCCTGCCGCAGCCCGGCTACCTCGCAGCAGGTTCGCGAGATCACCCGCAAGTACGGCACGCATGCTGATCTTCGACGAGGTCAAGACCGGCATCACCGCCGGCTGGGGCGGCGGCACCGGCGCGGTCGGCGTGCAGCCCGACCTCGTCTGCCTGGCCAAGAGCATCGGCGGCGGGCTGCCCCTCGGTGCGTTCGGCGGCACCCAGGAGTGCATGGACCAGATCACCAGCGGCAAGGTGCTCCACCTCGGCACCTACAACGGCAACCCGCTGTGCATGGCTGCCGCCCGAGCCGTGCTGGTCGAGATCTGCACGCCCGAGGCGCACCAGCGGGTCAACGAGCTCAATGCCAGGTTGGTGGCGGCCTGCCAGGGCATCATCGACGCGCAGCGGCCTGCCGGCGCACACGGTGCAGTTCGGCGCCAAGGGCTGCGTCACGTGGGCGGCGGAGCCGATCCGCAACTACCGCGACTACAAGGCCACCGACTTCGACCTCGCGTTCGCGCAGTGGATCCACGGCATCAACCGCGGCATCCTCCTGCCGCCGGGCCTCGACGAGCAGTGGCTGATCTCGATGATGCACACCGACGACGAGGCCATGCAGTACGCCGCGGTGTTCGGCGAGTTCGTCGACGAACTGGTTCGCTGAGCAGAGCGTCGGCCGAGCCGATCAGCTCGACCAGCGACGCTCCTCCTGGTACCGGTAGGTGTTCACCGGCGTGCTCCATCGCTTGCGACGGCGCATCACACCGGTACCGGCGAGCAGCGCCGAGCGCAGCTCCCACCAGGAGCAGCTCCAGTCCGATCAGCAACGGCAGCGAGTCGTCGGCGAGCGTCGCCGGCAGGTTGGCCCACGGGCTGTCGCTGAGCGCGGGGACGAGGAACTTGGGCACGACGTAGCCGACGAGCGCGGCGACGAGCCCGAGCAGGAGCAGCCCGAGTCCGAGGCTGCGGAACAACGCGCTGCGCTCGGGATGTGCGGCCAGGCCCATCACCAAGAGCGCGAGCGTGGCGATGGCGGCGATGGGCACGAGCCAGCCGAGGAGCCCGTCGGTGAACTCGAGAATGCCCACGGTGGGCACCGGGAGCTCGATCGGCTGGGCGACACCGACGGCCTCGTTCTGCGTCGCGACCGACGAGTTGCGCGGCCGAGATGGTGACGGGTTCGGATTGCTCGCCGATGAGGTGGGCGTGCGCATCGTGGACGACCTCGGCCAGCAGGTCGGCGCCCGGCTTGGTGCCGGCGACGAGCGTGACGCGATCGCGCAGGGCCTGTTCGGTGAGGTTCGGGTCGTTCGGTGCCACGGTCTGGGCCTGCGCCGCCAACGACGTCGGCGATCGTGTTCACCAGCTCGGCCTCGATCTCGGGGTCGGCCAGGACGACATCGGCGTGCTCGGCCGCGAAGTCGGGGTCGAACGCCGTGCGCTCGAGGAGGAAGCCGGCCAGCGTGAGGCTGGCGAAGACGTAGGCGAGGCCGAACAGCAGGCCGGCGAGGGTTCGACGCACGGGCGACAGTCTGGCGGCAATCGAACCGATTCTCTATACCATGGGGGGTATGAGTCAGCCGATGCCCAGCACTGCCACCATGTTTCGTCGTGCGGCGGTGCTCACGTGCCCTCGCTGTGGGAAGCGCAAGACGTTCATCAAACACTGGCTCGGCCGCCACGAACGGTGCCGTTCGTGTGGCATCGCATGGCACCGCGAGCACGGCTTCGAGCTCGGCCCGATCGCGCTCAACGTCGTGCTCACGTTCGGCAGCCTCGCCGTGCTGATGGTGACGGCGTTCATCGTCACCGCACCGGACTACGACGTGCTGATGCTCACGACGCTCGTGGTCGGGGCGGCGATCGTGCTGCCGCTGATCTACCACCCGTTCACCTACACGCTGTGGTTGGCGTTCGATCTGGCCGCACACCAGCCCGACGCGCGCGAGCTCGCCGAGGCCGATGCCGCGGTCGCTGCGGCGGCCGCCCCGGCGATTTCCGGAGAGTTGCCCGGAAAGGCTTGATCGAACGGTTGTTCGTAGTTACAGTGATGTCGTTCGAACACGCACCAGATCATTCCGGTCGGTTCGGGGCATCGCAGCTCTTCCGGGAACCCTGTCACACCCCTTTCCTACGGTGATCGCATCGGAGCCGATCGGCTCCCGTCAGCGGGACGCCACCTCGGCGCCCACATCAACCACAGGCAGGAACGGAGCAACAGTGAGCAACGATCGCGAGAAGGCACTCGACGTGGCATTGGCGGCCATCGACAAGCAGTTCGGCAAGGGATCCATCATGCGGATGGGCGAGAAGGGCTCCATGGCCATCGCGGCCATCCCCACCGGCGCCATGGCGCTCGACGTGGCGCTCGGCGTCGGCGGCCTGCCCCGCGGCCGCGTCGTCGAGATCTACGGTCCGGAGTCGTCCGGTAAGTCCACCCTGGCCATGCACGTCGTCGCCGAGGCGCAGCGCAACGGCGGCATCTGCGCCTACATCGACGCCGAGCACGCCATGGATCCCGTCTACGCCCGGGCCATCGGGGTCGACATCGACCAGCTGCTCATCAGCCAGCCCGACACGGGCGAGCAGGCGCTCGAGATCGCCGACATGCTCGTGCGCTCCGGTGCGCTCGACGTGGTCGTCATCGACTCGGTGGCGGCCCTCACGCCTCGCGCCGAGATCGAAGGCGAGATGGGCGACACGCACGTCGGCCTGCAGGCCCGCCTCATGAGCCAGGCGCTGCGCAAGCTCACCGGCGAACCTGAACAAGACCAACACCATCATGATCTTCATCAACCAGCTGCGCGAGAAGATCGGCGTCATGTTCGGCTCGCCCGAGACGACGCCCGGTGGCCGTGCGCTGAAGTTCTACTCGTCGGTCCGCCTCGACATCCGCCGCATCGAGTCCATCAAGGACGGTGCCGAGGTGGTCGGCAACCGCACCCGGGTGAAGGTCGTCAAGAACAAGGTGGCACCGCCCTTCCGGCAGGCCGAGTTCGACATCATGTACGGCAAGGGCATCAGCCGCGAGGGCTCGCTGCTCGACATGGCGGTCGAGATGGGCATCGTCAAGAAGTCCGGTGCCTGGTTCACCTACGACGGTGAACAGCTCGGTCAGGGTCGCGAGAACGCGAAGAACTTCCTCACCGAGAACCCCGAGGTGATGGTCGAGATCTCCGAGAAGGTCAAGGTCCAGGCCGGCATCGGTGATGTCGACGCCGAGGAGTTCAGCGACGCCGACGAAGAGCCCATCGACATCGACTGAGGTCCGATGAGCGTCCCGGCCCACCTGAGCCTGGTGACGCTCGGCGTCACCGACCTCGAGCGGTCGATCGCGTTCTACGAGGCGCTGGGCTGGCAACGGTCCAACGCCTCGGAGGACCCGATCGCGTTCATCTCCCTCGGCACCGTCCACCTCGCCCTCTTCGGTGTCGAGGCGCTCGCGGACGATGCCCGGCAGGCGCCACCCTCCGGTGGCTCCGGGCACGTCCGCGAGTTCCGAGGTGTCACGTTGGCCATCAACGTGCTGTCGCCGGCAGCCGTCGACCGCACGTACGCATCCTTCCTCGCGGCGGGCGCCACGGCGGTGAAGCCGCCGGTGCTCGTCGAGTGGGGTGGGTACTCCGGCTACGTCGCCGATCCGGACGGCCATCTGTGGGAAGTGGCGTTCAACCCGTACTCGCCCGAGTGGGCGGCACCCGGCTCCGAATGAGGGGCCGATCGGGGCCCAGCCGCCGCCGGTAACCTGGGCGGTCATGGCTCGCGGCTACCTCGTGCGCACCTTCGGGTGCCAGATGAACGAACACGACTCCGAGCGCATCGCGGGTCTGCTCGAGGCCGACGGCTTCGTTCCGGTCGAGGCCGAGGCCGACGCCGACGTCGTCGTGCTCAACACGTGCTGCATCCGAGAGAACGCCGACAACAAGCTGTACGGCAGCCTCGGCTGGCTGAAGCAGTGGAAGGACCAGGGCGACGATCGCCAGATCGTCGTCGCCGGGTGCCTGGCCCAGAAGGACCGCGATCTGGTGGCCGAGAAGGCGCCGTGGGTCGACGTCGTGCTCGGCACGCACAACGTGCACCGCGCCGCCGAACTGGTCGCAGCACGCCCGCGCACACGGCCCGATCACCGAGATCCTCGACGAGGCGGTGCTCGACGACCACGCGATGTTCCCGAGCGCGCTGCCCGCCGTGCGGGAGACGTCGTACAACGCGTGGGTCACCATCCAGATCGGCTGCGACAACCACTGCGCGTTCTGCATCGTCCCCGCCGTGCGCGGCACCGAGATCAGTCGGCCGTTCGACGACGTGGTGGCCGAGGTGCGCCAGCTCGCCGCCGACGGGGTCACGGAGGTGACGCTGCTCGGCCAGAACGTGAACAGCTACGGACGCGACCTGCAACTGGCGGCGCGCCAGCAGGGCGACGACGAGGCCCGGCTGCGTCCGCTGTTCGCCGAACTGTTGCGCGAGGTGGGCACGGTGCCGGGCATCCGCCGCGTCCGCTACACCAGCCCCCACCCCAAGGACATGCGTCCCGACACCTTCGCGGCGATGGCGGCCACACCTGCGGTGTGCGAGCACCTGCACTACCCGCTGCAGTCGGGCAGCGATCGCGTGCTGGCGCTGATGCACCGCGGCTACACGGCCGACCGGTACCTCGAGCGACTCGGCCAGGCTCGCGCCGCGGTCGACGACCTGGCCGTGAGCACCGACATCATCGTCGGCTTCCCCGGCGAGACCGACGACGACTTCGAGCGGACGCTCGAGGTCGCTGCCGCCGCCGAGTACGACTACGCGTACACGTTCATCTTCTCGCCGCGGCCCGGCACCGAAGCCGCCGAGATGGGCGACCGCTTCGTCGAGGCCGGCCGTTGCCGCCGAGCGCTTCCAGCGTTTGCGCGTCGTGGTCGAGCGCAGTGCGCTCGCCAAGCACCTGGCTCGCGTCGGTCGCATCGAAGAGGTCATCGTCGAGGGTCCCAGCAAGAAGGACCCGTCGGTCACCTCGGGTCGGACACGGCAGAACAAGCTCGTCCACTTCCCGTCGGCGCAGCCGCTGCGCGTCGGTTCGTACGCACTGGTCGAGGTCACGTCGGCGGCGCCACACCACCTGATGGGCCGGTTCGTCGAGCTGGTGGCCGAGCCGTCGCATCGTCGACGCATCCCCGTCCTCGCCGGGTGAACGACCGGCTCGTGGTGCTGGGCCCGACCGCGTCGGGCAAGAGCGACGTGGCGATGGCGTTCGCCGCGCGCCATCCCGGCGTCGAGATCGTGGCCGTCGACGCGATGCAGGTGTACCGGCGGATGGACATCGGCACTGCGAAGCCGACCGTCGACGACCGTGCCCGGGTGCCCCACCACGGCATCGACCTGGCCGAGCCGGCCGACGAGTTCACCGTCGCCGACTTCGTCCATGCGGCGTCGGCGGCCATCGACGACGTCGACCGGCGCGGTGGTCGAGCGGTGCTCGTCGCGGGCACCGGGCTGTACCTGCGGGCCCTCACCGACCCGATGGAGATGCCCGGCCGATGGCCCGAGCAGCGCGCCGCGCTCGAGGCCCGAGTGCAGGCCGAGGGGTCCGACGCGTTGCACCGTGAGCTGGTCGGGCTCGACCCGGTGGCCGCCGGTCGAATGGAACCGGGCAACGCCCGGCGGGTGGTCCGCGCCCTGGAGGTGACGCTCGGCAGCGGGCGGCCGTTCAGTTCGTTCGGTCCGGGGCTCGACCAGTACCCGCCCGTGCCGTTCGTGCAGGTCGGGCTGCGCTGGCCGAGGCCGGTGCTCGCCGAGCGGATCGACGCGCGCGTGCACCGCATGGTGGCTGCCGGCCTGGTCGGCGAGGTGGCGGCGCTGTTGGCCGAGCCCGGCGGGCTGTCGCGCACGGCACGCCAGGCGTCTGGGGTACAAGGAGGTCATCGCCCACCTCGAGGGCGAGTGCTCGCTCGACGAGGCGGTCGAGACGGTCATCGTGCGCACCCGCCAGTTCGCGGTCCGCCAGGAGCGATGGTTCCGCCGCGACCCCCGCGTACGCTGGGTGGACATCGAACACGATCCGGTGGCCGAGGTGCTCCCGGTCCTCGAGAGCGCCGTATGACCTCCGTGCACACCCCTCACACCCTCACCCTCACCAAGCACCACGGGTTCGGCAACGACTTCCTGGTCGTGTTCCACCCCGACGTGGCCGACCTGCCGGCGCTCGCCCGGCGCCTGTGCGATCGCCGTCGTGGTCTCGGTGCCGACGGACTGCTCGTGGCCGAATCGGCCGACGGGTACGCCGCCCGGATGACCCTGTTCAACGCCGACGGGTCGCGGGCCGAGATGAGTGGCAACGGCATCCGGTGCTTCGCCCAGGCGTTGGCGGTCCGCCGCGGCGACCTGTCGACGCAGCGCATCCTCACCGACGCGGGCGAGCGTGAGGTGCAGTTGTGGGCCACCGACGATCCCACTGTCGTGCTCGCCGCGGTCGACATGGGCGAAGTCGGCGTCATCGCCGAGCCGGCCGACTGGCACCGCCTCGGTGCCGACCCGATGCGCCCGGTGAGCCACCTGACCCTCGGCAACCCGCACAGCGTGGTGGGTGTCGACGATGTCGCGGCGGTGGATCTCGCTCGCGCTCGGCAGCGTGGTGCCGTACGTGAACCTCGAGGTCGTCGAGCCCGGTCCCGAGGCCCATGCCATCACCATGCGCGTCCACGAGCGCGGCGCTGGCATCACCGAAGCCTGCGGCACGGGGGCCTGCGCCAGTGCCTGGGCGGCCGACCAGTGGGGCCTCGCCGTACGTGCCGACGGGGAAATCCTCGTGCACATGGACGGCGGGGATGCAAAGGTACGTCTGCATCACCCGTCGCCCGGACGGGTCACCCTCATCGGGCCGGCGCAGTACGTCGCCACCGTCACGGTCCCCGTTGGCGATTCGGCCTGATCCGGTGCCGCCTGATCTCATGGAGCACAGCCCGGAATGAACACTCCCTACAACGAGGCACTCGGCGCGACGCTCATCGAGCGGACCAAGCGTGAGCAGATCGTCATCGTGGGAGTCACCCTGCCCGGTCACACCGACGAGGACACCGAGGCCGGCCTCGACGAGCTCGAACTGCTCATCGACACGGCTGGCGCCGATGTCGTGGCGCGCATCATGCAGCGTCGCGACTCGCCCGATCACACCTGGTACATCGGCAAGGGCAAGGCCGAGGAACTGCGCGACGTGTGCCTGGTGGTCGACGCCGACACCGTGGTGTTCGACAACGAACTCGCCCCGGCCCAGCAGTACAACCTGGAGAAGCTGCTCGGCCGCACCGCGCTCGATCGCACCGCGGTCATCCTCGACATCTTCGCCCAGAACGCCCACACCCTGGAGGGCAAGGCCCAGGTCGAGCTGGCGCTGCTGCGGTACCGGCTGCCCCGGTTGCGACGAGGTGCGACGGCGCGCATGTCGCAGCAGCGCGGCAGCATCGGCGGCCGGTTCGGTGTCTGGCGAGACCAAGCTCGAGGTCGACCGCCGGCGGATCAAGAACCGCATCAGCCGGCTGGAGAAGGAACTGAAGGACCTGCACGCCAACCGGCACGTGCAGGGCAAGGGCCGCAGCCGCAGCGGACTCGCTGCGGTGACGATCGTCGGGTACACCAATGCCGGCAAGAGCACCCTGCTCAACCGGCTCACGCAGGCCGGCGTCCTCGTCGAGGACCGTCTGTTCGCCACGCTCGATCCCACCACCCGCCGCCTCTCGCTCCCCGGTGGCGAGCCGGTGCTGCTCACCGACACGGTCGGCTTCGTCCGCCGCCTGCCGCACGGCCTGGTCGAGTCGTTCAAGAGCACGCTCGAGGTGGCCAGTTCGGCCGACTTCCTGGTGCACGTGGTCGACTGCGCCGCCCCCGATCCCGAGGGGCAGATCCACGCGGTGCGCGAGGTGCTCGGCGAGATCGGCGCACTCACCGTGCCCGAGTTGCTGGTGTTCAACAAGGCCGACGTCCAGCCCGACGTCGCCGCCGAGTTGGTGGAACGGTACGAGGGCTCGGTGGCGCTCAGCGCGGTCACCGGCGAGGGCATCGAGCAGTTCCTCCGCGTGCTCGGCGACCGGCTTCGTTCGATCGCCAAGGTGGTCGAACTGCTCATCCCGTACGACCGCGGCGACGTGCTCGCCTCCATCCATCGCGAGGGCGAGGTCGTCTCGACGTACCACGAGGACGAGGGCATCCGCGTGAGAGCGCGTCTGTCGGAGGCGTCGGCGGGGCGCCTCGGCGAGTATCAGGTCCCTTCTTCCTGACGTGTCCGTTTCGGGCAGGATGGTGGGCGCATGAACGACGCTGCCGGTTTCGTCCCACCGCCGTACCCGTACGACCGACTCGATCGGTTCGCGCCGTTGGGCGCGGCGCTGCCGGGCGGACTGGTGGACCTGTCCATCGGCACCCCGTGCGACCCGCCGCCCGCCGCAGTGGTGGCTGCCCTGTCGTCGAGCAACAGCGAGCGTGGCTACCCGCCGTCGATCGGCACCGAGCCGTTGCGCAAGGCCATCCAGGGCTGGTTGCAGCGCCGGTTCGGCGTGGAGGCCTCGCTGGCGCAGATCGCGGCGTGTGTGGGGACCAAGGAGTTCGTCGCCACGACGCCGCAGTACCTCCGTCTGCGCTCACCGTCGCGCGACACCGTGCTGTACCCGGCCGTCGCCTACCCCACCTACGAGATGGGTGCGGTCCTCGCCGGATGCCGTCCGGTGGCGGTGCCGGCGACGCCCGACGGGTCGATCGATCTCGCCGCCATCGACCCCGCCGACGCGGCCCGGGCCCTGATGCTGTGGGTCAACAGCCCGTCGAACCCCACCGGTGCGCTGAGCGACCTCGACGCCGCCGCGGCGTGGGGGCGAGCGAACGACGTGCCGGTGTTCAGCGACGAGTGCTACGTCGAGTTCACGTGGGACGGCCCGCCGCGCACCATCCTCGAGTCCGGGATGCACGGCGTCGTCGCCGTGCACTCGCTGTCGAAGCGGTCGAACCTGGCGGGGCTGCGCGTCGGCTTCTACGTGGGTGACGACGAACTGGTCACCTACCTGAAGGAGGTCCGCAAGCACGTCGGGCATGCTCGTGCCCGGCCCCGCCCAGGCTGCCGGGGCCGTCGCCCTGGCCGACGACGCACACGTGCAGGTGCAGCGCGACCGCTACCGCTTCCGGCTGGAGCGTCTCGGTGCGATCCTGTCCAAATGGTCGGGCCTCGAGGTCCCGATGCCGGCCGGCAGTTTCTACCTGTGGTTCGACGCCCACGACGGATGGGCCTTCGCCGAGCGACTCGCCCGCGAGGGCGGTGCGCTGGTCAGCCCCGGCGACTTCTACGGCGCCGGCGGTGCACAGAACGTGCGCGCGGCCGTCGTGCAACCCGACGACCGCATCGAGTTGGTCGCGACCAGATTGGGTGTTCGCTGATGGCACGCAAGGCAATGGTGATCACCGGGGTGGCCGTCGGCATCGCTGCGGTCGTCGTGGGCGGGGGTCTCTTCGCCGCCGCGGTGCTGATCGAAGGGCAGACGGTGGAGGGCTTCGCCCGCGCTCCCGTGGGCTGCACGACGACCCTCGAGTTCGACACCGCCGACACGTTCACGCTGTACCTCGAGACCAAGGGCACGACCGACGACCTCGGTGGCGACTGCGCGAGCAGCGCCAAGCGCTACTCGCGCACCGATCCGACACCGCCGGCCGTCGAGTTGGTGCTGGTGGACAGCAGCGATGCACCGGTGACGCTCGGCGCTGCCAACGACTTCGAGTACGACACGGTCGACTTCGTGGGGACGTCGTTCGCCACGGTGGACATCGCCGCGGCAGGGACCTACCAGCTGACGGTGACCAGCGATGCCGACGACATCGCCATCGCCGTCGGACGCGACCCGTCGGCGGACAGTGCCATCTACCTGGCCGCGGGGTTGACGATCGGCGGCATCGGTGTGCTCGTCGCAGTGGGGCTCATCGTGTTCGGCGCGGTGGCCAAGCCCTCGGCTCCCTCGACGCCATCGGCACCCGTGGGCGGGGCGCCGATGCCGGGTCAACCGGTGTGGGCACCGACCGGCGCGGTCCCTGGGTACACCGCCGCACCGCCGTGGACGCCCACGCCGCCACCACCGGCGCCAGCTCCTCCGAGCAGCCCGTTGTTGCCGCCGGGCTCGCCGCTCCCGCCACCGCCCGCACCGCCCTCGGCCTGAGCCGGGACGGGCAGGCGCTCGCCGGGCGTCAGAGGCGACGCATCACCGTGACGACACGACCGAACACGGCCACCTCGTCGGCGGTGAACACCATGGGGGACAGCCGCGGGTTGGCGGGCAGCAGCGTGACCGTGTTCGCCCTTGCGCTGATACGTCTTCACGGTGGCCTCTTCGCCGGGGATGCCGGCGATGACGATGTCGCCGTTCTCGGCGGTCGTCTGGCTGCGAGCGACGATGAAGTCGCCGTCCATGATGCCGACCTCGATCATCGAGTCGCCGCGAACGCGGAGCATGAACAGGTCGCCGCCCGTGCCGGTGAAGTCCTCCGGGAGCGGGAAGAGCTCTTCCACGTTCTCCTGCGCGAGCACGTCGGTACCGGCAGCGACGTCGCCCACGAGGGGCACGTGGCGGACGGGTCGACGCTCGATGGCGGCGTCGGAGCTGGGGTCCCAGCGGACCTCGATGGCTCGCGGCTTGGTGGGGTCGCGGTGCAGGAAGCCCATGCGCTGGAGCGACGCCAGGTGACTGTGCACGGTGGAGGGGGAGGTGAGCCCGACGGACTCGCCGATCTCGCGCACGCTGGGCGGGTAGCCCCGGTCGCGCATGCTCTTCTCGATGACCTCGAGGATGCCTCGCTGGCGGTCGGTGAGTTTTTCGGAGGGTGCAGCCATGCCCGTACCGTACACGCGTTCGTCCGGGAGGTCAAACATCCGTTCGTGCAACAAATGTTCGGTCGGGGGTTGACGATCGAACAACCGTTCTGCCACACTACGAACAGGCGTTCGGCAACACCTGTTCGATTCGCCGCTCTCATCGCCACCCTCAGAGCAACCCTCAGAGCAACCACGTCACACCCTTCGTGAAGGATCCCGAGCATGTCCACCACCGCCGCTCAGCTGTCGTCGCCGAACCGCTACACCGTGATCCTTCCCCCTCGCCTCGCCGAGCCCCGCCCCTCCACGCAGGTCTACGTGCGTCGCCGCCTCCTGGTCGGCCTCGTCGTCCTCACCGTGGTCCTGGGTGTGTGGTTCGGTGCGGGCAACGTCCTGGCGAACCGCGGCGGAGCACCTGCCTCCTCCGCTGCGGTTCGCCCGGCCATCGCCTATGTCGTCCAGCCCGGCGACACCTTGTGGTCCATCGCCGAGCGCCATCACGGCGCGCAGGACCAGGCGTCGTACGTCGACCTGCTGGTGCAGTCTCAACGGCGGCGCCACCATCCAGGTCGGCCAGACCGTCACGCTGCCCTGAGGCACCACGGCGGCGCTCCGTCCGCTCCGAGGCGAAGCCCGTCCGACGGGTGCGCGCCACTAGCCTGCAGTCGATGCGTTGCCCGAAGTGCCAAGCCGACGACACCAAGGTGATCGATTCGCGCGAGGCGGAAGACGGCATGGTCATTCGCCGCCGCCGATCGTGTGTGGCCTGTTCGCAGCGGTTCACCACCTACGAGCGCTTCGAAGAGGTGCCGCTCGTCGTGGTCAAGACCGGCGGGCAGCGCGAGCCGTTCGATCGGACGAAGGTCGTCGCCGGCCTCACCGCGGCGTGCAAGGGTCGGCCGGTCAGCGCCGAGCAGATCGATCAACTGGGTGAGGCCATCGAGGAGCACGCTCGACTGCAGGGCCCGGAGATCCCCTCCACCGAGATCGGTCTCGAGATCCTCGACCGGCTGCGGTCGCTCGACGAGGTGGCGTATCTGCGCTTCGCCAGCGTCTACAAGGGCTTCGACGCGGCGGCCGACTTCCAACGTGAGCTGACCCTGTTGAAGAAGCTGCAGCGCTCGTGAGCCGGCGGACGGCGTTGCTCGCCGTCACGGCGCTGCTGGGCCTCGCCGCCTGCAGCACCGAGGGCTCGTCGAGCGGACCCGCTGCGGCGGGTTCGACCACTGCCGTGCCCTCCAGCGTGACCCCGTCGTCGAGCACGGTGGCGCCCACCTCCACCACCGCGGCGACCACGACGACGATCGCGGCCACGACCACGGTCGCCCCGACGACGGCGGCCCCGACCACCACGGTGGTCGAGCGGCCGGCCGACTTCCTCGGTGAGGAGGTCATCGGCACGTCCGCCGGCGGCCGGCCGATCGTCGCGTCGCACCGCGGCACTGCCGGCGGGAAGGTCGTGCTCGTGGTCGGCGTCATCCACGGCAACGAGAACGCCGGCCTGGCCATCGTCGATCGACTGGCCGAGACGCCCTTGCCGGCCGGCATCGATCTGTGGCTGCTGCCGCTGATGAATCCCGACGGGTTCGCCAACGACGTGCGCGGCAACGAGCACGGTGTCGACCTGAACCGCAACTTCCCCCACGACTGGACCGCGATCGCCGCACCCGGCGACTGGCAGTACAGCGGCAGCGGCCCGGCGAGCGAGCCCGAGACGCAGGCATACATGGCGCTCGCCGAGCGGGTCCGGCCGGCGTTGACGCTGTGGTACCACCAGGACCTGTTCCGGGTGTCGCCGTCGAGTGGTCGCGACGGACCGTTGCGCCAGCGCTACGCCGAACTCACCGGTCTGCCGTACGAGACGGTCAGTGGGCCGGGATCGGTGTACACCGGCGTCGCGGCGACGTGGACGCGGCGCACCGTCCCGAGCGCGATGTCGTTCATCGTCGAGTTGGGACCCACGCTCCCTGCCGATCAGGTGCAGCGCCACGCCGACGCGGTGCTCGCCGTCGCCGCGATGGCCTGACGGGTCGACGCCAGTGGCCGCGGCAGACGTGCCTCAGTCGGCGCGCACGTAGCGGGTGAAGAGGAACCCGTCGTCCTCCAGCACGTGGGCGAGCGTCATCCGCTGGGTGAGGTCGGGTGCGGCGGCGAGCAGCCGCGGTCCCGTCACCGCCGGCGAGTTGCGGCGAGATGGTGAGGTTCACCTCGTCGACCAGCCCCGCTGCGGCGAGTTGCCCGTTCAGCGTGGCGCCACCCTCGGCCTGCACCAGGCGCGCCTCGAGTCGGGGAAGCGCTGCGGCGAAGTCGACGTCGCCCCGGCCGGCGCGGATGCTGGGCACCGGCACCTGGGGAGCGTCCTCGGGGAGGATCAGCAGCGAACGATCCGACTGCCAGATCGGCGCGTCGAAGTCGAAGTCGCCGGTGCGGGACACGACGGCGAGACGCAGGTTCGGCGTTCGCGGCGGTCCGTAGCCCTCCTTGCGCACGTGGTCGACGCGCCCACGACGACCACGTCGACCAGTGTCCGCAGCATCAGCAACAGCTCCTGGTCCACCGGGTTGGACAGCTGGCGAGAGGTGCCGCCGACGACGGTGGAGCCGTCGAGGCTGGCCACCATGCACAGCGCCACCCACGGCCGACCGATCGGTGTGGGCCGAGGCACGTCGTAGCACTCACGCAGTGTCGGTTCGGTCGCACCGTGGGGAAGGAGACGTCGCACAGGTGAGAGGATGCCACTCATGGGGACCGAACACGAACGACACGACGACACGCGGACCGCGTTCCGCACCTGCCCGCTCTGCGAAGCCGGTTGCGGTCTCGAGATCACCGTCACCGCGGGCGCGGTGAGCCGCATCCGCGGCGACCGGGCCGATGTGTTCAGCAAGGGGTTCCTGTGTCCGAAGGGCAGCACGCTCAAGCAGCTGCACGACGACCCCGATCGGCTCCGTCGTCCGCTGGTGCGGCGCGACGGCGTGCACGTCGAGGTCGAGTGGGACGAGGCATGGGCCGTCATCGCCGATCGGCTGCCCGCCGTCATGGCGCGAGCACGGACGCGAGGCCGTCGCGGTGTACCTGGGCAATCCCAGCGCCCACAACCTGGGAGCGATGCTGCACAACCGCTCGTTGCTGCAGGCGCTCGGTACACGGCGCAGGTTCAGCGCATCGACCGTCGACCAGATGCCGCGCCAGGTGGCGGCCGGCTACGTGTTCGGTTCGCCGGTGACGGTGCCGGTGCCCGACCTCGACCACACGGATCACCTCGTGATCCTCGGTGCCAACCCGTACGCGTCGAACGGCAGCCTGTGCACCGCACCCGACTTCCCCGGGCGGCTGGAGGCCATCCGGGCGCGCGGCGGCACGGTGGTCGTGGTCGATCCGCGGCGCAGCAAGACGGCCGAGGAGGCCGATCGTTGGTTGGCCATCCGGCCGGGGACCGACGCACTGTTCCTGGCGGCCGTGGCCACGACGATGGCCGAGGAGGGCCTGGTGCGCCTCGGCGACGTGGCCGCGCACGTCAGCGGCGTCGACGACGTCATCGCTGCGCTGGCACCGTTCACCGCCGAGTCGGTCGCCGCGGCCACCGGCCTCGCGGCCGACGACATCCGCCGCGTGGCGCGCGAGCTCTGCGCCGCGTCCAGCGGCAGCGTCTACGGGCGCATCGGCACCACGACCACCGAGTTCGGCACGACGGCATCGTGGCTCGTCGACGTGGTCAACACGCTCAGCGGCAACCTCGACCGGCGCGGCGGGGCGATGTTCCCGAAGCCCGTGGCGGGCAGCGGCAACACCCGTGGGCGAACTGGTTCGGGCAAGGGGTTCAGCGTCGGTCGCGGGCACACGCAGGTGCGCGCTCTGCCCGAGGTGATGGGCGAGTATCCGGCGGCGGCGATGGCCGAGGAGATCGTCGACGCCACGGATCCCATCCGCGCGCTGATCACGGTGGCGGGCAACCCCGTGTTGAGCACGCCGAACAGCGAGCAGCTCGACGTCGCGCTCGAGCAGCTCGAGTTCATGGTCAGCGTCGACATCTACCTGAACGAGACCACCAAGCACGCCGACGTCATCCTCCCGCCGCCGTCGCAGCTGCAACGCAGCCACTACGACCTGGCCCTGCTGGGCTTCGCCGTCCGCAACGTCGCCAACTACAGCGAGCCGGTGCTGCCCATCGACGACGGCGCCCCCGACGAGTGGGAGATCCTCGTCCGCCTCGGTCTGATCGCGGCCGGGCTGGGTCCCGACGCGGCTCCGGCGGCGGCCGACGATCTGGTCATCGCCGGCATGGTGGCGCAGAGCGTCAACGACCCGTCGTCACCGATCCACGGTCGCGATGCCGACGAGATCCTCGCCGCGCTGGGTGCGGTCGCCGGACCGGAACGCACGTTGGACTTCATGCTGCAGACCGGCCCGTTCGGCGCCGCGTTCGGCACCAACCCCGACGGCGCGAGCCTGGCGCTGTTGAAGGCGAACCCGCACGGTGTCGACTTCGGCGCGCTCGAGCCGCGGCTGCCCGACGTGTTGCGCACGCCGTCGGGCACGGTCGAGCTCGCCCATCCGGTGCTGATGGCCGACCTTCATCGACTCGCCGCGGCGGTCGCCGACCTCGAAGCTCGCGACCTGGTGCTCGTGGGCCGCCGCCACCTGCGCAGCAACAACTCGTGGATGCACAACATCGAGGTGCTCGTGAAGGGCAAGCCACGGTGCACGCTGCACGTGCACCCCGACGACGCCGATCGCCTCGGGTTGGCCGATGGGGGAGTGGCCCGGGTGACCAGTCGCGTCGGAGCGGTCGACGCCACCGTGGAGATCACCGACGCGGTGCGTCCCGGGGTGGTGAGCCTGCCGCACGGGTGGGGGCACGGCCAGCCCGGCACCCGGCTGCGGGTCGCCGCCGAACGAGCCGGTGTGAACAGCAACGTGCTCTCCGACCACGAAGCGCTCGATCCGCTGAGTGGCACGTCGGTGTTGAACGGCATTCCCGTCGAGGTCGTGCCCGCCGGCGGGTGAACCGGCGATCGTCGGGCCCCTGCGCCTGTGGATATGTGGACAACCACTGCCTGGTTCCCTGGTCGTTCCCGGTTGTTCACGGTCCGTCCACACCCGATGCACACGGTAATTCACAGCCTTGTACCCCTTCCTCCCCACAGGCAGGTGCCCGTAAGGTGCCCCCGTCAGCTGGCGACGGTGCAAGACGTGGATGGACGACGCAAGGATGCGAACGAGGTCGAACAACGGCCCTCGGGGGCACCGAACCGTCGTGGGGGCGAGGACTCCGGACCTGCGATCTTGCACCGTCGACCATGCATCGGACCGGGCTCCCGACGGCGCTCGCGGTGATGCACCAGCCGTGGCCTGCGAGTTCGCGAACATCGCTGGTTGGTCATTGACACGGGTGTAACTACAGTGCTGTAATCTTTCAACCTCTTGTGGTCGGCGGGTTCAATGGGGTTCCCGACCCACCACATGTTGTGGGTGGGCTCGAACCTCGGAATCCTCCCCACAGACCCAATCAGGGGCGTTGCAGCCGCCCCACCGTCCGCTCGTTCGTCCCTCGCAGTACCTCTCGCATTTCAAGGAGCACCCACCATGTCACTGGCGCCTGATCGTCTCGCCATCGGTATCCGCCGGCACTTCACCACGCCGGGCGTGCATCCCTACGACGAGGTGGTGTGGGAGCGCCGTGATGCGCGGATCAGCAACTGGAAGGACGGCACGGTCGCCTTCGAGCAGCTCGGTGTCGAGTTCCCCACGACGTGGTCGCTGAACTCCACCAACATCGTCGCCCAGAAGTACTTCCGCGGCACGCTCGGCACCGACGAGCGCGAGACCTCGCTGCGCCAGGTCATCGACCGGGTCGTCGACACCATCACCACGTGGGGCACCGAGGGCGGCTACTTCGCCGACGAGGCCGAGACCGAGTCGTTCCGCAACGAGCTGAAGTTCATCCTCGTCACCCAGCGCGCCGCGTTCAACAGCCCGGTGTGGTTCAACATCGGGGTCAAGGACGTGCCCCAGCAGGCCAGCGCCTGCTTCATCCTGTCGGTCGACGACAAGATGGACTCCATCCTCAACTGGTACCGCGAGGAGGGCGTCATCTTCAAGGGCGGCTCCGGCGCCGGCGTCAACCTGTCGAAGATCCGCTCCAGCTACGAGCTGCTCAACGGCGGCGGCACGGCCAGCGGGCCGGTCAGCTTCATGCGTGGCGCCGACGCCTCGGCGGGCACCATCAAGAGCGGCGGCAAGACCCGTCGCGCCGCCAAGATGGTCATCCTCAACGTCGATCACCCCGACGTGCGAGGAGTTCGTGTGGTGCAAGGCCAAGGAGGAGAAGAAGGCCCGCGTGCTGCGCGACGCCGGCTTCGACATGGACCTCGACGGCAGCGACTCGTTCAGCATCCAGTACCAGAACGCGAACAACTCGGTCCGCGTCACCGACGAGTTCATGGAAGCCGTCGTCGAACGACGCCGACTGGGACCTCAAGGCCGTCACCGACGGCTCCACGGTCCGCACGGTGCGGGCCCGCGACCTGTGGCGCGACATCGCCACCGCCTCGTGGGAGTGCGCCGACCCGGGTCTGCAGTTCGACACCACGATCAACAAGTGGCACACCGCGCACGCCACCGGCCGCATCAACGGCTCGAACCCGTGCAGCGAGTACATGCACCTCGACAACTCGGCCTGCAACCTGGCCTCGATCAACCTGCTGCACTACCTCGACGAGGAGGGCAACTTCGACGTCGAGGCCTACACGCACACGGTCGAGGTCATCTTCACCGCCCAGGAGATCCTCGTCGGCCGCGCCGACTACCCGACCGAGCCGATCGGCGAGAACAGCCGCAAGTTCCGTCAGCTCGGCATCGGCTACGCCAACCTCGGCGCCACGCTGATGGCCCTCGGTCTGCCCTACGACAGCGACAGAGGGCCGCGCGTGGGCCGCTGCGCTCACGTCGCTGATGACCGGCCACGCCTACGCCACGAGCGCCCGCACCGCCAGCCGCATGGGCCCGTTCGCCGGCTTCGCCGAGAACGAGCCGTACATGCTCAACGTGCTGCGCATGCACCGCGACGCCCACGAGCAGATCGCCGACACCGGCATGGTGCCGGCCGAGCTGGTCGAGGCCGGCCGCCAGGCGTGGGACGCGGCCGTGCGTCGACGGCGAGGAGCACGGCGTCCGCAACAGCCAGGCCAGCGTGCTCGCCCCCACCGGCACCATCGGCCTGATGATGGACTGCGACACCACCGGCATCGAGCCCGACCTCGGCCTGGTGAAGATGAAGAAGCTCGTCGGCGGCGGCACGATGACCATCGTCAACCAGACGATCCCGCGTGCGCTGCGCAAGCTCGGCTACACGCCCGAGCAGATCGACGACATCGTCGCCTACATCGACACCGAGAAGAGCATCCTCGGTGCACCGCACCTGGCCGCCGAGCACGTGGCCGTGTTCGCCTGCTCGATGGGCGACAACACCATCCACTACGAGGGTCACGTGCGGATGATGGGTGCCGTGCAGCCGTTCATCTCGGGCGCGATCTCCAAGACGGTGAACATGCCCGAAGAGGCCACCATCGAGGACATCGAGGCCGCTGCACCAGCTGAGCTGGGAGCTCGGTCTGAAGGCCGTCGCCATCTACCGCGACAACTGCAAGGTGGCCCAGCCGCTGAGCACCGCCAAGAAGGACGGGGCCGAGGAGCCGACCGTCGAGACCGCGGCCACCCAGGTCGTCGAGCGCATCGTCGAGAAGATCGTCCACCAGCCGATCCGCCAGAAGCTGCCGCGCAGCCGTCGTGGTCGCACGTTCGAGTTCCGTGTCGCCGACTGCAAGGGCTTCGCCACCATCGGCGAGTACGAGAACGGCCAGCCCGGCGAGATCTTCCTCACCGTGTCGAAGCAGGGCTCGACGCTCAGCGGCATCATGGATGCGTTCGCCAAGAGCATCAGCTACGGCCTGCAGTACGGCGTGCCGCTGCGGGCGTTCGTCGAGGCGTTCACGAACATGCGCTTCGAGCCGGCCGGCATGACCGACGACCCCGACATCCGCTTCGCCTCGTCGATCATGGACTACCTGTTCCGCCGCCTCGCCCTCGAGTACCTGACCTACGACGAGCGCGCCGAGATGGGCATCTTCTCCATCGACGAGCGGCTGCAGCCCACGCTGCCCGGCGTCGAGGAGAGCGTGATGCGAGACCCGGACCGGCTCGGAGATGGCGGCCGATCCGAAGACCATCCCGTCGGCCGAGGACCTCGTGCAGCAGCTCGAGCTGGGCACCGCCCCGCCCGCGCCGAACAACGACGTCACCAACCCCGACGGCATCGTGCGCGCCACCGAGATCACGCCCAAGCCGGCGGTGCGTCACAGCGACGCCCCGATGTGCATGCAGTGCGGCGTGCAGATGAACCGCGCCGGCTCGTGCCACGCCTGCCCCAGCTGCGGCAGCACCAGCGGCTGCAGCTGAGTCCACGGAGTTTCTGGGGCTGATTCGTCCCCACCGGCCTACTGGGGCTGTTCCATCTCGGGTTCCGAGACGGAACAGCCCCAGTTCCGCGTCCGAGGTGTGCCGCGGCGTGGGAAAATTCGCCGCGTGCGCGACGGGAACTCGCGCCTGGCTCCGTCGAGATGGGTGTGGACGGTATGACCGATGATCAACTGCGAGCGCTGTACGAACGGACGTTGTCCGACGTGCACCGCTACGCATCGAAGCTGTGCGGCGGCGATCGCGCCCGCACCGAAGAGCTCGTGCAGGAGACGTACCTCGCGCTGGTCCGCCATGCGCGCAGCCACCCCACCGAGGAGATCGGCATCGGGTGGCTGATGGTGACGTGTCGGCATCGCTTCATCGACGACGAGCGGAGCCAACAGCGCCGCCGTCATCGAGAGACGGTGGTGGCCCTCGAGCGGCCGACCGTGGTGGACGCACCGTCCGACACGGGCGTGCTCGGTGCGCTGGCGACGTTGCCCGTCGCACAGCGCACTGCACTGGTGCTGCGCTACGTCGACGACCTGCCGGTCGACGAGGTCGCGCAGTCGATCGGGAAGAGCGTCCGTGCGACCGAATCACTGTTGGTTCGGGCGCGTACCGCCCTGCGGGGCCGAGCAGAACAGGAGATGTCCCATGGTCGAGGATGAGCTGCGCAACGAACTGCGGGGTGCCGGCCTCGAGCCGACCGAGCAGTTCCGGGCTCGCATGAGCCAGGAGTTCGACGACGCCCTCGCCGGCCGACGGGTGCTCGGCGTGACGGCACCGTCGCCGCGCTCGCCTCGGCGTGCGCCGTGGATGTGGCCGGTCATCGGCGCCGCGGCGGCGATCATCGCCGTTGCCGTGGTGGTGACCGTGGGCGACGGCGGCGACACGGTGACACCGGTCGCGACCACCGATGTGACGACCGACGTGACGACCGAGCCGACCACCGTGCCGACCACCGTGCCCACGGTGCCCGGCGAGGGAGCCCAGATGGACGTGCTCACGGCCACGTTGTACGGCCTGCGCGTCGGCGACGTCGTCGACGTCGAGGCGACCATCGCCCGCATCGACGCACTGGCCTTCGGGCCGCACACGTTCGACTCGGGCTGGTTCCACGTGCCGAACGACTCGACCATCGACTCGTGCTACGACGACATGGACTACCGCGGGGTGATGTGGGGCGACGTGCTGATCGTGTTCAACGGCACCGACGCCTCGGCCGAGGTGATGCGGTGGAACGTGGGCGAGCAGGACCAGCCGCAGGCGCTGTTCTTCCTGGGGACCGAGCTCCCCACCGTCGAACGACCGAACGACGTCGTCTCGCCCGAGGGCATTCGCATCGGCAGCGACGCGACCGCGTTGCAGCCGCCGGAGTTCGCCGAGCCGGGTGACCGTGGCGACGGCGTCACGGTCCACGGTGTGGCCGGCATCGCCCCCCAGGACGGGTCGTTGCCGCAGCCCTTCGTGTACGTGTACGCGAGGGACGGCGAGGTGTTCTCGATCCTGGCCGACGTCGGTCGCTGCTGACCCGGGACGATCCTCCGCCGAGGGGGCGGCGTGGGCGACAATGTCGCCCACGCCGTCACCCGAGGGGGAGCAATGCCCACGACCACCGTCGACGATCTGGCGCGGATGCGCGATCACCTGTTCTTCGAGGGCGACGACGCCCGCCGGAAGCTGAGCCGGTTCTGGGTGCTGCTGTTGCTCGCCTCGGCGATCGCCTCGGCCGGCGTGGTGGGCGACTCGACCGCCACGGTCATCGGGGCGATGATCGTGGCCCCGCTGATGACGCCGATCATGGGCACGGTGCTGGCCATCACCACCGCCGACCGGGCGAACCTGGTGCGCAGCGTGGCGCTGGTCGTCGGCGGTGCGTGCGCGGCGATCGCCGTGGGGTTCGTGATGGGGCTGCTCAGCCCGATCGACGTGGTCGCGTCGACGAGCACGCAGGTGGCGGCACGGGTGAACCCGCGGTTGATCGACCTGATCGCCGCAGTGGCCACCGGCGCAGTCGGTGCGTTCGCCCAGTGTCGCGAGGACGTCAGCGACACGCTGCCCGGTGTGGCCATCGCCATCTCGTTGGTGCCCCCGCTGGCCGTCGTCGGCCTCACCCTCGAGGGCGGTGCCCCGGGGCAGGCGTGGGGTGCGCTGCTGCTGTTCCTGACGAACGTCGCGGCCATCCTGCTGACGGGCACCATCGTGATGTCGATGTTCCAGGTGCAACGGTTGGTCGCGGAGGAGGCGGTGATGAACTTCTCCCGGCGCAAGGCGATCGGAGTCGTCGTCGTGTTCGTCGTGGCCATCGCTGTGCCGCTCGCGTTCGGCACGTGGCGGTTGACGACCGACCGGACCAATGAGGCGACCGCGGCGCGCGTGGCCGGTACCTGGGCGACGGCGGCGGACTGGTCGGTCATCAGCGTCGGGCAGTCGTCGAGCGGGCTCACCGTCACCGTGGCGGGTGCGCTGCCCGCTCCGGACCCGGCGACGTTGCGCAGCGACCTCGATGCTGCCGGCCTCGACGGGGTCGACGTGCGCGTCCGCCTGGTGCCGGTGGAGACCGTCGACCTGCCCAGCGACTGATCACGTCGTGGACGCCCGCGTCAGAGCGCTGCGTAGACGGCGTCGATGAGCGCCCGGTTGCGCGTGCTCTGCCACCGCGGGATGACGTGGTTCATCACGTATCCGAACCCCAGCCGCGCGTCGGGGTCGCCGAAGCCGAGCGCGCCGCCCGTGCCGAAGTGGCCGAAGGCGCGCGGGCTGGTACCGAGCGGCCGTCGGGCGCTGGTGGGCACGAAGCCGAGGCCGACGCTGATGTGTTCGCCCAACACCGGGCACGGCCCCTCGGCCTGCACGCGCGTGGCCTCGGCCAGCAGGTCGGACGACAGCACCTGCCCGGGTTCGACGAGCGCGCGATAGATGCGGGCGAGGCCGTTCGCCGTGCCATGGCCGTTCGTCGACGGCACCTGGGCGCCGCGCCACGCCGGCGTGTTGACCACGCCCTGCGACGAGTAGCCGGGCGGGTTGAAGTACCCGAGCATCAGCATGCGCGCCTCGCCCTCGAGCGTGTCCCAGTCGAGCGTCGGCGACGTCGAGCCCGGAGCCCAGATGACGTCGGCGCAACGGTGCTGCTGATCGCCGGGCACGCCCCACCACACGTCGGCGCCGAGCGGCTCGGCGACGTCGCGGAGCAACGTCCCGGGCATGTGTCCGGTCGCCCGTCGCGCCACCTCGCCGACGAGATGGCCGAACGTGTTGGTGTGGTAGGTGATGCGGCTGCCGGGCACGAACCAGGCCTCGGTGGCGGCCAGTGCCGCGGTCATCGTGCCCCAGTCCCACAGGTCGTCGTCGCGCAGGAGGGTGCGGATCGCAGGGACACCGGCCTGGTGGGTGAGCGCGTGACGCAGCGTCGCGGCCTCCTTGCCGCCGGCGCCGAACGCCGGCCACAGGTCGGTGATGGGTGCGTCGAGTTCGACCGAACCCGCGTCGACGGCGCGCAACGCGACCATGGCGAGCAACGCCTTGCCCACCGAGTACATGTTCACCAGCGTGTCGGGCTGCCACTCGGCGGCGCGGTCCTCGCTCGTCCAGCCGCCCACCAGGTCGACCACCGTGCGGTCGCCGATGATCACCGTGCACGCGGCACCCACCTCGCCGCGCTCGGCGAAGTTGGCCGCGAATGCCTCGCGCACGCCGACGAAGGCAGGGTCGCAATGTCCACTGACAGGCGCTCGACCGATGGTGCTCATCGGTGGTCAGTCTGACAGTTGCCGCGGCCGGACGACGTGGTGCGACGTAGCCTGTGCGGAATGCGGCGCATCACCGCGGGTTCGGGTGAGAACGAGAGCGCGGCGCCGCCCGCGGTCCACGCCGGCGCGCCCTCGCCCGCATGGGCGGTGGTGGCCGCGGCCGTGCTCGGTGCGGTGTTGCCACAGACCTGGTTCCGCGTCGGCACGTTCCTCGCCGCCGGCGACACGTTCCCGCAGTTGGAGGGACTGCGCGGCATCACCCGACTGTGGGGGACCGAGTTCACCGGAACCGGGTCGACCGGCTTCCCGGCGTCGCAGCTGCTCGAGCGAGGCCTGCTCGACGGCGTCACCCGGCTGGGTGGCTCGCCCGAGCTCGCCCAGCGGTTGTGGTTCGCCGTCGTGCTCGCCGTGTGCGCGGCGTCGGTGGCGTGGCTGGCGATGGCGTTCACCCGTCGACCGGTGGCGGTGTTCGTCGCCGGTGCAGTGGCGGTGTTGAACCCGTTCCTGCTGATCACCCTGCCCAACCTGCAACCGATCATCGCCATCGCGTGCATGGCGCTGCTGGTGGGCATCGCCGTGCGCCTGGCCCAGGGCCATCACGTCGCCGCCCTACTGGGCGTGGCGCTCAGCGCCTGGGCCGCGCAACTGGCGCGCACGCCGCCGCTGCTGGCGCACCTGGCCACCATCGCCGCGATCGCGATGGTCGCGCTGGTGTTCGTCGGTGAGTGGCGGGCCGTCGTCCGCGTCGGCGGTGCGATGGCTGCCGGTGCCGCGTTCTGGCTGGTGCCCCTCGCGCTGCACCACTACACCGGGTCGCCGGGCATCCATCCGGTGCCCGACGCGGGGCCCACCGCGAACGCATGGTCCACCGTGCACGGCGGACCCGCGAACGTCGTCACCCTCGTCGCCTCGTGGCTGTGGGGGGACGCCCAGCTGGCCGGCGGCGACGTCGCCCGGCTGGCTCGCTTCCCCTGGTCGCTGATGCGCTGGGCGCTGCCCGCGGCCGCGGTGATCTCGGTGGTGATCGCCTGGAACCGGCGAGTCAGCAAGGTGCTCGCCGTGACGGTGCCGGTGTTGGTGGTGTTCGGCGCCGGCTCGAACCCGCCGTTCCTTCCGGTCTACGAGTTCTTCCACGACATCGTTCCGGGCTACGAGATGTTCCGTCAGCCGATGAGCAAGTTCGGGGTGATGATCGTCGTCGCGCTGGCCGTGGCCATCGCGGTCGGCGTCGACGAGTCGGTCGGGCGGTGGTCACGGCGCGCAGCACACCCCGACGACGCGCAGCCGCTCCTGCCGGTCGCCGCGTTGCTGGGCATCGCGCTCGTGTTCGTGCATCCGCTGTATCTGGGGACGGTGGTGCCGGGCGACCGCGCCACGCTGCCGTCGATGCGCGTCGAGCTGCCCGACAGTTGGACCGCCGCCGGCGCGGCCATCGACGACCTCCCTGGGGAGGGCGCCACGCTGGTGCTGCCGCTCAGCGACTCGTTCCACCGCGGGACGACGTGGGGGTTCTACGGCATCGACGACCTGGTGTCGCGGCTGGCCGAACGACCGGCCTTCCAGCTGCTGCCGAACGGCTATCAGGAGGCCGATGGCGCTTCGCCGGCGCTGATGCGCGAGGCGGAATCGGCGCTGGCCAATGGTGACACCGACACCCTGGCCGGCGCGATGCGCGCGCTCGGTACCCGCTACCTGGCCGTGCGCCTGGACACATCGACGGTGTACGGGAACCACCACGAGTTCCGTGACGGGGCGTTCCTGGTCGCCGCGGCGCGACGCATGGGGCTGCGGTCGGTGGGGTCGTTCGAGTACGTCGAGCTGTTCGAGGTCCCTCCGGCGTCCCGGTTCGGTGTCGCGTCGAACCAGGTGTCGATCGTGTCGAACGGGCGCACCGACGTACGCGAGGCCACGGCGGTCGCGTCGTCGTTGCTCGACGACCACACCGTCGTCACCGACGCCGGACCCGCCGGCACGTCGTGGGTGCCCGAGCCGGGCGAGTCGGGCCTGTCGGTGCGGCTCGAGGCCGGCGACTACCAATCGCGGGTGGTCAGCCGGGGGCCGGCCATGTGGCAGGCCGACGTCAGCGGACGCAAGGTCCGCCTGACGCCGGCGGATCGGGCCGAGGTGAACGGCGTGTCGTTGCTGGACGCCACGCCCATCGAGATCACCGCCAACCGCGCGCCGTTCGCCCTGCTCGTGCGCAACGATCCCGAACCCGGTGCCGAACCGTTGCTGGTGCCGCTCGACGAACGCACCGATGTGCAACTGGTCGCCGGTGCGCCGGTGTCGGTGCTCACCATGGCCCCATCGATCGTGGACTTCGCCGACTCGCCGGCCAAGTTCTGCGCCCGCGCCGACGCACCGCCGACGACCGACATCCCGCCCGCGGTCGAGGCCTCGGCCACCACGACGTCGGATGCCGCGACGTTGGTCGCGCCCGTGGGCGTGGTGTGCGTGTCGACCCACGTTCGCCTGCCGTCGCCCGTGCAGGGCCATCGGCGATGGGTGCTGTCGTTCGACTTCACGACCAACGACGACGGCGCCCCGAGCGTGTGCATGTACTCGGCACGACTGCAGAAGTGCCTCGTCGGATCGCGCCTGAACCCGAAGGGCACCGCGGGATCGGTGCGCACCCTGGTCGACGCGACCGGGCGATCTCGGCGACGTGCAGCTGGTGCTCGGTGCCGTCGCCGACGTCACGGCGGCCGACTCGACCGAGGTGGCGTTCACGCGGGTCAGCCTGTCGCCGTTGCAGGAGTCGGGCTCGCCCGTCGTCGTGCCGGCGCCGATCGGTGCACCGCCGGTCACCACGGTCGAACCCGGCGGCCTTCCCGTGGTGGTCGGCATCTCGAACGACGTCGGCGACCTGCTCGGCGAGCTGGCCACCGAGGCCACCGACTGCGACCGGTACGACGACGAGCCGGCGCGCATCGACGCCCAGACCAGCGAGGAGGACGGCTCGCTGCTGATCGAGGCCGATCGGCACAGCGCGTGCGTGGCGGCCCCGGTCGACGCGCCGGCGGGTGTGCGCGACGTCGTCGCGTCGTTCGAGTACCAGACCGACGACGAAGACGTCGCCCGCATCGAGCTGCAGGACTCGGTGACGAACGAGGTGTTCGCCACGACATGGCTGTCGGCGTCGACGTTCTGGCGTTCGCAGGTGGTGCACTTCACACTGCCGCCCGCGACCATCGGCCGCGAGTCGGCGCTGCAACTGGTGCTCGTGGTGCAGGGGTCGCGGGTGGGGCAGACGCCGCGGACCGTGGACGCCGCATTCCGTCGGCTGCGGTTGCTGCCGACGCAGCCGTTCGCGTTCGCTTTGATGCCGGTGGGTGCGCCGGCCCCTGTCGGCACCGAGCTGACCGAGATCGACGACCGGTTCGTGTCGTTGCGGGCCGACGGCGACGTGGTGCTCACGTTCCAGCAGGCATGGTCGACCGAGTGGGGGCTCGCCGGGCTCCCGGCAGGAGCGACGGCCGAACACGTCCAGGTGAACGGGTGGGCCAACGGGTGGGTGATCCGCGGCCTCGACGGTCGCGGTGCCGTGCTGGAGGTGACGTACCGGCGCGAGGGACTGGTGGCGATCGCGGTCTGGAGCGCCCCCGTGGTGTGGGCCGTCGCGCTCGGTCTGCGCCGACTGGGCGTTGATCGTGCGACGTCGGCGCCGGTCGTCACCCGTGCCGTCGCCGGCGACGTACACCGGGTCGTCGACCGGTGGGGTCGACCCCGACGGGTGATCGGTAAGGTGCGCCCATGAGCGACGACGCAGTCACCGTGGAGCATCTCGACGGAGTGGTGGTGGTGCACCTCGACGACGGCAAGGCCAATGCCCTGTCGGCCGACGTGATCGCGGCCATCGGTGCCGCACTGGATCGCGCCGAGGCCGACGACAGCATCGGCGCGATGGTCCTGCACGGGCGACCCGGCAAGTTCTGCGCCGGCTTCGACTTGAACGTCATGCGCGGCGGCGACCTCGGCGCGATCGTGTCGCTCGTCAGCGACGGTGGCGAGCTCGTCCGCCGCCTCTACGGCTCGCCCGTACCGGTGGTGGCCGCCTGCACCGGCCATGCACTCGCCGCTGGTGCACTGGTGCTGCTCGGATGCGACGTGCGCATCGGCGCCGACGTCGAGTGCAAGATCGGCCTGAACGAGGTCGCCATCGGGATGGTGCTGCCCGACTGGGCCATGACCATCGCCAAGGATCGGCTGAGCAGGCGCCATCTGCAGCGGGTGGTCGCCAACGCGGTGGTCACCGGCGCCGGCGACGCGGTCGACGCCGGGTTCCTCGACGAAGTGGTGCCCGAGGTGGACGTGCTGGCCCGTGCGGTCGACCACGCCCGCACGCTGGCGACGTTGTCGAGCCGGGCCTATGCCGGCACGGTGCTGTCACTACGCGGCCAGGTGCTCGAACTGATGGCCATCCAGATCACCGCCGATCGCGAAGGCGGGTCGTCGGTCGTCGCCTGACCGCCCGAGTGCGCGGCCCGGTACCGGGCTGCTCCGTCGAGTTTGGCAACCTGTCGGGATGGAACACTTCGACGGTCGGATCGCAGTCGTCACCGGTGGTGGCACGGGCATGGGTCGGGAGTTGGCCCGCCAGCTCTCGGCGGAGGGTTGTCACGTCGCGATGTGCGACGTCTCGGCCGAGAACATGGCCGAGACGCGCGACCTGTGTCTGGCCGACGCGCCCGCAGGGACGCGGGTCACCACCTTCGTCGCCGACGTGTCCGACGAGGCACAACTGCTGGCGTTCCGCGACGCGGTGATCGCCGAGCACGACACCGACCACGTGCATCTGCTGTTCAACAATGCCGGCATCGGCGGCGGTGGCAGCTTCGTGCACGACCCGAGGGCCGAGTGGGAGACCACGTTCAACGTCTGCTGGGGCGGGGTGTACCTGGGATGCCGCACGTTCCTGCCGCTCGTGCTGGCAGCGCCCGAGGCGCACATCGTCAACACCGCCAGCGTCAACGGCTTCTGGGCCTCGCTCGGCCCGAACATCCCTCACACCGCGTACAGCGCGGCGAAGTTCGCCGTGAAGGGTTTCAGCGAGGCGTTGGTGACCGACCTGCGCCAGAACGCTCCGCACGTGAAGGTGTCGGTGGTGATGCCCGGTCACATCGGGACCTCGATCGTCATCAACTCGGGCAAGTTCTTCGGCCGTGAGCCGAAGGAGCTGACGTCCGAGCAGTTGCAGGAGACGCGCGAGCGGCTGGCCAAGCGTGGCCTCGACGTCAGCGGTGCCAGCGACGACGACCTGCGCGTCGGCATGCAGATGCAGGCCGAGATGTTCCGCGACGCGGCACCCACCACGGCGGCCCAGGCCGCGACGGTCATCCTCGACGGGGTGCGTGCCGAGCGGTGGCGCATCCTGGTCGGCGACGACGCGGTGAGCCTCGACGAGCTGGTTCGGCAGTACCCGGCCGATGCCTACGACGACTCGTTCCTGCCGCACCTGAAGGCCCGCGGGCTGTTCTCGTTCGCCACCGACTGAACGGTCGCCGCCGGTCCTGAACAGGGACTTGGTCACCGCGGAAGTGACCAACGCCCCAGGTCGACGGACCCCGGTCAGGCGTACGGTGAATGCAGAAGAGGCGAGTGGCACGGCGCCATTCGGGAAAGAAGCGGACCATGTCGTATCAGCACGCTGTCGTGTGGCTCGACCACCTCCGGGCGGTCGTGATCGACTTCTCCATCGACAAGGAACACGTCCATCTGGTCGCCAGCCCGACCGAGCAGCGTCAGGTGCACCGCAAGTCGGGGACGCCGGGCCCGGGCAAGACCGGTGAGGACCGCGAGTTCTTCGATGGCATCGTGGAGGCGATCGGCGACGCACGTGAGGTGCTGATCATGGGACCCGGACAGGCGAAGCTGCACTTCAAGAAGGACCTCGACCATCGTCACCCCCAGGTGGCCAAGCTCGTGGTCGCGGTCGAGGGTGCCGACCATCCGAAGGTCGACGAACTGCTCACCTACGCCCGGAAGTACTTCCGCAAGGTCGACTCGCTGCAGGGCGTCGTGGTGCCCAAGGCGTGACCTGACGCCTGTGTGACACTGGGCGGGTGCAGTACGCCCTCATCGTCGAGACGTCGCGGCGCGTCGCCGCGACGTCGAAGCGTTCGGAGAAGGTCGCGATGCTCGCCGACGCGCTGCGACTCGCGGCACCGACCGACGTGCCGGTGGTGATCGGCATGTTGATGGGCGAGCTGCGCCAGGGGCGCGTCGGTGTGGGCTGGGCTGCGCTCCGCGACGTTCGGGTGACGCCCGCCGACGAACCGTCGGTGACCGTGGGGGAACTGGACGGCGTGGTCGACGCGATCGCCACCACGTCGGGCACAGGGTCGCAGCGTGAGCGCGACGGGCTGCTCGTGGCGCTGTTCGCGCGGCTGACGGCCGACGAGCAGGATCATCTGGTTCGCCTGTTCGGCGGCGAGCTGCGCCAGGGGGCCAACGCCGGGGTGGTGACCGACGCCGTCGCCAAGGCGGCCGGGGTGAGCGCACCGACCTTGCGACGCGCCGTGATGCTGCTCGGTGACCTGGGCGAGGCCGGCCGACGAGCGCTGGCGGGCGAGTCGCTCGACGTCGGGTTGACCACCGGCGTCGGCGTGCAGCCGATGCTCGCCGGCACCTCGGCCTCTGTGGCCGACGCGCTGGCCCTCACCGGGCCCGCCAGCGTGGAGTGGAAACTCGACGGCGCACGCGTGCAGGTGCACCGTCGCGGCGACGAGGTGCACGTGCTGACCCGCAGCCTTCGCGACATCACCGCCGGGGTCCCCGAGCTGGTGCGCACGGTGCGCGCGCTGGAGGTGGACGACGTCGTGCTCGACGGCGAGGCCCTCGGCCTCGACGAGGACGGTGCACCGCTCGCGTTCCAGGACTCGATGCGCGGTGGCTCGGTGCTGCGGCCGTTCTTCTTCGACGTCCTGCACGCCGACGGCCGATCGCTGATCGACGAACCACTGACGGTGCGCAAGGCCGTGCTGGCCGACGCCGTGCCGGTCGGTCTGCGCCTGCCCACGCTCGACACCGACGATCCGGTGCTGGCGGACGACTTCAACGCCCGCGCCCTGGCGGCCGGCCACGAGGGCGTGATGGTGAAGGCCCTGGACTCGCCCTACCAGGCCGGGCGACGAGGCGCGACGTGGCGCAAGGTGAAGCCCGTGCACACGCTGGATCTGGTGGTCCTCGCCGCCGAGTGGGGCCATGGGCGGCGCACCGGGTGGCTGAGCAACCTGCATCTCGGCGCGCGGGGCCCGGATGGCACGTTCGTGATGGTCGGCAAGACGTTCAAGGGTTTGACCGACGAGTTGCTGCGCTGGCAGACCACGGCCCTGCAGGCGCTGGCCCTGGGCGAGCCCGAGCGCGGCTACATCCAGCACGTGCGACCCGAGCTGGTGGTCGAGATCGCCGTCGACGGAGTGCAGCGCAGCTCGCGCTATCCGGGTGGTGTCGCACTGCGGTTCGCCCGCGTTCGCCGCTATCGCCAGGACAAGACGCCGGCCTCGGCGGATCCGATCGAACGCGTGCAGGCGATGCTCACCGCGGGCGGATAGGTTTGCGCAGGTCATGGCAACACTGCGGTTCAGCTTCGGCACGATGGGCTCGGGCAAGAGCACGATGGCGCTCCAGATCCACCACAACCTGGCCAGCCGCGACCTGTACGGCCTGCTGTTGACGATGCTCGACCGCGAGGGTGCCCAGGTGACCAGCCGCCTCGGCGTGGCCGCCGATGCCATCGAGGTGCGTCCCGAGCTGGACATCTACAAGCTCGCCGTGGAGCACTGGCCCATTCACTACCTGGTGTGCGACGAGGCCCAGTTCTACAGCGTCGACCAGTGCGATCAGCTCGGCCGAGTGGTCGACGACCTGGGTGTCGACGTGTTCGCCTTCGGTCTGATCACCGACTTCCGCGGCTTGCTCTTCGACGGCACGAAGCGCCTGCTCGAGATCGCTGACGAGCGAGTGGCCATGCAGGTCGAGGCCAGGTGCTGGTGTGGCGCACGGGCCACGCACAACGCCCGCATCGTCAACGGTGAGATCACCTACGAGGGTGAGACGGTCGTGGTCGGCGACACCGACGAGCACGCCGAGCAGCCCCTGTTCGGCGATTCCGTGCGCTACGAACTGCTCTGTCGTGCCCATTACCGGGCCGGCATCGTGGGGGTCTGACGATGGCACTGGGAGCCTCGGGCCCTCCGGCCACCCCCAAACAGGTCAGCTACCTGCAGGCGCTGCTCGAGAAGGCGGGCTACGCCACGTTCCGCGAGGCCCGTCGTGCCTATGGCCTGACGCAACGTCAGGCCGGTGGCAAGTTCACCAAGCAGGAGGCGTCGGCGCTGATCGACCGCATCGTCAACGGTGAGCCCGACGTGGACCGCGAGACCGTGCTCGAGGAGCAGGCCACCGCGGCCCAGGCCGAGGCGCTGCGCGGCATGCCCGCCACCTGGTTGGCCGATGAGCTGCGTCGACGCGGTTGGACGGTCGGCGAGCCCTGATTCGCGGGGTTCGGCCAACGGGCAGTGCACGGTCATCCCACGTTCGTCAAAGAAATGGAAGGTCCCCAACCTTTCGGGCTGCTGTGGCGTGTACTCCTCGTACGAAGTGCTCGACCCCGATCAAGGAGCCATCATGAACACTCAGTCCCGCAGCCGCATCATCGTCGTCAGCGCCCTCTCCGGCGTGCTCGTCTTCGGCGCCGCCGGTTTCGCCGCCGCCGCCACCGGCTCGAGCAAGCCGCGCATCGAGACCACGGTCACCGACGCTCCGTCATCGACGGAGGATGCGACCAGCAGCACCGAGGCGCCGACCACCGAGCCCACGGCCACCACCGATGCCTCGACGAGCACCGACGTCAGCACCACCGCCGTCGACAACACCACGGCCACCAGCACCGACAACAGCATCGACGACGACGACGCCACCGAGAACAGCACCGGCAGCAGCATCGACGACGATGACGACGACGACGCCACCGAGAACAGCGTCGACGACGACGACGATGACGACGAGGACAACAGCGGTCACGGCAACAGCCACGACGACGACGAGGACAACAGCGGTCACGGCAACAGCCACGACGACGACGGCGACGACGACTGAGTCGGTTCGTTCCTCCATCTCTCCCGCTCGACGCCCGGATCTCCCGTCCGATCGTCGGCACACCACCGAGGTGATCGGATCTCCCGTTCGGTGACCTCGACCATGAAGATGATGACAGCGGGCCTTCGGGCCCGCTGTCGTCGTTCTCCGGTGTGTGTGGTGCGGGCTGGTCAGTCGGTGGGGACGCCGAATGCGCCGCGTTCGAAGTCGCGGAACGCATCTCGCAGTTCGGCCTCGGTGTTCATCACGAACGGGCCGTAGCGGGCCACGGGTTCGCCGATGGGTGCACCGGTGAGCAGGATGACCTCGCTCGAAGCGGCGACGCCGTGCACGGTGAGTCGGTCGCCCTCGAGGACGGCGAGGATGCCCTCGTCGACCTGTGTGTCACCGATGCGGACCGAACCCGTCATCGGATAGAGCAGGGCACGTTGCCCGGCGGGCAGGTCGGTGGACACGGTGGCGCCGTGGTCGAGTGTCACGTGTGCGTACGTGATGGGGGTGCGGGTCGCGCCGGGTCCGTGCAGGCCGAACAGGTCGCCGGCGATGACCCGCACGACGGCGCCGGGCTCGTCGTGTCGGGCGTTCGCCTCGGCGCGAAGGTCCTGGTACGCGGGCGGGTCCATCTTCTGCGCGGCGGGCAGATTCACCCACAACTGCAGTCCGTGCACCCGACCGCCGGCGGCCTGGGCTGCAGCGCTGGGTCCCTCCTTGTGCAGCACGCCGGATGCGGCGGTCATCCACTGCGTGTCGCCCGAGCGCAGCGAGCCGTGGTTGCCCATCGAGTCGCGGTGCTCCATGTCGCCCTCGAGCAGGTAGGTGACGGTCTCGAACCCGCGGTGCGGGTGCCACGGGGTGCCGACACCCTTGCCGGGCTCGAACTCGACAGGGCCCATGTGGTCGAACAGCAGGAACGGGTCGAGGTGCGACAGCGTCGCGGTGGGGAAGGGACGGCGGACGACGAAGCCGTCGCCCTCGACGGCCTGCTGGGCCCGGATCATCCGGGCGACGGTGGCGGTGCTGGAGAGTCGGTGCTGGGAGAGTCGGCGCTGGGAGTGTCGGTGCGGGGACGGTCGGTGTGGGCGGTCATGCTCGTGGCAACCCCTTGCGCGCGCAACGTATTCCGGATCGTCGGGTGGGCAGGTGTCGGTTCAGGTGGTGCTCATCGACGACGCCGCGGCGATGACGACGATGAACGCGAGGATGCCGAGCACCATCAACACCGTGCCGACGATGCCGCAGATGCGGCCGGCGTTGACGTTGCCGCGGTTCGAGTAGGTGATCTGCGGGTTGGCGTCGATCTCGCGCATCGCCTTGTTGCCCATGCCCCACGCGATGGGGCCGAGCACCCCGCACACGACGATCGACAGGATGCCCATCACCAGCACCGTGGTGCCCTGCGGGTGCTCGATCGCTCGGCTCGCGCCGTACGGCTGGTAGCCGTACGGTTGCTGGCCTGGCGGTTGCTGGCCTGGCGGTTGCTGGCCGGGAGGCGGGGGCGGCGGCATGGCGGACATGGCGGGATCTTAGGCAGTCGCGGGATCGCTGGAGCGCTGCGACTCGATGACGGTCTCGGCGGGGGCGTTGCGCTCCCACAGCACGGCGCCGAGGCATGCGGTGACGACCCACAGCACGGCGATGACGGTGCACGTGGTCATGATGGCCATCGCCACGCCGATGGGACCGAAGCTGGTCCACCCCTCGAGCAGCTTGGGGAAGAACCAGCGCAGCGTGACACGCACGCCGAGCACGTCGAGGATCAGCCCGGCCAGTCCGCACCACGCCAGGTGGCGCCATCCGGCCGAGCCGTTGCGCACCAGGATGAAGCGGCGAGGCCGACCAGAGGATGAACGGGGGGATCCAGGCGACGATGTTCAGCGGGCCGTGCCAGCCCAGGCCGCGAGTCACGGCCACGGTGAGGATCTGGCTGACGAGCAGGACAGCGAACCAGATGGCACCGCGCCCGACCTCGGTCCAGAACGGCCAGCGCTCGCGTTGGAAGGCGCGGGCGAACGTCTTGGCGACCTGCGCCGACATGGGCAACCCCCAGAGCAGGAAGCCGGTGATGCCGAGGATCGTCCACGTGCTGCGCAGGTCGCCGCTGTCGCCGAACAGGCCCTGCACCTGGACGGCGCTCTCGCCCTTGAGGTCCATCCACTTGATCATGAAGTCGGCGAAGCTGAGGTTCTCGTTGAAGTCGCTGGCCCAGCTGTAGCCGAGCAACACCAGCGGGATGATCGTGGTGAACAGCTCGAGTGCCAACAGGCCGGCGAGGTCGAGTCCTTCGATGGAGAAGAACCGCTTGCCCGTCGCGACGAGCGGACCGAGTTTGTTGGACTCCTCCAGGCGTTCGTAGCCGGAGGCGAGGTGGTCCTTGAGGTGCTCGATGCGGTCGTCCATCGGCGGCGAGCCTACGCGGTGGCGTCGTGCCTGGTGGCATGGGCACCAGGCGGGGGAGTGGGAACGGTCTGGCGCGTCGGGCGTGCGAACCCGTAACATGTCGTTCACCGTTCGGGCCAGCGTCGTCCCGTGCGCCACTCAGCCGTCAACCGACTTCGTGGAAGCAGAACTCGATGCACAACTCTTTCCCCGCGGGCCTTCCCGCGCGCTCCGGTCTGTACGACCCCCGGTTCGAACACGACGCCTGCGGCGTCTCGTTCGTGGCCGACATCAAGGGCCGAGCCAGCACGGTCGATCGTCTCGATGGGCATCGGCGCGCTCTGCAACATGGAGCACCGCGGCGCCACGGGCGCCGAGGCCGACTCGCGGCGACGGTGCCGGCATCCTCATCCAGGTGCCCGACCGCTTCCTGCGCGAGGTCGTCGGCTTCGAGCTACCGGCCGCCGGTGCATATGCGGTCGGCCTGGCGTTTCCTTCCGGCCGACCCGACCGACGCCGAGAAGGCGCGTGTCGGCCATCGAGTCGATCGTCGCCGACGAGGGCCTCACCGTCCTCGGGCTGGCGGGAGGTGCCCATCCAGCCCGACTGCCTCGGCACCACCGCCCGTTCGGTGATGCCGAGCTTCCGTCAGCTGTTCATCGGCGACCCGGCGGGTGCCGCAGGGATCGATCTCGACCGCAAGCTGTTCGTGGCCCGCAAGCGCATCGAGCACGAACTGCCGGCCGAGCAGACCACGTTCTTCCCGTCGCTCAGCAGCCGCACCCTCATCTACAAGGGCATGTTCACCACGCCGCAGCTGGCCGTGTTCTTCACCGACCTCGCCGACGAGCGGGTGGAGAGCGCACTGGCCCTCGTGCACAGCCGGTTCAGCACGAACACGTTCCCGCAGCTGGCCGCTGGCCCACCCGTACCGGTTCATCGCCCACAACGGCGAGATCAACACCGTGCAGGGCAACCGCAACTGGATGCGCACCCGCGAGAGCCTGCTGTCCAGCGACATCATCCCCGGCCTCGAGCGGGCCTTCCCCATCTGCACGCCCGGCGGCAGCGACTCGGCCAGCTTCGACGAGGTGCTCGAGCTGTTGCACCTCGGCGGTCGCAGCCTGCCGCACGCGATGCTGATGATGATCCCCGAGGCGTGGGAGAACCACGACACGATGGACGCCGAGAAGCGCGCGTTCTACCGCTTCCACTCGTCGCTGATGGAGCCGTGGGACGGCCCGGCGAGCGTGTGCTTCACCGACGGCACCGTCATCGGCGCCGTGCTCGACCGCAACGGCCTGCGTCCCAGCCGCTACTGGGTCACCGACGACGACCTGGTCGTGCTGGCCAGCGAGGTCGGCGTCATCGACATCGATCCGGCGAAGGTGGTGCGCAAGGGGCGTCTGCAGCCCGGACGCATGTTCCTCATCGACACCGCGCAGGGTCGCATCGTCGAGGACGACGAGATCAAGCGGTCGCTGGCCCAGGCCCAGCCCTACCAGCAGTGGCTCGACGAGGGCCTCGTCGAGCTCGACGAGCTGCCCGACCGCGAGCACGTCGTGTTCAGCCGCCAGAGCGTGCTGCGCCGTCAGCAGATGTTCGGCTACACGCACGAGGAGCTGAAGATCATCGTCGGGCCGATGGCGAAGTCGGGCATCGAGCCGATCGGTTCGATGGGCACCGACACGCCGATCGCGGTGCTCAGCGAGCGCCCGCGGCTGCTGTTCGACTACTTCCGCAGCTGTTCGCGCAGGTGACCAACCCGCCGCTCGACGCCATCCGCGAAGAGGTCGTCACCTCGGTCGGCTCGACCGTCGGGCCCGAGGCCAACCTGCTCGCCCCCGGGCCCGAGAGCTGCCGTCAGCTGGTGCTGCCGTTCCCGGTGATCGACAACGACGAGCTGGCCAAGATCATCCACATCAACGACGACGGCGAGTTCCCCGAGCTGGCCGCGGTCGAGGTCAGCGGGCTGTACCGGGTGGCCGGTGGCGGCCTGGCGCTGAAGCGGGCACTCGACGCCGTGCGCAGCGAGGTGAGCAAGGCCATCGACGACGGCGCGCGCATCATCGTGCTCAGCGACCGCAACAGCGACGAGGTCTACGCGCCCATCCCCAGCCTGCTGCTCACCGCCGCCGTGCACCACCACCTCATCCGCGAGCAGCAGCGCACCAAGGTGGGCCTGGTCGTGGAGTGCGGCGACGCCCGCGAGGTGCACCACATGGCGTTGCTCATCGGCTACGGCGCCGGCGCGATCAACCCGTACCTGGCCTTCGAGAGCATCGAGGACATGGTCGCGCGAGGACCTGCACGGCCTCGGCGCAGTGGACCCGCACAAGGCCGTCAAGCACTACATCAAGGCCGCCGGCAAGGGCGTGCTGAAGGTGATGAGCAAGATGGGCGTCAGCACCGTCGCCAGCTACACCGGTGCGCAGATCTTCGAGGCCATCGGCCTCGGCCACGACCTGGTCGACGAGTACTTCACCGGCACGGTGAGCCGCCTCGGTGGCATCGGCCTCGACGAGCTCGCGGCCGAGGTGGCCGCCCGTCATGCCGCCGCCCACCCGCGGCGTCCCGAGGAGCGCGCCCACCGCAAGCTCGAGCTCGGCGGCGAGTACCAGTGGCGTCGCGAGGGCGACATCCACCTGTTCAACCCGGAGACCGTGTTCAAGCTGCAGCACGCCACCCGCGCCGGCGGTACGACGTCTTCCAGCAGTACACCGCGCTGGTCGACGGGCTGTCGCGCCAGGCGGCAACCCTGCGCGGTCTGTTCGACTTCGCCGGCGACCGGGCCCCGGTGCCGATCGACGAGGTCGAGCCGGTCAGCGAGATCGTCAGCCGGTTCAGCACCGGTGCGATGAGCTACGGCAGCATCAGCGCCGAGGCCCACGAGACGCTCGCCGTGGCGATGAACCGCATCGGCGGCAAGAGCAACACCGGTGAGGGCGGCGAGGACGCCGACCGCCTGCACGACCCCGAGCGGCGCAGCGCGATCAAGCAGGTGGCCAGCGGACGTTTCGGTGTGACCAGCGAGTACCTGGTGAACGCCGACGATCTGCAGATCAAGATGGCCCAGGGCGCCAAGCCGGGCGAGGGTGGCCAGCTGCCCGGCCACAAGGTGTACCCGTGGGTGGCCAAGACCCGGCACAGCACGCCCGGCGTGGGCCTGATCAGCCCGCCGCCGCACCACGACATCTATTCGATCGAAGACCTCAAGCAGCTCATCCACGACCTGAAGAACTCGAACCCTGCGGCGCGTGTGCACGTGAAGCTGGTCTCGGAGGTCGGCGTGGGCACCGTGGCCGCGGGTGTCAGCAAGGCCAAGGCCGATGTGGTGCTGATCAGCGGTCACGACGGTGGTACGGGTGCCAGCCCGCTGACCTCGTTGAAGCACGCCGGTGCGCCGTGGGAGCTGGGCCTGGCCGAGACGCAGCAGACGCTGCTGCTGAACGGGCTCCGGGATCGCATCGTGGTGCAGGCCGACGGTCAGTTGAAGACCGGTCGCGACGTGGTGATCGCCGCGCTGCTCGGCGCCGAGGAGTTCGGCTTCGCCACCGCACCGCTCGTGGTGAGCGGCTGCATCATGATGCGCGTCTGCCACCTCGACACCTGCCCGGTGGGTGTGGCCACGCAGAACCCCGAGCTGCGCAAGAAGTTCAGCGGCAAGCCCGAGTTCGTCGTCAACTTCATGGAGTACATCGCCCAGGAGGTGCGCGAGCACATGGCCGCGCTGGGCTTCCGCACGATGCAGGAGATGATCGGCCACGTCGAGGTGCTCGACGTGCGCACGGCCGTGCAGCACTGGAAGGCCAAGGGCCTGGACATCAGCCCCATCCTGGCTGTGCCGCAGAACCCGTACGGGCAGACGCTGCACCAGTCGGTCGCCCAGGAACACGACCTGGAGTTCGCGCTCGACCAGCAGCTCATCGCGGCCTGCGCACCGGCGCATCGAGCGTGGCGAGTCGGTGACCCTCGACGTGGCGATCAAGAACGTGAACCGCACCGTCGGCACGATGCTCGGCAACGCGATCACCCGGCAGTACGGCGGCGCCGGACTGCCCGACGGCACGATCGACCTGCGCTTCCGCGGGTCGGCCGGACAGAGTTTCGGCGCCTTCGTGCCGAGCGGTGTGACGATGACGCTGGAGGGCGACGCCAACGACTACGTCGGCAAGGGCCTCAGCGGTGGGCGAGTGGTGGTGCGACCGGATCGTCGGTCGACCTTCGTCGCCGAGGACAACATCATCGCCGGCAACGTCATCGGCTACGGCGCCACCGGCGGCGAGATCTTCCTGCGCGGCGTCGTCGGCGAGCGCTTCTGCGTGCGCAACTCGGGCGCCACCGCAGTGGTGGAGGGTGTCGGCGACCACGGCTGCGAGTACATGACCGGTGGCCGAGTGGTGGTGCTCGGCCCCACCGGCCGCAACTTCGGTGCCGGCATGAGCGGCGGCATCGCCTACGTGTACGACCCCGACGACGTGTTCGCCGCCAAGTTGAACGGCGAGATGGTGCGCCTGCAGGCGCTCGAGCCGGCCGACGACGAGTTCCTGCGGACCACGGTGGAGGCCCACGTGCGCCACACCGAGAGCGGCGTCGGGCAGCGCATCCTCGACGACTGGGCCACCGCGGTGGGCCACTTCAAGCGGGTGATGCCGGTGGACTACCAACGGGTGCTCACCGTGATGCAGGAGGCCCGCGCCGCGGGCCTCGACGACGAAGCGACGCTGGCGAAGGTGATGGAGGCGAGCCGTGGGTGAGGTCACAGGATTCCTGCAGTGGGTGCGGGTCACCCCCAAGCACCGCCCGGTCGACGAGCGGCTGAAGGACTGGAAGGAGGTCTACGAGGACTTCCCGGCCGACACGCTGAAGCTGCAGGCCGGTCGGTGCATGGACTGCGGCATCCCGTTCTGCAACAACGGCTGCCCGCTCGGCAACCTGATCCCCGACTGGAACGACCTCGTCTACCGCGAGCACTGGCGCGACGCCATCGACCGCCTGCACGCGACGAACAACTTCCCCGAGTTCACCGGCCGCCTGTGCCCGGCACCGTGCGAGAGCGCGTGCGTGCTCGGCATCAACAGCGACCCGGTGAGCATCAAGCAGGTCGAGGTCGAGATCATCGACCAGGCGTGGGACGACGGCTGGGTGGTGCCGCAGAAGCCGTCGACCCTGACCGGCAAGCGCGTCGTCGTCATCGGCTCGGGTCCCGCCGGCCTGGCCGCCGCGCAGCAGCTCACCCGCGCCGGCCACGAGGTGGTGGTGCTCGAGCGTGCCGACCGCATCGGCGGCCTCATGCGCTACGGCATCCCCGAGTTCAAGATGGAGAAGCGCCACCTCGACCGCCGCATCGCCCAGATGGAGGCCGAGGGCACCGAGTTCCGCACCAACGCCGTCGTCGGCGGCGGGATCGACATCGAGGTGCTGCTCGCGTCGTACGACGCCGTCGTGCTGGCCGCCGGTGCCACCGCGTGGCGCGACCTGCCCGGTGCCCGGCCGTGAGCTACCGCGGCATCCACCAGGCGATGGAGTACCTGCCGCTGCGCGAACCGGGAGCAGCACGGCGACGGCCCGGCGCCGATCAACGTCGCGGGCAAGCACGTGGTGATCATCGGTGGCGGCGACACCGGTGCCGACTGCCTGGGCACCGCCCACCGTCAGGGCGCCGCCTCGGTGACGCAGCTGGAGATCATGCCCCAGCCGCCCGTGAAGCGGAACGCCGCCGGCAACCCGTGGCCGCAGTTCGCGATGGTCTACAAGGTGACGTCGGCCCACGAGGAGGGTGGCGAGCGCCTCTACAGCGTGAACACCGAACGCTTCCTCGACGACGGCCAGGGCAACCTTCGCGCCCTGCTCATCCACGAGGTGCAGATGGTGGACGGCCGGTTCCAGAAGGTGGAGGGCACCGACCGTGAGTTGCCCGCCGACTTCGTGTTCCTGGCGATGGGCTTCGTCGGCCCGGAGAAGGGTTCGTGGCTCGAGCAGCTCGGCGTCGGCTTCGACGAACGGGGCAACGTCGCCCGCAACGACCACTACATGACGAACGTGCCCGGCGTGTTCGTCGCCGGCGACATGGGTCGCGGCCAGAGCCTCATCGTCTGGGCGATCGCCGAAGGCCGCTCGTGCGCCGCCGGCGTGGATCGCTGGTTGATGGGCGAGACCCAGCTCCCGGCACCGATCTCACCCACCGCGCGCCCACTTGTGTGACCACCTGTCGTAGTCTTGACAGCATGAAGATGTCCTGGTGGCTGCCCGTCGGTGTCGGCGCGGCCCTGCTCCTGAGTGCGTGTGGCGACGGTGCCACGGCCACCACGTCGACGGTGCAGACCATCGGCAGCACGAACTACCACACGATCCCGCCCACCCAGAGCACGCTGGCGCCCAGCACCACGACCATCGGCAACGGTTCGGCCCCGCCCCCCGGCACGGTCACCACCGAGGTCACCGAGTACAAGATCCAGGCCAACGACGTGCCGTTCTCGGTGGCCAACAAGTTCGGCATCACGGTCGACGCGCTGGCCCTGGCCAACGCCGACACCCAGGGCTACAGCGCCTTCTACGTGGGCCTGAAGATCAAGATCCCGGCCGGCGCGACCATCCCGTCGCAGTCCACCGAGACCACCACCACAGTGGCCGCCACGCCGGGCGAGACCACCACCACGCTCGCCGGCGGTGGGTCGAACTGTGCGCAGGGCAGCTACACCATTCAAGAGGGCGACCTGCCGGGCAAGGTGGCGGCCAAGTTCGACGTGACGGTCGCCCAACTCGACGAGGCCAACGCCAACACCAAGGGCTACACCAACTTCATCGTCGGTGTGAAGATCATCATCCCGGCCAAGGAAGGCTGCACGGGCTGAACGCCTCGACGGCCAGCGACGACATCCGCCTCCTGGGGCGGCTGCTCGGCGGGGTCGTGCGCGAACAGGCGGGTGACGAGGCGTTCGAGCTGATCGAGCGCGTTCGGCAGGTGGCCGTCAACGACCGTCGCGACCACGTCGCCCCGTTCGACGATCTGGCCGCCGCGCTCGACCCGGCATCGTTGGCCGACCGCCTGCACGTCATCCGTGCCTTCGCCTGGCTGTCGCTCCTGGCCGACACGGCCGAGGACGTGCACGTCGAGCGCCGCCGCCGCTTCCACCGGGCCAAGGGCTCGGCCGGCCACACCGGGACGTTGCGCGGCACGTTCGAGCGGCTGCGCGACGCCGGCGTGCCGGCAGCCGACGTCGCCGCGGTGCTGGGTGACCTGAAGGTGGCCCCCGTGCTGACCGCGCACCCGACGGAGGTGCGCCGCAAGACCGTGCTCGACCACGTCGCCCGCGTCGCCGACCTGCTCGACGAGCGGGCCACCGTCGACGACCCGTCGGCCCTGGAACGCATCGACGCCGCTCTCGAGCTGGAGGTGCTGCTGCTGTGGCAGACCGCCATCCTGCGCCTCACCAAGCTGCGCGTCCGCGACGAGATCAACGAGTCGCTGCGCTACTACGAGGCCAGCCTGTTCCGGGTCGCCCCGGCCCTGCGCCGCGACGTGGCGGTGGAGTTCCACCGCGCCTACCCGTCGGCGTCGGCGTCGCCCTCGGCCGTGGACCTCGGCCCGGTCGTCGGCATGGGCTCGTGGATCGGCGGCGATCGCGACGGCAACCCGTTCGTCACCGCCGACACCCTGCGCTACGCCACCGGCCGACAGGCGCACGTCGCCCTCGAGCATCACCTCGCGGCACTGCTGCAATTGTCGGTGAGCCTGTCGATGTCGTCGCGGTTGGTGACGCCGACCGCCGCCCTCACCGACCTGGCCGACGCCTCGGGCGACGATTCACCGTTCCGTGCCGACGAGCCGTACCGCCGTGCCCTGCGCGGCATGCACGCCCGCCTGCACGCGCTGGCCACCGAGGTGCTGGGCGAGTCGCCGCTGCCCGCGCCCGCCGTGCCCCGCCAGCCGTACCGGACGCTCGACGAGCTGCTGGCCGACCTGGACGTGGTGACCGATTCGCTGCGGTCGCACGGTGGCGGGCGGGTGGCCGATGCGATGGTGCTGCCGGTGCGCGACACCGTGGCGATGTTCGGTGCCCATGCCTGCGCGTTGGACATGCGCCAGAACTCGGCCGTGCACGAACGGGTGCTCGCCGATCTGTTCGCCGCCGCCGACGTCACCACGGCGTATCTCGCCGCGCCGGAGGACGAGCGCATCGCCCTGCTGCTGGCCGAACTGCGCAGCCCGCGCCGCCTGCGCCACGAGCACGCCACCTACGCCGACGAGACGGTGGGGGAGTTGGCGATCCTGGATCAGGCTGCGATCGCCGCACGGCTGCTCGGCCCGCGCGCCGTGCCCCACTACGTCATCTCCAAGGCCGAGTCGGTGAGCGACGTGCTGGAGGTGGCAGTGCTGCTGAAGGAGGCCGGGCTGCTGCGTCCCGGCCAGTCACCCACGTCGTCGGTGGACGTGGTGCCGCTGTTCGAGACGATCGACGACCTGCATCGCGCCCCGGCCATCGTCGCCGCACTGCTCGCCGAGCCCACCTACCGGGCCCTGGTCGAGCATCGTGACCGGCGCCAGGAGGTGATGATCGGGTACAGCGACTCGAGCAAGGACGGTGGCTACCTCACCTCGATCTGGAATCTGTACCGGGCACAGGTGGAGATCGCCGATGTCGCCCGCGCCGCCGGCGTGCGCCTGCGCTTCTTCCACGGCCGTGGCGGCACCGTCGGCCGCGGCGGCGGCCCCGCCTACGACGCGATCCTGGCCCAGCCCAGCGGCACCGTCGACGCCGCGTTGCGCATCACCGAGCAGGGCGAGATGGTGGCGGCGAAGTACTCGCGGCCGGCCGCCGCCCGCCGCAACCTGGAGACGCTGGTGGCGGCGACCATCGAGGCCTCGGCGATGCCCCGCGAGGCCGAAGGCGTGGATGCCCGGTTCCTGGCGGTGATGGACGACCTGTCGACGTCGGCGATGGCCGCGTACCGAGCCTTCGTCTACGACGAGCCCGACTTCGTCGCCTTCTTCCGCTCGATCACCCCGATCGGCGAGATCGCTCGCCTGAACGTCGGCTCGCGTCCGGCTTCGCGCACGGCCTCGGATCGCATCGAGGACCTGCGCGCGATCCCGTGGGTGTTCGGGTGGTCGCAGTGCCGCATCTCGTTGCCCGGGTGGTTCGGCGTCGGTAGCGCGTTCGCCGCGCTCGCCGCCGATCGCCCCGATGCGCTGGCAGTCCTGCAGGACATGCACGCCCGGTGGCCGTTCTTCCGCTCGGCGATGTCGAACATGGGCATGGTGCTGGCCAAGAGCGACCTCGAGATCGGGCGCCGCTACGCCGATCTCGCCGATCCGGCGTACGGCCCGCGCCTGTTCGCCCGTATCGAGGCCGAGCACCGCAGCGCCGTCGACTGGCACGCCCGCATCACCGGGTCGGCCGACCTGCTGGCCGGCAACCCCGCCCTCGCCCGCAGCATCGCCAACCGATTCGCCTACCTCGATCCGCTGCACGTGCTGCAGGTGGACATGCTCCGCCGCTACCGATCGGGCGACGACGACCCCGACGTGGCGCGGGCCCTGGAGTTGACGATCAACGCCATCGCCACCGGCCTGCGCAACAGCGGCTGAGCCCGATCAGACCAATCGCACGGTGACGCCGCACAGACGCATCTCGTCGCCCGCCCGTCGCCGGTCGGTGGCGACCAGTTCGAGCTCGTCGAGCCCCTCGCCGCGGACGCCCGCGGGTTGGAACGTCACCGAGTGCTCCACCCCGGCGGCTCGCCACCGTGCCCGCATCGCCGCCGGGTCGTTCGCCCCGATGACCACGCCGGCGATGCCGGTGACCACCGACGTGTCGGCGTGGGCCACCCAGTCGGGCCCGCCCCAGTGCCACGCACCGTTCGGCACCGGTTGGTCGATGCTGACGATGGCCCCACCGACGTCGGCGGGGTGCAGATGCCGTCCGCGGATGGTGGGCAGGTCGCCGGACCACACGATGCGAACGCCCTCGTGCTGCAGCGCCGACTCGCGGGCGTCGAGGTCGTCGACCTCGTACAGCGCCATGTACCCGCCGTCGCCGCCGCGCTTGTCGAGCAGCCGACCGGCCGTCGTGCCGTCCGCGACGGGGGAGACCACCTCGAGGAACTGATCGCCGATGGCCATGAGCGCGTTGTGCAAGCCGAAGACGCCCACGCCCGGGTCGCGGAAGCACACCGTGAGCCCCAGCCGCTGGCTCAGCTCGCCGACCACCGTGTCGAGATCTCGAGCCACCAGTGCCACCTGTCGCAACCTGATCATGGGGAGAGCCTGTCACGGCGGATGGGTATCGTGCGGACCATGCTGACGGCGATCGAAGGACGAGTGCTGGGTTGCCTGCTGGAGAAGGAGCGGACGACCCCCGACGTGTACCCACTGACGCTCAACGCGTTGGTGGCGGCGTGCAACCAGACCACGTCGCGCGAACCCGTGCTCCATCTCGACGAGCACGAGGTGGACGCGGCGCTGGTGTCGTTGAAGTCGCAGGGCCTCTTGCGGTTCGTGCATCCGACGTCGGGACGCGGCGTGACCAAGTACCGCCAGGTGGCCACCGAGTCGTGGCTGCTCGAGCGAGACGCCGCCGCGGTGGTCGCCGTCCTGCTGCTGCGTGGACCGCAGACCGCCGCCGAGTTGCGCACCCGGACCGAGCGCCTGCACGAGTTCGAGTCGGTGGACCAGGTGGACGCCGTGCTCCACGCGCTCGCCGCCGATCAGCGCGCCCAGCTGCTCGAGCGGCAGCACGGGCAGAAGGAGGCTCGTTGGCAGCAGTTGTTCGCCGACGAGCCCGAGGTGGTGTGGTCGCCGACCGCAGCCGTTCCTGCCGAGGCAGTGCGTGGCAGCGTGAGCGAGCGCATCGCCGAGCTGGAGGCCCGCGTTGCCCGTCTGGAGTCGGCGCTGGCCGACCTGCTGCCGCCGGACGAGACGACGTAGGGACGGCCGGCACCGGCCCCGGACGACGAGCCGATGCTCGACGAACAGGGAGAGCCGATCTTCAGTTGTCAAGGAGCGCCGGTCCCGTGAGGATGCCGACCCGAGGCGCGGTCACGCCGCCCAGCGCCGTGGCGGACCGGTGGCCATGGTCCGTCCGCCCGGGGTGCTGACGGTGAGCTCGCGGTGGGATCCGAGGTGCAGCGTCCAGCCGGCGTCGTGCACGAGGTGATGGTGTCGTGAACACAACGGCAGCAGATTCGCCATGTCGGTGCGGCCGCCGTGTCGCCACCACTGCAGGTGATGGATGGTGCACTGGTCGAACGTGGCGTCGCAGCCGGGCACGGCGCACCCGCGGTACAGCGCACGCAACGCTCGCCGCTGCGCCCGATTGGCGAGGCGTGTGGTGCGGCCGAGGTCGAGTCGCCCCGGGGCGCGGAGCACGACCCCGTTGCCGATGACGACTTCGTGGACCTTGGTGGTCGGTTGCCCGAGCAGGTCGTCGAGGACGCGGGCCGGGATGTCGACGGGCCGCCCCCAGTCGATGTCGGGTGGACCGTCGGCCACCGTGTGGTCGACGACCACGATGATCTCGGCGCCGCCCGAGCCGTGCCCGTGGGCGTCGCCACGCATGAGCGAGAGCAGGGCGTGCGCCCGCAGGAAGGCCTGGCGCTCGAGCGGGTCGGCGGGGCAGCCCTCGGGCACGCCGCCGTGGAAGAGCGTCTCGACGCGGCGGCTGAGCAGTTGATCGAGTTCGACGGCGGTGAGCGGGTCGGCGGCCAGCCGGTAGACCACCATGCCGGTGTCGCGATCCGTGTGTGAGGAGAGCCGCACGGCGGCCTGCTGCTGCGCCAGGCGGTCGTCGCCGTCGCGGCGCCGCAGGCGAGCCTCCTCGCGGCGGAGCAGCCGGGCGAACTCGTTGGCGGTGCTGTTGGCCGCTGCGAGCAGCAGACGTGCCTCGTCGTGCAACAGCGCGGCGCGGTCGGGCTGGTCGAGGCGCCGCAACGTCTCGCCCAGTCGATCGACGTGCGCGGCGGCGATGGCGCCGTCGGCCAGGGCCTCGGCGAACGACGGTGCGGCCTCGAGCGTGTCGGCGCGCCGTTCGATGCGCGACAGATCGGCTGACGAGAGGTGGTTCGTGCCACCGAGCAGCTCGGAGGGGGAGCGGCCAGCGGCGCGCAGTTGGTCGATGGCCAGGACCCGCCGAGACTCGGCCCAGGCGATGAGACGGTCGAGCGCGGCGAGCGCGGCGAAGGCGTCGTCGGACGCTGCCGCCTCGACCCACTGGACGACGGAATCGCGCTCCGTGGCACCACGAGCGATCGTCTGCACTGCACACCTCCCTTCGGACGACTCACGACACGGCACCACGAGCGGTGCTGCGTCGACACGAGACCTGATTCGGACGGCCGGAGCCATCGAGTTCGCCGGGGAAGGCAGAACGAACACTAGTTCGATTCGATTTCGGTGTCAACCCGAGCGATGAACTTTCTTCGCCCGCTGCCCGTTTCACGAAACTGTGCGCCGAATTCGCACTATGGTCGCCGCCGATGCAACCGACATTCCGATCCATCCTCCTCGCCGCCGGGCTCGCCGTCGGTCTCTTCGCCACGTCGGCGCCGCTCGTGGCCGATGCGGCGCTCGCTCGTCCGCCGGTGGTGCAGCGCGACGCCAACGCACGCGGCCTGCTCGCCGTCAGCGCCGACGGCCGATTCGCGCTGACGGCCGACGACCTGGCGGGCACGCCCAATCGCCGCGTCGACCTGGTGACCAATGCCAAGGTCACCATTCCGTTCCAGGCATTCCACGCGCACCTCACCGCCGACGGTTCGGTGATGGTCTTCGACACGGCCGCCGGGCTCATCGCGGCCGACACGAACAATGCGACCGACGTCTATCGGTACTCGTTCGTCACCAAGGCGCTCGTGCGCATGCCGTTGCCGAACAAGCCGAAGAACTGGGAGATGTCGCTCGCCGACATCAACAGCAACGGCTCGATCCTCGCCTTCGCCGGTTCGAACGGCGTGCTCGCCGCCCAGAACGTGTGGATCTTCGATGCCGCGGCGAAGACCTGGCGGGCACCGGAGACGCGCTATGCGGGCTTCACCTTCGGCATCGGCGGCCGGCAGAGCAACGAGATCAAGCTGTCGGCCAGTGGTCGACTCGCGGTGTTCTCCACGTTCACCACGGTCGGCTGCACCTCGTGCCAACAGGTGGTGGTCTACAACTGGGTGGCCAACACCCTGTCGCGGCAGAGCTTCCGGTGGACCGGCGCGAACCTGCTGGACGGCAACGCCCACAACCCGACCATCAGCGCCGACGGCCTGGTGGTCTCGTTCGAGTCGAACGCTTCGAACATCATTCGTGGCATCACCACCGTGAAGCCGCGTGTGTACGTCCGCTATCGGGCCAACGGTCTGATGAAGATGGTCACCGACAAGGCGACCACCGGCATCGGCGGCTCGTACGAGGCCGGCCCTGCGCTCGGAGCGAACGGCACCGTGCTGGTGGTGCTCGAGAACCGTGGGACCACGCTGCCCGGCGTCGTCGGCGTCCAGCAGGTGCCGCACCCGGTGCTCTACAAGCTGTCGACGAACGAGGCCGTGTTGCTGGACAAGCCGTCCGGCCTGACCACGTCGAACGGTTACGCCAACGGCATCATCCCGGCGTCGGCCGGCAAGCGCATCGCGTTCGGTACGACGGCCACGAACTTCACGACGGTGATCGCAGGGCCGAACTTCACCAAGCGGATCTTCGTCTCCACCCTGCCCTGACGAAGGGTCGGGACCGGCCTCAGCCCAGGTCGGGCCAGCGGCGCTGCTGACGGCGTCGCTGGCCGGCCTTGCCGAGCTTGCGGTGGTCGGCGAGCGCCCACTGTCGGCGCCAGCTGTTGTACTCGGGGCCGGTGAGCTTGGGGTTCGTCCCGGTCGCCGCGTTGCGGCGTGCGGTCCAGAAGTCGGTGAGGGCTTCGTCGCCGAACGCCGTCACGGCGGCCTCGATGCGGGCGTTGAAGCGGCGAGTGTTCTCGCCCTCCTCCGGCCACATCGGAGCGCCGAACACGACCTTGGTGTTGCCCGGCTTCGGGCGCTTCATGCCCTTGCCGAAGATGCTGCCGGTGCCGTCGATGAAGATCGGCACCACCGGCGCACCGGTTCGTCCGGCGAGGTACGCGGCCCCGCCCTTGAACTCCTGGCCCCAGCCGTCGGGCGAGCGCCCGCCCTCGGGGTAGATGACCAGGCTCCAGCCGGTGTCGATCAGGCGGCGCAGCTCGTCGCTGCTCTTGCGTGTGGTGACCTCGCGTTCGATCGGGAACGCGTTCAGTGCGAGCGCGGCGAGGTTGCCCTTCATCCGCTTGTCGAAGAAGTAGTCGGCCGCAGCGGCCACGACGAGCTTGCTTGCGGAACGACTCGGGCACGACCGAGATGATCAGCGGCGTGTCGACGTGGCTGTGGTGGTTGGGGGCGAAGATGACCGCCGGCAACGGGTCCTGCTCGAGCAGGTCGCTGAGTCGGTCGAGGCCTTCGACCTCGGGGTTGGCGAGCGCCTTCACCATCGCCGTCATCGGACCGCGGACGATGACGCGGCGGGCGGCCTTCGCCGGTGCCTTGCGCGCCCACGTCGGTGTCGAAGTCGGCGCCGAGCGTGCTCGGCTCCACGGGCACGACGACGCCCTTGGGACGGCTCGGCTGGCGATAGGGGAAGCCCAGGTTGCGCGCCGGCTTCAGCGCGGCCTGCAGCGCCGAGCTGGCCTGGTCGCCGAGCTTGGCGACCGTGCGCAGCCGCGCGACCGAGATGGTGCGCTTCGTCGCTCACTGGACGTCGGCCACCAGCAGCGCGGGCACGTGCAGGTGGGTGATGGTGGGCGTGCGGCCGACGACGTCGCTGGCGATCTCGAACGCGTCGTCCATCGTCGATGCCGGCGTGAAGCCGAGGCGACGCACGGTCGGCGGGTCGCCGCCGACGATGATCACCTTGCCGGCGTGCTGCTGGCCGTGTGCGCCCCAGTACCAGGCGTAGAACGGGTGCACGCCGTGGTAGGCGTTGCCGGTGCGGTACAGGTGGCGGTACCACTCGTCCTCGGCGAACTGCTTCTCCCACTTCTGACCCATCACGACCGGGTCGGTGGTGTCGGGCAGCACCTGCTCGAAGAAGTCGATGTAGCTCGGGTGGTGCACGGGGTTGAAGTCGCGGTAGGTGGGGTGGGTCATGATGATGACGCCTCCCTCGCGGACGAGCGGCTTGTTCCGGTACATGTTGAACAGGTAGCCCGAGGCCCATGCACATCACCAGGATCGGGTTCATCACGCCGTCGGGGTTGTACGGGCACACGAACGGGATGCCCATGCGTGAGGATGTCGGTCTGCCCCTCCACCGTCACGAGTTGCTGCTTGTAGACGTGCTCGAGGGTGATCTTGTGCACGGCCTCGGTCTCGCCGGCCTGCACGCTGGTCATCTGGTGCGGGCTCTCGATGTTGAGGAAGATCTTGCGGCGCGCACTTCGCGCGGCATGCGCGTTCGAGGCCCTTGGTGACGCCGACGAACGTCGCCCGGTCGCTGGGCGGTCCACTCCCACTCGCGCTTGTTGATGAAGCCGTACGGCGTCGGGGAACATGTCGGTGTTCAGCGTCGTCTCGATCTGGAAGATCTTCGGGCCGTGGTCCTTCAGCACCTTGCCCAGCCGCCAGATGCTCGTGTGCAGCGCGGAGTGCTTGCGGTGGCCCATCAGGCTCTGGTGTTCTGCAGGGTCTCGCCGGTGTGGTGGTGGCTGAGGCACTTGTAGCTGGCGAGGCCGGTGGTGATGCTCTTCCAGCCGCCGTCCATGCTGACCGAGTTGATGTTCACGTAGACGATGAGATCGCTGTCGGCCGCGCGCTTGTTGATCTCGAGCACCTCACCGTGGTCGGTGGTGCCGATGACGGTGAGGTTGTCGTGGTCCTCGGCGTCGTGCTGGTACAGCATGCCGCGCGGGTGGAACGCGTCGTAGATGCGATCGCCGAGTGCGTGGCGCAGCTCGTACTCGTGCATCCGCCGGTGCAGACCGAGCGCGGCGATGAGGTGCACGTCGTCGACGCCGGCCGTCGGCGGCGAGGTCGAGCACGGCCTCGATGACCCGCTGGCGGATGTCGGGGCGGCGCATCTTCGGCAGCGGCAGGCTGACGTCGTCGAACGCGATGGTGAGCTTCATGCCCGGGAACAGCAGCGCCGACAGCGGGTCCTGGTCGTGCGGGTTCAGCAGCGCGTGGCGGATGGCGCCGTCGATGTCCTTCGAGCGCGCTCGAGCGGCTCGGGCGGGTAGATGACGCGGCTGCGGCCGGCGGGCAGCTTCTCGAGGCTGAAGTTCTCGCCGCGCCAGAACAGCACCGGCGGCGTGGAGCGGTCGACCTCGAGGACGAATCCGGGACGGCCATCAGTTACTCCTCGTGTCACGCAGGTCGAAGGCGATCTTGACGGCACCGCGCCGCCCGGCCTGTGCGGCGTGGGCGATCGCGTCGGTGTAGTCCTCCAGCGGATAGGTGGCCGACACCAGGCGGCCCAGGTCGAAGCTGGCGGACCAGGTCGATGGCGGTGTCGAAGTCGGGGCGGGTGTAGGCGTAGCAGCCGCGGATGGCGGTCTCGCGGTGCCACAGCGAGGTGAGCTCGAGCGACACGTTGCCGGGCATGCCGACGACCTGCACCTCGCCGCCGGGGGCGACGACCTGCAGCGCCTGCTGCAGCGAGTCGCTGCTGCCGACGCAGTCGATGACGTGCGGAGCGCCGCAGGTGAGCTGATCGCCGAACACGAGCGAGCTGGTGGACGAGCGCACCCAGCGCGGCAGTTCGTCGGTGCCGCAGACGATGTCGGCGCCGAGTTCCTTGGCGAGCCGCTTCTGATCCGGGTAGCGGGCGGTGACGATGATCGGGCCGGTGCGGTCGCGGTCGCGGGTGGCCGTGATCGCGGCCAGCGTGAGCAGACCCAGCGTGCCGGCGCCGATGATGACGGTCTCCTTGCCGGTGTACCGCTGCGCGGCGTGGACCGCACAGGCGGTGGGCTCGATGAGCACTGCAGCGGTGTCGTCGCTGATGTCGGCCGGCACGTCGACCAACTGGCTGGGGTGGGCGATCATCTCGCGCGCTCCAGCCGCCGCCGGTGTCGGCGCAGAACCCGGTCTGCAGGCCGGGCTCGAGGTGGCCGAACGCGACCCGCTCGCACAGGTGGATGTGCGCCGTGCTCGCAGGCGTGGCACACGGGCGAGATGCCGCGGGTGACGCACGACAGCACGGGCACGACGACGACGCGCCGGTCGGTGCCCTCGACGTCGGCGACCACTTCGTGGCCGGGCGTGAACGGGTAGCTGACCAGCGGGTCGAAGTACGCGGCGGCGCTGCCGTCGACCAGTGCGAGGTCGCTGCCGCAGATGCCGGCGAGGCGCGGGCGCAGGCGCACCCACTCCGGCGACGGCAGGGGGAGCGTCTCGTCGGGCTCGAGCGACAGCGGGCCGACGCTGGCGCCACGGCCGGGCATCAGCGAACCGGCCAGCCGTGCCGCGGCGAACCGTGCCGGCTTGCGGGAGAACACGAGGCGGCTCATCGGGCGCGCTCCTTCGCGAACGAGCGACGCCGTTCGCGTTCACTCATCAGGGTGCCGAGCGGCAGCAGCTTCGTGGGCGCACCCGACGCCTTCTCCCAGTCCTCGACCAGCCAGCCGCGCTTGCGGGCGATGGCGGCGAGTCGCGTCTCGGGGTTCACGGCCACGGGGAAGCCGACGACTTCGAGCATCGGCAGGTCGCTGCTGCGAGTCGGCGTAGGCGATGCTCTCCTCGAGCTTCAGCCCCTCGGCCTCGCAGTAGTCGGCCAGGATCTGCGCCCGGGTCTCGCCCGTGGGCGGCACGACCGACAGGTTGCCGCTGTAGGTGCCGTCGGGTCGCACGCTCATCTTCGCCGCGACGATCTCGTCGAACAGCGGGCGCAGCCCTTCGACGGCGAAGTCCATCGCGCCGGTGATGAGCATCGTGCGGTGACCGAGTGCCCGGTGCTCGCGCACGCGGCGCAGGCCGGCGGGGAAGCTCTTGGTGAGGATCAGCTGGGCGAGCAGCTCCTTGCGAGTCCTCGGCGATCTGGTCGATCGGGGCATCCTCGTAGCGGCGGTAGAAGAAGCGCAGGAAGTCGGCGCGGTCCTTGCGGTCGATGCTGCTGAGCGTCGGCGCCTCGGCCAGCGTGCGCAGCACGTAGCGCATGCGTTCGGGCACGTTCAGCCGGCGGGTCGCGAGGAACGAGTAGCTCTCGACGACGTTGCTGGAGATGAGCGTGTTCTCCAGGTCGAAGGCGGCGAGGTGGCGCTCCGGCGACAGGACGTTGCGGCGCAGACGCTCGGTGCGATCGTTCTTGTTCTTGCCCGGCGTCGATCTTGGCTCGCGAGTGGTGGACGATCGACGGCAGGTGGATGGTGCTGATGTACGTCGGCCAGTCGACCGAGGCGGGGTCGAAGTTGAACGCCGCCTGGTCGTCGGGGCGACAGCGACGTCCCACATCGTCATCAGGTTGTCGACCTGGTAGATCGCCTCGCACTCGGTGTACAGGCCGTAGAGCTGCACGTACTCGTACGCCCGGTCGATCTCGATCTTCTTCTCCTCCAGCTGACGCCGCCCACGCGGCCTGCTTGCCGCGCAGGGGGAGTGCCTGCAGCACCTTCTCGGTGCGTTCGGCGATGCTCTTGGCCCGCTCGAGCTGTTCCTTCACCCGGCCACGAGCGGGGAACTGCCACTCGGGCACGACGATGGGCTGGCCCTCGTCGTCGTACAGCGGGTGCTCGGTGAACCAGCGCGCGCACGTTGTCGACGAGCATCTTGTACTTCAAGCGGGTTGATGCCACCGCTGGCCACCTGTGTGATGCGGGGCGGCGCGCTCGGGGCCGAGTGCAGCGACGGCGATGATGGCCGACGACGACGATGTCGACGGGGATGACGTCGACGGTGCCCTCGGGGACGCCCGGGAACTCCTTGAGCAGGCCGCGGGCGTAGCTGAGGATGACCGGCTCGGCCATGCGGAAGCCGCGGATCCAGCCGGGGAACGGCTCGGCGAGTGCGGACTCGATGATGCTGGGGCGCACGATGCTGACCGGCACGTTGCCCTTGATCTCGGTGAGCGGCCTGCTCGCCGAGTGCCTTGGTGAAGGCGTAGGCGTCGGGCCAGCCGACGCTGGCGGCGCGGGCGCGGCCGGCCTCGACCAGCTGCGCCTTCACCCAGCTGATGCGCAGGTGCTCGGTCTTGGCGGCGAGCGCGGGTGCGCCGGCGGCGCCGAGCTCCTGGCGGGCCTCGGCGCGGAACTTGGCGAGCTGGTCGGGGTGGCGGCTGGCGGCCTCGGTGTCGCCGCGCAGGCGGCGGGTGGCCGCGACCTCCTTGCGCCAGTCGAGACCGATGTCCCACGGGCCCTCGCTGACGAGCATCTCCGGGGCGTTGCCGCGCCGGTTGCCGGCGACGTAGCACGTGCTGACCGCCACCAGGTGCGGCGTGACGTTCAGCGCGTTGCAACGTGTCGGCGATGCGCGGTGGGCCGAGCAGGTTGATCTCGACGGCCAGGTCGAGCGGGCTGTCGAAGCTGACCGCGGCGGCCGAGTGGATGATCGTGTCGCACGCGGCGAAGATCGCCTTGTCGGCGTCGTTGAGGCCGAGGCCGTCGGTGCTGACGTCGCCGCCGATGGCGAGCACGCGGCGGGCGATCATCTCGTCGAAGGTCTCGCCCCCCGCTTCGACGAGCTCGGCCTTCAGGCGGTCGAACGCGTTGTTCTTGAAGATCTCGCGGCGGGCGCGCTCGGTGGCGTCGTGGCGCTTGCTGGGACGGATGAGCAGGACGAGCTCGCACCCGGGCGCCGCACGGAGCAGGCGCTCGACGAGTGCGGTGCCGACGAAACCGGTGCTGCCGGTGATGGCGATCCGCTTGCCTGCGAGCTGTTCGGCGATCATGCGGCACCTGTTCTAGCACAGTTCTCTACCATGTGGTAGAGAGTCCGTTGAATGACGTCGAGATCCTCCACCCGCCTGCGCATCCTCGATGCCGCCACCGACCTGTTCGGGCTGCGCGGCGTCGAGGCCGTGTCGCTCGACGTCATCGCCGGTGAGGTGGGCGTGGCCAAGCAGACGTTGCTGTACTGGTTCCCCAGCAAGGACGACCTGGTGCAGGCCGTGCTCGAGCAGCGCAGTGGTGGAACTGTCGGTGGGGGTCGAGGCCGCCATCCGGGCGACGTCCGACGACCCGCTCGACCGCATCGACGCCGTCGTCAAGGCCGTGTTCCGCCAGGCCGTGCGCCGGCCCTCGCTGCTCGGCCTGGTCCGCGAGATCAGCCGGCTGCCACCGCGCCACGGGTGACCGTCTGCACGAGGCGTTCGAGCCGTTGGTCGCTCGCGCCATCGGCTACCTGCGCCGAGAGATGGACGCCGGCCACCTGCGCCGCGCCGACCCGCGCCTCGTCGCCGCGCTCGTGTACGCCACGGTCACCGGCATCGCCACCGAACCCGAAGCCCTGCGAGCCGTCGGCTGGCAGCCCATCGACGACCGACCTGCGCCGACTGCGCACCGAGTTGCTCGCCTTCCTGCGAGCCGCGCTGCAGCCGTGACCGCGTCGGCCGGCCGTCGCGCCGGCCGGTCACGCCTTCTTGACGAACTTGGCCTTCAGCAGAATGCCGCGGCCATCGATCTTGCAGTCGATCTCGTGATCGCCGGCGACGAGGCGGATGTTGTTCACGCGTGTACCGATCTTCAGGTCGGCCTGACCCTTCAGCGGCAATCCCTTGGTGAGCACCACCGAGTCGCCGTTCTGCAGCAGCGTGCCGTTCGCGTCGCGGATCTCGCCGAGGTCGTTCGGGTCAGCCGCAGCGGCTTCCCACTCGTGCCCGCACGTGGCGCACTCGTGGTCGCCCGAGGCGGTGGTGAGCACGTCGGTCATCGTGCAGATCGGGCAGGCCACGTCGGATTCCATGCCCAAGGTCTAGCCGGGTGTTCACCAGGAACTTAAGTTCGCGCGGTGTTGCGGCGGCGACGGGTGTGGCGCTCGAGGGCCAGGCGGACCAGTTCGTCGATGAGTCCGGAGTAGGTCATGCCGCTGGCGATCCACAGCTTGGGGTACATGCTGATGGGGGTGAAGCCCGGCATCGTGTTCACCTCGTTGAGCAGGAAGCCGCGGCCGTCCTCCTCGAAGAAGAAGTCGACGCGCGACAGACCCTCGCAGCGCATGGCCGTGAACGCGCGCACCGCGAGGTCCTGCACCTCGGCCGTCTGCTGGGCGGTGAGCGGCGCGGGGATGAGCGCCTGCGAGCCGTCGTCGACGTACTTGTCGGCGTAGTCGTAGAACTCCGCTCCGGGGACGATCTCACCGGGGACACTGGCCCTCGGTTCGAGGTTGCCGAGCACGGCCACCTCGATCTCGCGGCCGACGATGGCCTCTTCGACGACGATCCACTCGTCGTACGACAACGCCAGCGCGATGGCATCGCGCACGGCCTCCACGGTCTTGGCCTTGCTGACACCGACCGACGAGCCCATGTTGGCGGGCTTCACGAACACGGGCAGGCCCAACGTGTCGGCGATGAACTGCGGCGTGCCCGGCGTCAGCTCGCTGGCGCGGTAGGCCAGGTGCCGGGCCTGGGGGATGCCGTGCTGGGCGGTGACGCACCTTGGCCATGGCCTTGTCCATCGCCACCGCCGAGCCGAGGACGCCGGTGCCGACGTACGGGAGGTCGGCGAGTTCGAGCATGCCCTGCACCGTGCCGTCCTCGCCGAGCGGACCGTGCAGCAGCGGCACGACGACCGTCACTCCGTCGCCCATGGGCGTGATGGCCGCCGTGGGCTCGACGACCGAGCCGCTCGCGTCGAGTTGCGGTGGCAGCGAGTCGGGGCCGGCCTCGAGGGCGTGCGCGGCACCGGTGGCCAGCGACCAACGTCCGTCGCGGCCGATGCCGATGGGCGTGATGCGGTACTTGGCGGGGTCCGCGGCCCGCAGGACGTGCGACGCGGTGGTGCAACTCACGTCGTGCTCGGCCGACTGGCCGCCGAAGAGGACGATGAGCCGGATGCGAGTGTCGTCGGGAGGGTCGATGCGAGGGTCGTGGGGCGACATGTGGCCGCGACGGTACCGTGTCGACCGATGCGTTTCGAAGCGATTGACGTGGCCGCGGCGACCGGAGGTCGGCTGGCCGGACCGAACGCCACCGTCGACGGCGTGTCGTTCGACTCGCGCTCCATCGGGCCGGGCCAGTTGTTCGTGCCGATCGTCGCCGAACGAGACGGGCACGAGTTCATCCCGGCCGCGTTGGAACGCGGCGCCGCGGCGTACCTCACGGCCAGGCCGTCGGTCGGCGGCACGGCCATCGAGGTGGACGACACGCTGGTCGCGCTGATGCGCCTCGCGGCGGTGCAGCGGCGCTCGTTCGGCGGTCCGGTCATCGGCATCACCGGGTCGGTGGGCAAGACGTCCACGAAGGATCTCGCCTGGTCCGCGCTCGGCGCGAGCCGACGCACCTGGGCGAACGAGCGCAGCTTCAACAACGATCAGGGCCTGCCCACGACCATCCTCAACGCCCCCGGCGACACCGAGGTGATGGTCCTCGAGATGGGCATGCGCGGCTTCGGCGAGATCGCCCGCCTGTGCGATGTCGCTGCTCCCACCATCGGGGTCGTCACGCGGGTCGCCGAGGCGCACAGCGACCGCCTCGGTGGCATCGAGGGCGTCGCCCGGGCGAAGGCCGAGTTGGTGCGGGCGCTCCCGCAGGACGGCCTGGCGATCCTGAACGCCGACGACGCCCGGGTGCGCGCAATGGTCACCGAGACCGGCGCCGCGAGCCTGTTCTTCGGTGAGTCCGACGACGCCGACGTGCACGTCGTGAGCGTGGTGCTCGACGATCTGGCGCGTGCGTCGTTCACCGCCCACACCCCGTGGGGCTCGGTCGACGTGCGGTTGGGGGTCAGCGGACGGCACATGGTGTCGAACGCGGCGGCCGCGCTGGCGTGCGTGGGAGCGGTCGGCGGCGACCTCCAGGCCGGAGCGGCGGCGCTGGCCGACGTGGGTCTGACCGCGATGCGCATGGAGATCCGACGCGCCACCTCGGGTGGGCTGGTGCTGAACGACAGCTACAACGCCAACCCCACCAGCATGCGCGCCGCGCTCGACGCGCTGGCGGCGCTGCCGGTCGCGCGTCGTGTCGCGGTGCTCGGGTTGATGGCCGAGATCAGCGATCCGACTGCGGAGCACGAATGCGATCACGAACTACGCCCGAGCGTTGGACATCGAGGTGCTCGCGTACGGCACCGACCTCTACGGCGTGCCCTCGTTCGGTGACGTGGCCGCCGTCGTGGACCGGGTCGGATCAGTCGCCGGCGGAGACGCCGTGCTCGTCAAAGGTAGCCGTGTGGTCGGGCTCGAGGTGGTGGCCGCCGCGCTGCTCGGCGAGCGCGTCGATCTTCAGTAGATCGCAGTACCACGCCAGGGCGAGCGCCCACACGGCGCCGCCGACCAGCACCCACCGGGCGCCGATCGCGTCCATCAACGGGGCGAACACCAGGTTGCCCAGCGGCACGGTGCCGCCGAAGGCCATGAACCACAGGCTCATCACCCGACCGCGTTCGTGGTCGGCGACGCGGCTCTGGAAGATGGTGTTCATCGAGGTGGTGGTACCGAAGTAGGCGAACCCCAGGAGCGCGCCGAAGATGAACGCCCCGATGGGCTCGCGGGCCACGGCGAACGCGGCGAGGAACACGGCGAACGCGAGGAAGCCGATGCGGATGAGCTTGCGTTTGTCGTAGTGGACGAACACGGTGCCGATGGCGAGGCCGCCCATCGCTGCACCGAGACCCCACGTGGCGTACAACCACTCGTAGGTGGTCGAGCCCTTCTCGATACCGAAGTTCTTGCGCGCCACAGCGGCGAACAGACCGACGTAGGGGAGCGACAGCAGCGAGAACGTGAACAGGCTGACGAGCAGTCGCCACACCGCCGGGTTGGCGCGAGCGATGCGGAGGCCCGACGTGAACTGCCGCATGCCGGGCTCGCGTGGCGGTGGCTTCGACTGGTGGATCGGAGTGCGCACCAACGCGACGATCACGAACAGGTACGTGACCGCGTTGATGAGGAAGATCTGCGAGATGCTGACTCCGGCGGAGCGGAGGACGGCCACCACGATGGGGCCGACGACGCGCGAGCCGTTGATCATCGTGGAGTTCAACGACACGCTGCCCGGCAGATCGGCGCGGCTGACGAGGGTGGGCAGCATCGCCGACCATGCGGGTGCGTTCAACGCGTTGCCGATGCCGACGCCGAGCGCGACCAGGAAGATGCTCCAGATCGGTGCGTCGGCGGCGGCGAGTGGCGCGAGCATCGCGCTGAACAGCAACTGCACCAGCTGCATCGCGATGAGCCAGCGGCGACGATCGAAACGGTCGGCGATCACGCCGGCAGGGATGGACAAGAACAGCAGCGGCCCCAACTGGGCGAACACCATGATGCCCACCACCGACGCCTTGCCGGTGCGGTCGAGCACGTAGAGCGGCAGCACGACGTTCTGCATCCACGTGCCGATGTTCGACGAGAAGCTCGCCGCCCACATCCGCCGGAACCGCGGGTATGCCAGTGCCGCTCGCGCGCTGCCGGGGGTGAACCCGTGGTCGATGGTCTCGTGGCTGCTGCTGGTCATCGTGAAGAGGTGGGGCTCTTGACCCGTGGGTCAAGACTACGACGGGTGGTCCACTCGCGCGTGGTCGTGCGCTGTCACACTTGCCACATGGCTGCCGAGACGACCGTCACCACCCCACCGAGCCCGGCGAACGACCGTTGCGTCCGCTTCGGGGTGTTCCCCGAGTGCCCGCTGTGCGGGGGTGCACTGCATCCCGAGCACGCTCATTTCAAGTGCGGTTCGTGCGGCTGGCGCGACAGCTGCTGCGATTAGTGCCATGACCACACCGTCCAGCACCGACACCGCCTCCTTCGACACCATCGTGGCGACGGTCGACGGACCACGCGGCGAGCTGCGCCTCAACCGGCCCGAGAAGCTCAACCCGCTCAGCTCGCACACGTTGCACGAGATCGAGCTCGCCGCTCGCTGGTTCGACGAGCACCACGACCTGAAGGTGGTGCTGGTCAGCGGCGCGGGCCGTTCGTTCTCCGCCGGTGCCGACCTGTCGGCGTTCAGCACGGCCGCGCCGATGGAGGACCGCCAGGTCGGGTGGCGCATGGGCCGCGCCCTCGACGAGATGCGCGCCGTCACCGTGGCTCGCATCCAGGGGTGGTGCGTGGGCGGTGGGCTCATCGTCGCCGCCGGATGCGACCTGCGCGTCGCCGCCGACACCGCGCGCTTCAGCATTCCCGAGGTGGACCTGGGCATCCCGCTGGCGTGGGGTGGCATCCCGCGCCTGGTGCGCGAGATCGGCCCGGCGCTCACCAAGGAACTGGTGATGACGTGTCGACCGTTCGATGCGGCCGAGGCCAAGGCGGCGGGCTTCGTGAACCGAGTGGTGCCCGAGGCGTCGCTCGACGCCGAGGTGGATGCGCTGGTGGCGCAGTTGTTGCAGAAGCCGAAGCTGGCGCTGCTCGAGACGAAGGCGCACGTCAACGCGGTCACCGAGAGCATGGTCGGCACCGGCCGCAGCTGGGCCGACGCCGACGGGCTGTACGCCGGCCTGCGCGACGAAGAAGGCCGCGCCAGCGCGATGGCCTACGTCGAGCGCCTGCAGAAGAAGCGCTGACCGGCGCTACAGCTCGACGGTGCCGGACACGCAGGTGACGGCGTCGCCGCCGATCCACAGACCGTCGCCTTCGGAGTCGGCTTCGACGTACACGACGCCGGCACGGCCGAGCGCGGCGCCCTGCGACGCCCGGTAGGGCGGCGTGAACCGGCCGGACCCGACGAGCCACTGGGCGGCCGATGCGTTCAGGCTGCCGGTGGTCGGGTCCTCGAAGGTCGTCGTGCCGGACGGGAAGAACGCGCGGACCTCGTAGGCGAAGCGGCCACCTTGCGGGTACGGCCCGACCACACCGATCTTCAGCGGGGTGTTCGCGCAGGTGAGCGCGAGCACCTCCTCGGCCGACCCCAGCAGCACCCCGAGCCAGCCGGGACCGTTGTCGATCCAGGCGGTGTCGACCACGGCCTCGGGAGCGATGCCGAGCGCCGCGACCGCCGCGGCGCAGCGTGGCCTCGTCGAGCGGTCCGGAGCGAAGGAGCGGCGGTGCAGCGAACGCGAGGAGACCTCCGTCCTGACGGATGCGGACCAGGCCCACCCCGCACTCCTGGGTCACCTGGCCGGGAGTGCGCGGCACCCCACCGGCCGCGAGCCAGGCATGGCACGATCCGATGGTGGGGTGACCGGCGAACGGCAACTCGGTGTCGGTGGTGAAGATGCGCACGGCGTAGTCGGCGCCGGGGTCGGTGGGCGGCATCAGGAACGTCGTCTCGGAGAAGTTGGTCCAGTTGGCGAAGCGTTGCATCTCGGCGGTGCTCAGCCCGTCGCCGTCGATGACCACGGCGAGCGGGTTCCCCCGGTACGGCTGGGCGGTGAACACGTCGACTTCCACGAACCTGCGCTGCATGGGGCCAGTGTGTCAGCACTCGCACGCCCCGCGGGTTGGAAGACGCGGGGGAGGGGTATGGTCCGGTCAGCGTCCCGGTCTCGTCCGCTTCGCCGCTCCTCTGTCGGGGCGAATCGAGGCACGCGATGACCATCGCCGACACCACCGTCCACCAGGGCCTCGCTCCCGAGGCCCGGGTCGCCGCCGCGCTGCGGCCGTCGACCGCCGAGATGTCCCGAGCGCGACATCGACTGCACCGCAAGGCGTTGGTCGTCGCGGTGCTCACCGTCGCCAGCTACGCGGTGCTCGTGTTCGGGCAGAACTCGGTCGTCGTCACCGTCCTCGCCTCGATCGGGATGGTGTTCGGGCTGACCGCCGCCGCGACCTCGGTCTTCCACGACGGCAACCACGGGTCGTTCAGCACCTCACCGCTGGTGAACCGCTTGGCCGGATGGACGGGCGACCTGATGGGCGCCAGCTCGTGGATCTGGCGCTTCAAGCACAACAACCTGCACCACGGCAACACCAACGTCGACGGTGTCGACATGGACGTCGAGCAGGCCCCGTTCGCCCGGCTGACCCCCACCCAGGTGTGGCATCCGTGGCATCGCTATCAGCACGTCTACATGTGGGTGCTGTACGGCTTCCTCACGTTGCAGTGGTTCCTGATCTCGGACTTCGCAGACCTCGCCCGCAACGGCGTCGGCGGTCGCCGGTTCCCTCGTTCTCCGCGCCTGCGCGACTACGTGTCCATCGCCGGCGGCAAGGTCGCGCACCTCACGTGGGCGGTGCTGGTGCCACTGTGGTTCCACTCGTGGTGGGTGGTGCTCGTCGTCTACGTCAGCGTGTCGTGGACGGTCGGGCTGCTGCTGGCGACGATGTTCCAGTTGGCCCACTGCACGTCGCTGGTCGAGTTCCCGAGCGACGCCGAGCCGCGCCGAGGTGCGGCGTTCGTCGATCATCAGCTGCGCACGACGGCCGACATCGGCGGCGGGGCACGGCTGGTCGCCCGCCCGGCGCGTTGGTTGATGGGTGGCCTCGACTTCCAGGTCGAGCACCACCTCGCCCCGCGCCTGCCGCACACGGCCCATCCGCTGGTCGCACCGCGCCTGGCGGCGGCGTGCGCCACCGGCTCGGAACCGGTGCGCGTGCACCACAGCCTCGCGACCGCGGTGCGGGCGCACGGGCAATGGTTGCGCGAGATGGGTCGGCGACCGTCGGAGGTCAGGGAGCGTCGGCGGCCGGTGGCCGATCCATCGACGCCCTGACGTCCTCGAGCGGTGCCGACGGCACGGTGATGAACCCGCGTTGCGGCCGATCGAGGTCGAACGTGACGAACAGGATGATCGCGATGACCGCCAAGGTCATCAGCGACGTGGCGATACCGCGGCCGAGCATCGTCAGGTACAACGACATCGCGCCCAGTGCGACCGCGCTGCACACCACCTCGAGCCACAGCACCGGCGGCGGCACCCGGTTGCCCAGCGACGTCGTCCGATCGGTGTGTCGGTCGATCGTGTCGTTCAGCGTCTCGATGTACAGCTTCGGCGCGCTGCCGGTTGGGTCGTCGGCGACCGCTTCGCCGGCGAGCGCCCACAGCTGATCCTGGATCTGCTCGATGTCCGCGACCGCCGCGTCGTAGGGCGTGCTGCCCGGCACCTCGTTCGCCATGTCGATGGTGGCGTCGGTGTAGATGCGCAACAGGTCGAGCGACTCGGTGCGCTGCGGTTCGGCCAGCAACTGCGCACGGAGGTAGGTGGTGCCGATGTCGTTCGCCTCCTGCACGACGAGGCCGCGGCGGGTCTCGTAGCGGCCGACGGCCATGGACAGCCCGAACGCGAGCAGGAGCCCGACGAAGCCGAGCAGCGCGCCCTGCACCACGCCGACCGGGCCTGAACGGTCGTCGCCGCGCGCCTTGCGACGATGACCGATGAACACGCCGACGGCCACGCTGCCACCGAGGATGGCCACCAGGAGCAGGGCGAGCGCGAACGAGCTGAGGCGGAACAGGTTCATGGTGGCGAGAAGCTAACCGAGGATGAGTTCGGCGTACGCGCCGAGCGCCTGCTTCGGGCCGCTCACCAGGAACGTGGTGAGGCAGGTGTCCTTCCACCGCTCGAGCTCGTCGCGGATCTTCTCGGGCGGTCCGACCAGCGCGACGTCCTCGACCATCGCCAGCGGGATGGCCGCGGCGGCCTCGTCCTTCTTGCCGGCGAGGTACAGGTCCTGCACCTTCAGGGCGACGTCCTCGTAGCCCATGCGGGCGAAGACCTCGAAGTGGAAGTTGGCGCCGCGCGCACCCATGCCGCCGGCGTACAGCGCCAGGAACGGGCGGACCATGTCGGCGCACTTCTCCGGGTCGTCGCCGGGGATCATCATCAGTGTCGCGGCCACCTCGAAGCGATCCTTCTTGGACGGATCGTCGCTCTTGTCGAACCCTTCCTGCAGGCACTGCCGGTAGAAGCCGTCCTCCTTGGGGCTGAAGAACAACGGCAGCCAGCCGTCGCAGATCTCGGCGGCGAGGGCGACGTTCTTCGGCCCCTCGGCGCCGAGGTAGATGGGGATCTCCGGCCGGCGGGGGTGGATGGTGCTCTTGAGCGGCTTGCCCAACCCGGTGCCGCCCTTGTTGGGCATGTCGTAGAACTCCCCGTGGAAGTCGACCGGCTGTTCACGGCGGACGATCTGGCGCACGATCTCGACGTACTCACGCGTGCGCGCGAGCGGCTTCGGGTACTCCTGCCCGTACCAGCCCTCGACCACCTGTGGGCCGCTGACGCCGAGGCCGAGGATGAACCGACCCTCGCTGAGGTGATCCATCGTCATCGCGGCCATCGCCGTTGCAGCGGGGGTGCGCGCGCTCATCTGCACGATGGCCGTGCCGAGCTGGATGGTGCTCGTCTGCGAGCCCCACCAGGCGAGCGGCGTCAGCGCGTCGCTGCCGTAGGCCTCGGCGGTCCAGGCGGAGCTGAACCCCAGCCGCTCCGCTTCCTGGATGGCCTCCAGCGCACCCTTGGGTGGACCGCTGCCCCAGTAGCCGGAGTTGTAGCCGAGTTTCATCTGCTTGGTGCCTGCCATAGTGGGACCGTATGTCAGCCGATGCCCGCAAGGCCACACCCGAGGACATCGCCGCCATCGCGCGGACGTTGGCCCACGCGTTCCACGACGACCCGATCAAGACGTTCCTCGCCGGTGGTCGTGAGTTGACCACGGACCAGGTGCTGCCGTTCTTCGACGCGTTCACGCGCATCCAACTGCCCCACGGTGAGACGTACGTGACACCCGGCGTCGAGGCCGCGGCGCTGTGGGCGCCTCCCGGGCAGTGGAAGGTGCCGTTCACGTCGGTGGTGAAGTACACGCCCAGGTTCCTGAAGCTGTACGGCACCAAGTTCTTCTCCAACCTGCAGGTCCTCACCGACCTCGAGAAGCTGCACCCGGCCGAGCCCCACTACTACCTCGAGTTCATCGGCACGGATCCCGCGCATCAGGGCAAGGGGTTCGGGCGGATGCTGTTCGAGCCGATGGTCGAGCGAGCCGATCGCGAGGGGTTGGGCATGTACCTCGAGAACTCGAAGGAGCAGAACATCGCGTTCTACGGACGCTTCGGATTCGAGGTCCGCCAGCGGATGACGCATCGTCGCAACGGGCCGCCGATGTGGCTCATGTGGCGCGACCCACGCTGACGCCGACTACGTTCCTCGCCGGGGAATCAACCGAGTACTTGGGGGTATGAGATGGCCGAGATCCACGGCACCTGTGATCCGCGCTTCGAGGCGATGCGCTCGATCCTGTCCAGCAACGTCGACTCCGGCGCCGACGTCGGTGCGTCGGTCGCGGTGATGCTCGAGGGCGAGCTCGTCGTCGACATGTGGGGTGGCTGGGTCGACCAGGAGCACAGCGCCCCCTGGCAGGAGAACACGATCACCAACGTCTGGTCCAGCACCAAGACGCAGATGGCCCTGTGCGCACTGATGCTCGCCGATCGCGGCCTGCTCGACGTCGATGCTCCCGTGGCCACGTACTGGCCGGAGTTCGCCCAGAACGGCAAGGAGGGCGTGCTCGTCAAGCACCTCATGTCGCACACGTCGGGCGTGTCGGGCTGGGACCAGCCGGTCACCGTCGACGACATCTACGACTGGGAGAAGAGCACGGCCAAGCTCGCCGCGCAGGCGCCGTGGTGGGAGCCCGGCACCGCCAGCGGCTACCACGCCCTCAACCAGGGCCACCTGGTCGGCGAGGTCATCCGCCGCGTCACCGGCAAGAAGCTCGGCGAGTTCTTCCGCGACGAGGTCGCCGGGCCGCTCGGTGTCGACTTCCACATCGGTCTGGCCGAGAGCGAGTTCGGTCGCATCAGCAACGTCATCCCGCCGCCGCCGTTGCCCATCGACATGTCGATGCTCGACCCGAACATGGTGGTCGTGAAGACCTTCACCGGCCCCGCTCCGGGTGCCGAGGCGTCGTGGACGAAGGAGTGGCGCCAGGCCGACATCGGCGCAGCCAACGGTCACGGCAATGCTCGCTCCATCGCCGTCGCGCAGAGCGCCATCAGCAACGGCGGTGTGGTGAACGGCACGAAGCTGCTGTCCCAGGACACCATCGACCGCATCTTCGAGGTGCAGGCCGAGGGGGTCGACCAGGTGTTGATGGTGCCGTCGAAGTTCGGCATCGGGTACGGCCTGGCCACCGAGTCGATGCCGTTCATGCCGGAGGGACGGGTGTGCGGATGGGGTGGCTGGGGTGGCTCGCTGGTCATCAACGACCTCGACCACCGCATGACCATCACCTACGTGATGAACAAGATGGAAGGTGGCCTCGTCGGCGACGAGCGCGGCTCCAGCCTGGTGATGGCCGCCTTCGCCGCGATCGGAGCATGACGCGCCGCCTTGTCGCCGTGGCATTGCTCGCGACGATCCTCGCCAGTTGCGCTGGCTCGTCCGACGACACGGGCGCGAACCGGACCACCGCTCCGGGAACCACCGCCCCGGCCTCCACCGTGTCCGCGAGTTCCACGACCATCGTGGTGCCGACGTACCTGACGCAACCGCCGCGAGTCCGCGACGACGACATCACCGGAGCCACCGCCGACCTCGCCCACCGGTGCGCCGTAGCGACGGCCGAACTGATGCACTTCGACGTGTCGTGGCTCACCTCCTCGACGCCGCCGGACACGATCGCCGATGTGGATCCCGAGCTGCTCGCCGTGACTCAGAAGGAGTGTGCCGACGCGAAGGCGTCGCTCGCTGCCGACCTCGATCCGAGGGCTGAGATCGGCTGGGCGATCGAGCTCGACGGAGTGATCCAGATCGTGCTCGACGGCGTGAACGCCACGGAGGTGAACCTTGCACCGAACAGTGGGCTCGCCGGCGCGATCATCAACATCCAGGGGATGATCGATGGTTCGTTCTTCGGCGGGCGGCCCGGGCTCGTCGTCACCGGTTGAGCTGGAGCCGCAGAACTTAAGTTCGCGCGGGTTTATCGGCCGGGGGTGAAGGTGATCGGCATGTGGGCCGGGCCGAAGATGCCCACGCCGTCGGGCTTCCACGTGGTGGGGCCGTCGAGGCGCAGGTTCGGCATGCGCCGGGCGAGCAGGGGGAGTGCCTCCTGCAGCTCGGCGCGGGCCAACGCCTGACCCAGGCAGTAGTGGATGCCCGACCCGAACGTCAGCTGTGGCTGGTCGCTCTTCGACGCGGTGATGTCGAACGTCGTGGGCTCGCGGAACACGGTGTCGTCGCGGTTGGCCTCGGCCAGGCCGACCGCGATGAACGTGCCCGCAGGGAACAACACGTCGCGGTACTCGATGTCGGTGCTGGCGAAGCGCATGGTGCCGCGCACGGCACCGAAGTAGCGCATCGACTCCTCGACGGCACGCGGCGCGAGCTCGGGCTGCTCGGCCAGTAGCGCCCACTGCTCGGGATGTTCGGCGAACAGGCTGACCGCGCAGCCGAGCTGGTTGCGAGTCGTGTCGGTGCCACCGATGATCACGGCGTTGACCATCATCACCAGTTCGTCGGTGCTCAACCGGTCGCCCGCTTCCTCCTGGGCGATGAGGTCGGTGAGCAGATCGTCGGCCGGCTTGTCGCGGCGCTCGGCGATCAGCTCGCGTGTGTAGGCGTCGAGCTCGACCTGCGTGCTGACGATGAGGTCGAGCTTGTCGACGACGTCGACCGAGAAGATCTCGAGGATGTCGTTCGCCCATCGGCTGAAGAGCTGCCAGTCGCTCTTGGGTGCACCGAGCAGTTCGCAGATGATCGGGATCGGGTACGGCTCGCAGATGTCGACGGCGAAGTCGGCTCGACCGGAGGCGGCGACCGTGTCGACCAATCCGTCGATGACCTCGCGCATGAACGGTCGCAGCCGGTCGGCCGCACGGGGCGAGAACGCCGGTGCGACGAGACGGCGCAGCCGGGTGTGCATGTCGCCCTCGGCGCTGAGGATGCTCTCGCCCTGCTGGGAGAGGAACCGCTCGTCGGTGATGCCCATCAGCTCGGGGATCTTGCCCGACGCGCTGTGCCACCGCTTGTCGCGCAGGATGCCCGTCGCGTCGTCGTAGCGCCACACGGCATACCCGAACATGCTGCGCAGCAGCCACTGGTCGGGGCCGAGGCCGAGGTTGGCGGCGAAGCGCGAACTGCCGTCGGACAGCGGGGCGTCGGGGATGTCGAGCTCGGAGGCGAGGATGGCCATGCGCGAACCGTAGGCCCCCGACGTCGCGTCAGGCGAGCGCGGCGAGCGGCTCGACGAACGCCGTGTCGAGGAACTCGGCGACCGGCTCATTGGTCACCTGGCCGGCGAACGTGTTCAGGCCGTGCGACAGCGCCAGGTCTCGTCGGCAGGCTTCGGCCACACCGTGCTTCGCGACCTCCAGCTGGTACGGCAAGGTGGCGTTGGTGAGCGCGTAGGTGCTGGTGTGCGGGACGGCGCCGGGCATGTTGCCGACGGCGTAGTGCAGCACGCCGTGCAGCTCGTACACCGGGTCGTTGTGCGTGGTCTCGTGGATGGTCTCGATGCAGCCACCCTGGTCGACCGCGACGTCGACGATGACCGCGCCCTTCTTCATGCCGCGCACCATGTCGTCGGTGACCACGACCGGGGCGCGGCCGCCGGCCACCAGCACTGCGCCGATCACCAGGTCGGCGTCGGCGAGGTTGCGCTCGAGCGCACCGCGGTTCGACGCGAGCGTGACGATGCGACCCTTGTTGATCTGGTCGACCCAGCGGAGGCGGTCGAGGTTCTTGTCGAACAGCACCACCTCGGCCTCCATGCCGGCCGCGATCCACGCCGAGTTCCAGCCGACGTTGCCGGCGCCGAGCACGACGACCTTGGCGGGCTGGACGCCAGGGGCGCCGCCCATCAGCACACCGCGGCCACCGTTGTGCCGCTCGAGGTAGTGGGCGCCCATCTGCGGGGCGAGCCGCCCGGCCACCTCGCTCATCGGCGCGAGGAGGGGGAGCGCGCCGCCGGGAAGCTGCACGGTCTCGTAGGCGATGGACGTGGTGCGCTGCTCGAGCAGCGCCGCGGCGACCGCCGGGTACGCGGCGAGGTGGAGGTACGTGAACAGGGTCAGGTCGGGGCGCAGGAAGCCGAACTCCTCGGCCTTGGGCTCCTTCACCTTCACGACCATCTGTTGCGCCCACGCGTCGGCCGCGGTGGGCACGATGGTGGCGCCGGCGGCGCGGTAGTCGTCGTCGGAGAAGCTCGCACCCTCGCCCGCGCCGGTCTCGACGTGCACCTGCACGCCCGCCCGTTCGAACTCGCGCACGCCGTCGGGCGTCATCGCCACGCGGTGCTCAGCGGTCTTGATTTCCTTGGGGACCCCGACGGTGTTGATCATGTGCCGATCATGTGCTCGCACGATCCGTTGATCAACGGTCGTTTCGCGGCAAGAATGCGACCATGGCCGCGGAATCAACGATGATCGACAGAATCGACCGACGAATCATCGACATCCTCATCGCCGAAGGTCGAGTCAGCTGGAAGGAACTCGCCGACCGCGTGCACCTGGCCCCCAGCTCGGTGGCCGATCGGGTGCGCCGACTCGAGGCCGGCGGGGTCATCCGTGGCTACTCGGCGCGCATCGACCGGGCCGCGCTCGGGCGCGACGTGCGCGCCGTGGTCGACGTCGCGCTGCCGCCCGGGCTGGACCCCGCCGAGTTCGAACGGCGCCTCGCCGAACGCGACGAGGTGACCCTGGCGATGTACGTCACCGGCCCCGCCGACTACACGATCATCGTCGACTGCGCCGGAGCGGTGGGGTTGGACGACTTCGTCCGCTGGTTGAAGACGGATGGAGGGGTGGCTCGCACCGAGAGCAAGTTCGTCCTTCGCCCGGTGTTGGGCTGAGAGTCCTCGCGCGGGTCGGGCCCGCTCCGCCGTGGGCGCCGGACGTGCGGGCGCTCCGTGGCGCGGTCGGGCCGGCTCCGCCGTGGGTGCCGGACGTGCTCCGCTTCGCTCCGCAAACGATCCGGCACTCCACGGCTGCGCCGACCCTCTGTTTCACTCCGCTGGGGAGGTTCTGGCGTTGGCGTCGCGGATGATGCTGAAATCCCAGGGGCCCGCCGTGGCGAGGGTCTTCCAGGGGGTCAGGTCGTTCACGACTCTGAGGTCGATCTTCGCTGACTGGTGTTGTTCGAAGAGGTTGCCGACCGGCTCCACTGCAATGGGGCGGACGGTCGAGTGGGACACGTACTGGCCTTCGGCTTCGGGCCAGGGGGTGAAGGGGGTGTCGTCGAAGGTGTAGCGGTGGAGGCGGCAGGTCCGCATGCGATCCTGCCAGCCGGCCTCGATGACATGGACGCGGCGGGCTGTCGTGCCGAACGTGTGCTGCAACGCCACGAGTTCGTCCTCGTCCCGGGACCACACCGTCACCCGCGGGCACTCACGGGGGAACCAGTACGCGGGGGAGTGCTCCTCGTCGATCGCCCACACCGCCGCCTCCACCGAAGGATTCGACCGAGGCACATGCGGCACGAACAACGTGATCGAACCATCCTCCGAAAAGTGAAAGAGCACCAAGAGAGTCTCCCAAGATTCCCGCGGCGAGCGAGCAACCCAGGAAGGGCAACGCAGTCGGGAGGTCCTCGATCGTTTGCGGAGCGAAGCGGAGCACGTCGAGGACCTCCGACGGAGATGCCCGACCGGGGACCCGGAGCGAGCTAGTGCGCTCCCCAGGTGAACGTCTGCTTCACCAGGTCGAGGTAGATGAACGTCTCGGTGTTGCGCACACCGGGGACGCTGCGCATGCGGTTCGTCAGGTCGAGCAGCTGGAGGTCGTTCTCGACGACGACCTCGGCCATCAGGTCGAACGTGCCGGCGGTGACGACCAGGTAGTCGATGTCGGGCATGGCCTGCAGGGTCTTGGCGATGTCGTCGGTGGGCCCCTCGGTGCGGACGCCGATCATCGCCATGCGCCGCTTGCCGTGCGACAGGGGGTTGGTGACGGCGACGACCTGCATCACACCGGCGTCGGTCAGGCGCTGCACCCGTTGGCGCACCGCGGCCTCGGACAGCCCGACGGCCGCGCCGAGTCGCGTGTACGGCACACGGCCGTCGCGCTGCAGTTGCTCGATGATCGAGCGGTCGATGTGGTCGATGTGGGTGCCGGTGCGGTCCATCGGGTACGGATACTGCTTGTCGCGCACGGGTTTCGCAACTGGATCCGTGGCCGCGCACGTCGTTCACACGCGGTTTCCTTGCATTCGACCGGGTCGCCGTGCCAGCGTTGCGGACCGACGACAGCTGCAGCCACCCGGGTGACGACCGGGCCGTTGTGTCGGCATGCCTACACTTCTTCATCGCACCGCACACCGGGCATCAGCCCGTCACATCTCGGGGGAGACCAGAGTGACCGAATCTTCGACGTCCGCACCCGTGGACAACGGCTTGTCGGGCCAGCGCGGCTCGGTCGAGCTGCAGGCGGTCACCAAGCGTTTCGGCACCATGGTGGCCGTCGACGCGCTGAACCTCGAGGTGCAGCCCGGCGAGTTCCTCTCGCTGCTCGGCCCGTCCGGTTGCGGCAAGACCACCACGCTGCGCATGCTCGCCGGCTTCGAGCAGCCCGACGAAGGGTTCATCCGCATCAGCGGCGAGTACGTCCAGGGTGTGCCCCCGTACAAGCGCGACGTCAACACCGTGTTCCAGAGCTACGCCCTGTTCCCCCACATGGACGTGGCCACCAACGTCGCCTACGGCTTGAAGCAGCGCAAGGTCAGCAAGGCGCAGATCGCCGATCGGGTGAAGGAAGCGCTGGCGATGGTGAAGATGAGCCATCTCGCCGCACGCACGCCCCGCCAGCTCTCCGGTGGCCAGCAGCAGCGCGTCGCGCTCGCCCGTGCGCTGGTGAACCGGCCGAGCGTGCTGTTGCTCGACGAGCCGCTGGGTGCGCTCGACCGCAAGCTGCGCGAAGAGATGCAGATCGAGCTGAAGCTGCTGCAGAGCCAGCTCGGCATCACGTTCATCTTCGTCACTCACGACCAGGAAGAGGCCATGAGCATGAGCGATCGCATCGCGATCATGCTCGACGGCCACATCGAGCAGCTCGCCGATCCCGAGACGGTCTACGAACGTCCGGCGTCGGCGTTCGTCGCCGCGTTCATCGGCCGCAACAACTTCTGGCAGGGGGTCGCCACCGTCGATGGTGTGCGCGCCGATGACGGCACGTTCTTCCGGGCCACCCGCCCCGACGAGCAGCTCGCCAGCGGCGCCGGTGCGTTGGCTGCCGTTCGCCCCGAGTGCGTGCGGCTGGTGTCCTCCGATCCGGGCGTCACCGAGAACCAGCTGCCCGGCACGATCGCCAGTGTCGCTCACTTCGGCGACGTGCTGCAGTACGTCGTCGAGGCCAAGGGCCGTGAGGTCGTCGTCCTCGCGCCGCGCGCCGACGGCAGCGCACGCTTCGCCCCCGGCGATTCCGTCTGGTGCACCTGGGGTGCCGACGACGTCTACCAATTCTCCGACCGACAGGCTGATCTGGTCCTCCCTGAGGGCCTGACGCTGCCGGCGATCGGTGATCCCGCGTAACACCAACATCAGGAGTTCCATCAATGTCTCATCGTGACGAACCCGTGCGGATCCTTGCGGACCGCGCCACTGCACAGCGCATCGCCGGTGCCATCAGCCGTCGTCAGTTGCTCGCGGCCGTCGGCGGTTCGGCGGCACTCGCTGCCTTCCTCGCCGCCTGTGGCAGCGACTCGGGCACCGACAGCACCGGCACCTCCGGCGGCACGTCGGGTGGCGGCGGCGACGGGGCCAACTCGTTCAAGCTGTTCACCTGGGCCGAGTACGACGATCCCGACCTCATGGCGTCGTTCGGCAACATCGAGATCACCATCTTCAACTCCAACGAGGAAGCGATCCAGAAGCTCGTCGCCGCGGGTGGCAACAACGGCTTCGACATGATCTGCCCGACCGGCGTGTACATCCCGCAGCTCGCCGGCGAGAGCCTGCTGGAAGAGCTCGATCTGGCCAAGGTCACCAACTTCAAGAACCTCGACGTCGCCTACACCAACCAGGAGTGGGACCCGGGCAACAAGTACTCGGTCTGCAAGAACTGGGGCTCGACCGGCTGGATCTACGACAAGACCGTGGTCACCCGCGAGATCACGACGTGGGCCGACTTCATCGACGTGGCCTCGAACGAGGCCAGCGGCAAGACCTCCATCCTCGACACCGCGCCGAACCTGTGCGGCATGTACTTCTGGGCCAACGGCAAGGACTGGAACACCACCGACGAGGCCGACCTGAAGGCGTGCGAGGACTTCCTGGTCGACGAGTTCGCCCAGCACGTGAAGGCGTTCGACTCGTACCCCGGCATCAACCTCACCCAGGGCAACTACGCCCTGTCGATGGTGTGGAACGGCGACGCCCGTCAGGGCCTGCTGTCGGTCGAGGAGAGCGGCGGCAACCCCGACGACTACGTCTGGGGCCTGGGCGCTCCCGAGACCGAGCTGTGGATGGACAACTGGTGCATCCTCAAGGGCGCGGCCAACATGGACGCCTGCTACAACTTCATCAACTTCATCCTCGATCCCGCGAACTCGGCCATCGACATCCAGTTCCACGGCTACAACACGGGCATCCAGGCGGCCAAGGACGCCCTGCCGGCGGACACCAAGTACATCGAGATGATCTACTTCGCCGATGACGAGGTCAGCCGCATGAAGTCGGGCTCGCTCGCCAACCAGCAGCAGGTCGTCGACATCTACAACAAGGTGAAGGCCGCCGCGGGCGCCTGATCCCTCTCGACGGACCACTGACGCACATGGCCAGCACGACTGTCACACAAGGACCGCCCCCCAGCCGACGGCTGCGGATGCCCAAGTTCCTCCTCGCGGTTCCCGCGTGGGGCTGGTGGCTGCTGTTCTTCGTGGTGCCGGTCGTGCTGGTCATCGCGGCCAGCTTCGGCACGAAGGTCGCCGGCTCGGCCGGCCGGGTGAGCTACACCACGCTCAACCTCGACAACTACCGCGAAGCGCTCGACGGTGGCATCAACGGCACGTTCGCCAAGGTGCTCGTGCAGGGCATGCGCACCACCGTGCTCGGCACCTTCCTGTGCCTCGTCATCGCGTTCCCGCTGGCCTATCTGTTGGCCACACGGGTGAAGGCGGGCAAGGGCATCGTCCTGGCCCTGCTCGCCATCCCGTTCTTCACGAACTTCCTCATCCGCACCCTGGCGTGGCGCATCGTGCTCGCCCCCAAGGGGCTCATCTCGAACACGCTGGTCGACTGGGGCATCCTCAGCGAGCGCCTCGACGTGCTCGACTCGCGGCTCGGAGTGCAGATCGGCGTCGTCTACAACTACCTCCCGCTGATGATCTTCCCGCTGTTCGTGGCGCTCGACCGGCTCGACCCGACGCAACGCGAGGCCAGCAAGGACCTCTTCGCCACACGCTTGAAGACGTTCCTGCAGATCACGCTGCCGTTGGCGGCGCCCGGCATCATCGCCGGCGTGGTGCTGGTCTTCGTGCCCCTCGCCGGTGACTACATCACCGCCAACGTCCTCGGCGGCGCCGACGGCAACATGCCCGGCAACCTGGTGGCGACGCAGTTCCTGCAGTCGCAGAACCCGCCGCTCGGCGCGGCCATCGCCGTCATCCTCATCTTCTCCATCCTCGCTGCGCTCGGCCTCGCCTTCCTGCTGGCCAGGCTGCTGCGGCTCGCGTCCCGTTTCGACCGAACGCTCGGCGCGGTGCTCACCGGTCTGGTGCTCGTCGCGGGTGGCATGTTCGTCCTCAAGCCGTCGGTGAGCAGCTTCTTCACCAGCGTCGTGGCGATCGCCGTGGTCGGCGGCGCCGTGTGGGTCGGCGCCAACGCCACCCCGAAGGTCAGCACGGGCATGTTGTGGGCCTGGTCGGCCCTCGTCATCGGCTTCCTCTACCTGCCGATCGTGTTCGTGGTCGCCCACTCGTTCAACGACAACAAGGCACTCGAGGTGTGGGCCGGGTTCTCCACCCGCTGGTACGGCGAGATGTGGGACAACACGCTGCTCACCGGTTCGGTGAAGTCGTCGTTCGAAGCCGCGGCCGTGGCCGCGATCATCTCGGTCATCCTGGGCACGCTCGCCGGTATCGCCCTCGCCCGGCGCTCGGGCAAGTGGACGGTCGGTTTCATGGCCGTGCTGCTGCTGGTGTTGACGACCCCCGAGATCGTCGACGCCACCGGCATGCAGTTGCAGTTCATCTCGTTCGGAGGCATCTTCCGCGAGGGCCTCGTGCCGCTGTGGATCGGCCAGTCCATCTTCTCCGCGGCGGTCGTCACGCTCATCGTCCGAGCCCGCATGCAGGGCATGGACGAGAGCCTCGAGCAAGCGGCCAACGACCTGTTCGCCACGCCGTTCACCGCCTTCCGGCAGATCACACTGCCGCTCATCGCGCCGGCCGTGTTGGCCGGCGGGCTGCTCGCCTTCACGTTCGCCCTCGACAACGTCATCATCTCCGACTTCGTGAAGGCGCCCGGAACGAACACGTTCCCGACGTACGTGCTCGGCCAGGTGAAGACGGTGCGCAAACCCGACATCGCCGCCATGGCGACGGTGCTGCTCGGCATCACGCTGCTGGTGCTGTTCATCGCCGCGGGCATCCTGCGCCGATCCGGAGACGACTCGTCGAAGGTCGCCGCCACGCTGACGGGCGGGGGCTGACCGAGCACATGCGGGTCGTCGTGGTGGGTGCCGGCTTCGCCGGCCTCGGAGCCGCCACCCAGCTACGCGCTGCGGGGTGCGACGTCACGATCGTCGAGGGTGGTCATCGCCCCGGCGGGCGTGTGCGCACCGTGCGCGACGCGTTCGTCGGGGGCCAGTACAGCGAGAGCGGTGCCGAATGGGTGGACGACATCCACCCGCGTCTGCTCGCGCTGCTCGACCGTTACGGCGTCGGCCTGTTGGGAGCCGGCGAGCAGTGGACCGTCATTCGTCGCTGGCTGCACCGCGACGGTCGGCTGATGAGTGCCCAGGACATGCGCGAGGCCGACCCCGCGCTCGACGAGCAGTTCGCCGCGTTCGATGCGATCGTCGCGGCGGCCACCGCCGGCATCGCCGACGCGGCCAACCCGCAGTTGCATCCCGATGCCGCGGCGCTCGACGCCCGCTCGTTGGCCGATGCCGTCGCCGAGGCCGGCTACGGCGACCTGGCCGGACTGTTCGCCCGCCGCGATGCGCAAGGCGAGTTCGCCAGTGAACCGTCGCAGGTGTCGCTGCTCTTCGTCGCCCAGCAGCGAGCCTTCCATCGCGATGCCAGCCAGGGCCGGCAGGTGACGGCCTATCGCGTCGATGGCGGCTTCAGCCAGGTCGCCGAGCATCTCGCGGCCGAGCTGGGCGATGCCGTGTTCTACGGCGAGACGCTGCTCGGAGTCGAGCAGGACGCCGACGGCGTCGTCGTGCAGACCTCGTCGCGTCGACTGCAGGCAGACCATGTCGTGCTGGCGTGCTCGCTGGTCCCGCTCCGTTCGGTCGACTTCCACGACGCAATGCCCGCCGACCTGCACCGCGCCGTGCACGGGCTCGGCTACGGCACGGTGACCAAGACGTCGGTGCAGTGGTCGAGGCGCGAATGGCGACCGGGCTACGCCACGACGTCGGGCCGGGCTCAGCGCGTGTACGAGCCGACGGCCGACCAACCTGGCGACTCCGGCATCCTCATGGCGTACTGCGGCGGCGACGGCGGACACGAATGGGCGCGTCTCACCGAACCCGAACGCATCGCCCTGGCCGCCGACGAGATGCGCGCCATGCACGGCCTGACGGCCGAGACCGTGGGCGGGTACTCGCGTGCCTGGAGCACCCTGCCGCGCTTCGGCGGGTCGTACTCGGTGTACGAGCCCGGCCAGGTGACGGCGTTCTGGGACGTGCTCCGGCGGCCCTGGGGACGGGTGCATCTCGCCGGCGAGCACGTCGCCGCGTGCACCGGGTACATCGAGGGAGCGCTCGAGAGCGGCGAAACCGTCGCGACGCGGCTGACCACTGCGGGCTAGCCTCGGGTCACCATGCCAAGTACCACCGCGCCACGAACCGGGCCCGAATCCGACGGGCCTCCTCGCATCGCACTCGCGCCGGAAGGCGCGCCCATCTGGATGGCCGACGCCATCACGGCGGGCGGCGGGCACGTCGTGCCCCTCGCCGACGCCGAAGCACTCGTGTGGGGTGCGCCGCGCGACCCCGAGTCGCTTCGTCGCGCCATCGACGATGCGCCGGGCCTGTCGTGGGTGCAGTTGCCGTTCGCCGGCATCGAGCAGTTCGTCGATCTCGTCGATGACGACCGCGTCTGGACCTGCGGCAAGGGCGTCTACGCCGAGCCGGTCGCCGAGCTCGCCCTCACCCTCGCCCTCGCCGGCCTGCGCAACGTCGCTGCGTACGCCCGCGCCACCGAGTGGAGCCGTCCCCGAGGACGCAACCTGAAGGACGCCAACGTCACCATCCTCGGTGGAGGCGGCATCACCGAGGCACTCATCGAACTGCTCCAGCCGTTCGAGTGCCGCATCACCGTCGTGCGCAACCGGGTCAGCGAGATGGACGGCGTCGACGAGGTGCTCGGCGCCGACCGTTACGTCGACGCGCTCCCGGATGCGGACGTGGTGTTCCTCGCGCTCGCGCTCACTCCCGAGACCGACGGGATGATGTCCCGTTCAGAGTTCGAGCAGATGCGTTCCGACGCCTGGATCGTCAACGTCGCCCGTGGTCGCCACATCGTCACCGACGACCTCGTCTGGGCGTTGCAGGAAGGGGTCATCGGCGGCGCCGCGCTCGACGTCACCGATCCCGAGCCGCTGCCGTCCGACCACCCGCTGTGGAGCCTGCCGAACTGCATCATCACGCCGCACGTGGGCAACACGCCCGAGATGGCCGTGCCCCTGCTGAGCGAGCGCATCGCCACCAACGTCCGTCGATTCGCCCAGGGTGAGCCGCTCGTCGGCCCGGTGGACGTCGACCTGGGGTACTGACGTGGGCCAGGGCAACGGCATCGGGCTCGAGCAACTTCCACCCGAGCAGCAGCGGCTGCTCAAGCCGTTCGTGTCCGACGGGCGCATCGTCGTCATGCCCACCAAACCGGCCAAGCGGCTGGCTCTGCTCGACTGGTTGGCGCAGGACTTCGAGGTCGGACGGCACTACAGCGAACCGATGGTGAACCTCATCCTCGGGCAACGCCACGCCGACACCGCCTCGTTGCGCCGCTACCTGGTCGACGAAGGCTTCCTCGATCGCGACGGCGGGCAGTACTGGCGCGCCGGAGGCAGCACCGACCGCTGACCGCTCGTAGGGTTGGTGCATCGCCACCCACTACGAACTGCTCGGTGTCGCGCCCGACGCGGCGACGTCGGTCATCCGCGACGCGTACCGACGGGCGGCGCGCCAACACCACCCGGATCGTCACGGCGACCACACCGCCGATCGCATGGCCGACATCAACCGGGCGTGGCAGGTGCTGGGCGATCCGGTGCGGCGCCGCGAGTACGACCGGTCGCTGCGCGAGCCGACGTCCAGCGCGGCCGGCGGGTCGAGCGGAGGAAGGTCGGGGTACGCCGCCGCGGAGGTGCGCATCGAACCCCTCGCCCCGCTCGAGCCGGCGCGGTTCCCGTGGAAGTTGCTCGGCGTGCTCTTCCTGCTCGGTCTGGTGTTCGTCATCGTCAACACCGCGACCGCCAGCGAGCCTCGCCCGCCCGCGGTGGACAACGTGCTCGACCCCGGCGACTGCGTCGTCATCGAGGCGAACGGTGATGCAGCCGAACGCCTGTGCACCGAGCCACACGACGGAGTGGTCGAGGACCTCGTCCCGTCGGGTGAGGTGTGCGCCGCGACCGCCGAACCACACCGCGACAAACAGGGCATGGGCACCGCCTGCGTACGGCTCGGTTGACAGGTGGCAACCGCCAGGTGCCCTGATAGATTGCCCTGCCTGTGAGGGCGATTAGCTCAGTCGGCTAGAGCGCTACGTTCACACCGTAGAGGTCACAAGTTCGAGCCTTGTATCGCCCACCACGAAGCCCCTGGTCAGATTCTCTGGCCGGGGGCTTTCTCGTTTCCGCACCATTCGCGCGGAGCGTCCAACCTGGCAACGCTTGCGCCCACTAGTTTTCGACGCATGGCTCGACTCTGCGAACGTCCCGGGTGTTCGCAACCCGCTGAGGTGATCTACGGCATCGACGCCGATCACCTCACGGTGTGGATCGAGCCGTTCGATGGCGCCCTCGGATATCGGGCCGGTGTGCTGTGCCGCCGCCACGCCGACGCGATGGTCGTACCGCTCGGCTGGATGCTCGACGATCGACGCGAGGCCGTGCCGCGTCTGTTCAAGCCGCGAGAGGCGCCGGCACCGGCGAAGGTGAAACCGAAGCGGCAGAAGTCGAGCGGGCGCGACGAGACCGGCCAGCTCGAACTCGGCGTCGTGCCGCCGGAGGACGACACCGGTTCGCTGCCCGCGCCGGAGGTGCCGATGGGCAAACGCGATCCCGCCGCGCACTGGAAGCCGGTGTTCGACCAGACCGACGATCTCGACGGGCTGCTCCGCACCGAGAGCCCGCTGCTGTCGCGGGCGTTCGGCCGCCGCAACCGACCCGACCCGACCTGAGACGCGAACCGGCGCCCCTCGCGGGGCGCCGGTTGCATCGGGGGGAAACGTGTCGGCGTCAGCCGTTGCAGTTGGCCTGCACCCAGGTCTCGTACTTGTCGTACTTGGTGGTGATGCGCTGGTCGAGCTTCTCGAGGCGGTCGATCACCCGCTGCAGTCGCTTGGCGATCTTCTCGTGGCCGGCGGCGACCGCCTTGTCGTGACGGGTCTGCAGGTTGGCGATGCGCTTGGTGATGTTGGCGTGGGTGTGGTCGTACCGCTGGGTGATGGCCGGCTCGCGGTCGCACTTGGCCTGCACGTTGGTGGTGGACGCGGTGCGCACCGCGACGTCGGCGGGTGCGGCGGCGGAGGCCATGGAGCCGAGGCCGATGGCTGCGGCGACCACGGTGCCGGTGACGACGGCGCTGAGCTTCTTGGTGAACTTCATGTGGATGTCCTTCTCTCGGGGGCCACCGTGGTTCCGGTGGGTGACAGGGCTCATGGTGCGCGACGGGTGTGAGGAAACTGTGAAGGGACGCGAATGGATCGGCGATACTGCACGGGTGGATGTGCATGCATCGCTCGAGGCCCCGTGTTCTCCCGACGACCTGTTCCGGTTCGTCGACGATCTGACGCGCTATCCCGACTGGGTGGACCTGGTCCACCGCGCTGCGCCGGTGGAGGCGGGCGACGTCGCCGGCGAGTGGCAGATCGAGTTGCGGGCCCGGCTCGGTCCGTTCGCCCGCAGCAAGCAGTTGCGCATGCGCCGCGCCGTGCACGACACGGCCGGCCACGTCGTCGTGTTCGAACGCCACGAGGTCGACGGCAAGCAGCACGCGCCGTGGGTGCTGCGCGCCGAGGTGACCCCGACCGCCGATGGCAGCGCGCTGCGGATGCACCTGCACTACGGCGGTGCGTTGTGGACCGGCGGTGTGCTGGAACGCACGCTGGCCGATCAGATCACGAGCGGTCGCGAGCGGCTGCTGGCGTTGGTGCATTCCACGCGCTGAGGCGACCGTCGGCGCGCCGCTCCAGCTGCAGCGGCATGCCGAAGCATTCGCTGAGGTGCTTCGACGTCAACTGGGTGCCGATGGGCCCCTTCGCCACGACCTGTCCGTCGCGCAGCATCAGTACGTGGGTCATGCCCGGCGGCACCTCGTCGAGGTGGTGGGTGACGAGCACCAGCGGGGGAGCGGCGGGGTCGAGGGTCAGCTCGCCGAGGGCCGTCACCAACTGCTCGCGGCCACCCAGGTCGAGGCGAGCGCTGGGCTCGTCGAGCAGCACGATGCCGGGTTCGTTCATCAACGTCCGTGCCAGCAGCACGCGTTGCTGCTCCCCGCTGGAGAGCGTGCCGAGCGAACGATCGGCCGTCCAGCCGACACCCATCCGCTCGAGGCAGTCCTCGGCCTCGGCCTCGTCGGCAGTGGTGTAGCGGTGCCACCACGGTTCGAGCGCCGCGTAGCGGGCCGTCATCACCACGTCGCGCGCGCGCAGCTCGGGCCGGATCTGGGCAGCCAGCGCGGCCGACATGTAGCCGACCCGGCGGCGCAGTTCGCGCACGTCGGTGCGGCCGAGCCGCTCGCCGAGCACGTCGACGCTGACCGGCGCTCGGGTGTTCGTACAGCGACGCGATGCGCAACAGGGTGGTCTTGCCCGAGCCGTTGGCGCCGAGCACCAGCCAGCGTTCGGTATCCCTCACCTGCCAGGTGAGCGGGGCCAGAATGACCCGGTCGTCCCGCACGAACGTGACCTGTGAGAGTTTCAGTACGGGAGCCATTCGGCCGATGACACTAGGTGCCGGTCACCCCCCGCACTGAATGTAATGAAACTGCAACAACTGGTAGCCTGAACCCCCAATGCGTCGCCTCCTTCCACTCGTGCTCGTCGTGTGCGCGCTCGTCCCCATCGCGCCGGCCGGCTCGGTGCGTGCCGACGACGCCGCCGATCAGGCGGCCAGGGAGATCGCCGACGCCCGCGAGCGGGCCAACGCCGTCGCCGACGCGTACTTCGAGGCCGAGTCCAAGCTCGATGCGCTGTCGCTCGAGAGCCAGGCGTTGGAGGCCGACGTCGCCGATCTGCAGGGCCAGGTCGACGCCCTGCAGGAGCGCGTCGAGCAGATCGCCGTCAACCGCTTCACCCGGTCCTCGGCCACGTCGTCGCCGCTGCTCAACGGGTTCTCCACCCCTGAAGAGCTGATGCAGGTCGCGGCCCTGTCCGCGGTCATCAACGACACGTCCGACGAGGACTTCGACAACTACGACTCGCTGCGCCGCGACCTCGACGACAAGGTGGCCGCGCTGACGGCCAAGCAGGCCGAGACCGAGGCGCAGAAGACCACGCTGGCCTCACTGCGCGACCAGGCCACGGCCGAGGTCGAGAAGCTGAAGACGGTCGAGGCACAGCGCCTGAAGGACGAAGCGGTCCGCAAGGCGCTCGCCGCCGAAGAGGCCCGCCGCGCCGCGCAGGCCGCGGCCGAGGCGGCCAAGGCGCCGCCCACCACGTTGTCCGAGCTCGGCGCGATCGACCCGGTCCTCGGCGAAGGCGGCGGCGGCAACGTCGGCGCCCCACAGACCACCATCCCCACGGCCACCGGCAGCGGCGGCCAGACCGGTGGTGGCGGTGCGGGCGGTCGACCCGGCGGTGCCGGCGGCAACGACTACGGCGGCGGCGCCTGGGTGTGCCCCACCGGCACCTCGCCCGTCGCGTTCGGCGACACCTGGGGCGCACCGCGCAGTGGCGGCCGGCGTCACCAGGGCGTCGACATGATCGGCCCCATCGGCACGCCGTTGCTGGCCATCGTCGACGGCTTCGCCCAGCCGAAGAGCAACACGCTCGGCGGCATCACCATCTGGTTCACGGGTGCCGACGGCAACAAGTACTACTACGCGCACCTCGACCGCTACGCCAAGCTCGGCGCGGTCAGCGCCGGCGATGTCATCGGCTACATGGGCCAGACCGGCAACGCCCGGTTCAGCGTGCCCCACCTGCACTTCGAGATCCACCCGGGTGGCGGCGCTGCGGTGAACCCGTACCCGACGGTGCGCGCCCACTGCTGACGCACGGTTCGGGAGCGCTGCTGCTCATCGGCAAGGCTTCCCCGTGATGGATGAACTGGCTGCTGCTCTCGCGACCGTCGTCGGCGCGACCGAGGTCACCGAACTCGCCCGCCTGTCGGGTGGCGCGTCCCGGGACACGTTCCGCTTCGTCGCCGACGGTCGACCGCTCATCCTCCAGCGCCAGCGCGGCGGCGACGTCCGCGACATGGGTGTCGAGGCTGCGGTCCTGCGCGCGGCGTTCGCCGCAGGCGTGCCGGTACCCGAGCTGCTCGCCTCGTCGTCCGACCCGTCGGCGGTCGGCGCCGCGTACATGGTGCTCACCGCCGTCGAAGGCGAGACCATTGCCCGCAAGATCCTGCGCGACGAGCAGTTCGCGGCAGCCCGCGAGGTGCTCCCGGCGCAGTTCGGCCGGGCGCTCGCGCAACTGCACACCATCGATCCGGCCACCGTGCCCGGCCTGGCCGCGCAGGACCAGGTGCGGATGTATCGCCAGGTGCTCGACCTGTCGGGTGAACCGCACCCGGCGTTCGAGCTCGCCTTCAAATGGCTCGACGACCACGTCCCGCCGGCGTGCCCGCCGACGCTGGTGCACGGCGACTTCCGTCTCGGCAACGTGATGGTCGGCCCCGAAGGCCTCCGTGCGGTGCTGGACTGGGAGCTGGCGCACATCGGCGATCCGATGGAGGACCTCGGATGGCTGTGCGTGAAGGCATGGCGCTTCGGCAGCCCCCACCCGGTGGCAGGACTCGGCTCGTACGAGCAACTGATCACCGCGTACGAGGAGGCCAGCGGCACGCGAGTCGACCCCGACGTGGTGCGGTGGTGGGAGGTGCTCGGCACCCTCAAGTGGGGCATCATGTGCATCGGCCAGGCCAACGCGCACATCTCCGGCGCGGCCCGCAGCCACGAGCTCGCGGCCATCGGCCGACGGGTGTGCGAGAACGAACACGACCTCTTCCTCGCCCTGGAGGGCCGCTGGTGAACCCGCACGACACACCCTCGGCACAGCAACTCGTGGAGGCCGTCCGCGAGTGGCTGGAACGCGACGTCATGGCCGGCACGACCGGTCGTCTGCAGTTCCACACCCGAGTCGCGGTGAACGTGCTGGCGATGGTGGAGCGCGAACTGCAGGTGGGCGCTGCGCAGGCGGCCGTCCACGACGACCGCCTCGCTCAGCTCGGCTGCGCCGACGACCGCGAGCTCGCCCGCAAGATCCGCGACGGCGAACTCGACGACCGTCTGCCCGAGGTGCGCGAACTGGTGTGGGCGACGGTGAAGGACAAGCTCACCGTCGCCAACCCCAAGTACCTCGACTAGGCGGGTGTCCCGACCACGACCTCGGTGATCGCGGTCGCGCCGTCGGCACGGGTGATGGTGACGGGTCGTGACCCGAGCGCCGCACCCCTCCTGACGGCGAACGTGATCTCGATGCCACTGCCACCCTCGAGGCCGCGGTACGAGACGACGCTGACGTCCCGCCCGCCCACGCTGACCCTGGTCAGGTCGAGGAGGCCTGAACCGAAGTAGGTGACGGTCGCGGTGGTGCCGGGCTGGACCTGGTTGTCGAACGCGAACGCCGACAGTCCGTCGTAGACCGTGATGCACTTCACGCAGGTCGTCGACTTCACCGTGCCGTCGTCGGCCGTCCACTCGGTGACCACGTCCCAGGTCCCCTGGAAGGCGAAGCCCGTGACGCGCAGGCGGCTGTTCGACACGGAGGTGGACTGCAGCGAGAACGGCCCGAACGGGGTGTTGATCGACACGCGGAAGCCGCCGCGGATCGAGCTCAAACCCTGGCCGACGAGATCGAACGACAGGTCCGTCGTCTGGTACTTCGGCGTCGCCGAGAACACCTTGATGGGATCGCGTCGCGTCAGTGTGGCATCGATGCCACGTCGAGTGTCACCGTTCTTCAGCGTGATCGGCGTCGCGTCGGCCAGTCGATTCCTCTGCTTCCAGTACTGCGGGTTGAGGGTCTCAGTGCCCTCGAAGAACACCGTGTACGTGCCGGGCGAGACGCCCTGGGCGACCCATCGGCCGTCGGGGCCGGTGACCGCGCGCCGCTGGCCGAACGAGCCGAACTCGTCGACGGTGGTGCGACGAACGGTCACGGCGATGTTCGCCGCCGGCCGACCTCGGTTGTCGAGCACCCGTCCGGACACGGATGCGACAGGAGTGGACGGATCTCCGATGAAGAGGTTGCACGAGCAGTCGGCCCCGCTGCCGATGGAGGTGCTCATGGAGAGCTGCTTGATCATCGGCAGCGGTCCGATGTCGCCTGGTGATCGTCCCGGAGATCGTGGCCGCCTGCTCGAGCTCCACCGTGATGGCGACATGCTGCTCGCCGGCGAACGTGAAGCGCTGGCCATCCTCACGGAAGATGGAGTCGGGGTAGAACTCGCTGGCGAACTCCGTGGTTCGCGACGTCACCTCGACGTAGTAGTCGCCGTCGGCTCGGATCGGAAGGGTGACGGTGCCGTCCACGCCCACCTCGGCGCGCTGGACCACGCCGCCGAACTGCAGCCCCGACCACAGTGCCACGGTCGCGTCGGCCGGCGCTCCGCCGGCCGTCACCGTCAGGTCGATCGTCGCGCCACGAGCGAGTTGCACGTTCGCCGTGACGGAGCTGCCGGCGACGAGGGTGACGGGTACGTCGGCCGAGGCGAGGTCGGGTCGCACGGCGGTCGGGTCGACGGACAGCGTGAACGTCCCGTCGGCGGTGGCATCGCCGACCGCGAAGCGGCCGGTGCCGTCAGTCTGCGCGAAGCCGCCGATGTCCGGAATCGACACGCTGGCTCCTGCCACGGCGTTGCCGGCGGGGTCGGTGACGAGACCGACGACGGAAGGCACGTTGTCGATGAGGACGAGGTCGAGCACGGACGAGCCGTCGGCGGCGATGTCGAAGATGTCGTTGAAGTTCGAACGATGCAGGCCCGAGGGATCGGACGCGAAGATCGTCACGCTCTGATCGATGCGCAACCCGTCGAACGCGTACACGCCGTCGGCGGTCGTGACGGTGCTCCGGCCCTGCTGCGACTCGGTGACTGTGATGCCGCTCAGCGGGCCGCCCACGGTGTCGCGGATGGTGCCGGAGATGCCGGCGGTGGGGAACGGGTGCATGACGATGTCGGCCACCACGGTGCCGTCTCCGGAGACGATCACCGACTCGCTCTCGCTGGACGGGAAGCGGTTGAAGAGGTCGTCGGCCGTCACGACGCCCTCGGTGCCGGTGGGGACTCCCTCGAGCAGATAGGTCCCGTCGGCCTCGGTGACGGTGCTGATGGAGAACGTCGGGTCGTACACGAGGACCGGCGACAGTCCCTGCCCCGACTCATCCGTCACGGTGCCGGTGATCGAGTTGGGCCCTGGCACCACGCCGGGTGGGAGTGCCGTGGCGGCCGCCGGAACGACGCCGATGATGCCCGCAAGAGCGAGCGCGAGTACGACCAGACGCTTCATGATGAGCCTTCCCCCGTCAGCAATGGCGGCACATTACACAAGCCGAGCACCACGGCAAACACATCGGATTTCTCCGATGCACGTCGCCGGCTGCGCTCAGGTTCGGCGCAGGGTGACGGGCTGGCCGGCGGCCAATTGCCCGCATGCGGCATCGATGTCGGTGCCCCGATTGCGCCTCACCGTGGCGTTCACGCCCAGACCCACGAGGAGGTCGCGGAACTCGTGGACGCGCTTCACCGACGACCCGACGGTGGGGTAGCCCGGCGTCGGGTTCAGGGGAATGAGGTTGACGTGCGCGGGCAGATGGAATCGGCGGCACAGCCGGGCCAGTTCCTTGGCGTCGCTGTCGCGGTCGTTGGTGTTCGCGATCAGCGCCCATTCGAAGCTGAGGCGGCGTCCCTTCGCGGCCAGATAGTCGGCGCACGCCTCCATCAGATCGTCGAGCGGGTAGCGCTTGTTGATGGGCACCAATTCGTCGCGCAGTTCGTCGTTGGCGGCGTGCAACGACACGGCCAGGTTCACCGGCAACGGGCGCTCGATCAGCTTGCGGATTCCCGGGATGAGCCCCACGGTGCTGATGGTGAGATGTCGTGCCGACAGGCCGATGGCGCCGTGGAAACGTTCGACCGCACCCCACACCGCGGCCTCGTTGGCCATCGGCTCGCCCATGCCCATGAAGACCACGTTGGCGAGACGTCGATCCATCGACTTCGCGTCACGTGCGGCGACGACGACCTGTTCGACGATCTCGCCGACGGTGAGGTGGCGGGTGAAGCCGGCCTGCCCGGTGGCGCAGAAGCCGCACGCCATCGCGCAGCCGGCCTGGCTGCTGACGCAGACGGTGACACGATCCGGGTAGACCATCAGCACGGTCTCGACACGACTGCCGTCGTGCAGTTCCCACAGGTACTTCACCGTGTCGCCGTCGTCGCTGACGCGTCGCACCACCTGCGTCAGCGCCGTCGGCAGTTCGGCGGCGAGCCGGGCGCGCAGCGCCTTGGGCATGTTGCTGATGTCGGCAGGCGCGGCCAACTGGGTGTAGAGGCCCTGCCACACCTGATCGAGGCGGTACCGCGGCTCGCCGTCGAGCAGCGTTGCGAACTCGTCGCGATCGGGTGTGTACAGCGTGGTGGTCACGCGAGCTCGGCGGCCAGTCGGTCGTACGCGACGATGCGGTCACGGGCCACGTCGAGGCTCGCGGTCCAGAACGCGCCGTCGGTGATGTCGAAGCCGAACAGTGCGGCCACCTCTTCGGCGGTGTTCATGCCGACGCGCGACAGGGCGTCGTCGTAGTGGGCCTGGAACCGCTCGGGGTCGGCGCGGTACTGCGCGTACAGGCCGAGGCCGAACAGCAGGCCGTAGGTGTACGGCCAGTTGTAGAAATGTGAGCCGTAGTAGTGCGGCTTCACGGCCCACATGTACGGGTGCGCGGTCGTCTGGTCGAGGCCGTCGCCGTAGGCCTCGAGCTGGGCCTGCAGCATCATCTCGTTCAGTTCGCTCACGCCGAGGGTGCGTCGCTGGCGGCGGGCGAACACCTCGGTCTCGAAGATGAACCGGCTGCGGATGTCGACCACCACCTGGTTCGAGCCCTGCAGGTCGGTGTCCAGCAGTGCGAGGCGATCGGCGCCCTGCAACCGCTCGAGCCCTTCCTCCACGACGAGTGTCTCGCAGAAGATGCTCGCCGTCTCGGCCAACGCCATCGGCAGCGCCTTCTGCAACGCCGTGCGGTGGGCGAGCTGTGTGTTGTGGTAGGCGTGGCCCAGTTCGTGGGCCGTCGTCTGTGCCGATTCGACGCTGCCGCTCCAGTTCAGGAACACCAGCGAACGGTCGCCGATGAAGGGCATGCAGTACGCGCCGCCGGCCTTGCCGGGTCGAGGGCCGGCGTCGATCCATTGTTCGTCGATGGCCCGGTCCACCAGCCCGGCGAGCGAGCCGCCGTACGCGCCGAACGCGTTGCGCACGATGTGCAGCCCGTCGTCCCACGACACGTCGGACGGTGCGAAGGGCAGTGGTGCGACGAGGTCCCACCAGGGCAGCGCACCCTTGTGGCCGTGGAGCGCCGCCTTGCTGCGCATCCAGTGACGGAAGTCGGGCAGCGACGCGGTGACCGCGTCGTGCATGGCCTCGAACGTGGGCCGGCTGACGCTGTTGCCGTACAGCGACGCGTCGAGCGGGGACGGCCAGTTGCGCCGCCGGTTCACGGTGTTGGCCTCACCTTTCACGCCGTTCATCGCTGCCGCACACGTGGTGGCCACGGTCGGCCACGCCGCCATCTCGGCCTCGTACGCCGCCTTGCGCACCGCCGGGTCGGGGTTGGTGGCCATGCCGCGCACTGCCGCGATGGGCAGGCTGCTGCTCGTGCCGTCGGGCAGGTGCACCAGGCCGGTCAGCTGCGAGGTGACGACCTGCTGCAGTTGCTGCCACGCCGACGAACCGCTGGCGACGAGTTCGGCGTAGAGGCCCTCCTCTGCCTCGCTCATCTGATGCTCGGCGCGAAGGGCGAGCTTCTCGAGCGGCCCGCGGTGCTCGTCGACCCGGGGGCTGACCGTGGCGAGCGCGTCCACGCCGAGCGCGGCGATCCACTCCGCCAGCCTGGCCACGAGCGGCTTGGCGCGCAGGTTGTGCATCTGGAACTCGCCCATCAACGCCTGGGCGCGCTCGTCGTAGCTGTCGGTGCTGGTGGTGGCGTACAGGTACGCCTCCATCAGGTCGGCGTCGTCTCGGTACGAGTTGAGTGCCGTGATGGCCGCGTCGGCGGCGACGCCGTCGGCCTCGGTGACGGCGCGGGCCTCGACGCCGCGGATGCCGTGCTCGTCGAAGAGGGCCTCGAGGCGGGCCACGTCGGCGCTGCTGCGCTCCATGGCCTCCTGGAACGAGCGCGAGTCGAACGACTCGTGCAGGTCGCTGACACTCCAGCGCGGCAGTTCCTCTGCGGTGGACTGCGGATCGATCGTGGTCACGTGGATGTTCCTTCTGGTCGGACGTAGGCCTGGTCGGTGTGCGCGGTGTCGAAGCCGAGGGACTCGTAGAGACGGACGGCGGTGGTGTTCCCGGCGTCGACGTAGAGCATTCCCTCCGTCGCGCCTGCGGCGTGCAGCGAGCGTAGACCCGCCAGGGTCAGTGCACGGCCGAGCCCCAGGCCGTGGAAGTCGGGGTGGACGGCGATGACGTAGATCTCGCCCACGACGGGCTCGCCCGGGTGGACCTTCGTCCAGCAGAACGCGGCGAGCCGTCCGTCGCGCTCGTGCAGCAGGAACCCCGAGGGATCGAACCACGGTTCGCGCTCGCGCTGCTGCAGCGTGGCGAGGTCCCAGCCGCCCTGTTCGGCGTGCCATCGGAACGCGGCGTTGTTGGCCTCGAGCCATGCCAACTCGTCGTCGCCGACGACGAACGGGCGCACGGCGACGTCGTCGTCACCGCGAGTCGTCGGCAGGGGGAGCGGCCGTCGCATCTGCAGCAGGCGTCGGCCGGGTACGAGACCGAGCACTGCGGCCTGGTCGTCGGCGTGGGGCGCATCGCTGGTCCACCAGGTGACGTCGGTGCCGGCGGGCAGGGCATCGAGGACCGTCCGCAGCAGCAGGACCACGTCGTCGGTGGTCGCCGCGACGGCGCCGACCACGTGGCCGTCGTTGCCGGCCGACGCCTGGGCATACCCCACCATCCGTCCATCCACCGTCGCCGATGCGGCGACGAACCCCGGTCGCGGGCCCTGGCCGAGATCGGCGCGCAGGTGGTCGTTCAGTACCGCCGTGGGGTCGACCTGCGCCCGCTCGGCCAGGAACCGTTCGATGCGGGCGCGGTCGTCGTCGTTCGGCTCGCGAAGCACCTGGACCTGCACCATCGGGGCGAGGCTAATGGCAAGTGGAGCCGGCGCACGCGGCGCCGTAGTCTCGAACGGATGGGGACACCACGCACCACGAAGGGTCGGGCCACGGCGGTCGCGGCCAGGTTGGCCGACGAGTACCCCGAGGCGATCTGCGAACTCGACCATCGCAACCCCTTCGAACTGCTCGCCGCCACCATCCTGTCGGCGCAGACCACCGACGTGCGCGTCAACCTGGTGACGCCCGAGCTGTTCCGGGCGTATCCCGATGCGGCGTCGCTCGCCGCGGCGGTGCCCTCCGAGGTGGAGGAGATCGTCCGGTCGACCGGCTTCTACCAGAGCAAGGCGCGCAACCTCATCGCCATGGCCCAGTCGCTCGTCGACCGGTTCGACGGGGAAGTGCCGACGGACCTGGACGATCTGGTGACGCTCGCCGGGGTGGGTCGCAAGACCGCCAACGTGGTGCGCAGCGTCGCCTTCGGGTTGCCCGGGTTGCCGGTCGACACCCACGTGGGTCGACTCTCCCGTCGCCTGGGGCTGACCATCCAGGACGACCCGGTGAAGGTGGAGGCCGAACTGTGTGGCCTCCTTCCCCCACCGACCTGGGGCGCGTTCAGCCTGCGGACCATTCTTCACGGACGGCGCGTGTGTGACGCCAAGCGACCACGCTGCGCGGAGTGCGTCCTGGAGGACCTCTGCCCGTCGTCGTCGATCCCACGCAAACGTCAAGCACCTGTCAAGCGCTGACACGCAGAGCGAGAGACCTTGCCCTCTCAATGAACCTGTGTATGATGGCCTCTGACCAGGTTCCCGCCACCTGGTTTGCAAGCGACGCTGGGATCCGCCGCCTGGTGTTGCCGGAAACGGCCCTCTTCGGGGGCCGTTTCTGCTTTTCCGGTCACATCTTCGGGCCGGTGAGGGCCCGGGCACTGTCAGTGAGACTGGTGCGCGGTCTTGGCCGCCTTGCGCACGGAGCGTGCTGCATGGCGCAGGGCGCGCTCGGCCTCGACGAGGGCGTTGATCATGTCGGCCTGGTCGGTCTGCTGGTAGTGCGGCACCAGGTCGCCGATCTGTTCGTGGTAGCGCTCGACGTGATCGGCGATCACCAGGAGGGCAGCGGACGGATTGCTCGGCATGTCGCACAGTCTGCCCGAGCCGGAATGCATCCGTGCCCGAATGCGTCCGTGCCCGAATGCATCCGTGACGGCGGGGGCTCGCTCGGTAACGTGACGCCGTGACCCGAGTACCCGTGCGTGACGACCTGCGTGCGCTCGAGGGGTATCACTCGCCGCAGGTGCACGTGCGCGTCCGCCTGAACACGAACGAGTCGCCCTTCCCGCCGCCCGCCGCCTGGCGAGACGCCTTCGCGGCCGAACTGTCGCGAGTCGACTGGCATCGCTACCCGGATCGCGCCGCCACCGAGCTCCGCCGGGGCATCGCCGCGCTGCACGACGTCCGTCCCGACCAGGTGTTCGCCGCCAACGGCAGCAACGAAGTGCTGCAGACGCTGCTGCTCACGTTCGGCGGGCCCGGGCGCACCGTGGCGACGTTCGAGCCCACCTACCAACTGCACGGCCACATCGCCCGCCTCACCGGCGCCACCGTGGCCGAGGGCGAGCGCGCCGCCGACTTCACGCTCGACCTCGCCGAGGTGCGCCGGGTGCTGGCCGAGTCCTCGCCGACGATCACGTTCCTCTGCTCGCCGAACAACCCCACCGGCCTGGAGGAGCCCGAGGCGAACGTGCGCGAGGTGCTCTCGCTCGCTCCCGGGCTGCTCGTCGTCGACGAGGCGTACGGGCAGTTCGCCCACTGGTCGGCCTTGGGCATGATCGACGACGACGTTCCCCTGGTGGTGACGCGCACGTTCTCGAAGACGTGGTCGATGGCGGGGTCGCGGCTCGGCTACCTGGTCGGCCCGTCGTGGCTGGTCGACGAGCTCGACAAGGTGGTGCTGCCCTACCACCTCGACGCGGCCAAGCAGATCGCCGGCCGGCTGGCGATGACCTTCGTCGACGAGATGGAGGACCGCGTCCAGCTCATCGTGCGCGAGCGCGACCGCATCAGCGCCGCGATGGCGGCGATGCCCATCGACGTGTTCCCCAGCGGCGCCAACTTCGTGCTCTTCCGGCCGCGAGGTCGCACCGGTCGGCACGTGTGGCAGGGCCTGCTCGACCGCAGCGTGCTCATCCGCGACTGTTCCGGCTGGCCGCGCCTCGGCGACTGCCTCCGCGTCACCATCGGCACGCCCACCGAGAACGACGAATTCCTCACCGCGCTCTCGGAGGTCATGCAATGAGCCGCTCAGCCACCCGTTCCCGCAGCACGAAGGAGACCTCCATCGAGCTGTCGATCGACCTCGACGGCACGGGCGTCGTCAGCGTCAGCACGGGCATCCCGTTCTACGACCACATGCTCGAGCAGCTCGGCAAGCACGGCGGCTTCGACCTGTCCATCCAGGCCACCGGCGACCTGCACATCGACACCCACCACACCGTGGAGGACGTCGGCATCGCGCTCGGCGAGCGCGTTCCACGAGGCGCTCGGCGACAAGGCCGGCGTGCGTCGCTTCGCGAGCGGACTGTTCCCGCTCGACGAGGCACTCGTCGAGGTCGCGCTCGATCTGTCCGGTCGTCCGTTCGTGGTGTGGAACGTCCCCATGCCCGAGGTGCTGCCGCTGGGCAACCCCGCATTCGACCCGCAGCTCGCCGAGCACGCGATCCACTCGTTCGCCACGGCGGCGGGCATCACCCTGCACGTGCGCCTGTGCCACGGCACCAACGTGCACCACATCATCGAGGCGACGTTCAAGGGCCTCGCCCGGTGTCTGCGCGACGCGGTCCGCATCGAGGGGTCGTCGGTGCCGTCCACCAAGGGCGTGCTGTGACGGCACCGCTCGTCGCCGTGCTCGACTACGGCATCGGGAACCTGAGGTCGGCCCAGAAGGCGCTCGAACACGTCGGTGCCGACGCGCGTCTCACCGCCGACGCCGGCCTCGTCGCCGATGCCGCCGCGGTGGTCCTCCCCGGGGTCGGAGCGTTCGACGCCTGCATGGCAGCGCTCCGCGACGCCGGGCTCGAGTCGGTGTGCCACGACGCGGTCGGCTCCGGTCGTCCGTTCATGGGCATCTGCGTCGGCATGCAGATGCTGTTCTCGCGCAGCGACGAAGGCGACGCCCCGGGCCTGGGCATCATCCCCGGTGCCATCCGTTGGATCACCGACGAGCTGCCGCGGCCGCAGATGCAGTGGAACCAGTTGACGGTGCACCGGCCCGACCCCGTGCTGGCCGGTCTCGGCGACTCGCCGTGGGTGTACTTCGTGCACTCGTTGCACGGCGTCCCTGACGACCCGGACCAGGTCGTCGCCAGCTGCGACTACGGCGGCACCGTGAACGCGGTGTTCCGGTCGGGCAACGTGGTCGCCACGCAGTTCCACCCCGAGAAGTCCGGTGCATCCGGGCTCGCGCTGTTGCGCAACTTCGTGGCCGCGCTGGAGGACCCGCTGTGATCGATCTGTATCCCGCCATCGACCTGCGCGACGGCAAGGTGGTCCGCCTGTTGCAGGGCGACTACGACCAGCAGACCACCTACGGCGACGATCCCGTCGCGGTGGCGCGTTCGTTCGCCGAGGCCGGTGCGCGCTGGATCCACGTCGTCGACCTCGACGCAGCGCGCAGTGGCTCGCCCGTGAACCGGCCGGTCGTCGCCGCCATCGCTGCGGCGCTCGCGGGCGTCGCATCGGTGCAGACGGGTGGGGGAGTGCGCACCGTCGGCGATGCCCAGCTGCTCGCCGATGCCGGCGTCGCCCGTGTGGTGATGGGCTCCGCCGCAGTGGCCGATCCGTCGCTCGTCGAAGCGGCCGCCCGCGTCGTGCCGGTCGCCGTCGGCCTCGACCATCGCAACGGCGAGGTCGCCGTGCACGGCTGGACCGAAGGGTCGGGGGTGCAGCTGTCCGACGCACTCGGCTGGTTCCCGTCGGCCGCAGCGTTCGTCATCACCGACATCGCTCGCGACGGCATGCTCACCGGCCCCGATGTCGAAGGCCTCGCTGCGGCGGCGCGGGCGACCACCATCCCCGTCATCGCCAGCGGCGGCGTGTCGTCGCTCGCCGACATCGCCGCGCTGCGAGTCGTCCCCGGCATCGCCGGCGTGATCACCGGCAAAGCCGTCTACGAGGGTCGGTTCACCGTGGCCGAAGCGCTGCTGGAGCTCACCCGATGAGGGCGGCGCGCGTCATCCCGTGCCTCGACGTCACCAACGGTCGCGTCGTCAAGGGCGTCAACTTCGTCGAGCTGCGCGACGCCGGCGACCCGGTCGAGTTGGCCGCCCGCTACGACCTGGAAGGTGCCGACGAGTTGGTGTTCCTGGACATCACCGCGTCGTCCGACGGCCGCGACACCATGGTCGACGTGGTCGAACGCACTGCCGATCAGGTGTTCATCCCGTTCACGGTGGGCGGCGGTATCCGGGCGGTGGCCGATGCCCGTCTGATGTTGCGCGCCGGAGCCGACAAGGTGAGCGTGAACACCGCGGCGGTGCAACGACCCGAGCTCATCCGCGAGATCGCCGCCGAGTTCGGCGCCCAGTGCTGCGTGTGTGCCATCGACGCGAAGCGTCGTACCGACGCGCCGGGTTACGAGGTCTACCTCCACGGCGGACGTACGCCGACGGGTATCGACGCGGTGCAGTGGGCCATCGAGGCCAGCCGCCTGGGCGCCGGCGAGATCCTGCTCACGTCGATGGACCGCGACGGCACCAAGGAGGGGTTCGATCTCGGCCTCACCCGCGCCGTGTCCGACGCCGTCGGCGTGCCGGTCATCGCCAGCGGTGGTGTGGGCACGCTGCACCACCTGGTGGAGGGCGTCACCGAGGGCGGCGCCACCGGCGTGCTCGCGGCGAGCATCTTCCACTTCGGCGAACACACCATCGCCGAGGCCAAGGCCGTGATGACGGCCGCCGGTGTGCAGGTGCGTCCCGCGTGATCCAGCTGGTCCGCGACCCGTTCACGCTCATCGACGGTGGGTTGAGCACCGCGCTGGAGGAGTTGGGCGAGCACCCGCAGGGGCTGCTCTGGACCGCCGCGGCGTTGACCGATCGCCCCGAGGTGGTCACGGCCGCGCACCGGCGGTACGTCGATGCCGGCGCCGACATCGTCATCACGTCCAGCTACCAGGCGAGTGTGCCCGGGTTCGTCGCCGCGGGCCTCTCGGCCGTCGAGGCCCGACGCGTGCTCGCATCCACCACCGCAGTGGCCCGGGCGTCGGGTGCGTCGATGGTGGCGGCGTCGGTGGGCCCGTACGGGGCGTACCTGGCGAACGGCAGCGAGTACACCGGCCGCTACGACACCTCGTGGGACGACATCCGCGCGTTCCATCGTGCCCGACTGGAGGTGCTCGTGGACACGGCTCCCGATCTGTTCGCGATCGAGACCATCCCGTCGAGAGCCGAGGCCGAGCTGGTGGTGGAGGAGCTGCGTCGCCTCACCGACGCACCCGCGTGGGTGACGTTCTCGTGCGCCGACGAATCACTCACCTGCGGTGGCGACCGGTTCGCCGAGGCGGCTGCCTCGGTGGCCGACTCGTTGTCCGCCGTCGGCGTGAACTGCACCACGCCGTCGTTCGTCGAGCCGCTGTTGCGCTCTGCGAACGTCGACCTGCCGTTCGTCGTCTACCCGAACCACGGCGCGGCGTGGGACGCCGAGCACAAGTGCTGGATCGGTCCCACAGGCGGCGCCGAGCTCCCCGGGCTCGTGCCCGCGTGGCTGGCGGCCGGGGCGCGGCTCATCGGCGGCTGCTGCGGCGTCGGCTCCGACGGCATCCGCGCGCTGAACTCGTTGCGATCACGGCACGGCTGACCACTCGAAGGTCCACCGGCGTTATGGTGCCGGTCATGGCAAAGATGCAGTATCGGCGATTGGGCCGCAGTGGGTTGCAGGTGTCCGTGCTCTCGTTCGGCAGCTGGGTGTCGTTCGACGACGCAGATGAAGGACGACGCGGCGTTGGAGTGCATGCAGACGGCGTTCGACGCCGGCTGCAACTTCTTCGACAACGCCGAGGCGTACGCCGGCGGTGAGAGCGAGGCCATCATGGGCCGCGTGCTGCGCCAGTCGGGCTGGAAGCGGCACGAGTACGTGGTGAGCACCAAGTTCTACTGGGGCATCCACGGCAACACCCGCAACATGCGCAACACGCTGAACCGCAAGTACCTCACCCAGGCCATCGACGGTTCGCTCGAGCGCTTCGGTCTCGACTTCATCGACCTCGTCTACTGCCACCGCCCCGACGCGAACACGCCCATCGAGGAGACCGTGTGGGCGATGAGCGACATGATCACCCAGGGCAAGGCGCTCTACTGGGGCACCAGCGAGTGGTCGGCCGACGAGATCCGCGCCGCGTGGCTGATCGCCGACCAGCACCACCTGCACAAGCCCGTGATGGAGCAGCCGCAGTACAACCTGCTCGCCCGCGATCGGGTCGAGAAGGAGTACGCCCGCCTGTACGAGGACATCGGCCTGGGCACCACCATCTGGAGCCCGCTCGCCTCAGGACTGCTGACCGGCAAGTACAAGGACGGCATCCCCGAGGGCAGCCGCGGCGCCCTGCAGGGCTACGAGTGGCTGGCCGACCGCCTCAGCGAGCAGGCCACCATCGCCAAGGTCGAGAACCTGCGCCCCATCGCCGACGAGCTGGGCTGCACGCATGGCGCAGTTGGCCATCGCCTGGTGCGCGGCGAACCCGAACGTGTCGACCGTCATCACCGGCGCCAGCCGACCCAGCCAGGTCACCGAGAACTTCAAGGCCCTCGACGTGCTCGAGGCGCTCACCCCCGACCTGCTGGCCCGCATCGAGTCCGCCATCGCATGACCTCGGGGCGGGGGAGGGGTGGCCGGTAGGCTGGGATCGATGCGTACCTCGCTGCAAGATCTGCTCGCCACCGGCCGCCCGTTGCTCGCCGACGGCGCCACGGGCACCAACTACTTCGCCGCCGGCCTGGCCTCGGGCGAGCCGCCCGAGTTCTGGACCACCGACCGCCCCGACGAGGTCACCGGCCTGCACCAGCGTTTCGTCGACGCCGGCGCGGACATCATCCTCACCAACACCTTCGGCTGCAACCCGCACCGCTTGAAGCTGCACAAGGCCGAGGCGCGCACGTTCGAGCTCGCCAAGGCGGCCGCCGAACTGGCCCGCTCCGTCGCCGACGCTGCCCCGCGCCCGGTCGTGGTCGCCGGCTCGGTGGGACCCACCGGCGAGCTGTTCGAGCCGCTCGGCGCGCTCACCCACGACGCCGCGGTCGCCTCGTTCGGCGAGGAGATCCGCGGCCTCAAGGCCGGCGGCGCCGACGTCGTGTGGATCGAGACCATGTCGGCCCCCGAGGAAGTGCACGCCGCGGCGACGGCCGCCATCGCAGCACGACATGCCGTACGTCGTCACCTGCTCGTTCGACACGGCAGGGCGCACGATGATGGGCCTGATGCCCGACCAGCTGGCCGGGGTGTTGTCGGCCGAACCCGTGCGCGCCGCTCGCCCAGGGTGCGAACTGCGGCGTGGGAGCACCCGACATCCTGGTCACCGTGCTGTCCATGGCCGACGCCGGCATCCCTGTGGTCAGCAAGGGCAACTGCGGTGTGCCGCAGTTCGTCGGCACCGAGATCGTCTACTCGGGCACCCCCGACCTCATGGCCCGCTACGCGGCGCTGGCCATCGATGCGGGCGCGAGCATCATCGGTGGCTGCTGCGGCACGTCACCCGAGCACCTCGCCTCCATGCGCGGCGCGATCGACGCCCACACCAAGGGCGATGCGCCGTCCATCGAGCAGATCGTCGAGGCCGTCGGGCCGCTCACCAACTCCGCGCCCACGGCGAACAGCGGCGAGCGCCGCAGCCGTCGCAGCCGCGGCGAGTAACCGGTACCTGCGTCATGCCCCTCGACGACGAGAAGCTGCCCATCAAGATGCTCAGCGATCGGGTGCTCGTGAAGATCCCCGAGAAGGACGGCGAGCGGCGATCCACCGGCGGCATCCTCATTCCCGCGACCGCGCAGATCTCCAAGCGCCTCGCCTGGGCCGAGGTCGTGGCGCTCGGGCAGAACGTGCGCAGCGCCGAGGTCGGCGACCGAGTGCTGTTCAGCCCCGAGGACCGGTACGAGGTCGAGGTCGGTGGCACCGACTACATCATGTTGCGCGAGCGCGACATCCACGCCGTGGCCGCCGTCGCGCATCGAGCAGCACACCGGCCTGTATCTCTAGGGTCGCGGCGACGCCGTTCTCGTAGCATGGCGGCCATGCCCGACGCCGTCGCCATCTCCGCCACCGCCGACCAACTGGCCGCCGTGAAGTACGACGCCAACGGCCTGGTGCCCTGCATCGCCCAGGACGTGCAGACCAAGGCGGTGTTGATGATGGCGTGGATGAACGCCGAGACGCTGCGGATGACGCTCGACGAGGGGCGGATGGTCTACTGGAGCCGCAGCCGGCAGGAGGTGTGGCGCAAGGGCGACACCAGCGGCGACCGCCAGTTCGTGCGCGAGGCGTTCTACGACTGCGACGGCGACACGTTGCTGTTCCTGGTCGAGCAGGAGGGCAAGGGCGCGTGCCACACCGGCGAGTACTCGTGCTTCTACCGAGCCTTCGGTGAGGAGCAGGGTGAGGAGCAGTGAGCGAACTGCGCATGCGGCCCAGCCGCGACGAGTTCCACGCCCTGGCTGCCGAGCACACCGTCGTGCCCGGTGTGGACCGAGCTGCTCGCCGACCTCGAGACGCCGGTGTCGGCGTACCTGAAGCTGGTCGGCGACGGCGACGGGTTCCTGCTCGAGTCGGTCGAGCACGGTGAACGGTGGAGCCGGTTCAGCTTCGTCGGCCACGACCCGGTGGCCACGTTCGAACTCCGCGACGGCGTGGTCGAGCAAGCACGGTCAGCACCTCAGCGCCGACATCCCGTACGACCAGGGCATGCTCGCCGTGCTCGACGCGGTGCTCGCGGCCTACACCGCGCCGATCATGCCCGACCTGCCGCCGCTGCAGGGTGGCGTGATGGGCTACCTCGGCTACGACGTGGTCCGCGAGGTCGAGCACCTGCCCGACACGCCGCACGACGACCGCGGCATGCCCGACGCGGTGATGAGCATCATCGGCTCGCTCGCCGCGTTCGACCACTGGCGCCAGCGGATGTACCTCATCGAGAGCGTGCCCGTGCTGCACATGGACGCCGCCGACGTCGACCGCGAGTACGACGCGGCCATCGAGCGGGTGCGGGCCAGCGCGGCGAAGCTGTCGTTGCCGCTGTCGGCCCCGCCGGTCGAGCCGCCCGAAGCCGGTGAGGCCCCGCCCGAGGTGCGCAGCACCATGGCCGACGGCGTGTACCAGCAGGCGGTCGAGGTGGCCAAGGAGCACATCCTCGCCGGCGACATCTTCCAGGTGGTGCTCGCCCAGCGCTACGACATCGACCTGCAGGCCGACCCGTTCGACTTCTACCGCGTGCTGCGCCAGGTGAACCCCAGCCCGTACATGTACTTCCTGCGCCATCCCGACATCACCATCGCCGGCAGTTCGCCCGAGCCGATGGTGCAGGTGCTCGGCCGCAAGGTCGTCAGCCGCCCGATCGCCGGGACCCGTCGTCGTGGCCGCACCGAGGACGACGACCGGCGCATGGCCGGCGAGCTGAAGGAGAACCCGAAGGAGGTCGCCGAGCACATCATGCTCGTCGACCTGGCCCGCAACGACGTCGGGCCGCGTCGCCAAGTTCGGCACCGTCAGCGTCGACGAACTGATGACGCTCGAGAAGTACAGCCACGTGATGCATCTCACGTCGCAGGTGCAGCGGCGAGCTGCGTCGACGGGCAAGACGCCCATCGACGTGCTGCGCGCCACGTTGCCGGCGGGCACGGTGAGCGGCGCGCCGAAGGTGCGCGCGATGGAGATCATCGACGAGCTCGAACCCGTGAAGCGCGGCCCGTACGCAGGTGTCGTCGGCTACGTCGACTTCAGCGGCAACCTCGACACGGCCATCGCCATCCGCACCATGTTCGTCGGCGCGCAACGGCGCCTCGTTCCAGGCCGGCGCGGGCATCGTGGCCGACAGCGTGCCCGACGACGAGGACCTCGAGTGCCGCAACAAGGCCGCAGCCCTGATGGCCGCCGTCCCCGCGGCCCGCCGCATGACCCAGGCCAGGTCCCGCCCCGCCTGAGTCCGGTGACGTCCGGCTTCGCCGATCAGGTGGCGGGTCAGTCGATGAGGCCGCCGAGCAGGAGCAGCGTGCCCAACATGCCGACGCCGAGCATGCCGATGACGGCGATGGCGGCCAGCGCCGGCACGTAGGTGATCGCGCGGGCGCCGAAGTAGAGCGCCGGAAGGTCCGCCTTGCGGGTCTCGAGCTCGGTGCGCACGGGGCCGAACCGGCGTGCGGAGACGACCACGGGTTGACCGCTGTCGTAGTCGATGAGCAGCTTCGACGCGGGTGTCGCCGGCCCGGCCAGGAACAGGCCGATGTCGTTCACCAGGCGGGGCGCCCAGTGGGCGCCGGCGCGCACGATGCCCCAGCCGGCCGCGGCGGCCAGCGCCGGCACCAGGCACAGCACCCCGCCGAGCACGATCCATCCGGTGCTCGCATCGAACACCCACCAGCCGGTGGCGAACGTGGCCAGCCCGATGAGCCCGGCGATGACGGCGATGCCGCCGGCCAGCGTGGCGAGGCGGCGGAGCGTGAGCTGCAGCCCGTCGCTGATGCGACGGGCGACGACGTCGGATTCCATCACCGCAGTGTGTCATCCCGGTCGGCCGTGCGACACTGCACCCCATGTTCTGGATCGAGTACCCCCGAGATGTCGTCCAGGTGGTGGGGCCCGATGCGGCGAGCTACCTGCAGTCGCAGTTGTCGCAGGACCTCCGCCCGCTGCAGGTGGGGCAGAGCACCTGGTCGTTCGTGCTGCAGCCCACCGGCAAGGTCGATGTGCTGCTGCGCGTGTGGCGCACCGAGGACGAGACGTTCGTGCTCGACACCGATGCAGGGTTCGGCGACACGATGGTGGCGCGCCTGAACCGGTTCAAGATCCGGGTGAAGGCCGACATCACGCCGCTCGACTGGCGGTGCCTCGCGGTTCGCGGCAGTACCGCCGCAGAGTCGACGCCGGCGGTGGCCGTGGTCGCTTGGGGTGGCGGGTTCGACCTGCTGGGCGAGGCACCGACGCCGCCCGTCGATGTGGCCGAGGGCACGGCGGCCGACCTGCTCGCGGCGCGTGTCGACGCGGCGTGGCCGGCCATGGGCGCCGAGATCGTGCCCGGCGAGACCATTCCCGCCGAGACCGGCATCACCGACGCCGCGGTCAGCTTCACCAAGGGCTGCTACCCGGGCCAGGAGCTGGTCGAGCGAATGGACAGCCGCGCCGTCACCGCACCCAAGCTGCTGCAGCGTCTGACGACGGCCGATGCGGAGCGCCTCGGTGCCCGCGTCACCACCAGCGTCGGCGAGACGGTGCTGGCCTACGTCCCTCGTTCCGCACTGCAGTCCTGACGCGCCAGACTGGGCGGCATGCCGCTCACTCCGGCGAAGGCCGCGAAACAGCTCGACCGCATTCGCTCGATCGCCCTCGCGTTGCCCGAGGCGACGGAAGAGCTGACGTGGGAGACGAGCGTGAACTTCCGCGTCCGCAAGAAGATCTTCTGCTTCCCGGGCGACGGCGGGTCGATCATGGTCAAGGCCGACCGTGACGAGTTGCCCGCGCTGCTCGACGACCCTCGCGTGACGCCGGCGCCCTACCTGGCGCGTGGCGGGTGGGTGGTGCTCGACCTCGCCACCGCGCCCGTGGACTGGACCGAGGTGACCGAGCTGATCCACACCACGTACAGCCTCATCGCCCCGAAGTCGTTGGCGGCGCAGGTGGACGGGCCGCTGCGGAGCGACTAGACACTGCTCCGAATCGCTTCCCGACGAAGGAGTCAGTATGTCCCGCGAAGAGTCCGCCCTCGAAGCCGTCCAGGCCCTCATTCCCGAGGACACCATCACCGACGTCGCCCTCGTTCACCCACGCGGCTACACCCAGGCCCAGGGCGCCGGCATGGCGCTCGGCAGCGTGATCGGCTTCGGGACCGACTTCCAGGGCCTCGGCGCGGTCGTCGGTGGGATGGCCGGCGGCAAGGTGTTCGGCAACCTCAAGGAACTGCCCCGGTCGTTCGTCCTCGCCGTCTCGCCGACCACCGTCTACACGTTCGGCCGCGACACCCAGGCGCTGGTCGGGCACTGGAACGAGATGGTGAAGATGGTCAAGTTCGACCGCAGCACGCTGCTCGTCAGTGTGCACCAGAAGCTGGCGACGCTGGAGATCACGCTCACCGACACGGTCCACAACGCGTCGCTCGAGCTGGAGGCGAAGCGTCTCGGCAACCTCGGCGTGAAGGAGCTCATCGCCACGCTGCTGGCCGATGCCGACTTCACCGACGCGGGCGAGGCACCGGCCGCGGAGTGATCAGCCGCTGACGGCCACGAATTCGGGGTCGTTGCGAAACGACTCGAACTCCTTGGCTGTCGCCACTGCGTCGGAGACGGTGTCGGGCGACGACTTCGCCGCCGCGCGCAGCCAACCGAGCGACGTGGTGCGATGCCCCATCGCGGCAGCAGCTCGGGCGACGTGCACCGCGAGCGCGGGCTGACGGCTGGACCCGTACGCCTCGGCCGCGTAGTGCGCGGCCTCCTCGTGGCGCCCCAACCGCAGCAGCACACCCGACAGGACGTAGCTGCTGTAGGCGCGGCCGGTGGGCAGGGGAGAGGGCAGCAGCGCGGCCACCTGACGCAGCGCATCGTCGGGGGCCGCGTCGGGCGGCCACCAGTTGACGGGCTCGGTGTCGGCGAAGTCGAGCAGCAGCACGTGCAGCGCGGCCTGCTGGTCGCCGGCGCGCAGCTGCTGCCAGGCCCGGTACCAGGGTGACGGCACCGCACCACGCGGGAAGTCGACCACGTCGCCCGCCCAGGCGAGCGCCTCGGCGCGGGCGAGTGCCTGCTGGCTCTGGCTGCGGTGACCGCGCTGCTTCTCCTGGCTCATCGCCGCGGCGACCGACAGCAACGGGATGAGCGCGAAGAACACCCAGCGGCGCAGTTCGGGCTCGAGCGCCATGACCGCGATGGCGATGCCGGTGGCGCCGACGGTGAACCACTGCATGAATGCGTGGGCCCGCTTCGGGGCGACGAGCTCGACGCCGATCTCGGCCAGGTGCCCGCCGTCGAAGGGCAGCAGTGGCAGCAGGTTCAGCAGGCCGATGACCGGACCGGCCCAGAACACCGCGAGCTGCACCGCGTTGCCGGCCTCGGGGCCGGCGAGGGCGCCGCGCAGGGCGAGGTAGACGACCGACCCGATGGCGATCTGCACGCCCGGTCCGGCGAACGAGATGATCGCTCGTTCGCCACGTGTCAGCGGTCGCGACGGCGTGTACGCGGCGTAGCCGGCCATGAAGTCGAGCGAGATCTCGGCGCGGGCTCCGGTGTTGCGCGCCGCGAAGGCGTGACCCAGTTCGTGGATGAGCGTGAACACCGCGAGGAACACCGCGAACGGGATGCCGAATCGGGGGCCCTGGATGAACACGACGAGTGCCATGAACATCCAGAAGCCGGCGCGCACGTGGACCGGGAAGCCCATGAAGCGGAACTGCGCGGACGGGGACGGCACGCTTGCAGCCTAGAGCCGCGAAACTCCAGCAGAACATGGGTGCGGCACCGTAGACTTCACCCCCGTGTCATACGTCTACGCCTTCGACCACAAGCACCGCCGCCCTCCGATGGAGTACAAGGATCTCCTCGGTGGCAAGGGTGCGAACCTCGCCGAGATGACCAGCGTGCTGAAGCTGCCGGTGCCGCCGGGCTTCACCATCACCACCGACGCCTGCCGTGCGTACATGAACGGCGGCTGGCCGGACGGGCTCGACGAGGAGATCGCCAAGCAGGTCGTTCAAGCTGGAGAAGACGATGGGCCGCAAGCTCGGCGACCCGTTCGACCCGCTGCTCGTGTCGGTGCGCTCGGGCGCCAAGTTCTCGATGCCGGGCATGATGGACACCGTCCTCAACCTCGGTCTCAACGACGAGAGCGTCAAGGGCCTCGCCAACGTCACCGACGACGAGCGCTTCGCGTACGACAGCTACCGCCGCTTCATCGCCATGTACGGCCGCATCGTGCTCGGCGTCGACGGCGAGCTGTTCGAGCACCCGCTCGAGGCCGCCAAGGCCAAGGCCGGCGTGACGAACGACGCCGACCTCGCCGGCCAAGGCGCTGAAGGAGCTGTGCAAGCAGTACCAGGCCGTCGTCAAGAAGGCCACCGGGCAAGCCGTTCCCGCAGAAGCCCCGCGAGCAGCTCGCGCGGCGCGGTCGAGGCCGTGTTCGCCAGCTGGAACGGCGCCCGCGCCATCGCCTACCGCGTGCGCGAGCGCATCAGCCACGACCTCGGCACCGCCGTCAACGTGCAGGCGATGGTGTTCGGCAACCGCGACGACAACTCCGGCACCGGCGTGGGCTTCACCCGCAACGCCGCCACCGGCGAGAACAAGCCGTACGGCGACTTCCTCATCAACGCCCAGGGCGAGGACGTGGTGGCCGGCATCCGCAACACCGAAGACCTCGACCACATGAAGCATGCACTTCCCCGAGATCCACAAGGATCTGCTCGACATCTTCGCCCGGCTCGAGGCGCACTACCAGGACATGTGCGACACCGAGTTCACCATCGAGCAGGGCAAGCTCTGGATGCTGCAGACCCGCGTCGGCAAGCGCACCGGCGCGGCCGCGCTGAAGATGGCCGTCGACATGACCAAGGGCTCCGGCAAGGGCAACCAGCGCTGGAAGATCACCCGGGAGGAGGCGATCATCCGCGTCACCGCCGAGCACCTCGACCAGGTGCTGCACCCGCAGTTCGCGGGCAAGGGCAAGGTGCTCGCCAAGGGTCTCGCCGCCTCGCCCGGTGCCGCGGTCGGCAAGGTGTACTTCACCGCCGACGACGCCGACGCCGCCGCCGACGCGCGGCGAGAAGGTCATCCTGGTCCGCAACGAGACCAGCCCCGAAGACGTGCACGGCATGATGGTCGTCCGAAGGCATCCTCACCGCTCGCGGCGGCCTCGTGTCAGCCACGCGGCCGTCGTCGCCCGTGGCTGGGGCACCCCGGCCATCGTCGGCGCCGAGGCCGTCAAGATCGAGGGCAAGCAGTTCACGGTCGGCGACGTCGTCGTCAAGGAGGGCGACATCATCACCCTCGACGGCACGACGCGGCGAGGTCGTCGCTCGGCGCGATGAAGCTGGAGGCCGCCGAGCCGCCGGCCGAGTTCACACGTCATCCTCAAGTGGGCCGACCAGGTCCGCAAGGGCAAGCTCGCCGTGCGCGCCAACGCCGACACCGGCGAGGACGCCACCAACGCTCGCGAGCTCGGCGCCGAGGGCATCGGCCTGTGCCGCACCGAGCACATGTTCCTGGCGCCCGACCGTCTGCCCGTCGTGCGCGAGATGATCCTCGCCCAGACCGCCGAGGCAGGAGGAGAAGGCGCTCGCCGAGCTCGGTCGTGTCCAGCAGATCGACTTCGAGGAGATCCTCGAGGCGATGGACGGCCTGCCCGTCACGGTGCGCCTGCTCGACCCGCCGCTGCACGAGTTCCTGCCGTCGGTCGAGGAGCTGCGCATCAAGAAGGCCACCACGGGCCTCACCAAGACGCGAGGACGGCCGAGCTGAAGGCCGCCGAGGAGTGGGCCGAGCACAACCCGATGATCGGTACCCGTGGCGTCCGCCTCGGCGTGGTCAAGCCCGGCCTCTACGCGATGCAGGTGAAGGCGCTGCATGCGCGCCGCCGCCGCAGCTGCGCAAGAAGGGCAAGAACCCGATCGTCGAGATCATGATCCCGCTCACCGTCACCCGCGAGGAGCTGGCCCTCGCCCGTTCGTGGGTCCAGACCGAGGTCGACCGCGGCGCTCGAAGGGCATGAAGAACCCGCCGAACATCACCATCGGCACGATGATCGAGACGCCCCGCGCGGCGATCCGCGCCGACGAGATCGCCGAGGAGGCCGACTTCTTCAGCTTCGGCACCAACGACCTCACCCAGATGACGTTCGGCTTCAGCCGCGACGACGTCGAGAGCCGCATGATGCCGGCCTACCTCGAGCAGGGCCTGCTGAAGCGCAACCCGTTCGAGACCATCGACCAGGGCGGCGTCGGCGAGCTCGTCCGGATGGGCGCCGCTCGTGGCCGTTCGGTGAAGAAGAACCTCAAGCTCGGCGTGTGCGGCGAGCACGGTGGCGACCCCGAGAGCATCGAGCTGTTCTACGAGGCCGGTCTCGACTACGTCAGCTGCTCGCCCGTTCCGCGTGCCGATCGCCCGCCTCGCGGCGGCGCAGGCCGTGCTCGGCGGCAACACGTCCTCGACGAAGTGATCGTCGCGGACGCTTCGTCCGCGGCATGATCATGACAACCGAAAGGAGCGAACGGTGCAGGTGCAGACGCGTCAGGGGCCGGCGTTCGGTGTTGCCCGACTCACGTTGGGTCCGAACGAACCGGTGAAGGTGGAGGGCGGCGCCATGATGGCGATGTCCTCCGGAGTCACGCTCGCGGCGAAGGCCGAGGGCGGCATCATGAAGTCGCTCAAGCGAGCCGCGCTCGGTGGCGAGAGCTTCTTCGTCAGCACGTACACGGCGCCGGCCTCCGGCGGTTTCGTCGACGTGGCGGCGCGCCTGCCGGGCGACGTCACCATGCTCGAGATCAACCCCGGCACCGCGCTGTTCATCTCCAAGGGTTCGTGGCTCGCCAACGACGTCACCGTCAACCTCGACGCCAAGTGGGGCGGGTTCAAGAACCTGTTCGGCAGCGAGGGTGGTTTCATCATGCGTGCCGACGGGCAGGGACACGTCGTGTTCGCCTGCTACGGGGCCCTCGAGGTGTGGAACCTCGGCGAGGGCCAGACCCTCACGGTGGACACCGGCCACATGGTCGCCTACGAGGAGACCGTGACGATGGGCATGCGCAAGGCCAGCGGCGGCGGGCTCGTGCAGAGCTTCAAGAGCGGCGAAGGCTTCGTGTTCGAGTTCACCGGCCCGGGCAAGGTGTGGACGCAGACCCGCAACCCGATGGAGCTGCAGAGCTGGATCATGGGCTTCGTCGGTACCTCCAACTCGGGCGCGGCCGGCGGGGTCGCCGGGATGTTCACGCGTGACTGACCGATGACGCTCCTCGCTGCCGCCGAAGGTTCGGGTTCGTTCGTCGAGCTCGACGTCGGCGCGGGCTGGTGGATCGGCCTGCTCGCGCTGATCATGGTGCTGCTGCTCGTCGACCTGCTCGTCGTGCACCGTGAGGGCCACGAGGTCTACACCCGCGAAGCGGCCATCGAGTCCGTCGTCTGGATCAGCATCGGCCTCGCCTTCGGCCTGGTCGTGTGGTGGGGCTTCGGCGGCGGCGCGGCGGGCGAGTACTACAGCGGCTACCTGATCGAGAAGAGCCTCAGCGTCGACAACGTCTTCGTCTGGGCGCTGATCATGAGCTACTTCCTGGTGCCACGGCGTTACCAGCACCGCGTGCTGTTCTGGGGCATCTTCGGTGCGCTCATCCTGCGCGCCGTGTTCATCTTCGCCGGCGTTGCGCTCATCGAGAAGTTCGACTGGGTGCTGTACGTCTTCGGTGCGTTCCTGCTGTACACCGCGATCAAGCTGGTCGTCAGCGACGACGACCACGTCGACCCGGCGAACAGCAAGTTCCTGAAGCTGGTGCACAAGATCGTCCCGCTCACCGACGAGCTCGACGGCCAGCGCCTGTTCACGCGCAAGAACGGTCATCGGGTGGCCACGCCGCTGTTCGCCGTGCTCCTGTTGGTCGAGGCCACCGACGTGCTGTTCGCGGTCGACTCCGTGCCGGCGGTCCTGGCGGTGAGCCGCGAGCAGTTCATCGTGTTCGCGTCGAACGCCTTCGCCATCCTCGGCCTGCGCGCGCTGTACTTCCTGCTCGCCGACATGCACGCCCGGTTCAGCTACCTGCAGGAGGGGCTGGCCATCATCCTCGCCTTCGTGGGCGTGAAGATGCTCATCCACAAGTGGTACGCCATCCCCACGTGGCTGTCGCTGCTGGTCATCGCGATCGTGCTCTTCGCCTCCATCGGCTTCTCGCTGAAGGCCACGCGCAACGTCGTCGTTGACGAGCACGTCCCCGAACCGCCGCCGCCCCCGCAGGAGCGCTGAGCGCCCCACCCTGCCCTTTCGGCGGTGTCACACCCCGCCGGTAGGGTACGGCCACCATGGCGATCGAACAGGAGGACATCGACCGGCTGCGCGCCTCGTTGGTGCTGTCCGACGTCGTGTCCCAGTACGTCGCCCTGCGCCGCGTCGGCCGCAACCAGGTGGGGCTGTGCCCGTTCCACGCGGAACGGTCGGGCTCGTTCAACGTGCGCGACGAGACGGGCCGCTATCGCTGCTTCGGCTGCGGCGCAGCCGGCGACGTCATCAAGTTCGTGCAGGAGATCGACCACGTCGACTTCGTCACCGCGGTCGAGCAACTCGCCATCGAAGGCCGGCATCCAGCTGCGCTACACCGGTGCCGATCAGTCGAAGGATCGATCGCGGCGCAAGTCGCTCGTCGACGCGATGGCCAGTGCGGTCGAGTGGTACCACCAACGTCTGCTCACATCGCCCGATGCGCGCGAGGCGCGCGACTACCTGCGCCGCCGCGGTCTGTCCGGCGACGTGGCCCGTCAGTTCAAGCTCGGGTGGGCGCCCGACGACTGGGACGCCCTGTGCCGCGACCTGAAGATGCCGGCCGACGTGTTGCGCGACACCGGCCTCGCCTTCACCAACAAGGCCGGCCGCCTGCAGGACTCGTTCCGCGCCCGGGTGATGTTCCCGATCTTCACCGAGAACGGCGAGCCGGTGGCCTTCGGCGGCCGCATCATGCCCGGCAGCAGCGACCCGGCGAAGTACAAGAACTCGTCCGAGACGCCCATCTACGCCAAGTCGAAGACGCTGTACGGACTGCACTGGGCCAAGGGCGACATCGTCGGTGCCGATCAGGTCATCGTGTGCGAGGGCTACACCGACGTCATCGGGTTCCATCGAGCGGGAGTTCGGCGTGCGGTCGCCACCTGTGGCACCGCACTCACCGAGGACCACGTACGGCTGTTGAAGCGCTACGCCAGCCAGGTGGTGCTGGCGTTCGATGCCGATGCCGCCGGCCAGGGCGCGGCGCAGCGGTTCTACGAGTGGGAGGACAAGTACAAGGTCCGCGTCAGCGTGGCCCGCTTCCCGCAGGGCATGGACCCCGGCGAGCTCAGCGTGAAGGACCCCGACGCGCTGAAGGACGCGGTCGACCACGCCTTGCCGTTCCTGGGCTTCCGCCTCAATCAGGTGTTGAACAGCCGGCAGCTGCGCTCGCCCGAGGACCGCGCGCGCATGGCCCAGGAGGCCATGGCCATCGTCGCCGAGCATCCCGACTCAGAACGTGCAGAAGCTGTACGCCGGGCAGGTCGCCGCGCACGTCGGCCTGCAGGTGAGCGACCTCACCGCAGCGCTGCGGACGGGCGGTCGGGCACCGGTGCGCATCGCACCGACACGACAGGTCGGTTCGGCCGAGAACGCCGAGTTCGTCGCAGTGGCGATGCTGCTGCAGCGATGGGACGACATCGCCCCGTGGCTCGTCGAGGAACTGTTCGCGCAGGACGTCGCCCGACGAGCGTTCCTCGCCGTCGCCGAAGCGGGTGGTGCCATCGAGCCGGCGCTCGAGTTGGCCGACCCCGAGGCGCGCGAGTTCCTCGAACGCGCCGCCGTCACCGACGTCGATGCGGAACCTGTCATCGAGGCCCGAAACCTCATTTCCGCGACGACGCGTCGTTTGCTTTCCAGTCAATCGAGCATCACGGATCCGGAGATGTTGCGCTCGATGCGCGATGCTCGACTGGCATTGGAACTCATCGACGATCCCGATTCTGCCGATGGTGCAGCGGAGGCATTGCTAGGGTGGATCCAAGGCGTGAACGAGGAGCGTGGTGAGCAACGGGACAGCTGACGCAACTGCCCAGTCGATTCCGTACGACGGTGTCGACGCAGGGGAATGGCAGTCGATGGTCGAGCGCGGCTCGACCGCCGGTGTCCTCCACGCGGACGAGATCGCGCATGTCCTGCGCAAGGTCGAGCTGACCGGCGACGTGCTGATGGAAGTCGAGTCCCGCCTCGGCGGACTGGGCATCGCCATCGACGATCGCGTCGAGGAACTGGGCGACATCACCGCACCACAGGGCATCGTGCGCGTCGACGACGTGCCCATCGACGACCTTCCGGAAGAGGACACCGACGGGCTGCTGGCCCGTCGCCGTCGCCGCCGCGTCACCAAGCTGAGTCACGAACGCGTCGACACGGGCGGCACCGCCGACACCGTGCGCATGTACCTGAAGGAGATCGGACGGGTCGACCTGCTCACGGTCGACGACGAGCGCAGCCTCGCCCAGGCCATCGAGGACGGCAAGCAGGCCGCCGAGAAGCTCGACGCCTCCATCGACACCGAGCTCGACGCGGTCGAGCAGCGGCGGCTGATGCGCCAGGTGCACCAGGGTCAGCGCGCCAAGAGCGAGCTCATCCAGGCCAACCTGCGCCTGGTCGTCAGCATCGCCAAGCGATACAGCGGCCGTGGCATGCAGTTCCTCGACCTCATCCAGGAAGGCAATCTGGGCCTCATGCGTGCGGTCGACAAGTTCGACCACACCAAGGGATTCAAGTTCTCCACCTACGCGACGTGGTGGATTCGTCAGGCCATCACGCGCAGCATCGCCGACCAGGCGCGCACCATTCGCATCCCGGTGCACATGGTCGAGAGCATGAACCGCGTGCTGCGCATGCAGCGCCAGATGCATCAGGAACTCGAGCGTGAGCCCACGCTCGACGAGCTGGCCGACCGCTGCGGCCTGCCGCCCGACAAGATCCGCGAGATCCTGCGCATCAGCCAGGACCCGCTGTCGCTCGACTCGCCCGTGGGCGAGGAGGACGACAGCAACCTGGCCGACTTCATCGAGGACCTGTCCGCCGACGCGCCGGCCGACATGGCCACCAAGCGCATGCTCACCCAGGCGGTCGAGGAAGCCCTCGGCGAACTGAGCGAGCGCGAGCAGGAGATCGTCCGCATGCGCTTCGGGCTCGACGACGGCCAGGCGCGCACGCTGGAGGACGTCGGCAAGGAGTTCGGCGTCACCCGCGAGCGCATCCGCCAGATCGAGGCCAAGACCCTGGCCAAGTTGCGTCATCCGATGCGCAGCCAGCGGTTGAAGGAGTTCCTCGAAGAAGAGTGAGTCAAGAGCCCGAAGGGAGGAGTGAACCGGCGGCGTCGGTTGCTATCCTCTCTCACGCCATTCCGAGATAGCTCAGTTGGCAGAGCAGCTGACTGTTAATCAGCGGGTCGCAGGTTCGAGCCCTGCTCTCGGAGCCAGTGCAGACGGCCCGCTTCGGCGGGTCGTTCGCCGTTTTCGGCTGGAGCCGTCCCACTCGAGCGCTGCTGCCTCGGGCTGTTCACCAGGAACTTAAGTTCCTGGAGAACAGACCAACCGAAGTGGGCACTTCGAGAAATCTGTTCTAGAGTCAGCCCGATGACGGGTCTGCTGCGACGGGACGCTGCGCCGCTGGGTTCTGCGCTGACCATCAGCACCAACTCCGCGGCGGTCCTCGACGCGCTCGACGGCACCCTGTGTCAGTACCCCGAGTCGCTCGCCATCGGTGGCTCGCTGCACCTGGACATCACGGTCGTGCCCGATGCCGCCGGCGACCCCGGTTGGCCGAACGTCACCGCCGAGTTCGGCGACGGCACGATGACGGTGCGCTGCGGTTCGTCGACGGCGATCGTGCACCAGCGCGAGGGGCGGGCCGAGCTCGTCCTGTCCGAGTCGCTGAGCACCATCACCGACGCGGTGCGTCTGTTCGCCGAGGCGGCATTCACCAACGTCCACGTGGCCCAGCGGCGTCTGCACGCCGTGCACAGCGCGCTGGTGGCCCACGAGGGCACCGGCCTGTTGCTGCGAGGTCCGTCGGGTGCCGGCAAGAGCACCATCACCTACTCGTGCCTGCGACGCGGCATGGCCGTGGTCAGCGACGACTGGGTCTATGCCGCGGCCGGCCGCAGGGTCGAGCAGTTGGCCGGGTACCCGTGGCGGATGATGCTCACCCAGGAGGCTGCGCAGCGGTTCCCCGAGCTCGCCGGCATCGAACTCGTGCCACACACCTCGGCAGAGGGGTGGAAGATGCCCATCGTGCCGCCCGCCGAGCGTCGGTTCCCCACGCACGGGGTGCACGCCGTCGTGCTGCTCGACGCCGACACGGAGCTGTCGCTCGAGCCGATCGACCGCGCCGAGGCCCGTCAGCGATTCTGGGACGCCTCGCTGCCGATCGAGCGCGATGATCTCCCTGACGACTTCGTGGAAGGTCTGCTCGACCGCCCCACGTACGTTCTTCGACGTGGCACGTCGCCCGACGACGCCGCCGCACTACTCCAGGAGTTGGCGACCCGATGCCCGACATCCTTCTGACGCACGGCTACTTCTTGTGGGACGACGAGAAGGAACGCCAGATCATGAAGCCCTACGCGCCGCTGGGCATCCTCTACCTGAGCGCGTACCTGAAGCGTGAGGGGTTCGACGTCGAGGTGTTCGACACCACGTTCTCGTCGAAGGACGCGCTGTCCGACCGCTTCGCGGCGACACCCAACGGCGTGGTCGGCGTGTACACGAACCTGATGACGCGGGCCAACGCCCTGTGGGTGGCGCAGGAAGCCAAGCGGTTCGGCTGGACCGTGGTGTTCGGCGGCCCGGAGAGCGCCAACTACCCCGACGACTACATCGAGCGCGGCGCCGACGTGGTGGTCGTGGGCGAGGGCGAGGCCACCATGGCCGAGTTGCTGCCTGCGCTGCGCGACCACGGCAAGCATCGTCTCCACGGTGTGGCCGGCACGGTGTTCCGCGACGAGGACGGCAAGGCCGTGCACAACCCGGCGCGCGACAAGATCGCCGACATCGACTCGCTGCCGTGGCCGGACCGCGAAGCCATCGACACCTCCGCCTACGTCGACGTGTGGCGCGAGCATCACGGCATGGGCTCGGTGAACCTCATCACGGCTCGCGGCTGCCCGTACAAGTGCAACTGGTGCAGCCACGCGGTGTTCGGCTACTCGCATCGCCGGCGCAGCCCCATCGACTGCGTCGACGAGGTGCAGCACATCGTCGAGCGGTACGCGCCCGAACAGGTGTGGTACGCCGACGACGTGTTCACGATCAGCCACAAGTGGCTGCACGAGTACAACGACGAGATGAAGCGGCGCGGCATGCGCATCCCGTTCGAGACCATCTCGCGTGCCGATCGGATGAAGAAGGACGACGTCGTCCAGGCGCTGGCCGAACTGGGCTGCTACCGCATCTGGATCGGTTCCGAGAGCGGCAGCCAGCGCATCCTCGATGCGATGCAGCGCGGCGTGAAGGTGGAGGAGGTGCAGACCGCCACCCGCCTGGCCAAGGAGCACGGCATCGAGGTGGGCATGTTCCTGATGTGGGGCTACGACGGCGAGGAGTACAGCGACATCGAGGCCACCATCGAGCACGTCAAGACCACCGACCCCGACATCTTCTTCACCACGGTCGCCTACCCCATCAAGAACACCGGCTTCTACGAGAAGGTGAAGCCGAAGCTGGTCTTCTCGTCGGAGTGGAACACCGGCAGCGACCGCGATCACAAGATCATGGGGCGGCACTCGAAGCAGTACTACTCGTACGCCGATCAGTGGTTGTTCAATGCCGTCGACGCCCACCGCCTCAGCGACACCGACCCGACTGCGTCGGCCGAGAAGGCCGCTGCCGCGGAGGCGGCGCGCCTGGCGTTGCTGTCGGTGGCCGACGAGGTCGAGGTCTGACACTGCACGCCGAGCCCGCTCCGGCCGGCGACGCGTCCGGGTCACCGTTCGACGATCTCGCGGCCGACTACGACGACACGTTCACGAACACCGTCATCGGCCGCACCATGCGTGCCGCGGTGTGGCGCCGCACCGACGTCCTGTTCGCTGCGGGCTCGCGAGTGCTGGAGTTGAACTGCGGCACCGGTGTCGACGCGCTGCATCTGATGGAACGCGGCGTGACGGTCCTCGCCACGGATGCGTCGCAGGGCATGGTCGACGTCGCCCGCGCCCGTGGCGTCGATGCCGTGCGCGCCGACGCGGAGGACATCGGTGCGCTCGGCGCGCAGCGCGGCCCCTTCGACGGCGTGCTGTCGAACTTCGGCGGGCTGAACTGCGTCGCCGACGTCGGCGCCGTCGCATCCGGCCTGTCGGGGGCCGTGCGGCCCGGGGGAGTGGCGGTGCTCTGCGTGATGGGGCCGGTGGTGCCGTGGGAGTGGGGTTGGTACCTGGGGCACCTGCAGGGGCGCAAGGCCGTCCGGCGGCTCAAGGCGAGCACCGAGTGGCGAGGGCTCACCATTCGCTATCCCTCGGTCGACGCACTGACGAAGGCGTTCTCACCGTGGTTCTCGTGCGAGCGGTCGTGGGCGCTGGGGGCGTTCGTCCCGCCGTCGTACGTCGAGCCGTTCGCGGCGCGCCATCCGGTATTGATCGAGCGCCTGGATCGCATCGAGCGCCGCACCGAGACCTGGTGGCCGGTCGTGCGCGCCGCCGACCACTACGTGGTGGAGCTGCGCCGGCGATGAAGCTGCGCGCCACGTACCCCGTCGTCGACGGCATCCATCGTTGCCTGCCGCCCGACCGGGCCGACTTCTACGCCCAGTTCTTGCAGGAGTACACGGCCGTGCGCATGGCCGAGGGCCGCGCCAGCGACGACCCCGAGTACTTCCGCCGCCTTCCTGAGCCGACGCCCGACGGGCCGATCGAGTGGCAGTGGAGGATCCGCCGCTGCACCTGGCGCACTGTCCGCTCGAAGGTGTTGACGGCAGCGCCGCCAGCCCTCACCGTCGTCGATGTCGGCGCCGGTCTGGGGTGGCTCTCCAACCGGGCCAGCGAGCTGGGTCACGACGCCCACGCGGTGGACATCACGGTCGACGACACCGACGGCCTCGGCGCGGCGCGTCACTTCGTCCACCCGTTCGAGCGATATCAGGCCGAGATGGACGACCTGCCGTTCGCCGACGCCACCGCCGACCTGGTCGTCTACAACGCCAGCCTGCACTACTCGACCGACTACCGGCGCACGCTCGGCGAAGGTCTGCGCGTGCTGAAGCCGGGCGGCCGCCTGGTGGTGCTGGAGACGCCGATCTACCGAACCCGTGCCGCCGGCGACGCGATGGTGGCCGAGCGTCACGCGCAGTTCGAACGGCAGTACGGCACGCGCTCCGAGTCGGTGCCGTCCATCGAGTTCCTCACCGACGACATGCTCGACGAACTCGCCCACGATCTGGGCATTCGCTGGAGGCAACACCGCACCTGGTACGGCTGGCAGTGGGCGATGCGGCCCTGGAAGGCGCGCTGGAAGAAGAAGCGTCCGCCCAGCCGATTCGTGGTGCTCGTGGCCGTACGAGCGGTGGGTCTGGCATAGGGTTCGGCCCATGACCGACATCCGTGGCGCCGTCGCACTGGTCACCGGTGGCAACCGCGGCGTGGGCAAGGCGGTCGTCGACGAACTGCTCGCCCGTGGCGCCGCCAAGGTCTATGCCGGTGCGCGCGACCCCGGCGACGCCGACGTGCCGGGTGCCGAAGTGGTGCAGCTGGACATCACCGACGCGCGCCCAGGTGGCTGCGGCCGCCCAGCGTTGCGGTGACGTGAACCTGCTGGTGAACAACGCCGGCCTGCACGCCAACGTCCGCCTGGTGCTCACCGACGACCCCGACGCGGCCCGGCGCGAGATGGAGGTCAACTACTTCGGCACGCTGGCCATGACGCGGGCGTTCGCCCCGGTGCTCGCGGCCAACGGTGGGGGACACATCGTCAACGTGCTCTCCGTCGCCGCGGTGGTGCCGGCGGCGTTCATGGGTGGCTACTCCACGTCGAAGGCCGCGACGTGGTTCCTCAGTGCGATCACGCGTGCCGAATTGGCCGGGCAGGGCACGAAGGTCACCTCGTGGGTGCTCGGCTCGGTCGACACGCGCATGGCGGCCCATGTCGCCGGCAACAAGGAGGACCCCCGCGACATCGCCCGGGTCGGCCTCGACGCGGTCGAGGCGAACGTGCTCACCGTGGCCACCGACAAGATGGCCGTCGACTCGATGGCCGCGCACCAGGCCGATCCGGAAGGGTTCGAGCGGATGCTCGCCAAGTTGCTGCACGTCACCGAACTGAGGGCACCGGGATGACCGACTGGGCCGATCTTCGCCAGGTGGTCATCGCCACCGAGTCGCCGCAGGTGGTGGCGAGCGTGCTGCGGTCGCGGCTCGGCCTCGGCCGTGGCTTCGGCGACCCTGAACTGGCCGCGTTCGGCATCGCCGACGACACGATGGCCGTCGGCGCCGACACCTACCTGGAGGTCGTCAGCCCGACCACTCGCGACCACCCCATCGGCCGCTGGCTGGCCAAGCGTGGCGGTAGTGCCGGGTACCTGCTGTCCGTCCAGGTCTCCGACATCGACGCCTGCCTGGACCGCTGCGAGCAGCTGGGCGTCCGGGTCTCCATCCGCCACGTCGTGCAGGGCTTCCACGTCGCGCAACTGCATCCCGGCGACATGGGTGGATCGTCCGTCGAGCTCGACGGCCTGCCCGAGCGTGGCCGCTGGTTCTGGGACGCGCTCGACGTCGACCGGCCGCACACCTCGAAGGTCGACGACATCGTCGCCGTCGACGTGGCCACAACGGACCCTGAGGCGCTGTGCGCACGCTGGGCGGGCGTGTTCGGCCTCGACGCCGACAGTGGAGCACGCACCCTGGCGTTGGGATCGCGTACCGTACGGTTCGTGCCCCACGACACCCGCTCCGGCATCGTCGCCACCGACCTGCACGCCCACGACCGCTCGCTGCGGGGCTCGTCGTTCACGGTCGGCAACGTCGAGATACGCCTCGTCTAGCGATCTCCCGAGTGCACTCGGGGCGGTAGCTCAGTGGTCAGAGCAGGGGACTCATAATCCCTGGGTCGTGGGTTCGATACCCACCCGCCCCACAGACAGCCCCTGGTCAGGGTGTCCACTAGGTGACGTCGCGACGAAGCGTCCGGACGATGCCGGCGGCGAGCGGGACCACGACCCAGAACACGATCGACACGGAGATCTGCGGCACGTGACCGGCCCAGTCGTTCTCCAGCACCGAATTCCAGGTGCCGGACATGTCGATCCAGTCCGAAACCCACGTCGATGCGGTGCCGAGCACCGCCACGGCGGCGGGGAGCGCGAACGAGGCGGCAATGGCCGCCGCCGAGCTCTGCAGCAGTACCCCGAGCGCCACCCCACCGAGGACGTTGAGGAGCACGAAGAGGAGATAACCGCCGATGGCACCGGCGGTCAGGTCCGCCTGCAGCTCCCGCCCCGACGCCGACGCCAACCCGAGGCAGGCGGCAGTGGTCACGCCACCGAAGACTGCAGCGCCACCACCCAGTAGCAACGACACCGCAAGCTTGGCGTTCAGGACGCGGAGACGTCGCGGTTCCTGGGTGAACGTGGTGATGACGCTGCGTTGGCTCCATTCTCCGGTGAACAACAGAATCGCCACGACCGGAAGGAGGATCGTCAGCCCGAGCGCGGCAACGCGGAGATAGCTGGCGTCGGTCTGCTCGAAGGTCGTCGGGGCGAGGACCGGCACGAGCATCATCCCGACGGTCGACAACCCCACGAGCGCCAGGAGCCAGCGGGCGGCGCGAGTGTCGGTGGCCTTGGCCAGCTCGACCCGGACGAGCCGAGCGAACGGGATGGACTCAGCGTCCGACGGTGCCGGGTCGACGCCGAGGGTTCGGGGTGAGAATGATGTGGTCATGCTGCCACGTCCTCGGACGGAGCCGCCTTGGCCGCCGTGAGCGAGAAGAACAGCTGCTCCAGCCCGTTCGACTCGGACCGCCGCAGTTCGGTGAGCAGCACCTGGTGGTCTCGGGCGACGCCCGCCAGCACCTCGGTGGTGACCAGCCCATCGGCGGCGTCCACGGTGAGTGCATCTCCCGGCCCGGCGACGAAGTCGATCCGCGCCGCTCGGAGCGCCGCGGCAAGTGCGCCGCGGTCGGGGCTGCGCACGAGGATCGTGGAGCTGACCAGCAGATCGTCCAGCCGACCGGCGGCCACCACGGCACCGTCGGAGATGACGACCAGGTGATCGGCGGTGGCCTGCACCTCGTGGAGCAGGTGACTGGACAACAGCACCGTGCCGCCCCGGTCGGCGAAGTCGCGGAGGAGTGTTCGCATCCAGGCGATGCCTTCGGGGTCGAGGCCGTTCGCCGGTTCGTCGAGGATCAGCGCCCCCGGTTCACCGACGAGGGCCTGGGCGATGCCGAGGCGCTGGCGCATGCCCAGCGAGTACGTGCCGACCCGCTTGTCCGCCGCATCGGTGAGCCCGACGAGGTCCAACAGGTGGTCGACCCGCCTGGTGTCGACGCCGGCCATCAGCGCAGCGGTCGTCAGGGTCGCTCGGCCGCTGCGCCCGGCATGCATCGCCGACGCGTCGAGCAGCGTCCCGACCACACGGATGGGGTTGGGCAACTCGACGAACGGTCGGCCGTTGACGGTCGCCGTGCCGCGATCGGGTCGCGCCAGCCCGACGATCATCTCTCAGGGTGGTGGACTTCCCGGCGCCGTTGGCTCCGAGGAAACCCGTGATGGTGCCGGGTTCGCAGTGCAACGAGACGTCGCGGACGACCGGCACCTGGTTGTAGCTCTTGGTGAGCGCTGTGGTCGTGATCATGCGGCCAGCCTGAACCGGCCGACGTGCCGGCGCATCGGGCACCCGGCCATGATCGGCTGTCCGAAAGGACGCCCATCACCTCTGCGCAGGCACCTTTCGTCGGTGTCCGATGTCGACGTTCGTCGGTGTCGATGTCGACGATCGTCGATGGCGCACGGGGCGCCGTGAGCCCTACGCTCGGGTCATGTCCTGGTTGGGAAGATGGTGGGCACAGACCGCACCGACGGCGATCGTGGCACCCAGTGACCCGGCTCACCCCGACACCGTCGGGCCCAGGACCGGACGCGACTGGTCCGTCGACGCCGCTGCCTTCGTCATCGCCGCCGCCTCCGGCGGCATCATCCTGAGCGTCACGGTGAACGACATCGCCCGGATGACCTCGGGACAGGTGGCCATCGATGTCGCACTCGGAGCGCTGTGCTGCCTCTCGCTGTGGTGGCGTCGGCGCTGGCCGTTCGGTGTGGCCTTGGTGTGCGTCCTGCTGGGCGCGTTCTCGACGTCGGGCACGGTGGCCGGGCTGTTCGCGCTGTCCTCGCTGGCGTTGCATCGACATGTTCGGCCCGCCCTCGTCATCGCCGCGCTGTTCGTGCCCTCGGCCGTGGTGTGCTCGATCTGGCTGGGGAGGGCGAGCACCTGGTCGGTGATGCTGCCGACGCTGGCGCTGGCGGCCGCTGCAATCGCGTGGGGCATGTTCATCCGGGCCCGGCGTCAGCTCCTCGCCACATTGCGCGACCGTGCACGGCGTGCCGAGGCCGATCAGATCGTCCGTGCCGAACGTGCGCGGCTGGCCGAGCGGGCCCGAATCGCGCGGGAGATGCACGACGTCCTCGCCCATCGCATCTCCCTGGTGGCGCTGCATGCCGGCGCGCTGGAGGTTGCGCTCGACCTGCCTCCCGCCCAGGTGCGGGAGAGCGCAGCGCTCTTGCGGTTGACGGCCCACCAGGCGCTGGAGGAGCTGCGTGACGTGATCGGCGTGCTCCGCGAGGAGCCGGGGCAGGAGCGAGCATCGACGGTTCCTCAGCCGACACTGGCCGACATTCCCCGCTTGGTCGAGGAGACTCGTCGGGCGGGGGCGAAGGTCGACTTCGAGATGAAGGTGGATGGTGCATCATCCGCACCCGGCCCGTTGGGTCGTGACGCCTACCGCATCGTGCAGGAGGCCCTGACCAACATCGGCAAGCACGCTCGCGGCACCCTTGCCCAGGTTCGGGTGGCGGGCGCGCCGAACCACGGACTGCACGTCAGCGTTCGGAACCCACGCGCACTGGGCGCCCCCGCCCGTCCGGATCTGCCGGGTTCTGGCACCGGCCTCCTCGGTCTGCAGGAGCGGGTGACCCTGGCCAATGGCGTCCTGGTGCACGGGCTGGACGCCTCGGGTGACTTCGTCGTCGAGGCCGACCTGCCGTGGTGAAGGTCCGGGTGCTGCTGGTCGACGACGATGCGCTGGTGCGTGCGGGTCTTCGGATGATCCTGTCGTCGTCGGAGGAGATGGAAGTGGTGGGCGAGGCTGCCGATGGTGCCGACGCCGTTGCAGCCGTGCGGGCACATCGACCCGATGTCGTCCTGATGGACATCCGGATGCCCGGGATGGACGGCATTGCCGCCACGTCGGCCCTGCGCCGGCTCGACACACCGCCACACGTGATCGTCCTGACCACGTTCCAGGCCGACGAGCAGGTGATGAGCGCGCTCCGCGCCGGTGCCGACGGTTTCCTGTTGAAGGACACGGCGCCCACAGAGATCGTCAATGCCGTTCGCCTCGTGGCCGCAGGAGAAGCGATGCTCTCACCGTCGGTCACCCGCACGCTGCTCTCACACCTCGGCGACGATGAAAGGACCGATCGTCGCCGGTGGGCCGCCGAGCGCCTGATGTCGCTCACGGACCGGGAGCGCGAGGTCGCGACAGCTGTGGGCGCCGGCGCGTCCAATGCCGAGGTCGCCGCATCGCTGTTCATGAGTGAGGCCACCGTCAAAGCACACGTGTCGCGTCTCCTCACCAAGCTCGGCGTCGCGAACCGGGTGCAGATCGCGATTCTCGTGCACGACGCACACTCGTGACTCGGCTCAGATCAGCTGCTGCACGAGCGTCGCGCCGAGCCACTCCTCGTACTGTCCCAGGTTCCAGCCGGAGCGTCGCACGAGCAGCACGAACACATCCGCGCTGTTCAGTGTCCAGACGATGTCGACCGCAGTGGATCGGCGCAGGTCGGCGCGTAGCGCGCCCATCGACGCAAGTCCTGCGACGACCGATGACGCTCCAGCGCGCCGGCGCGACTCGGTCTCGTCCGACAGCCCCCTGAGCGCGGGGTCGGCTGCCGCTGCAGCAGCGAGCGCGACGAACATGTCGGCCGCACCGACATGAATGCGCCGGACGGCAGCGGCATACGCGCGAAGACGGGTGCTCGGGTCCGGATCGTTGAGGACGGCATGCATCCAGTCCCGTTCGTTCACCGTCACCGGCCGGTCGTCACCGGCGATGGCGACGTCGAGTGCCGCCTTCAGCAGCGCTGGTTTGTTGCCGAACACGCCATAGACGGTCTGCACCGACACCCCGGCGTCGTCGGCGATCTGCTGCAGCGTGGTCGATCCGTACCCGTTCGCGGTGAAGAGGGCATGTGCGGCTCGGACGACGGCCGTCCTCGTCCGCTGTGCCTGCGCGTCGCGTCCGGGTGATCGGTATGTGCGATCGATCTTGACGCCGTCGTCCACATGCGTAGAGTACGGGACAGCTCACTAGAGTCCAACTCTAGTGAACTGAAGATGAACGACGCGATGACCGAGGAGTGCGACCACATGTTGACGACGACGATGAACGACGCAGGCGATGATCGATGGTTCTTGGGGACGCAGCTGCGGATCCTCGCCGATGCTCGCAGCACGGACGGCGCGCTGACGGTGATGGAGCAGCGGGCCGCACTCGGGTTCTCGCCCCCATTGCACGTGCACGACCGCGAGGACACCGCGCTGCTCGTCCTCTCCGGACACATCACGGTGCGTGTCGGCGATGTGGAGCGAGCCGTGGGTCCTGGAGAGATGGCCTGGCTCCCACGCCGGGTGCCGCACACGTTTCGCGTCGACAGCGACGAGGTGCACCTGCTGGAGCTGGCCACTCCGTCCGGTGTCGAGGACTTTCACCGCGAAGCCAGCGAGCCTGCGCAGGGCGACCGGTTGCCGCCGTCGGCGATGCCCGACGTGCCGCGACTCGCCGCGGCGTTCGCCCGTCATGGTGGCGAGATCCTCGGTCCACCGATGCACCCTGTCGCGCCCGCGTGACACACTGCGGGCATGGCAGAGATCGAACGCACCGACGAGGAATGGCGGGCGCTACTGACGCCCGAGCAGTACATGGTGTTGCGCCAGGCCGGCACCGAGCGTCCGTGGAGCGGTGAGTACGTCGACACCAAGGTCGACGGCACCTACCACTGCGCCGGCTGTGGCGCCGAGCTGTTCGCCTCGACCACCAAGTACGACTCGCATTGCGGCTGGCCGAGCTTCTTCGAGGCGCTCAGCGACGAGGTCGTCGAGCGCATCGAGGATCGCAGTCACGGGATGCTGCGCACCGAGGTTCGCTGCCGGACGTGCGGCTCGCACCTCGGTCACGTGTTCCCCGACGGCCCTCAGCCGACCGGCGAGCGGTACTGCATGAACAGCCTGTCCCTGCAGTTGCAGCCGAAGGCCGACTGAAGAAATGTCCGGAAATGCTGCGCCGGGGCCGAGAACGTGGCACGGTGGCACATGACCGCAGTGATCAAAGCCGACAATGACGCCGACCGCACCGTGATCGAGGAGTGGCTGGCCGGCAACCCGGATGTCACGCAGGTGCGGTTGACGCGCTACGCGATCTCGATCCATCTGGAGATGACGACCAAGAAGACGCGCTCCTCGGCAGGGACGCGCACCTCCAACCTGGTGGCCGATCTCGACCGCACGACGGCAGCGGCGCGCAAGTAGCGCAGCCCGCCGTCAGGCGGGGAGCGCCCCTTCGATGGCTGCGACGAGGGTCTCGTCCTCGGGCGTCACCATCGGGCTGAACCGGGTGACGGTGCCGTCGGGGGCGATGAGGAACTTCTCGAAGTTCCAGCGGATGTCGCCCGAGTGGCCCTCGGCATCGGCGACCTCGGTGAGCGTCTCGTAGATCGGGTGACGGTCCTCGCCGTTGACGTCGACCTTCTCCATCATCGGGAACGTCACGCCATAGGTGGTCGAGCAGAACGTCTCGATCTCCTCGGCGCTGCCCGGCTCCTGGCCGGCGAACTGGTTGCACGGGAAGCCGACGACGGTGAAGCCGCGCTCGGCGTACTGCTGCTGCAGCGCCTCGAGGCCCGTGTACTGCGGCGTGAGTCCACACTTGGAGGCGACGTTGACGGCGAGGATGGCCTTGCCCTGGAAGGCATCGAGCGAGGTGGGGTCACCCTTGAGGGTGTGGATCGGGGAGTTCAGTGACATCGACCGATCGTGTCGCACGAATCGGTTCAGCGCAAGCCCTGCCGAGCAGTCTCGTGCACTGGGTCAAAAACACGAACGGCGCCCCACCCGAAGGTGAGGCGCCGATCGCTTTGCGAACTCAGAGTGCGCGAACGTTCAGGGCTTCGTCGCCCTTGCGGCCGGGGCCGACTTCGAACTCGACTGCCTGGCCCTCGTTGAGGGTCTTGAAGCCGGTGCCCGCGATGTTGGTGTGGTGCACGAACACGTCGTCGCCACCCTCGCGGGAGATGAAGCCGTAGCCCTTGTCACTGTTGAAGAACTTCACTGTGCCTTGCATTGGTGTTGCCTTGTCTGTTGATCCGAGCAACCCTTGTGGCGCACTCGTAAAACATGACAGTACGGGCTTTCGCGACCAAAAGCTTGCGATTCTTCATTCCGGGGCAGAAACCTCGTCGGCGTCTCCGCCGCCGAACCGGCCCGAAACGTCAGTCGTGCGGATGCTCGTGGTCGTGATCGTGGTCGTGATCGTGCTGCTGCGCCTGCTCCTCGATGGCGTCGAGGAAGGCCTCGACGTCGTCGTCCTCGCCGCCGACGAGCCAGATGACGACCTCTTCCTCGTTGCCGTCGTCGTCCTCGTCCTGCCACGGGAGCATGCCCTCGACGCTGTACCGGTCGACGGTGATGTCGTCTCTCGTCGTCGCTCACGGGCGCGACGACGGCGATCTCCACCTCCGCATCCGGCGGCTGGTCCTTCAGCATGTCGATCAGTTCACTCACTCGCATGCTGCGAGTGTACGTGAGCGACTAGTCGTCGCCGAGCCAACGGTCGGCGTGTTCCAGCAGGAACAGGCTGACGTCGCGGCACTTGTCGAGCGTGTCGCAGAACGCCTTGTCGTTGGCGAGGTACACGTCGGCGAGATCGATGGGGATGCGGGCCACCACGCTGAGGCTGCGCTCGGGTGCGTCGGTGACGCTGGCGAAGCTGTCGATGGCCGACACCTCGACGGGCAGGTCCACGCCGCCGACACCGGCGAGATCGGTGGCCAGTACCAGCAGGTCGGGCGGGTCGGGCAGCGGCGGCAGCGTCCAGGTGAACAGCAACGGGAACGTGAAACCGGTCGGCGGGTCGTCCTCGGGGTCGGGCAGCTTCAGCACTTCGTCCTCGAACCCGAGCAGGGCGCGAGGGTCGACCTCGAGCGACAGGTGCAGGTCGATGGGACCGTTGCACGCCTCCTCGGGGTGCAGGTCCACCTCCCACAGTTGGCGCAGTGAGTACGTCTCGACGAAGTGCCGTTCGTCGTGGACGTGGAAGCCGTGATCCACGGCATGGCCCTTCAGATCGGCGACGAACCCGGCGACATCGATGACGGCCACGAGGGGGCAGACTACCGTGCGACTCCGATGAACCCCGCCCGATTGTCACTGCTGCACGAGGTCGCCGATGCCGTGGCGGGCGCATTCGCCGACGTGCGCGACTTCGGTCTGTCGGGCCACCGTGACGGGCAGTACGCGCTCGACGTCGTGGCCAACGACGCGGCGCTGCCGCTGCTGCGTGCCGCCGGGCTGGGTGTGCTGTCGGAGGAGAGCGAGTTCGAGCCGGGCACGACGGGCGAGGTGGTGGTCATCGATCCCATCGACGGCAGCACCAACGCCAGCCGCGGCCTGCCCTGGTTCGCGACGGCGATGTGCGTGGTCGACAGCGAGGGCCCGGCCGTGTCGCTGGTGGTCAACCAGGCGTCGGGCGATCGCTTCTGGGCCACCCGCGGCGGGGGAGCGTTCCGCAACGGCGAACGCATCGCCCCGTCGGGGTGCACCGACGTGCGTGAGTCCATCATCGGGCTGAACGGCCTCCCGCCACGACCGCTGGGGTACGCACAGAGCCGGGTGTACGGAGCCGTGGCCCTGGACCTGTGCATGGTCGCGTGCGGTGTGCTCGACGGCTACGTCGACTGCGTCGACACCGACGAGGGTGCACACGGCGTGTGGGACTACCTGGCGAGCCTGCTCATCTGCCGCGAGGCCGGCGTGTCGGTGGTCGACCTGCGCGGTCGCGACCTCGTCCACCTGGCGCACGACGAACGCCGAACCCCGGTCGCTGCCGCCACGCCGCAACTGCTCGAGTCGCTGCTCCAGTCCCGCCGCTGAAGGTCAGTGCCAGTCGCTGACCTTCACGTCGTTCGGCGCCGGGCGACCGTGCCCGGTCTCGACGAGGTCCTTCAGGCTGACGAGGAACGTCGCCCACTTGGTGCTGCAGTGGTGCATGAACTCGACCGGTTCGCGCCAGCCCTGGTGCGTGAAGTTGACGATCGTCCACTGATCGCGTTGGTCCAACCGCCAGTCGATCTCGGTGCCCACCCATTCGGAGGGGCCGTCGGTGACCCGCCACCGCACGCGCTCGTTGGGCCTGAGCTCGACGATCTCCATGTCGAAGCCGCCGGCGTCGCCAAACCGGAACGAGAGCGAGCCACCGACGTCGCTGGAGCCGGCGGTGTCGACGGTCCACCACCCGGCGATCCCGTCGGGGGTGGCGAGCGCGCGATAGACGTCGTCGATCGGCGCGACGGCGCCGACCCGGTGCAGGATGTCGACCATGTTCAGTGTTCCTTCCGAGAGGTGGGGGTGGGGTTCGAGCGGTCTCGCTCGAGTGCTTCGGCGATGTGCTTGATGCGACGCAGGCGCGCGTCCCAACTGGTGCCGACGCTGGACAGCTGCGCGGCGGCACGAGCGAGTTGGGCCTCGTCGACGCGGTAGTGGCGTTCGCGTCCGACGGACGTGCCAGTGAGCAGCCCGACGCGGTCGAGCACCGCCAGGTGCTTCGACACCGCTTGGCGAGTGATCGGGAGTTGCTCGCTCAAGGCCGTGGCGGTGCGCGGGCCGTCTGCCAGCAGCAGGTCGATCATCGACCGCCGAGTCGGGTCGCCGATGGCCGACCACAGATCGTCGTCGATCGCCGTGGTCATGATGCGCCGACCAGACCGTGGATGTAGGTGCCGAGGCGTGGCATGTAGTGGTTCCAGCCGTTCACGTGATCCTGGAACTGCTCCTCGAGGACGGCGACCTCCCAGCCCATCTCGCGGAATCCCGACTCGGTCATGTGAATGGTCGTACCGCCGTCGGTGGGGACGAGGTCGAACGTGACGAGCAGCGCAGGTCCGTTGCGGCCAGGCTCGACGAAGCACCACTCGAACGAGAACCGCCGCGGCGGGTCCACGTCGACGACGGCGAACTCGACCGTCGTCGTGCGGCCCGACTCGGCGTCGCGCCACACCAGTTCGCCCGGCGCGCCCGGAGTCGGCTCGAACGTTGCGTCGTCGGGCCACCACTCGCGCATGTGCTCCGGGCGGCTGATCACCTCGAACACCACCTCGGGGGAGGCCTCGACGTGGATGTCTCGGCGGATCGTTCCCTGTTCCATGACGCTGTCCTTTCGCAACCTTTGGTTGCGTCAACCTAACACGGGTCGCGGCGTCGCGCAACCATTGGTTGCGTCGATGTTGGCGACCGTACGGGACCGCCTCACGGGACCGGTACGGTCGCAGGCGTGACGCCTCGACCCTTGGTGCGCATCGGGCTCGTCGGCACCAGCTGGTGGGCCGACGCGATGTACCTGCCGGCGATGGTCGACCACCCGTTCGGGCGCATCACGGCCATCTGCGGTCGCGATGCCGGCAGGGCGCAGGCGATGGCCGATCGTTGGGACATCCCCGACGGTTGCGGCCGACTGGCGACAGATGCTCGACAGCGGCGAGGTCGACGCGGTCATCGTCGCCTCGCCCAACGACACCCATTGCGACATCACGCTCGCCGCGCTCGAACGGGGTTTGGCCGTGCTGTGCGAGAAGCCGGTGGGCATCGACGCGGCGGAGGGCAGGCGGATGTCGGACGCCGCCGCCCGCGCCGGGGTGACCACGATGGTGCCGTTCACCTACCGCTACATGCCGACCAACCGGTACGTGCACCGGCTGGTGCACGAGGGCTACGTGGGCACGCCGTACCACCTGAGCATGCGCTACTTCGCCGGCTACGCCCGCGACGGCGAGTACGCCTGGCGATTCGACGAGGCGCTGGCCGGGTCGGGCATCATCGGCGACCTCGGGTCGCACTGGCTGGACATGGCCGGCTGGTTGCTCGGCGACGTCACCGAGGTCGCCGCGCACAGCGACCGCTTCGTGCCACGCGAGGCTCGCCCCGCCGGTGCCGCGTACCGGGCTGCCGAGGACCATGCCGTCATCTCGGCGCGGTTCGGGTCCGGAGCGTCGGCCACGCTGCAGATCAGCGCCGTGGCCTGGGAGGGCACCCCCTTCGGTCAGGTCCACGAGCTCGACGTGCACGGCAGCGATGGCACCGTCCACGCCCGCATCGACTGGGACACCGTGCAGGAGGTACGCGGGCTGAAGGCCGGGCAGCGCGGTCCGGCTCCCGTCCTGCCGGTGCCCGACGACCTGTGGAACGACGCGCCGCGCGAGTCGGTGCACGACACCTACCGGCACGTGTTCCGTCGAACCGAAGCGATGACCCGCGAGTGGGCGACCGCAGTTGCCGAGGGCCGCCTCGTGGAGCCAGACCTGGCGGCCGGAGCTCGGGTGCAGGAACTGGTCGATGCCGCCCTGCGCAGCGCCGCCACCGACGGCTCGTGGCAGCCCACGACAGGCGGTTGAGCCGGACCCTCGCAGGTAGGCTCGGCCTCCCGTTCTCGGGGCGTATAGCTCAGTTGGTAGAGCACTGCCCTTACAAGGCAATGGTCGGGGGTTCGAGTCCCTCTGCGCCCACCGAAACCTGCCCTTCCACCGTCGCCGGGGCCGTTGTACGATCCGAACGGCGCTGGAGCGGACGATCGTGGGGCGATCGGCTGCCGAAGGGGAGCGCCGAGGAGCGCCACATGGGGCAGCAGTACCACCCGGGACAACGATCCCTCCAGGACCGCTTCGACACCCGTCGGCTCGCCGACCGGTTGGACGAGGCCACGAGTGCCGAGATCGGCGACGAGTTCCGCCGCTTCATCGAGGCGCGCGACATGTTCTTCCTCGCCACGGCCGACGCCGAGGGGCGCCCGCAGTGCTCGTACAAGGGTGGCGCGCCCGGGTTCGTCCGCGTGCTCGACCCGCACACCATCGCCTTTCCCGTCCTACGACGGCAACGGCATGTTCCTGTCGACGGGCAACGTCGCCGCCAACCCTCAGGTGGGTCTGTTGTTCATCGATCTCGAGGGCGGTAGCCGGCTCCGTCTGAACGGCGTCGCGAGCATCGTCGACAACGAACCACTGCTGGCCGAGTACCCGGGAGCGCTGCTCGTCGTGCGGGTTCGGGTCGATGCGGTGTTCGCCAACTGCCGTCGGTACGTGCATCACTACGCACTCGTCGAACGGTCGCCGTTCGTGCCCTCGGCCGGCGCCGACCCACCCGTTCCCGACTGGAAACGAGATCCGTGGTTCGAGGGCACCCTGCCCGCACACGATCCCGCGCTCGACCCGAACCACCCTGTCGCTCCCGCGATCCCGGAGTTCTGACTCGTTCACCGATCCTGACCGAGGTTTTCCGGCGACCCCGGGTGGCCGGAAAACCTCGGTCAGACCGGAAGTGCCGGAAAACCTCGGGCGGGGCGCGGGCGTCAGTACATCGCGCCGGAGCCCTTGGTGGCGCCGGATGCGCCGCGGGCCTGAGCCAACTCGTCGGTCATGCGCGTGCGCATGGCCAGCAGGTCGCCGCACACGGTGATCATCCGGAAGCCCTGCTCGAGCCGCCGACCGGCGAGGTCGCCCGTCGAGTGGATGCCGGGCACGACGCCCGCGTTGCGGCACGCAGCGGTGATGGCCAGCAACGCCTCGGTGAACTCGGCGCGGTCGTCGTTGTTGCCAGGCGGCAGACCGAGGCTGAGCGACAGGTCGGCCGGGCCGACGTAGATGGCGTCGACACCAGGGACGGCGAGGATGTCGTCGATGTTGCGCAGCGCCTGCACGGTCTCGATCATCGGAATGACGGCGACGGTGTCGTTCGCGGTGGTGTGGTAGCCGTTGGCACGCATGCCCGCCATCACCGGGCCGAAGCTGCGCTCGCCGAGCGGTGGGTAGCGGCTGCCGTGCACCACGGCTTCGGCCTCGGCGACGCTGTTCACCATCGGGACCACGACGCCCTCGACGCCGGCGTCGAGCATCTTGCCGATGATGCCCGGCTCGTTCCACGGCACGCGGGCGATCGGGCGGGAACCGCCGAGCAGGATGCCCTGCACCATGCCGACGGTGACCTGGTAGTCGACCGCGCCGTGCTGGTTGTCGACGCAGACGTAGTCGAAGCCCACACGGGCCGTCGTCTCGGCCCCGGCCGATGTCGGAGCGGACAGCCACGCACCCAGCGTCGCCTGCCCATCGGACCACATCTCACGAAGGTTCATGGCGCCGTTCTAGCACCGACCGTCGTCAGGACTGTTCGGGCACCACGCTGGTCGGTGTGCCGGCCAGCGTGGCCAGCGCGTGGTCGATGGCGTGGGCGTACAGCCGGCGCCGGCCGGCGATGGTGCTCGACGCGATGTGCGGCGTCACCACGACGTGCGGGTGGGCGAGCAGCGGGTGGCCGATGGGTAGCGGTTCGGGTTCGGTCACGTCGAGGCCGGCCCCGGCGAGGTGGCCGCGGTCGAGTGCATCGAGCAACGCGTCCTGGTCGACCAGCGCACCGCGGGCGCAGTTCACGAGGAAGCTCCCCGGTCGCATCATCGCCAACGTCGTCGCGTCCACCACGTGCCGCGTGGACGGCAGCGCCGGCGCGTGCAACGACACGACGTCGCTCGTCCGCCACAGTTCGTCGGCGTCGACCAGGCGGGCGACGCCGTCCTCCTCCAGCAGCAGCGGGTCGTGGGCGATGACGTCCATCCCCAGTGCCACGCCGACGACGGCGACCCGGCGGGCGATGCGTCCGTAGCCGAGCAGCCCGAGCACTCGTCCGTCGAGTTCCAATGCGGTCGCAGGGCCGCCGGGCAACCCTTCGCGGGCTCGCGTCTGGGCGGCCTCGAGCCGCTTCGTGACGGCCAACATCAGCGCGACCGCGTGCTCGGCGGTGGACACCGTGGGCGCCTGCGGGGCGTAGCAGACGGTGATGCCTGCCGCGGACGCGGCGGCGACGTCGACCGTGTCGTACCCGACGCCGATGCGCGAGATGACGCGCAGGCGTGGCCCGCCGGCCATCGCTGCGGCATCCCATCGGTGCATGCCGGCCACGACCGCGTCGGCCGTGGCCAGCTCGCCCGGCTCAGGCCCCACGGCGATCGCCCGGCCGTCGACGAGATCGCGGAACTCGTCGGGAAGGGCGCGATCGAAGAACAACACGGGGAGCCCACTGGTCATGGCAGCACCGTAACGGGCGCCGCGCCACGGCTCGTTCCACGTGGCTGTTTCAGCGGAGGGGAATGCCCTCGGTGTCGCCGTCGGGACGCGGCCCGAAGATCCGCCGTTCGGACTCGTCGATGGCGACGTCGTTGATGCTCGCTTCGCGCCTCGCCATGTATCCGAGTTCGTCGAACTCCCAGTTCTCGTTGCCGTACGAGCGGAACCACTGGCCGGCGTCGTCGTGCCACTCGTACTGGAAACGCACGGCGATGTGGTTGCCGCTGAACGCCCACAGGTCCTTGCGCAGCGCGTACTCGTGCTCGCGCTGCCACTTGCGGGTGAGGAACGCCTCGATCTCGTCGCGGCCCTGCACGAACTCGCTGCGGTTCCGCCACACCGAATCGACGGTGTAGGCGCCGGCGACGCGTGTCGGGTCCTTGGTGTTCCAGGCGTGCTCGGCCATCAGCACCTTCTGTCGCGCCCCGGCCTCGTCGAACGGCGGCAGTGGCAGGCGAGGTGCGGGTGTGTCGGACATGGCGGTTCCTTCGGTGGTGTTGCGGCTCAGCCGGTGTCGCCGGCGCGATCGATGCGGTCGAGTTGTTCGAGTGTTGCTGCCACGATCTGCCGCTGCGCGTCGTCGCGTCCGATGGTGGGCGTGCCGTCGCCGCTCTGTTCGCCGTAGTCGCCGAAGAACGCGTGCACGCCGCCCTCGATGGGGACGAACAGCGTCTCGGGCGGCAGGTCGCTCGCGGAGGCCTCGATGTCGTCGACCGTCGCCAAGCCGTCCTCGGTGCCGAAGACGGAGGTGACGTCGAGTTCGGTGCGCTCGGCCAACGACCCGGCGGGGTACGCGGCGTACAACAGCAGCCCGGCCAGCTCGTCGTGGGCGTCGGTGGCGAACGTGGCCGCCATCGCCCCACCCAACGAGTGGCCGCCGACGACCCAGCGCTGCACGAGGTCGTCCTCGCCGATCACGTCGTCGGCCGCACGGATGCCGAGCACGGCCAGGTTGTAGGGGAACTTGACGATGACGACGGGGTAGCCGGCCTCGGCGATCGGGCGGAGGATGCGCGCGTAGGCACGCGGGTCGACCTTGGCGCCCGGGTAGAACACCAGGCCGGTGCGCTTCGGCGACGCCGGCTGCAGGCGGATCTGCGCCGGCGACACCGAGACCGAGACGGTGGTGTCGGAGCGCAGCGCGGCGATGGCCACGTCGTCGGCGCCGAGCGGCCGCAGGTACACGAGCGTGACGATCGTCAGGCCCGTGCTCAGCAGCAGCACGCCGCGCAGCCCCCACGTGCGGAATGCCGTGCGCGGCTTGGCCGGTGAGTTCCACCACGCCCAGAACGCCAGCCCGGCCGAGCACAGCAGCACGGCGAGGAGCGTGATCCAGTACGCCGGGTGCGAACCCCAGATGCCGCCCCACGACGTCGCCAAGCAGAGGGCCACCGTGATCGCGCCCATGAGGGCGGCGACGAGGGGCCACCACCGCAACGGCCGGTGGAGGACGAGCTGTTCGGGTTCACCCACCCGGCGATGGTAGGCGAGCGGCGCACGAACGGACGCGACCGTCATCCGCCGTTCACACGCCCCGTCGTACCCTTGCAGGGTGACCGATCTGCTCACCCTTGCTGCGCATCTGCCGCGGATCGAACTCGCGGCGGGCGAGTCGTTGGTGACGGAAGGTGGGAGCGGTGGCTCGGTGTGGGTGTTGGTGGACGGGAGCCTGGAGGTCCGCAAGGGGGACGTTCCGGTGAACACCATCACCCACCCGGGTGCACTGATCGGCGAGATGTCGACGCTCACCGGGTCGCAACACACCGCATCGGTGGTCGCGACCAGTCCCGTGACGTTGCTGCACGCCGCCGACGGTGCGGCGTTCCTCGAATCGGACCCGGCCGTGCTCCGGCTGGTGGCCACCGGACTCGCCGAGCGGCTCGCGTTCGTGACGACCTATCTGGCCGACCTGCGCCACCAGTACGGCGACGCACCCGGACTCGCCATGGTGAGCGGAGTGCTGCAGCAGTTGGCGCAGCGACAGGCTCCCGCGGCACGACCGGGGTCGTTGCGCGACCCGGACCCCGACTACTAGACCGCTGTCCGTTCCGGCGTCGCGGCCGTCAGGTCCGCCTGCTCGGCGCCCGCGAGCGACCACCACTGCGCCGTCATCTCGTCGAGGTCGATCTCGATGTGCGCCGGCACCGGACCCATCTGTCGGCCGGGGTTGAACACCCATGTGTCACCGATGCGGTCGGCCCACGCGCCGTCGTGCTTGAAGGGCGGTTCGTGCACGTGGCCCGTGAGCACCAGGTCGGGGGTGAAGCGTTCGATCCACGCGCCGAGCTCGGTGTCGCCATAGTGGCGACGGCCGGTCCAGCACGTCGGCGAGCCGAGCGGCGGCCAGTGGTACACCCACACCCACTTGGCCGGGCGCCGCGCGGCATCAGCCACCATCTGTGCTTCCACCGCATCGCGACCGACCGGTCCGTCCCACCACGGGAAGATCGTCACGAGCGTGTCGCCGAGCAGCAGCGAATCGCCGTCGGTGGGCACCCCGAGCGCCCGTGCGTCGTCCAGCCACAGCGCCGCCTGCTCGCCGGCCGCGTCTGGCCCGGTGAGGTCGTGGTTACCCGAGCTGGCGGCCACCGTGCCGGTCTCGCGCAACAGCTGCAGGTACTGCAGCACCACGACGCTCTGCGCCTCGATCGGCACGGCCGACGCCAGGTCGAGGTGGTCGCCGGCGATGGCGACGAGGTCGAACGACGGCGCCTGCTGCACCACCCAGTCGAACTGGGGGAGCGAGTAGTGGAGGTCGGACACGAGCAGGATGCGCACCGTCGCCGAGCCTATGGAGGGCCGTCACCCCCGGTCGGCGGTCGCACCGACTCGCCACGAACACGCAACAAACCCACGCTGTGGCGTCGGGTCAGTCCTTCGGCCAGGTGGTGGCCACCGCGAGCAGCTCGTCGCGCACGTCCGGATGCCCCACCGAAGCGAGTGCCAGGGCCCGCTCGCGGATGGTACGGCCGGCCAGCTCGGCGACGCCGAACTCGGTGATGACCACGTCGACCTGATGCCGGGGTGTGCTGACGACCGATCCCGCCGGGAGTGCGGGCAGGATGCGCGACACCAACTGGCCCTGCACGATGCTGGACGAGGGCAGGCAGATGAGGCTGCGTCCGTCGGCCGACAGGCCGGGTCCACTGACGAAGTCCTCGTGGCCGCCGACGCCCGAGAACTGCATGCCGCCGATGGTGTCGGCGATCACCTGCCCCGCCAGGTCGACGGCGAGCGCTCCGTTGATGGTGACCATGTGCGGGTTCTGGGCGATCAGCTCCGGCGAGTTGACGATGCGTACCGGCAGGAAGCAGACGTCGTGGTTCTCGTGCAGCCACTCGTACAGTTCGGGGACACCGGCAGCGAACGTGGTGACCGACACGCCGTCGAAGCGCCCACCCTTGCGGTTGGTCACCTTGCCCGACTGGTGCAGGTGCATCAGGCCGGTGGTGAACATCTCGGAGTGCACACCGAAGTCGCCGAGGGGCCCTTCGGCGAGCAGCTTGGCCACCTGGCTGGGGATGCCCCCGATGCCGGTCTGCACCGTGCACCCGTCGGTCATGAACTGCATCGCGAACTCGGCGATGGCCTTCTCGGCATCGGTCGGTGGGGTGTCGGCCAGGTTCAGCGGCTCGCGGTCGCTCTCGAGCAGCAGGTCGATCTCGTCGACGTGCAGCCGATGGGGGAACTCGGGCTCGAGGCCGAACGTGCGCGGGAACTTCGGGCTGCACTCGACCACGAGCAGACGATCCGGGTCGGCGCCCGCACGGTGGAACTCGTCGACGAAGGCGCCTGCGTGCACGCTGAGGCTCACCCACCCGTCCACCGGCATCGCTGCCGAGGTGGCGACGACCCGTGGCCGCAGGTGGTGCAGCACCGGCTCGAAGCGGCGGAAGTCGGCCGGCACGAAGTCCACCGCGGCGCCCGCGTCGCGCAGGAAGCGCTCGGCCGGACCGAAGAACCCGCTGCGGTAGTGGACTCCCGATCGAAGGAACAACTGGTACAGGTCGGGCAGCAACGCGCCGAACACCTCGAGCTGTTCGAAGTCGTCGCGCTCGCCGAGCGCGTGCAGGAAACCTCCGGGAACTCCGGGCCCCAACGGCACCGCGAGGGTGTCGACGGAACGGATCGCGGCGACGGCCTGGCTCATCTCTGTGAACATGGCCCCAGTGTGCGCGAAAGGGCCTCTGACCGGCCAGGGTCCAACGTACTGACCCTCGCCGGAGCCGCCTGCGACGCCGTGTCGCGTGGGCTACATTTTCGGCAACGCCAGCACGAGGTTGGCGAAGAAAGTGGAGAAGGCAATGACCATCGGCACCGTGAAGTTCTTCAACGCCCAGAAGGGCTACGGCTTCATCTCTCGAGAGGGCGGCACCGATGTGTTCGTGCACTTCTCGAACATCGACGGCTCCGGTTACCGCTCGCTCGAGGAAGGCCAGACGGTCGAGTTCGAGATCGGGCCGGGCAAGAAGGGCGACGAAGCGCTGAAGGTGCGCGTCGTCTGATCCGGGGGGCGTCGCCGCGACCGGTCACCCGGTCGCGGCGTCACGCCACTGCTGCAGGGGCGTGCGATCGCGCCGCCCTTCGAATGGCAGGGACACCGGCACTGCACCCAGTCCGGCGGACTGGTAGCCGGCCATCACCACCTGCAACACCTCGCGCCCGAAGGTCGCACTCATCAGCGGTTCACGCGACGCGCCCGCGTCGTCGACGAGGGCGCGCAGCTGCGCCGACGTACCCGTACTGCTCGAGCACCGGCACCGATGCCGTGGTCGGCGGGAGGGCCACCTCGTCGCCGTTCAGTTCGAGACGGACCAGCGGGGCCAGTTCGGCGCGCACCACGCCCTGGTCGCCGGCGATCTGCGCGTCCCACACCTGGTCGGGGCCGAACTGCCAGCTGGACACGACGTGGGCGGTGAAGCCGGACCGGAAGTGCAGGGTGACGTCGGCGTGCTCGTCGCTGCCGTGCCCGGCGCCGCCGCGCAGTTCGGCCGACACGGCCACCACACGGCCTTCGCCGGCGACGTTGGCGAGCATCATCGCGATGGCGAGCGGGTGCACGCCCAGATCGAACAACGCACCGCCGCCCCACTCGTCGGTGGTGAACGCTCCCCAGTCGGGCAGGCCCTGCAGGGTGCGCACCTCCAGGTGGGTCGGCGTGCCCACCTGTGCGGCGAGCGACACCATGCGCTGGATGATCGGTGCGTAGGCCAGGTTCTCGGCGTACAGCAGCCGTCCGCGATGACGGGCTGCCGCGTCGACCAGGTCGTCGGCCTGTTCCAACGTCGTGCACAGCGGCTTCTCGAGCAGCACCGCGGCGCCCGCGTCGAGCATGCGGATCGCGTCGTCGGCGTGGCACTGGGGTGGCGTGGCGACCACCACGATGTCGGCACCGGCCGGGAGGTCGTCGTAGGTGACCACGGCGCCGCCGAACGAGTCGACGAGTTGCTGGGCTCGTGGGGGCGTGCGCGACGCGACGGCGACGAGCTCGTGGCCGAGGAACCGGGTGGCGGCGGCGTGCGCCATGGCGATCATCCCGGCGCCCTGCAGCGCCACCCGACTGGTCACTTGCCCGCCAGCGCAGCCACGACCGGGGCGAACTTGTCGACGTCCTCCTGGCCGACGATGACGTACGAGAAGCCCCAGCGGTCGCGGCGCTCGAGCAGCCGCTCGATCAGCTCGTCGGGCGAACCGATGAGCGCGAACGGCGACGTCTCGAGCATCGTCGCCGGAACGCCCAGCGCGCCGGCCAGTCGCTCGCGGCCACCGGCGCCGTCCTCGGTGACGTTCACCAGGAAGGCGCGGATGTTCAGCTCGATGTCGCCGAACCGGTCGCCGGCGGCGGCGCGCACGATCTCGACCTTCTCGTCGACGGACTCGGCCGACATGTGCCCGAACGTCTCGGCGTTGACGACACCGGTGTGCAGGCTGGGGTTGATGCCGACGATGTCGGCCTCGCGTGCCGCGATGCCGAGCACCCGCTTGCCGCCGCCACCGATGAGCACGGGCAGCTTCGGCTGCACCGGCTTGGGCAGACCGTCGTAGCCGGTGATGGTGTAGTGGGTGCCCTCGAACGAGAACGCGCCCGGGCTGAGGCACTCGCGGATGACGTGCAGACCCTCGAGGAACCGGTCGATGCGCACACCCGGCGTGTCGTAGGGGATGCCCAGCTGCTCGTAGTCGCTGATCATCCAGCCGGCGCCGAGGCCGATCTCGACGCGTCCGTCGCTGAGCACGTCCATCGTCGCCAGCTCCTTGGCGAGCACGACCGGGTGCTTGTAGTCGTTGTCGAACACCAGGGCGCAGACGCGCAACGCCGTGGTCGCGTCGAGCGCCGCCTGCATCGCCGGCACCGGCGCGAGCTGGTCGCCGAAGTGGTCGGGCATCGTGAGCGTGCTGTAGCCGTGCGTCTCGGCGCGCTGGGCGAGCGACACCCAATCGGCTCGTGAGGCACCGGTCGAGGCCTGGATGCCGAAACGGAAGGGTCGGGGAGTGGCGGTCATGGCCGCATGGTAGGAGGTGATGCCCCTCGGTGTCGCCACGCAACTAGCGTGACCTGCGAAGTGGATCGACTGGCCTGGCCCCTCCGATTCGTCGCGACCGTCGCGGCCGGCGCCCTCTTGCTGACGGGCGTCGTGCTTGGCGTCGCTCCGCGGATCTGGGGTGTGGCCAACGCCCACGAGGAGACCGCGGTCGAGCTGCCCGAGTTCCAGCCGCTCTCGCAGCGAACGCTGGTGTACGACAACGCCAACAACGTCATCGCCGTGTTCGAACGCGAGAACAGCCAGCCGATCAAGTTGTCGCAGGTGCCGCCGCCGGTCATCGAGGCGTTGCTGGCCGTGGAGGACACCGGGTACTACTCGCACAAGGGCGTCAACCTGCGCGGCTTCTTCCGTGCCCTGCTGTCGAACTTCGCCACCGACGGGCCCACCCAGGGCGCCAGCACCATCACCCAGCAGGTGGTGAAGAACGACTTCCTCGCCGGTCTGCCGCGCGATGGTCGCTACAAGGCGCTGCAGGCGCACTACGCGACGATGCTGGAGAAGACCACGACGAAGGACGAGATCCTCGAGCGCTACCTGAACACGGTGTTCTTCGGGAACAACGCCTACGGCCTGCAGGCCGCCTCCGAGGTGTACTTCGGCAAGGAGGTCGAGCAGCTCACGATGCTGGAGGGAGCCTTCCTCGCCGGCCTGGTGCGCTCACCGTCGGGTTACGACCCGATCAACAACCCCGAGCCGTCGCGTCGCCGCTTCGCCCAGGTCACCGAACGGCTCGCGGTCACCGGCATGGTCACCGAGGCCGAGGCCAAGACGCTCGGCCGAGACGTGGCCCATCCCCGAACGGGTGCGCACGGTCGCCACGCTCACCACCAAGCCGACGTACTTCACCGTCGCGCTGCGCGACTACCTGCTGAGCAAGTCGAACATCCTCGGCGCCACCGAGCAGGAGCGGGCCAACCTGCTCTACCGCGGCGGCCTGCGCATCCACACCACCTTCGACCCGGCGTTGCAGGAGCAGGCCGAGATCGCCCGCAAGATCCTGCCCGACAACACGAAGGGGTTCGACGCCGCGCTGCTGTCCGTCGAGACGTCCACCGGTGCCATCCGGGCGATGGTCGGCGGGCGCGGCCTGCGGCCGAACGAACCCGCCGGTGAAGTGAACATGACGCTCGTGCCCCGCCAGACCGGCTCGGCGATCAAGGCGTTCATCCTGGCCTCGGCCTATCAGGCGGGTGCGCAGGAGCGCGACATCATCAACGGGCCCGGCCCGTGCACCGTGCCCGACTTCTCCGAGGGGCGCCCCACCACCAAGACGGTCACGAACCTGGCCGGCGAGGTCGGCCCGCTGAACGGCAAGAACACCTGGTCGTCCACCGACTGCGGGTTCATCCGCCTCAGCTACGCCGTCGGTCTGCACCGTGTCGTCGACTCGGTGTACCGCTTCGCCCGGTCGGCGTACTTCTACCAGGGGCAGTCGACCAAGGATCACGAGGCGTTCCTGCCGTTGCCGCTCACCGCGACCGGCAACAACGCGATGTCGCCGCTGGACATGGCGCTCGGGCATGCAGACCATCCTCAACCAGGGCCTGCACCACGACCCGTACTTCGTGCAGTGGGTCGACGCCGCCGACGGGTCGCGCTTCTACACCCACGACGACCCGGGTGTGCAGACGCTCGACCCGGGTCCCGCGCTGATGACCACCGACTCGTTGAAGGGCGTCATCCGCTCCGGCACCGGTGCTCGCAACCTGCGCAACTTCTCGCGGCCGGCGGCCGGCAAGACCGGCACCCAGTTCGAGAACACCAACGCCTGGTTCGTCGGTGGCACGCCGCAGCTCACCACGGCCGTCTGGGTGGGCGACCCCAACGGCTACACCGAGATGAACGGCATCCCCGAGTTCCGAGCCGAGATGGGTCGCAACGGCAAGGTGCAGGGCGCCGACTACCCGGCGCGCATCTGGGGCGCCTACATGGAGGCCGCGCACACCAACCTGCCGGTCGTCGACTGGCCGGCACCGCCCGCGCCCACCCGTCAGCCGGCGCGCATCTACGTCCCCGGCGAGGAGTGCCTGGCGCGTCTGGTCAGCGGCACCATCCCCGTCGGCGGGAGCACGACGACCTCCACTCCGGCGCCGACGACGACGGGCACGACGGTGCCCGGTGCGCCGGCCACGTCGGCCGCTCCGACGACGACCGCCCCCGCCGCGGTGGTGGTGCAGATCACCAGCGGAACGCTCGTTCCCGACAACGTGCTCGACCCGCGGGCGCCGATGCCGTCCATCGACACGCGCACCGTCGTGTACCGCTGCGGCCAGGAGCCGCTGGGCGTTGTGGTACAGAAGAGGAACTCATGAACGCCACCGCCTTGCTCACGCTGCAGGACATCGACTCCGCGCTCGTCGCCGTCGCCAACCGCCGCCCCCGTCTGCCCGAACTCGCCGCCCACCGAGCGGCCACCGCCGCAGTCGACGAGCACCGCACGAAGATGGCCGCCGCGCAGGCGCGCATCGACGCCGCACAGGCGTCCATCGAGGCGGCAGAACACGCCAGCGCCGACATCACCACGAAGCGCACGCGCCTCGAGGCGCAGCTGAAGACGGTCATCGCTCCTCGCGAGGCCGAGGCGTTGATGCACCAGATCGCGACGCTCAACGAGCAGCGCGACGGTCTCGACGAGCAGGAGCTCACCGCGCTCGACGAGCAGGCCGCCGGCGAGGACGACCTGGCGGCGCTGGCCGCCACGCTGCCGGCGCTGGAGGCCGCCGCGGCCGCCACCGAGGCCGAACTGCAGGTGGCCACCGCCACGCTCGATGCGGAGGAGGCCGACCTGCACGGTCGACGCCCCGACGTGATCGCCGTGCTGTCGGCCGCCGAGGTCGCCGCCTACGACCGGGCCCGGCAGCACTTCGGCGGCGTCGCCGTGGCGCGGCTGGAAGGCCATCGCTGCCACGGCTGCCACCTCGACCTGTCGCCCGCCGAGATGGATGTCGTCAAGGCCGTACCGGCCGACTCGATGCCCGAGTGCCCGCAGTGCGGCCGCTACCTCGTGCGCTGACCACATGCTGCTCTGGTTCCTCGGCACCGCGCTCGTCTCGGTGTGGTACGTGTTCACCGACCCGCGCTTCGACTACCGGCTGCTGCTGCTCGGTGCACTGCTGCCCGACATCGTCGACGTCCCCGGCGGCCAGGCGCGGTGGGCACACAGCCTCACCGTCGCCGTCGGTGCACTGACGCTCGTGATGATCATCACGGCCGGCCGCAAGCCGATCCGCCGACTGCTGCTGGGCCTGCCCATCGGCATGTTGCTGCACCTCGTGTTCGACGGGGCGTTCGCCAGCACCGAGGTGTTCTGGTGGCCGTTCAGTGGCTCGTGGGGCGACGTGCAGGTGCCGTCGCTCGAGCGAGCGCTGTGGTTGAACGTGGTGATGGAGCTCGCCGGGGCAGCACTGCTGTGGTGGACCTACCGACGCTTCGATCTCGCCGACCCGGCACGCCGCACCCAGTTCGTCCGCACCGGCATGCTCACCGACATGGGACCCACCGCGACGCGCGACAGGGGAGTGTGATCTACTGCGATGGTGCTGTCGATCGTCCGTCATGCGAGAACCGAGGCCAACGCCGGGGGTCGGTTGCAGGGCACCCTCGACCTGCCGCTCGACGACGTCGGCCGCGGCCAGGCCGCCCTGCTGCCGACGCTGGTGCGCGACATCGACCGGGTGGTGTGCTCGCCGCTGCTGCGAGCACGGCAGACGGCCGCGGTGTTCGGCATCGAGCCCACGATCGACGAGCGCCTGCGTGAGGTGGACTACGGCCCGTTCGAGGGCCAAAGGATCGCCGACCTGCCCCAGGACATGTGGCAGCGCTGGGTGACCGAACTGGACTACGCCCCCGACGGCGGCGAGACGCTGCAGGCGATGAGCGACCGCGTCGTCGCCGCCCTGTCCGACCTGGCCGAAGAGGCGAACGAGAGCCACATCGTGGTCGTCACCCATGCGACGCCGGTGAAGGCCGCAATGGCATGGGCGTTGGGCGTGGACATGCAACTGGCGACGCGTTGCTGGGTGGATCAGGCGTCGGTGACGCGCATTCTCGTGCGCGGCGACCGTCCCGTGCTGTCCGCGTTCAACCTGCTCCCGACCTGACTTTTCACGAGCGCACGTTTGGTGCTTGCACCTCGCCGTGCAGGGGCGCATGATCGGTTCAACAAGGGAGGCGTTGCCACCCGCACAGGATGCGACTGGGACGCCAGAACCACAGAACGAAGGGGCACCCCGATACCCGGTGCCCCTCGTTCGCTGCCCCGAGGGCAGCTCGGCGTGACGTGTGGTGAGTCGGCCTGTGAGCGGGGCACGTCATCCACGGAGTTCTGACCTGCGTCGGAAACACGAAACGGTCGAGTCCGCCCATCGTGGTCACCTCAGGTGTCCGCGGCGGACATCTGAGGTGACGGCGCTGCGATCTCTGTGTCAGAACCCGTCTGTGTCACACCGATGACCACGTGGGCGGCGCTCAGCGTTGTGACAGAGAGGGTTCGTGAGACAGAGCAGCCCGACCACCCCCGCTTCCAGAGCAGATGCTGCCTCCAACGAACTCGTGACGTGTGGTGAGTCGGCCTGTAAGCGGGATTCTGTCGGCCGCTCTGCGGCCGGGTGACCATCCATCTGTGCGGCCTACCCGAGAGGTGCCGGCGAACCGGTGGACGGGCCGCCCGTCCTCTCTGCTTGGCCTTGCTCCGAGTGGGGTTGACCGAGCCGTACGAGTCGCCTCGCACGCTGGTGCGCTCTTACCGCACCGTTGCACCCTTACCTGTGACCGGCGCACCGGTCCATCGGCGGTCTCTCTCTGTTGCACGTCCGTCAGGTCGCCCCGACCTGGCTCTCGCCAGCACTCTGCCCTGTGGAGTCCCGACTTTCCTCGACACGGTCGATGCCGTGCCGCGGCCACCCGGCCGACTCACCACGTGGTGCAGTGTACGCGCCGTCGGCGCGTGTGGGCTCAGCCCTCGGCGCAGGAGTCGAACGGGTAGACGAACGAGTTCAGGCTCGGCGTCTCGAAGTTCAGCTTCAGGCGTACGCCGTTCTCGTCGCCCGCACCACCGATGTAGGTGATGGGGGCCAACGAGCCGTACTGGCTGGGGATGGCGATCGGCAGCGGGATCTCGGTCTGCGGCGGTGCCTCGGGGGCCGTCGTGCCACCGTTGTCGGGGGCGGCGATGTCCTGCGTGGTCTCCGTGGCCGCCACCGTGGTGGTGGTGGCGTTCGGGTTGGCGTTCAGCGCGTCGGTCTCGGTGACGTACGCACCGGGGTTGACCCGCAGCGACACCAGCGCAGCCTGGCGCGACGAGCGAGCGGCGAGGCGCATGGCCTCGGCCCGGAACGAGGGCTCGGTGACCTGGGGAACGAGCGCCTGGCTCGTGGCGGTCGACAGCAGCTCGAGCGTCACGACCAGGTTGATCATGTCGCGCGTGGGGTCGTCGCTGGGCGGGATCTCCTTGGCCACGTCGGTGGCGGCGGCGCCCTTCTCGACCCGCTCGAAGATCGGGTCGATGAACGCGCTGTCGAGTCGCGGGTTACCGCACGTCCACGCCTCGCCGCCGGCCTCCTGGGCCAGGGCGTTGAACGACTCGGCGGCCTTGCGGTGCTGGTCGAGGAAGCCCGACACGAGCTCGCTCTGGTCGCCCAGATCGGGGAGGGTGGTGCTCGTGCCGGCGAGGTGGCCGGCGTCGAGCATGCGCTGGTAGGCGTCGGCGATCGACCACTCGATGGAGGCCGAGGTGCGCAGCAACACCGAGTTGTCGATGATCGGGTCGAGCAGCGTGGGGGCGGTGGCACCGGTGCCGACGCGGCCGACCTCGCCGGCCGACGACGCGGGGTCGCCGCACGCAGCGATGAGGGCGCCCGCCGCGACGGTGAGGCCACCGATGCGGAAGAAGCCACGGCGGTCGAACGATGCCGACACGATGGGGAGGTTGGTCTCGTTGCTCATGTGCATCATCCGTTCGCCAGCAGCGAGGTTGCTTCGTTGTCGACCAGCAGCTCACCCTCGTCGGTGACACCGGCGAGGTCGAGCAGCACCGTCGAGTGACGGGCCTCGGCCGTGATGATGGACGACACGAGCGCCGCACCGTTCAGGCCCTGCAGCTTGGCCAGCACGTCGAGGTAGCTGGCGACCAGGGAACTCTCCAGCTCGGACGCCTTCTTCAGCACGTCGTCGGTGCCGCCGGTGAAGTCGGCCTTCCACTGGTTGAACAGCGCTTCGTCACGGGTGCTCGGGGCGCTCTTGCCGAGCAGGCCGCTGAGCGAGTTGCCGTAGGCGAGGTGCGCCTGACGCAGCGTGGTCATCACCGTGGCCTGCTCGTCGGTCCAGCCGTCGACGGACTCGATGGCCCGGACGTAGAGACCCTGTGCGGTGAGCTCGATCTCGAGCGCCGCCGCCAGCAGCGCCGTGTCGTCCTCGGTGGGACGCCGCGGCGGCACGGTGGTGGTGGTGCTGCTCTCGCCGGTGGTGGACGAGGTCGCAGCACTGGCGCGGCCGCTGAGGAACGGCAACAACGAGGCTGCGGCGCTGCCGACACCTGCAGCGATGCCGGCGGTGAGGAGGCCGCGGCGGGGGAGCCGCTGCTCGGCCTCGACGCCGGACTGCGTCGATTCGATTTCCACTCGGGGTGTTCCTTTCGAGACGTTCATCCCTAGCTTTCCCGGCCAGGGGTGAGCAGAGCAATTCTAGAAGTCCAGAGCCGACAGGTCGGGTATCCAACCCCGACTGCGTTCCACGGCCCGTGCCCACTGGTCGCGGTCCAGTGTGCCGGAGGGCTCGACCACCTGTCGCGGCGACCACGCCTCGGCGATGTCGTCGAACGAACTCCACACGCCCACGGCCAGCCCGGCGAGGTACGCCGGCGCCGATGGTGGTGGCCTCGGTGTGGCGCGACACCTCGACCGGCTTGCCGGTGGCGTTGGCCAGCGCCTGCACGAACGTGGGGTTCTCGCTCATCCCACCGTCGACCCGCAGCGCCGGCATCGTCGTGCCCGGTGTCGGCCTCGGCGGCCGCGACCAGGTCGGCGCCACGGTGGGCGACGCCCTCGAGCACGGCGCGGACGACCTGCGGTCGGCCGCTGCCCCGGGTGAGCCCGAGCAGCGTGCCGCGGGCGCCGTAGTCCCAGTGCGGGGTGCCCAGGCCCATCAGCGCCGGCACGTAGACGACGCCGTCGGTGGTCGTCGCACTGCGCGGCCACGTCGTGGCTCTCGGCGGGGGTGGCGAGGATGCCCAGGTCGCCGACCAGCCACTCGACGTTGGTGCCGGCCGACAGCATGATCGCCTCGACGCCCCACGTGCGGCGACCATCGCGGCTCCAGGCGACGATCGGGAACGTGCCGTCGGCGGTGCGGTTGCCGCTGGCCGGGGCGTCGGCGCCGGTGACACAGGTCGAGCATGCCGCCGGTGCCGAAGGTGATCTTGGCCTGGCCGGGGCGGACGCAGCTCTGGCCGACGAGGCTGCCCTGTTGGTCGCCGACCAGGCACGGCGAGCAGCGGGTGCGCCGGGCAGCGCCGTGGCCGCACCGACGACGCCGGACGTGTCGACCAGGCGTGGGCAACATCGACATGGGGACGTTCAGGGCGGCGCACGCGGCCGTCGGACCAGCCGGACGCATCGGGGAGCAGCAGACCGGTGACGGCCGCGTTCGAGTGATCGGTGACGTGCACCGCGCCGTTCGTCAGCACCCAGGCGACCCACGAGTCGACGGTGCCGAAGCACAGGTCGCGGCTCGCGGCCGGGGTCGAACGTGTTCAGCAGCCACGCCACCTTCGTGGCCGACTGGTTCGGCGCGAGCGCCAGGCCGTGCTCGGCCTTGGCGATGATGCAGTCGATGACCGTGCGCAGGTCCTGCCAGCCGAGGCCGGTGCCGACCGGTTCGCCGGTGGCGCGATCCCACACCACCGTGCTGGCGCGCTGGGCGGTGATGCCCACGGCCAGCACCGGGCCGGCGTCGGCGAGCGCGGCGTGGGCCACCTCGAGCACCGCGGCGGCCATGCCGACGGCGTCGAACTCGACGAGACCGGGCGAACGGCGTCGACGGCGGGAAGGCGCGGTAGTGCAGCGACGCCACCTCGCCGTCGGGTCGCATGACCGCGGCGCGCAGCCCCGATGTGCCGACATCGACCACCAGCACGCTCATCCCTGTTCCCCCTCGTCACTGATGGCCTTGGCGCTGCTGGGCAGGATGCCCCGCTTGCGCATCGCGCCGCCGAGCCCGCCACCGACCAGACCGGCGAAGAGTACTGCGGTGAAGGTGAAGAAGGCACCCAACCAGTTGACGTCGCCGTCGCGGAGGAGCTTGATCACGATGAACACGGCCTGGGCCACCAGGTAGGTGCCGCCGGCGCAGAGCATGCCGTGCAGGAGCGGGAGCCGTCGGTTCTGCACCCACGCGGCGACGCCGGCGCCGAGGATGAAGCCGGCCAACGCCAACAGCGACAGCAGCAGTGCCCAGGGGTTGTCCTCGGTGCCGTCGGCCACGACGCGGGCGCCGATGGAGAACGGGACCGCGAACACGAGGGCGACGGACGCGCCCTGGCGGAGCGCGAGGCGATCGAGCGACGAGAACGTGCTCACGCGTCAGCTCCGGCGGCGGTTCGGGCCACGCCACGCGCGCCGAACGGAGAACGCAGGCCGAGCTTGCCCGGGTTGAGGATGCCGTTCGGGTCGAGCGCGTCCTTCACCGCCTGCAGCACCGGCGAGCGCCGGCGCCGAGCGCTTCGGCGCACGAACCGGGCCCGGTTCAGGCCGACGCCGTGGTGGTGCGACAGGTTGCCGCCGCGCGGCGAGCACGGCTCGCTGTGCCGGCGTCCCACAGCGCGACGTAGGTCGACTCGACCTCGTCGGGTGGCGGCGTGGCGGCGAACGTGAAGTAGAGGCAGGCGCCGTCGAGGTAGCTGTGCGAGAGGTGGCAGGTGGCGGCCCGGGCGTGCGGCACGGCCAGCATCGCGGCGCGCACGTCGTCGAAGATCGCGTGGCAGCGCCGCCCACGGCGCCGCGATCTCCAGCGTGTCGACCACGAAGCCCTTGCGGGTGAGCGCCTGCAAGCGCGCTCGTGTCGTTGCGGTGGTGCATCCACTTCTCGACGAGCTCGTCGTCGAGCGCGCCTGGCGCGGCGCGACATCGTCGTCGACCATCTGCATCGTGGCGTCGACGAGCGCGGTGTCGCCCTCGTCGAGCACGAGCAGCACGCAGTAGGTGCCGTCGCCACCCTGCCCGCGCTGGCTCTCGGGTGCGTCGTAGAGGCGCAGCACCGCGGGCGTGGCGCCTCGGCGGAGGATGCGGCGGCAGGCCTCGAGGCCGTCCTCGAACGTGTCGAAGGCGTAGGCGGCGCGGCGCTCGGTCGGGCGGCACCGGGTGCGCCCGCAGCCACACCCGGGTGATCACACCGAGGGTGCCCTCGCTGCCGACGAACAGCTGCGTCAGATCGGGCCCCTGCGCGCCGGCCGGGAACGCCGCCGGTGCGCACCACCGTGCCGTCGGCGAGCACGACCTCGAGCCCGACCACCATGTCCTCGATCTTGCCGTAGCGGGTGCTGTACTGACCGGCGCCGCGGCAGGCCACCCAGCCGCCGACCGTGGCGATGTCGAAGCTCTGCGGGAAGTGGCCGACGGTGAGCCCGTGCTGCGCGCGCAGCTCGCGCTTCGAGGTCGGGCCCGAACGTGCCGGCGCAGCACCTCGACGATGCCGGACATGGCATCGACCGACACCACACCCTGCAGGCCGGTGAGGTCGAGCAACACGCCGCCGAACACCGGGACGGACGCCCCGACGACGCCGCTGCGCCCGCCGGCCGGCGGTGACGGGCACGTCGCGCGTCGTTGCAGATGCGCAGCACGGCGGACACCTGTCGCGTCGTGATGGGCGGCGCACGACCGCCGCGGCGCGTTGCGGCACCTCGCCCGGCGAGCGCCCAGTGCATGGCCAGCGGCCACCAGTCGCGGCTGGCGTCGGCGACCGGAGCGATCGTCGGTGATCGACCGGGCACACGGCCGCGAGCGCGGCGAGCACGTGGTCGGCGAGCGGTGCGGCCGCGGGAAGGCGGTGGCCGGTGCCCGCCAGCTCGATCGGTTCGGTGGGTTCGGTGTGCGGGCTCATGCGATGGTGGTTCCTGCGGTCGTGCTGCGGTGCGCTGCGGTGGCCTCGTCGGCGCACGATGCGAGGAAGTCCCGCACCTGCTGCTGTGTGGTCGGCGTCGTCCCAACCGAGTTCGGCGGCGAGCAGCTCGGCGACGTCGGGTGCTGCGGCGACGGCGGCGGCGCGGTCGAACAGGCGGGCGCGGTGCGCCGGGTGAGCACGTCGTCGAGCGTCGTCGCCATCTCGTGGCGCGCCGCGTACACGACTTCGGCACGCAGGTACGGGTGCCCGGGCACGATCGGCTCGCCCAACGACCGGTCGGCGGCGACGAGGGCGCGGATGTCGTCGGCGAACGAGCCGTACCGACCGGCGAGGTGCGCACGCGACGACCCGTCGGGCGAGGTGCGGCCGCTGGGCGCCGCAGCAGGCGCAGTCGCTTGGTGCGACAACGGCCCGACCGGCCGAGCCGCACGAGGACCGCGTCGACGGTGTCCTCGGCCATCTCGCGGTACGTCGTCAGCTTGCCGCCGGTGACGGTGAGGACGCCGTTGGGCGAGCGGTGCAGCGCTGTGGCGGCGCGACAGGTCGGCCGTGCGGCCCGACGTCGGCCGCCTTCACCAGCGGCCGCAGACCGGCCCAGACGCCGGTGATGTCGTCGGCGGTGACGCCGGTGGTGATGGACGCGTTGACGGCGCGGAGCACGTAGTCGACGTCGTCCTTGGTGCACTGCGGATCGTCGAGCGGGCCGTCGTAGTCGGTGTCGGTGGTGCCGATGTAGGCGTGCTCGAACGTGCCGTCGGGCGTTCGGCCCCCACGGCACGAGGAACAGGCTGCGCTTGTCCTTGGGGACGGGGATGACCACGGCGATGTCGTTGCGCACCTTGTCCCACGGCACCGTCACGTGCACGCCCTTGGCCGGGCGGATGGCATCGGGGTGGCGACCTTCGTCGAGCTGACGCACGTCGTCGGCCCACACACCGGCGGCATTCACGACGACCCGTGCCCGCACGGCGAAGCGTCGGCCGTCGGCCTCGACCACCGCGCCGTCAGCGGCGCCGTCAGCCGCGTGGGTGAGCTCGACCACTCGCACACCGATTGGCCACCACGGCGCCCTGTGTCGGCAGCGGTGCGGCACACGGTGAGCACGAGGCGGGCGTCGTCGACCGCGGCGTCGTAGTACAGGTAGGCCGACGCCAGTCGTTCGCGGTGCATCGTCGGCAGGTGGGCGAACGCCCGCGTCCTTCCTCAGTCGGCGGTGGAGCTTGCCGATGCGCCAGCCGCCGGTGAGCGTCGTACATCCACATCGCCGAGCCCAGGGCGCGGGCGATCTTCCGCGACACGACACCGTCCTTGGTGAGGATCGGGATCATGAACGGCAGCACCGTCACCAGGTGCGGCGCGTTCCGGAACAGCCGCTGGCGTTCGCGCAGCGCCTCGTAGACGAGCTGCACCTCGCCCTGCTGGAGGTAGCGCAGGCCGCCGTGGACCATCTTCGAACTCTTCGACGACGTGCCCGAGGCGAAGTCGTCACGCTCGACCAGGGCCACGCGCAGGCCGCGACTGGCGGCGTCGAGCGCCACGCCGACGCCGGTGATGCCGCCGCCGACCACGAGGACGTCGAAGGTCTCGTGCTCGAGCCGCCGCAGGCTGGTGGCGCGATCGAACGCGAGGGACGGGGCGGTCGGGGCGGACGGCATCGGCGACATCCTAGGGACCCCCGCTGACCTGGGCCTCACGGTGCGGTTCCGGCGAGTTCGGTCGTCGCCGCCACTTGCGGACAGGTCCGTGCCGACCTAGGTTCGACCTGGTCCGCAGGGCCCGGTACCTCGGCGCCCGACCACATCACACAAGGAGCACGCCGATGAGCTTGCACGGCACCAAGACCCACGAGAACCTGAAGGAAGCCTTTGCCGGCGAGAGCCAGGCGAACCGCCGCTACCTGTGGTTCGCCCAGAAGGCCGACGTCGAGGGCTACCCCGACGCCGCGGCGCTGTTCCGCTCCGTCGCCGAAGGCGAGACCGGCCACGCGCACGGTCACCTCGAGTTCCTGGCGCAGGTGGGCGACCCCGCCACCGGCGAGCCCATCGGCGAGACCGAGCAGAACTTCCGGTCGGCCGTCGCCGGCGAGACCTACGAGTACACGCAGATGTACCCGGGCTTCGCCGCGACCGCTCGCGAAGAGGGTCTCACCGAGATCGCCGAGTGGTTCGAGACGCTCGCCCGCGCCGAGAAGAGCCACGCCGGTCGCTTCGCCCAGGGCCTCGAAGCGCTCTGAGCACACCCGTCGCCGTCCGAACTCGAGTTCTGCGGTCGCCCCAGTGGCGCCGCAGAACTTAAGTTCGCGCGGAGACACCTGACGAGGACCCCCATGACGACGATCTACGACCCGAAGCATCCGCTCTACACCGACGAGGCCGACGTCCGCGCCGAGCTGACCCGGGTCTACGACCTGTGCCACGGCTGCCGGTTGTGCTTCAAGTTCTGCACGTCGTTCCCGACGCTGTTCGAGATGATCGACCGCCACGACGACCAGGACGCCGGCCGCCTGACCCCGGCCCAGCAGGACCAGGTCGTCGACGAGTGCTTCCAGTGCAAGCTCTGCTACGTCAACTGCCCGTACATCCCCGATCTGCACGAGTGGGCGCTCGACTTCCCGCGGCTGATGCTGCGCGCCGACGCGATGCGCCACGCGAACGACCACGTGTCGCGTCCGCGAGCAGGCCACCACGGAGGTGATGGGGCGCACCGACCTGATGGGCAAGGCGGCGACCATGGCCGCCCCGCTCGCCAACAAGGTGGTCGGGCGCCAGAGCCGGCTCGCTCATCCGCAAGGTCGATCGAGAAGGTCACCGGCGTCTCGCGCGTGCGCCTGCTGCCGCCGTACGCCCGGCAGCGATTCACCACGTGGTTCAAGCAACGGCCGAAGGTGCGCATCGCCAAGCGGCAGGGCCGTGTCGCCGTGTTCCCCACGTGCCTCGTCGAGTACCAGCAGACCGCAGATCGGCCACGACCTGGTGAAGGTGTACGAACGCAACGGCATCGAGTGCTCGCTCGCCGACGGCGCGTCGTGCTGCGGTGCGCCGTTGCTGCACAGCGGTGACGTGAAGGAGTTCACCAAGGTCGCCGAGAAGAACGTGAAGGCGCTCGCCGCCGACGTGCGCAAGGGCCGCGACATCGTCGTGCCCCAGCCGACGTGCGGCTACGTGCTGAAGAAGGACTACGTCGACTACGTCGGTGGCGCCGACGCCGCGCTCGTCGCCGCGCACACCTACGACGCCGCCGAGTACCTGATGAAGGTGCACAAGAGCCGACGGCACGGTCGCTCGACATCGACTTCAACGGCTTCGTCCCCGAAACCGTCACGTACCACACGCCCTGCCATCTGAAGGCGCAGAACATCGGCCTCAAGAGCCGCGACCTGATCAAGCTCACCGGCGCGAAGGTGAAGCTGGTGCAGCAGTGCAGCGGCATCGACGGCATGTGGGGGCTGCGCGCCGAGAACGTCGACATCAGCGTGCCCGATCGCGGGCAAGTTGGCCGACGAGATCCGCCGCGCCGACGGCGACGTCGTCGCCGGCGACTGCCACCTGGCCAACACCGCCATCACGGAACAGACCGGCGAGACGCCGCATGCACCCGCTGCAGCTCATCGCCCGCGCCTACGGCATCCCCGAGGAGGGCGAGCGGTCCGTCGAAGCTGACGCTCGCCGACATCGCCGACGCGCGGGCCTACGAACGCGAACGCGACGAGTTCCGCGCCCACGTGATCGAGCTCAAGCGGCGCCGTCGCGTGCACGCTCGGCACGGTCGTGACGCTCGTGTTCGAGAACCGCGACACGATGCGGTTCCAGGTGCAGGAGATGGCGCGTGTCGAGACGCATCTTCACCGACGAGGGCATCCAGGACGAGCTCGACGTCTACAACCCGCTCATTCCAGAACCCGGACAGCTGTGCGCCACACTTTTCCTCGAGCTGACCACCGAGGAGCAGATGCGCGAGTGGCTGCCCAAGCTGGTCGGCATCGAGCGCAGCATCCTGTTCCGCCTCCCGGACGGCAGCGAGGCTCGCTGCACGGTCGAGGCAGCCCACGCGAGCCAGCTGACCAGGGAGAACATCACTGCGGCGGTGCACTTCATCGACGTCCGCTTCACCCCGGAACAGGTGGCCGTCTTCGGCCCGGGTACCCAGCTGGTGTGCGACCACCCGGCGTATCTCGAGGCGGTCGAACTGTCACCCATCACGCTCGCCGAACTGCTCGCCGACCTCCATCAGGACAGTTGAGGGCGCGTCGCGAGCGCGCGAAAAAGAAACAAAGAGGGTCTGGCGGACCCCCGTCCGACGCACCTAGATTCTCGGTCGCTACCGGGAAGATCGGTAGCGGCACCGATCGGGGGACAGTCAGTCGTGTCGGCCAAAGAAATCCAGTGGCGGCAACTCGGGGCGTGTCGGGGGCTGGAACCCAGCATCTTCTACCCCGACGACGAGGATGAAGCACTCGAAGCGAAGAGCGTCTGTGATCAGTGCGGCGTGCGCGTCGCCTGTCTCGAGTACGCCCTCACCGTTCGCGAGAAGAGTGGCGTCTGGGGAGGCGCCACCGAACGCGAGCGTCGACGGCTCATCCGTCAGCGTCGCCGCACCGCCTGAATTCGAACGTCGCGAGACCGTCGATCCGTGCATAGTCTGTCGCGCTCATGAGCGGAATCGACGAACTCGGCGGATGGCCGGCACTCCTCACCGAGTTGCTGGAAGGTCGCGACCTGCCCGCGACCAGTGCACGCGCGGCCATGGCGACCATCCTCTCCGGAGATGCCACCGCGGCGCAGCTGATCGGCTTCGTCGTCGCGCTGCGTGCCAAGGGTGAGACGCCCGAGGAGATCTCGGGTCTGCTCGACGCGGTGCTCGAGGTCGGCACGCAGGTGCCGCTCGGCGACGACCTGCGCGACAGGGCGATGGACATCGTCGGCACCGGCGGCGACCGCAGCCACAGCATCAACGTGAGCACGATGGCCGCGATCGTCACCGCCGGCGCCGGCGTGCCGGTGTGCAAGCACGGTGCTCGTGCCGCCAGTTCGAAGTGCGGCACGGCCGACGTCCTCGAAGCCCTCGGCGTCGCCGTCGAGCTGTCACCCGAGGGCGTGAAGCGGTGTGTGGAGGACGCGGGCATCGGCTTCTGCCTCGCGCCGCGCTACCACCCGGCGTTCCGCTTCGCCGCGCCGAGCCGCCGTGAGATCGGCATCCCCACCGTGTTCAACCTGCTCGGCCCGATGGCCAACCCGGGTCGAGTGCGGCGGCAGCTCATCGGCGTGGCCAACCCGGCGGTCGCCGAGCGCATGCTCGCCTCGCTGCGGCTGCACGGATCGCACCGCGCCTGGGTCGTGCACGGCAACGGTCTCGACGAGCTCACCACCACGGGCACCTCCACGGTGCTCGCGTTGGAGGACGACACCGTGCGCAGCTTCACGGTCGACCCCGTCGACCTCGGCCTGGCGCCGGCCATCCCCGACGAGCTCACCGGCGACACGCCCGAGGTCAACGCGGCCTACGTGCGCCGGGTGATGGCCGGCGAGCACGGCGCGCACCGCAACATCGTGGTCCTCAACGCCGGTGCGGCGCTGGTGGTGGCCGGCGTCGCCGAGTCGCTGGAGGCCGGTGTGGCCCAGGCGGCCGAGAGCATCGACTCGGGTCGTGCCGCGGCAACGCTCGATCGGTTCATCCAGGTGTCGCAGCAGGCCGCCGAGGAGCTCGGTCACTGATGATCGTGCGAGTGCCGGCGTCGTCGGCGAACCTGGGACCCGGCTTCGACACGCTGGGCCTTGCGCTCTCGTTGCACGCCGAGATCGGTGTCGGCGACGCGCCCGAGGGGGCCCATGCTGCCGACGAGCACCATCCGGCCACCATCGCCTTCCGTCGACACGGCGGCGAGGGGCCGCTGTGGACCAGGTCGCCCATCCCGGTCGGCCGGGGCATGGGCTTCAGCGGTGCCGTCCGGGTCGGTGGGCTGGTGGCGGCGCACGCGCAACGCCACGGCGACGACCCCGATGCGCTGCGCGACGCCCTGGGCGAACTGCTCGGCCTGGCCGCCGACCTGGAGGGTCACGCCGACAACGTGGCCGCCTCGCTGTACGGCGGTGTGGTGGCGACGGCAGGCGGGCAGGCGGTGCGAGTGCCGATGAACTTCGACCCGGCGCTGGTGATGTGGGTGCCGAGCTTCGTCACCAGTACCGACGAGTCACGGACTCGCCTGCGGGCCGAGGTGCCGATGGCCGACGTGGTGTTCAACATCGGGCGCACGGCGCTGCTGGTCGCGGCACTCGCCGCGGGCGAGGTGGCCGTGCTCCGTGAGGCCACGCGCGACCGCCTGCACCAGGACGTCCGCCTCGCCGCCGCCGAACCTTCGCGGCTGGCGCTGCAGGCCGCGCTCGACGCCGGGGCGTGGGCGTCGTGGCTCAGTGGCTCGGGTCCCACGGTCGCGGCGATGTGCGCCGTCGACGAGGCCGAGGAGCTCGCCGCCGCGTTGCCCGACGACGGCCACACCAAGATCCTGCGCATCGACCACGCCGGCGCCACCATCGAACCCGCCTGACCGCGTCGCGCAGCACCGCGCCGTCGTCCGGACCTCTCGGCGCGAACTTAAGTTCCTGGTGAACATCGTTGTGGGTGATGAACGCGCGGTCGGTATCGCTGAAACCTATATGGGATATGGGTTTGCGGGTTGAGGCACTGATCGAACTGGTGTACGATTCATGGGTATGGGAGTGCTCGACGACCACGCCGAACAGATCATCGTGTCGCCCTCCCAACTGCGTGCCGCCTGGCACGAGTTGGAGCAACGGATGGCCGTGTTTGCGCTCGCCGTCGCTCACGTCGACACCTCCGGTGCATGGGGCGACGACGGGTCGGTGTCGATGCTCGCGTGGATGCGCGACCACCTGCGCATGTCGAACAGCGATGCCCACACCTGGTTGCGGCGGGCGAACCTGCTGAACCACTACGACGCGTTCGCCGAATGCGCGGTCACCGGCGCCCTGTCCTGGTCGCAGTTGCGTGAAGTCGAGAAATGCAACACCGCCCGCTACCGGGGTCTGTTGCGTGAACTGCAAGAAGACCTCGCGTCGGATATCGCCGACCTGAACGCCGCCGACACCAAGGTCGCGTGCACCTCATGGCGTCGTCATGCGGACGCCCTGGTCGAGGACACCGCACCCGAGTTGGAACCCGAACGGTCTCTGTCGACCACCGTCACCGACGACGGCTGCCTGCTCGGCCGGTTCGAGCTCGACCCCGCCGGTCGGGTCGAGTTCCAGACCGCGCTCGACAACGCGATCACCTGGAACGGCAAGGACGAAACACGCTCGATGAGCCAGCGCCGTGGTGACGCCCTGTTCGACATCGTCGCGTTCTTCAACCTCAACCATGCCGGTGGCGGCACCCCCCGCCATCACCCGCACCTGTCGATGTCCATGCACGAAACGTCCGCCACCAGCGGCCGCCCTGATGCCACGAACGACGCCGACGGTGAACCGATCGAACCCGATGTGACGTCGGCGAAGATGTGCGACTGCATCATCCACACCATCCTGCGCGACGCCGACAACGCCCCACTCGGGTTCGGCCGCGCCCGCTACACCGTCCCCCGACCGTTGTTCAAACAGGTCGCCGCCCGCGACGGCGGCTGCCGATTCCCCGGCTGCGACCGGCCAGTGAAATGGACCGAAGCCCACCACCTGATCTGGTGGGAACGCCATGGGCCGACCGACTACGACAACCTCGCCCTGATGTGTTCGAGACATCATCACCTGATCCACAAGATGAACCTCAGGCTCGAGTGGGTCGACGGCTGGGACCTCCAGATCACCTGGCCCGACCGAACAGTGCGCACCAGCCGACCCCGCGGCGCACCGCCCACACACCAACCCCTCCGCCACGCCGCCTGAAACCGACCACCAGCCACCCCCGCCTCCCGGGGGTGGCACCGGTGCGCCCCCACACAACCAGGCAGTTCTGCGCTACTCACGGCACTTGGGTGGTGTCCATGTCGAGCGAGCATTGCCGAAGGCGCTTCGAGCGTGGGGCCCGCTATCGCGGTTTCGTCTCACTGTCAGCTTGCTGGCGTGACACACTCCTCAGTGTGAGTGCTTGGGGACCCGGCATCTTCTCGGACGATGTTGCTGCGGATGTCCGCGATGGCTATCGCGCACTGCTGGAGGACCAGGTCTCGGACGACGAGGCCATGGAGACGGTGATTCACGAGTATCGCCACCTCGATGGAGACGAGGCCCACTTGCTGTGGATCGCGCTCGCAGCGGCTCAGTCACAGCTTGGACGCCTGGACGACAACGTCAGGGCGCTTGCGCTGGCGGTCATTGACGAGGGTCAGGGTCTTGAGCTGTGGGAGGAGGCTGGTGCGAGGGACCTGGCCAAGAGGAAGGCCGCGCTTGCGGAACTCCGCCAACGCCTTACTGGCCCCCAACCGGCGAGGAAGGCGGTGCGTCGGCCATGGCGACACGTGACCGACCTGCTGCCGGGAAGTGTCCTCACGTTTCGTGCGACGAACGGTCAGCAAGCGGCCGGCCACCTACTGCGTCGAAGCACCGGAAGACGGACTGGCAGGACTGGGCTTCGTCGTCCTCGACACGTCCCGAACCAGGAGCGGCGCAGGCGTGGACACTGTGCGGGTGGGCGACTCGCCTCGGAACGGTGAGGATGAGCACAGTGTCAGTTGTCGTGGCACGACCCGAGGGCCCGGCACAACATGGATCAGAAGCGGCGCGTCAGCACGCATAGCGGCAGTGGGAGATCAATGTCTGGTTCAACAAAACAGCGCTCGAGGAAGACCAGTTCGCGCCGGGGTGAGGCGGGTGACCTCGGGGACCTGCATCGCGGGCCAGGTCCATTCGCCGCTGCACCACAGCAGGCGAGCGTGGAAGCTGGCTCGCTCGATGGCGCGGGCCAGGCACAGCACCTCGTCGGCCGCGTGGCGGGGGAGCGGTTCGGGGGCCGGCACCGTCTCGGGCGGAGCCAGCTCGAGTCCGGTGGGGAGCTGCCCGTCGAGGGTGGCGTCGAGCAGCACGCCGTCGCGCAGGTGGTACACCGTCTCGTGCAGACGCACGCCGACGTCGCCGGCGGCCCGCAACTGGTCGATCAGCCGCTGGCGGCCGATGGCCGAGGCGAATGCCTGGGCGCGATCACGCGCCGACGCGGCCTCCTCGTACCGCTGGGTGATGGCGAGGTGCTCGACGCGCTGCCACAGCGGCGTGAGCACGATCTCGGGCGACGTGGTGAGCGCCGCCACCACCTGCGCCACGACTCGCCAGTACGCGGCCTCGTCGGTGCCGCCGGCGCACGGGCACATCGCCACGCCGAGCTGCGCGCCACGGCACGGTGACGCGCCCTCGGTGGGTCGGAACTGCTTGCCGATGCGGGTGTTGCAGCGGCGGATGGGCAGGGCGCTCTGCACGGCCTCGATGACCGCCAGCGCCTGCGACTTCGACGTGAGCGGACCGAGGTGCAGGCCGGTGGCGGCCGGCTCGGTGGTGACGACCAGGCGCGGCCACGCCTCGTCGGTGGTGAGGCGGACGTAGCAGTACTTCTGCCACGTGGTGCCGACCCGGTTGTAGCGCGGCGCCAGACGGTGCAGGTAGCGCAGCTCGAGCACCTCGGCGGTGATGGGGTCGGGCGTCACGGTGTGTGCCAGTTGCTGGGTCTCGCGCAGCAGCGGGCCGATCTTGCGGCGGTCGTCGCTGGAGAAGTAGCTGCGGACGCGCTGGCGCAGGTTGGTGGCCTTGCCCACGTACAGCACCTCGGCCCTGGCCGTCGAGGAAGCGGTACACGCCGGGGGAGCGCGGCAGACGGTCGGTGAGCTTCAGCTTCCCGGCCTGCGGATGGCCGCCCATCGTGGGCAGGGCGACGAGGTCGTCGAGCCCGGTGACGCCCAGGCCGGCGGCCCGTTCGAGCAGCAGGTGGAGCAGCTCGGTGGTGGCCAGCGCGTCGTCGAGGGCGCGGTGCGTGGGTCGGTGGGACAGACGAAAGCGGCTGGCGAGCGTGCCGAGTTTGCAGTCGGGCACCTCGTCGCGGACCAGGCGGCGGGCGAGCGGCAGCGTGTCGACGACGGTGTTCGTGAACGGCGTGCGCCCGCTGCGTCGCAGCGCCGTGTTGAGGAACCCCATGTCGAAGCCGACGTTGTGGCCGACGATGACCGCGTCGCCGACGAACTCCTGCAGCGTCGGCAGCACCGTCTCGATGCGCGGCGCGGCGGCGACCATGTGGTCGCTGATGCCGGTCAGGACGACCACCGCGGGGGCGATGGCCCGGCCGGGGTTCACGAGCGTTGCCGAACGTGCCGAGCTGTTCGCCGCCGCGCACCTTGACCGCGCCGATCTCGGTGATGCCGTCGCCGCCACGGTCGCTGCCGGTGGTCTCGATGTCGAGCACGCAGAACGTGACGTCGCACAGCGGGGTCCCGAGATCGTCGAACGAGCGCTGCACGGCGGGCAGTCCATCACGAACGCACGTTCGCCGTCAAGAACAGGCGTTCGATCCGTCCCCTCGGTAGCCTGCGAACCATGTCGCGCGACGGCGAGCTCGAGATCCCGGACCGGGCGCTGCAGTCGGCACTCGAGTTCGCGGTGCTGCTGGCCGCCGCCGGTCAGAAGACCCGACCGGCCCTGGCGTTCCCCGCCGGGTTGAAGCCGTTCCTGAAGTTCCACAAGCTGCCACCGAAGGCGTTGTCGACGGTCCGTGAGGTCGTCGAGGCCGACGCCGAGTACCTCCGCAAGCTGGGCATCGGCGCCCAGGCCGAACTGGTCGACGAGGTGGGCATGCTGTGGCTGCAGCGTCCCGACGGGTGGCAGGAGCGCATCGTCGGGCTGGTGCAGCCGGTCGACGAGATCGACGACGTGCAGGATGCGCGGGCCGAGCGCCGTCGCCGCGAGGCTGCCGAAGCCGGCGCGGCGCGCAGCCGCCTCGAGATCGTCGAGCTCGCCGACGCGCTGACCAAGGCGCAGTCGGCCCGACCGAGACGGTCGCCGATCGCGACCGCCTCGCCAAGGACCTCGCTGCCGCTCGCACACGGATCAAGGAACTCGAAGCCGGGGCGCGCAAGCGCACCGCGGGCGAGCGAGCCGACGACGCCCGCGCCGGCGCAGCCGCCGGCGAACTGGCCGACCTGCAGGCGCGCCTGGTCGCGGCGGAGGCGGCGCGTGATGCGGCCCTCGCCGCGCGGGCCGACGAGCCCGATGCGGTGGACGGCGAACGCATGAGGGCACTGCTGCTCGAGGCGTTGGCGCTCACCGGTCCCGTGGCCGATGGGACCAAGCGCCCGCGGCGGCGATCGACGCGCACCCCGTTGCCCATCCCCGGCGGGGTGTACGGCAACAGCGAGGCGGCCGGCGAGCATCTGTTCAAGGTGCCGGGCATCGTGGTCCTCGTCGACGGCTACAACGTCGCCAAGCTCGGCTGGCCCGACCTGTCGCTCGAACGCCAGCGCGACCGGTGCATCGACGCCGCGGAGACGTTGGCGAAGCGATGGGGCACCGACGTGCACGTGGTGTTCGACGGCGCGTCGGTGGCCGGCGCGCACACCCGCACGCGGCGTGTCGTCCGGGTGGTGTACTCGCCCGAAGGGGTCCTGGCCGACGACGTGCTGCGGGCCGAGGTGGCCGCGCTCGACGCGGCTCGTCCGGTGGTCGTCGTCACCAACGACCAGGCCGTGCTCGCCGACGTGAAGGCCGCCGGCGCCAACACCGTCAGCAGCGACACCTTCCTCGCCATCGCCCGCTGACCCGCCCCGAGCCGGGCCCCCTGGGGGACCGTGTCACACCCATTTGGTTCCATGATCGACATGGTCCACTTCACCATCTCGTGCGACTCCTGCGTCATGGACGGCACCGCCGCCTGTGCCGACTGCGTCGTCACCCACCTCCTCGCTCCGGCTCACCGCGAGCGCGTCGCCTTCACCGACGACGAGCTCCGCGCGGTGCAGTTGCTCGCTGCAGCCGGACTGGTGCCTACGCTCAAGCACCGTGAGGCCGACTGACTCGCCCCGGCCCGTCACCGACCAGGCCTACCTGCACCAGCTGACGCAGCTGGTCGAGCCGTTCGGCGTCACCCACACCGGCGTCGCGCCGGCCGACGTCCTGCAGCGGGCCCGCACCGCGCTGCACGACCGCATCGACGCCGGACTCACCGACGGCATGCAGTTCACGTTCAAGAACCCCGAGCGTTCCACCGACCCGCAGCAGGCGGTACGTGGCGCACGGTCGGTGTTCGTGGCCGCCCGTCCCTATCTGCTTGCCCGACCGTCGAACGGCCCGAGGGCCCGCAGGCCAGGGTCGGCCGGTACGCCTGGGTCGACCACTACGCGCCCCTCCGGGAAGCGCTCTGGGCGGTGGCGAACCGCCTGCGAGACGACGGCTTCAAGGCCGTCCCGTTCGCCGACGACAACAGCATCGTCGACCGCGAGGTCGCCCAACTGGCCGGCATCGGCTGGTTCGGCAAGAACGCCAACCTGCTGCTGCCCGGGCGCCGGCAGCTGGTTCGTCCTCGGCTGCGTGGTCACCGACCGCGCCGCTGCCGGTCGCCGCCACGACGGTCCCCGACGGCTGTGGCGGTTGTCGCCGCTGCCTCGACGGCTGCCCCACGGGCGCCATCATCGAGCCGGGCGTCGTCGATGCGTCGCGGTGCCTCGCCTGGGTGCTGCAGAAGCCGGGCGACATCCCCGAGCACCTGCGCGAGGCGGTCGGCGACCGCATCTACGGGTGCGACGACTGCCAGGAGGTCTGCCCGCCAACTGTGCGGTTCGGGCCGAAGGTGCCGTCGCCCGCCCCCGAGGGGCCCGTGCAGGCGTGGGTGCCGGTGCTGCGATCTGCTCACCGCCGACGACGAGGCGGTGATGGCCACCTGGGGCCGGTGGTACCTGGCCGATCGCGACCCGCGGTGGGTGCGCCGCAACGCGCTCGTGGTGCTCGGCAACGTCGGCGACCCCGGCGACGCCGCCGTGGTGCAGGTGCTGGCCGACTACCGTGCACACGCCGGACCCGGTCCTGCGCGCCCACGCCGTGTGGGCCACCGAACGGCTTGGGTCTGGAGGCCCGGTGAAGCACCTGCTCGTCACGAACGACTTCCCGCCGAAGATCGGCGGCATCCAGTCGCTGCTGTGGGAGTGGTGGCGGCGGTTGCCGCCCGAGTCGTTCGCCGTGCTCACCAGTCCCGTACGACGGCACCGCCGAGTTCGACGCCGCGCAGCCGTTCCGCATCGAGCGCACCCGCGAGCCGGTGCTGCTGCCGCACCCGTGGATGGTGCAGCGGGTCAACGCCATGGCCAAGCGAGGTCGGCGCCGACCTGATCGTGCTCGATCCGGCACTGCCGCTCGGCCTCATCGGGCCGTCGCTGCGATCTGCCGTACGACGTGGTGCTCCACGGCGCCGAGGTCACCGTGCCCGGCCGGCTGCCGCTGTCGCAAGCAGACGCTCGGGCACGTGCTGCGCAGCGCCCGGCACGTCGTCGCCGCCGGTGGCTACCCGGCAGCGGAGGCCGAGCACGCCGCCGGGCAGAAGCTGCCGATCACGGTGGTGCCGCCCGGCGTCGACACCGACACGGTTCGTGCCGCTCACCGAGGCCGAGCGCCTCGCGCGCGCGTCGACGACTTCGACATCGCCGACGACGCCGAACTGGTCGTCAGCATCAGCCGGCTGGTGCCGCGCAAGGGGTTCGACACCGCCATCCGCGCCGCTGGCGCTGCTGCGCACCTCGCGTCCGAACCTCGTGCTGGCCATCGCCGGCGGCGGGCGCGACGAGGACCGCCTGCGACGCCTGGCCGAGCAGCGTGAAGGCGCCGGTGCGGTTCCTCGGCCGGGTCAGCAACGACGATCTGCCGCTGCTCTACGGCTGCGCCGACGTGTACGCGATGCTGTGTCGCAATCGGTGGGCGGGACTCGAGCAGGAGGGCTTCGGCATCGTGTTCCTCGAGGCCGCGGCGTGCGGCGTGCCGCAGGTGGCCGGCGACTCGGGTGGTGCGGCGGAAGCGGTCGACGACGGCGTCACCGGCGTGGTGGTGCGCACGCCCCGACGACCCGCGTGCGGTGGCCGACTGCGTTCGAGCACCTGCTCGACGATCCGACCCTGCGTGCCCGCATGGGGCTGGCCGGACGAGACCGGGCCGTGCGCGAGTTCTCGTACGACGTCCTCGCACATCGCCTGGGTGTCTCGCTCGGCGCGCTGGCAGAATGACCCCGATGCACTCCCGTCTCGTCCGTGCCGAACCTGGTCGGCACCGGCCTGTTCCTGGCCGCGCTCGCCGTCGCCATTCCCTTCAAGGACGAGCGGTTCGCGGCAGTTCCTCATCGGCATCGTCTCGGTGGTGCTGTTCGCCATCGGCATCGCCACGTCGCTGTGGGCCTACACGTCCGCGCTCGAGCGTTCGCGCACCGAGGAGGTCGGTGTGGCCAACCTGTACCTGCTCACGGGCGACACCGCGCCGACGCGAGGTGAAGCGCGCCATGCTCGCCGCGCTGGCGGTGCAGGTCGTGGCGGCACTGGCCGGCGCCATCGTCGGCGTCACCGGGCTGCAGAAGGGCGATGTGAACGCATTGGCGTTCGGAGTGCTCGTCCCGATGTTGGGCATTGGCATGAATGGGGCCTGGGCCGCGAGGTACGGTTCCTACGGACCGCGGGTCGCCGCACCGAGCACGTCGAAGAAGAACGGGTAATCGCAGACATGGCAGAAACGGCCTCACAGACCACCACCATCGCTGCCACGCCGGAGCGCGTGTGGGCGATCGCGACCGATTTCGAGCGGTATCCCGAGTGGGCGAAGGACGTCAAGGACGTCATCGTCCGCGAGCCGCGACGACGACGGCCGTCCGGTCGAGGTCGAGTACCGCGCCTCCGCGCTGGGCCGCAGCACGCACTACACGCTCTCGTACGACTACGGCCAGGCTCCGGCGGTGCTCGCCTGGAGCATGCTGCGCGGCGACATCATGCGCACCATCGACGGCGCGTACCACTTCAGCGCCACCGACGACGGCGGCACCGAGGTGCGCTACGACCTGGCCATCGAACTGGTGGTGCCGCTGCCCGGCTTCGTCAAGCGTCGCGCCGAGGTGCGCATCCTCAACACCGTGCGCGAACTGAAGGCACGAGCCGAGGCATGACCGGCGCACGCCGGGCCGGCATCGACGTCGGCGGCACGAAGTGCCTCGGGGTCGTGCTCGACGACACCGGTGCGATCGTCCAGGAACATCGGCTGCCCACGCCGCGTGGCCCCGAGAACATCATCGACACGCTGGCGCGACCTGGCCGGCGTGCTGGCTCCGTTCGACACCATCGGTGTCGGGGTGCCCGGCCTCGTCACGCGCGACGGCGTCATCCGTGCCTCGCCGAACCTGGTCGACATCACCGACTTCCAGGTCGGTGCGTTGCTCTCCGAACGCCTGGGCGTGAGGGTCGACGTCGACAACGACGCCACCTGTGCCGCGGTGGCCGAGTGGAAGACGGGTGCAGCGCAGGGCCTCGACCGATTTCGTGATGGTCACGCTCGGTACCGGCATCGGCGGTGGTGTGGTCGCCGGCGGGAAGCTGGTGCGCGGGGCCAACGGGTTCACGGGCGAGATCGGCCACATCGTGGTCGACCCCGACGGACCGTTCTGCCCATGTGGCCGCCGGGGCTGTTGGGAGCGGTACGCGTCCGGGTCGGGCCTCGGCCGGTTGGCCCGTGAGGCGGCGACGGCCCGTCGTGTCCGTCGTGTCGTCGAGCTGGCCGGTGGCGACGCCGAGCAGGTCCGTGGCGAACACGTGCAGGCCGCGGCGCGCGAAGGCGACCACGACGCGCTGAGCGTCATCGACACGTTCGGCCGCTGGGTGGCGCTCGGCCTCGTGAACCTCACCAACGTGCTCGACCCGCAGGCGTTCGTCCTGGGTGGTGGGCTGGCGGCGTCGTCCGATCTGTACATCGGGCCGATCCAGCAGTGGTTCACCCAGTACCTCTACGCGCCCGATCTGCGCCCGCACCCGGCGCTCACGTTCGCACACCTCAGCGAGCACGCCGGCGCCGTCGGCGCGGCGTTGCTGGCCGACGTGCACTGACGGGTCATCCGCCCGCGCAGGGCCCCACGTCCACCGGTTCGGTCGTGCCGGCATCGTCGTCGTGATCGCCGCCTTCGACGTCGCGCAGCAGCGGTTCGGCCTCACGGATGTCGGTCGCCCACGCCCGCTCACCGGTGCTCGTGCTGCGTGCGAACACGACGGCGACCGCGCGTCCGTCGTGCACGAGCACGCTGCCCGAGTCGCCGTTCGACACCTGGGCCTCGATCTGGAAGCCCTTGCGCAGCCCGCTGCCCTCGTGGTCGATGTCGCTCGGCGTTGATGTCGACGTACGAGACCGCGGTGAAGTCGCGCGACCTCGGGCGCCTCGTCGCGCCACACCACGAACTGCCCGCTCTCACCGGGGCGCAGCATTCCGATGGGCAGATGAGCGACCTCCGCGTCGACCTCGAGCACGGCCAGGTCCTTGGCCCGGTCGATGCCGACCACGTGGGCGTCGACCTCGGTGCCGTCGGACAGCGTCACGTCGATGTCGGTGGACCCGGCCACGACGTGGGCGACGGTGAGGACGAGGTGCTCGTCGACGAAGCTTCCGGCGCCGATCGTGGGCCGGGCGCGGCAGCCCTCGGCCTCGATACGAACGCCCGCTCCGAGCGTCGTCGCGTCGCCGTCGGGTTGATCGCCGCACGCGCTGACGCCCATGAGGAACAGGGCGCCGACGGCCGCGGTGGCACGACGAACGCGTCCACGACCCCTCGACCGACCGACCATCGACCACGACGGTAGCCACCGATCCGTCGTCGCGTCGCTACAGTCCGAGCAGTGACCACCCTGGACTCGCCCGTGGACCACCTCCACGTCCGCCGCCACAACCTGTCGCTGGTGCTGCGGCTGCTGGCGACGCACGGCCCGCGCAGCCGCGCCGGTGTGGCCGACGTGACCGGACTCACCCGGGCGACGGTGTCGAGCCTGGTCGCCGATCTCATCGACCGCGGCCTGGCCAAGGAGGTCGGTCCGAAGAGCGACCAGCGCATGGGCCGTCCGGCCACGCTGGTGCAGCTCGACGGCTCGCGCGTGGTCACGTTGGGCATGGAGCTCGACGTCGGTTTCGTCTCGGTGCTCGCCAACGATCTGGCGGCGAACACCGTGTACCAACGGCGTCGCCCGGTGGGCGGCACGTCGACGGCGTTCGTCGACCTGTTCCCGGTGGTCGTGCGCGAGGTGCGTCGGGCCATCGCCGCCGTCGAGGAACAGGGCGCCCGTGTGGCCGGTCTGACCGTCGCAGTGCCGGGCATCTGCGACATCGAGAGGGGAGTGGTGCGCCGAGCGCCCAACCTCGGCTGGCAGGACGCCCCGCTCGGACAGCGGTTGCACGACGAGTTCGGCGCGTCGCTGCCGATCGCCATCGACAACGAGGCCAACCTGGCCGCGCTCGCCGAGTACCGGGTGGGTGCGTCCGCCGGCACCGGGCACCTGGTCTACGTGCTGGCCGTGAACGGCGTGGGCGGCGGCGTGGTCGTCGACGGCGAACTGTTCCGCGGCGCATCCGGTGCGGCCGGCGAGGTGGGGCACATGACCGTGCAGGCCAAGGGCGGTGCTCCGTGTGCGTGCGGCAGCAGCGGCTGCTGGGAGACCACCATCGGCCTGCGTGCCCTGCTGTACGACGCGGTGCCCGATCTGGCGGCCGGTCTGCTGCGCGATCCGCGCCTCAGCCCCGAGGCCAAGGTGGCGCCCGTGCTGGCGCGTGCTCGGGCCAACAACCCGATCGCGCTGAAGGGACTGAAGAAGTTCGGACGTTGGCTCGGTGTGGGTCTGTCGAACGTGGTCGACACGTTCAACCCGGAGGTCATCGTGCTCGGTGGGTTCCTCCCGAGCGTGGCGCCGTGGACGATGGACGAGACACGCAAGGCGTTCCTCGCCAACTCGATGGCCGAGTCCGCGTCGGTGTGCCGCATCGAGCTCACCACGCTCGGGTTCGGTGCAGGTGCGCTCGGTGGCACGATCCACGCGTCCGAGCGCCTGTTCCTCGACCCGACGCTCGTCGCCTCCATCCGCTGACCTGTTCGATCGACGGGAGGTTCCGGAAGGAGATCCTTTACACGGCGACTTAGTTTGGGCTATAAACATACAAATCGAGGACCGGGGGGTCCCGAGGGGATTTGTTCAGATGACTGATGGGGGTCTGGTTCCGTGTTGGACCGAGTCGCTGCCGCACCGATTTCGTGGGGCATCTGTGAAGCACCGGGGTGGGGACTGCAGTTGCCGCCGCGCCGCGTCCTCGGCGAGATGCGCGACCTGGGCATCACCGCCACCGAGCTCGGTGCGCTCGGCTGGCTGCCCACCGAGGCCGACGCGCTGCGCGCGCTGCTCGGCGAGTACGGCCTGTCGCTCGTCGGTGGCTTCGTGCCACTCGTCCTCCACCGCGCCGATCGTCGCGACGAACTGGTCGCCGACGCACGGGCCGCGGCACGCACGCTGGCCGACGCCGGCGGGCGACACTTCGTCACGGCCGTCGTCAGCAGCCACGAGGCATGGGAGCGCCCCCCGCTCTCGGCGGCCGAGTGGCAGACGTTGTTCGACGGTCTGGCCCTCGTCGACGAGATCTGCGCCGAGCACGACCTGGTGCAGGTGCTCCATCCGCACGTCGACACCCTGGTCGAGACCGCTGCGGAGTTCGATCGGTTCATCGACCACTCGCCCGTGAGGTTCTGCCTCGACACGGGACACCTGTTCATCGGCGGCGCCGACTCGGTCGTGATCGCCGCCCAGCATTTCGACCGCGTCGGCCTGGTCCACATCAAGGACGTGGACAGCTCGGTCGCCCAGCGTCTGCTCAACGACGAGCTGACGCTGATGGCCGCCACCGCTGCGGGATTGTTCCCCGCCGCGGGCTGCGGTGACGCCCCCATCGCGGCCACCATCGCCGTTCTCGAAGAGCAGTTGTTCGAGGGGTGGTACGTGTTGGAGCAAGATGTCGCCCTGACCGACGGTGAACCACCGTCGGGGGAGGGGCCCATGGTCGGTGTTCGGACGAGCATCGACTATCTCAGGTCGCTGGCTGCGTGAACACGCTCCAGTGCAAGGCCGGACTTCCGGCAACAATCCACTTTCCTAGAGGGGGAACTGAATGAAGAAGACTCGGTATCTGCTGGCGCCGCTCGCAGCGCTCGCGATCATCGCGAGCGCCTGCAGCTCGGACAGCAACACAACCTCGACCAGTGGCGACACGGGCACCACCACCGGTGGCAGCACCGGCGGCACCGATCCGGTCACCAGCGACACCGTCGACGTGACCGAGGGCGAGGACATCACCATCGCCGTCATCACGCACGGCGACGGTGGCGTGTTCTGGTCGGTCGCCCAGAAGGGCGCCGAGCAGGCTGGCAAGGACCTCGGCATCACGGTGCAGTACGAGGGTGGCAACAACGACGGTGCGGCCCAGGCCAAGCTGATCGACGATGCCGTCGCCGCCGGCGTGGACGGCCTCGCCGTCTCGCTGGCCGATCCCGGTGCGCTCGAGGCCTCGGTGAAGGCGGCCGTTGCGGCCGGCATCCCGTTGGTCACGATGAACTCGGGCTCGGACCTGTTCAAGGAACTGGGTGCGATCACCCACGTCGGCCAGGACGAGCGGGTCGCCGGTAACGGCGCCGGTGAGAAGTTCGCGGCCGAAGGCAAGAAGAAGGTGCTCTGCGTGATGCAGGAGCAGTCGAACGTGGGCCTCGAGGCTCGCTGCGACGGCGCCGAGGAGACCCTCGGCGGCACCGTGGTGAAGATCAACACCTCCGGTGACGCCGACCCGACCACCTCGCAGGCCGAGATCAAGGCGGCGCTCGACGCCGATGCCGACATCGACGCCATCTTCGCCACCGGCCCCATCGGTGCCGTCCTGGCCAAGGACGCCGCTGCCGAGCTGGGCCGCGACGTGATGATCGGTGCGGTCGACCTGTCGACCGACCTCCTCGATGCCATCGAGGCGGGCGACATCGCCTTCACGATCGACCAGCAGCAGTACCTGCAGGGCTACCTGTCGGTGGTCTTCCTGTACCTCAACGTCACCAACCAGAACACGGTCGGTGGCGGTCTGCCGGTGTACACCGGCCCGGGCTTCGTCACCGCCGACAACGTCGCTGCGGTGAAGGAACTCGTCGCTGCCGGCAGTCGCTGATCAGCAACACTTTCGGTTGCGGGCCGGGGACTCACGTCCCCGGCCCGCCTCCGGTCCGCACGCACAACGAACAGAGGGGGATGATGCATGACGGACGACGTCGTCGCATCTGGGGGTGCGCCGACTCACGATGAACGGATCTCGTTCCGTGGGCCGCTGCAACGAATGTTGATCTCTCCGGAGATCGGTGCCCTGATCGGCACCATCATGGTCTGGACGCTCTTCTGGGCGACCAGCGAGAAGTTCTCCACGGCACCCACGTCGGCCAGTTGGCTCGACGGTGCCGCACCGCTCGGCATCATGGCCGTGGCGGTGGCCCTGCTGATGATCGGCGGCGAGTTCGACCTCTCCGCCGGCGTCGTCACGGGCTCGACCGGCATCCTCGTCGGCCTGTTCGCCCAGAAGTTCATGGGCGATGGCGTGACGATGTGGATGGCGGTCCCCATCGCGTTCCTGGCCGCCGGGCTCATCGGCTGGATGAACGGCACGTTCGTCAACAGAACGGGGCTGCCGTCGTTCATCGTCACGCTGGCGACGTTCTTCATCCTTCGCGGCGTGAACCTGGTGTTCGCCAAGCGTCTCGTCGACAAGGTCCTCGTCGAGAACATCGACGAGGTGAAGGACTTCGAGTTCTTCCGCAAGTTGTTCGCCGCCACGCACACGCTCGAGCCCTTCGACGCTCGCGACAAGGTGCTGCTGCTCGGTGGCATCATCGGCGGTGCCCTGGTGGTGGCGGGCCTGCTGGAGCAGTCGCTCGTGCGCCGGGCCACTCCGCACCTGAAGGGCCTCGCCGTTGCCGTCGTCGGCCTGGTGGGTGTGGTCGTCGGGGTGCTCATGCTGCACCACTCCGACGGCGTCGGCGCCAACGTCCTGTGGGGCGCGGCGGCGCTCGTCGGGGCCCTGCTGCTCGCCCTCGGTTACGGCGCGACGCGTTTCGAGACCGAGGCGCCGTACGGCCCGTGGTGGGCGCCGGCCTCGGCAAAGCTGTTCTTCTCCGGCATCGGCCTCACCGTCGCCTCCTTCGTCATCACTCGCTTCCTCGACGCGGACGAGGAGCGCGTGCTGCTGTCGATCCCCTCGCACGGGGTGAAGGTGGCCATCGCCGTCGGGTCGGCGCTCATCGGTGGCGGCATCGTCGCCCGCCGCGGCCTGCGTCGCATCAACGAGCGCTCCGGTGTCATCCGTGTGTCGCCGACCGCGTATCCGATGCTCGTGTTCAGGTCGCTGGTCGCCGCCGGTGCGTCGATGGTGGCGGTCCTCACGTTCCTCCAGCTGTGCACCGAGCAGGGCTTCCGCTCGCTCGTCCAGGTCGGTGGTGGTGGGGCCGGAATCCTCGCCCTGCTCGGCGCGAAGGGTGTGGCGTCGCGGACCTCCAAGCGTGCGCAGTTGGTGATCGGCGCGGTCGCCGCGCTCGTCATCCTGTTCACGGGCCTCGTGGTCCGTCACGACGCCGGTTCCGAGCGCTTCCGCTCGGGCTACATGGCCGTGATGGCCATCCTCGCGGCCCTCGTCCTGGGCAACGCACTCATCGAGTACGTGTTCCGCAAGCGTCGTGAACCGTTCACGGCGGGCGACTCGCTCGGTCGGATCCTGGTGTTCGGCGGCATCACGGTCGCCGGCCTCGGCATCGCCGTGCGGCTCATCTGGTCCGGTGCCCCCGTCCGAGTGAGCATCGCGTGGTGGCTGGCCATCACGCTCATCGGTGCGTACACCCTGGCCCGTACCCGCTACGGCAACTGGATCTTCGCCGTCGGCGGCAACAAGGAGGCTGCCCGGGCGGTCGGTGTGCCGGTCGATCAGGTGAAGGTCGGCCTGTTCATGATGGTCTCGCTCGTGGGTTGCCTCGTCGGCATGATGACGGCCCTGCGGTACACGTCGGTCGCCGCCAGCCAGGGCGTCGGCGAGGAGTTCGAGTACATCATCGCCGCCGTCGTCGGTGGCTGCCTCCTCACCGGCGGCTACGGCTCGGTGATCGGCGCATCGTTCGGCGCGATGATCGCGGCGATGCTCGCCACGGGCATTCCCGGGTCGCGGTGGAACACCGACAACAAGTACATCTTCCTCGGCGCCGTGTTGTTCCTCGCCGTGCTCGTCAACCAGAAGGTCCGCAAGAAGGCTCAGGAGGCCCGCTGATGAACCTGCTCGAACTCGTCAGCATCTCCAAGTACTTCGGCAACGTCACCGCGCTCGAGGACGTGCACACCAAGGTCGAGGCCGGACGCGTCACCTGCGTGCTCGGCGACAACGGCGCCGGCAAGAGCACGTTCATCAAGATCCTCTCGGGGGTGCACCAGCCGAGCTCGGGCGATTACCTGCTCGAGGGCACGCCGGTGCGGTTCACGTCGCCCCGCGACGCGCGCGCCGCGGGCATCGCGACGGTGTACCAGGACCTCGCCATGGCGCCGCTGATGAGCGTGTGGCGCAACTTCTTCCTCGGATCCGAGCCCGGAGCGTTGAGCCTCGACGTCCGCTTCGCCAAGGAGACGGCGAAGAGCGAGATGAAGAAGATGGGCATCGACGTGCGCGACATCGACCAGCCGGTCGGCACCCTGTCGGGTGGCGAGCGGCAGTCGGTGGCCATCGCCCGCGCGGTGTACTTCGGGGCCAAGGTGCTCATCCTCGACGAGCCCACGTCCGCACTCGGCGTGCGCCAGTCGGGGGTGGTCCTGCGCTACATCCGCGCCGCGGCCGAGCGTGGCCTGGGGGTCATCTTCATCACCCACAACCCGCACCACGCCTATCCCGTGGGCGACCGGTTCCTACTGCTCAACCGTGGCCGCTCGATGGGCGACTTCGACAAGGACGAGATCAAGCTCGACGAACTCACCCGCCTGATGGCGGGCGGCGCCGAGCTCGAGGCACTGCAGCACGAGCTGGGTGCCCGGTGACCAGTTCACGACGATGACCGCACTCGAGGTGCTCACGATCGGGCGGATCTGCACCGACCTCTACGCCGAGCAACTCGGCGTTCCACTCGCCGAGGTGCGCAGCTTCCGCAAGTCGGTGGGCGGCACGGCCACCAACGTCGCGGTCGCCGCGGCGCGACTCGGACACCGCACCGCGGTGTTCACCAAGGTCGGCGACGACCCGTTCGGTCACTACGTGAAGGGTGCGCTCGAGCACACCTTCGGTGTCGACACGCGCTTCGTCGGCATGCATCCGACGCTGCGCACACCGCTGGCGTTCGCGGAGCTGCTCGACCCGGGCGAGCCGGTCATCGTCTTCTATCGCGAGCCGCTGGCGCCGGAGATGACCATCGAGCCGGCCGACGTCGACCTCGACGTCGTCGCCGAGGTGCCGATCCTGTGGGTGCCGGCGGGTGCGCTCGCCGCCGAGCCGAGCCGCAGCACCATCACCAGCCTGCTCGCGCACCGCGCTCGCCGACCGCACACCATCATCGATCTCGACTGGCGCCCCGTGCTGTGGGGTGGCGACGAGGACCGTGCCCGTGTCGCCATGGGCGAGGTGCTCGCCCACGCGACCATCGCCATCGGCAACCGCGACGAGTGCCGCGTCGCCGTCGGCGTCACCGATCCCGACGAGGCGGCCGACCGGCTGCTCGCGCTCGGACTGAGTGCGGCGATCGTGAAGATGGGTGGCGACGGCGTGCTCGTGGCCACCGCCGACGGGGAACGCACCCGGGTGCCGCCGCGTCGGGTCGAGGTCGTGTGTGGCCTGGGTGCGGGCGACGCCTTCGGGGGAGCCTTGTGCCACGGGCTGTTGCAGGGGTGGGACCTCGCCCGCTGCGCCGAAGCCGGCAACGCCGCGGGAGCGATCGTGGCCTCGCGGCTGATGTGCGCCGACGACATGCCGACGAACGACGAGATCGAGAGGATGATCACCGATGGTGCTCTCTGACGAACGCTGGCTGGACCTCATCGAACAGCGGGCCGCCGAACCCGACGCCGCACTCGCCGCGCTGCGCGGGCGCCGCCGGCGGCCGATGCTGACCGACGGTCGCCTGTTCATCGTCGCCGCCGACCACACGGCCCGCGGCATGCTCGGTGTCGGCAACGAACCGTTCGTGATGGCCGATCGCCGACGCATGCTCGACGCGCTCCTCACCGCGCTCGCGCACCCCGGCTGCGACGGCGTGCTCGGCAGCCCCGACGTGCTGGAGGAGCTCGCCCTGCTCGGTGCGCTCGACGACAAGCTCGCGTTCGGCACCACCAACCGCGGTGGTGTCACCGGCGCCGCCTGGGAGCTCGACGATCGCCCCACCGCCTACGCGCCGGCCGACCTGGCCGAGTTCGGCCTCGACGGCGGGAAGATGCTGCTGCGCATCGCCATGGACGACGCCGGCACCGCGCCGACCCTGGAGTGGGCGGCGAGGGTGGTCACCGAGTGTGCGCGCCTGAAGCTGCCGATGATGGTCGAGCCGCTGCCGTACCACCACACCGGTCCGGTCGCGCCCGGGACGGCGAAGCTGCTCGACGACGACGACGCCCTGCTGAAGGCCGTTGCGGTCGGCGCCAGCCTCGGTGCATCGACGTCGTACACCTGGCTGAAGGTGCCGGCCGGCGAAGGACCCGGCGCGCATGCTCGCCGGCACCACGCTGCCCGCGCTGATCCTCGGCGGTGCACCCGGCCCCGACCCGGAGGCCACCTACGCGTCGTGGGAGCGTGCGATGGAGGTGCCGAACGTGCGCGGCCTGGTGGTCGGTCGGGCGCTGCTGTACCCGGCCGACGGCGACGTCGCCGCGGCCATCGAACGTGCTGCGCGCATCGTGAGGCCGGGGTGACCGGTCGGCTGCACCATCCCAGCGGCACACTGGCCGAGCCCGGCTTCGACGTGCACCTGACACCCACGGAGGCCGGCTGGACCTACAGCGGGTTGCAGGTGCTCACGCTCGCCGCCGGTGAGACTCGGCGGTTGGTGCTCGACGGCGTGGAGGCGATGGTCCTGCCGCTCGGCATCGTCGGCCTCGACATCGTGGTCGACGACGATGCGTTCCACCTCGACGGCCGCGTCGTCGGTGTTCGACCGCGTCAGCGACTTCGTCTACGCACCGCTGGGCTCGGTGGTCGCGCTCACGGCGTCGGCCGCGGGCGACGTCGCCATCGCCACCGCCCGGTGCGAGCGTCGTCTCGCCGCCCGCTACGGCGCGGCGAAGGATGTCGCGATCGACGTGTTCGGCGCCGGCCCGGCGACCCGTCAGCGGTCGGCCCTGATGGCCCCCGAGCACTGGCCCGATGCCGATCGATTGATGTGCGTGGAACTGCTCACGCCCGACGGCAACTGGAGCAGCTACCCGCCGCACCGGCACGACGAGTCGCCCGAGTGTCCGGTGAACAACGAGGAGATCTACTACTTCCGCATCGAGGGTGGCGCCGACGGGTTCGGCATGCACCGCACGTACACACCCGAGGGCGACATCGACGAGAACGTGGTCGTCCGCGACGGCGACGTGTTCTGCGTGCCACGCGGCTATCACGGCCCCTGCATCGCTGCGCCGGGCTACCCGATGTACTACCTGAACGTGCTGGCGGGTCCCGGCGGCGAGCGCAGCATGGCGTTCTGCGACGACCCGGCGCACCACTGGGTCCGCGACACGTGGACCGACATGGCACCCGACCCCCGGGTGCCGATGACCGACGACGGAGGAAGACTGCCGCGATGAGCACACGCATCGGAATCGGAGTGATCGGCTTCGGCTGGATGGGACAGGCGCACAGCCGCGGCTGCCGCCGGGCGCCGTCGTACTTCCCCGACCGGGCCTACGAGCCCGATCTGGTGATGGTCAGCGACACCGTGGCCGAACGTCGCGACGACGCCGTCCGCTCGTTCGGGTTCCGCGAGGCGACCGCCGACTGGCACGACGTCGTGAACCATCCCGACATCGACGTCGTGTTCGTCACCGCGCCGAACATGTTGCACGTCGAGATGGCCGTGGCCGCGGCCGCCGCCGGCAAGCACATCTTCTGCGAGAAGCCCGTCGGCGGCACCCCGCCGCAGACCATCGAGGCCGAACGCGCCGCACGCCAGGCGGGCGTGATCACGGGTGTGGGGTACAACTACCGCTGGGCGCCGCTGGTGCAGTACGCCCGGCAACTCATCGCCGACGGCGTGATCGGCGAGGTCACCAACTACTACGGCCGGTTCTTCTCGATGTACGGCAGCGACCCGCTGGGGTTGCTGTCGTGGCGATTCCTTGTCGATCAGGCGGGCCACGGGGTGAGCACCGACATCCTCAGCCACTCGGTCGACCTGGCCCATTCGCTGATCGGTCCGATCACCAAGCTCGTCGGTACCGGCGAGACGTTCATCCGTGAGCGCCCGCTGCCCCAGGGTGGCGGCACCCACTACGACCGCGGTGCGCCCGGCGACCCCACGGGCACGGTGACCAACGAGGACTACGTCGGGATGATGTGCGTGTTCGAGAACGGCGCTCGCGGCACGTTCGAGGCCTGCCGTTCGATGGTCGGTCCGGAGAGCCAGAACATGTTCGAGGTGTACGGCACCAAGGGTTGCATCCGCTGGAACTTCGAGAAGATGAACGAGCTGCAGGTGTACGTCGCTGCGGACCACCCGCACACCGGCTTCACCACCGTGTACGGCGGCGACCGCTTCCCGCACCACGGTCGGTTCGTGCCCGGCAGCGCGAACGGCATCGGCTTCGAGGACCTCATCTGCATCGAGGATCACGAGTTCCTCGAGTCCGTCGCCGCCGGCCGAACGCATGTGCCGGGCTTCGCCGAGGCCGTGCAGTTCGTGAGCGTGCAACAGGCGTTCCTCGACAGCTGGGCCGACGGCGCCTGGCACGACGTCGTCGACCTGACGGAGGCGTGAACATGCGTCTCACCACCGCCCACGCACTCGTCCGCTTCCTCATCGCCCAACGCACCGTGCTCGACGGAGACGACGGCGTGGATGGCGTGGAGGTGCCGCTGTTCCCGGGTGTGTTCGGCATCTTCGGGCACGGCAACGTCACCGCACTCGGTCTGGCACTGCACGAAGCCGGCGATGCGCTGCCCACCTGGCGCGGCCAGAACGAACAGGGCATGGCCCTCGCCGCGATCGGCTACGCCAAGGCGATGCGCCGTCGACAGGTGATGGTCGCGACCTCGTCCATCGGCCCGGGCGCACTGAACATGGTCACCGCGGCCGGCGTCGCGCACGCAAACCGCCTGCCGGTGCTGTTGCTCAGCGGCGACACGTTCGTCAGCCGTGTGCCCGACCCCGTGCTGCAGCAGGTCGAGCACTTCGGCGACCCGAGCATCTCGGTGAACGACGCGTTCCGTCCCGTCGTTCGCTACTGGGATCGCATCGTCCGCCCAGAGCAGCTCATCTCGTCGTTGCCGCAGATGCTGGCCACCCTGCTCGATCCGGCCGACTGTGGACCCGCGTTCCTCGCGCTGCCGCAGGACGTGCAGAGCGAGGCATTCGACTTCCCCGACGAGTTGTTCGCGACGACCGTCCACCGCATCGCCCGTCCTCGCGCCGACGAGCGTCGGGTCGCCGAGGCGGCGGCGTTGCTGCGCGACGCTCAGCGTCCGCTCATCGTGGCCGGCGGGGGAGTGCACTACTCCGGCGCCGAGGCGACGCTGCTGCAGTTCGCCGACCGGCACGGCATCCCGGTCGTCGAGACGATGGCCGGCAAGGCCTCGGTCCCGGCGCGGCACGAGCTGTACGGCGGCCCGCTCGGCGTCACCGGCTGTGCCGGCGCGAACTCGCTCGCGGCGAAGGCCGACGTGGTGATGGCCGTGGGGACGCGCCTCGGCGACTTCACCACCGGATCGTGGACCGTGTTCAGCGATCCGTCGACGCGCATCATCGGGCTCAACACGGCCCGCTTCGATGCCGGCAAGCACCGCTCGGTGCCGGTGGTGGGCGACGCCCTGGTGACGCTCGACGAGCTGTCCGGCCTGATGGCCGACACCCACACGTCCGACGAGTGGCGCGCCGAGGTGGCCGCGGCGGCCACCGACTACCACCGCTACATCGACTCCATCGCCGACCCGGCGGCCGTGGCGCCCAGTGGCCTGCCCACGTACGCCCAGGTGGTGGGCGTCGCCGATCGCGCCCAGCAGGCGGGCGACTACGTGCTCACCGCGGCGGGTGGTTTCCCGGGCGAGCTGAACAACGGCTGGCGGGCGCAGCACCTGAACAGCTTCGACTGCGAGTACGGGTTCTCGTGCATGGGCTACGAGCTCAGTGGCGCGTGGGGCGCCAAGATGGCTCGGCCCGACGGTGAGGTCATCGTGTTCGTCGGTGACGGCTCGTACATGATGATGAACAGCGACCTGTACTCGTCGGTGCTCAGTGGTCACAAACTCATCGTCGTCGTGTGCGACAACGGCGGCTTCGCCGTCATCAACCGGCTGCAGATCAACCAGGGCGGCGAGCCGTTCAACAACCAGCTCGAGGACACCCGCCACGAACGGTTGGTGTACGTCGACTTCGCCGCGCACGCCCGTTCGATGGGCTGCCTGGCCGAGGAGGTCACCACCGTGGCCGAGCTGGACGCAGCGTTGGCGCGTGCCCGCGGCGCCGACCGGACGACGGTGATCGCCCTCCACACCGACGCGTACTCGTGGACCGAGGGCGGAGCGTTCTGGGAGGTCGGGGTGCCCGAGGCGAGTGACCGCCCGTCGGTGCAGGCTGCCCATGCGGCGATGCAGGCCGGCAAGCAGCAGCAGAGGAGGATCTGATGGGAGTGCTCGATGGCAAGGTGGTCGTCGTCAGCGGCGGCACCCAGGGCCTCGGCGAGGCCACCGTGCGTGCCGTCGTCGCCGAGGGCGCGGCGGGAGTGGTGATCGTCGGTCGCGATGCGGCCAAGGGTGATGCGCTCACGGCCGAGCTGACGTCGCCCGCCACGAAGGCGGTGTACGTACAGGCCGACATGGCCGACGTCGATGCGCCCGCACGCATCGTCGATGTCGTCGCGGGCGAGTTCGGCGTCGCTCACGGTCTGGTCAACGTGGCCGCGTCCACTGGTCGCGACAACGTGTGGACCGCCGAGCCCGACGGCTGGGACACGATGATGGCGGTCAACGTGCGCGCCCCGTTCTTCCTCATCCAGGGCCTCGCCCAGCTGATGCGCGCCGCAGGTGTCCGCGGTTCGGTGGTCAACATCGGCTCGGTCAGCGGTCACGGTGGGCAGCCGTTCATCCTGTCGTACTGCGTGTCCAAGGGAGCGCTGGCGACGATGACGAAGAACGTGTCGTTCGCGCTGATGCGCCACGGCGTGCGCGTCAACCAGGTGAATCCCGGGTGGATGGACACCGCTGCCGAGGACGCCGTGCAACGCCGGTTCCACGGAGCGTCCGACGGCTGGCTCGAGGCCGCAGAGGCGGGGCAACCGATGGGCCGCCTGATCAAGCCACCCGAGGTGGCCGAGCTGATCGTGTTCCTGCTGTCCGACCGCAGCGGGATGATGACCGGCAACATCGTCGACTACGACCAATCCGTTCAAGGTGCCGGCGACGCGCCGAAGCCATCACTGCAGGAGACCCCCCAATGACCAGTTCACCCGTTCGCATCGCCGTCCTGGGCGTCGGCCGCATCGGCAAGATGCACGCCGAGCTCATCGCCCGCCAGGTGCCCGGTGCCGCGCTGGCGATGGTGCAGGACGTCAACGGCGATGCCGCCGCTGCCGTCGGGACCGAACTGGGCGTGCCGCACACCACCGACGCCGACGCGGTGTTCGCGTCGCCCGACGTCGACGCGGTCGCCATCTGCAGCAGCACCGACACGCACGTGCCGCTGCTCATCGCCGCCGCCAACGCCGGCAAGGCCATCTTCTGCGAGAAGCCCGTGTCGCTCGACCTCGCGAAGGTCGATGCAGCGCTCGCCGTGGTCGCTGCCTCTGGCGTGCCCATCCAGATCGGCTTCAACCGACGCTTCGATCCGGCGCACAAGTCGGTACGCGACGCAGTCGCGTCGGGTGCCGTCGGCGACGTGCACATGGTGCGCATCACGTCGCGCGACCCTGCACCGCCGCCCATCGCCTACGTGAAGGTCAGCGGCGGGCTGTTCCTCGACATGATGATCCACGACTTCGACATGGCTCGCTACGTCACCGGTAGCGAGGTCGTCGAGGTGTACGCCCGTGCCGCCGTGCGGGTCGATCCCGCCATCGGCGAGGCCGGCGACGTGGACACGGCGGTGGTCACGCTGCTGCACGAGAACGGTGCGATCACCACCATCGACAACAGCCGCCAGGCCGTGTACGGCTACGACCAGCGGGTGGAGGCGTTCGGTTCGGGAGGCATGGCGGCCAGCGAGAACCCCGCCGCACACACGGGCATGCGTCGCACCGCCGACGGCACGTTCGGCACGACGATCCCGTACTTCTTCCTCGATCGGTACATCCCCAGCTACGTCGACGAGTGGAAGTCGTTCGTCGCCTACCTCACCGAGGGTGGACCGTCGCCCGTCGATGCGGCCGCCGGGCGCGCCCCGCTGGTGATCGGCCTCGCCGCCGGACTGAGCGCGCGCGAGGGTCGTGTCGTGCGCTGCGACGAGATCGGCTGACGGACGTGAGCGAGCGCTGGTTCGACGTCGCCGACTGTCGCCTCGACGACCTGGTCGCCGTCGTGGATCGCGGCGTCGACATGGCGCAGTTCCCGCTCGCCGACCGACTGGATCACGGCGCGCTCGTCTACGACGCGGCCACGCTCGTGGCGGCGACGGCGAACGGTGCCGGGCGGGCGGCGGTGCTCGCCGAGTTGGCGGCTGCATTCGGCGACGACGGCCCGGGCATCGCCGTGTTCGTCGGTGCGTTCGTCCCGAGCGTCGTCGATCGAGCCACCGAGCAGTTCACCGCGCTGATCGACGAGCAACGCCGCGCCGGCGTGGAGTCCGGCGACCACTTCGCCGCGCCGGGCGCCAACGACCGGGTGTGGAACGCGCTCGAGAAGCTCGCGGTGGCCTCGCCGGACGTGTTCGCCGAGTACTACGCCAACCCCGTGGTCGAACTGGTCAGTGCCGCCTGGCTGGGCCCGTGGTACCAGATCACGTCGCAGGTGAACGTGGTCAACCCGGGCGGCCAGGCGCAGGCGCCGCACCGCGACTACCACCTCGGCTTCCAGAGCGACGACGGTGCCTCGGCCTTCCCGCCGCACGCGCATCGTCTGTCGGCGGCGCTCACCCTGCAGGGGGCGGTGGCGCATTGCGACATGCCGGTCGAGAGCGGACCGACGATGTACCTGCCGAACACACACCGCTACCCGCTCGGCTATCTGGCCTGGCGGCGGCCGGAGTTCGCCCAGTACTTCGCCGACCACCATGTGCAACTTCCCCTGCAGAACGGCGATGCCGTGTTCTTCAACCCGGCGCTGTTCCACGCCGCCGGCACCAACCGCACCGCCGACATCCGTCGCATGGCGAACCTGTTGCAGATCTCGTCGGCCATGGGCCGGTCGATGGAGTCGGTCGACCGCGAGCGGATGAGCCGATCGCTGTATCCGGTGCTGCTGGAATGGGTGCAGCGCGGCGCGGATGACGGCGACGACGCCGACATCCGTCGAGTGGTCGCGGCGAGCGCCGAGGGCTACCCGTTCCCGACCAACCTGGATCGCGACCCGCCCATCGACGGCCTCGCCCCGCCCTCGCAGGCCGATGTCGTGATGGCCGCGCTGGCCGACCGGGCCGACCCGGCCGAGTTCTCCCGCCGCCTCGACGCCCACACGACCCGTCGCCGCACCACCTGACCGTTCACCACGAACTGGAGCCGCAGAACTTGAGTTCGCGCGTGTCTCCAGGAACTTGAGTTCGCGCGGGGTCAGTGATGGGAGGCGCTGCGTCGAAGCGAGGCGACAGGGTCTCGTCGACCACGACCGCGGTGTCGTCGTAGGTGACCAGTTGCACGAGCCCGACAGCGTGGAGCGGCAGCGCTGCTCGCGCCGAGAGTTTCGTTCCTGTCATGACCTGACCGGCGAATCCCCGGTGAGCGGATGACAGGAGCCAGAGCGTCAGTCGACTCGAATTGGGGCGGATCCGTTTCGGTGTCCGAGACGATTCGGCCCCGGAAGCCGATTCGGAACGGATCAGCCCCAGAAGCCCCGTCGGCGTTCCTGGTGTCTCAGTGGTGGGGGACGTAGTTGGCGAGGCCGCGGCGGATCTCGTCCCAGGCGGCTTCCTTGCCGGCGATACCGGCGGTCGACGAGGTCTTGCCGGGTTCGAGCGCCTTGTACACCTCGAAGAAGTGCTGGATCTCGTTGACGAGCTGCGGCGTCAGGTCCTCCAGGTCGTGCACGTGCTCCCAGCGCGGCTCGTTCGGGGGAACGCAGATGAGCTTGGCGTCCTCGCCGGCCTCGTCGTGCATGTACAGCACTCCCACGGGCCGGGCCTGCACCCACACACCGGGGTACACGGGGTCCTCCAGCAGCACCAGTGCGTCGAGCGGATCGCCGTCGCCGCCCAGCGTGTCGGGAACGAAGCCGTAGTCCGCCGGGTAGGTGGTCGCCGTGAACAGACGGCGGTCGAGGAACACGCGACCGGTGTCGTGGTCGATCTCGTACTTGTTGCGGCTGCCGCGGGGGATCTCGATGACGACGTGGATGCAGTCGGGGGGCAAAGCGTTCGACATGGTTGGAATCGTGACACATCGCCGCAATTCGCACCGCACGGGCTAGACAGGACGGGTGCGCCTGCCCCAGTCGTTCCGCGTGTTCCGGCACGGGTCGTTCGCCGTCCTCTGGACGGGTTCGCTGGTGTCGAACGTCGGCACCTGGATGGAGACCGTCGCGCTCGGCCGCTACGTGCAGGAGCAGACGGGTGAGGCCAAGTGGGCCGGTCTGGTGGCGGCAGCGGGGTTCCTGCCCACCGCGATCGTCGGCCTGCTCGGCGGCGCGTTGGCCGACCGGGTGTCGCGCCAGAAGCTCATCGTCTCCGCCTCGCTGGTGCAGGCGGCGTTCGCCGGCATTCTCACCTGGCTGGTCGCCAGCGGGCGGGCGACCCCCGGCTGGATCGCGTTCCTCGCGCTGCTCGGCGGTGCCGGCGCAGCCATCGGTTTCCCCGCCTGGCAGACCGCCGTTCCCGACATGGTGCCGCGCGACGAGGTGCCCAGTGCCATCGGCCTCAGCTCGGTGCAGTGGAACCTGGGTCGGGTCGTCGGTCCCGCGCTCGCCGGCATCGTCATGTCGGTGTGGGGCATCACCGCGGCGTTGATGTGCAACGTCGTCAGCTTCTTCGCCGTCACCGTGGCGGCGGCGCTCGTCCGCATCCCGCCGCGCCTGGTCGTGAGCGACGACTCGATCATGCGCACCATCGCCGACGGCTGGCGCACCACCCGCCGGGTGCCGGCGTTGCGGGTGATGAGCGCGGCGATGTTCCTGAACTTCCTCGTCGCGGCGCCGTTCATCGCGCTCATTCCGGCGATGGTCGAGCAGGTGCTGCACGCGGGCAGGGGAGCGAACTCGGCTCTCGTGACCGCCCAGGGGGTCGGCGCCGTGCTCGCGGGTGTGCTGATGGGCACGCTGGTGTCGCGCTGGGGGCTGCGGCACACGATGGTGCGGTTGATGGCCACCCTCGCACCCGCGCTCGTGGTGTACGGGTTGTCGCCGAACCTGTGGTGGATGGTGCCGGCCCTGGCCGTCGTCGGTGCGGCCTACATGGGCTGCATGTCGACGTTCTCGACCATCGGTCAGACCCGTGCGCCCGAGAACGCTCGGGGGCGGGTGATGGCCATCAACAACGCCACGCTGGGCATCCTGTACCCGATCGGTGCGGTCGTGCAGGGCTCGCTCGGCGACCGTGTCGGCCTGCGCTGGGTCACCGTCGGCTCGGGAGTGGTGATGATCGTCGCGATGCTCGCGGTCCGCGTGACCCGGCCCGGGTTCACCGCACCGCTCGCCGAACCGAAGGAGGTGCTCGTTGCTGCTTGAACCGATCTCACCCGAACCGGTCACCCCGCTCGCGCCCCGCGACGTGGGCCGCACGATCTTCACCCAACGCTGGTTGCAGATCACGTTCGTGCACTGGGCCGTCGACCCCGAACTCGTCGCCCCGCATCTTCCGCCGGGCGTGGTGCCCGACGAGTTCGACGGCGCCACCTACGTGGGCCTCATCCCGTTCTCGATGCGGCGCATCGGCCTGCTCGGTGCGCCCGCAGTGCCGTACTTCGGGTCGTTCCTCGAGACCAACGTCCGCCTGTACGGCGTCGACGAGCAGGGCCGTCGTGGCGTGGTGTTCAGCTCGCTCGAGGCCTCGCGGCTGGCGACCGTCGCGGTGACGCGCTGGACGACCGGGCTGCCGTACCTGTGGGCCGGAATGCACCTCGACCGCGACGGTGACCGGCTGACGTACACCACCCGGCGGCGCTGGCCCGGGCCACGCGGCGCGTCGTCGCGGCTGGAGGTACAGGTCGGCACGGCCGTCGAGCCCACGCCGCTCGACCTGTTCCTGACGGCGCGGTGGGGCTTGTTCCTGCCCGACCGCGCCGGTCGCACGCGCTACTGGCCGAACGAGCACCCGACCTGGCCGTTGCGCACCGCGTCGATCGAGCACCTCGACGACCAGCTGGTCGACGCGGCCGGCTTCCCGGGCATCGCCCGACGGCCGCCCGACTCGGTGCGGTTCTCCGAGGGTGTCCACACCCGTTTCGGCCCGCGGACGCACTGACCGCAGTTCACACAGCCGTCACGAATTCGTGACGCCCTGCGCGCGGAGCGTCAGTATCGTCGCCGCCGTGGAGACCTACGTCGTCCGTGTCTGGTTGCCCGATCGCCCCGGCGCGCTGGGTCAGGTGGCCAGCCGCATCGGTGCCGTGCACGGCGACGTCGTCGGCATCGACATCCTCGAGCGGGGTGGCGGCAGCGCGATCGACGAGCTCACCGTCACCCTGGCCTCGGCCGACCTGCTCGACCTGCTCGTCGCCGAGATCCGTCAGGTCGACGGGGTTGCCGTCGAGGACGTGCGGCCGGTGTCACCCGACCGACCGGAGGGCTCGTTGGCGGCGCTCACCACGGCCGAGCGGATCGTCGCCGCGGCGCCGTCGGAACGGGCGCACACCGCCTGCTGCGCGCTGCGCACCCTGGTGGACGGCGACTGGTCGGTGCTGATGCGGTTGCCCGACGGGACGACGCTCGGCCGATGCGGCGACACGGTCGATGCCGACTGGCTGACCGCCTTCCTCAACGGGTCCGAGCACCTCGGCAACGATCTCGAACACACGCCCGGCGACCTGGTGTGGAGCCGCCTGCCGCGACTCGGCATGGCCATCGCCAGCGGTCGCAGCGGGCGGGTGTTCCACGCCCGTGAGCGCCAGGAGGTGCACGTGCTGGGTCGCATCATCGACGCCCTCGACATCGACCCCGCGCCGCTGCCCGGGTAAAGCAGCACAGTTTCGAAGGGTCGGCTGCGTAGCATCAACCCTCTGTGAAGCCCATCTCGAAGTCCACCAAGCTCGCGAACGTCTGTTACGACATCCGGGGACCCGTGCTCGACCGAGCTCGCGAGATGGAGGAAGAGGGCCAGAAGATCATCAAGCTGAACATCGGCAACCTCGCCGTGTTCGGCCTCGAGCCCCCGGACGAGATCGTCCAGGACATGATCCGCAACCTCGGCAACGCCGCCGGATACACCGATTCCAAGGGTCTGTTCGCGCCGCGCAAGAGCATCGTCCACTACACCCAGGAGAAGCACATCGCCGGCGTCGCCGTCGACGACGTGTACCTCGGCAACGGTGCGTCCGAACTGATCACGATGAGCCTCAACGCGCTGCTCGACGACGGCGACGAAGTGCTCGTCCCCGCCCCGGACTACCCGCTGTGGACCGCGTCGGTGTCGCTCAGCGGTGGTCGTCCGGTGCACTACCTGTGCGACGAGCAGTCCGACTGGTACCCCGACATCGCGGACATCCGCAGCAAGATCACCGAGAACACGCGGGCGATCGTGGTCATCAACCCGAACAACCCCACCGGCGCGCTGTACCCGAAGGAGTTGCTGCTCGAGATCGTCCAGGTCGCTCGCGAGCACGAGCTCATCGTGATGGCCGACGAGATCTACGACAAGACGCTGTACGACGGCAACGTGCACACCAGCATTGCTTCGCTCGCCGACGACGTGCTGTTCGTGACGTTCAACGGTCTGTCGAAGAACTACCGCTCGTGCGGCTATCGCGCCGGGTGGATGGTCGTGTCCGGCGAGAAGCGCCACGCCAAGGACTACATCGAGGGTCTCGACATGTTGGCGTCGATGCGCCTGTGCTCGAACACCCCGGGCCAGCTCGCCATCCAGACCGCGCTCGGCGGTTACCAGAGCATCGACGACCTCGTCGCCCCCGGCGGCCGGTTGTGCCGCCAGCGCGACATCGCCTACGACGCGCTCGTCGCAGATGCCCGGTGTGTCGGTCGTGAAGCCGAAGGCAGCGCTGTACATGTTCCCGCGCCTCGACCCCGCCGTGTACCCGATCGTCGACGACCAGCAGTTCGCCTACGACCTGCTGGCCGAGGAGAAGCTGCTCATCGTGCAGGGCACCGGCTTCAACTGGCCGACCCCCGATCACTTCCGTCTGGTGTTCCTGCCGAACTCCGACGATCTGCACGAGGCGCTGGTGCGCATCGAACGCTTCCTCGACGGCTACCGCAAGCGCTACGCCGGCTGAACGGCGGCGCGCAGAGCGTCGGCCAGGACGGTGCTGGAGGCGGTCTTCGACACCAGACCGCATGCACCCGAGGCGGCCGCGGCGTCGCGCATGCTCACGTCGTCGCGCGCCGAGAACAGCAACACCACGGCGTCGGGGTGCTCGCTGCGCAACCGCTCGCACAACTGGAAGCCGTCGATGTCGGGCATGTGCACGTCGCACAGGGTGACGTCGGGGCGGATCTCGTCCCACAGCCCGACCACGTCGGCGGGTGACGACGAGGTGGCGGCCACGGTGGCGATGCCGGTCCCCGCGACCCACGAGCTGACGTGGCGGAGGATGGCGGGATGGTCGTCCACCACGAGCACGCGCAACGTCACGTGTCGTACTGTACCGAGTGCATCGCCATGACCTCCGAACCGTCGCCGCCCCACCCGCCAGGTCCCCCCGAGACGCTCTCGTGGCAGTCCTCGCCGATGTTCGTGGTCTACGCCGTCGACGGCACCGTGCTCGACGCGAGTGCCTCGTACTGCGCGCTCGTCGAGCGACCGATCGACGAGGTCGTCGGCCGCCCGTGGCCCGACCTCGCGCCGGGCGAGGAGGACCTCGGCTGGCAGCAGCTGCGCTACTCCGTCGCGGCGCTCGCCACACAGCAGGTGCTCGTGGTCGACATGCCGACGCGGATCGGTGGTGAGGCCCGTTGGTTCCGCTGGACCGAGTGGGCCATTCGTGACGAGGCCGGTGAGCTGGTGCAGGTGCGGTCGACGGCCATCGACGTCACCGACCTGCACGAGGCCCGCGCTGCGGTCACGGCGGGACTCGATGCCATCGTCCAGGCTCGTGCCCTCGGCCGCCGCGACGTGCTCGACCGCCTGCACGACGGGGCGTTGCAGCAGCTGACCGCGGCCCGCTGGGCGGTCGACGCCGGCGATCGGGTCGATGCCGGGGCGCTCATCGACAGCGCCATCGCCGCGGTCGTGTTCTCGATGGACACGCTGTCCCCGCCGTCGGCCCCGCCGTCACGCCTGCCGCCCACCGATCCGTTCTGGCGATCGATGATGATGCCGTCCCGAGGGGTCGAGCTGCCCGACGAGCTACGCGCCGCGGTCATCGACTCGGTCATGGGTGCGGTGGCGCTCGTCTCCGCCACCGGCTCCGTGTGGCTCGAACCGCGCACCAGGCTCGGCCTGTTCGACGAGCGCAGCGACGTCGACCTGGCCTCGTTGCTCGCCGCAGCGCACCCCGACGACCGGTCCGGGCTGGCGGCAGCGGTGGTGCAGGCACTCGGCGGCGAGGACGCCCGCGTGCAGTGGCGTTTCCGCGAGCCCGAACGCGGCTGGCATCACCTCTACACCTGGCTGACGCCACTCCGCGAGGTGGCGGGCACCCCTCGGGTGGCCCTGGCGCTGTCGATGGACATCACGGACATCGGCGGCGACTCCCTGCGCGACGTCATGGCCGCGCAGCTCGCCGAACGCCGACGGATCGCCACCGATCTGCACGACGACGCACTGCAGCGGTTGGCGGGGCTGCGCTGGGCGCTCGTCGCCGCAGGTGTGGACGCGGCGTTGATCGACGAGCTCGACCAGGTCGATGCATCGATGCGTGGCGATCTGGTGCGGATGCGCACCCCGGTCGATCGTTTCGGCCTCGTGGTGGCGCTGCAGCACCTGGTGGACGTGACCTCGACGCCGTGCGCGCTGCACCTGCCGGACGGGTTGGACGATCTGGAGTACGAGGTGGCCGACCAGTTGTGGCGGGCCGCCCGCGAGGCACTGCGCAACGTCGACCGCCACGCCCGAGCGACCTCGGCCGCGCTGACCGTGCGCATCGACGCCGACCATGCCGAACTGGAGGTGGCGGACGACGGTGTGGGCATGGTGGCCGAGCGGCTCATCGGCGCCGTCCGTGGCGGCCACCTGGGCCTGGCGACGCTGCGCGAGGCGGTGGTCGGTCAGGGCGGCACGTTCGAGATCGGCCGGAGCGACAGCGGTGGCACCCTGGTGCTCCTCGGGCTGCCGCGTCGCCGCGACTAGAGGTAGCCGAGCGCCTTCGCCTCGGACGTGAGGTGGTCGCGATGGTCGGGGTGGGCCACGGCGATGAGCGCCGCGGTGCGCTCGCGAATGGTCTTCGAGCGGAGTTCGGCGACGCCGTACTCGGTGACCACCTTGTCGACGGTGTTCTTCGAGTTGGTGACCACTTCACCGGTGCTCAACTGCGGCACGATGCGGCTGACGGTGCCGTGTGCGGCGGTGGAGTGCAACACGATGAAGCCCTGCCCGCCCTCGGAGTACATCGCCCCGCGGGCGAAGTCGACCTGGCCGCCCGATGACGAGTAGTAGTGGCCGCCCAGCGTCTCGGACGCGCACTGACCGAGGAAGTCGACCGAGAGCGTGGCGTTGATGCTGACGAAGTTGCGCTCGCGGCTGAGCAGGCGGGGGTCGTTCACGTAGCGGGCGCTCCACAGCTCGATCGCCGTGTTCTCGTGCAGGAAGTCGTACAGGCGTTGCGTGCCGAGCGCGAACGTGCCGACCACCTTGGTGCGGTTGTGCAGCTTGCGCACGCCGTTCACCACACCGAGCTCGACCAGATCGACCAGGCCGTCGCTGAGCAGTTCGGTGTGCACACCGAGGTCGCGGTGGTGGGCGAGCGCGCTCATGATCGCGTTGGGGATGGCACCGATGCCGGTCTGCAGGCATGCACCGTCGGGGATGCGGTCGGCCACGAACGCGGCGATGGTGTGGTCGTCGGCGTCCATCGCCGGTGGCGGCACCTCGGCGAGCGGGTGGTCGTTGCGGATCCAGCCCTCCACCTGGCTGACGTGGATCTGATTGCGTCCGAACGTGCGCGGCATGCGCTCGTTCACTTCCAGGAAGAAGCGAGCACGGCCGATGAAGCTGCTCGTGTAGTCGGCGCTGACGCCCAGCGAGAAGTAGCCGTGCTGGTCGGGTGGTGCGGCGGCAGCGATGACGAGCGGGTCGTTGGCCCGTCGGTTCATGTGGCTGAACACTTCGCTGAAGTGATTGGGCACCAGGTCGACGGTGCCGTCCTTGAAGCACGGTCGGGTGATGTGCGACAGGAAGTACGACACGTGGCGCAGTCGGTCGCCGTACTCGCCGTGCAGGTACGGGCGGTCGCGCAGCGCGTGCATCTGGTGCACGGTGACGCCTTCGATGTGGCCCACGGCCGCGGCGTGCTCGATGGCGTCGAGCAGCGCGACGGGCTCGCCGTTCGCCAACGGGACGATGACATGGCCGTGAGGGCGCACGTGCTGCACCACGGCGTCGGCCGAGGCCGAGGGGATGAGGACGGAGTCGGGGCTCATTCGCCCGCCCATCCGCGTGACCGCTCGACCGCGCGCAGCCATGCGTCGTGAGCGAGGTCGATGAACAGCCGCTCCGGTTCGGGTTCGAACACCGCGTCGACCGCCCACTCGGCCTCGATCGCATCGAGGGACGGCCACACTCCTTCGGCCAGACCGGCGAGGAACGCGGCGCCGAGCGCCGTGGTCTCCTGATCCTTCGGCCGACGGACGGTGACGCCCAGCTGGTCGGCTTGCAACTGCAACATCTCGTCCATCACCGAGGCACCTCCGTCGACTCGCAGGTCCTGCACGTGCACTCCGGCGGCGGTGGTCATCGCAGTCACCGCGTCGCGTGTCTGGTACGTCATCGCCTCGATGACGGCCCGCGCCAGGTGGGCCTTCGTGGTACCTCGGGTGATGCCGACGATGGTGCCGCGTGCGTACGGGTCCCACCACGGGCTGCCGAGCCCGGTGAACGCGGGCACGAGGTACACGCCGCCACTGTCGGCCACCGAGACGGCGAGCGGGCCGATCTCGGACGACGAGGAGATGACGCCGCAGGCCGTCGCGTAGCCACTGCACGGCCGCGCCGGTGACGAAGATCGCGCCCTCGAGGGCGTACGCCACGGTGCCGTCGGCCAGGGTCCAGGCCACCGTGGTGAGCATGCCTTCCGCCGGCGGCGGGCACTCGCTGCCGACGTTCATCAGCACGAAACTGCCGGTGCCGTAGGTGTTCTTGGCCATGCCGGGGTGGAAGCAGGCCTGGCCGAACAGCGCCGCCTGCTGATCGCCGGCGATGCCCGAGATGGGGATGCCGGCGGGCACGCCGCACCGCTCGGACGTGACGCCGAAGCGCCCGCTGGACGGCTTCACCTCGGGGAGCGCGGCGATGGGCACGTGCAGCAGGTCGCACATCTCGGGGCTCCACGCCAGCGTGCGGATGTCGAACAGCATCGTGCGACTGGCATTGCTGGTGTCGGTGGCATGCACCTCGCCGCCGGTGAGGTTCCACACCAGCCAGGCGTCGATGGTGCCGATGGCCAGTTCGTCGTCGACCGGGATGTCGCGGTGCTGCAGCAGCCACTCGACCTTGGTGCCGCTGAAGTACGGGTCGAGCACCAGGCCGGTGATCTCGCGTACCCGCGACAGGTGGCCCTCGGCCGCGAGTTGGTCGCACCGCGCCGCGGTGCGCCGGTCCTGCCACACGATGGCGGTGCCGTACGGCACGCCCGTGCGGCGGTTCCAGGCCAGGACGGTCTCGCGCTGGTTGGTGATGCCGATCGCGGCGCGGCGTGCCGACGGCGCCGATGACCTCGAGCAGGGTGGCCTTGATGGCCTCCCAGATCTCCACGGCGTCGTGCTCGACGAGCCCGGGCTCGGGGAAGTGCTGGGTGAACTCGCGGTACGACGACACGGCCTCGCGTTCCGCTCCGGGGAACACTGCCCGGCTGCGGACGCCCGTCGTGCCGGCGTCGATGGCGATCACGAAGTTGCTCGTCACGGTGTGCAACCTAGTGGGCGCGGGTCAGCGCTTCTTCTTGTTCGGACGGTTGCTCGGGCCGCTCGACGTGCGGCTCGTCGGCGCCGGACGGGCTCGCGTCGCAGTGGCCGCGGGCGCGGCGGCCGCCTTGCGGGCCAACTCGGCCTCGGTCTCGGCGCGCAACTCCTTGACCGTCTTGCGGGCGTAGCCGAACTTGGCGATCACCGCACCGAAGCCGACGTACACCGGACCGGCCAGGAGGATGGTGAAGTAGTTGGCCGCGCGGTGGTTCTCGGTGACGAAGAACGAGATGCCACCGACCACCACGGCGATCACCACCCACTCGGTGAACAGTCGTTTCCAGGGGACGGGTCGGGAAGAGTCCCAGGCCATGAGGGGTGAAGCTCCTGATGAGGTGATTTCTGCAAACGCTTGCGGTGCGGCGCCGTTAGTCTCTGCACACGTGCGTGTCGGCATTCTGACAGGTGGGGGCGATTGCCCGGGCCTCAACGCGGTCATCCGCGCCATCGTGCGCAAGGGTGAGCGTCGTCCACGGCGACGAGTTGATCGGCTTCCTCGACGCCTGGGACGGTGTTCGCGAGCGGCGCACGATGAAGCTCGACGTGTCGTCGCTGCGCGGCATGCTGCCCCGCGGTGGCACCTTGCTGGGCACTCGCCGCGGCAGCCCGTACGACCATCCGAACGGTGTCGAAGAGGTGCAGGCGACGTTCCGCGACATGGGCCTCGACGCGCTGCTCGTGCTCGGCGGCAACGGGTCGCTGTCCGTTGCATGCAAGCTGTTCCACGACGCGGGGCTGCCCATCATCGGCGTGCCGAAGACCATCGACAACGACGTGGTCGGCACCGACATGACGTTCGGCTTCAACACCGCCGTCCAGATCGCCACCGACGCCATCGACCGGCTGCACACCACGGCCGAGAGCCACGACCGGGTGATGGTCGTCGAGGTGATGGGTCGGCACAGCGGCTGGATCGCCACGTACGCGGGCATCGCCGGCGGTGCCACGGCCATCCTCATCCCCGAGCAGCCGTTCGACATCGAGGCCGTGTGCGAGCAACTGCGTGCCCGTCACGATCGCGGCCGCTACGCGTCCATCGTCGTCGTCGCCGAAGGTTCCGAGCCCAAGGCCGGCACGATGGCCTCACGTCACAAGGTGTACGACCAGTTCGGTCACGTCCGCCTCGGTGGCATCGCCGAGACCATCGCTCACGCCATCGAGGAACGCACGGGCTTCGAGACCCGCATGGTGCTGCTCGGCCACATCCAGCGCGGTGGCACGCCCACGGCGTTCGACCGGGTGCTGTCCACGCGCTACGGCGTCGCCGCGATCGACGCCGTGCACACCGGGCACTGGGGCCACATGGTCGCACTGCGCAACGGCGAGATGACGCCCATCCCGCTCGACGAGACCGTGGGCAAGACCCGCCCCGTCGACATGCACCTCTACCACGAGGTCGCTCAGGTCTTCTTCGGCTGACCCGGACGCTCGACCGTCAGGCCTCGCCCTGGGGCGGTGCCGGGATGGCGGGGTAGGGCGGTTGCGCCGAGGCCACACGTCCGGGGAAGTCGTAGACGTCGAGCGGATCGCTCTGCAGCGCGCCGTCGCCGGCAGGCCACTGCTGCTCGGCACCGTTCACCAGGATGCGCACCCGGCGCACGTCGGGCAGTTCGCTGCCGGTGAACACGATCTGGGCCAGCGCGTCGACCAGGTCGCCGCCGGACAACTGCAGGATCTCGTCGGACAGGTCGACGCGCAGCGTCGCGTTGGCGACGGTGGCCGAGTTCAGCACCGTGCCGACCGGCACCGCCGAGCGGTACTGCTGCTCCAGTTCGTTGGCATTGGCGCCCGACAGCAGCGCCTCCATCAGCTCGGTGGCGGTGTTGGCGGCACGGGCGACCGGTTGCAGCAACGACCCCTGCCCCGACGAGTCGGGGCCGATCAGGTAGATGCGCGACGCGCCGGTCGCCGCACCGGCGTCGCTGGGCGTGCCCAGGTCGAGCTGCTCGCTCTCGGGGATGTCGCGCGGGCCTTCGTCGGTCTTCACCCCGCATGCCGACAGGACGAGTGAGATGCCCATCAGGGCGAGCACGAACGTGCGGCGGTTCATATGCCCACCTCCTCGGCCGGTAGCTCGAGCACGAACCGGGCGCCCGGTTCGCCGTCGGCGCGGTCCTCCACCCACACCCGGCCGCCGTGCATGCGGATGTGTTCGTCGACGAGCGCCAGCCCCAGGCCGGCGCCGTCGCTCGAGCTGCGTCGGCCGGCGACCGCACCGCGGGCGAAGCGTTCGAAGATCAGCTGGCGTTCCTCGGGTGGCACCCCGGCGCCGTGGTCCTCGACGATGATCCACACGTGGCCGAGCGGCTCGCCCTCGCCCTCGGGCTCGGTGACCGAGATCTCGGCGTCGCCGCCGCCGTGCAGGCGGGCGTTGTCGATGAGGTTGGCGACGACTCGGGCGAGGCGCCGCCGGTCGCCACGGATGACCACGCGCTCGGCGCGATCGGTGACGTGCAGTGGCGTGGTCGGCTGGCTGCTCACCGCCACGGCCTGACGGACGAACTCGGCGACGAGCAGGTCCTCCAGGTTCAGGCGGATCGCGCCGGCGTCGAAGCGGGAGATCTCGAGCAGATCCTCGACCAGGCCCTGGAAGCGGATGACGTCGGCGACGAGCAGGTCGAGCGCGGACTGGGCGCGCTCGGGCATCTCGTCGCGACGGGCCTGCATGACCTCGACGCTCGCCGCGAGCGTCATCAGTGGTGAGCGGAGCTCGTGGCTGACGTCGCTGGCGAAGCGGGCATCGCGCTCGACCCGCGCCTGCAGGGCCGCGGCCATGTCGTTGAACGACGTTCGCCAGCAACCGCAGGTCGGGGTCGTCGGTGGGCTCGAGGCGGGTGTCCAGACGCCCGCCGGCGATCGCCTGCGCGGCCTGTGCCGCATCGCCCAGCGGTCGTACCGCGCGGCTGGCGACCAGTGTGCCGAGCAGGGCACCGGCAAGGGTGGTGATGAACCCGGCGAAGAGCAGGCTGAACAGCACGCTGCGCAACGTGTCGGCCACGTCGTCCATCGGCACGAAGTCGAAGTAGCTGTTCTCGGGGACGTCGAGCGGGACACCGATGATCAGCACGGGGTCGCCATCGATGGTGGTGACCATCCGGGCGGCGATGCCGTCGACGATGACCCGCTGCTGCAGCGAGGCGGGGATGGTGTCGGGGGTGTACTTCGTGGTCGGCGCGATCCAGTTGCCCTCGTCGTTGATCGCGAAGCGGGTGACGCCGTAGGCCTGCATACGGTCGGTCACGGAAGCGGCGGTGGGGTTCGCGGTGCGCAGCTCGTTCTGGGCGACCTGGGCGTTCTTGTAGGCCTGCTCGGTGGCGGACTGCTCGCGCTGGCTGACCACGCTGCTGCGGGTGAAGCTGTACGCCGCCGCGGCCAGGAACCCGGCCAGCAGCATCGCGCCCAGGCCGAACATGAAGAAGATGCGGGTGCGCAGCCCGAACTTGCGTGGCTGCCAGCCGGCGAGACGGGCCCGCGCCCGATCCACACGACCCGTGGGCGGCAGCGCCACTTCGGTGGTGGGATCGACCGCGTTCACGTGAAGGGGTCCGGCAGCGTCAGGACTGCAGGCGGTAGCCGAGCCCGCGCACCGTCACGACGTGACGCGGGTTGGCCGGATCCGTCTCGACCTTGGTGCGCAGGCGGCGCACGTGCACGTCGACCAGTCGACCGTCGCCGAAGTAGTCGTAGCCCCAGACCTTGTCGAGCAGGCTCTCGCGGCTGAACACCCGCCCGGGGTTCTGCGCCAGTTCGCACAGCAGACGGAACTCGGTCTTGGTGAGGTGCAGCTCGGTGCCGCTGCGGGTGCACCTTGCCCTCGTCGGGCACGATCTCGAGGTCGCCGAACACGAGCTTCGTGTGGCCGGGGCTGATCGGGCGGATGCGGCGCAGCAGGGCGCGGATGCGTGCCGACAGCTCCTTCGGGGCGAACGGCTTGGTGAGGTAGTCGTCGGCGCCGGCCTCGAGGCCGGCGACCACGTCGTGGGTGTCGTTGCGTGCCGTGACCATCACGATCGGCACGTCGCTGGTGCGACGCAGCGTGCGGCACAGCTCGAACCCGTCGATGCCGGGCAGCATGATGTCGATGAGCACGACGTCGGGGGTGGCCCGCTGGAACAGCTCGATGGCCTCCTCGCCGCTGCCGGCTTCGTCGACCGTCCAGCCCTCGTCCTCCAGCGCCAGTTTCACGGCGGTGCGGATGCGCTCGTCGTCTTCCACGGACAGGATGCGGGTTCCCACGCCCACATGATGCCAGACGAAGTCAGTTCCCGAGCGCCTCGTCGGCATCGAGGATGAGCTGTCGTGCCGGATCGAACAGCGCGGGGTTGGCCACGAGCACCGACGAGGGGTGCGCAGGACCGCCGTGAATGGCACCGTGCGGCACCCCGCCTCGCGGGCGATCAGCTCACCGGCAGCCATGTCCCACGGTCCGAGGTGCTCCTCGAAGTAGACGTCGAACCGGCCGGCGGCGACGTAGCACAGGTCGGGTGCGGCGGCACCGAAGCGACGGATGTCGCGGACCTGCGGGATCAGCTGGGCGACCCGCGCGGCCTGACGCGCGCGGCGTTCGGGTTGGTAGCTGAAGCCGGTGGCGACGAGCGCGAGCGACAGGTCGGTGGTGGTGCTGCAGCCGATCGGCGCGCCGTTCAGCCGGGCGCCGCCGCCGCGGGTGGCCGTGAACAGCTCGCCCGTGGTGGGCACGAACACCACGCCGACCAGCGTGTCGGCCGGGTCGTCGACGGAGGCCCGGCAGCGATGGACACCGCGTAGCCCGGCAGGCCGTAGAGGAAGTTGGTCGTGCCGTCGATGGGATCGATCAGCCAGTGGAGGCCGCTCGTCCCCGGCGTGGCCGTGCCCTCCTCGCCGACGATGCCGTCGTCGGGGCGGGCGGCGCGGAGGCCGCCGACGATGAGCGCCTCACTGGCGCCCGGTCGAACTCGGTGACGATGTCGGTGGCGGACGACTTGGTGTCGGCGGTGGCGACGCCCGTGGCGGCGCGCCCTTCGTGCGACCATGCCGCCCGGCCTGCCAGCGCGAGCGACGTCGCCAGGGCCAGCAGCTCGTGGGCGTTCACGAGCGGCCGGAGCGTTCGCGTTGCTCGATCTGGCGCCACTCGCCGAGGGCCCGCAGCACGAGCACGGCGACGATGCTCATCCCGCCGGCGGCGATCGCCGCACCGATGAGCAGGCCGAGGCCCTTGGGGGTGTCGCACTCGCCGGTGCACTGCAGCTTCACGAGGGTGTAGCCGATGAGCGCCGCCGGCCACCCCGCCGAGCGAGGATGGCCACGAACGCGGCGGCACGGGCAGCGGGGGAGGGCAGGGCGGAGAGCGGACGTTGTTCGTCGGTCACCCCGTCAGCGTAGGCTCGTCGACCGTGCGTGCCACGGTGGTCGTCCCCACGTTCAACGAGATCGACAACATCGAACGGCTGCTCCGTGAGGTGCGCAGCGTCGCGCCCGACGCCCGGTCCTCGTCGTCGACGACGGCAGCCCCGACGGCACCGCCGACCGCGCCGAAGCGCTCGCCGCCGAGCTGGGCGACATCGAGGTCCTCCGCCGACCGGGCAAGCACGGGCTGGGCCAGGCGTACCGTGCCGGGCTGCGCAAGGCCATCGACGACGGCGCCGAGATCTGCGTGCAGATGGACGCCGACCTCTCCCACGACCCGCTGGTGCTGCCCGCGCTGATCGACAACGTCCGCCACGGCGCCGACCTCGCCATCGGCAGCCGGTACGTGCCGGGCGGCCGCACCGTCGACTGGCCACGGCAGCGCCGGTGGCTGTCACGGTGGGGCAACCGCTATGCGGCCGGCGTGCTCGGCCTGGCGATCAACGACGCGACCGCCGGGCTACCGCGCCTACCGCTCGTCGATGCTCGAGCGGCATGGACTTCGAGACCGTCCGCGCCGAGGGCTACGGCTTCCAGGTCGAGATGACCTACCGGCTGGTGAGTGCCGGCGGCAAGGTGGTCGAGTTCCCGATCACGCTTCCAGGACCGCACCCACGGCGAGTCGAAGATGTCGGGCAGCATCATCCGCGAGGCCTTCGTCCTGGTCGCCCGGCTGTGGCTCAGCGACTTCCGAGGTCGCCGTCAGCGGCGTGCGGCCGGCGGCTGAGGCACGAACACACGTTCCTGTGGCACACTGACGGTCATGCGTCGTTGGCTCGTCGGGGGTGCCCTCATCCGGCACGGTGACGGGCTGGTGCTCGTCGGCAACCGTCGTCGCGACCGTTCGCTCGAATGGACGCCACCCGGCGGTGTCATCGACCACGGCGAGACGCTGCTCGAGGGGCTCGCACGCGAGGTGCTTCGAGGAGACCGGCCTCACGGTCACCGGCTGGGCCTCGCGCTGCTACACGGTGACGGTCGACGCGCCCGACATGGGGTGGCGGCTCAGCGTCGAGGCATGGGAGGCCATCGGCGTCGAAGGCGACATCGTCCTCGCCGACCCCGACGGCATCGTCGAGGAGGTGCGCCACGTCGACGCACTCGAGGCGCCCGGCCTGCTGCAGGCCAGCCCGCCGTGGGTGCACACGCCGGTCGGCGACTGGCTCGCCGGTGCGTCGGCCGAGCACTACCGGTTCGCGCTCCACGGCACGCAGCGCAACGCGGCGCGGATCGAGCGACTGCAATGACGTCGCCGGAGGCCGGCGGCGCGACCCGCGCACCATCCTCCATGTCGACATGGACGCGTTCTACGTCAGCGTCGAACTGCGCCGTCGCCCCGACCTGGTCGGCAAGCCGGTGGTCGTCGGTGGCACCGGGCAACCGCGGTGTCATCGCCGCTGCGTCCTACGAGGCGCGGCGCTTCGGCGTGTTCTCGGCGATGCCGTCCAGCACGGCACGGCGGATGTGCCCGCACGCCGTGTTCCTCCCCGGCGACCACGAGCTGTACGGCTCGGTGAGCGCCGAGGTGCACGAGATCTTCCACTCGGTCACCCCGTTCGTCGAACCGCTCGCGCTCGACGAGGCGTTCCTCGACGTGACGGGCGCGGTGCGGCTGTTCGGCGACGGCGTCGACGATCGCCAACCACCTGCGCGACGAGGTGTGGGCGCGAGCTGCGAACTGCGCTGCAGCGTCGGCGTGGCACCGAACAAGTTCCTCGCCAAGCTGGCGTCGAAGGCGGCCAAGCCCGTGCCCCGCCCCGACGGCGTGGTGGATGGCCCGGGGGTGGTGCGAGGTACGACCGGGCGAGGAGCTGGCGTTCCTGCACCCGCTGCCGGTGAAGGCGCTGTGGGGTGTCGGCCCGGCCACCCTCGAGCGCCTGCACCCGGCTCGGCGTGCGCACCGTCGGCGATCTCGCCGAACTCGACGAGGCGCACGCTGGTGTCGGCCGTCGGCAAGGCCCACGGCCACCACCTGTACGAACTGTCGCTGGGCCCGCGACGATCGCCCGGTCGAGGTCGACCGGGCGATGAAGTCGCATCGGTCACGAGGAGACGTTCGCCCACGACCGCCACACCCACGACGAGCTGCGCCGCGAGTTGGTGCGCCTCGTCCGACGCGGTCGCCGCTCGGCTGCGCAAGCACGGCACCGGTGCCCGCACGCTGGCGCTGAAGGTGCGCTTCGCGGGCTTCGACACCATCACCCGGTCGGTCACCGCTGCCGTCGCCGGTGCACACCGCGCACGCCATCGTCCAGGCCGTCGAGCCGCTGCTGCAGGCCGTCGACCCGTCGCCCGGCGTCCGTCTGCTGGGGGTCAGCGCCAGCAACTTCGGCGAGCCCGCCGAGCAGTTGTCGCTCGACGACCTGTTCAGCGCCGGCTCGGCCGACGCGCCGGCCGGCGGCGGGGGAGTGGGAGGCCGCGGAGGAGACCATCGACGCCATCCGGTCGCGGTTCGGGACGGCCGCCATCGGCCCCGCCAGCGCCGTCGACGGTCGTGGCCTGCGCCTGGTCCGCAAAGGTGCGCAGCAGTGGGGTCCCGACCAGGAACCAGGCTGAATCTGTACCTCGGCCGCGTTGTGTCGTCGTCCGAATTCTGCGATGATGCGCTACGGCCATCGATCAGGAGCACGGCATGCCGCTCTCGGAAGACGAACAACGGATTCTCCGTCAGATCGAAGAGCAGTTGCAGCGCGACCCCGGTTTCGGCCGCAACCTCCACCAGCGCACCAACGGCAATCGCCGGGTGCTCGTGCTGGCCGGTTCCGCCGCCGTTGCCTGCCTGGTGCTCACCGTCGCGCTGCTCTCGGTCAGCCCGTTCCTGTCGTTCGCCGCGTTCATCGGTGCCGTCGTCTCCGCGTTGGTGTGCGAACGCCACGCCCGGTCGCTCAGCGAGGCCGGCATCGGTCATCTCACCGACAGCGTCCGTGGCCGGTTCGGTGCGCCGAACCAGCGCCGCGACGACTGATCAGCTCGCGACGCGCCGGCGCATCATCCGCGGGTCCACCATGCCGCGCAGGCGGACGGACCACGGCGTGATCGAGCGGCAGCGGGTGACCACCTCGGACTCGAGCGTCTCGCACCGGACGGCCACACGATCGTCGGGTTCGCCCCGCGAGTAGACCGCTCGCGTCACCTGCGCGGCGAGCTCGCGCAACGTGGTGTCGCTGACGCCGGTGGCCTGCTCGGCCGACCGGACGTACTCGAGTGGCGTCGCGCCACCCGACGGGGGGAGCACCGGCCAGCGACAGTTCGTGGCAGGCGCGGTGCCAGGCGCCGATGATGCGGTCGCGCGGTGTCCGCCGACGAGGGCCTGCCGACGCCGCCAGGATGCGCGGCGCGAGGAGCACCCACAGGACGAGCAGCACGACCGCACCGAGCAGCACCATCGCGATGGTCGTCGATGGGCCTCCGCCACGGCCGCTGTTCGCCACGGCGGGGACGGCCGTCGTGTTGCTGCCATCGGGCCGTCCATCAGGGTTGGGGCCGCCTCCCTGTGTCGTCGACGGGCTGCTGGCGTTCGGGTCGCGCACCGTGGTCGGCGTGGTGTTCTGCGAGTTGTTGCCGTTCGAGTTGTCGGTGGGCGACGCCTGCTGCGGCTGCACCAACGTGTACTCCGCGGCGTCGGGGTTGCCGCGCTGCGGCGTGGGCTCGAACGCCACCCAGCCGATTCCGTCGAACCACACCTCGGGCCACGCGTGCGCATTGCGCCCGAACACGTGGAACAGGCCGTCGCTGCCCAACTCGCCCTGCGTGTAGCCGACGGCCACCCGGGCCGGGAGGCCGATGGCCCTGGCCATCACCGCGAAGGTGCCGGCGAACTGCTGGCAGAACCCCTCCCGGCCTCGGAGGAACGCATCGATGGCGTCGTTGCTGTTGCCCAGTTGCACGTTCAGGTTGTAGGTGAAGTTGTCGCGGAAGAACGACTGCAGGGCCATGGCCCGGGCGTATGGAGTGTTCGCGCCGGCGGTCACCTGCTGTGCGGTGGTGCGCGCCGACGAGGGAATGCCGCCCGGTAGCTCGTAGTTGATCTGCTCGGCGCCGGTGACGGTGGCCGCGTTCAACTCGTCGATCGTGGGTGTGCGCAGGACCGAGAGCACCTCGATCACGTCGCCCTCCGACACGCCGTCCTGGACGATGAGACTCTCGGTCTGCCCGGCCCACAGCACGACATCGCCGGGGATCACCTGTGCGGGTGAATACGCAGCGGGCACGTACTTGCCGCCCATCTTCTCGATCGTGAATCGCTGTGCGATGGCGTTGCCGCCGCCGATCTCCGCGGTGCGATCGCCGAGCTCGCGCAGGCCCTCGCCGGTCGGCGACCACGCGGAACCGTCGAACGTCGGCAGCCCGGTGAGTCGCCAGTAGTGCCCGCCGTCGGACGACTCGACGGTGAACAGCTCGCTGTTGCCGCGGTTCTTCATCCGGGCACGGATGTCCACGAGCGGGCTGAGCACCTCCGTGACACTGCCGCCGCGGTTGCGGGTGTCGACCAGGGCGCGCTCGCCGGCGCCGGGCAGTTGGGGTGCGACCGCGTACGCCGCCACCGCGCTGAGGCCGATGGTGAGCATGATCGTCGGCAGCACCGTCGCCCACGTGGCGCGCCGCGAACCCATCCATCCACCCTCGTGATCGGCATCGGTGAAGCGCAGCGTCGCCACGGCGAGGAGTGCGGTGGCGATCCACAGTGCGGCGACGAGCACCCGGTACCGATCCGCGCCGAGCGCCGAGGTGAACACGAACAGCACGGCGCTGGGGACCACGGCTTCGACGCGCCCCATGGCACGGAACGCGAACGTGTCGCTGAGGATGGCGCAGATGGCGACGATCCCGGCTGCCGACGTGGCGAAGCTGCCTTCGCTGGGCACCGGCGCCACCGCCGAGGGGAACTGGTCGAGGACGATGCGCAGATCCACGCGCATGAGATCGAACGTGCGCCACGAGGGCACCAGCGCGGTCAGGGTGTCGCGGTAGTAGACGATGCCCAGCAGCACGACCATCGCCACGAGCAGCGTCGGCAACGCGGCCCACAGGGGGACCTTCAGCAGACGCAGGACGAACGCGATGACGTGCATGCCGATGGCCAGCACCAGCATCGGCTGCAGGTACGACCAGTCGGGGAAGAGGCGGCACAGTGCCACGACCGTGACGACCGTGAGCATCGCCAACGTGAACGTGGCGAGCGGTCGGGCGTCGTCGAGCCGGCGGTCGTCGGTGTCCCTCACACCGTCACCACCGACGTGCCGAGGACGAGCTGGTTCCAGCCGTGCTGCAACGCGGTCAGCGAGGTGGCGTCGACCGCGAACTTCGACCCGGACGTGGGCGGCTCGGTGGCCGACACGAGCACCAGCGACTCGTCGGGGGCGGCAGCGGCCCGGACCGACGCCGCCGCGGGCGACGACGAACTTCCCGTCACGAGGACGAGCAGGCCCAACCCGTCGCCGTGGGTGCGGCCGGCCGACGTGTGGTCCACCAGTTCGTCACCGGCGTGCACGGTGGCCAGCCAGCGCAGCGAGTCGTGGGCCACCTCGGGGCCGCGCAGGTCGATGCCCGGTGCCACGAGTCGAGTGTTCACACCCAGCGCCACCGCGCCGGCGACGATGCTGGCCGCGGCGACGATGGCCCGCTCGAACGAGTCGGGGTCGTACTGCGACTGCATGGTGTCGAGCACGACGACGCAGCGGTGCACACCTTCGACGGCGGTCTCGCGGACGATCAACTCGCCGGTGCGGGCCGACGACTTCCAGTTGATCCGGCGCAGATCGTCGCCGGGGACGTACTCGCGCTGCGAGTGGAACTCGCTACCGGTCTGGCCCCACGACTTCATCCGCAGGTGCTCGCCGAGGCGGCCGTTGCTGGACAGCCCGGGGAAGGCGAGCGGGATGCGTTCGGGCACGACGAGCACCTCGCCGGAGCCGGCGAGCACGTCGCTGCGCATGCACAGGCCCAACGGGTCGGTGCGTTCGGCGCGCAGCGGGCCGATGCGCAGCACACCGCGCTGCGCCGACGGCACCCGGTACGCGGCGGTGGCGGCATCACCGGGCGGGAGGGGTGCCAACTGCATGGGTGCGCCGCCGCGGGAGCCGACGGGCTCCCACAGGCGCAGGCGCGGCGACCGGCGGTGCGACGGGTTGACGACCTGGATGTCGACACGGGCGGGCTCGCCGACCGAGACCATCGACGGGCGGGCGATGCGACGCACCTGCAGGTCGGGCAGACGGCGGTTGACGACCGCCATCGAGACGAGCACGACCAGGACGAGCGCGGTCGCGAGGACGTACAGCTCGATCAGTCCGAACAACCGCGCCACGACGAAGGTGGCCGCCGCGGCGACGAGCGCCGTCCAGCCGTGCCGGGTGGGCATCAGCGACCTGCCGGGACCCGCACTGCGTTGAAGAGGTCCTGGATGACGGCCTCGGCGGTCAGGCCGCGAGCGCCGGCGTCGGGTCGCAGCACCATGCGGTGGGCGAGCACCGGCACGCTGACGGCCTTCACGTCGTCGGGGATCGCGTAGTCGCGGCCCTTCGCCGCGGCATGCGCGCGGGTGGCTCGGGCCAGCTGCAGCGTGGCTCGCGGCGACAGGCCGAGCAGCAGGCCCGGGTGCGAGCGGCTGGTCTCGGCCAGGTCGACCATGTACCCCTTCAAGGGATCGGCGATGTGCACCGTGCGGACGGCCTGGCACATGCGCACCATCTCCGAGGCGGTGATGACCGGGCGCAACGAGTGCAGCGCGTCGGCGGCGCCGTTCGAGTCGAGGATCTGCAGTTCGGCGGCCCGCCCGGGATAGCCGAGCGAGAGGCGCATGAGGAAGCGGTCGAGCTGGCTCTCGGGCAGCCGATAGGTGCCTTCCTGCTCGACCGGGTTCTGCGTCGCCGCGACCATGAACGGGTTGGGCAGCGGGTGGCTCACACCGTCGGCGCTGACCTGACGCTCCTCCATCGCTTCCAGCAACGCGGACTGCGTCTTCGGCGAGGCACGGTTGATCTCGTCGGCGAGGACGATGTTGGCGAACATCGGGCCGGGCTGGAAGACGAACGACTCGGTGGCCCGCTGGAACACGCTGACACCGACCAGGTCGGCGGGCAACAGGTCGGGGGTGAACTGGACGCGCTTCCACGTGCAGTCGATCGACGCCGCCAGCGCCTTGGCGAGGCTGGTCTTGCCGACGCCGGGGACGTCCTCGATGAGCAGGTGCCCCTCGGACAGCAGGCACATGACTGCGAGATCGATGGCGTCGCGCTTGCCGTGCACCACCGAACCGATGTTGTCGGTGATCGCGTCGAACAGTTGCGCGAACGTCGGGGAGGGCGAAATGGGGGCAGCCGTCACGGCGGGCATGGTAGACGCGTCTGCGGAAGGTGCTGTGTCGGGAGCCGAACCAATGGCTACGGTCGTCGTGTGAGCACCTGCTATCTCGCCATCGACGTCGGCGGCACCAAGCTGGCTGTCGGCATCGTCGCCGACACGGGCGAGGTGCTCGTGCGCGACCGCGTGGCGACTCCCGCCCGCGACGTCTGGGCCGCGCTGTCCCGAGTCGTGCTGCGAGTCGTCGCCGCCGCGCCGTCGCCGCCCGTCGCCGCGGGTGTCGGTTGCGGGGGTCCGATGAACCCCACGAATCGCACCGTCTCGCCATTGCACGTGCCGACGTGGAAGGACTTCCCGCTCGCCGACGAGGTCGAGTCGCTCACCGGGTTGCCCACGGTGCTCGACAACAACGCCAAGGCCGTCGCACTGGGCGAGCGGTGGTGCGGCGCCGCGGTGGGCGAGCGCGACTTCGTGGCGGTCGTCATCGGCGCCGGCCTCGGCGGCGGCATCATCAGCGGCGGCAAGCTGCTGGAAGGTCGCCTCGGCAACGCAGGCCACATCGGCCACATCGTCGTCGAACCCGACGGGCGGCCATGCAAGTGCGGTGGCCGCGGCTGCCTCGAGGCCTACTGCAGTGGCGCCGCGATCGAGGAGGAGACCGGTCGTCCTCCCCAGCGAGCACCCCAGGCCATCGTCGAGCGCACCGGTCTGCTCACCGGTCGGGCGCTCGCCTCGCTCGGTGCGATCTGCGATCTGCGCCTCGCGGTCATCGGCGGGTCGGTGGCGCTGGGCTTCGGCGAGCCGTTCTTCTCCGCGGCACAGGCCGAGCTCGACCAACGCGCCCGCCTGGGGTTCACGAGCGGGTTCCGCGTCGTGCCCGCCGGGCTCGGTCAGCTGGCACCCCTCGTGGGTGCGGCGGCGCTGGCGCGTCGGGTTGCACCTCGCGCCGATACCCGTGGGTAACATCCGGGGCATGCATCCGAAGTACACCGCTGAAGCCGAGGCCTACCGCGAGAAGGTGCAGGCCTTCCTCGCCGAGAAGCTGCCCACCAACTGGGGTGGCATGGGCCAGCTCGACGGCCAGGAGCTCTCCGACTTCGTCACCGCGTGGCGCGCCACGCTCTACAGCGCCGGCTACCTCGCGCCGGGCTGGCCCATCGAGTACGGCGGCGGCGGCCTGTCGGCGCTCGAGCAGGTCATCATCGCCGAGGAGTTCGCCAAGGCCGGCGTGCCCACCGGTGGCCCGAACGACGTCTTCGGCATCCAGATGCTCGGCAACACGCTCCTCAACTGGGGCACCGACGAGCAGAAGGCGCACTACCTGCCGCGCATCCTCAGCGGTGAGGACACCTGGTGCCAGGGGTACTCCGAGCCCAACGCCGGCAGCGACCTGTCGAACCTGGGCCTGAAGGCGCAGCTCGACGGCGACCAGTGGATCCTCAACGGCCAGAAGATCTGGACGTCGGCCGGTCACCTCGCCGACCACATCTTCACCCTCGCCCGCACCGATCCCGATGCGCCGCGCCACAAGGGCATCTCGTTCCTGCTGGTCGACATGCGTCAGCCCGGCATCGAGGTCCGCCCGATCCGGATGATCTCGGGTGAGAGCGAGTTCAACGAGGTCTTCTACACCGACGCCACCACGCCCAAGGGCGAGGTCGTCGGCGGGCTGAACAACGGCTGGGCCGTCGCCATGACCCTGCTGGGCTACGAGCGCGGCGAGGCCGCCGCCACCGGCCCGATCCGTTTCCAGGCCGAGATCGACCGCCTGCTGCTGCTCGCCAAGGAGCGCGGCGTGGCCGACGACCCGCGCATCCGCCAGCGCCTGGCCGACGCCTACACCAAGGTGCAGATCATGCGCTACAACGGCATGCGCGTGCTCACCCAGTTCCTGGCCGGCCACCACCCGGGCCCCGACGCGGCCATCGGCAAGCTGTACTGGAGCGAGTACCACAAGGTGGTCACCGAACTCGCCGTCGACATCATCGGCGCCGAGGCGATGACGCCCACCGGCCGTCGCCCCAGCAGCGCGTTCTCCACCGACGACGCCGGCGCGCCGAACAGCACCTGGAGCTGGGTCGGCACGTTCCTCAACGCTCGCGCCGGCACCATCTACGCCGGTTCGTCGCAGGTGCAGCGCAACATCATGGGCGAGATGGTCCTCGGCCTGCCGAAGGAGCCGCGCGCGTGACGTTCCGCGCCGCCCTCGAGGTGGCGTTGGCCGTCGTCGTGCGACCGTCGCTGTGGGTGACGGCGCTGCGTCAGTGGCGTCGCACCACGCCCACCGGATGGTGGAAACGACCCCCGTTCCTGCCGCTGCCGCGGCGCGACTACGTCGAGTTCCGCCTGGTCACCCAGTACGGGGCGAAAGATGCGCACATCGATGCCCACGATGTGGTGAACTACCTGGCGTGGTGCAAGGACCAGGACCGAGCCGCTTGAGGCCGAGGGGATAGGGCTCGTCCGTGCGGAGCGCGCTGGTGTTGAACGCCTCGTACGAGCCGCTCTCCGTGGTGCCCGCCCGCCGGGCCGCCTGTCTCATCCTCGCCGAACGCGCCGATCTGGTCGCCGACGACGGCACCGAACTGCACTCCGCGCGGTTGGTCCTGCCCAGTCCGTCGGTCGTCCGCCTGCGCTACATGGTGCGCGCGCCGTTCCACCGCCGCACCACGCTGTCGCGGCGGGCACTGTTCGCCCGCGACGACTACCGCTGCCAGTACTGCGGTGGGTACGCCGACAGCATCGACCACATCGTGCCGCGCAGCCGGGGTGGTCGCCACGAGTGGGAGAACGTCGCCGCGGCCTGCCGGCCGTGCAACCTGCGCAAGCGCGACCGCACGCCGGCCGAGGCGAACATGGTGCTTGGCCCGCCCGCCGCGCACGCCGAAGGAGCACGCCTGGGTCACCGTGGCGGTCGCGATGGTGCCCGACGAGTGGAAGCCCTTCCTGGCGGCAGCCAGCTGACACCCGCCTAGCCTGAGCCGGTGACCGAGAGCAGGACGAGCGGGGGCTGGACGATCAGCGACTCGCACGGCGACGCCGGAGCGTTCCATACGCGCACACCGGAGGCCGCCCGCTCGGTGACGTTCCACACGGTCGACCGTCCCACGCTGGCCCTCGGATCGGCCCAGACGCCGGCCGACGTGGACGGGCGGGTCGCCGCCGCGCTCGGCATCGACGTCGTGCAGCGGCGCAGCGGCGGCGGTGCCGTGCTGATGATCCCGGACGAGTTCGTGTGGATGGACGTCGTCGTCCCGGCCGGCGACCCCCGGTGGACCGACGACGTCGCCGCGGCGATGATCTGGGTGGGCGAGTGGTGGGTCGAGGCGCTCGCCTCGTTGGGCGTGCCCGGCCGTGTGCACACCGGACGACTGATCCGCGACGAGTGGTCGGCCCAGGTGTGCTGGACCGGCGTCGGCACCGGTGAGGTGATGGCCGCAGGCGCGGCGTCCGGCAGGTTGGCCGGGAAGGTGGCCGTGGCGGAAGTGGTGGGCATCTCCCAGCGACGCACCCGCGAGCTGGCCCGGTTCCAGACGATGTGCCACCTGCGCTGGCACCCCGAACTGGTCGCCGCCCTGGTCGCGGCACCGCGCCCGGCGGCCGCGGCCCTGGCGCCCGTGGCGGCCTGCGTCCCGGCCACGGCAGCGGCCGTGCGCACCGCCCTCCTGGCCACCCTCCCCACCTGACCGCGCGCCACCTGACCCGCCCGGCCTGACACACCTGTCGTTCGGGCGGAATCGCCGCCGAATTCGGGTCACTTCGCTGCCCGACGGGCGGTGAATGTCCCGGATTCGGGATGGTGTCCGCGCCCAGACGCCGCGGGACGGGGTGGGGCATGAGGGGGGAACTTGGGAAGGAAAGTGGGGGAAAGTGGGGTGAAATGGTTGACTTAGGGGGTCGGTGGGGGCAGGATGGGGAACAGCAGGGAGCGGGGTGCGCCGTCCGTCTCCCGTCGAGGCAGGCGAGAAGGGAAGTGGAGGCGACGTGTTGTTCGTCGGGGCGTTCGAACGCCAACTCGACGACAAGGGTCGGCTGGCATTGCCGGCCGCCTTCCGCGACCGCCTCGGCGACTTCTGCTACCTGGCCAAGGGCCACGACAAGAGCGTCACCGTCGTCCCCGGACCCACCTTCGAAGAAGAGGCCGAGCTGATGGCGGCCCGCGTCCGCAACGGCGAGGTCAGCCGCGACGTCCTCCGTGCCCTCGCCGGTTCGGCCGAACTCGTGCAGCTCGACAAGCAGGGCCGCGTCAAGGTCGGCGACGCCCTGCGCCAGTACGCCGAGCTGCCCCTCGCGGGCGGCGTCGTCGTCGCCGGCAGCTTCGACCGCCTCGAGATCTGGACGCCCGACCGCTACCGCCAGGTCAGCGAGGCCGGCACCGAGTCGATGGCAGGGGGCAACTGACCATGTTGACCCTTCAACACCGGTTCCTCACGGGGCACCACCAGTTCCTGACCGACACCGCGCATGACCGCCATCACCACAAGAGGAGGAGCGAGGCAGCACCTCGAATCGCACCTGCACCCACGGCCCACCAGATCGACCAGATCCTCGAGCTCATCGCCCGACCGTCCGCAGCCTTCCGGCTCGCACGATGGACAGCCCACACTCCGCCCGCTTCCGTTTGGCACGACCGGGGAGACATCCCGGCGGCAACCGTGAGCCGGGGGGCTGCAGACGGCCGGGCGACCGTGACCGGTTGCGGACTCCGATGACGGACACCGACCCGGGGTTCCATCACCTCCCGGTGATGGTCCACGAGATCGGCGCCCTCTTCGAAACGGTCCCCACCGGGTTCGTGCTCGACGGAACCCTGGGCGGCGGTGGCCATGCCGAGCACCTGCTCGAGCGCTGGTCGCACCTCTCGATCCTCGGGATCGATCGCGACGAACGGGCACTGGCCGCTGCGCAGCAGCGTCTGGCCCGGTTCGGCGACAGGGTGCGGGTGTACCACACACGATTCGACGGCCTCACGGACGCCATGGAAGCACTGAAGATCGATCGCCTCTCCGGCGCACTGTTCGACCTCGGGGTCAGCTCGCACCAGCTCGACATCGCCGAGCGTGGGTTCAGCTACCGCAACGACGCCCCGCTCGACATGCGGATGGACCAGAGCCAGCCGTGGTCGGCGGCCGACGTGGTGAACGGCTACCCGGCCGACCGCCTGGCGCGGGTGCTGCAGCAGTACGGCGACGAACGGTTCGCCAAGCGCATCGCCAACGCCATCGTCGCCGCTCGCCCCATCGAGCGCACCACGCAACTGGCCGAGGTGGTCGTCTCGGCCATTCCCGCTGCGGCCCGGCGCACCGGCGGTCACCCCGCCAAGCGCACCTTCCAGGCCATCCGCATCGAGGTCAACGGCGAGCTCGACGCCCTGGCCCCGGCACTCGAGGCCGCCATGGACCGCACCGCCACCGGTGGCCGCGTCGCGGTGCTCTCGTACCACTCGGGCGAGGATCGCATCGTCAAGGAGACGTTCCGCCACGCCGAGACGGGCGGCTGCGAGTGCCCGCCCGAGCTGCCCTGCGTGTGCGACGCCGTGCAGACCGTGCGCCTGGTGCGTGGCGTGCCCCGCACCCCCTCTGCCGACGAGCAGCGCACCAACCGGCGTGCCCAGAGTGCTCGCCTCCGCGTCGTCGAGCGCATCGACGACAGCCCCACCCGCAATCGCCGCTGACGCAGCGACCCGAACGAACCCCGACGAGACAGGACCCACCCCATGGCCATGGCAGCCCGAGCAGAGCGACAGGAACGAGCCACCGCCGTTCGCAGCCGCGTGCACGGTGGCAGCGCCGAACGGGCGATGGTCAAGTCCACGGCAGCGGTCGCGCACGTCGCTCGTCGGCCCAAGCTCGTGGTCGTCGCCCCGCAGCGTCGCACGGCGCGCTGGATCGTCGCCGGGTCGGTGCTGGTGTTCGGCCTGATGATCGGCGCCGCCGCCTTCCAGACGCAGATCGCCCGCCGTCAGCTCGAGCTCGACACGCTCGATCGCCGCATTCGCACCGCGCACGAGCAGTACGACGTGCTGCGCCGCGAGCGTGCCGAGCTGCGCTCGCCCGGTCGCCTCGCCGAGCAGGCCGCGGTACTGGGCATGGTGCCCGCCACGCAGACCGAGTTCGTCACCCTCGATGCGTCGGTCATCGCCGACGTGCAGCGCACCGGCGTCGCCGACAGCGCGCACGACACCGCGACCATCGAGCAGGAGTTCGCCGACTACGCCCAGGTGAAGTCACAGGCAGGGGGAGCCCCGTGAGCGACAATCGCCGCACCCGTACTCACGGTCGGGTCGCGCCCGCAACCGCTCGCGCCAAGCGCGCGCCGCAGCCCAGTCGGCCCGCGGCGCGGCCGGCGACGCGCACCGCACCGACGTCGCGACGACCGCACACCCCGACCCGCACCGCCCCGGCCCGCACGGCACCGGCTGCTCGCCGCGCCGCGCCGAAGCCGCGCGCTGCGCGATCACCGCGACCTGCGCGCCAAGCGTGCCCCGCGTCGCTCGTCGGCCATCCGGCTGACGTTCCGTGCCGGCGACATGCGCAAGCGGCTGATCTTCGTCTTCGTCGCCAGCGCCGTCCTGTTCGGTGCCGTGGTGGCGCGCGTCGTGTACCTGCAGACCGTCGGCAGCGACACGTTGGTCGAGGCCGGTCGGGCACAGCGCGTCAGCGAGAGTGTCCTCCACGCCCAGCGCGGCACCATCTTCGCTCGGGATGGGGGAGAGATGGCGCTCAGCGTGCCCTCCACCACGGTCATGGCGAACCCCAAGCTGGTCACCGACCCGCAGGGCACCGTCGGCGTGCTGTCGACGATGCTCGGCCTCTCGGCCGACAAGCAGCAGAAGCTGCTGGCCGCGTTCGAGGCCAAGGACAAGAGCTTCGTGTACGTCGCCCGACAGATCGACGACGAGACCGCCAACGCGGTCATGGCGCTGAACCTGGCCGGCATCGACACGCTCCGCGAAGACCGTCGCATCATGCCGAGCGGCGAGGTGGGCCGCAGCATCCTCGGTACGACCGACATCGACGGCACGGGTGTCGCCGGTCTGGAGATGCAGTTCGACGACATCCTCGCCGGCAAGGACGGCGAGCGGGTGCGCGAGCACGACAGCAAGGGCCGCTCGATCCCCGGCTCCGGCGCCACCACGGTCGAACCCGTTCCGGGCGAGGACCTCATCCTCACCATCGATCGCTCGTTGCAGTTCCAGGTCGAGCAGGCGCTGCTCACCCGTGTCGACGAGGTCAAGGGGAAGGGCGGCACGGTCGTGGTCATGGACACCGCGACCGGCGACATCTACGCCGTTGCCAACGTCGAGCGCGGCGACGACACGAAGGTGCACGTCACGTCGGCGAACCTCGCGGTGGTCGAACCCTTCGAGCCCGGCTCGGTGGCCAAGGTGTTCAGCATGTCGGCCGTGGTCGACACCGGGACAGCGAACCCCGACACGGTCGTCAGCGTCCCTGGCACGCTCACCTTCGACAAGGGCACGCAGTGGGAGCACACCGTCCGCGACGCCGAGCCGCACAACGAGATGCCGATGTCGATGCGCGACATCCTCGTCCATTCCTCGAACCTCGGGACGTACACGCTCGCCACGAAGATGGGCGACGACTGGACGACGACGCTGTCGAGCTACCTCGACAAGTTCGGATTCGGCCACACGACGGCGCTCGACTTCCCCGGCGAGACCCGAGGCATCATCGACCCCGCGGCGAAGTGGCAGGGCACCGAGAAGGTCACCGTCACCTACGGGTACCACTACCAGGCATCCGCGGTGCAGTTCACCGCCGCGATCAACGCCGTCGCCAACGGCGGCATCTACGTCGCCCCGAAGCTGCTGAAGGGCACCATCGGCGCGAACGGCACCGTGGAGGAGACACCGGCCTCGGCCACGCACGAGGTCATCTCGGCGGCATCCGCTGCCACGATGACGTCGATGATGAAGGGCGTGGTGTGCGAGGGCACCGGCAAGGACGCACAGATCCCCGGCATGTCCGCCGCCGGCAAGACCGGTACGGCCTACAAGACGCGTCGACGGTGGTGGCTACGGCGACAAGAACAACCGCAAGTACCGCGCGTCGTTCGCCGGGTTCTTCCCGGCCGACAACCCCAAGGTCACCATCCTCGTCTCCATCGACGAGCCCGACCCCACCTCGGGCGATCGCTTCGGCGGCACCGCTGCCGCCCCGCTGTTCGCCACGGTCGCCACGGCGGCGATCCACGAACTGACCATCACCCCGACCCCCGGCGACACCGGCTGCAGCGCGGGCGGGTGACGCCCCATGACCCGGATCGCCGCACGAACGCTCGGCGAGCTGCTCACCGACCTCGCCGCCGGTGCGCCGAACCTCGGCGCGGACGTACGCGGTGACGCGACGGCCATGGTCACCGGCGTCACCCACGACTCGCGGCTCGTCGTCGCCGGCACGCTGTTCTGCTGCGTCCCCGGCGGCACCACCGACGGCCACGACTTCGCGGCGACCGCGGTGGCAGCGGGAGCGACGGCGCTGCTGGTCGAGCGACCGTTGGACCTGCCGGTCGCGCAGGTCGTGGTGCGCGACGCCCGGCTGGCGATGGGCCATCTCGCCGCGGCGTTCCACGGTCATCCGTCGCGCTCACTCACCATGGTGGGCATCACCGGCACCAACGGCAAGACCACCACGGCCAGCCTGATGGCCGCGGTGCTCGAGACGGCCGGCATGCCCACCGGGGTCATCGGCACACTCACCGGCACGCACACGACGCCCGAGTCGACCGAGTTGCAGGCCCGCCTCGCGGCGTTCGTCGCCGAGGGGAAGAAGGCCGCGGTGCTGGAGGTGTCGTCGCATGCGCTGGCGCTGCACCGCGTCGCCGGCTCGCACTTCGATCTGGCGATCTTCACCAACCTCGGCCGTGATCACCTGGATCTCCATGGCACGGTCGAGCGCTACTTCGCGGCCAAGGCGATGCTGTTCGAGCCGTCGCTCACCGATCGTGGCATCGCCAACGTCGACGACGTGCACGGCCGTCTGCTCGTCGACACCGCGCCGATCCCGATGACCGGGTTCGGCGCGGCCGACATCGACGATCTCGACGTGCTGCCCGGCTCGCACTCGTACCGCTGGCGCGGTCACGACGTACGCGTCGGGTTGGGTGGTGCGTTCAACGCGATGAACTCCCTCGCCGCTGCCACGGCCGGGACCCTGCTCGGCATACCTCCCGAGGTGGTCGTGCAGGGTCTGGCCGAGGCGGGCAGCGTGCCCGGCCGGTTCGAGTCGGTGCAGGCCGGACAGCCCTTCGACGTGATCGTCGACTTCGCCCACACGCCCGACGGTCTGCGCGAGGCACTCGCCGCGGCGCGTTCCGCGGCCCGAGGTGGACGGGTCATCGTCGTGTTCGGCTGCGGGGGCGATCGAGATCGCGAGAAGCGCCCCGAGATGGGTGCCGTCGCTGCCGAATTGGCCGATCAGGTGATCGTCACGTCCGACAACCCGCGTTCCGAGGACCCGCTCGGGATCATCAATGCCATCATCCAAGGGGTACCCGGCGACTACCGTGATCGCATTGTGAGTGAGCCCGACCGACGCCGAGCCTTCGCCGCGGCGTTCCAGGTCGCCGCTCCGGGCGATCTCGTCCTGATCGCCGGCAAGGGCCATGAGACCACGCAGACCGTCGGGTCGCTGGTCGTTCCGTTCGACGATCGCGCCGTGGCGCGCGAACTGCTGGAGGCAGCGCAGTGATCGCCGTCATGATCGCCGGGGCCACGGCGATGCTCCTGGCCCTCTTCGGCACCCGGTACCTCATCGGGTTCTTCCGCAAGGCCGGTGCCGGCCAACCGATCCTCGGCAAGGAGGACCTCGGCCCCGAGCACCACATGCCCAAGCAGGGCACGCCCACGATGGGTGGCATCGCCATCATCCTGGCCGCCATGGTCGGCTGGCTGGTGGCCCACCTGCGCCCCGGCATCGCGTTCTCCGACCAGGCGATGATCATGTGGGTCGGCGTCATCGTGATGGGGGCGATGGGCTTCCTCGACGACTACATCAAGGTCCGCAAGCGCCACAACCGCGGCATCTTCTGGAAGAAGAAGAGCTACATCACGTTCGGTCTGTCGGTGGGCATCGCCTGGTGGCTGGTCGCGGCGACCGGTGTCAGCGAGACCATCTCGTTCACGCGCTCGAACTTCCCCGGGTGGCACGTGCCGTGGCCGCTGTTCGTGCTGTTCGTCGCCGTCATCATCTGGAGCACGTCGAACGCCGTCAACGTCACCGACGGGCTCGACGGCCTGGCCGGTGGCTCGGCCGGCATGGGTTTCCTCGCGTTCACGATCATCGCCTACTGGGCGTTCCGTAACCCGTCGGTGTACCCCGACGTCGTCAACCCGCTCGACCTCGCGGTGTTCGCCGCCGCGTTCGCCGGGGCGTGTGGCGGCTTCCTGTGGTACAACGCGGCACCGGCGCGCATCTTCATGGGCGACGTCGGCGCGCTCGCGCTGGGCACCGCGATGGGGCTGCTCGCGGTCACGTCGAACACGCAACTGCTGCTCGTCCTGATCTGTGCCATCAACGTCATGGAAGCCGGTTCGGTGGCCGTGCAGATGATCGTGTTCAAGGCGTCCGGCCGCAAGAAGCGGCTGTTCCGCATGTCGCCCATCCACCACCACTTCGAGCTCATCGGCTGGCCCGAGACCACCGTGATCATCCGCTTCTGGCTGATCTGCGGCATCTTCGTCGCCAGCGCCCTGGGCATCTTCATCGCCGACTTCACCCGCATCGCGGACGGGTTGCCGTGACCCGGACGGCGCTGGTCTACGGCCTCGCGCTCAGCGGCGACGCGACGGCACACCAACTGGTGCGCCGGGGTTGGCGGGTGCTCGTGGCCGACGACGCTCCGGACGCTGCGAAGGACGCTCTCGCCGCCGACCTCGGGGCCACGGTGGTCGCTGCACCGGAGGGCGCCACCCTCGACGCGCTCATCGAGCAGAGCGACATGCTGTGCCCAGCGCCGGGTGTGCCCGAGACGCACCGTGTCATCGAGGCAGCAGTCGCCGCGGGTGTGCCCATCCGCACCGAGATCGACCTCGCCTACGAATGGGAACAGGAACGCGCCGAGGGGCCGCGTCCCATGCTCGCCATCACCGGCACCGACGGCAAGACCACCACGACGCTGCTCACGGCGCACATGCTCGAGGCCGCCGGCCTGCGTGCCGCGGCCGTCGGCAACACCGAGGTGCCGCTCGCCGCAGCGCTCGACGACGACGTCGACGTGTTCGCGGTCGAGTGCAGCAGCTTCCGCCTCAACTGGCTGCACTGCTTCCGCGCCGAGGCCGCGGTGTGGCTGAACCTCGCCCCCGACCACCAGAACTGGCACCGATCGATGGCCTCCTACGAGGCAGCGAAGGCGCGGGTGTGGTCGAACCGGCGCGACACCGACGTGGCCATCGGCTTCGCCGACGACCCCGTCGTCATGCGCAACCTCCGCGACGCCGGCGGCGTCACTCGCACCTTCGCCGCCAGCGGTGCCGACTACCAGGTCGTCGACGGATGGCTGTCGGGCCCTCGCGGCCGAATCGCTCCGGTCGACGAGATGACCCGGCGCTTGCCGCACGACGTCACCAACGCGCTCGCCGCAGCGGCGCTGGTGCTCGAGTCCGGTCTCGCCGAACCGCAGCACGTGCGCGACGCGCTGGCCACGTTCCGCCACCCGCCGCACCGCATCGAGCCGCTCGGCGTCGTCGCCGGAGCCGAATGGTTCAACGACTCCAAGGCCACCAGCCCGCACGCCGCGCTCACCGCCATCCGTGGGTTCGAGCGCGTGGTGCTGCTCGCGGGAGGCCGCAACAAGGGCCTCGACCTGGCGTCGCTCGCCACCGAGATCGATCGCGTCAAGGCGGTCGTCGGCCTCGGCGAGGCCGGGCCCGAGGTGGTCGCCGCGTTCGCAGGCCGCCGCCCGACGGCCACCGCGCAGTCCATGGCCGAGGCCGTCGACCTTGCTGCGGCGTTCGCCGAACCCGGCGATGTGGTGCTGCTGTCGCCCGCCTGTGCCAGCTTCGACTGGTATCCCGGTGGGGGCTATCCCGCCCGTGGCGACGACTTCAAGCAGCTCGTCCGACAGCTCGCCATCCGATCGGAGACCGCATGACCGTGTCGTCCTCGCTCATCGGCGACCGCCGCCGGGCCGCGCTCGCTCGCGCCGACGCGATGCGCCGCCACCCGACGCGGCAGGACACGCGGCGCACGCCACCGCCGCCGCCGCCCACCGCGTTCTACATCATCGCCGTGGTCGCCGCGGTGCTCACGATGCTCGGCCTGGTGATGGTGCTGTCGGCCACGTCGATCAGCCAGTTCCACAAGGGCAACTCGCCGTGGCGGTTGTTCAACCGGCAGTTGCTGTGGGCGGTCCTCGGTGCCATCGGGTTGTGGATGGCCATGCGCGTCCCCACCCGCCGTTGGCGCAAGTTCGTCGTGCCGGGCTTCCTGGCGGCGTGCGGCCTGATGGTGTTGCCGTTCATGCCGGGTATCGGCGACCGGGTCAACGACGCCAGTTCGTGGGTGGTCATCGGCCCGATCAACTTCCAGCCCAGCGAGTTCCTCAAGCTGGCCCTGCTGGTCGCCGTCGCCAACCTGCTCGCCAACCGCCGCAACGAGATGCACGACATCACCCGCACGCTGGTGCCAGCGCTCGGGCTCGCCGCACTGGCGTGTCTGCTGTGCCTGGCCCAGGGCGACCTCGGCTCGGCCATCGTGTTGGCGTCCATCGTCTTCTTCATGGTGTTCATCGCCGGCGCACCCCTGCTACCGATGGCCGCCACCGGGCTGCTCGGCATGGCGATCGGCAGCGCGTTCGTCGTGTCCAGCCCACGCCGTGAGGCCCGGTTCACGGCGTTCCTCGACATCGCCGCGCACAAGGACCACCTCAGCTACCAGACCTGGCAGGCGATGATCGCCATGGCCCAGGGTGGCGTCACCGGTTCGGGCGTGGGCCGTGGCGAGAACAAACTCGGCGAGTTCCTGCCCCTGGCGCACAGCGACTTCATCTTCGCCGTCGTCGCCGAGGAGCTGGGCATGATCGGCGTGGTCGCCGTGCTCGGCGGGTTCCTGGTGCTCGCGTACGCGGGCGTGCAGGTCGCACTGGCCACGCCCGATCGCTTCCACAGCTTGCTCGCGGGCGGCATCGTCGGCTGGTTCGTCGTGCAGGCCATCATCAACGTCGGCGGCGTGACGGGCATGATGCCCGTCACCGGCCTCACGTTGCCGTTCTTCTCCGCCGGCGGCAGCTCGCTGTTCGTCACGCTGGTGGCCACGGGCCTGCTGCTGAACGTCGCCCGCAACGTCCGATGAGCCGGCGTACGCGGTGGTCACCGGGGGCGGCACCTCGGGGCACGTCCTACCCGCCCTGGCCATCGCCGACGCCCTCGTGGCTGCCGGCCACGCCAAGGACCAGATCCACTACGTCGGCACACAGCGCGGTGTCGAGACCCGGCTCGCGCCCGAGAGCGGCTACCCGCACACCCTGCTCGACGTGGTCGGCCTGCAGCGCAGCCTGAGCAAGCGGAACCTGGCCGTCGCCCCGAAGCTGCGCCGATCGACCCACGACGCCACCGCGTTGCTGCGCGAGCTGCAGCCCAAGGTGGTCGTCAACGTGGGTGGGTACGGCAGCTTCCCGGCCACATGGGCCGCGCGCCGCCTGGGCATCCCGTACGTCGTGGTGTCCTACGACCGGCGCCCTGGCGTGGTGTCGAAGCTGCTCGCCCCGAAGGCCGCTGCGGTCGCGGTGGCGTTCGAAGGCTCCACGCTGCCTCACGCCGAGCTCACCGGCGCCCCGGTGCGGCAGGCCATCGTCACCCTCGACCGCGACGCCGCCCGCGCCGCGGCCCGCACCGAGCTGGGCCTGCCCGACGACCGGTTCGTCGTCGCCGTGATGTGTGGCTCGCAGGGCGCGGCCGCGGTCAACTCGGTGGTCGAGCAGGCCGTCGAACGCCTCGCCGACCGCACCGACCTCGCCGTCCATCACGTGGTCGGCGACCGCTTCCTCGCTGGGGCCGCGCCCGCTCGCGACGGCGCTTCGGGCATCCTGTACCGCGTGATCGGATACGAGGACCGCATGCCGCAGCTCTACGCCGCTGCCGACCTGCTGGTCACCCGCGGCGGTGCCGGCACCATCGCCGAGCTGGCCACCGTGGGTGCGCCCGCCATCGTGGTGCCCTGGCCCGGCGCCGCCGAGAACCACCAGGTCGACAACGCCAAGGTGCTCTCCGACCAGGGTGCGGCGCTGCTCGTCGAGCAGGACGACCTGACGGTCGATCGCCTCGTCGCCGAGATCGAGGGTTTCATGGCCGACCGCGGCCGCCTGGCTGTGATGGCCCACCGGGCGCACGAGGCCGGTGCGGTGCACCGCAGCGGTGCGCTCGTGGCGCTCGTCGAACGTGTGGCGGCCCAGGGGAGTGCGCGCGTGAAGCCCGTCGCTCCGCTCGACCTGTCCACGCCCGGCAAGTACCACGTCGTCGGCGTGGGTGGCCCGGGCATGAGCGCGATCGCCATCGTCCTGGCCGAGATGGGCCACGACGTCACCGGCAGCGACATCCGCGAACGCAGCGTCCTCGACCGCGTGCGCGCCGCTGGCGTCGCGCGTCGCGGTGGGTCACGACCGCGCCCTGGTGCACGACCGCGACGCGATCACCTACTCCACGGCCATCCCGGCGCGGAACGTCGAGCTCGACGAGGCCGCCAGGACCGGCGTCACCTCGCTGCACCGCTCGGGCATGCTCGCCAGCATCTGCGACCAGGCCAAGTCACTGGCGGTCGCCGGCACGCACGGCAAGACGTCCACCACGTCGATGCTCATGCTCATCCTCTCGCAGGCCGGGCTGCGCCCGAACTTCGTCATCGGCGGCGACGTCACCGACATGGGCACCGGAGCCCAGTGGACGGGCGGCGAGTGGTTGGTGGTCGAGGCCGACGAGAGCGACGGCACCCACCTCGAGCTGCCGTTGTACGGCACCATCCTCACCAACGTCGAAGTCGATCACCTCGACCACTACGGCACGTACCAGGCCATCATCGACGGCTTCGACCAGTACCTCGCCCAGGTGCCCGGACCCAAGGTGCTGTGCATCGACGATCCGCGCTGCGCCACCCTGGCCACTCGGCACGGTGCGATCACCTACGGCACCTCGCCCGAGGCCGATTACGTGGCCACGGCGGTGCAGCCGCACCACGGTTCGTTCACGTTCGACGTGGTGCACCACGGCACGATCCTCGGGTCGGTGTCGTTGCCCCTCCGTGGCATCCACAACGTGCGCAACGCCACGGGCGCGCTGGCGATGGCGCTCACCATCGGTGTGCCGTTCGACGTCGCCACGGCGGCGCTGTCGAAGTTCGGCGGCGTGGCCCGGCGGTTCGACATCCGTGCGGTCGACGGTGGGGCGACCCTGGTCGACGACTACGCCCACCTGCCCAACGAGATCGCCGCCGTCCTGGCTGCGGCGAAGGGCAGCGACGACGGCTGGCGCCGCGTGGTCGCGGTCTTCCAGCCGAATCGCTTCAACCGCATGGCCGTGATGTGGCAGGAGTACCGCGACGCGTTCGTCGATGCCGACCTGGTGGTCCTCACCGACATCTTCCCGTCCGGTACTGCGCCCATCCCCGGGGTCACCGGCAAGCTGGTGGTCAACGCCGTGCTCGACGCGCATCCCGAGACGCCCCTCGTGTGGCTCCCGCAAGCGCACCGACCTGGTCGATCACCTGGCCCGCCGGCTCGGCGACGGCGACGTGTGCATCTCGATGGGGTGCGGCGACATCGCCACCCTGCCCGACGAGGTGCAGTCGCGGCGCGCCGAGCTGCGCATGGAACAACGGCAGCGGTCGACGTGAGCCTGTCGGACCGGCAGCGGCTGGCCTTGACGCGCCTGCACGGCTTCGCCGCGGCCGATGTCGCGCTCGCGCCACACACCACGTACAAGCTCGGCGGACCGGCCGCCGTGTTCGCGACGCCGCGCACGCTCGACGATCTGCGCGAGGTCGCGGCGACGCTGCTCGAGACCGGGTTGCCGGTGCTCGTGGTCGGGCGTGGCTCGAACCTGCTCGTCGCCGACGACGGCTTCCCGGGGATCGCCGTGTCGCTGGCCGAGCTCGTCGACGCGGCGGATCTCATCGACGTCCGTGGCACCGAGGTGCACGCCGGTGCGGCCGTGGCCTTGCCCGTGCTGGCGCGGCGCACGGCTGGTGCGGGACTGACCGGCTTCGAGTGGGCCGTCGGTGTGCCCGGTTCGGTGGGTGGCGCGGTGCGAATGAACGCCGGCGGACACGGCAGCGACATGGCGGCGTCACTCGTCGACGTGCACCTGTTCGACCTGCACACCGGTCGGTCGGCCCGTGTCGAGGCGCCGCGCCTGCACCTGCGCTTCCGGGGGTCCGACATCGCCGATCACCAGGTGGTGCTCGACGCCACGCTGCAGCTGGCCGAGGGCGATGCCGAGCAGGCCGAGGCCACGGTCGCCGAGATCGTCCGCTGGCGCCGCGAGCACCAGCCCGGGGGCCAGAACGCCGGCTCGGTGTTCGTCAACCCGGTGCCCGGCGAGTTGGCCGCTGCACAGCTGATCGACGAGTTGGGCCTGAAGGGTTTCCGCATCGGCGGCGCGTGCGTCAGCGAGAAGCACGCCAACTTCGTCCAGGCCGAACACGGCGCGACGTCGGCCGAGGTGCGTGCCGTGATGGAGCACGTCCGCACCGCTGTGTTCGAGAAGACGGGTTTCCTGCTGCGCAGTGAGGTACGACTGGTGGGGTTCACCGACGTCGAGACCGATCACCGAGAGGGGGTGGCACTGTGAGCGACAAGAAGAACGAGCCGGGCCACGACCCCGAGCACGTGCCCGACGCCGTCCTCGACGAGCTGATGACCGCGTTCTCGAAGGAGGACGTGCCGCCCGAGAAGGGCTACGACTTCGACGACCCGTCCATCGACCGGCTGCTCGGCATCACCGACCCGCCCGAGCGCGACGACGACTCGACGACGGCTCGACGACGACGACGATCGACGACGACGACGATGACGAGATCGAGGACGACGACGAACCCGAGCCGACCGAACCCGACGCCGGCAACCGCCATGCCCGCTGCGGAGGCGCCGCGCGAAGACGATCGTCATCGAGCACGAAGAGGTGCCCGACACCGTCTACCTCGACGCCGACCCGGCCGACCCGTCGGGCGAACGCTCCACCGTCGTCATCGGCGACCTCGACGACGGCAGCCCGCCGGTGCAGCAGGTGCAGGGCGCCGGGAGCGCCGGGATGGATCCGCGCATCCGCGCCCGGCGCATCGCCAACCGGCGTGCGGAGGGGCGCCGCCGCCTGGTCTGGGCCGGTGTGGCCAGCGGCGTGGTCCTCCTGGTCGTCGCGGCGATCGCCGTGGTCGCCTCGTCGATCTTCGACGTGCGCGACGTGCAGGTGCAGGGCGCGATCTACACCGACCCCGACGTGCTGCAGGAGGTGGTCGACTCGATGCAGGGCGAGCCGGTCCTGCTGGTGGACACCAGTGCCGCCGAGGCGACGCTGGAAGCCGTGCCGTGGGTCGAACGTGCTCGCGTGACCACCGACTTCCCGCACACCGTGTTCATCGACATCCGCGAACGCACGCCGGTCGCCACGTTCCAGGGTGGCGACGGCGAGTACCGGGTGATCGACGTGCAGGGCCGCGTGCTCGACGTCATCGAGGGTCAGCCGATCGCCTACCCGCTCATCGTCGGCGACAACCCCGACACCGAACGCGGCCAGTTCGCCGGGGCGCCGTACGCGAGCGCCGGTCAGCTGGTGCTGGCCTTGCCGCCCGACATCCGCTCGATCACCAACGCGGTCGGCATCGACTCGGCGACCGGCAACCTGTCGCTCGTGCTGGCCAGCCCCGACGACGACGACGATGCCGACATCGACGTGTACCTGGGCGACGGCGCGAACCTCGACGACAAGCTGGCCCGTCTGCTGCACCAGGTGCGCAGCGGCAGCGGGCTGGAGGGCGTGTGCAGCCTCGACGTGTCCACGGCCGAGCTCGGCCAGGTCCCCGGGTGCTAGCGCCGTCGGGCACCGGCGGCGCCGCCCGACCCATCACCCGTTCGGCGGGCGTCGGCGGCTACGATCCCCTGGAACCAGCAGGTAGGGCAGTGCAGACACACCGTTTTCCACAACTTTCTCATCGGAGGTGCCGCTGATGGCCGCCGCTCCCCAGAACTATCTCGCCGTCATCAAGGTCGTCGGTGTGGGTGGTGGCGGTGTCAACGCCGTCAACCGCATGATCGACGCCGGGTTGAAGGGCGTCGAGTTCGTCGCCGTCAACACCGACGCGCAGGCGTTGCTGATGAGTGACGCCGACGTGAAGCTCGACATCGGTCGCGACCTCACCCGCGGCCTCGGTGCCGGCAGCGACCCCGACGTCGGCCGCAACGCCGCCGAGAGCCACCGCGACGAGATCGAAGAGATGATCAAGGGCGCCGACATGGTGTTCATCACCGCCGGCGAAGGCGGTGGCACCGGCACCGGTGCCGCGCCGGTCATCGCCGAGGTGGCCCGCACCCTGGGTGCGCTCACCATCGGCGTGGTCACCCGACCGTTCAGCTTCGAGGGCCGCCGCCGTGCGGTGCAGGCCGACACCGGTGTGCAGCGCCTGAAGGAGAAGGTCGACACGCTCATCGTCATCCCGAACGACCGTTTGCTGACGGTCGCCAACGAGAAGACCAGCGTGCTCAACGCGTTCAAGATGGCCGACGAAGTGCTCCTCCAGGGCGTCTCGGGCATCACCAACCTCATCACCACGCCGGGCCTGATCAACACCGACTTCGCCGACGTGAAGATGATCCTGTCCAGCGCCGGCTCGGCGCTGATGGGCATCGGCCAGGCCAGCGGCGAGAACCGCGCCGTCACCGCCGCCAAGGCCGCCATCAGCAGCCCGCTGCTCGAGGCAGCCATCGACGGTGCCCGCGGCATACTGCTGAACATCACCGGTCCGTCGAGCATGGGCCTGTTCGAGATGAACGCCGCCGCCGAGATCATCCACGGCGTCGCCCACCAGGACGCGAACATCATCTTCGGCACCGTCATCGACGACGAAATGGGCGACGAGGTCAAGGTCACCGTCATCGCCGCAGGTTTCGACCGGTGGGACAGCGGTGCCGGTCAGGGCAACGTCACTCGCCCCATCGTGAAGGCCGTGCCCGACGCCAAGCCGACGTCGTCGCTGAAGGACCTCTTCGCCGACGAGCAGGACGACCCGCTCGACGACGGCGACGACGACTTCGACGTGCCCTCGTTCCTCAAGTGACCCGCCGGGACGGCTGAGCTGCGTCTGCACTGCGGCGACTTCGTCGCGCACGTGCGCACCAGCACGGTCGCCGACGGCGACTTCCATCTCGACACCGTGCCACCCGTGGTGCTGGCCCATCGGCGCCAGGCGTTCGTGCCCGGGCCGTGGACGCAGCTCGACGAGGTGCACGGCAACGACGTGCTCGTCGTCACCGTGCCGGGCGAACACGACGGTGCCGTCGGCGACGCTGCGGTGACGCGCATTCCTGGCGCGGTGCTGTCGGTGTGGGTGGGCGACTGTGCGCCGGTGGTGCTCGTCGGTGACGACGTGCACGGGCACGGCGTCGTCGCGGTCGCCCATGCGGGCTGGAAGGGTGCGCTCGAGGGCGTGTTGCAACGCACCGTCGAGGCGATGCAGGCGGCGCGTGTCGAGGCCGTCCTCGGGCCGTGCATCCACGGCTGCTGCAACGAGTTCGGTCCCGACCTGCTCGAGCAGTTCGTCGACCGCTTCGGCCCACAGGTCGCGGCGACCACGACGTGGGGCACGCCGTCGTTGCACCTGCCCGCGGTCGTGCAGGCTGCGCTCGCCGAGGTCGGTGTGGCGATGCGCGACGAGTCGTCGTGCACGCGCTGCACCACCTCGTGGTTCTCACACCGGCGCGGGGATGCTGGTCGACACGTGATGTGCGTGCGCATGATGGTGACCGGATGAGCGACGTGAAGCGCGACGAGTACGACGCACTGGTGGCGGAACGGTTGGCGCAGGTGCGCGAGCGCATCGCCCGTGCGGGCGGCGTCGACGTGACGGTGTTGCCGGTGACCAAGACGTTCGGCATCGAAGCGTGCTGGGCGGCGCATCGAGCCGGTTGCACGGCCGTCGGCGAGAACTACGCGCAGGAGGTCGTCGCCAAGCTCGGCGCTCAGGCGCTGCCGTTCGGTGTGCACTTCATCGGCCAGCTGCAGACGAACAAGGTGCGCATGCTCGCGCCCATCGTGTCCGTCTACGAGACGGTCGACCGCACCTCGCTCGTCGCCGAGCTCGCCAAGCGCGTCCCGGGCGCGGCCGTGCTGTTGCAGGTGTCGACGGCGGGGGAGGAGCACAAGGGCGGGTGCCCGATCGCCGACGTGCCCGCGCTGCTCGACACGGCCCGCGCTGCCGGCCTCGACGTGCGCGGCCTGATGACCGTGGGTCCCACCGAGGGTGGGCCGGAGGCGGCTCGCGCCGGTTTCCGTGCGGTGCGGGCGTTGCTCGACCACCTCGGGTTGGCGACGTTGTCGATGGGAATGACCGACGATCTGGAGGTCGCCGTCCAAGAGGGCAGCACCCAGGTCCGGGTGGGCAGCGCGCTGTTCGGCGCACGTCCCCCCTTGAGCACGCTGGTGCGATAGCCTCGCGCCGCAGGAGGGCAGCGAATGTCGATGTGGAAGAAGGCGATGGATTATCTGGGTCTGGGGCCCGATGATGCCTACGACGACTACGAGCCCGCGCCCGAGCCCGAGCGGGCTCAGCGCGCCGCCCGTCCGCCTCGCGACGAGGCCCCGCGTTCGTCGCGTGGCTACGCCAACGAGTACGAGACCGAGGCCGTGCGTCCGGTGCCGGCGCGACCCAGCTTCCCGCAGCGCGAGCCCGATGCCGGCGGCCGCCGCCCGCAGCCGCCGTCCGACGACAGCAACGTGCAGCCGCGCCCCATCAACCCGCGTCCCGCTGCCGCCGCTCGGCCCGTCGCCGGCGCCACCGCCGCCGACCCGCACACGATCCGTCCGCGTCGCTTCGACAGCGCGCAGGAGCTCGCCGACAAGTTCAAGGAAGGCCAGCCGGTCATCATGAACCTCGAGGCCGCCGACCGCGAGGTGTCGCGTCGGCTCATCGACTTCGCCAGCGGCCTGTGCTACGGGCTCAAGGGCACGATGGAGAAGGTCGCCACGGGTGTGTACCTGCTCAAGCCGGCCAACCGGCCGACGGGCTACGACAACACCGGGTACGGGAACTGATCACCATGGAGATGAGCCCGCAGACGGTGCGCAGCACCGGATTCAAGTTGGTCAAGCAGGGCTACGACCCCGACGAGGTCGATGCCTTCAAGGAACAGGTCGCGGGTGCGGTCGAGTTCGCCCAGAACCAGGCCACCGCGATGGAGGCCCGGGCCCGCGCCGCGGTGGCCAAGTTGCAGGAGGTCTCGCAGCAGGTGGCTGCCGGTGCACCGGCCGCCCCGGCGCCGGCACCGTCCAGCAGCGGCGACACCGAGGTCATCAGTCGCACCCTGCTGCTCGCCCAGCGCACCGCCGACCAGACGGTCGCCGAGGCGCGCATCGAAGCCGACGGCGTGCTCGCCAAGGCGCGCGACGAAGCGGGCCGCGTGCTCGACACGGCGCGCACGATGGCCGCCAAGACCGTCGACGACGCGCGCTTCGAATCGCGCCGCGCCGCCGAGGACGAGAAGGTGAAGGCCGAGAACGAGGTGCAGTCGCTGCTCGCTCGCCGCGACTTCCTCCTCGCCGACGTCGATCACCTCGAGCAGTACATCCAGGCCCAGCGCGAGCGCCTGCGCGATGCCGCCGTGCAGTTGCACGAGATGGTCGAGCGTGTCCCGGGTGGCCTGGGCGACATGCGTCGGCCGCTGCTCTCCGCATCGGGCGAAGACCTGCCACCGAACGTGCAGCCGGTCGCCAACCCGCGCATCGACGATCCCACCCAGGCGCTCGAGGCCCCGGTCGCCGACGCCACCGGCGACATCCCCGTGGTCGTCCCGCCGCCCGCACCCGAGCCGGCGCGCGAGCCCGAGCCCCAGATCGCTGCCCCCTCCGCCGAGTCCGACGTCGACCCGCACGAGCAGGTGTGGAAGATGCTCGACGAGGAAGTGGCCCAGGGCCGCACGGCGAAGGGCTCCATCGAGGACATCACCGGCGAGATCACGGGCGAGATGCCGCGGCCGCAGATCCCGCCGCTGCCCGACCCGTTCCACATCGACGACGAAGAACTCCAGTGATCCCGGCGGGCACCGCCCGCTAGCATGGAATCTCACGGCGACGACGAGGCCATCACCTCCGAGCTTCCGGAAGAACGGTCGGCTCCGCACCTCAGGGTTCGGGACGGCTCAGTAGAACCGGACGGGTCCAGCCCGACACCGCTGGCGAAGACGAGTGGCACCGATCCGAGGGTCGGCGGCAATCAGGGTGGTACCGCGGGCTCCGGCTCGTCCCTGGGAACAACGATTCCAGGAGCACTCATGGCCTACCCGAACGTCCAACCGCAGCCCTCGTTCCCCGCCCTCGAGCGCGAGATCCTGACGCGCTGGGACACCGACGGCACGTTCCAGGCGTCCATCGACCAGCGCGACGGTGCCGACGAGTACGTCTTCTACGACGGCCCGCCGTTCGCCAACGGCCTGCCGCACTACGGCCACCTGCTCACCGGGTTCGTGAAGGACGCCGTGCCGCGCTACCGCACCATGCGCGGCCAGCAGGTGCACCGCCGCTTCGGCTGGGACTGCCACGGCCTGCCGGCCGAGGTGGTGGCCGAGAAGGAACTGGGCATCAGCGGTCATCCGGCGATCACCCGGTTCGGCATCGACAAGTTCAACGACGCGTGCCGCACCAGCGTGCTGCGCTTCACCGACGACTGGCACCGCTACGTCACCCGCCAGGCCCGCTGGGTGGACTTCGAGAACGACTACAAGACGCTCGACACGTCGTACATGGAGAGCGTCATGTGGGCGTTCAAGACGCTGTGCGACAAGGGCCTCGTGTACGAGGGCTTCCGCGTGCTGGCGTACTGCTGGCGCTGCGAGACCCCGCTCAGCAACACCGAGACGCGCATGGACGACGTCTATCGCGATCGTCAGGACCCTGCGCTGACGGTGATGTTCGAACTCGAGACCGGCGAGCACATGCTGGCCTGGACGACCACGCCGTGGACGCTGCCGGCCAACCTCGCCCTCGCCGTCGGCCCGGAGATCGAGTACGCGGTGATGGAGCAGGACGGCCGGCGCTTCATCCTCGCCGAGTCGCGCCTCGGCGCGTACGAGAAGGAACTCGACGGTGCCGAGCGCGTCGGCACGCTCACCGGCGCCGACCTCGTCGGCCGCAAGTACAAGCCGCTGTTCCCGTTCTTCGCCGACACGCCCAACGCGTTCCACGTGCTGGCCGCCGACTTCGTCAGCACCGAGGACGGCACCGGCGTGGTGCACATGGCCCCCGGCTTCGGTGAGGACGACCAGAACGCGTGCAACGCGGTCGGCATCCCCACCATCTGCCCGATGGACGAGCACGGTCGGTACACCGCCGAGGTCGCCCCGTGGAAGGGCGTGCACGTGTTCGACGCCAACCCCGAGGTCATCAAGGACCTCAAGGGCCGCGGCATCGTCGTCCGCCACGACTCGTACAACCACTCGTACCCGCACTGCTGGCGCTGCAGCGAGCCGCTCGTCTACCGCGCCATCAGTTCGTGGTTCGTGGAGGTCACCCGGTTCAAGGACCGCATGGTCGAACTCAACCAGCAGATCCGCTGGGTGCCCGAGCACATCAAGGAGGGCAGCTTCGGCAAGTGGCTGGCCAACGCCCGCGACTGGAGCATCAGCCGCAACCGCTTCTGGGGCTCGCCCATCCCGGTGTGGAAGAGCGACGACCCCGAGTACCCGCGCCTCGACGTGTACGGCAGCATCGAACAGCTGCAGGCCGACTTCGGCGTGACGGTCACCGACCTGCACCGCCCGTATGTCGACGACCTGGTGCGCCCCAACCCCGACGACCCCACCGGGAAGTCGATGATGCGCCGCGTCCCCGAGGTGCTCGACTGCTGGTTCGAGAGCGGCTCGATGCCGTTCGCCCAGGTGCACTACCCGTTCGAGAACCGCGAGTGGTTCGAGGGGCACTACCCGGGCGACTTCATCGTCGAGTACATCGGCCAGACCCGCGGCTGGTTCTACACGCTGCACGTGCTGGCCACGGCGCTGTTCGACCGGCCCAGCTTCAACACGTGCGTCAGCCACGGCATCGTGCTCGGCGACGACGGGCAGAAGATGTCGAAGACGCTGCAGAACTACCCCGACCCGATGATGGTGTTCGACACCTACGGCAGCGACGCGATGCGCTGGTACCTGCTCAGCTCGCCCATCCTGCGCGGTACCGACCTGGTGGTCACCGAGGACGGCATCCGCGACACGGTGCGCCAGGTGGTGCTGCCCATCTGGAACACGTACTACTTCCTGTCGCTGTACGCGAACGCGGCCGGCACCACCGGCACGTTCCGCACCGACAGCACCGACGTGCTCGACCGCTACATCCTGGCCAAGACGCACGACCTGGTCGTCGACCTGACGACGACCCTCGACGAGTACGACCTGTTCGCCGCGTGCGGATCGGTGCGCTCGTTCCTCGACGCGCTCACCAACTGGTACGTGCGCCGCAGTCGCGACCGCTTCTGGGCGGGCGACCAGGCCGCCATCGACACGCTGCACACCGTGCTCGTGGTGCTCAGCCGGGCGCTCGCTCCGCTGCTGCCGCTCGTGACCGAAGAGGTCCACACCGGCCTCACCGGCGAGCGCAGCGTGCACCTCACCGACTGGCCGTCGGCCGACAGCATCCCCGCCGACCGCGAACTGGTCGAGAGCATGGATCTCGCCCGCGACGTGTGCAACGCAACACTGCGCGTCCGCAAGGCCCACCAGCGCCGCGTGCGCCAGCCGCTGGCGTCGTTGTCGGTGGCGGTGGCCGGTGCCGATCGTCTGGCCCCGTTCCTCGACCTGCTCGCCGACGAGGTGAACGTCAAGTCCGTGTCGCTCACCGACGACGTCGCCGCGGTGGCCAGCTTCGACCTGCAGGTGGTGCCGGCTGCCGTCGGCCCGCGCCTCGGCGGGCAGACCCAGCAGGTCATCAAGGCCGTGAAGTCGGGCGACTGGCAGCGCACCGACGACGGTGTGGTGGCCGGTGGCATCCCGCTGTTCGAGGGCGAGTACAGCCTGAAGCTGGTCGTGCAGGGCGACGGTGCCTCTGCACCGTTGTCGTCGGTGAACGGCGTGGTGGTGCTCGACACCGAGATCACGCCCGAGCTCGAGGCCGAGGGTGTCACCCGCGACCTCGTCCGTCTCGTGCAGCAGGCCCGTCGCGATGCCGGCCTGAAGGTCAGCGATCGCATCGACCTCACCCTGGGCGTGCCCGAGAGCGTGCGTCGCCAGGTGACCGCCTTCCAGCACCTGCTCACCGAGGCCACCCTGGCGACCAGCCTGTCGTGGGGGAGTGGTGAGCCGAACGCCGAGCTCGACGGCGAGCCCGTGCACATCTCGGTGGCCGTTGCCGGCTGAACCCGTCGCGTCGTCCGGCCCGGTGCGCGCCCATTCGCAGGGCGCCACCGTGGCCGTGCGCGCCGTGCCGGGTGCGAGCCGCGCCAAGGTGGTGGGGCTGCACGGCGACGAGCTGCGCATCCGCGTCTGCAGCCCGCCGGTCGACGGCCGAGCCAACGTCGAGCTGTGCACCGTGCTCGCCGACGCACTCGGCGCTGCGCGCCCGTGAGGTCACTGTCGTGGCAGGTCACACGGCCCGCTCGAAGCAACTGCTGGTGGCCCTGCCGCCCGACGAGGTGCGCCGCCGCCTCGAGCCGGTGATCAGCGGTTCTGGGGCCTCGGACGGGTAGCATCCCCGGGTCACATCGCACCACGGAGGATGAGCTGTATGGCCACGGCCAAGAAGGCACCCGCGAAGAAGGCTGCGCCGGCCAAGAAGGCCGCCGCCCCGGCGAAGAAGACCGCTGCTCCCGCCAAGAAGGCCGCTGCGCCTGCCAAGAAGGCTGCGCCGGCCCCGCGAAGAAGGCCGCTGCGCCGGCGAAGAAGGCTGCGCCGGCCCCTGCGAAGAAGACCGTTGCGAAGAAGCCGCTGCGCCGGCCAAGAAGGCCGCCGCTCCCGCCAAGAAGGCTGCGCCGGCCAAGAAGGCCGCCGCACCCACGAAGAAGGCCGCTCCGGCCGTGACCACCAAGAAAGCGGCACCCCCCGTGAAGAAGGCCGCTCCCGCCCCGGCGAAGAAGGCGGCGGCCAAGCCGGCCGCCAAGCCCACCCCGGCACCCAAGCCCACCCCGGCCGTCAAGGCCGCCGCCAAGCCCGCGGTGAGCCGCCAAGCGCCGCCGCTGCGCCTGCACCCGCTCCGGCTTCCAAGCCCGCTCCGGTGCTGAAGAAGGCGCCGGCGAAGAAGGCGGCTCCGGTCAAGTTGACCCCCGAGAAGCCGGTCGTGAAGGGCGTCACCAAGGACGGCATCGCCTACACCAAGGACTTCGACGCCAAGTTCCTCACCGCGATGAAGACGCTGCTCATCAGCGAGCGTGCCGACCTCACCGGCCAGGCCGACCGCCTGGAGGACGAAGCCCACCAGCTCATCGAGGAGCAGGAGATGGGCGACGTGCAGTTCGACGACGAAGGCGGCGAGGGCGACACCATGGTCGTCGAACGCGAGCGCGACCTGGCGCTCAGCGCCCAGGCCCGCCAGACGGTCGCCGACATCGACGCCGCGATGGCGCGCCTGAGCGACGGCTCGTACGGGTACTCCATCGAGTCCGGCCGGCCCATCCCGCGCGAGCGGCTCGAGGCCATCCCGTGGGCCACCGTGCTCGTCGAGGAGAAGGTCGGCGGGATCGGCCGCCGATGACCGACGCCGCCACCGGCGACGTCATGCCGGTCACGCGCCGCAGCCTGCTGCCACTCACGTTCGCGGTCGCCGCGCTCGTCGTGGTGATCGACCAACTCACCAAGCACTGGGCGCTCAACGCACTGCAGGACGAGCCGCCGCGCCACGTCATCTGGACGTTGCAGTGGAACCTGTCGTTCAACAGCGGCATGGCCTTCTCCGCGGGTCAGGGCTGGGGGCCGATCATCGGCCTGTTCGCGCTGGTCATCGTGGTCGTCATCGTGCTGTCGGTGCGCACCAACTCCAGTCGCATCGTCGCGGTCGCGGCCGGCCTGGTGCTCGGCGGCGCACTCGGCAACCTCGCCGACCGCGTGTTCCGCGGCGACGGCTGGATGCACGGGTCGGTCATCGACTTCATCGACTTCCAGTGGTTCCCCATCTTCAACGTCGCCGACATCGCCGTGAACGTCGGTGGCGCGATCTTCATCCTGTGGTCGCTGTTCGCCGGCCGGAAAGCCCCGGTGTCGTCATGATCGAAGAGCAGATCCCCGCCGCGCTCGCGGGCGAGCGTCTGGACCGTGTGGTGTCGCTCATCGCCGAGTGCAGCCGCAGCGATGCACAGGTGCTGCTCGCCGCCGGGGGAGTGTGGGTCGACGACGAAACGCACCTCATCGGCAAGCTGCGTCTGAAGGAGGGCCAGATCGTGCGGGTCGACCCGTCGCTGCTGCCGCAGCCGGTGCTGCCCCAGCCAGACCCGTCGATCGTGTTCACGGTGGTGTACGAGGACGAGCACCTGATCGTCATCGACAAGCCCGCCGGCCTGGTCGTGCACCCCGGTGCGGGCAACCCCGACCGCACGCTGGTCAACGGCCTGCTGGCCCGCTACCCCGAGATCGCGCGAGGTCGGCGAGTCGCACCGTCCCGGCATCGTCCATCGCCTCGACCTGGGCACGTCGGGCCTGATGGCCGTGGCCCGCACCCAGCGCGCCTACCACGAGCTGGTCGACATGCTGTCCAGCCGCGACGTCGGCCGCGTCTACCGCGCCCTGGTGTGGGGCCACCCGTCGAACCCGCACGGCGTCATCGACGCCCCCATCGGCCGCGACCATCGCGATCCGCAGCGCATGGCGGTCGTCGTCGACGGCAAGCCGGCCCGCACCCGCTACAAGGTGCTGCAGCAGTGGCGCACACCCGGTCGAGGTCACGTCGCTGGAGTGCCGCCTCGAGAGCGGCCGTACGCACCAGATCCGCGTCCACCTCGCCGCCATCGGCCACCCGGTCGTCGGCGACGGCACCTACGGCGGCGTGCGCATGGGCCTGGAGTCGCCGCGCCCGTTCCTGCACGCAGCACGGCTGGAACTGGCCCACCCCGTCACCCGCGAACCCCTCGCGTTCGACTCCGTCCTCCCCGACGACCTGGTCGACGTCGAGTCCCACCTCGAAGACTGACCCCCGCCGCGCCTACAGGGCGTCGATGGTGGCGGTGAGGCGGGCTTCGGGCCAGGCGGCCGTGCCCTGCGCGGCGTCGGCGATGGACTGCAGCGTGAACGCGTCCATCAGCAGGCGCATCTGCTCGCCGGCGGACTTCCACAGCGCCAGCAGCACGCACTGACCCTCGTGGTCGCACGCACCGTCCTGGTGCGGCTCACCGAAGTCGCCCAGGCTGATCGGGCCGTCGACGGCGCTGAGGATCTCGCTGATGCGGATCTCGCTGGCCGGGCGGGCCAGCACGTAACCGCCGCCGACGCCACGCTTGGAGCGGACGAGACCGGCGCCCTTCAGCGAGAGCAGGATCTGCTCGAGGTACGGCTGGGGGATGGCCGGTTCGCTCGGCGATGTCGCGCACCGAGGTGGGGCCGGGCGTGCGTCTGGTGCAGCGCGAGCGACAGCAGTGCCCTGCACGCATAGTCGCCCTTGCTCGAAACTCGCACACGGTCAATCGTAGTGGGCGGGGCCGCCGACGCGCCGCGTACTGAATGGACCTGGAGCGGACTCGCGTGGTGGACTTCGCAGATCGCTTCCGTCACCCCCGACCCGACCGGCCTCGTTCTGCCCGACTACGCGGGCGCGAACGTGCGCGGCATCGTGCCCGCGCTGCTGGCACCGCGTGGTGCGCCGAAGCCCGCATGGATGCCGTCGGTCGTCGCCGGCGCCGACCAGGTGGTGCTGCTCGTGCTCGACGGCCTGGGCTGGGAGCAGCTGCAGGCACGGCGCGACATCGCGCCCACGCATCGCCGGTCGTGATGGGTGGTCCGATCACCACCGTCGCCCCCTCCACCACCGCCACTGCGCTCACGTCCATCGCCACCGGGCTCACCCCCGGCGAGCACGGCATCGTCGGCTACCGCATGGACATCGCCGGCGAGGTGCTCAACGTGCTGCGCTGGTCGGCCGGTCACGGCGATTCGCGCCGGCAGATCGAACCGCGCACCACCCAGCCGTTCGCCCCGTTCCTGGGCGAGCAGGTGCCGGTGGTCAGCAAGGCCGAGCTCGAGGGCTCGGCGTTCACCGAGGCCCACCTGCGTGGCTCGACGCCGTGTGGCTGGCGTGCCCCGTCCAGCCTGCCGGTCATCGTCGGCGACCTGCTGCGCCGCGGCGAACGGTTCGTGTACGCGTACTACGACGGCATCGACAAGATCGCCCACGAACGTGGCTTCGGCCCGTTCTACGACGCCGAGCTGCGCGCGGCCGACGCCCTGGTCGCCCAGGTGCTCGAGCAACTGCCCAAGGGCGCCGTGCTGCTGGTCACGGCCGACCACGGCCAGGTGGAGGTGGGGGACCGGCTCGTCACCCCGCACGCCGACGTGCTGGCGCTCACCCGCCACCAGAGCGGCGAGGGCCGCTTCCGCTGGCTGCACGCCAAGCCCGGTGCGGCCGCCGACCTGCTCGCCGCCGCCCAGCAGCACCACGGCGACATCGCCTGGGTGCGCACCCGGGCGCAGACCATCGACCAGGGCTGGTTCGGCCCGGTCGTCAGCCCGCCCGTGGCCGCCCGCTACGGCGACGTCGCGATGGTCACCCGGGCGCCGGTGAGCTTCCACGACCCCGCCGACAGCGGCCCGTTCGCGCTGGTCTGCCGCCACGGCGCACTGACCGCCGACGAGATGCTGGTCCCGCTGCTCGCGGGCGTACGCTGACCCGGTTCCCGAAGGAGACGCGCCATGACCGACGCACACGACGAAGCCCCGGCCACGAACCTCCCCGAGGTCGTGACCGAAGAGGTCCCCAACGAGACCGTCACCGAGCCCGCCAAGGTGATGCGCATCGGCTCGATGGTCAAGCAGCTCCTGGAGGAGGTGCGCGGCAGCACGCTCGACGAGGCCAGCCGCGAACGCCTCGCCGAGATCTACGAGCGCTCCATCGTCGAGGTCAGCCAGGCCCTGTCGCCCGACCTGCAGCACGAGCTGGCCATGCTGGCGCTGCCGTTCAAGGACGGCGAGGTGCCGTCCGAGGCCGAGCTGCGGGTGGCCAAGGCCCAGCTGGTCGGCTGGCTGGAGGGTCTGTTCCACGGCATCCAGGCCACCCTGTTCGCCCAGCAGCTGGCCGCCCGCCAGCAGCTCGAGCAGATGCGCCAGCTGCCGCCCGGCATGCCCGGCGGCCCCGGCCAACCCATCGACACCGGCGAGCGCCCCGGCACCTATCTCTGATCGGCCGCGGCGCCTGAGTGCCGCGTCGAACGTGGCGACGGGCAGCCCGTGCGACTGCGCGCAGCTGAGGACCACGCAGTCGGGCATCTTCAACTTGGTCGTGGCGCGCAGCCCTGCGAGTCCAACCGGGTCGAGTGGCAGCGTCGACACCACCATGCCGATCCGTTCCAGCCGAGCCAGGACGTCGCGTTCCCGCCCGGAGCGTGCCGGATGCACGAGCACTTCGGCCAGCGTCAGCGGGTGCACCACGAACCGTTCGACCGACGCCAGCGTGTCGATCGCCTCCTCGTGATGTACGTCTCGCTCGTCGAGCCAGGCGATCAGCACGCTCGCGTCGACGACGATCAACTCGGCCACTCGTCGCGCAACGCCTCGCGATGCCCGCGGGGGTAGTGCTCGCCGCCCGCGAGCGCCTCGACGAGCGTGCGGCGCGGCTGGTCGCCGGCCAGGTGGCCGCGACGAACCAGCATCGTGACCAGGGCGGACGGGCTCAGGTCGGGGTGCAGCCGCTGCTCCTCGGCCAGGATCTGCTCGAGGTCGCCGGTTGCAGTGATGGTGATCCGCTGCTTGATCGTCGGCACGAGCGAAGTGTAACACCGTAGTGGAATCGGGTGCGACACCGTCGTGTGTCGCGCGTGGCGACCCTCTCGTCGTTGTCAGGTCGTTTCGATCCCGAGCGACCGCAGTTGGGTCACCTGCGGAACACCAGGCGGCGGAGCTCGTCGGCAAAGTCCGCCTCGATCAGGCCGACAAGATCCAGGACCCGAGATTGGACTGCTCCAGTCTGGGCTGATGCCTCCCGCGCAAGAAGCCACAGCCCCGACCGTGCCCGCCTCCTGCAGCGCTCCGGTAGACCTGTGTCGATCGCCGAGCCTCCTCGCATAATGAAGAAGAGCACTTCAATGATCCACTCCCGCTGGAACAGGCCGTTCGTCTGCGAGGGCAGCGAGCATCAGATCCGTGAGCGGTTCGGCCGGCGGATACACCGTGTTCTGAGAAAACGCGAACATTCTCGATCCCCCACCACGCACGTTCTGCAGCCTCGAACTCCTGAGCGGAAATCAGTCTGGCAACGGCATCGGCGAGCGCCGCGCCGTTGGCCGAAGACAGCGAGTACGCCCCCCAATCAATTTCGGCTAACAGAATCTCAGCGAGCCCAGTCATCTGCCGTATTCTCCCCCAGGAGCTGGTGTTACGTCGGCGGGAAACAGCGACCTGGGGATGACCTTCTGGCACTCCGCGCAGATGGGTATCTCGCGCCAAACTGGAGATGACCCAGGGCGCAGCCGCCGCAGCATCGGCCTACTCGTCCTCGGCATGGGGACGGTCGACAACGAGTCGCCTCAGCCGATCGAAGTTGACGTAGTCGAGCCCCATGAGGCGAACGAGTTCTTCGGTCGCCACCACCACCTCGCGCTCGATGCGGCCGTCGGACTCCACAAGCATCTCGCTCATGGTCTCGAGTGCGAGCCCGCACTCGTTTGCACCGATCATCTCGTCGACAAGGCCAACAGTGAAGGCAGGGAGTTGGTCCGCGACGGTGATGAGGATGCCGCGTAAGCGACCCTGCACCTCCTCGAAGTCGGGGGAAGCGGAGGTCATGGGTTCCTCGGCAGGTTTGTCGGATACCCGGAGATGATCTCGCCCGTGTTGGTGTAGACGATGACTCGGATGTCGACACCGCCTCTCGTCCCGGTCAGACCCGTCCTGCTGCCCTGCGGCACGGCGTTCTGCCAGGCGATGAGGTCCGTCGCAATGTCCGAGACTTCATGCATGATCTTGTCGCCCGACCACCCCTGCGGGAACGGGGTCTTCCCTGGATTGCCCGGCCAGAGGTGGCCGCCGCCTGTCGCATCGCCATTGAGGCTGTGTGTACGACGCGGAGGAGAGGCAAGGTCAACGAAGTCGTCTGCCGTGTTTGTGGCAACACTTCGCGCGACGTAGGTCGTACACGTACCTCGACCCACCGCAGAGGTCGCGGCAGACCCCTCCGGCGTGTCGTTGAGTTGGGCCGTCCGCAGCCCGCCAGCGCCGATCTCCTGAACCTCGACGCTCGCAATGGCCGGGAGGTCGTAGGCGCAGCTGGCCCCTGTGGCCGCAGCGCCCGCGCCGGGAGCCAAGACCATCGCCATGGCAACGAGAATCCAACCCGGCGCTGCCAACACCCTCCGGATGGTGGTCAACGCACCGTCGATCTGCGCTCGGCTAGCCCTGAGGCTCATCGGCCAGCGCCTCCCAGATCATCTGTCCGACGGCGGTCGAGGTTGACGCGACTGGTCGGTAACGGCGAGCGAGATCTGTGTCAGAGATGACCGCCACGGAATCCGGCTGGTACTCCAGCGTGGCCATTGTGTCATCGGCAGCCCCGAGAGCGACCGTAATCGAGGCATCACCCGCGTCGAGTGTCAGCGCCCAAACCGTCCTCCACTCGCCTGCCGCGGATACGTCCGATGGAGCCTCCTGCCAACTAGCGGCTATACGGGAGACTGGCCGATGAAACATGCGTGGTGAATGGGACGAGGAGAGATCTACCGGGGCCTCAATTAGGTCTAGGTCGGTGATCCAGTCGGCGTGCTCAGCGCCCCGGACTACGGCAATTCCTTCGCCGTAGAGATCGTCCATACTCCACACGATGAAGATCGGATGCGGTTGCGCAACGAGGAGCACCGCACCTGGCACTATGTCAAAGCCGTCGAATCTCCTCACCTGGGTCGAGAGGGCCCGTGGAACGTAGTAGCGGAGGCCCGTAACTACCGAGCCCCGGAGGAGACGGATGTCGTCAGCGCTGGCGCTCGCCTCTTCGGCCGTTCTTGCCCATGTTCTTAAGCGAGTCATTGTCAGGGCCCGTAGAGTCCGAAGTAACGGAAGACACCATTCACGTCGAACGTCGCACCTGCGCCTGTCGGCGAGATGACCCGTATGCCGCCCGCGTAGTTGCCTGAGGTGGGCGAAAGGACCCGCGACGCGGGGTCGGTCAGGATGTCGTCGAGCAGATCCTGCCCGAGTGCGTTCAGGTTCGCGGTCCCTCCGGCCAAATCTGCCTCCGTGAAGCCAAGGTCGAGACCGTGCTGCGCCAGCGATGCGCCGGTTTTGTTCATTCCTTGGTTGCCAATCGGCATTTGACCGGATTGCGAGAGGGCATCTAAATCCGGGCCACACGTGTTGTGGACGAGGACCGCTTCTGCACCGATTTGAACGTAGAAGGTGTGCAGTCCATCGACGGTGAGGTTCAACATCTCGGACTGACCAGCTCGAGCGCTCACATCGACGACGGCGACGTCTCGTCCGTCGACGGTTCGCAGTTTCTCACCAGCTACGAGGACTCCGGCCGCGACCCAGGCCTTGGAAGTGTCCTCCCAGAAAGGGTGCCGGGCAGTGGTGTGGATGATGTGCAGCTTGCCGTCTCGGCCTGTGACGCTGACGTCGACGAGGTCGTCGTCTTGATGACGGTGCAGCGCGGTCACCGAGCGGCCGCCCTGGTCTTGGCCTGTACTCGGATCGGCCGCCTCGACGGAATCGCCGATGGCGACGTTCTTGATGGCCTTGGTGGTGCCGTCGGCCATCTGCACCTGGGTGTCTGGGTCGAAGCTGCAGACGGCGCCTTCTAGCAGGCCGGACTCCCCTTCTGTGGCACGTGCACCTTGTCGAAGGGTGGCGAGTTTCGATAGTCCGAAGCCGAGTGCTGCGTCGAGCGCGACGCTGGATGGGTCGGTTGCGCTGAGCATGGCGTCGTCGACTGATTCGCCGTTGAGGACGCCTGATGTGAAGCGGGTTACAGCGCCCCCTGCAGCAGCGCATGCACTGACGACGAACGGCGTTCCTGCGCCGCTCGTCACAGCCTCACCGACACCAGTGCAGATGCCGCCGACCAGAGCGCCAGCTGCCAAGGACACGGCTGACTTCAGCAGCTCCCCAAAGCCTCCAGTGGGGTTCGATTTGGCGATGTTGGTGCTGTGTTTCGCTTGTGCGGTGGTCGGGGCGCACATCCCGAAGTTCGAACTCGAACCCATGAAACTGTGCGAGACCGGATCCCACCGGGTCGTGTCCTCGTAGCCCATCCGCGCACAGTTCGGGGCGAGGCCATTGGGGTCCGACATTGTGATCGGGTTGCCGGCCGCGTACAGGTACGGATCACCCGTGACCACGGTCAACGGATCGACCGACAAGAAATGCCCGAACCCGGGGTCGTACACCCGCTGCCCCAACTGAGCCAGACCACCCACATCGGTGATCTGCCCCACGAACCCACGCTCGGTCCCCGACAACACCGCACTCCCCGCACGCGGCGACCCATACGGCCGATACCGGGCCAACCCCGGCACCACCGGACTCGACCCCACACCAATCGGCGACGAACACGCCACCGACCCCTGCCGCTGCCCACACTCCCAGAACACACCCGCCGACCCGCCACCCGTACGCGTCGCCACCGACACCCCGCCCAACGAATACGAACGAACCGCACCCGTCACCGCACCCGCACCCACCGGACCCGTCACCTGCTGACCCGGCAAGAACAACGTCACCGACCCCGCCACCAGATCCGTCCGCAACAGACGGGTCCCGTCATTGCCATACACGTTCGCCTGGGTACCAGCGATCCCCACCAGACGATGCAACGCATCCCACGACAAGACCACCCCACCCCGGGTCTGCGCAGAACCATTCGCGTCATAGGAGACCGACAACACCCCATTCGACGTCGGCGCATCCGGATGCGCCACATCCCCATACACGAACGACCGCACCACCGGCGACGACGACACCGCCGTCGTCCACGACGACAACCGACCCACCAAATCAACGCTGTACGCCTCATCAAACCCACCCGAACCCGACGCCACCGGCACCACACCCGCCGCCTCACACGCCGGACCCCGAGCTGCCTCCACCGACGAGCGAGGCCCCACCCCGAGTGCCACCGTGACCACACTGAACACCGTCGCGACCGCGAGCAGTCGGCAGCGACCGGAACGACGGGGAACAGGCACGGCCTCATTCTGCCCGCTCCACCCCACCCGTCCGGGGACATGCCCGACGCCCGTGTCGGGCCGTGTAGGAGGACTCCCACTACCGGCTGCAGGCAATTCGGACGAACCTCGGCGGCTGCAAATTGGACTCGCGGAACGTGTCATCATCGGGTGATGGTCGAGGTCAGCGGTCGGTGATGGGTCGGAAGCGTGTGCGGACGGGTGTTGCGTTCATTGCGTTGATGGGGTTGCTTGCGGCGCCGGATTTTGTTCCGGTTCCTCGGGTTGACGCTCAGGTGGATGCTGGGGTGCTGGAGTCGGTGGGTGCGGCGGAGTTGCCGGTGGGTGATGCGGCTCCTCCGCCGGTGGGTGAGGCGGGGCGCGATGCGTTGGCGTCGTCGGAGGCGTCGGCGGTTGCGTCGGTGGTGGTGCCGAAGCCGGAGGCGGGTTCGGTGGTGGCTGCTGGTTGGGCTGCGGAGCGTGTGCCAGCTGCGGCGTCGGATGGTTTCGTTCGTGGTGTGCCGGTGCGGTTGGGTTCGTTGCCGGTGACGGTGGCGGTGCGTGTGGGCAAGGCTGGTGCGTCGAAGGGTGTGCCGGCGGTTGGTGTGTCGTTCGATGCGTACGATTCGGCCGAGTTGGCTCGTTTGGGCGCGGAGGGGCTCGCGTTGAGCGTGGTCCCGGAGCAGGTGGTGGGTCAGTCGTTCGAGCTCGAGTTCACGATCGATTATTCGGCGTTCGCTGGTTTGTTCGGGGCTGATTGGGCGCAGCGTGTGCAGGTCGCCCGATGGGATTGTGGTCCGTTGGACCTGGCCAAGGATGCGGTGTGTGGTCAGCCGGAGGTGTTGCAGTTCTCGAATGATCTGCAGCGTCAGGTGTTGACGGCGGTGTTGCCGGTGGCTGCTGCTGTGGTGGATTCGACGGTGGTGGATCCGGCGTTGGATGGGCCGGTGACGTCGGATGCGGTGACGGTCGATTCGGCGCCGTCCGAGCCAGTGGTGTCCGATCCGGTGTCGACGGTGCCGGTGTCGACGGACCCGGTGGTGACCGAGACGACCGCGGCTGCGGGTTCGTTCCGTGGCGTGTCATCTCGGTCGGGTGTGGGGCATCCGTCGTTGGCGCCGGCTGTGGGTGGTGGGTCGTCGTCGGTGGGGTTGATGTCGTCGACGGGGTCGTTCGCGGCGACGTCGTTGTCGGCGACGCGGAAGTGGAACGTGTCGACGAATGAGGGTTCGTTCAATTGGTCGTTCCCGTTCGAGGTGCCGCCTGGGTTCGCGGGGTTGTCGCCGACGGTGTCGTTGAACTATTCGTCGGGTGGTTTGGATCGGATGACGTCGGCGACGAACAGTCAGGCGTCGGATGCGGGTATTGGTTGGTCGTTGGATGCGGGGAACGGGTTCATCGAGCGCCGCTATCTGGGTTGTCAGGACAATCGTGTGGGTGGGGGTACGGATGATTCGTGTTGGTGGGTGCAGAACGCGACGTTGAGCTTTGGTGGTCATTCGGGTGAGTTGGTGCCGGTGAACGGGACGTCGGGGACGGCGAACTCGTTCACGGTGTTCCGGTTGGCGAACGATCCGGACTGGGTGGTGACCCGGGTGCCCGGGGCGGGTGCGGATTGGTGGTCGGGTGAGTACTGGACGGTGACGACTCCTGAGGGGGTGACGTACACGTTCGGGCGCAGCGACGACGGGCAGAACAGTGTGTTGAACACCGCGATTCGTGGTCTGTCGGCGGGGATGCCGTGCTATTCGAAGCCGGATCGGTTCTGTTCGTCGATGCCGTATCGGTGGATGTTGGACAAGGTGACCGATCAGTTCGGGAACACGATGAAGTTCGTGTACGACAAGGAGACGAACAAGTACGGGGCGATGGGTGACGGGTACACGTTCACGACCTCGTACGACCGTGACGCGGCGTTGGTCGACATCTTCTACGGCGCCACGGTCGCCGGTGGGGCCTCGTCGGGGGTTGCGGCGATCGGTTACCGCCGCAAGGTGCATTTCGATTACACGGACCGGTGCATCGAACGACAGAACACCGTGAACGTGGGTGTGGCGTGCGGGACGACGGATGCGAGTTATCCGGATGTGCCGCGGGATCTGATCTGCACCACGGCACCGTGTTTCAAGTCGGCGCCGTCGTACTTCTCGACGCGCCGGTTGTACAGCGTGACGACGCTGTTGGACTACGGCACGTCCACACCGAATTGGCAGCGGGTGAATCGGTGGTTCTTGAACCATGATTTCCCGTCCCCGGGTGACGGGTCGAGCCCCAAGTTGTGGCTGCGCACGGTGCAGAAGGTCACCTACAACGGGACGGCGTGGGTGGGGCAGATGGAGGAGGTGTACTTCGCGCCGACGATGCTCGACAATCGTCGCGATGCCAACCCGGCCGGCGGGGTGCCGGTGATGAACATCGCCCGTCTCGGTTCGTTCAGCGACGAGTACGGCCGCCGGACCGACATCAGCTACGGCCACAGCGCGTGCGGGAGCAGTCCCTACCCGGACTGGTCGACGAACACCACGGACTGCTTCCCGATGTACGCCTGTTTCCAGGGTGGCGGATGCGGACCGGGCGTGTACAAGAAGTGGAAGGTCGATGACGTCGTCGAGACCGATGTCGTCACGGGCCTCCCCGCGGCAGGGTCGGACAACACCGCGCAGGCCGACACAGAGGAATGGCATTACATCTACAGCGGTGGCGCCGCCTGGCATCACGACGGCGACTGGTGGTCCGATCAACCATCTGTGGGTGACACGACATGGTCCGAGTTCCGCGGCTACGGCAACGTCACCACCGTCCACGGGCCGTTGGCCTCGACGACCGCCGAAGTGACACAGGTGAAGTACTACCGCGGCATGGACGGCGACCAACTGGCCACCGGCATCAAGTTCGTGGCCCTCACCCCGGCATGGGCCGCCCCTGCGGGCACGTTCTCGTTCGAGCCGTCCACCTACACCGACGCCGACTGGCTCGCCGGGAGCGTGTTCGAGTCGTGGCAACGCATCGGCGGCCAAGGCTCCCTCGCTGTCAACCTGAACCGCAACTACCACGTCGTCGTCAAATCGGCCACCGGTGTGGCACCGTTGTCCGCGTCTGCGACCCCGGCCCAGACGATCCGCAAGGTCCGTCTCTCGGACACCTACGAGAAGATCTACGACTTCACCAGCAGCGGCGCCGCGACACCCACCGTTGCCTGGCAGTACCGGCGCACCAACAGCGTGTGGACCAACTCGACCTACTGGGTCGCCGGCCGGTTGATCGACCAGAGCAGCAGCGGCTACGAGTCCGTCAGCGGAGACGAAACTTGCGCCCAGACCGACTACATCACCGCGACCACCCTGGCGCTCACATCGACCAACACGAAATGGATGAACCTGCCGGCACGGGCCCGCAGCTTCGTCGGAGGTGGCGGTGCCACCGGCTGTACCGGCACCATCGTGCTCGCCTCGACACTGTCGTACTACGGCGTGGCCCCTACATCAGTCGCCACGATCGTCGATCCCACCAACCAAGCCAACCCCACCAGATCGACCGTCACCGCCACCGCCACACTCGTCGGCGGCACCGCTACTGCGGCCGCGTCGTACCGGATCGGCTCGGCCACCTACGACCAAGCCGGTCGCGTGGTCACCACCACCAACCCCAACGGTGCCGTCACCACCTCCGGCTACGAATCCAGTTGGGGTCGACCGACGACCACCACCTCACCGATCACCTCGATCGTCACCACCCAGAACCTCACCGCCGAAACCGGGCAACCCACCACCACAACCGACGCCAACGGCAAGATCACCCGCTACTGCTACGACGACCAATGGCGCCTCACTGCCGTCTACCTCCCCGGCAACACCAACACCTGCGCCTCGGCGCTCGCCACCGCCAACTATGCGTTCGTCTACTCCCAGGGCGGCTACCTCCTCAACGGCACCGGCCGCTACGACGCCAAGCCTTGGGTGGTCGCCAGCTACACCGCGTTCGATCTCGCCGCCGGCAAACGGACCGCGTCGTGGGTGTACTACGACGGCTTCGGCCGCCCCCGCGAAACCCAGACCAAGAACCAGAACAACGGGAACACGGAACAGACCCTCGTCACCGCGACCATCTACGACGAGGTCGGCCGCACCAAATACACCACCGAACCCAAGGCCTACAACGACGACATCCCCGGCGACCGCAAGTCACCGATCGGCGGGTCGAGCCCCGTCGACGGCTACGGCAGAAAGGGTTTTGCGACCTGGCCGACGTTGCCGTGGATGCTGAACACGAACACCACCACTTTCGATGGTCTCAGCCGTCCGCTGACGAACTCCCGCAACTGGGTCGACGCAGCCGGTGCCGTCACCAATCTGACCACCGCCCCCACCGCCTACTACGGCACCATCACCGAAACCACACCCCCGCTGTCGGGCAAGACCCGCACCGACACCGACAGCCTCGGCCGCACCACCCGCTCCGAACACTTCAACAACGCCAACACCACCATCGGCGCGACCACCAACCTCACCTACGCCTGGACCGCCACCGGCGCCAACGCCGGGTTCCTCACCACCACCTCACAACACTCCGCCAGTGGCACCCCCACCCTCACCACGACCACCGTCACCGACCTCGCCGGCCAGGCGATCTCCCAGACCACCCCCGACGGCGGCACCACCACCCTCACCTACGACGCCGCCGGCCGCACCATCGCCACCAACGACGCCGACACCTCCACCAACTCCATCATCCGCACCACCTACGACAGCCTCGACCGACCCACCTACCGCTACGCCAACGCAACAGCCCTCACCACCACAGAGCTCGCTGCTGCGGTCGATACGGGTGACAGCAGTGCGGGTGCGGTTGCTGCGCGGGCGCGGTTGTTGTCGTCGTGGACGTATGACGCGCCGGGGGCGTTGACGCTCCCGGCGTCGGAGACGTCGTGGGCGGCCTCGCAGCCGTATCGCACCCGCGTCACCGGCTACGACAACCGCAACCACCCCACCTCGACCGCGATCGACATCCCCGGCACCTCGTCCGTGAGCGGCACCTACACCTACAGCTACACCTACAACGACGCCGGCACCGTCACCTCCACCACGATGCCCGCCATCGGCAGCATCCTCCCCGCCGAGACCGTCACCACCGAGCTCGATGACTTCGGCCGCCCCGTCCGCGTCAGAGGGGCCGACACCTACGTCACCGGAACCGACTTCGACAACCTCGGCCGCGTGACCCGACGCACCATGACCACCGGAAGTGCGAACGAGGTCGCCTTCCTGCGTGACTACGCCTACGACGCCATCACCGGCCGAGTGTCGTCGATCAAGGCGGGTTGGGAGACCTCGCCGGTCAACTGGTTCCAAGCCGAGACGCTCACTTACGACCCGATCGGTAACCCGACCAACATCCTCGACCAGACAACCGGCGTGCGCGAATGCTTCCGTTACGACTCATGGCAGCGGCTGACGCGGGCCTGGACCAAGGGGTCATCACTCGCGTGTGAGGCGGCGGGTGTGGTGCCGGTGGCGTCGGGTTCGGGTGGGTTTGATGAGGCGTACAGCGTTGATTTGGTGGGTCGGTTGTTGTCGTGGACGACGGCGGTGTCGTCGTCGCCGGTGGTGCGGTCGTTCGTGTATGGGGATGGGGCGCATCCGGATGCTCCGACGTCGAATGGGGTGTTGTCGGTCTCCTATGACGCGAATGGTTCTGCGCAGTCCCGGGGTGGGGTGGTGTTGTCGTGGGATGCGTTGCATCGTCTGATCGGGATCGCTGGTACCCAGGCGAACGTGTACGGCAACGACGGGACGCGTCTGTTGCGGACGGATCTGGTGGCTGGGTCGGTGACGTTGTTCTTGCCGGGTCAGCAGGTGACGGGTCCGGTGGGTGCGGGTGCGGTGACGGGTGCGGTTCGTTCGTATTCGTTGGGCGGGGTGTCGGTGGCGACGCGTACGGGTGGCGGGTCGGCGGGTGTGTTCTGGGAGTGTGGGCAGCGGCAGGGGTCGGTGGCGTGTTCGTCGCCGATTGGTGTGGGGTCGAGTCCGGTGGTGCCGGGGTTGGCCCGGTATCGGCCGTATGGGTCGCCGCGTGTGGGGAGTGCGGTGTTGTCGGGGACCGAGCGTGGGTTCGTGGGGCAGATCACCGATGTGGGTGGTCTGGCCCAGTTGGGGCAGCGGGTGTACGACCCCGGGTTCGGGCATTTCTTGTCGGTCGATCCGTTGACCACGGTCACGGGTGATCCGTACCTGTACGCCGCCGGCAACCCGATCACCCTCTCGGACCCCAACGGCCTGGACCCTGGCGATGTCAACGTCATCGGGCTCCTTGGCGACTTCAACTCGACACTCGAGAAGTCGAAGACCATCCCCGTCAACCAGACGACCGCGGTGGGTGTTGGGAAGTGCGCGACACACCGCGAGGTCCCCGAGTGCGGACGCAGCAATCCGATCGGGCTGCTGTCCTACATCCTCACGACGAACGCCGTTCTCGCCGGTGATGCGGCGTGGGATGGCAACCACCTTATGTTCCTCGATGAGAGCTATGGCGCCGGCGGGGCGATCGATATCAACGGGCTGAGACTCACCGGCATCGACCCCGGCGTCGTCAACTCGGCGATCGGCATCACTCTGATGGGCGCCTTCGGCGAACTGTTCAGCGAAGGCAACTTCCTACGAGCACTCAACCGAGCAGCTCGCATCGAAGGCTCGATGGCCACAGAAGCCGAATCAGGACTCGTCACAGCGGGCGAGACCTGCAACAGCTTCGAACACGACACCGACGTCCTCATGGCCGACGGCACCCGCAAACCGATCGACAAGGTCAAGGTCGGGGACATGGTCATCGCCACCGACCCAGCCACCGGCAAGACCGGTCCGCACGCCGTAACAGCGCTGATCCGCCACCGGACCGACCATGCGATCATCGAGGTGTCAGTGGCAACCGGCGACGGCGTAGAGACAATCGCAGCGACGGACCATCACCCGTTCTACGTCACCAGCGACGGTGCCGAGTGGGTCGATGCTGGCGATCTGGTCGTTGGCGACGAGCTGCGATCGCCCGATGGCGCGCAGCGAGTCATCGTTGGGGTGTCAACACATCGGGCCCACGAGACCGTTTACAACCTGACCATCGAGGGCGTGCACACCTACTACGTCGGCAGCGACGATCCAGTGCTGGTCCACAACAGCGCTTGCGTGCCGGAGAGCAGCGACCTCGGCGCAATCGTACAACGGGGTGCTCGGACCACCACCGACTTCGACGCAGTTGCCGAGCGACTGGGTAACAACGGGCTGACCCGCGAACTCGCTTCGGAACGTCTGCACGCAATCAAAGCCGGTATCGAGAACAACCGCGACGTGATCTTCACCTGGAGCGGCGACGTGTTCGACGCGACGAGTGGTGATCTCCTCGGGAACCTGCTGCAGGGGTAGATCAAGATGGCATCCAAGCGAATTCAGGTCTACGCAATTGTTCGGGTCGACTGGTACGTAAAGGATCCGGTCGAATCGCTAACGGTCCAGGCGGTCTTGCCGACTCTTGCAGAGGCGAAGGACGAGGTGGCAAGGCTGAACCAGGCAGTAGATCCCGTCAAGTCGACCTACCTATGGCGAGCAACGAGGTACTACCCGGACGGCCGGGGACGGGGGCCCACCACTCGCCCCGTCGACGAAGCCTGACGTGGATCTCCACGTACTCTCGCTCGTCTGCGCGATCGTCGCCGGCGTGGTGGTTGGTTCTGGTGCATGTCGGTGGGCCAGATTTCGAGCGCACACCGAAGTGGCCCGTGCCCGTCAACGTCTGCTCGGTGCGATGCTTCTCGGTCTTCTTTCGTCGCTGATTCTTGCGGCGTGCCCGACTACGACGACGGCCAGCGCAACAGCTTTCACCTACGACGCGCCAGCACCCGCGGGCGCTGCCGCTCGCGATCCGCGCTGTCGGAGGTTGGCCAAAGCCTGCTCAGCGATGTGCTGGGGTGGTCTGCCCCGCCGTTCGTGGAGGCTGGAGGTGCGTCTACGACCCTCCAACGCTCTTTCGTTGCCACAGAAGCGGAATCCGGTGTCCTAGACGGCGCCGTCTGTAGCTTCGACCCTGACACCCAGGTGCTGATGGCCGACGGCACGACCAAGGCGATCAAGGACGTGGCTATCGGCGATTCCGTCGAAGCCGCCGATCCGAGCAGCGGCCAAGACCAGGGCGGCCGCTCGGTTACCGCACTGCACAGCCATCAGGACGACGACCTCATCGACATAAGCGTTACCGGTCGAGACGGGAAGCTGCACGTCATCCACACGACTGCCCGGCATCCCTTCTGGGAGGGCACCTCACATACTTGGGTGCCGGCCGGCAACCTTCTTGCTGGCCAGGAACTTCACACCGTCGACGGGCGAGACGTCGGCATCGTGGACGTGAGCGATCGGCCCGGCGGGTCCGAGATGCTCAACCTGACCGTGAGCGGACTCCACACCTTCTATGTGAAGGCTGGGGATGCCGCCGTTCTCGTCCACAACACCTGCGGGGATGGGTTCGGCCGTGGAGGCCAGCGGCTTAGCCCAGACCCGGCGGCAGGCGGCAGCCCACACTCGACCTTCCGGACGGACCCGGTCACAGGTGAAGTGACGCACTACACCACCTGGGAACCGAACCCTCAGAACCCTCTGGGCTACGACCCGGTGCTCCGGTACGACGGCGTGGGCGGCGCGCACTTCAACAAGGTCGATCAGATCGACGTTCCGACACCCCACGTCCAGGGACCCGGCATACCCGGCGGCGTTCGACCCGCACAACCTTGGGAGATCCCATGGAGATGAGCAGTTTTGACTTCATCGTCACCTGGTTCGCTGCGCACTGCGACGGCGACTGGGAACACGACGTCGGCATCCGCGTCGCGACGCTGGACAACCCAGGGTGGCGCGTCGACATCCGAATCGAGGACACCGAACTCCAGGGCATCGAAGTCGACTGGAAGGTCGACGAGCAATCTGAGCAGGAATGGCTTCAGTGGCGTGCGACGGGGCGCTTCTTCGAGGCCCGCTGCGGGCCGAAGGATCTCGGTCGGGCATTCGATGCCTTCAGGGTGTTTGCCGAAGGCGGTCGCTGACTTGCGCCGGCTCGCGCGATGGGTCGCAACGTGGCTGTTGGCGTTCGCGATCGGCTCGATGCTTTCAGGTCCCGAAGTCGTAGCTGCGAGTGCAGTCACGTACGACGCACCGGCCGTAGCGCGCGTTGACGCCGAACCGTTCACGCCCGCCGAGGCCAGTCCGACGCAGCTCAGCGGCTCGCGGGAGGAGTCGGCCTCCCTCTCCGTCGAGTCTCAGGGCAGGTCTACGACCTCACCCCACGCATTCACTGCCACAAACACGGGGACCGATCTCGTCAAGTACGACGCTGACTTCGCCGCTGGGCAACTGACGTCCGGCGGAAACGCTTCCGCCTCCCAACTTGACGAGTTCGGCTCCTCCCAGGGATGGGCGCGCAGTCAGAGCGAGACGGGTCCGATCCGATACACCGACGAGAACGGCGTGAGATGACTGACGATCAAGGGAGGCAGCCCGAGAGCGCCCGGCAGCGACTTCCCACACGTCGAAGTTCGAAACGTCGACGGCATCCGCGTCGACCCGTACGGCAACCAGGTATCTCGAACAAGTGTCGGCAACCACACCCCGATCCGTTGGGACATCTAGATATGAGCTACGACACGATTCCAGGCTTCGACAACCTGCTGCTCGAGAACAGCTTTGTCGTCACGATCAGTGCCTCACCAGCAAGATTCGACCTGCGAGTTCAGCTGGTCCTTCTCCCACACCACCCCGCCTACCACCGTCCGCTCGCAGGACAGCAGCACTGCTACGTGTTCGGCACGATCACCTTCTCACGCGTGACCGCTCTCACGTGGACTGGCCAAGGGGGCCGGCCAGCCCGGGATGCAACTGGAGACCTTGACTGGGGTGGGGTTGATGACCTGCAAACGACAACAGACGGTTGGCGTCTCGAGGGCGAGTGGGGAGTCGTGACCATCGCAACCAACGACGCACCGACAGTCGTCTTGGACAACGCGGAGGAGTCGTGAGGGTGCAGCCGTCCCCGACCCGTCGAATCGCGCTGTCATCGTTGCTTAGGCTGGTGCTGATCCCATTCTTAGTCGCGGTAGCTCTATGGATGTTCAGTGCGGGTACGAACGCTGCGAGCGCTGAGGGCTTCACCTACGACGCGCCAGCAGCCGCGCGCGCTGCTACTCATGAGAATGGAGCCGACGATGCTCGGCGGGCTCACCTCAGCGACGCGTTGGACAGGTCTGCCACGCCGTCGGTTGAGCTGCGAGGCAGTTCTACGACCCCGAACCTCGCTGTTGTTGCCACAAACACGGCGACTCCACCGCGGTTCGTCTCGTCGAAGGCGGGCATCCTTGACACCGGGGCCCCGACGTTGCAACAGCAGATCGGAGATGTCGCCGATTCGATTTCGACGACAGGTTCTCCTCCGCAGGGAGTGCGGCAGGGCGGTTCGTCCGAGTTGGCTGTTGCTGGTTGTGGGAGTCGTCCTACATGGCCCGGTAAGGGCATTGGGCATGTTCCCGAACGCGTGGGGTGCAGCGGGCAGAATGAGGCCGTGTCTGTTCCTCGTCGTTCCGGTCGCGGCTGACTGCTCGTGGTAGCGACGGTCTTCAGTGTGGTCACGGTGGCGCTGTGGGTCGGGCCTTGCTCGTTGGTGGAGGCAGCTCGTGGTCCGGCGAGCCCTCGGCAGACTCTCTGGTCAGGGCTGCGACAACTGGTCGACGCCGCCTGGCACATGGACCTTACCCCGGCAAGGTGCGCGCGGCCATGCACGAAGTAGATCCCCAAGAGGTCGCGGCTCTCCTATCGAAGTCATTCTCTGAAAGTCCTTCGGAGGCGCTCGACGGGTCCGCAGGCCGGTTTCGATCGCTGGTGGAATGGGGCTGCCTTCGGCAGCTGGTTGGGCGGTACGACAGACGTTCTCGGCGTCGAAGCCGCCTTGAGTTCAGGTTTGACGAGTCGAGCAACACTTATCAGGCCGTGTCCAGCGCTGACCTATGCATCCCTCACTCCAGCCTAGATTTCACCGAAGACGGTCGCTTGGAGCACTCCTTTGTTGGTGAAATCCCGCTTGATGAACTCGTATTCGAGTATGCATCGACATCAAGTGTTGGGTGGCGGGCAATCGGCTTCAGTCACTCGTCGAACACAACAGTACTCTTCTACGCAGCGAATACACTGGCGCTCGACCACCTGATGGTGCCTCCTCCGAGTCGCGCTCGAGTCGGGGACTTCGGCGCTTCGAGTCGGTTCTGGCTTGGAAGCTCCGATCACCCAATCGCTGGGACGGAATGCGCGCTATCGAGCGGCGCGGCTGTCGTGGAGTTCAAGGCGACGCCCATCAAGCGGCAGACGTTGGGGGCGGTGGACACGAGGATCTCGTTCAACTTGCCCCGGAGTGGCTCGGTCGAATTGATCCAAACCCATGCGAGTCCCTGTCTGCACCCTGTCGAGACAAGGCTGCAATAGCTGACGCTCCGACTCTGCAGGATGGTGCCTGCGTCCTGAAGTCGTTGAGAAGGGGCCAAGCCCTCGTGTCTGATCGTTCCGCTGTTTCGCCGCGGGGCGACGCGCGGGGTAGGGTCGACGCACCGAATCACAGCCGTGTGATTCCTCGAGCAGCCAGGAGGTCGGCGCGTTGGGAGACTCGTTCACCCACCTCCACGTCCACACCGAGTTCTCGATGTTGGACGGGGCGGCGCGCCTCGACGAACTGGTCGCGAAGGCGGTGCAGGACGGGCAACCGGCCCTGGGCATCACCGACCACGGCAACATGTACGGCGTCCTCGAGTTCTTCAAGGAGTGCCGCAAGCAGGGCGTGAAGCCGGTCATCGGCACCGAGGCGTACATGGCGTACGACTCGCGGCTCGAGCGCCCGGCCCGCCGCGGCCGGGTCGACGACTCGGGCGGCGACACCGAGGGCGGCAAGAAGCTCTACTACCACCTCACCCTGCTCGCCGAGAACGACCAGGGCTACCGCAACCTCATCCAGCTGGCCAGCCTGGCCTTCCTGGAGGGCTACTACTACAAGCCGCGGATGGACTGGGAGCTGCTCGAGAAGTACTCCGACGGGCTGATCGCCACGACTGGTTGTCTCGGTGGGCATGTGCTGCAGGCCATGCTCCAGGGTGACGAGAAGGGCGCCCTGCAGAAGGCCGGCCGGCTGCAGGAGATCTTCGGCAAGGACAACCTGTTCGTCGAGCTGCAGGACCACGGGCTGCAGGCCCAGCGCGACACCAACCCGAAGCTGGTCGAGCTGGCCAAGAAGATCGGCGCGCCGATCATCGCCACCAACGACTCGCACTACGTGCACCGTGCCGACCACGAGGCCCACGACGCCCTGCTGTGCGTGCAGACCGGCGCCAACCTGTCGGACCCGAAGCGCTTCAAGTTCGAGGGCCAGGAGCACTACCTCAAGTCCGCGGCCGAGATGCGCTACCTGTTCCGCGACCTGCCCGAGGCCTGCGACAACACGCTGTGGATCGCCGAGCGCGCCGACGTGAACATCGAGTTCGGCAAGCCGCAGCTGCCGAACTTCCCCAAGCGCCCCGCCGAGTACGAGGACGACGCCGCCTACCTCGACTTCCTCACGTGGAAGGGCGCCATCGAGCGCTGGGGCGATCCGCTGCCGCAGCCGGTCATCGAGCGCGTCGCCTACGAGCTGCAGACCATCAAGAACATGGGCTTCGCCAGCTACTTCCTCATCGTCGGCGACCTCATCGACCACGCCAAGGGCGTCGGCATCCGCGTCGGCCCGGGCCGTGGCTCGGCGGCCGGCTGCGCGGTGGCGTACTGCCTGCGCATCACCGACCTCGACCCGATCAAGTACGACCTGCTGTTCGAGCGCTTCCTCAACCCCAGCCGCATCTCGATGCCCGACATCGACATGGACTTCGACTCCCGTTACCGCGACGAGATGATCCGCTACGCGGCCGACACCTACGGCCGCGACCACGTCGCCCAGATCATCACGTTCGGCACCATCAAGGCCCGCAACGCCGCACGCGACGCGGCCCGCGTGCTGGGCTACCCGTACGGCGTCGGCGACAAGATCGCCAAGGCGATGCCGCCGCTCGTGATGGGTCGCGACACGCCGCTGAAGTACTGCTTCGAGCAGAACCCGAAGTACGCCGACGGCTACAAGGCCGCCGCCGAGTTGCGCGCCATGTACGACGCCGACCCCGACGTGAAGCGCGTCGTCGACGTCGCCAAGGGCCTGGAGGGTCTGAAGCGCAGCGACGGCATCCACGCCGCCGCGGTGGTGATCACCAAGGACCCGCTCACCACGTACCTGCCCGTGCAGCGCAAGCCCGAGTCCGGTCAGAACCCGGCCGACGCCCCCGTCGTCACCCAGTACGAGATGCACGGCGTGGAAGACCTCGGCCTGCTGAAGATGGACTTCCTCGGCCTGCGCAACCTCGACGTCATCACCGACACGCGTGAACATGGTGCGGGCCACCAAGGACCCCGAGTTCGACATCGACCACGTGCGTGCTCGACGACCCCGGCGTGTTCGCCCTGCTCGGCCGCGGCGACACCATGGGCGTGTTCCAGCTCGAATCGCCGCCCATGCGCGCCCTGCTGCGCAGCATGGCGCCCACCACGTTCGACGACGTCGGCGCACTCATCGCCCTGTACCGGCCGGGCCCGATGAGTGCGAACATGCACTACGACTACGCCGACCGCAAGAACAACCGGCAGCCGGTGTCGTACTTCCACCCCGACGCCGAGGAACTGCTCGCCGACACGTACGGCCTGATGATCTATCAGGAGAGCGTCATGCGAGTGGCGCAGAAGTTCGCCGGCTACTCGCTCGCCGAAGCCGACAGCCTGCGCAAGGCGATGGGCAAGAAGTCGCGCGAGGTCATGGCCAAGGAGCGCAGCAGCTTCGAGACCGGCTGCGAGACCAAGGGCTACGGCCGTCAGCTCGGCGAGCAGCTGTTCGACGTCATCGCCAAGTTCGCCGACTACGCGTTCAACAAGAGCCACAGCTACGGCTACGGCCTGGTCACGTACCAGACCGCGTACCTGAAGGCCCACTACCCGGTCGAGTACATGGCCTGCCTGCTCACCTCGGTGAAGAGCAACCTCGACAAGGCCGCCGTCTACCTCAGCGATGCCCGTGCCAACGGTGTGAAGGTGCTCACGCCCGACATCAACCGGTCCGTCACCGACTTCGCCGCGCTGGCACCGTCGGAGGTGCCCGTCGACGTCGAGCTGCCGCGCAACAGCCCGGGCGCCATCACGTTCGGCCTGTCGGCCATCCGCAACGTGGGCGAGGGCCTGGTCGAGCTAGCTGTTGAAAGAGCGCGACGCCAACGGCCCGTTCGACTCGTTCCACGACTTCGCCGAGCGCGTCCCCGAGCCGGTGCTGAACAAGCGCACGGTGGAGTCGCTCATCAAGGCCGGCGCGTTCGACTCGCTCGGCCACCCGCGCAAGGGCCTGCTGATGGTGTTCGAGCAGATCATCGACACCACGGTCGTGCGCCGCCGCGAACGCGACCAGGGCGTGATGAGCCTGTTCGGCGACCTCGGTGGCGACGGGGGAGGGGCCGGCTTCGACGAGCGGGTCGCCATCCCGGCGATGGAGTTCGACAAGAGCGACCGCCTGAAGTTCGAGAAGGAGATGCTCGGCCTGTACGTCAGCGACCACCCGCTGCTCGGCGTCGAGGCCGCACTGCGCCGCAAGGTCGAGTGCAGCGTCGCCGAGGCCGCGGATCGCGAAGACGGGGCGATGATCGTCCTCGGCGGGCTGATCACGAACCTGTCCCGCAAGTTCACCAAGAAGGGCGACCAGATGGCCGTCTTCGTGCTCGAGGACCTCGACGCCACCATCGAGTGCACGGTGTTCCCGCGCATGCTGATGGAGCAGGGCCACAAGCTCGTCGACGACGCGATCGTCACCGTCAAGGGCCGCATCGACCGCAAGGACGAGTCGCGCATCGGCTTCATGGTGCAGGACGTGCAGATCATCGAAGGGCTCGACACGGCGTCGTCCGCCCCGCTGAAGCTGCGGGTGCCGGCCACGTCGCTCAACGAGTTGAAGATCCACCAGATCCGCAAGATCCTGCGCGAGCACCCCGGAGAATCGCCCGTCTACCTGCACATCGGGCAGGGCAAGGTGCTGCGCCTGGCCGACGAGTTCTGCGTCGACCTGGACCGTGTGGTGGGCGAGTTGCGCATGGCCCTCGGCCACGACGCCGTCGTCCTGTAGCGCACGTTGCCCTGGCACGACGGCGGCGGTTGACCCAGTTCATCAGGTCGTTCCTGCCCCGGACACGTGAACGCGATGATTTGGTGGCAGAATAGGTGGCTCAGGTCAACGCTTCATCCGTGCCTCGGGTGAGGACTCGCACGACAGGAGCTCTAGGGGAATGGCACTCCAGGTGGAAACCAGGGACTGCGCTGCGCTCACCGACGGCGATCTCGACGAGATGGCGTCGATGGGGGGCGCGTTCGACATCGGAGCGCTCTCCAAGGCCAAGGAAGACTGGGTGCTCAGCACCACATGCCGGTTGGAGGACAAGCTCCACGGGTTCACGTTCTCGACCCTCGAGCGCATCGGCGGCACGCCGTGCGTGCTGCTCGGCATGATGAGCGTCAAGCGCACGTCCAAGCGCGATCAAGTACTCAAGGGCCTCATGACCGAGGCCTATCACCGTGCGCTGATGGCCTTCCCCGACGAAGACGTCGTGGTCGGTTCGCGCTTCGCCACCCCGGGTGGGCTGGAAGGCTTCAAGCAGCTCGACGAGCTCATCCCCCGTCCCGGTCACCGGGCAGTGGGCGAGGAGCGTGCGTGGGGCCGTCGCCTCGCCAAGCGTTTCTCGGTCGACCACAGCTACGACGAGCAGACGTTCGTCGCCAAGACCAACGGCCAGAGCGGCTTCCTCGATCACGAGACGCTGAAGCCCGAGAAGGTCAAGCCCGAGGTCGCCGCGCTGTTCGCCGGTGTCGACCAGAAGAAGGCCGGCGCGCTCATCGTGCACGGCTGGGTCATGGCCGAGAACCTCGTCAAGCTGGGTGCCCGCTGAGCGATTCGCTCGACGACGTCATCCGCTCGCGGCGGATGACCCGCAACTTCGACGCCCGGCCCGTCGCCCCCGAACTGCTCGACGAACTGCTCGACCTGGCGCGCCGCGCCCCGTCGGCCGGTTTCAGCCAGGGCGTCCACTTCCTCGCCCTGTCGGGCGACACGCTGCGCCAGGTTCTGGCGCACCACGGGCGGCGACGACTGGTTCGCCACGTCGCAGCCCGGCGTGCTGCACGCCCCCGTCGTGGTGCTGCCGCTGGCCGACCCCACCGCCTACACGTCGCGCTACAGCGAGGACGACAAGATCCAGCACGGCCTGCACCTGGCCGAGAACTGGTCGGTGCCGTTCTGGCTCACCGACGCGGCGATGGCCACGCAGAACCTGTTGCTGCTCGCCCAGGACCGCGGCCTCGGTGCGCTGTACTTCGGCCTGTTCGACCACGTGCGCGAGGCCTTCGACGAGCTCGGCATTCCGCCGCACGTGCTGCAGGTCGGCGCCGTGGCACTCGGCCACCGTGCGGCCGACGACGCCCCCAGCGGCTCGGCCCGCACCCGTCCCCGCCGCGCCACCGTCGAGGTCGTCCACCACAACCGTTGGTGAGCGGGTCGGGGGGAACCCCGTCACACCCTTCGTTCATGATGAGGGCATGTCCTCGTCCGCCACCCTCGTCGAGCAGATGCACGACCTGATCGACCGGCTCGCCGCGCTCGACCCGGCCTCGCTGCCGGCCGACGAGCAGGGCGCGCTGGTCATGGCGCTGCAGCGCGAGACCACTCGTCTCGCGGTCGTCGCCGCCGACGCGCTGGCGCCGTGGCACGAGTCGGGTGTGTGGCGAGCAGGCGGCACACTGCGGGCCGAACTCGCCATCGCCCGCGATGCGAGGCGCGACCGCCTCGCCGCCCGCCACGACCTGCACCGGGCCCGAGTGCTCGCGGTGCTGCCCATCGTGCGACAGGCCGCGCTCGACGGGCGACTCTCCATCGATCACGTGGATCTGCTCGTACGGCACTTCACCAAGGTCCGCGCCGAGCTGTTCCGCCGCTGCGAGCAGTGGCTGGTCGATCGGTGTGCCTCGCGAGACCTCTTCGACGATGCGGCGCGCGACGTGAAGTACTGGGCGATGTGGGCCGACGATCAACTCGGCATCCGGCGCGACCCGTCCGACCCGTCCACGCTGTACGCGTCGCGGTCCGAGGTCACGGGGGAGGTGTTCCTCGACGGTCACCTGAACCCGGTCGACGGCGACATCGTCATGCGCGAGCTGCAGCGACTGGCCGAAGAACTCCGCCTGCAGGACCGACGCGATGGCGTCGAGCGCACGCCCGCCCAGCGACGTGCGGCGGCGCTGGTCCGCATGGCAGCCCGCTCGGTCAATGCCGAAGGCACCACCACGCGGCCGCTGTTCCAGGTGCTCATCGGCGACGAGACCGCCCGTCACCTGTGCGAGTTGGCCACCGGCACCGTCGTGACGCCCGAGGACCTCGCCCCGCACATCGACACCGCCGTGATGCAGACGTTCCTGTTCGATGCCGCGCACTCCGTGCTCGGCGCCTCCCGCCAGCGCACCTTCCGCGGTGCCCTGCGCCGTGCCATCCAGGTACGCGACCGCCGATGCCAGCACAAGTCGGTGTGCCCGACACCAGCGTCCGAGTGCGACGTCGACCATCGAACACCCGCAGCCCGGGGCGGGCCGACGAGCGAGATCAACGGACGGATGGAGTGCCGGACCCACAACCGGCACGCCGATCTGCACGGCCACCCCGACCCCTTCCCGGAACGCGACGTCACCGGGCTCGACCTGCTGCGCGCCAAGGCGCGCTGGTGGGCCATGCGCGACCTCGAAGTCGAGGACGCCGCCGATCCCGACGTCGCGCGGCGCGGCCCTTTCGCCTGAGCCTTCAGATCACACTCGTCCCGCTTGCCTCGTTCGCTCGCGACAGGGCAATCGCCGCAGATGCTGCGAGGTCGAACAGGTCCTCGCGCACGTCCGAGAGGTTCTGCCAGGAGCGGTGAGCCCAGGAGTCGCCGGCGAGATCATCTCCGCAATAGACGGCCTGCGCGAGGGGCACGCCGCGAAACGCCGCCACCGCCGCGAGTGCAGCTGCTTCCATCTCGACCGTCAGGCAACCTTCGGCTCGACGGTGCGCGATCTTTCCTGGAGTCTCCCGATATGGAGCGTCGGTTGTCCACGTCTGACCGACGACGTACGGCGCGCCGTGGGCCTCGAGCACCTTCTCCAGCACGCGTCGAGCGGCTTCGTCGAACTGAATGCTTCGAGCCGGAGGGAGGTAGTGGTAGGAGGTCCCTTCGTCGCGAATTGCAGAGGACACCACGACGAAGTGTCCGAGTGCCAAGTCGGTGAGGACGCCCGCACCGCCGCAGACGACGAAGCAGCGGCAGCCCATGGCAATCACCTCTTCGAGGAGGCCGGCGGCGAGTGGAGCACCGACCCCTGACCGGAGGACTGCGAGGCGCTCCCCGGCGTGTTCGACCTCGAGCAGGGGGTGCGGGCCGTCCTCCCAGCAGTTCTCGGCCAGAACGTGCGCTCCCCGACGCTCGATGAGTCGGTCCACGACGTCGCCGAAGAAGGTGATGACGCACGCCCTCGGTACGTCGCGCGCAGAGATCGTCTCCGTGGGCTCGATGAATGCTGTTCGAGCGGAGTCGTGCTCGGTGAGAGGTATGTGAAAGTGCCGTTGCTGGTCTGTCTGCTCCATACCGCCCCTTACCCTCACCCAATCGGCCCGCTGCACACTACGGCGGACGCCGGCGAGCGACCGGCGACATTGACGGCGAACACGCGATAACAGCGGACGTCGCTCACCGGGTACTCCACGTACTGGAAGGATGCCGACCGGTCGGGCAGCGAGCCGCCCGGGGTCGCGGGGACGTAGGCGTATCCGGTGGACCACAGGTTGACGACGCCGGCTGCCACGGTGGCGTGGCCGGTCGTGATGTCGAACTCGGCGACCGTCTCGAAGGTGCTCGTCGCCGACGACGCACGGTCGACCCGGTAGCCCGTGGCGCCGTCGACGGCATTCCAGTCGACGGTCACTTCACCGGCGCCGCCTCCCGGTGAGGCAGTCACGACGGTGACGGGGCGGGGTACCTGCCCAGCGGCGGTCGTGGCGGGTGAGGTCGGAGGTGCCGACGTGGTCGCAGGCGAGATGGTGGTCGCAGGCGGGACGGTGGTCGAAGCGGCCGGTGCGGCCGTGGTGGTGACCACGGTCGTGAGGGGCGACGACGTGGTGTCGGCGGCCGAGCTGGTGGTGCCGGTGTCGGTGGTCGATGTGCAGCCGCTGAGCGTGGCGAGTGCCATTGCCACGAGGAGCATCGTCGAAGCGGTACGGGAGCGGATCTTCGTCGGTCGCATCTGTGCTGCTCCTTTGTGTCCCTCAGTGTTGATTCAATCACCGCCGAACGTCAGATGCTGGCCGAGTCGCGAGTGCGGTGCTCCGAGCCGAGGCGCGGGGGAGGGGTTGGCTAGCGTTCCCGTCATGGCGAACCAGATTCCCCTTGTCGACTACCTGGTGCTCGGCGACCAGCCGCACCTCACCGCCCTCGAGTGCACCGGCTGCGGTGCGCGCTACTTCGACCGCCGCAACGCGTGCGCCGGTTGCTCGGGCACCGCGTTCACGAACGTCGACGTCCAGTCCGACGGCATCGTCAAGGCGTTCTCGATCGTCACGTTCGCGGCGCCCGGTGTGCCCGTGCCGTTCGTGTCGGCCATCGTCGACTGCGGCGGCACCAGCGTGCGCGGCAACATCATCAACTGCGAGCCCTCGCCCGATGCCGTCAGCCTCGGCATGCCGGTGCGGCTCACCACGTACGTCCTCGGCGCCGACGACAACGGCGTCGAAGCCATCGGCTTCGGCTTCGAGCCCGCGAACTGAACAGGAGACCTCACATGAGCGACGACATCTGGATCCTCGGTATCACGATGACCAAGTTCGGGAAGCACCCGGACAAGGACACCATCGACCTCGCCTCCGAAGCCGCCATGGCAGCGCTGCGCGACGGCGGCGTCACCATGAAGGACATCGGCCTGCTCGCGGCCGGCTGCCTCATGCAGTCCAACGCCGGCATCGGCCAGCAGCTGCAGAAGCAGATCGGCCAGACCGGCATTCCCGTCTACAACGTGGCCAACGCGTGCGCCACCGGCGCCACGGCGCTGCGCACGGCGATCATGGCCGTGAAGTCGGGCGAGATCGACATGGGCCTCGCGGTCGGCGTCGAGAAGCTCGCCGGCGCGGGCCTGCTCGGCGCGGGCGGTGCCCCGAAGAGCGACAAGAAGGAATGGGCGCCCTCGGGTCGCTACGGCGCGGTCACGAACACCGACGGCCGCATCGGCACCGCGAGCATGCCCGGCGTCTTCGCCCAGGTGGGCATGGAGTACGGCCACAAGTACGGCGGCACCAGCTTCGAGCTGTTCGCCAAGATCGCCGAGAAGAACCACGCCCACAGCACCCTCAACCCGCTCGCCGCGTACACCAAGCGGATGACGCTGGAAGAGATCATGAACGACGTCATGATCGCCTACCCGAACACGCGCAGCATGTGCTCGGCGAACTGCGACGGCGCGGCGGCGGCCGTGGTGGTCAGTGACGCCAAGCTGAAGACGCTGTCGCTCGAGCAGCAGCGCCGGGCGATCAAGGTGAAGGCGTCGGTGCTCACCAGCGATCCGTACGAAGAGGGCTGCCAGGTGCTGCCCAACGTGAACACGCTCACCAAGAACGCGGCGCGCCTCGCCTACGAGCAGGCCGGCGTGGGCCCGCAGGACCTCGACCTCGTCGAACTGCACGACTGCTTCGCCACTGCCGAGCTGGTGCACTACGACAACCTCGGCCTCTGCGAGGAGGGCGGCGCGGCCGACTTCTTCATGTCCGGCGCGACGTGGCGCGACGGCTCGACCCCGGTGAACGTGTCGGGTGGTCTGGAGAGCAAGGGCCACCCCATCGCCGCCACCGGCATCGCCAACATCTGGGAGGTCTGCCACCACCTGCGTGGCGAGGCCGGCCCGCGTCAGATCGACGGCGCCAAGGTGGGCCTGGCCCACGTCATCGGTCTCGGCTCGGCGTGCGGCGTGCACATCCTCGAGAAGTCCGGGCTCTGAGCAGCCCGAATTGATCAGCCGGTCGGGCAGGTGTCCGAGAAGTAGTCACCGATCGTGTTCGATGCCTCGTTGACCTTCTCGTCACCGATCGCCTCGAGCGCTGCCATCGCCTCGGGGTCGGCCATCGCCTTGGTCATGTCGTTGTCGTACTTCGACAGGACGGCCTCGTACTTCACCCATGCCGCGGCGACGATCTCGGCGTCGTCCTTCAGCTCGTCGGGCAGGATGTCCTTCATCGCGGTGAACATGCTGCTGACGCCGTTCGCCGTACCGGTGCCGATGGAGCCCATCGCGGCGATGTACTTGTTGTAGAAGTCGGTGCACTCCTCGGACAGCCCGGGGACGTTGCCGATGGTCCCGTTCGGGTCGACGGTGCCGGCATTGCCGTTGGTCGTCTCCGCCTGCGTGCCGTTGCCGTTGGTGCCGTTGGTGCCGGTGCTCCCGGCGTCGCCGTCACTGCCGCCACACGACACCAGCGCGAACGCGCCGATGGTGACGACACACGCCAACCTGCTGATCCGATGCATGGACACTCCTTCCGCCCGCGGCTGTCGCCGCGCTCACAGTGACCAGTGTCGCACGCTCAGTCGAGTTGGGCGAGGATTTCGTCGACCGTGGTGGACGGCAGCTGGCAGGCGTGGTCGCGGCAGACGAAGCCCAGGTCCGGCCCGCGCCCCGACCACAGCGGACCGCCGTACGGCTCGCCCCAGGCCAGCACGATCGACGGTTCCCAGCGCCGCTGCACCGCCTCGACCATGTCGCCGCGGTCGCCGGTGATGACCACCTCGACGCTGCCCTCGGCGCGCCAGGCCACCGATGCGAGGGCGTGGGCGAACGCGCTGGGTGCCTGGGGCATGACCGTGCCCAGCAGCCGCAGGATCTGGTCGGCCTGGTTCGTGTAGCGCGACTCGCCGGTGAGCGCACCCAGGCGGTACAGCGCCATCGCGGCCGTCGAGTTCGCCGACGGTGTGGCGTCGTCGAGCAGGTCCTTCTGTCGGGCGACGAGTTGCTCGCCGTCGTCGGGCACGGTGAACAGCCCACCGTGGTCCAGGTCCCAGAAGTGGTCGAGCATCGTGTCGGCCACCGCGCACGCATGACCGATCCAACGCGCCTGACCGGTCAGCTCGCCCAACCGGGTGAACGCGTCGATGAGGTGGGCGTGGTCGGCCGCCAGCGCCGCGTGGCGCGCCTTGGGGGTGCCGTCGGCGTGCCACGAACGGAACCACCGACCGTCGGGCGAGCGCAGCTCGCGCAGCAGGAACTCGCCGTTGGCGATGGCCGCGTCGAACCAGTCGGGCCGCCCGAACAGCCCGGCGGCCTCGCACAACGTGGACAGCATCAGCGCGTTCCACTCGAGTGATCACCTTGTCGTCCAGGCCAGGTCGGGCGCGCAGCTCGCGTGCTTCGAAGATGCTGCTCGCACGCCGCTTCGATGTGATCGGGCCGCAGCAGGTCGCCGCGGTGGTGCAGGCGGGCCGGGATGGTGCGTCCCTCGAAGTTGCCCTCTGGCGTGAACTCGAACCACTCGAGGAAGTCGTCGGCACCGGCGCCGAGGACGGCGCGCACCTCGTCGACGGTCCACGTGTAGAACAGCGCCCTCGTGGCTGTGGCCGTGCTCGTCGGGCGAGTCGGCGTCCTCGGCGCGAGTAGAACCCGCCGTCGGGGTGGCGCAGCTCGCGCAGCACGTAGCCGATGGTCTCCTCGCAGCACCTGCCGGTAGCGGTCGCCTCGCCGAGCAGCGACGACGCGGCGTGGGCGTAGATGCGAGCCAGCAGCGCCTGGTCGTAGAGCATCTTCTCGAAGTGCGGGACGAGCCACTCGCGATCCACCGAGTAGCGGGCGAAGCCGCCACCGATGTGGTCGTACATGCCGCCGCTGGCCATCGCGTCGAGCGTGGTGACGAGCACGGTGCGGGCGTCGTCGCCGGCGCCGCGCAGCATGGCGCGCGGCGACCAGCTCGAGGCTGATGGTCGAGGGGAACTTCGGGGCCGAGCCGAACCCGCCCCACTCGTGGTCGAACTCCTCGGCGACCTTGGCCAACGCGGCGTTCACCAGATCGATGCCGGGCAGCCCGTCGGCGGGTGCCACGGTGGCGGTGCGGCGCAGCGCCTCGCTGAGCGCCTGCACGTTCTGCTGCACGTCGTCGGGACGGTTGCGCCACACGTCGTCGATGGCGGTCATCAGCTGCAGGAACTGTTCGGCTTGGGGAAGTAGGTGCCGCCGTAGAACGGCGACCCGTCGGGCGTGAGGAACACGGTCATCGGCCAGCCGCCGCGGCCGGTCATCGCCTGCACCGCGTCCATGTAGAGCGCGTCGACGTCGGGCCGTTCCTCGCGGTCGACCTTGATGTTGACGAACAGCGCGGTTCATCACCTCGGCCGACGTCGGCGTCCTCGAAGCACTCGTGGGCCATCACGTGGCACCAGTGGCAGGCCGAGTAGCCGACGCTCAGCAGGACCGGCACGTTGCGCTCACGCGCGGCGGCGAACGCCTCGGGTCCCCAGGCGTACCAGTCGACCGGGTTGTCGCGGTGCTGACGAAGGTACGGGGAGGTCTCGAGTGCGAGCCGATTCACGCGCCGACCGCGTGGTAGCCGCCGTCGACGTGCACCATCTCGCCGGTCGTCGCCGGGAACCAGTCGCTCAGCAGGGCGACGCACGCCTTGGCCACCGCGCTGGAGTCGGTGACGTCCCAGCCCAGGGGAGCGCGGTCGTCCCACACGTCCTCGAACTTCTTGAAACCGGGGATGCTCTTCGCGGCCATCGTCTTCACCGGGCCGGCGGCCACCAGATTGCAGCGGATGCCCTGCGGGCCGAGTTCCTTGGCCAGGTACCGGCTGACGCTCTCGAGCGCGCTCTTGGCCACGCCCATCCAGTTGTAGGCGGGCCAGGCGACGCGGTTGTCGAAGTCGAGGCCGACGATGCTGCCGCCGCTGGTCATCAGCGGTGTGAACGCCTCGGCCAGCGCCTTCAACGAGTACGCGCTGACGTGCAACGCGACGGCGACGTCGTCCCACTGCGGGGCCATGAAGTCGTCGCCCAGGCACGCCTCGGGGGCGAACCCGATGCTGTGCAGCACCCCGTCGACGCGTCCCCACTTCTGTTCCAGCTCGCCGCGGACGGCGACCAGGTGCTCGGGGTTGGTGACGTCGAGCTCGAACACGTCGACCGGCGTGGGCAGCTTGCGGCCCGTGCGCTGGGTCAGGCTGAGCGCCCGTCCCGCACCGGTGAGCACGATGTTCGCGCCTTCCTGCTGGGCGAGCGTCGCCACTCCGTACGCCAGCGAGGCGTCGGTGAGGACGCCGGTGATCACGATGTTCTTGCCGTCGAGGAGACCCATGCGGTCGATCGTAGACCCGGCCGCCAAGGCGGATCGGCCTTCGGATCGAACGGTGCCATGTGCAAGGCTGACCAGATGCGCATCGGCATCTTGGGAGGAACCGGTCCTGCCGGTTCGGCACTGGCGGCACGGCTCGCGTCGGTCGGCTACGACGTGGTCATCGGCTCGCGGTCGAAGTACCGGGCCATGGAGGCCCGCGACAGCCAGGTCGAGAAGTGGCCCGACCTCGCGCCACGCCTCGGCTACGGCGACAACGCCGGCGCTGCCGACTGCGACATCGTGGTCATCGCGACGCCCTGGGACGGCGCGGCCACCACGGCGCAGGAGAACGAGGCCGCGCTCGAGGGCAAGGTCGTCGTCAGCATGGCCAACGCGCTCGTACGGGTGGGGCACGAGTTCCAGCCGCTCGTGCCGCCGCGCGGCAGCGTGGCCGCCCACGTGCAGGCGGCCGTGCCGCGCTGTCGGGTGGTCGCCGCGTTCCACCACCTTCCCGCCACCGAGCTCGGTCACATCGGCGAGCCCATCGACAGCGACGTGCTCATCTGCGGCGACGACGCCGAGGCCGTCAGCATCATCAGCGAGATCGTCACCAAGATCCCCGGCTGCCGCCCGCTGGACTCCGGCGAGCTGTCCAACGCGACCGCCATCGAGGCGTTCACTGCGGTCCTGCTGCAGCTGAACGTGCGCTACAAGACCCGCGTCGCACCGAAGCTCACCGGCATCAAGCGCGACCCGCGGGCACCGAAGCCCAAGGTGGAGGCGACAGAGCCGCAGGCTCCCGACATCGAGGCGGTAGCGTCGCAGCCGTGACGATGCGCCTCTACGACACCGCTCGCCAGGCCGTGGTGCCGTTCGAACCGGGCGAGCAGGTGCTCATGTACACCTGCGGCATCACGCCGTACGACGCGACGCACCTCGGCCACGCGGCCACCTTCATCGCCTACGACGTGCTGCAGCGACGCCTCATCGATCGTGGCCACACGGTCAAGTGCGTCCGCAACGTCACCGACGTCGACGATCCGCTGTTCGCCAAGGCCCGCGAGTTGGGTGTGCACTACCTCGACCTCGCCGCAGGCGAGGAGGCGCGTTTCGAGCGCGACATGGAGGCCCTCCACGCGCTGCCGGTGCACAGCTCGCCGCGGGCGTCGTCGGCCATTCCCGACATCCGTGGCTTCATCGGCATGGTGCTCGAGCGCGGCTTCGCGTACGAGTCCGGCGGCAGCGTGTACTTCGACGTCAGCAAGTTCCCGTCGTTCGGTTCGGTCAGCCACCTCAGCGAGGCCGAGATGATCGCCATCGCCCGCGAGCGCGGCGGCAAGGTCGACGATCCCAACAAGCGGCACCCGCTCGACTTCGTCCTGTGGCACCCCAGCGAGTCCGACGAGCCCAGCTGGGACACCATGTGGGGCCCGGGTCGCCCGGGCTGGCACATCGAGTGCAGCGCGCTGGCGCTGCGCGAGCTCGGCACCACCATCGACCTCCACGGTGGCGGCAGCGACCTCATCTTCCCGCACCACGAGTGCGAGCGCGCCCAGAGCGAGGCTGCCACCGGCGAACCGTTCGTGAAGCACTGGATGCACGTCGCGATGGTGTACATGGACGGCCACAAGATGTCGAAGAGCCTGGGCAACCTCGTGTTCGTCGACGCCCTGCGCAAGGAGTGGGACCCGCGGGCCATCCGCCTCGCGATCATCGAGCACCACTACCGCCTCGAGTGGGAGTGGGACGACACGCTCATGCCCCGCAACCGGGCCCGGCTCGACCACTGGTCGCGCGGCGGGCACGCCGAGAGCGGTGTCGTCGCCGACGTCCGCGCCGCGCTCGACGACGACCTGAACACCCCCGCGGCCCTCGCGCTCATCGACGAAGCGGCCGCGAAGGGCTTCGGCGTGCACGACGCCGCGGCGTTGCTCGGCGTCCTGCTCTGAACCGCTGACGGCGTCGTCGGCGGCGACTATGCTCCCGCGCATGTCGGAGGCGCGGACCACATGAAGGCCCAGGGTGCGGGGAAGGCCCAGCAGCGTTTCCGCCGCGTCGCGCGCCCTGTCGCCAACCGCCTGTGGACGTTCCACCTCGACGGGTTCGACCGTCTGCCCGAGTCCGGGCCGGCCATCCTGGCCCCGAATCACATCAGCTTCCTCGACTCCGCGTTCCTCATGTTGCAGGTGCAGCGCAACATCAGCTTCGTCGGCAAGGCCGAGTACATGGACTCGTGGAAGACGAAGCACTTCTTCCCGATGATGGGCATGATCCCCATCGACCGCGCCGGCGGCGACAAGAGCCAGGCGGCGCTCGACACCGCAGAAGCGGTGCTCCGTCGGGGCGAGCTGTTCGGCATCTTCCCCGAGGGCACGCGCAGCCGCGACGGCTTCCTCTACAAGGGCCGCACCGGCGCCGCCAGGTTGGCGTTGAAGGTGGGTTGCCCCATCTTCCCGGTCGGTGTCATCGGCACCCGCGAGATCCAGCCGCCCGACGCGAAGCTGCCCAAGGTGCGCCAGGAGTGCACCATCAAGATCGGGCGGCCCATCAACGTGGCCCGTTACGCGTCACGCGCCGACGACCACCTCGTGCTGCGGCAGATCACCGACGAGCTGATGTTCGAGATCCGCGAGCTCACCGGCCAGGAGTACCGCAACGTGTACGCCGGCAAGACCGCCGAGACCGAGCCCACCGTGGCGGCCAAGGTCGGCAGCGTCGGCGAGCCGCGCGTGCTGCAGATGAGCGACGCGCTCTCCGCAGCAGCCGGCGACTGAACAGCGGCCGAATTCCACGGTTCGCCCGGGGGACCGGGCCGTAGAATGAGCGGCCTATGGCCGAGATCACGATTTCACTCCCCGATGGTTCGCAGCGCTCCCTCCCCGCGGGTGCCACTGCGACCACCCTGGCGGAGTCCATCGGGTCCCGGCTCGCCAAGGCATCGGTCGCCGCTGTCGTCAACGGCGACGAGTGGGACCTCGGTCGCGAGCTTCCCGAGGGCGCCGTGGTGGCCATCATCACGGCCGACTCCGATGCCGGTCGCCACGTGCTGCGCCACAGCACGGCGCACGTCATGGCCCAGGCCGTCACGCAGCTGTTCCCCGGCGCGAAGTTCTCCATCGGGCCGGCCATCGCCGACGGCTTCTACTACGACTTCGAGTTGCCCGGTGGGCGCACGTTCAGCGAGACCGACCTCGCCGACATCGAGGCGCGCATGCGCGACATCATCAAGGCCGACCAGCCGTTCGTGCGCGACGAGCTGCCCGCCGCCGAGGCGCTGAAGGTGTTCGCCGATCAGCCGTACAAGTGCGAGATCATCGAGCGCGTGTCCAGCGGCGCTGCCGACAACGAGGACGCGGGCGAGATCGGTGGCGGCGAGACGATCAGCGTGTATCGCAACACGCCCGACTTCGTCGACCTGTGCCGCGGCCCGCACGTGCCCAGCACGAGCAAGCTCGGCCACTTCAAGCTGATGAAGGTGGCCGGCGCGTACTGGCGAGGCAACGAGAAGGGCCCGATGCTGCAGCGCATCTACGGCACGGCGTGGGCCAGCAAGTCCGAGCTGGAAGAGCACCTCCACCGCCTGGAAGAGGCCGAGAAGCGCGACCACCGCAAGCTCGCCGTCGAGCTCGACCTGCTCAGCTTCCCGCAGGAACTCGGTGGCGGCCTGGCCGTGTGGCACCCCAAGGGTGGCATCGTCCGCAAGCTGATGGAGGACTACAGCCGTCACCGTCACGAGACGGGTGGCTACGAGTTCGTGTACACGCCGCACCTGGCGAACGCGAACCTGTTCGAGACCAGCGGTCACCTGGCCTGGTACAAGGACGGCATGTACCCGCCCATGGAGATGGACAACGGCACGTACTACCCGAAGCCGATGAACTGCCCCATGCACTGCCTCATCTTCCGCAGCCGTCAGCGCAGCTATCGCGAGCTGCCGCTGCGCCTGTTCGAGCTGGGCACGGTGTACCGCTACGAGCGTGCCGGCACGCTGCACGGTCTGATGCGCATCCGCGGCTTCACGCAGGACGACAGCCACATCTACTGCACCGAGGAGCAGCTGCAGGACGAGATCATCTCGCTGCTCGACTTCGTCATGAGCGTGTTGCGCGCGTTCGGCTTCCACGACTTCACGGCCAACCTGTCCACGAAGGACCCCGAGAAGTACGTGGGCACCGACGAGAACTGGGACCGCGCCACCGAGGCGTTGCGCATGTCGCTCGAGAAGTACGACCTGCCGTACAAGATCAAGGAGGGCGACGCCGCCTTCTACGGTCCGAAGATCGACATCGACGTGAAGGACGCCATCGGCCGCACGTGGCAGCTGAGCACCATCCAGTGCGACTTCAACCTGCCCGAGCGGTTCGAGCTCGAGTACGTCGGCGCCGACAACGCACGCCACCGTCCGATCATGCTGCACCGCGCCCTGTTCGGGTCGGTCGAGCGCTTCTTCGGCGTGCTCGTCGAGCACTACGCCGGTGCCTTCCCCACGTGGATGGCGCCGGTGCAGGCCCGCGTGCTGCCGGTGGCCGACGCCCACCAGGGGTACGCCCAGCAGGTGGTCGAGCGGTTGCAGGCGGCGGGCTTCCGCGCCGACCTCGTCGACGCGAACGACCAGCTCGGCAAGCGCATCCGCACGGCGAAGCTCGAGAAGTTGCCCTACGTGCTCGTCGTCGGCGACGACGACGTCGCGGCCGGCACGCTCGGCGTCAACCCGCGCGGCGGCGAAGTCGAACGAGGCGTCGCACTCGACGAGTTCGTCACCCGCATCGAGGCCGAGGTCGCCGAGCAGCTCGCCGTCAGCTGACGGTCACACGCTCGAGCGCGCCGCGGCGTCGTTCATCTGGTGCCACGAGGCCACCAGCACACCGAGGGCCTCGGGCCGCACCGGTCGCCCGATGTGGTACCCCTGCGCGTAGTCGCAGCCGACGCTGCGGGCCAGGTCGTACTCGTCGGCGTTCTCGACACCTTCGGCAACCACGCGGATCTGCAGCGCACGGCCCAGGTCGACCGCGGCGCGGAGCATGTTCTCGGCGTGGCGGTCGTTGTCGCCGTAGTCGGTGGTGCTGAAGCGGCGATCGGCCTTCACGCCGGTGAACGGCAGCTCGCGCAGCCGGTGCAGCGTCGAGGTGCCCGTGCCGAAGTCGTCCATCGCCAGGTCGAAACCCTTCAAGCGCAGGCGAACCAACACGTCGAGGGCGTCGGCGAGCCGGCCGACCTCGGCGGTCTCGGTGACCTCGAGCGTCCACCGGTTGGGCGCCGCCGTCGTGCACAGGATGCGTTCGGCTCGCTCGGGAAGGTCGAGGTGGGCCAGGTCGAGCACCGACAGATTCAACGAGATGTTCTCGAGCGCCGCGAGCGCGGGCACGGTGGCGCGATCGTGGGCGGCAGTGCGCAGCACGACCTCGAGCAGGTCGAGGCTGCGGCCCGCGTCCTCGATGATGTGCACGAACAGCTCGGGGGAGACGTGTTCCTTGCCGGGCACGTCGAGGCGGACGAGCGCCTCGACCCCACGCACGTGGCCGTCGCGCAGGTCCACGATCGGTTGGTACATCAGGTAGAACGCACCCTGGTCGAGCGCCGTGAGGACGGTGGCGGTCAGATCGTCCACGGGTGCCACTACGGCTCGCACGTGGTGTTCGGGGCGCAGCAGCGCCTCGAGCTCGCTGACGCTGGCCGGCTTCCCGCATGCGCCGACGAGGTGGAAGCCGCTCAGTTCGGCCACCTTCGCCGCGCCCTGCAGGACCGACACGTCGGCGCCGGTGAGCAGCACGAGATTGGCGCCCGGCTGTCGTTCGCCGAGGTCGCGGATGACACGCATGCCATCGGTCTCGCCGAGCGACAGATCGAGCATCACCAGGTCGTGACCGAGCCCGAGGAACTGGTCGATCACGTCGGGAGTGGTGGCGATGTCGGTCTCGTAGTCCCACGTGGACGCGATCGTGGCGATGAGCTCGCAGATCGCCGGATCGTCGTCGATGACGAGCAGGTGTCGCGGGCGGATGGCGGTCACGGGCGCAACCCTTCGCGGTGTGGTCCCACCAGGCGGTCGCCGAGATGGGTGGTGAGGCTCGCGAACAGGTCGTCGCGCGAGAACGGTTTGGCCAACGTGGCCACACCGGCTGCCTGCAACGCACGAATTCGTTCCGAGAAGCCGGTCATGAACACCACCAGGAGCGCGGGATCGCGCTGCACCAGGATACGGGCGAGCTCCAGGCCGTCCATCGAGGCGCCGAGATTGGCGTCGGACACCAGCAGCTCGGGGGCGAACGTCTCCTGCACGCGCAGCGCCTGCTCGGGCGTGGTCGCGACGCGGGTTTCCATGCCCAGGTCCTCCAGCCATCCGGCGACCAGGTCGGCAAGGGCGGCCTCGTCGTCCACCACCAGTGCTCGGGTGGCGGTGCGCGGTGCTCGCGCCGGCAGGTCGAACGTCGGCGACTCGACCGCCGGTGGCAGGAACACGGTCACCGTGGTGCCCACCTGTTCGACGCTCTCGATGGCCGCCCAACCGCCGCTCTGCTGAGCGAAGGAGTACACGGTGGCCAGGCCCAGGCCGGTGCCGCTGCCGACCTGCTTGGTGGTGAAGAACGGTTCGAAGGCCCGGTCGAGCACTTCGGGGCTCATGCCCCTCCCCGTGTCGCGCACGGCGATGGCGATGGCCGCCACGGCGTCGCCGCCCACGGGCGCGGCCACGCACCGTTCGATGCGGATCTCGAGCGTGCCCCGCCCGTCCATCGCATCGCCGCGCGTTGAAGACGGTGTTCAGCAGACCGCTCGACAGGCGGCCCGGGTCGACGATGACGTCGAGGTCGTCGCCGTCGGCGTGCACCTCCAGGGTGTGGGCCGAACCGAGGGCTTGCTCGATGAGCGGATGCAGCTCGTCGATGAACTGGCGCAGGTTCACGGGCACCGCCGTCAGCGGTTGGCTGCGGGCGAACGAGAGCAGCGATTTGGCGACCGCGGCGCCGCGCTCGACGGCCTCGATCGCTCGCGCGACGTACAACACCGCCTGGGCGTCGTTCTGCACCAGCTGCTGCCGTTCCAGCATCTGCAGGTAGCCGAGCGTGATGAACAGCAGGTTGTTGAAGTCGTGCGCCAGTCCGCCGGCGAGCACGCCGATGGCCTCCATCCGCTCGGACTGGGCGGTCCGCATCGCGCGATCGCGGTGTTCGGTGACGTCGACGCACTGCAGGTACACCAACGTGGGGTCGGGGAGCGGCCGTGCCTCGATCTCGAAGATGCGCATCGCGTGGCTCGCGTCGTCGGGATCGCTCCACACGTACTGCATGTTCGCCGCGTTGCCGGCGCGCACGGTCGCGACGAGCCCGGCGACTCGCGCCGCCGTGTCGTCGTCGTCGTCCCAGAGCGCAGCGTTCGCAAGGCGTTCGCCGGGACGGGCTCCCAGCGGTTGGTCGTTGCTCATCACGACGCGGTCGCCCTGGTCGAGGATCGCGGTCCAGCCGGGCGACCCCTGCAACGCTGCCGACAGCAACGCCTCGCGGCGCAGGCGCTCCCGGTCGCGCCGCGCCCGATGATCGCCATTCACGAGCACGAGGCCCATGACGAGCAGCCCGGCGACGACCTCGAGCCACGCCACCAGCCGGCGCAGCCCGACCGGAGTGCCGAAGTCGTGCCCGGTGGAGGCCGCGAACACGAACTCCACGTCGTTCAACGCCAGCGCCGACAGCGCCTGGGTGCCGCGGCGATCGGTCGGCTCGTCGACCGCGACGAACGTGTCCGGGGTGTCGTCGGCCACGGCATCGCCGGTCGTGGACCACAGCGTCACGTACTGGTCGGCGTCGTGGACGTACAACTGCAGGACGGCTTCGCCCGTCGACGCCAGGGTTGCGGCGGCCGACGAGTGGATGAGAGCGGGGATCGAGATGGCCACCACCAGGAAGCGCTCGTGGGTGGTGGCGGTGCCCGCCGGGGAGTGCAGCGGAGTGCCGTACACGAGGTAGGGGTTGCTGCCGCCGGTCGAACGCGGCAGCGCGGCCAGACCCAGGTAGGTGATCACGCCGGAGTCGGCCACGGCGCGCATCTCCGTGGTTCGGCGCGCCGTCCACACCCGGAAGGCCTGCTCGAACTCGCCGCCCAACGACGACAGTTCGCCCAACACCTGGGGACCGGCGCTCGTCAACTCGACCATCTGGGCGGCAGGGAGGCTGTCGTGTCCGAAGACGACGGTCTGCATCAGCGACGGGAACCGTTCGGCGGTGAAGGGCTCGGTCAGCGACGTGTCGGCCTTGGTGGTGACCACGTTCATCTCGTCCGCGAGGGCGGTGAGGAATCCCAGGGAACTGGCCTCGACGGTGCTGTGCAGCAGCGCCTCGTCCTGACGTTGCCAGAAGCCCACCGTCCCGATGACCAGCGCGACCGTCGTCAACCCGGCGAGCACGGCGAAGAACGGCGCGCTCACCTCCGCGCCACGACTGGGTCGCCACCAGAACGCCGTGCCGAGCAACATTCCGCACAGCAGCCCCATGGCCGTCATGGTGATCCGTCCGGCGGTGAGCGCCGGATACTGCTCGCCGACCATGATGTGCTGCAGCAGACCCAGCGCGGCTGCTCCACCCACCAGGGCGAGCAGTCGGAGGGCGCTCCGGCTGGGCAGCTGGGTCGTGGATCGCGGTCGCCGCAACACCCACGAGGTACCCGCCGACGCGAGCACCGCGATGAGGAACGGGATCGCGTCGCTCCACCGGTCGTGCGAACGGACGACGACGGCGACGCTCCCGGCCACGATCGCCAGCAGTGCCGGCACGACGCCGAGCAGCGCGGCGGCGACCAGTGCGGCGACGTCGAGCCGGAAGTTGGTGGGCGACCACGCGGCAGCGGTGGCGGCAGTCGTGGCCAGCGCGATGCCCGTGACGCGCCGCCAGCGCGACCGGATCAACATGCGAACGAGTCGGCCTTCGGGACCGTGCGATCCCACGCCGAGACCGTGCCGGAGATGTTCACACGCGGACTTCGACGCGTACTCCTCGTATCCCGTCTCGGTGTTCAGGCACGTCACCGTGGCGGTGTTGATCGTGACGGCGGTGTTCGCCTTGACGGCGACCGACTTCGAGGTCACCGTGATCGGTACCTTGCCGTCCTCGATGGTGCCATCGATCTCGACGACGCCGATGTCCAAGGTGACGATGGTGGCGGTGGTGCACAGCACGCTGGCACGACCCGTCAGGCTGGTCTTGGTGAGAGTGGGAGCGAGCGCAGTGACGGTGCACTTGTTGGTGCCGGCCGTCGCCGATTGCGCGGCCAAGGCCGAAGGAGTCACGGACAGTGCCCAGATCAGGGCGGATGTCACCAACGTCGCCCGCCGGCGGTTCGTCATGCGGATCGTTGTACCAGCTCAGCGCCGCCACACTGCAGCGATCTGTGTCGACTGGGCATGATCTTGACCTCGCCCACTGGCGTCGACCGCGTTCAGCGGCGCCGCGTCACCCCAGGTGAGCGTGGGTCAGCAGGCGAACTGGTCGGTCTTGGGAACGAAGCGATCCCACGCCGACACAGTTCCTGAGATGTTGACCCGCACCTTGGTCGCGTACTCCTCGTTGCCGGCCTCGGTGTTCAGACACGTGAGCGTCGCGGTGCTCACCGTCACTGCGGTCTTCGCCTTGACCGCGACGGACTTGGAGGCCACGACGATCGGGACCCTGCTGTCCTCGGTCGTGCTGTCCAGCTCGATGACGCCGATCTCGAGGGTCACGGTCGTGGCCAACGTGCACAGGACCGTCGCCTTGCCGGTGAGGCTCGTCTTCGTCAGCGCGGGCGCGAGCGCCGTCACGGTGCACTTGTTGCTGCCGGCGGTCGCCGATTGGGCCGCGTTCGCTGCAGGGACGGCGATCGCGCTCAGGAACGCGAAGGTCGTCAGTGCGGCGAGGGTCCGCGTCGGTGAGGGCATGGCCGGAGTGTGACACGCACTTCTGACGGATCATCACGATTCCGGTCGGTCCGCACCGAATCTTGATCTGCGCCCGGGTGCTCGTCACAGGCGGCGTCCATCGAACGCGTCTCAGGCGGGTCGAGTCGCGTCGTCGATGAGGGCGACGAACTCCTTCAGGTTGAACGGCTTGGTGATGAACCGGTCGGCGCCGAGCTCCAGCGCTCGGGAGGTGGTCTGCTCGGTGGCGTCGGCGCTGAGGATGAAGACCGGCGCCCCGGCGATGGCCGGGTCGGCCCGCACCGAGGCGAGCACGTCGAATCCCGACCCGTCGGGCAGATTCAGATCGAGCAGCACCAGCGCGGGGCGAAGACGGTGGACCGCGGCGATGCCACCCTTCACCGTCGGCTCGACGTGCAAGGTTCGTCCGGGAAGGAGGCCGATGATGCTCTCCACGAGCGAGGCGTTCAGCGGTTCGTCCTCCACGTAGAGCACCAGTTGGTTGGTCGGCGCGACGGGTGCCTCGGTCGAGCCGGTGTCCTCGGCGGCCCGAGGGCACGCCGGGAGCTCGATGGTGAACGTCGCGCCGGCCCCGGGAGGGCTGGTCAGGCTGAGCCGACCGTGCATGGCCCGCACGAACGAGTCGGCGATCGACAGGCCGAGGCCGACGCCGTCGATCGTGTCCGCGTTGGGGAGACGTTCGAACGGACGGAAGACGCGCTGCTGCAGTTCGGGAGCGATGCCCGGCCCCTGGTCGGTGATCGAGCAGCGAACCACATCGCCGTCGGAGTCGGTGGTGACGAACACGGTGGCTCCCTGTCCGCCGTACTTCACCGCGTTGGACAGCAGGTTCAACAGCGCCTGCACCAGGTGCCGGCGATCGGCGGTGACCCACTCGTCGTCGACCTGGGCGTCGATCGTGACCCGAAGGTCGCGAGCCGAGCCGGCGACGAGGGCCAGGGCGTCGTCGACCACGGATCGCAGGCGGACCTCCACGAGCACCGGCTCGAGCACGTTGGCCTCGGCCTTCGAGTAGTCGAGCAGGTCCTGGACCAGGTCGTTCACATGTGCCGAGGCGGACACGATGCTGGCGGCCATCGACCGCTGGCCGGGATCGGTCGCGGCCCCCTCGAGCAGCTGGGCGAACCCGGAGATGGTGTTCAGCGGTGTGCGCAACTCGTGGGACACCCACGACAGCAGCCGCGAGGTGGCGATCGTGGCATCTTGCGCCTCACGCAACGCGGCGTCGCGAGCCTCGGCCGCGGCGGTGATGTCGCCGAGATCGGTGAGGAACGCCACCGCGCCCACGAAGACGCCCGCCTCGTGCAAGGGGCTCGCCTGGACCCGGACAGGGACGGGCGTGCCGTCGGATCGTTGCAGGCGGGCGTCGTAGTGGTCGCTCGCGCCCTCACGGCGACGGCGGAGGTGCGTCTGAATGATCTCGAAGTCGTCGCGATACCAGAAATCGATCAGCGGTCGTCCGACGATCTGCTCCACCGGAAGCCCCAGCAACGTGCTCATGAAGCGGTTGGCCCAGGTGGACATGCCGTCGGCATCGACACACCACACGCCCACGTGCAGCGTGTCGAGGAGGTCGGCTCCGAGGACCACTCCCGGTCCCCGTTGCGCTGGACTGCCGCCGTCCGTCATCGCGGCCACTCTAGCGATGCCGCCTGCGGCGTCCGGATGCTGACCACCCTCGCGGGTCTATCCTTGCCGCGTCATGGTCGCCGACTCCACCGTTCCGTTGCCCGACGCCGTCGGCGCGCTGCCGGACTCGGCCATCGCGGTCACCGGCGAATTCGGAACCCGGTTGTTGATCGACAGCGAGTCGTTGCAGCAGGCCGTGTACCTCTACGCGCCCGTGTTCGCCGAGGGCACCGACGAGATCGTCGACCTCGAGATCGTCACGGTCAACGAGGCGGCCCGCCACGTGCTGCTGTCCGAGCACATCCTCGAGGGCATCCGCGTCTCGGAGGTGTTCGTCGACCTCACGGCGGCGCTCGACGCCGCGAACGAGGTGTGGCGGGGCGGCCGTCCGGCTCCGTACCGAATCGAGCGCCGTGGCGTCCACCTCGGTCGACCGATGACCGTGCGCTACGAGGTCGCCACCATGCGCGCCGGCGATCACATCGTGCAGGTGTCGGTCGACCGCACCATCGTCGAGCAGTTGGCTCACGCCGACAACCGTTTCCGCCTCATGGCCGAAGCCAGCATCGACGGCCTGATGCTGCTCGAACCCAGCGACGACGGCGGTGAGTACCTGCTGTCGTACGCGAACCCGCGAGCGCTCGTCGCCGAGCCCGGCCTGCGTGTCGGCTCGCCGTTGCCCAGGGCCATCGCCGAGATCGTGCGCGACGCAGTGGAGGAGCTACGCGACGTCACGCCGGTTCGGCGTTACCTGCAGCGCGAGGTCCTCGCCCGTCGTGTGTCGCTCGAGGCGACGTTCACCGACATGGGCGACGGTCAGGTGATGATGACCGTGCGCGAGCTCACGTCGCGCGAGTCGGCCCGCGCCGAGCTGGAACGCAGCGATCGCGTGCTGCGTGCCATCGGCGAGGGCGCGTTCGGCACCATCGCGGTCTACGAGCCGCAGTTCGAGGGTCGGCACCTCGCCGAGCTGTCGCTGCTGTGGTCCGCTGCCGGCCACGGGCACGGCGCGGGTCAGCGCCCGCCGCTCGACCCGACGACGGTCCTGTCGGCGAGCGACCTGCTGCACATGGCGCAGTCCATGCTGCAGGCCGATCAACTCACCCGGTCCGGATGGGTGCCGGTCGTCACCGCCGACGGCGACGAACGCAGCGTCGAGTTCACACTCGTGCTCGCCGGCGACCGGTTCGTGCTCGAGTTCGTCGAGCGCACCGAGGAACTCGGCGCGCGTACGCAGCTCGCCATGGTCACCGCGTCGTCCGAGGCGCAGCGGGCGTTCCTCTCCAGGGTGAGTCACGAGATGCGCTCACCGCTGAACGTCATCCACGGTTACACGCAGTTGCTCGGGCGTCTGCACCTGCCCGAGCCCGCCACCAGCCACGTCGGCCACATCGAGCGTGGTGTCACGCGCATGGTGCAGATCGTCGACGACCTGCTGCTCCTCGGACAGCTGGACCAGGGTCTGTTGCGCATGGACGAGCAGCCCATCGAGGTCGGCGAACTGGCCGGCGACGTGGTGCACACCGCGTCGCGCGAGCCATGGTGGACCGAAGGTCTGCTCATTGCGGGCGAGGCCGACGTCCCGCACACGGCCATGGTCCAGACCGACCGGTCGCGCTTCGTCATGGCCGCGGTACTGCTCGCCGAGGCATCGGTCGCCGCGGCCGACGGCCACCGCATCGTCGTCGCGCCGTTCGTGCGCGGGACGCGTGCGGGCGTGCAGTTCCTCACCGAGACCGCCTCGCCGGTCACCGAAGCGCTGTGGTCGCCCTTCGTCACCAGTCACACCATCCCCGGCGCCGGACTGGGCATGGCCGTGGCCCGCAGCATGGCCAAGGCCCTCGACGTCGCCGTCGAGGTGCGCGATGTCCCGGGTCACGCCGAGCACACGCGCCTCGTGCTCACGCTGCCCGTCGCTCTGTGAGCGGCCCGGTCGGCCGGTAGGTTCGTGGCGTGACCGGACTCGATCGCATCTGGAACGGCTGGCGGGCCCAGTACGTCAACGGCGTCGGCGATGCCGCGCCGCGTGCCGAGGGCAGTGTGTTCACGCAGATCCTGGCCACCGGCGTCAGCGACGAGGACGCGCACATCGTGTTCCGCGGTGAGCGGGTCTTCGCCATCCTCAATGCCTTCCCGTACACCTCGGGCCATCTGATGGTGCTGCCGTACCGCGAGGTCGGCGACCTCGAGGACCTCGATGCCGACGAGGTGACCGAGCTGTGGGCCACCGTCACCGACGCGGTGCGAGCGGTGAAGGCGGCCTACCGGCCGGGCGGCGTGAACGTGGGCATCAACATGGGTCGTGCCGCCGGTGGCAGCATCAGCGAGCACCTCCACGTCCACGTCGTTCCACGGTGGACCGGCGACGGCAACTTCATGACGGCCATCGCCGAAGCCCGCACCCTTCCCGAACCGCTCTCGTTCTCCGCGCAGAAGCTGCGCGACGCCTGGCCGCGATGACCATCGAGGTGCGTCCCGCCCGCGAGGGCGACGACCTCGACGAGGCCGGTCGCATCGTCCACCGGTCGTACGTCTCCCTGCCCGGACACCCGCACGATCCCGAGTACGACCATCAGCTCACCCAGGCCGAGGCGCGCATGGTCGACACCGTCGTGGTGCTCGGCTTCCTCGACGACGAGCTCGTCGGTTGTCTCACCTACGTGCCCGACCACGCCAACCCGCACGCCGAGCACGGCGACCCGGGGGCGGCCACGTTCCGGTACTTCGGCGTCCGCCCCGAGGTGCAGGGTCGGGGCGTCGGTGCGGCGATGGTGCAATGGTGCGCGGACCGCGCTCGGGCCGATGGCCTGCAACGACTGCGCATCCACACGTTGTCGACGATGCACGGCGCGCAGCGCCTGTACGAGCATCTCGGGTTCCTCCGCGAGCCCGATCGTGACGAGGACTGGGACGGCATCCTCGGCATCGCCTACGTGCTGCACCTCTGAACGCGGCGTGCTTGACTGCACGTCATGCGCGCCGTCGTCCTGCAGTCCCATGGTGGTCCAGAAGTCCTGACGATCGTCGAGACCGACGATCCCGTGCCCGGTCCCGACGAGGTGCTCGTCGACGTGGCCGCGACGGCGCTGAACCGCGCCGACCTGTTGCAGCGCATGGGGCTGTACCCCGACCCGCGAGGGCGCACGCCCGAGATCCCCGGACTCGAGTTCGCCGGCACCGTCGCGGCGGTGGGCGAGCGGGCCACGATGTGGCGCATCGGCGACCGGGTGATGGGCATCGAGGCCGGCGGGGCGTACGCCGAACGCATCGCCACGCACGAACGCCAGCTGCTCGCGGTGCCTGCGGGCATCGACCTCGTCGATGCGGCCGCCATCCCCGAGGTGTTCCTCACCGCGTGGGACGCGCTCGTGCTGCAGGGCGGGCTCACCAGCGGCCGCTGGGCGCTGGTGCATGCCGGGGCGAGTGGCGTCGGTACCGCGGCCATCCAGATCGCCAAGGCCATCGGCGCCCGCATCGCCGTCACCTGTTCGGCCGGGAAGGCACAGCTGTGCCGCGACCTCGGTGCCGACGTGGTGCTCGAGCGCTCGCCGCACGACTGGCTGGCCGACGCCCAGGCCGCGGTGCCCGGCGGCTTCGACGTCGTGCTCGACGTCATCGGCGGCGACGAGGTGGATCGCAACCTGCAGGCCGTCGCCCTGCGCGGCACCATCGTCCAGGTGGGGCTGATGGGCGGGGGGCGGACGCCGGTGAACGTCGGGCTGCTCCTCGCCAAGCGTGCCCACTGGGTGGGCACGACGCTGCGCACACGGCCGATCGAGGAGAAGGTCGCCGTCACCCGGCAGTTCGCCGCAGAGATGCTGCCGCTGTTCGACACGGGCGCGCTGCGCCCGGTCATCGACAGCCGCTACCCGTTCGACCGGATCGCCGACGCCCACGTCCACATGGAGGCCAACGCGAACGCCGGCAAGATCGTCGTCAGTCTGCGTTGACGCGAACTTGAGTTCCTGGTGAACAGCCCGTTCAGTCTGCGTTGATGCGGATGGTGTGGTGGCCGGTGGCGCCGTCGGGGGCGACGGGGGCACGCTCGTCGGTCTGGGTGTAGCCGCTCTTGTCCGTGGCACGCACGGCGATGGTGTGCTCGCCGCGTGGTGCCTGCCAATCGAGCACCCACTGGCGCCATGCATCGTCGGTGACGTCGGTGGCCAGGCGGGCCTCCTGCCATTCGCCGTCGTCGATGCGCACCTCCACCTTGGCGATGCCGGTGTGCTGGGCGAACGCGATGCCGGCGATCTTCTGTGGTCCGGCCGCGACGGTGGACCCGCCGCGGGGCACATCGATGCGCGACTGCGTCTTGATCGGGCCGAGGCGTGCCCAGCCGCGGGGAACCCAGTAGCCCTGCTGGTCCCACGTGGTGAGCTCGATCGAGCTGAGCCACTTGGTGGCGCTGACGTAGCCGTACAGACCGGGCACCACCAGCCGCGCCGGCCAGCCGTGCTCGAGCGGCAGCGCGGCACCGTTCATGCCGAGGGCGATCATCGCATCGCGGCCGTCGGTCGCCAGCTCGACGGGGAAGCCACACGTCCAGCCGTCGAGGCTGGTGCTGAACACCTGCTCCGCGCCCGGCTGCACACCCACCCGGTCGAGCAGGTCCTTCAGCATCACACCACGCCAGACCGCGTTGCCGACGTACTCGTCGCCGACCTCGTTGCTGACGCAGCACAGCGTGACGATGCGTTCCTCCTGCGGCAGGGCGAGCAGGTCGTCGTAGGTGAGCGTCAGCGGCGTGTCGACCATGCCCTTGATCTGGACCGACCACTTCGCCCGGTCGGCGCGGGGGAACGACAGCGCCGTGTCGATGCGGTAGAAGTCGTCGGCCGGGGTGATGAACGGCGTGACGGGGCTGACGGTCGCGCCGGCGGGGATCTCGTCGAGCAGGCTCGACCCGGTGGGCGGCAGCGAGTCCTGGGTGGCCGCGCGCAGGTCGTCGATCCGGCCGTTCTCCAGGCTGCGCGCCACGCCGGCGGCCGCGACGGCGGCCACACCTGCGGCGCCGCTGGTGAACAGGAAGCGGCGACGGTCCCACCCGAGGGGCGCCTTCGACGGGCCGGGCACCTCGATGGGGGTGGGCCGCGTCGCCCGCCGGAGCACGAGTGCGCCGACCGTGGCGCCGATGATGCTGGGGACGACGGCACCGGGTGTCTGGCCGGGCCGGTGACCGGCGGCCAGCGCGCCGATGAACCCGAACGCCATGAAGCCGACCAGCCCCACCCACGGTCGGCGGACCGACGCCACGCCGATGAGCGCGGCCGCGCCCGCCAGGATGACGACGATGCCGATGCGCAGGGCGAGCTTGTCGTTCGTGCCGAACCACTCGATGGCCCGTTCCTTCAACCACAGCGGCGTCCGGTCGATGACCTCGCTGCCCACCGCGTCGATGGGCGACACCACATCGGTGATCGCCGCGACGAGCATGCCGATCGCCACCGCCAGGCCGCCGGCGGTGAGGCCGGCGATCGCGGCCATCGACTTCGGGATGGGCCGCACCGGCATGGCGGGGCGCTCGGTGGGGTCGGGCGTCGGATTCATGAGGACTCCTTCGGAGGGAACCAGAGGTTGATGTCGCCGCCCGGGCCGTCGCCGAGCCACACCCGTCCGCGGTGCTGCTGCACCAAGGCTCGGGTGATCGCAAGGCCGAGCCCGGCGTGGCCGGATCGGGTCGTTCGGGCCGGGTCGGCGCGGGTGAACGGGTCGAACGCGCACTCGCGGAACTGCTCCGGGAAACCTGGACCGTCGTCGATGATGCGGACCGACACCCCGTCGGTTGCGTCGATCACGGTGACGCGAACGAGGCCACCGTCGGGAGCGTGCCCGATCGCGTTCTCCATCGGGTTGCGGATGGCACGTGCGATGTCGAGCGACCTGGCGGTCACGAAGCCGGGGCCATCGGCGGCGAGGGTCATTCGGATGCCGCGGCGTTCGGCCATCGGGGTGAGCGCCTCGGTCGCTTCATGGGCGACCTCGGCGACCGACACGCGCTCGGTGTCCCCGGACGGTGTTCCCGATTCGATGCGCGCGATACTCCAGGAGTTGATCGAGCAGCGCTTCCACGTTGTGCAGTTCGGCGCCGACGATGGCCATGTATCGGTCGGGGTCCGGCGCGATTCCGTCCTGCAGGCTCTCCACCGCGGCACGAATCGCGGCGAGGGGGGTTCGCAGGTCGTGCCCGACGCTGTTGAACAACATCGTCCGCGCCGCGGCGAGACGCTCCCGCTCGGCTGCCGCTCCCCGCAGCGAGTCGACCATCTCATCGACAGCCTGCGCGGTACGGCCCACTTCATCGGATCGACGGACACCGGTTCGCACGGTGAGGTCACCGCGTGCCACTCGTTCGGCCACCTCACCCAACCGCGCAATGTCGCGGGCGAGGGGTCGCGTGAGTTGCGAACCCACGACCAAGGCGATGCCGCACGACAGCACGAGCACGACCAGGAACAGTCGGTAGTCGTGCGACGAGAGGAACATCGCGTTCGACGCGGCCGACGTGGTCACGGCGCCGAGCGCCAGGGAGCACAGGCCCACCACCAAGGCCGCACCCGCGACGCTCGCCCGGCTGCTGACCCAACGCCGCAGCAGTGGCACGAGGGCAGCGGCAACGACCGCTGGCGCGGCGAGGATGACGATCAGGTGCAACCGTTCGCCGCCGTCGGGCGGTTGGAGGAGCAGCTCCGCGAGGACGCTCGCACCGACCACCAGCACGGCCAGCCACAGCAGGAGGCGGGCACTCATGGTTCGAACCGATAGCCGACACCCCATACGGTGGTGATCCAGCGGGGAGTGTCGGGGTTGTCCTCGATCTTGTTCCGTAGCCGGCGCACATGCACCGTGACGGTCGCAGGGTCTTGGAAGTCGGGCGAGGAGTCCCAGACGTGATGCAGCAGCTGGGCCCGCGAGAACACCTGGCGCGGTGCCTGAGCGACGAACGCGAGCAGGTCGAATTCCTTCGCGGTGAGTGCCACCTCACGACCGTCGATGACCACGGTGCGCGACCTCAGGTCCACCTCGAAGCCACCGTGTCGGATCGCCTCGGTGGGCGGGGGAGTCGATTGCGCTCGTCGAAGCACGCTCCGAACCCGGGCGGCGAGCTCACGCGGCGAGAACGGCTTCGTCACGTAGTCGTCGGCTCCGAGTTCGAGGCCGAGCACCCGGTCAGCCTCGTCCACCCGGGCGGTGAGGAGGATGACAGGCACCGCCTCGGTCGTGCGTGCGCGAAGGAGGTCGAGACCGGAGGCGCCGGGGAGCATCACGTCGAGCACGACGAGGTCCGGCCGGAATGTTCGAACGGCAGCGGCGACCTCGTCACCGTGGTCGAGTTCGAGGACTTCGTAGCCATCGTGGCGCAGATAGCGCGCGACCACCTCACGAACGGTGGGCTCATCGTCGACCACGAGGATGCGGGGTGTCGCCATCGGCGTTCACCATAGAGACGTCGGTGCTGGCTGTGAACGACCAGGCCGCGGAGTTTCGTGGATGTTTCGAACTTCGTCAGGCATCTGACAGAGATCGTCCTCAGGATCGTCGGCGGGAGGACTGGCCTCCTCGATGTTCCAAGGAGTTCACCATGAACACACCCCGCCGACTTCTCGTCCTGCCGCTCATCGCCGCTGGCGCATTGCTCGTCGCCGCGTGCGGCGACGACAGCTCTCAGCAACCGGCCACGCCGGCGACGACCGATGCGATGACCGAAACGACCGAGGCGATGACCGAGTCGACCGACGCGATGATGACCGAGACCACCGAGGCGATGACCGAGTCGACCGACGCGATGATGACCGAGACCACCGAGGCGATGACCGAGTCGACCGACGCGATGATGACCGAGACGACGGGCGGCTGATCGATGCAGCGCCCCGCCCGCCGTCGGCTGCAGTGGTCGATCTGGGTGGCCGCGGTCGCGCTCGTGGCGGGTGCGGTCTGGGCGAGTCGGGGAGTGCGGCCCGACGAGGTCGCCCGCGTTGCCGGCGCTCCGACCGCGTCGCCGCGCGTCGTGTCGGACCTGCCCGTGCTCGACCGCCAACCGCTTCCCTCGATCGAGAGTGCCGCGGGTTGGCTGAATTCCCCGCCGCTGGACGATGCCGATCTGCGTTCGAAGGTGGTCCTGGTGGACTTCTGGACGTACGGCTGCATCAACTGCCAGCACACGCTCTCGCACGTGAAGGCCTGGTACGCCCGATATGCGCCCGTACGGGCTGGTGTTGTTGTCGGTGCACACGCCGGAGTTCGCGGCGGAGGCGGACCCGGAGAATGTCGCCGAGTACGTGGAGCGCGAAGGGATCGAGTACCCGGTGGCGCTCGACCCGTCCCGATCGATCTGGCGCGCATGGGACAACCACTCCTGGCCGGCGTTCTACCTGTACGACTCCACGGGCCGGCTCCGTCTGGTGCACCTCGGCGAAGGTCGCTACGAGGCCACGGAGGATGCGATCCGCCTCCTGCTCGGTGTCGATGCCGCGGTACCGCGGGCCGACGTGTGAGCGTCGTCGTCGTCGGCCTCGGCCTGTATGGCGCCGGCGTGTCCGCATCGCTGAGTCCCTGTGTGCTGCCACTCGTACCGGGCTGGCTCGCGGTCGTCGCCGACGCTGCGGACGGGGCGAGGCGTTGGTCTCGCGTCGCGTCGTTCTGTGCCGGCGCGGTCGTCACCTTCGCCGTGCTGGGCTCGGTGGTCGCCGGCCTGGGGGCGGTGGCGCTGGCGGCCAACGGAGTGCAGCGCACCGCGGGGTTCGCCTTGATCGTTGCAGCCGTCCTCGCCGAGGCGGGGCGTCGCGGCGTGGTCCACGCCGGCTGGCAGTTCGCCCCTTCGTTGCCGGCCTCACCGCTCGCTCGGGCTGCAGTCCTCGGGGTTGCGTGCGGTGCAGCGTGGACGCCGTGCGTCGGTCCGCTGCTCGGTGTCGCTCTCACCGCCGCCGGAGGTACCGGCTCGACGGCTCGAGGCGCGGCGTTGCTCGTGCTGTTCGGCGCTGGCGTGGTCACGCCGATGGTCGCGCTCGCCGCGCTGCCCGTCCCGCGGTTGCCCCAGTCGTGGCGACGGGTCGGAGTGCGTCTCCAGCGGGCCACTCCGTGGGTGCTGGGTCTGCTCGGCGTGATGCTGGTGACGGGACGCTACGTCCCCTTCGTTCAGCGGTTGTCCATCGCGACGTAGTCGCGCGGGCTCGGAGCCGGTGTACCACTGGCGGGGACGGCTGATCTTCTGGTCCTTGTCGCCCAGCAGTTCCTGCCAGTGCGAGAGCCAGCCGACCGTGCGCGGAATGGCGAACAGCACGGTGAACATGGCCACCGGGAAGCCGAGCGCCTGGTAGATGAGGCCCGAGTAGAAGTCGACGTTCGGGTACAGCTTGCGGTCGACGAAGTACGGGTCGCTGAGCGCGGTCTCCTCCAGCTTCAGGGCGATGTCGAGCAGCGGGTTCTTGCCGGTGACCTCGAACACGTCGTAGGCGGTCTTCTTGATGATCGTGGCCCGCGGGTCGAAGTTCTTGTAGACGCGGTGGCCGAAGCCCATCAGCCGGCTGCCGCTGCCGCTCTTCACCTCTTCGATGAAGGCCGGCACGTTCTCGATGCTGCCGATGTCGGCGAGCATGCGCACGACGGCCTCGTTGGCGCCACCGTGCAGCGGGCCGTACAGCGCCGACGCCGCAGCAGCGGCCGACGTGTACGGATCGGCCTGGCTGGAGCCGACGACGCGCATCGCCGTGGTGCCGCAGTTCTGCTCGTGGTCGGCGTGGAGGATGAACAGCACGTCCATGGCGCGCTCGAGGCGCGGGTCGATCTCGTAGTCGCCGACCTTCCACATCATGTTCAGGAAGTTGGCCGGGAACGACAGGCTGTTGTCGGGGTACACGAACGGCAGGCCGACCGAGAACCGGTAGCACATGGCCGCGAGCGTGGGCATCTTGGCGATGAGCCGCAGGATCTGCTTGTCGCGGCTCTCCTTCGACGCGATGTCCTTGGCGTCGTCGTAGAACGTGCCGAGGGCGGCGACCGCGCTGACGAGCATGCCCATCGGGTGGGCGTCGTAGTGGAAGCCGTCGACGAACCGCTTGCGCATGTTCTCGTGGATGAACGTGTGGTGGGTGACGTCGTCGGTCCACTTGGTGAGCTGCTCGGCGTTCGGCAGTTCGCCGTTCAGGAGCAGGTAGGCGACCTCGAGGTAGGTGCTCTTCTCGGCCAGCTGCTCGATGGGGTAGCCGCGATAGCGCAGGATGCCGGCATCACCGTCGAGGTACGTGATCGCGCTCTTGCACGCTGCGGTCTGCATGTAGGCCGGGTCGTAGATGAAGAGCGACGGATCGAGCTCGCGGACGGCAGATGCCGGGAAGACGCCGCCGGTGATCGGGACCGTGACGGTCTTGCCGGTGCGATCGTCGGTGATGGTGATGGTGTCGGGCATGTTCTTCCCTTCGACGACACAAAAGTTGCGCGGGGCTGTTGTCCCCGCAGGTGAGACTACCCGTGAAGGTGCGGGACGCACCCAACTCAGGTGCCGGTCCGGACAGCTGGTCAGAGGGGCGTGTTGTCGTGCGGTCGCGCTTGCAACGTCTCGCGCTTGTCGGCCAGGGCGCGCAACGCCTCGCCGATGATCTGGCGCGTCTCGGCCGGCTCGACGACCGCGTCGACGTAGCCGCGCTCGGCTGCGATGTACGGGTTCAGCAGCCGTTCGGTGTAGTCGGCCTCGAACGCGGCCCGCTCGTCGGGGGTCGCCCGTCGTTGCAGGATCGCCGCCGCCTGGCCGGCGCCCATGACGGCGAGTTCGGCCCACGGCCACGCGAGGCACAGGTCGTTGCCCATCTTCTTGCTGTCCATGACGATGTACGCGCCGCCGTAGCTCTTGCGCAGGATGACGCAGATGCGCGGCACCGATGGCCCGCCCGTAGGCGAACACCAGTTGCGCACCGTGACGGATCATGCCGCGCCACTCGAGGTCCTTGCCCGGGTAGAACCCGGGCGTGTCGACCAGGGTGATGATCGGCAGGTTGAAGGCGTCGCAACACGCCACGAACCGCGCCGCCTTCTGCGAGGCGGGGATGTCCAGCGTGCCGGCGAGGGCGAGCGGCTGATTGGCGACGACACCCACCGGCATGCCGCCGATGGTGGTGAGCGCGGTGACCACGTTGCTGGCCCAGCGCGGCCGCAGCTCGAGCAGGTCGCCGTCGTCGGCGAGCGCACGGATGACGGCGCGGACGTCGTAACTGCCGGTGGACGAGGCGGGGATCAGCTCGCCCGCCTCGGGGATCTGACGATCGATGGTGTCGTCGGTGGGCCACAGCGGCGGCTCTTCGTCGTTGTGCTGCGGGAAGTAGGCGAGCAGCTGCGCCGCCAGATCGATGGCGCCGCGGAAGGTCGGCGGCGACGAGGGTGGCGGCGCCGGTGTAGCGGGCGTGGCTGGCGGCCCCGCCGAGCTCGTCGTTGTCCATGCTGACGCCGGTGAACTCGGCGACCATCGTCGGACCGCTGACGAATGCGTACGCGGCGTCGGTCATGATCACGTGGTCGGCCAGGCCGAGCAGCAGCGCCGGGCCCGACACGGCCGGGCCGTCGACGATGAACACCGTGGGCACCACGCCCGAGCAGTCGGCCAGCGCCTTGGCCGCCTTGCCCCAGCCGTGCAGCGCGGAGAAGCCCTCGACGATGTCGGCACCGCTGGACCGCATGACGCACACCAACGGCAGCCCGGCGGCACGCGCCTCGCAGGCAGCGTGCTCGAGCATCGACGACGAGTCGCTGGACAGTGCACCCTTGCGGTCGCTGGCGTCGACCTCCACCCACACGACGTCGCGGCCCTCGAAGGAACGGACGTCGGCCCGGATGGATCCGGGGACCTTGTTGCGCAGCGCGACGTTGGTCATCCGTCAGAGACTAGACAGACCGGCCGAGCGGGAACGCCTCTGCGCCCACGTACACGCCCGGTTGCTTGGCCCCCTGGGTGGCGACGACCTCGCGCAGGACCGTCTGCAGCGCGCGGGTGGGGGTGCCGGGGGTGGGCCGGCGGCGCTGTACCCAGCCGACGACGCGGCGGGGCAGTTCGGGAACGGTGATGCGCTTGAAGTCGCCCTTCAACCAGCGTGGCACCGAGGTGGCGGGCACGATGGCTGCGCCGAAGCCCTCGAAGGCCAGCGAGGTGAGCAGCCGGACACCGTCGATCTCGACCTGGGGCTGCAGCTCGACCCCGCAGCTGCTGGCGGCGCGGTCGATGACCCGGCGCAGCGCTGCGCCCGTGGGCGGCAGCATGCAGCGGTTCGAAGGCCAGGTCGGCCAGCGGCACGGTGTCGTACTTGGACAGGTGGTGCCGGTTGTGGACGAGCAGCACGAGGTCCTCGGCGAAGAGCGGGTCGACGGTGACCTCGGGGTCGTCGACGGGCAGGTGCACGATGGCCGCGTCGATCTGTTGGGCCACCAGGCGAGGGATGAGGTTGGTGGTGTTGCCCTCGTGGACGGTGACGTGCACCCCTGGGTGCTGCTTGCTGAGGTGACCGAGCAACTGGGGGAGCAGCCAGCGCGCCGTGGTGCCGAGCACGCCCAGGCGGGTGTCGCCGCGGACCTCGTCGCCACGCGAGGCCATCTCGGCGGTGATGTCGTCGAGTTCGTGGAGCACGCGCCGGGCCTTCTCGACCACGACCACGCCGTCGTCGGTGAGGCCGCCACGCTGGCGGTCGACCAGCATCACGCCGAGCTCCTTCTCCAGCCGGGCGATGTGGCTGCTGACATTGCTCTGTACCGTGTACAGGGCTCGGGCAGCGGCGGAGAAGGACCCGTGGTCGGCGATTGCGACCAGGGTGGTGAGCTGCCGGAGATCCATCGCTCGGAAACGATAGCAAGTATCTTCGATATACAACTTGAAAGATCACTTGTTCACGTGCATACTTTCACATGTTGATCGAAGTGAGTCCGTCCCCCAAGGGCTCGCTCGTCAAGAACCCAACAATGTGGTTCCCCCAACCACGGGTTCCAGGTTGAGAGGCCCCGCTTCCCCCAAGCGGGGCCTTTCCCGTTTTTCCCCCTGTGGCGTGACGTAGTGTTCCGGCCATGACGTCCCAGGTGCAGGGTGCCGCGTTCTTCGACCTCGATCGCACGTTGCTGGCGGGCGCCTCGGGTGAGGTGTTCTCGCGAGCGATGAAGGAGGCCGGCCTGGTCAGCCGCTCGATCCCGGGTGAGGGGCTGCTCTACAAGCTGTTCAACACCGTCGGCGAGACCCTGCCCAGCATGGCCCTCGCCCGCCAGGCCGTGACCTTCGCCAAGGGGCGGTCGCGCTCGGTCGTGCAGCTGGCCGCCGAGAGCGCCGCGCGGAGCGCTGGCCGACCTGGTGCAACCGCTCGCCGCGCCGCTGTTCGACGAGCACCGCGCCGCCGGGCGTCCCATCGTGCTCGCCACCACGACGCCGTACGACCTGGTCAAGCCGCTCGCCGATCTGCTCGGGCTCGACGACGTGGTCGCCACCCGCTACGGCGTGAACGCCGACGGCACCTACGACGGCACGCTCGACGGTCCGTTCGTGTGGAGCGCCGGCAAGCTGCAGGCCGTGGCCGACTGGGCTCGCCGCAACGGGGTCGACCTCGCCGAGAGCTACGCCTACAGCGACAGCGTGTACGACACCCCGCTGCTGGCCGCCGTCGGCAACCCGTTCGTCGTCAACCCCGATCCGCGTATGGCGCTCATGGCTGCGGCGCGACGCTGGCCGACGCTCGATCTGTCGGGTGCCCGGCCGGCCGACGGCAGCGTCTCGGGCCTGGCGCGGATCCCCGTCGTCAACCTGGAGATCCAGCGGCTCGCGCTCAGCTTCACCCATCCGTTGTTCTTCCCGTACGCGCAGATGCGAGATCTCCGGGCACCGAGCACATTCCTGCGTCGGGCCCGGCCATCATCGTCGGCAACCACCGCAGCTACTTCGATCCCGCGGCCCTCGCCATGGCGATCGCCCGCACCGACCGCACGGTGCGCTTCCTGGGCAAGAAGGAGGTGTTCGACGCTCCGGTCGTCGGCCAGATCGCCACGGCGATGGGTGGCATCCGCGTCGAGCGCGGCACCGGCAGCGACGCCCCGTTGCAGGCCGCTGCCGACGCGCTCGACAGCCGGCGACCTGGTGGCGATCATGCCCCAGGGCACCATTCCGCGTGGCCGCTCGTTCTACGACACCAAGCTGAAGGGCCGCTGGGGCGCGGCGCGCCTGGCAGCCATGACCGGGGCGCCGGTCATCCCGGTCGGGCTGTGGGGCACCGAGAAGGTGTGGCCGCGTTCGGCCCGGGTGCCGAACGTGCTCAACGTCGTCACGCCGCCGCTCGTCACCGTCACCGTCGGCCCTCCGGTGACGCTGAAGCACAAGAGCGCCGACGGTGACACGAAGGCCATCATGAAGGCGATCATGGCGCTGCTGCCACCGGAGAGCCGCGAGGAGCGCGAGCCCACCCCAGAGGAGATCGCCCTGGCGATGCCGCCCGGCAAGAAGGGCGACGGTTCGAACGAGTCGAAGCGCCGCCCCGGCGCCGACTGAGCGGTCACACGCTCGTCAGCACCTCCTCGTCCGCCAGCCGGGCGAGTGCTGCATCGAGGTCGCCCTGGTCGCCCTGGTCGCCCTGATCGACGCGGCCGGTGCCCTCGATGTCCACGTACGGCACGAACCGCTCGAGCCAGCCCGGCATCCACCAGTTGCGCTCCCCGAGGAGCTCCATCGTCGACGGCACGAGGACCATCCGCACCACGGTCGCGTCCAGCAGCACGGCGACGGCGAGGCCGAGGCCGATCACCTTCACCAGCACCTGGTCGCCGAGGATGAAGGCACCGAAGACCATCACCATGATCGCGGCTGCTGCCGAGATCACCCGGCCGGTGTGGGCGATGCCCGAGGCGACCGCCGATGCGTTGTCGCCGGTCCGCGAGTACTCCTCGCGGATACGGGTGAGCAGGAACACCTCGTAGTCCATCGACAGCCCGAAGAGGAGGGCGAACATCATCATCGGCGCCCAGGTCGGAATGGGTGTCGGCTCGGTGATGCCGAGCAGCCCACCCAACCATCCGCCGCGCAATGCGACGGCCATCACGCCGTAGGCGGCACCGATGGCGAGCAGGTTCATCAGTGCGGCCTTCACCGCGACCAGCAATGCGCGGAACACGACCAACAGCAGGATGAACGACACACCGATGACGGCGCCGATGAACAACGGCAGGCGCGGCGCCATGTACTCGCTCTCGTCCACCTGACTGGCCGTGAGGCCGCCGACGTGGACCGCCTGCCCCGGTGCGGCGAGCGCCTCGGGGACGACCTCGTCGCGGACGCGGTGGATCAGATCCTCGGTGGCGGGTGACTGCGGGCCCGTCGTGGGGATCACGATCATCGCCGCGCTGCGGCCGTCTCCGGCCTCGGTGGCCGGGAGCACCGCGGCCACGCCGTCGGTGAGGCGCAGGTGCATCGTCAGGCGCTGCAGCATCAGCGGGTCGCCGGCCGTGTCCACGGCCAGCACCAGTGGCCCGTTCACGCCGGGCCCGAACGCCTCGACGGTGGCGTCGAACGCGCGACGACTGGTGAGGTGGGTGGGTCCGTTGCCGGCATCGGGGTAGCCGAAGCGCAAGTCGCCGAAGGGTGCGGCGAGTGCGACGAGCACGGTCAGTGCCACGGCACCGGTCACGAGCGGGCGGCGCTGCACGACGTGGCTCCACCGCGCCCACAGACCCTGCTCGCCGCGGTCGCCGCGCACGAACGGCACGTGCAGGCGGTCGATACGCCGGCCGATCATGCCCAGCAGTGCGGGGAGCAGCGTGATGGACGCGAGCACCACGACCAGTACGCCGCTCACCATCACCGCGGCGGTGCCGTAGAGGTAGGTCATCCCCATCGCGCACAGGCCCAGCAACGACACCACCACCGTGCCGCCGGCGAACAGCACAGCGCGACCCGACGTGCAGATGGCCTGCACGACGGCGTCCTCGGTGTCCAACCCCTGCTCGAGCGCGGCGCGGTAGCGCACGACGACGAACAGGGCGTAGTCGATGCCGACGCCGATGCCGATCATCGACACCAGCTGCGGCGCCCATTCGGGCACCATGACGACGTGGTTCAACAGGCTGCCCAGGCCGAGTGCCACACCCACACCGAACAGCGCGGTGATCAGCGGCAGTCCGGCGGCGATGACCGAACCGAACGCGACGAGCAGGATCACCAGCGCGGCGATCATGCCGATCTGTTCCGAGCCGGCCTCCTTGCCCTCGGCCGCCTCGACGACGGCGCCACCCGCCTCCACGGACACGCGATCCGTGTCGGCGCGGGTGGCGAGTTCGATCAGCTCGTCGCCGATCGCAGCGGGAAGGTGTTCGCTGGTCACGTCGAACTGGACCAGCACCAGGCCGATCGTGCCGTCCGCGGCCACGGTGGGCTCGGTCGTGGCGATCACGTGGTCGAGTCGTTCGGCTGCGGTGCGGGCGGCGGCGATCGCTGTCTGGACGTCGGGGTCGTCGAGGCCCTGGGGTGCGATGAACACCAGCCGAGCCGTGTCGCCGGCGAGTTCGGGAAGTCGGTCGTGGAGGAACTGATGTGCGGCGGCACTGTCGCTGCCGGGAATGGAGTAGTCGACGCGGTGGTCGCCGCCCCACAGCGACGCGGCCACGCTGACCGCGACGAGCAATGCGGCCCACGCGGCGACGACTCGTCGCCGACGGCGGACCATCGTGCGGGCGAAGCGTTCGAGGTTCATCGTGCCACCACCAGGGGGACGACCTCGTCACCGACGATCTCGACGCCGATGACGACGTCGGAGGCGACGGTTGCGTCGCCGAACACCACCGTGTGCAGGCGTTCGTGCGACCGCCGGGTCAGGGCGTGCAGCACACGCATCGGCAGGGGAGCCGTCGCCAGCGTCTCCGCTCGCTCGCTGTCGCTCATCGCGCGGACGACGAACGGGATCGCGAACATCGCCTGGCGCCCGACGCCGACGGCGGCGAACGCCTGCTCCTCGAGCTCGGCGTACTCGTCTGCGGTGAAGTGCAGGCTGAACAGCGGCAGCACCCAGTCGTCCTCGACGTCGAGGTGCTCGTCCATCAGATCTGCGAGGGCGACCAGCGCAGTCGCCGCGCGGGCCGGCGCGCCGGCCTCGGTGAAGTGGTCCATCGCATCGCCGACCGCGGACATCAGTTCGTCCAGGTGGTGATGGTCGGCGTCCAGACGGGCCATCAACCCGGCCATCGTCGACGAGCGCTCGGCGAGCGCCGGGAAGAAGACGTCGTCCTCGATGGTGTGGTGGGTGAGCACCTCGGCGGCGTAGCCGGCCCAGTAGCGCCTCAGCGCGCGCACTCGCCGTTGGTCGTCGGGCGAGATGCTCGTGACGGTCGTCGACAACTGGCGGGCGGCGCCGCGCAGGGCACGGTGGACCGCTCGGTAGCTCGTGAGATCGGCCTCGGGACCGGTCGGAAGGGGCTGGTCGGGGGAGAGGGTGTGGGGGTGAGACATGTGTGATCGCTCCTGTTCGTTGGGATGCGATCACTCTCGAGGGGGGCGCTTGGCGCCGGCTTGCAATGCGCTTGAGGCCGACCGTCAGCGGGACGACACAGCGGCGAGGAATGGCCTCAGGACCTTGCTGACCTGGGGGGACGCGGGAAGAAGGGGCTGGTCGCGGCGATGTACTCGGCGTAGCCCTCCTTGCGCTTGCTGAGGCTCTTCTCGAGCAGCACCACCCCGCTCACTCGACGGAGCAGGATCGTCATCACCAGCGCGCCGATCAGGCCCCAGCGACCCACGGTGGTCTCGGCGGCGACGAGCGCGATGCCCCACCACACGCAGGCGTCGCCGAAGTAGTTCGGGTGCCGGGTGAACTTCCACAGTCCGCGGTTCATCACCCTGCCCTGGTTCGACGGGTCGCCCTTGAAGCGGGCCAACTGTGCGTCGCCGACCCACTCGAAGAAGATGCCGACCGCCCAGACGGCGATGCCGACGTACGCCAGCCAGCCGATGTCGGGCGTGTCGCGGGTCTGGCCCAATTGCACGGGCAACGAGACCAGGAACATCAACGTGCCCTGCAGGGTGAACACGGTGAGGAGGCTGATGACGGGGAACCGAGGCCCCCAGTGCTTGCGCATGGCTCGGTAGCGGTAGTCCTCGCCCTTGCCGTGGTTGCGCCAGAACAGGTAGCCGGCGAGGCGCAATCCCCACAGCGACGTCATCAGCACCAGCAGGTTCTGCCGGGCCGCGAGCCCTTCGTCGACGCGCAGGCGGACCGCCCAGGCGACCAGCACGAAGCCGAAGCCCCAGATGATGTCGACGATCGAGGCGTTCTTCAGGACCAGGCTGACCACCCAGGTCGTCACCATCAGGGCGACGATGACGAGTGCGGCGGTGGTCATGGCGGTGGCGACAGCGCTCATGGGTTCCCTTCGGAGGTGTGGAGCTCGACGAGCTCCGGGTGGAGCAACAGATGGACGTCGTGGTCGGCCCGGACCCACTGGTCGTCGAGCCACACGGTGAACGCGTCGCCCGAGGGGACGTCGGCACGATCCACGCGTCGGGCATGGAAGCGCACCGGCACCGGCGGTCGCGACAGGTGGCGGAGGATGCCGCCGAACGTGTCCAGCCCGTCGAAGCCGACGTGCCAGGCGAGCACGACGTCGGCGTCGGGGCAACCGGCGATCAGCGCCGCCGAACCGGCCGGGCGCGGCGGCAGCAGGTGCTGCAGCGATACGAGGCGGTCGGCACGCGTCGGGTCCTTCTCGCGGATCTTCTCCATCGCCCTGGTCCGCTTCGCGTGAGAGGCCCGTGTGCCCTCGGGGAAGATGATCGCGATCTCGTCGTCGCGCAGGCCCGCGCTGAGGGCGGTGAGCGCCGACAGTTCGGCGGCCGAATCGGTGGCGTTGCGGTCGAGGAAGTGGTTGGGCAGGCGGTTGCCGACGACGTCGAGGCACGGATCGAACAGCAGCTCACGCTTGAGGACGTACCGCGGGTTCATCTTCGCTCCGCTGGTGACGACCCAGGCGCTGACCAGCGAGTCGGCGAGGCTGGCGTGCCGACACAGCATGATCGCCGGACCGGGTGACAGGCACGAGGCATCGGCGGCCTCGATGCGCACCCCGGTCGTGACCCGCAGCGCATCCATCAACCGTGCCGCCCACCAGCGCTGCAGGCGGTAGTGCACCGCGTGGTCGTTGCGCCTGCCGGTGAGCCACAGCGCGAACGCGATCGAGACACCGGCGGTCTCGAGCCACGACCACAGCAGGCCGAACGCCAGCAGGCGGGCGGTCGGCAGACGGAAGCGGCCACGCACCACGTCGGCCAGCGCGGCCAAGGGCAGCCACAGCGGCAACAGCACCACGAGCAACACGGCGGCGAGCAGCAGCGCGGGAATGCTCTGGAGGCGGCGACGGGTGGCGGCACTCACGTGCCGCACCCTAGAACGATGCGCAGCACGTGTGCGTCGACGTGCTCGCGATTGTCACGAGTTGAATTCGGCGACGAGGGGTGCGTACGCGTCCATCGCGGCGTAGGCGGCGTCACGATCCAGTGCCGGCAGGCCGAGCGCGACGAACGAGGCACCGAGATCGCGGAGATGGGCGAGGTGTGCAGCGTCGGGCTTCGCGCCGAACACGCCGAGCCCGAGCGTGGACGGGTCGCGCCCCGCGTCGGCAGCGGCCTGCTGCAACTCGACCCACTTGTCGTCGACGGGGAAGCGGCCCTCGATGGGCATCCACACGTCGCCGTACTCGATGATGTGGCGGAAGTGCAGCGGTGTCGGCGACGCGCCGATGACGATGGGCGGGTGCGGGGTCTGCACCGGCTTGGGCCAACTCCAGCTCTTCTCGAAGTTCACGTACTCGCCGTGGAACTCGGCCTCGTCCTTGGTCCACAGCTCCTTCATCGCCAGGATCTTTTCGCGCACCAGCTTGCGACGGTGGTGGATGTCGGTGCCGTGGCTCTCCATCTCCTCGTGGTTCCAGCCGTACCCGACGCCGAGCAGGAATCGCCCGCCGGAGATGACGTCGAGCGAGGCGACCTCCTTGGCGAGCCAGATCGGGTCGCGCTGGGCGACGAGGGTGATGCCGGTGGCGAGCTTCAACGTGCTCGTCGCCCCGGCGATGGCCGCGAGGGCGATGAACTGGTCGTGGGTGCGCCAGTACTCCTCGGGCAGCGGGGGAGCGCCTTCACGGCCGCCCCACGGCGTGCGCCGGCTGACCGGGATGTGCGAATGCTCGGGGAACCACAGGCTGTCGAAGCCGCGGGCTTCGGCCTCCTTGCCGAGCTCGACGGGCTGGATGCCCTTGTCCGTGGGGAAGATCAGCAGGCCGACGCGCATGGTGCCGACACTAGGGCGTGCTCAGTCGCCGGTCGCGCCGTCGATCCGTTCGCGGATCAGGTCGGCGTGGCCGCAGTGGCGTGCGTACTCCTCGATCATGTGCACCATGATCCACCGCAGGTTCGGCTGCCAGTCCTCGTCGCGTCCGCGGTCCAGGTCGTTCAGTGCGGCGAGGTCGTCGAGCGCGTATGCGCCCGCGATCTCGCGCGACGTCGCAAGTTCCCGGTCGTACAGCGCCAGGCAGTCGGCGAGCGTCACCGACTCGGGCACGAGGAAGTCGGCATCGGGGTGTTCGTGCCAGAACAGACGGTCCTCGGCGTCGCCGCGCAGGTACATCTGGAACCAGTGCCGCTCCACCTCGGCCATGTGGCGCAGGAGCCCGGCGATGCTCATGAGACTCGGCTCGACGGTCGCCGCCCGAGCCTGCTCGTCGGTCAGGCCGTCGGCCTTCCAGCGCAGCGTCGCGCGGAAGTAGTCGAGGAACGAGTCGAGCGCGGTGCGCTCGTCGGGCTGCGGCGGCGGTTCGGGACGTTCGATCATGACCCGACGCTAGGCGGCAGACTGGACGGCGATGATCCGAGTTCGGGTGGTGGTGCACGGTCTCGTGCAGGGCGTCTGGTTCCGCGAGTCGTGCCGGCGCGTCGCCGACGAGCACGGCGTCGCCGGCTGGGTGCGCAATCGGTCCGACGGCACGGTCGAGGCCGTGTTCGAGGGCGAACCGCACCCCGTCAGTGTGGTCGTCAGTTGGTGCCGCGTCGGCCCGGTGCGCGCCGACGTCGACCGGGATCGACGTCACCGAGGAACCGCCGGAAGGGCTCGTCGGCTTTCGCGTCAGCCGTTGAGCGCGGGCCCGTCGAAGCGATCGATGGTGGCGAACGACTCGACCGGGTTGCGCTTCAACTTCGTGTTCTGGTGCGTGGGGACGCCGAGGAAGATGGTCGCGACCAGCGCGTGGTCCGACGGCAACCCCAGCAGCGGAGCCGCCTGGGCCTCGGCGCGGGACAGGAACGTCGTCAACACACCGCCCAGCCCGCGGGCCTTGGCGGCCAGCAGGATGCTCCAACAGAACGGATAGATGCTCGCCCCACCGACCACCGGCGGACGATGCTCGGCATTGCCGTCCATGATCGCGATCTTGGTGAGGTCGGCCGCGACGGCGAGCACGACGGGCACCGACTGGATGTCGTCGATGCAGCGCGTTCGGCACGTCGACCGGCGCGTCGCCGGTGGACTTCCCGAACGCGAACGCACGTTTCCCGGCGCGCTGCGCACCCTGGTACTCCTGCCACACCGGCCGCATCAGGTCGGCCATCGCAGCCCGCACCTCGGGCGACTTCACCACGGCCACCCGCCACGGCTGTTGGTTGCCGCCGCTCGGCGCGAACCGCGCGTCGTCGAGCAGCTTCGGACACGACGGCGTCGCTCACCGGGTCGGCCGTGAAGCCACGTACCGCACCATTGGTGCGCAACGCCGTCGAGATGTCCATGATCAGGCCTTGCCCTCGGCGACTTTCCTGCGCACGACGTTGAGCGCCGAGCCGGCCTTGAACCACTCGACCTGCTCGTCGCTGAAGGTGTGCTTGCCCTCGAAGTCGACCGTGCTGCCGTCGGGCTTGACGATCTGGCAGCGCACGTTCTTGCCCGGCACCGGCGGCAGGTCGAGCACGTTGATGCGGTCGTCCTCGCCGATGAGGTCGTAGGTGGCCGGGTCGGCGAAGGTCAGCGGCACGAGGCCCTGCTTCTTCAGGTTCGTCTCGTGGATGCGGGCGAAGCTGCGGGTGATGATCACCACGCCACCGCGGAAGCGGGGCTCCATCGCGGCGTGCTCGCGGCGACGAGCCCTCGCCGTAGTTGCGGTCGCCGATGGCCACCCAGCGGATGCCGGCCTCGCCGTACTTCTTCGCCAGGTTCGGGTAGGTGTCGACGCTGCCGTCACGGAAGTCCTTGCCCTCGCCGACGGCGTCGTTGAAGGCGTTGACGGCGCCGAGGAACAGGTTGCCGCAGATGTTCTCGAGGTGGCCGCGGTACGTCAGCCACTTGCCGGCCGCCGAGATGTGGTCGGTGGTGCACTTGCCCTTGGCCTTCATCAGCACGGGCAGGCCGACGTAGTCGTTGCCGTCCCATGCCGGGAACGGCTGCAGCAGCTGCAGGCGGTCGCTGGTCGGGGACACCTCGACCTGCACGTCGCTGCCGTCGGCCGGCGGCGCGGTGAACGTGTTCTGGCCGGGGTCGTAGCCCTTGGCCGGGCAGCACCTCGCCCACGGGAGCCTCGAGCAGCACCTCGGTGCCGTCGGGGGCCGTGATGGTGTCGGTGGTGGGGTCGAAGTCGAGGCGGCCGCTCAGCGCCAGGGCCACCACCGTGTCGGGCGAGGTGACGAAGCTGAGCGTGTTCGCCGAGCCGTCGTTGCGCTTGGGGAAGTTGCGGTTGAACGAGTTGACGATCGTGTTCGCCTCGCCGTTGGCGCTGGCCGGACGGTCCCACTGGCCGATGCACGGGCCGCAGGCGTTGGCGAGCACCGTGGCGCCGATGGCCTCGAGATCGGCGATCAGGCCGTCGCGCTCGATGGTGGCGCGGGTCTGCTCCGAGCCGGGCGTGACGAGCAGCTCGGTCTTCACGCGTCAGGCCGCGAGCCGCTGCCTGGCGGGCGATCGAGGCCGCGCGGGTGATGTCCTCGTACGAGCTGTTCGTGCAGCTGCCGATGAGCGCCGAGCTGATCTCCAGCGGCCAGTTGTTGGCGACGGCCTCGGCGCCCACCTGGGCGCCCGACGCGGTTGGCGCGGTCGGGGGAGTGCGGGCCGTTGATGAGCGGCTTCAGCGCGTCGAGGTCGATCTCGACGATCTGGTCGTACAGGGCGCCGTCGTCGGGACGCAGGTGCGTCGGCCACCTTGTCGGCGGCGTCGGCGATGGCCTCGCGGCCGGTGGCCTTCAGGTACATCGCCATGTTGTGGTCGTAGCCGAACAGCGCTGCAGGTGGCGCCGATCTCGGCACCCATGTTGCAGATCGTGGCCTTGCCGGTGGCCGAGATGCTGTCGGCGCCGGGGCCGAAGTACTCGACGATCGCACCGGTGCCGCCCTCGACGGTGAGCACGCGGGCCACCTCGAGGATGACGTCCTTGGGCGAGCGTCCAGCCCGACGAGCGTGCCGGTGAGCTTGACGCCGATGACCTTCGGCCAGCGCACGTTGAACGGGAAGCCGGTCATCACGTCGACTGCGTCGGCGCCACCGACACCGATGGCCACCATGCCGAGGCCGCCGGCGTTGGGGGTGTGGCTGTCGGTGCCGATCATCATGCCGCCGGGGAAGGCGTAGTTCTCGAGCACGACCTGGTGGATGATGCCGCTGCCGGGGCCCCAGAAGCCGATGCCGTACTTGGCGCTGACCGAGCGGAGGAAGTCGTAGACCTCCGGTTGGTGTCGATGGCGACGCCGAGGTCGATCTTGGCGCCGACCTTGGCCGAGATGAGGTGGTCGCAGTGCACCGTGCTGGGCACGGCGGTGGTGGGCAGGCCGGCGGTCATGAACTGCAGCAGCGCCATCTGCGCCGTCGCGTCCTGCATCGCCACCCGGTCGGGGTGGAAGTCGTTGTACGTGCCGCCACGCTCGATCGCCTCGTCGGGGTCGCCGAGGTGGTTGAGCAGGATCTTCTCGGTCAGCGTGAGCGGACGACCGAAGCGGGCGCTGGCCCTTGGCGACCCGATCGGGCAAGGTGGCGTACACACCCTCGACGAGTTCGATCGGTGTTCCTGCGGTGACGGTCATGCGGGCTTCCCCTTGCATCGGCGGCTGATGTAGACAAGCATAATACAAGTTGACGAGCGTCGGCAAAGGGTCGTGCCGGCACGTGAGGGGCAAGAGAGGGAACGGGTCGAATGCGCACCATTCGCTATCAGGAGATCGCCCAGACGATGCGTCAACGCGTCCATCTGGTGGGTCCGGGGCACGTGCTGCCCAGCGAGAGCGACCTCTCCGCCGAGTTCGGGGTCAGCCGTGTCACCGTGCGGCGGGCGCTCGAGACACTGCGCGACGAAGGCCTCCTCGAGTCGCGGCAGGGCTTCGGCTGGTTCGTCGCCACCGCGCCGCTGCAGCAGCAGTTGGGCCGCCTCGAGACCATCGAGTCGCAGCTCGAGGCACGGGGTCTGCGAACCGAGCGACAGATCCTCGAGTTCGCGTTCGTGAAGGCGCCGCCGCACGTGGCGGCCCGTCTCGGTGCCGTGCAGGTGTTGCGCGTGAAGCGCCTCAACCTCGCCGACGGCGCGCCGTTCGCGGTCGTCACCGTGTGGTGCCCGGCCGACGCCGGCCAGCACCTCAGCCGCCGCGACGTGGAGCAGAAGCCCTTCTACGAACTGCTGGGTGTGCAACTGCGCGGTGCGGTGCAGACCATCGGTGCCGCTGCCGCCAGCGAGACCGACGCCGGTCTGCTGCAGGTGCCCACCGGCAGCCCGGTGCTGCGGTGCGAGCGTCTCACCACGACGGTCACCGGCGAGCCGATCCTGCTCAGCGAGTTCATCTTCCCGGCCCACCGCACCGAGTTCACCGTCGAGCTGCCCACGGCCGAGCCCAGCCTCGTCCCGGGTGGCCTGCGGCTGGTCGACTGACGTGCCCGGGTCGCTGGTCGAACTCGGGACGCTCGTCGCACCCGACGGCGTGGCGCTCGACGTCGTCGACGCGCCGCACGGTCGGCACGTCGTGCTGCGCGCCGAGACGGACCTGCGCGACATCGCGACCGGGTGGTTCTCGCGTCCGGCGGCGTCCGTCCCACTCGCGACACCGGCCGACGACGACCTCCGATTCCTGGGGTTCGCGTTCACCCAGTTCGCGCTGCCCGTCACGGCCGGGCGTGCACTCGACTTCGACTTCCGTCCGGCACCGAACCTGCACTCGCCGCCCGCCGTCGGGTTGCTGCTCGTCACTCTCGGCGAGCGCACCACCCTGCTCGCGCCGCTGGCCGCACCGCACGAGCAGATCATCAGCCTCGAGGGCGGACAGCTGCGCTGGGGTTGGCACGGCGATCTCGACGAGGTGCCGGCCGGCTTCGGTTGCACGCTCGGCGTGTACGACGGCGAGTCGGCGGCCGAGGTGCTCGACGCGTGGGCCACCGAGCTGCAGGCCCTGCCGCCACGACGCGCGCGACGCCAACCCGATCACGTCGCACCTGTCGTACTGGACCGACAACGGCGCCGCCTACTGGTACCGCACCGAGCCGGGCCGCACCATCGGTGCTTCGGTCGTCGACGCGGTCGCCGCGCTGCGTGCCGATGACGTGCCGGTGCACACGGTCGAGCTGGACTCGTGGTGCTACGTGCACGAGACGCTGCGGCCCATCGCCGAGATCGGCTACCCGGAGGAAGTGCCGCCGACGGGGATGATGACGTGGACGCCGCGCACCGACGTCTTCGACGACTCCATCGAGCAGTTCCGCGCCGATCTCGACGGTGCGCCGCTGGTCATCCACTCCCGTCACGTCTCGCCGTCGTCGCCGTACCTCGACGAGGGCGACTGGTGGGTCGATGCGCTCGCGGCACAGCCGGTCGACCCCGAGTTCTTCCGCCGTTGGTTCGACGATGCCGTGCGATGGGGAGTGTGTTGCATCGAGCAGGACTGGATGCTCATGTACTGGTTCGGGGTGCGCGCCCTGCGTTCGGCCCCCGGCAGGGCTGCGGAGTGGCAACGGGCGCTCGACCGACACGCGGGCGACACCGGTGTGGGGCTGATGTGGTGCATGGCCACGCCGGCCGACATCGTGCTGGCGGCGACGCTCCCGAACGTGGTGGCGGTGCGCACCAGCGACGACTACCGGTTCGCCGCCGACCCGGCGCTGCTGTGGACGTGGTACCTCACCGTCAACCGGCTGGCAGCCGCACTGGGTCTGGCAGCGTTCAAGGACGTGTTCTTCTCCGGCCCGCCCGGCGGCCGACGCGATCGACGGTGACGAGCACGCCGAACTCGAGGCACTGCTGTCGGCGCTGTCCGCCGGACCCGTGGGCATCGGCGACCGCATCGGGCGTACGGACCGCGAGGTCGTCATGCGCACCTGCGACGCCGACGGCCGACTGCGGCACGTCGACCATCCGGTCGGCCTCGATCGACGAGTGCCTCTTCGGCCGCCCGGCACGAGGCGAACGGCTGGCGTGGGCGACGACCACCGCCACCGTGGGCACCGACGTGTGGACCTACGTGGTCGCGATCAACACATCGACCGATCACGTCGTGGTCTACGACACCCTGCCGCTCGACGGATGGCGGTCGGTGCTCGACTGGCGGGCCGGCACGATCGACGACGTCGACCACCTCACCGTCACGCTGGCGCCGCGCGACTGGGCCTACTGGGTGGTGGCCGCCCCGGGGCACCGCGCCGACGAGGGTGACATCACCAAGTACGTCACCGTGCCGAGCGCTCGGCCGTGAGCGCGTCGAGGTCGCGCACCGCGTAACGATGGTGCTCCCACTCCTCCTCGATGATGGTGTGCAGGCAGGAGAGCACCGTCTCGTCGCGGTCGGGTGCCCACGGGTTGGTGCGCTGTTCGGCGAGGACGTCGGGGGTGACATCGGCGATGAGCTCGCGCACCAGTGCCTGGCGATCGGCTCGTGCCTCGAGGACCTCGGCGTACGTGGGGTTCGGATTGCTGAAAGGCGAGGTGTCGTTGCCCTCGGCAGCGAAGAACGGGTTCGGCTGACCGACCGGGTGGTACGGCTGCTCGATGCCCAGCACCGCCTTGCGCAGCCACACGTCGGTGGCCATCACCAGGTGACGCAGGGTCTGCGCGAACGACCACTCGCCGTGCACCGACTCGTCGACGGCGCCCTCGGGCAGTGCGGCTGCTCGGGCGGTGGTGTCGGCCCAGGTGCGTTCGACGGCTTCCCATGCATCGCGCAGGCCGTGAGGCGTGTCGGCGCGCCGGAGCTCGCGGCCCGGGAACCGCCGGTTCAGTTCCGCATCGACATACGGCACCACGTCGATTCCGTTGACGAACAGCGGTCCGCCTTCCTCCACGAGCCATGGCGAGTCGATCTCGGCACCCGCGATGTCGACACCGCGCATGACGGCGCCCGAGAGATCGGACGAGTTGAATCGGGCCCCGCGAAGGTTCCTTCCGCTGAACTCCATCGATGTGTCGGTCATCGCCGCATCGTAGGTGCCGCTCACGCGGCGCTGGAGAAGGAGCGCCGAGGTCAAGCGTTCCGGGTATGTCCAGAAGACGACGTCACGTTCTGGGCATGCCCAGTTGACCCCGCACACCTGCAGATGTGGGATGAGGCCGACCCGCCGGGCGAGCACGGCCCTGACTCAAGCGGCAGTCAGCGCTTGACGGCGGGGTGGGGGAGCGGCGTCCACTTCGGGCGCTCGAGCAGCTCCACCATCTGCGCGTAGACCTTCTCGCCGATCATCTCGGCGATCTCGTTGCGCAGGTACGTGTAGACCGGTTCCTTGCCGACGAACGCTTCGTGCGTCTCGGTGCACCACCAGTGGAAGTCGTCGCCGCCGGGGCCCCAGTCGCGGCGCTTCCACTCCCTGAGCGTGCTCGTCACGTAGCCGTGGTCGTCGGTCTCCTCCACCAGGCGCAGCGGCAACTGCCAGCACACGTCGGGTTGAAGGTCCATCTTCCGTTCTCCGGTCTCGGCGGCCAAGTGGTGGAAGGCGCAGCCGATGCCGCCCTCGAAGCCGGGCCGGTTGAGGAAGATGCAGCCGTCGTCGACCGTGCGGGTGACGGTGGCGCCGTCCTCCTCGCCGAGGATGCCGTTCTTCTTGCCTTCCTTCTTGTACTGCCAGTGGCGGCCCTTCAGCCTGGCCGACGACTGCACGACGGTCTGCACGTCCTGGTCGTCGATGAAGTGGGCGCCATGGCTGCAGCAGCCCTGGGCGAGGTGCGAGGTGTCGGTGTCGAGGACGCCCTTGCACCCCTGGCCGTAGATGCAACTCCACGACGAGCGCAGGAACGTGGCGTCGAACACCCACGTGCGCCGATGTCGGTCGTCTTCGAAGCTGATCCATTCATGAGTGTCGAGGGGCACCCGCCGGACGCTAGCAATCGCACCCGCATTCCCCCACGAAACGGCCAGGGTGCGTCGTGACCTGCTGGGTAGGCTGGGCGGTCCATGGGTACGCCACCGAAGACCGCCGACCAGCTCCGATCCTCCTTCACCGACTTCTTCGCGGCGAAGGGTCACACGGTCGTGCCGTCGGCAAGCCTCATCCCGCACGACCCGACGGTGCTGTTCACGGTGGCCGGCATGGTGCCGTTCAAGCCGTACTTCGTCGGCGACGAGGTCGCCCCGTTCACCCGCGCCGTCACCAGCGCAGAAGTGCGCCCGTGCCGGTGGCAAGCACAACGACCTCGACGACGTCGGCCGCACCAAGCGCCACCTCGTGTTCTTCGAGATGCTCGGCAACTTCAGCTTCGGCGACTACTTCAAGAGCGACGCCATCCCGTGGAGCTGGGAGCTCGTCACCGAGGCGCTCGGGCTTCGACGGCGACCGTCTGTGGATCACCGTCCACGAGAGCGACGACGAAGCCGAGGCCATCTGGCACGAGCAGGTCGGCGTGCCGATGGACCGCATCCAGCGCCTCGGCGACAAGGACAACTTCTGGCAGATGGGCGACACCGGCCCGTGCGGCCCGTGCAGCGAGATCCACATCGACCGCGGTCCGGCGTTCGGCCCCGATGGCGGCCCGCTCAACGACCCGCACGGCGACCGGTTCATGGAGTTCTGGAACCTCGTCTTCATGCAGTACAACCAGGCGCCCGACGGCAGCCGCACGCCGCTGCCGAAGCCGTCAGCATCGACACCGGTGCCGGTCTCGAGCGCATCCTCTGCCTGCTGCAGGGCGTCGACTCCGTGTGGGAGACCGACCTCATGCAGCCGCTCATCGAGCAGGCGTGCAGCCTCACCGGCAAGACCTACGTCGCCCGGCGACTACGACGACCGCGACAGCTTCGCCATGCGCGTCCTCGCCGAGCACGCCCGCAGCAGCGCCATGCTCGTCAGCGACGGCGTGTTCCCCAGCAACGAGGGCCGCGGCTACGTGCTGCGCCGCATCATCCGCCGCGCGGTCCGCTACGCCTACCTGCTCGGCACCGAGAAGCTCGTCATGCCGTCGCTCGCCGAGACCGCGATCGACGTCATGGGCAACGCCTACCCCGACGTGCGTCAAGAACCGCGACTTCGTCGTCAACGTGCTCGCCCGCGAGGAAGAGCGCTTCCGCCAGACGCTGAAGACCGGCCTCACCATCCTCGAGGACGAACTGGTCGACCAGACGCGAGCGGTCTCACCGGCAGCACCGCGTTCCTGCTGCACGACACGTACGGCTTCCCGCTCGAGCTCACCGAGGAGATCGCCGGCGAGCGCGGCGTGACGGTCGACACCGACGGCTTCAACGCCGAGATGGCCGCAGCAGCGCGAACGTGCCAAGGCGGCCCGCAAGGGCAAGGCCGCCGACGACGAGCAGCTCGACGGCTACCGCGAGATCGTCGAGCAGTTCGGCGTCACCGAGTTCCTCGGCTACACGCAGGACACCGCCGAGGCGCGGGTCCTCGCAGTGCTGCCCGCCGGGCCCACCGACGACGGCCGCGACACGGTCGAGATCTTCCTCGACCGCACGCCGTTCTACGCCGAGGCGGGCGGCCAGGTCGGCGACACCGGCACCATCGTCACCGCCGACGGGCACCGCCGACGTCCTCGACACCACCTACGCCCTCCCCGGGCTGCGTCGCCACATCGCCGTCGTCACGGGCGGCACCATCGAGGTCGGCGCCTCGGCGACCGCCACCATCGACGGCGAGCGTCGCGCGGCCATCCGCCGCAACCACACCGGCACGCACCTGCTGCACTACGCGCTGCGCAAGGTGCTCGGCGAGCACGTCAAGCAGGCCGGCTCGCTGGTCGGGCCCGACCGCCTGCGGTTCGACTTCGCGCACTACGCGGCCGTCACCGCCGACGAGATCCGCCAGATCGAGGCGATCGCCAACGCCGAGACGCTGGCGAACGCGCCGGCGCGCGCGTTCGAGACCACCAAGGACGAAGCCGAGTCGCTCGGCGCCATCGCGTTCTTCGGCGACAAGTACGGCGACATCGTGCGCGTCCTCGAGGTCGGCAACTCCATCGAGCTGTGCGGTGGCACGCACGTGCGCGCTGCGGGCGACATCGGCGCCATCAAGGTCGTCAACGAGAGCTCCATCGGCAGCAACCTGCGCCGCATCGAGGCCATCACCGGCGAGAACACGGTGAAACTGCTGCAGCGCGACGCCGAGGCCGTGGCCGAGGTCGCCCGCCTCGTCGGCACCAGCACCGACGACCTGGTCGGCGGCGTGCAGCGTCGTCTCGACGAGATCAAGGCGCTCAACGACGAGGTCAAGGCGCTCCGCGCCAAGGTGGCCACCGGACGCGCCGCCGAACTCGCCGCCGAAGCCATCGGCGACGTCGTGGTCACCCGGATCGACGGGCTGTCACCCGGCGACCTGCGCGAACTCGCCATCGCCGTCCGCCAGCAGGGTGTCGATGCCGTCGTGCTCGGCGGCATCAGCGACACCGGTGGCGTCTCGCTCGTCGCGGCGGTTCAGCCGGCGTCGGGCAAGGTCGCCGGCGACCTCATCCGCGACGCGGCCAAGGCCGTCGGTGGCGGCGGTGGCGGCAAGGGCGACATCGCCACGGCCGGCGGCAAGAACCCCGACGGGCTCGACGAGGCGCTGCGCCTCGCGGAGGCCGCAGCCAGGGGCTGACCCATGCGGGTTCTCGGCGTCGACCTCGGCAGCAAGCGCATCGGCATCGCCGTCAGCGACCGCAGCGGCACCATCGCCTCACCCCTCACGGTCATCCAACGCTCCGGTTCGGTCGCTCGCGACCACCGGGCCATCGCCGACCTCGTCGCCGAGGAGGAGGCGAGTCGCGGTGGTCGTGGGCTTGCCGTTGAACATGAACGGCTCGGTGGGTCCCGCGGCGCAGGCTGCCATCAAGGAAGCCAAGGCCTTGGCTACCGTGGTGAACGTGCCGGTCCACACCTCCGACGAACGTCGCACCACGGTCACCGCCGATCGGGCGATGATGGAAGCCGGTATGAACGCGCAGGCGCGCCGCAAGGTGGTCGACAAGGTCGCCGCCGCGGTGATGCTGCAGCACTGGCTCGACGGACGGGACGCCGCCCGATGAGCATGATCGACGAACGCCACTGGAAGCACGATCCGTGGGACGACCCCGACATCACCGATGCGCTGGTGGTCGAGCGGCCGCCGCGCAACCGCAAGCCGTTCAAGTGGATCGTCTGGGTCGCGATGTTCGTGGCCTTCGCGCTCGTCGTCGTGGTCGGTCTGGTCGGCCTCTGGTACACCCAGCAGGTCAACCCGAACGGCGATCCCGGCGACCCGATCACGTTCACCGTCAACGCCGACGACACCGTCGAGACGCATCAGCGACCGGCTCGAGGACGAAGGCCTCGTCGACCAAGGCGTGGGTGTTCCGCTGGTACGTCGACCACCACGGCGGGCTCGAGCTGACGCCGGGCTACTACCAACTGCGGCCCAACGACCACATGGGCAACATCATGCGCATGCTGCGCACGCCCCCGTCGCAGACCTACACCAAGGTCACGTTCCCCGAAGGGCTTCACGTTCGCCGAGATGGCGCACACGCCTCGAACGCGACGTGCCTCGACTGTCGTCGAGCGACGTTCGGAGTCGCCGCCACCGACGGCGCCATCCGATCGAAGTACCTGCCCCGACGGCGTGAACAGCCTCGAAGGGCTGCTGTTCCCCGACACGTACCAGGTGTCGAACGGCGAGACCGAGTCCCAGGTGATCGAACGGATGGTGGCGCTGCTCGAACGAGTCGGTGGGCAGGAGGAGCATCGACACGCTCCAAGAAGGACATGGGGTTCGAGCCCTATCAGGTGCTCATCGTCGCCAGCCTGGTCGAGCGCGAGGCGAAGGTGCCCGAGGACCGGGCCAAGATCGCCCGCGTCATCTACAACCGGCTGTTCCTGGACATGCCGCTGCAGATCGACGCGTCGCTCTACTACCAGCAGGACGGTGAGCGACCCTTCAGCGAACTGAAGGAGCTCGACACGCCGTACAACACCTACCTGCACACCGGGCTGCCGCCCACCCCGATCGCCAACCCGGGTCGCGCCAGCATCCAGGCTGCGCTGCACCCGGCCGCCGAACCCGTCGCTCGGCGATCCGTTGTGCGCACCCATCCCCAAGGACAAGCCCTGCCTGTACCTGTACTACGTGCTGTCCGACGCCGACGGCCGCCATGCGTTCGCGGCGACGATCGAGCAGCACGAGGCGAACGTCGAGAAGGCGCTCGAGAGCTCGGGCTGCTGTGATCACCGGCTCCACCCGCGTCGCCGCGGTCATCGGCTCGCCGGTGCCGTCACAGCCTGTCGCCGGCGCTGCACAACGCGGCGTTCGCGCAGCTGGGGCTCGACTGGGTGTACGTCGCCTTCGACGTGCACCACGGTGAGGCGCAGCACGCCATCGACGCGATGCGCGCCCTCGGGCTCGGCGGGCTCTCGGTCACGATGCCGCACAAGGAGGCCATCGCCCGCTGCGTCGACGTGCTCGATCCTGCCGCCCGTGCCCTCGACAGCGTGAACACGGTCGTGACGCAGACCGACGGCACGCTCCTCGGGCACAGCACCGACGGTGCCGGCTTCGTCGCCTCGCTGTCCGACGCCGGGGTGCAGGTCGACGGGCGCACCGTGTGCCTCCTCGGCGCCGGCGGTGCCGCTCGCGCCGATCGTCGACGCACTCGGCCGCAGCGGTGCCGCGGCCGTCTCGGTGGTCAACCGCACGGCGATCGAGCGCCGAGGCCACGGCGGCGTTGGCCGGTCCCGTCGGCGTCGTCAGCGACGCCACCGACGTCCGCGAGGCCGACATCGTCGTCAACGCCACGTCGGTCGGCATGGCGGGCGACGACCTGCCGTGCGACCCGGCCCTGCTGCACGCCGGCCAGGTGGTCGCCGACATCGTCTACCACCCGCTGCGACACGGCGCTGCTGCGCGCGGCCGCGGCCGCGGGCGCGACGCCGGTCGACGGCTTGGGCATGCTCGTCCACCAGGCGGCGCTGCAGCAGCAGTGGTGGCACGGCGCCCTCCCCGACATCCAGGTCATGACGGCCGCCGCGGAACGGGAACTCGCCGCGCGCTCGCCAGTAGCCTTGCCCGAATGTTGCGTTACCTCACCGCCGGCGAGTCCCACGGCCAGGCCCTCGTCGTCATCGTCGAGGGGTTGCCCGCCGGGCTCGAGATCACGGTCGAGGAGATCCAGGCCGAGATGGCCCGCCGCCGCCTCGGCTACGGCCGCGGGCCCGCGGCAGCGCTTCGAGCAGGACGAGCTGACGCTGCGTCGGCGGTGTCCGCCACGGCCGCACGCTCGGTTCGCCGGTGGCGATCGAGATCAAGAACAGCGAGTGGTTCCGCAGCGACAAGTGGCACGAGGAGATGTCGCCCGCTCCCGGCGCCACGAAGGACCCGCTCACCCAGGTCCGCCCCGGTCACGCCGACCTCGTCGGGCATGCAGAAGTACGGCTTCACCGATGCCCGCGACGTGCTCGAGCGGGCCAGTGCCCGCGAGACCGCGGCCGGGTCGCCGCCGGCGCACTCGCCAAGAAGCTGCTCGCCACGCTCGGCGTCGAGGTCATCTCGCACGTCATCCAGATGGGTCCGGTCCGCAGCCACCGCCGGCATCCGGCCCGACGCCCGCCGACCTGGCCGCGGTCGACGAGTCCGAGGTCCGCTGCTTCGACGCTCGCCGCCGGCGACGCGATGATCGACGAGATCAAGGCCTGCGCCAAGGACGGCGACTCGCTCGGCGGCGTCGTCGAGGTGCTCGCCTACGGCGTGCCGGTCGGCCTCGGCAGCCACGTGCACTGGGATCGCAAGATCGACGCTGCGCTGGCCCAGGCCGTGATGAGCATCCAGGCCGTCAAGGGCGTCGAGATCGGCGACGGGTTCGACGTCGCCGGCCGCCGCGGCAGCGTCGCCCACGACGCCATCTCCTGGGATGCCGCAGCTCAACGACTATCGCCGCGACAGCACGCTGGCCGGCGGCACCGAGGGCGGCATGACCACCGGCGAGCTGCTCGTGGTCCGCGCCGCGATGAAGCCGCTCGCCACGCTCAACCGGCCCACGTTGAAGACCGTCGACATGGTCACCAAGGAAGAGACCGTCAGCTTCAAGGAGCGCACCGACGTCACCGCCGTGCCGGCGATGGGCGTCGTGGCCGAGACGATGGTGGCCCTGGTGCTCGCGGCCGAGGCGCAGCGCAAGTTCGGCGGCGACAGCGTCAGCGAGTTCGTGCGCAACGCCGAGTCCTTCCGCGAGACCCTTCCCTGACCGATGATCGCCCCTGACCAGCACCTCGTGCTCGTCGGCATGATGGGCGTGGGCAAGACCACGGTGGCCCGGGTCCTGTCCGAGCGACTGCGACCGCGAGGTCTTCGACACCGACGCGATGATCGAGGCGCGCACGGGTCGCACCGTCCGCGAGATCTTCGCGTCGGACGGCGAGCCGGCATTCCGGGCGCTGGAGACCGAGGTGCTCGCGCGACGCGCTCGCCACCACCGAGCCCAGCGTCATCGCCGCGGCCGGCGGCGTGGTGCTCAGCGCCGAGAACCGAGCGCTCCTGCAGCAGTCCGGCGCCCGCGTCGTGTGGTTGTGCGCTCGAGCCGTCCACGCTGGTCGACCGGGTGAAGAGTGGGGCACATCGTCCGCTGCTCGACGGCGATCCAGCGGGTACGTTGCAGCGCATGTACACCGATCGCGAGCCGCTGTATCGCGAGGTGGCCGATGCGATCGTGCTCGTCGACCAGCGATCCATCGGCGAGGTCGTCGAGGCGGTCCTGCGATGATCACCGTCCGCGTCCCCCTGGGCGAGCGCAGCTACGACGTCATCGTCGGCCACGGAGCGCGCAGCGAGCTCTCGGCCATGCTGCCGCGGTCCGCGCGTCGGGCCGCCGTCGTCACCCAGGCCGGCATCCCGGTCGACATCGATCCGGGCATCCCGTTCGAACGGTTCGACATCGGCGACGGTGAGGACCACAAGACGCTGGCCACCATCGAGACGCTGTGCCGCGGCTTCGCCGGCATGGGGCTCACCCGGAACGACGTCGTCATCGGCGTCGGCGGCGGCATGGTCACCGACGTCGCCGGGTTCGCCGCCGCGTCGTGGCATCGCGGCATCCCGGTCGTGCACGTCAGCACGTCGCTGGTCGGCATGGTCGACGCCGCCATCGGTGGCAAGACCGGGGTCAACCTGCCGGCTGTCGACGGCATCGGCGGCAAGAACCTCGTCGGGGCCTACTGGCAACCCTCGGGTGTCATCTGCGACCTCGACGCCCTCTCCACCTTGCCGCCGCGCGAAGTGCGCTGCGGCACGGGCGAGATGGCCAAGTACCACTTCCTCACGGGCGACGACCTCCTCGCGATGGACGAGGCCGAACGCATCGCCCGCTGTGTGCAGATCAAGGCCGACGTCGTCGTCGTCCGACGAACGCGAGGGCGGGCGACGCGCGCTGCTCAACTACGGCCACACACTCGCGCACGCGCTCGAGATCGCCACCGATCACTCGACTCGCCCACGGCGAGGCGGTCGCGGTCGGGCTCGTCTACGCCGCGCACCTCGCCCACCGGCTGGGGCGCATCTCCGCCGAGCGGGTGCAGCAGCACTACGACGTGGTCGGTGGCGCCTACGAGCTCTCCACGGCGCTGCCCTCCGGGCTCGCCCCGGACCAGCTGGTCGCGCTGATGGGTCGCGACAAGAAGGTGCTGTCCGACGGGCTGACGTTCGTGCTCGACGGCCCCGACGGCGTCGAGGTCGTCAGCGGTGTCGCCGCCGAGCAGGCCGTTGAGGCCCTCGGCGACATGCGCGCCTAGGTTGTCGACATGGCGGTCGAGATCCGCACCGAGCGAGTGTTGCTGCGTGGATGGCGCGAGGCCGACAAGGTTCCCTACGCCGCGTTGAACCGCGACGAGGTGGTCATGGAGCACTTCCCGTCGCTGCTCACCGGCGAGCAGAGCGACGCGATGGTCGACCGGATGAACGACATGTTGGAGGAGCGAGGCTGGGGGCTGTGGGCCGCTGAGCGGCTCGACACACACCAGTTCATGGGGTTCGTCGGGTTGTCGGCACCCACGTGGCACGTCGACGGGTTGACACCGTGCGTCGAGATCGGCTGGCGGCTGGCGCATCACCACTGGGGGCACGGGTTCGCGCCCGAGGCAGCCGCCGCGGTCCTCGACCACGCCTTCGAGCACGTGCCGCTGCCGAACGACGAGGTCGTCAGCTTCACCACCACCAAGAACCTCAACTCGCAACGGGTGATGCAGAAGATCGGCATGCACCTCGACCCCGCTCGCGAGTTCGATCACCCGATGACCCCCGGCTGGCAGGGTCAACGCCACGTCGTCTACTGCATTGATCGGCCGACGTGGGCGGCTCGCGTGGCACGATAGGCCCGTGGCCACCATCGCCCTGCTCCATGGACCGAACCTGAACCTGCTCGGTCAACGCGAACCGAACGTGTACGGCACGTCGACGCTCGCCGACTACGAGGCCGCCGTCGCCGCAGCCGCCGAACGGCACGGCCACGTCGTCCAGCCGTTCCAGACGAACCACGAGGGAGCGTTGGTCGACGCCATCCACGCGGCCCGCGGCACCGCCGCCGCGATCATCATCAACCCCGGCGCCTTCACCCACTACGCCTGGTCGTTGCACGACGCGCTCGCGGCCTTCGACGGGCCGGTCATCGAAGTGCACATCTCCAACCCCAACGCCCGCGAGCCGTGGCGCCACACCAGCGTGGTCGCACCCGTCGCCACCGGGTCGATCATGGGGCTGGGCATGCACGGCTACGAGCTCGCCGTCGAGGCGATCGCCCGCAAGCTGGCCGTCGCATGAGCCTCGCCCACCGCGTGCCCCGGGTCCGCGAGCGGCTGCAGGGAGCCGATGCACTGCTCGTGAGCGATCTCACCAACATCCGCTGGCTCACCGGCTTCACCGGCTCGAACGGATGGGTCGTGCTCGGCCCCGAGTCGCTCACGTTCGTCACCGACGGCCGCTACGGCGAGCAGGCCGCCCAGCAGATGGCCGCCGCCGGAGTGCAGGGCGACGTGCTCGTCGGCACCTCCGGGGCCGCCACGCTGCAGCACCTCGTCGACGCCTGTGCCGCGTTCGGCACGGTGGGCTTCGAGGCCGCCCACGTGTCGTACCTCCAGCACCAGCAGTACCGCGACGCGATCACGTCGGCGCTCGTCCCGCTCACGGGTGTCGTCGAGGCGGAACGCCGGGTGAAGGATCCCGCCGAGGTGCAGGCCATGGCCCGCGCCTGCGCCATCGCCGACGCGGCGTTGGCCGAGGTGGCACCCACGCTGGGCGAGGGACTCACCGAGGCACAGGTCCGCAACGTGCTCGAGTTGCGCATGCGCGAGCTCGGTGCCAGCGGCCCCAGCTACGACACGATCGTGGCCACGGGCCCGCGCAACGCCGCCCTGCCGCACCACCGGCCCACCGACACCCGCATCGAGCCCGGCCACACGGTGATCATCGACGTCGGCGCCCTGGTCGACGGCTATCACAGCGACATGACCCGGTCGTACGTGATCGGTGAGCCGACGGCGCTGCAGCGCGAGCTGTACGAACTGGTGCTCGCCGCGCAGGTCGCCGGGGTGGCCGCGGTGCGGCCCGGCGCCACGGCGCAGGAGCTCGACGGCGTGTGCCGCGGCATCATCACCGACGCCGGCTACGGCGACTGGTTCACCCACGGCACCGGGCACGGCGTCGGTCTGCTCATCCACGAGGACCCCTTTCGTCAGCCGGGTCGGCGAGGCGACTTTGCAGGTCGGAGACGTCGTAACCGTCGAACCTGGCGTCTATCGTGAGGGCTTCGGCGGCGTCCGAGTCGAAGATCTGGTGGTCGTCACCAGCGACGGATGCCGCGTCCTCACGACATCTCCGAAGGATTCACCGTGCCCGCCATCACCACCAACGACCTGAAGAACGGCATCACGCTCGAACTCGACGACGTCCTGTTCCAGGTCGTCGAGTTCCAGCACGTCAAGCCCGGCAAGGGCGGCGCGTTCGTCCGCTCGAAGATCCGCAACCTGCGCACCGGTGCCGTCATCGACCGCACGTTCAACGCCGGTATCCGCGTCGAGCAGGCCATCCTCGAGCGCAACGACATGCAGTTCCTCTACCGCGACGGCGACGACTACGTGTTCATGGACACTCGAGAGCTACGACCAGCAGCACGTGTCGCCCGTCGCGCTCGGCGACGCAGCCGACTACATGATCGAGAATTCGGTCGCCGTCATCGCCTTCTACAACGGCGAGATCGTCACCGTCGAGATTCCCGGCGTCGGTCGAGCTCACCATCACCGAGACCGAGCCCGGCATCCAGGGCGACCGCGTCAGTGGCGCCCGCAAGCCGGCCACCCTCGAGACCGGCAAGGTCATCCAGGTGCCGTTGTTCGTGAACATCGGCGACAAGGTCAAGGTCGACACCCGCTCCGGCGACTACATGACGCGAGTCTGACGATGGCCCGCCGAGGTGCTCGCCCCGCGAGACCCGCCGACGACGAACGCAGTGACGCCCGTGAACGGGCGCTCATCCTGCTGTACGAGGCCGAGACCAAGGGCATCGCCCCCAGCGACGTGCTCGCCGCACAGATCTCTCCTGCCGACGAGCTGACGACCATCCTGGTCAAGGGCGTGGAAGCGCATCTCGCCGAGCTCGACGCGGCCATCGCCGCGCACGCCAAGGGCTGGACCCTGCAGCGCATGCCGGCGATCGACCGCAACGTCCTGCGCGTCGGCGCGTTCGAGCTCCTCGGCCGCACCGAGGTGCCCGTGGCGGTCGTGCTCGACGAGGCCGTCGAGCTGGCCAAGCGGTTCAGCACCGACGACTCGGGGCGCTTCGTGAACGGCGTGCTCGCCGCGCTGGTCCCCGTCCTGCGCGCCGCGTGACGGCGGCGGACACCCCGCATCGACAAGACTGACCGCCCGTGACGAGGCTGCGCGACTGGCGCGATCGATTTCTCCGCCAGGTGTCCGACACGCACCCGGCGGCGTGGCTGACCTTCCTGGCCATCGTCGTCTTCGCGTCGCTCTTCGGTGCGCTCGGGGTGCAGAACCACCGCAACTTCGGCACCTGGTCGTACGACATGGGGATCTACGACCAAGGCTTCTGGCTGCTGTCCCGCGGTGGTGACACCTTCATGAGCGTCCGTGGCCTCGACTTCTGGGGGCACCACGTCAACCTCATCGGCTACGCCTTCGTGCCGTTCTACTGGCTGGGCGCCGGCCCTGCGTTCCTGTACGTCGTGCAGGCCATCGTGCTCGGTCTCGGCGCTGCCCCGATCTACCTGATCAGTCGCGACAAGTTCGGCAACCCGTGGATGGGGCTCTGCTTCGCCTTCGTGTTCCTCATGTACGCCCCGCTGCAGTGGATCAGCTGGGCGATGTTCCACCCCGAGGCGCTGGTCATCACGCCGTTCCTCTACGCGTGGTGGTTCGCGACGAAGGAGCGGTGGGGGTGGTGTTACGCGATGGTCCTCATCGCGCTCTCCACGCGCGAGGACACCGCGCTGGCCATCGTCATGATGGCGGTGGTGCTCGCCATCACGCTGCGCCGCGCGCCCGACATCCGCCGCGTGTTGCGGATGTGTGGAGGGTTGTTCGCGCTCGGTGTCGTGTGGTACGTGGTGGCCACGAAGGTGGTGCTGCCGCACTTCAACGACGGCAAGGAGCCGTTCTACATCACCTACTTCTACGGCAACTACGGATCCAGCACTCCCGAGATCATCAGCACCATCGTCCGCCACCCCGACCGTGTCATCAGCGACGCGGTGCAGCACGATCGGCTCACGTTCTACAAGCAGCTCGGCTGGCCGGTCGGTTGGACGTTCCTGGCCAACCCGCTGGCGTTGCTGATGGCACTGCCACAGATGCTCGCCAGCGTCATCGGCCTCAGCCCCTACGCGCGCATCGCCCGGTACCAGTACACGTCGGTGATGATCGCCCCCATCTTCATCGCCTCCATCCAGGGCGCGTACGTGTTCTGGCGCTTCCGCCTCGCCAAGGTGCTGCTCCCGCTGTGGCTGGTCGGCTGCGCGTACATCAGCAACGTGGCCTGGTCGCCGTCGCCGTTGAACGACGCCAACTACCTCGTCTGGAGCACCCCGAACCCGCGGCACGAGTCGTTGCGCCGAGCGGTGGCAGCGGTGCCCGACGGCGCGTCGGTGACCGCGACCTACCAGCTCCTGCCGCACCTCTCGCACCGTCGTCACGTCTACGACTGGCCGAACCCGTTCTGGGCAGCGGTGTGGGGCAACGACGACTGTGCCCACCTGCCCGACCCCACCACGATCGACTACGTCGTCATCGACAAGACCCAGATCGGTACGAACAACATCGCCATCTACAACGCGATGCGCCTGCCCGACGGTCCGTTCGAGGCCGTGTACGAGGACGACAACGTGGTGACGCTCAAGCGGGTGGGCACGTCGGATGCGGTCGACGTGCAACCGCAACGAGATTCTTGCCAACAGCTGGCGTTCCGAAACGCCCTTCGAGGAAGCGGCTGATCGGCACGAGCACCGAGTCGTAGAGCCGCGACGAGCCCGAGCTCAGGCGAGGCACGTCGAGCAGGCGGTACATGACGAAGTAGGGGAGTGCGCCGACGAGGTCCATGTAGGTGAGCCGTTCGAGCGTGAACCCTGCGTCGACGACCACCTGTTCGAGCAGCGCTCGGTCGTAGCGTCGGTAGTGGCCGGACTTGAAGTCGAGGCTGCCGTACAGCGCCGGCATCGCCGGCACGAACAGCGCCAGCGATCCGCCGGGTCGAAGCAGTCCGTAGGCGGTGCGCAGCTCGTCGACGTCGTCGAGGATGTGTTCGAGCACGCTGACGTAGACCACCGAGTCGAAGCTCGACGACGATCCCGACGCGGCCAGTTCCTGCGACGTCACCTGCAGCGCGTGCAGCCCGTCCACGCCGGCGGTGCGGCGGGCGAGTTCGGGGAACACGTTGCCCGCGGGCTCGATCGCCGTCACCTCGTGGCCGGCAGCGGCGAGCTTGGTCGCGATCGCGCCCACACCGGCGCCCACCTCCAACACACGGGGCCCGAGGTGCGGCTCGAGGGTGTCGCTGATCCACGTGATGAACGTGTCCGCGTCGCTGAGCGCGGCGAGCTCGTCGATCGCGCCGAACGACGACGCCCCGGTCGCCGTCTGGGCGCGCAATCGTGGGTTGCGCTGTGCCCACAGCGACTGGTTGCTGCGCATCTCGCGCCGAATGGCGTGCACGTGTCGGCGAACGGCCGGCAGGCTGGTGGCGAATTCCGCCAGGTCGTGCTGGTCCAGCTCGCCGGCGCCCGAGTAGCGCGGACGGTAGGTGATGGGCACCTCGTCGACGGCGAAGCCGTGGGCCTGGATGACGGCGACCATCGCGCTGAAGAAGCCGTACGTCTCGGACGGGCAGCGACTCGTCGACCAGGAGCGCGGCGACGGCGGGGGAGTACACACGGAACGACGTGGTCGAGTCGCTGACGCCGCGTGCGCCGGTGAAGGCCTTCACGACGGCGTTGCCCGAACGGCTGAGCAGGGTACGGAGCGGGCCGGTGCCCGGTGACGAGCCGCCTCGTGTCCAGCGCGAGCCGATGGTCAGGCCACTGCCGCGGGCCACGTGGCTGCGCACGAGGTCGGGGATCTGGCGCGCATCGTGCTGGCCGTCCGCGTCGAGCGACACGATGACCTCGGCGCCGTCTGCGAGGGCGGCTCCGAGGCCGGCGAGCAGCGCGGCGGCGAAGTTCGTGTCGTCGGCGGAACGCAGGTCGAGCTGCAGCCCCAGCGACGAGGCGACATCGGCCGCCGCGGCGGTGTCGCGGGGTCGGCCGAGCAGGGTGGCGGTGAGCTCGATCCCGCTGGGTGCGAGCACGCGACGAGCCTCGTCGAGCTCGGCCAGCACCGGTGCCGCTGCCACGAAGCCGTGCTGAGAGGCCATGAGCACCCGGACGAGCATCCGCCGCACGCTAGCGGGGTGTCAGCGTCGCGGCGGCTCGGTGGGCCAGACTGGCGGCGTGAGCGACGACGTGACGGAACCGCCGGACGGGACGGAACCGCCGGACGAGACGGAACCACCGGACGAGACAGGGTCGGGGCGCGTCTCGTTGCTGCAGCGGTGGGGAGACCGTTGCCTCGCCGTGCTCCGCGCCATCACGGTGTGGCAGGTGCTGTTCGTCGCCGTCGTCGGCGCGTACGTCACGTACTTCACGTGGGTGTCGCTCGACTACCACCACGGCCTGGGCTCGTCGGCGTACGACTTCGGCCTCTACGACCAGGGCACGTGGCTGCTGTCGCGCTTCAAGGCGCCGTACGTGACGTTGATGGGGCGCAACCTGTTCGGCGATCACGCCTCGTTCATCATGATCTTCCTCGCGCCCTTCTACTGGCTGTGGCCGTCCGCCGGGGTGCTGTTCTTCGCCCAGAGCCTGATGCTGGGTCTCGGCGCACTGCCGGTGTTCCTCTACGCGCGCAAGCGCCTCCACGAGTTCATGGCGCTGCTCCTCGCCGTGGTGTACCTGCTGCACCCGGCGATCGCGTTCACGAACCGCGAGAACTTCCATCCCGATTCGTTCCTGCCGTTCCTCATCGGCATGGCCATCTACGCCGCGCTCGAACGCAAGTGGCGCATGTACTGGGTGTTCATCGTCCTCTCGTTGATGGTCAAGGAGGACGTCCTCCTCGTGGTGCTGCCCCTGGGCGTGTGGGTGGCGTTCGCCCGCGACAAGCGCCGCGGCGTGGCCACCATCGCGGCCACGCTGCTGGCGACGCTCGTCGGCATGTTCCTGGTGATGAAGAGCCTCATCGGCGTCCCCACCCGCAACGTGTGGCGCATCCCGTTCGGTGGTCCCACCGGTCTGCTGCGCGAGATCATCGAGCGTCCCGGCAACGTCATCGAGTACCTGCGCAGCGACCAACGCCCGTTCTACCTGTGGCAGATGACGTTCCCCGTCGCGTTCGTCTTCCTACGTCGGCCCAGCATCGCTGCGATCAGCCTGTTGGTGCTGGGGTCGAACATCATCAGCAACTTCGTCTACCAGTACCGCATCCAGTACCACTACTCGGCGATCGCCGTGCCGGCCATCGTCATCGGCTCCGCGTACGCGATCGAGGTCATGCAACCGGTGTGGCAGAAGTGGGCGACCGGTGCCGCGGTCGCCGCCGCGGTGTGGTCGTGCCTGATGTGGGGCATCCTGCCCATCGGCAAGCTCATCACCCCCGGCGCCGACCAGCCGCTCGGACGTCCCGTGCCCACGTATTGGCACCGCGATCATCCGCGGGCCATCGACGCGCGTGAGCTGTACGGCGTCATCCCGGCCGACGCGTCGGTGTCGGCGTACCACTCGCTGACGGCGCACCTGGCCCATCGCGAGCAGATCTACCAGTTCCCGAACCCGTTCCGGGTCGTCCTCTACGGTCCGGACAACTCGATGGAGCAGGCCCGGGCGTGCATCCCCGAGGCCAACGACCTGCAGTACGTGATGCTCAAGGCCGACCTCGACGAGGACCAGCAGATCGACTGGGACATGGTCAAGGTGGACTTCACCGAGGTGGCCCGCAACGAGTCGTTCGTCGTCTATCGGCGCTCGGGTGACCGGGTGCAGTGCCAGTTGCTCGACGGCTCCCCCTTCTGGCAGTTGGTCGACACTGGCGGCTGAGCGTCGCTGCTAGCATGCCGTTCCGACCGTGAAACGGGTCCTGTGAGGCTCGTACGGGAAGGAGCATCGGTGCATCATCATCCTCTTCGTCTCGCGCCCCCGGTCGGGGGCGTTTTTCGTACTCCGGGTCGGCATCTGCATGTACATGCAGTAATGTGCATGAACATGCGGACCATGACCATCATGTCGACGAACAGCACGTCAGGGGGCGATCATGCGTGACGGTGTACGCGCCGCGGCGCTGGTGCTCGCGGACGGGAGTGTGTTCGAGGGTGAACTGCTCGGTGCCGACCCGACGGGTGGCATCGCCAGTGGCGAGGTGGTCTTCAACACGGTGCTGTCCGGCTATCAGGAGGTCGTCACCGACCCCAGCTACGCAGGCCAGATCATCACGTTCACGTACCCGCACATCGGGAACTACGGCGTGAACGACCACGATTTCGAGTCGTCCCGGCCGTTCTGTCGTGGCGTCATCGTGCGCGAGATGGCTCGCCGTCACAGCAACCACCGCGCCGAGGACTCGCTCGACGCGATGCTGCACCGCTTCGGCATCAGCGGCATCGCCGGCATCGACACGCGGCGCCTGACGCGCCTGCTGCGCGACACCGGAGCCATGCCCGGCGCGTTCGGCACGGCGTCCGAATCGGACCTGCGGGCAGCGGCGCAGGCCGAGCCCGGCACCGACGGCATCGACCTCGTCGCCCAGGTCACGACCACCGAGTCGTACATCGTCGGCAACGGGCCCCGGCGCATCGTCGCGTTCGACTTCGGCATCAAGACGACCATCCTTCGTCACCTCGCCACGCTCGGCACGGTCGAGGTCGTCCCGGCCTCCACCACGGCGGCCGAGGTGCTGGCCCGCCGACCCGACGGCGTGTTCCTGTCCAACGGGCCCGGCGACCCGGCCATGGTCGGCTACGCGTCCGACGCGATCGGTCAGCTCGTCGGCCAGGTGCCGGTGTTCGGCATCTGCCTCGGGCACCAGCTGCTCAGCCGGGCCCTCGGTGGCACCACCTACAAGCTGCCGTTCGGGCATCACGGCGGGAATCATCCGGTGCGCCACGAGGCCACCGGCCACGTCGAGATCACCAGCCAGAACCACAACTTCTGCGTCGACCCGGCCAGCCTGCGAGGGCAAGGTGGAGGTCACCCACCTCAACCTCAACGACTTCACCAACGAGGGCATGCGCGTGCATCGGCGCGCCGGCCTTCAGCGTGCAGTACCACCCCGAGGCAGGCCCAGGGCCACACGACAGCCGCTACCTGTTCGGCATGTTCGCCGAGCTCATGGACGCGCAGTCCGCCGACTCGAAGGTGGGTGTCTGATGCCTCGTCGTGACCGACATCCACAGCATTCTCATCATCGGCTCCGGCCCGATCGTCATCGGCCAGGCGTGCGAGTTCGACTACTCCGGCACGCAGGCCTGCCGCGTGCTGAAGGAGGAGGGCTACCGGGTCATCCTGGTCAACTCCAACCCGGCGACGATCATGACCGACCCCGACTTCGCCCACGCCACCTACGTCGAGCCGATCACGCCCGAAGTGGTCGCCCGCATCATCGAGCGCGAGCGACCCGACGCGGTGCTGCCGACGCTCGGCGGTCAGACCGGGCTGAACACGGCGATGGCGCTCTACGAGATGGGCATCATCGGCCACCCCGGCACACCCGAGATGATCGGCGCCAACGCCGAGGCCATCTCCACCGCCGAGGATCGCGACAAGTTCAAGCAGGCGATGATCGAGATCGGCCTCAGGGTGCCGGCCAGCGGCATCGCCCACGACATGGACGAAGCCCGGAAGGTGCTGACCGAGATCGGCCTGCCGTGCATCATCCGCCCGGCGTACATCCTCGGCGGCCGCGGCACGGGCATCGCCTCCACCGCGGAGGAGTTCGAGGCGGTCGCCTCGAACGGCCTCGACGCCAGCCCGATCAGCGAGATCCTCATCGAGAAGAGCATCGCCGGTTGGAAGGAGTACGAGCTCGAGGTGATGCGCGACCGCGCCGACAACTGCGTGATCATCTGCTCCATCGAGAACGTCGACCCGATGGGCGTGCACACGGGCGACTCCATCACCGTGGCGCCGGCGCAGACGCTCAGCGACGTCGAGTACCAGGAGATGCGCGACGCCGCGTTCGCCTGCATCCGCCGCGTCGGGGTCGAGACCGGTGGCAGCAACGTGCAGTTCGCCGTCAACCCCGCCACGGGCGAGCAGGTCGTCATCGAGATGAACCCGCGCGTGTCGCGGTCGTCGGCGCTGGCGTCGAAGGCCACCGGCTTCCCGATCGCCAAGATCGCCGCCAAGCTGGCCGTCGGCTACACGCTCGACGAGATCTCCAACGACATCACGTCCACGCCGGAGCGCTCCACCCCGGCCAGCTTCGAGCCGTCCATCGACTACGTCGTCACCAAGATCCCGCGCTGGGCGTTCGAGAAGCTGCCCGGCACGAAGGGCATCCTCGGCACGCAGATGCAGTCGGTCGGCGAGGCGATGTCCATCGGCCGCACGTTCACCGAGAGCCTGCAGAAGGGCCTGCGCTCGCTCGAGCAGGGCCGACTCGGGCTCGGCTGCGACCCCGCCGAGGCGCAACTGGCCGAACGCACCGACGACGACCTGGTCGCCGCCGCAGCGGTGCCCACCCCCGACCGCATCTTCCACGTCGGCGAGTTGCTGCGGCGTGGCGTGTCGATCGAGCAGGTGCACGACGCGTCGAAGATCGACCCGTGGTTCCTCGACCAGATGCAGCAGATCATGGAGGAGCGGGTCACGCTCGCCGAACTGCAGCCCGAACCCGGCGTCGTCCCGTCGCTCACCCGTCGCGAGTGGCGTCGGGCCAAGCAGTTCGGCTTCAGCGACGCGCAGCTCGGCGTGGCTGTGGGGTGCCGACGAGATGGACGTCCGCGCCGCCCGCGAGGTGGCCGGCGTGTTCCCCACGTACAAGACGGTCGACACCTGCGCCGCCGAGTTCGAGGCCCTCACGCCGTACCACTACAGCACCTGGGAGGACGAGAACGAGGTGCGACCGAGCGACCGGCCGCGCGTCGTCATCCTCGGCAGCGGCCCGAACCGCATCGGCCAGGGCATCGAGTTCGACTACTGCTGCGTGCACGCGTCGTTCGCCTTGCGCGACGCCGGCTTCGAGACGGTGATGGTCAACTGCAACCCCGAGACGGTCTCCACCGACTACGACACCAGCGACCGCCTGTACTTCGAACCGCTCACCCGTGAGGACGTGCTCAACGTCATCGCCGCCGAGACGGCCGCAGCGGGGGGAGTGGCACCCCGTGTCATCGTCTCGCTCGGTGGACAGACCCCGCTGAAGCTGTCCGGCCAGCTGCCCCGCGAGCTCATCGCCGGCACCTCGCCCGCGTCCATCGACCTTGCCGAGGACCGCGAGAAGTGGAGCGCGCTGTGCCACGAGCTGCACATCCCGCAGCCGCCCGGTGGCACCGCCACCGATCTCGAACAGGCGCTCGACATCGTCGAGCAGGTCGGCTTCCCGGTGCTGGTGCGCCCGAGCTACGTGCTCGGCGGACGGGCGATGCAGATCGTCCACGACCGCAACCACCTCGCCCGGGCCATGGCCGAGCTCGCCGGTTTCGGCAGCCTCGGCAAGGAGGGCGGGCTCTCCGCCGAGCGGCCGGTGCTCATCGACCGCTTCCTGGAGGACGCCACCGAGGTCGACGTCGACGCGATCCGCGACCACACCGGCGAGGTGCTCATCGGTGGCGTGATGGAGCACGTCGAGGAGGCCGGCGTCCACAGTGGCGACTCGGCGTGCGCCATCCCGCCCCAGACGCTGCCGTCGTGGGTGGTCGAGGTCATCGAGCGCTACACCACCGCCATCGCCAACGCACTCGACGTCCGCGGTCTGATCAACGTGCAGTACGCAGTGATGGGCACCACGGTGTACGTCATCGAGGCCAACCCGCGCGCCAGCCGCACGGTCCCGTTCGTGGCCAAGGCCACGGGCGTCCCGCTGGCCAAGGTGGCCAGCCGCGTGATGCTGGGCGCGACGCTCGCCGAGCTGCGGGCCGAAGGCCTGCTGCGCCCGCCGAGCGATCACGGACACGTCGCCATCAAGGAGGCCGTGCTCCCGTTCAGCCGGTTCCCCGAGGTCGACACGGCGCTCGGGCCCGAGATGCGCAGCACCGGCGAGGTGATGGGCATCGACACCACGTTCGGCAAGGCCTTCTTCAAGGCCGAGCTGGCCGCGGGCACCCTGCTGCCCACCGAGGGCACGGTGTTCCTCTCCCTGGCCGACGGCGACAAGCCGGCCGGTCTGGTGGTCGCCCAGCGTCTGCGCGACCTGGGGCTCGGTGTCGCCGCCACCCGCGGTACGGCCGACTACCTCGGCCGCTTCGGGCTGACCGTCGACCAGGTGGTCGGCAAGCTCTCCGACGGCGAGCGGCATCAACGCCGTGCAACTGATCGAGAGCGGTCAGATCGCGTTCGTCATCAACACCCCGCAGGGCCGTGGTGGTCGCACCGACGGCGAGCAGATCCGCAAGGCCGCCAACAGCCACCACGTCAGCTCGGTCACCACCGTCGAGGCCGCGCTGGCCGCCGTCCAGGGCATGGCAGGAGATGGCCGGTGAGACGATGATGGTCCGTCCCCTGCAGGAGTATCACCGGTCGAGTGATGGTCGCGCGACCTCGTCGGGCCGTCCGCGTGCGGGTCGACGTGTCGGTCGTCTGCCGGCGCCGGTGATGACGGCGTCGGGGACGGCGGGGCACGGGGCCGAACTGGGTGCGTACTTCCCGCTCGCCGATCTGGGTGCGGTGGTCGTCAAATCGCTGGCCGCGTTCGAGTGGGCGGGGAATCCGGCCCCGCGAGTCCACCCCGCCGGCCCGGGAATGATCAACGCGGTCGGTCTGCAGGGGCCGGGCATCGAACGGTGGCTCGCCGACGAACTGCCCGCCCTCGTCCGTTCCGGCGCCAGGGTCGTCGTCAGCATCTGGGGACGGAGCGTCGACGACTATCGGCGTGCGGCCGAGCAACTCGCCGACGCGCCGAGCCAGGTCGTCGCGGTCGAGGTCAACCTGTCCTGCCCGAACCTCGAAGGCCGACGTGGCATCTTCGCCCACGACGCGGCGCTGTCGGCCGAGGTCATCGGCGCCACGGCTGCGGCCGGTCGGCCGCGGTGGGCCAAGCTCAGCCCGAACACCGACCGCGTGGTCGAGGTGGCCGAGGCCGTCCACGCTGCGGGTGCCGACAGCGTCACCCTGGTGAACACCCTGCTCGGCATGGTGCTCGACCCAGTGACAGGGCTCCCGGTCCTGGCCGCCGGCGGCGGCGGCTACAGCGGGCGCCCCATCCACGCCGTCGCGGTGCGCACGGTCCACGACGTCCACGCCGCGCTGCCCGACCTCGCCATCGTCGGCGTGGGCGGGGTCACCAACGGCTGGGAGGCCGCCGAACTGCTCCTCGCCGGTGCCAGCGCCGTGCAGGTCGGCACGGCCACCTTCGCCGATCCTCGCGCCGCACATCGCGTCCAACGGGAGCTGACCGCCTGGTGCGCCGAGCGTGGTGTGACACCTGCCCAGCTCCGCGGGCTGGCCCACCAGGGCGGATTGCCACCCACGGGATGATCAGGAGGAGTAGGGTCTTCCCATGGCAACACCTCCGCAACTCACTCCTGAACAGCGTGCGAACGCTCTTGCCAAGGCCGCTGAGGCCCGTGCGGCTCGGGCGGAGCTCAAGAACCAGCTGAAGATGGGCTCGGTCTCGCTCGCCGAGGCACTCGCGTCCACCAGCTCCACCGTCGGCAAGCTGAAGGTCGTGTCCTTGCTCGAGTCGCTCCCGGGCGTCGGCAAGGTCAAGGCCCGCAAGATCATGGACGACATCGGCATCGCCGACAACCGCCGCGTGCAGGGCCTCGGCCAGCAGCAGAAGAACGCATTGCTCGAGCAGCTCGGTAAGTGAGGCCATGACGGCCTCACCCGCCGTGACGTCTTCACATATTTTCATCGTGTCCGGCCCCGGTGGTGTGGGCAAGGGCACCATCGTCAACGCCCTGGTGGATCGCGATCCGCGGCTCTGGTTGAGCAGATCCTGGACCACCAGGGCACAACGGCCGGGCGAACGCGGCACGGCATACGTCTTCACGGATCGTGACGCCTTCGAGCGTCGCATCGAGGAAGGTGGGTTCCTGGAGTGGACCAACTTCCTCGGCAACTACTACGGCACCCCGGTTCCGCAGCCCCAGCCCGGGCGCGACGTGGTGCTCGAGATCGAGGTCGACGGGGCGCGCCAGGTCAAGGTGCTGCACCCGGAGGCCATCCTCATCTTCGTGCTGCCCCCGTCCCGCGAGGAGCAGCAGCGACGTCTGCGCGGCCGTGGCGACCCCGAGGACAAGGTCGACCAGCGCCTGCAGAAGGCACTCGACGAAGAGCCGGTGGGGCTCTCCATCGCCGACCACGTGGTCGTCAACGACGACCTCGAGCGCACGGTCGGCGAGATGATGGACATCATCGAGTCGCATCGCACCACGGGATGACCGTGTCATCGGCCCTTTCCGGTTAGACTGCACCGCTGCTTTCAGGAGGGCCACTCGATGACCAACCGTTCCTACGACACCATGATCAACCCGCCGATCGAGGAGCTCCTCGACCGCGTCGACTCGAAGTTCAGCCTCGTGACGCTGGCCGCCCGCCGGGCCCGTCAGATCAACAGCTACTTCAACCAGCTCGGCGACGGGCTCGGCCACATGGTGCCGCCGCAGGTCAGCTCGGTCGCGCGCAAGCCGCTCAGCATCGGTTTCGAGGAGATCGCCGCCGACAAGATCATGCGCGTCGAGGGTCACCACGACGCCGAAGGCGACGCGGCTCCGGCCGACGCCACCGCCTGATCCCGTACTTCGCCCGTCGCTGATGCTCGCCGGCAAGCGCATCGTGCTCGGTGTCACCGGGGGCATCGCGGCCTACAAGGCCGTCGAGGTCTGCCGTCGACTCGTCGACGCCGGCGCGCACGTCGTGCCGGTGATGACCAAGGGTGCAGAACACTTCATCGGTCGTACCACCCTGTCGGCCCTGGCCAGTGAGCCCGTGCAGACCAGCCTGTGGGACGAGGCCTCACCCATCCCGCACACCCGACTCGGTCAGTCCGCCGATCTGGTCCTGGTCGTTCCCGCCACGGCGCGGCTCCTCGGTGCGTATGCCGCCGGGCTGAGCACCGACCTGCTCACCAACACGCTGCTCGCGACGCGAGCTCCGGTCGTGGTCTGCCCGGCGATGCACACCGAGATGTGGGAGCACCCGGCGGTGCAGGCCAACCTGGCCACGCTCCGGTCGCGCGGCGTGCACGTCGTCGATCCCGAATCGGGCCGACTCGCCGGTGGCGACATCGGCCACGGTCGCCTGGCCAACCCCGACACCATCGTCGCCGCGGTCGCCGCGATCCTCTCGACGGGGCCGCTCGTCCGGTCGGCGTGTCGTGGTGTCCGCGGGCGGCACGCGCGAGCCCATCGACGCAGTGCGCGTCATCGCCAATCGCAGTTCGGGCAAGCAGGGCTACGCCATCGCGGCCGAGGCCGCCTCCCGTGGTGCCCAGGTCACGCTGGTGTCCACCGTCGACCTCGCCGTCCCGCACGGGGTGCAGGTCGTGACCGTCGAGACGGCGGCGCAGATGCAGGCGGCACTCGCCGAGCTGGCACCCACCGCCGACGTCGTGGTCATGGCGGCCGCGGTCGCCGACTTCCGCCCGGTCGTGGCGGCCGAGGGCAAGATCAAGAAGGACCAGGGCGTCCCCCAGATCGTGCTCGAGCCCACGCCCGACATCCTCGCCGGACTGGGCGAGGTCAAGCCCGAGGGCCAGGTGTTGGTCGGCTTCGCCGCCGAGACCAGCGACCTCATCGTCAACGCGCAGGCCAAGCTCGACCGCAAGCGTCTCGACCTGGTCGTCGCCAACGACGTCAGCGCACCCGGCGTGGGCTTCCAGCACGACACCAACGCCGTCACCCTGTTGCAGGCCGGTCAACCGGCCCGCACCGTGGACCTCACCGACAAAAGATCCATTGCCAAGGCCGTACTGGATACTGTGTCCGAGATCCTCCACCGATCCACCACCCCATCACCATGAGGAGCCTCACCCTGTGAGCAGCTACACGTTCACTTCCGAAAGCGTGACCGAGGGTCACCCCGACAAGATGGCCGACCAGGTCAGCGACGCGGTGCTCGACGCCATCCTGAAGGAAGATCCCCACGGTCGCGTCGCCTGCGAGACGCTGCTCACCACCGGACTCTGCGTCGTGGCCGGCGAGATCACCACGGAGGCCTACGTCGACATCCCGAAGCTGGCTCGTTCGGTCATCAACGGCATCGGCTACGACAACGCGCTCTACGGCTTCGACGGCAACACCTGTGGCGTCATCGTCAGCATCGACGAGCAGAGCCCCGACATCGCCCAGGGCGTCGACAAGAGCGAAGAGGCCCGCACGGTCGGCATCGGCGAGGACTACCTCGAGACCCAGGGCGCCGGCGACCAGGGCATGATGTTCGGCTACGCGTGCGACGACACGCCCGACCTGATGCCCATGCCCATCTGGCTGGCGCACCGCCTGAGCGAGCGGCTCACCGAGGTCCGCAAGGCCGGGGTGCTCCCGTACCTCCGTCCCGACGGCAAGACCCAGGTCACGCTCGAGTACGAGAACGGCAAGCCGGTGCGCATCTCGCACGTGCTCATCAGCACCCAGCACCAGGACGGCATCGACCGCGACACGGTCATCCGTCCCGACCTCATCGAGCAGGTCATCCTGCCGGTCGTTCCCGAGCAGTTCGCCGCCGACGGCTACGACATCCACATCAACCCGACGGGCAAGTTCGTCATCGGTGGCCCTCACGGCGACACCGGTCTCACCGGTCGCAAGATCATCGTCGACACCTACGGTGGCATGGGCCGTCACGGAGGCGGTGCCTTCAGCGGCAAGGACCCGAGCAAGGTCGACCGCTCGGCGGCCTACGCGGCCCGTTGGGTCGCCAAGCACGTCGTGGCCAGTGGCGCCGCGCAGCGGTGTGAAGTGCAGGTGGCGTACGCCATCGGCATGGCCCACCCGGTGAGCATCCTCGTCGAGACGTTCGGCACCGAGACGGTCGAGAACGCCAAGATCGTCGCGGCCGTGCGTGAGATCTTCGACCTCCGTCCGGCCGCCATCGTGCGCGACCTGGACCTGAAGCGCCCGATCTACCAGCAGACCGCTGCGTACGGCCACTTCGGTCGCGAGCTGCCCGACTTCACGTGGGAGCACCTCAGCCGCCTCGAGTCCTTCATGCACGCCGTCGGGGTGTGACCCTGGCGGGCGACTCCGCCGTCGCCCGGGAAGGGCCCGCCCTGGTGGCTCGGGTGGTCCCCGACGTCACCGGGCTCGACAAACAGTTCGACTACCTCGTCCCCGACCTGCTGCGCGATCGCGTGGCGGTCGGGGCGTTGGTGCGTGTGCCCCTGCACGGGCGGCGTGTCGGTGGCTGGGTGGTCTCGCTCGGCGACCCCGACCCGTCGGTGCCGGTGGAGAAGCTGGTGCCGATCGCCAAGTTCTCGTCGGTCGGGCCGCCCCCAGAAGTCGTCGAACTGGCCCAGTGGGCAGCCGACCGCTGGGGCTCACCGCGTGTACGGCCGTTCCTCGTCGCAGCCCGACCTCCGTCGATGGTCACGCTGCTGCCGCGGGCGCAGCATTCGGTCGATCCGGCTCGGGCATCGAGCCCACCGCCCTCGTCGGGGCTGCGCCGAATCGGCCCACTCACCGATCCGTTGCCGATCGTGGTGGATGCCGCCCAACACGGCCCCGTGCTCGTGGTGCACCCGACGCCGGCCGCGACGCGTGCCATCGCGACCAGGTTGCGGCGTCAGGGTCTGCGGGTCGCGTTGCTGCCCGACGAGTGGGCCCAGGCGTCCGCCGGCGCCGATGTGGTGGTGGGCACGCGCACCGCGGTGTGGGCGCCGTGCCCGGGGTTGCGCACCATCGTCGTCCTCGACGAGCACGACGATGCGCTGCAGGACGAGCGCACCCCCACCTGGCACGCTCGCGACGTCGCCATCGAACGCGCCCGCCGGGCCGGTGCTGCGTGTGTGCTGGTGTCGCCGTGTCCGACCATGACCGCGGTGCGCTGGGCCGGCGACCGCATCACCCGGCCGACGGCCGGCGAGGCGGTGCACGGCTGGCCGTTCGTCGAGATCGTCGATCGCACCGACGAGGAGCCGTGGAAACGTTCGCTGCTCACGTCGCCGCTCATCGCCCAACTGCGCGACCACTCGAGGCGGGTGGTCTGCGTCATCAACACGCCGGGACGGGCGCGGCTGCTGGCGTGCCGGTCGTGTCGCACGCTGCAGCGCTGCGAGCGATGCGACGCCGCCGTGGGTCAGGACGACCGAGGGCTGCTGGTCTGCAGCCGTTGCGGCACCGAGCGACCGGTCGTGTGTCTGGCGTGCGGCTCCAGTGCGATGGCGCTGGTGAAGCCGGGCGTCACCCGGTTGCGCGACGAGCTCGAGGCCGCGGCGAACCGCCCGGTCGCGTCGGTCACCGGCGAGTCCGACGAGCTGCCGCCGTGCGACGTGTACGTGGGCACCGAGGCCGTGCTGCACCGGGTGCGCGGCATCGACGTGGTGGCCTTCCTCGACTTCGACGCCGAGCTGTTGGCCCCCCGCTACCGAGCCACCGAGCATGCGCTCGCGCTGCTCGTGCGTGCCGCACGACTGGTGGGCAGCCGCGACCGAGGCGGGCGGGTGATCGTCCAGACGTTCGCGCCGCACCACGACGTGCTCGCCGCGGTGCAGCTGGGCGAGCCCGCCCGGGTGGTCGATGCCGAGCTCGCCCGCCGTGAGCTGCTCGGCCTGCCGCCATTCCGCGCGCTGGCCGCCGTCGAGGGCGCCGATGCGGATGCGTTCGCCGTGGCCACCGGGCTCGAGTTCGCCGCCACGCCCAAGGGCGTTCTCATCCGCGCCGACACCTGGGACCAGCTCGGCCACGTACTGGCCACCACGCCGCGCCCCAAGGGCAGCCGCCTCCGTGTCGAGGTCGACCCACCCCGCGCCTAGCGACGCTCGGCGACCGTGCTCTGCAGGATGCGGTAGCCGGCCGAGGAGGCGAGGCGGGTGGTGGGGAAGCCCTGCGCCGACAGCCAGGTCTGCAGTGAGTCGCTGCCCAAATGTTTGTGGACGACGAGCACCGCAGTCCCCTCCGGGCCGAGCCGGCCGAGCCAGTGCAGCAGCATCGCGTGCAGGGCCGGCTTGCCGATGCGGATGGCCGGGTTGCTCCAGATCGAGGCGAAGCGGACGTCGTCGGGCACGTCGTCCGGCGCGCACACGCGCACGTTCGAGATGCCGTTTCGCTCGGCGTTACCGCGGCACAGTTCACGAGCCCGCTCGTTCACGTCGACCGCCCACACGGTGGCACCGGGGGAGCGGTGCGCCATCGTCAGGGCGATGGCCCCGGTCCCGCAGCCGACGTCCAGCAGGTCGCCCACGGGTGACGGCGAGGGAGCCTTGAGCAGCAGCAGCTTGGTGCCGGCGTCGATCCGGTCGTAGCCGAACACGCCACGGTCCGTACGCAGGGCGAACTGCGCGTCGGGCAGCAGCAGCTGCACCTCTCGTGGCGCCGACTCGGTCGTGGGCTCTTCGTCGAAGTAGTGGGAACCGGGCACGGGCATCGGTCGCTAGCCTTGCAGGCATGGCGCAGCAGATCCGCACCTTCGGCGATCCGGTCCTGAAGACCAAGGCTTCGGCGGTCACCGAGATCGACGGCAAGGTGGCGCGCCTCATCGACGACATGTTCGACACGCTCTACGAGTCCGACTCGGGCATCGCCCTCGCCGCGCCGCAGATCGGTGTGCAGAAGCAGATCGTCGTGTGGGACATCGACGACCAACCGATGGCCATCATCAACCCCGTCGTGGTCGAGAGCGACGGCGAGTGGGTGTACAGCGAAGGCTGCCTCAGCATCCCCGAGCTGTACGTCGACATCGTCCGCCCGAACCAGGTGCTCGTGCGCGGCTTCACGGTCGACGGCGACGAGGTCGAGATCGAGGCCGACGAGCTGATGGGCCGCATGTTCCAGCACGAGATCGATCACCTCGACGGCGTGCTGATGTTCGACCGGATGACGCCCGACCAGCGCAAGGAAGCCCTCACCGAGTGGCGTCGGCTGCAGGAGGCCCCGCAGCCCGTCCAGCGCCGTCGCCTGCGCCTGAAGTGAGGCTCGCCTACTTCGGCACGCCAGCGATGGCCGTGCCGCCGCTGCGCGCGTTGGTCGACGCCGGTCACGACGTCGCACTCGTGGTGTCCCGGGTCGACAAGCGGCGCGGCCGTGGCGGCGAGCCGAGTCCCAGCCCGGTGAAGGCCGCGGCGCTCGAGCTCGGCCTGCCGGTCACGCACGACGTCGACGACGTGCTCGGCAAGGGCATCGAGCTGGGCGTCGTGGTTGCGTTCGGCCAGTTGATCAAGCCACACGTCCTCGCCGAAGTGCCGATGGTCAACCTCCACTTCTCGCTGTTGCCCCGCTGGCGTGGCGCAGCGCCGGTCGAGCGAGCGCTCCTCGCCGGCGACGACGAGACCGGTGTGTGCGTGATGCAGCTCGAGGAGGGGCTCGACACGGGTCCCGTGTACGACACCGTGCGCGTGCCCATCGACGCGCACGCGACCGGCGCGTCCCTGCGGGCCGACCTGGTTCGCATCGGCACCGAGCAGCTGGTGCGGGTGCTCGCCCGTCCGCTCCCGGCACCCGTGCCGCAGCAGGGTGAGCCGGTGTACGCCGCCAAGATCCGCCCCGACGAACTGCGCATCGACTGGTCCCGGTCCGCCACCGAGATCGATCGTCTCGTCCGCCTCGGCGGTGCCTGGACCACGTTCCGCGACAAGCGCGTCAAGGTGCTCGCCGCCGATCTGGGCGACGCCGAGCCGGGCACGCTGCCGCCGACACCCGGTCTCCTGCTCACCACCGTCCAACCGGAAGGGAAGGCGCCGATGTCGTTCGCCGACTTCGTTCGTGGCGCCCGCCCCCAGCCCGGCGAGTCGTTCGCATGAGCGACCGCCGCCCGGCACACCGATCGCACGGCCGACAGGGGCCTCCGCCACGCGAGGCGGCCACCGCCCGCGGCGTCGCCTACCACTGCCTCTGCCGCATCGATCAGGACGGGGCCTACGCCAACCTCGTCACCGCGTCACAGCTGCAGCACAGCAAGCTCGACGATCGTGACCGCCGCTTCGTCACCGAACTGGTGCACGGCACCACCCGTATGCGCCGGGCCTGCGACGCACTGGTCGACCGGTTCGTCAGCAGCGAGCCCGACCCCGAGATCCGCACGCTGCTGCGCCTCGGTGCGTACCAACTGCACTTCATGGGCGTGTCCGCCCATGCTGCTGTGGGAGAGACCGTCGAGCTGGCGCCGAAGCGGGTCCGCGGCTTCGTCAACGCCATCCTGCGCAGGGTGTCCACGACGCCCATGACCTGGCCGTCCGACGCCGTCAGGCTGAGCTACCCCGACTGGATCGTCGAGCGACTGACGGCCGAACTGGGCGAGGACGACACACTGGCCACGCTCGCCGCGATGAATGAGGCACCGCAGGCCACCTCGCGTGACGACGGCTACGTACAGGACCTCGGCTCACAATGGGTCGCGGCCGCGGTGCCGGCCGATCCGGGCGATCTGGTGCTCGACGTCTGCGCCGCACCGGGCGGCAAGGCCACGGGCATCGCATCCACCGGCGCCGTCGTGGTCGCCGCCGACCTGCAACCGCAGCGGGTGGGCCTGATCGTCGAGAACGCCCGACAGCTCGAGACCGAGGACGTGCTCGCGCTCGTCGCCGACGGCACCGTGCCGCCGTTCGCTCCCGGCTCGTTCCAGCACGTGCTCATCGACGCGCCGTGCAGCGGTCTCGGCACGCTGCGCCGCCGACCCGACGCACGCTGGCGGATCCGCCCGTCCGACGTCGACGACCTCGTCGCGCTGCAGCGGCGGATCCTCGACGCCAGCGCGCCGCTCGTCGCCCCCGGCGGGCATCTGATCTACAGCGTGTGCACGCTGCTGTCCGTCGAGTCGGTCGACCATCCCGTTCCCGCCGGCTTCGAGGTCGTCACCGAGCGGCCGGCCGGTGCGTGGCGACCGTTCGGCGACGGATGGCGCGTGCTTCCGCACGACGCCGGCACCGACGGCATGATCCTGCTCCGTTACCGTAGGCCCGCATGAGCGCAACACCCGCCGGGCTCTCCGCGAAGGTCCTCACCGTCAGCGACGGGGTCGTCGCCGGCACCCGGGTCGACGCCAGTGGCGCGGCCCTCGCCGAGCTGTTGGTCGCCCACGGGTTCGACGTGGTCGACCAGCGCGTGGTGGCCGACGGCACCGAGTCGGTCGCCGCAGCGCTCGTCGCGCTCACCGACGGCTTCTCCGGCCTCGTCGTGTCCACGGGTGGAACGGGCTTCGCCCCTCGCGACCAGACGCCCGAAGGGACACGGCTCGTCGTCGAACGGGAGGCACCCGGACTGGCCGAGGCGATGCGGCTGGTCAACCCCCTCGGTCGGCTGTCGCGCGGCATCGTCGGCATCCGCGGCCAGAGCATCATCTGCAACACCCCGGGCTCGCCGAAGGGTTGTGTCGAGCAGCTGACGGCGATTCTCGACGTGCTGCCGCACGCGTTGCGGCTGCTCGCGGATTCTCCGACCCCGCACTGACGGTCCTGTCGCTAGCCTCGTGCGGGTGCTGAAGCTCGTGCTCCCCAAGGGCTCGCTCGAGAAGGCGACGCTCGAACTGTTCGAAGCGGCCGACCTTCCGGTCGTGCGTTCGTCGTCGGTCGACTACAAGGCCGTCATCGACGACCCGCGGATCAGCGAGGTACGCATCCTGCGTCCGCAGGAGATCCCCACCTACGTGTCCGAAGGTCTGTTCGACATCGGTATCACCGGCCGCGACTGGGTGGAGGAGACCGCCAGCGACGTGGTCAGCCTCGGCGAGCTGAAGTACTCGAAGGCCACGGCGCTGCCCATCAAGGTCGTCGTCGCGGTGGCGGGCGATTCCCCGGTCACCTCGGTCGACCAGTTGCCGCAGGGTGTCCGCGTCTCCACCGAGTACCCCGAGCTCACCCGCCGCTACTTCGCCGAGAAGGGCATCGACGCCGACATCCGGCTCAGCTACGGCGCCAGCGAGGCCAAGATCCCCGACATCGCCGACTGCATCGTCGACATCACCGAGACCGGTCGAGCGCTCCGCGCCGCCGGCCTGCGGATCATCGACGAGATGCTGCAGAGCTACACCGAGGTCGTGGCCAACAAGGCCGCGTACGACGACCCGGTGAAGCGGCACGCCATGGGGCAGCTGATGACCTTGCTCAACGGCACGCTCGACGCCCGCGGCAAGGTGCTCGTGAAGATGAACGTCGGCGCCGATCAGCTCGACGCCGTCATCGGTCTGCTGCCGTCGATGAAGTCACCGACGGTCAACCCACTGGCAGGCGAGGGTGGCTTCGCGGTCGAGACCGTCGTGGCCAAGTCGCAGATCAACATCCTCATCCCCGCGCTGAAGGACGCCGGTGCCACCGGCATCCTCGAGCTGCCGATCTCGAAGATCATCCCGTGACCCTGCTGGCGGGGCGGCTGTCGGGCCGGGTGGTGGCGTTCGACCGTGAGGTCGGTCTCGGAGAGATCACCGCTGCGGACGGCAGCAGGTACCTGTTCCACTGCATCGAGATCGCCGACGGCAGCCGCGACATCCCGGTCGGGCAGGACGTGACCTTCACGCTCATCGGCAAGCTCGGTCGCTTCGAGGCCGCGGGCATCGCGCCGGCATGACCGAACGCGATCAGCGGATCCTGGATGTCATCCGGACGCTGCGCGAGGGCGAGGTGGTCACCTACGGCGACATCGCCGCCGATGCGGGCTACCCGAAGCAGAGCCGTCTCGTCGGTCGCATCCTGGCCACCAGCGACGAGGAACTGCCCTGGTGGCGGGTGGTGAACAGCGTCGGCCGACTGGTGCCGGGCAACGAGCCCGAGCAGGCCCAACTGCTGCGTGCCGAGGGCGTCACCGTCACCTCCGGCAAGGTGCGACGGGCACCCGTGGGTCGGTTCAGCCGCCCTGTTGGTTCTTGATCTGCACGAACGCGAACTGGATGTTCTGCAGCGCGTCGACGAGCGTCGGCTCGTCCTCGCCGAGACGACCCTCCAGGGTGTGCACGACGGCCGACATGGCGTCGATGGCGATGGCCGCTTCGGCCAGATGGGGTGGGTTGGCGCTCAGGTGAATGGCGGCCAATTCGTAGAACCCGACGACGTGGGTGACCACGATCTGCTCGACCGGGGTCTCGGCCAGACGGTCCTTGGCCTCGCGGATCGCGGCTTCGGCGGCCTCGATCTCGGCCTCGATCTCGGGGTCCGCACTGCTGTCGTGGTCAGGGCTCGGGGTGTCATCGCTGGTCACGTCTGGTAGCGTACCGGGGACAACTGAGGCGAAGTGGGGTGCCGATTCGTCGGCACGACCCCACCCGGCCACCTTCGGGTGCGCTCCGGGTCATCGAGGATTGCGTAGCATGCCGCCTGAAGCGGTGTGTCTCCGTCGTGTTCGGCGACTTCGCATCGCCACCACAGGAGGGGACCACCCATTGCACAGGAGTGAGCAGCCATAGCACCGCCGCAGCAACCAGAACACCGGTACAACGAGCGCATCCGGGCGCGTGAGGTTCGCCTCATCGGCGCCGACGGCAATCAATTGGGCATCAAGCCCCTGCCGGAGGCACTCCAACTGGCCCGCCAAGTGGACCTCGATCTCGTCGAGGTCGCGCCCATGGCGTCGCCGCCCGTGTGCCGGATCATGGACTACGGCAAGTTCCGCTACGAGGAGAGCCAGAAGGCCAAGGAGTCGCGCAAGAAGACCGTCCACGTGTCGATCAAGGAAGTGAAATTCCGTCCCAAGATCGGCAAGGGCGACTTCGACACCAAGGTCCGACACATGCAGGAGTTCCTGTCCGAAGGCCACAAGGTCAAGGTCACACTCCAGTTCCGAGGCCGTGAGATGGCCCACCCGGAACTCGGCTCGAGGATCCTCGATCAGGTGCTCGAACAGGTCGGCACTGCCGGCAAGGTCGAGACCCAGGCACGTCTCGAAGGGCGCAACATGACCATGGTCATCGCACCCGAGAAGAAGGCGTTGCCGCCGAAGAAGCACTCCGAGGCCAAAGCAGCACCGGAATCCGAGCACGTCGAGGCCACACCGGCCGAAACCGCACCGGAAACCAGTCCGGAACCCGTTCCGGAACCCGAAGAGGTCCAGGCCGCACCGGCCGAAGCCGCTCCGGAACCCGCTGCCGACGCCGATCCCGCCTGACGGATCGTCACCCGAACGGGATCGCCGTAGTGCGAAACCCGTCGAACACCCCGGCGAGGACGCGTCCTCACCACACCCCACAGGAAACATCACCATGCCCAAGATGAAGACCAGCAAGACCGCTGCCAAGCGGTTCTCGAAGACCGGCACCGGCAAGCTCCGCCGCCTGCAGCAGAACCGCCAGCACCTGTTCGAGAAGAAGCCGTCCACCCGCACCCGCCGCCTCGACGGCATGGTCGCGGTGCACCCCGGCGACGCGAAGAAGATCAAGCGTCTGCTCGGCGAGCGCTGATCCCGACGGCAACCCCACGAACGTAGAGAACGAAGAAGGAGAATCACCATGGCTCGTGTGAAGCGTGCAGTGAACGCGAAGAAGAGTCGTCGTCAGGTGCTCGAGCGCGCCAAGGGCTACTACGGCAACAAGAGCCGTTCGGTCCGGGCGGCGAACGAGCAGGTCATGAAGAGCGGCCAGTACGCCTTCCGCGACCGTCGCGCCAAGAAGGGCGAGTTCCGTCGCCTGTGGATCCAGCGCATCAACGCTGCGTGCCGCCTGAACGACATCAGCTACAGCCGGTTCATCGCCGGAATGAACGCTGCCGGCATCGAGGTCGACCGCAAGATGCTGGCCGATCTGGCCGTCACCGACGCGGCCGCCTTCACGGCGGTCGTCGAGCAGGCCAAGGCGGCGCTCTGAGCGCTCCCCATCCTGCTGGGCTCACCTACTCGAGCCCGAAGGTTCAGCGACTGCGGCGCCTCTTGGGGCGCCGCAGTGCGCGTTCCGAGGAAGGTGTGTTCGTCGTCGAGGGCGCGGGCCTGCTCACCCAGGCCGTGGCGGCCGGTTGGCAGGTCGAAGCCCAGTTCGTCGCCCCGGGCGCCGACTCGGTGCGGTGCGATGCGCCGCTGTACGAGTTCGCTCCGAACGTCATCGAACGCGTGGCCAGCACCGAGCATCCGCAACCGGTGATCGCCATCGTGCACCAACGCACCGGCGAGCTGCCGGCGAACGCGACGTTCGTGATGGTGGCCGATCGCATCGCCGACCCCGGCAACGCGGGCACGATCATCCGCTCGGCCGAAGCGGCGGGAGCCGATGCCGTGGTGTTCACCGCGGGTTCGGTCGACCCGTTCAACTCCGAAGGTCGTCCGGGCGACGGCGGGGTCGCTGTTCCGGGTGCCGGTGGTCGCCGCCGAACTGGGCGACGTGAAGTCGTCGGGACTCGCCCTGTGGGCCACGTCGTCGCACCACGGCACCGCGTACACCGACGCCGTGCTGACGGGTCGCGTGGCCGTCGTGATGGGCAACGAGGCCCACGGTGTCCCCGACGACGCGCCGGTCGACGGCTGGCTCACCATCCCGCACGCCGGCGCCGCCGAGAGCCTCAACGTGGCCATGGCGGCCACCGTCCTCGCATTTGAAGTCGCCCGTCAACGACGGGCCGGGTAACTTCCACCACCTCGGTTGGAACTGGAGAGAACGATGATCGACGACGTACGTGCGGCTGCTGACGCCGCCGTGGCGCGCCTGGCCGACGTGGCCGACCTGGCCCAGGCCCAGGCGCTCGAGACCGAGCTGCTCGGCAAGAAGGGCCCCTTCGCCGAGTTCAAGACCAAGCTCGGCGGACTGGCCACCGTCGACGAGAAGAAGGCCGCCGGTCAGGCGGTCAACGAGGCCACCCAGCGCGTGGCCGCAGCCGTCGAGGCTCGCGTCGCCGAGTTGAAGCGCGCCGAGCGCGCCGTCCAGCTCGAACTCGAGCGGATCGACCTCACGGAAGTGCTCACCTCCCCGTCGCGTGGCCATGCGCACATCGTCACCCAGGCCTGGCAGCGGCTCGAGGACGTGTTCGTCGGCCTCGGCTTCCAGGTGGCAGAGGGACCCGAGGTCGAGACCGACTGGTACAACTTCGAGGCCCTGAACATGCCGCCCGACCACCCGGCGCGCAGCATGCACGACACGTTCTACGTCGATCACGGCACACCGGGGAGCACGGTCCTGCGCACGCACACCTCGCCGGTGCAGATCCGTGTCATGCAGCACGTCCCGCCGCCGATCTACATGATCATGCCGGGCAAGGTGTTCCGCAACGAGACCACCGACGCCACCCACCTCGCGGTCTTCCATCAGATCGAAGGTCTGGTCATCGACCGGGGCATCACGCTCGCCGACCTGGCCGGCACCATCGAGTCGTTCACCAAGGCGTTCTTCGGCGAAGGGTTCGGTAGCCGCCTGCGACCCAGCTACTTCCCGTTCACCGAGCCCTCGGCCGAGTTCGACATCCAGACCCCGTCGGGCGACTGGCTCGAGCTCGGTGGCTGCGGCATGGTGCACCCCAACGTGCTGCGTGCTGGAGGCCTGGATCCGGAGGAGTGGAGCGGTTTCGCGTTCGGCTTCGGCATCGACCGCATGGCCAAGGAACGCCACGGCGTGTCCGACGTCCGCGAGATGTACGTGAACGACATCCGCTTCCTGGAGCAGTTCTGACATGAAGATCGTCCATTCCTGGCTCAACGACCTCGTGCCCGTCGGCGACGACGTCGACGCCATCGCGCACGCCATCACCCACCTCGGCCTTGCTGTCGAGGATGTGCAGCACGTCGGGAGCACGGTGCCCGGTGTGATCACCGCCCGTGTCCTGAAGACCGAACGGCACCCCGACGCGGCGAAGGTGCACCGCGTGTTCGTCGACGCCGGCGACGGTGTCGAGCGCCACGTGTGGTGCGGCGCGTTCAACATGCAGCCCGACGACGTCATCCCACTGGCGACGCCCGGCACGGTCATGCCCGATGGCCGGGCCATCGAGCCCAAGCCGATCCTCGGCATCCCCAGCGAGGGCATGCTCTGCTCGGCACGCGAGCTCGGTCTCGGTGACGATCACTCGGGCATCCTCGTGCTCCCCGCCGGCACGCCGCTGGGCGTTCCCTACGGCGAAGCCCTCGGCCTCGGCGAGGAGATCGTCTACGACCTCGACGTGCTCCGCAACCGTCCCGACGCGTACGGCCACGTCGGCGTGGCTCGCGACCTCGCCGCGCACCTGGGTCTCGCGCTCGGCGGTCAGCCGCACGTCCTGGCACCCGTCGAGCCGGCGCGCAGCGCCCCGGTCGACATCGTGGCCGGCGATCGTTGTGCACGGTTCACGACGGTGGTCATCGGCAACGTGGTGGTCGGTCCGTCGCCCGACTGGATGACGCGCCGCCTCGCCGCGGCGGGCATGCGATCCATCAACAACGTCGTCGACGTCAGCAACTACGTGATGCTCGAGACCAACCAGCCGAATCACGCCTACGACTTCGACACGTTGGGCGGTGGTGGGTTCCGCATCCGCATGGCCGCCGAGGGCGAGACCATCGTCACGCTCGACGACGTCGAGCGGACGATGACCGCGACCGACCTGCTCATCTGCGATGCCACCGACCGCCCCATCGGCATCGCCGCCATCATGGGCGGCCAGAACACCGAGATCAGCGACCGCACCACCACGATCGCGCTCGAGACCGCATGGTTCGAGCCGATGGGCATCATGCGCTCGGTGGCCCGCATGGGCCTGCGCAGCGAGGCCTCGGCCCGCTTCGAGCGCGGCGTCGATCCCTTCGGCATCGAGCGATCCATCGCCCGGTTCGTCGAGCTGCTCCGCCTCACCTGCCCCGACCTCGTGGTGCACCAGGGAATGGTCGATGCCCGCACCGAGCACCTGCCCACGCCGACGCGCATCACCGTTCGCCCCGAGCGCGTCGGGCACGTGCTCGGCACGCCCTTCACCGCGGCGCAGATCACGAAGCTCATCGAGCCGATCGGTTTCACATGTGCGCCCGTCGACGGTGCCCTGCAGGTGACGGTGCCGTCCTGGCGGCCCGACTGCACCCTCGAGATCGACATCGTCGAGGAAGTCGCTCGCCACTTCGGCTACGGCGCACTCGGCAAGACCGTGCCCAAGAGCACCGTCCCCGGCGGACTCACCGCGGTGCAGCACCGACGGCGCCGGCTCCGCGACGTGCTGCTCGGCCTCGGCCTCAGTGAAGCCATCCCGCATCCGTTCCTCGCCGCCGGCGACCTCGAGCGCGCCGGACTGCCGCCCGAGGCGGTTCGCCTGCTCAACCCGCTGGTCGTCGGCGACGACGTACTGCGCACATCGCTGCGGCCCGGCCTCTTGAAGGCCATCGAGTACAACGAGTCGCACCGCAGCAACGGCGTCCAGCTGTTCGAGGTCGGTCACGTCTACCCGCCCAGCGACGACGTGCTCCCCGCCGAGCACGAGGCGCTCGGTCTGGTGCTCGCCGGCAGCGACGCCACTGCGGCGATGACCGTCTGGCGCGAACTCGTCGCGGCGATGGGCTGGGGAGCGCGCGTCGATCAGACGAACGTCCCGTCAGGGCTGCATCCGACCCGATCGGCCACGCTGTCGGTCGGCAAGGACCGGGTCGGCGTGGTCGGCGAGGTGCACCCCGACGTGCTCGATGCGTACGGCATCAGCGAACGGGTCGCCGTGCTCGAGCTGAACCTGTCGGTCCTGCTCGCCAACGACCCCAAGGTTCCGCAGTGGAAGCCCACCAGCCGGTTCCCCTCCAGCGACTTCGATCTGGCGTTCTCGGTCCCCGAGTCGGTGACGGCGGAGAAGGTCGAGAAGGCCATTCGCCAGGGCGCGGGCAGTGGGTTGGTCGAGTTGGCGCTGTTCGACGTCTACCGAGGCAAGGGCATCGCCGACGGCGCCCGCAGCCTGGCGTATCGCCTTCGTCTGCAGGCCGCCGATCGCACCCTCACCGACGCCGACGTGGCCCAGGTGCGCGACAAGATCGTCGCGGCCGTGGCCAAGCTCGGCGCCACGCTGCGCTGACCGCGACCCTGGTCGCTAGTTCGAGCTGAGATCGTCCGGCGCGTTGGCCACCCAGGCGATGCGACCGCCCTGGCGACGGATGACCGCACGCCACAGGCCGTCGGGCTCGTCGCTGAACACGTCGTCCTGCTCGGCGGGGAGCACCATCCAGGCGCCCTCGGCCAGCTCGCCGTCCAACTGCTGCGGGCCCCACCCCGAGTAGCCGCGGAACACCCGCAGGCGGCGCAGGGGCGCGGCGACGAGCGCCGGATCCAGGGCCAGGTCGATGGACGCGATGTCGCCGACGACGGTGGTCCAGGCGTCGTCGTCGTCGATCGAACCGGGCTCGATGCGACCCAGCGCGATCAGCGCGTCCAGTTCCACCGGCCCGCCCTCGAACAGCACGCCGGGGGCGTCGAGGCGGTCCTCCCAGCGTTCCACCCCGTCGGGCAGACCGTCGCCAGTGGGGCGGTTGAGCACCACACCGACGGCGCCGTCGTCGTTGTGCTCGAGCATGAACACCACGGTCCGGTCGAAGTTGGGGTCGGCCAGCGGGGGAGTGGCCACGAGCAACCTGCCCCTGGCCGAGCCGGGAATCGGGGACTCGTGGGAACTCACCACCCCATTCTGCACGTCCAACCCCCTCGGTGGGCCGCACACGGTCCGAGCGGCACGGTTGCCGCACCAGAGGAGACCCCGTCCGTCATGTTCAAGCAGCAGCAGCACCGTCGGTCGCGCGCGTTCCCGATGCTCGTCGTGGGCGTCGTGTCCGGCGCCCTGATCGCCGTCGCCATCGGCGTCGGCATGCAGCTCGGCAATCCGTTCCACACCGACACGGTGGACCACTCGGCACCGCCGGTGGTCGTCCAACTCCGTGACCTGGCCGATCATCACGCCGCGCAGGGCCAGTTCGAGGTCACGGTCGACCAGGAGGACGACGTGCGCTGGGTCCCGTCGGCGATCGCCGGCGAACGCGTCCAGTACATCGCGGTCGGCTCGGTCGACGCGATCGTCGACTTCGCCCACCTCGGCGACGGCGCCGTCGTGGTGTCCGAGGACGGGAAGTCCGTCGTCGTCACCCTGCCCCCGGCCTACCTGGCCGAACCGGCACTCGACACCGACCTGAGCCATGTGATGAACCGTGATCGTGGGCTGCTCAACCGGATCAGCGGCGTGTTCAGCGACAACCCGACCAGCGAACAGGGACTGGCCGAGGTCGCCGAGGCCAAGATCGGCGCGGCTGCCGCCGCCACCGACCTCACCGATCGGGCCGAGCAGAACACCCGGACGATGCTCGAGTCGATGCTCCGGTCGCTCGGGTTCGAGCAGGTCGAGGTCCGCTTCCAGCAGTCGACGGCGGCCCCCACGACCTGAGCGGTCGGTTCCGCGTCGATGCTTGCATGACAATGCAGCAACCTGTATGATCATGCGTCTATGACGAGCGCGGGCACACGAGTCGGCATCCTGGGGGCATCGGGCTACACCGGTGCCGAACTGCTGCGGCTGTCGCGCGCAGCACCCCGAGTTCGAGGTGGTCTACGCCACCGGCGACAGCCAGGCGGGTGTGCGCGCTGCGGCGCTGTACCCGAGCCTCGCCGCCCGGTACCCCGACCTGGTGTTCGAGGCGTTCGACCCGGCACGCGCCGAGGGGCTCGATCTGGTCTTCCTGGGGCTGCCGCACGAGGCGTCGATGGCCCTCGCCCCCCAACTCGTCGGCTCGGTCGGCTGCGTCGTCGACCTCTCGGCTGCCTACCGGCTGAAGGACGCCGACCTGTACCCGACGTGGTACGGCTTCGAGCACGATCAGCCCGCCCTGCTCGAACAGGCCGTCTACGGGCTGCCCGAGCTGCATCGCGACGAACTCCACGGCGCGTCGCTCATCGCCACCCCCGGCTGCCACGTCACCGCGGCCAGCCTCGCGCTGGCGCCGTTGGTGCGTGCCGGGCTCATCCAGACCACCGGCATCGTGGTCGACAGCATCACCGGCATCAGCGGCGCCGGCCGCGGCCTGAAGCACTCCAGCCTGTTCTGCAGCGCCGACGAGGACGTCACGGCATACGGTCTCCTCGACCACCGGCACACGCCCGAGATCGAGCAGGAGGTCGGCGCGCAGGTGCTGTTCACGCCCCACCTGGCGCCCATGAACCGGGGCATTCTGGCCACCTGCTACGCCCGGCCGGCCACCGACGTCAACACCGCGTCACTGTTGGCCGCGCTCACCGATGCGTACGCCGGCGAGCCCTTCGTCGTCGTCGGCGAGGGCTCACCATCGACGAAGGCCACGCTGGGCAGCAACGCGGCGCACATCACCGCCCGCTTCGACGAGCGCACCTTCACCGTGATGGTCATCTGCGCGATCGACAACCTCGCCAAGGGCGCCTCCGGTGGTGCCGTCCAGGCGGCCAACGTCGCCCTCGGGCTGCCCGAGACCGCGGGGCTGGCCGCCGTCGGGATGTACCCGTGAGCGCCACCCCGTCCGACAAGGCGGCCGTCCTCGTCGAGGCGCTGCCGTACATCCGTCGCTTCGCCGGGCAGGTGGTCGTCGTCAAGTACGGCGGCAACGCGCTCGCCGGCGCCAGCGACGACGATGCGCTGTCACTGTTCGCCGAGGACATCGTGCTGATGCGTCAGGTGGGCATGCGCCCGGTCGTGGTGCACGGCGGCGGGCCCCAGATCAGCGACCTGATGACGCGGCTCGGGAAGGTCACCGAGTTCCGCAACGGCCTGCGCGTCACCGACCAGGAGACCATCGACATCGTCCGCATGGTCCTCATCGGTCAGGTCAACCCGCAGCTGGTCGCCGCGATCAACGTCCACGGCTCACTCGCCGTCGGCGTCAGCGGCGAGGATGCCGGGCTCATCCGGGCGTCGGCGCGCGACGCCGACCTCGGGTTCGTCGGCGACGTCGAGTCGATCAACCCCACCATCCTCGAAGCGCTGCTGGAGGACGAGTTCGTCCCGGTCGTCGCCACCATCGGCACCGATGCCGCCGGACAGGCGTACAACATCAACGCCGACACGGTGGCCGGAGCCATCGCCGAGGCGTTGGGTGCCGAGAAGCTCGTCTACCTCACCGACATCGAAGGGCTGCGGCGGGTGATCGACGACCCGGCCAGCCTCATCCGACAGACCACACCCGACGAGCTCGACGCGCTCATGGCCGACGGCACGATCGCCGGCGGGATGATCCCCAAGGTCGAGAGCTGCGTCCAGGCCGTGCGCGCCGGCGTCCGTCGCGCCCACATCCTCGACGGACGAATCCCACATGTGTTGTTGCTCGAGGTGTTCACCGACGAGGGGATCGGAACGATGGTCAGATGAGTTCACACGCATTCGACGAACAGGGCATGACCTACTGCCCGTTCATGCCCGTGTTCGGCGCACCGCAGGTGATGTTCGAGCGCGGCGCCGGCACCGAGCTGTGGGACACCGACGGGAAGCGGTACCTCGATTTCCTGTGCGGCCTGGCGGTGACCTCGTTCGGGCACGCCAACCCGGTCGTCGCCGACGCCATCGCCACGCAGGCGAACACGCTGTTGCACGTCAGCAACTTCTTCACCAACCCGGTCGCCACCACGGCGGCGGTGCAGCTGAACCAGCTGCTGAAGGAGGCCACCGGCCGCGACGGGCAGGTGTTCTTCTGCAACAGCGGTGCAGAGGCCAACGAGGCAGCGCTGAAGCTGGCACGCAAGTTCGGCGGTCGCGGCCGTCACGCGGTCATCAGTGCGTACGGCAGCTTCCACGGTCGCACGCTCGCCGCGCTCGCGGCCACCGGTCAGCCGGCGAAGCACGAGCCGTTCTTCCCGATGCCCGACGGGTTCCGTCACGTCCCGTTCAACGACCTCCAGGCGCTGGAGGCGGCCATCGATCCCTCGGTCGCGGCCGTGCTGTTCGAACCCGTCCAGGGCGAAGGTGGAGTGGTTCCTGCCGACGCGCAGTACCTGCGCGACGTGCGGGCCCTGTGCGACGAGCGCGGCCTGCTGCTGATGATCGACGAGGTGCAGACCGGCTTCGCCCGCACCGGCGAGTGGTTCGGCTTCCAGCACGCGGGCATCGTGCCCGATGTGGTCACGATGGCGAAGGCGATGGGCAACGGCTTCCCGGTCGGCGCAGTGTGGGCCACACGCGAAGCGGCCGCCGTCTTCCAGCCGGGCGACCACGGCAGCACGTACAGCGGTACCGCGATCGCCACTGCGGCGGTCAGTGCGGTCATCGGCGAGATGCGACGCCTCGACGCGCCGCGTCTGGCTCGCGAGCGTGGCGCCGAGCTCGCCACGGCGCTCCGCCGGTTGCCGGGTGTCGTCGACGTACGCGGCGAAGGGCTGTTGCTCGCGGCCGAGCTGTCCCCGGGTATCGACGCCAAGACCGTGTACCTGGCGGCGCTCGATCGCGGGTCTCGTCACCAACGCGGTCACGGCGAGCGCACTCAGATTGGCGCCACCGCTCACCGTCTCGTCGGCCGAGATCGCCGAAGCCGTCGCAGATCCTCAGCCAGCGTCCTGCAGGAGCTCACGTCGTGACACGCCACTTCCTCGACATCACCGACCTGTCGGCCGACGAGCTGGCGCAGGTGCTCGACCTCGCTCGAGCGCACCGACCTGCCGACAGCGCTCGCCGGCAAGGGTGTGGCGCTGATCTTCGAGAAGCCGTCGAACCGCACCCGCCACTCGATGGAGATGGCCGTGGTGCAGCTCGGTGGCCACCCGGTGTACACGCGAGGTGACGAGGTCGGCCTCGACGTACGCGAGTCCGTCGAGGACGTCACCCGGGTGATGGCCGGCTATCACGCGATGCTCGCGGCGCGGGTGTTCGAGCACGACGTCGTCGTGCGCATGGCGGCGATCAGCCCGGTGCCGGTGGTGAACATGCTCAGCGACTGGTCGCATCCGCTGCAGGCGCTCGCCGACGTGCTCACGATGCAGCAGGTGCACGGCGACCTCGACGGCCGGACGATCGCCTACGTCGGCGACTGGAACAACGTGTCCCGGTCGCTCGCCGAGGCGTGCGTGCTGCTCGGTGCGCACGTCTCGCTCGGATGCCCGGTCGGTTACGACGCGTCCGCCGACGACGAGCTCGAGCGCATCGACTCGCTCGGCACCGGCATCGGTGCGCCAGGTGCATCGGGCCGTCGACGCAGTGCACGGGCGCGATCGCGGTGCACACCGACACCTGGATGTCGATGGGTCAGGAGACCGAGAAGGCCGAACGGGTGAAGCTGTTCGAAGGCTTCGGCGTCGATGCATCGATGATGGCCGCCGCCGCTCCCGGGGCCGGGTTCTACCACTGCCTTCCGGCGTATCGCGGCTACGAGGTCACGGCCGACGTCATCGACGGGCCGAACAGCCACGTCATCGCCCAGGCCCACAACCGCCTCCACGCCGCGCGCGGTGCGCTGGCCTTCCTGATGGGAGTTCGCTGACATGGCCTCGAAGGTCCAACGGCAACAGACGATCGCCCGGTTGATCGCCAACCACACGGTCACGAATCAGCCCCAACTCGTCGACCTGCTCGACGCCGAGGGCATCGCCGGCCACTCAGGCCACGGTGTCTCGCGACCTGGAGGACCTCGGCGCGGTCAAGGTGCGCGTCCCCGGCGGCGACACGGTGTACGCCATCCCCGAGTACGAGCCGGCCCGCCTGGCGCCCGAGGACCAGCTGCGGCGGGTGATGGGCGAGTGGGTGGCCGAGGTCCGCAACAGCGGCAACCTCGTGGTCCTGCGCACGCCACCCGGCTGCGCGCACGTGGTCGCCTCGGCGCTCGATCGCAGCGGCCATGCCGGGCATCCTCGGCACGGTCGCCGGCGACGACACGCTGCTGTGCATCGCCGAAGAGGGCCTCGGCGGCGAGACGCTGCGCGATCGGCTGCGCGAACTGGCGGGTCTGTCGTGACCGTCGACGACGACGCACGGCCACACGCTGTGGCACGGGCGATTCGAAGGCGGCCCGGCAGCCGAACTGATGGCCTACACCGAGAGCCTGTCGTTCGACCAGCGGCTGTGGCCCGACGACATCGCCGGTTCCGTCGCCCACGTGCGTGGCCTCGCCCACGTCGGCATCATCTCCGAGATCGAACGCGATGCCGTCCTCGTGGCACTCCAACAGGTCGCCGACGAGATGGGCGCCGGGACGTTCGAGTTCCAGCCCAGCGACGAGGACATCCACACCGCCGTCGAACGGCGCGTCACCGAGCTCGCCGGTCCCGCGGGCGCGAAGCTGCACACCGGCCGCAGCCGCAACGACCAGTCGGCCACCGACGTCCGCCGGTGGTTGAAGCGCGAGTTGGTCACGGTCGCGCAGCGGGTCGTCGGCCTGCAGGAGGTGCTGCTGGCCGCGCGCCGAGGCCGCCGGCGAGGTCTACCTCCCCGGCTACACGCACCTGCAGCGGGCCCAGCCCGTGCTGTTGGCGCACCACCTGTTGGCCCACGGTTGGGCGCTCGGCCGCGACGTCGAGCGGATGCTCGACGCACTGCGAACGGATCGACGTCTCGCCGCTCGGCGCAGGCGCGCTGGCCGGCTCGTCGTTGCCGCTCGACCCCGACTTCACGGCGTCCGAGCTGGGCTTCGCCGGTCGGTTCGAGAACTCGCTCGACGCCGTCGGCTCCCGCGACCACGTCGCCGAGGCGCTGTTCGTGCTGACGCTCGTCGGCATCAACCTGTCCCGCATCGGCGAGGAGTTCGTCCTGTGGACCACCGACGAGTTCGGGTTCGCGAAGCTCGACGACGGCTACGCGACCGGGTCGTCGATGCTGCCGCAGAAGAAGAACCCCGACATCGCCGAACTGGCGCGCGGCAAGGCAGGCCGCCTCATCGGCGACCTCACCGGCTTCCTGGCGACGATGAAGGGTCTGCCGCTCAGCTACAACCGCGACTACCAGGAGGACAAGGAGCCGCTGTTCGACGCGATCGATCAGATCCGCCTCGCGCTCGGGGCGATCACCGGCATGATCGCCACGGTCACCTGGGTGCCCGAGCGCATGCAGTCGGCTGCGGACGCCGAGACCACATCGGCCACCGACCTGGCCGAGTGGCTCGTCGCAGCGGGGCACGCCGTTCCGCGACGCGCACGCGATCGTCGGCGCGCTCGTGCGTCGCACGCTGGCGGGCGAGGGCTGCGCTGCGCGACCTGGTCGCCGCCGAGCCGACACTCGGTCCCGATGCCGCTGCACTCGTCGCCCCCGGTGTGTCGGTGCGTCGCCGCATCACGCCAGGCGGTGCCGGCCCGGTGCCGGTGGCCGCCCAGATGGAACGATTCCGCACCAAGCTGGCCGAGCTCCGTGCAGCGGTTGCCGCCGACGTTCGCTGAACGCGACGCCACGCTCGTGGCTCCCGAGCTGCTCAACGTGCTGTGTCGCGTCGACGGTCGACTCGCCCGCATCGTGGAGGTCGAGGCCTACACCGCCGACGACGAGGCCAGTCACTCGTTCCGCGGTCGCACGGCACGCAACGCGCCGATGTTCGGCCCACCCGGGCACTGGTACGTCTATCTGATCTACGGCATGCACTTCTGCCTCAACCTCGTCACCGGCCCCGAGGGCGACGGTCAGGCGGTGTTGCTCCGCGGCGTGGTCGTGGACGGCGTCGATCCGCGCCGAACTTCGGGGCCTGGTCGGCTGACGAAGGCACTCGGTGTCGACCTCGGCTGGAACGGGCGCGAGGCCGAGCTCTTCGACGACGGCACTCCGCCGCCGACCGATCCGCTCGTGACCCCGCGTATCGGCATCACCAAGGCGGCCGACCTGCCTCGCCGCTGGATGGTGCCGCCGAGCTGACCCGCCGCGACCGAATCAGGTCGGGCCGGCCTCCCACTGCAGCCAGTACCCGTGCGGGTGGGTGGTGGCCAGTCTGCGGACGTCGCGCTCACCATGCCGCCAGCGGACCAGCGAGAGCACCGTGACCTCCTCGGGTGGGTGCGAGGTCGGGACCGGCAGGCCGGGAGTCTGTGCCGGTGCCTCGGCGATGATCCACGACAGGTCCAGTGTTCGTCCGAGTCGATCGAGCTCGGCGACGTAGGCGGCCCGCACGTCGTCGGGCAGGTAGTTCAGCACCCAACTGTTGCTGATGACCGGGTGGCCGTGGGCCGCCGCCTCGTGCACGACCGCGGCGACGTCGGCCACCGCATCACCCTGGCGGACGTCGGGGGGATGGGCCCTGGCGAGGTCGATGGCGGCCACCAGCCGAGCGAAGCGGTCGGCCTGATCCGGCCAGACACATGCTTCGAGCCAGCGCACTGCGTCGTCGTCGAGGACGTCGATCGGTGACTGGTCGATGCCGATCGACGTCGCGATGTGGGGCATCGACGAGGGCACCGGCACCGGGACATCGCCGCGGGCCGTGCAGTGCAGGTGCACGGTCGAGCCCGCCGCCGAGCACGCCGCCGGGTTCGTACTCGTAGGAGTAGCGGGGGAGCAGCAGGTTCAGTCCGGCGCTGGTGCCCACGTCGACGTGGGCCAGGGTGCCCAGCTCCTCGGCGAGCAGCCCGAGCGGTGGGACGAACTGGGCGCAACGTCCCACCTCGTTGGTCTGGGTGTTGTGGGTGGCGATCACCGTGCTCAGCGCGTCGGCGTGGTCGAGCACGAAGTCGCGGAACACGGGGACGGGGTCGCCCGCCGGCGTCGTCGACGACAGGTTGGGGTAGTGGGCCGCGAGCTCGCGACCCTCGCCGCGCAGCAGGAGGAAGTGCACACCGGCGAACAGCAGCACAGGGATCTGCTGCGTCTCGGGCGCATGGTGCAGCAGCCGGAGAATGTCGCCGTCGTCCGCAGCTGCTGCCGACAACCGCGAGTAGAGCGGCGCGCGGGTACGGGTGCTCGTCCCGGCGAAGGCTCGGAAGCGTTGAGCGAGTTCGTCGAGCGCGACCATGACGGCGACCCTAACGGAGCGCCGTACGCCAACTGATCGGGGCAAATCGCCGCGCCCGTGGCAACATTGACCGCCTATGGATCTGCTCGCCGACCTCGAGGCTCGAGGCCTCGTCCACGACACGACCGACCTGGCCGCACTGCGTGCCCGCCTGGCGGAAGGTCCCATCGGTCTGTACATCGGGTTCGATCCGACGGCCGACTCGCTGCACGTCGGCCACCTGGTGGGGCAGCTGTTCATGCGTCGCTTCCAGATGGCCGGTCACCGCCCGTTCCCGCTGGCCGGTGGCGCCACCGGAATGATCGGCGATCCGGGTGGTCGCAGCGAGGAGCGCAACCTCCTCGACGACGACACGTTGCGTCACAACGTGGAGTGCATCAAGGCCCAGCTCAGCAGGCTGCTCGACTTCGAGCCGGGACCGTTCCAGGCGACGCTGGTGAACAACGCCGATTGGACCACGCCCATCTCGATGCTCGAATTCCTGCGCGACGTCGGCAAGCACTTCACGGTCAACCAGATGATCGCCAAGGACTCGGTACGCAGCCGCATCGACAGCGAGCACGGCATCTCCTACACCGAGTTCTCCTACATGCTGCTCCAGGCGAACGACTTCCGGCACCTGTACGAGGCGCACGGTGTCGAACTGCAGGCCGGTGCCAGCGACCAGTGGGGCAACATCACCGCCGGCGTCGAGCTCGTCCGCCGTCGCCTGTCGAAGCAAGCGTTCGCGATCACCCATCCGCTGATGGTCAAGAGCGACGGCGTCGAAGTTCGGCAAGTCGGTCGGGGGAGCGGTCTGGCTCGACGCGGCGCGCACGTCGCCGTACCAGTTCCGCCAGTTCTGGGTGCAGACCGACGACCAGATGGTCGGCACCTACCTGAAGATGCTCTCGCTGCGCCCGCTCGACGAGCTCGCTGGCGATGTTGGCGGAGCACGACGCGGCACCCGAGCGCCGACTGGCGCAGCGCGCCCTGGCCGACGAGACTGACCGGGATGGTGCACGGCCCCACCGCCGCGGCCGCCGCGACCGAGGCGGCCGCGGTGCTCTTCGGTGGCGATCCGACCACCGCATCGGTCGACGCGTTGACGGTCGTGGCCGCCGAAGCACCATCCGTGACCCTTCCTGACGACATCCAGAACCTGCGCGTGCACGAACTGCTCATCGAGGCGGGGGTGGCCAAGTCGAACAGCGAGGTGGCCCGCCTCCTCGGTCAGGGCGCGGTACGGGCAGGAAATCGTGTGCTGGACAGTGATGGCCTGTTGCAGGCATCGGACCTGCTCAGCGGCGGTTTTCTGCTCCTCCGCAAGGGCAAGCGCGATTTCGTCGTCGGAAAAACTTTGCAGAGAGGTTGATGACCAGGACCTGGTCCGATAGCGTTGCTACTCGCTCCGGTGAGCCCGAACGGCAACCGAAGCAGGCACCAACAGCCAGGCTGTGTGCCAGAGCGACGGCACTTCGGTGCGTCGGCTCCTTGAAAACGGAAGAGAAGACTGAACGCCAATGCGGGCAGCAACGGACACGGACCTCGGTTCGTGGCTGGATGCTGTCTGTCAATTCATAAAGTCCTCGGGGTCCCAACCTCGAGGCAAATCAAGTCAGATCTGAGCGCCGGCACATCGGCTATTCCCCGATGGAGCGCTCGGTCTCGAACACAATCGTTTCGGCCAACACCTTCGGGTGCTGGTCGTTCACGGTTTCGTTGGAGAGTTTGATCCTGGCTCAGGACGAACGCTGGCGGCGTGCTTAACACATGCAAGTCGAACGAGGTCCATGAAGTAGCAATACTTCGGAAGACCTAGTGGCGAACGGGTGCGTAACACGTGAGGAACTTGTCCCGGTCTCTGGGATAACAGTTGGAAACGACTGCTAATACCGGATGACGTCGGAGCGTCGCATGGCGCGCTGACGAAAGGGTTACCGGATCGGGAGAGCCTCGCGGCCTATCAGCTTGTTGGTGGGGTAACGGCCTACCAAGGCATCGACGGGTAGCTGGTCTGAGAGGATGATCAGCCACACTGGGACTGAGACACGGCCCAGACTCCTACGGGAGGCAGCAGTGGGGAATCTTGCGCAATGGGCGAAAGCCTGACGCAGCAACGCCGCGTGCGGGAAGAAGGCTCTCGGGTTGTAAACCGCTTTCAGCAGGAACGAAAATGACGGTACTTGCAGAAGAAGGTGCGGCCAACTACGTGCCAGCAGCCGCGGTGACACGTAGGCACCAAGCGTTGTCCGGATTTATTGGGCGTAAAGAGCTCGTAGGCGGTTCGGTAAGTCAGGTGTGAAAACTTTGGGCTCAACCCAAAGCCTGCATCTGATACTGCTGTGACTAGAGTTCGGTAGGGGAGCGGGGAATTCCTAGTGTAGCGGTGAAATGCGCAGATATTAGG